>CAXBIF010000001.1:0-1377909 GCA_963975775.1 uncultured Herminiimonas sp.
ATACCGGCCTGTCACGCCGGGGGTCGCGGGTTCGAGTCCCGTCCGCTCCGCCAAATATAAAATGCCCGCGCAAGCGGGCATTTTTCTTTTATATATCCCAACGCCGAAGGCGTTGCACCTTGCGGAGTGGAGCGAGCACTGCTCGCGGCGGCACTCGAAGCGATTCGCTTGCACGCGAATCGGCGGCCTGCTTAACGTAGACAAATAGGGTAGGCGAGTCCCATGCGCCACGAGCTTTTTTGCTTCAAGTTACTCGGAAAGCTCATCTGATCGAGGCTTTTGCATCTGGTAACATACTCACTTGTGCAATTTCAAGGCTCGTTTTAATGCCAGTCTGACGCAAGCACCACAGCGCTCACAGCCAGCAAAACGAGAAAGTACCATGACCGCCGATACCAAAGACTTCATCCGCGAACCAATCCCGCTGCCAGAAAAGCCCGGCAAGGTACTGCTGCATTCTTGCTGCGCACCCTGCTCTGGCGAAGTGATGGAGGCAATGCTGGCGTCCGGCATCGACTACTCGATTTTCTTTTACAACCCGAATATCCATCCAGAAAAAGAATATTTGTTGCGCAAGGAAGAAAATATTCGCTTCGCGGAAAAGCACAATATCGAATTCATCGACGCTGATTACGACACCGATAATTGGTTCGAGCGCGCCAAGGGCATGGAGAATGAACCTGAACGCGGCATACGCTGCACCATGTGTTTCGACATGCGTTTCGAGCGCACCGCGCTGTATGCGCACGAACACGGCTTTCCGGTGATCTCCAGTTCCCTCGGCATCTCGCGCTGGAAGGACATGAATCAGATCAACGATTGCGGCGTGCGCGCAGCAGCCAAATATCCGAACATGCTGTACTGGGAATACAACTGGCGCAAAAAAGGCGGCTCGGCTCGCATGATTGAAATCTCCAAGCGCGAAAATTTTTATCAGCAAGAATATTGCGGCTGTGTTTATTCATTGCGCGACACCAATCGTCATCGCCGCGAAAGCGGACGCGATCGCATCCATATGGGTGTGCAGTTTTATGGCATGCCAGTTGTCGAAGAAGACAAAAGCAAATCGTAAATAGCAAATAAGCTTGCGCATACAAGCGCGCTATCAAAAAGCCCACCCCCAAATGGTTGGGCTTTTTTCTTGCCTCTCACCAGCCATACCCTCCGAGAATGAACCAAGCGCCTTTACCGTCGTCCAACCATCAAATCGCCAAATGGTTTAAATTAAGCGAATAAATTTATGCGCGTGATGTATTCCGCACTGCGCAATTTGATGTGCTTGATTCGTCGTCACAGACGTTTCATTCAAACCGTTCCCTTTACTCTAGTGTTCGTCAATTCAGGAGAAAACATGAAAACAACAAAAACGAGCAAAGCAGCAAAAAGCAAAAAAACTACGCGCACGGTCAGCAGCGCCGTGCGTGCGCCGCTACGCACGCCAAGCGATCTGAAAGCAGCTGGCACCAAAGATATAGCCACCTCCATGAATGGCGTGCTGGCCGATGTATTTGCGCTATACCTGAAGACCAAGAACTTCCACTGGCATATGAGCGGCCCACATTTCCGCGATTATCACCTGCTGCTGGATGAGCAAGCCGTACAAATTTACGCGATGGTGGATCTGATTGCCGAGCGCATTCGCAAGGTGGGCCAGCCAACCATCAAGTCGATTGGTCATATCGCGAGCATGCAGCGCATCAAAGACAATGACGCTGCCTATGTCGAACCCAGCGACATGTTGGCTGAGCTGCAGGAGGACAACAAGTTGCTCGCTACCGTCATGCGGGAAGCACATGACGTCTGCGATAAACATCGTGACATTGCAACCGCCAGTCTGATCGAGAACTGGATCGACGAAACCGAGCAGCGCACCTGGTTCCTGTTCGAAGCGAATCGGCATGCCGACTCTACAGGGCACTGAAATTAGTGCTGCCATCTAAGCACGATGGCAAGGTAGGCCTCGAATGCTCAAATAAAAACCGCATGCCTTGAGAGCATGCGGTTTTTATTTGTCCTTCCAATTTAATGTAGAAATCACTTACGCTTACCTTACTCCACCACAAACAATTCTCCCTGCGTAAAAATCACGTCTTCACCTTCCTGATCCGGTCTCGAGAGTGTACCGGCGCGCACACCGAGCAAACGTAAGCGCTGTTCCAACGGCGCACGACGCAGACACTCACCCGCCGCACGACGGATCACTGCGGCATCCGCAGTAGGCTCCGACAACGTAATGTCGCGCGTGACGATGCGGAAGTCGGTATAGCGTAACTTGATACCGATGGTGCGACTGACATAGCCCTTACGCTTCAAATCATCCATTACGCGATTGCATAGTGCGGTAAATATTTCGGACAATACTGCCTTGTCATGGCGTGCGTGCAGATCGCGCTCGAAGGTGGTTTCACGGCTGATGGATTTAGGCTCCGAACTTGTCACCAACGGTCGCACATCGATGCCACGCGCCGCTCTATGTAACCAATCGGCATAGCTCCGCCCGAAATTTTCCTGCAGCACGGCCGGTTCAGTTGCTGCCAGCTCGCCTACTGTATTGATATTCAGCGCGTGCAATTTTTCGCCGGACTTCGGGCCTATGCCATTGATCTTGCGCACTGTCAATGGCCAGATGCGCGCTGGAACCTGCTCTGCCGTCAAAATGGTTAAGCCGTTCGGCTTCTCCAAATCAGAACATATTTTCGCTAACAGCTTGTTGGGCGCCACGCCGATCGAGCAAGACAAACCAGTTGCTTGCTGCACCGCCAACTTAATACGCGCCGCCAGCGCGTGTGTTTCGTCATCGTGTTCACTGAGATCAATATAGATTTCATCGATGCCACGGTTTTCTATCAATGGCGCAATCGTAGCAACCGCCTGTTTGAACAAGCGTGAATAATGTCGATAAGAGTCAAAATCCGCCGGCAGCAAAATCGCATCCGGTGCCAGTTGCGCGGCTTTCATAATGCCCATCGCGGAAAAAACGCCCAATGCGCGCGCTTCGTAGGTTGAGGTGGTAACCACACCGCGACCGGCATAATTTCGCAAGCGTGAGTATTGACGACTACCATCCGCCAAAGTTTGCGGCGGTACGGTACTACGACCGCCGATCACGACAGCCTGCCCGCGTAATTCCGGGTAGCGTAACAATTCCACCGATGCGTAAAAGGCATCCATGTCGAGGTGGGCAATGCGGCGTGCGTCATTCATCGGCAAGATTATAAGGAATCAGCCGAAATCTGGTTTAATCACCGCTAGGTGGCACATAGGTAGTCGCTATGCACGCAATCAAAAACGGCATGTAAATCATCATATCGACGATCAACATGCCATTCTTTAACTAGCGCCAGCTTGGTAGGCGACGACTAACTTCGATTGCTAGCGTCGATATTCCTGCCTTACCGAGTCATAATTTTCTGACTGAGTCTTATCAGACTTACTCACCAATCTTACTTAGCCATCTTCTTCAGCTCTTGTCTGCGTGTTTCAGCAGCTTGCTCGTTGGTTTGGCGCTTTTCATCTTTTGCTTCTGCTTTCTCTTCTCTGTATTCTTGCTTGGCAGCTTTTTTCTTGGCGCGATATTCAACACGTGCATCTTTGCTAGTTACGCGCTTTTTGATGTACGGGTCTTTGGACTGGTTCAAGCGCGACTGATCAACATACGCCGGATCGCCAGCAGGAGGTGCGCTCGCCGCAGGAACAACCATCGATGTATTTTGTGCGACCGCAAATTGCGTCGCACATGCCATCGCAACACCAGCAAGTATAAAATTAAGTTTGTTCATAAAAACTCCTTTTCCACAGAATAAAATAGGAAATCCGAACAATCTTTGAACGAATTTCAAACATGAATCAAAAACGAATCGGCCTGCCGACTTGGTGTGCCCCTATAAAGGACACAAGCAAAGTTACACAAGCACTACAACAAGCTCGCTGATTACAAACACACTATCGAGTAATGTGCACCTTCTATTGACTCGGGGAGTTGTTGAAAGTTCAAGTCATTTTCCGAAGTGCAAGTTTCCTAAAAATTCCCCAGCAATAATTCTGCTATTTGTTATCCATTTTTTTGCACAACTTCGGCGCTTATTTATAGGACAATAGTCACACGCCAATACGCGGACGCGATTAATGCCCAGCTTGATGTGGCACCTATCATCAACAATATTGCTGATAACAATGTCACGCAGCGATGCATTGATGCTTGTTGCGGGCGAGCATTCTTAAGCCCCGATTTCGTCGTTGTCGCGTTTTAAGTTATATTGCAACGTCTATTCGCGCCGTCGTTCACGCGAGCGGCACACACACATTATTTAGAAAAGATTTTTTCCTATGCTCGATCCCAACGCATTATTGAAGCCACTTGACGGTTATATCGTCGAAGACCTGACTAACGCTGACATCACCGCTACTGGGGCGATTGCCGCCTCGATCTTGGGAGATGTTGCGCCATCGGTGCTGAAAATGCTGTCGGTTGCCGAAGAAACTGCGGAAGACATCGCACTCGAATTTTTCCCCGATCCAGATGACGAAAGTACCCCGGGCACATTGATTTTTTGGCCGGCCACCCGCACTAGTCGCACTAGCACGTATGACGATGCGCATGAGGCTGAGTATTCGCTCCGCCTCTCGGTTTTTCTGTCTGAGCGCGATGATCTCGGTGCAGTCTATCCGGCCGGTTTCAGCATGGTGCTGAAATTAAATGCCAGCGCTTGCGAGCTCATCAAGGATTTACCGCCCGCTGTATTTGAGCGCCTGGAGTTTCAGATGAAAGGCAATACGTTACCGGTCGGCTTTGAATTTTTGGATGACAGCCAAGTGATGCCGGTGCTGCCTAATATGCGTCGCCAGTTTTTAAGTGCGATTAGTCGTGCGCATAATGTCACGGCCAAAAAGCGTAGTAAGGAATTTGAATCGGTAATGGCTCACTACATCTGGGATAACACCGAGCCGGACGCCCATTTCGAAGCGGTACTATCGACACTGGCAACGTTATTGGTTGCGATTCACCATCAGTCAAAGCAGTAACAGTCGTCCTCAAAAACGCGTTATACCAACGAAATGCTGTTGTAGTTATCGGTGCTGCGACACCAGAGTCTGACACTTCATCATCGCAACGCTGCCGAACGGTCTTCCCGTTCGGCGCATCTCATTTTTCAACATCTGCACCAGCCAGTGTGTTTACAAACAAGGCTTCCACCTTGTCTCTGGCCCACGGCGTTTTGCGTAAAAATGTCAAACTCGATTTGATACTGGGATCATGCATAAAGCAATTGATCTCTATCCTGCGCGCCAACTCGTCCCAGCCGTAATGCTCTACCAGGGTAGTCAGGATTTTCTGCAGACTCTGGCCATGCAGTGGATTATTTTGTTGCGCGCTCATCGCGATATCGAGGTATCCAAGGTCATGTGTGTAATCAAACGGCCTTATTTTCTTGCACCAGCACCCATGGCCGTGCAACCACCGCCCACAACATCGCGTCAGCCTCCAACCATGCCGCCGCTTGCGTGTCATCGACCTTGGCAATCTTGCCCTCATCAAGCCATTGCGCAACCATCGTCTTATCGTCAATCGCGAAGCGTGCGGCGACGTCAACTAAATCTAATGTATCGTTGACGATAATCACAAAACCACCAGCAAAATAGCGCAGTAATTCCTGCCATGCAATTTGCGATGTTTCCGTATTTAATTTGGCGTGCAAAAGTTGCTGTTCTTGATCAGATGGAGACATAATAAAAATAATAGTGGTAGACGGATCTGCAAACCGAGGGCATCAATAATGCGGCGGTCTCTCGTTAATTGGACTCTGCTCATTGGTCGCAGTGAGTTCTCCAATGCGGCGCGCCATTGCGGTACAAAGCGCAGTCAGTTCGTCGATTTTTTTTCGTTGCTCATATACTTGTTGATTCAGCGTCTCGACCAGATCTTCTTGGCGAGCGATCTTGATTTCGATATTCACGATACGTTCTTCGTTCATCGCATTTTGCTCCATAACGATTTTAAGTAGCGTCCACGTTCTCACGCACAGCCTTAACCTTGTGCATCGCCTCACGACGGAAATTGCGTGAGGCCGCATGATAAAAAGGTCGTGGACAGAACTGGCGCGACACAAACGATGCTGCCACCGTTGCCGCCAACAGCAGCAATGTCACATCCTGACTACGCGTCATTTCCATCACAATCACGCTGGCAGTAATCGGCGCTTGGGTGGCGCCCGCCAGAAAGGCGGCCATCGATAACAATACGATCAAACGACCATCGAAATCACCTGGAAAAAATTGCGCGATATTGTCGCCAATCCCTGCGCCGATCGCTAACGATGGCGTGAAAATACCGCCCGGGATGCCCGCAAAATAAGAAAAAATCGTGGCAAAAAATTTGGAAATACCGAACCAAGCACTTTCACCTGGCTGTCCATTTAATAAGGTCGCCACTTGTTCGTAACCGGTGCCATAAGTTGAGCCGTGCGCCATCATCCCCAACCCAGCGACCAGCAAGCCACACAAGCCGGCGATGATCAATGGTCGACGCTCTACCCATGTCCGCTGCCTCGGCGGCAGCCAGCGCTGCGGCCCCGCCAGCAAGGCCTTTCCAAACAAGCCGCCTAGTGCGCCATTGATCAGTGCACAAATTGCCACGGCCCACCAAGATGCCTGCAAAATCTCAAACGACTCTTGTACGTGAAAGTAAGCATTGTTTCCAAAAATCGCGAGCGTAATAAAACCCGCCGCCATCGTCGCCGACATCACTAATCGATCCCAGCGCACTGCACTGCCGCGACCTAGTTCTTCGATCGCAAAAACGACGCCAGCCAATGGCGTATTAAAGGCAGCGGCTAAGCCACCTGCCGCGCCGGCAACAATCAATGCCTCGGGACGAAACCCAACCGCAAAGCGCGGGCGCTTTTGCCACCATTTTCCCCACGACAGCATCAACGCGGCGCCGACCTGTACCGACGGCCCCTCGCGTCCGATCGAGGCGCCTACCAACAAGCCGGCGGCGGTCAAAACAATTTTCCACATCGCTTGTCGAAACGAGACCAACATGCTTTGCGCTGGCCCTGCTTGCATTCCCATCGCCGCAATCACTTGCGGAATACCAGAGCCACGCGTCTGGGGTGCCATATGGATCGTGAACCATCGTATGCCGATAAAGCCAAGCGGCAGCATAATCAATGCACTCCACCAATAGGTCTGCGTAATTTGCGTATTCCATCTCAACATCAATTCCGCCAACCACGCAAACGCTAGCGAAAACAAGGCGACGCAAGCAGCGCCCCCAATGAAAACTGCGATGCGAAATGAATGACGCGACAAGCGCACGGTATGTCGCACACGCTTTTTGATACTTCGAGAGAGGAATCTTTCAGACATGGGTCAGATTATTTCAATCAAATTGGTAACGTAACCTGCTCGTGGAGCAATATTGACAGGATCAAACAAACCCGCCACTGGTGCCAACCGCCGATCCAATATGCGTAACGATAAAACTTTTTAACTTAACAATGCACCGCACACGCAAAAAATTTAGGCAGCTTTCGGTTTCTGTAACAATGCTTTCAAATTCGCCAGCCGATTTTGCGGCGTAATCACTTCGTCTTCAGTCGGTACTGCATCGCCTTCGTCCAGCTTCATTTCTTTGATGAAGCGCGAGATATCGCAATGCACATGCTCACGCGCACGCTTGCGCTTTTTGCACCAGCTCACATGCAACGACCGTTGGGCCCGTGTGATGCCCACATACATCAAGCGCCGTTCTTCTTCTATGCGCGCTGCCAGCGTCTCAACCGGCGCATCAGGATCACCCTTATGCGGCAAAATGCCTTCTTCGACACCAACTAAAAATACATGCGGAAACTCCAAACCCTTGGAGGCATGCAACGTCGACATGCGCACCGCATCCGGCTCTTCGTCTTTACCTTCCAGCATCGTCATCAATGCCACCATCTGCGTCAGATCGAGCAAGCTCTTTTCTGCGTCGTTGCCATCTTTACCGCCACTACCTTTTTCTTTTAACCACGTCGTAAAGTCGATCACGTTTTGCCATTTGGCTTGCGCTTGCCTATCGTCAAAATTATCGTATAGATACGCCTCGTAATTAATTTCTTTCATCATGTCGTCAAGCAGAGACGCCGCCTGTCCTTCACGATGTGCGTGATGCTCTAGATTATTGATGAAGGTACAAAACTCACGTAGCGGTGATAATTGTCTCTCCGCTAGCTTAGCCTCTAGTCCACCTTTGAATACTGCCTCAAATAATGAGCACTGCCATTGTCCAGCAAATGCACCCAAGGTTTCCAATGTCGCCTGACCAACGCCACGCTTGGGCGTCGTCACTGCGCGAATAAACGCAGGATCATCATCCTCGTTCGCAATCAACCGCAGATACGCAATGATGTCTTTAATTTCGGCGCGATCAAAAAAACTCTGACCACCGGAGATCGTGTATGGAATACGTTCTTTCCGCAACGCCTGCTCAATCACACGTGACTGATGGTTGCCGCGGTACAGAATCGCATAATCAGAAAATTTTGCGCGTCGCTCAAAGCGATGCGCCGATAGCATGATGGCAATTTGCTCAGCCTCTTGCTCATCGTCTTGCATACCCATTACTTTGACCGGATCGCCGAGGCCATGCTCGGACCACAGTGCTTTCTCAAACAGCTTGGGATTATTCCCGATCACGGCGTTTGCGGCTTGCAAGATACGTGTGCTGGAACGGTAATTCTGCTCTAGTTTGACGACATTCAGATCAGGAAAATCAACTTGCAACTGCTTCAAATTTTCTATTGTCGCGCCACGCCAAGCATAAATCGCCTGGTCGTCATCACCAACGGCGGTAAACATCGGCTTCTTACCAATGCCCGTGACCAGTAATTTAACCAATTCGTATTGACAGGTATTTGTATCTTGATACTCGTCGACCAACAGATAACGCAAGCGGCGCTGCCACTTGTCGCGCACATCATCATTCTGTTGAAACAGCTCGACTGGTAAGCGAATCAAATCATCAAAATCAACTGCCTGATAGGCCGACAAGGTAGCGACGTAATTACGATAGATACGGGCGGCTTGCGCTTCATCTTCATCAACCGCATTTTTCAACGCGCTATCGGGATTGATCAAACCGTTTTTCCAAAGCGACATCGTGCTTTGAATTCGACGTATCAATTGCTTGTCGGTCGTGACCGCCAAATCCTGTACCAACGAAAAACAATCGTCGCTATCCATGATCGAGAAGCGATCTTTCAACCCTAGCGCTTGCGCTTCTTGCCGTAGAATTTTTACGCCCAGCGAATGAAACGTGCTGACTGTCAGTTGCTTAGCCTGCTTGGGCTCTTTCAGCAATCTGGCAATGCGCTCTTGCATTTCTAACGCGGCCTTGTTGGTAAAGGTTAGCGCGGCCACGTTTTTTGCCTCGTAACCGCATTCCTCAATCAGATGCGCAATTTTCTGCGTAATCACGCGCGTCTTGCCCGAGCCAGCACCCGCAAGCACCAAACATGGACCATCCATATAACGAATCGCCTCGCGCTGTGGCGCGTTTAATCCGTGATTAGGAGAGGAATGAGGAGACGTCGTCATCGAAAATACGTGGGGCAGAAAGCAGAACATTGTAACAGCCGCACTACCCGCCACCGAATGTTGTCAGTCTTTTATGGCGCACGCATAGAGCAAGATTTGTCGTTGCTCACCACATCAATATCGGCCAGCCCGTTTTTAGATAATTCATTTATCAAGTGAATGCCTACGTTAGCTTCCGCACATTTTGAGGCCTTACACCAAGTACAATAAGCGCTGTCATCATTCCTGTTTTATTGTCATGCAATTTCAGCACCTGATTGAAATCAACGATGCGCTTAATCCTCTGGTAGAACCACTGACGCGTGAACAATTGTGGCGCGGCTTGGTAATGCGCGCGGAGTCACCCACCCTATTCGTCCCATGGCTAGATGAATGCACGCTTGAAAAACGAGAAGGCGAGGTTTTGAAGCGTTCGCTACGTTACGATGCGTTGCTGATTCACGATCAAGTCACGTTTTCACCACAATCATCGGTCCGCTATGATGTGCCGGCACAAGCTGATATTCCTCAATCCAGTTTGGTGATGCGTATTGAAGAACCGCAGCCGGGCGCGCTATTCGTGCGCTTTGAATATGCGGTCGCGCAAAGTGATGATGATATGGATGCGTTTTATAACGAGTTTCGCCGTTCTGCTTATCAGGAATCCGATATCGATACGATACGAGTGATTCGTCAATTAGCGGCCGAAGGCCGCACCAACTTGCCCATCTAATCACGTCACGACACAGCCATCCATTAACTAATTTGAACAATAAAAAACGCCGGATAAAATCCGGCGTTTTTTATTGTTACAGCACGCTATTACTCAACTTTAACGTTGTTTTTAACCGATTTGACGCCTTTGGTCGATTTGGTGATTTTTTCGGCCAGATATTTCATCCAGTCGTTACGCGCCACACCACTCAAACTCACTTCGCCATCTTTTACCGCAGGAAAAATGTAAGCACCCTTCAGTTGCGGCTCTTTAGCCAATGCAGCGGAGACATCCGCTTTAATAGCAGTATCTTCTTTTGCGCTTGCTTTAGCGGCATCCGCACCTGGCTCCATGCCAGTGCCTGCACAGCCAGCCAAAAATGCTGTGAAAATCGCCAATGCAACGACGCGATAAATTTGTTTCATGTTGTCTCCTCGGTTTTAAGAGTAAATCCAGTTTTTAATTATATTTCCTGTTGGAAAGTCATTTGCTTCCGCAATTAGTATATCGACGCTTTTAATTGAATGGGTGAGCACATTCTTGTTTCTCAAGCTAATAGTCGCTTCTAAGCAACAACCGTTTTTCTAAATTTCTGCGCAGCATTTGAAGCCACTGACAAAGCTCTGAACCTTATCGGCCGCGCTGCACTCTTATTTTTTCACCGTTAAATGCAAACCCCAAATCACAACAATAGACAAAGGATGCGCCATGACAACCATCATTTCGGGACGATTTGAGCAACAAGATAGTGTGCAACAAGCAGTTGCCAACCTACAAAATGCTGGCTTCTCCCCCTCCACGATCAGTACCTTTTATGTAAACCCGGCCGGACAGCACGATCAGTACTTGGTCGGTGGCGACCGTGATGAATCCCCGGGCGCAGAACATAGCGACACCGGTGCCGCGGCTGGAGGCGGCATCGGTGGGGTGGCTGGTGCGGCCGCTGGCGCAGCCACCACACCCGTCACTGGACCAGCGGGTGTTTTAGGTGGTGCCGCGCTCGGCGCCTATGTAGGGTCACTGATTGGCAGTATGGCCGGCACCGATGATGCTGGCGACATACCGCCCGTGCGCGCGGCTGGCATGCTGGTGGCGGTCGCGATTACCGGGGACCCTGGCGAACAAGATGCGATTGAGGTATTGCGAGCAGTCGGCGCAACCGCGATGGAACGTGCTGATGGACAAATCATCGATGGCCAATGGGTCGATTTCGACCCGCTATCGAGTCCCACCTTTATCGTGTGATTGGCGACACCTTCACCGGTACGTCCCGCGGCGAATCGCCAGGTAGCTTAAAGATCAACTGGATCGACCTCGAGCGACCAGCGTACGCGTGTCTTGAGCGCACGCAGCGCGGCGGTCCATTGTTTGAGAAATGCCTGCAAGGCGGGTCTTGATGTGCATTCCACCAAGAGCTGGGCGCGCTCCATATTGGCAACGCGTGTCATCGTCATCGGAATCGGGTCGTTAATCGTGATGCCGTCTGTGTCCACACAAGTCGTTGCTTGTTGCAAGAACGCAAGCGCCGTCTTCAACTCTTTCGCTTCGGCCCTTAATAAGGCTTGATAGATAAAGGGCGGAAAGTTTGCCTGCTGCCGCTCCTGCAGCAACTCACCGGCAAAGGTTTGATAATCGTGTGCCCGTATTGCTGCAAACAGAGGATGTTGCGGAAAACGCGTTTGAATCAATACCTCACTTACACTTCCACCCTCTTTTTGCGCCACGCGCCCTGCGCGCCCTGCCACTTGCATCAATTGCGCAAATAAGCGCTCGCTGGCTCGATAATCGTGCGAGAACAATGCGGTGTCCGGGTTCAACACGCCGACTAGAGTCAGGTTACGGAAATCATGTCCCTTAGCCACCATCTGCGTACCGATCAGGATATCGACCTCGCCGCGATGCACCGCATCAAACGCTTCTTGTGCACTACCTTTGCGTCGCGTCGAATCAGCGTCAATGCGCATAATGCGTGCTTGCGGAAAGATCGTTTGGAGCCCTTCTTCAATCCGCTGCGTACCACGCCCCAGCGGCTGCAAATCAACGTTGCCACAATCCGGACACGATTTGGGAATCCGCTGTTCGTAGCCGCAATGATGACATCGCAAGCGATGATCGAGTTTGTGCAGCACCAAGAACGCGCTGCATCGCTGGCAGTTGCTGATCCAGCCGCAGGCGTCGCAATTAATTACTGGTGCATAACCGCGTCGATTCAAAAACAGTAGTGACTGCTCGCCGCGCTCAAGGCGCTGTTGCAACGCAGTGATCAACGTTGCGCTGACGCCTTCGGTCATCAGTTCGCGTGGTGCACGACGCTCCAAATCAATCAAACCAATCTTCGGCAATACCGCATCTTTGACGGCGCGCTCACGCAACTCTAATTTGAGATACCGGCCAGATTGCGCGTGATACCAACTTTCTAACGACGGTGTGGCAGAGCCGAGCACCACCGGAATCGCCAACTGATGCGCGCGCCATACTGCCAGATCCCGCGCCGAATAGCGCAAACCTTCTTGCTGTTTGTACGAGGTGTCATGCTCTTCATCGACGATGATCAACTTCAGGTGCGGTAGCGATGCCAATATCGCCAAGCGTGTGCCGAGGATGATGCGCGCACGCCCCAAATGTGCCGCCAACCAGTGCTGCATCCGTTCGCCTTCGGCCAACCCGCTGTGCAAGGTTGCCACTAAGACGCCGGGGAAGCGCTCTCGTACGTTGGCCTCCAACTGCGGAGTCAAGTTAATTTCCGGCACCAAGATCAGCACTTGCGCCGCAGCCTTATCCTCCAACACCTTCGCCGCGGCTTGCAGATACACCTCGGTTTTGCCGCTGCCGGTTACGCCATGTAGCAGCATAGGTGCAAATCCCACGCTATTCGCCATCGTATCCACAGCCTGCCGTTGCTCCAGATTTAAGATCGGCATGGCGACCGGTGTTGCATCATGGACGGCGGTATTTGCTGTGAGTTTTTTGATCGCCTTATCCAGCGACGTGGTTTTCAGCGCACGCAGATTTTTCGGTAAGCCGGGAACGGCGACTTCTCCCAGCGGCCGCTGATAATAATCAGCGGCAAATACACATAAGGCCAACCACTGCGGCGATAGAGGTGAGAGTTGCGCGCGCACCGCGATCGCTGGTTTCAATTTCTCTAACGGCAGGTCCGAGTCTGCATGAACCGAAACTATTACGCCCACCACTTCCCTGCGGCCAAATGGCACCAACACTAATTGGCCAGCTTGTGGATACGCGCTCACTGGCTCCTCCACTTGATCGAGCGACCAAACATAGTCGAAGCAGAAATCGAGCGGCGTGTCGAGAGCGACTTTTAGGATGCAATGTTTCACAAAGTTAATGTGATACCTGAAGAAATGGGCTAACTACCCGATTCATAAGCGCTTTTTAAACTATCCACAGTGATTGTGGATAACTTTGTGGATAAGCCCTTCTTGACACGTCGAAAGGCTAGTCTTTATGCGGGATACAATAGATTGCCTAAAACAAAAGCAAAAATAAAACGTTTTAAATTCAATGGCTTATGAAAATTATTTTTTAATGAAAATAAATTTTAAGAAATAAAAATGTTGCTTTCCGTTAAAAATATTTTGTGAATAAGTCTGTGGGTTTGCGATATAAATTTAGTGTAAATACATCACATTATTATTTGTGGTGTCCAGCGCGCACCCAATGTGTCGCGATACCTATTATTCACTAAGCAAGATAATAAGTTGCGCTTTTATTACTTTTTGATGCATCCCATTGTCTCGCCGTCATTATTATCCATCCTCTGCAAGACCGCGTCGCTGTCGGGACAAGCATTCTTTGCGGCTATGTCGCCGAACAGAACAAAACCAATCGACTTATTTAATGCCTCCAAGAAATCGCTAGAAATCAGCTCTTTCGTGAGCGCCCACACTATACAGACAAGCTATAAATCAATATTTGTATATGTGAACAAAGCGTAGAAGCCTGTCGCTTTCTTAGAGACCTAGAATTGCTACCTAACAACCTATTGCATATCAAAAATGCGGGATTTTTCTGACATAGCAATTACAAACCTCATGTGATTTATTAACAAATGCGCTAAACACCCGTTTATAAAGCTATTTTTATCCTATCCACAAAATCTGTGGATAACTTTGTGGACAAGCCACCAAAGTGCCTTAAAAAGCTAGTTGTTATGCGGGTTTCTATAAATTGCCAAAACAAAAAGCAAAAAAATTCTATTTAAAAATCAAAGACTTAAAAATTCAGCATCGTAAGGAATCAGTACCGCCACAAAATACACCCGCTACGTAAATGGGCTTACCCGCTGTGCATAAGATACCAATCAAATGCATAAAAAAGACCGCTTTTACACACAAAAGGGTTTTTAGCATGGCAGGCCAGCCTGTCAGAAAGCACCTACAGCCGATCAAACAGGTAGTAATGCATGGAAAGGTCGACTCAGCTCATGGACGGCTTCCACCATCGTGGAAACGGCCTCCGGCGGCGTAAACTGTGAAATGCCATGCCCTAGATTAAATATATGGCCAGAACCTGCGCTGTGCTGTCCATATGCCGTCAGCACTTTGGCGACCTCGGCGCGAATTTGCTCAGGCTGCGCAAACAAAACATTTGGGTCCAGATTGCCCTGCAACGCGACCTGCTCGCCAACTTTGGCACGTGCTGCCGTCAGATTAACGGTCCAGTCGAGACCGACCGCGTCGGCACCGATTCCCGCAATTTTGTTCAGCCACAAGCCACCGCCTTTGGTAAAAACAATGCTCGGAATTCGCACACCATCTTTTTCCGTCTTCAGATATTTCAACACTTCTTGTAAGTAATGCAGCGAAAAGTCTTGATAAATGCCATCTGCCAGCACCCCGCCCCACGTGTCGAACAACATCACCGCCTGTGCGCCAGCATCGATCTGCGCGTTGAGATACGCCGCCACCGTAATCGCGTTGGTCTGCAAGATGTGATGCATCAAATCCGGCCGACTATACAACATCGTTTTGACGGTACGGAAATCATCCGAGCCACCGCCTTCAACCATATAGCAGGCCAGCGTCCACGGGCTACCGGAAAAGCCGATCAACGGCACCCGGCCGTTTAACTCGTGCCGAATCTGTGTCACCGCGTCAAATACATATTGCAGCGAACTTAAATCCGGCACCGTCAACGCCTGCACGGCTTTTTCATCGCGTAGCGGATGTGCAAATTTTGGCCCCTCGCCATCGACAAAATACAAGCCGAGACCCATTGCATCCGGCACCGTCAAAATATCGGAGAATAAAATCGCCGCATCCAGATCGTAGCGATCCAGCGGCTGCAAGGTCACTTCGGTGGCGTAATCCGGATTTTTGGCAAGCCCCAAGAAGGAACCAGCACGTGCACGCGTCTCTCTATATTCGGGCAGATAACGACCTGCCTGACGCATCAACCAGAGTGGTGTGTACTCCGTAGGTTGGCGCAATAATGCGCGGAGAAAAGTATCGTTCTTGAGAGGAGCAAATTTAGTGGGCATCTACAATCGTCGCGGCATGTCAGTGAAGGCTCATTATCGCCGAAGAACCGCAGCTAAGCCACCCGCCAATATACGTAAGTCGGACCTGCTACCAATGCTATTGCTATCCATTACTAGGATTGACGATGCGTTCGACACGCTCTTCTTCCGCAATCGCACGCAAGTACTTGGCAAAATCCAGATCTTCGCCACTCAGCAACTGCGGCAACAAAAAATAAAAATCGTCGCGCCGGCACCATTCCCGCATGTAATCCTCCCAGGAATGCCAGCGTCGTAGCGGCAAGCCGCGCAAATCTGGCTCGTACGCCACAATATAAGCGCGCTCAAAGAGCGCCGTCAGCATCTCAAAAATGATCAGCGTGCGTTCACGCTGTTCGTCACTGATTTCATCGCGTGAGGTCGTGCTACGCAACCGCAGATCAGGATTATCGAGTACGATTTTCTGGAAATCTATATAAGCGTTCTGCAACAACTGATAGGCTTCCTCCTCTTCTGCATCACGCTCTTTGCGCTGATCATACAAAAACAGAAAAATCGCAAACGGCAAAGCCAGCGCCGTCACGACAAAGCTGGCCACTTCCCAGAAATGCGGCTCAAAGAGAAAATTCATTAATAATTCACCTAAATATGATGGCTGCAGTGTACCGCGACATATCTGCAGGCGGCAGAAAACACCTTAAGCAACGCAAGCAAACAACGGCCGGCATCCAACCTGGACCACATAAAAAATACGGCGCCGAAGCGCCGTATTTTTAAAATCAGTTGATATCGGTGCAGACTTAGTTTGCCGCCATCGGTTTCGCAGTTTCACGAATGATCAACCAACGTCCATCTACGTATACCCACTCTAATCTCTTTTGCACGACGTCTTTGTAAGAGTCAGAGCTATATTTTTGTACAAAATTTGTGCTCGCCGATGTCTTACCTTTAAAATCCATCTGCACTTCCGTCATGCTCAATTCGATCTTCGTCTTATTTTCTAGCGCAGCGGTACGTTGTGCCATCCACGCATCATGACTTAAACCATTTTCTGGCTTGAAGTCTTTAGAATAAGACTGCAAATAAGCACTGACGTCACGACGTTTCCAGGCATTGGACCAGCGCATTTGCGCTTCTGCCAAAGCCTTACGCGGCACGTTGGCGACAATCCCCACCTCGGGTACATTTGTCATCGCAGGCGCATTAGAGCCAGCAGAGGTTGCTGGTGTTAATGTCCGCGCCAACGGCGATGTACCATCTACAGCCATCGGATCAGCGCGTGCTGCAACCACGGCAGCAGCAACTGCGGCGGATTCACGCACGAGCTGTTCGGCACGTACGTTCAAAGCATCTTTATCGACCACATAATTGCCAGGGCCGACTGGCGGACAACCGGTCGCTGTTTCACCCTGCTCTTCGATCACAGGCAACTTGGTTACCGGTATGCTCGATAAATTCAAGCTCGAAAACAAGTTTCCCATACCCGCGTTAGTGCGGGCATAAGCAACTTGAAGATCAGCTTCCGAATTCACATAGGCGCGCTTAGCCTGAAATAATTCGTTTTCGGTATCTAGTAAATCGAGCAAGCTACGTTGTCCAATATCAAACTGCATACGATACGCATCGCGTGCTTTCTCAATTGATAACTGATGTTGATCTAGGTACGTCAGCTGCTCGGTCAATTTTCGCGTGTCGTTGTAGGCAATCGATAAGGTCTGGCGCAAATCGCGGCAAGTTTTGTCACGCAAATCCCGCGCCACATTAATTTGCTCTGCATACTGACGCAAACGCGCGCGATCACTGCCGCCGTTAAGCAAATTCCAAGTCAAAACAAATTCAGCCGTATTGCTTTGGCTTTGACCAGTTGGGCCGGTGTTGCTCGACAAATTCTCGCCTCTGTCACTACGTAACCGGAAATCAAGCCGTGGCTGGAAAGCGGCGTTTCGCCCTTTTGCTGCACTGTTGGCAGACCGCACATTTTCAATCGCCGCCAAAAGCGCAGGATTACGATCCGCAATTTTCAGAGCAGCAGTCAGATTGTTAGGTATGCCTTGATTCAAATCATCGGGCATCACCATATTGGCACCTGGCGCGCTGCCGACGAGGCGCTGAAAGCGTGCACTGACGTCGTGTAAATTAGTGGTATCGGTCAACAGATTGGATTCGGCCAACGCCAAGCGACCGGCAGCCTGCTCCATATCGACGCGACGTCCAACGCCTGCATTCGCTTTTTCGCTGATTTGGGAGAATACCGAGCGATGACGGACATAATTTTCCTCTGCCAACGCCACCAAAGCGCGGTAGCGCAATACATCCGCATAGGCGCCAATAACTTCGAGCGTCGTATTTTCAGTAGCGTCATATAACTCGAAAAAACGCGTGCGGCGCGCAAAGTCCAGGCGATCCACTTCATTACTGGTCGCAAAACCGTCATAAATCATTTGCGTCAAGACCACCGACGTGGAGTTGCGGGTACTTTTAGTCTGCACCGGCTGCTTGTAGTCATCACGCCCGACACTGGCAGAGACATCCAGCCTTGGTAAAAAGGCGCCAAAAGCGACGTCACGCTCAGCATCCGCCGCTTCAAACGCATGGGCTTTTGCAGCAACTTCGGGATTGGTTAGAACAGCTTGTTGTACCGCGTCTTTCAAAGTCTGCGCCGACACGCTTAGCGGCAGCAGAAATAGTAAACTCCAGTAAATTTTTCGCATTGTCGAGGTTTTCTTCACTCTTACAGTGTCGCTTTATTTAAAAAATAACCCTTTATACAAGAGTATGGGATGGTCAAATGTTAATTCTTGTGAATGTGGTCTAGATACCACGTTAACACTTGTATTATTCTTGGCTCTCGCTCACTGCGCAGCGCTCCTGTTTAGACCGAATGCTATGATTCCTTCACTCGTCGTATTGATAGACATCATCCATTTTCGGCCCGCTCAACCTTGATCCTTCATTTACGTCGATCGCCGTACTTAGCAAAACTGCTATTCGTCTGTGTGGCAGCAACCCTGTTGTTGTCACTGCTGCCGTTGCGCTCAGTAGAAGCGCTGGATGTATCACAGCTTCAAGCCGTGCTCCGTAAGTTAGGTGGCAATTCGCAGTCGTTTACAGATTGGCAGCAGCTGCTACAAACTAGTCAAACCTTGCCGGTATCTGCGCGACTAAAAACCGTGAACGAGTTCTTTAATCGCCGGACGCGCTTTTTAACCGATCAGGAAATTTGGCGCCAATCTGATTACTGGGCGACGCCGATGGAAACACTGGCAAAAGGGGCTGGCGATTGCGAAGACTTTACGATCGCAAAATATTTTACATTACTCAGTCTCAATATCCCCGTAGAACAGTTACGCCTGATCTACGTCAAGGCGCGTATCGGTGGCATGCACAGTACGCTGCAACAAGCGCATATGGTGCTGGCCTATTATCCGTCGCCCGAGGCAGAACCGCTGGTACTAGATAATTTGATTACCGATATTCGACCAGCATCACGCCGCCCAGACTTGACGCCAGTTTTCAGTTTTAACAGCGAAGGTATCTTTCGCGGCGTCGCTCTCAACGACAAATCCCCAAAAGGCGATGTCGGACAATTATCGCGTTGGAGTGAACTACTGAAACGCGCCCGCACAGAAGGTTTTGATTGATGTACGTAACACAGAGAGGCAAAAACATGTCGATGTATCGCCAACTTTGGCTTGCACTTATTCTCAGCACCGCACTTTCTCTCGTCGGCGGCCTACTGGCATCGACGCTGGGTGCGCGCGTCTATCTGCAGGAACAATTACGTCTGAAAAACAACGATACCGCGGCGGCATTAGCACTGTCGCTCAGCCGCGGCGGTGTCGACACCATCGAAATGGAATTGGGTACTGCAGCGCTGTTCGATAGTGGCTACTTTCAATCCATCAAGATCGTCGATCCGAATGGCAACACCATCGTCGAGCGCACGGCGACGACAGCGCAAAAATCCGCGCCGGACTGGTTCAAAGGTATTTTGCCCATCGCTCCACAAGCCGGCGTTGCCAACATCACCGACGGCTGGAAGCAGTTGGGTCAGGTTACGATCAGAGGGCAGACCTCGCATGCTTACAAAACTTTATGGACCGCTACCAAAGAGCTGATTGCGGTTTTATTATTTGCTGGCATCCTCGGCGCTTATCTCGGTACATTGATACTACGCCGCCTAAAACGGCCTCTGGCCAATGTTGTGGAACAAGCGCGCGGTATTAGCGAACGTCGCTTCTTCACCATGCCAGAATCCGAGGTTCCTGAATTGCGTCAATTAACCGCCGCCATGAATTCTTCCGTGGTGCGACTCAAAAATATGTTCGACGACGAAGCACGGCGGCTAGAAGCGGTGCGGCAGGAGAATAACTGCGACGCGCTTACCGGTTTAGCCAATCGTAATTATTTTATGGCACGTTTGCGTGCGGAATTAGAGACCGAAGAAGGTTCAGGCGGACAATTGCTTTTAATTCGTATCGCAAAACTAGCGGAACTTAATCGACGCCTGGGTCGTGAATCTACCGATGCATTACTGTGTGCGATCGCTAAAGCGATTGATGAATTTTCAGCGACCTTACCCAATACCTTGACTGCACGTTTGAACGGTGCCGATTTTGCATTGGTGATTCCGCAACAATTGAATGCCTCCGCCATGGGCGAAGAATTAATGCGCAAACTAATTGATGGCAGTCGACCATTTTTAGCAAATGAAACTATCGCTTTTGTCGGGCTTGGTGCGTTCCGTCCCGGCCAGGTTATGAGTGAGTTGCTCAGTCAAGTTGACAGTGCGATGGCAAGTGCAGAAGCAACTGGCATTAATACCGTACGCGAAGTCGTTGCTTATGAAAGCGATGCGCCATCCAGCGTAGAACAATGGGGACGCCAAATTGAAAACGCACTGGATCAACAGATGGCTAAAATCGCACTGTTCCCCGTCGTCGATTTTAGCGGGCAGATCATCCATCGAGAAAGTGCATTGCGCTTGATGCTTTCTGCCGATGGACAATGGTTACCGGCCGGGCGCTTTTTGCCGGTTGCCGAACGCCTGAAGATGACAGAAAGACTTGATCTGACAGTGGTCAAACTCGGCCTGGACGAGCTGACAAAAAATCCGCAATTGCCGGGCATCGCCATCAACCTCGCCGGACAATCTATCCATGAGCCGGCATTCCGTGAACAACTATTCGCCTTGCTCACTGCACATCCAGCTGCCAGCCGACGCCTGTGGTTAGAGATTCCAGAACACGGCATGCTCGCACACTTACCCGCATTCCGCATTTTCTGTCGCCAGCTTTCCGGCACGGGTTGTCGTCTCGGTATAGAACATTTTGGCCACCAGTTCAGCCACATCGGCAAACTGCATGATTTAGGTCTCGATTACTTGAAAATTGATGCCACCTTTATCCGCGACATACAAAACAATCAGGGCAATCAGATATTTTTGAAAGGCCTAACTAATATTGCGCACAACATCGATATGCAAGTATTTGCAGAGGGCGTGATCTCGCAAGATGAAGTCAATATGTTAGCGAAGCTCGGCTTTGACGGCGTTACCGGGCCAGCGGTGCAATAAAGGTGCGCATCACAACCGCGCATCAACTTCTTTAAGGAATAGTACGCTTTGCTTAAATTGGCATTAGATTAGGTCCATTCTTGATGCACAAATGACCAATCATTTCGTTCTCAAACGCGAAACATCGCAAAAATTAAAAAGCCGCTCAAAATCACTGAGCGGCTTTTTCACATCAAGCAACAAACACGGCGATCAATCAGTAATCAATTTACCGCGCGTAATCATGTCTTGAATAACCTGCTGGTCCGTACTCATGCTACCCATCAGATCAACACCTTGCATGATGATGGTCTGCGACTCATTCGCTGCGTTATAACCATCATGGAAACCGCCGTTGGTGCTGACGTGAACGATGGTATCTGCGCCGGAGTGTTCAAAATGCAGATAATCATTCAGATTATTACCTACACCTTGACTGATTTCCCCTTGCAACAAATCGCGCAGATCGAGCTTATCGCCACTGGCCGAATTATTAAAGTCGGTAATGGTATCGACTGCTGGCGTACCAGCGACACCTTTATCCGCAAGTTGCCAAGCAAACGTATCCGCACCCGTACCGCCGGTCAGTACATCATTCCCAGCACCACCGATCAGGATGTCGTTACCCGAACCACCATTTAGGGTATCGTTGCCATCACCGCCCTCCAGACGATCAGCACCCGCATCACCAAACAATTGGTCGCTGCCAGCACCCCCGATCAACACATCGTTACCAGCACCGCCGTGCAAAATATCGTTGGTCGTGCCACCGATAATAATTTCATCGGAATCGCTACCATTGATCGTGTTGCCAGCCACATGAATCACGTCAGCGCTTGCGCTAGAATTGATCCCGTTTTCGGTAATCGTGTAATCAAACGCACCGGCATCCGGGCCAATCGGGCCATTTACCTGATCGATCGTCAGCACCAAATTGTAATTCGTGGATTGATTTGTGCCTGTGCTATTGGTCTGCAACTGAACGTAATACTCGCCACTTTCAGTCGCAGTAAACCAGTTGTCATTCGTGCCAAGATCGGTGGCTTGCCAAACACCGGTTGTTGCATTCTGGTGCTGCACCTGTCTGTTCACACTGTAGGCCTCGCCGTCGGCATCAATATAAATACGTTCGCCGGCATACAAGTAGACAGCGAACATATCAACGTCGCGACCGGACGTATTGTTACCATTGTTAGTTAGCCTACCTGACACAACTTGCGTATAACCGCTTACCCCATTGTTAATTGTCCAGGTACTTCCTGCTGGAACTTGGGTGCCAAATTTAGAGCGGTCCGTTAAATCAATCGCATTTTTAACGACGTCGTTTTGTTGTTGCGAGGAAGAATCATACGGCGCTTCCGTGATGACCCTAATCACCTGCGACGTCGCTGCACCCGGGGTATAGCTCACAATCGCACTGCCACTTACCGATCCGTTGACGGCGTTTTGTGCGCTAGTGACACTCGCACTATTACCACTCGAATCATTGTGCAACAACGCAGCAGAAGAAATCTGAATCGGCGTACCATTCTGCACATTGGTCAGGATGGTGTCATGGTTCGCATCTAGATTGGCAACATAATCGAGATTCACCTGCAGATTAATCGTCTTGGCATCACCATCGCCATCAACTACGGTGACCTTGAAAACTTCCTGCTGATTCTGAATCGTCTTGTTAACCGTCAGCTCATAATTATAAGTGCCGGTCACAAAATCAACGGCAAGCTCGCCGCCTTTAGCCGTCTCGATCAAAATCGTGCTTGGACCAGTTCCATTGTAAGTATAAGTAACGCCATCTACTTCGATACTAGTAAGGCTACCGCCATCTGCGCCTAACAAGAAGCCACTCGTGCCGTTACCGGTCAACACCGTGACATTACCTTGGACGATGCCCGAGTTCACTGTTGCCAACAAGGTGTCGGCAAGATCGGTCGCATTAGCAATTTTGATTGCATAATCTTCGCCGCTGATGCCGTCTGCATCGGTGTTTGGATACGCAATCGGCAGTAGCGCATTTAAGGAAGCGCCGCCAATCCCAATACCGAACGCAATATCACCATTGGCCGCAACAAAATTCTGCCATTGCGTCTGCAAAGTACTACCCACACCACCATCACTTGGCTCGCCATCAGTAATAAAATAAAACAAGGTTTTATCAGCTGCCGGTTTGGTGAAACCACTCATGGTTTCATTTATAGCAGATTGGTATTCCGTACCGCCGCCAGCCTGCACCGTATTGATGTAATTGATGGCATTGCTTTTATCGTCAATGAACCAGTTGGTTTCATTTGCACCGGTCGCAAAGTCAATAATCTTGACATTGACATTGCCGAGGCCATCGTAACGCTCAATCAATTTCTCAAGCGCGTTCTTGGCGATATCCATGCGTACAGTACTTGCGTCAAAACCTGCCTCATTCGACCACCTACCGTTTGCATCGGTTGCCATACTGCCAGAACGATCCAATACGATGACAAGGTTATACGTCACCGCAGAAGACGATGCCGCCTGTAAGGTCTGGCTAATATCGCCGCCAATTGGGGCATCATCAACAATACTGACTACCAGATTGGCGCTTGTAGTCTGGCCTGTCGCACTGTCTTGCAAGGTATAACTATAGGTCGGATGATCGCTCACACCTTCTGTCGTCGCTGCGTTGAGCGTGTAGGTATAAGCGCCGGTATTCGAATTGACAACGAGTGTTCCGGTTGCATCACTAATCGTAATCGTACCGCTACCAGATGGCGTTACCCCATTAACACTAGCCAAGCTTGTGGTCGGCGTAATGCCCGCATCGTTAGCAAACAGGTTGCCAGTGCTGACGATTGGCAGTGATGCGGCGCCGGCTTGCGTGCCGGAAGCCAGTCCGGACTCATACACCACTGCGCTGTCAGCGGTTGCAGCAATAACGGAGTCCGTCGTTACCGTCAAAGTTGCCGAATTCGATATCGAGCCGTCACCATCGGTCAATGTGTAAGTGAACTGGTCTGGCGTGACATTCGACAAATCGGGCTGAGCCGTCAGGCCATCGACAACATATGAAGTTGCATTAGCGGTTGATGTAAATACCAAGTACTTATAACCAATCGAAGTCGCAATTGTGGATGTAACGTTGGCTGAACTACCACCAGCAACCGTTCCATTGCCGACAATAGCGCCGTTGGCATCGTATGCACGCCATATGGCAACTTCACCGTTGCTGAGGGACCCGAACGTCACGCTCGAAGACTTGGTAGATAAACCGAGGTCGATTACCAGATTTTCACCATTCTGAATACGCGCATCATCTCCACTTGTATTGTTGTTTTCTACACCAATACCATCGTAATTAGTGCCGCCTGCGTCTTGCACGCGGACTCGTCCAGCGGAGCCTCCATTCAGATTGGTGAGATTGATGCTATTGGTATTACCTCCATACAAGTCATTGGTCTGGTTACCGTTGGTGTCGAACCCATACACTTGAAAGCCAGCGCTAGTCCATTCTCCGACGGAGGGCGATCCGCCAGCCGCCAGCGATTTAGTTTGGTAATTCGAGGTATAGCTGTAACTACCGTCCTGTTGCACCACCAATACACCATTCGTGGTGGTGATCGTACGTCCACCTACAGGGATAGTGTAATTGTTGCCGCCAAATGTTATCGAGTTCAACGTGGTCGGTGCATCGTTATACACATCTGCGCCGCCGACGGCATTGCCGCCAGCGCCAGTAATCACGTTACCGGTAATTTGAGCGCCAATACCAACGCTATCCACATCATTGTTTGCGACCGGTGCAGAATCATTGATGTTGATATTGACGGTGGTCCAGGCAGAATTCAAACTGCCATCTGATGCGCGATACACAAAACTATCGACATCTGCGGTCGCGTCCGCGTGATTGCGTATAGGCGCGGTGTAGGTGAAAGTACCGTCGGCATTCATCACTACCGTACCACCCAATGCCGTCGTGACCGCATTACTACCGTTCGCGGTAGATGCCGCACCGCCGCTATTGCTAGCGAATTGGCTGACCGTCAACGTGGATGAGTCAACATCTGTATCGTTTGCCAACACGTTACCGCGCACAACCGTTGTGCCCTCTACAACGCTATTGCCACCGTTATAGAGATCTGCCGCGCCGACAGGCGGATCATTCACCGCAATCACGTTAATTGTTGCGGTAGCAGTATTGCTGCTGTTGACGCCGTCTGTCACTACCACCGTGACCACGCGCGGCGTGGTATCCGGATTTTCGCTAGTACTGTAGAAAGTCAGCGAGCGAATTGCCGTTTGATACGCAGCAAGACTGGCGGAGCCGGACAATTCGATCGAGTTGCCAACGATTGTCGCGGTAATTCCTGCTGGCATACCGCCAAAATTACCGTAGTCGCCCACTTGTGGATTGGTCAACGTAATCGTCGCGCCTTGGATGTTTGCGCTATCGCTGTCAGTAATCGAAATATCAACGTCCGCGATAGGTGTACCTGCACCATTTTCGGTATAGGTGGTGGTGTAACCGGTTCCTGACGCAGAGGCATCCAGATCCAGGACTGGCGCATAGTCGTTATTCAGTATAGTGCCAACTGCATTGACGCCGCCCAGAGTTAAATTGACAGTCTCGTTTGGCTCGACCAAGGTGTCGTTTCCGGTCGGGATACTGATTGTGAAACTGGTCACGCCGGCAGGCACCGTCAATACATTGCCAACCAATGTGACGCCATTGGTGAAAGTCGGTGTCGTGGTGTAATCGTTGCCAGCAGTCGCCGTGCCGCCGCCGAGGTTGTAGTTGTACGTGGTTGGCGTGCTGGAAGTTCCGGTAACCGTAACGGTATATACCAGCGGATTGCCTTCCACCACGGATGGGCTATTGATTCCACCAATGACAGGAGCCGAATCGTTGTCAGTAATAGTGCCTAAGCCCAGATTATCGCTAATTGTCGCATTGGTTGGCGAGGTCAAATTGACATTGAAGGTCTCGCCAACAGCACCTTCGAATAGCGTGTCGTTGGTAATGTTAACCGTAATCGTTCTAGTGGTTTGACCTGGCGCAAAGGTCAGCGTGCCCGACGTCGCCGTATAGTCGCTACCTGCCGTTGCGGTGCCATTGCTGGTGTTGTAATTAACGGATACGTTTTGACCCGATACCGCGCTCAAAGTCACCGTAAAGGTCGCCGTACCTGCCGCCTCATTAACCGTCATATCGTTGATCGACAAACTTGGCGTCGCATCGTTGTCGATGATGGTTGCGGTGCCGGTTGCTGCTGCGTTACTCGTATTACCAGAAGTGACATTGGCAGTTAGCGTGAAGGTTTCATTTGCCTCATCCAAGCTGTCATTGGTGACCGGCACGCGCACCAGCACACTGGTGCTGCCGGCGGCAATGCTGCCATTAGATGATGTCGTCCAGGTCGCACCGTTATCGGTAGAAACTTGCATCGCGTTGGTGTAATCCTGACCAAGCGTCGCGGTTCCGTTATTCAAACCGAACCAGAAGTTAGTGCTGCTTCCGCTCACACCCGACTGCGCAACCGTGAACACGGCATAGCCGCCATTTTCCTGTACCGATATGTTGCCCACGGTGATCGTAGGCGCAACTTCGTTATCAACAATAGTGCCTTGACCAATAGGATCAGTCACTTGTGCATTAACGGCGTTCGACAGATCGATGAAGACACTTTCGCTACCTTCAAAAATCGCATCTTCATTGATGTTAATCGTGATGGTTTTAGTAGTCTCACCAGCCGCGAAACTGACCGTTCCGCTTCCAGCGACATAGTCCTGACCAGCAACTGCACTGCCATCACGCGTTGCATAGTCAACGCTGATCGGCTTGCCACTCGCTGTAGACAAGGAAACCGTGAACGTCATCGTGCCGGCTGCTTCATTCACGCTAACATCATTGATCGTGATGTCAGGTGCCGTGTAATCGTTATCCCGAATAGTCGCAGTCGCACTATCACTTGCATTGCTGGTACCGCCGCCGGCATTAGTTGCTGTCAACGAGAATGTTTCATTGAACTCGTTTAATGCGTCGTTAATGACTGGCGTACGCACAAGGAAGCTCGTCGAACCGGCAGGTATCGTTGCCGACGTCGCATTGGTCCACGTCGTGCCGCCATCCAAAGACACCTGCAGATTGGTTGCGCCAGTGGAGCCGTAATCAACCCCAGCGCCGGTTGCCGTCCCGTTACTCAATCCTAATGAGATGGTAGTGGCCACCGAGCTCGTCGCAGACAAGGAAACCGTGAAGTGCGCGTAGCCGGAACCTTCATTCAAATCGTATCCATTAAGCGCATCATTCACGCTCACCTGCAAAGCAGGGGCGCCATCGTTGTCCACAATCGTGCCCACCGCGGCGACGCCGCCGACACTTAAGTCGAGCGTTTCATTGCCTTCAAACGTGGTGTCGTTGACGGTCGGGATCGTGATCGTGAAGCTGGTCACGCCGGCTGGCACGATCAAGTTGGTGCCCACTAAGGTGACGCCGTCACTGAACGTCGGCGACCCAAAGTCGCCTGCACCGGCGGTGTTGCCGGCCACGCTGTAGGCCAAGGTGGTCGACGTCGTCGAGCTGTTGCTCAAGGTCACGGTGTGGACTAAGTCGGTGCCTTCGGTTTGGCTATCGTTGGTCACGCTGGTCACCGTTGGGGTAGGTAACCCTGGTGCCGTTGGGTTACCGGAACCGCTGTCCTGATCAGCCAAACCAGAATTGCTTTGCTCAGGAAAAACCGCCTGAGTTCCCCTATCCGGTGTGCCGAAGTCGTAAGTCAACGGCGTCACGCTTTCTAGCAGACGCGCCAATTGGACAAAAGAATGGCCGCCGCCTGAAGATCCCCCACTTAAGCCAGCTTCAGTTTCATCCAACAATTCATCAAGGCTATTCCCTAATGCAATTGCGTCATTGATGCTGGTGCTTTCACTGACACGCGTCAACAACGCCGCTTGGTGGGCCTCGGTATCTGGATTAAACACGGTTGCGTCTAAGGTGACGACCTCCGCTTGCGCTACGTTGTAGACGCTTCCATTATTAAATTCGAACTCGACGCGGGCATTCGCCATCGTGATGATAACGTCGCCTTCGTGCACTTCGTCACCGAGTTTGAGCAAGGTTCGCGTACCGTCTTGTGCCTGCACAAACACTTCGCCTTGAAGTGCCGCAACTTTACCGATAACGCGTGCCGAGTCAGCCATGATGAACATCCAACATATAATTTGAGATGCTATCGACTGTAGAGGGAGAAACTGCTGCAGTAAATAGTACCTAGGTACTAGACGGCAACAATTGTTGTGTAGAAATGTTAAATAAGGTTACGTGCGTTGTTGATCTCGTATCAATAAGGCAAGTTGCAGCCGGTCACGCACATCTAACTTTTCGAAAATAGCCCCAACGTGAGATTTAACCGTCCGCTCGGCAATCCCCAGTTTTAGAGCAATTTCTTTGTTACTGGCACCGCTGACAACATTTTGAGCGACTTCCATCTCGCGCTGGGTTAACAATGCCGCAAGATTTTTCTTCGATTGGGGTGAGAGCGTGACACTGGCTTGCGCACTCGTTTCAATCATCTTTTGCATCAGCGATGCGCCTATCCACAAGCCGCCTTGCAAAACCACACTGGCAATCTGCTGCAATACAGTAACGGCAGCGTGACTATTACAATAACCACGCGCACCCAAGGAGAACACCGCTAACGCCTCATCATCATTTGGCATATCGCTCATCACGATATATGGTCGCGTCCCTACCTGGGCTCGTACGCGCAACAATTGTTCGCGCAACGGCAAACCCGTGCTCAAACGCAACCAAACAAGACTAGGCGCGGGTAAGACCAACGTAGGATCGCCACATCGCAAAACTCTTAAATCAGCAAACGCCTGTCGCCAGAGCGGTAATTCCTTGCCGTTATCAGACAAAAAAAGAGGAGAGGCAGTCAAATAAATTCCGTTAATTTCATTAATTTAGCGTTCAGTCATTGCGGCTTGTTTAGCACGCAAGACCGGTTTCATCAGGTAGGACAAGATACTTTTCTTGCCTGTAATAATGTCTACTTCTGCCACCATGCCGGGGATAATTGGCAGCTTATTACCCAGTGATGATTTTTTTGTCACCACTCTGACCATGTAATAGGTTTCTCCTTTGTCGTCGGTGATGGAGTCGGCGCCAATTTGGCTCAACGTTGCTTCCATACCGCCATAAATCGAGAAATCATATGCAGTAAATTTAACGATCGCTTCCTGTCCCGGCTTTAAGAAGGCAATATCTCTTGGCGCCACTTTCGCCTCCAATACCAATTTGTCTTCAAAAGGCACAATCTCGACCACATCACGACCCGGCTGCACTACTCCGCCAACAGTATTAACCAACAAGCGCTTGACCGTACCTTTAACGGGCGAACGAATCGCAGTTTGCTTGACCTTGTCTGCCAAACCAGTGGTGCCTTGAATCAAAGCATTTAGCTTGGCCATCGTTTCTGAATATTCTTTGCTAGCTTCATTACGCGCGGCGAGCTCGACTTCTTGAATCTTGCGTGTTGCCTCCGCAATTGCGGATTGCGCGCGTGCGATTTGCGAGCTTGCGACATCCCGCTCAGCGCGAAAGCGCGCGACATCCCGCTCCAAGCGCAACAACTCAACTTCGGAAACAGCACCAGACGCTAGCAACGGCTTGGTGACTTGCAACTCCTTCATGCTCGACTGATACGCCTGCGCTGCTTGCGACTGCTTAACGCGCGCCTCTGACAATTCTTGCTCACGTTGAATCAATTGCTGTCTAGCGATAGACACCTGCGCTTGCAATTCTGTGGTTGCCGTTTCATACAAACGTTCTTCTTCCATTGCTGTTTGCGGATCTTCTTTAACCACCTCTGCCGGCGGCACAAAAGGCTGGCTTGTGCCAATTGCATTTAAGCGTGCCGCCTTCGCCATTAGAGATAAATACTGTGCCCGACTTTCACGAACCGATGATTCGAAACGAGTTGGGTCAACCTGCAGCAAAATCTGCCCAGCCTCAACCAACTCGCCTTCATGCACACTAATGGTTTCAACCAGGCCGCCATCCAAACTTTGCAACACCTGTAGCTGCTGCGAGGGAATTACCTTGCCATGACCGCGCGTAATTTCATCAATACGTGCCAACGCGGCCCATAATATAAATAACAAAACAACGACGAGAAAAATGCGCATCAATAGACGCGCACGTAATGGCTCTTGTTGAATCATGAAAGAATCCGCATCACGCACGAAATCGTGCTCGGTTTGATGCGGATCTCCCTTCAATCGGCTCAGCCAATCCACGGTCTTGGGTTGCAGACGAACCCGAAGCCATTCCAGCCAAACATGAATCCGTTGCAAGCCCGCCTTAATGCGATTGAGTAATCCCGGCATCATTTTTTTCATCATGATGCCCTCGTAATGCGGCCAGACTGCAACGCTGCAATGATGGATTCACGCGGGCCGTCCGCGACAATCGCACCTTCATCCATCACGATGATGCGGTCGGCCAGATCCATCAAACTTGAGCGATGCGTCACAATAATCATCGTCTTGTGCTGCGAGAACATTCTTATGCGATCTTTGAGCTGTGTCTCTGACGAATAATCCATTGCACTCGTCGGCTCATCCAGCAACAATACGGGAGGATCCATCAATACCGCACGCGCAATCGCAATGCCCTGCCGCTGACCGCCAGAGAGTGATTCACCACGCTCGCTAATTGGCATATCAAAACCTTCTGGATGACTATTTACAAAGCTCGTCAAACCAGCAATTTCAGCTGCTGCCACAATTGCCAGATCATCCGCATAAGGCGCACGAATCGCGATGTTGTCGCGCAGAGAACCGTAAAACAAAATCGAATCCTGCTCAACATAACCAACATTGCGCCGCAGATCGGCGGGATCGAGTTGACGCAAATCGACTCCATCCAATAGCACCGCACCTTCAGTCGGCGCATACAAACCCAGTAACAGTTTTTGCAGAGTCGACTTGCCGGATCCTATGCGCCCGATTACGACGATCCGTTCGCCAGGGGTCACCTTGAAATTAAGACCGCGTAGTACATTTTCTTGCCGCCCCGGATATGCGAAATGCACATTACGAAATTCAATCGCACCGCGAATTTCCGGGCGGTGTACAAACACGCTTTGATCGGAGCGCTCGCCCGGTGTTTCCATCACTTTTTCCAATGCCGACAACGCTGTCTTGGCATTTTGAAACTGCAGCAATAAACCAACTACTTGACCCAGCGGCCCCATTGCACGACTACTCAGCATGGTCGCCGCAATCAAGCCGCCCATCGTCAACATTTTTTCATGGATCAGATAGACCCCTGCCACCACAATCGCGACGTTGACGAATTGCTGCAAGGTGGCGACACCGCTAGTACTGGACAAAGACAACAGACGTAATTCTCCACTGACACGTGCAAGAAACGCGGTGGTCTTTTCCCATTTTTCCTGCATCTGACTTTCGATGCCATGGGCTTTGATGGTTTCTAGCGCAGTCAAACTTTCTACCAAGGTTGAATTGCGCAATGCCGAAGCGCGGAAGGTGGTTTCCGACAAATCATGCATTTTGTGTTGCACGATGTAGCTATAAATAATGACGAGCACAATACCTATCATTGGCAAAAATACTAACGGCCAAGATATCCATGCCAGTACCAATAAAAACAATATTGCAAATGGCAAATCGATCAGCGCGGTCACTGTCGCCGATGCAAAGAAATCGCGTACCGTTTCAAATGAGCGCAGATTGGATGCAAACGCGCCCACCGAAGCCGGTCTGTGAGACAAGCGCATGCCGAGCACACGCTCCATAATTAATGACGACAATTTCAAATCGATACGCGCACTGGCCAAGTCAACAAAATGGCCGCGCATCAAGCGGATCACATACTCGAGAATCAGCACCAACCCCAAGCCAGACGCGAAAACCCATAAGGTTTCTTGCGCAAAATTTGGTACCACGCGATCGTAAACGTTCATCGTGAACAAAGGCATTGCAAGCGCAAATAAATTGATCAGCAATGCTGCTAACAGCACGTCCTTAAAAATCGCGGTCTGATCCATCAACGCGCCCCAAAACCAGTGCCGCTTTGGCAGATTGGCAAATGTCGGCGTGCGTTGATCGAAGCGAAAATGCGGACGGGAAAAAATCGCCACGCCGGTATAACGTGCGCTTAACTGCGCATGCGACAAGCTAACTGCGCCCTGTCCAGAGTCAGGAAATAAGCAACGGGCCGTCTGATTCTCGTCATCCCAACCCAACAGCAAACACGCTTCGTTGCCCACCAGTAGTAGCACCACCGGCAGCAAGGCTGAGTCGATTTTCTCCAATGGCCGACGAACTACTTTGCTGGAAAACCCAGCGCGGGCGGCGGCGCGCGCAAACAGCGACGGCGTTAACACGCCCTCTGGTAAAGGTAAGCCTGCGCATAACGCTGCATGCGTATTCGGACGGCCGTGAATGCGCGTTAACTCAACCAAGCAATCGAGCAAGGGATCATGATGCAAGAGATCTTCCCGCAGACCATCAATAGCATGGTCTGACTTGACAGAACCAGCGACGATATTCGCCTTGTCATCCGTATTTTCCAATTGACTCAATACCTTTTCACTTGTATTCCATCTATTCACCACCCCTAAACTTGATGAGCGGATGAATCTCCTGCGATTTTTTATTAGATTGCTATCGATAAACTGCACGAGCAGAATTAGTTGCCACACACCAATCTATATACCATGTAAGAATGACGACTATCCTTATCTGTAGGCATAACTTAACAAAAATTTGCATATTGCAGTGTGCTTAGACGCATGGTTGATACAACTAAAAGCAAAACATTTCCGTGCGGCATTATTTTGGCCGCGCCTTTAAACGCACGCAGGCGAGGACGAACATCATGCAAACAGCGCTCAAGTGCAACATCCTGATCATAGGCGGCGGTATCAACGGTGCTGGTATTGCACGCGATGCTGCCGGACGCGGGCTATCCGTTGTGCTGTGCGAAAAAGATGATCTCGCATCGCACACTTCGTCAGCTTCGACCAAACTCATTCACGGCGGCCTGCGCTATCTCGAACAAAATGACTTCGCCCTGGTACGCAAAGCGCTGGTAGAGCGCGAAATCTTGATGCGTAGTGCGCCGCATATCATCCGCCCCTTGCGTTTTCTACTGCCGCACGATCACGGGCAACGTCCAGCTTGGTTGATCCGACTTGGTCTTTTTTTATACGATCATCTGGCGAAGCGCGATTTACTCCCCAGCTCACACAGCATCAATCTCCGTGTCCATACCGCCGGCTCACCCTTGAAGGATGGCTTTACTAAAGGCTTTAGTTATTCGGATTGCTGGGTAGACGATGCGCGTCTAGTGGTACTTAATGCTCTAGATGCAAATGAACGTGGCGCCACGATCCTGACACGTACAAAATGCACTGCAATCGCCCGGACTACCGACCATTGGCAAGCAACGCTGTGCAAAACCAATGATGCACAAGCGGCCCCTATCGAAGTTCACGCTAAGATGCTGGTCAATGCGTTGGGTCCATGGGCAGCAACATTTTTGCACGACACCATACATGGTCGTGCTGGTAAAAAATTGCGTCTGATCAAAGGCAGCCACATCGTCGTCAAAAAGTTATTCGATCATCCTTATGCTTATATCTTTCAACATCCTGATGGCCGTATCGTGTTTGCGATTCCATACGAAAAGAATTTCACACTGATCGGCACTACCGATATCGATTATCAAGGTGACGTCGACAATATTGCGATCACACAAGAAGAAATTGAGTATCTCTGCACGCTCGTCAATCGCTACTTTGCTCATGCCATCACGTCGGCCGATGTTGTGTGGTCATATGCTGGGGTACGACCATTGGTAGAAGACAGCAGCGATGATGACAGTGAAGCTGCGTCCGAAGTCACGCGCGATTATCAACTCGCTTTCAATACCGATGCGGCACCGTTACTGACGATATTCGGCGGCAAGATCACCACATATCGCAAACTGGCGGAAGAAGCGCTGGATCTGATCGCGCCAATTTTCAATAACCAACATGGCAACTGGACAGCAAATGCTTGCCTGCCTGGCGGCGATATTTTCGACGCCAAACCAGACAATCGTGCGGTACTCGCATTTGATCAATTCGTGCGCGACATGCAACAGTACTATCCGTGGTTGCCGCCAGCGCTGGTTGAACGCTATGCCCATGCCTATGGCACGCGCATAAAAGTTTTACTTGAGGACTGTGCTTGCATCGATGATATGGGACCAGAAACCGTCCCCGGATTATTTACGGCCGAGATAAATTATCTGAAGCGTTATGAGTGGGCAACTTGCGATGAGGATATTTTATGGCGACGCACGAAACTTGGTTTGCATGCGTTTAGTAATAATTGATTCTTTCCCTGCGCCATTTAGCAGCGCCCTCGTCCTACGCATAGTCGGCTCTTTATCCTATTTATTTTGTCTGCGCCTGCGCCTAGCATCAAATATCGACACACAAGGAGAACGCAATGGCAAAAGAGACGCTGGATTTGGATAAGGACTTACTGGCGGACCGTGAGGTCGGCCTTGGTCACGGCACTGCTGCGTTAGGCCCTAGCGATGGCTCGGACAGTGGCAGCGATATGGTAGGGGTCACGGATTTTGATAGCGACACCGACTCCGCTGGAACGGGTGAACGCGGTAGCGTCGATATGGATATGGATATATCTGGAGAGGATCTCGATACCGACCACATTGAACCGCCGGTTGATCTTGCGCACAAGCTGCCCGACGAAACTCGCGATTAAATCCTGGTTGCTGCATTCATCGCCACCTAGCGGTAAATCGTAAGCAGTGATTAGCTATGCTCGCATAAAAAACCACGAGTAAGTACTCGTGGTTTTTTCATTGGCATCAACTTTGATCAAGCAGCCTTTTGTTCCAACGCCTGCACATTGGAATTGTCATTAACCGCTCCATTACCAACTGCACCATCAATTGTAATTTTGCGTGGCTTCAAGGCTTCCGGAATTTCGCGTTTGAGCTCGATGTTCAGCAGACCATTGTCGAGCTTGGCGCCCACCACACGCACATGATCAGCTAACTGAAAACTGTGCTCGAAGTTACGTGAGGCGATGCCGCGATGCAGGAAGTTGCGGGCACTTTCTTCACGCTGCTTGCGACCGGTGATCTTGAGCGTGTCGCGCTCGGTTTCGATCTCGATCTCGCTACGATCAAAGCCGGCCACCGCCATCGTGATCTGGTATTTATCTTCACTCACCAGTTCGATGTTGTAAGGTGGGTAACTCGGCTGTGCATCGCCGCGTTGCGCATCGTCAAACAATTGTGCCAGACGGTCAAAACCGATGGCGGAGCGATATAGAGGGGCAAAATCAAATGTTCTCATGGTTTCTATCCTTTCAATTTTCAAGCGATAAAGGTTATGCAGACCTCGATTGAGCGTCTGCTGAAACGGATGTAAGTGCGACAAAATGATTTTCAAGATCTTGAAAAATTGATTCCTCGTCCCTAGGCCGCAGATTTTTTTGTATTGAAATCTTGTTTCTGCTTGCGCAGATAAAACGGCGCATTTCGGCTACACACTGCCCAAAATGCGCGTACTTCAAACTTCTTTACACAAAAGCGCTTGCAATTGCGCAAGGGATCGTCGAAAATCCAAATGAGAATAATTGCTATTTACAATAAATAGCTTCCTATCGCTAATTTCCATGAAAATGTATCTGTAATGACAGCGCAAGCGCCCGCGCCGCAACGCGCCTATTGGCTCAAAACCTTGCATCAGTGGCACTGGATCAGCTCCGCCTTGTGCCTGCTGGGCTTGCTATTGTTCGCCGTGACCGGCTTTACGCTCAATCATGCGACGCAGATCGAGGCCAGCCCTACGGTTATCGATAAAACGGTGGCATTGCCGGCGTCGCTGCAAACCGTGTTGGCAACGGTCAAACCCGACCCCACCAACAAAAGCAATACGCCTTTACCACGTGCAGTACAAAGCTGGATCAAGAGCGAACTGGCCGTCGATGTCAGCGCACGCGATGTCGAATGGTCGCCCGAAGAAGCCTATATCGCGCTGCCGCGTCCAGGTGGCGACGCTTGGATGCGCATTGACCGCCGCAGCGGCGAGGTGGAGTACGAGCTGACCAGCCGGGGCTGGATTTCGTATTTGAACGATCTGCATAAGGGGCGCAATACCGGCACCGTATGGAGCTGGTTCATTGATATTTTTGCTGCTGCTTGCCTGATCTTTTCGATCACCGGTTTGTTCATCTTGAAGATGCATGCAAACAACCGTGCGATGACCTGGCCGCTGGTTGGCTTGGGTGTACTGATTCCATTTTTACTGGCCATACTTTTTATTCATTAATTATATAAACCTGAGAAGGATTTTTATGCGTATCGGTACTACGGTCGTCCTAGGTTCTGCGCTCACTGCAGCGCTGACGACACCAGCAATCTTTGCTGCAGACTTGAACGTCAAAGTGGATATCCCGCGTCTGAACGTCGCGGAGTATCACAAGCCTTATGTTGCGATGTGGGTCGAAGCTGCAGACCAGAGTTTGGCGCAAAATCTGACGGTTTGGTATGACTTAAAAAAACGCGATAACGAAGGCACAAAATGGCTTAAAGATCTACGCCAATGGTGGCGCAAAAGCGGCCGCGATCTGCAAATGCCCGTCGATGGTCTGAGCGGCGCAACGCGCGCACCCGGCGAACAAACAATCAGCTTTAACAGTGCCAAAGTCGGACTGGACAAGTTGCCCGCCGGTGAATACGCATTAGTCGTAGAAGCAGCACGCGAAGTCGGCGGGCGTGAGCTCGTGCGGCTGCCTTTCCAATGGCCATCCAAGACTGCACAAAATGCACAAGCACAAGGCGAACATGAACTTGGCAAAGTCGTACTGAGCGTCAAACCCTAACAATTATTATTAAAGGCACTTTATGAAAACCTCATTCCTGTTGCGCACAGCCGCACTCGCCGTCTCTCTCAGTGTCGCCTTGCCAATGGCAGCGCACGCACATCGTGCTTGGTTGTTGCCGTCGGCGACCGTCATGTCGGGCAACAATCCTTGGGTCACGGTCGATGCAGCGGTCTCAAACGATCTGTTTTACTTTGAGCACAATGCATTACGTCTAAATGGCCTGACCGTGGTTGCGCCGGATGGCAAAACGATCGCAGCAAGTAATGAAAATACCGGCAAGTATCGCAACACTTTTGATGTCGAACTCACACAACCCGGCACCTACAAACTAGCCTTGGTTAACAATGGCATGTCCGCCAGCTATAAGGTCGATGGTAAAAACAAACGCTGGCGCGGTACTGCAGATACCTTTGCAAAAGAAGTACCAGCCAATGCACAAGATCTCAACGTCAGCATGATGCATAGCCGTATTGAAACCTTTGTGACGACCGGCAAACCGAATACCACCGCACTGCAAGCTACAGGACAAGGTTTGGAGTTAGTCGCGGTGACTCACCCCAATGATTTGTACGCAGGAGAAAGCGCTAATTTTCGGTTTGTACTGAGCGGAAAACCTGCAGCTGATCTGGACGTATCAATCATTCCTGGTGGCATACGCTACCGTGATCAGCTCAACGAAATCAAAGTCAAAACAGACAAAGACGGCAACTTCAGCGTCAAGTGGCCAACCCCCGGTATGTACTACATCAGCGCACGTGCTGGCGGTAATAGCATGGAGCAAGAAGGCGATAAAGGCCCAGCGGGTACGCTCGCAAAGCCACTGCATCGCATGAGTTACGCGGCAACGGTTGAAGTATTAAAACCGTAATGATTTTGCTGGTGCGCCGGCCCCGATCAAGTAGATGCGTGACGTTGTCCACATAATTATCTAGCTCTATTCGCTGTCAATGCGGGTGATAAAAATAAGTTATTTTATTGACGCAGATTTCGGCTTTTATCAACGCCCGTTCCATCGTGATCGTTTTTTCTATTGATTTTTTCACGGTAGCGGGCGATTTTTATTTCGATCGTTTTCTTTCACTCGCTGTACAGATTATTCATCCATGAAACGCACGCTGGTTCCCCATTTTGATACGGCACCGATGGCTCCGGCATTAGGTAGCGTCGTGCATACGCTCGCCGGTCTTACTATGGGTACAAGCTGGGCGGTCAAGATCGTCGCCGATGCAGCACGCGCGCTGGCGCCACTACAACAGGCGATTCAACATGAGCTCGATCTCGTCGTCGCACAAATGAGTACGTGGGAGCGCGACTCCCATCTCAGTTTATTCAATCAAGCTGCAGTCGGTAGTTGGCAAACATTGCCTGTCGAATTTTTTACGGTGTTGGAATACGCACTGCAGGTCGCTCGCGACAGCGATGGCGCTTATGATCCCACGGCAGGCGCATTAGTAAATCTATGGGGCTTTGGCCCGGCAAAAGCCTATAACGCCCCCGACTTTACCCCACCCAACCAACGACAGCTGGAAACGGCCCGTAACCAATGCGGTTGGGAGCGCGTGTGGATAGATCCGGCCACGCGCCGCGCGCAGCAACCTGGCGATATCTATATTGATCTGTCGGCAATTGCCAAAGGCTTCGGCGTGGATCAGGTCGCGCGTCGCTTGCAACAGCTGGGCTTTGAAAGTTTTTTAGTCGAAGTCGGCGGCGAGTTACGTGGTCAAGGTGTCAAGCCGGACGGACAACCGTGGTGGGTCGCGTTGGAGCAACCATCACCCGCAACATTGGCTTCGCCAAATACGCCCGCGGCTGATAACGCAGCGTCCGATCTTGTCGCCGCATTGCATCACTGGTCGGTCGCTACTTCGGGCGACTATCGGCGCTATTTTAAACATGATGCGATGCACTATTCGCACACGATTGATCCACGCAGCGGCATGCCTGTCAATCACGATCTCGCATCGGTGACGGTACTGCATCGCGAATGTATGGCAGCAGATGCATGGTCGACCGCACTCGGCGTGCTGGGGCCGGAGCAAGGCTTGGCGCTTGCCAATACCCATCATCTATGCGCGCTGTTTATCCGTCGCTGTGGTGATGACTTTGCAGAAACCATGAGCGATGCGATGAAAGATCTATTGTCATGAGCGCATCGGCATGAAGGAACGCACATGACTTGGTCCGAATCCACGCGCTATCTAGTCGCGGCATCGTTGCTGCTTGCCTATCTTAGTTTATGCGGCGGCATTTATCTGGCCCGACGGCGCAAACAACAACAGGCACTACGTGATGCCGCTGCACTCACGCCTGCCGCTGACAACACTGCTGCATGGCTAATCGGATTTGCCAGCCAGACAGGCTATGCCGAACAACTGGCATGGCAAACAGCGCGCGCCTTACACACTGCCGGTGTGCCTGCCAAAGTGCGTGCATTATCGACAATTGGCATCGATGATTTGATGCAAGCGGAGCGTGCATTATTTGTAATTAGCACCTACGGTGAAGGTGATCCGCCAGACAATGCTTCGCTGTTTGCAGGAAAAATAATGCAAACCAAATTGTCACTTGGGCATCTGCATGTTGGCATGTTGATGTTGGGCGATCGCAGCTACAAAAATTTTTGCGGTTTTGGTCGCGCACTGGAAACGTGGCTGCAATCCTGCGGCGCGCAAGCCATGTTTGACAGCATCGCACTCGATAACGCCGACGAAGTGGCATTACACGAATGGCAGCACCATCTGGCACGTGAGGCCGGCACCAACGATGTCCCCGATTGGCAAGCGCCGTCGTTTCAACAATGGCGCTTAACTACGCGCCGACTCTTGAATCCGGGTAGTGCTGGTGCGCCCAGCTTTCATATTGAGTTAATGCCGATTGATGCGGCGTCCGCAGATTGGCAAGCGGGCGATTTGATGCAAGTGTTAGCGCCGGCAGATCAAACACGTCCACGCGAATATTCGATTGCCTCAATTCCAGCTGATGGTCGTGTGCATTTATTAGTGCGACAAGAGCGTCACGGTGACGATAGTCTCGGCGTTGCATCGGGATGGTTAACGGCTGAAGCCGAGGTTGGCACATTGATTCATGCGCGGCTACGCCAGCACAGCAATTTCCGTATCGCGGAAAATGCACAACGACCTTTGATCTTAATCGGTAATGGCACTGGATTAGCAGGCCTACGCAGCCATTTGAGAGCACGTGCTGCTTCTGTAAGCACGTACAAAGATGCTTCACGTAATTGGCTGATTTTTGGCGAGCGTAACGCTGCGCATGACAGTTACTATCGCGATGAAATGGATGCTTGGCAGAAGCAAGGCATCTTGCAACGCGTCGATCTGGTTTTCTCGCGCGATCAGGCAGAAAAAATGTATGTGCAAGACCGACTACGTGACGCCGCAGAAACCGTACGACAGTGGCTCACAGACGATGCCGCGATTTATGTATGCGGCAGTCTGGAAGGCATGGCCGGAGGCGTCGAAGCCGCACTCAACGACATCATTGGTGTTGCCGCCGTCGAACAACTCATCGCGCAAGGTCGTTATCGACGTGATGTGTATTGATTGAGATTTGCTTAAGCTGGCGTGACTTAACGAACCACTACGCCGTTTATACCGACGCCCATTGCCGTAGCAGGTTGTGATAGTGACCGGTCAAGCCAATAATTTCTTTGCTATCGCCAACTGTTTCGCGCAGTGACTGGATGTTCTGATCCAGCTCAAATAACAAGCTACGTTTTCCATCATCGGCCACCATACTTTGTATCCAGAAAAATGAACACACGCGCGCACCGCGTGTTACTGGCTCGACTTTGTGCAAACTGCTAGACGGATAAAGTATCAAATCGCCCGCCGGTAATTTCACTTCATGTTCGCCATAGGTATCGGCGACGATCAATTCACCACCGTCATAATCTTCTGGCTCGCACAAAAATAAGGTGCAAGATAAATCGGTACGTAAACTCAAGTTGGAACCGGGTATAGTCCGCACCGAACCGTCTATATGAAAGCCATAGTGCTCACCACCTTCATAGCGATTGAATAATGGCGGCATATAACGCATCGGCAGCGCAGCAGCAAAGAACAATGGATGGTTGACCAGTGCTTTCAAAATGATCTGCCCCAGCGTCATGCCAACTGTCGACGTCTCTGGCAACTGACGATTCTTTTTTACCTGCGCACCCTGTACGCCAACAGTCGCCTTGCCATCGACCCAGTCAGCTGCATCCAGCTGTTGCCTGATTTCGGCAACTTGCGTCGGCGTCAACACTTCTGGTATATGCAACATCATAATAAAACCCTCGATAAAAAAAGCCTCTCCAAAAGGAGAGGCTGAAAGTATAACGTTACCTTGGAATGTGATGCCAATTTAGAACTTCATGTTTGCAGTCAGCCTTACGGAACGTTCGGCGCCCGGGAAATAACGCCAACCGCTCTTGTTGATCGCTGCCACGTAGTCCTTGTCAAACAGGTTGTAAACGTTGAACTGAAGATTAACTTTTTTGTTAATTTGATAGGTCGCCATCGCATCGTATACCCAGTAAGACTCAGATCCGGTAAAGTTAGTCGCATATGTGGCGTTATCTCTACCTCGTGTCAAACCACTCGAATAACGTGCACCACCGCCGACCGTCAAACCATAAGGCATCCGATACGTCGTCCAGAGCGTGAACGAATCTTCTGGCGTATAAGCCAAGTCCGTTTCCGCTGGATCGTTGGTTACTGAATCGCCTTTGAGAACTTCTGACTTTTGATGCGTGTAACCACCAATGACTGCCCAGTTCGGCGTAATTTGCCCCGTTACAGAAAGCTCGATACCCTGAACGCGCTTTTTACCACTTTGGTCAAAAGTACCGTCATCATTCTCGAAAATCTCATTTTCGACGTCGGTGCGAAATATTGCACCAGCCAACAACAAACGTTTATCCATAAACTCCCACTTGGTACCCACTTCGATCGTCTTTGCTTCTTGTGGGTCTAAGTTAGGATTATTTGCACTGTTATCCGCTGTACTCACTTGGAAGTTACTGCCACCCGGCGGTTGTTGCGATAGCGCGTAATTTACATAAATGCTGCCATTTGGCGCCGGCTTATAAAGTCCACCAACTTTCCAGCTAAGGATTTTATCTGATGCCTTCAAATTATCCGCACTTGTTAGCACCGTACCAGCAGGACTAGCACCACAATCGGGGCCACGTCCTCCGCAAGCGGCAGAGGCATTGTAGGTAGTTTTGTAATCATCTAAGCGTAGGCCCAAATTCGCTTGCCATTGTTCATTGAACTTCAAGGTATCAAACGCGTACACAGACACCGTATCAGTCGTGCCGCTGCTATCAGCACCATTACGCGCCCAGCTTAGTCCAGAAGCATCGTTCAAATCTGGATTGTAAAGATTGGCTGCTGTCCACGCACCTGTTCTGGCTGTGCCATACGTTTTTTGTTTTTCACGAGTGAATTCTATGCCTGCGCTTAACTCATGCTTGACGCTGCCGGTCTCAAACGCGGTTGTCAAATTGGTTTGGTTGGTAATGATCTCATTCGTCTGATTCTTAAACGTTGGCAAATTACGTGCCAACGTCCAATCGGCTGGATTAACGCTGCTCGTATCGGGCTCACCGCTAAATGCGGTCAACAGATAATCCTGTTTAGTTTTGCCCCAACGGGTTGTATTGCGCAGTGTCGTCGTAGAAGAAAAATCATGTTCGAAACGCAAAGTAATCATATCTGCGGTGATATCGTCATGATCAAATCGGGTGCCGTAGAAATTATTTGAGTCGACCTTTCTACCTGCGGACGCTGTATATCCTGGCAAACCGATAGTCGGCACGCCGCCATCCGGCACGTTATCTTGTTTGACATGTAGCAAATTCAAATAAGTACGCGTTGGTGTATTCAAACCAAACGCGATCGATGGTGCAATTCCCCAACGATTATTTTCTAGCTCGTCACGTCCAACAACGCCTGCATCCTGCACCATTGCATTCAGACGAATTGCTGCACCATTCATGCCGGTCAACGCTTTGTTCAAATCAACTGTACTGCGTTTGTAATCCCCGCTTCCGTATCCAACCATTGCGCTCGCGCCATCTTTGAGCATTGGTTGTTTGGTGACCATGTTAATTGCGCCGGTTGGTGCGCTACGACCATAATCGGTACTCGCTGGTCCCTTGGTTACCTCAACCTGCTCTGTATTGAAAATGTCGCGAGATATCGAACCCAAATCGCGCACACCATCCACATAGATGCTGTTAGAGGTATCAAAGCCACGCATAAAAATCGCATCACCGGTGTTGGTATTACCGTTTTCGCCCGCGTAGAACGTACCCACACCCGGAACATTGCGCAACGCCTCGGTCAATGTAGTTGCACCTTGATCCTGTATTACTTCCTTCTTGATCACGGAAATGGTTTGCGTTGTATTGACCAAGGGCTGAGTAAATTTTGGTGATGCGACCGCATCAGCTTTGTAACCTTCGTTGACGCCCTGCACGGTAATTTCCGGCAAAGTTTCAGTTTGTTGTGCGAACACTGCGCCCGGCAATGCCATAGCCAAAGCAACGGCTGCTGAACAGTTCAAGCGACGACCAATAGTGTGCTTGCGGCTTTTGATGTGAGCCATCTGGTAATTCTCCGATAAATGAATGTTGGATTGGCTGGCTAGTCTGTAGCTGGCGCGACATTCGTCGGAGCAGAAATTTCAGATGGCTGGCTATCAATTCGAATGAATTGACGAAACGCAGATGATAATCATTCTCTTTTACCGGGTCAATAATTTTGTAGTGTTTTGTTACATCTTGGTCACACAGCTTTACAAGCAGCGTCCCCTTACGCCCGAAGCGTTGCCGGTGCTGCTAGCGGTGCTATGTCTAATCGACTTTTAAGTTGGAATACTCCGCATTCCCGGGCGGGTAACTTAGCTTGAGCTTTTTCAATTCTTCCAGCACGATGCTGGCAATCACCAAGTTCCGATGCGTTTTGGAGTCCGCGGGCACCACGTACCACGGCGCTTCGTCGATATCTGTTTCTTGTATCGCTTTCGCATACAACGATTGATATTTATCCCAGAACTTACGTTCCGCCAAATCGTTGGGGTCGAACTTCCAGTGTTTGTCTGGATTGGCAATGCGCTCTTCTAATCGTTTTTTCTGTTCGTCTTTCGAGATATGCAGAAAAAACTTAAGCACGATCGTGCCGTTCTCGGACAACATGCGCTCAAAGTCGCGGATGTGTGCATACCGACGCGTGCATTCGGCATCATCGATCCAATCATGGACGCGCGTCACCAGTACATCTTCGTAGTGACTGCGGTTGAAGATGGTAATCTCGCCTTGCGCGGGCACATGCCGATGGATGCGCCACAAAAAATCGTGCGCCTTTTCTTCCGGTGTCGGTGCTTTGAACGCGATACTCGATACGCCGAGCGGATCAATCTTGCCAAATACGCCGCGCACTGTGCCATCCTTACCGGCGGTATCCATGCCTTGCAGGATGATCAAAATCTTATGCTTGCGCTGCGCATACAGAATGTCTTGCAAAGCAGCGATTTCTTCTGCCATCGCATCAACGCGCTGCTTGTCGTTGCTTTTATCGTCACTGGATAAGGGCTTGTGGCCCGCGTCCGCGTCCTCTACTTTCTGTTTTTTTACGGCGCGAAAGTTATTCTGCTTCATCATGCGCTCTGCATCGCACGATCAGTCTGCCATTTTTTGTGTTCTGGCTTAGGGCAAACATCCATCACGGCGACCAAGCCTGCCTTGCGAGCGAGCGCAATCGCCTCTTCATTGATGACACCTATTTGCAGCCACAAAAATTTAGCTCTAATCGCAATTGCTTCTTCAGCAACCGGGAGCACTTGATCGGATTTGCGGAACACATCGACCATATCAATGCGCAGACCTTGCTCTGCTAGTGCCGCCGCCGCCAGCGTCAAGGTGGCATGACAATGCTCACCTAATATTTGTGTACCAGCAGCGACCGGATTGACGGGAATCACGCGATAACCGTGCTGTTGAAGATATGCCGACACATAGTGGCTGGCGCGATCTGGCTTAGGCGACATGCCGACCACAGCAATTACTTTGGTCTCGGCGAGGATTTGATGGATGTTCTGAGTTTGATCGTTCATATACTTACTTTTCCTTTTTCCAAAAACAAGAAGGGCAGCCTAAGCTGCCCTTCATTGTATGCGGAACTACGATTTCTCGCGGATCTGCCAAATTAACGCTTCTGACGCAATCTTTGAATCGCCGACAACTGTGCAATTGCCGACGCTAGTTCGATCTGCGCTTGAGCGTAGTCGATTTTCGAATCGTGATTGTTCAGCGCTTCTTCAGCCAATTTCTTTGCTTCTTCTGCCTTGGCTTCATCCAGATCGGCACCGCGAATCGCGGTGTCGGCTAAAACCATAACGCCGCTCGGTTGCACTTCTAAGATGCCGCCTGCCACAAAGACAAACTCGTCTTCTGCTTGACCCGCAATCTTGATACGCACGGCACCTGGTCGGACGCGCGTGATCAAAGGCGTGTGGCCTGGCAAAATACCCAGCTCGCCTGATTCACCCGGCAGCGCGACGAATTCCGCCTCACCGGAGAAAATCTCTTCTTCGGCGGAGACCACGTCTACGCGCATTGTGTTTGCCATGTTAAAACCTTTTCATTCGTTCAAAGATCGATTTAGAGGCCGACTCAGCGTCGATCCTCATCGAAACTAAACCGCCTGTCATCCATTTGACTAGATGACAGGCTCAACGATTAGTTGAGTTTTTTCGCTTTTTCGATTGCTTCTTCGATGGTACCAACCATGTAGAACGCTTGCTCTGGCAGGTGATCGAGTTCGCCGGATGCGATCATTTTGAAACCCTTGATCGTATCTTGCAGCGAAACGTATTTACCTGGTGCACCGGTAAACACTTCAGCAACGTGGAACGGTTGCGACAGGAAACGTTGCATCTTACGTGCACGTGCGACCAACAATTTGTCTTCTGGTGCCAACTCGTCCATACCCAGAATCGCGATAATGTCGCGCAATTCTTTGTAACGTTGCAAGGTACCTTGAACAGCGCGCGCTGTGTCGTAGTGATCTTGACCAACCACGAGTGGATCCAATTGACGCGAAGTCGAATCGAGTGGATCAACCGCTGGGTAAATACCGAGCGATGCGATGTCACGCGACAGCACAACGGTGGAGTCCAAGTGAGCAAAGGTGGTTGCTGGTGATGGATCGGTCAAATCATCCGCTGGAACATACACGGCCTGGATCGATGTGATCGAACCAGTTTTTGTCGATGTAATACGTTCTTGCAGACGGCCCATTTCTTCAGCCAGCGTAGGTTGATAACCCACAGCGGAAGGCATACGACCCAACAGAGCGGACACTTCGGTACCAGCCAGTGTAAAACGATAGATGTTATCGACGAAGAACAACACGTCTTTACCTTCGTCACGGAATGCTTCAGCCATCGTCAAACCAGTCAACGCAACGCGCAGACGGTTACCTGGTGGTTCATTCATTTGACCGTAGACCATCGCTACTTTCGAGTTGGCTGGGTTTTCCAGATCAACCACTTTAGCGTCAGCCATCTCGTGGTAGAAGTCATTACCTTCACGAGTACGTTCACCAACACCAGCAAACACGGACAAGCCGCTGTGTGCTTTAGCGATGTTGTTAATCAGTTCCATCATGTTGACTGTCTTACCGACGCCAGCACCACCGAACAAACCGACTTTACCGCCTTTTGCGAACGGGCAAACCAAGTCAATAACCTTGATGCCTGTTTCCAGCAAATCTTGCGATGGCGACAATTCGTCGTACGCAGGTGCTTTGCGGTGAATCGATGCGGTGCGGTCACTATTGACAGGGCCGCATTCGTCGATAGGGTTACCCAACACGTCCATGATGCGGCCAAGCGTCGCCGTACCAACTGGCACCATGATTGGATTGCCGGTGTTTTGAATGATCATGCCGCGACGCAAACCGTCGGATGTACCGAGCGCAATAGTACGGACAATACCGTCACCCAATTGTTGCTGAACTTCCAGCGTCAACTCGGAGCCTGCCATTTTCAGGGCATCGTAAATCTTAGGCATCGCATTGCGGGGGAATTCAACGTCCACCACGGCGCCGATACACTGAACGATTTTGCCATCAGCCATTTTCGTTCCTTCAATAAATAAAATTTAAAATCTGGTTGTTGAGTACAGCGTCATCAGACGCTGCGTATCAATCGATAAACTGCACGAATCAAACTGCGGTTAAACCGCCGACGCACCCGCAACGATTTCGGAAAGCTCTTTCGTAATCGCCGCTTGACGCGTCTTGTTATAGACAAGCTTCAATTCGCCAATCACGCTACCGGCGTTATCACTTGCCGATTTCATCGCGACCATACGTGCCGATTGCTCGGACGCCAGGTTCTCCGCGACTGCTTGGAAAATCAATGCTTCAACATAACGTACCAGCAACTCATCAATCACCGTTTGCGCATCTGGCTCGTAGATGTAATCCCATTCCGGCGCATGTTCATCAGCTTTCAGCTTTTCTGTCGCCAATGGCAGCAACTGCTCCATCATCGGCTCTTGCTTCATGGTGTTGATGAACTTGGTATACACAAGATATACCGCGTCTAACGCGCCTTCTTCGTACGCATCAAGCATTACCTTAACTGGACCAATCAACTTTTCCAGATGCGGGGTGTCACCGATTTGCACTGCATTCGCAACGACGCGTGCGCCGATACGATTCATGAAACCCAAGCCTTTGTTGCCGATTGCGACAACTTCAGCTTTCTTGCCTTCTGCCTCAATTTCACGAAGCTTGCTGGTGACCAGTCGCAAGGAATTGGTGTTCATACCGCCACACAAACCCTTGTCGGTAGTGACGACAATAAATCCCACCGTTTTCGATCCAACCGACTTAACCAAAAATGGATGCGTGTACTCTGGATTAGCTTGCGCCAGATTTGCTGCAATATTGCGAATCTTGTCGCTGTATGGACGGGCCGCGTGCATCCGGTCTTGCGCCTTGCGCATTTTGGATGCTGCGACCATTTCCATTGCCTTGGTGATCTTCTTCGTATTTTCTACGCTCTTGATCTTGCCTCGGATCTCTTTACCTGAAGCCATGAGTTATTACTCCTTAAAGCTTCGTAATCAGAATGACTTTTTGAAATCAGCAACCGCTGCAGCCAAGGTCGCTTCGTCGTCTTTCTCGAGCTTCTTGGTGTCTTCGATTTTTTGCAGCAACGCTGCGTGGCTGGACTTCATGAAACCATGCAGACCGGACTCAAATGCGAGCACTTTTTTGACTTCGATATCATCGAAATAACCTTTGTTGACCGCGAACAGCGAAACCGCCATCAACGAAATCGACAATGGAGCGTACTGAGCTTGTTTCAACAGTTCGGTCACGCGTGCACCGCGATCCAATTGCTTACGGGTCGATGCATCCAAATCCGAAGCGAACTGCGCAAACGCAGCCAATTCACGGTACTGCGCCAAATCGGTACGGATACCACCGGACAAGCTCTTGATAACTTTGGTCTGTGCTGCACCACCAACGCGCGACACCGAAATACCCGCGTTAATAGCAGGACGAACACCGGCGTTAAACAAGTTGGTTTCCAAGAAGATCTGACCGTCAGTAATCGAAATGACGTTGGTTGGAACGAATGCAGAAACGTCACCCGCTTGGGTTTCAATAATAGGTAATGCGGTCAACGAACCGGTCTTACCTTTAACTTCACCTTTGGTGAAAGCTTCAACGTAGTCGGCATTAACACGTGCTGCACGCTCAAGCAAACGGCTGTGTAGGTAGAACACGTCGCCAGGGTAAGCTTCACGACCTGGTGGACGACGCAACAGCAACGACACTTGACGGTATGCAACCGCTTGTTTCGACAAATCGTCATACACGATCAGCGCATCTTCACCGCGATCACGGAAGTATTCGCCCATGGTGCAACCGGAGTAGGCAGAAACGAATTGCATCGCAGCCGATTCTGATGCAGTTGCAGCAACCACGATCGTGTATTCCATCGCGCCATGCTGTTCCAACGCACGCACGATGTTTTTAACCGATGATGCCTTTTGACCAATCGCAACGTAAATACACGTTACGTTTTGACCTTTTTGATTGATGATGGCATCAATCGCAACAGCTGTTTTACCAGTTTGACGATCGCCAATGATCAATTCACGTTGACCACGGCCAATCGGCACCATCGCGTCAATCGCTTTGATACCGGTTTGCATAGGTTGGTCGACGGATTGACGAGCAATAACGCCCGGTGCAATCTTCTCGATCGGTGCGGTCAACTTAGCATTGACTGGACCTTTGCCGTCGATCGGTTGGCCGAGTGCATTAACCACACGACCACGCAATTCAGGACCAATTGGCACTTCCAGAATACGACCGGTACATTTAACCGTATCGCCTTCAGAGATGTGCTCGTATTCACCCAAAATAACGGAACCAACAGAATCACGCTCAAGGTTAAGCGCGAGACCGAAAGTGTTGCCTGGGAATTCCAGCATCTCGCCTTGCATAACGTCGGACAAACCGTGAATGCGGCAGATACCGTCGGACACGGAAATTACCGTGCCTTGATTGCGAATCTCAGCGTTGTCGCCGAGCCCTTGAATCCGGCTCTTGATCAGTTCGCTGATTTCAGACGGGTTGAGTTGCATATAAACTCCTAAAATTTTCTCTTTAGCTGTTAGGCAGGGGCACGAACGACTATGCGGTCAGCGCAACTTGCATCTGTTGCAGCTTTGCGCGTACCGAGGTATCAAGCACTTCGTCACCAACAACAACACGCACGCCACCAATCAATGCTGCATCAACAACAACGCTTGGATTAAGCTTACGGCCGAATTTCTTTTCTAGCGTTGCGACCAAATCGCTCAACTGTGCGGACGACAATTCAAATGCGCTGACGATTTCTGCATCAGCGGCACCTTCTTGCGCATTTTTCAAAGCATGAAACTGCTCTGCAATTTCCGGCAGCAAAGTAAGACGACCGTTTTGCGCCAACATGTTGATGAAGTTTTTCGCTTCAGCGTCAGCTGGTGACTTCAAGGCCGAAATAAACACGGCACCAATCTCGTCATCCGAAACTTTCGGGTTGCGCGCCAAGGCCTGTACATCAGGGTTGGCGGCAACCTGTGCCATCTCAGAAACCAGTTCGGCCCAAGCACCCAGATCGGCGGCTTTTGCTACGCGAAACAGTGCTTCAGCGTAAGGACGGGCAATCGTTGCGAGTTCGGCCATGATTACAGCTCGGCTTTCAATTGATTCAACAATTCGGCATGCGCCGCAGCGTTGACTTCACGTTTCAGAATTTGCTCTGCGCCTTTTACAGCCAGCGTTGCCACTTGGTCACGCAATGCTTCGCGAACTTGGTTAATTTGCTGATCAGCATCTGCCTGAGCAGTTGCCAAAATACGCGCCGCTTCTTCCGAAGCCGTTTTCTTAGCGTCTTCTACAATCCCCAAGCCACGCTTTTCAGCATCGCTGATACGCTTTTGTCCAGCTTCTTGCGCGCCCGCTAGTTCTGCCTGCGCGCGCTTTTCAGCAGCAGCCATTTCTAACTTGCCACGTTCGGCGGCAGCCAAACCATCCGCGATCTTCTTAGCGCGCTCATCGAGCGCATTCATCAACGGCGGCCACACAAATTTCATTGTGAAACCAGCCAAGATGAAGAAGACCACGAACTGCGCAATCAAAGTTGCATTTAAGTTCATGGTAATTTCCTTCTCAAATTAACGTCTGCTGGGACCAAAGCCCCGGCGTGAGAACCGGTAACGAGAACCGAATTAGCCAGCAACCGCAGCAACAAATGGATTTGCGAATGCAAACAACATGGCGATACCAACACCGATCAGGAACGCAGCATCGATCAGACCAGCCAACAGGAACATTTTGGTTTGCAATGTGTTCATCAATTCTGGTTGACGAGCAGAAGCCTCAAGGTATTTGCCACCCATGATAGCGATACCGATACAAGCGCCGATTGCGCCCAGACCAATAATCAAACCACAAGCCAGCGCTACAAATGAGAGATCAGTCATGACAATTCCTTCAAAGTTAAGTTAATACAAAAATTAATACAAAAGTTAAATCAAAAGCTTTAATACAGAATCCAGAAACTACACACCATTAATGCGATTCGTGAGCCTGACCGATATACACCAGCGTCAGCATCATGAAAATAAATGCCTGTAAGAACACGATCAGAATGTGGAAGATGGCCCACAAGGTACCTGCTACGACATGTCCGAAGAAACCGAATGCGGTCGCCGTCGAACCCAGCAATGCAATCAACAAGAACAGCAATTCGCCAGCATACATGTTGCCGAATAGTCGCATTGCGAGAGAAACCGTTTTCGCGGCAAATTCAATCATGTTCAACAATAAGTTGAACGGTGCGAGCCAAATACCAAATGGCGCAGCAAAAAGCTCATGTACAAAGCCACCTGCGCCCTTGATTTTGATGTTGTAAAAAATCATGAGTGCGAACACCCCAAGAGCGATACCCATGGTGCCGTTCAAATCTGCGGTTGGAACCACACGGTGGTACGGGAAAATATGCTCAATCCCAAGCGCGCTAAATATCGCAGCGAACATATCCACCGGCAAGAAATCCAGCGAGTTCATCAACGCCACCCAAACAAACACAGTCAATGCCAGTGGCGCAATAAAGCTGCGGTCACCATGCACGATCGATTTAGCTTGGTTGTCGACCATTTCAACAACCATTTCTACCGCCGCCTGAAAGCGACCAGGAACGCCCGAAGTTGCCTTGCGCGCGGCCAGCCACATAAACAAACAGCCAATCACACCAGCAAACACCGACCAAAAAATAGTATCCAGATTGATGATCGAAAAATCAACAATCTTGTCTTGATGCTTGGTAGACAAATGTCCTAGATGGTGGACGATATATTCGGAAGCGGTCGGGGCTGCGTGAGCCGCTCCTGCAGTAGCCATTTCAGTCGCCATATCAGTACCTAAATAATAAAATAATGTAACTTTTTAACGCTACGATGAACGCGGCGACTAGCGCCAGCAAATTCAAATCACGATACAACCATACGACTGCGCCCAGGAGCACAAGCGTCAAGGCAATTTTAATAAACTCCCCGACAAAAAATGTCATCGGGCTAACTGACTTGGATTTTTGTGCAGCGGAAAATAAGCGCAGTGCAAACAAACCATTTGGCACCACGCAACACAACCCACCTAGCAGAGCCGAATACAACGCCGGCATTCCGGCGATGAGGCCTGCGATTAGACTGACAATGACCGTAGCCGCAAATTGCATGAGGACGACGGGCAACATACTGATCCAGAGGTGCGGCGGGGAATAACCTTGCAGTCAAACCTATCAGCCGAGGGTGAAAAATCGTGCATTCCGTGAAGCCACAGAATTATAAAGGCTTTCTTTCTTCAGCGTCAAACATTTATAGCTTAACTTTCAAGCATTTAGCGCATTCGCTCTTGTCAATCCACAAGTCTTTATTTTTTTGCTGCTTCGGCGGGCAAAGTATCTGCCAGTTACTTTTAAGCCTTCTTACGGGCGAAGATGCTTTTTTGATATGACTTATAACAACTGAAATTTAAGCTGGGCTACGCAGACCGGCGATAATGCCATCCAAAGCATCGAGATTGGCAAAATCGATAATCAATTGGCCTTTATTTTTTGCGCCTATCTTGATCATCACCTGCGTTGCGAGTGCATCGGACAACTCTTCCTCGAGTCGCGTGATGTCGCGCGACTTTTCTTTGCTGTTACTGCGTGGCTTATCCGTCGTGCCCTGCTCGGTGGTATACCGGACGACCAGCTTTTCTGCCTCGCGCACAGACATACGCTTGGCAACAACCTGATTGGCCAGCGTAATTTGCGCTGCCGCATCGACCGCCAACAGTGCACGCGCATGACCCATATCAATATCGCCTGCCATTAACATGGTTTGCACCGGCTTTGCGAGATTCAGCAAACGCAACAGATTGGAGACCGCACTACGCGAGCGTCCAACTGCACCTGCCGCCTGCTCATGGGTGAAATTAAAATCAGCGATTAAGCGATGGATACCTTGCGCTTCTTCCAGCGGATTTAAATCTTCGCGCTGGATGTTTTCGATCAGCGCCATTGCCGCAGCCGATTCGTCGTCTACTTCCTTCACCAACACCGGCACTTCGCTCAAACCCGCAAGCTGAGCGGCCCTGAAGCGCCGCTCGCCCGCAATAATTTCATAACGGGCATTACCATTTGCCGGAATCGGACGCACCAAAATTGCCTGTAACAAGCCTTGTGCCTTAATTGAGGCGGCAAGCTCATTGAGTGCGCCTTCGTCCATCCGTGTGCGCGGCTGATATTTACCTGCCTGCATTTCCTTGAGCGATAAAGTCACCGGTGTACCCGGCAAACTCTCAATCGCTTCGGTGATATCTGAAGAGCCGCCAAGCAATGCTTCCAAGCCGCGCCCTAATCCTTTTTGTTTTTTCGTTGCCATGCTTTTACCTGTTCTTAAACATCAGCGTCAATTTTGCATTCGCTAAACGCGTTAGCTGCGCTGTGTAATTTTATTGATTCATTGTTGCGCTGATTTAATTCGCGCCCTACTTTATGCGGTGATTACTACATCGCTTGGATACGCTCAACCATTTCGTTACCAAATGCGATATACGCTTGTGCACCTTTGGACGACGGGTCAAATGTCACGCCAGGCAAACCATACGAGGGTGCCTCAGCAAGACGCACATTGCGTGGGATGATGGTCTTGAATACCTTGTCACCAAAGTGTTGTTCGAGCTGTGCAGAGACCTGTTGCGACAGCGTCATGCGCGGATCGAACATGACACGCAACAAGCCGATGATTTTTAAATCCGGGTTGAGTTTTGCATGTACTTTTTTGATCGTGTTAACCAAATCTGACAAACCTTCGAGCGCATAATATTCGCACTGCATTGGAATGATCACACCATGCGCTGCACAAAGCCCGTTTAAGGTCAACATTGACAACGCGGGCGGGCAATCGATAAGAATGAAATCATATTCATCCTGAATCGTTGCCAAACCATCCTTTAAACGCTTTTCGCGATTATCCAGCTCAACCATCTCTACTTCTGCGCCGGCTAGTTCACGATTGGCTGGCAACACATCAAAGCCGCCACTCTCTGAACGTACTCTGGCCGCATTGACTTCTGTCATGCCAAGTAAAACCTCATACACAGACGACTTCAACTCGGATTTATTGATTCCTGCACCCATGGTCGCATTACCCTGAGGATCTAGATCAACCAACAGCACGCGTTGATTTAATTGCGCAAGTCCAGCTGCAAGATTAACCGTGGTGGTGGTTTTCCCAACGCCGCCCTTTTGATTAGCGACGCAAAATATTTTTGCCATATTCTCGTTTTAGTTGGTAATCGTTGAGGATGAAAGAGCTTTTATTTCATCAAGTAAATACCGATACAGCTGCTCTGCATGGTATTTTTCCCGACTTTATTCTTGCTTGGTTTTGATCAATTTAGAAGTGTCATAACCCTGCACCGTAGCACGATTGACCAATGCCTCATACGTTTCAGTAGACATCTGTGGCTGGCGCGACAACACCCATAAATAATCACGCGAAGGGCCGCCGACAACCGCCGCAGAATAATCCTCTGCTAAATCAATGATCCAGTAATCGGCCCATAAAAACGGTATCCAGCTCAACCACTCTGGCGCAAACAATACTTTCAGTTTTGCATTGCTCGCCGTATCTGCTATGCGCGCCCGACCGATTGCTTCATCAACGATGCCATCGGACTTTTTGCAACGATTGATAACCTCTATATCGCCATCGCTACGCTTGTTATAGTGGGCGGTAACATTGGCAGCACAATCATCTTGAAAACGATTCGGAAATCGCGCGATTTCGTACCATTTTCCAACGTAGCGATTTAAATCTACGTGCGCCACTGGCTGCACCTGCTGAGCGCATACAGCACTCATCAGGGATACGCCCAACAAACCTGTTAAAAACTTGCTTTTCATGTCGCACCTTTTCGCTATTTTCTAAGCGGCTTTTTCAATAAAAATCAAATGCCTTTCGGCCTGCAAAGTTGGTACGTGTAATGCCCGTACTTCCGTTGTCTTCCACGTCGATGGAAGCTTAGAAATTTCAACGTCGGGCGCGATACCTTTCAACGCTATATAACGTCCTTTTTCTGCCAAAAGATGCGCCGTCCATCCGATAAAATCAAACAAGTCAGCAAATGCTCGTGAAGTGATGACATCAAATTTTTGCGGCGCCTGCCACTCTTCAACGCGTGCCGTATACACCTGAACATTCGTCAAATTAAGCTCAGCTTTTACCTGCGTCAGAAATGCCGTTTTTTTATGTACCGTGTCTATCATCGAGATCTGCATCGCCGGTTGTGCCTCGGCGGCCCAGATTGCCAATACTATCCCTGGCAGTCCACCTCCCGCACCCACGTCTAATACATTCTGTGCATCAGCAAAGGCAGAAACTGCGGCGAGCGAATCAAGCAAATGCTGGGACACCATCTGCACCGGGTCACGCACAGCCGTCAGATTATAAACAGCATTCCATTTTGACAACAATGCTAAATAATCCATCAACCGAGTGATTTGCTTCTCACTGAGTTGTAGCGATAAATCTTGGGCGCCCTGCGACAAAATGCTCATCAATCCATTACGGTCAAAATCCTTCATGCGGCCGCAGCTTTCGATGATGGCGCAACGAATTCTTTGAAGCCACCTTTTTTCAAATGCACTAGTAACAACGAAATTGCTGCAGGGGTAACGCCTGATATCCGCGAGGCTTGACCCAACGTTTCTGGCCTATGTTTGCTCAATTTCTGTCTCACTTCGATCGATAATGCAGGGACTTCCATGTAATCAAACTCAGCCGGCAATTTAAGGTTTTCGTAATGATCATGGCGCTCTACTTCTTTGGCTTGACGCTCAATATAGCCAGCATACTTTAGCTGTATTTCGACCTGCTCACGCACAGCGCTTTCGGCTACTGCAGGACCCGCTAAATCTTGACCGTCGATACCCTTTAAACTCATTAAAGACTGATAGCTGACATTGGGGCGACGCAACAAGTCAGCGAGTGCGTACTCTCTCTCTATCGCTTTACCTAAAACACGTGTAGCTTCAGCCTCAGCCAAAAGACGAGGACTTACCCAAGTTGCTTGCAAGCGCTGCATCTCGCGCGCAACCGCTTCCCGCTTTTTGTCAAACTGCGCCCATTGGGCGTCGCTAACACAACCGAGCTTGCGACCGATTTCTGTCAAGCGCATGTCAGCATTATCTTCACGCAAACTCAAGCGATACTCGGCCCGACTAGTAAACATCCGATACGGCTCCAGCACGCCTTGAGTAATGAGATCATCAACCAATACGCCAAGATAAGCTTCATCTCGACGAGGCGTCCAAGCATCACGCTCTTGCGTTTGTAATGCGGCGTTTATGCCAGCCAGCATCCCCTGCGCAGCTGCTTCTTCATATCCTGTCGTACCGTTAATTTGACCAGCAAAAAACAAGCCCTGAATCACCTTGGTTTCCAGCGAGGCTTTTAATCCGCGCGGATCAAAATAATCATATTCAATCGCGTAACCCGGACGCAAAATGTGCGCGTTCTCCATTCCGCGCATAGACCGTACTAACGATAATTGCACATCAAATGGCAAACTGGTCGAAATACCATTTGGATAAAATTCATTGGTGGTTAAGCCTTCTGGCTCAAGGAAAATTTGATGTGAATCCTTATCGGAAAATCGATGAATCTTATCTTCTATCGATGGGCAATAACGAGGCCCCACCCCTTCGATCACACCGGTATACATAGGACTACGATCCAACCCTGCGCGGATAATATCGTGCGTTTTCTCATTCGTATGCGTGATCCAGCAAGGCACCTGTTTTGGATGCATTGCGGCTGAACCCATTACTGAAAACACTGGAACAGGATCAAGATCCCCAGGCTGTTCCTGCATCACGGAAAAATCAATAGAACGGCCATCAATCCGCGGTGGCGTTCCAGTTTTTAAACGCCCTTGCGGCAAACTTAATTCTTTTAAGCGCGCAGATAACGAAAGTGCTGGCGGATCACCCGCCCTGCCCGCCGCATAATTACTCATTCCAACATGAATTTTTCCATCTAAAAAAGTCCCAGCGGTCAGTACCACCGCACGCGCACGAAACCGAATACCAATCTGTGTTACCGCCCCAACAACCCTATCTCCCTCAACCAATAGATCATCCACTGCTTGTTGAAACAACCAAAGGTTCGCTTGATTTTCTAAGCGCGAGCGTATGGCCTGCTTGTATAAAATTCGATCTGCTTGTGCCCGCGTCGCACGTACCGCCGGACCTTTTGATGAATTAAGAATACGAAACTGTATCCCCGCCTCATCTGTCGCGAGCGCCATGGCACCACCCATTGCATCAAGTTCCTTTACCAAATGCCCCTTCCCGATCCCCCCAATCGAAGGATTACAAGACATTTGTCCAAGCGTCTCGATATTATGCGTGAGTAAAAGTGTGGCTTGCCCCATACGTGCAGCCGCAAGTGCGGCTTCCGTACCAGCATGCCCACCACCAACAACAATCACATCAAATTCTGTAGGGAAGTTCATATTCGCCTCAAACAGGGCTGTAAGCAGAGGCGAGATTATAAGTCTTTTACTCTACTTTACCAAAAGGCCTTAAGGCCGATTAAGCGCAACTGCCAAAAAATACGTTTCACGTGAAACAAAATAAAAACATCGCCGACTAAGATCGAAGCATGTTTCACGTGAAACCACAATTAGCTATCTAATCCTGTGGATAACTCTTTGGATAAGTCTTTGATAGCTTGTGGATAGCGAGTGTTTAAAAAATTCCAAAAATTTTATGCACTATCTATCCTTTTGAAATACAGCTTCTATGCAGGATTTATACTTTCCGTAATATCTTGATTTCATAAAGTTTTATTGGCTTATGCACAGAATTAAGGCTGCTTTATCTATTACTACTAAACATATATATAAACAATTAATATAAAACCAGAATCCCCTGCTAAATCAGACAAGGAATAAATTCATTTTTAAAAGAGCGAAATATCTTTATTTTCAAAAACGATTCGATTCGTTATCGACGTTTGATATTTTCTACAATCCCATCTTCAGTGCTAGCACTTAAATTCTCTCTTAGCCATTTATGTGCGAGATTGCGTGCATCGCGTTCATGCCACAACATATCAACGTGTACTTGCGGGAGTACGAAAGGTAATTCCTTAGCAATCAGCGCTTCTGTCATTCCTGTAGAAGCAACGAAATGAAGTGGTAACACAGTAATAAGATCAGAGCTGGCGACAACTCTACCCGCAGTAAAAAATTGATTTACAGTAAGTAGAATTCTCCGCTCGCGTCCAAGCGCATTTAAGGCATCATCCATCAAACCTCTCCCACGACCAGAGAAACTCACTAATAGATGATGTGCTGCGCAGTAGTTATCTAACGTTAATTCTTCTTTTGCTAGCGGATGATCTTTGCGCATGACGCAAACATACTTACCCGTATACAAACGTTCGTGCCGAATTTGTGAAACTGCCGTGTTTTGTCCACTAGCAAGTTGTGCAGCGACACCAGGGAAAAAACCGATTGCAAGATCAATATCTCCCCGCAATAACATGGGGCGCGGCTCCCGTGTTGTGAGCGGCACCATGCGGACATTTAAGCCAGGGGCATCCTTCTCTATAGTCCTTACAAGAAATGGCAGCCACAAGGCTGCAGTAGCGTCTGCCATCGCCATCCTGAACGTACTGGTCGCTCGGGAAACATCGAATGTTTCTGGAGTGACGGCAGCTTCCAGATCTGCCATTGCTCTTCGCACAATAGGCCATAGCTCTTCCGCTCTAGAAGTTGGCTTTACGCCATGGGCAGTACGAATTACTAATTCATCGCCTAGGGTTTCACGTAATCTTTTGAGCGCGTTTGACACCGCCGGTTGGGTCATCGCAAGTAGACTGGCAGCGCGAGTAAGATTTTGTTCTGTCATCACGGCATCAAAGACACGTAATAAATTAAGATCGAGGGTAAGAAAGCTCATAAAGTTACTTTTTAGCAATGTTAATAAATAGTTATATACTATTCATGGAATAAATAATCAACACGTAATTTTACAGTTATATATATATCTAAATGGTTCGGTAGTGATAACAATTAGTGACCTAACCATGCTGAGACCACGACTGAACTCACGCAATTAGTCTTGTTGTAATATCCAAAAAAATAAAAGATCTAGAATTTTATCGCCCAAATCTTTGGGCGGAAAAATAGCCTTCGGCTCTAAAAAATCAGTTGCTAGCAGGATGTTTTTATTGATCCGTTCGACTGTCAAAAACACAATGTGTCGCATCGGAAGCGCAATTTTTAGTAATCCCGTGATGAACTATGTAAATTAAGGCAAAATACAACAATGTATCCAGTCGGTTATAAGTCACAGACTGTTTGTATTTGAAGTAAAACGGGTACTTTAACTACGGAGCTAAGCAACTTGAGCCGCCTCATTAAAAACAACTATACGAATATTGCGTTGCTAAAAGATCTGATGACGATTCCGCCAATGACCGCCCAGCAGCATGCTGAAATTATGCGTAAACGTATTGCGCATAGACGCATGCTTGAGGAGGCGAAAGAATTGAAAACAGCGAGTGAAGATAGATTTAAAGAATAAAAAAGCGCGGAACCCCGCGCTTTTTATTTGGCTCGCTTTTAAAGCGAATATTTTCTCGTAAAATTATTTGGTCGCTGACGGAAAAAATAATTGTTCGCCGTCGACTTTAAAAGCGGCGATTTTCTTTTGGCCTTCATCTGAAGTAATCCAATCAATTAATTGCTTCGCGCCTTTATAGTTCACGCCCTTATGATTTGCAGGATTGACTGCGATAATGCCATAGGGATTAAACATTTTCTTATCGCCTTCAACCAAGATTTCAAGTCCAATTTTATTACGATAAGCACCGTAGGTTGCACGGTCAGTTAACGTGTAAGCGCCTTTTTCTCCAGCCATCGTCAAAACTTGACCCATACCCAATCCTGCTGAAACATAAGCAGCACCTTGTGGCTGAGTGTTAATTTCTTTCCAATACTTCTTTTCCATAATGTCAGTGCCTGAATTGTCGCCGCGCGAGATGAAAGTCGCTTTGCTGTCAGCGATTTTTTTCATCGAGGCTAAAACATCTTGGCTTCCTTTTACGCCAGCAGGATCACTAGCAGGGCCAACAATCACAAAGTCGTTATACATCACGTCGCGACGATCGATACCATGACCCGCGGCGACAAATTTATCTTCAGCGGAGCGCGCATGAACCAGAGTGACATCGACGTCACCATTCTTCGCCATTTCTAACGCTTTACCCGTACCAACAGCGATGACATGCACCTTAGTATTTGTCTTGGCTTCAAAAGCAGGTAGTAAATAAGGTAACAAGCCTGAGCTGTCAGTACTTGTCGTAGTCGATAAGCGAATGACATCTTGCGCAAATCCGATTGGGGCCACCAATGCGGCAACTAAGGCGACACTTGCAAAACGCAAAATTGAGCGACGTGACATGGTTTCTCCTGTTAAAAATTAAAAAGGCTACGCACCAGATGGTAACGCAGCCAGCAACAACATTTTAGTTAGTCAGCAATTGAATGACTCACGTAGGGTTAAATAAGCTTGTGAGCGCGGACCGCATCTAAAACGATATCATTCAAGCCCGCCCCACCCTTTGCAACATGTTCTGTCAATGAGCGTCGCATAGGCGGAGCCCACGAACGTTTCAAATGCGCAGTAATATCTTTAAGCGATTGCTCACGGTCTGTCATCGTCTCAAAAAAATCGCCGATCTGATTTGCCATTTCGATTAAATGATCTAAGGTGCTGCGACTCATACCTCTTTCCTTTTACTTAATTTATCGCGCAGTAGACGGTGCGACTGCGCATAGACAACATGACTGTTATTACGGACAAAGCCGATTAATGTAACGTTTGCTTCTTCTGCTAATTGAATCGCCAGACTGGTCGGTGCTGAAATTGCTGCAAGAAACCCGATTCCCATCGTTGCCGATTTTTGTACCATTTCGTAACTAGCACGGCTGGTAATCAATGCGGCACCAGTCGAAAAATCCAATCCCTGTTCTGCCATCGCACCAATCAACTTATCCAACGCGTTGTGGCGACCGACATCTTCTCGTACCAACGTTACTGCACCATCAGCGGCCATCCACGCAGCAGCGTGTGTTGCCCCCGTGTGGTGTTGTAGCCGCTGACTTGTCTGCATGCTATGCATGCCGGCATAGATCTGTGCTGCTGAAAACAAGTTAGTTCCAGACGTCATGTTAGGTCGCCGAATCGCTTGTTCTAATGTTTCGGCACCACACAAACCGCAACCAGTACGTCCGGTCAAATTTCGACGCTTGTCTTTCAAAAGTACGAACCGTTCAGTTGCTATTTGCATCTGCACCTGAATACCTTGTTCGCCGACTACCACTTCGCATTCGTACAGTTCAGAAGGATTATTTAAAATCTCCTCACTTAACGAAAATCCAAGCGCAAAATCTTCGAGGTCGGTTGGAGACGCCATCATCACGGCATGTGAAATACCGTTGTACTCCAATGCAACCGGAACCTCTTCAGCAACTTCATCCTCACAGATGCTGCAATGATCCGCATCCCATTTTTCAATCGGAACCCGAACCAGAGCAGTATCTTCTTCAGCCTTTACTTGCATTAGCAATTTTACTTACCTGCAGTTGAAACTTCTTTTGGAATCATTTCGGTCGTAGCAAATTTTTCTTGCTGTGTACTGAAACGATTGTAAGAACGTTGCCATTCTGAAGGCTGCGTTACCAATGAGACTTGTACTGCTGTCACTTTGTATTCAGGGCAATTGGTGGCCCAATCGGACGAACTCGTCGTAATAACGTTGGCACCAGACTCAGGGAAATGGAAAGTGGTATAGACCACGCCCGGTTGCACGTTCTCAGTAATTTCTGCGCGCAACACAGTTTGGCCAGCGCGTGATTCGATGCCGACCCAGTCGTTGTGCTTGATACCACGGTCTTCCGCGTCCTGAGGATGCACTTCTAGCCTATCTTCACTGTGCCAAGCATTGTTATCGGTACGGCGCGTCTGCGCACCCACGTTGTACTGAGAAAGGATGCGGCCGGTGGTTAGAATCAGCGGGAATTTCTTCGTCACTTTTTCACCGCTACCGAAGAACTTGGTATCGATGAACTTACCTTTGCCACGGACAAATTCACCGATATGCATCGTTGGCGTACCTTCTGGCGCTTCGTCATTGCAAGGCCATTGGATACTGCCACCCAGCTCATCGATACGCTTGAAGCTGACGCCGGTGAAAGTCGGTGTCAATGCGGCGATTTCATCCATGATTTCACGCGGGTGTTTGTAGCTCATTGGGTAACCGAGGGCGTTCGACAACATGCAAGTTACTTCCCAATCGCCTTTACCGGCTTTTGGTGGCATCACTTTACGAACGCGCGAGATGCGACGTTCTGCATTGGTGAAGGTACCGTCTTTTTCCAAGAACGACGAACCCGGCAAGAATACGTGTGCATACTTTGCGGTTTCGTTAAGGAAGATGTCTTGCACCACGATGCATTCCATTGCTTCCATTGCCGAGATAACGTGCTGGGTATCAGGATCGGATTGCACGATATCTTCGCCCTGGCAATACAGACCCATAAAGGTACCGTCGAGTGCGGCGTCAAACATGTTTGGAATACGCAAACCTGGTTCCGAATCCAGCGTGCAGTTCCACGCTGCTTCGAATTCAGCACGGGTGACTGAGTCCGAAACGTGACGATAACCTGGCAACTCATGCGGGAACGAGCCCATATCGCATGAACCCTGCACATTGTTTTGGCCACGCAGCGGATTGACACCGACACCTTCACGACCAATGTTGCCGGTCAACATTGCGAGATTGGCGATACCGATCACAGTGGTCGAGCCTTGCGCATGTTCTGTCACACCCAAGCCGTAATAGATCGCACCGTTTTTCGCATTGGCATACATGCGTGCTGAAGCACGAATTTCTTCGGCTGGAACACCGCTGACTTTTTCTACTTCTTCCGGTGAGTTTTCTTCACGCAGGATGAAGTGTTCCCACTCCTTGAAAGATGCAGTTTCACAACGCTCGGCAATGAACTCAGGCTTGTGCAGTTTCTCTTTCAGGATCACGTGCGCCATCGCATTAACGATTGCAACGTTGGAGCCTGGCAGCAGTTTAAGATGGTAATCCGCTTCTACGTGCGGGAATTTCACCATTTCGGTTTTGCGCGGATCAACCACGATCAGCTTAGCGCCTTGACGTAGGCGACGTTTCATTTGCGATGCAAACACCGGATGCGCGTTGACTGGGTTGGCGCCGATAACAACAATTACGTCCGACTTCATGACGGAGGCAAAGGTTTGTGTACCCGCAGATTCACCGAGCGTTTGCTTCAGACCATAACCGGTTGGCGAATGACAAACGCGGGCGCAGGTATCGACGTTGTTGTTGCCGAATGCAGCACGTACCAACTTCTGTACCAAGTAACCTTCTTCATTGGTGCAACGTGACGACACCAAGCCACCGACCGAATCCTTGCCGTATTTGGCTTGAATGCGTTTGAACTCGGAGGCGGTGTAATTGATCGCTTCTTCCCACGACACTTCGCGCCATGGATCAGTGATCTTGCTGCGGATCATAGGCTTGAGCATACGATCTTTGTGGGTTGCATAGCCCCATGCAAAGCGGCCTTTGACGCAAGCGTGACCTTGGTTGGCTTTACCATCTGGATTCGGCGTCATGCGGACAACTTCATTGCCCTTCATTTCTGCCTTGAACGAACAACCGACGCCGCAATATGCGCAAGTGGTGACTTTTGTGTGTTCGCCCTGACCCATCATGATGACGGTTTTTTCAGTCAGCGTTGCAGTAGGGCATGCATCCACGCAAGCACCGCAGGAGACGCACTCGGAATCCATGAAGTCTTCATTTTGACTTGGCGACACGCGCGAAGCAAAACCGCGGCTATCGATAGTCAGCGCAAAGGTACCCTGCGTTTCTTCACAGGCACGAACGCAACGATTACAAACAATGCATTTCGACGAATCGAAAGTGAAGTAAGGATTGGATTCGTCTTTTTCCAGCGCCAGATGATTAGAGCCATCGTAGCCGTAACGCACATCGCGCAGACCGACTACACCAGCCATATCCTGCAGTTCGCAGTTGCCGTTGGCTGGGCAGGTCAGGCAGTCCAATGGGTGATCGGAGATGTACAACTCCATGACGCCACGGCGGATGCTTGCCAGCTTTGGCGTTTCGGTTTTAATCTTCATGCCGGCTTCAGCAGGCGTGGTACACGATGCAGGATAGCCGCGGCGGCCCTCGATTTCGACCAAGCACAGACGGCAAGAGCCGAATGCTTCCAGGCTATCGGTGGCGCACAACTTAGGCACGTTGACGCCTATTTCGGCAGCAGCCCGCATCACCGAAGTGCCTTGCGGCACGGTGACGGTTTTGCCGTCGATTTCCAATGTGACCATGACTTCGGATTCGCTTTTCGGCGTACCGTAATCCAAACTATTTAATATGTTCATTTTTCGCTCCTGTGTTTCTGCAGCTTATTAACTTATGCAGCGGTTGCCAGTTTTTGATCGCCAAAATCTTCAGGGAAGTGGTTCAGTGCAGACAACACCGGGAAAGGTGTCATGCTGCCCATCGCGCATAGCGATCCCGTTACCATGACATCGCATAAGTCGCGCAGCAGATGAATCTGTTGTGGACGATTCTGATTGGCGATGATCTTGTCTACTACTTCCACGCCACGGGTCGAGCCGATGCGGCATGGGGTGCATTTTCCGCAGGATTCGACGGCGCAGAAATGCATTGCGTAGCGCGCCTGTTTTGCCATGTCGACGGTATCGTCGAAGGCAACCAGACCGCCGTGACCCACGGTCGAATCGACCGCCGCAAAGGCCTCATAGTCAAATGGAGTGTCAAATAATGCTTCTGGCATGTACGCGCCGAGTGGTCCACCAACTTGTACCGCGCGGATTGGACGGCCAGACTCAGCACCACCGCCAAAGTCGTACAACAACTCACGCAAGGTCACGCCAAACGCTTTTTCAACCAGGCCACCGTATTTCAGGTTGCCAGCCAGTTGCATCGGCAAGGTGCCGCGTGAGCGACCCATACCGTAGTTTTTGTAAAACTCGGCGCCGCGCGACATGATCAGCGGTACTGCAGACAGCGAGATCACGTTGTTGATGACAGTCGGCTTGCCGAACAAACCCTTCAATGCTGGCAGTGGCGGTTTGGCACGGACGATGCCGCGCTTGCCTTCGATACTTTCCAGCATCGCGGTTTCTTCGCCGCATACATAAGCGCCCGCCGCTTTGCGCACTTCCAGATGGAAGGTGCGGCCGGAACCGAGAATGTTTTCGCCCAGATAACCAGCTGCGTTGCCAGCAGCAATCGCTTCGTTCAGATTGGCGATTGAGTGCGGATATTCGGAGCGTACATAAATATAGCCACGCGTTGCACCGACAGCCAAGCCTGCGATCGTCATGCCTTCGATCAGCATGAATGGGTCGTCTTCCATCACCATGCGATCGGAGAACGTACCGGAATCACCCTCATCGGCGTTGCAGGCGATGTACTTTTGATCGGCTTCCGCGCCGAGTACGGTTTTCCATTTGATGCCAGTTGGGAAAGCCGCACCACCGCGACCACGCAGGCCGGAATCGGTGACTTGTTGCACAATCGCAGCCGCGTCCATCTCAATCGCTTTTTTCAAGCCAACATAGCCTTCATGGGCCAGATAGTCGTCCAAAGAAACGGGGTCGGTGACGCCGACTCGCACGAATTGCAGGCGCTCTTGTTTTTTCAGATATGGAATTTCTTCGACCAGACCCACGGCTTTGTCGTGCGATTTTGTATCACCCTTGCTAGCGGTAAAGTTGGCGTCGAATAAACCAGCAACTTCGTGCTCTTCGATAGGACCAAAGCCGATACGACCAGCATCGGTAGCCACTTCAACCAGCGGCTCCAGCCAGAACATGCCGCGCGAACCGTTGCGTACCAGTTTGATATCGATACCACGTGCTTTTGCTTCTTTAGCAATGGCAGCGGCGGTTTCGTTGGCACCTAGTGCAATTGCGGTCGAGTCGCGCGGGACAAAAATAGTAACGGTATTAACAGCGGTCATTGCACACCTCGCTTTGCTTGAATCAAGCGATTAAATTTTTCGTTAGAAACGCGCGCGTACAGGTCGTCGTCAATCTGTATCGCTGGGCCATTGGCACATTGGCCGAGGCAATAGACGTTTTCCAGCGAAAAGGTATTATCATCAGTGGTGGCATGGAAATCGCAACCCAATAATTCTTTGGCGTGCTCTACCAGCGATTCGCAACCGCGCGCTTGGCAAGCTTCGGCACGACAGATCTGCACTACGTGTTTGCCGGCAGGATGTTGGCGGAAAAAGTGGTAGTACGTAATCACGCCGTGGACTTCCGCGCGCGAGAGGTTGACGCCATCAGCGATGGTGGCGACGCTGGCAGGCGGGATAAAGCCAATCGCCTCTTGGATGCCATGTAAAATCGGCAACAAAGCACCTGGACGAGATTTGTGTTGTGCAATGATGGATTCTACCTTCGCCATATCGAAAGGGGTTTGGGTGCTCATATAGACACTCCTGCGAGCGACACCGATGGCAGTACTGCGTGCCGCGAGGTCGTGAAATTGAACAAAGCCATGCTACTTCCTTCTGAAAATTTAACTTGTATATATGCTTTTTTTAGCATATAGTTTTTTGACGATCTTCTGCCACGCCTGCAAGTTAGCATTAGAAAAAGCTGACTTCAATAGGCTATCTTTTGCATAACCAAAGAAATGGCGTAAACACGACAAGTCGTGCTTTAAAGTACATATATGTTTAAAGTCATCATTAACCCGCATTGGGAACTCACGCACGACGCGGATGCGCCGCTGGATACCGCTGTGCTGCTTCACTTGTTGATGTCGATACAAGAAACGGGCTCGATTTCCAAGGCGGCACGCATTGTTGGTCTGTCGTATCGCTATTCTTGGGGCATGTTGCGTGATGTTGAGAAGTTGTTTGGTACGCCTTTGTTAAATACAGATAGAGGACGTGGTACGACTCTGACGCCGTTGGCAGAAAAGCTGATCTGGGCTGACAGACGCATTCGCGCTCGCTTATCGCCAACGCTAGAAAGCCTGGCGTCGGAGCTGGAAAACGAGATCGGCAAAACCGTGGTCGGCAAAACTAAACCGCTACGTTTGGACGCCAGCCACGGCTTTGCGGTTGATGCTCTGATGCACCAGTTGACGCAGGCCAACTTGCCGGTTGACTTGCGCTATCGCAACAGCACCGATGCGGTCGCGGCATTGTCCCGTAAGGAATGCGATTTAGCCGGTTTTCATGTACCACTCGGTGAATTTGAGAAGAAAGCGGTTGAGCGTTATACACAGTGGTTGAATCCGCGCGAGCATTGCCTGATTCATTTGGCGGTGCGCAGTCAGGGCTTGTTCGTTGCGCCGGGCAATCCGAAAAAAATTCTTGCCTTGCAGGATCTGACGCGTCCAGGCGTGCGCTTTGTTAACCGGCAGGCAGGCTCTGGCACACGTATGTTGCTGGAATTGATGCTGGCTGGCGCGGGTATTTCACCGTTTGATATCGAAGGTTATCAAAGCAATGAATTTACCCATTCAGCGGTGGCGGCCTATATCGCCAGTGGCATGGCGGATGTGGGAGTGGGCGTGAAAACGGCAGCGCATCGATTCAGTTTGGATTTCATTCCGCTGATACAAGAGCGGTATTTTCTCGCACTGCCATTGGCCTTGATGGAAGACCCGTTGATACAACACGTGATCGAAGTGGTCCAATCGGGTTATTTCCGCAAAGTCATCAATACACTGGCGGGGTATGAGTCCGCCGATACCGGCAAAATTTTGCTGTTATCAGAAGCATTTGGCCACGCCAAAGCGGCGACCTAATGCCATATAAGATTGAAAGAGATGGAATAGCATCGCTATTTTCAGTCCTACTTTAGAATCGCCACGCCCTTTATCTGTGCATAGATTGCCATGCCCGGATTTAACTGCAAGTTGACGCAAGACTTGCGCGTGATGCGAGCCAGTAAGCGCGTACCGTTGGCGTCTAGCCCGACAACTACCTGCCCCGCACTATCGTCTGAAATATCGCTGACGGTTGCAGCGATGGTATTTAATATGCTGGTGTCGTGCAGCGGCACTAAACTCAAACTAATGTCGCGCGCCATCACACGGATACGCACCGCTCTTCCCAAGTTCGAGCTGAGCTGCGGCAAAAATAAACGGCCACCAGAAAATTCGGCGCAGCTTAAATGAAACGCCGCATCGTGTTCAACAATTGTTGCATTGATCAGCGCGCCAGCACTGTCACCGTGTGCAATATCCAGATCCATTCGAGTCAGCAATGATTCAATCGCACCGCTGGCGATCACTTGCCCAGCTTCTAGCAACACCAGATGATCGGCCAGTTGCGCTACTTCATCCGGCGCGTGACTGACGTACAGAATCGGAATGTCGAGTTCATCATGCAGCCGTTCTAGATAGGGCATGATCTCGGTCTTGCGTTTAAGATCAAGCGCTGCCAACGGCTCATCCATTAGCAAAATCTGCGGACTAGTCGCTAACGCACGCGCAATCGCAACCCGTTGACGTTCACCACCAGATAATTTATCTGGCTTACGTTGCTTTAAATGGCCGATATCAAGTAGTGCGACAGCGTGCTCAAGCGAAACGCGACGTTGTGCTGTCGGAATACGTCGCATGCCATATTCCAAATTGTCTTGGATATCCAGATGCGCAAATAAACTCGCCTCTTGAAATACATAACCGAGCCGGCGTTTATGAGTAGGCAACAGAATGCCGCGTGCATCGTCTTGCCACACTTCGCCGTTGATTTCTATATAGGCATCGGTTGCCGGTTCTAGTCCGGCGATCACGCGCAGACAAGTCGTCTTGCCGGATCCGGATGGACCAAACAACGCTGTTACGCCGTGTCCTGGCAATTGCAAATCGACGGCGAGTGCAAATGTCGGATAATTGATTTTAAAGCGCGCTTCAATCTGGCGCGTACGCTGATCGTGGGTGCTCATCGGCGCCGGCCAGTCGGATTCAACGTGTACAAGGCGATTAGAACCAGCATTGCAAACACCACCATGCCAGCGGCTAGCCAATGTGCTTGCGTGTATTCCAACGCCTCCACTCGATCGTAGATCTGTAGAGAAATCAATCGCGTTTTGTCAGGGATATTGCCCCCTATCATCAACACCACGCCAAACTCGCCGACGGTGTGCGCAAAGCCCATCACAATCGCAGTGAGATAACCGGGCTTGGCTAAGGGCAAGATGACAGTAAAAAAAGTATTCAGCGGTGAAGATCGCAATGTTGCTGCTACTTCCATCGGGCGGTCACCGATCGATTCAAACGCATTTTGGATTGGCTGCACAACGAAGGGCATAGAGTAAAAAACCGAGCCAATCACGAGACCAGAAAAAGTAAACGGTAATAGTCCAATGCCCAGCCATTGAGTGAACTGACCGATAGGACCATGCGGCCCCATCGTTACCAATAAATAAAAGCCCAATACACTAGGCGGTAGTATTAGCGGCATCGCGACAAAAGCACCAACCGGCCCTTTAATCCACGAGCGCGTACGCGCCAGCCACCAAGCTAATGGCGTGCCAATAATCAGCAAAATCACTGTGGTGATAAAGGCCAGCTTGAGCGTTAATACAACCGCGCCTATGTCAGTATGGTCGAGCAAGATAAGCTTAGTTTACGTCGTAACCAAAAGAGCGAATCACTGCTTTAGCAGGTTCCGTTTTTAAATAGGCCATCAATGCGACAGCAGCTTTGTTGTCTTTGCCGTGCATCAGGATGACGGCATCTTGATGGATAGGCGTATGTAATTTACTTGGCACGATCCAAGCAGAACCGCTTTTCAGTTTGTTATCCGCATAGACTTGCGACAATGCGACAAAACCGAGTTCTGCATTACCGGTGAGGACAAAGTTATACGCTTGGCTAATGCTCTCACCTTGCACCAACTTTGGCGTTAGCTTGTCGAACACGCCGAGTGCTTCCATGGTTTCTATTGCAGCAGCGCCATACGGCGCTAACTTTGGACTCGCGATAGAAATATGGGCGAAATCACCGGTTTTTAATACTTCAGCCTTGTCGTCAACCAAGTTTGCTTTGCTGGACCACAACACCAGTTTGCCTGTGGCGTAAGTGAAGCGTGAGCCAGCAACCACGCCGTTTTCTTTTTCCAGTTTTGCCGGACGCTGCTGGTCGGCCGAGAAGAACACGTCAAACGGTGCGCCGTTGGTAATTTGCGAATAGAACTTACCGCTAGAGCCGAAAGCAAGCTCCACTTTGTGACCACTGGTTTTTTCAAAATTTTCTGCGATGACTTTCATCGGGGCAGTGAAATTAGCCGCGACCGCGACTTTTACTTCATCCGCAAAAGCAACGGTGGATAGGCTGAGGGCTAATAGCAAGACGCCGCTGGTGATAGATTTTTTCATGAGAATTTCAGAGGTAAATGACAAACAAATTGGGAATAGAAGGTGGTAATTTAGGAGGCAGTAGCAAGAATGATGTGCGACGCCTTAATCAACGCAGTGGCACGCATACCTTCTTTTAACGCTAAGGTCTTGACGCTTTCATTGGTGATGATGGCAGCCACGGTTTTGCCGCCTGCCAGTTCGATCACAATCTCCGCATTCACCGCGCCTTCTTGACAGCGCACCACCGTACCAGTCAGGGAATTGCGCGCGCTGGTTTTAAAATTAGTCTCTACCGTCAAGATGATCCACTGCGCCTTGATCAATGCATAAGCATCGCTACCCGGCTCCAGCGCCATGTGTTCAGCGCTATCGTTGGTGATGATCGCCGCCAGTTCAACATCGTTGCCAATATCAACAATGATTTCTGCGTTGACCGCACCCTTAGTCACGGTTTTAACCGTGCCAAGAAATTGGTTACGTGCGCTGGTTTGCATATCGAATCTCCTGCTCATGCGGTAGTACTGATCGAAGTCGTTGAGGGTTTGGCTCATGGCGGCAGGCACGGCCGCCCATTCCTGCTCGAGTCGGCGGTAGGTTGCCACCATGCGGCGGCCATAGTCCGTCAGGCAGGTACCGCCGCCGGTGCTGCCCCCAGTCTGACGCACTACCAAAGGCTCATGCGATAGATTGTTGATGGTTTCTACTGCTTGCCACGCTGCTTTGTAACTCATACCCATCGCGGTAGCCGCAGCAGAAATCGAGCCGGAAACGTCGATCCGTTCGAGCAACTCAAGATGATCCCAGCGCTTACCACGCGCTTTGGATAACCCTTCTAGCTTGATGGGCGATGGCTTGTTCAAGGTAAATCCGTAAGAAAATTGACGCAGTTATGGATGCTCGAAGTGAAGCTTCCTAATAAATTTCCGCTATTATAATTCGATATTACTTTTAACGACATATCGAAATCAGAAAAATTGATTCGTCTATTTCCGATGGTGCTTGGCTGCTTCCACTTGTTGCTTAGATCAGTCGCTTAATTCGACGATCTGATAACGATGATGGGTAATAAAAATTTTGCGCGGGAGCGGCTATTTGTTACGTCTCGCATCGATGTTGTCGGTGACGATTAAAAATTTAATGAAGTAGATAAAAAATTACCGAGAGGCATAAATGCATCTCGGTAATTTGCTAATGGGGATTGCGTTCGCATGAATGTGACCATGCATTGGATGACATTAAGCAGTGTGCTCAAGTCGGGAAGTAATGCGTCCCGGCAAACTAATTTGCTGCGAGGACGATAAGGTTCACGCCAGTGCTTCTTTGGCGGCCTGTTCCGGTGTGAGTCCTTCGTAAAATTGATCAGTAAACCAATCGATCTCTTCTTCGATATGGTCCTGGGCTTGCTCTAGGGTGGCGCCGCCCGCTACCAGAAAACCTTCCACTTCTATGCACCAGTTAATCAGGGCTAATGTTTCTGCATCCAGCTCTTCTTTTTTTGCCATGGTTGCGCCCTTTCATTTTTGTATAAGCGAAAGCCATAGTGTCCCATGCGACGCGTGACGACGAAAGTGTAATCTGACTGCGCTAGGAAAAAACAGTATTATTTCCGGTAGTTGTGCGCCGATCGTGGCGACGGCAGCACCACCGCGCAGCGATATACAACGGCATGCGCAACGATAGTACTGTGTAACTGTCAGACGATAACAGCGCTCTGATAACATGTAAAAATCAGACGTCTGATGCGATATGTTTAATCTGATGCGTTGATGATGACCGCGATTCGATGATAAAAGAACGAATCTGAGCAAGGAGAAAAAGATGGTTCAACGCTTTGGCCGATATCTGTTCCCGCTAGTGTTGACTTTGATGCAAGGTAGCGGCGCACACGCGGCTGGATTGTCGCCGGTGGTTTATGCCGCTGGCAGTTTACGGAGCGGGCTTGACGAGATCGTGGCGCGTTTTGCCAGGCAGACTGGCACGAAGTTTGAAGTCAGCTACCAGCCTTCGGGAAAATTACGCAAGGACATCGAGTCTGGGGCACGGCCGCAAGCGTTTGCATCCGCCTCAATTGAACATACCGACGCTTTATTCCGTGAAGGGTATTTGCGCAATAGCGTGACTTTTGCGCGCAATAACATGTGTTTATTGGCAGCGCCTGGCATTGATCTTAACCCGACCAATGTACTGGCAAAAATGCTGGATCCTATGTTGCGTCTTGGCACCTCTACACCAAAAGTCGACCCCGCTGGTGATTATGCGTGGCAGGTGTTTCATAAAGCGGAAGCCATACAAAGTGGCGCGTACGATCAATTGAATGTGAAGGCCATGCAGCTGGTTGGTAATCCGGCGACCCGACCGGAAGCGAAGCGCACGATCGCGCAATTATTGCGTGACCAGCAAGTTGATTTGTTTTTAACTTATTGTTCTTACGCTGATAAAACCGCGGCCGAAGTACCCGGCGTAACCTGGCAAAAATTGGATGATGATTTGAACGTAGAGAGTAGCTATGGTATTGGTGCGTTGTCATTCGCCGATGATAGGGCGGATCGCTTGATCAATTTCATGCTCAGTATGGAAGGCCAAAAAATACTCGCCAAGCATGGCTTTCAAACCATCAAGCCGGTCTTCGCAGAGCGCAAGGCTAAACCGTAGTATTTTCCGCTAGTCCAAATTAATCGTGCGCTGTCGAATTCAAGGCGATGTGAATATTCATATCGCCTTGAATTCGACAGCGTTTTTATTTTTCTGGTGTAACGGTCGAGTGATTATTGGCTTGTCCAGGTAAGGGCATCGCTGAGGATTCTTGTTCTTTGCTCAATTCATTAGGGGTAGATTGGGCAGGGCCGCTGGCAGTATCGCCATTGGTAGGTGGTTGCACCGGGATCGCTGCTTCTGAAGGAGGCATCGCCTCGCTAGGTGCGGCGACGGAACTGGAGGTGGAACTGGGTGACTCAACTGCAGGTGTTGGCGGCGCCTCCGCCTTTTCGCAACCAGCAAGTGCAGCGGCGACGCATGCGCAAGCAAGAATGGAACGTGTGATGGATATACCGAACATAGCAATCTCCTAGCCATTGATGGTTCTTGCATTCTAGCGGCTCAAGCGTAAGAAAAGCCAGTACTCACACAAAATAATCTTGCTTCATTGCATGCACTTTCAGTGCTGCACTCTGCGGCCTCGACCAAAAAAATCGAATCACGTTATGCTGGTTGCATCGCGTGTAGGGGCAGTGAATTTTTCTGATGCTCTTGCTTAATACTTTAGTCAGACTTTTGACGTCTGTTTACACTTCGGCTGCTAATGAAATCACTCAAAAATACGCCCTTGTCGGTACTGGATCTGTCACCGATTCTGCGCGGTGGCTCCCCAGCCGACGCGTTTCATCGCTCGCTGGATTTGGCGCAACATGTGGAGCGCCGCGGTTACAACCGCTTTTGGTTGGCCGAGCATCACAGCATGCCTGGCATTGCTAGCGCCGCCACTTCAGTGGTGATCGGCTACGTTGCTGGCGGTACCTCGACAATACGGGTTGGTTCGGGCGGCATCATGTTGCCTAATCACGCGCCGTTGGTTATTGCAGAACAATTTGGCACGCTAGCTTCACTCTATCCAGGCCGCATTGATCTGGGTTTGGGGCGTGCGCCTGGGTCGAATCAAGCCACCGCGCGCGCATTACGACGCGAGATCAGTGATGACGGCAGCGAGTTTCCATTGCAATTGGAAGAGCTGCGCGCGTATTTAGAGCCGATTCTCGAGCCGGCGCACGAGGTTCGCAAAGTACAGGCGATTCCCGGAGCCGGCATTGATATTCCGATTTGGTTGTTAGGTTCCAGCAGTTACAGCGCACAATTGGCGGCGCATCTTGGTTTACCGTTTGCATTTGCCGGACAATTCTCGCCCGATTACATGCTGACGGCGTTGAATTTGTATCGCCAGAATTTTCGTCCGTCAGCGGCATTAGAAAAACCGTATGCGATGGTGGGCGTCAACGTATTTGCAGCGGAGACCGAGCAGCAAGCCTTGTACTTGGCAAGCTCGCAACAACAAATGCATTTGAGTTTAGTGCGCGGACAACCGGGTCAGCTGATGCCACCGATAGAAAACATGGCCGAATTGTGGTTGCCGCACGAGAGAGCATCGGTTGAGTCTATGCTACGTGCCTCTTTGATTGGTGATGCAGTGATGATTCGCGAAAAGCTGCGGGCATTTTTGGAGAGCACACAGGCGGATGAAATTATCATTAATACGATGGTGTTCGATCATGCTGCCCGCGTGCGTTCTTACGAAATCGTTGCGGATGCGTGGCAAGCATAAGATATTGGGTACGACGTTGACAGTAGATCGTATAAACAGGAAGCACTAATGTCGAACCAGAGCTTATTTAATACCGAAGAAATTTTGCAATTGCTGACGTTGCAGGCAGATGGCAATGATCGTTTTATCGGTCAAAGTCATTTCATGGGGATGCCAAATGTGTTTGGTGGCCAAGCACTTGGACAAGCGCTGTATGCCGCCAGCATGACGGTGATAGAGCGCCGACCACATTCGATGCATGCGCTGTTTATCCTGCCGGGCAATCATCAACTACCGATAGCATATGAAGTCGAGCGCGTGCGCGATGGCGGTACATTCAGCACGCGCCGTGTGGTTGCCTTGCAAGAGGGAAAACGCATTTTTGTGATGTCGGTGTCATTCCAGAGTGAGGAAGAAGGCTTGTCGCATCAAAAGCCGGCACCACCGATAAGTGATCCAGAGCAACTTGCGTCTAGCTTGCAACGCTGGCAGCAAAGTAGCGCTAAAAATGGCTGGCCGTTTCAACCGGCGCCAGTGGATTTTCGTACCGAGCACGACGGCGATGTTTTCAATGCGGCGAGCAAAGAGCCGCGTCGTCAGGTTTGGGTGCGCGCACCGATGGCATTGCCTGATGCGCCACTGACGCATGAATGCCTATTCGCTTATGCTTCCGATTACGGTTTGCTATGGGCGGCGTTACAACCACATGGTGTCAGCATAGCCGATCCGCGTTTACAGCTTGCCAGTCTGGATCACACAATCTGGTTTCACCGGCCGTTTCGAATGGATGAGTGGTTACTGTTTTCGATTGAGAGTCCCAATGCGTCTGGCGGACGCGGCCTGTGTCTGGTGCATGTCTATAACCAGCAGGGATTATTAGTGGCAACTGTGGCGCAAGAAGGTTTGATTCGATTGCGCAAAGCAGGCTGAGATAAGTCTACGGTAGCAACTGTTTGGAGGTAGCGTCCTCGCTACCTATTTCGACTTCGATGCCTTCTACTTCAGGCCGGATTTGACGTCTATCCAACCACCAGATAAGTACCGGCAATACCAGCAAGCCGCCTGGCGCAACAAACAAAACAAGATAGGGGCTGAGCTCAACCAGCTTGCGTAGCTGCACTTTGATGCGTTTGCGATCCAGATCTGTCCAGCGGTAACCATTGCGCTGCTTCATCAGTAGCGGTATCAAACCGCGCATTTGCGTCATCTCATTCCACAAGCGGATGCGCTCGCGATTTTGCAGCGCGAACATGGCGCGTGTAAAGTTCCGCGCAGAGCGGAAGGGCACAACAAAAATAGTGGCGATAGAGGCAGGCACGGGGCGACAAATTCAGTAGATTGATGATTGATTGTACGTGTGGATTGTTTTGTCTGGGGACAAATACGTATAACGGTTGTTGCAACGTTGTTTTGCTTGAAGTTGCCCAGATGACTGTACCAGTAACCTGAACTATCGCTGGATACCGTAATCTTATAGCTTCTTGCACGCATCGCTTTAGCCTTTCGACATCGCCTAGCGAGATAGCATTTTTGCTGCGCGGTGCATTTTAGAAATACAATTTCACTTCATTTTGACCATCGGGCAACACGATGAAAATTGCGATTCTTGACGACTATCAGGATAGTGTGCGCCACCTCGATTGCTTCTCGATGTTGGTCGACCATGAGGTGAAAGTATTTACGCATGGTGCGCGCGGCCTTGGCCAATTGGCAATTCGACTGGCTGGTTTTGAGATTTTGGTTTTAATCGGCGAACGCACCCGATTATCGCAACCGCTGCTGGAGAAATTATCCACAGTAAAAATGATCGTGCAGATTGGTAAGGCAGGCTCGCATATCGATCAGGCGGCGTTGTCAGCAAAAAAGATTGCCTTCATTGAGACCGGTACCGACGCGCATGCCAAGGCAGAGTTGACGTGGGCTTTAATCATGGCGGCGATGCGTAAACTGCCACAATACACCGACAACTTGCAATGCGGCTTGTGGCAAATCGCATCGACTTCGCCCGCACACAATACGCTGGGACGTAGCTTAAAAGGCCGTACGCTCGGGGTCTGGGGCTATGGCCAGACTGGCCAACTGTTAGCGGCTTACGGCAAAGTTTTTGGTATGCGCGTCATCGTCTGGGGGCGAGACGAGAGTCGTGCGGTCGCTGCACGAGATGGTGTGCATTTGGCGGCATCCAGAGAGGCCTTGTTTCGTGAATCTGATGTGCTTTCTTTGCATTTGCCGCTGCATGACGACACGCGTGGTATCGTCAATGCCGCTGATTTTGCCTGTATGAAACCCGACGCCTTATTTGTGAATACCGCTTGTGCAGAATTGCTTCAGCCGGATGTTTTGCTGAACGCACTACAACAAGGGCATCCCGGACAGGCAGCACTCGATGTTTTCGAGAGTGAGCCCTTGGCATCGGACTCGCCGCTGTTGCAGATGCAAAATGTGCTGGTCACACCACATATAGGAAATGTCGAAAAGGATCATTACGAAATGATGTTTCGTGGCGCATTCCAAGAAATAGTCGATTTCGCGGCGAAACGAGATGTTTCTTTAATTTAGATTACAGACGATGCCAAACCCTTCGACACGTACGTTGAGCATTTTTATCTCAAGTCCTTACGCCACCGTATATGAATTTTTGTCGCAACCAGAAAACCTACCGCAATGGGCGCAAGGTTTGGGACAGGGGATAGAGAAAGGTGATGGCGTTTGGAAAGTGCACACGCCGTCAGGCGTAGTGACGATGGTTTTTGCCAATAAAAACGATTATGGCGTGGTAGACCATACGGTGTATTTACCAGACGGCAGTGAAGTATATATACCGATGCGGGTAGTCAAGCATGGCGCTGGCAGTGAAGTGCTTTTCACGCTGTTTCGCCAGCCGAGCATGAGTGACGCGGATTATGAGCGTGATGCGCAGTCGGTGCAGCAGGATTTACAGCGTTTACAAAGGCTATTGACGCGCGCTTGAGTTGTGCTCGCGGATGCAGTCAACGAATGTAAATAGCAGCTTTACGGCGCAATATCCGAGTGGTCATCGGCTGCATCTCGTTTTACTTTAGGCAAAAGCGTGGCAGTGGTGGTTGCTAAATGCGTACTACCCCATAATTTTGCCCAACCTGGCGGCCACGGTAATGCGGGACCGCTGTAAGGGGCGACGCCGCGCCGGATCGGAATAATTGGTAATGCATCGGGTGGCCGTCCGTTGCGCTTGTCCCATCCGAGTGTGTATGTGTAATCCGGCAGTAATGCATCGCATACTGCATCAAACCAAGCTGTGTGGTCTTCATCGCGCCCGAGCGCTTGCGCCAAACCAGTCGGATCAAATTGCGCCAACGTGCTAACCAGTTCGTCGGTCGTTTCACCCGGCGCATCGCCCCAACCCATCACCGGATTGCACGCATACTCGGCGCCCGAGCCGTACCAACCTTCACGCCACGCTCTTTCCATCCAGTTGCGCGGGCCGGCAAATAAATGCCAGCGCCAGTGCAGGCCCGATGGTTTGGGCCAGCTATATAAATACAGACGTTGATAACCTGCGCGATGTAACTGGCGCACCAATGCCATCAAACGCGCATGTGGCATTGGATCGGGAGGTGTACGACGAAATAAAATTGCTTCGCCATCGGCGTGTTGGACTTCATCCGATGACAGGTTCAAATCCAGTGTGCGGGTTTCGCTACCGAAGCGCGCTGAGATCCAGCCGGTCATTAAATTGACAGTCGTGATGACGCCATAGCCACGATGGCGATGGAAAATCACGGTGCCGGGTGCAATAGGTTTCATTAGAAGAACAGAATGAGTCGATAAAACGCATGTGTTGAGTTGATCGGCGATAGTGTAACGGGATTTGCATTCCATCGCCTGAAACGGCGCATCCGTGTCACGTATCACGGTGATGGATATGGCAAGCATGTACTGATCACGTAGAGGTAAATGCCCGCTTGATATTTTGATATGTGCTTCGATCTGGTGCACCAAAGCGCGGCAAACCTGAAGCGGTAGTTAGCATTTTGTCTGATGCTAGTGGTGCAATGTTGCGCAGAGCGCGATGAGTTTTGCAGTATTGGGCTACTTTTGCGCGCATTCTAGTCATGACAATTGTCCTGTCCTTGGCAAAATGTGCTGGCCTATTAATTGCTTTTGAGAATCTATGTCGATCATGTTGCTGCATCCTGCACCAACCTCTGAACATCAGAATTTACATCGTCAGGACCTTCGCCATGGATATCCACGCCCCACTGCAAATTGATACCTTCCTTCCTTATATGCGCGACGTCAGCCGCTGCGAACAATCACTGCGCGAACTGAATCTGATGTGGCGCATGATCGAGGCCTCGGCCAAGATGAATTGTCCAGTTGAAGCAAAGGCGATTTTGCCGACGATGGCAGCGACACGAGCCGGTTTCAATCGGCTGGAACAGGAACTGGTCACAAGTTTGGTGCGTGAGAAAGTTGCCAATGTGCTGGAGGAAATCGGCACCAAGGCGCAATACGTGATCGATATTGTGGTGCGTAATTTATATGAGCGCACTGCCGATGTCGGTTTCTTGGCGACGGATCGCGAGCTTTGCACTTTTGTCGCCGGCATGCATGATGATCGCGACATGATTCGTGCACGTCTACGCGCTTATCGCAACAAGTACACCGTGTATGACGAAATCATGCTGCTGGATGCTGCTGGCAATGTATTGGTGCAGATTGATGAAGCGACGCCATTGGAAGGCAGCACCGATGCCTTGATCAAGCAGACGCTGGCCTCTGACACTTATGTAGAAACCTTTCGCGCTACCGATCTGCGTCCGGGCAAGCATGAGGCACTGATTTACTCGCGCCGCATGCATCATCCGGAGAGTGGCGAGGTGATTGGCGTCTTGTGTCTGTGCTTTCATTTTGAAGAAGAGATGGCGAGTATTTTCCGCTCACATCGTGATCCGGCGCAGCGCTCTAATATGTTGCTGCTTGATGGTGGTAACCGTGTGATTGCCAGTGCTGATCCGCGCTGGATTCCAGTCGGGGCGCAAGTACCGGTTAATCGCAATGCTGACCCACGCTTGGTGGTTTATGGCGGACGCGAATATTTGACGCGTACCTTCTCTGCTGATGGCTATCAGGGATACATGGGGCCGAGTGGCTGGCAGGGACAAGTCATGATTCCCGTCGAGCTTGGTTTTACCGGCGCCGCCACCAATGCGCTGACTTCGCTGAATAGCAATGTGGCGGACGGTTTGCTATCGCATGCAGAATCGTTTTGCCCGCCATTGTTTGAAATCATGAGTGCAGCTGAGACCATACGTCGTGTCGTGTGGAACGGTCAGGTGATGACAGCTGGCCAAAATGGCGAGCTGCTAAAACTTAAAACGATCCTCGAGCAAATCAGCGAAACCGGCGCGCGCAGCAATGAGCTGTTTTCGGAATCGATTCGGGATTTGTACGAAACAGTATTATCGTCCAGCCTTAGCGATGCGCAGTTCGTCTCGCATCTGATGGTTGATCTGCTAGATCGTAATCTTTACGAAAGGTCTGATGACTGTCGCTGGTGGGCACTAACACCAGAGCTGCAAGCGGCACTTGCAGCACCGGAAAAATCAATCGAGAGTGTGGCGCGTATGACGGAAATACTCGAGTACATCAACTCGCTGTACACGGTCTATACACGTATTTTTGTCTATGACGATGAAGGCGTCATCATTGCCAGCAGCAATCTTAAAGCAGATGGTTTGACAGTGGTCGGCACGATGATTGATGACGTCAGCTTTGATCATGTATGCCGATTGTCGAATGATCAGCAATATTACGTGACGCCGTTTGAGCAGACACCACTGTACGGCGGCCGGCCCACTTATGTGTATCACGCGGCAGTACGTCATCCGGAAAACAGCGGACGGATTGTCGGTGGTATCGGTATTGTGTTTGATTCCGAGCCAGAGTTTTCGGCCATGCTGGAAGGCGCGCTGGGCGACAAGGAAGACGTCAACGCTCTGTTTATTGACCGCAATGGTCGTATTATTTCTAGTACTGACCCGACGCGTTTAGTGGGTGAGAAATTGGAAATCGATGCGGCCTTGCTGAAGATGAAAAATGGAAAAAGTGCGTCGCGTATTGTGATTCACGACGGACACTACGCGATCATGGGATGCTCCGTGTCACACGGTTATCGTGAGTTCAAGACTACCGATGGATATCGTGAAGATGTCCTGGCGGTGGTGTACAAGGCGTTTGGCGAAGAACGCAAACAACTGGGCCGAGGCAATGCTGCTGATACTGCCGTGCAGGTTGATCCGGGAGCGCCAGCTGGACGTGAATTTGCGAGTTTCTTTATTGATAATCACCTGTTTGCAATCGCCGCCGAATATGTACAAGAGGCTTTGCCAGCATCGGCGATCTCGCCGATGTCGATGGGCGGTCGCGTGGAGCGGATTGGTGTGCTTGCCTTGCAACATGAAAATCAGGACAAGCATTTTGTTTGGGTGTTCGATCTTGGCCATCTGATGCGTGGTTATGCATCCGAAATCAACAGCAGCAGCCAAGTCATCATCGTTAAGTCTGGTGGGCAAAGCATAGGATTGTTGGTTAGCGAACTGCATGGTGTGCCGGAGTTCCAGGCGTCGCAGATTTCGCCGACACCGTTGGCGCATACGGATGAAGGTATGTTGATAACGGAAGTCATACAGGCAAACAATGGGAATTTATTGATTCAATCGGTGAATGTCGATCATTTGTTCAACATTTTGATGACAGGAGAGGTGCCGAGCGATCAATTAAAGCTCGCGGCCTGATCATCCTGGAGGTGTTGTTGTCAGAATAAGCGGCCGTATAGATTCTCTACTACGGCCGTTTTTTTTGCATGCAGCTTAGCATTGCGTATTTGATGTACTCGAACAATGTTATGCATACGAGAGCCTAAATGTATGAATGAAGTTTTATCGTCTGGTAACAACAGAAATGTTTTCATGTCTGCGCGAGCCGCGCTATGATGTGTTTCATCTCGACCAGATTGCATGACACATTATGAGCTTGCGCATCATTGCCACGGGTGGCACTTTCGACAAACACTATGACGAAATCGACGGCAGCCTCGGTTTCGGCAAAGGTCATCTTCCCCATGTTATTCAGCGCGCACGCTTCACCGTGCCGGTGCAGCTGGAGCAGCTTCCGTTTCTTGATTCGCTCGATATGCACGATGCAGATCGTCAACGCATTGCGGCCTCGTGTCTGCGTGCTGATGAAACGAGCATTGTTATTGTGCATGGCACCGATACCATGCGTGAAACCGCCGAAGTACTGGGTGCGGCCCAACTGCCGAAAACCATCGTGTTAACCGGCGCCATGGTGCCGTATGAGGTAAAGAATTCAGATGCCTTGTTTAATTTCGGCTTTGCCTGCGGTATTGCGCAAGCATTACCACATGGCGTCTACATTGCAATGAACGCCAAAATTTTCACTTGGGATAACGTGAAAAAAAACCGCCCACAAGGCGTGTTTGAAAACGCCTGAAGCTTTTGCGTGATCACGATTTGCTGGTGATATTGACATTGTGTTAGACGTAAAAAAAAGCCCGCAACCTTTACGGTGCGGGCAAAAATCCAATACTTGGATGGAGTAGAGAGAGCATAGCGACGCATTGTTACTCTGCAGTGACAACGCCGCCACTTTAGCTTATGCAAAGATCGTGCCGAGTTGCAAATAAAAGCGGAATGGGGCAGTCTTGAATCGCCAGCGCTCAATTCTCGATGTTACGGGAGTGGATATGGATAATGTTGACGCACTTCAGTCATTGGGGCTCAGTTTGCCATCGCCGCCCTATCTTTTCGGTATGATTTTGTTTGGCATCATTGGATATGCCGCCTATCGCTATGGCAAAAAAACGGCAATGATTTATCCGCGCTGGATAGGCATTGTATTGATGCTCTACCCCTATGCGATCTCGCGCACTTGGCTACTGTATGCAGTTGGTAGCGGCTTGTGTGTTGCCTTATATATTTTGCGCGCCTGAGCTAATATTTTCTTTTAGGGCTAGAATAAAAACCAGCCTGTATCCAAATCGAATTTAAGATGCTAAAAGCGTTCCTGATTTAAGGTAAATGGATAGTGAAAGAAAGATTGGTTTTTAATAGCAATAAAAATCATAGGCTGAATGACTGGATTTCTTGAACGCTTAGGTATATAAATGGTCTGACAAAAGCAAGCTTGAGGAACGAACGCAATCTCTTAAAGGAGGGAAAAATGGATAAAGCATTAAAAGCATGTCCTTTTTGCGGCGCGAAAGCAGAACTGAAAGAAGCGCACTATTTGGAGTCAGAGTTGCCCTATAGTTATGTCCATTGCGTGAATGAAGAATGCGCACTATGCCATAACCATGCACACCACAGCGGCGCCAGCGAAAGCAAGAATAGTGAAAATGCAGTGTCGTCATGGAACCAGAGATTACAAATTCCAGAAATACATTAGTGATGCTTTAAAATCAGCAATCACCATAAAAAAAGCAGCGTAAATTACGCTGCTTTTTTTTATGGTCGGTTTATGGTCAGTTAATAAGTAAACGCTTAAGCAAGTCTTCTTGCTGCACCTTCTTTTTGCCGCACTTCTTAGCGGTTTTTTATTCCGGACTGAGGTTTCAACTATGCCACGTAAGCCAAAATGAGTACTCCCAGCTTACGTCACATATCGTCACATCAGGCGATGCTATCAATGATTTGATTTAAAGTTCTGCTAGGGCGCATCGCGCGACTAGTCTTGCTCGCATCCGGATGATAGTAACCACCGATCTCAACCGGCTTTCCTTGTGCCGCTTTCAACTCCGCCACGATGGTAGCTTCATTCTCAGATAACGCCTTCGCGATAACGGAAAATTGCGCCTGCAATGTCGTATCTTCTGTTTGCGCTGCCAATGCTTGCGCCCAATATAAAGCGAGATAAAAATGGCTGCCACGATTATCTAAACCGCCTACTTTACGCGCTGGTGATTTGTCCGTATCGAGAAACTTTCCGGTCGCTTGATCCAAGGTCTTTGATAATACAGATGCTTTGGCATTGTTGTAGGTGTCGCCTAAATGTTCTAGTGATGCTGCGAGCGCCATGAATTCACCTAATGAATCCCAGCGTAAAAAATCTTCTTCTACAAACTGCTGCACATGTTTTGGCGCAGAGCCGCCAGCACCAGTTTCAAACAAGCCGCCGCCAGCCATCAACGGCACGATGGAGAGCATTTTGGCGCTGGTACCCAGCTCCATGATCGGGAACAGGTCAGTCAAATAATCACGTAATACATTGCCGGTAACCGAGATCGTGTCCTGCCCCTTACGAATACGCTGCAGTGAAAACTTGGTTGCTTCAACCGGCGACAAAATCCGCAGATCGAGGCCGTTGGTATCGTGATCTTTCAGATAGCGATTTACCTTGATGATGATTTGTGCATCGTGTGCGCGATTTTCATCGAGCCAAAATACGGCTGGCGTATTGCTGTTGCGCGCACGATTAACTGCGAGCTTGACCCAATCCTGCACCGGCGCATCTTTGGTTTGACACATGCGGAACAAGTCGCCTGCTTCTACCGTTTGCTCGAGTAGTACTTTACCGCTGTCATCGCTGACGCGCACCACGCCTTCGGTAGCGATCTGGAAAGTCTTGTCGTGTGAACCGTATTCTTCTGCAGCTTGCGCCATCAAGCCGACATTGGGTACGCTGCCCATCGTTACCGGGTCGAGCGCGCCGAGTTGTTTACAGTCGTCAATCACAGCCTGATAAACGTCGGCATAGCAGCGATCTGGAATCACCGCTTTCGTATCTTGCAATTCGCCGGCGGCGTTCCACATTTTCCCCGAGTCGCGAATCATCGCTGGCATTGAGGCGTCGACGATGACATCGCTAGGCACGTGCAGATTGGTAATGCCTTTATCAGAATTAACCATGGCTAAGGCTGGGCCTTGCGCATACAAAGCTTGCATATCGGCTTCGATAGCGGCCTGTGTTTCTGCTGGTAGCGATTTAATGCGCGCATACAAATCGGCGATGCCATTGTTTGCATCAAACCCGATTTCTTTTAATTGCGTCGCATATTTTTCCAACACGCTTTGATAAAACACGGAAACGACGTGACCGAAAATGACGGGATCAGAGACCTTCATCATCGTCGCTTTTAAATGTACTGAAAACAGCACGCCTTTTGCTTTTGCATCGACGATTTGTGCACGCAGAAAATCGCGCAAAGCATGTTTACTCAACACCGAGGCATCGATGATTTCACCGGCCTTTACTGCAGTTTTTTCTTTCAAGACCGTGGTCTTGCCATCTTTGGCAACCAAGGTGATTTGCACATTGCCAGCGGCATCAATCAACGCAGATTTTTCGCTGCCGTAGAAATCGCCAGTCTCCATATGCGCAACATGCGATTTTGAATCCGCAGACCACGCACCCATTTTATGTGGATGTTTGCGCGCATAATTTTTGACCGACAACGGTGCGCGACGATCCGAGTTACCTTCACGCAAAACCGGGTTCACCGCACTGCCCTTGATCTTGTCGTAGCGGGCCTTGATGTCTTTGTCTTGCTCGGAATCGGCTTCGTCGGGATAGGCTGGTAGTTGATAGCCTTGTTGTTGTAGTTCTGTGATTGCGGCTTTCAGTTGCGGCAATGAAGCACTGATATTTGGTAGCTTGATGATATTGGCTTCTGGCTTGGTCGCTAGTTCACCCAGCTCAACCAGTGCGGGACTCATCGTTTGCGCGGTACTGAGATGCTCGGGAAAGGCGGCAATAATACGACCAGCCAGCGAGATGTCGCGTGTTTCCACCGCGATGCCAGCGGTGCGCGTAAAGGCGGCAACGATAGGCAGCAACGAGTATGTTGCTAACGCTGGCGCTTCGTCTGTCAGGGTATAGATGATTTTCGAGTTTTTGGACATGGTCATTGAGCCGGTTGAAAAGAGACTATGCAGGAATGCTGTAAAGACGATGTAAGGTCTTTGCTAAACACCTAGTTTACTCTTGATTACAAAAGCTGCCACTCTGCAGAAGAATGGCAGCAACAGTGCGTAACGGTGAGAGGCTAATTATTTGCCGATACAAAAGCGGCTGAAAATAACACCAAGCAAATCATCGGAAGTAAATTCACCCGTGATGCTGCTCAAGCGTTCTTGTGCCAGCCGCAATTCTTCGGCAAACAAGTCGAGTGCAGGATCGGTGTGTTCGCTGTCGTGTGCTGCGTGCTGCGCCGCCATCTCTAAATGATCGTGCGCTGATTTAAGTGCAAGCAAATGACGCTCGCGTGCGAGGTACAGTGACTCGCCTGTTTGCTGCCAACCAGCCAGCCGTAGCAATTCACTGCGCAATAAATCCATACCCGTCATATCCGTGGCAGACAGATAAATATGGGTGGCATCGGACATGCGATCTACGGTTGCCCTATGGCCGGACAAATCAATTTTGTTCCATACACGCATGACCGGCACGTTAGGTGGAAAACGCTCGGTAATGGCCTCATCTTCACGGGTCGGGCCACGGCTGGCATCCAGCATATGCACGATCAAATCGGCGTTGTCGACTGCCGCCCAAGTACGTTCTATACCAATACGTTCGACTTCATCGCTGGCGTCTGCCATGCCACGAATACCGGCGGTATCGATTATATTGACCGGAATTCCTTCAAGCTGAATCGTTTCAATCACCTTGTCGCGTGTGGTGCCAGCAATCGGCGTCACGATGGCGATGTCGTTGCCAGCCAACGCATTCAGCAACGATGATTTGCCGACATTCGGCTGCCCTGCCAGCACAATGTTTAAGCCTTCGCGCAACAGCGCACCTTGGGACGCTTGACGGAAAACTTCATCCAACGCTGCGCGAATGCCGCTCAACTGGCCACGCGCATCCGAGCTTTCCAGAAAATCGATTTCTTCTTCAGGGAAATCTAGCGTCGCTTCCACCAGCATGCGCAGATTGGTGATTTTATCGACCAGGGTTTGTATGGTTTTTGAGAATACGCCAGACAAAGATTGGGTCGCTGATTTGGCAGCAGCTTCGGTCGACGCTTCGATCAAATCGGCAACTGCTTCGGCTTGCGCCAAATCTAGTTTGTCGTTTAAAAAGGCGCGTTGCGTAAATTCACCTGGTTCCGCTAAACGGAGATCGATATCCGCCCCTGCCCGTAAACAGCGCGCCAGCAGCATTTGCAGGACGACCGGACCGCCGTGCCCCTGCAATTCCAACACGTCTTCACCAGTGTACGAATGCGGCGCTTTAAAGTATATCGCCAGGCCTTGATCAATGACGCTACCGTCATCATTGAGAAAACTCAAATAGGTGGCTTGCCGAGCTTGTAGCTTGCTTCCTTTGTCGGCACCGCATACGGCGCTCATGACGCTAGAAAGATCTTTGCCAGAAATACGAACCACACCGATGCCACCGCGACCGGGCGCGGTAGCAATGGCGACGATGGGAGAGTTGTCAGAAGTCATGGACAAGTTATAAACCGTTTAAAAGTGAAGTGCAATCTAGTTGGGAGAATAAAAATTTTAACTGATACAGCCCAATAAAAAGCCCGTGTCCAAAGACACGGGCTTAAGAAGACGAGATGTCATTTACGACAGTATCAGGACTTCGCCAACTTCTCTTGCTTGTCGTTGGTGAGCTTGTTGGTGATCACCCATTGCTGTGCGATTGACAGAATGTTGTTGGTAACCCAGTACAGCACCAGACCGGATGGGAAGAAGAAGAACATGATCGAAAACGCGATCGGCATGAACATCATGATCTTGGCTTGAATCGGATCAGGTGGCGTCGGGTTCAGCTTGGTTTGCACAAACATCGACACTGCCATCAACACCGGCAAGATGAAGTATGGATCAGGTGCTGCCAAGTTGTGAATCCAGCCTATCCATGGCGCGCCGCGTATTTCGATACTGGCTTGTAGCACATAGTACAAAGCCAAAAATACGGGAATCTGCACCAACATCGGAAAGCAACCACCAATCGGATTGATTTTCTCGGTCTTGTACAACTCCATCATTGCGGCATTCATTTTTTGCGGATCGCCTTTGTGGCGCGCGCGGATGTCGGTCATCTTAGGTGACACTAACTTCATACGCGCCATACTGCGGTAACCGGCAGCCGACAGCGGGAAGAAGACCAGTTTAATCACGATCGTCAAGACGATAATGGTCCAGCCCCAGTTGCCGAGCATCTGATGAATTTGCGTCATCAACCAGAAAATCGGCTTACCAATCACGGTCAGCAAACCATAGTCTTTAACCAGATCAAAGCCAGGTGCGACTTCGTCCAAGCGAGTGGACTCTTGCGGACCGGCATATAAAGCTGCATCAATCGTTTTGCTAGCGCCAGCAGGTATCGCACCCATCGGGACAATGTCGCCAATTGCATAGAGATTTGCGCCAAGTTTTTTGGTGAAAATTTCACGCTCTACTCCAGCAGGAGGTACAAACGCAGCCACAAAGTAATGTTGTACCATCGCGATCCAGCCGTTATCCGCTTTGATCACGTGATCTGGTTTGCCGCCATCGATATCGCTAAAAGAAACCTTCTGGAATTTTTCTGCGTCGGTATACACCACTGGGCCAGCGTACGCACTGTGTTGGAACATCGAATCGTTGTCCAACTTGGCATCGTCTCTTACCAATTGCATGTATAGCGATGGCGTGATCGTCGCGCCGCTATTGTTGACCACATCGTGTTTGATGTCGATCTGGTAGCTGTCGCGTTTGAATGTGAAAGTCTTGATCAACTTGACGCCTTGCTGCTCTGCTTCCAGCACCAGTTGTACTTGATTACCATCACCCAATGTGCGTACGCCAGGTTTCGCTACGTACATCGATTTATGGTTTGGATAAGCACCACCGGTCAAACCGGTTTGACCGAGATAAGTATTCGGTGCAGTAGTATTGAACAATACAACGTCGCCAGTTGCGTCCTCGCCATCTGCTTTGTGTTTGAGCAGTGTCAGATGACGGATTTCACCGCCAGCGGTATCAATTTGCGCTTCAACCAGATCGGTTGTAATGGTAATCAGCTCACCTTTGCTAGCAGGCCCGCCAGCAGGCGCACTACCAGTAGCGGCCACCGAGGCAGTCGGCACATCCGCACCGTTAGCGGTCGCTGTTGTCGAGTTGGTATCAGGGGTTGCAGCAACTGATGCATCTTCGGTTTTCTTCGCCGTTGGCGTTGGCGCGAAGATGGAGGTCTGACCGGTGTACTCGTTGTAGCTGTTCCACAGCAATAGCAGCGAAAACGAAAACACGATCCACAGGATGGTACGTTTGATATCCATAAGTGTCTTAAGCAATCATCAGGAATGGCCGCAACCGCGAGCGGTTGTTGAGGTCGATTTAGAGGAAGATTTTGGGGGAACCAGATCAATGCCGCCGGGATGCCACGGCGCGCATTTGCACAAACGTTTGCCAGCTAAAAAGCTACCTTTTAACGCGCCGTGTTCACCCAGCGCCTCGATCGCGTATTGCGAGCAGCTAGGGTAAAAACGACAGTTCTGACCAAGGAAAGGGCTGATGCCCAATTGGTAGCCGCGTATTAGCAGGGACAAAAACGTTTTCATTTGTTCGCCTTTGGCAAGGGTTGCGCGTGCTGCTGGTTTAACTGATGAGCAGCAAACAAGCGCGTTAATTCTTCCCTTAATAAGGTTTTCAAACCAGTCGTTGTCGCAGGGTCTTTTTTCGCATTCACCGGCTGCGACAGGCGAACAATACAATCAATCGATGGCAGCGTGGTTTGTCGAAACAACTCACGCGTGATGCGTTTAATCGTATTACGTGTCACGGCACGCGGGGCGAAACGTTTTGCGACAACCACGCCGAGTCGAGCATGCGGGTGATTGGTTTGACGTATATACAAAACAAAATGCGCAGTACGTTGCACAGGGCGCAAACGAAAAACGGATGAAAATTCATCCGTTTTAACGATCCGCCGATCGCGTGCAAAGTCGAGCGAACGATCGTCGGTCACGCCATTTTCTTAGGCAGCGAGGCGCTTGCGGCCTTTAGCGCGACGTGCATTCAGCACAGCGCGACCACCGCGGGTAGCCATACGGACACGGAAGCCATGAGTGCGCTTGCGGCGTACGACGGAAGGTTGGTAAGTACGTTTCATTGTTAGTCTCGCTAATCGGCAAAAAATAAATTGGAAGTCACGCGCCCATCGCCATATAACTGGCAGCTGGAGCATGCTGATGCCTACGGCGACAACACAACTTACCAACATCCTGGGTAGTGAACCCTGAATTAGACAGCATTTTCCCTTTGCCTGTCAATAACTTGCGACAAATATGCGCTAAGCAAAAGCGAAAGAAATAAGCGCTCTACTTGTGGATAACTTTGCCTAGCAAGGGTAGAATAGCGCGACGCGTGACAGCTTGAGTTGGCATTTTTTTGCGGTCTCAAGACGTTGCTCGATCAGACATGTAGCATAAAGTACGTCGCCTTTGAATTAGACGCGGGGCTGAATTGGCAGAGTAAATAGAACAGAGATTTTTGCCATAACGACAATTTATGCGTGCAATTTGTGTGTCATGAGCGAGACGGCAGGTCACTCAAGGGCGTTATAAAAACGCCATCATGCATTATTCAAATAGACGATTCATGGAAAATTTCTGGCAGACATGCTCCGCTCAGTTGGAGCAGGAATTGACGCCGCAACAATACAGTGCGTGGATTAAACCGCTGGCGCCCCTCGATTTTGATGGTGGCACCTTGCGGATAGCTGCGCCTAATCGTTTCAAGTTGGATTGGGTCAAAACACAGTTTGCCAGCCGGATTACCAGCCTTGCCGCGCAGTTTTGGGAAGAGCCAGTCGAGGTGCAGTTTGTATTAGCACCAAGCGCCGCGCCGGTGCGCCGCGCGATCGCAGAGCCGTCTTTGGCACCAAGCAGAAACGATGATATTCCCGCAAATGTGCTGGAGCCAATCCCCGTTGCTGCGGTGGAACAAAGCGCCCGGCGCGACCAAAGCCGGCTCAATACGGCCCTGACATTTGATAGTTTTGTTACCGGTAAAGCCAACCAATTAGCGCGCGCGGCGGCGATTCAAGTCGCCAATAATCCGGGCGGCTCTTATAATCCGCTGTTCTTATATGGTGGTGTTGGTCTTGGTAAAACCCACTTGGTGCACGCGATTGGCAACCAGGTGTTGGCCGAGAATCCCAACATTAAAATCCGCTACATTCACGCCGAACAATACGTTAGAGACGTAGTGACTGCTTACCAACGCAAAGGTTTTGATGAGTTTAAGCGCTATTATCATTCGCTCGATTTATTGCTGATTGATGATATTCAGTTCTTCGGTGGCAAGAACCGTACGCAAGAAGAGTTCTTCTACGCGTTCGAGGCGTTGATTGCAGCGAAGAAACAAATCATTATCACCAGCGATACTTACCCCAAAGAAATTACCGGGATGGATGATCGCCTCATTTCGCGTTTTGATTCCGGTTTGACGGTTGCTGTGGAGCCGCCAGAACTCGAAATGCGGGTTGCGATTTTGTTGAAAAAAGCGACCCAAGAAGGCGTCACCTTGTCCGATGACGTCGCATTTTTTGTCGCTAAACATCTGCGCTCCAACGTGCGCGAGCTGGAAGGCGCGTTGCGTAAAATCCTGGCGTACTCACGCTTCCATGGCAAAGACATTACGATCGATATTGTTAAAGATGCATTAAAAGATTTGCTGTCGGTACAGAATCGCCAGATCTCGGTAGAGAACATTCAGAAGACCGTGGCCGACTTCTTTAATATGAAGATCGCCGATATGTATTCTAAAAAGCGTCCGGCCAATATTGCACGGCCGCGCCAGATTGCGATGTACCTTGCCAAAGAGTTAACGCAAAAAAGCTTGCCGGAAATCGGTGAGTTATTTGGCGGTCGCGACCATACAACGGTGTTGCATGCGGTCCGTAAGATTGGTGCCGAGCGCGGCAAAAACCCAGAATGCAATCACGAGCTGCATATCTTGGAACAAACGCTAAAAGGATAGGCAAAACGCAAAACGGGCTGCCTAAGCGCCTGTGGATAACTCTGTGAATATTGTTTGTATAACCGTTGTATAAGCGGTGCATAACAGCCGCGTAAAAAGTGATTGCTATAAAAACAGCGGAAAATCGCCTAGAAGCCGCCGCTTGTAGGCTGTTTCTGTCAAAATACGGGGTGTTGTCAGCCGCGTATGCGCAAGGTTGGCAAGCTTAAGTAAGTCTTTCTGGATTGTTCTTGTGGGGTCAGCAGCTAGGTAGTTTGGCCACGGTGTTGCACAAGGTAATACGAGGTTTATTGATTCTCCGTACGAGTTGATTGCGCGGCGCTCAGGTAAGCAGCAGTAATGAATACCGTATTCGTTTAACCATCGATAAGGATCTAATATGCAATTGGTCAAAACCCAACGAGACGCGCTACTACGTCCGTTGCAAATTGTGAGTGGTATTGTCGAGCGTCGGCACACATTGCCGATTCTGGCCAATATCCTCATACGCAAGGATGGCGAGCGCGTTTCATTTTTATCCACCGACATCGAAGTACAAATCACTACCCATGCGCAAGTCGGCAGCGGTAATGATGTGGCATCGACCACGGTGGCGGCACGCAAGCTGCTCGATATTTTGCGCGCGCTGCCAGACTCCGGCGATGTTTCGCTGACGCTGGCAAACAAACGCATGACAGTGCAAGCCGGCAAATCGCGCTTTGCGTTGCAGACCTTGGGCGCGGAAGAGTTTCCTACCGTGGCACAGGCCGAGCAATACAACGCTAAAGTCACGCTGCCGCAAAAGACGCTCAGGCACCTATTTAACATGGTGCACTTCTCGATGGCACAGCAAGATATTCGTTATTACCTCAATGGCCTGTTACTGGTTGTTGATGGCAAAAACGTGATTGCTGTCGCGACCGACGGTCACCGCTTGGCGTTTTGCCAGGTTGAGACCGAGCAAGAGTTTGCACGTCAAGAAGTGATCATCCCGCGCAAGACCATCATCGAGCTGCAACGTCTGTTGGAAGATACCGATGACATCGTTGATCTAGAAATCGCTAACAATCAAGTCAAACTGACCTTTAGCGATATCGAGTTGATCTCCAAGTTAGTCGAGGGCAAATTCCCCGACTACACGCGTGTGATCCCTAAGGGTTACAAAAACAACTTTACGATTGGTCGTGACCAATTGCTGCGCTCGTTGCAACGCGCCGCGATCATGACTTCTGACAAGTTTAAAGGTGTGCGTTGCATCATGAGCCCAGGCAGCATGAAGATCAGCTCGACCAACGCCGATCAAGAAGAAGCCGTCGAAGAAATTGAAATTGATTACGGCGGCGATAGTGTCGATATCGGTTTTAACGTGACTTATCTGCTGGATGTGCTGAACAACCTCAAGGGCGACAGCATCAATATCGCGCTGGGTGACGCCAACTCATCGGCCTTGATTACGGTGCCAGATAATCCAGACTTTAAATACGTTGTCATGCCGATGCGTATTTGATCGCTGTATTTGCTCGATGCAGCACGGGCAAATCGCTTTTATAACAGCGATTTGCCCCCATCTGTAAAAGATAAAAGACGAAGCGTGACTCTAGGGTTTTTCGTCATTATTAGTAATAAGTCCGCAGCAGTTTCTGCAGTAATTTAGAAGTAGTTTTGTATTAAAAAGGTAGCCATGTCCGCGATTCCGAACGACAACACCCCGCAAACTCCCGCTCCACAAAATGCGCAGTACGGCGCCTCCTCGATTCAGATTCTCGAGGGGCTGGAAGCAGTACGTAAACGGCCGGGCATGTATATCGGCGACACCTCGGACGGCACCGGTTTGCACCACTGCGTGTTTGAAGTGCTGGACAACTCCATCGATGAGTCGCTGGCCGGTCATTGCACCGAGATTCACGTCACCATTCATTCTGACAATTCGGTTTCGGTGACTGATAACGGTCGCGGCATTCCTACTGATATCAAGTGGGACGACAAGCACGATCCTAAGCGCAGCGCTGCAGAGATTGTGATGACGGAGTTGCATGCAGGTGGCAAGTTCGATCAAAACTCATACAAAGTCTCCGGCGGTTTGCATGGCGTCGGCGTGTCTTGCGTTAACGGTTTATCCAAGCTGCTCAAGCTGACGATTCGTCGCGATGGTAAAAAGCATGAGATGGAATTTGTGCGCGGCGTGCCGCAAAATCGCGTGATCGAAACCATCGATGGCCACGTTGTGTCGCCAATCAAGGTGGTAGGTGAAACCGACAAGCGCGGCACCGAAGTGCACTTTTGGGCGGATGAAGAAATCTTTAACAATGTCGAGTTCCACTACGACATTCTGGCCAAGCGTATTCGCGAGCTGTCCTTCCTCAACAATGGCGTCAACATCAAGCTGACCGACCAGCGCACCGGCAAGGAAGAAATTTTTGCGTTTGAAGGTGGTACCCGCGGCTTTGTCGAGTACATCAACAAAGCCAAGAGCGTATTGCACCCATCGATTTTCCAGGCAACTGGCGAGCGTCAGTCCGACCAAAACACCAACATCAGCGTTGACGTCTCCATGCAATGGAACGACGCTTACAACGAGCAAGTGCTGTGCTTCACCAACAACATTCCACAACGCGATGGTGGCACCCACTTGACCGGCCTGCGTGCGGCAATGACGCGCGTGATAAACAAATACATTGAAGAACACGAGTTTGCTAAAAAAGCCAAGGTTGAAGTAACCGGCGACGATATGCGCGAAGGTCTGACTTGCGTGCTGTCGGTTAAAGTGCCAGAACCAAAATTCAGCTCGCAAACCAAAGACAAATTGGTATCGAGCGAAGTACGCGGCCCGGTGGAAGAAATCGTCGCTAAGACGCTATCCGATTACCTGCAAGAAAAACCAAACGACGCCAAGATCATCTGCGGCAAGATTGTCGAAGCAGCACGCGCACGTGAAGCAGCACGCAAAGCGCGCGATCTGACGCGTCGCAAAGGCATCATGGATGGCCTCGGCCTCTCCGCCAAGCTGGCCGATTGCCAAGAAAAAGATCCAGCCCTGTGCGAACTCTACGTAGTCGAAGGTGACTCCGCGGGCGGCTCCGCCAAGCAAGGTCGCGACCGCAAGTTTCAAGCGATCCTGCCACTGCGCGGTAAAGTTCTCAACGTCGAAAAAGCGCGCTTCGAAAAAATGCTCGCCAGCGAGCAGATCACCACATTGATCGCCACGCTAGGCACCAGCATCGGCGCGGATGAATTTAATATCGACAAGCTGCGTTATCACCGCATCATTATCATGACCGATGCGGACGTCGACGGCGCCCACATCCGCACCCTACTGCTCACGCTGCTGTATCGCCAGATGCCGCAATTGGTAGAGCGCGGCCACGTCTACATTGCACAACCACCGTTGTACAAAGTGAAGCACGGCAAAGACGAGCGTTATCTAAAAGATGATCTGGAAGAAGCTGTCTACATGATGCAGATTGCGCTCAACGATGCTGAGTTGATTCCAGCGGAAGGCGCAGCAGCAATCAGCGGCGACCCGTTGGCAGAACTGGTACGTCAATACAATACCGCCAACGCCATCATCAACCGCCTGGTGCGCGTGGTCGATGGTGCTGCCCTCACCGCCATCATGACCGGCGTTACCCTCGATCTCAGCTCAGCAGACGCTACGGCTGAATCGGCACAGCGCCTGCAGGATGGCATCAACGAGCCATCCGTCATCGTGCGCGTTAAATACGACGAGCTGGCCGACAAGTATGCATTGCGTATAGAGCGCATGTTCCACGGCAACGTCAAGGTCAGCACGATCGACGCCGACTTTGTCGCCGGCCCCGACTACACCGTGCTCGCCAACGCCGCCGCAACCTTCAAAGGCTTGATCGGCCCCGGTGCGATGGTGCAACGTGGGGTCGGTGAAAAAATCAAAACTGCGCACATCAACGACTTCCATCAAGCGATGGATTGGTTGCGCAGCGAGGCCGAGCGCAACGTCGGCAAGCAACGCTACAAAGGTCTGGGCGAGATGAACCCAGAACAGCTGTGGGAAACCACGATGGACCCAGCCGTGCGCCGCTTGTTAAAAGTGCAGATCGAAGACGCGATTGCAGCGGATCAAATCTTCACTACATTGATGGGTGATGATGTTGAGCCACGCCGTGCGTTTATTGAATTGAATGCGCTGTCGGCTGGGAATATTGATATTTAATTTTTCTTTCAGATGCGCTTATAAAGAAACAAAGCCGGCTGCATATGCCGGCTTTGTTGTATTAGGATTTGGTGCAGTAGAAGAATACTGTTGACATTCCACTTTGTCGGGCTTAGTATGCAGTACTTAAATACTGCAAAGGAGGCGACATGAGAAAACTTTATTTTGTTACGGCAATTAATTCATCAAAGGCTGCGGAGTCCGCACTAGCTAACCGCGTCGGTCGTTATCCAAGTCATTTTGTAATTGGGCGGAATACTTGGGTTATTGCGGCCGGTAAGGCGGCGTCAGATTTATATGAAGATCTGAATACCGAGGCTGAAAAAGGAGACATTTTGATGGTTTCAGTTCTCAACGGGAATCTTGAATTTACCAAAGATGGATCAAAATTCGCGCGTTGGATGGCAATACAACTCGCTGCTACGACGGCATATTAAAAATGCAAATCGAACTTGGTGAAGTCACGAAAATCAGTGCTGCTCCCGTCTTTAGGGGGCAAGCACCTCGAGCAGAAGAGAGTGGCAATGTTTATGCATTGACTATCAGAGATCTGATTAGCGGATGGCCTCTTAATATTGCAAGGTTAGCGAAAATTTCTGTCGATGAACGTCAGAAATTGTCTTGTTTGAATGGCGGCGAAGTCCTAATTCCGTCCAGAGGCAATAATTATCCAGCGCGTTTGATGCCAACCCAAATTGGTTCATCCTTTATATATCCGCATGGGCAAATCAACATCATTACACCAGCCGAAAATGTTGTTGGTGGATACATAACCTGGTGCTTAAATTTGCCAGAAGTACAGGCTCAAATATCTCGATCCTTAACAGGGACAGCTATTCAGGCACTCACTAAAGTACAGCTTCTTAAAATAAAAATCCCAATGGCTGATTTGCGAGAACAACTAGTCGTCGCGGAGCTGCAGGAAACTTGGGGAGAAACGAAACGAGTGGGCGCAAATTGGATATCTTTAAAAGAACAAGAAATTGACGCCGCATGTCGTACCTTCATAGCAAAAGGTCGAGAATAAATGTCAACAATAATAGATGAAGCGACCAATATAATTTGGCGCGCTTGTGATGTTTTACGCGGTCACCAAGACTCCACTTTGAACATGGAATATGTTCTTGCAATGTTCTTCATTAGATACGTTTCAGGTAAAGCACAGAAGAAATTAAAGTTGTCTCGAGAAAGAGATTTTTGGAGTTTATATAAGCGAAGTTCCGAGAGCGAAAACGCCAAGCGTATTGATGAAACATTGCTAGAGCTAGAAGCGCTGAATCCAGACATCGAAGGTGTATTTAAAGGCGTTAAATTTGATAGCACTAAGCTTGGAAACGAAAAAGCGCGAGATGCTGTTTTACGCGAATTTATCAAATGCTACGCCCACGTAGAAATACTTGATGACCAAGGAATGGCGGAGAGCGTCTTCCAAAATTTGCTCGATAAATTCGCGTCCGATATTACAAACAAAACACAAACATTTTCTACTCCTAAGAGCGTAGCGAATCTGCTTGTATGCCTTTTGCAGCCTTCTACAGGAAATTCAATTTATGACCCGACATGTGGTACGGGGGGATTATTACTTTCCTGCGCAAAGTGGATTAAAGAAAAAGAAAAAACCCAAGACTACAAACTGTATGGTCAAGAAAAAAATGGCTTGAAATGGGCCATCGCTAAAATGAATATGGCCATTCACTGCCAATTCAGCGAAGTTGCTTTAGGCGACACCCTTGAGCATCCGTCATTTCATCGTGGTAGCAAATTAACTAGCTTTGATGTGGTTTTGGCGCATCTCCCTTTTTTCCCAGAAAAATGGCCCTACGATATTTTTGTCTCGGATCAATATAAGCGGGATAGATGGGGAGCTCCACCTAAAGGGAAAGCAGACTATGCATTTATATCGCATGCTCTTTCTTCTATGGATGAATGCAAAGGTCGATGCGCGCTAATAGTCACGCATGGAGTACTGTTCCGTGCCGGCGCAGAACAAGAAATACGAAAAAGAATAATTCAAGAGAATCTTCTTGATGCTGTCATCGGGTTGCCACCAAGATTATTCCCTGGCACAACGATGCCTACCGCTATTCTCATCTTTAAAAAGAAAAAATCCCACAGAAATATCCTTTTCATCGATGCAAGCAAATCATTTGAAGCGGATAAAAATCAAAATCAATTAAAAGAGGAAGACATTCTTCATGTGCAGGAAGCATATGCGGAAAGAACGGAAAAAAAAGGCTATTCACGTCTTATAGACCTATCTGAAATCGAGACCAATGGGTTCAGCCTAAATCTTTCTCAATATATTCATGATTCTGAAGAGAGGGATGAAATTGATCTTGATCGTTTGCAAGAAGAACTTTTATCAACAGAATCAGAACTTAAACTTCTGAAATTAAAATTAGAAAATTTACTCCGGAGAGCAACATCTAGTAACAAATCAAAAGACTGATTGTTTTAAATACAAAACACCGATAGGTAAGCATAGTGATTACAGGAACAATTAAGAATCAAGTAGACCGAATCTGGGACGCATTCTGGAGTGGTGGCATCTCTAATCCAATGGAAGTCATCGAACAAATGACTTACCTGCTCTTTATCAAACGTTTGGATGAACTGCAAACCGTCAAAGAAAAGAAAGCTGCTCGTACCAAGCAGCCGATCGAAGATCCTATTTTCAATAGCAAACAACAAAAACTACGTTGGTCGGTCTTCAAAGAGTTGGGCGATCCTGCAAGTCTGTATGAATTGGTTGCCGATAAAGTATTCCCCTTTATCAAAACACTCGGGGGAGAATATGCGGAGTCGACGTATGCCGTACACATGAAGGATGCGCGTTTTACCATTCCTTCGCCGGCATTGCTGGCAAAAGTGGTGGACATGCTCGATGCGATCCCAATGGAAGATCGCGATACCAAGGGAGACCTCTACGAATACATGCTCGGCAAAATTGCCAGCGCTGGGCAGAATGGTCAGTTCCGCACGCCACGCCATATTATCAAGTTGATGGTGGATATGATGGCGCCACGCCCCAGTGACACTATCTGCGATCCAGCATGTGGTACTGCCGGGTTTTTAGTTGCGGCCAGTGAGTATCTCAATACACATCATCGCGATGAGATTTACGCGGACAAGAAATCTACGAAACGCTTCAATCACGATACCTTCCATGGTTTCGATTTTGATAGCACTATGTTGCGCGTCGGCTCCATGAATATGCTATTGCACGGCGTGGAAAATCCGGCGATTGAGAATCGCGACTCTTTGAGCGAAGGCCATGCTGGCGTCGAAGGCCAATTTAGTTTGATCCTCGCAAACCCACCTTTTGCCGGGAGTCTGGACTTCGAAGCCTGCGCAAAGGACCTGCAGCAGATCGTTAAGACCAAGAAAACCGAACTACTGTTTCTCGCCCTTTTCTTGCGCTTGCTCAAACCTGGCGGTCGCGCTGCAGTAATCGTGCCGGATGGTGTGCTATTCGGTTCTAGCAAGGCACACAAGGAGCTGCGCCGCATGCTGGTAGAAGACCATAAGCTAGACGGTATCGTTTCCATGCCATCCGGTGTGTTTCGTCCCTATGCCAGCGTTTCCACCGCCATCTTGATGTTTACTAAAACCAACTCTGGCGGCACTGATAACGTCTGGTTCTACGACATGCAAGCAGACGGTTTTTCGCTAGATGACAAACGCAATCCATTGGACATCGGTAAGCACGAATTCAACAACCTGCCTGACATTCTGGCCCGCTGGAAGAAGCGCGATGGCAAAACTAGCTACGGATGTACCGAACAGAGCTTCTTAATATCCAAAGCCGAGATTGCCGGTAATGACTACGACCTATCCATCAACCGCTACAAAAAAACGGTGTACGAGCAAGTACAGTATGAATCACCGAAGAAGATTCTCATCGAGCTGAAGGTACTCGAAGAAGAGATTATGCAAGGTATGGAGGAGTTGGAGGGAATGCTGAAGTGAGAACTGTTGCCTTAGGTGAGATTTGCAAAGTAACCACCGGTCAATCGGCACCTCAAGAACGCTCCGCGTTTGGCACGATAGGTACTCCCTTCGTGCGTGCGGGAAGCCTTGAGCGCTTATGTAACGGGGAGAGCGAAGATTCCCTTGAGTTGGTTTCGCAGGATCAAGCTCGGAAGTATCGCTTAAAGATTTTTCCGAAGGATACAGTTGTATTTGCCAAAAGTGGCATGTCGGCAAAAGTTGGACGAGTATACAAACTCCGTCAAGACTGCCACGTAGTAAGTCACTTAGCTGCGATACTTCCATCTGCTGAAGTGGATTCGAGCTATTTGAATCACTGGTTTCAATACAGTCCTCCATCGCGCCTCATCGATAACGAAGCATATCCATCTATCAAGACATCTGCGTTAGAGAGAATTGAAATCCCGCTTCCTTCACTCTCGGAGCAACGCCGCATCGCGGCGATTCTGGATAAAGCTGCTGTGCTGCGCGCCAAGCGCCGCGAAGTTGTTGGGAAGCTCGATCAGCTGTTGCAATCCGTGTTTCTGGATATGTTCGGCGATTCGGTGACGAATCCGAAAGAATGGCCGGATCAGGCTTGCCTTGCTGATATGGCCAGTATTTGCTCGGGAATTACCAAAGGTCGGCGGACGAGTGAGGCGGTACGAGAGGTCCCTTATCTTGCAGTGGCTAATGTGCAGGACCGCTATCTCAAGTTAGAGACCATCAAGACTATTGAGGCGACACAGGTGGAAATTGATCGATATCGTTTGGTGGCAAATGATCTTTTACTCACAGAGGGAGGCGATCCTGACAAGCTTGGGAGAGGAGCTTTGTGGAATGCGTCGATACCAGATTGCATACATCAAAATCATGTATTCCGCGTGCGCGTTACCTCGGATTTAGTCAATCCAATTTACTTGAATTGGCTGATTGGGAGTGCGCGCGGAAAGAGATACTTTCTTGGAGTGGCAAAACAAACTACGGGAATCGCTTCCATCAATATGACTCAACTGAAAAAGTTTCCTCTGTTGATTCCACCGGTCGAGAGGCAGAACAAGTTTGCGACGATCGTATCTACAATGGAGTTACAACAGCAACGGCAGATTAAGTTTCGTTCTACTTCTGATTTGTTCTTCCAGTCTCTCCAACAGCGGGCTTTTGCAGGAACGCTCTGATCATGACCAACTTCAGGTTCCTCGATCCCGAATTCAAGCCGCTTCTTGAGCCTTCGAAGAGTGCCGAGGCATTGGTTTATTCAGATCCACGCGCTTGCTGTATGCGGACTCGCCATGCGCTGGAGCAGGCCGTGCACTGGTTATACGAGCATGACCGCGACTTGCGTATGCCCTACGACCGCAGCCTCAATGCGTTGCTGACCAATCGCGACTTCGAGCAACTACCGCCGCCGCAGGTACTCCAGAAGATGCGGCTGATCCAGAAAGCCGGTAATCAGGCGGTGCATGCTAGCGGCGCTATCAGCTTCAGTGATGCCATGAAGCTGGTGCGCGAGTTGTTTCATATTTTGTTTTGGTTGGCGCGCACATACACTCGCGCAAGCGATCCAAAATCGATTGATGCCAGTTTTGATGAAAAGAGTGTACCGACACCGGTCTCTGCGGATGATGCAGTCAGCTTTACTCGTGACGAATTAAAGAAGCAAGAGGCCAGGTTTCAGGAGCAGATAAAGGCGCAGCACGCCACACTGGAGGCCCGTGAAGCGTCCATCGCAGAACAAGCTGCGACGTTGGCCGAGCGTGAAGCGCTATTGGCGCAAGTCAATGCCGACCTAGCTGTTGCTCGTGCTGAGTTAGCGAAGGCGAAGGCTGCAAACATCGCCGTACCGGATACACACAATTATGACGAGGCGGATACGCGTCGCTTCTTCATCGACGTGCTGCTGCGCGAAGCCGGTTGGGAAGTCGGCAAAAACGCATCAATCGAAGTGCCGCTCAAGGGTATGCCCAACGCGAAGGCGGAAGGCTTTGCGGATTACGTCCTATGGGGGGCGGATGGCAAACCGCTTGCAGTGGTGGAGGCCAAGCGTAGTCTGAAGGACCCGGACGTTGGCCAGCAGCAAGCCAAACTTTATGCCGACTGTCTGGAAGCCGAGAAGGGCCAGCGTCCACTGATTTTCTACAGCAATGGCAACCATACCTGGCTCTGGGATGACCGTCGTGCGCCGCCGCGCGAGGTACAAGGCTTCTACACTCGCGAAGAGTTGGAACTGGCGATGCATCGCCGAGAATTGCAGACCGATATTCGCACGCTAACGATCAATCAGGGCATTGTCGAACGGCCCTATCAGCACCGAGCTATCCGAGCTATGACAGAAGCGCTGGCGCAAGGTCGACGTGCAGGCTTGCTGACCATGGCCACTGGCACGGGAAAAACTCGTACGGCGATTGCGTTGGTGGAATTGCTAATGCGTGCCAATTGGGCCAAAAGAGTGTTGTTCCTGGCTGACCGGGTGGCACTGGTCAATCAGGCGACGAATGCATTCAAGGTACATCTGCCAGATTCCAGTCCCGTCAATTTGGTGACGGAAAAGAACGGCCAAGGCCGTGTTTACCTTTCCACCTATCCGACCATGATGGGCTTGATTGATGAAATGGACGGTGACCAGCGCCGCTATGGTATCGGTCATTTCGATCTGGTGATCATTGATGAAGCGCATCGCAGCGTGTATCAAAAGTACGGCGCAATCTTCCGCTATTTTGATAGTTATCTCGTTGGCCTGACCGCTACGCCGCGGGATGAGGTGGATCGAGATACTTATCATCTGTTTGGCTTAGAAACTGGCGTACCTACCGATACTTACAGTCTCGATGAGGCCGTGGCTGACGGTTATTTGGTGCCGCCTAAGGCGCATTCGGTGCCGATCAAGTTCGTTCGCGAAGGTATTCGTTACGATGAACTGAGCGATGAGGAAAAGGAACATTGGGAATCCCTCGATTGGGGCGATCGTGTCGTTGAAGATGGTGATGCCCCAACCGAGGTGTTGGCCTCTGAGGTAAATAAGCAGCTGTTCAACGAACACACCGTGGACCTAATGCTTCAGCACCTGATGCAGAATGGTTTGAAAGTAGATGGTGGCGACAAACTTGGTAAGACCATCATCTTCGCGGTCAACCAGAAGCACGCTGAATTTATCGCCAAACGTTTCAATAAAAATTACCCACACTACAAAGGCGAGTTTGCTCGTGTCATCACTCACTCGGTCAATTATGCGCAGAGTTTGATCGAGGCCTTTGGGGCCAAGGACAGCCGCTTGCCACAAATTGCGATTTCGGTGGACATGCTCGACACGGGTATTGACGTGCCGCAAATACTGAACCTTGTGTTCTTTAAAGCAGTGCGATCAAAAGTGAAATTCTTGCAGATGATTGGTCGTGGCACGCGTCTCTGCGAGAACCTCTTTGCACCCGGGCTAGACAAGACTGAGTTCTATATCTTTGATTTCTGTGCCAATTTTGAATACTTCAATGAAAACCCGAAGGGCGCTTTGGGCGGTGTTACTGAGCCACTTGGCAAGCGGCTTTTTAAGGCCCGACTGGATTTACTGACCCTCCTGATTGGCCCTGCCACAAAAGTGGCGGAAACTCGCTCTTCTTATGGAGAAGACATTCCATTGGAAGAAAGTATTGTGAATGAACTGCACAGTGAAGTTGCGGCAATGAACGTGGATAACTTCATCGTGCGCACTGAGCTTGAACATGTAACGAGGTTTGCTAGTCGCGATACATGGCGCAAGTTGGATGACGCTGCATTTGGTGATTTGCGTGCTCACGTCGCGGGACTGCCGAGTGAGCGAGACGGTGAGCACATTACGTCGAAGTTATTCGATCTTGTTTGTCTTCATTTGCAATTGTCGATCTTGCGATCGACCAGCGATTTTATGGCTTATCGCGACAAGGTCATCGAACTGGCCAGCCAATTGGAAACGATGGAAAGTATTCCTGCTGTGCGTGCGGAATTGGCACTTATTCAGGAAATCCAGACGGGCGAATATTGGCAGGACATCACCCTTCCGATGATCGAACGCTTGCGACGTAAGTTACGTGGCCTGATGCACCTAATCGAGCGACGGGCATCCAATCCCGTATACACCATGCTTACTGACCAGATTGGTGAAGCTACTGAAATCGTTTTGGCGGATTTCAGCACCGGCATTAATCTCGCTCAGTATAAGAAAAAGGTCGAGGCATTCATCCGTGCAAACGAAAACCATTTGGCTATTGCCAAGCTTAAGCACAACAGACCTCTTACTCCTTTGGATTTGAGCGAACTCGAACGTTTTATTTACGAATCGCAGCCTGTGATTAGTCGCGCAAAATTTGAGGAATGTTTTGGGTCGGCACAGTCTTTGCCAATTTTTATCCGTTCGCTCGTGGGAATGGATAGAAATGCCGCGAAAGAAGCTTTCGGACAATTCCTAGACAACAATCGCTACAGCAGTCAGCAAATCCGTTTTGTTGAAATGATTATCGATCGACTGACAGTTCACGGAATTATTGAGCCGGGCCAGCTTTACGAGCCGCCTTTTACGGCTTTGCATCATGCGGGTTTGGACGGCAGCTTTGGTGATGCGGATGCAGATGAGATTGTTTCTACCATTTTTGAAATCAACCGTAGGGCTGCGGCGTAACATGCTGCCCATATTTACCGAGGCTGTGGCTGGACTTTCTTTGCTTAGAGCTCTGAATAATCTAAGGCTGCGAATCTTTAATCGTACTGTTGATACGCTTCCTATTCGTTTTATACGTCTGTTTGAAAGCCACGGTGTTCACAGGAATCAGATTTCGAGATTTTTTGGTCACGGACTAACGCTTGCCGACGTTCAAACCGATGCGTCACTTCTTGCCAAGTTGAATGACAGTATGTTGGACGATGCGTGTCGTTTATTTGGCGTGCGGCGCGAGTGGTTAGATGGAGCGGATGATCAAATTTATCAGCAACATCATTTCTATAAATATCCAAAAGACTTCATTGATTTTATTGCTTCACTCAAATTTAATAATCCTGAGGGTCAGTTTGAAGGAATGGTTTTTGCTCCTGATACGGACGTTGGTGATGACGAAGCAGTATTGATTATTAGAGAAAGTGTAGGGTTCATTGAAGACAGAACTATCTATCGCTTTTATATTTGCGATACATGGGTATTTGTATATTGGAAGTGCAGGGCGTATTTGACAGCTTGTATCGCAATAGCGTGGAAAAATAGCATATATGTTCAAGGTCGCTATATACCAAGAAAATATATCGAAAAAATTATATCGGGGACGTTTTTACTTGCTTCAGCTGGTGACTATGTGTTCTCGGATAAAGCGACATCTCGTTGGCACCCAGAGGACATGGCTTTGTACCCTAAAGCATTTCTACATAGAATTGATCCGGAGAGAGATAACTTCGGCATTCAAGCTGCGCTATCTACGTGGGTGGAGCTGAGCGATCAAGGTTTTATGGACACTGGGATAGGTGAAGTTGATGCTAAAAGTTCTTTCAAAAATGAACTGCAAAAAAGATAGTCAATTACTGTAAAACAGTATCTTGGTCGCGTCAGAAGGCTTCCGTGATCTGCTGTTTGCACCATCTCGAAAATCCATGAACTTTCCCGCTCAGATCGCCTCTACCATCTTGTAGTTTCGTCGCTGTGCGGCGGCAATAGAAGTATGAAAGCCAAGTATGAAAACGTTCCACTGCAACAAGTGTTATCAGCAGATATTCTTTGAGAACGTCCATTGTGAGAAGTGCGGCAGCATGCTCGGCTATCAGCCAGAGCACCAGACCGTGAGTGCCTTTGAGCCTGCCGGGCCGGATCGTTGGGCCAGCCTCAACCCTGTGAATGCGGGGATGCATTACAAGCAGTGCGCTAACTATTCCAGGGAGCATGTCTGTAACTGGATGCTGCCTGCCGATTCAAAGTCCTCGCTCTGTGCCTCCTGCCAGTTGACCAGAATTATCCCCGCGCTGTCTTATGGCAATAACCGCGTATTTTGGAATCGGCTGGAAACAGCCAAGCGGCGATTGCTCTATACGCTGTGGGATTTGCACTTGCAGCCGACCTCAAAGGCAGAAGATCCGCATACCGGCCTGGCGTTTGAGTTTTTAGAAGACACGCCGGACAAGAAAGTCATGACAGGTCATGCCAAGGGCCTGATTACGCTCAACATCGCTGAAGCAGATGCCGCCCATCGCGAGCGTACGCGCGAACAGATGGGTGAGCCCTACCGCACTCTGCTCGGGCACTTCCGTCATGAGAGCGGCCACTATTATTTTGATCGCCTGATTGCTGGCAGCACCTGGATAGAACCGTTTCGGGAATTGTTTGGCGACGAGCGGCAAGACTATGGCGAGGCCATGCAAAAGCACTACAGCGACGGGCCGCCGCTCGATTGGGGTCAGTATTTCATCACCAGTTATGCGAGTTCTCACCCGTGGGAAGACTGGGCGGAATCGTGGGCACATTACTTGCAAATGATAGATACGCTTGATACGGCTTTTGCGTGTGGGGTTATCGTCAAACCGAAGAAAGCGAACGAGCCGGAAGTAAGCATCGAGGCACGCCCGCTGAATATCAAATCTTTCGCCGACGTGATGGGCGACTGGTTCAATCTAACCTATGTAATGAACAATCTGAACCGCAGCGCAGGCATGCCTGATCCGTACCCGTTCACGCTGTCGTCGCACTCCATCAAGAAGCTGGAATTTATCCATGACCTGGTGTTAGAGAAAGAGACTGTTCCGCTTGTACAAAACTAGTGGCATCTTGCTTCTAGCCGTTCGCTTCCTTGGAACGATGCGATGCGATCCAGATCATATGTACAGGGTTGCCGTAGTGATTGACGCAGCGTGAAGCCTTTATTAGCGCGCAGGCGGGTCATAGGTAGCGTTAAGAATCGCAAGAATAAATAATAAATGGGAGTGCAGCGAAAAGTGGCCCGGTAAGCAGAAAGCAGCCAGGCCGTTTTCACAAGCAGTCCGTCAACAACTAACAGATTTACAGGAATTCTCATGAACGTAACGAGTCTGGCACAGACGCCTACCAAATCTCTGACTGTGCGGGTTGGGTGCGCGCTCGCGTATGAGGCCGACGAACCGACGACGATTTTTCTATTGATACAACCGCGTCTGGATTCTGATGGCGTGGTCATCCACGAAGAACTGACCTTCGGTAATGGACAACACGTTGAACGCCTGATTGATCCGCATGGCAATCAGTTGTTGAAAACCATGCTGGTCCCGGGCTTGAATAAAATTCGGCATGACATGACGTTGTGCGTGCCGGATCAGAGCGACAACCACGGCTTGCAGACGTATTCGCCAATCAGTGCGAACCTGCCGTATGACGTTCTGCGCTACACGCTGCCAAGCCGCTACTGCGAGTCCGACAAGCTGATGGCGTGGGCCGAACAGACGTTTGGTCAGTACGCGCCAGGGCTTGAAACCGCGCAGAAAATCTGCGACTGGACTTATCTCAATATCGAATACCGCTATGGCTCCGGCGACTCTACGTTGTCAGCTTGCGAAGCACTTGAGCGCAGATACGGCGTCTGCAGGGATTTTGCGCACGTGATGATTGCGCTGTGTCGGGCGCTCGGCATGCCGGCGCGCTACGTCGCCGGCCATATGCCCCAACTCGACGATGTGGAACTAGAACCCAACTCCGACATTGGCGTTGATTTTCACGCCTACGTTGAGGTGTATCTGGGTGATGGCTGGCACATTTTTGACCCGCGTCACAACAGGTCGCACACAGGTCGCATCAAGGTTGCACATGGCATGGATGCGGTGGACGTTGCCTTCGCCACCTTCTCGGGACTTGTGCGCCCGATGAACTTTGAAGTCTGGGCATATTCAATTGATTCGCCGGTCGCACCGGCGGTAAATCACATGGCGTGAGCAGCGGGCCAGGGAATTGATCAATGCGGAAGCTGAATAATTTCGCGCAAAAAAAGACCGCCATTGAGCGGTCTCTTCAGATTAAAGCTCTAGCCTGATCTTATTTGCTGCAGGTGCCCAGACTTGCGAGTTCCAATTTTGACACTGCGGCCTTGCCCTCTGCCTCTGGAATGAGCTCAACTCCGGCACCACCGACAAAAACACCGATCTTGATGTACTGTCGAATGAAATAGTTTTTGCCTGCTTCCATGAATAGGGACAGCGTATTAGGCGAGAACTCGGATTCGGTGGAAATGGCGTGATCCTTGTTTCCGGCTACTTCGGTACGGAAGAAAACATCTGGTGCGCTTTCACCTATGCATTTGCCATCAACAAAGATATCTTTCTTGAGTGCTTTTCCTACGAAGCTGTCTCTGAATACGTACAGGCCGGCTTGACCGGTGGTCGGCTTGGTGAATTCTTTAGCTTTTTGTGATGCTTCCTTGCTTTCCATTTTCACAGAAGCGCAGCCTGTAAACAAAAGAGAGGACAGCGCAATGATTGTAATTTTTTTAAACACGTTTTTCCCTGAATTTTTTTATCGAGGGAGAATAATAAATGATTTCATCGTGACAAATTCTTAATTTTAGAATGGCTAAAGGAAGTCAGCATCGTTACTCATTCTTGGTCTGGCAAGATCGCATTTAGCGCAATATTGACGCACTAAATATCACGGTCTATTTTCTGAAGGACTTGTCATACTTGGCGACATATATAGAAAAGGCAAAAATCTATACATGTTTTGGCGGGACCAATAAAAATAGATCTTGTCCGTCATTGTCTCAGCGCTAATGTAGCAAGCTTGGCCCGAGCCCTTCGACGTCCAATAAGAAAGCCGTTGAATAAAATCGATATGGCGGCTTGAATAAGTTTGCGATTCCGGCCGCATCTGCAGCAAGTGCACGGGTCTGCTACTCTAATTCGCTCATCCATCAATCGGATCAATCATGAGCCAACTCTTTTCTCCCTACACCCTCCGCAGCCTCACCCTCCCCAACCGCATCATCGTTTCTCCCATGTGCCAGTACTCCGCTGCCAGCGGCGCGGCGACTGATTGGCATATGATCCATCTCGGCCATTTGGCGTTGTCGGGTGCCGGTATGTTGATGATCGAGGCGACCGCAGTCGTGCCGGAGGGGCGTATCACGCCAAATGATCTGGGTTTGTGGGATGACAGGACGGAGGCGGCGTTGGTGCCGGTGTTGGCGGCGGTTCGCAAGTACTCGAAGATTCCGGTGGTGATGCAGTTGGCGCATGCGGGACGCAAGGCGTCGAGTATGTCGCCGTGGCAAGGTGGGCAGTTGATTCCGGTGGCGGAGGGTGGTTGGTTGCCGGTTGCGCCGTCCGAGATCCCGCAGAAAGAAGGCGAGCCTGCGCCGTTAGCGTTGGATGCAGCTGGCATGCGACGCATACGCGATGCGTTTGTGTTGGCGGCCAAGCGGGCGGAACGTTTGGGCATTGATGGGCTCGAACTACACGGTGCGCATGGTTATTTGTTGCATCAGTTTTTGTCGCCGATTGCTAATCAACGCACCGATGAATACGGCGGCTCGCTGGAGAATCGCATGCGTTTTCCGCTGGAAGTGTTTGATGCGGTGCGTGCGGTTTTTCCAGAAGACAAGCCGATTGGTATGCGCGTATCGGCGACCGATTGGATCGAGGGCGGTTGGGATCTGCCGCAGACGATTGCGTTTGCAGCGGAGTTGAAGAAGCGCAATGTGGATTGGGTCGATGTGTCGTCAGGCGGCATCTCGCCGTTGCAAAAAATTACGTTGGGGCCGAATTATCAAGTGCCGTTTGCACAAGGCGTGAAAGAAGCAACCGGCGTCAACACGATGGCGGTGGGCTTGATCACCGAGCCGCAACAGGCAGAAGACATCATCGCGAATGGTCAGGCCGACATGATTGCCTTGGCGCGCGGTATGTTGTTTGACCCGCGTTGGCCTTGGCATGCGGCGGTTGCACTTGGTGCGACTATCGATGCGCCGCCGCAATACTGGCGCTCTGCGCCGCATGGGCAAAACAAGGTATTTGGTGAGACGGTGTTGGGCGGGCGATAACAAACGTTCTTGCGCGCGATATTGCGCGGTGTGGCGTCGTATTGCGCCATTTTTCGTAATGCATTTTCAGGAGAGTATTGATGTCTGACGCAAACAAAGCAGTAGCAAAAACATTCAAGATCGCTGGTGAGATCGAGATCAATCGTCTTGGTTATGGGGCGATGCGCGTGACTGGAAAAGGTATCTGGGGTGCGCCAGCCGACAAGGCCGAAGCGATCCGTACGCTCAAGCGTTTGCCGGAGCTGGGCGTAAATTTTATTGATACCGCCGATTCCTACGGGCCGAATGTATCGGAAGAACTGATACGCGAAGCCTTGCATCCGTATGACGGTTTATTAATCGCGACCAAAGCCGGTTTGACACGCCAGGGGCCGGATCAATGGACGCCGTGTGGCGATCCGGAATATCTGATCAAGCAAGCGCATGGCAGTTTGCAACGACTGGGCGTTGAGCAGATCGCACTTTGGCAGTTACATCGGATCGATCCTAAAGTGCCGCGCGACGAACAGTTTGCTGCGGTCAAACAGTTGCAGGATGAAGGCGTGATTCGCCATGCTGGCTTGAGTGAAGTGACGGTGGAAGAAATAGAGGCGGCATCGAAATACTTTACAGTCGCAACCGTACAAAATCGCTACAACCTGATCGATCGTGAGAGCGAAGCGGTATTGGATTACTGCACTCAACATGGCATCGGCTTTATCCCGTGGTACCCGCTGGCGGCAGGCGATCTGACCGAGCCCGGCGCGTTGCTCGATACACTGGCGAAAAAATATGAGGTGGGCCCGGGGCAGATTGCATTGGCGTGGCTGCTCAAACGTAGTCCGGTGATTTTGCCGATTCCTGGCACATCGAAAGTGGCGCATTTGGAGCAAAACGTGGCGGCTGCCGAGATCGTGTTGTCGGAGCAAGACTACTCTGCGCTCGATCATGCGTCATCTCACCAGGATTAAATCGCCACAGGAGATTAATGCCACTGTCGCATTTTTAAACTCACAGAAAATATCAGGATGAAAAAAATAGCAGGCCTGTCGTTGAGACCAATGTTGTGCCTACTGTTGGTGGCGACCTTGTCTGGATGCGGCGGTTATGCCAACACGTCGGGCGATAGTTCGGGCGTGCAGGTGTATGGAACGGTGGATGCGGGCGTGGTGCATCAAAGTCGCTGAAGACCGTAGAAGCCTGTAATGGTGGGTCAGAGGGAGTCGCCCGTGCGTTTGTCCTACAGATCATTTCGACATACTTGTAGCTGTACAAACAGTACGCGTTGTTGTGCGTGCGTTACCACACGGACAATCTTTGCAATTAAAACCATGATGGATGCTCATAAACAGGAGCGGCGGTCATGCGTAGAAATATCCTTACTCTTCCTTTTGTTTTCGCTTGTGCGCTTTGCCCGGCGGCCTCATTTGCCGAGGTAGTGTTGGTGAAATGTAGTGATGCCGGCGGCGCCATCACATACATGACCAATCAGTGCGAAGAAGACATGAGCCAGCTGGAGACCATCTCAGAAAGCGAGCCTGCCGCTATGACAGTGAAAACCATCCGTCGTGCTAACACGCGCACACGTTGGGCCGAACCTGTGGTGTACGCGAACAAGCGTCCGGATGTTGAGTTGATGCGCGCGGCAAAAATGAACGCGGAGTTAATGGATGCCGAGCGCCATAAAAGGATTTTTCAGCAAGCGTCGATTGACTGATAACAAAATCATTTGCTGACAAAGCGCCGCACCATCACGTTGCGGAATCACATCCGCATTCACACACGTGACGTGGCGGCGGACATGCAAGCCATCTCAATTTGCAACTTCCTGGATTTAATCAACGTATTTGATCTACGCAGACAGCAACATCTTCTAAGCTAAGAATTCTCCATAATTGTCTGTCGCCAGCCTACTCAAGCCGGATTGGCGATCAACCAATAGCCGCGATCGTTACTACGCAAAACATAGCGCGCCTCATCGAAGTAACGCGGCGGTATCGCGGCATGGTCTTGCTCGCCGATCTCATAGACCATATCGTTGACGATCTTTGCGATTTTTTCTTGCGAGAGCCCAGGGCTGGCGGCACCCATCACCACTTTGGCGATTGCCTTCAGCGCATGCATATCCACATAGCCATTTTTCGGGACAACTAATCCGGTAATGCTGCTGATGCGCCCGCTCTTTTTGGAGAACGCGACGGTGAGCGAAGTATCGTCCGACAATTGCTGCTGGAAATAATCGTCGATGGTGCCTGTTTTGATCTTGATCTGCCCGATCTGAAAAGGCTGTTGGAACGTTTTGGTGGTGGCATTAAATGTCGCAGCAAACTGATGCTGATCCATATTAAAGACGTTGTCAGGAGAAGCTGGGTTTTGCGATGTAGCAGATGCTAACGTTTTAACATCGCTATTGCTACAGCCAAACAGCGCAAACACAAACATGAAGATTAAGCAGATTGACCTATGCATGGCTTCCCCCGTGTCTTATCCTTCCCACTGACTGCAGTTGCGGCTTGTATTATTGTTCCGCCCAGATGATTTAAAGATTACACCAGACCGTCACGAATTAGTATCGGTGTGGAAATTTGTTTGCACTTGAGACCAATTTGATTAAACAGCCACGGCTGGACTGGCGACTTTATCGATTGTTGGCGCTATATCTGGCAAAATATGCCCTTATAACAATTACAACTGACCTGAAGAGAGATGTTTGCCTCGTTTGAAGGCAAAAGCGTTTAAAATCACGGGCTGAGCTACTAGACGTTCTTCCACCGAGATGTGACGTTGCCATTTCAGCATGGCAGGATATTTAAGAACCCGAAATAAACATCGTCCGTTTCAGAAGCTAAGAAATTGGCACGATTGCCGATTCATGTGCGAGACACGCGCGCGACACACGAGGGTGCCGCCGCACAATGTTTTTACAATAAGGACATGGAATGATTCCAGTATTCATTGGATATGATCCGCGCGAAGCGGTCGCGTATCACGTATGCAGTAATAGCATCATCCGACGCGCATCGCAGCCGGTCGCTATTCATCCGCTGGCCTTACACAATCTCGGCTTCTATGTAGAAAAACATACTGACGGCAGCAATCATTTCATCTACAGCCGTTTTCTTGTTCCTCATCTGATGAATTATCGTGGCTGGGCCATCTTTATGGATGGCGATATGCTGCTACGCGACGACATCTCCAAATTGTGGGCGTTGCGTGATTCATCCAAGGCCGTCATGGTTGTTCAGCATGATTACAAGACGCGCATGACAGAAAAATACTTGGGCTCTAAAAACGAAAACTATCCGCGTAAGAACTGGTCGAGTTTAGTGTTGTGGAATTGCGAACATCCAGCTAACCAAGCATTGACTGCGGATTTCGTGCAAGGTGCGACTGGCGCGCAGTTGCATCGCTTTACATGGCTGGATGATGAATTGATTGGCGCATTGCCGATTGAATGGAACTGGTTGCCGGATGAATTCGGCGCCAATAAAGACGCGAAGCTGCTGCATTACACCTTGGGCACGCCATGTTTCCATGAATTTGCGACGGTGCCAATGGCGGATGAGTGGCATAAAGAGCGCATGTTGACCGACTATTCCATTCAGCGTGTTCTAGAATAATACGACACGGTTTCCGATTCTGGGCTTGCCCTTTTGCCCTATCCCCTTGTTATTTTTATGTCCGATTCCGGCACCGTCTGCGTTTATTTTGTCGCTTCGCCATTGCAATATCTGGCGGCGCGCTCCATCGCTCGGCAGATTGAAAAAGGGGCTCGGCAGGTTTTGATTTGGTATAAGCCTGGATTGAAATCCGTCGTCGTTGCCGACGAATGGGATGCTTCCACTTATATGCCCTGGCCACGCTGGGAGCCAATGCCCGGTCTGTTCGGACGACTTCGGCAATCGCGCGCAAATATTCGGCTGGTCGCCGCGCTGGTTGGTCGTTGTGACAAGCTGATCCTGCATAGCGCAGTCTTCGACACTGAATCGATCAATTATTTCTTGCGCGCGTTACCGGCCCTATCGGGCGCTCAGTCTATGCAAGCAAGGATATTACCGGATGGTTTGATCAGTACGCGACGCTATCCGCTTAAGTTAAGTAAGCGCATCGTGCAGTACGTCCGAGGATTACGTCGGTTTGTTGCCCCAGAGCTGGTGTATAGCCGATTCGATGGCGACCGAATCGGTTCGGATGCTGATTTCGTCGATCGAATTTATGTCCTACCTGGTTTGCCTCACGAATATCCAAAAAATAAAGTCGTAATTTTGCCACCCCTGGTTGAGGTGCGAGATGCATCCGTCGATGTGTCGGCGTCGGCTAGTGGGCATGTTAGGCGTGCATTAGTTGTCGGGCAGCCGCTGGTCGATAAAGGTCACATGACGGATGCCGATGCGGATACGACGATGATGGAAATTCATGATTATCTGAAAGCTCAGGGCATAACCAATGTTGAATACAAGGCGCATCCGAAAGACGATGCTTTTGGTTTGCGGCATTCGGAATACCGACTGATCGAGCCGTCAGGAGCATTGGAGTCCTATCTTGTTGAGACGCCTTATGATTTTGTAGTAGGAGTACGTTCGACGACCTTACTGTTTGCGCGTCAAATCTACCCGGAGTCCGTCAAGGTGATAGCGTTTGGCTGGGAGCGCATTCGTTTCAAGTCTGACGCAGAGCGGAACGACATGAAAAAAACGTTCCTTACGTGTGGAGTGGAGCTTAGATGAATCAGGCGTATCAGCGTACGACCGGAAATTGGGGGCGCGAACAGGAGTGGCTTAATCTTTGGGTGTTAATGATTTTACCGATATTGGTATTGTTCCCGAGGACGACTGGATGGATCAGCGTGCCGCTCATGCTATGTGGCATATACGTTGCGGCAAAATATAAGACACTCCTTTCGATAGATCGTTTTTTTCTCGCGATCTGCTTGATTCTTCCGATATCGATTCTTTTCAACATGCCCTTCATGGGATGGGAGATCGGTGAGTTGGGGCGTCCAAGTCACCTGATTGCGGGATTTTTTATCTTTGTTGTGATTGGACGATACGGCTTACGGCCTAACGTATTGTTTTGGGCGGCATGTCTGGCAGCCATGATCGCTTTTGGCATCGCGTTGTATGAGGTGGTGTATCTAGGAAATGAACGCGTGTTTGGATTGGCGCGTCGATGGAACGCGGTTCCATTCGGGAATTTTTCACTGCTGATAGCTTTTTTCTGCCTTGCCGGCGTATTTGTAATACCGAAAGATAATCGCCATTCTTGGTGGCGGATCGTAATTGGTCTGCTAGGTTTTTTATGCGGATTTGGCGCCTCGTTGATGTCGGGAACGCGCGGCGGATGGATTGCGCTTCCGATTCTTTTGTTGCTGTGCATGTATTTCAGCAATCGCCTGACGCCTCGCTTGCGAAATATTTTTATAGTGGCGATTCTGGTCGTAATAGTCGGCGGTGGAACTATCTCAGACCGAGTATCGAGCCGAGTAGAACTTGCAATTAATCAGGTGCATGCGTATGTACTCCATCCGAAAGACTTGTCAGTACAAGATAATGCAGTAGCGATACGATTGGCGATGTGGCAATGGGGCATTGAGAGGTTCCTTGAACATCCTCTTACGGGCATCGGTTTTGCTGAATACGAAGACCGCCGAAAACAAGCCGTGCGAGAGAATGAATTGCCTAAAGAATTTGGGCGGTTGGCCAATTTGCATAACGAACTAATCTCCCGTCTTGCGATGGGTGGTTTGCCTGCAGCTTTAGCCGTATTGGTTTTTTGGTTTTTAGGTTGGCGCTTCTTCGTGACAAAAATTGATAACGAAAATAGTAACGATCAGTCTTACTATGCTTTATGCGGCTTGGTGACGATTGTCGGAACCTGCCTATTTTCTATGACAGAAGCATTGTTTGGCACGAGCTCCGGAACCAAAGCGATTATGCTGTTGCTGGTGATCCCCGCCGGTGCTTTGCGTTATGTGTACGTAAATCAGCAGGAACGAAAGTCCCTGTAAATAGGGTTGTTGCTTGAAACAGTCATGAAAAAAACGCTTGTAGTACATCACCGCAATGGTATTGGCGATCTGGTTTGGCATGTGCCTTATATTCGTGCCATCGCAGGCGACAGCGCTGATAATAAAGTGACGGTGTTGGCACGTCCTTCATGTCGCGCCGCAGATCTTCTGGCTGGTGAAGTTTGTGTGGAGGCGGTAATCGAATACGACCGTCGCCCACGTGGCGGCGGACGAAAAGGTGGTCATGATGGGTTTTTTGGCCAGTTACGTTTTCTTCAGACTTTGCGGAAACATGAATTTGACCGTATCGTTATTTTTTCGGGTCGTACGCGGTATGGCTTTCTTGCGTTACTTGCGGGAATTCCGGAACGATTGGGTTTTGGTTTTACGTTTTGGCAACGGCTTTTCTTGAACAGACCGCCCTACATTTCCCGTTTCGCTGGCAAGGGAAGTTGGGTCTATCCAGAAGCAACAGATTTTGCAGTGGCACATAAATTTGTTGATCGTCCGATCGTTCCCAAACTTGCCGTTCCAGCTAAATTCGTGGCAGAAGTCAAAGATGAGCTGGCACATTTGCCCTATCCACGTATTGTGTTGGCAATTGGCGCTTCTAACGAACGGAAAAATTGGGGGGGCGAAAAATTTCTTGAATTGGCTCAAACGCTGGTCGGTGCAGGCTATGGTGTGCTGCTTTTAGGTGGCCCATCTGAACGAGCCGCAACTGAGACGACCTACGCAAATGATGCCCAGCTCAAAAGGTCCGGTGCAGTGCATATTATGTGTCAACCGTCGGTGCTCAAATCCGCAGCCGCGTTGAGTATTTGTGATTTTTGCATTGGCAACGATACCGGCATGCTGAATGTTGCGGTGGCTGTCGATGTGCCTTCGCTTGGCCTGTACGGTCCCACGTTGCCGTTGCAGCACGATCCATTATTGGATGGCATTTCGGCGCCGAATATGGAAAGTATCTCGGTGCAAGCCGTATTGGATCGGCTACCGTTGTTCTCAACTCCTAAAACAACATCGATTATGTCGCAAGTTGAAGAGGGCCCGCGAGGTTGAAGGCGATGCGTCGCATCCTCATCATTCGCACCTCCGCGATCGGCGACGTCGTGTTCGCCTCGCCAATTGCTGCGGCATTAAAGCGTCGCTATCCGACTGCGCATATTGCATGGTTGGTTGAGCCTGGCATAGATAGTTTGATTCGGCAGGATCCGAATATCGATGAACGCATTCTGTGGCCTAAGGCAGAGTGGAAGGCATTGTGGCGCGACGGGAAAAAGCTTGAGCTATTGCGGCGAGTCTTTGCGTTTCGCAAAAAATTACGTGAACAGCATTTTGATACCGCGCTCGATTTACAAGGTTTGCTAAAAAGTGGTGTGCTCACTTGGTTAAGCGGTGCACCCCAGCGCATTGGTCTCGGTTCGCGCGAAGGCAGTCAGTGGTTGATGACTAAAGTAGTCAAGCGCGGCGGAGACCCAGCGCTTATCAGTTCTGAATATCGTTATCTGGCGCAGCAGTTGGAGTTGGACACTAACGATTTCATGCCGATGCTTTATCTAGATCCGCAGGCCGAGGCACAAGCGTTGACCCGTTTAGCCGAGCGTGGTTTGATGCCCGGCAAATATGCCGTGTTTGCAGCGTTCACCACGCGTCCGCAAAAACACTGGTTTGTCGATGCATGGCAAAAACTGGCGCCTATGGTGGAGCAACAAACCGGATTGAAGCCAGTTTTGTTGGGTGGGCCGGCTGACAAAAATGCAGCCGACGACATTATTAAGGGTGCACCGTCGATAGTCAATTTGGTCGGACAAACTAATCTCGCGGAGGCGGCCGCAATAGTGGCGCATGCGGGTGCGGTGATCGGCGTTGATACCGGTTTGACCCATATGGGCATCGCGTTTGCGCGTCCTACGGTGGCGATATTTGGCTCTACTTGCCCTTATACAATCACGGGGCGCGAAGGCGAACGCAATCGCGCAAAAGTTATTTGGCTAGGTCTCGCTTGTTCACCATGCAGACGTAAGCCGACGTGTGGCGGTGCGTGGACGTGTCTGCGTGATATTAGCGCCGAACGCGTATTAGTCGAATTGCAATTGGCGATGGATGTGACGCCATGAAAGTTTTGCACGTAGAAGCAGGCAAACATTATTACGGCGGCGCACGCCAGGTTGCGTACATCATTGAAGGCTTGGCTAACCGCGGCGTCGACAATTTTCTGGCTTGTCCGATAGCTGCGGATATCGCCGCTGCTGTTGGCGCAACTGCACAAGTGTATCCACTGAAGATGAGTGGTGACGTTGATGTCGGGATGGTCCTGCGTTTGGTACGTTTGATACGTGCGATCAAACCAGATCTGGTACACCTTCACAGCCGTCGCGGTGCAGACAGCTGGGGTGGACTGGCGGCCAAAATTTGCGGCGTGCCATGTGTATTGTCGCGCCGTGTCGATAATCCGGAATCGCGGTTACAAGTCGCGATCAAATATCGCTTGTACGATCACGTCATCACAATCTCCGAAGGTATACGGCAAGTATTGCTAGCAGAAGGATTAGCGTCACAGCGCGTGACTTGTGTGCGCAGCGCCGTCGATGCGACCCCTTACTTAGTGCCGGTTGAGCGCAATGCTTTCTTGCAAGAGTTTGCTTTACCTGCGGATAGCGTGATAGTTGGTATTGTTGCGCAATTAATCGAGCGCAAAGGACATCGCTATTTGATTGAGGCGATTGACGTATTGCATCACACCTATCCGAAGTTGCGGGTGCTGGTGTTTGGCAAAGGGCCATTACAAGCGGCGCTACAACAGGAGGTTACGCAACGCAAGCTGATGGAGGTGATACGGTTTGCCGGATTTCGTAACGATTTGCCGCAATGGTTAGGTGGACTTGATTTGTTGGTGCATCCGGCGGACATGGAAGGCTTGGGCGTATCGCTGCTGCAAGCTTCTGCCGCGGCGGTACCGATTATTGCTAGTCGCGCCGGAGGATTGCCGGAAGCGGTGGCAGATGGGATTAGCGGTATATTGATTCCGCCTGGCGATGTCAGTACGCTGATTACGGCGATGCAACGATTGCTGGATGACGCTGATTTGCGTCATCAATTTGGTGCAGCGGGCCGCCAGCGAATTTTGCGTGAATTTTCGGTTGATGCGATGGTGGAAGGTAATCTTGCTGTTTATCGTCGCGTGTTGGCGGCGCGCGCGTAGCGGCGCGGTGTTGTCTACGCGGACAAACGTATAATTCAATTTTATTTACTTACTTTTTCCTCGTGAGTGAGCGCAGGATGTAAATCATGTAGCTCGCAACTTTGCAGCCCCATTTATTTTTTAAACATTTATGAATAATCTCGAACTCTTGCGCAAGGCCTTAAGCGACCATCAAAGTGTGATGCAGCAGCTAGACGCCTTGTTGCCGCAAATCGATACTGTTGGACAAGTGATGCGCGCCTGCCTGCAACGCGGTAACAAGATTTTGTTGATGGGTAATGGCGGTAGCGCCGCGGATTCGCAGCATATTGCAGCTGAAATTGTGGGGCGCTACAAGCGCGAGCGGCGTGGTTTGCCAGCGATTGCGTTGACCACTGATACGTCGATTCTAACGGCGGTTGGTAACGATTACGGATTTGAGTTTGTCTTTTCACGCCAAGTTGAGGCGCTATGTGATGCGCAAGATGTGGTGGTCGGCATTTCCACTTCTGGCAACAGTGCGAACGTCGTTAAGGCGATAGAAGTGGCCAAAGAGGTGGGAGCGATCACCGTGCTGTTGTCAGGCCACAGCGGTGGCAAGCTCGCCGCTATGTGTGATTACAGCTTGATCATGCCGGGTACCGAAACAGCACGCATACAAGAGGCCCATTTATTTGTTGCGCATAGCCTGTGCGAAATCATGGACGTGGAGTAACTATGCACGCGCAATTACTTGAAGTTGTGCGCAACAAATTGGGCAATCCTGAGCATCAGGGTTGGGCACTCGTGGTTGGCGATTTAATGTTGGATAGGTATTTGATCGGCGAAGTGGAACGGATTTCACCAGAGGCGCCGGTACCTATCGTACGTTTGAAAAATCAATATGAGCGTGTTGGTGGTGCCGCCAACGTCGCTGCCAATCTCGCCAAGTTAGGAATTGCGACGCGTATCGCCGGTTGTATCGGTAACGATGCCGACGGACAAATTTTACTAAAAATGATGGAGCAGAGCGGCATCGCTGCGCCATGCGTTATGCAATCTGCACAGCGGCCAACCACCACCAAGACACGTATTTTGGGCGGTCATCAGCAAATGATGCGTGTAGATCAGGAAAGTCGCGAAGCGATCAGTGATACTGAGACACAGAAAATGCTGGCCTTGGTGCTAGAACAGCTAGCGCAAAAGCCAGCCATTGTGTTGTTGTCTGACTATGCCAAGGGCGTATTGAGCAAAACGTTGTGTGAGCAAGTTATTCAACGTTGCCGGGCATTGGGAATCCCTGTGCTGGTTGACCCGAAGGGGCTGGATTACAGCAAGTATCGTGGCGCCACGGCGTTGACGCCGAACAAGCGCGAGACCGCAGAAGTCTGCAAAATCGATATCAGAGACGATCCGGCACTGCTTGCGGCGGCCGCAGATTTACGCGCAGCGCTTTCGCTAGATTTTCTTGCCGTTACCCGTGGTGAAGAAGGCATTTCAATTATCGAGGCAGAACAGACGCAACACATCGCCGCCAGTGCCAAACAGGTGTTCGATGTCTCTGGTGCCGGCGATACCGTAATTGCGACCTTGGCCGCTGGCTTGATCGCTGGACTCTCACATAGTGATGCATTGCAGTTGGCAAACATCGCTGCCGGTATTGTGGTTGGCAAGGTTGGCACCGTGCCAATTAGTTATGAAGAGTTGCTGGATGAATTGTTGGTACAAACCACCTCTGCACAAGCCGGCAAAATTTATGATTTCACCGGCTTGAAAACGCAGATCGAACGCTGGCGTAGCAATGGCGAGCGCATCGTGTTTACTAATGGCTGTTTTGATTTGCTGCACGCCGGACACGTGGTTTATCTTGAAGCCGCACGCAAAATGGGTGATCGCTTGGTGTTGGGTTTAAACACGGATCGTTCAGTGCGCGCCTTAAAAGGTGATAGTCGTCCGGTGGTAAATGAGGCTGATCGCGCGCGCGTGTTGGCGGCACTGGAATCGGTTGATGCCGTGATTTTGTTCGATGACGATACGCCGCTTAATTTGATTAAAACGATACGTCCAGACGTGTTGGCAAAAGGTAGTGACTATAGTGAAGAGCAAGTGGTCGGCGCGAAAGAAGTCCGCACATGGGGTGGCCAGGTTGCATTGATTGATTTGGTGGCGGGCCGCAGTACCACTGCTTTAATCAATAAACTTGCGGAGTAAATTTGTGTGAACAGTGCAGATGTTTAAGTACGTTTAAGGACGCTTGAACATGCGCGAACACAAAAAATGGAGCGTGCGAACTTGCACAGGAGAAAACAATGAAGCAGATACCGTTGGATCAGGTCAGCATCGTTTCTTACCAAGACTCAATTTCGGGCGAAAGCCACACCGCGTCTTATACTGGCGCAACACTTAATTTCTGGATACATCTGGAGTATTTTCCGCAGGAAGTGACAGAAATCTACTTGCTGGAAGATGGCGAAGAGCGGCCGCATCCACAAGTAAATTGGGCATATGCTCGAGGAATGTTGCGATAGTTTTTGCGCGGAAAATGTTAGTCGCTCACCGCGCAAAAAGTTTATTTTGGAAATATGTCAAACGCTTCGCCGACTTTGAGTGCGATCAAATCGTATAGCGAATGGCGAGGATCTGGACCGGCGCGATCAAACCCCTCAATCGTATCTGGCTCTACGCCTTCTGGCGGCGGCACAAACTGCATCCAGTCTTCATAACCAGGATGTTCTTTCAGATTGCGATTGAGTTCATCGAGAAAATCCTGCGAGTTTAATTTTTTTTCAGTCATGTCGGTCTCCTGAAAGTACGATGCTGTTAGTGTGCCACGATGTACGAGGAAAGTCTGTACGCTAACGTATATTCACCATCATTCGTACATATTAGGCGGCAACATATACAACTACATTCATGACGCTTTCACAGAATTGGCCTTATTTCTTGTAGATGCCGCAACCGACAATTACGTTTTTGAACTGATCTAGATACATGGATTTGGCTTCCATCTGTTTCGAGATCGGATTTAGGAACAGATAATCTTGCCAGCCCTTGCCTTTGTTTCTGATAATCGCGATGCGTTCGCGTACGAAAGGCTTGCCAGCACCATCTTTGGCATCAATCATTTCTTTGCCGACATTGCTTGCATTAGCGCCATGCGCAAGATTGCGGCCATTCATGTCATACACCACCACATACAAATCGCGATCGCAGAAGCGGCCAAGTTTGTTGTTGATTTCGGCAAAGGTTTTTTCGGCACCATTGGCATGCATAGCGGCAATCGCATTTTCTACCATCTCCTTGGCTTCCGCAGACGAGCCATGGCTACCACTTTTGATCTTGAAGACGCCGACCACGTTGTTAAGCTCGGTGGTTTGGTTTTGCAGTGATTCAGCGGCGGCGGCAGCTTGTTCTACCAGCGCAGCATTTTGCTGCGTGACCTGATCCATTTGCGCCATTGCTTGATTTACCTGTTCGATACCTATGCTTTGTTCACGGCTGGCATCGGTAATTTCATTCATGATGTCGTAGACATGTTTGATGCTGGTAACCACTTCATCCATCGTGCTACCGGCCTGCGCAACTTGGGCGCTGCCCTCTTGCACGTTTCTAACTGACGCGTCGATCAAAGCTTTGATTTCACGCGCAGCCGCCGAGCTGCGTTGCGCCAGATTACGCACTTCGCTGGCAACCACGGCAAAGCCACGGCCCTGTTCGCCAGCGCGCGCTGCTTCGACGGCAGCGTTGAGCGCAAGAATATTAGTCTGAAAAGCGATGCTGTCGATGACGCTGATAATGTCGACAATTTTTTTGGAAGACTGATTGATAGAGTCCATCGTGTGGACCACTTCCGATACCACACTGCCGCCCTTGATCGCTACTTCTGACGCAGTACGTGCGAGTTGATTAGCTTGTTTTGCGTTCTCGGCGTTTTCTTTAACGGTGGAGGTTATCTGCTCCATTGAGGCGGCGGTTTTCTCAAGTGAGCCTGCCTGCTGCTCGGTACGCGATGCAAGATCTTGATTGCCCGCGGCAATTTCACCGGTGGCGGTACTTAAGGTTTCGGTGCCGTGGCGGATATTCCAGATGACATTGGCCAAACCTTGTCCAATGCCATTGATGGCGGTCAGTAGGTGGCCGATATCGTCGTTGCGATGGTTGGTGATGCGAATCGTGAGATCGCCGGTAGCAATTTGTTTTGCGATTTGTGTGGCCTGTGCCAGCGGGCGACTGATGGTGCCGCGAATCGCGAAATATAACAAGGCAGCCAGTACCAGCAGCACTAACAGACCGATGATAAGTGCACGTCGTACAGCAGCTTCTGTGGCAGCGTGTCCGACCATCCAGGCAAAGACACCGAAAACAATGGCTACCGCAATAAAGGATACGGCTGCAAGTTTGAGGCCGATATCTAGACCAGTTCCATGACGCGAAATTTTATTCATTTTCTGCTCCAAGTACAAAAGGGCTGACAGCACCATTCCTTGATGAACCATGGTTCCTGATGGAAACATCATAAAGCAATTGTTGCCAATTTTTCGATTGAGTGAAGGCTCAGGCTGAGCCCTGTTGTGTGGCGGCATCAATTATTGTTGGGAACCTGCAATATGCGGCTGAAATACTACGCAATTCAACGGATTGATGCGTTGCATGCAAATAGAAGCATAGCAACATGAGATGCAGAGGTGATACAAGGGATTGGGGGTGGGGGCATAACAGAGGAGAAAATGCGGAAGGGTAACAACCCCTTCCGCGAATCGATTAGCAAAACCGATTAAAACTTGTAGCCAATCGACAGGAAACTGACATACGGATCTAACTCAATGGTGGTGTGAGCGCGACTAACAACGGTATTGCCGACGCGCCCAGTAAGTTCGGCATCGGTTTCCAGCGGAATGTAGGACAGAGAAAATCCTATCGACCAACGTTTATCGAGGTTATAGACCATGCCGACGTTGGCAACCGGCGCCCATGATGAGCTGAGGTCGGCGGTGGCACTGCCTGCGCCACTGGTTAAGTAATTTTGTAACGAAGGTGAGAGTTTGATGCCGGTGTACCAGACGCGTGTTGCACCGAGTCCAATAAACGGTCGAAATTTTGCATCCGCATCGCCGAAATACCATTTTGCGACCACTGCAGGACTCCATTGTTTGGCAGAGCCAAGATGGCCGAAAGGGGCGAGCGAGCCGGTTCCGCTTAAGTTAAATTTTGGTGGTACGCCCGCATCCAAGGTCAGCGCAAAATTATCAGTAAAGAAATAACTGTAGGCAAGACCCAATGTGTCGGCACTACTGACAGCGGCCCCGCTGTTGGCAATGGTGCCACTGGTTGGTTGAGTGCGCGTGAGCGGCTGGCTGTGGTCGTGCGTATCAAGATGAAACCAGCCGAGATTGACGACGCTGTCGCCAGCGCTTTGCGCACTCGCCGACACGCTAAACATAGGGGCAACAAATAGAATCATTGCTTGCGTCAACGTTTGAAAAGGTGAGGTTCTTTTCATTCCTTGTCTCCTTGGATATGGTTGACGCAACAATTGTCGGGTTTGTTCTGATTCGTTCTACATGTGTCTGTTTATGTTGATTGGTGTAACTTTTAACCTGATTGAGATCATGTCCACTTACGCGGAAAAGAAATAATAGCGCGATTATCGCGCGCCAATGTGCTGTAACGCACAGATTGATGCAAACGCAACATGTTGTGATGTAGACATCATCAATTAACAGGAGAAATGTATGTATATCGGCATCGGTACTCTACTCATTATTATCGTTCTCGTACTGTTGTTTCGTTAACAGTCGTAATGCAGATATAAGCTGCTGGATGACTGGCGCCCAGTCACCGGCATGCTGTTGACGGAATAAACGCATGACATGCGGATACCAAGGACTGTCGTCGCGGCCCGCAAGCCAGCGCCAATCAGGCTTGTAAGCGGGTAGTAAAACCCAGCACGGTTTGCCCAAGGCGCCAGCTAGATGGGCAACTGCAGTATCTACTGTGATCACCAGATCGAGATTCATCATGATCGCAGCCGTGTCGGCAAAGTCGTGCATACGCGACGTCAGATCGCAAAACGACAGCGAGGCGGTGGTGTTGATTTTTCCGTCACGCTGTTTTTGTAGACTGAAATAGCGTGTATGTGGAATCGCGTCCAGCGGAGCCAGCAATGCGGGTGAAGCGAGCGAACGGTCTGCATCATTTTCAAAGTGCGGATTGCCTTGCCATGCAATGCCAATTCGCAAGTTAGCACGCCCATCATCAACTACCTGTTTCCAGTGCTGTACGCTTTCCGTTTCGGCAAACAGATAAGGCAAAGTTGCCGGAATCGTGTCGAGTGTGGTGTCAAACAGAAAAGGCAGGCTCAAGGACATGGTCCAGTAATCCCACGCGGTATTGGGTAAGGATTCGTCATATCCGATGACGTCGTCAATGCTGGGCATATTACTCAATAGCCGCATTAACTCTGGCTGACAAAGCACCGCGATGTGGATCGCGCCATTTTTTTTGGCCAACGCCGCATAGCGACAGAACTGGATGGTGTCGCCAAAGCCACCTTCGACCACAATCAATAATGATTTGCCACCAAGCGCCTCACCCTGCCAGCGCGGAAAAGGGAGGTGCTTTGCAAACGCGCTAGTCGATTCGCGCGCTTCCATGCAGGCCCAGCCTTCCTTGTATCGACCTTGTCGCAACAATAGATAGGCGAGATTGAAGCGTGCTTTGCGATAGGTAGGCTCCAGCGCGATGGCAGTGCGGTAGCTTGCTTCGGCCTCCTCTTCACGCTGCAGACTCGCTAACAACATCCCTAAATTCGATAACAACCCAACTGATTCAGGCGCGACTTGGCGCGCATGTTGATAAACGGCTTCGGCTTCGTCAAAGCGTTTTAGCGCGGTCAGAAAAGCACCAAAATTAATGAGTGTCTGGTGTTGCAAAGGGTTGTGAGTCAGTGCACGTCGATAGTGCCCCTCTGCTTCAAGCGCTTGCCCATTTTGTTCGGATAGCCACGCAAGGTTGGCATGGGCTTCGGCCATATCCGGGGCTAATGTAAGCGCGTACCTGAATGCGGTTGCGGCGGCGACTAACTCGCCTTCGCCAAGCAAATGCGTGCCAGTATAAAAATACTCTTCTGCAGAAATGGGAGGGCTTGCCATAGCGCGATTATAAGCGTGTGCGCGTGTCACTATTGCGCAAAAAAAGGCCGCATGATTGCGGCCTTTTTAGGATGCTACTTTATTGGCTGTGATTACCGCCCGCGATTTCCGATGACGATTGCTAGTTACGCTTATTGTCGCAACTACGCGGTGACGGCTTCGTCGTGCGTAGCGACCTGTTCATCGTCAGTATCAGAACTGCGGATCAGATGATCGAAAGCGGACAGCGCTGCTTTTGCGCCCTCGCCGACTGCAATCACGATCTGTTTGTATGGCACCGTGGTGACGTCGCCCGCTGCGAATACGCCGGGTATCGAGGTACGACCATGCGCATCCACCTCGATCTCACCGTGGCGCGACAACGCAACCGTGCCTTTCAGCCATTCCGTATTGGGCACCAGACCGATCTGGATGAACACGCCTTCGAGCTCGACCGTTTTGCTTTCATCGGTGTTGCGGTCTTTATAGACCAAGCCGTTGACGCGTTTGCCATCGCCAGTGATTTCCATCGTTTGTGCTGACGTAATCACCGTAACATTGGCCAAACTATGCAACTTGCGCTGCAACACGGCATCGGCGCGCAAGGCATCGCCGAATTCGATCAGCGTCACATGACCAACAATGCCAGCCAGATCGATCGCTGCTTCGACGCCGGAGTTACCGCCACCGATCACCGATACGCGCTTGCCCTTGAACAAGGGGCCATCGCAGTGCGGGCAGTAAGCAACGCCGTGGTTACGGTATTCGGCTTCGCCCGGCACGTTGATGGTTTTCCAGCGCGCGCCAGTCGACAGAATCACGGTCTTGCCTTTGAGCGAACCACCACCCTTCAGCTTGATCTCGATCAGCTTGCCCGGTATTAACTCGGACGCTAATTGCATGTTCATGATGTCGACCTCATAGCTGCGCACGTGCTCTTCCAGCGCAACCGCGAATTTCGGGCCGTCGGTTTCCTGTACCGAAACAAAATTTTCGATCGCCAACGTATCCAGCGTCTGGCCACCAAAGCGCTCCGAGATCACGCCAGTGCGTATGCCTTTACGTGCTGCATAAATCGCTGCGGCCGCACCAGCTGGGCCACCACCGACGATCAATACATCGTACGGATCTTTGGCGCTCAGTTCTTCCGCTTTGCGGGTATTACCGCCGGTATCCAGTTTGGCGAGGATTTGTTCGATGCTGACGCGACCGGACTCGAACGGTTCTCCGTTCAGGAAAGTGGTCGGTACCGCCATGATGTCGCGCTCTTTGACTTCGTCCTGGAACATGCCGCCGTCAATTGTGACAGCACGGATACGCGGATTGATCAAAGCCATGACGTTGAGCGCCTGCACAACTTCTGGGCAGTTATGGCACGACAGCGACATATAAGTTTCGAACACATAGTCGTCACTTAGATTACGAATCTGCTCGATCACAGACTCTTCGAGTTTCAATGGATGGCCGCCAGTTTGCAGCAGTGCCAGTACCAGAGAAGTAAATTCGTGTCCCAGTGGGATTGCGGCGAATTGAATCGCGGCATGCGCGTTCGGGCGCTTGATAACAAAAGAAGGTTTGCGCTCGTCGTCATCGGTGCGCTCGATCAAAGTGATTTGATCGGACAGCACAACGATTTCCTGCAGTAGGTCCTGCAGTTCACGGGATTTGTCGCTGCCATCGAGTGACGCGACGATCTCGATCGGTTGCACGATCTTTTGCAAATAGCCTTGCAATTGAGTTTTGAGATTGGCATCCAACATGATGGTTCCTGCTTTCTTTACAGTTTAAATTGGGTATTGCGGTTGCTGATGTTTTCTTACAATTTGCTGATGCTTATTGCTTTAGTACTTGGGTATCCCGGACCCACTGCTGGGTCCGGAACGATCAAACAATGCTGCTTGTTTCTTGCTACTCTTTACTTAGATCTTGCCGACCAGATCCAGCGATGGCGCCAGAGTCTTTTCGCCTTCTTTCCATTTAGCTGGGCACACTTCGTTCGGGTGAGCCGCGGTGTATTGAGCCGCTTTCAGCTTGCGCAGTGTTTCGGAAATGTCACGTGCGATTTCGTTCGAGTGAATTTCCAAAGTCTTGATCACGCCATCTGGATTGATGATGAAAGTGCCGCGCAGTGCCAGACCTTCTTCAGGAATGTGTACGCCAAATGCATTGGTCAATGCGTGAGTTGGATCGCCTACCAGTGGGAATTTTGCTTTACCAACTGCTGGTGATGTTTCGTGCCAAACTTTGTGCGAGAAGTGCGTATCGGTAGTAACGATGTAGACTTCTGCGCCCATTTTCGAGAATTCGGCGTAGTTGTCAGCTGCATCTTCAACTTCGGTTGGGCAGTTGAATGTGAAAGCTGCTGGCATGAAAATCAGCACTGACCATTTGCCTTTCAGCGATTGATCGGAAACTTCGATGAACTTGCCATTGTGGAAGGCTTGGTTTTTAAAGGGCTGGACTTGGGTATTGATAAGGGACATCTCGTTTTCCTTTGAGGTTGCGTTAAAAACAGATTTAAAGTGGCTTCAAATCAGAGTGAAGACTGCATAGGTACGAATGATAAAGAGCTTTCCATCATTTGTATAATTGATTTAATCTAGAAAACCAATTTGTTTTCGCTATCGGCATGGTATGCCCATGGCCGATGCCGAATTGTCTATTATGCAGCGTTCTGAGCTTTGCCACCGGCGCTGGGTGAAACCGAGGCGCGGCCTACAGGAACTACTCAGTCGCATTCAGCATTAGATGTGTAGTGGCTTTATAATCGGGGTCTGCGCTTATGCTGTAGTTGTGCCGCGGCCGTACTCTTTTTGTAATGACCATGCGGCGCGCCATTCATTTTTTTCAAAATTCTATGACTTCCCACGCCACTATGACGCCATCTTCAAATATCAGCGACGCCGAATGGCAGGTGCGGCTCGACCTCGCTGCCTGTTATCACTTGTGCGCATTGAAAAAATGGGACGATCTGATCTACACCCATATTTCTGCCACCGTGCCGGGCGAAGAAAATCATTTCCTCATTAATCCGTTTGGTTTTCGCTTTGACGAAATCACCGCGTCCAATCTGGTCAAGATCGATTTGCAGGGCAAGATCATCGGCGATCAAAGTCAGCGCGTGAATGTCACCGGCTTTGCGATTCACGGTGCGGTGCACGCAGCGCGCAAAGAGGCGATGTGTGTGATGCATTTGCATAATGAAAACGGTGTCGCCGTCGGTATGCAGCAAGGTGGATTATTACCTTTGTCGCAGCACGCGATGCGTTTCTATGAACAGATGGGTTATCACGATTACGAAGGATTGGCCTTGTCGCCGTTAGAACAGCAACGTTTGATCGAGCGACTGGGTGATTACCCTGCGATGTTGTTGCGCAATCACGGTACGTTGGTACATGGGCGCACGATTGCGGAGGCCTTTACGTTGATGGAAACATTGGACAAAGCCTGCGCGTTTCAATTGAAGGCACAGTCCGGCGGAGGCCCCTTGAATATTCCATCACCTGAAATTTGTGCAAAAACATACAAGGACTTGCTCGGTGATGGTTCGCCAGAGGGTGTATTGGAGTGGCCCGCGTTGCTGCGTTTGCTTGACGCGCAGTCAGCGTCGTATCGCAATTGACGCAAACTGCGGGATTCAGCTGGCCGTTTTCGAAGTTATATTTTTTCTGATTTTCATTCGCTTTAATTTTTAGTTTTTATTTTTGACTCCACTTTCTCGAAAGGAAAAATATGCCAACCATTAATGTACAAATATTTGAAGGTCGTACCGTTGAGCAAAAGCGCGCGTTCGTCAAAGCGATTACTGAGGTGACTTGTCAGACGATGGGTTGCAGTATTGAATCGGTCGATGTGATCATCGACGACGTAAAAAAAGAAAACTGGGCGAGCGCTGGCAAGCTTTGGTCTGACGTCTAATGTCAGATTGGTGGAGCGACCGAGATGACAATTTTGGTTGGTCCATCACTAGCCATACAAGTCATCAATGAACGGTATTGATCCAGCAAGGTCTTACAGATGAAGCTATGAGAAGACAACTTTGGAGAGTGAAATGACCAGTCATGATGCAAAAAAAGAAAAACCGCCTGTCACCACCGATAGCAACGAGCGGGATGCGCATAACGAAGCGTTGCTCGATCATGCATTGATGGAAACCTTTCCGGCGAGCGACCCCATCGCGGAAACGCCGCGACTGGTGGAGGCCTCTCCCGAGCGTAAAGCCAAACAGGCGCTGTTGGACGAAGGCATAGAAATGACCTTTCCGGCCAGCGATCCGGTAGCGGTCACCTCTGGCATTACGCGGATAGAGAAAGCACCAGATCCTGCTGATGCACGCTTAGAACATCAAAACAGCGCGCCAGATGCGCATACAAAAAAGCATCCTAAAGACAGCAAAAAATAAGCTGCAAATTAAGCAGAAGTTGACGGTAAATACGGCATTTCTAGAAAGCGTTTGGAAGGTGCTGGGGGATCTTGGATCAAAGTCCACAGATCAATAGCAAATAAATCTGCAGACATAAAAAATCCTCGTTTCGAAACGAGGATTTTTATTGATGTTGCGTAGACCCGCGAGGTCTGGGTATCGCTGCTGAATGAGACTGCGTTTGAAGTCGCATTGTAGACAGACTTGGTTAAATCAGATTACAGGCTACGGTAGTTATGCAACTCTTTGTACTGCGTACCGCGTGCTGCGCACAATTCTTCGATCAAGGCCGAGCGTTTTGCTGATGCAACGACTTGCGAAGTTTGTTGGGTAGTAGTTTGGGTCGACATGGTAATTCCTTTCGATGACTCGGTTAAAAAACGGTGTTTTGTTTCGATGAGTTGAGTATAGGAATATCGAAGTTATAAAGCCAATCACATTTCATGATGTAGGCAATTCACAAATCGTATATCTTTCTGTAAGCCTCGTTACATAAGGCCTAGGCTGGTTTGGTGTGGCCGCAGGATAGACAGCAATCGTGACCTTAAAGTGACATTAGGTGGTCGCGACCAGATTTGGTGCTTGATTTGATCCTCTCTCGATCGCGCTGATAAATGGCTGTTTGGTGTTTTGCGGGCGGTATTTAACAGTCCGCATCGACCATCTGCTAGTCAAATCCCCGTTTTGGTCTAACGGCTCGACATTGGTTAGGTCGGGGCTGCATTTTTCAATGATCAGAGCGAGCCAGGAATTTGCAGGGTTAACCTTTCATCCCGTTGCTATGCTTGCCGCTCTAAGTGGCGCAACGCACTGACTAGTTTTGGTTGTTGCGGCACGCTGGTTACACATTCCTACCGAGGCGGACCCCATCATGAACAAGGCATTTGTAAAAGAAGGCACTGAAGAAAGCTTGTCGTCGTTGCCAGAGATGCCAATCGGCGTACGCAATTACATCACGCCCCATGGTTATCGCAGTTTGCAGGATGAGCTGCAGCGACTACACGATGCTTCACACAGTGAGTTGCGGCGGGCCGATGTCGCGGATGAAGACGACGCAACTAGCCAGCAACCAGCTGAAGACCTTGAGCAAAATGTACGTGAAAGGGAGCAGCGTATTCAGTATTTGAACACGCGCTTGGAGACGGCGGAAATAGTCGACCCAAGTGTGCACCATGGTAACGATCAAATATTTTTTGGCGCGAGTGTGGAATATCAAAACCTAGCTAACGAGCGACATACGGTGACCATCGTTGGCCTGGACGAGCTAGATCCTTCAAACGGCAAAATTAGCTGGTTGTCGCCTATGGCGAAAGCGCTGCTTAAAGCGAACGAAGGCGATACCGTGGTGCTGGACAGCCCTGCTGGCAACGAAAAATTGCGCATTCTGAACGTGCGCTATCCGCGAGCCTCAACATAATCCGCAACAAATTACGCTTATCAGTTGTGGCGATCACTCACATTGGTCGATTAAGTCCATCATTGCATATACGATAGCTGCAGGAAGTTACTAAACGCTACTGCTGTCGCAATCAAACGCTCTCAGACAGAAACATTATTACGGGGCCATTGACTGACAGGGAGCTTTGCAGAGACCTGTCAGTCAACCGAATGCTCATGCGCAGAACGACCCGCGCCCTTCAGGATGGCGAAGAGGCGGGATTGCCCACGTTGTGTGTCATTAACGCCATAATCCCGGGGGAAACCGCTGGATGCCGCTCAATGGCGTTGTATGTCGCGTGTTTCATGCTAAACTCGCCTTCACGCTAGGGGTCCTGAAGAATATATCTTCGGGTGAGATAAAACCCTTGAACCTGACCTGGATAATGCCAGCGTAGGGAAGCGCAAAGTCCCTCGCAGAAGTTCGCCCGCCTTTGTTCATTCCTTCGCTCGTTTTTCCAAATTGACCGCGATTGAATGAGCTCAAAATGTTTGTATCTACTTCCCGACTTTCCCTGATCGCACTCGCGATTGCCCAAGCTTTTGCTTTGTCTTCATCAGCGATGGCGCAAAGCAATGACAATGTTTTGCCCGCCGTCACAGTGACGGCCGTGCCGGATACTACCGGCCGCGCCGCAACTGCCAGCGTCGGTGGCTTTTCCGAGCAGCCTTTGCAGGAAACGCCAGCCTCGATCACCGTAATTACGCAACAGCAGATGCAGGACCGCAATATCCGTTCGACAACTGGTGCAGTGGAAACCGATGCTAGCGTCAACGATTCATACAATGCGGTTGGTTACGCCGAGCAGTTTTCGATACGTGGTTTCAAGCTGGAAAACGCAACCAGTTTCCGTAAAGATGGCTTGTCCTTTTCCGGCGCGTCGTCAGTACCGTTAGAAAACAAAGAACAGATTGAAGTATTGAAAGGCATTTCCGGATTGCAGGCTGGCGTGAGTACGCCAGGCGGCATCATCAACTACGTCACCAAGCGCCCGACCGACAAACCGTTACGCACAGTCACCACTTCAATCAGCGAGCGCGGCACTGTTTATGGTGCAGTTGATTTAGGTGGAAAAACAGACGACAAGCGCTTTGGCTATCGCATCAACGCCGCGAGCGAAAGTATACGTTCGTATGTAGACGGCGCAGACGGCAATCGTAATTTTGTTTCCGGCGCATTTGATTGGCAGCTGACCGATCGCGCTTTGCTGCAGTTGGATATGGATTATCAGCATAAATCGCAGATCACGGCGCCGGGTTATCAACTTTTAGATGGCACCACTTTACCTACGCATGTTGATCCAAAACGGCTGCTCGGGGGCGGTGCGCCATGGATTGCGCCAGTTGTCGACGACACCAGCAATATTGGCTTGCGTTTCAAGTACACGTTAAATCAAGACTGGCATATGACGCTGGCGGCAAACCGCTATGAGTTGAAGCGTGATGACCGTTCTGCATTTCCATACGGATTTTATGGCAACGGTAATTACGATATCTATGACTACAGGAGCGACAACGAAGTGCGTTCGATACTCGGTACGCAAGCGTTGCTGCAGGGTAAATTCACCACTGGTACGGTAAAACATGACATCACGTTCGGCGCAACCTATGATCAGCGCCGTGATAAAGCGGGAGATTGTGTATATGGTACGACCACTTGCTCTACCGGATTTGCGCGCAATGGCAGCGGTAATATCTATACCGGTGCTTACACCTCCATCTCGCCACCGCCTGCTGGCATTTCTTCTGGCCCTGTTTATTTGCAACGTAAAGACGATGAATGGTCGGTGTTTACGCAAGATGTCATGGCATTGTCAGACGAGCTCAAATTGCATGTCGGTTTGCGCTATACCGATTTGAGTCGCGATCAATTCGACATTACAAATGGGTCGCAGACCTCTGAGTACAATAAAAGTTATGTACTGCCAAACATTGCGTTAGTTTTCAGTCCACAGCAGAATTTGTCGTTCTATGGTGCTTATTCACAGGGTTTGCAACACGGTGGAATCGCTGGTCTTTTCGATACCAACGCCAAGCAAATGTTGAATCCAAGCCGATCCGACCAGTTTGAAGTCGGATTCAAAACCGACGTCACCAATACGCTCAGCTTTACCGCCGCTGTATTTCAAATAAAATCACCGTTGGAATACACCGATGCCGGCGGCACGTTCGTGCGAAACGGCGACGCCGTACATCGTGGCTTGGAGCTTGGCGTACAAGGCAAGCCGACCCAAAATCTCTTGCTTGGTGCTAGCTTGACCGCGCTCGATGCCAAACAAGAAGGTACCGGTGATGCAAGCTTGGATGGCAAGCGGAATGTGAATGTGCCCAAGCTCAAATCGGTTACGTGGCTGGAGTACACGTTGCCGCAGATGCCAGAAGTTAAATTGAACACGCAATGGGTTTATTCCAGCAGCAAGGCTTTTGATACCAAGAATACGACGATCGTACCGAGCTACAACGTATTCAACGTTGGTGCGCGTTACGAAACAAAAATCAATGGTGTGAAAACCAATTTGAATTTCACCGTCGACAATGTGTTTAATAAATCTTACTGGCGTGATGTGACGCAGGATCTTGGCGGCTACTTATTCCCAGGCGCGCCGCGTACGTTTATGCTCACCGCGCAATTCGGATTTTAATCTGATAAAAAAATCGTTATTAGTAATCGACGTCAGCAATAGACGCCATCATTGATTAGACAGCATATCGTCGCATCAACGGTGGCGTTAATTTTTGGTGGCGCTATCGGCGAAGATAGGGTTTGGTGTTTTGCAGATAGGTAACCGCCTGCTGTACGCGTGATACCTCATCGCCCACCGCCAGCAAATACGGAATCGATGCATCATCCAGCATCTTGCAGACGATGGCGTGTACCGCGTGTCGGGCTGCATCGGAATCCCGTTGCAAGCCATCGCCAACCCAAGGATTGCTTGGCGTCGCGACGATCGTAAAGTCGTAGTGAGACGCGTGTGCCAATGCTTCTAATGCATTATCATTTCCATCGAAGTAATAGCGACTATAGGCCGCTGTCATACGGGGCGTCGTATCGCAAAATAGAAATTGATGTGCTTGTAGTAGCAATAATGCTTCGCGCTCTCGCTGCGTGGTTGCAATATGTAATTGTTCGGCCGCTTGCGGTGTACGCTGATTGATCTCTACAAAATCGCGCAGATATTCAGGTACCCAAACGCTTTGATAGTGTGTTGCTAATGCAGCGGCCAGCGTCGATTTTCCGGTCGACTCGCCTCCCAGAATCGCGACCCGAGCAATGGCGTGGCTCATGAATTTACAGGTGCCTCGATGGGCCCAGCGGATGTAGTGTTCTGGTCTTCAAGCGCAGCTAACGCCTTCTTCCAAGCCAGCAAGCCGATGGTTGCCATCACGACAAAGACGGCAAACAACACGGCGGTCAGTATCAGGTTCTTGTGAATATACAGACCTATGTAGAGCGTATCTAACAGGATCCACATATGCCAATTTTCAAGCTTCTTGCGCGACAATAAAAACTGCCCTACCACGCTGCCTGCGGTCAAAAAGGCATCGATATGTGGAACGTCAGTGTCGGTATATACGCGTAAAAACCATGACAAAATCAAATAGCCGACTAGCCATCCAAGCAGAGAAATGCCCCAGCCTTTCGCACTCAGCCGCGACACGCGTACACCGTGATGAGTGACGCCGCCGAACATCCATTGATACCAGCCCCACAATGAAACAGTGATGAAGAAAAACTGTAGTCCCATGTCGCCGTACAATTTGCTTTCGAAAAATACAAAGGAGTAAAGCACACAAGAACTGATGCCGAAAAACCATCCCCATGGTGATTGGCGGATATTGCAGAAGACCATCGTTACCGCCAGAAAGAACGAAGTCATTTCAAATACCGAGGTATGGATAAAGCCGAACAGCGTGACGGGATCGTTCATGGAGAAAGGATTTCTGACGTAGGCGACAACCAAGATGGCGCGGGATAAGCGGCGATCTTAAAGTGAAAAGAAAAATCTGCGCTATGGTTACAAGCACGCAAATTACAGAGCGACAAGCGCTTAAATTTTATGAAAACAATCCTTACAATTTTACCGGTGAACCTGCCGATAGGCGACCTGTTTTGCAGACATAACCCTGATATGGCAAAAGTTTTGCAGGAATTTACGGCTTTTTCCTACAAAGATTTGGGGCGCTATCTTATATGTGATCATTTTTATTCGGCTTATATTGAGGGTCAGATTGGCGCGTCTTATTTCGCGTCGCCATACAAGTAAAAATGTAAAGTAAAACAGACTAGGTAATCGCGACGTATAGCCTTATTGGTGCGTCGCGATTTTTGGCTGATAGGAGTATAGAAATGAATTTATTAAGAGCGCTTACCGCCTTCGGTACCTTGTTTGCAGCGGGGTGGTTTGCTATCGCACCGAGCTTCAGTGCAGTCTTTTTTGGGATCGTTTCCCTTTCGGTTTTGATGATGGCGTTCTTGCCTATCCCCGCCAATGAAAAGATTTAATGACGAGCTTAAGCAACGTCAAGTCGGCGTGGTTATTTAACGTTGAATAGCGTTGAAGTAAATGCCACGCTGGCAAGGGATTGCACGTGATTTACTAAAATGTTTAAAGGCCATTTGAGCGCTTTTGTGGCATAGTGTTTCTTCTTCTAAACAAGAATTCCGCACCTAAAGTGCGTAAGCGAAAATTCAATAAACGGGGAAAAAATTGTCCAAACGTTTGCATGTTCTGCTGGTAGAAGATAATCCCGACGCGCTGGAGGGAATGCTGGAAATGACCGACTTTCTCGGCCATCATCCGCAGGGTTGCGAATCGGCAGAGTGTGCATTGACGCTGTTACAGGACAAGCAGTTCGATGTCTTGATGACCGATATCGGCCTTCCAGGTATTTCTGGCTTGGCATTGGCGAGACAAGCGCGGCAAATGCAGCCAGCCTTGGCCATCACCATCGCTAGCGGATACGCATGTGAGGATGAAATGCCGCCTAATGTGAGATGGCTGATGAAGCCCTTTGGAATTGATGAATACTCAGCCATGTTGGAAGAGTATTCGCGGCAATAATTTTTGTTGCTGGCCGCAATCCTACGCTGCAGTACATCGATGGTATTTCCTGGTTTCTTAAGTTGAAGTAATGCGATAACAGCACTTTTTCGTGATTTTCGTGCCAGTTTTTGAATTAATTAAATCAAACGTTTGATTTATATGTTCTAATCGCGGGTATGACTTCTACGATTAAAAAAGCCGTTGTTGCCAAATCAGGCAAACAACGCGCAGCCGCACCGCCCGCTCATCCCGCTCAAAAAGTAATTGCCAATGATGCGCGCAAGCAGCGCACAGATGGTGTCGAAGCGCGTGCACGTTTATTAAACGCGGCTTTGCATTTATTCGCTGACAAGGGCTATAGCAAGACGTCGACGCGTGACATCGCGCAGCTGGCAGAAGTCAATATCGCCTCAATTAAGTATTACTTTGGTGATAAAGCCGAGCTGTATCGTGCTGTTTTTACCGAGCCGATGGGAGGCCCTTGTGATCATGCCGCATTTGCCAATCTCACTGATGCCAGTCTGCGCGAATCGCTGCAATGTTTTTTTGCGGACTTCCTGGAACCATTAAAAAAAGGCGAGCTGGTGCAGTTGTGTATGCGTCTGCATTTTCGTGAAATGCTAGAGCCTACCGGGCTGTGGTCAGAAGAAATCAACAACAATATTAAGCCAGCACATAGCGGTTTGGTCGCGTTATTGGTGCGATATTTGGCAGTCAAAAAAGCCGATGATGATATTCATCGCCTGGCTTTTGCCATTGTTGGACAAGCAGTGCATTTAATTATTGCAAGGGAAGTCATCGATGCAATACGTCCGACATTGATCGCAACACCACGCGCGATTGATCAATGGGCAATGCGTCTGACGGATTATGCGGAAGCAATGGTCACGATGGAAGCCAAGCGCAGAGACGCGGAAAGTCGGACTTCAATTCACGACAAGTCGGCGATGCGCACAGCTCGCGTTGCCGTCAAAACTAACAAAAAAAATTCATGAAGACATATGTTGCCCTTGGCCTTGCGGCGTTGCTTACTGGCTGCGCGCTTAATACTCCACCGCAGAAGGTCGATGCGCATGCGCCATCGAAGTGGTATGCGCCAACTATCATCTCGAATCATGAGGCAAAAAGCGTTAATCCGGTTGCCAATGAATTGCCGCACCATGCACAGTTGACGAACCTCGCACTGTGGTGGCAGCAGCAGAATGATCCGTTGTTAGTGGAATTGATACAAGCCGCGCAGACTGTCAGCCCGACCGTCGCGACTGCTTTATCGCGGATTGAGCAATCGCGCGCCACGCGCGTCTCAGCTAATGCGGCTCTGTTGCCGAAGTTAGATGCATCTCTGAGCGCCACGCGTAGCAACCAGCAAGCGCCTCTGCCATTGGGCACCACTACCCAAGCGCAGTTACAACCATCGTGGGAATTAGATTTATTTGGTGCTAATCGCGCGACCAGTGCGGCCGCATTGGCACGGCTGCAAGGCGCTCAGGCAAATTGGCATGATGCACGGGTCGCGGTGGCCGCCGAGGTTGCTAAAACATACTACGACCTGCGTACCTGTAACAAACTCGCTAACGTGACGCAAGCAGATGCGACATCGCGAGGCGAGACAGCACGTCTTTCTACGTTGAGTACAGACGCCGGATTTCAAGCGCCAGCAACGGATGCACTGGCACAGGCAAGTGCAGCCGAAGGACGCGGTCGTGCCACGCAGCAACGCGCGTTGTGCGAACTGAACGTAAAAGCCCTAGTGGCACTAACCGCGATCGAAGAACCGGTGTTACGAAACAAAATCGCAGGCGCTGCTCTCCCACAAGTGCCAGCGATGATCGCCATCAACAGCGTACCAGCGCAAACACTGGCGCAACGTCCCGATATTTTCATTGCCGAGCGCGAAGTGGCGGCAGCCAGCGCCGAAGTGGGCAATGCACAAGCGCAACGTTATCCGCGCCTAACCTTGAATGGTTCGGTCGGCATCGCACGCTTTTACTCACAAGGCGTAAGTACCGATCTCAATACTTGGTCGATTGGGCCGATTCAATTAACGTTGCCGATTTTTGACGGTGGTGCCCGCGCAGCGAATGTAGATGCAGCTAAGGCGCGTTATCAAGAAGCGGTGACTAGTTATCGCGGCGCCGTGCGTCAAGCGGTGAAAGAGGTCGAGCAAGCTTTGGTTAACCTGCAAAGCATCGCTGATCGAAGTGATGATGCGCGTATTGCATTGTTGGGATATCAGGATTCATTCAAAGGTACGCAGGCGCAGTATCAAAATGGCTTGGCGAGTTTGACGGATTTGGAAGAAACACGGCGTCGCCAGCTGGCCGCAGAGATCAACGCCGTCACCTTGGAAAATGATCGTATGGCGGCATGGATAGATTTGTATCGCGCGCTTGGCGGGGGCTGGGAAAATCCTGAACGCTCGTCACAACAGGCCAGCCGAGAACAAAGAGAGCCGTAGTAAAAAATTTCGTGATTTCGAACAGCGAATCAGATAACAGCGCAATCGGCAATAGCTCGCGTTCAAAATCGGATATGAAATTTAAATCGATACAAAAAGTTGGCACTTCAAAATAGGCACTAAAAAATGAAACAACTGAATAAGAAAACTAAAATTATTGCGCTAGCTGCAGTCGCAATTTTAATCGTACTGGTGATCGTATTAGTCAAGCTGAAAGCCGATAAAGCAGACGGAAAAAGTGCACAGGAAGAAACGCAAGTGCCAGCTTTGACCGTCACAGTTGCCTCTCCAACTAAAACCGAATTGCCGATAACACTTACCGCCAACGGCAATATCGCAGCCTGGCAAGAAGCGATCATTGGCAGTGAGTCGAATGGTTTGCAGTTGACTGATGTGTATGTCAATGTGGGTGACAAAGTTAAGCGTGGCCAAGTGCTGGCCGCATTCTCAGTCTCGACTACAAAGGCGGAAGTAGCGCAGGTACGGGCAAGTCTGATGGAAGCAGAGGCCAATGCGGCCGATGCAAAAAATAACGCGGAACGTGCAAAAACCTTGAGTAATACCGGTGCCTTGAGTACACAGCAGATCAATCAGTATCTGACTACTGCACAAACTGCACAGGCCAAGGTAGAGGCGGCGCGTGCAAATTTGCAAGCTCAGGAAGTACGTTTGAAACAGACCAAAGTGCTAGCACCAGATGATGGTGTGATTTCTTCGCGCAGTGCAACCGTTGGTGCGGTGGTTGGTGCTGGTACCGAGTTGTTTCGCATGATACGCAAAGGACGATTGGAATGGCGTGCAGAGGTGACTTCTTCCGAGCTTGGCCGGATTGCGATTGGTGCACCGGCCTGGGTGACTGCAACCAATGGCACGCGGGTTAAAGGTCGCGTACGCATGATCGCACCAACTGTTAATTTACAAGATCGCACGGCGTTGGTTTACGTAGATCTACCGCAAGTTGAGGCCGGCGTATCGCCGGCGCGGGCAGGCATGTTTGCTAGCGGAGAATTTGAACTGGGAACCTCGGATGCCTTGATGGTGCCGCAACAGTCGGTCGTTGTGCGTGATGGTTTTAGCTATGTGTTTCGTGTAGAGCCAGATCATCACATCACGCGCATGAAAATTGTGCCGGGGCGTCGCGTCAATGACAAGATCGAAGCGGTCAGTGGCGTCGCGGAAAATGCACAGCTGGTCGTCAGTGGTGCAGGCTTTCTTAATGATGGCGATTTAGTCAAAGTGGTAAAAGCGGAAGCGGTTGCCAAGCCAGCGTCTACGACAACGAGTAATACATCGACACCTGCCGCAGCGAAGACCAACTAGGAGTCGATGTGAATTTTTCTACCCTCTCAATCAAGAATCCGATTCCGGCAATCATGCTGTTTGCGTTGCTGACGCTGGCAGGCATGTTGTCTTTCAAATCGAGCGCGGTACAGGATTTCCCTGATATTGAACTGCCTATTGTTACCGTAACAGCCTCTTTGCCAGGGGCAGCACCGGCGCAACTGGAAACTGAGGTGGCGCGCAAGATTGAGGACTCTGTCGCCACTCTGCCAGGCATCAAAAATATTTATACCAAGGTGCTGGATGGTGCGGCGACTATTACGGTTGAATTCGTATTAGAAAAAAATCTATCCGATGCCGTCAATGATGTACGCGATGCGGTAGCACGCGTGCGTGCCGATTTGCCAGCCGATTTGCGCGAACCTACCGTTACCAAGGTCTCGACCGCCGGACGTGTAGTGCTGACATTTACTGCTGCCGCAGCGGCAGGTAGCAAGATCGACGAGCAAGAGCTGAGCTGGTTTGTCGACAATCAGGTTTCTAAACGTTTATTGAGCGTACCGGGGGTAGGCGCCGTGAGTCGTGTCGGCGGCCTCAACCGTGAAGTGCGTGTTGAGTTAAATCCGCAGGAAATGGCTGCGCTCAATGTCACTGCAGCAGAGGTGTCGCAGCGTTTGCGTTTAGTCCAGCAAGAAGCGCCGGGTGGGCGCGGCGATATCGGCGGTGCTGAGCAATCGGTGCGCACCATCGCCACTGTCAAAACAGCAGCGGATTTGGCGATGATGGATATTCCATTAGCCGATGGCCATCACATCCGTTTGAATCAGTTTGCCAAAGTGACGGATACGGTTGCCGAGCCACGTGCATCGGCGACGCAGGATGGCGTCAAGGTAGTCGGATTTGAAATTTTCCGCAGCAAAGGAGCGAGTGAGGTTGATGTCGCTGAGGGTGCGCGTGCTGCAATTGACAAGCTGCAAGCCGAACATCCGACCATCGTCTTCAAGCAGGCGATCGATAACGCACGGCCGGTAGAAGAAAATTTTGAAGGCTCGATGGAGTTGTTATACGAAGGCGCCTTCCTCGCTGTGCTGGTGGTGTGGTGGTTTTTGCGCGATTGGCGCGCCACATTGATCGCAGCGGCAGCATTGCCATTGTCGGTGATCCCGACTTTTCTCGGCTTGGCCTATTTTGGTTACACCCTTAATACCGTGACCTTGCTGGCATTGGCACTGGTGGTCGGGGTGCTGGTCGATGATGCCATTGTTGAGATTGAAAATATTGAGCGTCACCTGCAAATGGGTAAATCGCCGCTGCAAGCGGCGACCGAAGCGGCCGATGAAATTGGCATGGCGGTGATTGCCACCACCTTTGCACTGGTGGCGGTTTTTCTGCCGACCGCTTTTATGTCCGGTATTCCCGGTTTATTTTTCAAACAATTTGGTTGGACCGCAGTGTTGGCCGTAATTGCTTCCCTGTTGGTAGCACGTTTATTGACGCCGATGATGGCGGCCTATTTGCTTAAACCAACTAAGAAGCGTCATCAGGAAGACGGGCGCGTGATGCGACGTTATATGTCGACGATGCGCTGGTGTTTAAATCATCGAAAAACGACCGCGATTGCATCATGCATTTTCTTTGCCGTCTCAATTGCGTTGGTATCACAGTTGGAAACAGGATTTGTACCAGCGGCCGATCGCGCGCAAACACAGGTAAATCTGGAGCTGCCGCCAGGAAGCACGTTGGCAGAAACCAGTACAGTTGCCGAACGTGTACGTGTTGCCGTATCTAACGACAAAAACGTCACCAGTGTTTTCAGTTCTATCGGCGGTGGTTCTAGCGGCGATGCATTTGCACCCGGCGCAGCAGCAGAAGCACGCCGCGCCGTGCTGACCTTGACGACCACGCATCGCAATGATCGCGATTTGTCGATGGCAGAAATTGAAGCAAAAATTCGCGCCAATATCGCCGATATTCCGGGCGCACGTTTTACCGTCGGCCCGCCAGACTCCGGCGTAAAAATGCAATTGGTACTGCAAAGTGAAGATCCCATCGCGCTACAAGAGGCAGCTCAAAAAGTCGAGCGTGATTTGCGCACCTTGAAAGGAATCGGCAACGTCAATTCCAGCGCGTCGCTGGTGCGGCCGGAAATTATTGTGCGTCCTGATTCCGCACGGGCAGCCGAGCTCGGCGTTACCACTGCCAGCATAGGTGAAACCGTGCGTATTGCGACCGCAGGTGATTACGACATGAATCTGCCGAAGATGAATCTGCCGGAACGACAAGTGCCGATCATGGTGAAGTTGCCTGATGCGGTACGCGCCGATTTGGCAGCAATCCGACGGTTAAAAGTACCAGGGAAAAATGGCCCGGTGATGCTGGAGAATGTTGCGAGCGTAACCATGGATAGTGGTCCGGCGCAGATCGATAGACTTAACCGTAGTCGCAATGTCACCTTTGACGTCGAGCTGGGATCGCGTGCACTTGGTGAGCTCAACAAGGAAGCGCGTGCATTGCCTTCGATGCGCAATCTCCCACCGTCGGTAACAATTGCAGAGTTAGGTGATGCGCAAGAAATGCAAAAGTTGTTTGCCAGCTTTGGTCTAGCGATGCTGATTGGCGTGCTGTGTATTTATGGTGTGCTGGTCTTGCTGTTTAAAGACTTCATGCAGCCGGTGACCATTCTGGCAGCGCTACCGCTGTCGATAGGCGGTGCCATTATCGCGCTGTTAATTACCGGTCGCGCCTTGTCGATGCCATCGATGATCGGTCTCATTATGTTGATGGGTATCGTGACCAAGAATTCCATTTTGCTGGTGGACTATGCGATTCTTGCGCGTCAAGAGGGAATGAATCGTTTTGATGCATTGGTTGATGCTTGTCATAAACGTAGCCGTCCTATCATCATGACGACGATTGCGATGGGTGCCGGCATGTTACCTCTGGCATTGGGATGGGGCGCTGATCCGAGCTTCCGTTCGCCGATGGCGATTACCGTCATTGGCGGCTTGATTACTTCTACGTTGTTGAGCTTACTGGTGGTGCCGGTGGTATTTACGTATATCGATGATCTGGAACACTGGCTGGGACGCACCGTGCGTAAATGGCGTGGCGTGCAACATGATGGACATGACGAAAGCGGCGCGCAAATGACACCAGCGATAACAGAAAAGTAGAGTATCGAAGTAGATCAGAGAAGTGGCTTGAAAAGCCAAGCATATAAGCGATAGCAAAGCGATTGAATTCATGGACGAGAAAAAGGCGCAGTGGCCATTGTTTGAGCCATCATCCGATCTGGCATTTAAGCCTGTGCCATTGATGCTGGATCAGCTGCTTGAGAAATTGCATCTGACAACGCCGCTCAATATACTAGTGCTGGCGCCGCATCCAGATGACTTCGATGCGATCGCGGTGACCTTGCGGTTTTTTCAGCAACGTGGCGATACCATTCATCTGGCGGTATTGACCAATGGCGCCAGCGGTGTGGAAGATGGTTTTGCTGGCGCGCACACAGATGAAGAAAAAACTTTTCTACGTGAAGCCGAACAAATAGCTAGCTGCCGTTTCTTTGGCTTGGCGCCGGAACATTTGCGATTTCTACGTTTGCCATTGGACGACAATGGCAATCCGTTTCTCGATGATGCCAATCGCCAAAGAATTCGAGTGTGCCTGCAACAGAGTCATGCCGATTTGGTTTTTATGCCGCATGGGAATGACAGCAATATTACGCATCAACGTACGTACGCGCTATTTCGCTCTGTCGCATTGGAAGATAAACTGTCGTTATGGGCGGTGTTGAATCAAGATGCCAAAACACAGGTGATGCGGACCGATCTTTATACGCCGTTCGATGAAGTGAGCGCGCAATGGAAGGCGCAGCTATTACGTCTGCATGCATCGCAGCATCAGCGCAATCTGAATATGCGCGGCCACGGTTTTGATGAGCGCGTGCTAGCGATCAATCGACAAGCAGGCGCTGCACGAGATGTCGCCTACGCAGAAGTATTTGAGCTAGAACGATTTGAATAAATGATGAGGCGAACAGGAGGAAACATGGCCGACGAACACAAACGAGTATTGGATTTGATTAAGCAGAATCAATGGGAAGATGCGCATATCAGCGTACAGAAAATGTCAGGTCCGCTGGCCAGTGAAATTCACGGCTACTTGCATCGCATCGAAGGCGATTTTGGTAATGCTGGCTATTGGTACAGCCGCGCTGGTATGGAGTTGCCGTCCAATACATTGGACGAAGAATTTAGTCGACTGCTTGAGAAAGCATAGGATGTCTTGACGCGCTAATTTTGAGATAGATATCGTTAGGCATAAATAAATGGTCTCGTCATTGCGCAATGACGAGACCATTTTTGATGTAACAGCTTTAAAACTGATATGCGTCAGGTGTAAGTTAAGGCATCAGCATCAGCATCGGCATCAGCGTTAGTGATTAAGCTGCTGTGTGGATTTCCTTTTGTCCAGATTGCGATCCAAATACGCCGATTACCACTTGCCACGCTAACGTACATGCACCGACGATAAAGACGACGTCGCCAACAGTGCGTATCCAGCGCAGATTTTCCATGAACGGCTGTTGCATAAACTCGGCGCTACGTGCATACCACATGCCGGTCGTGACACTGGCTTCGAACTGGAACAAACCAATTGGTAACAGACTGGTGAGTATCATCAAAATCAAGCCACCATTCAGCGACCAGAAGGCAGTATTCATGAGGTGCTTACTAAAGCAAAAGTCTGGCCGGATATAACGCAGGATCAACAGCACGAAGCCAATCGACAAGAAGCCATAGACGCCAAACAGTGCCGCGTGTGAATGTACTGCCGTTGTGTTTAGCCCTTGCAGGTAAAACAGTGCGACGGGCGTATTGATCATAAAGCCGAACATGCCAGCACCAACCATATTCCAGAACGCGACCGCAACGAAGCACATCAGCGGCCATTTAACAGCCTGCATCCAAGGCGCACGATTTTGCAGGCGCCAGTGATCCCATGCCTCATAGCCCAATAAAATAAGTGGCACTACTTCTAGTGCACTGAATCCGGCGCCGATTGCAAGGATTGGGGTCGTCGTGCCAGCGAAATACATATGATGGAAAGTACCGGGCACGCCGCCGATCATAAATAGAGAGGCAGAAGCCAGGCTAGCGGCCGTTGCGATACGCACCGATACCAGACCCATGCTGGCAAAAATAAACGCCAGCGCGGTAGTTGCAAAGACTTCAAAAATGCCTTCGACCCACAGGTGCACAACCCACCAACGCCAGAACTCCATGATGGTGATATGCGTGCGTTCGCCATAAAACAGGCCGCTACCGTAGAACAAGCCAATCGTGATGGTGGACAAGGTCAACAGTGCCAGCAGGTTTTTATCGCCTTTCTTTTTGAACGCAGGAGTCAGTGCGCGCAGCATCAAGCCCAGCCAGAAAACGATGCCGATAAAGAGTGCGATTTGCCAAATGCGTCCAAGATCCAAGTATTCATAGCCTTGATGACCGAGCCAGAAACTTAAGTCGGCAGGCATGATGCCCTTGATGGTGAGGAAGCTACCAATAAAGGAGCCAGCAACGACCACGAGCAGCGCAGCAAACAGAATGTCGACACCGATTTTCTGAAACTTTGGATCTTTGCCGCCATTGATAACCGGCCCGAGATACAGCCCAGCACTGAGGAAGGCCGTCGCAATCCAAAAAATAGCAGACTGCACATGCCACGTGCGTGTCAGTGAATACGGAAACCATTGTGAAATATCAATGCCGTAAAAATGCTGTCCTTCAATGCCGTAATGCGCAGTCAAGCCGCCCAACATGACTTGTAGTACCAATAGCGCCATCACCACCAGTAAATATTTCCATAATGCTTTTTGCGATGGTGTGAGACCGCACATGATCAAAGGATCTTGCGCCGGTGCTTCAGGTTCTGGAGAGTGATCCCGCAAGAATGCCCAACCCAAAACCAGAAAACCAATGCCGGCGATCAGGATGACGACACACGCCAACGACCACAACACATTTTCCGGTGTGGGTTGATTGCCGATTAAAGGCTCCGGCGGCCAGTTGTTGGTGTAGCTCGCATCGGTGCTGCCCGGCCTTTCGGTTGCAGCAGCCCATGCCGTCCAGAAGAAAAATGTCGTCATATCCGCACGACGTTTTGCATCCGGCAGCGTGTTTTCTTTCATTGCATAGTCGTCACGTAATTGCCGCAATGCTGGATCGTTACCGTATAGCTTGTCGTAGTGCGCAGCGGTTTGTGCGATTGCCTTGGCACGACGTTCCGACAACGTAGTGATGCCGGTGGCAGGATCGTACGTGTTTTGCCGATATTCCTTTTTCAGTCGATACTGCAGCGCCGCTTGTTGTTCACCATTCAACTGCTGATACGGTTTGCCATATGCATCTTCTGCAGCCATGTTCAGCCACGTGATTAACTCACGGTGCAGCCAATCCGCGGTCCAGTCGGGCGCCTGATAAGCGCCATGTCCCCAGATCGAACCCAGCTCCATGCCACCAGTGTATTGCCACGCTGTTTGGCCATTAAGTATGTCTTCATCGGTCATCAGTACTTGACCGGATGCAGTCACGAATTGCTTTGGGATCGGCGGGACTTGCTTGTAAATTTCACGGCCTGAGAATCCCAGAATCGTGAACGTGATGACCAAAACGGCAATCAGTGTCCACCAAAGCTTGCGATATTCGCCCATAAAAGACTCCTAGTCGTGATACAAAATGGATCGGAGTGGGTAACCGACTTTAAGATGCGCAGAATGAGAAGGCAGTTAAATAGAGACGAATACCGTAGCACAGAACCATTGTCATATTTGACATTCTGCAGAGCGCATCGATGGATAGTCTAATGTGCCGCTAGATTAGCGGGATGATGGGTTGGTTACCCAGAGTTTGTGGTTATTAAAGGGGCGATACGGGCAGATAGGACTATGGGGGATTTGTTGCGAATGAGTGGTTTTAGGCCGGCAGATTATATCGGATCAGAGCAGGATATAAAAAAATGAACAACGATCCTGCGGGAACCGTTGCTCATACGTCATTTAGATAAAAGTGATTGTTTAATTATTGGCGGCAGCTAGCACTGAGATCGTAAGCAGGATCGTAGTATTTGGATTTGATTTGCAACATGCCGAGTATCGATGAGAATAGATAGTCGTGGCTAATCGCATGATGTACTTTGTTCGCTAGACAATTCCGGTTCAAGCCAAAGTCGGTCGTAAAGTCCTGCGACATCCACATCACCATTGGCACGTGAGTTTGCTCCTTGGGTGCGATGGAGTACGGCATGCCATGTAGATAGATACCATTTTCGCCAAGCGATTCACCGTGGTCAGACATGTACCACATCGCAGTATCGTAGTTGGTCTGCTGCTTGAGTAGGGCAATCGTTTTGGCAAGTAGATGATCTGTGTACAGCAACGCATTGTCATAACTATTGACGATCTCTTCGCGTGTGCATTTGCTTAGATCTGCAGTATCGCAAGTTGGCGTGAATTTACGCATTGAGGCGGGATATCTGCGGTAATAAGCGGGGCCGTGATTGCCGAGCTGATGCAAGACGATGAATAGATTACCGTTCTTTGCCTTTTTGATTTCTGCATCGAGATTTTTTAACAAGATTTCATCCAAGCAGCGGTCATCTTCACATAGCTCAGCATCCTTGCTGCTATCCAAGCGTTGTTCCTCTAATCCATCGCACACACCTTTGCAGCCAGCCTGATTGTCGCGCCAAATCGTTTTGATGCCGACATGGTCAATGATGTGCAGTAAAGATTGATGTTGTTGAATCGCATCCTGATCGTAGTTGTGGTGACCATAAGGTGAAAACATGCACGGTACAGAGACTTCTGTATTAGTACCGCACGACGATACGTTAGTAAAATTCATGACGTCGAGCTTACTCAGTTCCGGTGTGGTTTGATGCTCATAGCCGTTGAGCCCCCAATTTGCCGCGCGCGCCGTTTCACCGACGACCATAACGAATAGCAGCGGTTTTGCGCGCTTGCTCCAACCGGCGGCACTGAGTGTTGCATCCGAGCTAATGGGTAGGCGTGGCTTGTTTGCTTGTTGGGTATCTTTAGTCAATACACGCGTCAGTGAATACAGGTAATTGCTGGGGGTTATCAGATAACGCACTTCCTTATGATTTCGCATCAATGACGAAAAATCCTGAAACACCAGAAAGATGCATGCTGCAGTTAAAAGCAATGCACCGATCAAATAAAAAAAGCGCGCCATGATAGTACGCAGCCAAGTTTTTCTTTTGACGATTTGCAAATTCCAGACAACCACTGCTGGCAGCACAGCGTAGATCAACATGTGAACGCACAGTTCGAGCGAAAGTAGTTCGCCGGCTTCTTTAACATCAGTACGCAATATATTTCTGACCATGTCCGGGTCAAAAAAAACCGTGTACTTGTCCATGTAATAAGACGCGGCGGCAGTGGCGAAAAAAAGAATGGTCAATACCGGCTTCGCACTCCAGCGATTGAGTATCAGCAACAAGCCAGCGGTATGCAATGCAGTAATCGTGATAAAAATGGCCAGCGCAAATAGCCAAGTGGCAGCTTGCGACCAATCACGGCCAGTAAGGGCGGCGGAGAAGAACAGATGATTCGATGTCAGCGAAAAGAACAGGCTCGCAAGTATTGCCAGATGTTCAATGCTGAGGCTGCTAAAACGGTCGAATATTGGCCGTATTTGCTGTGAGTAGGATGCGCCTCCCCATGGGGAAGACAATGACGGCGATTTCAAAATACAGTTCAATGAACGTTTAGAAGTGTCGACGGTAATTGAGATGCCGTTAAGGCGTTGTTAAGGTGGTCCACCTTTTAGAAAATAATTCACCCGTATTTAGCTGTGTTGACTCTGCTCTTCGTCATCGATGGCCAGCTTATCAAAGTCGATAATAAATCGACTACCTCCAACAACTATCGTTTCATGTCTAATCTGCCAACCAAGATGGTCGATTACGCGTTTAACAATCGCTAGTCCTAGCCCTGATCCCACATGCTGATGATCCTGGCCGCGTACGAAACGTTGGAATAGACGATGGCGCACATTTTCCGGTAGTCCCGGGCCTTGGTCTTCAATGCTCAATTGCGTCTGATGCAAACTGATCTTGATCACACCCCGCTCTGTATATTGACAAGCATTGCGGATCAGATTGCCGATGGCGATGCCCACTAATTCTGCGCGCGCATGGACCCAGACTTCTTCGCTACCGCTATCAAATGTGATATTTACAGGTTTGTCGAGCAGCATGATCTGACAGCGTTCAATCTCGCGCTCGATCAGATGCGTCAGTGACATCGGCGCGCCTATTAACGCAGTGGGTGATTGCGACAGCAGCAGTAACGCGCCAACCCGTTCGGATGCTTCGGTGGCAATGCGACGGATTCGCTCAGCCACATCCTGTTCTTCCTGCATATTCTGCAATCTGACTGTGAGAAGTTCAGAGGCGCCGAGAATAATCGTCAGCGGCGTGCGCAACTCATGGCTGACATCCCCGGTAAAAAGCTTTTCATCGGCTAAGAAACCATGCAGCTGATTGGTGCGCTTGGCGTAGGCGCGCGCCAGCATGCCTATTTCATCATTTGATTGTAACGATGGCAGTGATGATGATGGATCATCGCGCTCGATGGCAGCCGCTAAAGCTGTTACTGGCGCCACGATGCGACGCGATGCTATCCAGCCCAACAAAATAGCGAGTAACAGACTGGCAACAAAACCGACGCCTAAAGCGATACGCGTGATCTTTTCGGTGGCGGCAAAATCACTGGTGTCATCTGCCACCGCAAAGTGATCGTTGCCTATGTTGCGAATACTGACGGTTACTTCGCGTCCTTGTCCATGAACTTCGTGGATTCCCTCTCGCAAATTACGATACTCCGCGGGGATTTCTTCATTCACATAAAAGTTATCTTCTATGGTCGACGTTAACAAATGCTGTTGATATTGATCGATTAATTGTGTGGTCACTTTTTTTAAGCGATTGTTGACTAGCTGCCTCTCCACGACATTCAAAGAAAAATTGCTGACCACGGTAAAGAAAGTACAGAAAATAAATGCCAGTAAAAAAAATGCACCAGCAATTCGCACCGAGATCGAGTGTCTACGTTTCGTCATGGTCAATCAGGCGATAGCCGTTGCCTGCGAGTGTGCGCAGCATAGGGTGAATGAAAGGCCTATCGATCGCCTGTCGTAAGGCATGGATGTGGGTACGTAATGCATCGCTGTCGGGTGGGTCGTCACCCCAAATTTCGCGCATCAGTTCCTCGCGCGTAATCAGTGCTGGCGCTTTACGCATCAAGGCTTCGAGCAGTTTAAAACCAGTCGGTGTTAGCGCTAATTTGTGACCCGCACGTTTAGCTTCACAGCGGCTTAGGTCGTAGCGCAACTCACCAAACTCGAGTATGTGATCGACGGTTTCGTTACGCGCTCGTCTTACTAAAGCTTTGAGCCGAGCATCCAACTCCACCATAGAAAATGGCTTGACCAAATAATCGTCGGCACCGACCTCAAAACCGCTCAGCTTGTCGTTGACAGTATCGCGCGCCGTCAGCATCAAAATCGGCGTCGCTAACCGTTTGTCCTTGCGCAATTGACGACAGACTTCAATACCATCCAGCCCCGGCAATTCAAGATCGAGTACGATCACATCGTAATGCTCGCTAGCAGCACGCATGACGCCAGCCGAGCCATTCATCGCGACATCCAGTGTATAGCCTAGCGGTTCCAGAAAACCATAGAGATTGGCGACGATATCGGGATTGTCTTCAATGATAAGCGCGTACAAATGAGTCTCCTAGCGATAGACCATGTCAGATGATCGCGTTACGTTGTAATCGGCGTAAAACGCTGCACCGTTTTTCCTTCATGCTCAATCAGCTCAAAAAAGACCGATTCTGGGCGTGTCCAATAGGAGCCATCGGCTGCAGTGTAGACGATCATGACGATATTCGGATCGGACTCCAATTTGGCGGCGCAAATAAAATTATAAATGCCACCTTTGAAGTGTCTGTATTGCATCGCGTGATCCGAACACATGGTTATACGAACCAACTGGCAACGAGTAGCACGCCGCCGATATTGATCGGAATGTTGAGACCAGAGGTGCTGCGGTTATAGGCTTTCGCCAGATTTGTGACGGCAAAGCCACCCCAAATTAATATATTGCCGCCTCCGCGCAACCAATCTGCGCGATCGACGCCAGTCAGGAGTAGGTGAATGCCGATAAGGGCAAATATTAGCGAGATCGCTGCCAGTAAAAGGCGGACTTTTTTCTGTTGCAGCAGCGCCTTAAGAGAATCGGAAGAAAACATGCAGGCTCCATTTGAATTGCCGCTATTGTAAGGGAGTATAAAAATACTGTGCTCAATAGATTGTTATAAACGATGGGTCATGTGATTGCTATAACAATGGGCGATGAGGCGACTGGTCATAGCAGCGCACAACTGCTGTGTCGCGAGCATACAAGGTTAAGTCAGATGAGACTGGTGGGCCGGCAAAACCGAGGCGGGAATGACGTCTTGTTAAATGGATATTTTTCGACGTGTATCGCTGTGCGATGAGGGAACTGAGAAGGCGTAAATTTTTAAAATGAATGCACATAATTTATGCGCATTCATTTTCTACGGGTAACTTAGGGTTTGGGCGTATCGGCTAATTCTTTGACGCTGGTAATCGCATAGCCTTTCAGCTTTATCTGAGCCAAGGGATCGTTGATCGCAAAATCCTCCATACGTTTGGCGTCGTCCTCAATCACGACACCACGATCAGTTTGTTCCCAATCCGTATTCATTACTTCCTCGGGAATGATCTTGTCTTCGGGGACGGCGAGATAGGAAAAATGGCCGGCATGTTCAGGTCGTCTGTAAATGTCTACGCGCATAGCAAATCCTTAGCAAAAAATGGAAGAAGGTCTTTTGTGACCGCGCATTATTTCAAAGGTTGCGATGAAAGATTTGTTCATCCGCTCCTCGTTGCATTGTGGTCAGTCCGATGACCGAATGCAAGGCATGGAACCTAAATATCTCCAGAAATAGGTAGGGCGCAAGATTTTGGTAAAAATGCCTATGGGAGGACGATTTTTTCTAATTTAAGGCGATTTTGCATGCTTTTTTATGCAAAATCACCACAATTTGTTACTTATAGTTACATTTAGGCAATCTAATATATGGGATCATGCTAGTGTGGCAATTCGTTGCGCAACAATGGTGGCGATCTTTAAAGACTGTACGACCGAAGGAGCTGTCATGGTTAAATATGATTTCTCGGTGAAAACACGGGAAGGGCAAAAACTCGAAAGCATCGTTATTGCCGGAGTTGATCGTGAGCATGCCGAACGCAAGTTGCGGCAGATGTATCGGCACTGCGACATTCTCAGTTGCGAAATAAAAAACGGTGGACCGCGCCTCGGACATCGAGTGACGATGGATGCACTCACTGGGAATTCGCGTTTTAATCCGGTATAAATTGCAGCAATGGAATATTCGCAGCATGCGTGCAAGCACGAAAGCAGATAACACCGCAATAACATGTCCGTAACATCGGCTCGTTAGCGGCTAGTTAGACAGGCGCGACGTCTACAGCGCCAAAAATATTCGTAGTAAATCTCAGTAGCAATAGCGCGCGTAAAATATTCCATCCGTTTATTTGTCGGCGAGCAAGCTCGCCCACCACACAACGCATGCGTGTAGTCGTGTGCGTCTATTTGCATGCATTGCGCGAGCGCAATTTTTCGGCCACTGCACCACAAGGCTAAACGCGTCAATGGCTGCGGGTCAATGATGCCCAGACATATCCATCTTCATGCTTCCCTTATCCATCTTGCCTTCCATAGACTGATGCATTTTTTCATGCGTAGCGGGCTTGACTGCATTGCTACCGAGTGCGCGTACCGGCGCCTCAATCGATAGATTTTCACGTTTTCCATCTTGCTCTATCGTTAGCGTCATCGGCACATGCTCACCGGCTTTGAGTTCATGTTTGAGCCCCGTCAACATCAGATGAAAAGAGCCGGGTTTTAATTCAACGATTTTGCCGGCTGGCAGCGGCAGACCGTCGATTTGTCGCATACGCATGATGTTGTCTTGCATCGACATCTCATGTACTTCAACTTGTTTGGCCACCGGTGATTGCACCGATACTAAACGCGCATTTGAAGTGCTATGCAATTGCATGTAAGCGCCTGCAGTTACTTGCTGCGCGACTGTCGCGCGCACCCATGGCTCGGTGACAGTCACTTTTGCCATGGCCGCCGAGGCAGCCAAAGTAAGGGCACATGCAATGATAATTTTTTTCATAATCAACTCCTGAATGTTTCAATTTAAAAACAATATCCGCTTTGTGGTGCGTAGTCCGTTCTGATTTACTGATGAGTGACTAAGTTGGGCACGCTTATTCTACTGTGCAGTGCCATTCATCCGTTGGCGAGCGAGTGTAAATTCTAGTAGTAACACCAAGGTAGCAGACACAGCAAGCACTGGCATCGCAATGCACAGCGCAATGGCGACTAGCCAAAACAAAGGGGACGCAGCGCGCCATGCACCCGGTAACAATTTTGGTAGAGCTGGTGCACCGGTTTGTCTACGCTTGACGAACATGACCCAGCCAGAAATCAGTGAAAACAAAATACCTAAACCAAACACGAGTAACAGCAATTGATTCCACCACCCTAGCTCACCGCGATGAAACGGAATGCCAATCCCAGTTGCCTGGCCGAAAATAGTCTGATCGCGCCAGCCCGCACGAAACAGTACCTTGCCACTGTATGCGTCTAGCAGCATGTCGGTACGTTGTAACGCTTGTGCTGGATTGGCACTCATCACACGCCATGTGCCATTTTTTACTGAGGGTGCGATCAGTCGTAAGGCGATGTTCGGTGCCAAATGCTGTGTCGCATCGTTTGCCTGCTGCCAGTTCATCGCCAAGGTATTTGTCAGTGGTGTAGAACGTAATCCACGCGGTGCTTGGGGTGATTGCTGGCCAACCGCATCGCGCATCCAACGGATTTGGCTACCAGCATATTTGCTCCAAGTTAGTCCGGTCGTTAGCATCACGAAACTAAGGATGCTGAGGGTTACGCCAAGAAAGGCATGCCATTGCGACCACCAGCGTCGACCAACAGCATCCCGCTCTGGCACGCCGTCTGTGAGTCGACGCGGCCACCATAGCCAGATACCCGTCAATAGCATCACCATTAGCCAACTGGCTGCTAACTCGATCATCCAGCGCCAACCCTCACCTTGTAGCAATTGCGAATGCAGCTTTTTGCTCCATGCGCTAAAGCGTGTGTTGGCGGTTTGTATGCCGAGTACTTGGGCAGAATAGGGGTCGACATAAACGCTTGTGCCAATTGCGTCGGCTACCCAAGATGACAATGGTGCTGCAGTCGCTGTATTACGCATCGCACCATGCGTCGAGTGTCCTTGCTCCTGGTTAGCAGATGTAAGTTGTGGAGAAATGAACAGTAGTCGCACGCTGTCATCTGCATGTTGCGCTGGAAAAACCGCATTCAACGTTGCACCGTGCGGCATGGCAGCTTGTGCGGCAGCGACGACCGTATCCAGCGCCAGCCGCTCGTCACGTACTTGTACATGATCAAGATGCGCATACAGATATTGTTCTATCTGGGGAGAGAATAGATACAAGATGCCAGTCAGCGCTGCCAGTAGTGCAAATGGCGATGCAATCAGTGCCGCCCAAAAGTGGATGCGCCAAAACAGGCTGCGACGTTTGGTGAGCACGCTGGGGTAGGTTTCGGTTGTGGAGATCATCGTGCGATTAGTATTTCAGCTCTATGCCTGCATACACGGAACGACCATCACCCGGATAATACTGGCGACTATCTACCCCTTTGGCATCGGCGACGACGCCGGTTGTGGCGGCATAATTTTTATCCTCCAGGTTGCGCGCGTCGATAAACCACGAAAATTTCTGGTTCGCTTGCTGGCCGATCTTTAGACCCCATACGCTGTAACCAGCCGCTTGCACGGTGTTTGCGTGATCTATCCAGCTCGATGAAGCAGCACTGATATTAGGTCCGATATAAAAACCGAAACCGGGTTTAAATAACACTTCCGCTTTGGCGACCTGTCGTGGCACACCGGCCAGTTGGTTGTCGCCATAAGCAGCATCGCCATTGAAGCGAAAATCGTTTAATAGATAGCTACCTCGCATCACCCAACGAGAACCGAGGTTTGCTTCCAGTCCCGCCTCTATGCCTTGATGTATGGTGCGCCCTGCATTGGTGGTGCCGAGTGGATTGCCGCTAGCATCGTTTAATGCGAGCAGTTCGTCTTTGACTTGTGCGCGATACAGCGACACATCCCAGCGCAGATTACCCCAGGTATTTTTCGACACACCGCGTGTGCCAATCTCAAATGTGGTCGCACGTTGCGCATCAACGGACGTCACCGCAGGGCCACCTGCAAGTTCGCCAAAAGTAGGGGGCTCGTAACTACCACTGACATTGCTGTATAGCTGCGTGTCTGCGCTTAGTTCGTGCAATAGTCCGAGTTTGGGCGAAACATAACGATAGTTTTTGTCCACACTATTATCGCCATTCGACAGGTATTGATCATAGAGGCGACGCTTTGTCTCAGTCACTTGCGCGCCGAGAATGACAGCTGTTTGTGGCAAAAAGAAATACTGATTTTCCACAAATGCAGTGTAATTGTTTGAACGTTGCTTTGATTCCGCCGTGCGCATACCGGCCTGACCATTCACATTGACGAAACGATCATCTGCTAGCTGGCCTTCTGCCAAGGAGATACCAGCGATCAAACGGTTGCGGTGATTGCCGATTGCGCGTTCGCTGACAAAACGAGCGTTGATACCATAGTCATCTGATTTTTGCTCCAGTACTTGAAAAATAGGATGGAACAATGATTTGTACGAATAGAAGGCACCAAACTCCAGATGTTGATCTGCATTCAAGCGGACCGTGGTGAGATTGGATAGTCGGTATAAATCAAAATCGCGATGTTGGTTACCCTTGATTGCAGAGGAGTCGGCTTGGCGCGGATTAACGCGCATCTCTGCTGCGGTGAGTGCGCCAGGCAATTCCGAATTGGTATTAACGGCGCTGATGAAAAACCGTGTTTCGATGTCTGCATTCAAGCGCAAGCCGATATTGCCGGAAAAGCGTTGCGTATCTTGTCTTGCGTGATCGCGAAAACCATCTTGCTTGAATTCAGAACCGGCTATATACCAATCTACGCTATCGGCTTTGCCAGCAGCGGAAATTTGCCCGCGTCGATAACCAAAGCTACCAGCCTCCAGTCGTGCAGAAAATGGTGCGGCAGTCAGCCCGGATGGGCTAACAAAATTGACCGCGCCGCCTAGTGTGGTTGAGCCGTACTGTAATGCGTTGGCACCACGATAGACCTCGATGTAGCGCGTGGATAGGGGCTCCACCGCCTGAAAATCGACCGAGCCATCAGCAAGGTTTAATGGAGCGCCGTCTTGCAATACTTGGATCCCGCGCATGTGATAAGTGCGTTGCAAACCTGAGCCGCGTATCGACATGCGTGATTCTTCCGCACCAAAACGTGAGGCGATAAAAACGCCGGGCGAAAATTGCAGCGCATCATTTAAGTTGGAAACACGCCCTTCCTTGTATTGCTCCGCATCGACCACATTGGCTCCGCCAGCAACGGTAGCGATGTTGGCGCGCGCCGCATCAATATCCGGCAAGGTAGTAGAAACAGGTGCTGTGGTTACGGTCACCGCTGGCAAGATATTTTCTTGTGCATAAGCAGTAGAAATAGATAGGCTCAACAACAGCGGTGTTAGTGGTATCGATGATGAAAAAATACGATGGAAGTTGGTGCGTTTACGCGCGAGACTAACTGAGAGTGCTCGCAGATTGGGATGCTTGCGCATGTTTTTCCTTATTCCGCAGATACGCGGACTGATCATGAACGTGCTATGTACCAAGCAATTGCAAATGCTCTAAAAATCGCCGACAAGTTTTTGCGAATCTAGAATGGTCACAGCGATAGATGCGTGCCGATTTCACTGCCGAATAGTCAATGGCAGCGGGCTACGCAAAAATGACGTCAGGAAAAAAGCGGTGGTGCGCGTGGTTGCGCGGTGGCCCATGCAAATAATGGACGCGAAGCTTGATAAAAAAGCGAAGGGATGATGTGCGTGCCTTCCAGCACCGGCAGCTTGAACTCGGCCGAAGGTGGCATACCTAAACTGACCGCATGCATCATGCAAAACGGGCAATGTTCAAAATGGGTAGTGTGGTTGACTGGGTCTGGCGATTGTCTGTCGTTGTCGATCTGTACCAGCTTGTTGCCGTTGACCGAGCAGATTTCCACCCACGTATTAGGTGCGTTGCTTGCCGCCGCAATCGCATGCGAGATCGACGGTGCGAGCGCCGCCATCAGGATCGCGCACATGGCGATCCATAATGTGAGGCGGTGCATGGCGTGCGACATTCTCATTGCAGATGACGACTTTCAATAATTGTTATTTTTAGCGGTGCTGGGGATTCGACCGTCTCGCCGCATAGTACAAGAAACCGCGACGCTATCACGCAAATTTTCTTGTTCCTGTTGTACAAGATACTCAAATGCCCTATCGTGCAGCTTGTCGATTCCTCATCAACCAAGCGGATGTCTCATGCAAACAGCGGCGTCATACCAGCGACAAAAAACCATACTCACAATCGCCGCCGTGCTGTTGCTCTGCATACTGTGCCTGTCCGGACTAAATCCACACGAACGATTGACCTGGCTGATGGAAACCATGCCCGTGTGGATTGCGTTGCCAGTGTTGATCTGGACCTATAGCCGTTTTCCGCTCACCAATCTTTTGTATGCGCTCATCTTTTTACATGCGCTGATTCTGATTGTTGGCGGCACCTATACCTACGCGCAGGTACCGATCGGATTTTGGGTACAGGATATCTTTTCATTGGCGAGAAATCCATACGACAAGCTAGGACATTTTGTCCAAGGTTTGGTGCCAGCCTTGCTGGCAAAGGAAATTTTATTGCGTGGACACCATGTGTCGGGTCGCAAAATGGCTGCTTTTTTATCGGTCTGCGTGGCGATGGCGATCAGCGCTTGTTACGAGCTTATTGAGTGGTGGGCGGCTCTGATCATGGGACAAGGCGCGGACGAGTTTCTTGGCACTCAGGGCGATGTGTGGGATACCCAATCCGATATGTTCATGGCCTTGATCGGCGCCGGAGTCGCTGTCTTGCTATTGGCGCGCTGGCATGACAGACAGATCGCCGGATATGAGAAAATAGCAGGCTAGTACCAGATGCATGCGAGATGCACGCGATCAAATGTGATCGTTGCTGCATCGCAGCCACTATTTAGCAATGCGTATTAATGCCAACCGTTTTGGTATGCGGCGCAGCACCACGCAATTTGCTGTGTGTTTAATCCGATTTAAATGAGCTGATCAATATGAGCGACGACGACTTCAAAGCAACCGAAATTACCCGCAAACCACCTGCGCCACCTGATCCAAACCAAAAGTTCTGGGATCTGGCTGACAGCTTTATTCAGCTAGCAAACGAGAATTGCAAGGGTGCGACCTTGGGCCAAGTGTGCGCCTCGATGATGTACGCAACCGCGCGGTTCAATGCATTTACCGCATCCAATGATGCGCCTTCGGACGCTGCGTTCAGAGCTGATCTGGACAATGCAGTGACGTATTTCCGCACCGAGTTCGACAAAATGTTGAAAGAGAATTTCAGCGACTACGCGGAAAACTTCAAAAGCTATAACCCAGAAAAATCCTGATTTTGGTTTTAAGATTGACCGATTTATTCAGAACTACCCTAAAAAAAGCGGCGCAAATGTGCCGCTTTTTTATTGAGCGTTTACAAAAATTGGACGGATATGATCACCCGCCATTGTTCAGGAGCGTATCGATATCTTCTAAGCTGTCAAAAAATTAATCACACGGAGATACGCATAATTTTATGATCGGTTTCAGACATTTATTATCGTAAAAGGCCTGCCGCTATTTAGGTTTTGTTTATAACTGATTATTTGCACAGCACATTCTTTTTTAGCTAATATCCAAGCGAGTTTTCGTGGAAGCAGATACCAAGTTATACGGCACGCGCCAGGTTATTTCATCACTTTTAAACAAATTAGGCCTAAGCAAAGAAGGCTCTTCGATTAATGTCAATTACAAGAATATTTAGAGTTCAAATCGTGCCGGAACTAAAGCAAGAGTTCGAGGAAAAGTTCTCTTCGGTTTCCGTGCATCAGGTTAATGATGCACCAGGTTTTATTTCGGCATTTGTTCTCAAACCCACAATCTGGGCCCCCGATGAATACGCAATGATTTCTGAGTGGGAAAATGAACTGGCTCTCAAAACATTTGCGGGCGAAGGATGGAACCGCGCTGTAATTCCGGACGGGATGGAAAAATTCGTTATTGAATGCTGGGTGCATCACTATGACTCGTGGACTTAAGCGCGCTCTCAGCATTGAGGCGCAGCGCTTCCCAGTCAAAAAAATCGCCTAACATGGCGGTCGAGACGGACTGCCTAATCGCAGGGGTTTCTCCGGCCAGTCCAACTCGCGCCGCAACCGGTTACCGCCAACGTTATCTGTGAGACTGTTGATAGGTTTCTCAAGCCGATTTCGCGAGTTGATTAAAATGTTCCACCACGGGTGGCACTGCAAAAAACGGCCCAACAATCGCACGCCATTCTTGGAATGCTGGCGACTCACGAAAATCGACAGTGTGATTTTCCAGTGTTTCCCAGTAGATCTGAATCACATAGCGCTCTGGCGTTTCCACACATTTATTGACGACATAGCCTTGGTTGCCCTTGGCTTTGCCGATCACGTCTGCCAGTCCACGCTGCACGGCAGCGTCAAATTCATTTTGTTGGCCGGGGTGGATACGGATGTCGACGAGTTCGAGAATCATGAGGTGTCCTGTAAAAGTGTGGGAGCTTGCATATGAGTGAAGCGAGAATTATCACATTTTGCGCGATCTACCGCATAATTAGGTAATTCGATTGTCGTGATTAACTCCCCCCTTTTTTTAGGCGCGCCCCTATGTCTGAGTCATCCAGGCCGAACCCGATTGTCATCGCCTCTTATATTCTGGCCGCGTTGGCGTTATGTCTTGTGATGTGGCGTGGATTGTTGGCAGCCTTGTTCTCGGGTTTGCTGGTGTATGCGCTGGTGCATTTGTTGGCGCCCAAGTTGGGGCGCAAAATGCGTGGCCAAAGAGCGCAGATGGTGAGTGTGGGCTTGCTGAGTATATTTGTGGTGTCGGCTTTGTCGGCGGGGATTTGGGGTTTGGTGACTTTTTTACAAAGCGATGCGGGCCGTCTACCCGTGTTGCTGGAAAAGATGGCCGACATTTTGGAAGCCTCGCGTAGTCAGGTGCCCGCATGGTTGGCCGCGTATGTACCGGTGGATGCGGATGCCTTGCGCAAGTTGATTACCGGCTGGTTGCATGAGCATGCGTTGGAGGCGCGCTCGTTTGGTACCGAGGCTGGCCGCGTTTTTGCGCACCTTCTGATCGGCATGATCATTGGTGCGATGGCGGCTTTGTATGACACGACAGCACGCACTGTATACCGTCCATTGGCCGCAGCCTTGCATGAACGCGTGGTGAATTTAAACTTGGCATTTCGCAATATTGTCTTTGCGCAGGTACGCATAGCGTTGATTAACGCGATTCTTACGGCGTTCTATCTGCTGGCAATTTTGCCGCTGTTAGATGTGCATTTACCTTTGCGTAAGACCATGATCATTTTGACCTTTATCGTTGGTTTGTTGCCGGTGGCTGGCAATCTGATCTCGAATACGGTGTTGGTGATCGTGGGCTTATCGCATTCGTTGGACGTCGCGGTGGGATCCCTGGCTTTTCTGATTACCTTGCACAAGCTCGAGTATTTTCTCAACGCTAAGATCATTGGCGACCATATCAATGCGCGCACATGGGAGCTGCTGACGGCGATGTTGGTGATGGAGTCGGTGTTTGGTATTCCTGGCGTGATTGCGGCACCGGTGTTTTACGCTTATCTGAAGCAGGAGCTGGCAGATCGCGGCTTGGTTTAAGCAGGGGTTAGTTTTTCTGCGCTGATCGTAAATGTTGCAACGTACCCAAGCCCGCGCAATACCCACTGGCAAAACAGGCGGTTAATAGATAACCGCCGGTGGGGGCTTCCCAGTCCAGCATCTCGCCAGCGCAAAATATGCCGGGTAGCTTTTTCAACATTAGATGGGCGTCTAGTGCTTCGAAGCGCACGCCACCAGCGCTGCTAATTGCCTCATCCAGCGGACGCACGGCAGTCAATCGTATTGGCAACGCTTTGATAGCCGCGGTCAATCTATCGGGATTGGCATAATCGTCCTTCGCCAATACTTCGCGCAGCAAACCCGCCTTGACACCGCTGATGCCAACCTTACTTTGTAAGTGGCTGGACATAGAGCGCGCACCACGCGGATGAGCGACTTCGGAGCGCACACGCTCTAGCGATTTATCCGGTAGTAGATCGAGGGTGAGAGTAGCGGAGCCGTCTTGCGTAATCCGATCGCGCAAACTGGCTGACAATGCATAAATCAGGCTGCCTTCGACGCCATTTTCACTGACGACAAATTCGCCTTGTTTTGAATGTGCGAGGCCTGCCATGTCGAGGCAAGTTGCCACTACGGTCTTGAGAGGCTGGCCAGCAAAACGGGTTTTGAAATGTTCACTCCACGCGACGTCAAAGCCGCAATTAGCCGGCTGTAGTGGCGCAATGGCTATGCCGCGCTGTGTCAGCAATGGCAGCCATGCACCGTCAGAACCCAATCTTGCCCAGCTCCCGCCACCGAGTGCAAGCAGCGTGGCATCTGCGTTGATGGTGATTTGCCCTTGCGGCGTGGCAAAGAGCAACGCTTGTTTTGCCGACGCATCGACTTGTGTGACGGATGATTTTGCCGATTCAACGGCGGCCTCTTCTAGTGAGTCCCAACCCAGCCAGCGATGACGCATATGGAAATGTACGCCAGCTTCACGCAGTCGCTTTAACCACGCGCGCAACAACGGTGCTGCTTTCATCTCTGCCGGAAAAACGCGGCCGGAACTGCCGACAAAGGTGGTGACACCCAGTCCATGTGCCCAGTTGCGTAAGGCCTGCGCATCGAACTGTTGCAACAGCGGCGCAATCTGGGCGGTACGTGCGCCATAGCGCGATAAAAATCCTGCGGCTTGTTCGGTATGCGTGAGATTGAGGCCACCGCGCCCAGCCAGCAAAAATTTTCGTCCCACTGACGGCATCGCATCGTACAGATCAACCTTGATGCCCTGCGCGCTCAGCACTTCTGCCGCCATCAAGCCAGCTGGGCCACCGCCGATGATGGCGACGCGTGGCACCGGTGCATTTTGTGATGTCGCATTTGCCAATTCCACATTGACCAATGCGGAACTCATGTCCGGCTCCAATACATGCTTACGCCTGTACTGTTTGAGGCAATCGGGTAAAGACTATGCAAAGGACAAGGCATGCGGGTTCCGGCGGGATGGACGGTGAGCAAGGTTTACTCAGGAGGCGTCATTTTTGATCAATGCGTCTGAATACACAAGTAAACGCATAAGCAAATGTGTTCGTCGATATTGCATGTTGCTCTAGATATTGGTTGTCAGTATCGTTGATAATCAAAATTCTCATATCGCTTCAGCAGGAATCTCACGCATGTCTACTCAACTCTCCCGTTGCCGCTGGGCTAATCCGGCTAGCCCACTTTATCTCGCCTATCACGATGAAGAATGGGGCGTGCCTTGTCATGATGAGACGCGACTGTTTGAGCTACTGAATTTGGAGGGGGCGCAGGCTGGCTTGAGTTGGTCAACTATTCTCAACAAAAGAGAAAGTTACCGGCTTGCATTCGATCATTGGGATGCGGAAAAAATTGCGCGTTACGATGCTGACAAAGTAGCGGCATTACTGGCTAACCCGGGCATTGTGCGCAATAAATTGAAGGTGGCGGCAACGATTACCAATGCACAAGCTTATTTACGACTGCGAGATGAGATTGGCGGTTTGGATCCCTTTTTGTGGGCTTATGTAGACGGGGTACCAATTTTGAATAGTCGTAAAAGCATAGATGACACGCCGGCTAAAACGGCACTTTCGGATCAGTTGTCCAAGGACCTAAGCAAGCGCGGCTTTAAATTTGTCGGCTCTACCATCGTGTATGCCTATATGCAGGCAATTGGGCTGGTCAATGACCATGCCGCGGACTGCTATCGCCATCAGCCGTTGGTTTGATACGGGGCGCTAAATTGGCTGATTGCAGTGCGGGAACCTGATGGCGACGCGGTTTTTCTGGCGGTTTTTGCTTTTAAAAGGCAAAAAAAAGCCCGCTACGGGAGCGGGCTGAATCTATATCAAAGGAGGAGACATAGAGGAGACAAACGAAGTATAGGCAATCGTAGAATGTAACGCCAATTTCATTTTTTGATATCCGATATTCATTTTGTGAATATCAGGAGGCTTTCCAAATAGTGGCTTTGATCAACATAGGTTTGGTATAGAGTCCATAAAGGAATACGCGATCATGGCCGAATAGGTTACAGGTGCGCAAAAAAGAGGCGGCCATCAGTAACAAAGAAATTAGGCAAAAAAAAGCCCGCTAGGGAGCGGGCTGAATCTATATCAAAGGAGGAGACATAGAGGAGACAACTGAATTATAGGGAGAGCCCAGCGCTAACGCCAATTCCAATTTCCAATATCACTTATATGTATTATGAATATGATGCTTGGATGCAAAATTGTCGTTTGCAATTCAGTCGCGCAGCCCTCGTCAGGTGTTATCGCTTTGCCTGGTCTAATTGGCATTAATCTTTCTTTTTACCTTTTTTCTTTTTCTTCTTCTTTGGTGCTTTTTCCTTGGGCGCCAGCATGGTGCCGCGGCAAGTCGGTGCGCCGCAACGACATTCGTACGCCTTTTTCAGCGCCTTGGTTTGACGCTCTTCCAGCACCAAGCCGTAATCGTAGTTAAATTCTTCTCCGCGCTTGATATCAGACAAGGTGTAGATGTAGACACGACCTTTTTCTTCGCGTGCTTCGCAGTTTGGTTCGCACGCATGATTAATCCAGCGCGCGTCACTACCGTCAACACCGCCATCGATCAGCTTGCCGCTTTCCAGACTGAAGAAAAAGGTGTGGTACGGATTTTCTGGATCGGCACCGTGACGTTTGTTCGCGGTCTTTTCTGAAATACGCTCCCCTTCATATTCGACCAAAAAAGTATCGGCCGGGATGGCGCGGGTGGCAAAAACACCACGTCCGTGTACGGCAGAATTTTTGACGATGAAGGCCGGGCGGGTTGCTGCAGGCTTTACTGAAGTTTTTGCTACGGTTTTGCTAGGTTGGCTGAGTTTGCTCATGTGGCAGTCGCGAAAAAATAGGAATCGTTAGGGCGGCTGAAATCAACACGCGCTTGCCATTGTCTATCAAATTGATGTCATCGACAATTAACGATCGATAGTCGTTGTCCAGTCGGTGCATTTTTATTTGCGCGTTATTGGTAGAGGCTTGTATCGGTCTGAAGAATAAATCAACGATATGACAGCTTGATGACAAAAAAACGCTGCAAGTCTGCGCGGTATGCGCATCGTTGCAGCGTTATCAAAAGTACCCACAAAGTACGGTTCAATCGCTGTTTCGCCTTATTAGAAAGCAATGTTTAGGGCTTGTAGAAACAGTTTTGTTATTAATTTTTACGCCTTGGTGTACCTCAGAATTCTTCCCAATCATCATCCGCCTTGTCCGCGGCTATCGGTTTTTGCGGTAGCGCAACTGGTTTGGTGACCGCATTGGCCGGCGCCGCGCTGCTTTGTTTATGCGTCAGCTTGCGCGGCTGAGCGGTGGCAACACTGGTCGCCACTCTTGCAGGAGTGCTTGGCGCATCGAAACTCATCGAAGCAGGCCCTGCGTTGTCATTCACTTTGAAGATACTGACCGCACGTGACAACTCAACGGCTTGATCTTTCAAGCTTTGTGCGGCGGCAGCGGCTTCTTCAACTAAAGCGGCATTTTGCTGCGTCATTTCATCCATCTGCGTGACGGCTTGATTCACCTGCTCAATTCCTTCGCTTTGCTCCAAGCTGGCGGAGGTGATTTCACTCATGATATCGGCCACGTGTTTAACCGAGTTGACGATTTCTTCCATCGTGTTACCGGCTTGGTCGACCAATTTGCTACCGACATCAACCTTGTTCACCGAGTCATCGATCAGCGATTTGATTTCTTTGGCGGCGCTGGCGCTACGCTGCGCCAAGTTGCGTACTTCGCTTGCGACCACCGCAAACCCACGCCCCTGTTCACCAGCACGTGCTGCTTCCACTGCCGCGTTCAAGGCCAAGATATTCGTTTGGAAAGCGATGCTGTCGATAACGCCAATGATGTCGACAATCTTGCGTGAGCTATCCTTGATCGAGCCCATCGTCGTGACCACCTCACTAACCACCGAGCCGCCTTTGACGGCTATTTCGGAGGCAGTTACGACCAGTTGATTAGCTTGGCGTGCGTTGTCAGCATTCTGGCGCACAGTAGAGGTCAGCTCTTCCATCGAGCTGGCGGTTTCTTCCAGTGAGCTGGCTTGTGATTCGGTACGGTTGGAAAGGTCGGTATTACCAGCGGCAATTTCGCCCGATGCAACGGTGATGGTTTCCGTACCACGACGCACGGTGCTGACTGTGCTCGCGAGACTATCGTTCATGTCTTTCAGGGCTTGCAACAATTGCCCGGTTTCATTGGTGGAGTGGACTTCGATCTGCTGGGTCAGGTCGCCCTCTGCCACGCTTCTGGCAATACCCACGGCTTCGTTCAATGGACGGGCAATCGCGCGGATCAGCCAGAAGGCCATGAAGATCGCCAGCAAAACACCAAAGACGATCGCACCAGTCGATACATTGCGTACCATTGCATAGCGCGATTGTGCATGTTCGTATTCGGATTTTGCTACGTGGAGTTGATAGTCCATCAATGCCTGCGCACTTTCAAGCACTATAGGAAATAATTCTTCAATAGGCCCATTCACCAATTCATTGACGCGCAAGATATTACCTCCGCGTGTGGCCGCTACCGCAGGTTTAAGTGCTTTTTCTAGATAGGTTGCGCGGGCAGCGGCAAATTTATCAACCAAAACTTTTTCTTCTGGAGTGATATAGGTTGCAAGATAAGCTTCATATGTTTTACTGATGGTCGCAGTACGTTTGTCTATCGCGTCCATTTTGGCGGGCACCAGATCTGGGTTGCCCAGTACCGAGGAAGAGAGATCCATTTGATTCATCATCGTCAACGTGATCATCGTGTCAATCTGCCCCACCGGTACCATGCGATCTTCATAGACGGATTGCAGGCTGTTATTGGTGGTATTGAGTGCCTGCAAGGAAAAGATACCGATCGTGGCCAGCAAAATCGACAGCACCGCCATCACCAGTATCAGCAAGGATTTAATAGTTATATTTTTGAGCATAATGAAGTCTCTGAAAAAAGAACTGCCGTGTGAATATGTCGAAAAATGTCGATTAAAAAAACTTATTTGATTTGATGCGTGTTATTTGATGCGCGTATTTGACACTTGCTTTAGCCGGATTCTTGCCCGCCCAAACTCATTTCTGGGCTGTTCATCAGCTTGTCGATATCGATCAAGATCAGCATGCGATCATCGATAGTGCCTAGGCCAGTCAAATAATTAGTGCCGACGGCGCCGGACATTTCTGGGGCTGGTTTGATTTGCGCTGGCGTGAGCGTGACCACATCGGAGACGCTGTCGACTACCATGCCGACCACGCGATTGGTCAGGTTCATGATGACCACCACGGTCAATGCGTCGTAGGTCGGCGTGCCAAGTTGGAATCGAATGCGCATGTCTACAATCGGCACAATGATGCCGCGTAGATTGACCACCCCTTTGATGAAATCAGGCACATTGGCAATACGCGTCACCGTGTCGTAACCGCGCAGTTCTTGCACCTTTTGAATCGAAATCCCGTACTCTTCCTTGCCCAGAGTAAAAGACAAAAATTCTAACGGACGATCTGATGTCGTCGATGGCGCGCCGTTGTCGGGAGCGTTCATTCGCATTCCTTTCGCTGTATCTATTAATGCTTTTGCCGCGCTGTCTCAAGCGAGCCGGTGCTAACAATTAAGTAGATGCTTGCAAAACCTGCGGCGATTATTGTGGTGCCTATCGCTAGCGGCAGGGTACTGCGTGAACTACCTTAAACAAATTGTTTCCCAGCGTCAACGTAGATAAGGCTTTGTGTGCATAAGCGTGGCTTAAGCGTTGCGTAGATGGTCACAGGTGCATAGCGCAGCTTCTATTAACCGGTGAATTGTAAAAAAGTGACTCGTCTCTCTTATCTTATATCGGCAGATGGCGGCAATAGTTGAGGGGAGAGGCCAGGCTTGATATGTCACCGCGAAGCAAAAAAGTACAAAAAGAAAGCGAATCACAGTGTTAACAGCAGAATGACCGCCCGCACTATCTATCAACCTTAGCCGTCGTGATTGTTTCGCGTGCGGCTAGAGTAAAATGGCGCGCTGTCGCCGAGCGGATTCTGGCGGCAGCTCAGATTCATGAATTAAGCTGAAAATTGGCTGGAAATTAAGCTGGAACCCCAAGCATGTTGCGACTGACTGACGTACAACTCCCTCTTGCCCACCCCGACGCCGATCTGGCTGCTGCCATCGTGGCACGGCTGGCGATCAAGGCCGATGACCTACTTGGCTACACGGTGTTCCGTCGTGGTTACGACGCGCGCAAGAAAAACGCGATTGCGTTGGTCTACACCGTGGATGTGGAGGTGCGCGATGAGGCGCAGGTGGCAAAACGCTTGCAGGGCAACCGTCATGTCACGATCGCGCCAGATACGAGTTATAAATTTGTTGGACAAGCGCCCGATAATTTACAGACGCGACCGGTGGTGATTGGCTTTGGTCCCTGCGGGATTTTTGCCGCTCTGATACTGGCGCAGATGGGATTTAAACCGATCATTTTAGAGCGCGGCAAAGTGGTGCGCGAACGAACTAAAGACACGTGGGGTTTGTGGCGCAAGCGTGAGTTGCATCCAGAGTCGAATGTGCAGTTTGGTGAAGGTGGTGCCGGGACTTTTTCCGATGGTAAATTGTGGACGCAGGTTAAAGACCCTAAGCACTACGGTCGCAAGGTGTTGACTGAGTTTGTCAAAGCCGACGCGCCGGAAGAAATCATGTACGTCAGCAAGCCGCACATTGGTACTTTCCGTCTGGTCAAGATGGTTGAGCTGATGCGCGCCGAAATCGAAAAGCTGGGTGGTGAGTTTCGCTTCGAGAGCAAAGTCGACGATATTGAAATTGAAGACGGCAAGGTCTGTGGACTCAAGCTATCCAATGGCACACAGATTAAGACAGATCACGTGGTGCTGGCAATTGGGCACAGCGCACGCGATACCTTCAGGATGATTCATGCTCGCGGGATCTATATCGAGCCCAAGCCGTTCTCAATCGGGTTTCGGATTGAGCATCCGCAATCGTTGATCGACAAATGTCGATTTGGTGCAAACGCTGGCAATGAATTATTGGGCGCTGCTGATTACAAGCTCGTGTATCACGCCAGTAATGGTCGCTCGGTTTACAGTTTTTGCATGTGCCCTGGCGGCACCGTGGTGGCGGCAACTTCGGAGCCTGGACGCGTGGTCACGAACGGCATGAGTCAATATTCGCGCAATGAGCGCAATGCCAACGCCGGCATCGTGGTGGGGATTACGCCGGAGGATTATCCCGGTCACGCCTTGGCGGGTATGGAGTTTCAAGAGCAGTGGGAATCAAAAGCGTATGAACTCGGCGGTAGCAACTACGATGCGCCAGCGCAGTTGGTGGGAGACTTTGTCGCTAACCAAGCATCGACCGTATTAGGCTCGGTTACGCCCTCGTACAAACCGGGCGTGAAGTTGGGAGATTTAAATCCATCGTTGCCCGACTATGTGATCGATGCAATCCGTGAAGCCTTGCCCGCATTTGAAAAACAGATCAAGGGTTTTTCTATGCGCGATGCGGTGTTGACCGGCATCGAAACACGTACCTCGTCACCGATACGCATCAAGCGCAATGATGATGATTTGCAAAGTATCAATACGCGCGGATTGTTCCCGGCGGGTGAAGGTGCTGGTTACGCTGGCGGCATTATGTCGGCTGCGATTGATGGCATCCGTGTGGCAGAAGCGCTCGCACTTGATTTGCTGGCACGCGTGAAGTCAGGCGAGACAGAGTAGCGCCTGACTCACTCACGTTGTTGAATTTGCTACAGCCAGCCAGATTTTCGGAAGCGATAATACAGATAGCCACAGACGCCACTCACCAGCGCGACCGAGGCAGGATAACCATACTTCCAATCCAGCTCTGGCATATAGCGGAAGTTCATCCCCCAAAGACCGAAGAAGGCAGTTGCGACGGCAAAGATCGCCGCCCACGCAGCGAGTCGTTTGTTGACTTCACTTTCTTCAATTGTCACCATCGACAAATTAACTTGAATCGCCGTGGTGATGGTGTCGCGGATCGCGTCGATCAAGGCATTGATGCGATATAAGTGATCGCCGACGTCACGGAAGTAATCGCGCGTGCTTTCGCAAATACTTGGTACGCGCCCACCATAGAGTTTGCCGACGGCTTCCATCAGTGGCGCCACGCTATGTTTCATCATGACTACTTCGCGCTTGAGTTCGTACAGACGTTCGATATTGTGGCGTTGCTCGCCGCGATCAAAGATTTTCTCCTCGATCGTTTCCAGCTCAGCTTCCAGTTCTTCAACCACGGGGAAATAGCGATCCACCACCGCATCCATAAGCGCATACAGGACGAACGCAGGGCCTTTACGCAACTGATGGGGCTCTTGCTCGCAGCGTGCGCGAACGCCGAGAAAACCTTGATTGCTGCGGTTGCGCACTGACAGCACATAATTTTTACCGACAAAAACATCCAGCTCGCCGACGTGCAACATGCCATCTATCATTTCCGCTGTCTGCACCACAGCAAACAAGGAGTTGTCATATTCCTCAATCTTCGGACGCTGCTGACCGTGATTGGCATCTTCAACCGCCAGTTCGTGTAGACCAAATTGCTGTTGTAGCTTGAGCATTTCGAGTGGCTCTGCATCTTTCAGCGCAACCCAGACAAAACAATCGGGACGATGCAGATAATCGCCGACATGTTCGACTGCGATATCCGACAATTTATTGCCATCCTGGTAGACGACGCAGTTGATCAGCATGGGCAATCTCCGAAAATAAAAGCGCAATCAATTACGCGAGTCAAATTACAGCCAGTATTAAGTCAATACCTCAGGCAACGATGCGCGAGTGTACACGCTACTGGTATGAATGTGGCAAGCTAGTTACCTTTGTTTGGAAACGATATTTTGTCCTAATAGCAAACAAAATACTGTATTTTTTTGTCAGCTTAAAAATTCAATCAGAGCGATTTTCAACATTATTCTTCTACTGCGCGGTTGGCACAGTTAGCGTTGATCAAGCGCGCCATCAGCGTCTCGATATCGCAGGATAATTTGAACTGTGAATGGTTTTATCCGCGATGCTGCGGATAGTAGGGGAACGCAGCGTAAAATGCTTGTTCATTCCCTTCCTTTCTTATACCGCAATGGCCATTGTACTTTCCACGCTCAATGCGCGATACACGCATGCATCACTAGGTTTGCGTTGCCTGCTGGCCAATATGGGCGAGCTGCAGGACTGCACGCAAATACAGGAATTTGTGATTGGCGCCAAAGCTACCGACATCGTTGAAAAATTGTTGGCGTCGCAGCCGCGCATTATCGGCTTTGGGGTGTATATCTGGAACGTCGAAGAAACCACCAAAGTTGTTGCCTTGTTAAAACGCATTGCACCCGAGGTAGTGATCGTGTTGGGCGGGCCAGAAGTGTCGTACGAGTCCGCCGAGCAACAGATCGTGCAACTGGCCGACTATTTGATCACTGGCTGGGGCGACGTCACCTTGCCTGCGTTGTGCAAACAAATCTTGCATGGCCCCAAGCCGCTGATGAAAGTGCATGCTGGTGTGCAGCCACCGTTAAATGAATTGGTAATGCCCTACAACTTGTACAGTGATGAAGATATCGCGCATCGCACTTTGTATGTAGAAGCATCGCGCGGTTGCCCTTTCAAGTGCGAGTTTTGTTTGTCGGCACTCGACAAGACCGCGTGGCCTTTCGATCTCGATTTCTTTTTGGCGGAGCTAGAAAGTCTGCACGCACGTGGCGCAAGATTATTCAAGTTTGTTGATCGCACCTTCAATCTGAATATCAAATCCAGCTTGAAGATCATGCAGTTCTTCCTCGACAAGCTGGAAGCCAATCCTAACGACCCGGTGTTCGCGCACTTTGAAGTCGTGCCCGACCATCTACCGGATGCGTTGAAGGAAGGTATACAGAAATTCCCACCCGGTACTTTGCAGTTTGAGATTGGGATTCAGACTTTCAATCCCGAGGTGCAAAGCTTGGTCAGCCGTAAGCAAAACAATGACAAGGCGGCAGAAAATATCCGCTGGCTGTGCGAGCATTCGCACGCGCATTTACATGTTGATTTGATCGCGGGCTTGCCCGGCGAAGATATGGCTAGTTTTGCGCGTGGCTTTGATCAACTGATGGCGCTGGCGCCGCACGAAATTCAGTTTGGCATCCTCAAACGTTTGCGCGGTACACCGATCATTCGCCATACCGAGACTTACGGTTTGGTGTTCGATCCTGCTCCGCCGTACACGATACTTGCCACTGATCGCATCAACTTTGACACCATGCAGCAGTTGGTGCGCTTTGCGCGCTACTGGGATTTAATCGCTAACTCGGGGCGTTTTGCGAATACCTTGCCGATGATTTTGCATAGAACCGAGAGCGATTCGGCGTTCGCCAATTTCTTCAAATTATCCAATTGGCTGTATGCAAAAACCGACGCCACCCATCGCATTGCCTTAGAAAAACTGGCGACGCTCGTGACGCAATGGTTGATTGAAGAAGGCGAAGATGCAGAGCGCGTACAAACAACGGTGCGTAGCGACTACGCGGGTCAGGCGCATGTAAAAGAACGCGCACAGGCAGTCGCCAAAACCAAGGCCGATCATGCCGCACCGCATCGACAGGCGCGCCATCTGGAAGTGATCAGCGGCTCATAGCTTAATTATTGCCGTGCTGTTTTGCAGATGTTAGTGCGGCGTTGATGCTGCTTTTACGCTGCTTGTTGGCGCCAGTTATCGATCAATTGCAGACATGCTGGTTCGATGCTGTCGCAAGGAATGCTGGTGACATGATTAAAAATCATCAACGCGTATAGATTGGCAAGGGCATTCACTTCTGGCGAGAGTGCTCGCTCTTCGCCCGTAGAGGGACGTGCGGCGCGCCAATAATTAATCGCTTCTTCGAGTTCTGGCAGGGTGATATTCATAGCTGAATTGTACGCGTTGCTTTGTAAAGTCGCAGGTCTGCGTACAGCGTTGCAAATGGAGAAATTATTGGTAGGGGATTTTATGTCGACGCGTAACGCGCCAAATCCAGGTAATTAACAATAATTGCAATGGCAAACGCAACCACAGCAATGCCAATATCCACGTCGCTTTGCCGCTCGTTTGCGCATCCAATAGCATTTGTACATTGGCTGGCAATACAGCAATGCACAACAAGATTAAACCTAACCCCGCCGCTTTGCGTGTGCTGGTAAACAGAACGCCGATCCCGCCAGCAATTTCACAGACGCCACTAATCGCAACCAGTTCGTCATGCCACGGCAACCACGGCGGCATCGTGCTCGCGTATTGTGCAGGAAAAACAAAATGCAGTACGCCGGCCACGATAAAGAAAATCGCGAGCAATAGGCGGGAAATAGGAAAATTCATCAAGGTCGTCCGTAAATTTTGATGCAGATCGCTCGCTTGCACGCTCTATCAGACCTGCGGCAATGCGCGAAGTTGCGTCGCAAACCAACGCATACGATGAAGGGCCGACATCAATACGCATCCGCAAAAACAATCGGCACCCCATCGTCACTGATGGGGTGCCGAGTGTGAACAAGACCTTATCTTGTTGCCATTAGTTGGTAACGATCCTAGTCAATTTCGGGTGATGGTGTATTGGAATAAGGCGCATGCAAATGTACCGCCTTGCTCTTGATTTTCTTGCGACGGCGGATATTAATCAATTCCACCACCAGTGAGAACGCCATGGCGCTATATACATAGCCTTTAGGCACATGCTGGCCAAAGCCTTCGGCTAGCAGGATCACACCAATCGCCACTAAAAATGCGAGTGCCAAAATCTTGATCGACGGATGATCTGACACAAAGCGCCCGATCGGTCCGGCAAACAGCATCATCAACGTAACCGAGGCAATCACCGCAGCAACCATCACCGCTAGTTCATCGACCATGCCGATGGCGGTAATGATGGAGTCCAGTGAAAACACCATATCTACCACCATAATTTGCAGAATCACAGCAGTCATCGTTGCCTGCACGCCGCTAGAACTGTGCCCTTCTTCACCTTCCAACGATTGATGGATCTCGACCGTACTCTTCCAGATTAGAAACAGACCACCGCCAATCAAAATCAGATCGCGTCCCGAAAATCCCTGCTCCAGAATCGTAAACAGTGGTTTGGTCATCCCAACCAGCCACGCCAGAACCATCAATAGGCCGAGACGCATGAACATGGCGACAAACAAGCCGAGTTTGCGCGTAAATTCGCGTTTTTCCGGCGGTAACTTATCGACAAGGATTGAGATGAAAATGATGTTGTCGATGCCGAGCACTAGTTCTAGTAGCGTCAGTGTGAGAAAGGCGATCCAGGCATGCGGGTCGGCGAGTAGCTCAATCATGTTTTATCTCCAATGACATCTAATTTTTATAAATACGGTGAAACTGTATTTTTTTATGCGCACACGAGGTTCCGTCTTGTCTGGTTGAGTCGGTGTGTCTATCCGTTCAACTTCTTTCATCGAGCGCTTTATGGATTGCTTGTACATTAGCAGCAAAAAACATTAGCGCCAACAAATTTGATTGCTTGGCGTCGATATGGCATGACGTCTCTACCTCACGAATGTTGGCGATCATTCGACAAGCCTTTCTAAGGCTTGAGGGAAGGGTGGGCGTCTGCGCATTGCCGCAGGGCACGGTGCCGATAGAAGCAGAGAATCTACAAGTAACAGCCTAATATCAGTGACGCCGAGTCGGTATAATGCGAAGCTACTCTTTTCCACCCTATGCAGGCGCCGGTTTTGACACGGCGGTCACGATACATGCTCGCAGCACAAAAACAACTAATTACCGAACTATTCCAGAGTGCGCTCGCGCCATTGATTGCCGGCACTGATTTGCAGCCGACCATCGCGCTGGAGCGTCCGCGCGACCCTAGCCATGGCGATGTTGCTTGCAATCTGGCGATGCAGATCGCCAAGCCATTGAAAAAGAATCCACGTGAAATCGCGCAAGCATTAGTCAACGCCCTGCTCGCCAATCCCGCCGCCAGCGATTTAGTCGCCGCGGCAGAAATTGCCGGCCCCGGTTTTATCAATCTGCGCCTGACCGATGCATCGCGCCAAGCGGTCATCAAAACGGTATTGCAACAAACCGTTGAATACGGCAAGAGTAGTTCAGGTAAAGATAAAAAAGTCGTCATCGAGTTTGTGTCGGCCAACCCTACTGGCCCGCTGCACGTCGGTCACGGTCGCCAAGGCGCACTGGGGGACGCGATGTCCTCGTTATTTGAGGCGCAAGGTTATGACGTCACACGCGAGTTTTATTACAACGATGCTGGCGTACAGATCGCGACGCTCGCCAACTCGGTACAAGCGCGCGCTAAAGGTTTAAAGCCAGGCGTAGAGGGTTGGCCAGAGTCAGCCTATAACGGCGACTATATTCAAGACATCGCCAATGATTTCTTGGCTAAAAAAACCGTCGCCGCCAGCGATGGCGTGCCGGTCACCGCCAACGGCGACGTCGAGGACATTGAGTCGATCCGCGCTTTCGCGGTAGCGTATCTACGTCGTGAGCAAGATCTGGATTTGCAAGCGTTTGGCGTCAAGTTCGATAACTATTATTTAGAGTCGTCGTTGTACAACGATGGCAAAGTCACGCAAACAGTCGATGCCTTGATCAAGGCTGACAAGACTTACGAACTGGATGGCGCGCTGTGGTTGCGCACGACCGACTATCGCGACGACAAAGATCGCGTGATGAAAAAAACGGATGGCACTTACACCTACTTCGTGCCCGACGTCGCCTATCACACCGTCAAATGGCAGCGTGGTTTTACCCAAGCAATCAATGTGCAGGGCAGCGACCATCACGGCACGATCGCCCGTGTGCGTGCTGGTTTGCAGGCGCTGGATATCGGCATCCCGCAAGGCTACCCAGACTACGTGTTGCACAAGATGGTCACCGTCATGCGTAATGGGGAAGAAGTCAAAATTTCTAAGCGCGCTGGCTCCTACGTCACGTTACGCGATTTGATTGAATGGTCGAACGGCGAAACCGCTGATGGTGAAGGTACGGAAACTGCGCGCGATCTTAACCTTGATTTGACCCGCGGCCGCGATGCCGTGCGTTTCTTCCTGATCTCACGCAAGGCCGATACCGAGTTTGTATTCGACGTTGATATCGCCTTGACGCAAGGTGACGAAAACCCGGTCTACTACGTGCAATACGCGCATGCACGCATTTGCTCGGTGCTGGCGCAATGGACGGATGGTGATGAAGCGATGTTAAAAGATGTGGATCTGTCCCCATTGACCGCGCCGCGCGAAACCGCATTGCTAGCCAAACTGGCCGAGTATCCCGATATGCTGCAACACGCGTTAGAAGAGTTGGGACCACATCAAGTTGCTTTTTATCTGCGTGACTTGGCGGGCGAGCTGCATAGCTACTACAATGCAGAACGCGTGTTGGTCGACGATGCCGCGCTCAAGATGGCGCGCCTCGCTTTGATGTGTGCAACACGGCAAGTGTTGCGCAACGGCCTGGCATTAATCGGCGTTTCAGCACCGGCCCGCATGTGACGCTTAGTAATAACTGGAATCCTATGACAAAGAAGAGAAATAAACAGTCTGGCGGCACCTTGCTCGGCATGATTGTCGGCCTGATCATCGGTCTGGCGATTGCGGTCGGTATCGCACTGTATGTCACCAAGACTTCGCTGCCATTCATTAACAAATACGGCACACAAGAAAGAATCACCGCACCGGCAGGTAGCGAGCCGACTGATCCGAACAAAGCGATGTACGGCAAAAAGACGCCGATTGCGCCCGTGCAACCGGCCGCTACCGCACCAAACTCTGACAGTACCGCGGCCAAGATTGAGGCAGCCAAGGCTGCAGCTGCTTTGTCTGATAGTGGTGACGACAAGTGGATTTATTATTTGCAGGCGGGCGCTTTCCGTGGTGCCGCCGATGCCGATAGCCTGCGCGCCAAGCTGGCCTTGATGGGCTTTGATGCAAACGTATCTGAGCACCCTTCTGATAGCGGCACGCTGTACCGTGTGCGGATAGGACCGTTTGGCAAAGTAGAAACAATGAACCGTATCCGCGAAAAGTTGTCTGACAACGGTGTCGATGTCGCCGTCGTGCGTATTGGGAAATAAAGCGGGTAAGTAATCGAGTAAGTGAGTCGAGTAACTGAGTCGGGTGACCGAGTCGGATTAATAATAAAGAGGAAACTATGCGTCTTATTAAACGTGGTTTGTTGGGCTTGGGATTAGCGGTTGGATTGAGTTTTAGCCTGTTTGCAAACGCTGCCGGCAATGCGCCAGCCGCCGCGCTCAAATCAACTGATTACCGCACGCTTGCGCAAGCATTGCCTACCGACGGCGGTAGTAAAGTCGATGTCACCGAGTTCTTTTGGTACAACTGCCCGCATTGCAATGTGTTTGATCCGTCGTTAGAAGCATGGGTAAAAAAACAAGGCGATCGTATCAACTTCAAGCGCGTGCCAGTGATTTTCCGCGATACCTTCGTTCCACAGCAAAAGTTGTATTACACGCTGGAAGCGATGGGCAAAGCGGACGCAATGCACAGCAAGATCTTCCACGCCATCCATGTTGAGCATCAACAGCTGGATAGCGACAAACAGATCGCCGACTTTATCGCCAAGCAAAAAGATATCGACGCCAAGCAATTTACCGCTACCTACAATTCGTTTGGTGTCGCTACCAAAGTACGTCGCGCCAAAGAGCTGCAAGCCGATTATAAGGTTGACGGCGTTCCATTGCTCGCCATCGATGGTCGCTATATAACGTCGCCAGCAATCGTCAGCGCCAATATGCCTAATAGTTCAGAGAGTGAATTATTTAAAGCGACGCTGCAAGTTGCCGACGCATTGGTGACCAAAGCAGCAAAGAAATAAAAGCTTGATGGTCGTGCGTACTTTTAACTGCGCGCACAATAAAGTTAAACCGCAAAGCTAGACCACAAAGTCCGTCACTCGCAAGAGGGCGGACTTTTTGTTTGTGAGGGAAAGGAAGTCGTATGCACAATAAACATAGTCATAATAAGCGTGTCTTTATCACCGGCGCCTCCAGCGGCCTCGGCGCAGCACTCGCGCAATATTACGCCCGCCAAGGCGCCATCCTCGGCCTCGCCGCTCGCCGCGGCGACAAACTGCAAGAGCTGATGCAGAGCCTTCCCAACGCGGTCCATCATCGTATCTATCCGCTCGACGTTACCGACCACGTTGCTTTGGCTGCGGCTGCCGCTGACTTTATCGCCACCGCCAAAGGCATCGACATCGTCATCGCCAGCGCCGGTGTCTCGCGTGGCACATTGACAGAATGTGCGGAAGACTTGCCCGCCTTCGAGCAAATCTTCGCCACCAACGTCACGGCTACCATCGCTACTTTTGCACCTTTCCTCGCAGCGATGCAGGCGCAGGCAGCGAGTGGTGACCAAGGTTGTAGATTGGTCGGCATCGCCAGTGTTGCTGGTATACGCGGCTTACCCGGCGCGGGAGCGTATAGCGCATCCAAGTCAGCGGTGATCACCTATTGCGAATCACTCCGTGTGGAATTGAGGAAAAGTGGAATAAAAGTAGTGACGATTGCACCCGGCTATATCGATACGGCGATGACGCAGGTCAATGATTATGCGATGCCGTTTTTAATGCCGGTGGAGAAGTTTGCGGAGCGGGCGGCTGCGACTATCGAGTGCGGTTGCAGTTATAGGGTGATTCCTTGGCAGATGGGGGTAGTGGCGAAGACGCTGCGTTTATTGCCGAATTGGCTCTATGATTTGTTGTTTGCGAATGCGCCTCGTAAGCAAAGATGAGCTATCCGTTCCTGTATCTTCCGATTAAACCTTGAAGTTGATCTTCTTGCTCCAAAGGCCACGGTTCAACTTTCACAATATCGATAATATATTGCCTTAAACAGTTGATAGTCATTCCACTGAGAATTATCAGCACCCATCCGAACGTGTTGAGGTCAGCTTCGGTAAACAGTTGGGATAATTTAACTGTGTGAGCTATCTCTCCTCTTTGCTCTATCATTTTTTTCAGGGCGAGGGATAACTCTGAGGTGTTGAGTTGTTCACTCTCCCATGAGGACGATAAATTTTCGAGACCTAAGGATGTCTTGAACAATACATCTATATTGCTCGCTTTGGGATTATGAAATCCAGCAATATTTTTTTCTATATGTTTCATTAAAACATTTTTCCAGCCATCCTCCGCCAAATCCCACACTGCAAAATCGTGGTTATCGTTTTTTAAATCATTTGCTACACAGCGCTTCAATAGTTTAGGTAGGTCATCTGGGGATTTTGCGTGCGTAATGATTGTGTGCATCGATTGTCGGAGCAGATCTTCTATAAACGATTCCCAGCATGCAACGAGTAAAACTAAGCAAGACTTTAGTAAAGTTTCTTTTAAGGCGCCGTCGCACTTTGGATCTTTGCTGAGAGTCATTAAACTCAGTGCTTCAACCGCATTTGCGTAAAATCCATGGTAGGCATCCGACGTTGCATCGCGTCTATAAGCGTCAATTTTCTTTGGCATATTTTTTTTACTTCTTCCTAACATGTATGTCTACGATGTCGACTAAAACTTGAATATCTTAATAAGTGCTCGCCATTACTTATTTTGAAACCTAATAATTTTATCTGCACCAACACTTTGCCTCAAAACCCCATCGAACCAAAGCTTGTGTAAATGCGCTAGCGCCTCCCCCAGCGCAAAACTCAGCTGATGCGCATCCAGCGGCCGTCTAAACATGATCGGTACAATATCCGCCGCTGATTGCGGCGTTGCACACGCCTCCAGCACTTCCTGCAAGCGTGCTTCGTGATGGTCGAATAATTGTTGTATCCGTGTATGCAAGCCACGGAAAGGTTTGCCGTGCGATGGCAGCACCAGCGTGTCCTCCGGTAAATCCTTGTACTTCAGTAGCGAATCTAAAAACTGCTGCACCGGATTAGATTCCGGCTCTATCGCAAACACCGAGACATTGGTTGAGATACGCGGCAGCACCATGTCGCCGGAGATCATTACATTCAACTTTTCACAGTACAGCGCGGCATGTTCGGGCGAGTGGCCGAAGCCGGTGATGATGCGCCAGCGATGCTCACCTATGCGAAATTGCTGTTCGTCATGCATGCGAACATAGGTTTGCGGCACGCTCGGTACTAGCGTCGGGTAATAGCTGCGTCGCCCTTCCAGCTCTTTTAACATCGCGGGGTCCGACAAGCCGTGTTTGACGAAGAACGGAAACATCGAGGTGCCATCCGCACCCGGCAAGGCGGCCGACATCATGCGTGCAAATGCGTATTCACCTGTCGTCATCCAAAGCGGTACTTGCCAGCGAGTGCAGATCCAATCGGCGAGGCCGACGTGGTCGGGGTGGCAGTGGGTGCAGATCACACGCAGGATCGGCAGTCCGTTTAATTGTGTGGCAAAAATTTGTTCCCATGCGTCGCGCGTGGCGTCGTTGGATATGCCGCAGTCGATGATAGTCCAGCCGAGCACGCTGCCGTTTTCAGTTTCGACATTATCTTCCAGCAGCCACAGGTTGATGTGGTTGAGGGCAAACGGCAAGCCCATGCGCAACCATTTGATGCCGGGTGCGACATCGAGTACGCTGCCGGCGTCTGGTAGCGCGTCGCCGTAGGGATAATCGAGTTGGGATTCTAAGGCGTTCATGCTGGTTCCGGTGAGGTCGGCAAGTGCCGTGCGCGCTACAATAGCGGCCTAAGATAACTGACAAAGCCAGCCACCATTTTAAACACCCTGTGCTGATACGGACGGATTGCTGCGTGCGGTGTTGCCCTGAGGGTTGTCGTCTAGATTATAAGCAATGAAAAAATCCACGCCCAAATCCACTCCCTGCCCTTGCCGCAACGATCAAGCTACTCAGGATTATGCGCAATGCTGCAAGCCGTATCACGATGGCGCTGAACCGCCGACGGCCGAGCTGTTGATGCGTGCGCGTTATAGTGCTTATGCGCTCGGGCTGATGCATTATGTGTGGGCGACGTGGCACGATAGCACGCGGCCACAGCTGAAGGATTTGGTGCATGATGCTTCGGCCAAATGGTTGGGACTGGAAGTGAAGAAACACGTGCCCATGCAAGATGCGGCGACAGTTGAGTTTGTTGCGCGCTCCAAGCGCAATGGTCGCGCTGACAGATTGCATGAGGTTAGCCGCTTTGTGCGGGAAGACGGGCGCTGGTTTTATATCGACGGTGTTTTCCCTGAATGATTGGAAAAATCGGTCAGAAAATAGTCTATAAATAAAGTATCGCCGCGATGCGTGTGATTAATGTAATTATTGCGAGCGACGCCGTAATCGGCGCAATCCATTGTGGATTGCCAACGAGTTTGGAGCAGGTTTGGATAACAAGAAGCTAGCATCAGGCAAGCAGGATGATTTAGTCGCGCGCAGTTTGCGCAGCGTCTGGCATCCGTGTACGCAGATGCAACATCACGAGACAGTGCCGCTGATCCCGGTGACGCACGGTCGCGGCGCCTGGTTGTATGACACTGAGGGCAAGCGGTATCTGGATGCGATCAGCTCATGGTGGGTCAATATGTTTGGTCACGCCAACCCGCGTATTAACGATGCCTTAAAAGATCAGCTCGATAAACTGGAGCACGCGATGCTGGCCGGATTTACCCACGAGCCAGTAGTGCAATTATCGGAAAAACTCTCAGCGCGTACTGGTCATGTACTCGGCCACTGTTTCTTTGCGTCCGATGGTGCGTCGGCGGTTGAGATCGCGTTGAAGATGAGTTTTCATGCGTGGCGCAACGAAGGTAAAAGCGGCAAGCGCGAGTTTGTTTGCCTGAAGGGTAGTTATCACGGCGAAACTATCGGTGCGCTATCAGTCACCGACGTAGCGATCTTTCGCGATGCCTATGATCCACTGTTGCAGCATGCGCATGTGATTGATAGCCCTGATGCGCGGAATGCAGCGCCTGGTGAGTCGGATGCCGATGTTGCGATGCGCGCCATCAAAAAACTGGAAACACTGTTAGAAGAACGCGCCGCGCATATCTCTGCCGTCATCGTCGAGCCCTTGGTGCAATGTGCCAGCGGCATGGCGATGTACGACCCGCTTTATCTAAAAGAATTGCGCTTGCTGTGTGATCGCTACGAGGTGCATTTGATCGCCGACGAGATTGCGGTCGGCTGTGGACGTACGGGTACGTTCTTCGCTTGTGAACAGGCAGCAATTTGGCCAGACTTTTTATGTCTGTCGAAAGGCATCAGCGGTGGTTATTTACCGTTGTCTTTGGTGATGACGCGCGACGAAATTTATCAATCTTTTTATGATGTTGATGTGCGGCGTGGATTTTTGCATTCGCATTCTTACACCGGCAACCCACTTGCATGTCGTGCGGCGCTGGCGACGCTGGCGATTTTTGAAGAAGATGATGTCATCAATGCCAATCGTGAAAAGGCAAAGCGATTGACGCATGCCCTCGCACCGTTAGCTGGACATCCACTGGTGAAGCACTTCCGCAAGCGCGGCATGATCTGGGCTTTTGATGCAGTAGTCGATAAAGCAGATGCGGCGGCGACATTCTCGCAGCGGTTTTTTAGCACTGCACTCGAGCATGAATTGTTGTTGCGCCCTATCGGCAACGCCGTCTATCTGATGCCGCCGTACATTTTGGACAATGAAGAAATCGACGGCCTCGCCGCGCGCGTGCAAACCGTGTTTGCCAAGGTGATGGCAGCATGAGTAAGTTAATCGACGGCTTGGCACAGCAACTCGCGCAATTGGATGCGCAGAGTTTACGTCGCAGTCGCCGCACGGTTGAGTCACCATGCGCGCCACAGCTACAAGTTGATGGCCGCCAGATGCTGGCGTTTTGTAGTAACGACTATCTTGGCCTCGCTGCGCATCCGCGCATCGTCGACGCATTGCGTGAAGGTGCAAGTTTGTATGGCGCTGGCAGCGGTGCCTCGCATTTGATCAGCGGTCATTCACGCGCACATGCGCAGCTGGAGCAGCGGCTGGCAGAATTTATGTCGCCGCATGTTGAGAAGGCGCGCGCACTATATTTTTGCACGGGTTACATGGCTAATCTGGCGATGTTGGGCGCGCTCGGCGGTCAAGGTACAGCGCTGTATTGCGAATCCTTGAATCATGCTTCTTTGATTGATGGTGCGCGGCTATCGCGTTCGGATGTGCGCGTATATCAGCACGGGGATGTGCAACAACTCGCAACGCTGCTGGCGGTCAGTACAGCCAAAAATAAAATCGTGGTGACCGATAGTGTGTTCAGCATGGATGGCGACGTCGCATCGCTGCCGCAATTGTTGGCGTTATGCGAGCAGCACGATGCCTGGTTGTTGGTTGATGATGCGCACGGCTTTGGCGTGTTGGGTGAACATGGTCGTGGCGTGCTCGAGCATTTCAATCTGCGCTCACCCAATCTGGTTTACATGGGCACGCTAGGTAAGGCAGCTGGTGTTGCCGGCGCCTTTATCGCCGCGCACGAAACTGTCATCGATTATTTGGTTCAGCGCGCTCGACCTTATATTTATACGACCGCCGCTGCACCAGCAACCGCGCATGCTTTATTAACTAGCCTTGATATTATAGAAGGCGATGAAGGTGCAGCGCGACGCCAACATTTGCAGCAATTGATTACGCAGTGGCATGGCGCTTTGCAGTTGCAACGTTGGCAGCGCATCGCATCAAACACGGCGATTCAACCGATTGTGATTGGTGCCAACGATGAGGCCATGCGTATTGCAGCGCGTTTGTACGAGCAGGGTTATTGGGTGCCAGCGATCCGGCCGCCGACCGTAGCGGAAGGTACTGCACGTTTGCGCATCACGCTGTCGGCTGCGCATACGACGGAGCAAGTGGGGCAACTGGCGACGGCGATCAATCAATTGGAGAGCAGCTGATGAACGCAAACCAAGATCAAACCACGGACAAAACCGGCCACGCAAAATTTTCCTGTTTTGTCACCGGCACAGATACCGAGATCGGTAAGACGCTGATCTCTAGCGCGTTGGTGCATGCGCTCGTGCAAGCGGGCCAGCGTACCGCAGCGATTAAATCAGTCGCGGCGGGTGCCAGTGCCATGCAAACCCCTGAAGGTGAGGTCTGGCACAATGACGACGCCGATATTTTGGCGGCGACGGCGAATGTCGTTTTGCCACCAGAATTGGCGACGCCCTATCTTTTGCGGATGGCGGCAGCGCCGCACGTTGCCGCCAGTTTGATGAGCGTTGAGATCGATATCGCGCATATAGTCAGATGTTATGCGAAGGCAGCGACCATGGCTGATGCCGTGGTGGTGGAGGGAATAGGCGGCTTTTGCGTACCCTTAAATGACCATGTTGATACTGCAGATTTGGCCCGCCAACTGGATTTGCCGGTCATAATGGTGGTCGGGCTGCGTTTGGGCTGTCTCAATCACGCTTTGCTGACCGCCGAAGCGATTGCGGCGCGTGGTTTGCAGCTGGCTGGCTGGGTTGCTAATACAGTCGATGCCAGCATGCCATTTGCAGAGGATAATGTCGCTGCGCTGGCGGCGCGCTTGTCTGCGCCGCTGCTGGGTTGTGTGCCGCGTTTGTCTACAGACGGCCATGCGCCCTTGCCGGCTGTTGCCGCTGAGTTTTTAGATTTTTTGTCCTTGCCGAATTGGCCAAAGTGATTGGTCAGAATAAGCGACCCAAACAAGTGGTCAACGTAATTGGTTGGGGACGTTGTTAGATTAAATTTTTTGTCAGGAGTTTTGATGTCATCACAACCCGTAACTTTTCAAGCGCCTGTCGCACCTATCGTCCCAACCGCATGGCCGGTGGAAGAAGTGTTGGCGTTGTTCAACTTGCCGTTTAATGATTTGATCTTCCGTGCGCAAACCGTGCACCGCGAAAATTTTGAGGCAAATGAAGTCGAGCTGGCGACACTGCTGTCGATCAAAACCGGCGGTTGCCCGGAAGATTGCGGCTACTGCCCGCAAGCAGCGCGTTACGACACCGGCGTAACGGCGCAGAAAATTTTGCCGTTGGAAGAAGTGCTAACCGCTGCGCGTGAAGCAAAAGCACACGGCGCGACACGTTTTTGTATGGGCGCAGCATGGCGCGAGCCGAAAGACCGCGATCTGGAAAAGGTCGAAGAGATGGTGCGCGAAGTGAAAGCGATGGGTATGGAAACCTGTGCCACGCTCGGTATGCTGGGCGTGGGCCAAGCAGAAAAACTGAAAAACGCTGGTCTCGATTACTACAACCACAATTTAGATACTGCACCGGAGTTTTACTCTAACGTGATCTCGACGCGTGATTATCAAAACCGTATCGATACATTGGGTCGTGTGCGTGGTGCTGGTATTAAAGTCTGCTGCGGCGGCATCGTTGGCATGGGCGAATCGCGTTTGCAGCGCGCGGGTCTGGTGGCGCAATTGTGCAATATGGATCCGTATCCTGAGTCCGTACCGGTCAACAATCTGGTGCAAGTCGAAGGCACACCTTTGCACGGTACCGAGGCGATTGATCCGCTGGAGTTTGTGCGTACCGTCGCCGTTGCGCGTATCACGATGCCGAAAGCGCGTGTGCGCCTGTCGGCTGGTCGTCGCGAAATGGGCGAGGCAATTCAGGCGTTGTGTTTTGTGGCGGGCGCTAACTCTATTTTCTACGGTGACAAATTGCTGACGACCGGTAATCCAGAAGCGGATGCTGATCAGATGCTGCTACAAAAACTCGGCATGCATACACGCAGCACAGCAATTGATGCGCGCTACGAAGTTACAAATGAAGTCGCGGCGGAAGTTGCAACCGAAATTGCAACGGAAGTGACGCCGTCGTAAATCGACGATGCATGATTGCATTGTGACGTCGTGATTTTGTAATGATATTGATGCGGCCGGTTGAGTGAATCGACTGGCCGCTTCCATATTCAATATTCCATATTCAGTATGGCGTTTTTTCTAAGATTCTTTTAAATAGAAACGTTTGATCGGGACATGTCCGTGATTTCTTCCCTTCCCTCTGCCGTCAAGATTATTGAAGTGGGACCGCGTGATGGTTTGCAGAATGAACCGCAAACCATCCCTGCCGACATCAAGATCGAACTGGTAAATCGGCTTTCGCAGGCGGGGTTTGCCAATGTAGAAGCCGCATCGTTTGTGTCGCCGAAATGGGTGCCGCAGATGGCGACTTCAACTGAAGTGATGGCCGGCATCACGCGCAGGCCCGGCACAATCTACTCTGCGTTGGTGCCGAACATGAAGGGCTTTGATGCGGCACTAGCAGCTGGCGTCGATGAAGTGGTGATCTTTGCCGCTGCGTCGGAAGCTTTCTCGCAAAAAAATATCAATTGCTCGATTGCCGAATCGATAGAGCGCTTCGCCGATGTCGCGCGCGCAGCAAAGGCGAACAATCTGCGTCTACGCGGCGCCTTGAGTTGCGCCTTCGGCTGTCCGTATCAAGGTGAGGTCAGTGCTGATAGCGTCGCTGATGTGGTGCGGCGTTTGCGTGATCTCGGTAGCGACGAGATTGATATTGCCGACACGATAGGTGTTGCCACACCGCGTCATGTGCAGAACGTCATGCAGCGTGCAGCGCAAGAATTTCCGATTGCGCGTTTGTCCGGCCACTTCCACGATACTTATGGTCAAGCACTCGCCAATATTTATGCAAGCCTGGAAGTCGGCATCACGATTTATCATGCATCAGTCGCCGGTCTCGGCGGTTGTCCATATGCCAAAGGTGCAACTGGCAATGTGGCGACTGAAGACGTGCTCTACATGATGCGCGGTCTTGGTATAGAAACCGGTATCGATTTCGACGCGGTGGTCGAAGCAGGTCAATTTATTTCACGGCATCTGGGTCGTCCGGCAGTGAGCCGCGCCGGCAATGCCATTTCTGCAAAACGTAAGGAACAATAAAAAACCATGCAAGTTCAACTGATTCCGATTGATAAGCAAGGCCGTCCGCAAGATGTCGCCGGTCGTCTCGATATGCATGTCAAACAGATCTGCAAAGCGACGGAAGAGCTCTATCGTCGTAATGGTTTTGTTAAGCCGTGGATCAGTTATCTGGCGGTACATGACAGGCGCTTGGTCGGCGCATGCGCATTTAAATCGCCACCTAACAAAGATGATGAGAGTGCGACGATCGAGATCGGCTATTTAACTTTTCCAAAATTTGAAGGTCAAGGCATCGCGACAGAAATGGTGCGCGAGCTACTGCAAATTGCGCAAGCCAAAGATGCCAGTCTGACGATCGTTGCGCAAACCGAGACCGAAGAAAACGCCTCGACCGCCGTATTAAAAAAGGCAGGTTTTCAGTTTATCGGTGAACAACGTGATGCCGATGGCGATGTAGTGTGGCAGTGGCATCGTCCACCAAATACTGCACGCACCAAAGCACGTGATTGAATTGAGCAGATAGATGCGCAGATCGATAAGGCTCGCAATGAAAATCGCAATGAAAATCGCGACGAACAGAGCGGAGTGAAACGATGGAGTTGAAAACGATAGCGCTCTACGTCGTCACCGCGATTGCCGAGATTGTCGGTTGCTACTTGCCGTATTTATGGTTGCGACATAGTGGCCCGGTGTGGTTGTTGGCGCCCGCTGCATTGAGCTTGGCTTTGTTTGTCTGGCTGCTGAGTTTGCATCCCTCCGCCAGCGGTCGCGTGTATGCCGCTTACGGCGGCGTGTATGTGACAGTCGCCTTAGTGTGGCTGTGGTGGGTCGATGGCGTGCGACCGACCATGTGGGATGTAGTCGGTGTGACAGTGACGCTGCTCGGCATGAGCATTATTTTGTTTGCACCGCGGCAGACCTAGATTGATTACCATCTACCTCTCTCATGCGTAAAAAAGAAGCACGCCCACAAGACTTTGGCGATTTGCTGCAAGGTCTTGATCTCGATTCGGGTCTTGCCGCCGATTCCGGTGCAGACATCCTGCCTTCGCCATGTATAGGCATCTGCCGAATCAAACCTGCGACCGGATTTTGCGAAGGCTGCTTTCGTACTATCGACGAGATTGCAAGCTGGCGTGCGGTGGATAAACCCGCTCGGCGTGCGATCTGGTTTGCGATTCGACAACGGTACGCAGACCATTGAGTAATTTTTGCTGTTCGTGACGGGCTTGATGTTTCGGTGTTTTTGGTAACGTCATTGATGTCCGAAAACGGCTAGACGTTGTCACTTCCGGCGCGTATAACTTCGGCATGGACAGCGACAACATCATCGATATTCAAGACGGCGCACCGCTTTCGGCGGCAAGCTGTTATCGCGCTGTGACTGCGCGCGATGTGCGCTTCGACGGTGTGTTTTTCACCGGCGTCAAAACCACCGGCATTTACTGCCGCCCCATTTGCTCTGCCAAGACACCGAAAGCATCGTCATGCACCTTCTTTGCTAGCGCAGCCGCTGCGGAAGCAGCGGGTTTTCGTCCATGCTTGCGTTGCAGGCCGGAACTTGCGCCGTATGCGCTGCAACAAAACCTCGCCTATGCAGTGTGGCAACGGATCGCGGCTGGCGCACTCAACGATGGCAATAGCGAGCGGCTGGCAGCAGAAGTTGGTTTGTCGTCACGACAATTGCGTCGGGTATTGTTGCAACATTTTGGTGTTACGCCGATAGAGCTTGCACAAACACAGCGTTTGTTATTCGCCAAAAAATTATTGCAGGAAACAGTCTTACCGATGAGTGAGATTGCGTATGCGGCTGGCTTCGGCAGCATACGTCGCTTCAATGCATTATTTCTGTCGCGCTATGGCATCGCACCAACGGCAATACGACGCGCCTCCTCGGCAAGTGTCGTCGCTGGAGTGGATGCAGAAGCAGATACCATCACTTTGCGTCTGGCTTACCGTCCACCGTATGCGTGGACGCAAATACTGCAATACCTTGCCAAACGGGCTGCGCCTGGTGTCGAAGCGGTGATTCAGGATGCTCAGGGCGAATTGTCTTATGTGCGTAGCGTGCGGCTCGGCGTTCTCGAAGGCTGGTTGCAGCTCAAACATCTACCCGCGAAACATCAACTGGAACTATCGCTTTCCAGCGCATTGTCACCGCTGTTGATGTCCTTGCTGGCACGCGTACGCGAGCAATTTGATTTGGATGCGAACCCTGAAATCATTGCTGCGCATTTGGCCGTTGACCCGCTGCTGGCAGCGCAGATACAACGTATGCCCGGCTGGCGCGTACCCGGCACATTTGATCCTTTCGAGTTAGCAATACGGGCGTTATTGGGGCAGCAGGTAAGTGTGGCTGGTGCGACTACCGTGTGCGGGCGATTGGTATCGCGCTTTGGCGATCCGATATCGACATCGCTTACAAAACGATTTGCAAATCGATTTGACAATATCACGCATCATTTTCCGACACCTGCACAACTGGCTGTAGCTGAAATAAAAGATATCGCGGCGATTGGCATACCGGCTTCGCGTGCTGAAACGGTTTGCAGTCTCGCGCAATTTGCTGACCAAGGTGGTTTGATCGCTAAACCGGGAGCCTCACTGAACGAGGCCGTGATGCATTTAAAAACGGTGAAGGGTATCGGCGAGTGGACGGCACAATACATTGCGATGCGCGCACTACGCTTTCCGGATGCCTTTCCTGCTGGTGATCTGGGTTTGCAGAAGGCGGTGACTACACAATCGAGTGCCGCGCGTACTACAGAAAAGCAGTTGCTTGCACATGCTGCTGACTGGTCGCCGTGGCGCGCTTATGCGGCCTTGTTGTTGTGGCACTCACTTACAAAATAAAAACACGGATTGAATATCAACTGCTGTCATCAGGCAGCAAAGGAGCACATCATGATTTTTTATATTGAACATCCCAGCCCAATCGGCACATTATTGATTGCCGCGACCGATGCTGGTATCAGCGGAATTTATTTTGAAGAGCATAAACACTTCAAGGGAAAAGATGCTTGGTCGCAAACCCCGACGCCATTGGCGATGCGGCATCTTGCGCATGCAGCGATGCAGTTGGATGAATACTTCGCGGGAAAACGTACCGAGTTTACTGTTGCGCTGGATATGGTCGGGACAGAATTTCAGCGTGGTGTGTGGACAGCGTTAGGTGCGATTCCGTTTGGCAAAAGCGTCAGTTATGCGCAGCATGCACACGCACTCGGCAATCCAAAAGCGTTGCGTGCCGTAGGGTCAGCGATTGGGAAAAACCCTGTATCAATTATCGTGCCCTGTCATCGCGTGATCGGTTCAAGCGGCGCAGTAACAGGATATGCTGGAGGCTTAGAGAGGAAGAAATTTCTGCTGGCGCTGGAAAAAATTGCGCATGCATGAATAATTTGTAGGCTGGCGATGGAAAAAGGATGCCAATTTTTCATTGTTATCCGTTTTATATACTCACGGAGCACTGGTTAACCCGCTTTCATGTAATGCAGAGGTTTCTAAAGACTTATTTGGCGCGGACGTACATGACTTTTTGGCTAGAGCCAGAAACCAAGCGCTCTTCAGTTACGAAAAGATCGGTCTTTGCTTTCACCAATGCTGACAGTTTTCTATAACCATATAAACGCGGATCAAAATCGGGCTGTAGTTTTGTCAGGTAACTACCGAACGCACCAAGTCCAGCCCAGCCGGCATCATCAGCAGATTGCTCCAGTGCAGTTAATACAAATTTCTTTGGAAACGTCACTGCTTGCTGTGCGGTAGCAGTCTGTTGCGCTGGCGTAGCGGCCCCCTTCTTGCCGTCTTTGACTTTTATAGACGCGGTGGGCTCTGGAGATGCTTGAGTTCGCAAGACCTCTGTAAAGATGAATTTGTGGCAGGCGTTGCGAAAAGCATCGGGAGTCTTTTTTTCGCCAAAGCCGAATACCATCAGGCCCTCTTCACGCAGTCGCATTGCCAGTCCAGTGAAATCGCTATCACTTGTGATCAGACAGAAGCCGTCAAATTTTCGCGTGTAAAGTAAATCCATCGCGTCAATGATGAGCGTGCTATCGGTTGAATTTTTTCCAGTTGAATAAGCGAATTGTTGAACCGGCTTGATTGCATACTGCTGTAACACTTTTTTCCAAGAAGCGCTGGTCGTTGCGGTGAAGTCACCATAGATGCGTTTTACTGTTGCCTCGCCAAAAGTCGCGATTTCTGCAAGCAGCTCTGCGATCACTGCGGCCTGTGCATTATCTGCATCAATTAATACAGCTAAACGCAGTGACTGTTCGTCGTGCTCATTCTTGGAGCTTGGGCGTGTAGATGACATGAATTTACTTTCGGATTATTGCACCAGTCGCACAGCAAATGGATAGCGATAATCCTGGCCCTTGGATGCGGCCATCGCACCGAGTATGCAGAACACGATATTAACGATATACAAAATTGGCATCAGCGCGAGACCAATCAAAATCCAAGCGAGCACCCATGCGATAACAAAACCGATAGTGATCGTTATTTGAAAATTCAGTGCTTCTTTAGCCTGCGAGTTGATGTATGCGGAATGATCTTTTTTGATCAGCCAGATAACCAGCGCGCCGAGAAAGCCGGTAAAGATGCCGAGCAGATGGGCCAACATCGCGATATTGCAATCGTCCTTGCTAGGACTGCTTGTTTCGATCTGATCCATGAAACCTCCTTGGGTTGGTGTTTAAGGATAGTTGTTAAGTCGTGTGCCATGCATGCTGCAAGCGCAGTCTTAACATTATTTGTAGCAATCGTTCTGCGCATACGTCTTTAACTCGCGCACAGAACGATTGTGGCTCAGCGCGCTTACTTTTTTGTGGTCGCTTTCTTTGCTGCCGTTTTTTTCGCGGCGGCCTTTTTAGCCGGTGCTTTCTTTGCAGCGGTCTTTTTCGCGGCTACTTTTTTGGCTGCGACCTTCTTGGCAGGAGCGGCACTCTCTTTTTCTGCGACTGCATCGTCTGCTGCGGCAGTTTTGCTCGCCTTGCCTTTTGCTGGTACTTTTTCTTTGCGCGGCTCAAACTCGAAACTGGTTTTGCCGTCTTTACCGCGTACCAGATACGCCTTGAATGCGCGACGCGTACGTTGCGAAACAAAGGCGGTCAGCAGATCGGTTTTGCCTTCGTTGAGTAACTTACTCATTTGCTCTGGCAAAATTTCTTGCTGCAGGATGATGCGGCCGCTGCGGAAGTCGCAGGTCTTGGGTTTGGCAACTGAGTTTTCGCAGACATAGGAAAGCGGTAGTTCATACACACCGCCAGCGCATTTCGGACAAGGGCCTAGCGAAGTCATGCCGCTGAGATCAACCGGCTCTGCATTTTCATCGTCGTTCTGACCGAAATCAAACTCTAGTTTGAAATTTTTGATCTCTTCATCGCGCGAGATTTTTAGAACGGCAGCAAATGGTCGACCCATCTTGGAGCGGAAGCCTTGCAGTGGACCGATGGTTCTGTTTTTCAGCAGCTCTTCGACTTCTGGAATTTCAAACTGACGGCTACCCGGTGTTTTGCTCATTGAGAACTCGCACTTGGTGCAGGCAAAGCGACGATAGTTTTCTTTGACCACGCTGCCGCAATTTGGACATGGCGTCGTCAGTGTTGCGTAGTCGCCGGGGATCGTGTCGTTGTCATATTCCTTGGCGCGCTTGACGATGATTTGCGTCATCTGCGCGATCTCGCGCATGAACTGCTCGCGACTGATGTTGCCACGTTCCATTTCGGACAGTTTGAATTCCCACTCGCCGGTCAGTTCCGGCGCGGTCAACTCGTTGACGCCGAGGCCGCGCAGCAAAGTCATCAACTGGAATGCCTTGGCGGTTGGGATCATCTCCCTTCCTTCGCGCAGCAGATATTTTTCTGTCAGTAAGCCCTCAATGATGGCGGCGCGTGTCGCTGGCGTACCGAGGCCTTTGCCGGCCATGGCGCCGCGCAAACCTTCATCATCAATCAACTTGCCCGCACCTTCCATCGCCGACAACAAGGTTGCTTCTGAATAGCGTGCAGGTGGTTTGGTGACCAGTGCGTTAGCGACCACAGATTCGGTCTGTGTTTTTTCGCCTTTGGCGACAGGTACTAGGGTGCCGCTGTTTTCTGGATCTTTTTCGTCCATCACGTCTTTGCCGTAGACGGCGAGCCAACCTGGGTTGGTCAGCACCTTGCCTTCGGTCTTGAACTGATGGCCGGAGACTTCGGTAAAGCGCGTGGTGACTTGAAACTCTGCGGCTGGGAAAAAGATCGCCATGAAGCGTTTCGTCACCAGATCGTAGAGTTTTTGCTCAGGCTCGGACAGATTTTTCGGCGCTTGCGTGGTTGGGATGATCGCAAAGTGATCGCTGATCTTGGTGTTGTCGAAAATCCGCTTATTCGGCTTGACCCATTTGTTCTTCGTGATCTGCTTGGAGAACTGGTGGTAATTATTGTCCTCGGCCAGCATCTCCAGCGTTTCCATCACGGTCGGCAGATAGTCTTCTGGCAGATGGCGCGAATCGGTACGTGGATAGGTCAAAACTTTGTGGCGCTCGTACAAGGCTTGCGCCAAACCCAGCGTATTTTTAGCCGAGAAGCCAAAGCGTGCATTGGCTTCGCGCTGCAAACTGGTGAGATCGAATAGCGCGGGCGCCATCGACGTGGTCGGTTTTGATTCTTCGGTGACAGTGGCTTGCTTGCCACGGCAGGCGGCGACGATGGATTCGGCGGCGGCCTTGCTCCACAGACGCTCGGCTCTACGTTCGGGGTCGTTCTCGTCCTTTTTAAACTTGGTATCGAGCCAACGACCTTGGTAAATACCAGCGGCGCAGACAAACTCGCCGCGCACTTCCCAGTAGTCGCGCGATACGAATTTTTTGATCTTCTCTTCTCGCTCGACCACGATCGACAGGGTCGGCGTTTGCACGCGACCAACCGTGGTCAGGTAGAAGCCGCCTTCTTTTGAGTTGAAGGCGGTCATGGCGCGCGTGCCGTTGATGCCGATCAGCCAATCGGCCTCGCTGCGGCTGCGGGCGGCGTCGGCCAGCGATTGCATGTCTTCGTCACTGCGCAAGTTCTTGAATGCTTCGCGGATTGCACCTGGCGTCATCGATTGCAACCACAAACGCTGGATCGGCTGCTTGGCCTTGGCGTATTGCGCGATCAGGCGGAAGATTAGCTCACCTTCTCGCCCGGCATCGCAGGCGTTGATCAGTGCGCTGACATCCTTGCGCTTGATTAGTTTGTTCAACACCTTCAGGCGTGACTCGGTTTTTGCGATCGGGTTGAGCGCAAAGTGCGGTGGAATCATTGGCAAATGCGCGAATGACCATTTGCCGCGTTTGACGTCATATTCTTCCGGAACCTTGATTTCGACCAGATGGCCGACCGCCGATGACAGGACGTACTCATCGGATTCGAAATAATCATCGTGCTTGGTAAAGCCGCCGAGCGTCTTCGCGATATCGTTCGCGACAGAGGGCTTCTCGGCGATGATGAGTGTTTTTGTCATGGTGTTAGGGTCTCGCAAGAAGGTGTCTGCAGGCATGGATGCATGCAGATTGAGGCATACAGCTTATGGCGAGCTCGTCCTTTTTCAAGGATTGCCCGCTAATATAATAGTTGCATGGCCATCAAGCGGCCAATGATAAGCGCGTTGCGGCCTAAACCGCAAGCGGCAGTGAAAAGAGGGGCGGAAAGGAAGGCGACGAATGTTGCACAAATCACTGCATGTCGTGCAAAAGCAGCATTGCACCGACATGACTAGCGGAAAAACCGCTGTGGTCAGTGCAACATCCGTGGTTCGGCGTCATCGTCATCGAGGAACAGTTCGTCGAAAATCAAACCGTCCGGCTCTTTGCCTTGGCTCCACAACACCATCAGCACAATGACTTTGAGCTTGTCGAGCGAGATCGGCGATTCGCCAGCCGCCAGCGCGCGTTCAATTACGATCTCACGTTGAACCGGGTTGATCAGCTTGGCTGACTCAAGGAACTGGATAAAACCGATGGCGGGCGTACCCAACACATCTGTCTCTTGCGATACATAAATCCGCACGCCAAACGAAAAGGCTGTTTGGTGTGGATAGGTATCGGAGAGTTCGTTGGAGGTTTCGGCCAAAGCCGTCAGCCAGCCCAGCGCTTTGGTGATTTCTTCTTCCTCAAAGCCGATGGCAGACAGTTTTTTGACCAATGCTTCCGAGTCCGGACAGGCGTCGGGCCGGTAGTAGGTTTCGTACAGATAGACTAGAACATCAAACATGATTTCACCGTAGCGCGTAGGTTAAGGCAATTGCCTTGCGGCTTTCACCGGGATCGGATGCGTAGGAATCACGCTCTTTATAAAATAATGACAAGAGGTGTTACGACAACAGTTGATCAAAACAGCGCTTACTAGGTTCTAGGATACCACCAACTAAAGAAAGTCGTCGGATCAGAAAAGATTTTGCTGTTGTAAAACTTATCGACAGGCAAAAACGACAAGGGGCGGATTTAAAAGACACAACGGACGCGTTAATGAGATGCTGATTCAGGCCGCATTTGGTGAGATTGCTTGAGACGTAAGTTGGGGTCGCCGCCATAATGCTCGGCTCAGCCCTTAGATGGAAAGCGCTTTAGCGAGACAGACGTTGATACAAGCCACCTGATAGCTGTTCGACGTCACCATCGAGTTCCAGTACTAACAACTTGGCATTGAGGACAGCGATGTCGAGTTGGCAACGCTGCGCCAACGCATCGGGCGTTACGGGATCGAAACCCATCGCTTGCAGGATAGTATGCGCGGCGTTGTCAGACTGTGTGTTGCTGGACGCCTTTTCAGTCGCCGCTTCTATGGTGTCATTTGCCTTCGCGGAGGGCGGTACTTCATATTTCAATTCTTCTAGGATGTCTTGTGCCGCCTCTACTAATTTGGCACCCTGTTTGATCAGCTGATGGCAGCCTTTCGATAGCGGCGAGTGGATGGAGCCGGGAATTGCAAACACTTCGCGTCCCTGTTCGGCCGCCATACGCGCAGTGATCAGTGAGCCGGATTGCAGCGCGGCCTCAATCACCAATACGCCACGTGCAAGGCCGCTGATAATACGATTGCGACGCGGGAAGTTAGAGGCGATGGCGGGTGTGCCGAGAGGGTGCTCACTGATGATGCAGCCGGTTTCTGCAATTTGATGTGCCAGCTTGCGGTTACGCGCTGGATAAACCAGATCGGCGCCGGTACCGATGACGGCGATGGTCGATGCGATCGTACCTTTTTTGCATGCCAGTAAAGCGCCTTGATGCGCTGCAGTGTCGATGCCGAGCGCCATGCCGGAAATAATCGTTAGGCCTGCGTGCGCCAGCGCTTCGGAAAATTTCTCCGCGTTGCTGATGCCTTGCGCGGTGGCGTTACGGCTGCCAACCACTGCCAGTGATGCATTCGTCAGCAAGTTGATGTTTCCTTTTGCGTACAACAGAATCGGCGGATCACTAATATCGAGTAAGGCTGGAGGATAGTCGGCGTCGGCCAGCGTCAGAATGCGGTTGCCGTCTTGCGTTGCCCATTCAATTGCTCTGTCTATTTGTTCTTGGTCTTGTGCCGAAGGGGTATCGACGATCGCATAGGCGATACGTTCCGGTACGACTTTTTGTAGGGCAGAAAATCCGGCCGACAAGATATTTTCTGGCAAGCCAAATGCGCTCAGCAGACGACGTGCGGTATCTGGGCCGACGCCCGGAATTTGCATCAGTCGTAACCAGTTTGCTAAATCGTCGGGCGCTGCAGACATGTAGCCTCTTGTTTTAAGTCGGTGATGACGGTGCAACTCACGTTGCCAGCGAAATGAAAATGAGCGCCTGTGTTAGGAGTTGACTCCTAGGCGCTCATTAGTTTGTGTTACTGGACCAGCCGTGTGGTCTATCCGTGTCGCCGATTATTCCGGCGATTTCGCGATGTCACCGACTTGGACCGCATCCTGCACCTGCATGATCAAACCATACGAAATGTTTTTAAAGACGCGGAACACCAGCAGCGTACCGTATTTTTCGTCCGGCAGTTTGATGGTTTTGTCGTCACCGGCGGCGGTCGGGTCGATCGTCAAGCGGCCGAGGCGGTACAACTCCAACACAGTACCAACATCGATGCCGTTTTCCGTACCATGATTAATCGATACGATCTGGCCTTGGCCTGCGTTGGTGACGCCACCATAAATCGACATGATTTGTGCCGCCACTAATTGTTCTGGCGCATGCGGTACAAAGTTGATGAAAGGGGTAGGTTGTTGTGCAACTAGACGATCGCCAACACCCATTTCTTGTTTAACGTCTAGCAATACCATGGTGTCTGGCTCACGCACCGATTTGCTTTGTTGTTGCAGCTTCATCGCACCGAGATAAATCGCTTCATAGCCAAGGATTTTTTCTGTGGCTGGATCCTTCAAAGCTTTACCGGGACGAAACACATCGAACGAGGTATGTCCCTGCAAATCACCGCGTACATACGCTTTATCGCCTTGCGCTAGATAGACGCGACCCTCTTGCGTCGCCACGATGCGCGGCGCATTTTGCAGCTCATTTTCTTCGATAATCAAGGGCTTAGATAGGAACGGCTTAATATCGTCCAGCGACACGGTCGCGATCGCATCGTTGCCGCTATCGGAACTACGTACTCTTGGTGACAACTGAACCGTTGGCATGCCGCCGCTAGCGCCTGGTTTACCTAGGCCAAGACGGCCATTGACGCGATCAAAGTAAACAATCTGACCCGGGTAAATCCAGTGCGGATTCTTGATTTGCTCACGGTTCATGTCCCATACTTGCGGCCAGCACCATGGATGTTGCAGAAATTTGCCGGAAATATCCCACAGCGTATCGCCACGAACCACGCGATGTTGATCGGGCGCATTGGCTAAAAATGTGCATTTAGGCGCTTTTGCAAAGGCGCTTCCAGACACGGCGGCGGTAGCTAACGTCAGAAAAAGTGCAGCTGTGCTAAAATTTTTCTTGGCTTGTATGATGAGCTTGACCAATTTTTTGCGCCCCTTTAGTTGCTGCATGATTGCTACATTGTTGCCACATTCGATTGCTGCAGCATGTTGATAGCGAGAGTCCGACACTAGGTGAAAAGACTTGCTAAATGGAATCAAATTCTGCACATAAATCCTTGAAGTAGCAAGAAAAACCACATTTTCAACCCTTTGTCCTGTTGCACAAAAGCCGTATGCCCTTATTGAATATCTTGCGTTATCCCGATTCGCGTCTGCATAAAATCGCCAAGCCGGTGGCGAAATTTGACGCGCGCATTAAAAAACTGGTCGATGACATGGCCGAAACCATGTATGAGGCGCCTGGCATCGGCCTGGCCGCTTCTCAGGTTGATGTGCACGAGCAAGTGATCGTCATCGATACGTCTGAGACCCGCTCCGATTTGCGTGCTTACATTAATCCCGAAATTCTGTGGGCGAGTCCGGAAAAGCAGATTTACGACGAAGGTTGTTTATCTGTGCCCGGTATTTATGATGGTGTAGAACGCCATGTCAGCATCAAAGTACGCGCTTACGACGTCGGCGGCAAAGAATTTGAACTCGATGCAGAAGGTTTGCTCGCGGTATGCATACAACATGAGATGGATCACCTTAAAGGCAAGGTCTTTGTCGAGTATCTGTCGCCGCTTAAGCGGAATCGCATCAAGACCAAAATGCTGAAGGAAGAGCGCGAGCTGGCGCGTGACAAGCGTTAAGCGCGGCGTAAATGCATGATGTAAAAAGTGAGTCAGCATTAGGCTGTGCGCGTGCTTACTTGCCGCATAAATACACGTTGGCCAAGCGCCGTCTCAACACGAACAAAACAGCGCGCACTAAAATCACGTAGCACTGGCGTAAATTAAACCTGCAAAGTGAGAAGTAAGCGATGCTGTTTCCACACATCATCTGTTCGCATCTGGCCTCTGTCGGGCTACAATCTCAACATGAAAATCATCTTCGCCGGTACGCCGGAATTTGCCGCGGTGGCATTGGCAGCGCTGCATGCTGCGGGATTCGAGATCCCATTGGTGTTGACGCAGCCGGATCGCCCTGCCGGTCGTGGCATGCAACTGCAGATGTCGGCAGTTAAGCAATTTGCGTTGGCTCACGCTATTCCGGTGGCGCAGCCGGTTTCATTGCGACTCGACGGCAAACACCACGATGTTGCCGCACAAGCCCATGCGTTGTTGAAAGCGACGCCACACGATGTGATCGTGGTGGCCGCATACGGTTTGATTTTGCCGCAATCCGCGCTCGACATTCCGCCACTTGGCTGCATCAATATTCATGCTTCTTTGTTACCACGCTGGCGTGGCGCTGCCCCTATCCATAGAGCGATAGAAAGCGGCGACGCCGAAACCGGTGTCACCATTATGCAAATGGCGCTCGGTTTGGATACAGGTCCGATGTTGGCGATGCAGCGTGTGCCGATTGCGGCCGACGATACCACGGCGAGTTTGCATGACAAGCTGGCCGCGCTCGGTGCAGAAATGATCGTCGCTACGCTGCGTGAACTGGAGCAGCATAAATTGACCTCGGTGCCGCAACCCGACGACGGCGTTACCTATGCCAGCAAGATCACCAAGGACGAGGCGCAACTGGATTTTTCACAGTCGGCTGCGGATTTGGCGCGTAAGGTACGCGCTTTTTATCCTTTTCCTGGCGCTGCTGCCAGTTTTGACGGGACGGTTGTCAAGTTATGGCGTGCCGAGGCGGCGGAGGCATCGGCGCAATGGCCAGCTGGTCATGTGATTGCTGCCGATGCGGAAAATGGCGTGGTGATCGCTTGCAGTAGCGGTAGTGCGCTGCGTGTCAGCGAATTGCAAAAGCCGGGTGGTAAGCGCTTACCTGCAGCTGAGTTTTTAAAAGGTTTCCCGCTCGAAGGCGGGTGCTTCGATTGATAAATTTGGCCTTGTTCTCTGGGGAAAGTTGATTTCACGTATAATTTTTACTGCGCCGATTTGATTGAAAGGTCAAACCAGCTTGCGGGCGCCGGAATCTGTCTTTCATCACAATTCCATAAATACTGCTAAAGCGGAGATTGGTCGGAGGTTAATCCTTAAACCCGGTTCCGTAGGCAGACCGGGTTTTTGCATTTTTACGGCGACATCCTTAATGAGCCGCCTAGATAGGCATAAATCGCATTGATGCCAGCTACATCGATAACAAACCAGAAAACAAAACAATGAAACGCGACGCACTCTCTCCGACTGAAACTCTTTTGCGCGATCTGATGGCAAAACGCATCCTGATTTTGGATGGCGCGACCGGCACCATGATTCAGCAATACAAGCTTACAGAGGAAGATTACCGCGGCGAGCGTTTTGTAGATTTGGCAGCGGCCGGGGTAACGGTGCCTGCGGGCAAAGAGCTGTTTGTCAAAGGCAATAATGAATTGCTATGTCTGACGCAGCCGCACATCATTCGCGAAATTCACGAGCAATATCTGGAGGCTGGTGCCGATCTGGTGGAAACCAATACTTTCGGTGCGACTTCGGTGGCGCAGGACGATTACCACATGGGTCATCTCGCGTATGAGATGAATGTGGCAGCAACCAGACTGGCGCGCGAAGCGTGCGACAAGTATTCCACGGCGGACAAGCCACGCTTTGTTGCTGGCGCGCTGGGCCCGACACCAAAAACCGCATCGATCTCCCCGGATGTTAATGATCCAGCTGCACGTAACGTCACCTTTGATCAATTGGTGGTGGCGTATCTTGAACAGACGCGCGGCTTGGTTGATGGTGGTGCCGATATTCTGCTGGTGGAAACCATTTTCGATACGCTCAATTGCAAGGCTGCATTGTTTGCGATTGATCAGTACTTCGAAGAGTCGGGAAACAATCTACCGATCATGATTTCCGGCACCGTCACCGATGCCTCGGGGCGGATTTTGTCTGGGCAAACCGTGCCAGCATTTTGGCATTCGATACGTCATGCCAAGCCATTGACGGTGGGCCTCAATTGCGCGCTTGGTGCGGCCTTGATGCGCCCGTATGCGGAAGAGCTGTCTAAGATTGCCGACACCTACGTCTGTATTTATCCGAATGCAGGCTTGCCGAATCCTATGAGCGACACCGGCTTTGATGAAACGCCGGATGTCACCTCGTCTTTACTAAAAGATTTTGCCGAGAGTGGTTTCGTCAATGTCGCCGGTGGTTGCTGCGGTACTACGCCAGCGCACATCAAAGCGATTGCAGACACACTTAGCAAAATCGAGCCACGCGTTGTGCCGACGATAGCGACGACGATGAAGTTGTCTGGCTTGGAACCATTTGTGATTGACGAGCAATCGCTGTTCGTCAATGTCGGTGAGCGTACCAACGTCACCGGCTCGAAAGCATTCGCACGGTTGATCATCAACGAGCAGTACGACGAGGCCTTGGCAGTCGCGCGTCAGCAAGTTGAAAACGGTGCGCAGGTCATCGATATCAATATGGACGAGGCGATGCTGGATTCGCAGGCGGCGATGTCGCGCTTCTTGAATCTGATTGCCTCCGAGCCAGACATTGCGCGCGTACCTTTGATGATCGATTCATCGAAATGGTCAGTGATCGAAGCCGGTTTGAAATGCGTGCAAGGCAAGGCCATCGTCAACTCGATTTCGATGAAAGAAGGCGAAGAAAAATTCCTGCATGAAGCCAAACTGTGCCGTCGCTATGGTGCAGCCGTGATCGTGATGGCCTTTGATGAAAAAGGTCAGGCAGATACCTTTGAGCGCAAGATCGAAATTTGCGAACGTGCCTATCGCCTGTTGGTCGAGAAGGTCGATTTTCCACCGGAAGACATCATCTTCGATCCGAATATTTTCGCGGTTGCGACTGGTATCGAAGAGCACAATAACTACGCGGTTGATTTTATTAACTCGGTGCGCTGGATCAAAGAAAATCTGCCACATGCCAAGATCAGCGGTGGCGTATCGAATGTCAGTTTCAGTTTCCGTGGTAATGATCCAGCACGCGAAGCGATCCACACCGTGTTCTTGTATCACGCGATCAAAGCAGGTATGACGATGGGTATCGTCAACGCTGGCATGGTCGGCGTGTATGACGATTTGCCAGCCGAGTTGCGTGAGCGTGTCGAAGATGTGGTGCTTAATCGCAGGGAAGATGCCACCGAGCGCATGATTGAAATTGCCTCGACGTTGAAAGCGGGCGACAAGAAAGAAGAAGCGACGCTGGAGTGGCGCAGTGGCACTTTGCAAGATCGTGTTTCTCACGCCTTGGTGCATGGTATTACGCAATGGATCGTTGAAGATACTGAAGAAGCGCGTCAGCAAATGTTGGAAACCGGTGGTCGCCCTATCCATGTGATCGAAGGTTTGCTGATGAATGGCATGAACGTGGTCGGCGATTTGTTTGGTCAGGGCAAAATGTTTTTGCCGCAAGTGGTCAAATCCGCGCGCGTGATGAAGCAGGCAGTCGCGCATCTGATTCCATTCATCGAAGAAGAAAAACGACTGCTGCAAGAGCAGACCGGCATCGTCAGCAAGCCGAAAGGCAAGATCGTGATTGCGACGGTCAAAGGCGACGTCCACGACATCGGCAAAAACATTGTGACGGTGGTGCTGCAGTGTAATAACTTTGAAGTCATCAACATGGGCGTGATGGTGCCCTGTTCGGAAATTCTGGCGAAAGCGAAGGAAGAAAACGCCGACATCATCGGCCTGTCCGGTTTGATCACACCATCGCTGGAAGAAATGGCTTATGTCGCCAAAGAAATGCAGCGTGATGAATACTTCCGTAATTTAAAGCTGCCTTTATTGATAGGTGGCGCAACCACCAGTCGTGTCCATACCGCCGTTAAGGTCGCCCCCAATTACGAAGGGCCGATCGTCTATGTGCCGGATGCATCGCGTTCAGTTTCCGTAGCGCAGTCGTTGCTTACGCCCGAGCATCGCGATGCCTATATTGAAGAAATTGCGATGGACTATGCACGGATTCGCGAGCAACACGCGAATCGCAAAGTGGCGCCGATTTTGTCGATTGCCGATGCGCGTAGCAACAAAATGCAAGTGTCGTTTGAAGGCGAGGCGGCCCCGCTCAAACCTAAGTTTATCGGCCGACGCGAATTTAGAAACACCGATTTGGCGACGATTGCGGAATATATCGATTGGGGTCCTTTCTTCCAGACTTGGGATCTTGCTGGGCCTTTCCCGGCGATCTTGACTGATGAAGTAGTCGGGGAGGCCGCCAGCAAGGTGTTTGAAGAAGGCCAGGCGATGTTAAAGCAGATCATCGAAGGTCGCTGGCTGACCGCGAATGGTGTGATTGCTCTGCTGCCAGCCAACAGCGTCAACGATGATGATATCGAAATTTATACTGACGACACGCGCAGCGAAGTGGCCTTTACCTATTACGGCACGCGTCAGCAGACTGTAAAGCCAATTATTGATGGGGTGCAGCGACCGAATCAGTGTTTGTCGGATTTCATCGCGCCAAAATCGTCAGGCGTTGCTGACTATATTGGCCTGTTTGCGGTGACCGCTGGCTTAGGTATCGAGAAATATGAGAAGCGCTTTGAAGATGCAATGGATGATTATTCATCCATCATGTTGAAGTCTTTAGCGGACCGGTTAGCCGAAGCGTTCGCAGAATATCTGCACGAACGGGTGCGTACCGATTTGTGGGGATTTGTCAGCAACGAGCATTTGAGCAAGGACGCGCTAATCAAGGAAGAATATCGCGGCATCCGCCCTGCCCCTGGCTACCCAGCTTGTCCTGAGCATACGGTTAAGGCAGACATGTTCAAGACCCTGCACGCGGAAGATATCGGCATGCAGCTGACGGACTCGTTTGCGATGTTTCCGGGAGCAGCAGTCTCCGGTTTTTACTTTGCGCATCCCGAGTCCAAGTATTTCGTGGTTGGTAAAATTGGCGAGGATCAAGTCATCGATATGGCGCAGCGGCGTGGGGTTGCCAAGGAAGATGTTGAGCGCTGGCTAGCGCCTAACCTCTCCTAGCCAAATACTGAGAATTGTAGGCCGTCGCTGAGTAAGCATTGCCCGCCCCAGGCAGCTTTTCTCAAGCGAACCTTTCCTTTCACCAAGGGTCTATTTGTCCATGAAAAATAAAATGGCATGGGCGGCGCGTTCTACCGGCAATAAGATGATGATCATTTTATTGAGTGTGGTTGCGACCTTAGTAGTGGTGTTAATCGGGCTGAATTTTTCGCTAGGCTCGAAAAAAGTTAAGCAGGAAATCCCACGTTTATATTCGGCCACTGATCCACAGTTTGAGCGTTCTATGAGCGTGCTGCTGGGGCCGTCTATCGTCGATGGTAATCACGTTGACGCGCTGTTGAACGGCGATCAAATTTTCCCTGCGATGCTGAAGGCGATTCGCGGTGCGCAAAAAACTATCAATTTTGAAACCTATATTTATTGGTCCGGCACGATTGGCAAAGAGTTTGCCGATGCGTTTGCCGAACGCGCGCGCGCCGGTGTCAAAGTCCATGTATTGATTGATTGGGTCGGCAGTAGCAAGATGGATGATGCCTATCTTAATGAAATGAAAGCGGCTGGTGTAGAGGTTGAGAAATTTCATCCGTTACGTTGGTATAACGTGGCGCGCGTGAACAATCGTACGCATCGTAAGTTGCTGGTGGTGGATGGCAAGATCGGATTTACGGGGGGGGTTGGTGTCGCGCCGCAATGGACTGGCAATGCGGAAGACCCCGATCATTGGCGCGATTCACATTTTAGAATTGAAGGGCCGGCGGTCGCGCAGATGCAAGCGGTGCTGATCGATAACTGGATTAAGACGACAGGGAAAGTGCTGGATGGGCCAGATTATTTTCCAGTATTAACGGCGAGTGGGCAGGATCGCGCTCAAGTTTTTAGCAGCTCGCCTGACGGCGGTAGCGAAAGCATGCGGCTGATGTATTTGCTGGCACTTACCGCGGCTGGGAAAACCATTGATCTGTCGATATCTTATTTTGTGCCAGATGAGCAATCCATACAGACCTTGATAGACGCTGCCAAGCGCGGCGTCAAAGTACGCATTATCGTGCCAGGAAAACACATGGACGTCGACGTAGTGCGTCGCTCTTCGCGCAGCATGTGGGGTGATTTACTGAAAGCGGGCGTGGAAATTTATGAGTATGAGCCGACGATGTTTCATTGCAAAGTGATGATCGTCGATGGCTTGATGGTATCGGTGGGATCGACTAATTTTGATGAACGATCTTTCCGCATGAACGATGAGGCAAATTTGAATATTTACAGCGCGCCATTCGCAGCGTCGCAAATTGAGGTATTTAATCGTGATCTACAACGATCACATCGTATTACTTATGAAGAGTGGCAGAATCGCCCTGTTTCGGAAAAAGTGCATGAGCACATCGCGAGTATGTTCAGCGCCCTCCTGTAAAGCGTTACGTGTTTGAGGGTTTTTTATTCCGGTATTCAGGTGCCGAAGCATCGTTATGCGGGCTGTGGCAGGCCATCGATGAATACTTTTAATTCGCCGCTATTGAATGCGGTCCACGCCTCGTTTTCTGTGAGCGGCTCAGTAACGATAATCGCAACGCGGTCATTCGGCGTCGTCACTTCAGAAAAATCCACCTTCATGTCTTCGTCGCTCAAGATGGCTTCGGCAAACGGATACTGCCGCACGATGTAATGGAGATGCGTCGAGCAGTGAGCAAAGAGCGCGGAGCCATCGGACAGCATCATGTTGAAGGTGCCATAGGTAGCAATTTCTTTGCACACTTCTCGTACGAACTGGGTCAATGCTGTCAAGCTTGGCACGGTGTCGCCGAAGCGAGAACGTAATTGCTGCAGCAAATAGCAAAAGGCCTTTTCGCTATCAGTATTGCCGACTGGCAGATGCGCACCGTTTAACTCTGGATTGAAATTTTTCAAGTCTCCATTGTGCGCGAACACAAAATTACGACCCCAAAGTTCTCGTACGAAGGGATGGCAGTTCTCCAGTGCGACACGACCTTGCGTCGCTTTACGGATGTGCGCGATGACATTTTTTGATTTAATCGGTACGCGACGGATCAACTCGGCAATCGGTGACTCGATCGCTGCTTGATAATCGACAAAGTGTCGTACGCCATTGCCCTCAAAAAACGCAATGCCCCAACCATCGTTATGTGCATCGGCACCGCCGCTTCGGGTGGCGAAACCGGTAAAGCTGAACACGATGTCAGTAGGGACATTGCAGTTCATTGCGAGTAGCTGACACATGCGGATAAATAAGTTGATTGGAATTCATTACCTTAGCACGACTATGTGCATTCACTGTCGTGTCGTATTGGTGAGGTGCTTTGTTTGCATTGCCTTGTTAATCAAAAGGCATGCTTAGTCTCGCGCTTACTGCTCTAGTCAAGGTTGGAAAGAATTTGATGTCTATTTAAAGCATTCGCCAAAAGTCGCGTTTTGCAACGCCACAATGTGTGGCCTGAAGCGAGATATTTTTGTTCAAACGGCGTAATGATATTTTCAGGAATATACAGTTCGCAGCGCGTCGCTTGCCCTGATAACTGAGTGAGTGCGGCAGCGAATTCCTCAATGTAAATACGCCAGTTACTGCGACATTCTATTTCCCCGCCGAGGGCAACGATGGTGGGGAACACGGCATGTCCATGCCAACGACGGGACAAATGTGCCGCCTTCGGCCAAGGGTTGGGATACAGCAGATACTGTTTGGCAGGATAGATTTTATGTTGCAATAGCAAGCGCCAAAAATCGACCATGTCGGCGCGGATGCGAATCAAATTATTCGGCATGCTCGCATCCCATTTTGTATTACGCGCAGACCGATCAGCGGATTGGTCGATGCCGATTACAAAATGATTCGGATGGTTGGCTGCTAGATGCAACGTTGATAGTCCGACGCCACACCCGGTATCTAAAATCAAAGCTTGGGCGCCATGTGCGTGCCACGCAGCGATTGCTTGATCGAAGGCGGTTTGATTGTAAGTGCAGATCGGTTTTTGAAATACCGAGCGAACGTGCCGCTCGACCAACTTTGATAGCTGTTGGTGTGGTGCGTTTTGATCACTAGTAACCGGAGTGGAATTCGCCTGCATCGCGATGGTATAGAAACAAGAGAAAGGCGAAGCTTGCAATCATTCGGCAGAGAATGCAAGTGATGTAGCAGGTCGGGGTAACAGAACAAACCGGAATATTTGATGAGCGATAAAAACGCGCGGTCAGTGCAAGTAAGCTGGCCAGTCGAGCGCGCCAACTTACTTGCAGACACCGGCTTAGTGAAATACCAGGGATTGCGTCATCAATAAATCATAGCCCGCAAGAAATTCATCAATCTCTTCTGTGCTGGATTCGGTTGCGATCAGGTCGCGCACATGCTCACGGAAATTGGCGGCTAGCTCGCCGTCAATGAAGGCCTCTCGTTGCGCTGGCTTGTCCATGATTTCATAGGCACCAAAGCGCAGTGCGTGTAGGTCATGGTCGCTGCTGAATTCCACGACGCTGTATTGCTCGCTGTTGTAGATCAGATGCATGACGGCCTCCGGGTTCGCGTAATGATCGAATGAGCATTTCTGCTCATAAAGAAATGGTGCTGCTGTGATGCTTTTCAAGATGCGATGAAAAGACTGAGACGCTAAACAGGAAGTTGACGCCCTTAACTTACTTAACGGCAAGATGGATGGGAAATTGAGTGGTGCATGCAGGTTTAATTTGCGAACAGCATAGCTTGCCATCTTGTCAGGTCGATGTTGGGCTTGTCGCAGCGAGCGTGAATCACGTATGGTTAAGCGCTAATACATACGGTATGCAGTACTTGCTGACGCGCTGAGAGATATGCACGCGAAAGCAGACGGCAGTATTGTTATGACAATGCGTTTGAAATATTGTTATAAGGCGTGGCGCGATCGCAATTGATATCTTGGTTAAAAGACAGCAAGGCGTCATAAGGTTCGTGGGTTAAGCAAAAGCGCAGTTGCTCGATATGTTCTTGATTTTCGACACTGATGTACAGATGAGCGGGCTTGTCGCGCAGCACGCGGTTTAGCGTAACGCGCATCACTAAATTGCCAGCGCAACACATGCAGCCGACCGCGATACGGATAATTTGCAGATTGTCGGTAGCCAGCAGCGCTGAGTCATCTTTACCGTCAGGTAAGCCTTCGAGAATGATCACGGTGCGTATGTTTGGGTCAACACACATCGCGATTGCCTCTTCACGCGCGCTGGCGCGACCACCAAAGACTAGTGTTGCAGTGGTGGTTGGCGTAAGCGTCATCCGCCCCTTTTGGCAGCTTTGCCTGGTTCTACACCGAGTTGTTTTAATTTGCGATACAGATGGGTGCGTTCAAGTCCGGTTTTTTCTGCGACGCGCGTCATACTGCCGCCTTCTTGCCCAAGATGATGTTCAAAATAAGCGCGTTCAAACGCATCGCGTGCTTCTCGTAGCGGTAGTTCAAACGAGGCAGTAAAAAACTGCGCATCTGCTGAAATCAGTGAGGTTGAGATAGTGACCGCGGCTGGTGGTGCTGGCATGACGTTGGCAGCAATTGCAGTGCTAGCCGATGTCTGCATAGACGGTAAATCACCGCTTGGAATTGTGCTTCGCAAGGCGGTCATTGGAGCGCGGACCGGCTCTTGTCCGCGTGATAGTCCTTGTTGCACCGCTTTCAGCAGTTTCTGGAGAGAGATCGGTTTTTCTAGGAAGTTGAGCGCACCAATACGTGTTGCTTCCACTGCGGTATCGATGGTCGCATGCCCGGACATCATGATGACAGGCATCGTTAATTGACCATCACGTTGCCACTCTTTGAGCAAGGTCACACCGTCGGTATCCGGCATCCAGATATCCAATAAAACCAAATCGGGTTTTGCTGCAAGGCGCATTTCACGGGCTTGTTGCGCGTTCTCTGCTGCTGTTACTACGTGTCCCTCATCGCCGAGAATTTCAGACAGTAATTCTCTGATTCCCATTTCGTCATCAACAACTAGAATATTGGCCATGTGCTCATTTTCCTCATCTTTTGTCTTCTCTACTGTGCCAATCTGGTGCCAGCACTTTATTCTAAGGTAATAACTTTAACAGCAAAATTGCTATTTTCGCACCATTGCCGTCGCTACGATTTTTTATCTCTATGCGGCCACTGTGTTCCTCGATGATTTTTTTGACCATTGCCAGGCCCAAACCGGTACCACGTGGCTTAGAGGTAATGTAGGGTTCGAACGCGTGTTTCAGTATTTTGGGCGAGAAACCTGGGCCATTGTCGAGAATGGTCAGCTGCACCGCGTTGCTCACTGTACCATCTGCACTGCGGTAATGAATTTCTTCTGTAATTAAATCAATGCGCGCTGGATGGTTTTGCGTAGCGTGTTCCGTCACCGCATCTTGCGCATTCTGCAGCAAGTTATGGATGACCTGGCGGAGTTGCGTCTCGTCGCCCATGATGTGCGGCAAGTCCTTCGCTAACAACGGGTGGATGATATCGCGATCATCGCCAGCCAAATATAGGTGGAGAACTTCTTCGATCAGTGAATTGAGATCAAGTGCTGCCAGCACTGCTGGCGGTGTCTTTGCATAATCGCGGAAATCATCGACCATACGCTTCATCGCGGCGACTTGGTTGACGATAGTTTCGGTGCTGCGGATCAGAATGGCGTTGTCTGCCGGATTTAACTTGCCATCCAATTTCATGTGTAGGCGTTCGGCGGAGAGCTGGATAGGCGTCAATGGATTCTTGATTTCGTGAGCTAAGCGTCGCGCGACTTCGCCCCAAGCAATCGAACGCTGCGCGGAGAGCACATCCGAAATATCATCGAACACAACGACATAGCCACCATCTTTGGCGGCAGGCAGGCGGGAGCCACGCGCCAGTAGGGAAATATCATTTTCTGTGTCGGCAATCGTATTGGCCTGAATTAATTCGTTAGCTTCGGTGCTCGTTGTATGGCGCGGCACATCGATTTGTTGTTGCCAGTGCATCCGCTCACTGGTGCCGCGACCGGCGGCAGATTGGGCATTTTGTTCGGAAAAGGCCTGGATAATCGTTTGTGTCAGTGCCGACAAACCAGCAATTTCTTGCAAAGGCTTGCCGATATGCTGATCAAAATCACGTTGCAGAATGCGTTCGACGGATTCGTTACAAGTGATGAGATTGAAATTTCTATCCAGCACCATCACACCAGCCGACATATTGGCTAAAACGGACTCCAAATAACCTTTCGCACTTTCGAGCGCGGCACGATTTTTGTCGACCGCAGCACGCGCGTCAAATAATTGGCGCGTCATGGTATTAAATGATTTTGTGAGGGTTCCCAGCTCATCTGAACTGGCGAAGATTGGGCGTGGTGATAGATTGCCCTCAGCAACTGCCTTGGTACCCTCTGCTAGCAATAGCAATGGTTTGGCGAGATCGCTGGCAATCAAAAAGGCCGCCGCAATGGCGCCAAATATCGCCAGTAGCAAGGTCAAGGTTAGCGTCACGATATAGATTTTACGCAGACCGGTACGTGCCAATGAGCGTTCCTGATATTCGCTGTACGCCACCCGCAACGCTTCCGCATTGGTCGCCAGTTGTTCTGGGACAGGTTGTATTAACTGCAGATAGCGTGACTCATTTGGCAAGGTCAAGGCTTTGCTGGAGGCGGGAATTAAGACCACCACACGCAGACGCAGACTGTTGCCAGGGTTATTAGCGCGTGGCGTCACCATATTGGTCTTTGCATCGGAGCCACTAACGCTGACATCCTGACTGTCGGTGCTAGCTTCAATCACGGCATAGGCGCGCGACAATCGCGCTTGTCGCAACATATTGGAACTCGGCAAATTAGGCATGATGAAGCCAAGTTGCGAACCAGCGCTGGCGATGACCTTGCCACTATCGGTAACGATGGTCGCGTCTTGCATCAGGTTCTGGTCGCGCAAACGAGATAATTGGGTAATCTGCCCCGCTTCGGATAGATCGGATAACTCGAGCACCATATTGCGTGCTTTGATTTGCAACTCATTGAGGGAAGTGTCGAGCGCCGTTCGTCCTAGATTAAGGCCAGCATCCAACGCAGATTCGACGCGCACATCAAACCACGATTCGATCGAGCGCGACACAAATTGCACTGACACCGTATAAATAACGGCGCCAGGCAATATGCCGACAATGGCAAACAAAAGTACCAGTCGCGCCATCAGTTTGGAGCCAAACTTACCGCGTCGATAGCGACGAATTAAACGTACCAGCAACAATGCAACCAGGCTCAGCAGCGCTGCCGCCACGATGGCATTGAGAACCAGCAGCCAAGGATAGTTTTGTTCGAACGAGCTAGAGTTGTCGGAGGCCGAGGCCAGCAAAAATAACAATATTCCAGCGACGGCGCCGCCGACTATCAGTGCATATCGCAACAGACGCGTCACTGTGGCCTCGGCGTATAGGTGAAATTCACCCAGTCAGAAGAAAGATGCCAGTCATTGCTATTAAGTGCATGAACTTGGAAAGGCTTGGGTAGTTGTGCGACATCAAGCTGCATACGCAACGCGACGTCATACGTCTGGCCTTCGGTCAAGGCATCGTCATCGCCAATGAGCCAACGATTAGGGCGACGCACTAGCGATAACGCATTTTGCAAGGTGCTAAAGCTCAATTGCAAGTTGCCGCCGATGGCAGCGTGATACTGGCGCGTGAGGACGTTGTAAGAAATCCGTATGGTCTGCGCTTTCTTGATGGCTTTGGCATCAAACCAGTACCAACGCGGTCGGGTGATATTAATTTCTGTTGTGAAATATAGTGGGATGCCGCGGTTGAGTGCATCTTCTAAGCCGCGATTGAGATCAAATTCAAACTCGGATGAAAGGCGATAGCCGTCGTCGCTTTTTTCGATGTGCGATCGTACGACGTCAATACCTTCCGCTTGCGCCATGGTTTGCGATAACCATAGCGGCATCGCAAGCAGCATGATAGAAAAGAGTCGAAATACAAGAGCAAACAGTTTTTGTTTCACGCGTCTTCTTCGGAGGTGGTCGATGCTGTCAGCAATTGATTGTGTTAAAGAATCAGACTAAAAATCAAGCGATAGGTCAAGCGTCGGTCTTTTGAAACAAGGCATAAAACAAACCATCATGATCATCGTCTTCTTGTGCCACCGGCAACAATTGTCCAGGAGCAGGTAGGCGAAGTGCATGGTTACGCTCTGCAAACGCCGCAGCTTGTGCCTCAGATTCTTGCGGCCACAGCGAACAGGTAACAAGTAACAATTTACCATCGGCTTGTAACATCTGCCAAAGATTGTCGAGAATATTCGCCGAGACTGTTGCAAGCTGGGCAGTATCGCTCTTGCGTCGCAACCAGCGTATATCTGGATGACGCCGTACGATGCCGGACGCGGTGCATGGGACGTCGGCGAGTATGCGATCAAATTTTTTGCCATCCCACCATTGCTGGTCGGCGGCATCACCGATTTTTAAAGTGGCTTGTAACTGTAAGCGCTGCAAATTATCGGCAACGCGTTCCATCCGTCGTGGATCGTGGTCTAACGCAACCAGGTCGACTTCGGCTGCTTCCAATATATGACCGCTCTTGCCACCAGGTGCGGCACAGGCGTCTAGTACACGCATGCCGTTTTGTAAATCGAGTAACGGTGCCGCCAGTTGCGCTGCCGCATCTTGGACGGACACGAGGCCGTCGTCAAAGCCGATAATCTGATTGACCGGCGTCGCGCGCGTCAGCCGCACCGCATGCGGCCCGATTTGGGTCGCCTCAACTTTTTGCTCATGCAAACGCGCCAGATAATCCGTTGTGCTGATTTTGCGTTGGTTGACGCGCAGTGTTAGCGGCGGCTCGGTATTGCCCGCATCAAGTATGGCCTGCCAATTTTGCGGGTAGGCAGAGCGCATGCGGTCTATCCACCAATCGGGATAATTCCAGCGCGCAAATTGGGTGCCAGCAGCACTTTTCATTAGCGCGTCTTTTTCGCGTAGGTAGCGCCGCAGGATAGCGTTCACCATTCCCTTGGCGTGTGCCATGCTTGGATCGGCAGCGGCGGCGCCGACTGTTTGATCGACTAAGGTGAATTCGTTATAGCGTGCATGGCTGTCATTGGCCGTTGGATCTGACAGCAAGCCCAAGGCGCAGCAAAGTAAACCATGCAATACAGGCGGTTCGGCTGGCTTGGTTGTCATGGCATTAAGCAGCGCTTCGGCACGTCCGATGTGGCGCATGCAATGGTAAGAAATATCTTGAATCGCGCCACGTGCTTGTGGAGTGGCGTTGCATTGCGCAAAAATACGCGCGAGCGCTTGCGGTAGCGCGACGCCACGGCCGACGTCGGCGACAGCTTGAGCGGCGCCGAGCAGCGTAAAGGCAAGGGAGTCTGGTTTGAGTTGAGAGGCGGACACGTTGGTTTTCTATCGGCTACTGCCGGAGCCGAAGCACGTTGTTATGCGCATTACGGTGTGCAGTTTGCTGGTTATTCGAATATAGGTGGAAATAAGGAAAGTACGGCAGCGATTGTACGTTAGTCGTCTGCCCCGTGTAATAAAGCAAATGGGAATCGACGTGATAAATTCCCGTGACTGCTAGCCTTGATGACGGATAACGAGCAGGGAGACTGGTTGCGCGCTGATCGAGCGCGCAACGTGACCTAACCTTATTGTTAGCAGCCTATTTGTTGATCGAAGTGCGTCCGGCAAGTCGGACTGTATATCGCTCGCACTGCGCTAACTTGTAGCAAACTTAGACACCCCATAGAACATCGCAATTTTCCTCACGCGCGGCACGTAGCATTTCCAGCAACGGATAAATCCGAGAAGAAAACTGCACTACTTCTACCTGTTCGTGATCGTGATCGTCACCGGATTCGTTATGGTGCGCTGCGATATCACGTTGGACAGCGTCGGTGAAATGTGTTTTGTTCTCGGCAACTTCACCTTCTAGTACCTTGATCGCGTGGTCAGTTTCTGCGGCGGTAATGACGCCCAGTTTGACGTCCTTGTGCAGCAGATCGAGCATACGTTTTGCATGTTCTTCATACATGACAATATCGGCAGCAGCTTTGGATTTAAAAGTGATCAACATGAGCAGCCCCTTAAAGTTTTTATGGTCAAAACCATAGCACGATTTGTGAACTGGCTCTAGCAATCTAATAAGCTATTGCTGCCCAAAGCAGAGATCAAGCAATGTCCCCGTTAGGTTTCACATCATTTTTTGATTTTCACTTTGCCTTAGGCGTATTCAATTGAACTTGAAGGAAGTGAAAAAGAGGGTGGCCAGATCACGGCCCATCAGGGGTTCTGGCCCAGTCGCAATCAGTTGATATACGCGGTTGCCGTCAGCTGCAAAACGCGCATACAGTATCCGCTGCTGGCCGTTTATCGTATGTAGGTTGCTGCCAATTGCTTCAATTTCGGTGACCGCGATAGCGCCGGTTTCTTTTTCTGGCGATCGCGGCATGATCGATATATTTTGATTTCGAACCTTGCCCTGAATATTATTTACCAGAGCAAGCTGCATGTCTTGCAAAGAGCGTTGCGCCTGAATCGCATCCGGTAGCTCGGCAGTACCGACGGCAAAAGTATTTTTTCCTACTTCGACCGCTGTCATCGTCATCAACACTTTGGTGCCGTGCAAATCAATCTGGCGTGAAAACGTGCTGGGCTTTGCTGGCATTGCAATGTTAAAAGGGGCGTGGTCGCTTTGTATTTGTCGCCAGTTATATTGTGGTGAGCAGGCGGCCAGTGTCAGTATTAGGAATCCTAACGTGCGCGTTTTTTGAAAAAGTACGGCAGGAATGTTTAACATGGGCGACGTTTTTGTGGGGTAAAGCCGATTATTGCATATGCATGCAGACGTAGAATGCGTTTGTGAGCGAGGTGGTGTGCTAGACAGATATGATTGATAAGGGTGATGTGTATGGGGAAGTTACTTGCCATTGATGGGCTGAATATCGTGCGGCGTATGTACGAAGCGAATGTCGAGCCGGATTCGGCGGAGAAGGCGGAGGATGCGCTTAACTATGCACTCGCTGCTTTCAGAAAGATGCTTGCAACACACCAGCCTACTCATGCATTGGCCGCATTCGATTTTGGTGGCTTGACTTGGCGTCACGCACTTTATCCCCAATATCGTGAAAAAAGAGAGCCTATGCCGCCAGTGTTGAGAGAGCGCTTGCCCAAGTTTTACGAACAGCTTTCGGCGATCGGATTAGTCTCTGTCAGTATCGCTGAGGTCGAGGCCGATGATGTCATCGCTACCGCTGTCATGCGCTGGCTAACGGAAGAGCGCGGTGATGCGATCGTCGCCTCCACCGATAAGGATTTGCACGTGTTGATCGCGCATGGGGCTTTGGTGTGGGACTATTTCAAGAGTGAATGGCACGATAGTGCTTGGGTAGAAAAAAAGTTTGGTGTGCCGCCCAATATGTTGACGGAATTGCTCGCATTAATGGGCGACGCCGCCGATGGTGTGCCTGGCGTTTCCAAGGTAGGTTTAAAAACGGCGGCCAAGCTGATGCAAAACTACGGCAGCGTAGAACGAATTATGGCTGGTGCTGGCATCCTCAAAAATACCTTGGGTGAACGCCTACGCAAGGATCGCGACATGTTAGAACTGTCGCGCGAATTGGTTACGTTGAAAACCGATGTGCGGATAGGCGTGACATGGAAGCAACTTGCGTTTGCAACGACAAGTGGTGAATAGAGGTAGTCTTGCATTGTTTGCTGCCTTATCGGCGACACGATCTGGTGCCGCTAAATAATATGTAGGCTAGCGCGATCTAGCGCAGCGCTATTTTAGGATATCTTCTATGAAAAATATGCTTCCGCAATCATCTGCGAACACCCACAAAAGTCCTGCTCGTGCCATTTCGACAAACGCTACTGAAAACGCGGTACGAGTTCAACACGCATTGTTTGGAATACTGCTGCCACTCACGATTTTCGGATGGACGCAAAATACTTACGCATCATCTCCTGATGCATGGCAACAGCTATATAAGCAAACCGGTGAAGCCTGTTTGCAAGCCAGTGGCGTAAAAAAAGCCAAGCTGGTCAGCGCGCCGGTCACCTTTCCGCATGCGGTGCTGTACCGTATCAACGGTGTTTGGCCACAAGCGCATATGAAGGGTAAAAAAGCAAAGTTATATTGCTTGCATCCTTATCCAGATGGTGCCCCGGAAATAGTCGAGCGCCCCTAACGTCGCTTGATAAAAATAATTGGTTTGTTATTTGACGTCAGCATAAAGAACATTGCAGACGCAGCGCAATTGGCGCAAACGCGTCAGCTTTGATGACTTTACTGCTCTCGCAACGCCCGTCGGTATTGAATCGCCTCTGCCACATGTGGTTGTTCTATCGCGGTGGTGCCAGCCAGATCGGCGATCGTACGCGCCACTTTCAACACGCGATGATACGAACGTGCAGACCAGTTAAGGCGCGTCATTGCATTGCGTAGTAGCTGTTCGCTAGCGCTATCGGGTTGACAATGCTGCTCGATTTCGATGCCGGATAATTGATTGTTTTGCTTGCCTTGGCGTGCAAGCTGATGTGCATTAGCTTGTGCAACACGTGCGGCGACCTGATTGGAGGATTCACCGTTTTTTTGCTGTAATTCTTCGTGCGCTAAGGCACCTACCTGGATTTGCATGTCGATACGATCTAATAATGGGCCGGAGATTTTTCCTTGGTAGCGTGCGATGTTGTCTGGTGTGCAGCGACATTTATTTGAGCTGTGTCCTAGAAAGCCGCAGGGGCAAGGGTTCATCGCGGCAATCAATTGAAAGCAGGCAGGAAAATCCGCCTGTCGTGCGGCGCGTGAGATCGTGATGTGACCGGACTCCATCGGCTCGCGTAAAACTTCTAAAACGGTACGACTGAACTCGGGCAATTCATCTAAAAACAAGACACCGCGATGCGCCAGTGAAATTTCCCCTGGCCGCGGGGTGCCACCGCCACCGACCAAGGCGACACCGGAAGCAGTGTGGTGTGGCGCGCGATAAGGCCTGACTTTCCAGCGCGCGGTGCTGAAACTGTTATTCAGCGATTGCACGGCCGCTGACTCTAAAGCTTCTTGATCTGTCATTGGCGGCAAGATACCAGGGAAGCGTGCCGCCAACATCGATTTACCGGTGCCCGGTGGCCCCACCATTAACATACTGTGACCGCCAGCCGCGGCAATTTCCAGCGCACGTTTAGCCTGCGCCTGCCCTTTTACATCGATCAAATCGGGATACATTGGGCGTGCCGTATGGTTTGCTGCATAGTGACGTGCTAATTTCGCGGTGTCGTCGATTGCGGCAAAGTGTGCGCAAACTTGTAGCAGCGTATCGGCAGGGAGAATAGCTACATCGCTGACTAGGGCTGCTTCATCCGCATTATCGCGCGGCAGAATAAATGCGCGCGGTATGTGTGCAGCAGCATTGCCCGCATTGTCACCGTGGGCTAGTGCAAAGGTCATTGCGAGCGCACCACGGATTGGACGCAATTCACCAGACAATGATAACTCGCCAGCGCACTCGTATTGGTCCAAGGTCTCGGCCGGCATTTGGCCGGAGGCCGCAAGGATGCCCAGTGCGATCGGCAGATCAAAGCGACCGGACTCCTTGGGCAAATCGGCGGGTGCGAGGTTGACTGTGATGCGTCGTGCCGGGAATTCAAAACCGGCATTTTGCAAGGCGGCACGCACGCGATCCTTGGATTCCTTGACTTCCGTTTCCGGCAAGCCAACGATAGTGAAGGAGGGCAAGCCGTTGGCCAAATGGACTTCTACCGTGACTTGCGGCGCTTGCATGCCAGTGAGCGCGCGACTGTACAGAACGGCTAGACTCATTGCATCCCTTTTCGCCGTTTGGACGGCTGTTATCTTGAATAGAACGAAAGCGGCCAAGCGCACCGCGTGTTTGCATCAAAAATTTAAAGAAAGCTTTGCGTAGGAAAAGGTTTTGGCTTAATACAGTTAAATTAAAGAGTGCGCTACCGATGCATAGGTCACTCAATCCCGTGACAGCTCAAATCGAGTGAGCACGGAATGCTGTGCGTGCTTCCGGAACGGATTGTCGCTATGTTTTTGCATGCTGGCGGCACCGTCGCCACGATTTTCTAATCGATTAGTTAGTTGGCGTTGCTACTTTTTCTATCGGCTTTCTCAATTGTGCTTCCAATGCCGCGACTTGTACTTCTAAAGTTTCCAGGCGTGCGCGCGTGACAGCCAACACTTGTGCTTGTACATCAAATTCTTCGCGGGTAACGAGATCAAGTTTGGAAAATCCCTGGCTCATCATTGCTTTGACATTTTTCTCGATGTCCTTGGCAGGAGAGTTTTCCAGTACTTCATTGACCTTGTTTTGCATCTCGGTAAAAAAATTAGGCTTTTCCATGAGGTTTCCTTGTTAATTTAAGTAGTTTGCACTGATATTGCGCATTTTTCTTAAATACGCACTGCAAAGGTGCTTTTTTGTGCGGCATGGCGATAGGTCTGGCCGATGCCGCTCAAATATTGCTGTTTAATAGTAAAAATAATAATACACCTGCGAGAAATGAGCTGGCATGAGTTCTGCTAAATAAAAATCGAAGACAAGCAATTTTTGCTTTCTGTACTTAACTTTCTAGGGAATATCATGAAAAAACTAATTCTTGCAGTTGCTGTAATGGGCACATTCGCTGGTATTGCTCACGCAGAAGAAGCTGTACCGGAACATAGCTTTAGCGCTAATGTGACGTTGGCAACAGATTATCGCTTCCGTGGTATTTCACAAACATTTAAAGAGCCTACTATTCAAGGCGGCTTTGATTATGCGCATTCGAGCGGTTTTTACGTCGGCAACTGGAACTCGAATGTGAGTGGCACTTCGTTTACTGACGGTTCAGTCGAAATGGATCTGTACGGCGGTTATAAATTTGCGGTTACAGAAGACTTTAGCGCGGATGTCGGCGTCTTGCATTACTACTATCCTGGTGCGCGAATTTCTGGCGGTCAAAAATACGATACGACCGAGTTGTATGCAGCCGGCACTTATAAATGGTTGACACTGAAGTACAGCAGCACTGTCTCTGATTTCTTTGGCGCGCCTGATTCTAAGGGTTCTGATTATATTGAACTAAACGCTAATTTTGAGGTGATGGACAAAACCACACTTGGCTTCCATGTTGGTCATCAAAATGTGAAAAATGTTGCTGATGCTGATTACACCGATTACAAAATCAGTCTTGCACGTGATTTCGGATTTGCTACCATCGGCCTGGCGGTAATTGGTACCGATGCGGACAAATCTTTTTATAGTGCCACCAATAGCGCAGGACATTCAAAAGAGCTGGGCGATACCACTGCAGTACTGTCGATTTCCAAAGCATTTTAATTTTAAAATAACGTAAGAGGTTCCAATGAAACTGATTACTGCCATTATTAAGCCTTTCAAGCTGGATGAGGTCCGTGAGGCCTTGTCAGCGATTGGCGTGCAGGGAATTACGGTCACGGAAGTGAAAGGCTTTGGCCGTCAAAAAGGACATACCGAGCTGTATCGTGGCGCGGAATATGTGGTCGACTTTTTACCTAAAACAAAAATCGAAGCCGCAGTTGATGACAATATCGTAGATAGTGCAATTGAGGCGATTGAAACAGCAGCCAGAACGGGCAAGATCGGTGACGGCAAAATTTTTGTCAGCGACTTGCAGCAGGTTGTCCGTATTCGTACCGGTGAAACCGGCAGCGAAGCACTTTAAGGGGAATACGATGCGTATCAAGAAACTACTTGCAAGCGCTCTGGCAGCGGGTGCCTTGCTGTTGACCGTGGGGTTTGTCACTCCGGTTTTGGCACAGGACGCGCCGCCACCGACTGCGGTCACGACAACGGCAACCGAGGCGCCGGCAGCAGCACCGGTGGTGGAAGCAGCACCTGCCGCGGAAGCCCCCACTCTATCGTCTGGTGATACTGCCTGGATGTTGACATCAACCATGCTGGTGATTTTGATGACGATTCCTGGACTGGCGCTGTTCTATGGCGGCTTGGGTCGTTCGAAAAACATGCTGTCAGTGCTGATGCAGGTCTTTGTGTTGTTCTCGATGATTACCGTGCTATGGGCTATTTATGGTTATAGCCTGACATTTGGAGGCGGTGGTTCGTTCTACGGTACTTTTGACAAGATGTTCTTGATGGGTATCAAGCCTGACACCTTGTCGGGCGCCATTCCGGAATATGTATTCGTGGCTTTCCAAGCGACTTTTGCTGCGATTACTTGCGCGCTGATTGTTGGTGCCTTTGCCGAGCGGATGAAGTTTGCTGCTGTGTTGGCTTTCTCAGTGCTGTGGTTCACCTTCAGCTACTTGCCTATGGCACACATGGTCTGGGCGCCAGAAGGTCTGTTGTTTATGGACGGCGCACTTGACTTTGCTGGTGGCACCGTTGTTCACATCAACGCTGGTATCGCTGGTTTGGTGGGCGCATACATGGTGGGCAAGCGTGTTGGTTTCGGCAAGGAAGCAATGCCTCCGCACTCGTTGACTATGACCATGATTGGCGCATCGTTGCTGTGGGTGGGTTGGTTCGGTTTCAACGCTGGCTCCGCTCTGGGTGCAAACGGCGTGGCTGGCCTGGCTTTCATCAACACCATTCTGGCAACCGGCGCTGCTGCGGTCTCTTGGATCGGCTTTGAAGCAATGTTTAAAGGTAAAGCTTCGATGTTGGGCGCAGCTTCCGGTGCTGTTGCTGGCTTGGTAGCGATTACGCCAGCTTGCGGTTTCGTCGGTCCTATGGGCGCAATCGTGCTCGGTTTGATGGCTGGTGTAGTCTGCCTGTGGGGTGTTAGTGGCCTGAAACACATGCTGGGTGCTGATGATGCGTTTGACGTATTCGGTGTGCACGGTGTGGGCGGCATCCTCGGTGCCATCATGACTGGTATCTTGGCGGCTCCTTCGCTGGGCGGTACTGGTGCTGCAGACTTCTCGATCGCACATCAGTTGATGGTGCAATTGAAGAGCGTTGGTATCACCATCGTGTTGTCTGGTGTGGTTGCCTTCATCGCCTTTAAACTGGTTGATATGGTAATTGGTCTGCGTGTATCGGACGAGGCAGAGCGCGAAGGTCTGGATATCTCCAGCCACGGCGAATCGGCTTACCGTCTGTAATGATGTGATCTAATCCGGTTAAACGGGTTTGTCAAAAGCGCCTCTATATGAGGCGCTTTTTTTATGGCAAATTTAATATAACTCTTTAAATTTCGCTCTGTCGCCCCTATTTGTAGAGACCAGCCGTTTTTTGGATGATGGTTTGCGGTAAAAATAGTTTGCTGTGCAATGTTTGCCGTCGTCATCTCGGGCTTCCCGTTAAAATGAGGGGTACTTTCCTCATTGTTTTAGTAAAGGTTGATATGGTTCCGCATCTCGTCACGGCCGTAAATGGTCCGTTGCTCGAACTTGAGAAAAAAATTCTGACCGCCACACCTGCGATTGAGCGCTGGTTCCGAATGGAGTGGCAGGAGCATACGCCGCCGTTTTATTGTTCGGTCGATTTGCGTAATGCCGGTTTCAAGCTGGCACCAGTGGATACCAATCTGTTCCCCGGCGGTTTTAATAATCTTTCGCCAGAAATGCTACCGTTGGCGGTGCAGGCGGCAATGGCGGCGATTGAAAAATACTGCCCCGATGCCAAAAATCTGGTGTTGGTGCCAGAAGGCCATACGCGCAATACGTTTTATCTACAAAACGTCGCACGTTTGATGCAAATTTTCCGTCAAACCGGCTTGAATGTTCGTCTCGGCTCGCTGTCGCCTGATGTAAAAGGGCCGACGCCGATCGAATTGCCGGATGGCACCATCTTGACGCTGGAGCCACTGGAGCGCTCGCAAAATGGTCGGCGTGTCGGTCTGAAAAATTTTGATCCATGCACCATTTTGTTGAACAACGATTTGTCGTCCGGTTTGCCATCGGTACTTGAAAACGTGCACGAACAAAACGTATTGCCCCCTTTGCATGCAGGTTGGGCAGTACGGCGCAAGACCAATCACTTTGCTGCCTATGACGAAGTGATCAAAAAATTCGCCAAGTTGATTGATGCCGACCCCTGGATGCTGAATCCGTTTTTCATGAAATGCGACGATGTCAATTTCAATGAAAGTACCGGCGAGGATGCGTTGGCATCGAATGTCGATACCTTGCTTGCCAAAATGCGCAAGAAATACAAGGAATATGGCATCAAGGAAAAGCCCTTTGTCATTATCAAGGCGGATGCTGGGACCTATGGCATGGGCATCATGACTGTGCATGACGCCAGCGAAGTTAAGAATATGAATCGCAAGCAGCGCAACAAGATGGCGGTCATCAAGGATGGATTGGAAGTGTCTGACGTGATCATTCAAGAAGGCGTGCCGACCTTTGAGCGGATCAACGAGTCGGTCGCCGAGCCAGTGGTTTATATGATTGATCGCTATGTGGTTGGTGGTTTCTATCGCGTGCATGCTGATCGCGGCAATGATGAAAATCTGAACGCGCCGGGCGCGCATTTTGTGCCGCTGGCTTTCGCGCAGCAGCACGCATTGCCAGACTATCAAGCCAAACCAGGTACTGCCGCACCAAATCGTTTTTATATGTATGGTGTGGTGGCGCGCTTGGCGCTGTTGGCGGCATCGTTGGAAATGGAAAAAACCGATCCGAATCCCGAAGTGTATTGATTGCAACAAAATCTTGTTGACGGCGACTACGGCTACGATGGTGCAGCGCAAGCGTCTTGGTTTGCTGTCACAATTGATTTCCTCGAATCATGCTTAGATCTGCATAGATAACAGATTGCTTTGCAGTTCCGCTGTCGTGACAAATTTTGCAGGAAGATGAAATGAATTTAGTTTTTGTCACCGATCCCCTGGATGGCTTCAAGATTCACAAAGACACGACGTACGCGATGATGGTCGAAGCGGTGCGACGGGGACACGTGATTTATATGTTCCAGCACAAGGACATGGCGTTTGAATCTGGCGATGTGGTCGCCAATATCGCACGCGTGACGCTGACCGGCGACCCCGATGATTGGTTTCGCTTGGATGCGCCCGAGGCGCAATCGCTGACTGCATTCGATGCAGTGCTGGAGCGCACTGATCCGCCGTTTGATATGGAATACGTTTACGCCACCTATCTACTAGAACTGGCAGAAAAGCGTGGTGCGCGTATTTTCAACAAGCCGGAGGCAGTCCGAAGCTGTAACGAAAAGCTCGCGATTGCACAATTCCCACAATTTATTGCGCCGACGCTGGTATCTAGCGATGCCAAACGCATACGTGCATTTCATGACGAACATCACGATATCATTCTCAAGCCATTGGATGGCATGGGTGGTGCGGGGATCTTTCGTGTCAAGGAAGATGCGCTGAATCTTGGTTCCATTATCGAAACCCTTTCTGCCAATGGTACGCGGACCATCATGGTGCAGCGTTTTATTCCCGAAATCACTGCCGGCGACAAGCGCATCTTGCTGATCGGTGGTGAGGTGGTGCCGTATTGCCTGGCACGGATTCCGCAAGGAAGTGAAATTCGCGGTAATCTGGCAGCTGGCGGCTTGGGTGTAGCACGCGAAATTTCGGCGCGCGATCGCGAGATTGGCGCGGGGTTGGCGCCGATATTGTTAAAGCGCGGACTATTGCTGGTCGGATTGGATGCGATTGGTGACTATATGACAGAATTGAATGTGACTAGCCCCACCTGTTTTCAAGAAATCAAGGAACAAGCTGGTTTTGATGTTGCTGCAATGTTTATCGATGCGCTGGAAAAACATTGCACAACATGGAATGACTAAGCAGTAAATGGCTAAAAGTGGAATCATAAAGCACCATTTGCAAGTCAATATTTGCACACGTCATTCACCATTTTTAGTGCACATATGTTGTAAATTTCTGGATTAAAAAGATCATGGTTGGCATACTCCTTATCACGCACGCTCCTTTGGGGCAGGCATTTATCGCTGCTGCGACGCACGTGTTTCGCAACACGCCTGAGCGTTTATTAGCGGTTGATGTCAGTGCGGATCAGGAGCCGCGCGAAGTTGAGCAACTGGCAAAAAATGCGATTGCTGGGCTAGACGATGGCAGTGGCGTTTTGGTTATTACCGATGTGATGGGTGGTACGCCGTCGAACTGTACATTAGGATTATGCGGCGTCGAGAATGTACAGGTGATTGCTGGGATCAGCTTACCCATGTTGTTGCGCGCGCTGACGTATCGTAATGATACGCTGGACGTGGTGGTGGATATGGCATTGGCGGGAGGCCAAGGAGGCGCGGTCAGGGTGGACAACCGCGTACGCGTTGCGTAGTAAAAATTCGAACTAACTACTATAAAAAATGATTGAATCTGAAATTGAAATTATCAACAAGCTTGGCTTGCACGCACGTGCTTCTGCCAAGTTTACGCAACTTGCCGCGAAATACAAAAGTGAAGTCTGGATGACGCGTAATAAACGACGCGTCAACGCCAAATCGATTATGGGCGTGATGATGCTGGCTGCCGGCAAAGGTGCCAAGGTCACGCTTGAGACCAATGGGCCGGATGAGCAAGAGTGTTTTAACGCGCTGGAAGCGTTGGTTCAAGATAAGTTTGGCGAAGGCGAATAAGTTTCACCGGACGATGGCGATGAGAGTGGGCTGAATTTGATCATGGGTTTGATCTTGACTGAGTTTGCTTCTACTGCGTATCTCGCCTGCATCACTTGTATTGCTTGTATCGAGAGCTGGTTTTGATGATTTCTTTTACCCTTCACGGCATCCCTGTTTCGCGCGGCATCGCGATAGGTCGCGCGCATTTGCTGGCGCCGGCTGCGCTGGATGTGCAACATTATCTGGTGGTGGCCGATCAGGTGGAAGCCGAAGTGATGCGTTTGCAAAACGCGATTGCTACCGTCCATGCTGATCTACAAGCACTGTGGAATACCTTGCCACAAGATGCACCCGCCGAGTTTGGTGCATTTCTCGATGTGCATGCGCTGATTTTGTCGGATCCGATGATTGCTGAAATGCCGCTCGATATCATCCGTTCGCGTCATTACAACGCAGAGTGGGCACTGGTAACACAGATCGAGGAACTGTCGGCGCAATTTGACGATATTGACGATGCTTATTTGCGAGAACGCAAGGCTGATATTGAGCAGGTGGGTGAGCGAGTACTAAAAGTATTGACGGGCAGCGCCAATAGCTTTCCAAAAATCGATGCCGAGATCGCGTCTAGCATGATTGTCGTCGCGCACGATATTTCGCCAGCCGATATGTTGCAATTTCGGGATCGTTCTTTCAGTGGTTTTGTCACCGATGTTGGCGGACAGAACTCACATACGACGATTGTTGCACGCAGCCTGGACATTCCCGCTGCTGTGGGGATGTCGAACGCCTCCACTTTGATCAAGCAGGGTGATTGGATCATCATTGATGGTGACGCTGGCGTAGTGGTAGTGGCGCCGACGCCGGTGGTGCTGGAACAATATCGCGAATTGCAAACACGTCTTATACGTGAGCGAAAAAAGCTGGGCAAGCTGAAAAAAACACCCGCGATCACGTTGGATGGCACGGACGTCTTGTTGCAGGCGAATATAGAATTTCCCGACGACTGCACCAACGCGCTGGAGTTTGGGGCGCAGGGCGTCGGCCTGTTTCGCTCAGAGTTTTTGTTTATCGGCCGTACCAATTACGCGAATAAACTTCCTTCTGAAGACGAACAATTTGACTCTTATCGCCAAGCAGTGATCGCGATGAAAGGACGGCCAGTCACCATTCGTACTTTGGATATCGGTGCTGACAAGCCGATTGATGAGGATGAACAAACGGCCTTAAATCCGGCCTTGGGTTTGCGTGCGATTCGTTATTGTTTGGCCGAGCCGCAGATCTTCATGGTGCAATTACGCGCGTTGCTGCGCGCTTCTGCGTTTGGGCCAGTCAAGATTTTGATTCCGATGTTGGCGCATGCGTTTGAGATTGATCAAACCTTGCTGATGATCAAGCAGGCGAAGGCACAATTACGCGACGAAAAAATCAAGTTTAATGACGCTACGCCGATTGGCGCCATGATCGAGATTCCGGCGGCAGCTTTAGCACTACCGATGTTTATCAAGCGACTGGATTTTCTGTCGATAGGCACCAACGATTTGATTCAATATGCATTGGCGATTGATCGAGTCGACCATGAAGTTGCTCACTTATATAATCCGCTGCATCCAGCGGTACTGTATTTGTTGTCGAATACGATTGCGGTGGCAAACAAAGCCGGCATACCCGTGTCCGTATGCGGCGAGATGGCTGGCGATGTAAAGATGACGCGTTTGTTGCTTGGTATGGGATTGCGTGAATTTTCTATGCATCCATCGCAATTGTTAGCGGTCAAACAGGAAGTCTTGAATAGCGACTTAAATATATTGACGCCGCGCACTCGACGCATAGTTCGGACATACGAACCCAAGGCTATCGTTCAAGCGGTTGAGCAGCTTCGTGCGCTGTAGTTTTATTCACCGTGTTTGACTGTAGTTTGACGACAACGGACGACTTGTTTATTCTTACGCTATTGCGCCGATTTGACACCAGCTTGCGGGCGCACAAAAAATACGGCTAAAGCGCGTGCTCGAACGAGTTCCGACCTTAGCCCGAACGCAGCTTTTCTGCTGCTTGTTTTCGGGCTTTTGTTTTTTACAAATAGGGGAATGAGTGGGCATGTCCGTCACTGCACTATATTTGAATGGATAACATGACTTCTCTCGGTATCGTCACGCCACAATCGATGTCCTTTTCGGAGCCGCTGAAATTGCAAAGCGGCGCCGAAATTTCCGATTACACGTTGGTATATGAAACCTATGGTCAACTGAATGCAGAACGTTCCAACGCTGTGTTGGTTTGTCATGCGCTGAATGCCTCGCATCACGTCGCCGGTCGCTATAGCGAAGATGCTGCTACCACCGGCTGGTGGGACAACATGGTGGGACCCGGCAAGCCCTTGGATACCAATCGCTTTTTTGTGATTGGCGTTAATAACCTCGGCTCCTGCTTTGGCTCGACCGGCCCTATGCACGACAATCCGGCGACCGGCAAACCGTATGGTGCAAATTTTCCGGTACTGACGGTGGAAGACTGGGTGAATTCGCAAGCCCGACTGGCCGATGTTTTGGGCATCCAGCAATTTGCAGCAGTCATGGGCGGTTCGCTGGGTGGCATGCAAGCGCTGATGTGGAGCATTTTGTTTCCTGATCGTTTGCGTCATTCTGTGGTGATTGCCTCGACGCCAAAATTGACTGCGCAAAATATCGCTTTCGATGATGTCGCGCGGCAGGCGATTTTGACCGATCCAGATTTTCATGGTGGTGATTATTACGCGCATGGTGTGGTGCCAAAAAACGGCTTACGCGTGGCGCGCATGATTGGTCACATCACTTATCTGTCGGATGACGATATGGCGGTCAAGTTCGGCCGTGATCTGCGCTCCGGTTCTTATCAATTTGGTTTTGGGATCGATTTTGAGATCGAGTCTTATCTGCGCTATCAGGGTGATAAGTTCTCGCAATACTTTGATGCGAATACTTATTTACTGATCACTAAGGTGCTGGATTACTTTGATCCAGCTAGGAATTTTGGTGGTGATTTGAGTAAAACGCTGGAAGCTACGCTGGCCAAATTTTTGGTGGTGTCATTCTCGACCGATTGGCGTTTTGCGCCCGAACGTAGCCATGAAATTGTGCAGGCCTTGGTCAACAATAAGCGCAAGGTTACTTATGCAGAAATTGAAGCATCGCATGGGCATGACGCCTTTTTACTGGATGATCCACGCTATATGAATGTGATGCGTGCCTACTTTAATCAGGTTTGGCAAGATGTTGAAAAAGAAGACAAAGAAAATGACTCACAAGATGTGGTGCAGTTGGGAGCGGCAGCATGAACTTCAATGAGCTCAGCATGTTGCGTCCTGATCTAGCATTCATCGCACATTGGATAAAACCTGGCACCAGCGTGCTGGATCTTGGTTGTGGTGACGGCGTGATGATGGATTATCTGCAATCAGATAAAGGATGCAGTGGTTACGGCATTGAAATTGATGACGATAAGATCCCGGATTGCGTGACGCGCGGCGTGTCGGTGATCCAGCGTGATCTGGAAGCAGGCCTGGCTATTTTTTCTGATGAGGCTTTCGATACTGTGCTGTGTCTGTCGGCGCTGCAGATGATGAAAAACGTTGAAGGCGTGTTGCGCGATATTGCACGTGTCGGCCGTGAGGCGATAGTTTCGTTTCCCAACTTTGCTTACTGGCCGCATCGCATCGCCTTGTTGCGCGGGCACATGCCAGTCTCAAAAAGTTTGCCTTACGATTGGTATGACACGCCGAATTTGCGCTGCGCGACCATTAATGATTTTTCCGCATTGGCTAATGAGGTTGGCTTGGATGTGATCGAATGCGTGGCACTTGATGATGGTCAACCGATTTCTTTCTTGCCTAATTTTCGTGGCAGCCTGGCTGTTTTCCGTCTGCGTAAAAAACCGGTAGTGCCAGCCTAAAAGGGATTTAGAAAACAATCTAAAATTAATCTGGAAAACTATTGGCTGGTTTGCCTAACTCTGGCGACCAACCAGAGCAACGCAATTACTGGGATGCCAAGTAGGGCGGTACCGGTGAAGAAATTGGCATACCCAAAGGTATCGACATAGACGCCAGAATAGCCCGCCAGAAATTTCGGTAGCAACAGCATGATCGAGCTGAACAATGCGTACTGCGTGGCCGAATAATTAATATTAGTCAGGCTCGATAGATAGGCGATGAAGGCGGCGCTAGCGATACCGCCGGCTAGATTGTCGATCGAAATTACCAACATGAGTGCGTGTACATCGTGCCCGTGACTAGCCAGCCAGACAAACAGCAGATTGCTGGCAGAACTGAGAATCGCACCGAGCGCAAGTATGCGCATCATGCCAAGACGCATTGACAATACACCGCCAATAAATGCGCCGGCTAATGACATCACGATACCAAAAACTTTGGTCACCGCTGCGACTTCGTCTTTGGTGTAACCCATGTCGACATAAAACGGATTGGCCATGATACCCATCACAATATCGCTAATGCGATAGATCGCAATCAGTGCCAATACAGCCACTGCCTGCCAACGGTAACGCAGCAGAAAATCACGAAATGGCCCGATCAAAACATCGTTCAACCATGCCTTAACGTTCTTTGATGGCGCGAAGGGAATACGGACGGGCTCTTTGCAAAACAGCACCGTGATAACGCCCACCGACATCGAGGCGGCCATCACCAGATAGGCCACATGCCAAGCACCTGCTTGATAGCCGGTGATGCCGCTGACTTCAGCGCGTGCGGCAATCCACAGCACACCGGCGCCGGCCCAAATCATTGCCATGCGATAACCGGTTTGATAAGTTGCTGCGAGCGCGGCCTGTCTATCGGTGTCGACCGACTCGATGCGGAATGCATCCAGTGCAATATCTTGCGTTGCCGAACCGAACGCAACCAATAGCGCGCACCACACCAGCGGTTCTAGTGATTGATGCGGATCGTTGTATGCCATGCAGATCAGGCCTGTGATGACCGCAGCTTGCGATAACAGTAGCCAGCTGCGGCGGCGACCTAAGTAGCGCGTTAGCAATGGAATCGGCACCCTGTCTACTAACGGCGCCCATACCCATTTGAAGGCGTAAGCAAGTCCTACCCAGCTGAGATAGCCGATGGTGCTACGATCTATCCCTGCTTCGCGTAACCAGAAGCTGAGAGTGCCGAGTACCAGCATCAAAGGCAGCCCGGCCGAAAATCCTAGCAGTAACATTCGAATAGTGGTCGTCTCAAGATAAACCTTGAGGGTGTCTGACCACGATTGCTTGTTGGTGTCGCGAGGGCGAAAAATCATTTGCCAGCCTTGATGAGATTGCTGTCATTGCGTTGTTGACAGCCTCAGATGCTGACACAAGAGTACGCGGCCAGCAAGCGCCGAGCGTGTAGTAAGCACATTAGAACCAGAAATATAAAAGCGACGTAGTTAATACGTCGCTTTTATTGTTTGAAACACGTGTAGACCAGAGTAAATGCAGAGCTAACGCATGAGTGTGCTTAGTAATCTATTTTGATTAAACAGACTATTGACGTGACTTATTCAATACATCACGCAAGGTAGCGGCCAATTCTTCCGCTTTAAATTTGGCGGTATAGGCATCGGCCCCAACACTTTTAACGTGGCTTTCGTTGGTGCTGCCTGACAGTGACGAGTGAATCACGACAGGTACGTTGCGAAAGCGGGGGTCGGCCTTGATCTTGCGGGTGAGCGTAAAGCCATCCATTTCTGGCATTTCAAGATCGGTGAGCACCAGTGCAACCTTGCTCCGTATCGATTTATCTTCTTTTTCTGCTTCATCGTAGAGGGCGCACAACCTGTTCCATGCTTCCTGTCCGGTTTTTGTCATTTCGAATGGTAATCCCATGCCTTCTAAGCAATTGGAGATCAACATGCGCGCCGAGCCAGAATCATCGGCGGCGAGCACCACCGCACCGTCTGGTATTGCTGGCGTATCACCCAAAGTCTGCGGATTGACATCAGGGGTATCGGACGGCATCGCTGTACGAAGAATTTGTTCTACATCCAGTACTTGCGCTAGTCGCGTATTGTTGATGTCGGTATCGAGCTGGGCGATGCTGGTAATGGTGCCGCCACCGGTCGCGGCACCCTCTGCGGCACGTACCTGCGTCCAGTTCAATCGGACGATTTCATCGACTTCTTCGACCGCAAATGCTTGAGTGCTACGCGCAAACTCGGTCACCATCAAAATGTTGAGCCCAGTGGTTGGTTTGCAGCCTAATACGGCAGGTAAATTGATTACGGGGATCAGTTGGCCACGAATATTGGCCATGCCCATCACATGCGGCGGTGAATTAGCGATTGAGTTGACGGTCGGCATCGCCATCAATTCTCGCAATTTAAATACGTTGATACCGTAGACTTCGCTGGTATCAGAATGCGGGGAAATGCCGAGGCGAAACAGCATTAATTCGAACTTGCTGTTTGCGGTCAGGCCGGAGCGTTCGTCAATTTCTTGTTGTGTTGTATCCATTATTTCTCCTGATCACTCATTAAAGCCGCATTCTTGTAGTACTGCGTTTTGCTGTTTCCACTTGGTGCAGGTGAGCGCCTGTTGAACTCTGCTTTAGCGCTGTGGAGGGAGCGATTATTTGTTTGCGGCAACTTCAGTGTGCCCTTGTGGGCAGTGCTTGTGCAATCAAAATCTACAATGCGCAACATTTAACCAACATTACGGCAATATTTGGGGAATCTGTATCGACAGCAGCCTATTAATATTCGATTCAGTTATCTATTTTGCCATTTGCAGCGCGGGTCGTCTGTGGTGTGACCTGAGCGGTTATCATGATGGCCATTACATTATTGGAAGTTTTTCATGTTGATTATTACGATCAAGCAAGGCAAAGAAAAGAGCCTGCTCGAACGCCAGCCTTGGATTTATCTTTCTGCCGTCGAGCGGGTAGAAGGCAAGCCGGGTGAAAAAATGAAATCTGGCGCTACCGCCTTAGTACGCTCCTCGTCCGGGAAATTTTTGGCGCGTGCTGCGCATGCGCCAAAATCACAAATCTGCGCTCGCGTCTGGAGCTTTGATGAAAATGAAGCAATTGATCATGCGCTGATTAAAAGGCGGGTGCAAACAGCGGTGCAAAAGCGTGTCGCAGCTGCGGCGGGCAAACGGATAGGTGCCGCTAAACGTCTGCCGCTGGTGATCGGTGATCAAGATGGTTTGTCTGGGTTGCTGGTAGATTGGTATGGCGAGCGAGAAGGTTTTTTGATTTGTGAGTTTCAATCGGCCGGCGTAGATGCTTGGAAGGTCGCGATTGTGCAAGCTTTAATTGCGGAAACGGCATGTAAAAATGTTTATGAGCGCGCTGACGAACTAATCCGCAAAGGTGAAGGTTTGCCCTGCACTTACGGCGTACTCGCTGGCGATGAACCACCAGATGAAATGTTGTTATCTGAGAATGGCGTGCGATACGCGCTTGATTTAAAAACCGGTGAAAAAACGTTCTTAAAATAATGTTTGCCGCACTTAACAATGATATGACCTGTCATGCTTGATCCTAATACTGACTCTCCCACTGATGGCCAGCCTGCGAGCAATCGCTATGACCGTATGGAATGGGCCGGCGCGTTTGGTGATTTAGGTACTTTGATTCCGTTCGTAATTGCTTATATCGGCGTCGTCAAAATGGCGCCCTTTGGAATTTTATTTTCATTTGGTTTGGCAATGCTGGTGTGCGGGGTAGTGTACAAGACACCGTTCCCAGTGCAACCGATGAAAGCGATCGGCGCAATTGCAGCGATCCAAGCGGTTCAAACGGGCGTGGTAACGCCAGCCGTCATCTATAGTGCGACATTGGTAACTGGCGGGGTTTGGCTAGTCTTGGGTTTGACTGGCATGGCAACCCGGATCGCACGGTTGGTGCCCGCTGCGGTTGTAATGGGTATCGTGTTTGGTTTGGGGATGGGCTTCATGCTGCAAGGGGTGAAGATGATGCAGGCCAATTGGGTGATTGCGGCGATTGGTGGTTTGCTTACTTTATTATTGATGGGAAATCGCCGTATTCCCGCCATGTTGGTTTTATTGGTATTTGGTATTGCTATTGGCGCCTGGCAGCAACCAACTTTGTTGTCGCAGTTAAGCCAAATTGGAGTGGGTTTTACGTTGCCACAGATCGTATTGGGTGAGTTGAGCTGGAATCAGTTTTGGGTGGGCGTATTTTTGTTGGCATTACCGCAGCTACCTTTGACGCTAGGAAATGCAGTCATAGCGATCAAAGCAGAGAACAACAAGTTGTTTCCCCATCATCCAGTCAGTGAAAGCAAAGTCGCGACGTCGACCGGCATTATGAATCTATTAGGCGCCACCGTTGGCGGCGTACCAATGTGTCACGGTGCTGGTGGCATGGCTGGTCATATTGCATTTGGTGCACGCACTGGCGGGGCGCTCGTTATACTCGGCAGCATTTTGCTAATGCTGGCGTTCTTTTTTAGCGCTTCTATTGGACTGTTGTTTCAGCTTTTTCCAGAGGCGATATTGGGCGTCATTTTGTTTTTGACCGGCTTGCAACTGGCGTTAGGCAGTAGCGTATTTCCGGAGCGCCGCTGTGATAGAGCAATCGTTTTGATTACAGCAGCGTTGTGCATTTGGAATGTCGCAGTAGGGTTTATCGTCGGCATTGCATTACACCATTTGAGTCGCCGCGTTGGATTGCATTTGTAGGTGGCGCCCGGGTTTAGTTTGCTTCAGGTAACCGGACTATTCGAGCCAGCGAGCACGACGTGAAGAAATAGCGATCAACATCACGATGACGCCAATAAAGCTTAAGCCCGCCCGCATCCCATAACCCTGCGCTAAAAAACCAATGACAGGTGGTCCGATCAGGCCGCCGCTGTAACTGAAGGTTGCAACCGCAGCTAACGCTGTCGAACCATGTCTAGCTGCAGCACTGAAGACAAAAGGAAAAACTGCCGCGAGTCCTGCGCCCGCTAATGCAAAGCCACACAGCGTCAAAGGAACATTGATTGCGCATACGGCAATAAAGATGCCGACCGTAGCGCACCATGCACCGCTTGCGACTACGTGTCGGGCGCCATATCGATCTTTCAGGCGATCGCCGATGAGACGGGCCAGCAACATCAGCGCAGCAAAAACCGCATAAGCAAGTGGCGCAACACCATCGATAACCTGAAGTTGATCTTTCATGAAGATGCCGCTCCAGTCCGCGATGGACCCTTCTGCGACAGCACCACAAAATCCAATAATGCCGAGCGCAACCAGTGGTCCATGCGGAACAGCAAAATATTGCGTAGCGGGTTTGGGCTCGATTTTATCAACGGGTAATGTGCGATAAGCAATCGTTAATAGCGGCAGCAAAAATAGCGCGACAAAGATAAAGTGGAGCAGCGGCGAAACTATCAACGCTGCCATGGCACTGCCTAGCAATGCGCCACTCATAGTGCCCAAGCAAAACCACGCGTGCAGCAATGACATGGTGGAGCGGCCCGCAGCTTTTTCATGCGAGGCACCCAAGGCATTAATGGCGACATCGAAACAGCCAGAACCAAGGCCCAATGCAAATGCGGCGACCATTAGCCACTGCATGTTCGGTGCGAGCGCAACTAAAGGCAGAGCGCTAATCAATCCCAAGCCAGAAAACCATGCGGCTTGGCGTGCGCCGCAATGAGCAGCCAGCCATGCGGCGAGGGGAAAAGAGATCACTGCGCCAATGCCGGCACTCAGCAGTACGAAACCGAGTTGCGATGGGCTGAGTTGCAAGAGATCACGCAGCGCTGGTATGCGTGCCGCCCATGACGCATAGATAATGCCAAGGAGGATGAATAATAAAGGCGCCGCGATCTTGTGTCTCGCACGAGAATATGTGGATGTGATGATTGGTGTTGCAGGATTCATGCAGGCGATGCGGTGTATGTTTGCTGTTGGGGTGAAGATACGCTGCGTTAATCGAAGCAATGATAAGAACAACGTTTTTTGATTGTCAGCGATAAAAGATAGCCGCAGTTGGCAATGATTAATTGCGAATCGTTAGTGCATTAAACAGAAAATTCCACGCAACTATCAAGACAAATAATTGAACCAAAAAGAAGAAGGAAAAAATGAAGAGATAAAAAATAGCAAAAAAGATGGAAAAATTAGGTTCCCAATCACCTTCGCTACGGCATCCGCATCGCTAATTCACACAAATATTTGCACTTATTAGTTTCTTACTTAGTGTCCTATCTAAATTTTCGCGAAAAACTCAACTCATTTTTAAACGCCGTGCAATGTCTAGCGCAAAATAAGTTAGTACACCGTCGGCGCCGGCGCGTTTAAACGCCATCATCGCTTCCATCATCACTTTGTCATGATCAAGCCAGCCATTGTGCGCTGCCGCTTTGATCATAGCGTATTCGCCGCTGACTTGATAAGCAAAGGTCGGCACCTTAAATTCGTCTTTGACGCGCCGCACGATATCCAGATACGGCATGCCAGGTTTGACCATCACCATATCGGCGCCTTCGGCAATGTCGAGTGCAACTTCGCGCAAGGCTTCATCGCTATTAGCTGGATCCATCTGGTAAGTCGCTTTATCGGCTTTGCCAAGATTAGCCGAGGAGCCAACCGCATCGCGAAATGGGCCGTAAAAAGCCGATGCATATTTGGCGGAATAGGCCATGATGCGCGTATGAATATGATGATTGGATTCGAGTGCATTGCGAATCGCGGCGATGCGACCATCCATCATGTCAGACGGCGCCACAATGTCGACGCCAGCCTCGGCTTGGGTCAATGCTTGACGAGTCAGGATGGCACAGGTTTCATCGTTGATCACATAGCCATTTGCATCCAGTACGCCATCCTGGCCGTGGCTGGTGTACGGATCAAGTGCAACGTCAGTCAAAACACCTAATTCTGGGAAGCGTTTTTTTAGTTCGCGTACAGCGCGCGGTACTAAGCCATCAGGATTGGTCGCTTCTTTTCCGTCCGACGATTTTAAACTTGCGTTTATAACCGGAAACAAAGCCAGTACCGGAATATGCAGAGCGACGCACTCTTCAGCCACTATTAATAACTGATCAATAGATAGACGTTCTACTCCCGGCATCGACCCAACTTTTTCGCGTTGGTTGTCACCATCGATAATAAATACCGGATATATAAGATCGGCAGCGGTAATGACATTTTCACGCATCATTGCGCGCGAAAAAGCTTCCTTGCGCATGCGACGCATACGAATGGCGGGGAATTGTGCGTGTGGCAATGGTTTAAACATGAGAAGTTCCAGCGGCGTTGAGATTTATAAAAAAAAGCCAAAAACTGTGAAGTTTTCGAAAAACAATGCAACTTTCATCGGATGTGCCCCTCTTAGTAGCAGATGCTTTGCATCTCCCGCTTCTCCTCCCTGAGCGGGGCCATTCGCTCAATAGCAATGGCGTTATTGCCCTAGAGATACTCCCCTTTCTCTAGGGCTTTTTTTTGCCTTTTATTTATTTGTCATATCGTCTGCTTCGACGGCCTGTGGTTCTGGGTTCGCATTTAATCCAGTCAATTCTAGAATTTTTTCATTTGCTTCGTCGAGACCGTCGCGTTTCAATGCAGAAAATAATTGCACGGTAAACGGAAATGGCTGGCCTTCGCTGTCTACATAGCTTGCTAATAATGCACGCGCACTGCGTAAGGCATTGGCGCCATCATTGCGATTCAGCTTGTCTGATTTTGTCAGGATGCAATGTATCGGCTTGCCGGTAGGCGCAAACCATTCCAGCATTTGTATGTCGAGGTCGGTAAATGGGCGACGCGAATCGACGATCAGGATCAATGCAGCCAATTGTTCGCGTCGCTGCACATAATCACCGAGTAGAACTTGCCAATGTAATTTGGCTGAGCCGGACACTTCGGCATAACCATATCCGGGCAAATCGACCAGTAATGCGCGTATCTCATCGACATTTGTTGCATCTTTGCGATGCTGGCCAACCTGTGCTCCGCCTATCGAAAAGTAATTGATGTGCTGCGTACGACCAGGTGTTTTGGAGGCGAACGCGAGTTTTTTCTGATTCGTCAGAATGTTGATGGCCGTGGATTTGCCGGCATTTGAGCGGCCAGCGAAAGCAACTTCCGGCACATGCGTATTTGGCAAATCACGGAGATGATTCACCGTGGTGAAGAAGCGAGCTTGCCAAAGTAGGGACATAGGAGGTGTGGAAAATACGTCAGGGCTGGGAAAAACGCCGAAAAGCTATTGTACAATAAGGGGTTGCACATTGTTGTACGAGCAGGAGGCGGGTTCTAATGGAGCGCAATTTGCATAAAAATATAAGGCCGCAAATTGTCGCAAATAGAACAAATTTTAATATCAAGTCTCAGGGTGGTTGAATGAATTGTGTTCGTTTTCCAATCGTGAAGTCATTGTTTGTTAGTTTGTTGGTCGTTGCTTCCTGCGCCAACGCTTCTGAAGATGTAAAGGCTGCTAAAGCGGTTGTTAAAGCAGACCCCGCCAGAGGCGAGGTGCTTTTTAATACAGGCGATGCCGCACGCGGTGTAACCGCTTGTATTGCCTGTCACGGTGCTGCCGGTAATTCTTCGATTGCACAAAATCCCAAGCTGGCAGGGCAACATGGCGCTTATATCCATAAGCAATTGATGGAGTTCAAAACGCCGTCACGCAACAGTCCAATCATGGCTGGTATTGCTAAAGCGTTGACAGAGCAGGATATCGCAGACTTGGTTGCTTATATGGCGAAACAAAAGCCAAGCCCGGGCGCAGCCAAAAATCCCGCGACAGTTGAGTTGGGCAAGAAAATTTATCGGGGAGGCATTGCAGAAAAGAATGTGCCTGCTTGTGCAGCCTGTCATAGTGCAAGCGGTGCTGGCATCCCGGCGCAGTTTCCGCGTCTTGCTGGTCAGCATCAAGAATATATAGCAACTGAATTGATGAAGTTCCGTTCCGGCGAGCGAAAAAATAGCGAGCAAATGACGCAAATTTCCAGCCGCATGTCGGATGCCGAAATTCAAGCGGTGTCAGATTATGTTGCTGGCTTGAAGTAATTGCATCATTGCTGAAAATGAGTGAAAGGGGTGGCCTAGGCTGCCCTTTTTTACTTCAGCTTCGCGCTGTGTAGGTGAGACCACCGTTGCATAGCTGGATAGAGGACGACGGCTTCAGGATCATGGAATGACAAACGAAGTAGACACAGCGGGATTAACAAGCACGGATGGCTGGGAGTTAAAGACGCGCCGCCGCTGGTTGGCAGAAATGGTGGAGCTATTGTCGTCCATGCGTTTTGCGATCAGCTTGTTGACGTTGATTTCGGTGGCATCGGTGATAGGCACGGTGCTCAAGCAAAGCGAGCCGATGACAAATTACGTCAATCAGTTTGGCTTGTTCTGGTTTGAAATATTTGGCAAGCTCAGCCTGTACGCAGTTTATTCCGCTTGGTGGTTTTTGCTGATTATGGCGTTCCTGGTGGTATCGACTTCGCTGTGCTTGATCCGTAATACCCCAAAAATGTTAAAAGATATGCGTAGCTGGCGCGAAAATGTTCGCGAACAATCGCTACGTAATTTCCATCATAAGACAGAGTGGCACAGCAATCTCGCGCCGGCAGCACTGACCGCGCAAACGGTGAAACGTATTGCTGCGCATGGCTTTCGTAGCAAGGTTGTGATCAAACATGATGCCACGCTGATCTCTGCCAAGCAGGGGGCGGCAAATAAATGGGGTTATATTTTTGCCCACAGTTCTATCGTAATCATTTGCATTGGTGGTTTGTTGGATTCGGGGTTGCCAATACGCATACAACAAATGTTGTTCGACAAGACGCCGTTCTCCGGTAGTGGTTTAATTTCCGAAATTGCACCGCAACATCGATTGAGTTTGGATAATCCGACTTTTCGTGGCAACACATTGATTCCTGAAGGTGGCAGCAGTAGCACGGCAATTATTTCGCAAGAGGACGGGGTGCTGATTCAGGACTTGCCGTTCACCATCAAATTGAAGCATTTCATTGTTGATTTTTATTCCACTGGCATGCCTAAGCTGTTTGCCAGCGACGTGATCGTGACCGACCATGACAGCGGCATATCTTTTCCCGCCACGATCAAAGTAAATGAACCGTTGATTTATCGGGGCATCGCTGTGTATCAATCTTCTTTTGAAGACGGCGGTAGCAAATTGAAATTACTAAGTTACCCGATGCAGGGTGCCGTTAATAACGCGGTACCGATGCAAGGGGTGATTGGTAGCAGTACGCCACTACACGCAAGCAACAACGATTATTCGATTGAATGGTCTGATTTCCGAGCTACCAATGTTGAGAACATGACGGAAGAAAATCAGGATGTACGAGCAGTTAAAAAAGGGCAAAGCTTCAATCAAAAGTTCGCTGCGGGACTACAAAATCAACTTGGTTCGGCAGCAAAAAATGCGGATGGCAAAGAGTTGAAGAACGTTGGTCCGAGCGTGCAATACAAGTTACGCGACAAAAATGGACAGGCGCGCGAATATCAAAATTACATGCGGCCAGTATTGATTGATGGCAGCTGGGTTTTTTTAACGGGCGTGCGTGCATCGCCGTCCGAACCATTCAGATTTTTGCGCATCCCTGCAGATGATAACGATAGTGTGGATGAGTGGATGCGCATACGGTCCGCTTTGCAGAACCCCGAGATCCGTTATTTGGCCGCGCAACGCTACGTGCAGCGCACAATGGCAGATGGACGTCGCGCCGATAGCGCGCTGCGTGGACAACTGCAGGCATCGGCTTTGAAAGGGCTCACGATCTTTGCTGGGGACGGCGATACCGCTGGCTATATGGCCGTTTCTAGATTCCTGGAAAAAATTCCGCCGGCGGATCAGGAAAAGGCAATTGATATTTTTATGAAAATATTGAACGGTAGTTTGTGGGATGTCTGGCAGTTGGCACGTGAGAAAGATGGTTTGAAAAACATTGCCGCAGATGACCGCCACGGGCGGTTTTTGCAGCTTGCTGCCAATGCGTATTCCGACGCTTTTTTCTATGGTGCGCCGGTTTATTTGCAATTACAGAGCTTTGACGAAATTAAGGCGTCGGTGTTTCAGGTAACGCGTTCACCTGGCAAAAAAGTTGTTTATCTGGGTTGCTTGTTATTGGTGCTGGGCGTGTTCTCGATGTTCTATATACGAGAACGACGCTTATGGGTTTGGATCAAAACCGATGAAAATGGCACTACGCGAGCCTTGATGGCGATGAGTTCGCAGCGCAAAACGCTGGATTTCGAGAAAGATTACGCTGCTATCAGCGAGCAGCTGCAGCAGTCCGAGGCGATCACATGAACTTGCCTGAACTCTACTATACTCAAGCTGAGAAAAACGAGATGGATCGACTTCGTCAGAACAAGCGCTCGGCGAACTAGCAAAATAAGACGTAGAAATTAAGGCCTTAAGAATAGGCCAGCAACTCAGTGCCAAGGCAAGCGAAGTTTCAAGGCAAAAACATGGATGGCGAGACGCCACGGAGATTGAAAATGAGCACGGTAAGCGATCAGATATACATGCAACCGGCAGGTTTTTTTAAGCGCTTGTCTTGGTTGGATTGGTTGTACGGACTGGCATTGCTAGCTGGTGCTTTGTTTGCATTGGATCGTTATGGTCAGTTCATGGATGTCTATGAACGCGCTATTTTGTTACTCGCAGTACCAACATTTTCATGGTTAGGTTGGCATTGGAAATCAGTGCGCTGGCTAATGGGTTTGTTGGCGATACTTGCTTTGGTATCGATTACTTTATATGACGGCCAACTTGGCGCCGCCGAGCAAAAATTCTTTCTTAAATATCTACTTTCTAGCCAGTCTGCCATTTTGTGGATGAGTACCCTGTTTGTCTTGTCTACCTTGTTTTATTGGGGCGGTTTGATCACGCGCTCGGAAACCGGCGGTGCAATCGGTAGCAAACTATGTTGGGCGGCAGTCGTAATGGGCTTTACCGGCATGTTAGTGCGTTGGTACGAGTCTTATCTGATCGGTGCTGATGTTGGGCATATTCCGGTTTCTAATTTGTATGAAGTGTTCATTCTGTTCTGCATGATCACTTCCTTGTTTTATTTGTATTACGAACAAAATTACGCGACGCGTGAATTGGGGCCGTTTGTATTGTTGATTGTGACAGCCGCAGTCTGCTTTTTAATCTGGTATATGGTGTCGCGTGATGCGGCGAATATTCAACCGTTGGTACCTGCTTTGCAAAGTTGGTGGATGAAAATTCATGTGCCGGCCAACTTCATCGGTTATGGGAATTTCTCCTTGGCAGCGATGGTTGGCATAGCGTATTTGTTTAAATCGCATGGTCGTCTAAATGATCGCTTACCGTCGTTGCAGATATTGGATGACGTAATGTACAAGGCAATCGCTATCGGTTTTGCATTCTTTACGATCGCGACGATACTCGGTGCGTTGTGGGCAGCTGAGGCATGGGGCGGTTATTGGTCGTGGGATCCTAAGGAGACGTGGGCCTTGATCGTCTGGCTCAATTACGCGGCATGGTTGCACATGCGCTTAATGAAAGGTTTACGCGGACGCGTGGCAGCATGGTGGTCAATAATTGGTTTACTGGTCACGACATTTGCTTTCCTTGGTGTGAATATGTTTTTGTCGGGTTTGCATTCTTACGGTGAGCTATAAAGCATGATGAACCGAGCGCGTGTGAAAGTGATCTTTCGCACCACTTGCTTATTAGCCGGTACTTGATGGATCAGTGACAGCGCGGCAGATACAACATAGTCGAGCTTTACTGTTTTACATTGCCAACTTGAAACTCTGCTCGCATCGGCGGGTCTTAGCTATTCATATCTGCCTCTCTGGAGTCGTTATGTTGATCAAACGCAATCCAAACGGAAATGATTTACCTTTTTCGTCAGAAATCACCCCTCGTGAAGTATTTGACTCGCGTCGCAGCTTTATACGCCAACTTGCGGTCGGCTCGATTGCGGCTGGTGGTTTGTTAGAGATGGCGTCGCGCGATGCGTTTGCTGCACAATCTGCCACAGCAAAAAAACTCGTGGCAGCCCGTAACGCGGCCTATGCAATCACTGAAAAAAACACGCCTTACAAAGATGCGACTACCTACAATAATTATTATGAGTTCGGTACCGACAAGAGTGAGCCAGCGCGTAACGCCAGTGATCTGAAAACACGGCCATGGCAAATCGCGATTAGTGGCGAAGTTAATAAGCCGATGACGCTAGATATCGACAGCTTGCTGAAACTGGCCCCGCTAGAAGAGCGTGTCTATCGTTTGCGTTGCGTTGAAGGTTGGTCGATGGTGATTCCATGGATCGGTTATTCGCTGTCTGAATTAATTAAAAAAGTGCAGCCAAATTCGCATGCCAAATACGTGCAGTTTGTCACCGTGGAGGACAAAGTGGCGATGGATGGATTGGGCAGTCGAGTGCTCGATTGGCCGTATGTCGAAGGCTTGCGACTTGATGAAGCCAATCACCCGCTGACTTTGCTGACGCTGGGTATGTATGGTGAGGTATTGCCGAATCAAAATGGCGCACCAGTACGTATCGTGGCACCCTGGAAGTACGGTTTCAAGTCTGCCAAGTCTATCGTTAAGATTGTTTTTACACGCGACCAACCTCAAACGGCTTGGAACAAGAGCGCACCCAGTGAGTACGGTTTTTATTCTAATGTGAATCCGCAGGTTGATCATCCGCGCTGGTCGCAAGCCAGCGAGCGCCGTATAGGCGAAGACGGATTTTTCACCAAAAAACGCCCGACTTTAATGTTCAACGGTTACGACCAGGTCGCTTCTATGTACGCAGGGATGGATTTGAAGAAATTTTTCTGACGTCAGCAACGAATAATTGATGACACATTTCAATCCATCCACACGGCAATTTGCGATTATCAAGGGCTTGTTGTTCGTCACTGCTTTATTGCCGTTTGCGCGTTTGGTGTTGTTCACTTTTACCGATCGTTTGGGCGCTAATCCTATCGAATTTATTACGCGTAATACCGGCAGCTGGACCCTTTACTTTTTGTGCATGACGTTGGCGGTGACCCCGCTCCGACGATTTACCAAGTGGAATTGGCTGATTAAGCTACGACGTATGATTGGGCTGTTTGCTTTTTTCTACGTTTGTTTGCACTTCACAACATTTTTATGGTTCGATCATTTTTTTGATCTGACAGAAATGTGGAAGGATGTGCTCAAGCGCCCGTTTATCACGGTGGGTTTTGCAGCATTTGTATTATTGATCCCGCTTGCTGTTACCAGCACTAACGGCATGGTGAGGCGTCTAGGCGCGGCACGTTGGAAATGGCTGCATCGTTTAATTTACTTGATTGCGCCACTCGGCATTCTGCATTTTTGGTGGATGAAAGCTGGCAAGAACGATTTTCAGCAGCCGATACTGTTTGGCTGTGTCGTGGCGATATTGTTACTGTTGCGATTATTTTGGGCGTGGAAGAAACGAGCCAACGCGGCTACCGCTTAGTTTTAAGATGTGCGGCGGTGAAAAATATGGATTGAGTGGCCGGATGCGAGTATCCGGCCTTCTTTTTTTTACGGCAGGATAGATTCCGAGGCAAACAATTCGGATGGTGTTTCGCGTTGGCGGATCAGGTGCACTTTATCGCCATCCACCATTACTTCAGCAGCACGGCCACGCGTGTTGTAGTTGGATGCCATCGTCATGCCGTAAGCGCCAGCCGACATAATGGCCAGTACATCGTCCTGTTCAATCGACAATTGGCGCGCACGCGCCAGCCAGTCGCCAGATTCGCATACTGGTCCGACCACGTCATACGTTTGTGCTGGCATATTGCGTTGTATAACTTCTTGCACGCCATGCCACGCCTCGTACATAGCAGGCCGCATCAAATCATTCATTGCGGCATCTACGATGGCAAAGTTTTTAGTCTCACCATGTTTGATGTATTGCACTTCGGTCAGCAAGATGCCGGCGTTACCAACGATAGAGCGGCCAGGTTCAAACAAAACTTTGATCGCTTGGCCTTGATGTTTTTGCTGACGCCATGCATCGATTTTGGCAAATAGTCTATCTAGGTAATCCGCTACCGCGACTGGTTTTTCGTCGTCGTAGCAAATGCCAATACCTCCACCGATATCCATGTGATGTAGTGCGATACCTTCATCAGCAAGTTGATCGATCAATTCGATCAGCTTGTCGACGGCTGCCAGCAATGGCGCATCATCCAATAGTTGTGAGCCAATGTGACAATCGATACCGACTACGTCAATATGCGGTAGCGCAGCCGCAACGCGATAGGTGGCGAGTGCATCTTCATAGGCCACGCCAAACTTATTGTCTTTTAATCCGGTGGAAATGTACGGATGTGTTTTTGCATCGACATTGGGATTGACGCGTAGGGAAATCGGCGCACGTTTGCCCATTCCACCAGCGATATCGTTCAATCTGTGTAGCTCTGGAATCGACTCGACGTTGAAACACAAGATGTCGTTTGATAAAGCCAGTTTTATTTCATCGCGCGACTTACCAACACCAGAAAAAATGACTTTGCTCGCGTTGCCACCGGCCGCCAGTACGCGCAGCAATTCACCACCCGAAACGATGTCAAAACCGGAGCCGAGTTTGCTTAGCAGATTGAGTACTGCCAGATTGGAGTTCGATTTAACGGAATAGCAAATTAACGCGGTGTCTTCAGTGCGGCCATGTTTTTTGCAAGCGTTAGCATAGGCAGAAAAATGCTCTTGTAAAGCGGCTTTGGAGTAAACATAGGTTGGCGTACCGAACTGGCGTGCGATGTCGGTTAATGCTACGCGCTCAGCGTGCAGCATCTTGTCTTGATAGGAAAAGTGCGACATAGGTAAATTATTTGGAAGCAGGTGGAACGTAAACCGAACTGGCTGGCGTCGGCGTATTCGACGAGCTGTTAGTGGTCTTTTGTTGCGCGCCATCAGGATTGGGCATATAGAGCGGCCCCCTAAGGCCACAACTTGCAAGCATGCTGACGCAGGCAAGGCTGCCTATCAGTGTGAAAAAAGTAGTGCGGCGTAGTAAACCAGAAGGAGACTTCACGATTAGAATCACTGTTTAATGAAAACGTGTTGGAGTGTAGCATGACCGAATCAGAATTTTTAAAGCAGGCCGAGGCCATTTTGAGTCAAATTGAAAATGCATTGGAGACGCTGACCGATAGCAGCGACTTGGATGTGGAATGTATGCGCAGCGGCAATGTATTGGAGATTGAGTTTATTGATAATGGCAGCAAGATTGTCGTCAATAGCCAAGCTGCGATGCAAGAGATGTGGCTGGCAGCAAAGTCTGGTGGTTTTCACTTTCGCTATGACGGCACGCAATGGGTGAATACGCGTGATGGTAGCGAATTCTTTGCCGCACTCTCGGGTATGGTGAGCGAGCAAGGTGGCGCCACGGTCAATTTGTCTGTGAATTGACGCTGAAAATTTCAGCGTCAAGTTTGGCTCGAATATATAAAAGTGGCAGTGGTACATAAAGCCCGCTTGCCACTCCTCATACAGAATGCGCAAAATTAGAACAGTTCGTTCTTGACCGCATCCTTGGTGGTTTGATTGCTACGGCCGCCAAAATTACCGACGCCTAGGTTATTGACGCCGGTGCCGGGTGGATTTTCTTCATAGTAGTAGTCGCCACCAACTTGGAGAATGCCGGACGGGACTTCGCGATCAATGTTAGGCATCCCTTTTAACGCCGTTTTCATATAGTCGATCCAGATTGGTAATGCCAAGCCGCCGCCAGTCTCGTGATTGCCGAGATTTTTGGGCTGATCAAAACCTATCCAGGCAATGCTGACGATTTTGGGTTGATAGCCAGCAAACCAGGCATCGAAAGAATCATTAGTCGTGCCAGTTTTCCCTGCCAGATCGGTACGTTTCAAAGACATTGCCTTGCGTCCGGTGCCGCCCTTAACCACATCGCGCAGCATGCTATCCATCAAGAATGCATTGCGCGCATCAATGACGCGATTCGCTTCATCACCAGCCTTGTCCGGTTGGACGGCGGCTAGCACTTTGCCGTTGGCATCAGTAATTTTGGAAATCAGATAAGGATTAACCTTATAACCGCCATTGGCAAATACCGCATAAGCGCCAGACATTTGCATCGGGGTCACTGCGCCAGCACCTAAAGCCAGGGTCAGATAAGGCGGGTTTTTGTCGGCGTCAAAGCCAAAGCGCGTAGCGTATTCTTGGCCGTATTGCGCCCCGATTTTTTGTAAAATCCGTATCGACACCATGTTCTTGGATTTCATCAATCCGGTACGCATCGTGATCGGACCTTCATATTTATTGTCGTAGTTTTTAGGCTCCCATGGCTGACCGCCGGTTTGCCCAGCATCGAAGCTTATGGGTGCGTCATTGATGATGGTCGATGGCGACAGTCCTTTTTCCAGCGCTGCAGAATAAATAAATGGCTTGAACGAGGATCCAGGCTGGCGCCATGCTTGTGTGACATGATTGAATTTATTACGATTGAAATCGAAACCACCGACCAGCGCACGGATCGCACCATCGTCGCTGTTGATAGAGACAAATGCTGACTGGACTTCGGGCATTTGCGTGATACGCCAGTCTTTTCCTTCCTGCGTGACGCGGATTACGGCGCCGCGTTTGATGCGACGATTAGGGGCTGCTTTGTTATTAAGTAGTGGTGCGGCAAAGCGTAGTCCAGCACCTTCAATCTCGATATTCTCGCCCGAGATCAGCGTTGCTGTTACCAACTTTGGGGTGGCGCTAGTGACGATGGCCGCGACTAGGCCGTCGCTATCGGGATGGCTCGCCAGCTCGACTTCAATCGCATCCTCAGCTTCGTCTTTGTTATCGGGGATATTAATAAAACTTTCTGGGCCACGGTAGTGATGGCGCTCTTCATAGTCCATTACACCACGACGGACCGCCAAATAAGCGGCATCCTGATCGGCTTTGGTGATGGTGGTAAACACGTTGAGGCCACGGGTGTAAGTCTCGTCCTTGAATTGGTCGTAGACTAATTGACGCGCCATCTCTGATACATATTCGGCATGAATACCAAATTCATTACTGTTGGTTTTGATCTTCAGCTTTTCATGCTTTGCTTGTTCGTATTGCGCTTCGGTAATGTCGCCCAGTTGCAGCATCCGCAGCAAGATATATTGCTGGCGTGCTCTGGCGCGCTTGGGATTGACCACCGGATTGTAGGCCGACGGAGCTTTTGGTAAGCCGGCTAGCATGGCGGCTTCGGCAATGCTGATGTCCTTGAGACTTTTGCCAAAATAAATTTGTGCAGCAGAAGAGAATCCATAAGCGCGTTGTCCGAGATAAATCTGATTCATGTACAGCTCGAGAATCTGATCCTTGGATAAATTCTGTTCTATCTTCCACGACAACAAGGCTTCGTATACCTTGCGCTTAAGGGTTTGCTCACTAGATAAAAAAAAGTTGCGGGCGACTTGCTGGGTGATCGTCGATGCGCCTTGACGTGCACCGCCACTGATATTATGAAGGGCAGCACGTAATATCCCGAGATAATCAAGACCACCGTGCTCGTAAAAACGGTCATCTTCAATTGCCAACACGGCGTTCTTCATGATGTCAGGGATTTCCTTGATATGCACCAAGGTACGTCGCTCTTCACCGAACTCTCCAATCAAGACATTATCGGCAGAAAAAATACGTAGTGGGATCTTAGGACGGTAATCGCGCAAAGAATCAATCGCTGGCAGATTTGGGTATGCAATCGCAGTCGTGAAAACGACGGCAAGCATAGCGATTACACCTAAGCCAACGAGGAGACCGAAAAAACCAAGCAATAAACGAAGCGTGGTACTGCTTTGATGTTTGAGGGCCTTCGATTTGGTGGGGAATTTGTCGGAGGATTGTTTGGATGCCATGCAAAAGGAGCGTGTTGGAGGTCGATATCGGCGCCATTATAACGGCCGCTAGAAACGTATAGAGTTCGGAATTTATAAATGACGCCAATTTGTCCCAATTGTGTGCAGCGTGGACTTTTGGCAACGGATTTGCAAATTACTTGTCGGAAATAGCTTTACACTTCTGAAGGCTTGTTGCTACGATTTAATGTAGCGAGACATCAAAACATTCTAAATATCCGTTTTTAAACGGATTTTTGAGTGACGCAATAGCCATACTGAGTCAATTCCGAGCCGATTTTTTGACAAGCCAAACGGCGTTGCGTTCAGATACTAATAAAATGTTTTCGGGGAGAACTACCCTTGGCTTTAGATTTAGGCTCCTTATTGGGGAAGAAAACCCCAGCTCTAGCCGGTTTGGACATCAGTAGTTCTGGCGTAAGGCTGGTCGAATTGTCGGAAGTCGGCAAGAACGACCTGCGTCTAGAATGCTTTGCCTCTGAGCCTTTGCCGCGCGGTGCGGTGGTCGATGGCAACATCGAAAATCTGGACCAAGTAGCCGATGCCGTGCAACGAGTCTGGAAAAAAAGCGGAACACGCGCCAAATTTGTTGCCATGGGCATGCCTCCCGCATCGGTGATTACTAAAAAAATCATTCTTCCCGCCGGCTTGTCGGAGGAAAGTCTGGAGTTACAGGTTGAAACCGAGGCTAGCCAATACATTCCTTTTGCGCTGGATGAGGTACGACTGGATTTCGACGTCATAGGCCCAGTAGAAAACTCGCCTGACGATATCGAGGTGATGTTGGCCGCCACCCGCAAAGAGAAAGTCGAAGACCGCGTGGCGATGGCGGAAGCTGCTGGTTTGACGCCCTTGATCATGGATATCGAATCCTATGCAGCGCGCGCCGCCATTGAGCGCATCACTGCGCAGCTGCCTAAAGGTGGTGCTGGGCAGATCATCGGTGTCTATCAGATCGGCTCGCAAATGACGCACATCTCGATGTTGCTAGATGGGCAGCTTATCTATGAGCGTGAGCAACCTTTCGGCGGCCATCAGTTGACGCAAGAACTGGTGCGCACTTACGGCCTTTCCTACGAAGAGGCAGAAATCAAAAAGAAAAATAACGATTTGCCGGATGGTTACGAGAGTGAAATCATGCGGCCGTTCTTGGAAAATGCAGCACAAGAAATCGCACGTGCAAATCAATTCTTCTTTACCTCTACACCTTATTCACGGGTCGATCAGTTATTCCTCGCCGGCGGTTGCGCGATCATGCCAGGCATGGTTGAGGCGGTTGCAAATCACACCAAATTATCAACTTCGGTGGTGAGCCCATTTAAAGGTATGAAGCTCAGTTCAAATGTACGGGAAAAACAATTGCGTATCGAGGCACCCGCCTACCTTGTTGCTTGTGGTTTGGCGATGAGGAGGTTTGACTGATGATCAAGATCAATCTATTGCCGCATCGAGAAGAAAAGCGTAAGCAGCGTCAAAAAGAGTTCGTTACGATGCTGGTGTTTGGTGCCGTGATCGGTGCTTTCATCATACTAATTGTTGGTATGTATTTTTCGTCGCAGCTTTCTGACCAAGAGCAGCGCAATAAATACATTCAAACTGAAAACGCTCGTCTTGACATTCAAATCAAGGAAGTTGCTGATCTGAAAAATGAAATCGAGGCTTTGAAGGCGCGTCAGCAAGCCGTGGAAGATCTGCAAGCTGATCGCAATCAACCAGTTTATTTGATGGATGAGTTGGCACAACAGACGCCGGAAGGTGTGTATCTGCAATCCTTCAAACAGGATAGTCAGAAGGTGCTACTGAAAGGGTATGCGCAGTCGAATGAGCGCGTGTCACAATTTTTACGCAATCTTGGTAACAATTCGCCATGGCTGGAGCGTCCTGACCTGATCGAAATTCGCGCTACCAATCAAGGTAAGGGTAAGGATGCTAGGGGCGTATTTACCTTCACTATCAATGTCGGCATCAAGCGTCCTCGTGATCAGGACAAACCCGCTGCTACCACTGCCGCATCGCAGAAACCTTGATATGAGAACAGCACCATGGCAGATCTAAAAAATATTGGGGGTTCGATCAGTGCGCAGTTTCGCGATCTGAACAGCCTACCGCCTGGGCAATGGCCTATCGTGCCACGCATATTGGCTGCAATCGGCGTGATGATTATGGTGTTGGTTGGCGGTTGGTACTTTTACTGGAGTGACCAGATGGCGTCACTGGATCAAGGCGCGGCAGAAGAAATAAAGCTGAAAGATGCTTACAAAAACAAAATTCAGCAAGCCGTTAATCTGGATGCCTTGCGTAAGCAAAAGGAACAAGTTGGAGAATTTGTCGCCTCGCTGGAGAAGCAGCTTCCCAGCAAGGCCGAAATGGATGCGCTGTTGTCCGACATCAATCAAGCAGGGTTGGGGCGCGGCTTGTCATTTGAGCTGTTTAAACCCGGGCAAGTGATCGTGCGCGATTACTATGCTGAGTTGCCGATTGCCATTAAAGTTCGCGGTCGTTATCACGATGTCGGTGCCTTCACCAGTGATATCGCTAATTTGCCGCGCATTGTGACCTTGAACCAACTTAGTTTGGTAACAGGTAAGGAAAATGGAGAGTTGACGTTGGATGCAACGGCCAAAACCTTCCGCTATCTTGATGAGGATGAAGTGGCGGCACAGCGTTCAGCCGCTAAAGGTAAGGGTAAGAAGAAGCGAGGTCGTAAATGAGACATTCTTCTTTGATGCTGCGTAGCGCAGTGCTGATGTCAGTAACAATTTTGGGTGGTTGTGGCGATGCGGGTGTGCAAGATGTTGCGCAATGGATGCAGGAGGTCAAGCAGCAGACCCGCGTCGTAGTGAAGCCGATTACGCCGCCCAAAAAATTTGCACCTTTCGCTTACGATGCTAAAGATAGGGAAGATCCTTTCAGTTCCAACAAGATGGCAGTGGCTTTTGCAAAAAACAGAGTCAGCAATAGCATGCAACCTGATCTAAATCGACGCCGAGAGGCGCTGGAAAGTTATCCATTGGATAGCATGCAGATGGTTGGGACCTTGAGTAAAGCAGGTTTGACGTATGCGGTTTTACGGGCGGATAAATCAATCTACCGCGTTAAAGCGGGGAACTACATAGGACAAAACTTTGGCATGGTCACCAAGATCACTGATACCGAAGTAGAGATCAAAGAAGTTGTTCAAGATGCGTCCGGCGAATGGGTCGAGCGTGAAGCCAAGTTAGAGTTGCAGGAGACGCAGAAATGATGGCGCTACAAAAACAATACAAACGATCGCATCTGATGCGAAAACTGCGTTGCAGCTATACATACGCATTGATCTTTGCCTGTCTCGCGATGATATCCGGCGTGTCCGCAGCGGAAGACAATGCGATTGAGTCGATCGCTACCAATCAACAAGGCGCTAACGTCGTGATCGCCGTGACAATGAAAAATCCGGTGAATACACCACCGCTCGGTTTTTCCATCACCAATCCGTCGCGCATTGCCTTGGATTTTGCTGGGGTCACCAACGCCACTGGCAAGAGCTCGCAAAACATCAGTCTCGGTGACGTACGTAGTGTCAATATTGTGCAAGCTGGCGAACGTACGCGTTTAGTATTTAATCTTACGCGGCCGTTAAATTACGCGACCGCGGTTGATGGCAAAAGTGTGATTGTGACGATAGACGGCACCGGTGGTTTGCCTACAGCGCTTAATGCCGTTGGCCTACCTGCAGCCCAGACGCCAACGCTTTCGGCGCCGGCCAGAGCATCTGGCAATGGCGGTCAAGCGATCCGTGATATCGATTTCCGCCGTGGCAATACCGGCGAAGGCCGTATTGTGGTCGATCTACCGAATAACCAGGTTGCCGTCGATGTGCAGCAACAGGGTAAAAAGATTGAAGTTGATTTTATGAAAACAGCGCTCCCAGAAGTATTGCGCCGCCGATTAGATGTCGCTGATTTTGGTACGCCGGTTAGCTTTGTCACCACCAAACAACAAGGTGACAACGTACACATGACAATCGAAGCCAACGGTGCTTGGGAGCAAAGCGCTTATCAAAGTGATTCGCAGTTGGTGATTGAAGTTAAACCGATCAAGGAAGACACGAATAAGCTGGGTGGCACGAGTGGCTACAAGGGCGAAAAACTGTCGCTGAACTTCCAGAATGTTGAGGTGCGTGCGGTGCTGCAAGTGATCGCCGACTTTACCGGCTTGAACATCATTACCAGCGATACCGTTGGCGGCAATCTCACTTTGCGTTTGAAAGACGTGCCTTGGGATCAGGCGCTTGATATCGTGATGCAAGCCAAAGGTCTGGCGATGCGCAAGAACGGTTCAGTGATCTGGATCGCGCCGCGCGACGAGTTGTTGACCAAGGAAAAACTGGAATTGGAACAACGCGCGCAGATTGCCGATCTGGAGCCAGTGCGTACTGAAACCTTCCAGCTTAATTATCAAAAAGCAGAGTCATTTAAAAAGATTTTTGGTATCGATAGCGGTAGTCGCAGCATTTTGACCAAACGTGGTAGCGCAGTAGTCGACCCACGTACAAATCAACTGTTCATTACCGATATCCCTTCTAAGTTGGAAGAGATTCGCGCGTTGGTCCAAAAAACCGACGTACCTAGCCGTCAAGTCATGATTGAGGCACGCATCGTCGAGGCAACCGATACTTTTAGTCGCAATCTGGGTGCCAAACTTTCATTTGGTGTATTGCAAAATAGATTTTTGGCTGGCGGCAATCAATTGGGGCCAGGCACTGCGGCTCCGCCAGGGGCGATCTCTAATGTTCTTTTGCCTCCTCTTGGTGGTAGTTCGGTTAATTTACCTACGCCAGGAATTAACGGTGCAGCAGCAGGAACAGTGGCTTTAACTCTATTTAATGCTGCCGCAACTAAATTTATCGGTCTTGAGCTGTCGGCGCTGGAAGCAGATGGCAAAGGCAAGATTATTTCCAGTCCTCGAGTGATTACCGCAGATCAATTGAAGGCGCTGATCGAGCAAGGTACCGAGTTACCCTATCAACAGGCCACCAGTAGCGGCGCTACCAGCATCTCATTCCGTAAGGCGAATTTAAAGCTGGAAGTGACGCCGCAGATTACGCCGGATGGCAATGTCATTCTTGAGGTTGATGTCAATAAAGATAGCGTAGGTCAAGAAACGACTGCCGGTTTTGCAATCAATACCAAGCATGTCCAGACGCAAGTGTTGATTGATAATGGCGGCACCGTTGTGATCGGCGGTATTTACACCCAAGAGGAGCGTAGTTCGGTTTCCAAAGTGCCTTTCTTCGGCGACATTCCGGTTCTCGGCAATTTGTTTAAGACTACTGGTAAAACGAATGACAAGACCGAATTGCTGATTTTCATCACACCTAGAATTCTCAACGATAAAGTATCAATCAGGTAGGATGCTGACTGTAGGCAGCAGCACGGTTGCTGCTGCCCCTGATTAAAGAGAGTTTGGGTAACGTGGGCGGAAATATATTCTTGGTCGGCTTAATGGGCGCCGGCAAAACGACAGTGGGTAGGGCTTTAGCAAAACGTTTGAACAAGCGTTTTGTCGATTCCGATCACGAAATCGAAGCGCGTACCGGTGCTTCGATACCTCTTATTTTTGAGATTGAGGGCGAAGCCAGTTTTCGGCAGCGTGAAGCAGAAGTCATCCGTGACTTAACTGCACAAAATGATCTGGTGTTAGCAACTGGCGGCGGCGCCATTCTTAACGCTGATAACCGACGATTGCTTCAATCTCGCGGCACCGTGATTTATCTTCGCGCCAGCGTCAATGCCATCTTGCAACGCACTAGTCACGACAAAAACCGCCCTTTGCTACAGACGGCCGATCCGCGCAAAACCGTGGAAGAATTATTCCGCCTACGCGAACCGCTTTATAATGAGATTGCCGACATTGTGATCGAGACTGGTCGCCCCAATGTGCAATTCTTGATGCAGTCGATTTTGACTCAACTTGATAAGACGGTGGACAAGCCAATCGATCACTCTGCAACGGCGCCCTCTGACAATCGCATATCTGACCTTCCCATGCCTTCTGACGTACTCCTCTCTAGCGCCGTTTCTAACGACATTTCTACTATCAAGCTGCAAGTCGACTTAGGTGAACGCAGCTATCCGATCACCATTGGCCAATCAATATTGGCTGACAAAGATGTCGTCGCAGCGCAAATTCAGGGTGCACGCGTCGCGATCGTGACCAACACCGTCGTCGCGCCGCTGTATCTTCAGCAGCTAACGCAGACGTTGCAGGCCGCAGGTAAGCAAGTGGTGTCCGTGGTGTTGCCGGATGGCGAAGAAGAGAAAAATTGGGCTAGCCTGATGGCAGTCTTTGATATGTTGTTAGCCGAAAAATGCGATCGTAAAACGACGCTGATCGCGTTGGGTGGCGGTGTCATCGGCGATTTGACCGGCTTGGCTGCGGCAACCTATATGCGTGGCGTGCCGTTTGTACAAATACCAACTACGTTACTGTCGCAAGTTGATTCATCGGTGGGGGGTAAGACCGGTATCAATCATCCGCTCGGCAAAAATATGATCGGTGCGTTTTATCAACCACAAGCAGTGGTCGCCGACACTAGCACATTGAATACCCTGCCAGCGCGTGAATTGTCGGCGGGTTTGTCAGAAGTGATCAAGCACGGTGCAATTATCGATGCGCCATTCTTTGCCTGGATAGAAACCAACATTGCTAAGCTGGTCGCCAAAGATCCTGCAGCTTTGGCGTATGCGATTAAACGGTCTTGTGAGATCAAAGCAGACGTTGTGCGTCAGGATGAGCGCGAAGGTGGCTTGCGCGCCATACTCAATTTCGGCCACACCTTCGGTCACGCAATTGAGGCCGGCATGGGCTACGGTGTCTGGCTACACGGCGAGGCAGTCGGTTGCGGCATGGTGATGGCAGCAGAGTTGTCGCAACGTCTTGGCTATATTGACGTAGCAAGCAAGGCGCGTATTGTCGCTTTGGTGCAAGCTGCTGGTTTGCCGACGATTGCGCCCGACCTAGGCGTCCAACGCTGGTTAGAGTTGATGGAAGTTGATAAGAAAAACGAGGGTGGGCAGATTAAATTCATCCTGCTCAAACCATTAGGCAAAACCGTGATTACCACAGTGCCGCAAGAAGTCTTATTGCAAACTTTGAGCGCATGCGTGGGTTGAGGATAGGTCAATAGACATCTATTCTAACGGCGCGCTCGACTCGGTTGTCGTAATGACTTTTGGATTAGGTAAATTAGAGACTGCATATGGATATAGAAATCATGCTTGCCCCATATGCCGCCTGTTCGCAGGCATCGCGCGGTCGTCGGTTTCACGAAGAAAAGCCATCATCACGGAGTGAGTTCCAACGCGACCGCGACCGCATCATTCATTCCGCCGCATTTCGTCGGCTCGAATACAAAACCCAAGTGTTCGTTAATCACGAAGGCGATTTATTTCGCACGCGTCTGACACATAGCATCGAGGTCGCGCAGATCGCTAGATCAATCGCGCGCAATCTACAACTCAATGAGGATTTGGTCGAGGCGATTTCACTGGCGCACGATTTAGGGCACACACCTTTCGGCCATGCTGGGCAAGATGCACTTAACGTTTGCATGCAGGACTTCGGTGGCTTTGAACATAATTTGCAAAGTTTGCGCGTGGTCGATACGCTAGAGCAGCGCTACGGCGCGTTCGATGGTTTGAATCTGATGTTCGAGACGCGCGAAGGTATACTCAAGCATTGCTCGTTGAAGAATGCAAAAAAACTTGATGCAATCGGACAGCGTTTCATCGATAAAAAGCAGCCAACGCTAGAAGCGCAACTTGCCAATCTGGCGGATGAAATTGCGTACAACAATCACGATATTGATGATGGCTTGCGTTCGGGTTTGCTGACCACGACGCAATTAGAAGAAATCGATTTTTATGCGCGTCACCGACATCAGGTCGAGCAAGTTTTTCCTGGCATCGGCGGTCGTCGTGCAATCAATGAGACCATACGCCGCATGATCAATGCCTTGATCGTTGATCTAATCGATACTTCACGGCAGCGCATCCAAGATGCAGAATTAAAAGACATCGATGATGTGCGGAATGCGTCTGGCCCGCTGATCGCGTTTTCAGAGGCTATGCGCGCCGATGCGATCTTGTTGAAGCAGTTTTTGCGCGACAATCTTTATCAGCACTATCAAGTAAATCGCATGACCAGCAAAGCGCGACGGATCGTGACGGAATTGTTTAATGCCTTTATCAATGAGCCCAATTTGCTGTCGCCCGATTACCAATACGAAGGCGAATCTGATAGGAGTTTCAAACGCGATGAGAAGAATAAAAATAAAAGCGCAGCAGATGTTGAGACGGTGCAAGCACGCAAAGTGGCCGACTATATCGCTGGCATGACCGATCGTTATGCGATACGCGAACACCGGCGTTTGTTTGTGATTGATGAGCGTTAGAGCGTATCGCTAAACTCTCTTTGCCGCGAGCGATCCGGCGATCCGCTATATTTCAACCACGCACTGCGTTCTGGCGACGCATTGCGTATCTGATCGATGCACTATTTAAGATGGCGTAGCGGATGCGCATCATCCGGCCATGCTGACGCAAAAAATGGCGCAACCATTTCCGGCGTCACTTCTTGCAATGATGCTGGCCGCCATTGCGGCTTCAAATCCTTGTCGATCACCAGCGCACGTATCCCTTCGACGACTTCGCCATGCTCAAAGCAGCGCCGCACCATCGTGCGCTCCATTCTGAGCGCGTCGGCTATCGTCATTTTCGCAGAGCGTCGTATCTGCTCCAGTGCAACGGACATCATTAACGGCGACCTCGTTTGTATCGCCGCTAGCGTTTTGCTGGCGAAAGGATCTTGATCTTCCTTTAACGATGCAATGATGCTGTCGACATCGTTATACGCAAAATGTCGGTCGATCAGCGCGCGCTGTTGTGCCAACACGCTTTGTTCTGGATTGATTTGCGTCGCAAACGGTGCCGCAAACGCATCTATCGCTTGGCGGTATTGTTGATTAGAGAGCGATCCCAGCATACTCAATAAAGCAGACAATTCTTTGCGCGGTACAAATACATCAGCTAGGCCCGCATATAGTGCATCCGCTGCACCGATGATTTCGCCACTTAATGCTAGATAAGTACCGATCTGTCCTGGCAGTCGCGACAGAAAATAACCGCCGCCTACATCTGGAAATAATCCGATATTCACCTCTGGCATTGCCATGCGCGTGCGTTCGGTGACGATGCGTATGCGGCCAGCGGCGCTACTTTGCGTAATCCCCATGCCGCCCCCCATCACGATGCCGTCCATCAGTGCGATGTAAGGTTTTTGATAATGATGGATCAAGTGATTTAGCGCATATTCCTCGGTAAAAAAATCTTCCAACAAAGCGCTGCCGCCTTGCAAGCCATCGTGCGCTACCTGATGAAAAAAATGGATGTCACCGCCAGCACAAAATGCTTTCGGCAAGCTGCTGCGGATCACTACCGCATGCACGTCGGGAGCGTTTTGCCATGCGGCTAATGTTTGCGCCAGCGTGCGGATCATCTCCAGCGAGAGTGAATTCATAGCCTGTGGACGATTCAATAACAAATCGCCGAGCGCGCCTTGATGGCTTATTAGGAGGGAGGCAGTCATCAGATGCGGAGGAAAGGGAAAACCGTATTTTATCTTTTAGTGTTGTATCAAAGTACATCAACCAAACCACTCGACGTTGAAATTCCACCGTTTGTCGGATGCTTATGGCTATATCGCTTAGTTGATTTACAGTAATAAAAAATAAAGGACAGCACAATGACCCATACATTTTTCCAGCGTGCATCGCGTAGAACAGCGGGCTTCACATTGATTGAAGTGATGATCGTTGTTGCCATCATTGGCATTCTATCGGCGATAGCGGTGCCAGCGTATAGCGATTACGTTATACGCAGCAGGATTCCTGACGCGACCTCTGCTCTTGCGGCAAAACGGGTGCAAATGGAGCAATTTTTTCAGGATAACCTCACTTATGCGGGTGGGCCTGGTTGTGTTTCAGATACGACGACTTCCCAAAGTTTCACGTTTGATTGCGCTGGAGACTCTGGCGTGGCAGCGACTGCCACCGTGTTCACGATAGAAGCGGTGGGCGTTAACTCTATGACTGGCTTCGTTTTTACCATTGATCAAGACAACGCTAAAGCAACCACGATGACGACGGGTGCCCCATCTGGCTGGACCGGCAATGCAAGTTGCTGGGTTAGCAAAAAAGGTGGGGTATGTTAAAGCCTTTTTTTTTGCAAAAAGGTGTCAGCTTGATCGAGCTGATGATCGGCTTGATCGTGGCGGCAATTTTGCTGGCGATGGGCGTGCCGACTTTCAGTACATTTATACAAAACAGCAAAATCCGCAATACGGCGGATAGTTTGCAAAATGGTTTGAGCTTGGCGCGCGCAGAAGCGGTAAAGCGGAATGCCAATGTGCAATTCGTATTGGGCGCGAATACGGCATGGCAGGTCGGGTGCGAAACCGCGACTGCCGCCTGTCCCGCCAGCATACAAGCTTATTCTGGTACAGAGAGCGGTGCAAATGCCGAAGTGGCGACGGTGGAAAATACCGCTGGCACCAATACCGAAGTAGGTACCGTAGTTTTCACTGACACGCTTGCTTTTAATGGTTTGGGTGGCGTCACCAATGCGACCTTGTCTCCAGGCAGCGATGCGGTTTTCGATATTACCAACCCAACTGGTGGTATATGTGCTGCCGACGATGAAGATGGAACGATGCGGTGTTTACGAGTCTTGGTAACGCAGGGTGGGCAAATTCGTATGTGTGACCCTGCGCTGACGATTTCAAAGCCCGGCGACCCTCAAGCATGTTAGGGAAAACGATGATTTTGCGCGCAAAAAAACTGAAGCAGCAGAGCGGCATGATGCTGCTGGAAGGATTGATCGCTATTTTGATTTTTTCTCTGGGCATTATTGCGCTGGTTGGTATGCAAGCGATGTCGGTGAAGCAAGTCAGTGATGCAAAATATAGAACTGATGCCAGTCTGTTGGCCAATCAACTGATAGGCGCGATGTGGGTTGGTGATCGCACACCAGCAACATTAAAAACAAATTTTGATACGAGCGGGACGGCTGCCGGTTTAACAGATTGGTTGACGACAGTGCAGAGCACATTGCCGGGTATCACCGATGAGGTAAATCAGCCTGACGTTACAGTTACTTCGGGCGTTGGTGCGAGCGACGGCACCGTCACCATCACGATGTATTGGCTCGCACCTAGTGATGCGGGAACGCAAGATAGGCACAAATACACGACGGTCGCACAGATCAGGTAAGGGGAAAACAATTGGCAAGCATGTCGAAATCAACCGCGCGTCGTTCTACCGGTTTCAGCTTGATTGAAATCATGGTCGGTTTAGCCATCGGTATGTTGGCGATCATCGTCATTTTGCAAGTTTTTTCGCTATCCGAGCAACGTAAGCGCACTACCACGGGCGGCGGTGATGCCCAAAGTACGGGTGCGATTGCGTTTTATCAATTGCAACGTGATCTATCACAAGCGGGATATGGGTTGAATGCAATGCAGCTGTTGAGTTGCAGCTTTAAGTGGCCGGTTGCGTCCGGTGGCAATGTCACGACTGCTGCTGCAATTGCGCCGGTGACGATTAACCCACCTGCGACGATTATTCCTGCGGGCGATGCTAATACAGATACCTTGTTGATCATGTACGGTAATACTAATACTGAGCCTGAGGGTAATCCGGTGCAGACGCAGGCTGGCACAACCTACACAATGCAAATGGTAAAAAATGCATTTGCAGTCAATGAACATGTGATTGCTGCGCCGCTTGCATGCGGCGCCAGCGAATTGCTTCTGGATAAGGTAAGCGCAATTGATGCAGATGCACATACCGTGACGACAGGCGTGAATAAAACCGGAACGACTCTCTACAATTTCGGCCCTAGCCCAACGTTGATTGCCTATGCAATACGGGGGGGTAATTTGACCGCCTGCGATTACACAGCAAATGATTGCGGTCTGGCAGCCAATGTCGACAATGTGTCTATATGGGTGCCGATTGCCTCCAATATAGTCAGCATGCGCGCCCAATATGCGCGTGATACGGATGGCACCATGGATGCGATTCCCAACCTATATGATCAAACCTCGCCGACCACTAATTGCGGTTGGGTTCGGGTGCCAGCATTACGCATGGTCTTGGTGGCGCGGAGCGCACAATTTGAGAAAGATCCTGTCACAACCGCTGCGCCGACGTGGGCAGGTTCGGTTGCAGGTAATCCGGCGGGTAGTGCGAGTAACCCGATCAATTTGACGGCAAATGCGAGTTGGCAGAACTACCGTTACAAAGTGTTTGAGACCATCGTGCCGATCCGTAATGTCACATGGATGGGAGTGCCAGCGGGATGCTAAGCAGAAAAAATATCGCTCATAAATACGTTTGCCGCGCCAAGCAGAAAGGCGTGGTGTTGATTATCGCGTTGATTGTATTGGTAGCGATGACATTAGCTGGCATTGCGATGATGCGCTCGGTTGATACCAGTAATTTGATTGCGGGTAATCTCGCATTTCAGCAGGCAGCGACCCACTCGGCAGATGCCGGTATTGAGACCGCTGTTGCTTGGTTGGAGACGAATGCAGCGGGTTCTGTTCTTGATAACGACGATGCGACAAATGGTTATGCCGCCAATGGTAGTGATGCGACTAATAATCCAAGCGCAAATCAGTCGTGGGACGCATATTGGGTTGCAACATTGGACGGCAGGAAAGTCGATTTAAATGCTGACCAAGCCGGCAATCAAGTTTCGTATGTAATTGATCGCATGTGCAATTTTACTGGCGCCAAAACAGCCGGTGCATCTTGCGTTGCCTCACCTGCGGTGACAGCTGCAACTGGCAATGCCGAGGAGGCAGGCGAGATTCAGTTGAAAGCACCATCGGTGGTTTATTACAGAATTACCGTACGCGTCGCCGGACCTAAAAATACTGTCAGCTATGTGCAGGCGACTGTTTCGCTATAGCCATCTTTAGCAGATTTTCGACCGATTATTTTTGTTTTTAAAGCTGTATTCCAGATTGGAAAATTGCCATGATCACCTTTCGTCCTACGCTCAAAAAACTTAGTTGCTTGTTGGTGATCGCTGCCGCGCATCTTTCGGCGCACGCCGCCGTCGATATTTCATCTGACCCTTTAAATACTTATTCGGCGTCTTCATCTACAGACGTTAAGCCGAATCTGATGTTTATTCTGGATAACTCCGGCAGTATGGATTTTGCTTATATGCCGGATGACGCCCTTGAGTTCGGGAGCAGCGATGAAACATATGGCAGCCAATATGATGGTCGTTATGGTTTTGTAAGTAGTCAGTGTAATGGCGTCTATTACAATCCCGCCACGACATATACGCCACCGATCAAGGCCGATGGCACCACACGTTACGCGAATGCTTCCTTTGATGGCGCGTTGAGAAATGGATACGATACTTCTAGCGGCACGGTGGATTTGAGAAGCTATTTTGAAGCGATCAACGGCCCCAAATATGATAATTACAGGAATCATTCCGGTTTTAGCGCGCAACCTGCGTTCTATTATAATTATCGTGGCAGCCAGACGGCAGAAAGTCAGAAGAGTTATACCAATACCGATAGTGATTTTTACAAGGAGTGCAATAGCGTTATCGGCAGCGCGCTTGGGAGCGGTGTTTTTACCAAGGTAACGGCGAGTGACATGTCTGGTGCTCAAAAACAAAACTTTGCCAACTGGTACAGCTATTATCGCACCCGCTTATTGATGATGAAAACCGCATCCGGTCTTGCTTTCAAGGAAATCAATAATCGTTTCCGTGTCGGCTTTATGACAATTAATAATGTTAGCGGTGAGACAAATGACTTTTTGAATATTGGTGATTTTGACAGCGCCACCAAAGTAGCGTGGTACGACTCGCTCTACTCTAATGAAACAGGTGGCGGTACGCCTTTGCGCCGCGCGCTGGCTGACGCCGGACGCATGTATGCTGGCAAATTAACCTCGCGCAATGGCGTGACGATTACCGATCCTGTGCAGTATTCCTGCCAGCAAAATTACACGATATTGTCGACCGATGGTTTTTGGAACGGTAGTACTCCTTATAAGTTGGATGGTAGTACCGCTTTAGATAATCAAGATGCGGGTTTGTCTAGGCCTTATTACGATGGTGCGAGCGCACAAGTTAAAAGACGTACCAGTGACTTGCAGCGACGTACAGGCGATCTGCAAAAACGTACAAGAAGGTCAAGTGGAGGTTGGCGTAGCTGGGGAGACGTATCCACTTGCGACCCAGATAATTCTACCGAGTGCCGATACGATTGGGGCGCATGGTCAAATGTGTCGAGTTGTACTGTAGCGCAAAGCTCGGGCAACGGTAATTGGACTATTGCTAACGGTACCGATTGCGGCTATGCCAACTGGACCGGTTGGGGAAATGTCAGTAGCTGTACGCCGCTTGCACGTTCGTCTGGACCCAACTATACGGTTGCACAAGCGCGCGAGTGCGATACAGTCAGCACTGGCGGAAGCGAAAACTCCCTTGCCGACGTCGCCGCCTATTATTACAACACCGATTTGCGTGACAGCACTGCGTCGGGCGTAGATGCGACAGGCACTTGCACCGGCGCGACTGTAAATGGCGCTACGCACGACGTCTGTGCGAATAATGTGCCGTCCAATGGACGCGACGTCGCATCTACCCAGCATATGACAACTTTTGGCGTTGGTTTGGGCGTGCGTGGCAAGATGGCGTATTCGCCCACCTATCTGACGGATACGAGTGGCGATTTTTATTCCGTCTCGCGCGGATTAACCGCAAGCGGTAGTGTGTGCCCGTGGCAAAGCAGTGGCGCATGTAATTGGCCGATTCCAAGTTCCGGTTCTTCTGCAAACGTCGATGATCTCTGGCATGCCGCCGTCAACGGACATGGCACCTATTTTAGTGCGACCGATCCTGACACGCTCGCGCAAGGACTTAAAAATGCGTTGGCAACCATTATTAATACGCCACGCCCAGGGACTGCCGCCGCCGCCGCAAGTAGTAACCCTAATGTAAGCGCCACCGATAACTATGTATTTAGCTCATCGTATAAATCGGTCGAATGGTATGGGGAATTGATTCGTCAACGAATCGGATCTGACGGCGTTTTGTCCGCACAAAATTGGTCGGCGATGCGTTTATTAGATTGTGCTACCACCACGTGGCGGGCCAATCGTGATTACTTGCCGAATGATGGCTACCGCCAAGGCGGTGTCTGTTATGCGGTCACGTCGGCCTATACTTCTGGCGCCACTTTTAACGCGGCTGGTGTTGATACAAGCAACACCGCCGTGGTAAACATAGATGAGACAGCGGCGACACTGGTGCCAGCGATCCCAAAAACGAGCCGCACTATTTACACAAGTAATGGCGGAAACTTGATCAATTTCCAGTGGGATGCGGATTTGCCGCAAGCGGGAGTCGGCCTATCGACTACGCAGCAAAATTATTTTAAAACGTCTGCGATTACCTATGCGTCTGCGACCGCTGGTCTAACGCAATTTTGCCCTCAGGGTACGACGGCGGCAGATGCGGAGGCTTGTTTGAGTACTGCGAATCAAACCGCGGCTGCGGGCAGGCAACTTGTAAATTTCTTACGTGGTGACAGGAGTAATGAGGGTACGTATTTCCGCAGCAGGGTGCATGTGCTGGGCGATATTGTTTCTTCAGAGGCGCGTTATGTTCAAGGGTCCTTATTTGACTATAGCGATACCAATTACAGCGCTTTCAAAACCTGGACGACGTCCCGTGCAGGACGTGTTTATGTCGGCTCTAACGACGGCATGTTGCATGCGTTCGATGCGGAGACAGGGCAAGAAGCATGGGCCTACGTCCCCAGCATAGTGCTGCCGAAATTATACAAATTGGCCGATAGAAGTTACAGTAGCAAGCACCAATATTTTGTTGATAACTCCCCGGAAACCGGGGATATCTGCCCAACCGCGCCAGCTACAGCCTGCGATGCGGACGAGTGGAAAACAATTTTGGTCGGTGGCTTAAATCATGGTGGCAAGGGCTATTACGCACTCGATATTACCGACCCTACTGTGCCGCCAGTTTTATTGTGGGAATTTACAGATGCCAATCTTGGCGATAGTTATGGTAATCCGAGGATTACCAAGCTCAAGAACGGCACATGGGTGGTATTGTTGAGCTCCGGTTACAACAACGGAGATGGTGAGTCTCGCATGTTTGTACGGAACGCTTACACGGGAGCAGAGATCACCACGATTGCCACTGGTGTGCAGAGCGGTTTTGCCCGCATGAGCGCCCATGTGTTGCAACCGGGGATTAATAACACAGCGGTCGCTGCTTACGGCGGCGACACGGCGGGGAATTTATGGCGTTTCGATATTAATGGTGATATTGGTGTTACAGGTAAAGACGCACAGTTATTGGTGACACTTACTGATGGCACGAAACCCCAACCGATTACTGTGAAACCTTTACAAGCGACGATCAATGGTAAGCCGGTAATCTTCGCGGGTACCGGACGTTTCCTTGGTGAAAGTGACATTGAAGATAAACAGAAGCAGACATTTTATGCAGTGAAGGATAATCTGGACACCAGTACATATGGTGATCCACATCTAACCGCCAGTAATTTTGTTGAGCAGACTTTGACCAAAGCTAAATGTCCAACGGGCACCTCCGAGACCATTTGCATCCCTGGGCAAGACGTGATGTTAAACAGCAGTAATCCAGTGGATTGGAATACCAAGAGTGGCTGGTATATGGATTTTGTGACTGCCGGTGAGCGATCCAGTACCGATCCATCATTGGCTTTGGGTACGCTGGTGTTTACCACTATTACGCCGCAAGCTTCGACAGCAAGAGCGTGTGGTGCATCCAATGATAGTGCCGCAAGTTATTTGTATGCATTGAACTATCTGACAGGCGGCGCGGTAGCCGGTGCGAATGGCGTAACTGGCATCAGTCTTGGCTCAAGCCTGGTGACGCGACCTGTGATGATTGAGCAAGCGGACGGTACCGTCAGAGTGCTCATTCGAACATCGAGCGGTTCTTCGAGCGGAACAGATCTTGGAGAAACCCTTGTATTGGCGCCACCGGTTAAGCCTCCATCAGCCGGTGATACACGCAGAGTCTCTTGGCGTTTGTTAAATGCCCGATAGCAAGACGGCAAATTATGGTTGTGATTGCAGTTTAGCGTTTGATCAGTTACGGCCATGATGAAAAGTCATGAGTACGGCCCGCAACCATTTAATCGGTTGTGGGCGTTTACATTGTCGACGGTCATCCATTTGGGTGTGGTGGGGTTCGCGTTAAGTGGTGGTGTGTGGATTAACGGCGTAACAAGCCCTTCTACGCAGGACAAGATGGTCATCATGATGGCAGATTTGTATTCTTCTGTTAGTGCGGTGCAGCCTACCGACGTTATGGAGGCGATTTACGATCATCAACAAACCACTGCTGGATCTGTCGATAAGCAGGTAGATGTCGTCGGCGTGACTGTGCAGCAGGATAACGAAACCCCCGCGCATTCGGAATCTAACCTAAGACCTGCAGAAGCGATTTATTTGCAAGCAACTGAGTTGACGAAGTCGCCCAGCTTGCAGGTGGATATTCCGTCCGATTTCTCCTTGCCGTCATCAAATGGCGTATCGCGTGTGGCAATTTTACGTTTGATGATTAATGAAAATGGTGATGTTGTGCAAGTAATTGTTGAGGATGCCGCTGCTTCTGAGCAAGAGCAAAATTTGCTAAAGGAGGCATTTTCCAAAGCAAAATTTCATCCGGGCGAAATCGACGGTAGAGCAGTCAAAAGTCAGTTGATGATCGAAGTGATATTGAACGAAGTCGTTAATTTAAAATAAATTTTGTGTGAGATTTTATCGTAGCGGTCATCGGAAGAGATGGATAAAAAAGGGGCGCATTTGATTAATCAAATGCGCCCCTTTTTCTAATAGTCCTAGCTGTTTTTTTATGCTTTATCCGGCAGCAAAAGATCATCGACAGTGTCGGTGCCCACCAAGTGTTTGATGGCGTTGCGGTGATGATCTTGCAATTTATTCTTGTATTTAATCACTTGACGATCGAGTTTATCGATCAGGGCATCAATCGCCGCGTATAAATTATCGGCGAAACTTTCTACGTGCAAATCTTTGCCGCGCAGATGCAGATTAATCTCCGCTTTTTGGCGTTTTTCTTTTTGGGGGAGATTGTCGACGGTCAGGATGACCGCAATGTCGATGACATGATCGAAGTGGCGTTTTACGCGCTCTAACTTGCTTTGTACATATTCTCGAATGGCAGGTGTCAATTCGAGGTGGTGTCCACTGATTGTGAGATTCATACAGTGCTCCTAGTAAAAGTCACTGGCGGTTCGCGCATAGCTTTTTACTCTGACTATGCGAACACAGTAACGTGACAACAAAGACAATATTTAAAACGATTTACGCAAATTTACTGGGGGAATTTTCAGTGCTTCGCGGTATTTCGCGACGGTGCGGCGCGCCACAACCATGCCCTGTTCCGCCAACATTTCTGCGATTTTGCTATCGGAAAATGGTTTTTTCTGGTCTTCGGCTCCTATCAATTGTTTGATCAGCGCCCGGATCGCGGTGGAAGAGGCTTCGCCACCTGCTTCGGTTGCGACGTGGCTACCGAAAAAGTATTTCAACTCAAACATTCCATGCGGTGTCAGCATGTATTTGTTTGTCGTGACACGAGAAATAGTGCTTTCGTGTAGACCCAGTGTATCAGCAATTTCACGCAGTACAAGTGGCCGCATGGCGACCGCTCCATGGGCGAAAAAATTGCGTTGACGCTCGACAATTGCCTGTGAAACACGCAGGATGGTATCAAAGCGCTGCCGCATATTTTTGATCAGCCACTTCGCTTCTTGCAGTTGGGTTCCTAGCGATCCATCGCCTTTGTTTTGTTTGAGAATATTGGCGTAGATGGCGTTGACGCGCAGGCGTGGCATTACATCGTGGTTGAGCTGAACCTGCCAGCGGTCTTTGCTGCGCTTAACGATGACATCCGGTACTACATAGTCCGATGCATCACTGGCAAAGGGGCTGCCTGGATGAGGATTGCATTGCTTGATGACGACCTGTGCTTCACGCAGATCTTCGTCATCACAATCGAGCACCTTCCGTAGTTTGGTGAAATCGCGCTGTGCAAACAGCGATAGGTGATGTTCGACGATTTCCAGCGCCATGCGGCGTGTGACCATCGGTACTTTGGGTAGTCGGCGAACTTGCAATGCCAGACATTCGGAGGCATTGCGTGCGCCGACGCCAGCGGGCTCAAAGCTTTGCAGCATGCTAAGCGCGATCGTCAATTCATCAAGTTCGATTTCTAGCTCTGCTGGCAAACGCGCGAGTATTTCTTCCAGTGGTTCTTCCAGATAGCCATTGTCATTGAGCGCATCAATGATCAGTTCGACCAGCGCACGATCGCGGGTATTGCGCACGCTGACATCACTTTGCTCGAGCAGATGTTCACGTAAGGTGAGTTCGTGTGCTTCCAGTTGCGGTCTGCCATCGTCGTCTTCTGGTGCTTTTGATGTGCGCGCAACATCGTCAAAACTCCAGCCGTTATCGTTATTGCTGCTTTCTTCGTTGGATGGCGAGGCGTCAAAACTGGCGTCCGCTTCGGTATTGGCGGCGGCGTTTTCTTCTGCGGTATTGGTTTCGGCGGGAGCGCTGTCCGTGCCGCTGCTGGACGGACTCATTGCGCCATCGGCGAGCAGACGCGTGGCATTATCGAGCGGATCGTCGGTACGCTCCAGCATCGGATTGTCGGCTAAGATTTGTTCGAGTTCTTGATGTAATTCGAGTGTCGACAATTGCAGTAGCCGAATCGACTGCTGCAATTGCGGCGTCAATGCCAGGTGTTGCGAAGTACGTAATTGCAGAGATTGCTTCATTAGCTTCAGTTCGACTCTTGTGCTTGATGCTTGCGTTTAATCTTCACATTATTTTTGCACGTGCATACCGAACTCTTGCTGGGTACTTACATGCGGAAGTGTTCACCCAAATAAACGCGGCGTACTGATTCATTGTTGATGATGTCGTCGGGACGGCCATTTGCAAGCACCGCACCTTGGTTAATGATGTAAGCGCGATCGCAGATGCCGAGTGTCTCACGCACATTGTGATCGGTGATCAACACACCGATACCACGCTCTTTCAAAAAGCGCACGATACGCTGAATTTCAATCACGGCAATTGGATCAACACCAGCAAAGGGTTCATCCAGCAAAACGAAACGCGGATTGGTCGCTAAGGCACGTGCGATTTCGACGCGTCGGCGCTCACCGCCGGACAGCGACATTGCCTGATTGCTGCGCAGCTTTTCAATTTGCAGATCGGCCAGCAAGGTATCAAGTCGTTGTTCTAATTGCTCGGCATTTAATGCTTTGCCGTTGACGCGTTGCAACTCGAGTACTGCGCGGATATTGTCTTCGACACTCAGTTTGCGAAACACCGATGCTTCTTGAGGTAGATAAGACAGACCAAGCACTGCGCGACGGTGGATCGGCAGGCGTGAAATATCGACGCCATCCAACGCTATCTGACCAGCATCAGAAGGCACCAAGCCGACGATCATGTAAAACGAGGTTGTCTTACCGGCGCCGTTAGGGCCCAGTAGGCCGACTACTTCGCCGCTTTCAACCTGCAAGGCGACATCGCGGACGACTTGCCGTGCGCCATAAGATTTTTGTAAACCGCTGACAATTAACTTGCTGGACATCTAGTTGGCCTTTGTTCCATTTTCTTTGTGCGGCTGAATGACTGCCTTGATACGTCCCGCACCAGCTTTACTTTCGCCGCTTGCCGTATTGTGTACAGTGAAATATTCCGCGCGCGTATCGTAGGAAATGTACTCGCCTTCGACTTCGTCGGTGGCCTTATCGCCATCCAAGCGACGCATTCTTGCTTTGGAAAACAGCTTAAGAATTTCACGCTTGTCGTCGTACTCTATGCGTTCTGCTTGGCCGTCTATCCATTCATTAGGGCCGCCGTCGCGTTTTTGTCGAAAGCTCGCCAATGGGCCGTTTGGTGTAGCGTACAGCGTGACGAATTGGTAGCCTTCAGGATCTTGCTTAACCACCATCTTGTTTGCTTTCATCAAAATGGTACCGCGCGTCAGCACCACATTTCCGGTAAAGGTATTGATCTGCTTGAGGTCGTCGTATTCCATATGATTGGCTTCGACGTTAGTGGGCTTGCTCGAGTCCGCCTTTTCGGCATACGCGCCGTGATTAGCGAAAAAACCGGTAACAAGCATCAATATGGTGAGTGATCGTTTCATGAACTATCTTTACGGATAATCTTGCGGTGAGGTCAACGAGTAAGGGCAGATGCTGCTTGATACCGCCCTTTAACGTCGCTTGAGAATTTAAATTCCCCAGTTGCATCGTTGGCAACCATGCCGACACCAGTCAGCGTCGATTTACCCAATGTTAATTCAGCGGGTTTGGGGGTTTTGATTATGTGTTCATCCGGCAGTAGCAACAGGTAACTTGATTGCAGTTCAAATGCTTGTTTGTCGGCGTAAGCTGGGCGCTGGATTTTTGCATTGTCGTGCATATGTACTTCGCTGTTTTTATTGCGCACATAGGCATAGTCTGATCGACTCACCATTGGCGGTCGGTTCTGACCAAAGCTATGCATCACCGGCTGCAGCACGTAATACGAATTGTCTTGTGGATTGTGCGTCATGCGTGCGCCACTCAAGTTGAAACGTGCTTCACCAGTTTTGCCTAAACGTACAAAATCAAATTTTTCTACATAGTAGTCGACTACACTGGGCGGCTTCTGTTTTAGGTTACTGTCGGCTTGTCGGCGCAGCACTTCCAATAGCCAAAAACTACCAAACGCCAGTGCCGCACTGATAGTGACCAGCACGATCATACGTACCGTGTTGCTGGTGTGGGATGGTCTCATGTTAGATACGGTGCTAGGGCGCGGTCGTAATTATCTTGCGCACGCAGGATAAAATCGCAGAGTTCGCGGACCGCACCGCGACCGCCACTGGCCTCCGTCACATAGTGGACGCGCGTGCGTACTTCGGCGTGGCCGTTGGGTACGCTGGCAGCAAAGCCGACGCGAGATAGTATCGGCAGATCAATCACATCATCGCCAATAAAGCCGCATTGCTGCGGGGTCATCTTGGTTTGTGCGAGCAATTGTTGAAAAGCCTCGCCTTTATCATGAATGCCTTGCAGCACATGCTGTATGCCAAGGTCGGTGGCGCGGCGCAACACGATTGGAGACTGCCGTGCACTGATGATCGCAGTGAGGACGCCAGACTGTTGCAGGAGCTTGATGCCGTGTCCATCCAACACATTAAAAGTTTTAATTTGTTCACCGTCGGCACCAAAATGCAGACTGCCATCGGTCAAGATGCCGTCGACGTCGAAAATCATCAGTCTTACGGCTGCCGCGCGGCTGACGATATCGTGATTGTTTTGCGCCGTCATCAGATCACCTTCGCGCGCGTCAAGTCGTGGATATGCACGGCACCGATTAATTTGTTGTCGTCATCAACCACAAGCAACTGATTGATGCGATACGTTTCCATCATCTCGACCGCCTCAACTGCCAATTGTTCAGGTTTTAACGCACGTGGATTGGCGTGCATGACGTCAGCGATCAACAGTGTGGAAAGATCCTGCTTGCGTTCGATCAGTCGGCGCAAATCACCGTCCGTGAAGACGCCAATTGCATGACCGTCGTCATCCACCACGCTCGTCATGGCCATACCTTTTCTGCTGATCTCAAGCAAGGCCTCAGTAAGCGTGGCGCGTTGGGAGACAGCGGGGAGTGCGGCGCCGGTGCGCATGACATCGCGTACATGGGTCAACAGGCGTCGACCGAGCGCACCGCCCGGATGTGAGCGGGCAAAATCTTCTGCACCAAAGCCGCGTGCATCAAGTAGCGCCATTGCCACCGCATCTCCGAGTGCTAAGGTCGCGGTGGTGCTGGCTGTCGGTGCGAGGTTGAGTGGGCAGGCTTCCTTGTCGACTTTGACATTCAAATGGACGTCGGCCAGTTGCGCTAAATTGGAGGCGTCATTGCCGGTGATGGCAATCAAGGTTGCACCCATGCGCTTAATGATGGGAACCACCGCGAGTAATTCTCCGGCCTCACCCGAATACGAAATCGCAATCAGCACATCATCAGTAGTGATCATGCCCAAATCGCCATGCGAGGCTTCGGCGGCATGGACAAACAAGGCGGGCGTGCCCGTTGATGCTAGCGTCGAGGCAATCTTGCGCGCGATGTGCCCTGATTTACCTATTCCTGACACCACTACGCGCCCACGGCACGCTAACAACAATGCGACCGCTTTGCTTAAAAGTCCGGCGCTGTCACCAGCGAGGCGCGCTTTGAGCGCGAGCAAAGCGTCGGCTTCGATCTGGATGGTCTCGCAAGCAAACTGCAATGCACGTTCGCTGCTGGCGGCATTAAAATCTGCCGGGAAAGAGGGGGCTTGGGTTACACTCATGCGGAAAGTATAAACGAAATTCCAAAGCAAAAAACTTGCCAGTCAATTTTAAGTTTGTATTTGCGTTATCTTTAGGCGCATCTGGACGCGCCGTGTTAGCACCATTTTTGTAATGCTCATGAAAGGTCATCGCTTCATGGCCGCATCTTCATATTGACGCAGTTTTGCTGACACCTATTTTCTGACTTCATCCCATGTTTTCGCCTCTCGAACTCACCTTATTATTACTGGTCGCCGCTGTGCTGGGAGTGGTCGCCTTTCGCATTATGCAATTGCCGCCAATGCTCGGTTATCTGGCTGCTGGCATTCTGATTGGTCCTTACAGTTTGGGATTGGCGGAAGATAACGCGACCACGCATACGTTGGCGGAGTTTGGTGTTGTCTTTTTGATGTTCTCGCTTGGCCTGGAGTTTTCACTTGCCAAGCTGATAGCGATGCGACGCATCGTATTTGGCTTGGGCATTGGACAAGTTGTGTTGAGTCTATTGGCAACCATGGCATTTACCTGGCTGATTGCCTATTACGTCCCACGTTTTACCGCGATTAGCTGGCAAGCGGCGTTCGCGCTGGGCGCGGCATTGGCTTTGTCATCGACTGCGATTGTTTCGAAAATGCTGACCGAACGGCTAGAGCTCGAAACCGAGTATGGGCGTCGGATTATTGGGATTTTATTATTCCAAGATTTAGCCTTGGTGCCGTTGTTGATCATGGTGCCAGCAATCGCCAATCCACAAGACGATTTGGTTGTTACGCTAGCGTGGGCTAGCTTGAAGGCGGCGATTGTTTTGCTGTTACTGCTTTTCATCGGACAAAAACTGATCCGCGGGTGGTTACGAATTGTGGTGAGGCGGCATTCGCAAGAACTGTTCATGCTCAATATCCTGTTGATTACTTTAGGTGCAGCGTGGATTACTGAAATGGCAGGCCTGTCGTTGGCACTGGGGGCGTTTGTCGCTGGCATGGTGATTTCTGAGACCGAGTTTCGTTCACAGGTGGAAGAAGACATCAAGTCATTCCGCGATGTGTTGTTGGGACTATTTTTTATCACCATCGGCATGCTGTTAAACGTGCGCTTGGTGGTAGAGAACTGGTGGCTAGTTCTGCTGTTGGTCACAATTCCAATGTTGCTCAAATTTGGCGTCATCACCGCACTCGCACGTTTCTTTGGCGCCTCTACCGGCGTGTCCTTGCGTACTGGCTTGGCCTTGGCACAAGCGGGTGAATTTAGCTTTGTTTTACTTAATCAGGTAAGCGGCATGAACCTGATGGACCCACTGATCGTTCAATTGATACTGGCGTCAATGGTGCTGTCCATGCTGATTGCGCCATTTATTATCGACAACGCCGATAAGATTGTGCTCAAGTTTTCTGCCAGCGAATGGATGACGCAATCGCTGGCCTTGACGCAAATTGCAACGCGCACCATGTCGTCGCAAAAGCATGTACTGATTGCCGGTTTTGGCCGTAGCGGACAGAATCTCGCCAAACAGTTAGAAGAAGAGGGTATCCCCTATCACGCGTTGGACATGGACCCAGATAGAGTGCGGGCCGCGCAGGCGGCTGGCGCGCATGTGTCATATGGCGATGCCGGCCGTCGAGAAAGTCTGGTGGCAGCCGGTATTCACCGCGCCGCGACGCTAGTGATTACTTACGCCAATACACCTTCGGCGTTGCGCGTCTTGCGTCATACGCATGAGTTACGACCGAACTTGCCGGTGATTGTGCGTAGTTATGACGATACCGATTTTGAAAAACTGCGCGAAGCCGGTGCGGCGGAAGTGGTGCCAGAAGTGATGGAAGGTAGTTTGATGCTGGCTTCACAAGCTTTGCTGACGATGGGCGTGCCGTTGCGTAAAGTGGTACAGCGCGTGCAAATGACACGTAGCAAACGTTATGCATCGTTGCGTGGTTATTTTCATGGTCTCAGTGACAGCGATGTCGATGAGCATTTGCAAGTGCGACTGCAGTCCGTCGCCTTGCATGATGGTGCTGCAGCTATTGGTAAACCTTTGGCAGATATCAAGTTGGGTGATGTGGATGTGGATGTCACCGCATTAAGACGCGGCATCAAGCGTATAGATTGGAGCATGGACACCGTGTTGGAGCAGGGCGATATTCTGGTTTTACGCGGCGCGATGGAAGGCTTGGCGCTGGCAGAAAACAAGCTGCTGAAGTCTTGAGGCGACTATCTACTGTGTGTTTCTTGAACGAATCCTGAGAGCGGTTGCCAAACTAGAGTGAACAAATTTGTGGCGACTTTGGCGTCACGGTTTACAGATGATTCACTTTGCATTTGCTTTAATCATATCGGTCATGATTGTCTCCGCATTCTGCTTTACTCTCTGTTGAAAGTCGTTGATGCCCGTTCTCCTTAAAAGTACTTTTTCAGTTTTAAGTTTATTGATGGTGGTTGGTTTAGTGGGTTGCGCACCACTAGCGACGATCAATGCGTTGAGGCCGACTAGTGCGTATGACAAGCATGCAGAGCTTGCTTACGGCAGTGACCCACGTCAAAAATTAGATGTCTACACGCCCCGTGATTTAAAAGCGTCCGCACCCGTCGTTGTGTTTTTCTATGGCGGCACTTGGAACGCTGGCGCACGCGCTGATTACAAGTTTGTCGGTCAAGCGCTGGCATCACGCGGCATCGTTGCGGTGGTAGCTGACTATCGCTTATATCCGCAAGTGCGCTACCCCGGCATTTTGCAAGACAGTGCGCACGCAGTCGCCTGGACGCTAAAAAATATCGGACGTTTTGGCGGCGACCCCGCGCATGTCTTTGTCATGGGACATAGTGCCGGTGCGTATAACGCCGCGATGGTCGCACTTGATGGTCGCTGGTTAGAGCAAGCTGATACCAAGACTACTGCATTGCGCGGCTGGATAGGCTTGGCCGGTCCGTACGACTTTCTGCCGATAGAAAACCCGGAAGCAAAACCGGTGTTCTTTTTCCCTAACAGCCCGCCAGAATCGCAGCCTATCAATCATGTCACCGCCGCTGCGCCGCCAGCTTTGCTGATCGCCGCGCTAAATGACAAGCTAGTTAATCCGCAGCGCAACACGCGTGGTATGACCGACAAGTTACGCGCGGTCGGCGTCAAGGTAGAGACAATTTACTATGACCGTTATCTATCGCATCCGACCTTGGTGGCGACACTGGCATGGCCTTTACGTTGGTGGGCACCCGTGTTGGATAATGTCGAACAATTTGTTAAATCGGATGGTGGTCGTAAGTCTAGTGCGCAATAGCTTGCACAAAAAGTGGGGCAGCAAATCGCACCATTAAGTTGAGCAATCAGATGTGCATATAAATGGCGCACTGAATTGAGCAGCTAATTTTCGCAGCGAAAGTACACAGCGAATTTGTGCAATTAAATCACCAGCATATAAAATGATGTCGCCGGCACTGCTTGATCCAGTGTCGGCATTTTTGTTTCCCTATGACGAGTTTGGATGGAAATTTTAGAGCGCATACTTGGCATCATTCTGCCAGTCTTTATCATCATTGCCATCGGCTTTGCCTACGCGCGCGCACGTGGCGAAACGGTGCATGCTGATATGGCCTCGGTCAGTCGCGTCAGTATGAGTGTGCTGTCACCGTTACTGATTTTTACTGCGTTAGCTGGCAAGGATTTTGATCTGGCGCAAAACGGCATTTTGATCTTGATCGGTGTTGTCATTTCGCTAGGATCAGGCTTGATAGCATGGCCGCTCGCACGTTTGCTCGGGTACGACGTACGGACTTTTGTGCCGCCGATGATGTACAACAATTGCGGCAATATGGGTTTGCCTTTGTCGGTATTAGCGTTTGGCGCCTCTAGTCTTGGATCAGCGGTTGCCTTGTTCATGGCCTGCAACCTGATGTATTTTTCAGTCGGTATAAAAATACTAGAAAGTGGCCGCGTCGGCACCGATCATCCGCGCAAAGCGCACTGGCAGTTCTTGCGCAACCCGATGATGATCGCGATGCTGCTCGGGATTATTTTTGCAGCGCTCAAGCCAGGCATTCCTGCGCCACTATTTACCGCCATGCAAATGCTGGGTAGCGCCTGCATCCCGATCATGCTGTTTTCGCTCGGCGTACGCATGCGCGATATTAGCTTTAAAAGTTGGCCCATCGGCATTGTCGGCGCTTGCGTCTGCCCGCTGGCTGGATTGATAGTGGCTTGGTTGCTTGATCAATCACTCGACCTGACGCAAGCGCAACGCGGCCAGATGTATTTGTTTGCCGCACTACCACCCGCAATTTTCTGCTTCATGATGGCCGAGCGCTACAAGCAAGAGCCGGACAAGGTGGCGTCCATTGTGCTGCTTGGTACGCTTTCAGCGTTGCTGTTTGTGCCGCTGGGGTTATGGATGGGTTTGCCTAAGTGAGGTAGCGGTGAAGTGGCGAACCTGGCGCTAAAAGAGACGAGCTTCGATACTGGTTAAACGCGGGCAGTCTAGCCTTCTCGTTGACTAGTAATTCTGAGCCTGCTTCTTGAATGGTTAAGTAAGGGATGAATATGGCAGAAATTCCATATCCACGGGATGCCCGAATAGCCAGCAGTCTTCTATGCTGTTGAAGCATTAATCAATACACGGGATATTCATAGTTTTGCTTGATCAGTTTCAGGCATTTGTCACCGTAAAAAGCCTGCCGCTTTTTCGGATTTGTTTACAGCTGATGATTTGCACAGTACATTCTGTTTCAGCCAATCTCCACGGGGGCATGGAAGTAGCTTGCCGAGTTAGACAGCACGCTCTAGGTTATCCATCACTTTTTCTGTATAAAATAAGTTAGGCGTTGCAATGAGCACACCCTGGAATCTCGGCGAACTGCGGACGCATGCCAAGAAAAACTCTGACAGAACTACGCTCGAGCTTGTTGATTCAGTGAGTCGAAGCGACTCAATTTTTCAGTACCACGTATTCACTGCACGCGACGCGCTGAAAGGAATCCTCAACTACGAGGAGCCGCAGGGGGTAGAGAACTGGATGTTCATCCTCGGCGGCTCGGATCGTCAAGAAGAATTCTTCTATGCCAAGGTTGTCAGCGAAGCCAACCTGATTTCGTGCATACACACCGCTCGTAGCTTGCTTGAAACGTTCGCACAGCTAGTCAATCGCATCGTCCTTGAGAGCGCCATCGAAGTATCGAAATGCACTCCAAAGGCAGTCGTTGCCAAGCTACCAAATGGTGAAATCAAGACCAAGCTCCAGGAGTTGCTTGCCTCACATTGGTTTTCATACACATCTGCATTCACCAACACCGTCAAACACAGGCAACTCATTCAGCATCATGTCTCCATCTCGTTTGTAGACAACATCGTCGGCATCAAGGTTGGCGCATTCGAGTACGAAGGCGTGTCATATCCAGCCTACTGGGCCAATGAGTTTCTGCAGGGTGTTATCGATGTCAAGAATGAAATTATTGATCTTGGGCGAGCCCTCAATTGCACCCTGGCGCACGGCAACGCCTAACCCTTCAATCAAGAGCAAGCCGGGTTATGCCTCTCATCTCAAACGTTAGCGGGCTTGTAAGTAGAAGGAGAAAATAAAAAAGCGAACGGAAGTTCGCTTTTTTATTGGCCAGTCGTTAAGAGTATCAATAATTTATGCAGCCGCTTTTTTCTGCTTCAGCAAAGGCCCCAAATATTTTCCAGTAAAGCTGGCAGGATTTTTTGCCAAATCTTCCGGCGTACCGCTACCTATAATTTGTCCGCCGCCCGCGCCACCTTCTGGGCCCATATCAATCAGCCAGTCAGCGGTTTTGATGACGTCCAAATTGTGCTCGATGATGACGACGGTGTTGCCTTGATCGCGCAGACGATGAATTACTTTTAGCAATAAATCGATATCGTGGAAGTGCAAGCCGGTGGTTGGCTCATCCAGGATATACAAGGTGCGGCCGGTGTCGCGCTTCGACAATTCCAGCGACAGTTTGACGCGCTGCGCTTCGCCACCTGACAGTGTGGTGGCGCTTTGGCCGAGGCGGATGTAGCCGAGTCCAACGTCGAGTAGCGTTTGCAGTTTGCGCGCAATTACTGGTACCGGTTTAAAGAAAACGTGCGCTTCTTCTACCGTCATCTGCAGCACTTCGGTGATGTTTTTTCCCTTGTACTGGATCTCCATGGTTTCGCGGTTGTAGCGATTGCCGTGGCAGACGTCGCACGGTACATAGACGTCCGGCAAAAAGTGCATCTCAACCTTGATCACGCCATCGCCCTGACAAGCTTCGCAACGACCGCCTTTGACGTTGAACGAGAAACGTCCTGCGGAATAGCCGCGTTCTTTGGATGCGGGTACGGTGGCAAACAGATCGCGTATCGGTGTGAATAAGCCGGTGTAGGTTGCAGGATTGGAGCGTGGGGTACGACCGATTGGTGCTTGATCGACCGAGATCACTTTGTCGAAATGTTCGAAGCCGCTGATCGTGTCATGCGCCGCCGGTTCTGCTTGCGAGCCGTAAAGATGGCGCGCTGCTGCGTGATACAAAGTGTCGTTAACCAAGGTTGATTTGCCGGAGCCTGAGACGCCAGTGACGCAGGTCAGCAAGCCGACTGGTAGTTCCAAGGTAACGTTCTTTAAATTGTTGCCGCTCGCGCCCGTAATGACGAATTGTTTTTTCGGGTTTGGTGGCGTGCGTTTTGGCGGTACTGCGATGCCGAGCGTACCGTTTAGATATTTTGCCGTCAGCGATTTTTTGCTTTTTAAAATATCGGCCAGCGTACCTTCTGCGATTACTTCGCCACCATGCACGCCCGCACCGATACCCATGTCGACCACGTAATCAGCGCAACGGATCGCGTCTTCATCATGCTCAACCACTAGCACGCTGTTGCCGATGTCGCGCAGATGTTTGAGCGTCTCGATCAATCTGTCGTTATCGCGCTGATGCAAGCCGATTGATGGTTCGTCGAGTACGTACATGACGCCAGTTAAGCCCGAGCCGATTTGCGAGGCTAGGCGTATGCGTTGCGACTCGCCGCCGGATAAACTATCGGCGCTGCGATCCAGCGACAGATAATCAAGCCCAACGTTATTGAGGAAGGTCAGGCGCGAAATAATTTCTTTGACGATGCGATCGGCGATTTCTTTTTTTGCGCCGGTCAATTTCAAGGTCTCAAAAAACTCTAATGTCTGACGTAATGGTGTGGCCGCGACTTCATAAATTGCACGTTGCTGTTTACCGCTACCGACTTTGACGTAACGCGCTTCGACGCGTAGACGCGCACCATCGCAGCTAGGGCACCCTTTTTCATTGATGAACTTGGCGAGTTCTTCGCGCACTGCCGTCGAGTCGGTTTCGCGATAGCGACGTTGCAGATTGTTGACCACGCCTTCAAACTCGTGCTCGCGAATCACGGTACGGCCTTTTTCATTCACATACTGGAATGGAATCTTTTGTTTGCCTGAGCCAAAAAGCACGGCTTGTTGCGCATTCTCTGGCAGTTTTTCAAATGGCGTGTCGATGTCGAACGCATAAAATTCAGCAAGACTGGTCAGCATCTGAAAATAAAACTGGTTGCGTCTATCCCAGCCTTTGACCGCGCCGCTGGCGAGCGATAGATTTGGGAAGGCGACGATACGCTTGGGGTCAAAAAACTCGATATGACCAAGACCGTCGCACTCCGGACACGCGCCCATCGGATTGTTGAATGAGAACAAGCGCGGCTCTAATTCTTGCAATGAATAGCCGCACACTGGGCAAGCAAATTTGTTGGAGAACAGATGCGTCACTTCGCTATCCATTTCTACTGCGAGCGCACGTCCGTCGGCGAGTCTTAATGCCGTTTCAAAACTTTCAGCTAATCGTTGCTTGATGTCGGCCTTGACCTTGATGCGGTCGACCACGACATCGATCGTGTGTTTTTCAGTTTTCTTTAATTTTGGCAGCGCGTCGACATCATAGATGTGCGCATTGCCGGTACCGCTCTGCACGCGAAAGCGCACAAAACCTTGTGCCTGCATTTGTTCAAACAAATCCAGATGCTCGCCTTTGCGATTGGCAACCACCGGCGCCAAGATCATTAACTTGGTATCTTCTGGCATCGCTAATACGGTATCGACCATTTGCGATACCGATTGCGCAGCCAGCGGCTTCTCTGGATGATCGGGACAATACGGTGTACCAACGCGCGCATACAGCAGACGTAGATAATCGTGAATCTCGGTGACGGTACCGACGGTGGAGCGTGGATTGTGTGAGGTTGCCTTTTGCTCAATCGAGATCGCTGGCGACAAGCCTTCAATCAAATCGACGTCCGGTTTTTCCATCAGCTGCAAAAACTGTCGCGCATAGGCGGACAAGGATTCGACGTAGCGACGCTGGCCTTCCGCATACAGCGTGTCGAAGGCGAGCGAGGATTTGCCAGAGCCGGATAAGCCGGTTATCACAATCAATTGATTGCGCGGTAAATCGAGATTGATATTTTTGAGGTTGTGCGTACGCGCACCTCGAATGCGAATTTGTTCCATTTACTCTTTCAGCGTTTGGATGCGTCCGCTGCCAACATCCTTTCGTGGAGACCGTCGGCAGGTAGGATGGGTCAACCTGCTACTATAACGGTTTTTTAAGGCGCGGTTTTTGCTGCTTTAGTTTTGCGATGCCGAAATGGGGCTATCTGCTGAAGCTGCCTTATAAATAAAATCGACAAAGCCACGTCTTTGTCTCAATCTTGCCGCGTTTTCATGTCATCTAACCAATTGAACGAAATCGATCACAGCCTGGACGATGGCATGAGCCGCAGCGAAATTCGCGCCAGCGCATCGCTAGCGTCGATTTTTGCTTTGCGGATGCTGGGCCTGTTTCTGATCCTGCCGGTGTTCGCGGTCTACGCCAGCTCTTTGTCGGGCGGACAGAATCTGACGCTGGTTGGGCTGGCGATGGGTATCTATGGTTTGACGCAGGCTTGCGGGCAAATTCCTTACGGCATCGCATCGGATCGTTTTGGGCGTAAACCAGTGATTGTGATCGGCCTGATCGTATTTGCGTTTGGTTCGTTTATCGCCGCCGGTGCCGATAATATTGGATGGGTGATTGTTGGTCGCGCGGTGCAGGGCGCTGGCGCTATATCGGCAGCGGTGACGGCATTTATTGCCGACTCCACGCGCGAACAACACCGGACCAAGGCGATGGCGATGGTTGGCGCATCGATCGGCTTGACGTTTGCTGCGTCGATGGTGTTGTCGCCATTGTTATATCAACTGATAGGTATGGGCGGCATTTTTGCGCTGACTGGCGGTCTCTCACTACTCGCGATATTAGTCATCTTGTATGTGGTGCCGGCCGCGCCGGCGCTACCACCAGCGCGCGCCTCAATGCGCGAAGTGTTAAAAAACAGCGAGTTGGCGCGCTTGAATTACGGTGTGTTTGCACTACATGTAACGCAGATGGCGATGTTTGTGGTGATGCCGGCGGCGTTGATTAAGTTTGCGCATCTGCCATTGGCGCAGCACTGGCAGATCTATCTGCCAGTGGTCTTGCTGTCTTTTATATTGATGTTGCCGCCGATTTTTATCAGCGAGAAGCATGGCAAATCCAAACAAGTGTTTGTCGGTGCGATCGCTTTGCTGCTGTTGGTGCAGCTCGGCATGTGGTTTACGATGTCGCGAGACCAAGTGCATTGGATTTGGTTAGTCGGGCTGTTGCTGGCGTTTTTCGTCGCCTTCAATGTTTTGGAAGCGAGTCAGCCGTCGTTAGTGTCGCGGATCGCGCCACCAGCGGCCAAGGGCGCCGCGCTCGGCGTCTACAATACGTTGCAGGCCTTGGGCTTGTTTTGCGGTGGCGCGTTGGGCGGCTGGCTGGTTCAGCACGAAGGTTCAGCCTCCGTATTTATTCTTGGCGCGAGTTTGTCGTTTGTGTGGCTTATAATTGCAGCCACTATGCAAAACCTGCCGCGCCGTAACCATGTTCAAACGGCCGTCGCCTAGCACATCAACCTCCGGAGAAAATATTTATGGCATCAGTCAACAAAGTCATCATTGTCGGCAATCTTGGACGCGATCCGGAAACGCGCTATATGCCGAACGGTGATGCCGTCACCAATATTGCGGTCGCTACCACCGAAAGCTGGAAAGATAAAAATTCTGGCGAAAAGAAAGAAGTTACTGAATGGCATCGCGTTACTTTTTATCGCAAACTCGCTGAAATTGCCGGCCAGTATCTGAAAAAAGGTTCGTCGGTTTATATCGAAGGGCGTTTGCAAACGCGCAAATGGACCGATAAAGACGGCGTAGAACGTTACACCACTGAAATTATCTCTGACTCTATGCAAATGTTGGGTGGCCGCCCAGGTGCTGGTGGCGGCAGCGCAGCGATGGACGACGATTACGGCAGCAGCGCGCCGGCTTCACGGCCAGCATCAGGTGGTGCTGCTAGACCAGCTGCGGCACCACGGCCAGCGGCCAACTTTAATGATATGGACGACGATATTCCGTTCTAGATCGGATTTGATTTTTAAAAGCATCAAAAATGTAAAAAAACCCGCACAGCTCATGAAGCTGTGCGGGTTTTTTACATTTACTTAGCGCTACTGATGTTTGAGCGGCTTAATTCGATGACCGGCTTTTAAAAACTCAGACGCAAATTGTCTGACGCAGAGTCAAGTTGTTTTCCTATGTTTGTGGTGATGCTTTTCTTGTAGTCTGAATTAACTGATTTGATCCAGATTAATTTTGACTCTAGGAGATTGTTATGCAAAAGAAATTCAACGTTTTGTTAAGTAGTATTGTTATTGCGTTTTCCGCTTCGGTCACTGCGCAAGCAGCCGATCAAACCATGATGCATGCCGATAAGGCAGACAGTGTCCACGCCACTAAAGCCGCTACTAAAAGTTCTGCGAACGCGGCAGATAAAGAAATGATGAATAAATTGGCGCAGGCTAATATGGGCGAAGTGGCGCTAGCGGAGCTGGCGAAAACCAAATCGACCGACAAAGAGGTGCTTAAATTTGCCGACACAATGATTGAGGATCATGGCAAGGCGCAAAATGCGTTGGCCGATGTTGCAAATAAATCGGATGTGGAACTGCCAAAGAAAACAGACCAAAAGCATGCGGATCTGTTGAAAAAAATGCAGACTATGGATGGTGCTGCATTCGATAAAGCGTACAAGAGCCAAGCCGTTAAAGATCATGGCGATGCGCAAAAATTGTTGAAGAAGATTGCTTCAAATGCGAAGAGCGCTGATTTCAAAGCGTTAGCTAAAGAGCTGATGCCAACGATCGATCAGCATATGGAGATGGCCAAGGCGATGCAATCGGCCAAATAAAACAGACAAAAATAAAATAAAAAAAGCGCGATCTTTATCGCGCTTTTTTAATTGCTGTGTTCATTCTCTGTAAGGATTTAACGGCGCTTGAGTCCTCTGGAACTCAAATGCATGTGTTTTCACAGTAAATTTCGGACTCCGCATCCAACCGGACGTGATGTCCAAAACCTTGTGCACCACGCAGCAATAAAAGCAGATGCCAGCACGTCGCTCGGGAAGTGCTCAAGCGTCAAAACGCGACAGAGACTTGTGAGAGCCGCCAACAACAGTAACGTCGAGCGCCACCTTGGTATGAGATGGGCAAGTACGCATGCCACTGCAAACGCCGTGAATGCGTGACTAGATGGGAACGAATTGAACGGAAATCCGAGGAACGGCGTGGCGAGGCCATATTGGTCGAATTCAAGAAGCATGCTTGGACGGGCGCGCGCCACGACTTGTTTGAGAATCAGAGTGATGAGTCCGCCCGTTAGTAAGGTGAGCAGCATCAGAAGACTTCCATCTTTCGCTTGCTTGAATAAATGCCGCCACCGCGGCGGTACTGGTAATACTGACGCGACGCGACTTGCTGCATAAACGCTTAACGCAGAGATGGCAAAGAAATTTGCGTTGGCGATGCCGCTTACATCGCCGAAGAACGCAATGAGCGTTGGCTTCAATTGAGCATGAATAATCTTGATGATCGGTGCATCTAACCACATCACCAAAACTGCAAACGTTGTTGAGGCAGCAATGAGGTTGATGAGCGCTGCGCGATTGCGTAGGCCTGATGTGATTCTGTTCAATGTCTTAGGCTGCGCGACACTGCCAACACATTGGCTCAGCGAGTTCTTGTTGATCATCGCTTAGGTCCCGACGGCTTTACGGATTTCCCTGCTAATGAACCTATCAGATACAAAGAAAAGAGCGGAAGTCGTCGCTTGACGGCGGTATCGTTTTTGTCTGATTGAGGCTTGTCGATGCATGGCAGTGATCCGGTTTTAGCATGGTCTGCGTGCGATATAGCAGCACGGGGATTTCGTTTGTTCATCGTGAGTTCTCCAATTGAAATAACTTGAAATGAAATAAAGGCAGGCCTTCTGTTTTGCGCTATATGAACCTGTAGCGGATTCAGTTCGGCGAGAGAGATAGTGAGATATAGATGTTGCTGAGATGTCGCGATGCGCGTTAATACGCGCGACATCTTCGCGACAAAGACAGGGCAAAGTGCGGCAGGTCTGGCACTTCGCCAGCGACTTGCGCACTCTCATCACGAGGAAATTTACTTATGAAGTCCAGATTTATTGTTACCGCCGGTATGCTGTTGCTGTCGACGGCCATGAGCGCTTTTGCGCAACAAAATGCTGAGCATGGAGGAACACCAACTTGGAGGTTAGGTGTAGGCGCGATCTCTAAAACGAGCGTCTATGCAGGAGAAGATTCAGACATCAAAGCAGTCCCATTACTGAACTACGAAAGTGATACCTTCTTTTTCCGCGCGATAAGTGGCGGTTATCATTTGTTGGACCAAGATGGTTTAAAGCTTGATGCAACTTTGGGTTTGAGACTCAATGGAGTTAACAAGGAAGATTTCGGCGTTGCAGAACTTGCCGCCAAGGGCATCAATCGTAATTTGTTGGAAGATCGTGACAACGGCCTGGATCTGGGAATTGCAGCGTCGTTTAGCGGGCACATGGGTGAGGTGGAACTAGCATTGAAGATGGATGTGTCGGGAGCGAGCAAGGGCTTTGAGGCTTCAGCAAAGTATGGTTATCCAATACAGTTTGGAGCAACTTCGATTACGCCGAATGTCTCCATCAGCCATTATTCGAAGAAGTTCGCGAACTACTATTACGGTACGCTCGACGCAGAAGTCGATCGAGGCGTAGTGAATTACAAACCAGGCAGTACAGTTATTCCCAGTATTGGTGTTGCGGTGAGACGGCCATTCGCTGACAACTGGATGTTGATGGGTAACCTGTCTTATAGTGCGCTACCGAGCCGGATAACCGACAGCCCAATTGTAGATAAGGACACCAGTGGCGTCACATCCGTATTTTTTGGCATCTCTCGGGGATTCTGAACAAGCTTGTTCACGTTTGACAAAGGTTGAGGGCCTTCGACCTTGTGCCGCTAGAACAGCAGACTGTACTTGTGGAATGAATCATGTTTTGCAAGCCCGCAGCAACTCCACGCAAAAAGGATGGAAATGGACATTATTAAAGGCCCGTTAAGTATCCTGATCGTCGAGGACAACGCGCCGATGGCGGCCAATATTTATGACTACCTCGAAGCATGTGGTCATAGACCCAGTGCAGCTCCCGATGGAAGATCTGGTCTCGGCTTGCTACAAGTCAATCATTTCGATGCCATTGTCATGGACTGGATGATGCCACGCATGGACGGCTTGACGATGCTCACGCAGTTGCGGGATGAACTCAAGTCCAGGGTGCCGGTGATCATGCTCACCGCTAAAGATCAACTCGACAACAAGATGCAAGGTTTTGAGGCTGGCGCCGACGACTACCTCGTTAAACCTATTGCGCTGCCAGAACTCGAAATGCGCTTGCGGGTTCTGGTAACGCGAAGTCGCGCGGCACAAGCTCCTGGACAGGTTCTGGAAGTCGATAATTTACGCTTTAATTTAGAATCACTTGTCGTCACCCGGGGCGATCGCGAGTTGACGCTCTCTCCTATTAGAAGACAGATACTCGAGATATTGATGCGCCGCTCACCGCATATCGTTAGTCGTGAACATCTGGAATCGCAGATTTGGGGCGAGCGCGAGTTAGACAACGACATTTTGAGATCGCATGTGCATCTGTTGCGCAAAGAGGTCGATGGCGATGGTGCGTCAAAACTTCTGCACACCGTGTTTGGTACGGGTTACAGCATTCGGTTACAAGATGTTGAATAAAGGGCGCGTTTTTGATCTGCATTGGCGTATCAGCGCCCTCTTTGTCATCTTCGCCGTACTGTTGACGATAGGGGTCGTAGGGCAAGCCATATTCAGCCAATTATTGATTAATCATGCTTTGTGGGGACAGATACTTGAATCGACCACAAATCATCATATTGCGAATAGTACAGGTGCGAATTCGGCTCTCTTACCAACGCAGGGGCCGTACAGAGGTTGGCACCTTAAGAATGACGCTCCTTTGCCTGCGGACATGCCTGCATTTCTTTCCAAACTTCCTAACGGATCGTATAGCGAAGACGATCTGGATGACTATGAAGGTTATGACGGATCCTCACACTATGCCGCGTTCGTCACACAAACTTCGGATGGACGCGTAATTTCGGTAATTGACATGACTGGAATCGAAAACTTGCAAGATAGCGTGGCGATCGCAAGTATCCTTTTTGTATTGGTTAATCTTTTATTGGTAGGCGCTACGATCTTCTGGCTGTACCGCAGTCTACGTAAACCAGCGCGGCATCTTGCACAAAAAATGGAAGCTCTTGATCCGGAGCAGCCGTCGCAGAGGCTGTCGGTTGAATACCCACAGGGAGAGCTTCATGATATTGCTGTGCAGGCTAATCTCCATCTGGAGCGGGTTGAGCGCTTTATAGAGCGCGAGCGAAGTCTGCTCGATCAAGCTAGTCATGAATTTCGTACACCGATTGCCGTTATCAGTGGCGCTGTAGATGTGTTGACAAAGCAAGCTCTTCCCGAGCAAGCGCACAGCCCGCTGGAAAGGATACGCGGTACGGTTGAAAGTCTCACCGAAACCATGAGCGCCCTTCTTTATTTGTCGCGTGAGCCAGACAGCAATCCAAAGGTGGAGCACAGCCCGGTCGACGTCATATTGCAACAGCTTATTCAAGATCACGAGCATCTTCTTGCCTTCAAATCGGCACAATTCGTACTAGCTGAGTGCGTCAGCTTATCTGTCAACGCGCCAGAAGCGATGGTCAGAATCGTGATTGCCAATCTTCTCAGGAATGCCGCCGAAAATTCCCAGAAGGGTGACGTTACTATCAGCCTTACTCCAAAAGGACTTCGTGTGATTGATGCGGGTGTTGGCTTTGACTCAGAGGAAGTCTTGCGCAGCTATCGTGAGGCCCTAAAAAGTTCAATGAAGCCAGGTGGCGGGCGTGGCTTAGGCTGGTTCCTGACAAAACGAATCTGTGAACGTTACAAATGGTCCTTAAGCATTTCATCGTCGGCGGACAAGGGTGCGGTTGTTGAGATTGCCTTTAACGGGGGCGAGGAATTCTCTATGAGGCCAATTAGCAACGTGCATATGCTTTAACTGATGTTGTATGTGCCGTGACATGAGCAACTTGGGCAAAACATATTTGTTGGTTTCGAATTTGTCGAAGACTAACGCTTCGCCATGCCGGAGTATTTATAGTGGTACTAAATAGCATATGAACTGAAGGGAACGACAGCGGCGACCATCTGGTCTCTATTTAATTAATATTAAAAAAGGGGGATGTATATGGGAACCATCTTGGGTAAGGATGCGAGCAGCCTAGCGGTCCAGTTAATCGAAGAACAGTTGCAAATGCTCCCAGTGGCGATTGCGACCATCTTGCGCCCCACAGAAATTAGCGATGTGGATCCTGAGTTGGTGCGGCGCATGCTGAAGCGCAAGGAGATTTTGCCGAAAACCGGTTCGGCTGGCAATATCGTTGCGCGTTATGCGGATGCCGATAACATTCTCGATTTTGCGGCGTCCAATAAAGCACTGCACGGCGATGAACAACGGCAACAACGTTTTCTCCGTATGATCATCAGCAATGCGATTTTGGCGGTCGGGATGTTTTTCCGCGAGCATGAAATGTCGCAAGTGCGTATTCCTGAGGTACAGTTTTTAGGGCGGGTAGTTGATGCGATCCTTAATTTGAATACTTTCCAGATTGACACCGATTACATCCCGAAAGCGGCATTTGATGGTTTGGTGATTGATGACAGTTTGAACGGCTCGCCGGTATTTGGCGATGGAAATGGCGCCGGTTTGATGGAGTTTGGCGATGGTGTCGCGCTGTTGCAATATCTGTCACGTTATTTGCGCGGCGAGAAAAACTTTGTAAGCGGCGGTGACGCCGGCTAATTGGGAGTGGCGAATGCTACCCCAGCCTGCTGCGTCCTAGTGGCGGGCTGCTTCACTTCACATAAATACGAACGTGCTTAGTACAATTCCGTATTTGAAATATCTCTTTAAAGTTCTACACTTCCATCGCTGACGTATTGAGCTTGCTTAAGCTGTGCTTGCGACAAAGACAACACGATAAATAGCTTTCACGAACCCCCTTGTTAATGAGCAGGCATTAAATGATTTAATGCTCATCATCGGATGCAGGTGCGGATGCGACCCAGCACGATGAAAATGTGTTGTTTAAGCTTCGTTTTAAGCTTCGGTTAATAAAATTATTTCACAAATCCGCCACTTTTGTTGTTGTCCTGCATTAATATTCTAGAATGCAGTTCACAAAATTTTACATTTCCACGATGTGGAATTTACGATTTGAATTTTCGGTTTGTTGACAGTATGTTGGTGGGCATTTGTATTATTGCGGTGCGTATAACTAATCCATAAAAAGCATGTTTCGAGAACGCAATGATTTGGCCGGCACGCAACTCAATAATCTCATGGAGGTTGCGGGGGAGGTCGTGTTACGGCTCGATGCAGAGGGCGTGCTCTTGTCCGCGAGTCGTCGTTCAGCGGAGATTATGGGCGACTACGCAATACGTGTGGGCGCGAGTCTGTTTGATTTGGTGGCGTCACACGACCGGCATGCGATGGAAGCTTGTCTGCATAAGTCGATAGAAACACGCCTGCCCACCCGCGTAAACGTACTGTTTTTGACGCAAGAAGGCCCATTGCAACTTGATTTGCAGATGATCGCCTATGAAGTGGCTAACAAAATCGAACTGGCGCTGACTGGCCGCGATATTTCCGCGCAACAGGCAACCGAAGCGCGGCTCTTACATATGTCGACGCACGACGAACTGACGGGATTGCCAAATCGTTCGCTGCTGAGTGACCGCATACGTATGTCGATTGCGCAGGCGCAACGCGCCGAACATGGTTTTGCGATTATTTCACTTGATCTAGACGGCTTTAAAAAGGTCAACGATGCGCTAGGCCATGGTGTTGGCGACGCGTTGTTGCGGGTGGCGGGAGACCGCTTGCGTCGTTTATTGCGCGATATTGATACCTTGGCGCGTGTCGGAGGCGATGAATTTGTTGCCGTATTGCCGCGTGCAAAAAGCGATGCAGAGATCCAGCATGTCGCGCGCCGTATGATCGCCGCGATGCAACTGCCATTTGAGATCGATGGCCACAGCTTGTACGTCAGTACGTCGATAGGCGCGGCGATTTATCCGACCCACGGTGATACCGAGGTGAAGTTGCTGGCGCATGCTGATACGGCAATGTGTCGCGCCAAGGAAACCGGGAAGGCGCGTTGTGTCGTATATAGCGAGTTGGCGGATAAAGTCGAGCATGATGTATCGGTCGAAGCGGCGATGTTTGAGGCGGTGAGAAACGGCGAGTTTCTATTGCACTATCAGCCTATCGTTGATGCAAAAACACGGCAGATCATGGGCTTTGAAGCCTTGATGCGTTGGATGCGCCCAGAGATAGGCTTGGTTTCGCCCGTGCAGTTTATTCCGATGGCGGAAGACAATGGCCTGATTAATTTGTTGGGCGCATGGGTGCTTAAGGCCGCATGCGCCCAACTGAAAAAATTTGAAGAAGTTATTGGTCGCGAATTGTATGTTTCAGTCAACGTCAGTCCGCGTCAGTTTCGCAATGATCAGTTTTTGCGGGTGATGGATGACGCCGTCAAGCTGTCTGGCATACAAGGACATCAATTGATGCTGGAAATTACTGAGGGGATCTTGATGTCTGACCCTGAGTATGCGGAAACGCTGTTGATTAGCATAGCGTCACGCGGCGTGCGGATTGCGATTGATGATTTTGGTACCGGCTATTCGTCACTCGCTTATTTGAAGCGCTTTCCTATTTCTACGCTTAAGATCGACCGTACCTTTATTAAAGACTTGCCTGAGTCCGTTAAGGACGCAGCAATTTGTAATGTTGTGTTGAGCTTGGCGAGTCATTTGAACTTGATGACAGTGGCAGAGGGCGTGGAAAATGATCAACAGTTGAATTTCCTTACTGCGCAAGGATGTTCGCTGATTCAGGGATTCCATACCGGTTGGCCGTTGTTACCAGATGCAATATTAGAAGTACTGGCAGCGGAAACGGCTGAAGTATCTCATTAACCCGTCGATGATAAAAAAGCAGAAGAAATGACAAATCGAGATGGCTTAATGGTAGCGCCTGAAGACACCCTAGAGTTGCTGTGGGAACGTGTGCGCCAGCGCGGCGATTTGCCCGGCTTCTCCAAAGTGGTGAGTGCCATTGTGGGCGCGATGCAGGGCGATGACGATCGCGAATTTAGTATGACGCGCACGGTATTGTCTGACCCTACTCTTACGCAACGCGTTTTGCGGCTCGCCAATAGCGCGATGTATTCGGCTTTCGGACAGGGGATCAATACTGTTTCCAAAGCGGTGATTGTCCTCGGCACAGAAACCATAGGCCATCTCGCATTGGGATTGAAGCTGATAGATGGTTTGTCGGCGGCCTCCGAAAGTGCTTCTAACACGCGCAACGAAATGGAAAAAGCGGTATTGGCGGGACAAATTGCGCGCCAAGTCGCATCGTCATCCCCGCGCCGCGATACGGAAGAAGTGGTCGTTTGTTCCATGTTGCATTCGCTTGGTCGTTTAATGGTGTCTTTTTACTTGCCCGAACAATGGGCGGTGGTGCAGGCGCGTGTTGCTAAAAACAATCAGAGCGAAGAAGAGGCGGCCAGAGCAATACTGGGCATGGGACTGGATGAGATTGGCCGCTCGATTGGCAGGCGTTGGGGGTTCCCCACACAGTTGATCGACAGCTTGAAACATGTGCCGCCAAGAGTTGATGATAATGTTGATGCACCGCTTGATCACGCAGAGTGGCTGGCCGCGATTTCCACTATGTCGACGAGTTGCGCTGATGTGTTGTGTGAGGCGGGCGGTACCTCGGATGATATCGACGCAGCATTAGAGAAAATTGCTGGCAATTATGCAGACATGTTGGGTTTAGACACCTCAACTGTATTCTCGGCGGTGGAATTGGCGCAGCAATTGGCGAAAGAAGAAACCTTGCAAAAGGCATCGCACGATGAGGCAGCGTCCAGAATTGTGACGACAACAGCGCCTGGCAAGCCAATCGAAGCGTTGAATATTTTGGCACGTGGCATCGCCGATATGCGTAATCAGGGTAGTAGCGCTAGCACTGGGCATTTGATGACAATGGCCTTGGAGACCGTGTATCAAGGTTTAGGTCTGAGTCGCGCGATTGCATTTTTGCGCAATCATGACGAAGGTAAATATACGGCGCGTATGTGTTTTGGTGATCGCACCGAGGAGTTGTTGCCACGTCTGGTATTCACTGATGCGTATGAGCCCGATGTATTTCATGCGGCTTTGGCAAACGATAAAATGATTTTTGTCGAAGATGCGCAGATGCCGGACTTTCTCAACAAGTTGCCACGTTGGTGGCGCAATGCATTGCCGAGTTCGCGCAGCTTTGTTGTGTTGCCTTTGATGGTAAATTTTCATCCTATTGGCTTTATCTATGGCGATTGGGATGCCAAGTTATCCGAGACCATCATGTCGGATGAGGTGGTGTTGTTGGACCAGTTGCGGGCTTTGATTGTCGATGCGATTGAATATCGGAGTCGCCTGGCACCGAACTGGGCGCGCACCATGCGTTGATAGATTGAGGCGCGTCGCAGCAATCTCCTGGTAAAAGATGTAAAAAAAGATATAAACATCCCCAAACAATCTCATCCACACGGCATGACATTTTATTTCCGGCATAATTAGGGTCGGAGTAATTTGCGATGGATTTTTATGGCTCGTCTTGCCCGCCTCGTTGTTCCCCATCATGCGCATCATATTATCCAGCAGGGTAATGATCAGCAATTGATCTTCCGGGAAACCGCCGACTACATGGTTTTTCTTGATTGGCTGCGTGATGCGGCACGGCAATTCAAGGTCGCGATCCATGCCTATGTACTAATGCCCAGCCAATTACAATTATTGGCGACACCTTCAGATGTGGAAGGTTTGTCGCGCTTGATGCAATGGGTGGGCCGGCACTATGTACCGTATTTCAATCGCAAATATCAGCGTAGCGGCACCTTGTGGCAAGGACGCTTTAAAGCCACCGTGATCGATGCAGATCATTATTTGATGATGTGTTGTCGCTATATTGAGTTGAGTCCTGTGCACGAAGGTTTGGTGTCGCAAGCCGATGATTATCCCTGGTCCAGTTATCCGCATCATATCGGCACACGCTCGGACCTTTTGATTAGCGATCACGTTTTATATTGGGCTTTGGGTAACACGCCCTTCCAGCGCGAGGCTGCGTATAAAGCGCAGATCGCACAAGGAATTGCGGATAATGATCGCCGAGCTTTGGTGAATGCAACTGCAAAAGGATGGGTATTAGGCTCAGAAGCGTTCAAGACGGCACTAGAAAAGCTCACCCGTCGCAGAGTACGACAGGTCAAGCGGGGTCGGCCACCGCGCCAATTGCCGGTAAAAGACGGAGGGCTATAATATTTACTATGTCCCTAATTATTTTAAGCATGGCCGCGATTGTGTTTTAAATAGACTCTGACCCTATTTATTGAGGTTGAAATTCACTTTGTGCTGCACTATCCTTCATGCCTTGATTTGAAAAGTAGTGGAGAAGGTTATGCACGCGCAAGGTTTATACGATCCAGCTAACGAACATGACGCCTGCGGCGTCGGTTTTATCGCTCATATCAAAGGCAAAAAAAGCCATTCCATCGTTGAGCAAGGTTTGCTCATTCTGAAAAATCTCGACCATCGTGGCGCTGTCGGTGCCGACAAGCTGATGGGCGACGGTGCTGGCATCTTGATTCAGGTGCCTGATCAGTATTTCCGTGAAGAGATGGCGAAACAAGGCGTGAACCTGCCGCCCCCAGGCGAATATGGCGTAGGCATGGTGTTTCTGCCGAAAGAAAACGCATCGCGCATCGCTTGCGAGCAGGAAATTGAGCGCGCGGTACTGGCAGAAGGTCAAGTGGTATTGGGCTGGCGTGATGTCGCCGTCGATAAAGAAATGCCGATGTCGCCTACCGTGCGCGACAAAGAGCCAGTGATTCGTCAGATTTTCATCGGCCGCGGTCAAGACATCATGGTGACTGATGCGCTCGAGCGCAAACTGTTCGTGATTCGTAAATCTTCGGGTCACGCGATTCGCGCATTGAATCTGATCCACGGTCAGGAGTTCTTTGTTGCCTCGATGTCGGCGCGTACCATCGTATACAAAGGCTTGTTGTTGGCGGATCAAGTCGGTGAATACTATCGTGATCTGCAAGACCCGCGCTGCGTGTCTGCACTGGCGCTGGTGCATCAACGTTTCTCGACCAACACCTTCCCGGAATGGCCGCTGGCACACCCGTATCGCCTGATCGCACACAACGGCGAGATCAATACCGTCAAAGGTAACTTCAACTGGATGCGCGCGCGTGAAGGCATCATGCAGTCGGCCGTGCTGGGCGACGATTTGAAAAAATTATTCCCATTGATTTATGAAGGTCAGTCCGATACAGCTTGCTTTGACAATGCGCTCGAACTGTTGGTGATGGCTGGATACCCAGTGGCGCAAGCAATGATGATGATGATTCCAGAAGCATGGGAAAACCACACGCTGATGGATGAAAACCGCCGCGCTTTCTACGAATATCACGCCGCGATGATGGAGCCATGGGATGGCCCTGCTGCGATGGCATTTACCGATGGTCGTCACATTGGCGGCACGCTGGATCGGAATGGTTTGCGTCCTGCGCGCTACATCGTGACCGACGACGATTTGGTGGTGATGGCCTCGGAGTCGGGTGTATTGCCAATTCCTGAGTCGAAGATTATTCAAAAATGGCGTCTGCAACCGGGCAAAATGTTCCTGATCGATTTGGATGCGGGTCGCATCATCGATGACAAGGAATTGAAAGATACCTATGCTAACGCCAAGCCGTATAAGCAATGGATCCAATCGGTACGCATCAAGCTCAATGAAGTAAAAGAAGAGCCAGCTGAAGCTAAGCGTTTGACACCGCTGCTGGATCTTCAGCAGGTCTTCGGTTACACCCAGGAAGATCTGAAATTCCTGATGGCACCGATGGCAGCGAATGGTGAAGAAGCCACTGGCTCTATGGGTAATGACTCGCCGCTGGCCGTCATGTCCAACAAAGACAAGCCGCTGTACAGCTACTTCAAACAGTTGTTCGCGCAGGTGACTAATCCACCTATCGATCCGATTCGCGAAGCAATGGTGATGTCGCTGGTATCGTTTATCGGACCTAAGCCAAATCTGCTGGACACCAACAACATCAACCCGCCTATGCGTCTGGAAGTATCGCAGCCGATACTTGATTACGCGGACATGGCGAAGTTGCGCAAGATTGACGCGCACACCGGCAGAAAATTCAAGTCGCATGAGTTGAATATCTGCTACCCGATCGCATGGGGCAAAGAAGGTATCGAAGCACGTTTGGCATCGCTGTGCGCACAAGCGGTCGATGCTGTTAAATCCGGCCACAACATTTTGATCGTATCTGATCGTCAAGTGGATGAGGCGCAAGTCGCGATTCCAGCATTGCTGGCAACCTCTGCTATCCATTTGCATTTGGTCAGCAAGGGCATGCGCACTTCTACCGGTCTGGTAGTAGAAACCGGTTCGGCACGCGAGACGCATCACTTTGCATTATTGGCAGGGTATGGCGCAGAAGCGATCCATCCGTACCTCGCGATGGATACGTTGGCCGCGCTGGCGAAGGATCTGCCGGGCGAGTTGTCGCCGGAAAAAGCGATCGGCAATTACCAAAAAGCAGTTGGTAAGGGCTTGATGAAAGTCATGTCGAAAATGGGCATCTCGACCTACATGTCGTATTGCGGCGCGCAGATTTTCGAAGCAATTGGTTTGAATAAATCGTTGATCGAAAAATACTTCAAAGGTACTGCGTCGAATGTCGAGGGCATAGGCGTGTTTGAAGTCGCGGAAGAAGCATTGCGCTTACACGAAAAAGCATTCAGTGCTGATCCGGTGTTGGCACATCAACTCGATGCGGGTGGCGAATATGCATTCCGTATTCGCGGCGAAGAGCACATGTGGACGCCGGATGCGATTGCCAAGCTACAGCATTCGACCCGCGCCAATAACTTCAGCACGTACAAAGAATACGCACAAATCATTAATGATCAATCGCAGCGTCACATGACCTTGCGTGGGTTGTTCGAGTTCAAGTTTGATCCTGCTACGGCGATTCCGTTGGATGAAGTCGAGCCGGCAAAAGAAATCGTCAAGCGTTTTGCAACTGGTGCGATGTCGCTCGGCTCGATCTCGACCGAAGCGCACGCGACACTGGCGGTTGCGATGAATCGCATCGGCGGCAAATCGAATACCGGTGAAGGCGGCGAGGATACCAAGCGCTATCGCCAAGAGTTGCGTGGTATTCCAATCAAGGAAGCGACCACCTTGGCAGCAGTGATCGGTAATGATGTGGTGGTGCGCGATATGCCGCTTGAGCCGGGTGATTCGTTGCGCTCGAAAATCAAGCAAGTTGCATCCGGTCGCTTTGGGGTGACCGCAGAATATCTGGCGTCTGCAGAACAGATTCAGATCAAGATGGCGCAAGGCGCAAAGCCGGGTGAAGGCGGTCAGCTGCCGGGTCACAAAGTGTCCGATTACATTGCACGTCTGCGTTTCTCGGTACCAGGCGTGGGTTTGATTTCTCCACCACCGCATCACGATATTTATTCTATCGAGGATTTGGCGCAACTGATTCATGACTTGAAAAACGCGAATCCAAGCGCGTCGATTTCGACCAAGTTGGTGGCTGAAGTTGGTGTTGGCACGGTCGCAACTGGTGTCGCCAAAGCAAAATCTGATCACATCGTGATTGCCGGGCATGACGGTGGTACCGGCGCGTCGCCGCAATCGTCGATCAAGCATGCTGGTTCGCCATGGGAATTAGGTTTGGCAGAGACGCAGCAAACTTTGTTGCTGAATGGCTTGCGTGGTCGTATCCGTTTGCAAGCAGATGGTCAAATGAAAACCGGTCGCGATGTCGTGATCGCTGGTTTGTTGGGCGCGGATGAAATGGGCTTCTCGACTGCACCACTGGTGACCGAGGGTTGCATCATGATGCGCAAGTGCCATCTGAATACTTGCCCCGTCGGTGTTGCGACACAGGACCCTGCATTGCGCGCCAAGTTCGATGGAAAACCAGAATACGTGGTTAACTATTTCTTCTTCGTTGCAGAAGAAGCGCGTCAAATCATGGCGCAGTTAGGTGTACGTACTTTCGATGAGCTGATCGGCCGGGCCGATCTGCTCGACAAGTCGAGTGCGATCACGCATTGGAAAGCCAAGGGCTTGGATTTCAGCCGTATCTTCCATCAGCCGGAAGTGTCTGCAGATGAGCCGCGCTATCACGTTGATGTGCAGGATCACAATTTGGCCAAGGCTCTGGATCACAAGTTGATCGCACAAGCTAAGGCGGCGCTTGAAAATGGGGAAAAAGTTTCATTCATTTCCACCATCAAAAACGTTAATCGCACGGTCGGTACGATGTTGTCCGGTGAGGTAGCGAAGAAATACGGCCATGAAGGTTTACCTGACGACACCATCCATATTCAGTTGCAAGGTACGGCTGGTCAATCGGCAGGCGCTTTCCTCGCACACGGTATTACGCTGGATCTGGTAGGTGAGGGCAACGATTATGTTGGTAAAGGTTTGTCTGGTGGTCGCATCATCGTGCGTCCAAATACTGAGTTCCGCGGTCGTGCGATAGAAAACATCATCAGCGGTAACACGCTGCTGTATGGCGCGGTTGCTGGCGAGGCATTCTTCAATGGCGTTGCTGGTGAACGTTTTGCCGTGCGTAACTCAGGCGCCGTGACAGTGGTTGAAGGTACGGGCGACCATGGTTGCGAATACATGACAGGCGGTACCGTAGTCGTGTTGGGCGATACCGGTCGCAACTTTGCTGCTGGTATGTCGGGCGGTATTGCTTATGTCTACGATCCTAAAGGCGAGTTCGCCGAAAAGTGCAATATGGCGATGGTGGCACTCGAGCCAGTTCATTCGGCTGCCGATCAGGAAGGCAAAGCTGATCGCGGGATCTGGCATAGCGCGACACGTGGTGCAGAAGCGCAAACCGATGAGGCGATACTCAAGAGTTTGATCGAGCGTCACTTCAAATACACTGGCAGCACGCGCGCTCGCGCCCTGCTGGACGAGTGGAGCACGGCGCGCAGCAAGTTCGTTAAAGTGTTCCCATCGGAGTACAAGCGCGCATTGACCGAGATGCATGCGGCCAAGGCTGAGCAAACTGCTTCGACCAAGGTTGTAGCTTAATTGGGATAGCACCCAGCGGGTTGCATAGGTTGTAGTTACAGGTCTGGTCGCGATAGCGACCAGACTGAAACGTAAGTTTAGAAGGCGAGAGAAATATGGGAAAGATTACTGGCTTTATGGAATTCGAGCGCATGAAAGAAGCGAGCGAGGAACCAGAGAAGCGTATCAAACATTACAAAGAATTCAGCGTGCACCTGAGCGATGCGGATTCAAAAGTGCAAGCAGCGCGCTGCATGGATTGCGGTATTCCGTTTTGCAATAACGGCTGTCCGGTCAACAACATCATTCCCGATTGGAACGATCTGGTATATAGCGGCGCATATCAGCAAGCGCTGGATACCCTGCATTCGACCAACAACTTTCCGGAATTTACTGGTCGTATCTGTCCTGCGCCATGCGAAACAGCATGTACGCTCGGCATCAATGAAGATCCGGTTGGGATCAAATCGATCGAGCATTTCATCATCGACAAAGGTTGGGAAAACGGTTGGGTTGTGCCGCAAGTGCCGACTATCAAAACCGGCAAAAAAATTGCTGTGGTTGGTTCGGGACCAGCAGGTATGGCAGCCGCACAGCAGTTGGCGCGTGTCGGCCATGATGTCACTTTGTTTGAGAAAAACGATAGAGTCGGCGGTTTGCTGCGTTACGGCATCCCAGACTTCAAGATGGAAAAATCGCACATTGATCTGCGCGTCAAGCAGATGGAAGCAGAGGGTGTGACTTTCCGCACCGGTGTGTTGGTGGGTAAGGATTTTCCATCCAATGTTATCAACTGGGCCAAAGAAACGATTTCTCCAGAGCAGTTGAACAAAGATTTTGATGCCGTCATCTTGACTGGCGGTGCTGAAACGCCCCGTGATTTACCAGTGCCTGGACGCGAATTAAAAGGCGTGCATTTTGCGATGGATTTTCTGTCGCCGCAAAATAAAGTCAACGCGGGTGACAAGGTCAAGGATCAAATTCTGGCAACTGGCAAGCATGTGATCGTGATCGGTGGTGGCGATACTGGTTCCGATTGCGTTGGTACTTCAAATCGTCACGGCGCAGCATCGATTGCGCAATTTGAATTGTTGCCGCAGCCGCCGGAAGAAGAAAACAAGCCGCTGGTGTGGCCTTACTGGCCAACCAAGCTGCGCACGTCGTCTTCGCATGAAGAGGGTTGTGATCGTGATTGGGCGGTGGCGACTAAGCGCTTGGAAGGCAAAGACGGCAAGGTCGAAAAATTGATCGCAGCTCGCGTTGAGTGGAAAGACGGCAAGATGGTCGAAGTGCCGGATTCGGAATTCGAAATGAAAGCTGATTTGGTGTTACTGGCGATGGGCTTCGTGTCGCCGGTGGCACAAGTGCTGGATGCGTTCGGGGTCGACAAGGATGCGCGCGGCAATGTCAAGGCGACTACGGACGGCGAAGGTTGTTATCGGACCTCGGTCGACAAGGTGTTTGCCGCGGGTGATATTCGCCGTGGTCAGTCGCTGGTGGTGTGGGCGATCCGTGAAGGACGCCAGTGCGCGCGTGAAGTTGATGCTTTCTTGATGGGTAATTCAGTCCTGCCACGCTAACCGGCTATCACTGGTACTTTTGTAAGATGATCGCAAGCTGTGTGATCTAAAAAACCCGCTGCCTTGAAAAGGGCAGCGGGTTTTTTACAACGATATGTCAGTGTGTTGTGTATAAAACCCGGCTTCTTCAGAAGAGTTTACGCATTCTGCTCTACAATTGCGGGATTGAAATAATCCTACGTTGCTGTGTCCAATCTCGTTGAAATCCGTAATTTGCAATTCCACTATGGCGAGCGTCCGATTTTATCGGCGCTGGATATGGATTTCCCGCGGGGCAAAGTTATTGCTGTGATGGGCGGTTCTGGTTCCGGCAAGACCACCATATTGCGCTTGATCGGCGGTCAGCTACAGGCGCAAACGGGTACGATTAAGGTTGCTGGCGAGTTGGTCGATCCGCAGCATACCGAGGCCTTGTACAAGTTGCGGCGCAATATGGGCATGTTGTTTCAACATGGCGCGTTGTTTACTGATATGTCGGTATTCGACAATGTGGCCTTCCCATTGCGTGAACACACCGATTTGTCAGAGCAAATGATTCACGATTTAGTGTTGATGAAATTGCATGCAGTCGGTTTGCGCAATGCCTCAGCGTTGAAGCCGGCCGAAATTTCTGGCGGGATGGCGCGGCGTGTTGCGCTGGCGCGTGCGATCGCGCTTGATCCAGTGTTGATCATGTACGACGAGCCGTTTGCTGGTCTTGATCCAATCTCAATGGGGATGACCGCAAATTTGATCCGCAAATTGAATGATGCGTTAGGCTCGACTTCGATTCTGGTATCACACGATGTGCATGAATCGTTCTTGATTGCCGACTATGTCTATTTTCTTTCTGGCGGTTCCATCGTTGCCGAAGGCACGCCGGCAGAAATGATGGCGTCTGATGATCCGTATGTGAGGCAATTCGTTAATGCTGCACCTGAAGGTCCGGTGCCGTTCCATTATCCAGGCACATCGCTGGCGGCCGATCTGGGATTGGAGCCGCGTTCATGATCGCTAATTTTTTACGTGCGATCGGTCAGCCGGTAAGAGTATGGCTAGACAATATTGGTTTTGCGACGCGTATTTTCTTTGCGATTTTGCGCGCCTCCGGCGGCTTGCTGCCTCGCTTTCGTTTAGTTAGCACGCAGATCCATTTCATTGGCAATTATTCACTGTTGCTGATTGCGGTGTCTGGGTTGTTTGTAGGCTTTGTGCTCGGCCTGCAAGGCTATTACACGTTGAATAAATACGGTTCTGAGCAGGCGTTAGGCTTGTTGGTGGCCTTGTCTTTAACCCGTGAGTTGGGGCCAGTTGTGACTGCGCTGCTGTTTGCAGGGCGCGCAGGGACCTCGCTAACTGCGGAAATTGGCTTGATGAAAGCCGGCGAGCAGTTGGCGGCGATGGAGATGATGGCCGTCAATCCACTGCAGCGGATTTTGGCGCCACGTTTCTGGGCTGGCGTCATTGCGATGCCATTGCTGGCTGCGATTTTTAGCGCCGTTGGCATTTTGGGCGGCTATATCGTCGGCGTGCAAATGATCGGTGTCGACGAGGGTGCATTTTGGTCGCAGATGCAGGGTGGCGTGGATGTGTGGAATGACATTCTGAACGGTGTGCTGAAAAGCGTCGTGTTTGGATTTGCAGTGACGTTTATCGCGTTGTATCAAGGGTATCAAGCGCAGCCTACGCCGGAGGGTGTGGCACGCGCAACGACGCGCACTGTGGTGATGGCTTCGCTGACGGTGCTGGGGCTAGACTTTTTGTTGACGGCGCTGATGTTCAGTTAAAGCGGAATTGCTGCTTTTCAATTAAAATACGCGCGCCTACATGGTTGCACGGAGACGCAGGAGAGGTTGACGGAAAATTCATCCGCGCCTCTCATATTTGAGGGATCGGTTTATGCAACGAAAATCATTAGACTTGTGGGTTGGCTTGTTCGTGCTGTTAGGCGCGATCGCGCTGTTCTTTTTGGCGATGAAGGCCGGCAACATGAGCTCGCTGAGTTTCGGCAAGACCTATACAGTGATCACGCAATTCGACAATATCGGCGGGCTGAAGCCACGGGCGCCAGTTAAGAGCGCGGGCGTGGTAGTGGGACGGGTAGCAAATATTCAGTTTGACGACAAAAGCTTTCGCGCGGCAGTGGCGCTCGATATTGAAGCGCAGTACAAGTTCCCAAAAGATTCTTCCGCAAAAATTCTGACTTCAGGTCTACTTGGTGAGCAATACATAGGGTTAGAGCCAGGTGGTGATATGGATAATCTGGCAGCAGGCGACAAAATTACAATGACACAATCGGCGATGGTGTTGGAGAACCTGATTAGTCAGTTTCTTTTCAGCAAAGCAGCCGAAGGGAAAGAAGAGCAAAAATGAAAAACATGATGAAATCGATATTGCTGGCAAATATTTTGTTGCTGAGCGGCTGCGCCACTACCAATGGCGGTGAGGATAACAACGATCCGTTTGAGGGCTACAACCGCAGCATGTTCCAATTTAACGACGCAGTTGACAGCGCGGTATTAAAGCCGGTAGCAACTGCGTATAAGGACACGCTGCCATCCTTTGTGCAGACTGGCATCAGCAACTTTTTTGGCAATATCGGCGATGTCTGGACCATGGTTAACAATCTGTTACAAGGTAAAGTGGAACACGGTTTGAACGACATGATGCGGGTTGCGGTCAACAGTACGATGGGATTCGCTGGGGTACTTGATATTGCGTCAGAAGCCGGTTTGCAAAAGCACAAGGAAGATTTCGGTCAGACCTTGGGCAAATGGGGTGTGGATTCAGGCCCATATTTTGTGTTGCCGATTTTTGGCCCATCAACGATACGTGATACGGCAGCCTTCCCAGTGGATGTATATGGCGATCTGTGGACCTATACGACACCTGTCAGCGTGCGCAACACCGGAACGGTAGTCAGAATAATAGACAAGCGTTCGCAACTGTTGGGGGCGAGTAATTTGTTGGAAGACGTCGCATTAGATCGTTATGTTTTTGTGCGTAGTGCTTATCTGCAAAGTCGTGCAAACGATGTGCGTGATGGTGCCGGCTCGGAGCAAGACACTAAGAAGCCTATCAACCTTGCCCCGTAAGGGTCTGCACTATTCTTTGATTGTTGTGCAGCACAGTGTCCTTGCTGGGTAGCATCAAAAGAAATAGTTACCGCAAGGTAGAAAAACGAATTGGAGAAACATGAATATCTTAAAGAAAATTATATGGACGACGGTCGCGGGTTGTACGCTGATGATGGCGACGGCTGCGACGGCGCAAACGCAAGAAGCGCCTGATGTATTGATCAAGCGCATTAGTGAAGATGTGATGGCAACCGCGAAAGCGGACAAAGCAATTAATAGCGGTGATGCACATCGCGTGCAGCAAATCGTGGAAGAAAAAATTCTGCCTTACGTTGATTTCCAACGCACGACAATGTTGGCAACCGGTCGGTATTGGCGTGATGCGAGCGCTGAACAGAAAAAGCGTTTGACCGAAGAGTTCCGTTCTTTGCTGGTCTACACCTACGCTGGCGCAATTGCGCAAATCAAGGATCAACAACTTGAATATAAGCCTTTACGTGCGGACCCCGCAGATACTGAGGTGATCGTGCATACACAAGTGATACAGCCGCGCGGCACACCGATCCAGCTTAGCTATCGTTTAGAAAAAAAAGAATCAGGCTGGAAGATTTACGACGTGAATGTACTCGGCGCATGGTTGGTACAAGCGTATAAAGACAGCTTCGCGAGTGAGATTGGCAAGTCGGGGATTGATGGTTTGATCAAAACCTTGACAGAAAAAAACAAAAAGCTGGCAGTTAGTTTTGCTCAAAAAGTTAAAGAAGCGTCGTAACAGGATGTTTGAAGTCGGTAGATCACTCACCTTTGATAATGCAAACTCGCATGTAGATGCGGGTTTGCGCGCAATTCAACAAGGTGAGACGGCGTTCGACTTTGCTGCGGTGACTACCGTGGACTCTTCTGCGGTAGCGACTATGTTAGCTTGGCAACGCGCTGCGCGCGGTACCGGAAAAGCGCTAGCGTTTTCCAGTGTGCCAGCTAATCTTGGCAGTTTGATTTCACTGTACGACACCGCGGATTTGCTGGTGACCTCCTCTGCTACTGATTCAGCGCCCTCCGTTACTTAGCTTTTATCCAGCTCGCATCACCTCCTCAAATCGTCTGCATCAGCAAGATACAAATCTATCGCATCATCAAAGGTCGGCATTTGGGGATGATGTCGGTGACGATCTGACTGGCCGGGTATTTGGTCGGTCAAGGCGTTCCACTAAGAAAATCTGAAAATCCAATATAATCAAAGGTTCCGCCGTCGATACAGGGTTGCTGATCGACGGCAGCTTATTTTGTAAAGTGTCTTAGCCACCATGGCTGCAATTCAAATTACGCAAGTTGAAAAGAGTTATCGCTCGTTACAAGCGCTGAAAGGCGTGTCGCTGGCGATAGAAGAGGGCGAATTTTTCGGCCTGCTGGGGCCCAACGGCGCCGGTAAAACCACGTTGATTTCTATCATTGCGGGTTTGAATCGCGCGGATATTGGCGAGGTTTCGATACTCGGGCACGATGTCGTCACTGACTATAGGCAGGCGCGCAAGCTACTCGGCGTGGTGCCGCAAGAGTTGGTGTTCGACCCTTTCTTTTCCGTGCGCGAAACGTTGCGGCTGCAGTCTGGTTACTTCGGCTTAAAAAATAACGATGCATGGATAGATGAAGTGATGCATCACCTAGATTTGACCGATAAAGCGGACGCCAATATGCGCACCTTATCGGGTGGTATGAAGCGTCGAGTATTGGTAGCGCAGGCCTTAGTACATAAACCGCCGGTGATTGTTCTAGATGAGCCAACTGCGGGTGTCGATGTTGAGTTGCGTCAGACCTTATGGAAGTTTGTCGCCAAACTAAATCGCGAGGGGCATACCGTTGTTTTGACCACTCACTATTTGGAAGAGGCCCAAGCGCTGTGTAACCGAGTGGCGATGTTGAAGGCAGGCGAAATCGTCGCCTTGGATACAACCTCAAGTTTAGTTAAACGTATTTCTGGCTCGCAGCTAGTAGTACGTTTGACGTCTGGAGTTTTGCCGGATGAATTGAGGCCGCTCGTTTCGCATCCAGATGAACTTTTAAGTGGCAAGCAATACACCTTGCGGGTGACCGACTATGCTGAGGTAGAACCGATCTTGGCAAAACTCCGTACCTCGGGCGCGATCATCGATGAGATGCATTTGCAACAGGCGGATCTGGAAGACGTGTTTATTCAGATTATGGGGGCGGGGAAATGATCGGCTTTCAGACGCTGTTTTATAAAGAAGTTTTACGCTTTTGGAAGGTCGCGACCCAAACCATCGCCGCACCAATCTTGACCGCGATCCTGTATTTGCTGATCTTCGGCCATGTGCTGGAAGATCGAGTGCAAGTTTATCCAGGCGTGAAATACACGGCATTTTTAGTGCCGGGTTTGGTTATGATGAGTGTGCTGCAAAATTCATTCGCCAACTCGTCGTCATCGTTGATACAGTCTAAGATCACAGGCAATTTGGTGTTTGTGTTGTTGCCACCGTTATCGCATTGGGAATTGTTCGGTGCGTATGTTGGTGCTGCACTGGTACGCGGGGTCGCAGTAGGCAGCGGCGTATTCTTGGCTACTGCGTGGTTCACGCATATGAGTTTTGTGGCGCCGTGGTGGATCATTATTTTTGCGTTGTTAGGTTCGTTGATACTCGGCACGATGGGTTTAATCGCCGGTATATGGGCGGATAAATTTGATCAGTTGGCCGCGTTTCAAAACTTTTTGATCATGCCCGCGACATTTTTATCTGGTGTGTTTTACTCTGTACATTCGTTGCCACCGATTTGGCAAACGGTTTCGCATTTCAATCCATTCTTCTACATGATCGATGGATTTCGTTATGGTTTTTTCGGGCAGTCAGATATCAATCCGTTGACAAGTTGCGCGGTGGTTTTAGCTTTTCTCGCGATATTGGTTGGCTTGGCGATCAGGCTATTAAAGAGCGGGTATAAATTACGACACTAAGTTATGACGCAAAGTTACAGCACGAATTTTCGCCGATAAGCGGCGGTACTAAACCATCTTCGCTATCAGTTAGAAGCTGACGCATTAAAAGCTAATAAATTATTACAAGGTCTTATCATGTTACCTACTCCAGAATTAGTTAAAGAATATATTGCTGCGGGCATGAAGTGTTCGCACCTTGAAGTGGAAGGCGACGGTTCGCATTTCAATGCGGTAATCGTCTCCAATGAGTTTGAAGGCAAGCGTTTGATTCAGCGCCATCAGTTGGTTTATGCTGCTTTAGGTGATCGTATGCGCGAGGAGATTCACGCATTATCGATGAAGACGCTGACGCCAGAAGAGTTCGCAAAATAAGTCGGCGTGTTATTGCAGCAAAGGCGCGAGAGGCTGTATGCGAAATGCGTAATTTTTACTTGCGTAAAATGGCTAATGGTTAGCACCTTAGTAAATATTGAGCGGTTTATTAAATAACCCCCTTATTTAATAAACGGCTCAATGAATAAAGTATTCAATGGATATGCGATTGTATGGATAAGCTTTTAATACAGGGTGGTCAGCGTCTTTCTGGCGAAATCGCCATTTCTGGCGCCAAGAATGCTGCCTTGCCAATACTGTGTGCGGGTTTGCTCACTGCAGATACTGTACAGCTGACAAATGTGCCGCGATTGCAGGATGTGGCGACAATGTTGAAGCTGTTGCGCCAGATGGGCTTGCAGATAGAGCAGGATGGCGAAAACGTCACACTTAATGGCAGCGCGATCGACAAGCTGGAAGCGCCATACGAAATGGTTAAGACCATGCGCGCATCGATATTGGTATTAGGCCCGTTGCTGGCGCGTTTTGGCGAGGCGCGGGTGTCGTTGCCGGGTGGTTGCGCGATAGGTTCGCGCCCAGTTGATCAGCACATCAAGGGTTTGCAGGCGATGGGTGCAGAGATCACGATCGAAGCGGGTTACATCCATGCCAAGGCAAAGAAATTAAAAGGCACGCGCGTGGTCACCGACATGATCACAGTGACCGGCACTGAGAATTTGTTGATGGCGGCAACCTTGGCAGAAGGTGAGACCATACTTGAAAACGCCGCGCGTGAACCTGAGGTAACCGATCTCGCCAATCTGCTGGTAGCCATGGGCGCCAAGATAGAAGGCATAGGCACGGATCGTTTGGTGATTCAAGGCGTGGAACGTTTGCACGGCGCGTCACATGCGGTTATCGCTGATCGTATCGAGACCGCGACTTTTTTATGTGCAGTCGCCGCGGCGGGTGGTGATGTTACCTTGCGTAACACGCGCACTGATATCCTCGATGTGGCGCTCGACAAGTTGCGCGAAGCTGGCGTCATCATCACTTCAGGCGACAACTGGATACGTGCGCAAATGGCGACGCGGCCGAAAGCTGTCAGCTTCCGCACCACCGAATATCCGGGTTTTCCTACCGATATGCAGGCACAATTTATGGCGATGAATTGCGTGGCAGAAGGTAGTAGCCGCGTGATCGAAACCATCTTTGAAAATCGTTTCATGCATGTACAGGAAATGAATCGTCTCGGCGCCGATATCAGCATTGAAGGCCACACAGCGATTGTCAATGGAGTTGATAAATTGATCGGTGCGCCGGTGATGGCGACTGATCTGCGCGCATCAGCTTCCCTGGTGATCGCTGCGCTTGCTGCGCAAGGCGAAACGCTGATTGATCGCATCTACCATTTGGATCGTGGTTATGATCGTATGGAAGTCAAACTATCCGCCGTGGGCGCCAAAATTGAGCGAGTGAAGTGACAAATAATCATGACAAATAATCTGAATGGCCAAAACAGTAATCAGGGCAGCATTGCAAACAATGCGCAGCAACTGACGTTGGCCTTGTCGAAAGGTAGAATTTTCGAAGAGACCTTGCCGCTGCTGGAAGCTGCCGGTATCAAGGTGATGGAAAATCCCGAGACCTCGCGCAAATTGATTTTGCCGACCAACGATCCCGATGTGCGCGTCATTGTTGTGCGCGCTTCCGATGTGCCAACCTATGTTCAATATGGTGCTGCTGATTTTGGCGTAGCGGGGAAAGATGTGTTGCTTGAGCATGGTGGCGAAAGTCTATATCAGCCTATCGATTTGAACATCGCAAAATGCAGGATGTCGGTCGCAGTGCGCGACGGTTTTGATTACGCCAGCGCCGTGCGTCAAGGTGCTCGTTTGCGCGTGGTGACCAAATATGTGCAAACCGCGCGCGAACATTTTGCCGCCAAGGGCGTGCATGTGGATTTGATCAAACTGTATGGCTCGATGGAGTTGGGCCCATTGGTTGGCTTGGCTGATGCGATTGTTGATCTGGTCAGCACCGGCAGCACCTTGCGCGCCAATCATCTGGTGGAAGTCGAACAGATTATGGAAATTTCATCGCGTCTGGTTGTCAATCAGGCTGCCTTGAAATTGAAACGTGAGCGCTTACTGCCGATACTCGCTGCGTTTGAAAAAGCGTCGCAAGCATTGGCCTGATCAAAACGATACCTGCGATTTAGCTGACTGCATTTGCCTTATAAATCGGGCATTTCAGAGAAATACTCTTTAAGTGATTTGAGAAAAACGATGTCCATACACATTCGAAAATTTGACTCCACGCATCCGGACTTCAAACAGCAGCTTGCTGATGTGCTGGCATTTGAGGCGAGTGAAGATCAGGCCATCGATCAAGCGGTGTTGCGGATACTCGATGATGTCAGAACACGTGGCGACGTCGCTGTGCTGGAATATACAAAGCAATTCGATCAAGTGGACGCGGCTGACATGACGGCGTTGGAAATTGGTCGTGATGCATTGCAGGCGGCGCTGGAGCAATTGTCGCCGGTACGTCGGGCCGCATTGCAAACTGCCGCTGATCGCGTGCGCTTGTATCACGAGCGGCAGAAGCAAGAAATTGGCTCCGAAGGTTTTAGCTATACCGAAGCCGACGGCACTGTGTTGGGGCAAAAAGTGACGCCGCTGGATAGAGTCGGCATTTATGTTCCCGGTGGCAAGGCCGCTTATCCCTCATCGGTATTGATGAATGCGATTCCAGCCAAGGTCGCAGGCGTGCAAGAAGTCATCATGGTGGTGCCAACGCCGAATGGCGTACAAAATGAGTTGGTGCTGGCAGCAGCGGCGATGTCTGGCGTTGATCGCGTATTTACTATCGGTGGCGCGCAGGCGGTGGCGGCACTTGCTTATGGCACCGCAACGATTCCGCAAGTCGACAAGATTGTCGGCCCTGGCAATGCTTATGTGGCGGCCGCCAAGCGTCGCGTGTTTGGTACTGTCGGCATCGACATGATCGCCGGCCCATCCGAAATTTTGGTGGTCTGTGACGGCACCACCAATCCCGATTGGATCGCGATGGATTTGTTTTCGCAAGCCGAGCACGACGAGTTGGCACAATCGATCTTGATCTGCCCAGATGCAGCGTACCTGGATGCGGTCGCTGCGAGCGTGATCCGTCAACTGGGTGAGATGCCACGTAAAGAAGTCATCACCGCTTCGCTGACTAATCGTGGCGCGATGATCAAGGTGCGTGATATGGATGAGGCCTGCGAGATTGCTAATTTGATCGCCGCCGAACATCTGGAAATTTCGACCGAAAATCCACAGCAATGGGCCGACAAGATTCGGCATGCTGGTGCGATGTTCCTCGGCCGTTTTTCTTCGGAGTCCTTGGGCGATTACTGCGCTGGGCCTAACCATGTGTTGCCGACTTCGCGCACTGCACGTTTTTCATCGCCGCTCGGCGTTTATGATTTCCAGAAACGTTCTAGCATGTTGCAAGTGAGCGAAGCAGGTGCGCACACGCTTGGCAAAGTTGCGGCGGAGCTTGCCTATGGTGAGGGTTTGCAGGCGCATGCACGCTCGGCAGAGTATAGATTTAAATGAGTCGACTCAAATGTAGTGGTTGCAATGTCGCCTGAAGTAATGGCGTTATTGACGTTGCCTGCAACGACAATCGCAACTGTAAAACCAGCGGCAAGATCATAATGGGATCGCGATGAGCGACTGGAAAGATCGTGTGTTTTGTGAAGATGCGCTAGCTGGTCTGGCACGTATTCCCGATGGTACGGTTGATCTCATCATCGCCGATCCGCCATATGGTTTGGGCAAAGATTACGGTAATAATTCCGACAAGCTGGATGCCGACGCCTATCTGCAATGGATGGAGCAATGGATAGACGCCGCGCTATCCAAGTTGAAATCGAATGGCAGTCTGTATATTTTTCTGACCTGGCGTTATTCGCCGGAAGTATTTGTCATGCTGAAAAAACGCATGATCATGTTGAACGAAATTATCTGGGACCGACGTGTGCCGTCTATGGGTGGTAGTACACGTCGATATTCTTCGGTACACGATACGGTCGGTTTTTTTGCGCGAGATAAAAATCATTATTTCGATCTGGATGCGGTGCGTGTTCCTTATGATGCCGTTACCAAAAAAGCGCGCTCACGCTCTATCTTTGTCGGTGCCAAGTGGCTGGAGCTAGGCTACAACCCGAAAGATGTATGGAGTGTTTCGCGCTTGCATAAGGAGCATCGCGAGCGCGCTGATCATCCTACGCAAAAACCGCTGGAAATCATCGCCCGCATGATCAAGGCATCCTGCCCGCTGGGCGGCGTGGTTCTTGATCCGTTTATGGGTAGTGGTACGACCGCGGTGGCGGCTAAGCAATGCGGGCGACATTTCGTTGGGTTTGAGTTGAATGCCGAATATTGTGCATTAATTGCAAAGCGTCTGGCTCTGTTGGAGCAAACGGTGCCATGACGATTTCGCAGAAACCTGCCAAAAATGCGATGATGTCTTGAATTCGTCCGCATAAGCCAGAGAACAGGCTGAAAATGTGGGTAAAATGAGGTATTGGTGGAAAAGCACGGATTCACCCTCATTTAGTTTAGTGTGTTATTCCCATAGCAGCGGGCGGTGCTCCGCGCCGTGCTTGTTTTGTATTTATTTAGTTCTCATTTCGCATTCAATTTTAAATCGCCATGTCTACGCCTCGTACTGCAGAAATCACGCGCAACACTAATGAAACGCAAATCCGCGTTGCCATCAATATCGATGGGAGCGGTAAGCAAACGCTGAACACTGGCGTACCGTTTCTCGACCACATGCTGGATCAGATTGCGCGTCATGGACTGATTGATCTGGAAATTGAAGCCAAAGGCGATTTGCATATCGATGCGCACCACACGGTGGAAGATGTCGGTATTACGCTGGGTCAGGCTTTTGCCAAGGCGATGGGCGACAAAAAGGGCATCCGTCGTTACGGTCATGCTTATGTGCCGTTGGACGAGGCGTTGTCGCGTGTCGTGATCGATTTTTCCGGGCGTCCAGGTTTGGAATTTCATGTGCCGTTCAAGCGCTCGATGATCGGTGGTTTTGATGTCGATCTGACGCACGAGTTTTTTCAGGGCTTCGTCAATCACGCGCTGGTCTCGCTGCATATCGACAATCTGCGCGGCGAAAACGCGCATCACCAATGTGAAACCGTGTTCAAGGCGTTTGGTCGTGCCTTGCGCATGGCAGCTGAGCTCGATGCACGCGCGGCTGGCACGATTCCTTCTACCAAAGGTAGTCTGTAATTTGCATATCGGACGTGTGTGCGTACCACCGCAAGGTTGCGTGCACGCTCTCAACTCACTGAATTCTGAAGTACCGGCATGAACAAAATAGTAGTAGTGGATTACGGCATGGGCAATCTGCGGTCAGTCGCGCAGGCATTGCGACAGGTCGCGCCGGAAGCAGATGTGCGTATTTCTGGTGAGTTGGCTGATATCCACGCTGCCGATAGACTAGTATTGCCGGGACAAGGCGCCATGCCAGATTGCATGCGCTCACTACGCGACTCTGGTTTGCAAGATGCGGTACTTACTGCGGCGCGCAATAAACCTTTATTTGGCGTCTGTGTCGGCGAGCAATTAATGCTGGACTGGAGCGAAGAGGGCGATACGCCAGGGCTGGGTCTGTTTCCCGGCAAGGTTGTTAAATTTCGCTTCGATCAGCAATTACAGGAAGATGGTTCACGCTTCAAGGTCCCGCAAATGGGTTGGAACTGCGTGCATCAATCCGTGTCTCATCCGCTGTGGGACGGCATTCTCGACAATAGCTATTTCTACTTTGTGCATAGTTACTATGCGGTTCCGCAGAATCAGGCGCACGTCGTAGGGGAAACACCTTATGGCGCACCATTTTGTAGTGCGATTGCGCGTGATAATATTTTCGCGACGCAGTTTCATCCGGAAAAAAGCGCCCATGCCGGTTTGCAACTGTACAAAAATTTTGTTCATTGGAATCCTTGAGTGTTTGTTCAGTATTGACTCAGATTTATTCAAAAGTTATTCAGCGTTTATTTAGTATCGATTGCGTGTTTACCTAACCAGCGTCATTTTCCTTACCTCTCAACATTTCAACTGTACCCATGCTGCTCATACCTGCCATCGACCTCAAAGACGGTCACTGCGTGCGCCTGAAACAAGGCGATATGGACCAAGCCACTGTTTTCTCTGATGACCCCGCTGCGATGGCGCGTCATTGGCTGATGCAAGGTGCGCGACGCCTGCATCTGGTTGACTTGAACGGCGCATTCGCTGGCAAGCCAAAAAACGAGCAAGCGGTTAAATCGATATTGCAAGCAGTACGTGATTTTGCCGATGAAAACGAGATTGAAGAAATTCCAGTGCAATTGGGTGGCGGTATTCGCGATCTCGATACCATCGAGCGCTATCTTGATAGCGGTTTGAGCTACGTCATCATCGGGACCGCGGCGGTCAAAAGTCCAGGATTTTTGCATGATGCTTGTAGCGCGTTTCCGGGACAAATCATTGTCGGTCTGGATGCGAAAGACGGCAAAGTTGCAACCGATGGCTGGAGTAAATTAAGCGGCCACGAAGTGATTGATCTGGCGAAAAAATTCGAGGATTATGGTTGCGAGTCCATCATCTATACCGACATCGGCCGCGACGGCATGATGGGAGGTGTCAATATCGAGGCCACCGTCAAACTGGCGCAGAGTATGACAATTCCAGTGATTGCCTCGGGTGGTGTGCATAGCATCAAGGATGTTGAAGCTTTGTGCGCAGTGCAGGATGAAGGTGTCGAAGGTGTGATCTGTGGTCGTTCGATTTACGAAGGCACACTGGATTTGTTGTCGGCACAAGAGCGTGCTGATGAGTTGAGTGGTGAGTTTGATGACGCCGCGATCGATACAGATGATGGCGCCAAACATAAGCTCGGCGATGGCTTGCCGAAAGAGAAAGAATGACGCTGGCAAAACGCATTATTCCTTGTCTCGATGTGACCGCAGGTCGTGTCGTCAAGGGTGTCAATTTTCTTGCTTTGCGGGATGCCGGTGATCCGGTGGAAATCGCGCGGCGTTACGATCTGCAAGGCGCAGACGAAATTACTTTTCTCGACATTACCGCGACCTCTGACGATCGCGATCTGATTCTGCCGATTATCGAAGAAGTGGCCTCGCAGGTGTTTATTCCACTCACGGTGGGTGGTGGCGTGCGTGCGGTGGCCGACGTGCGGCGTTTGCTAAATGCTGGTGCCGATAAAGTTGGCATCAATAGTTCGGCGATTAGTAATCCGCAATTGGTGTTCGATGCGGCGCAAAAATATGGTTCGCAATGCATCGTGGTGGCGATAGATGCCAAAAAAGCCGGCGATGGACGCTGGGAAGTATTTACGCATGGCGGCCGCAAGGCGACGGGGCTGGATGCAGTCGAATGGGCGAAGAAAATGGAAAGCTTGGGTGCTGGCGAAATCTTGTTGACCAGCATGGATAAGGATGGCACCAAATCAGGTTTTGATTTGGCGCTGACGCGTGCGGTTTCCGATGCCGTCGGGATTCCAGTAATTGCCTCCGGCGGAGTGGGCGGTTTGCAGGATTTGGCGGATGGCATTAAGCAAGGACGTGCTGATGCCGTGTTGGCGGCGAGCATTTTCCATTTCGGTCAGCACACGGTGCAAGAAGCAAAACAATTTATGGCCCAACAAGGCATACCGATGAGGCTGGCATGACGGTGAATAAAACGAACACAACGCATGTGGCGCATGCAAAATGGCTGAACAAGGTCAAGTGGGATGAGCAGGGACTGGTGCCGGTAATCGCACAGGAAGTCGGCTCCAACGATGTGCTGATGTTTGCGTGGATGAATCGCGAGGCTTTGGAAAAAACCATCATCAATGGCGAAGCAATCTATTGGAGTCGCTCGCGCAAAAAACTGTGGCACAAAGGTGAAGAGTCCGGCCATACGCAAAAAGTGCATGAGGTCAGACTCGATTGCGATGAAGATGTGGTGTTATTAAAAGTCGAGCAGGTCGGTGAAATTGCTTGTCATACCGGTCGTCATTCTTGTTTCTTCCAGAAATTTGAAGGCGATACAGAAACCGGTGATTGGCTCGCAGTCGATCCGGTTCTGAAAGATCCGGACACGATCTATAAATAAGCATAACCCTATGAAGCGAGCATAATCCCGTGAAGGCAAACTCCTAATGAGCGTAACGTTAAAACGTCTGGCCGAGGTGATTGAATCCCGCAAGCCTGCACAAGGAGGCGACCCCGACAAGTCGTATGTCGCGCGTCTGTTTACCAAGGGCGATGACGCGATCTTGAAAAAAATCGGTGAAGAAGCGACAGAAACCGTGATGGCGGCCAAAGATGCTCGCACCAGTGGCGACACCTCGAAGGTGCTGTATGAGTGCGCCGATTTGTGGTTTCACTCGTTGGTATTGCTGGCGCAGTTCGATCTCAAACCGCAAGATGTATTGGATGAACTAATGCGCCGCGAAGGACTGTCAGGATTGGAAGAAAAAGCGAGTCGCAACGAGTAGTTTTCAAATGAAATACGGCGTAAATGCACTGTAAATAAGCGGTAAGTTCGCCACCAACGTACCGCAAAAATCTCATCGCCGATCAAAAATTGCCTGACCACAGGAGTGTATTTTGGATAATTGTATTTTTTGTAAAATTGTCGCCAAACAAATTCCAGCCAAGATTGTGTATGAAGATGACGACGTCATCGCTTTTAACGATATCAATCCAGCTGCTGCAGTACATTTGTTGATCGTACCGAAAAAACATATCGCAACGCTGGCGGATTGCACGCCAGTAGATCAAGCTTTGCTGGGCAAGATGTCACTGCTAGCGCCACAACTGGCCGCCGAGCAGGGATGTGCTTATAGCATGGATGCAGAAGGCACTGCACAAGGTGGTTTTAAGACCCTGTTTAATACTGGGCCCAATGGTGGACAAGAGGTGTATCATTTGCACATGCATGTCGTCGGCGGAACGCGACCATGGAAGCGCTCGATTTGAGTGTGTTGATTTAATTTACAGTAAACGTCGACGAATACCTTCTCGAGGAGAAAATCATGGGTTCTTTCAGTATTTGGCATTGGTTAATTGTGTTGGTCGTCGTGATGCTCGTTTTTGGCACAAAGAAAATAGGCAATATGGGCTCAGATCTTGGTAAGGCAGTGCGCGGCTTCAAAGATGGCATAAAAGATGCGGAAGAGAAGCCGGCTGCCACGAAAGAGGCGCCACCTTCTCAAGTCGCTGATAAGTCCACAGTGGATGTTGAGGTCAAGGAAAAATCAAATAGTTAACCAATCATGGTGGCATTTTGTTGCGATTTGCCGCGCATGAAAACTGGATGGCTGACCAATAGTCAACACGCATGATTGATATTCCATTTTCCAAGCTGGCCATTATCGGCGCAGCGGCTCTGATATTTATTGGGCCAGAGAAATTGCCAACGGTTGCCCGGATGGCGGGGAATCTCTTGGGGCGTGCCCAGCGCTATTTAAAAGATATCAAAGCGGAAGTTAATCGCGAGATGGAGTTGGACGAGTTGCGTAAGATGCATCGCGATATTCGTGATGCTGCCGAGAATGCTCAGCAAACATTTTCGCGCAGTACCGCTGAAACAGAGCGTGATATCCGTTCGGCGTGGCGCGGAGACGAGTTGGCAACCGACGACATGATGCAAGCGTCGATGTCCGATCAAACGCTGATTAAATCCAAGAACTTCCGTAAGAAAAAACTGGCGCGTACATCCGCCTTGCCGACTTGGTATAAAAATCAACATGGCTATCGAGCTCACGTTGTTTCTGGCGCCGCGCGCATGGCGCGCCATCGTCCCAGCACTCGTAAAACACCCTCCTTCTTCGGCTGAGTATGCTCACGCGATGTATACGTCTTTCCAGGTGTTTGCCGATCAGTCTGCCGCTGTCTTTAATCGCTGCACATCATGACTGAAGAAAATAAAATGCTCGGAAATGAAGACTCTTTCATCTCGCATCTGATTGAGTTGCGCAGTCGATTGATGAAAGCTGCGCTCGTCGTGATCGTGCTTTTTCTTTGCCTGATGCCGTGGGCTGGACAGATCTATGATTATCTCGCGCTTCCAATGATGGTGGCGCTGCCCCAAGGTAGCAAAATGATTGCTACTGGCGTGATTACACCGTTCTTGGTGCCGGTTAAAGTAACCATGTTGGTTGCCTTTATGATTGCGTTACCTTGGGTTTTGTACCAGATGTGGGCGTTTATCGCGCCCGGCTTGTACACGCATGAGAAAAAACTGGTTGCGCCACTGGTGATTTCTTCGTCCGTGTTATTTTTGCTGGGTGTGGCGTTTTGTTACTTCTTGGTGTTTGGCGTTATTTTTCATTTCATCAATAATTTTGCACCTAAATCAATTTCGGTTGCGCCGGATATTGACAGTTATTTTGGCTTTGTGATGACGATGTTTATTGCCTTTGGATTGACATTCGAAGTACCGATTGTCGTGATTGTGCTGGTCAGGATGGGTCTAGTTTCGGTCGAGAAATTACGCAAGATTCGCCCTTACGTCATTGTCGGTGCATTTGTGGTGGCGGCTGTGGTGACGCCGCCGGACGCCTTGAGTCAACTGATGTTGGCGATACCGCTTTGTTTGTTGTATGAGGTTGGTTTGCTGGTGGCGCCGATTTTTGCCAAAGTGACGCGGGCCCCAGTTGAATCAGAATCAGCCTAAATGGCAGGGCGAATTATTTTAGTTGGCTTTTATTCTGCATTACGCAACCAAGTGACAAGAGGATAGGCATCCTTGAAGCCAGTCACGAGGGTTTGTTCCAACTTGCTGGCAACCTGCATTACATCGACTTCGTGCCAGACGATAAAGCTCTTTAGCTTAATGTATTCAATCAGCGGTGCATCGCCATCGAACCCCTTTGGCGGTCGCGTCAATTTCCCTTCTTGTTGCAAATCGCCATAGGTCTGTTTTAGTCGTTTGCTTTTCAGCGTGCGGGTAAATCCAGTGGGATCGTTGAGCAGATGCTGTCGAATTGCACGCAGTCTATCTGGCGGGGGTATGTATTCACCGACGGCAAACAGCAAGGTGCCGGTTTCATCGATATGAAAGTAATAGGTCGGCCCACCACCTTGGCTGGGTTTCTTCAAATTATTGGCATTGATGGCGGCCGAAAAATGCGTCTTGTATGGAATTTTCTCGCGCGAAAATCGCATGTCTCGGTTAATGCGAAACAGCGATTTTTTCGCATTGCAGTCGGCAACGGCGGGATCAAATTTACTGATTTCCCTGATTAGCTTGATCACCAGCTCCAGCAATTCAGAGCGCAAAATATCGTAGCGCGGCTTGTTCATGACAAACCACGCACGATTATTGTTGTCTGCCAGTTCGGCCAAAAATTGGGTTAGATCACGTACATGCATGATGGCAGCCTATTCTAGGCTAGGGCGTGGCGCCGCTTTAGGACGTTTGTCTATAGTGATGAACAGAGCGATTTCCCGGTTCTGGCGTAACACGACGATGCGGACCTTTTTGCCGGGCGCGAGCTGCGAAATCTGATTCAACATGCTCGACATATCCGACACTTTTTTGTCGTCAACCGAAATCATGATATCGCCAGGGCGCATACCTGCCTTATCCGCAGGACCACCCTTCAACACGCCGGCAATAATGGCGCCAGTACTCTTTTTAAGACCAAAACTTTCTGCTAATTCGGGCGTGATATCTTGTGGCTCGACACCAATATAGCCACGTACCACTTGGCCATTTTTGATAATCGCTTCCATCACAGATTTTACGGTGGTCACGGGAATGGCAAAGCCGATTCCCAGCGAGCCACCGTTACGCGAATAGATAGCGGTATTGATGCCGAGCAGGTTGCCATCGGCATCGATCAATGCCCCTCCCGAATTGCCTGGATTAATCGCGGCGTCGGTCTGGATGAAGTTTTCAAAGGCATCGAGGATGCCTAAGTGATTACGCCCCAGCGCCGAAATGATCCCCATCGTGACAGTTTGACCAACCCCGAATGGATTGCCGATGGCGAGCACCACATCGCCGACACGCGCTTGTTCAACATGTCCGAGAGTGATTGCAGGTAGATTGTCGAGATCGATTTTGATTACGGCGAGGTCGGTCTCGGAATCGGAGCCAACGACTTTGGCAATTGCTGTGCGGCCATCGGCGAGTGCCACTTCGATCTCATCGGCCGATTCAACCACATGGTTATTTGTCAGAATGTAGCCTTGCGAGCTAACAATTACGCCGGACCCCAAGCTGACTTGTTTGTCTTGCTGATCATCAAAGCGATCACCAAAGAATTTCCGGAAGAACGGATCATCCATAAACGGATTTTGCTGACGTGTCGCCGCCTTGCTGGTGAAAATATTGACCACCGACGGCATCGCTCGCGCCGCCGCATGGCGATAAGATCCTTGTGATGGGACGTTATTCGACGGCGCCTCCAACATTGGGATGGCGGTGTTATTCAGAACCTTGTGCTTGTCGCCAAGGCTGCCATTTGCCCACTCGGGCTTCAAGGTCGTTACAATAAAAAGAATTGCCAAGCCAACTGTTACGGCTTGCGCGAACAACAACCAAAGACGTCGCATAAGAATAGAGAATGAGATAGAAGATGAGTCAAAAAACGGGTCAAAACAAAATAACGAGGGTTGCGCTTGCCGCATACCTAGCGGAGAAGCTCGATATTACTCGCTTTAGAGATTTTTGCCCAAATGGTCTGCAGGTAGAGGGGCGAGCGCAAATTGGTACGATCGTCAGTGGCGTGACCGCAAACCTTGCTTTGCTGCAGGCAGCGATAGCTTGCGAGGCGGATGCAATTTTGGTTCATCACGGTTACTTTTGGCGTGGCGAGGATCAGCGCGTGGTTGGGCAAAAATATGCGCGACTCAAGTTGTTGCTTGGTCATGATGTCAATTTGTTTGCCTATCATTTGCCGCTTGATATGCATGCTGAGTTTGGCAATAACGCCCAACTTGCACAACGACTTGGCTTGCAGGCTGAGTCGCGATTTGGCGAAGATGATTTAGGATGGTTGGGATCGGCTGATTCAAGTATCCGCACCCTGGCAGATCTCGCGCACCAAGTCGAAAAGCGTTTAGGTCGTCAGCCTTTGGTGATCGGTGATCCGTCACAGAAACTAGGCCGCATAGGATGGTGTACCGGTGCTGCGCAAAGCCTGTTGGCAGACGCAATTGCAGCTGGTGCTAGCGCTTATATTAGTGGTGAAATTTCCGAGCCTACCGTGCATTTGGCGCGTGAGAGCGGCGTTGCTTATTTGTCCTGCGGCCACCACGCCACCGAACGTTATGGCGTGCAAGCATTGGGCGAACATCTGGCGGCGCACTTCGGCATCACGCATCGTTTTATCGACATCGACAACCCGGTTTAGCCGCTCAGGCGCTACCAAGGATGCCAAATAACTCACACTGCCACCGGGACAGATGTCAACAACCAAAATCCGACAACGACGACAGATCGGTCTAGTTATTTTGTACTTTGCTATGGTATAAATGCAGACAATCAGGCCATAGGGCACTGATCGGGCGCGCAAACCAAATAAAAATACGTAAAAAAAAAGATGTAAAAAATACGTAATAAAAATACGGAGCACTCATGACGCAACAGTTGTCGAATACCCCGATTAAGGTGTTGATCGTTGAAGACAATGCGGTAACACAACGCGCGCTGTGCCTATCCATCGAGAAAGAGCCTGCGCTAGTTGTGCTGGACGCATTGGCTAGCGTACAAGCTGCAATGACTTGGCTGGCTGATCACGCGGTTGATATTCTGCTGGTGGATTTGGGTTTGCCGGACGGCTCAGGTATCGACGTCATCAAATATTGCACGCAGCACCATCCCAATTGCAACATCATGGTACTGACGACCTCTAGTGATCAAGATAGTATTTTGGATAGTATCGAGGCAGGTGCTGCCGGCTATATTTTGAAAGATATGGGAGCGCCAGATATAACGCGAGCGCTACTAGATCTCCATGCTGGTGGCTCACCCATCAGTCCGACCATTGCGCGTAAAGTGATTACCCGTATGCGTTCTAGCAAGCCGAATATGGGTGCGATTGGCAACCCAGACGAAGCGCACAATCAAGCGCGTATATTTTTAACCAAACGCGAAACTTCGATTTTAGATTTGATCGCCTGTGGCGATAGCTATAGTTCAGTAGCGCGTCAGCTTTCAGTGTCGGTCGGCACGGTGCAGACGCACATTAAAAATATTTATGAAAAATTGTCCGTGCATTCGCGTGGCGAAGCAGTGTTTGTTGCTAGTCAGCGTGGTTTGCTGCAAATGGACCAATTGGCATCAAGAAACAGTGCAGAACAAATATAAAAATGGCGTGCATTGCCAAGGGCGGTGCGCGCCATTTTTATGATGCAACTTACTTTTTAAGTGCGTCGCGAATTTCACGTAGCAACACGATGTCTTCCGGTGTGGCGGCGGGTGCTGGTGGCGGTTCTTGTTTTTTAAGTTTGTTTAAGATGCGCACCATTTGAAAAATAATAAAGGCGAGGATCAGGAAGTTCAGTGCAATTGTGAGGAAGTGTCCGTAGGCGAGAACAGCGCCAGCTTTTTGTGCTTCGGCTAGTGTGAGATTGGCGGCCTGGTTGTTGAGTGGGATGTAATAGTTGTCGAAATCGAGCCCGCCGAAAATGAGGCTGACCACCGGCATGATGACATCGCCTACGAGTGATGTGACGATTTTGCCGAATGCGCCGCCAATGATGACTGCAACAGCCAGATCGATCACATTGCCTTTGACTGCGAAAGCTTTAAATTCTTGCATCATGCTCATGATGGGCTCCTGTTTTCTTGGTGAGTAGTTCTGGTTTGTATAAATGCAACACAGCGCGTCATCTTAGTTTTGTCGATGTTAAACGTCAATTCAAAATGCCAAAGCGGCGCAGTTGGTGCGTGCGGGGTGGTGACGAGGGGCTAAAAAGGTAGCAAGGGAAGTGCACAGATTTTGTAAAAATAGCATTGAGCGCAATTATTTGTTTAAAAAACAGAGAGTTGCTCCGCTATAATCTAAGGTTGCTAGAAGTTTTTTTACCGTTTTGAAGTTTTTTTTACCGTTTTCGCAATAACTGATTGGGGTTGGTATGAGTAATGGAAAGCAGGTTGACTCCGGTCGACGCGGCTTGCTCGTCGCCACATGTGCGGCGGGTGGCGTGGCTGGTTTAGCTACTACAGGTGTTCTGGTTTCAACATTTCAGCCATCGGATCGGGCTAAAGCCGCCGGTGCGCCTGTTGAGGTTGATATTTCGACGTTGGCGCCGGGTGAAATGCGAACGGTAGAATGGCGCGGTAAGCCGGTATGGATACTCAAGCGTACGCCTGAGATGCTCGATTCGCTAAAAGAGGTCGATCCGGAATTGGCCGATCCCGAGTCCCAACGCACCCAATTTTCCACTACACCGGAATATGCATCTAACGAGTGGCGTTCCATTAAAAAGGACGTGCTGGTGCTGGTCGGCATTTGTCCGCACTTAGGTTGCTCTCCGATTTCCAAGTTTGCTACTGGCGCTCAACCTTCGTTGCCGAATGATTGGCAAGGCGGTTTTCTTTGCCCTTGTCATGGCTCCACCTTCGATTTGGCTGGTCGTGTCTACAAGAACAAACCATCGCCCGATAATCTAGAGGTTCCCCGTTACATGTTTGAAGGCGACACCAAGCTGGTGATCGGCAAAGATGAGAAAGGCGAGGCGTAATCATGGCTTTTCACGAAAACAAACTGCCTGCTGATGCACCTGTTGCCGACAAGGCGCTGAATTGGGTGGATGCACGTTTCCCGTTGTCGTCTACGTGGAAAGCGCATCTGTCCGAGTATTACGCACCTAAGAATTTCAATTTTTTATATGTGTTTGGTTCGCTTGCACTCCTAGTGTTAGTCATCCAGATCGTGACCGGCATTTTTCTGGTCATGCACTACAAACCGGATGCTGCCCTCGCATTTGCTTCGGTGGAATACATCATGCGCGATGTGCCGTGGGGTTGGTTGGTTCGTTATATGCACTCGACCGGCGCGTCGGCTTTCTTCATCGTTGTCTATATTCATATGTTGCGTGGCCTGTTGTACGGTTCGTATCGCAAGCCGCGTGAATTGGTCTGGCTGTTTGGCGTTGGTATCTTCTTGTGTCTGATGGCAGAAGCATTCTTTGGTTATTTGCTGCCATGGGGACAGATGTCGTATTGGGGCGCACAGGTGATTGTCAATCTGTTCGGCGCAATCCCTTTCATCGGCCCCGATCTGTCATTGTGGATACGTGGTGATTACGTGGTGTCGGATGCGACGCTGAACCGCTTCTTTGCGTTTCACGTGATTGCGATTCCGTTGATCTTGATCGGCTTGGTGGTAGCGCACATCGTGGCTCTGCACGAAGTGGGTTCAAGCAATCCAGATGGCGTGGAAATCAAGGAAAAGCTGGATGAACGTGGTATTCCGCTGGACGGCATTCCATTCCATCCGTACTACTCGGTGCACGATCTGTTTGTGGTGACGATTTTCTTGCTGCTGTTTACTGCAGTGGTGTTCTTCGCACCGGAGATGGGTGGTTACTTCCTTGAGTACAACAACTTTGTCCCAGCTGACCCGCTAAAAACACCGGCGCATATCGCCCCAGTATGGTATTTCACGCCGTTCTATTCAATTCTGCGTGCGGTCACCTCTGAGTTTGTTTATTGGTTGATTGCAGGTGTGGCGGCCTACGTTGCGCTGATCATTCTGAAAACGCGGTTGGCGAGCAAGTTCAAGATCGCTGCGGCTGTCATCGGACTGGCGGTGATTGTCGGTATGTTGGCGTTTGATGCAAAATTCTGGGGCGTGGTGTTGATGGGTGTGTCCGTCATGATCATGTTCGGTTTGCCGTGGCTGGATACATCGCCGGTTAAATCGATACGTTATCGTCCTGACTGGCACAAGTATGTGTACATCTTGTTCGGGGTTACGTTTATTGTCTTAGGCTATCTTGGCGTACAACCGCCAACTGCTGTGAAAACGACGATAGCGCAAGTATGTACCTTCGTTTATTTCGGATTTTTCCTGCTGATGCCATGGTGGTGTGCGCTTGGTACATTCAAGCCCGTACCTGACCGCGTAACATTTCATCCGCATTAAGCCGCAAAGGGATCAAGAACATGATATTTCTGAAAAAAATGATTGCGCTTGCAGTGTTGTTGCCTAGTTTTGCGCTGGCGGCCGGCGGAGGGTACCCTCTCGACAAGGCACCAAATCACGCACAAGATTTGGCTGCTTTGCAAAATGGCGCAAAACTGTTCGTCAATTACTGTCTAAATTGCCACTCAGCCTCGTTAATGCGCTATAGCAAACTGGAAGAACTCGGTTTGACCAAAGAGCAGATCCAGAAAAATTTGATGTTTACTGCCGATAAAGTGGGCGGCATGATGGACATTGCGATGACGCCAAAAGACGCGAAGGATTGGTTCGGCGCGGCGCCACCTGATTTATCGGTGATTGTGCGCGCCAAATCTTCTGCGGACGGCACAGGGGCAGACTGGATTTATACCTATCTGCGCACCTTCTATAAGGATGACAACCGGCCAAACGGCTGGAATAATATGGTCTTCCCGAATGTCGGCATGCCCCATGCACTGTGGGAGTTACAGGGGATCCGCCAAGCGAAATACGTAGAAGAGAAAGATGCGCACCACCCTGACGCGACGGTGCATAAGTTCGTCGGTTTCGAGCAAGTAACACCAGGCAAGATGACTGCGTTAGAATATGACAAAAATGTCGCTGATCTGGTGTCTTTCATGTCCTGGATGGCGGAACCCGCACAAGATACCCGTAAACGCCTCGGCGTCTGGGTGTTGTTGTTCCTAGGTGCATTCATTGTAATCACCTGGCGCTTGAATGCCTCTTACTGGAAAGAGATCAAGTAAATTTCTTGCCCTGCGTGTTGTGGGGTTTTGTTCTAGGGTGAGCCGTTATGCGACTCACCCTCTTTGTTTCTAAGGAACAATAAAAATGATGGTTTTATACTCGGGCACAACTTGCCCATTTTCGCAGCGCTGCCGTCTCGTTTTGTTTGAGAAAGGCATGGATTTTGAGATTCGCGACGTCGACTTGTTCAACAAGCCGGAAGACATCTCGACCATGAATCCTTACGGTCAAGTACCTATCTTGGTCGAGCGTGATCTGGTTCTGTACGAATCCAATATCATCAATGAATACATTGATGAGCGTTTTCCACATCCACAATTGATGCCAGCTGATCCATTGATGCGTGCACGTGCACGTTTGATGTTGTTCAATTTTGAAAAAGAATTGTTCGTTCATGTGCACACGTTGGAAAACGACAAAGGTCGCAGCGGCGAAAAGATACAAGAAAAAGCGCGCAATGAAATTCGCGATCGCCTCACCACGCTGGCGCCATTGTTCTTGAAAAACAAGTACATGTTGGATGACGAATTCTCGATGCTGGATGTCGCGATCGCGCCTTTGTTGTGGCGTCTCGATCATTACGGCATTGAACTGTCGAAAACGGCAGCACCATTGATGAAATATGCGGAGCGGATTTTTTCTCGCCCTGCCTACATCGAAGCATTGACGCCGTCCGAGAAAGTTATGCGTCGTTAATTTGATGTTCTAAGTCGAGCGGATCGTGATTGGCTATAATGGCAAATCACGATCCGTTTTTTTTCGTCCCGTTTTTAATTGCAAGGTGCTGTATTTGAATATGTCTGAAACGTCGACCAAGCCTTATTTGCTGCGTGCCATCTACGAGTGGTGTACCGACAACGGCTATACACCCCACATCGCCGCGGTGGTGGATGGCGCAACCAAGGTACCAATGCAGTTCGTCAAGAATGGTGAAATCGTCTTGAATATCAGCTTCAGCGCGACTAGCGGGCTCAAAATGGATAACGATGTGGTTCGCTTTAGCGCACGTTTTGGCGGCGTCTCACGCGACTTGTCGATTCCGGTCGACAATGTAATCGCGATCTACGCGCGTGAAAATGGTCAAGGGATGGCATTTGAAGCAACGAATAATTTGGATGCGCATAAAAATGCGGATCAAGAACAGAATCAAGGCGCCAACCAAGCAACCGTGCTGACTGCGGTAGAGCGCGCCGATGCACCTGATGCGGAGACTGTCACAGCGACTGCTCCGACCTTAGCATCAGTGCCTTCGATGCAGAATAAGCAAGACGACAAAGGCGATAATGAGGGTGATGTTCCACCAGAACCACCAAAAAAAGGTGGAAGGCCTACTCTCACGCGCATTAAATAGGTATAATTCTGCACTGAAAGTTTCGCCGACTTAGCTCATTTGGTAGAGCAGTTGATTTGTAATCATCAGGTGGCCAGTTCGAAACCGGCAGTCGGCACCAAACAAAAGCCCTTTACGTTGTCGTGACGTAAAGGGCTTTTCCAATTGCATAGTCAGGCGTGTACGCTAGCGTTTGATTTAACTTTTCCCCGCTATGCGGTCGATGAATATAGATCGCATTACGCCGATCGTCATAACGATTTGGCTCTTTCCAAAGTTGCGGCCTCTTCTACATAAAAGTTTGGCAGCAATTTTTTAAGGTTGGCAATTTTCGGCAGGTCGTGGATGACGATATACGGCGCGCGCGGATTGCGGATCAGATAATCCTGGTGATAATCCTCAGCCGGATAAAATGCTTTTAATGGGCTCACTTCAGTCACGATCGCGCGACGAAACACATTTGCTTTATCCAATTGCGCGATATAGCTGGTAGCGATGTTCTTTTGCGCGTCGTTGCTATAAAAAATCGCGGAGCGATATTGAGTACCGCTATCTGGTCCCTGTCGATTCAATTGAGTTGGATCGTGCGCGACAGAGAAAAATACCTGTAGTAACTCGCCATAAGAAACCTGGGCAGGATCGTAGGTTATTTGGATAGACTCCGCATGGCCGGTACGTCCCGATCCGATTGCTTCATAACGAGCGGTCGACGCATCGCCCCCAGAGTAACCTGACAATACCTTGCGTACGCCACGCACATGTTCAAACACACCTTGCGTACCCCAGAAGCAGCCGCCCGCAAAGACCACGGTTTGCAACGGTCCTTTGACCTTGTTTGCGTCAATCGTGGGTGCGGAAATTGTGGTTGCGGACTCAGCTGCGCGTGGCATATTCCAGGCGATGCCACCAGCCAAACCAAGCGGGATTAAAAGTAAGCCCACCCATGTTTTATTTATAACGGGAAATTTCATTTCAAACTCCTGCAAAAAGAAGTGACGCAATTGAACGGTTCGCCAACGTAAAGCACCCAATCAAGCAAAGCATCATCAAGCGCGTGCAGCAAAACGTAGGGCTACCGAATTCATGCAATAGCGCAATCGCGTCGGTAATGGACCATCGTTGAATACATGTCCTAAGTGAGCGTCGCAGCGATTGCACGAAATTGCGTCGCGACGCATGCCGTAGCTATTATCGGAACTCTTGATGACATTATTGGCAGAAATTTTTTGCCAAAAGCTTGGCCAGCCGGTACGTGAATCATATTTAGTCTTGGAGTCAAACAGCGCAGTGTCGCAGCAGATACAACGATACAGGCCATCACCTTTATTATTCAAAAGTTCGCCAGTGTAGGAACGCTCAGTGCCGGAGCGACGCGTGACTAAAAACGCCTGCCGCGATAGCTGCTTCAACCATTGCTCATCTGTTTTGACAATCTTGGGAACCCGCGTCGTTTTCTCTAGCGTGCCGGCTGCCGAGAAAATATCGATTTCGACATTGTCTGCGGCGGTTGCAGTTGTGCTCGCTGATAGTGCGGTGCGCGGCAACGCAGTGAGTGCGAATGCGGCAAGGCCGAGCCGCAGGGCGGCGCGACGTGGCATGGGCAGCGTGCCTGACGCAGTTGGATTGTCCTGTTTCTTTTGCATATGATCTCCTTGCTTATCGCTTTAATACACTACGAGCAACAAACAGCTTATTTATCAACTATTTGAACGTAACTGGTCTGTGCACTTACTCGAGCAAAAATAAAATCGGCGATAACAAATGCCGTCTCCTCTATTACTTCGCTCAATAGACAGAATCGTTACAGTGCAACAGGAAAAAAAAGCAGGGGAGGCAATCAGTTTATAACTGCGGGCAGCAGCGGCGGAGGGATAAAGAGACGCTTCGCTGTGGGGAGTAGCAGATATACAAAAAAGCACGGGCAAAAAAGCTACGCAAGAACTTAAAAAATATTGTGCAAATTAGACGGAGGCTTTTAAGCCGACCCAACGTGGTGTGAGTGTGTGCGGAACGTCAAATAAATCCAGCACGCGCCCTATCGTATGGTCGACCATTTCATTGATCGATGCTGGATGGTGATAAAAACCCGGCAGCGGTGGGAAAATGATGCCGCCCATTTCGGTGACAGCAGTCATATTGCGCAGGTGTGCGAGATTGAATGGCGTTTCACGCACCATCAATACGAGACGACGGCGCTCTTTCAACACGACATCGGCGGCGCGCGCAATCAGATTATCGGACAATGCATGTGCTACCGCAGCCAGCGTCTTCATTGAGCAGGGAGCTACGATCATGCCATCTGATTGGAAAGATCCACTGGCGATCGAGGCACCAACGTCGCGCACATTGTGTACGCAATCCGATAGCGCTTCGACATCTTTACGATTCATGTCCAGCTCTTGATGCAGGTTTAAAACGCCTGCTTCAGAAATCATTAAATGGGTTTCGATGTGCGGCATAGCATGCAGCACTTGCAGCAGACGCACGCCATAAATGACGCCAGTCGCACCAGTGATCGCAATCACCAAACGCTGGCGTCGCGGCGATGCACTGTCGCCTGCTGCGGCGCTCATTTATGCTTTCAGCACGGTCTGCAGTTCGCCTGACTCAAACATTTCCGTCATGATGTCAGTGCCGCCGACGAATTCGCCTTTGACATACAACTGTGGCACGGTCGGCCATTGCGAGAAATCTTTGATGCCTTGACGTACTTCGTTATCGTCCAGCACATTAATCGTAATCAAGTCTTGCACGCCGCTGGCTTTCAACAATTGAATTGCTTTGCCAGAAAAACCGCATTGCGGAAATTGTGCCGTGCCCTTCATGAATAAAACCACAGGGTTTTGGGTTACGGTTTCTTTGATCCAGGTTTGTACGTCGTCGCTCATTGCTGCCTCGTTGGTGGTTGGTGTTGCGGTTTCAATGTTGCCATTATAGGAAAAAGCGAGTCTTTCTGCTGACCAATGTTGCAAGTGCTGGCGGGCGCGCTCAGACGCGCATTCGCTCTTGTTCGGGCAGGTGTCACGATTTCAATTTCGCAAACGCCGCTGCCATTGCGCCGCCCGCTTCTGGCTGGCGCACCGCTTGCTGCTGGCGGTGTTGCCCTAAGCGCTTACTATCGTCGCGATCACCTCGTTGAGCAGGCTTACTGCCAGCTTCCGGCGGGCTATCCGTTAGGCGCATGGTGAGCGCAATACGTTTGCGCTTTTCATCCACTTCAAGCACCTTCACCTTGACCACCTGACCGGCTTTGACCACCATGTGCGGATCTTTGACAAAGGTGTTGGATAGCGCCGAGATATGTACCAAGCCATCCTGATGCACGCCAATGTCGACAAAGGCGCCAAACGCCGCCACATTGGTTACCACGCCTTCTAAAATCATATCGGGACGCAGATCACGCATTTCTTCGACGCCATCCTTAAAGGTCGCTGTGGTGAACTCAGGACGGGGATCGCGGCCCGGTTTTTCCAACTCGCTCAAGATGTCGCTAATCGTTGGTACACCAAACTGTTCATCTGCATATTTGGCCGGATTCAGCGATTTCAACAGCTTGCCGTCCCCGATAATACTTTTGACATCTTTTTGGATGTCAGCAAGGATTTTTTCGACCAAGGGATACGATTCTGGATGCACCGCTGACGCATCCAGTGGATTGTCGCTATTCATCACGCGTAAAAAGCCCGCCGCCTGCTCAAAGGTCTTGTCGCCCAAGCGCGGTACTGCGCGCAAGTCAGCGCGTGAGGTGAACATCCCTTTCAGATCGCGATAGCTGACAATGTTGCTGGCGACGCTGCTATTAAGGCCGGAGACGCGGGCTAGTAGCGGCGCCGAAGCCGTGTTGACATCAACCCCCACCGCGTTCACACAATCCTCCACCACGGCGTCCAGCGAGCGTGCCAATTGAGATTGGCCGACATCGTGCTGATACTGGCCGACGCCAATTGATTTTGGATCGATCTTTACCAACTCCGCCAGTGGGTCTTGCAAGCGGCGCGCGATCGAGACCGCACCGCGTATCGACACATCCATATCCGGCAATTCGCGTGACGCAAATTCCGAGGCGGAATACACGGAGGCACCGGCTTCTGACACTACAATTTTGGTCAGCTTTAATTCTGGTCGCAGCTTGATTAAATCTTGCGCCAGTTTATCGGTCTCGCGTGAAGCGGTACCGTTGCCGATTGAGATCAACGCCACTTGATGTTTCGCGGCCAATTGCGCCAACGTGTGCAGTGAGCCATCCCAATCATTGCGCGGTTGATGCGGATAAATGGTGGCGGTATCGACGACTTTACCGGTCGCATCGACCACCGCCACTTTGACGCCGGTACGTAAACCCGGATCCAGTCCCATCGTCGCGCGCGGGCCAGCAGGTGCGGCGAGCAACAGCGATTTCAAATTCAGCGCAAAAACATGGATGGCCTCGACCTCTGCTTTTTCGCGCAACTGGCTCATCAACTCGGTTTCCAGATGCATAAACACTTTAACGCGCCAGGTCCAACGCACGGTATCCGCTAACCACTTATCTGCTGGACGTCCCTGATTGCTGATGCTAAAGCGAGAGGCAATACGGCCTTCACATGGATTGTGCGGCGCATCCCATTTTGGTTTTTCTTCTTCGGTGTCCAGACGCAAATTAACGTTAAGCATTTCTTCACGTCGTCCACGGAACAATGCCAGCGCACGATGCGATGGAATGCTGTTGATGCCCTCAGAATAATCAAAGTAATCAGCAAACTTGGCGCCAGCGTCTTGTTTGCCTTCCACCACTTTTGATTCGACGATGCCGTGCTCGGTCAGATATTCGCGCAGCGCTTGCAACAACTCTGCATCTTCGGCAAAACGCTCCATCAAAATCTGGCGCGCACCATCGAGCGCTGCCTTGGTATCAGCAACACCAGGATTGTCGATGCCATCGGTGGTGAAGGCTGGCTTTAAATATTTCTCGGCCTCGGTTTCTGGGTTGAGCGTCGGATCATGCAGCAAAGCATCGGCCAGTTCCGTCAGTCCCGCTTCGGCAGCAATTTGTGCCTTGGTGCGACGCTTTTGTTTGTACGGCAGATACAGATCTTCCAGCCGCGTCTTGTCTTCTGCATGCATGATGGCGTCGAGCAATACCGGCGTCATTTTGTTTTGTTCTTCAATCGAGGCGACGATTGCAGTGCGACGCGCTTCTAGTTCTCGCAGATAACGTAGACGTTCTTCTAATAGACGCAGTTGGATATCGTCCAAACCGCCAGTCGCTTCTTTGCGATAGCGCGAGATAAAAGGGACGGTTGCACCTTCATCGAGTAAGGCGACGGCAGCAGCGACTTGGTTGGGTTTGGCAGCGAGTTCGAAGGCGAGACGTTGTTCGATTGACGGCAGCATGAATTTTTTATTGGATGAGTAGAACGAGCGCTAGATGATACGCAAATTGGGGGAATGTGCCAGTCTTGACAGGCGGAGACTTTGTTGGTGACTGATGCGGTTGTTTCTTCGAACTAGCTTAGTGCCGGGGTAGCCCGGCGGCTACTCACTTTCTTTGCTTCGCCAAAGAAAGTAAGCAAAGAAAGGCGACCGCGAGCCGCTGCCCTTCGGGTTCCCATCGCTGCGCCGCAAAAAATGGGAAGTGAACGAAACTCGCCTGCGGCTCAAACAACGTTCACTTCTCGATCCATTTTCTGCAGCGCATCACTGGCAGCGTCACAGCGACAACATCGCCAGGTCTCGCCTGCGGCAACAGATGTGGAGCAATGTGTGCTTTATTTCAAGGAAATTTTGACCTATCACGCTAGAGGCTGCACATCGGCAAATTGTATGTCGCGTGTGTGCGTTGAATAACAAGATAGGTCGCGGCGATTAAGAGTTAACTCTTGCATGTGCCTGTTGACGAATGGACTCCCTATTTCGATCATCTTCAACGATGGAGCCCAAGTATCTCTCCATTATGCAATTTACAATCGTTTTCAGGCTCTGTATTTCTCCGATTGCCTGTTCAAGCTCGCGTAGCGGTGCCTTGGAGTAGTCGACGTTAAGTTGATCTACCGATTCATTGATAGCGCTAAGGGATTCTTCATCTACCGTGTGTTGACGCACCCATCTCTCATATGCGCCGGACTGGCGCATTCCCATAGCTGCTGCGACCGCATTTCGGGATCGTTTGGCACGAGCGAGTAGGTCAACCAAGTCTTCGGCTTTTTGAAACGCATCTACTCCGGTCTTCATGATTTCAAGGCGCAACTCGAGCGCTTTGATTTCGTTCGTTTTGCGATAGCTTAAGTAACCCATGACGGCGCCAGCGATACCCGTTATGGTCCCTATCAAACCTGTGATTGCGCCGATATACGACAACAAATCAGTATTTTTCATATGACTCCGATGGATGGCCTAACGTGTTTTATATAGCAAAAGTTATGGTTAACCTGGAAGGCGTTATATAACTCCGCCTACCTTTTCCATGGAAACCAGCATGGTTACTGCCTCAAACAAAGCGTTCTGTTCAAACGAGCAATAGTGAACACTCAAACCTGTGCCGTTAAGTCTGTATCAGCACTAGGTTTTCTGATTATTTCAAAGAAAAATCCACTCGAATCGTTGGTGCGGCCTTGTCATTCTTGGTATTGCTGGCACCGAGTTTGGATGCGAGGACAAAGATGCGTTCTGTTGGGACTTTACCTTCTGTCACCAACCAATTTTTAACACTCTGCGCGCGGCGATTTGCTAACGACATCAAGTTGTCGTCGGTGATGCTGGTGTTGTCCATTAGTAGCTTTTCCATCTCGGCGACGGGTAAATCTTTTTGTATGCCGATGAAGTTGCGTTGCTTTTTAAAGTCGGCGTCTTTGTAGACGCGATCCAATAACTTTGGATATTCGGCGTCACTTACCTTGACTTGATCGGGGTCGGCGGATTTACCGCTTTGTACGAGATCTTTCAACTTCAATGCTTTGACCTTGCGATCGATCGCGGCACGTTTGAGTCCGGCGGTGTCGACTTTTGGATCGGCGTGCGCGGTGATCTCCAGCTTCAAGGTAGGACGATCGACCAATGCTTTAGCAATCGTCTTGAGTTTATTCTCGCTCTTGCTATCGATTTTGGATTGACCGGCATCAAACGGCAGGAAAGACAATTCTTCGCCACCGCCCAGCATCGAGCTGAGTAAGGCGAACGGTGCGGTGACAGCTTTGCTGAGCAGATTGACGATCACTTTAACGATCAAGCCGCCAACCGAGAATTGCGGATCATCGAGTGAGCCACCAATCGGTAAGTTGAGATCGATCACGCCGTTGCGGTCACGTAGTAGCGCTAACGCAAAACGCACGGGTAATGTGGTGGCGGTTGGGCTTTCTACTTTATCGCCTAGTGTTAGCTGTTCCAAGATCAAGCGATTTTGCGCAGTGAGTACGCGGTTTTCAACTTGGTAGGCGACTTCGAATGAGAGTTTGCCTTTTTCAATACCGTAACCGATGTAGCGGCCAGAGTAGGGTGATAACGGTGCTAATTCCATGCCGTGAATTTCCGCTTTGATATCTAGCGATAAATCACGCTTCAAGGGATTGATGGTGCCGGCGATTGCCATAGGGGCGTCGTTGACTTCGCCTTTTAGATCGACGTTGGCGCGTGATTTTTCATCTGACGAAAGACCAGTGACGACGCCACCAAATTTTTCCAGGTTGGCGGTGTAGTTGGGCTTGATGAAATTATCGGTGAAGCGCACACGGCCATTGCTTAGCGTGAGTTTTTTGACCTTGATTGGTGGTAGTGGACTAGCGGGCTTCTCTGGTGTGACGACGGCGACGTTTTTGGAGGATGATGTTTCTTCGTTGCTAGTGGTGGCGGTCGCTGCGGGCTTAGATGCCGCATCGGCATCCGTCACACTCTTTTTACCGACATCATTACTGCGCTGTACGTCTTGCAAGTTGATACGGCCTTTGGGGTCTATGATGACGCGCGCAAAGAAGTTGTCCAGCAAGACGTGATCAACCGCCAACGAGAAAGGCGCGAGCTCTACGTCCATGCCGTTAAAGGCAAGTGATTTCCAGCGTACGAAATTTTGTGAGCTGATTTTATCGACGGTCGCGACATTGCCGAGCGCGACATCGCCTTTAAAACTTGCAACCAATACACCCTTACTATTTTGATCCAGCAGCAAGGTGCCTTTGCTCGATACTTCTGCGCGCGTCATCAAAATATTGATTTGATCGGTGAAGTAGGGTTGCAACTGCATGATGTCGACATCTTGCAGATTGAGCGCAAGCTTGGCGTGTAGTGGGGCGAGGCCCAGGTCGCCAGTGACTTGCAGTTGACCAGTTTTATTGACCTTTGCTTGTAGATCCATCTGCGCGCGCGCATTGGCGGCGGTCGATAGATTTTGCATCGTCAAACTCAATGGTGCGATGACGGTAACAGAAGGCCGCTGCAAACTGTCGTCTTGCATCTTGGCGGACCAGTTGCTGACACCAACCTTGGCGACGTTGACGATATAGCCGCTGTCGGTTTTCGCAACTTTCTTGTTGTCTGCGCTTGTTGCTTTGGATTTCTCAACGGCGCCGGTGGTTTTGCTTTCTACCTTGCCTTGCTGTAAATCGAATGCGGCGCTGTTTGAACTGATGTTGTCGACCGTGATAACTTTCTTGCTTGGGTCAAGATTGATATTTTGTGCGCTGACGGTGAGGTCTTTTACGCCAGCCTTAAGCGGTTTGTTTGGCTGCGCGTCGCTATAACGCAGACTGGTATTGCGTATCTCCAGCGCCGCCAATGCAAACTGGGTTTGCTTGGGCGCAGACGCTGGTGGCGCAACTTTCTTTGCATCGGTTTGTGCGGCTGCTTTTTCGGTGGCGGTAGTGGCAGCGGCAGCGGGTGGTGTCTCAGATGGGGTGTCGCTAGTTTTTTGAGGTGGCGTGTCTGCTGCTTGGGATGCTGCAATAGCCGCAGGTCGCTTCGGCGGCGTCAGTAAATTTTCAAAATTGAAATTTCCAGCGCGGTCGCGTGCGATATTGGCATCCAAACCATCGATAGTCAGTTTGGCGATCGTAAATTGATCGCTTAAAATTTTTGCCTCATTCAAGTTAATCGCCAACTCGTGCAACTTGGCGATCGATGAGCCTTTGGCGTCATTTAACTGCACACCTTTAAGCTTGATATCGCCACTCAACGAAAGCGCGGGTGCTTGATCTTTTGGCTGCTGAAAACGGGCGACCAAATGCAGATCCATATGCGCACTCGGCAGACTGAAGTGCGGTGTACCAGGGACATATTTTAAGTACGACGTCAGATCCAGATTGTCTAAATTAAAATCCATCGTTGCGACGACGGTGTCGGCAAATGGCAGGGTTTTGCCTTTTACCAACAATGGCGTGCCATTAACCGATGCGCTTAAATACGGCTCCACATAGATATCTTCTTGCGACGGCAGCGACGAGATAAACGGAATGCCGAGCGTCAGGTCGGCCACCGTATGTTTGGTTTGTGCAAACCTGTCATCAAAATCAATATGACCTTGCGCGATTTGAATATTGAAAACGGAGAAGCGTGCCGGGCTTTTATCCTCTTCCGGTTCTGGGTCACTATTTGCGAGCGCGATGATGTCGTCGATGTTGTAGTGATTGGCATCTTTGCGCACGAGATGCACATATGGTTTGACGACCTGCAGTTGTTGCACGACGGGCGCAAAACGAAATAGCGATTGCGCCGACAAGTTAACCATCACGCTATCGAAGCTGGCGAAGGTGACATCACCTTCGGGCTCCATCATCTTAAAACCATGCATGGTGACGCGCATCGTATAAGGATTGATGTCGACTTTTTCTATCGTGGTCTGGCGATGAAGTTTTTCAGAAATACGTTTTTCGATCTGTGACTTGATGATTCCGGGCAATACGAAATAGCCGAACAAGCCGATCAGGAGAACAAAGATCAATACGCCTATGGCGCTACGCTTAACGGCAGGCCGCGAGCAAAAATGTTGGCTGGACTGACGTAATTGACGAATGGAATAGGTCATGGAGTTCAACGCAGGCCGAAGTAAAGATGATTGAATTTTAACAGCCTATTCTTTAAGTCAACTTCGCGCCTGCGCAGCAAGAAAGACAGAAATTCTTCAGGCCGTTAAATTGCTGGCCGAGAAATAATTATTCCTCTTCAAAATCATAGACCTTGCCAGCCGTGACGCCACTATCCCTTTTTTTTGCGCGCAGATCGCGATAGACTGCCGCGCGCGTAAGTAGCATCGCTACGACTGGGACCGTGAGTAAAAGAAAGATTGCGATAACCAGCTCGTGCACAACGAGGCGTGATTCAGACATGCTGAAATACAGCATCGACGCCAGCAATAAACATCCGGCACCAAGCGTGCTAGTGATAGCAGGGCCGTGGATGCGCTGATAAAAACTAGGCAGGCGCAATAGCCCCAGCGCACCCAGAAAGATCACGCTGCCACCGAGAATCAATAGTAGCGACACCAGCACAGCAGCCCATGCGGGGAGGGTAGCGATGGTACTCATTCGATAATTTCTCCACGCATTAGAAATTTGGTTAATGCGACGGTTGATACAAAACCGATTAAAGCAATCAGCATGGCGATGTCAAAATAAACGTCATCGTCAAAGCGTATTCCCATGACCAGCGCCAATAGCATCGAGCATATCCACAGCGTATCCAGCGCGAGTACGCGATCATGCGCAGTGGGGCCGATCAACAGCCGAATCGCGCAGAACAACATCGCCAGCAAGACACACACAAACGCAAATAAAATTGACCATTCCAGCAGAGTCGTCATCTGGAGGTTCTCCTATTCAAAGATTTCGATCAGCCGTTTTTCGTATTGGATTTTTATCGTGTCTATCCACCATTGCTCGTCATGCAGATCGAACACATGCAAAACCAACTCATATTTTTCCGGCAGAATCTCCACCCATACAGTACCAGGGGTCTGATTGATCAAACACGATAACAACGCGAGGCCATAAGGATTGCGTAGATCTAATGGAATACGCATGAATTGCGCGTTCACGCCTTTGCGATTGGAGGAAAGAATCAAACCGCTCACCACAAAGCATGAACGTATGATTTCTAGCAATGCCATCCAAAGCAGAGGAATCAGCAGCAGTGGACGCAGCGCTTTGGGATAACCGTGTGGTTGTAAGCGGCGCGTTAGAAACGGAATCGCCACTGCGATGGCAATCCCAAACAGAATATGAGCGACGGCGAGGCTTTGATTTAAAACCAGCCATAGCAGCAACAGCATCACAGAAAGTATAGGCGCGGGCAGCCAATTTTTCACGGCAGTGCTCCTTCAGGCGCAACGTTAGGTACTGTCGGTGCAGAGAGGACTTTTGTTATGTAGTGCGCAGGACGATGTAGATCATCACTGGTGCGTTGCAGATAATCAAAAACGGGCCCCGCTTGCACCGTCAAGGCCACGCATAAAACCAGTAGTGCACTGATAGGTGCGACTTCAGTGACGTGGAGATTCGGTGCCACCATGGTGCCGGATGCCCAAAATGTGCGTACGCCAAAACGCATCAACGAAATAATCGCGGCGAGCCCAGACAATACAATCAGCGCCATCAGTAGCCAGGTGGTGGAGGTGATCGCAACAGTGGGCGCATCCGGATGCAGCAAAGTATGGAACAAGCTGAACTTGGCGATGAAGCCCGATAGCGGTGGTAGGCCAGCGATCATCATCGCGCAACAGGCGAAAGCCAATCCAAGAAACGCCAGCGCACCGGGGATGCCGACGCCGACGGTTTCTTCCGGTTTATCTTCGATCGCGAATGCCTCCATTGTCAGTGCCAGCATATTGGCGCCAGGCGAGCGGCTACGTTCTACCAGTTCGATCAGTAGCACGAATGCCGCCATTGCCAACGTCGAGCCCACCAGATAGTACAAGGCAGCGGTGATCAGCGATGCTTGCCCATAGCCCACTACTGCCAACAGTATGCCGGATGAAATAATCGCAGCGTAACCCGCCATGCGCCCCGGTGATTGGCTGGCCAACATGCCAGCGGCGCCAAATGCAATCGTAATCATGCCGCCCCATAACAGCACCGGCAAGCCAAAGCCGACAGCAACGCTTTCGTTGGCAACAAAGATCAGCAGCCACAAACGCAAAATGACATACGCGCCTACCTTGGTCATCAGAACCAACAATGCAGCCACCGGCGGTGATGATGCCGCGTAAGTCGTGGGTAACCAAAAGCCGAGCGGCCACATCGCACTTTTAACCAAGAACGCGATTACGAGTATCGACATGCCGATCTTTAAAAGCACCAAATCGTCGGCGCCGATGCCGTGCATGCGTGCCGCCACATCGGTCATGTTCAATGTTCCAGCGCCAGCATAAATTAAAGCTAGCCCGATCAAAAACAATAGCGAGGCAGCCAGATTGACGGCGATGTATTGCATGCCAGCACGGATGCGGACAGTGTTATAGCCATGCAGCACCAGCCCATAAGAAGCTGCCAGCATCACTTCAAAGAAGACGAAAAGATTAAACAGATCGTGGGTCAGGAAAGCACCGTTGATGCCCATTAATAAAAATTGAAACAACGAGTGAAAGTGCACGCCAATACGACTCCAGCGCATGGTCGAATACCAAAGTGCCGCAATTGCCAGCACCGCAGTTAATAGCAACATCATCGCGGCTAGACGATCGAGCACCAACGCAATACCGAACGGTGCGCTCCAGTTTGCCGCCAGATAGATGCCGAGATTATTTTCCCAATATGCGCTGTCGCTAAGATAGACCAGTGTGGCTGCAATAATCAGTTGCACCAGGAGCGACGACAAGCTGACGATAAATTTAAATCGTCGACGACTCTCATTGATCAGGATCAGCAATGCGCCACATAACAGCGGCAGCAAAACCGGCAGAATAATTAGTTGTTGGAGCCAATCCAGTTTCATTAATCGGGCTCCTCACCATCGACATGATCGGTATCGGTCAGGCCACGTGCGCCGAGCATCACCACCAGATACAAGGCGGTGGTGGCAAAGCCGATCACAATCGCTGTCAACACCAGCGCTTGCGGCAGCGGGTCGCTAAACATCGAGGGATCAGGCATGCCGTTTTTTATTGTGTCACCAAGCGTTAGTGGTGGTTGGTTGACGTGGACATGCCCCATGGTAAAAATAAATAAGTTGACGGCATACGACATCAGCATCAGGCCGGTCAGTACTTGAAAGCTACGCGGGCGCAGGATCAACCAAATACCGGATCCAAATAGCACACCGATTGAAATCGAAAGGACGAGTTCCATTAGCTTTCCTCCGATAGTTCGCCGGTCACCGGTTCTGCTGTGTCAGCAGAACCGGCCTGTGGGCGATGGCTACGTAATGATTGATGCGCCAGTGCCAGCAAAATCAGCATGGTGCTGCCAACCACTACAATGAACACGCCGAGATCAAAAAAGAAGGCGCTCGGTAAATGCATGCTACCGAGTATTGGTAACGTTACATGGGCGGTGTGGCTGGTTAAAAATGGATAGCCGAACAGCATGGCACCGGATCCGGTCAGACAGGCAATCAATAGCCCAGCAGAAATCCAGCGCAGCGGACGAAACCGCAAACGCGCTTCTACCCATGCAGTACCGGCCAGCATGTATTGGATGATGATGACGACGGCGAAAATCAATCCCGCCACGAAACCACCGCCTGGCAAATTGTGACCACGCATGAAAAAATAAATCAGTACCACGCAGAGGAACGGCAGTAATAGGCGCAGATAAACCGCCGGGATCATTAGATGACCATTTTTGAGTTGCGCTGCCGGTGTCTGACGTGCATCCGGATCGATCAAGCTGCGCTGTTGCTCGGGCAAGGCAATGCTTTCTGGCGCGGGGCGGAAGCGCCGCAGCAAGGCATAAACGGTTAATGCAACCACCGCTAGAACGGTGATTTCTCCCATCGTGTCAAAGCCACGGAAATCAACCAGCAGTACATTGACGACATTGCTACCGCCACCTTCTGATAACGCGCGTAGCAAGAAAAACTCGCCTATCTTTGGCGATTGCGGAGTCATCAATGCCACGTAGCTGATAGCAGCAATACTTAAACCGCCGGCGATCGCGAGTGAAAGATCACGTGAGCGACGTAACCACACGCTGCGCGGAATTTGCAGATTTAGTTCACGCGGGACGATGCGGCGCGGTAGCCAGCGCAGACCAAGCAAGATCAAGACGGTGGTGACGGTTTCCACCATCAACTGCGTGAGTGCCAAATCGGGCGCCGATAACCACAAAAATGTCATGCTGACGATGACGCCTGTGCCACCCACTAGCATCAATGCAGACAACCGATGATATTTGGCCTGCCACGCCGCAGTGATGGCGCACGTGCAGCCTATCAACCACATCAGCGCAAACCATGGATTAATTTCAGAAAGATTGGGCGTACTTAGCACCGGCAGAGGCCTAATCAATAGCAGCGGCAAGGCGATCATCACCGCCATCATGATAAATAACTGCGGCTGCAAGCGATTGGTACCCAATCGATTTACAACCCATGCCGCACTCGTCGTCAGTCGCAACATTGTGGTTTCGTAGGCTTGTGCACCGCTTAATCTATGTAGGACCGGTACTTGATCTCTCGATGTCAGCCGGAAGTAACGGCGTAGCAGAAAATAGAGCAGTATGCCGCCACTCAACGCAACCAGACTCATCATAAAAGGTAAATTGAAGCCGTGCCATATCGATAGGTTGTAGATCGGTGCTTGTACGCCGAGCGTGGCAACGACCGCACTATCCAAAAGACGTCCGACGCTGATGTGTGGCGCAATGCCAACCAGTAAACAAATTAGTGCCAGCAGTTCAACGGGGAAACGCATCCAGCGCGGTGGTTCATGCGGCGTTTTGGGCAAATCAGTTGTCAACTTGCCGAAGAACACGCTGATGAAACGTAGTGAGTAGGTCACACTGAAAATACCCATCACGACTGCTGCGTACGACATCCACCAGTTGTCATTGCCGCCGACCATTGCCGTTGCGGAGAAAAACATTTCTTTGGATATAAATCCGTTCAGCAAAGGCACGCCTGCCATTGCCGCGCTGGAGATAATCGCCAAAGTGGCCGTGATCGGTAATGCATGGCGCAAGCCGCGCAACATCCGCATATCGCGGGTGCCAGTCTCATGATCGATAATGCCCGCCGCCATAAATAACGATGCCTTGAAGATCGCATGATTGAGCGTATGAAAAATTGCAGCGACGACACCGAGCGGCGAGCCGATACCAAGCAAGACCGTGATCAAGCCAAGGTGGCTAATGGTGGAGTAAGCCAATAAGCCTTTTAGATCATGCTGGAAAATGGCTGCAAAGGAACCCAGCAGCATCGTACAGACGCCGGCGCCGGCAATGATCCAAGTCCATTCTGGTGTGCCGGATAAAACCGGCCACAATCGCATCAGCAAGAACACACCAGCCTTGACCATCGTCGCCGAATGCAAATATGACGAAACGGGAGTTGGTGCCGCCATCGCATGGGGCAACCAAAAATGAAACGGAAACTGCGCGCTCTTGGTGAGTGCACCAAGTGCGATCAGTATCAGGGCAGGCAAATACAAGTCATGGGTGCGTATCGTGCTATGCGCTTCCAGCACTGTGTCGAGATCGTAACCGCCAGCGATATGGCCGAGGATGAGGACGCCACACAGTAGGCAGAGGCCGCCAGCAGCGGTGACGGTAAATGCCATACGCGCACCACGCCGCGCATCGAGACGATGATGCCAGTAACCGATCAGTAAAAACGAGGTAATGCTGGTCAATTCCCAAAACACGACCAGTTGAATTAGATTGCCAGATAGCACGACGCCCAGCATCGCACCCATAAATGCCAGCAAGAAAGAAAAGAATCGTGGCACTGGATCGTCGGCCGACATGTAGTAGCGTGCATACAGCACTACCAGCAAGCCCATACCGAGGATCAGTATCACAAACAGCCATGCCAAACCATCCATGCGCAAGGAAAAATCCAGGCCTAGCGCCGGTATCCAGGCGAGTTGAAAGCGAATGATTTCGCCATTGCCTATCTGTTGATAAAGATAAACCGACGCCAGTAGTCCGAGTAGTGTGGAGCATGCGGCGAGCAGTGAACCACGATCCCGCGCATTCGCTGGCATACAAGCGGCGATCACACTGCCTAAGAAGGGCAGTGCAACAATCGACAGTAACAGTATGGATTCAGGGAATTTGTACATCAGCAAACATTCAAAAAAATCAATCAGCCAGACTGGCGCCACGTGCTGCAATCCTCTGATTGCGCGAGTTTACGATATTCGGGACACTTCTCCTTTATGTCGGCGCATGACGATGTTCCGCACAAGCGCATTAAGCATCGGATGCGTTAGCAAAAACGGTTATCCGTGCGGAGTGATACGAATTCGGTGGATCTCGATCCCATCTAGGTCGTCGACGGAAAAGAAGTGCGAGTCAGCGCATTATTTCTGGCGCGACTCGCGTGCGGTGCTATTTATTATAGCGGTAGTTATTACGATTTTTGTCGCAGAATTTGCGGTCGGGCTTTGAGAAAAAGCGATCGCGGCAGTTACGACAACAGAATTTACCGCGGCATTAAAAGAGCGCTAGCCGGTACGAGTAGAAATTTTTGCTGTCGCTATACCTTTTAGATCACTAGCGGCCCCAGTATTGCGATTGCGAGGGTCAACAATCCCAATATCAGATTGGTGGCGATCAATATACGAATTTGCGCCATCGCAGTAGCGCCGGCAGGCCAGTCCTGTGCTGCGACCGCACGCTTAAGTTTTTTGTTGGCGGCAAAATAGATATGCGCAAAGATAAACATCATCGCAATACCAATCGCCGACATCAATGTGATGTAAAGCGGTGGCTTGCCAAGTTGCGCCATCATGTAGATGCCGCTTGCGAGAATCAGAGCGATGGATATCCAAACCCAAGCGAAGAATTTTTGCATCACACCACATAGCAAGGCCAGTCGCAATGGCGGTTCCAGCGTGGTGGAAGCAATTGGACGCAGCGCATTATGCGCAAAAAACATTCCGCCTATCCAAATGGTGAAGCCGAAGATATGCAGCAATTTGGCAAAGATGTACATGAGATGCGCCTCCCAGTTGAAATGAGGCTTAATAGTACGGCAATCGCCAGCTGGTGGCGAGAGTGATTTCCTTTGCTGAAGCTATCTGAATAGTCGAGTCGAAAGCTGAATCGAATGTAAGTCTAGATACTGCGTTGATTGACGCGCGCGGAGAGTGTGGCTGCATCTTCCTTGCGCTCGCTGTAGCGGTTGACCAGTAGCGTTGATACATCACGGGTCAATAGTGTGAATTTGTACAACTCTTCCATCACGTCAACCACGCGATCGTAATAAGCCGATGGTTTCATTCGTCCTGTGTCATCAAATTCAAGAAACGCTTTAGGAACCGAGGATTGATTTGGGATGGTGATCATGCGCATCCAACGCCCGAGTATGCGCATCTGATTCACCGCATTAAATGACTGCGAACCGCCGGAGACTTCCATCACGGCAAGGGTTTTCCCCTGGGTTGGCCGTACTGCGCCGATTGATAACGGAATCCAGTCTATCTGCGACTTCATGACGCCAGTCATCGCGCCGTGTCGTTCCGGCGAGCACCACACCATACCTTCTGCCCATTCTGACAGCGTACGTAGCTCTTGCACCTTGGGATGCGATTCTGGCGCCGCGTCTGGCAAGGGCAGATCGTGTGGGTCAAATATTTTGGTTTCTCCTCCCATTGCTTGTAACAATCGCGCCGCCTCCATGGTCATGAGACGACTATAAGAGCGGTCGCGAAGTGAGCCGTACAGCAACAGAAAGCGCGGGGCATGGTTAGTGCGTGCGCTATTGCAAAAATTAACAGCGTTCGGTTTCTCAAAAAGCGCGGGATCCAGATTAGGTAGATCGGAAAAATCGGTATGCATAAGTTCTTTATGTTGATGCAGCAGGATCGCGTTCGTACCATCCTTTGCTGCGATTGACGATGCCGACGATCAGCAACATCAACGGGACTTCGATCAATACGCCGACAACCGTGGCGAGTGCTGCACCGGACTCAAGGCCGAACAAGGCGATGGCAGCGGCGACGGCCAGCTCGAAAAAATTGGAAGCGCCGATTAAAGCAGATGGACAAGCGATCGCATGGCGCTCGCCCAATTTCTTGTTGAGCCAATATGCGAGTGCCGAGTTGAAACAGACTTGCACAAGGATAGGGATCGCGAGTAAGGCAATCACGAGAGGTTGCCGGATGATGGCGTTACCCTGGAAGGCGAACAGTAATACCAGCATCAGGAGTAATGCTGACATTGACCACGGCTGTATCCAGTGCTGGAATTTTTCCAAGGCTGCCGCGCTACGACGCAACAGCAAAGTGCGTAAGACTTGCGCAATCAAAACCGGCGCGACGATGTAGAGCAGTACTGAAATAATCAAGGTATCCCAAGGTACCGGAATGCTGGAAACACCCAACAACAAGGCAACCAGCGGTGCAAACGCAAACACCATAATCAAATCATTCAAGGCGACTTGCGACAGCGTGAAATAAGGATCGCCATTGGTGAGGCGGCTCCAGACAAATACCATCGCCGTGCAAGGTGCAGCGGCCAACAGGATCAGTCCGGCGATATAAGAATCGATTTGTGCTGCAGGCAGATAGGGTGCAAACCAGTGCCGAATGAAAATCCAACCCAGCAAGGCCATCGAAAACGGCTTGACGCCCCAGTTGATGAAAAGCGTGACGGCGATACCGCGGCGATGCTGCTTGACTTGGGAGAGCGCGCCGAAATCGATCTTCAGCAGCATCGGGATGATCATGACCCAGATCAGCAAGCCAACCGGCAGATTGACTTGCGCAATCTCGATGGCGGCTAGTGCAATAAATATATGCGGAAACATCTGCCCGAGCAGAATGCCAACCACGATACAAATCAGCACCCACACCGTCAGATAGCGCTCAAAGATACTGATGGCAGGACGCGTGAGTGCGCAAGTTGTGGCCATGATTTAGTTTGTCGGCATTGCGTCTACAGGCTGTGCGCCGATTGCGACCATCTCGCGTCGAATCGCATTCTTCTCCAGTGTGTGTAACGGCAGCTGATTAAAGAGGCGGATGCGGCTGCTAATTTGGTGCGCGATCGCTGAAAAAACAGCGCGCTTTTCGTCGTCGGTGCCAGTCGCACTGGCTGGATCTGCAAACCCCCAATGCGCGGAAACAGGTTGTCCTGGCCAGATTGGGCAGACTTCACCCGCGGCGTTGTCGCATACGGTGATGATGAAATCCATTTTGGGTGCGCCGGGCTCGGCAAATTCATCCCAGCTCTTGCTACGCAAGTTCGCTATTTCATAGCCGGTATGCTTGATTTGTTCGATTGCGAGCGGGTGCACAGTACCGCCTGGATGACTGCCTGCACTATAGGCATGAAATCGTCCTTTCCCAAGGGTATTAAGCAAGGCTTCGGCCATAATGCTACGGGCGGAATTGCCGGTGCAAAGAAATAGAACGTTGTAAGTTTTATCGTTAGACATGTCGTTTTCCATCATGGATTTGCGTAAAAAATGATGCTGAGAAAATTCTGAAATAGCTCAAGTCGTGGTCGTCACTTCAGCCGCACAAGCGGGTGTACAGACGGGCGTGCAAGGATTGCCACCGCAGCAGTTTTCCGTCAGGAAGCCGAGCACATTATTCATCGTGGTGAAGTTGGCGGCATAAATAACGAAGCGTCCTTCTTGCTTGGAGTTAATTAGTCCTGCATGCGTCAGTTCCTTTAAATGAAACGATAACGACGAGGGAGCGACACCTAATTGCTCGCCGATTTTGCTGGCAGCCATACCTTCTGGTCCGCATTGCACTAGTAAGCGGAAGATCGCTAGGCGCGAGTCCTGCGCCAATGCGGCGAGCGCGCTGATGACTTGTTTAGTGTCCATGGTGTTTCCTATCAATTCCACATTTCAATTATTATTGAAATATAGAATTGATGCAAGTACTTTCTCTGTTGGATCGAGAAAGCACGCTGGCAGGAGGGAGGATTGTTGTTGGAGGATGTTGCTAACTTAGCGAGCGGCTTGCGGATTTTTAATCATCAGCAGGGCGATCAGCGTCAATGCGGCGGAAGCGGACAAATAGAAGCCGACATAGTGCAAACCATAGTTACTAGCCAGCCAAGTTGCCGCATAAGGTGCCAATGAGGCGCCAAAGATGCCGCCCAGATTGAAAGTCAGCGAGACGCCGGTGTAGCGAATTTCTGGCGGAAACAGTTCGGACAAGATCGTGCCTAATGGGCCATAGGTCATACCCATCATGGCGAGACCGAGTGACAGGAAAATGGTGACGCCGACGAGGTCGTCGGCAACAAACATCGGCGCAAACAACAAGCCGAACAGGATGATGCCTGCCGATACGATAATCATCGTAATGCGCCGTCCATAGCGATCCGCCAGCAACGCCGAAATTGGAATGGTGAGCGCAAAGAAAAACACCGCAAACAATTGCACCAGCAAAAATTGAATACGTGAATAGTTCAGAGCTGTGGTGCCCCAACTTAACGCAAACACCGTCATCAGATAAAACAGTACGAAGGTGGCGAGTGCAATGATGGTGCCGAGGATCAGCATCCGCGCATGGTCGCGGCATACTGCTGCAAACGGAAGTTTCACTTGCTCGCGCTTGTCCAATACTTTTTGGAACACAGGGGTTTCGGTAATTTTTAGCCGCACATACAAGCCGACTAAAACTAAAACCGCGCTAGCAAGAAATGGAATACGCCAACCGAAACTGAAAAACTGTTCATTGGTCAGCACCTCGCTTAACAGCAGAAAAATCCCGCCCGACAAAAAGAATCCCAGCGGGGCGCCCAATTGTGGGAAGCAGCCATACCAAGCGATCTTACCCGGCGGAGCATTTTCAGTCGCCAGTAATACAGCGCCGCCCCATTCGCCACCCAAGCCCAAACCTTGGCCAAAGCGACACAAGGCCAGCAGCAAAGGTGCGGCGGTGCCGATGCTTGCATAAGTTGGCAACAGGCCGATGGCAACAGTGGAAACCCCCATCGTCAATAAGGCGGCGACCAGCGTTGCCTTGCGACCGATACGATCACCGAAATGGCCGAACACGGCCGAACCTATCGGGCGTGCGAAGAAGGCGATCGCAAAGGTTGCCAGTGATTGCAACATCGCTGCAGTCGGGTTGGATGAAGGGAAAAATAGTTGCGGAAAAACCAGTACCGCCGCCGTCGCGTAAATATAAAAATCAAAGAATTCGATGGTGGTACCGATCATGCTGGCGAACAGCACATTACCGGGTGAGTTTATTTTTTTATCGGTACTCATTCCTGTGACTTCCTATTTTTATCACTTATTTTTTAATGATGTGCTTTAGTACAGATTGCTTGCAAGCCATCCAACCAGCATCTTTTTAGCTAATAATTTTTTATTTTGTTTTATCCACAAAGATCGTTATTTCTTTGCTGGAGATGTAATACGGAATATGCATGTGATTAGCAAACAGTAAACGCAGTGTGTGCTTGCCTGGTGGGAGGTCGAGTAGTGTTTCGGTCTCGCCATTGCCGAAATGTTTGTAGCGTTGGTGCGTTCGCTCGTCTGGCTTATCGAATGGAATGGGCGCCTTGATATCGACGGGCAACGGTGTGTCGATCAGGATGTGATGATGTCCGGTATTTTTTATTTCACCGGCGGCGACCGGCGCTACACCCATGCCAGTTACCGCAAATGCAACACGAAATGGTGATTTCACGTGGTCACCATCTTTAATATTAACGAAGTAGGCGAGCTTTTCACCAGCGGGAAATGGCCGTGTGCGATCCGTCGCGCTGACTGTGCTGATAATCGAATCGGTATCAATTTTGGTTTCGCCAGCTTTCTTTTTCTGTTCGTCTGCAGCATGGCTTACGCATGGAATAATCGACATCAAGAGCAAAACTGCTATCGAAAAAAAACGCGTTGCTTTGTTGTGAGTAGAAATGCTTGTGAGAGAAAAAAAAGATGGAGATTTCATATTGTTTTCCTTTTCAGAATCTGCATAAAAATACTTGCTCTATCTCCCTTTAGGTAGAGCGGGATAATTAAGTAAATTGTTGCCCGAGCTAGCCTTAATGATTATTAATCTTTTGCACCTGTCGTCACGCCATGCGCTTGTTGATCAGCGTGATATGAGCTACGTACCATCGCGCCAACGGCGGCATGCGCGAAGCCCATTTTATAGGCTTCTTCTTCATACATTTTGAAAACGTCCGGGTGTACATAGCGACGCACTGGCAGGTGATCGCCGCTCGGCATCAAATATTGGCCGATAGTCAGCATGTCGACATTGTGACTACGCATATCGCGCATCACTTGCAATACTTCTTCATCGGTTTCACCCAGCCCAACCATGATGCCGGATTTGGTTGGCGTCTCGGGATGCATTTCCTTGAAGCGCTTGAGCAGATTCAGCGAGTAGGCATAGTCGGAGCCGGGGCGCGCTTCCTTGTACAAACGCGGCGCGGTCTCTAAATTGTGGTTCATCACATCGGGTGGCGCAGCGTTGAGAATTTCCAGCGCTCTGTCCATGCGCCCGCGAAAATCCGGTACGAGAATTTCAATGCGCGTGTTAGGCGATAACTCCCGTACCCGGCGTATGCATTCGGCAAAATGGCCGGCCCCGCCATCGCGCAGGTCGTCTCTATCAACGGAGGTAATGACCACGTAATTCAAACGCAAGGCAGCAATCGTCTTGGCCAGATTTTCTGGTTCGTTGACATCGAGTGGGTCGGGGCGGCCGTGGCCGACATCGCAGAATGGGCAGCGACGCGTGCACTTGTCGCCCATGATCATAAAGGTGGCGGTGCCTTTGCCGAAACATTCACCGATATTCGGGCAACTCGCTTCTTCGCACACCGTCACCAAATTATTGGCGCGCAGAATGTCTTTGATTTCATAGAAGCGGGTAGAAGTAGAGCCAGCCTTGACGCGGATCCAATCCGGCTTTGGCAAGCGTTCTGCCTGAACCACCTTGATTGGGATGCGGATGGTTTTGGCTTTGCCTTTTTGTTTTTCGCTAGGGTTATAAGCGTTGGTAGTAGCAGGCGCACTGGTAGTCGATGTTTCGGCGAGATCTGCCGGTTTGAATTCGGTACTCATATAAGGCTGTTCGCTTTACGTTAAATTGTCGATCAGAGCGGGTGGCGGATAGATCGACAATGGTCGTGGCGCAGAGTGTGTCGTTGCCACGGTTAAAAATTTAATTTTCGCTAGGGGCGTTTCTATCTTGCTGCTGATTTGCGTGCGGCTCGATTATTTCTCTCTTGCCAAACTAATACATAAACGTTCTGCCAGCATGGTCTGCACTGCATCTAGCGTGGTATCGACGCCTAGCGTGCGCATGTCAGCGGTCACGAGTCCTTCGTAGCCACAAGGATTGATCCATGAAAAAGGTGTCAAATCCATCGCGACATTGAGTGATACGCCATGATAAGTGCAACCATTGCCGCGAATCTTTAGTCCTAAAGCGGCGATCTTGGCGCCTTGCAATGGGCCTTCAGATAAGTAAATACCGGGCGCTCCCAGCTTACGTTCACAAGCGAGATTATACGCCGCCAGGGTGTCAATCACGGCTTGCTCGATTTTGTTGACAAGCTCGCGGGCAAAGAGTCGCGCGTCATTGCGATGACGACGCAGATCAAGCAGCAGATAAATGACCACTTGGCCGGGGCCGTGATAGGTCACTTCGCCACCCCTATCGGTTTGTACAACCGCAACATCGTGCGCCTCTAGAACATGGGTAGGATCGGCGCCTAATCCTAAGGTGAAAACCGGCGGATGTTCCACTATCCACAATTCGTCAGCAGTCTGAGCTGTGCGTGCATCAGTAAACGCACGCATTGCGGTATACGTGATGTCGTAAGGTTCCCGCCCACGTTGTAACACCGTGGGTCGGGTAGTGCTGGCGATGACGGAGGGTATGGCGACTGACATGGACGCCAGTGTACTTAAAAATGTCGAAACGCGCCCTCGTATTGCATGTTCAACAGCAGGCGTAGCCAGTGGTCAACACAGGGTGATTTAAATGCGACGCTGTTACAGTGCAAACTTGACCATAGGATGCGATGACAACGCGCGATATAGATTATCGAGTTGTTCGCGGCTGGTGGCGCGCACTGTCACGGTTAGTGACAGATAGTTGCCGCCCGACGAAGGGCGCGTTTCCATTTTCCCGGTATGAAACTCGGCATCGTGTAGCAATACCAGTTCCACCATGTTCGCGATAAATTCATCGTGCGCTGGTCCCATGATCTTAATGGGGAAGTCGCTCGGATATTCGATCAGGCTTTCTTGTGGTTCGGTCATCGTTATACTCGCTTTAATTGATAGACAGCGTTGCGGGTGAGGCATTGCGCCATGATACAGCGGCGTTGATCCACATTAAAAATATCCCGCTAGACATTCAGAATCGTTTACCTCAAATGGGGACAGGCGTGCGCTTTCCAATAGTTGGTCTGATTGTCGTCACGCCAGCAAATACGGACGCTTTTCGTGCGCTGTCCAGCAAGCATAGGATAAATAAAATCGCCATGCCAAAAAAAGCGGCAAATCCGAGTTTCAGTCGAATTTGCCGCTAGATCGTTTGCCGTTTATGGTGATTAGTCAGCGCTTAGTTGAGGTTTAGTGAAACCACTTTACTTAAACCACAAACGCATCGAATCGAAAGCACGACCAAAGAAACCTGCTGGTCCAACTTGCTCCAGCGACACCACTGGCAGCTCCGCATATACCTTGCCGTCGGAGCCACTCACTTTAACGGTGCCTACTTTACTATTCAGATCGATAGGGGCGACCAAAGGATCTTTGCGCGCCAATACCGGCTTGAGATTGCCACCTGCGCCCTTGGGTACGGTGACAAAGACATCATGCGTAAAGCCGATCTTGACGGTGCTTTGCGAACCTTTCCAAACATCTGGAGTGGCGATCGCTTGATCTTTGCCATATAGCTTTACGATGTCAAAGTTTTGGTAACCCCAGTTCAGCAGGCGTTGGCTTTCCTGCGAGCGTGCTTGGTCGGAGGAGGCGCCCAGTACCACAGAAATTAAACGGCGTTGGTTGGCGCCGCTTGCGCGCAAGGCGCTGGTAACCAGACAATAGCCTGCTTGCTGCGTGTGGCCGGTTTTAAGGCCATCGACACTAGGATCGAGCCACAATAAACGATTGCGGTTGGCTTGCTTGATCTTGTTATAGGTGAAATCCTTAACCGAATAAATCTTGAAATATTCAGGATGATCAACCGCGCTACGCTCGGCCAAAATTGCCAGATCGTGCGCAGTCGAGTAGTTGTTTTGATCGGGCAAGCCGTGCGCATTGCCAAAGCGCGTATGTTTCATGCCCATGCGTTCGGCTTCGCGATTCATTAAGGTAACGAATGCTTCTTCAGTACCAGCGGTAGCTTCGGCCAACGCAACCGCAGCATCGTTACCCGATTGCACGACCAGGCCATAAACCAGATCATGAATGCTGACAGGAACGCGCGGCTCGATAAACATTTTTGAGCTCTCTGGATCTACTTTCCAAGCACGGGTCGAGACCGTCACCATCTGATCCATGCTTAGGCGCTTATCGCGCAAGGCTTCAAACACCACGTAAGCGGTCATCAATTTCGTCAGCGAGGCTGGCTCGATGCGTGCGTCCGCATTATGTGAGGTCAAAATTTGATTGCTAGTCGCATCCAGCAGCAACCATGATTTTGCCGCCAGATTGGGCGCAGGCACCGTTTGTGCGAGTGCAGTCGATAGTGATAGAACGGTGACGGCGATGGCCGCGAGTAATTTTTTCATGGGAACCTATGGAAGTAAGCGTCACGGTAAAACATGAGCGGTGGTTGAATAAAAATAATTAAAAAACTTAAACAATAATAGTGTGGGCGATAGGTCGATGTGCATCCATCGCACGCCATGTACATTGGTTGAACAAGATCACCAATTTTCGATCACATGGGTTTTGATGTGATGCAATTTTCGATTAAAAAAATGATCTGCACCGGTCACCACAAAAATTGGCAGATCTTGCGGGCGCGCCCATTCAAATACATCCACCAGTGGAATGGTTTCATCTAGTTCGCCGTGTATCAGTATGGTATCAGCCGGCACGGTTGGTAGTGGCCATTTGCCTGGTGCCGAACCGACCAACACTAATCTTTGTGCCGGTGTTGCTTGTGCTTCTAATCGTTTTTGTAATTGTGTTTGAACAAAGGTGCCGAAAGAAAAGCCGGCCAGTGCCAAGGGCAACCCCGGATATTGCAGCTGCATATGCGCCAACAATTGCGCCATATCGTCAGTTTCGCCGACACCTTCGTCATAATCGCCGCCAGAACTGCCAACGCCTCGAAAATTCATGCGCGCCGTTGCATAACCAAGTGCGACGAAAGCACGTGTCAAAGTATGCACAACTTTGTTGTCCATGGTGCCGCCAAACAGCGGATGAGGATGCGCGACGAGTGCAATACCGACTGGCGTGGTTTCTGGTAAATCGAGTGCGCATTCAAGCGGGCCAGCGACTCCAGTTAGCGAAAAACGTTGGGTTTGCGCGTTCATGCCTGAGTCATCGAGTGGTGGCCGAAGAATGACAGCGTAGAGATTGCAGAGGCGACATACAACATGGAATAAAACTCAAAAAAGAAAATTGGCAGAATGCAAAAGTGGCAAGAAAGCGGGCGCGAAAATTAAATTTTTAGCCGCTCGACAATTTTTCCGCCGACCAGATGACCATCGATAATCTCGTCAAGATCTTCGTTGTCGATATAGGTGTACCAAGTACCTTGCGGATAAATGACGAGCACTGGACCTTCTTCACAACGCCCAAGACAACCGGATTGATTGACACGCACATCACCACTTCGGTTCAATTTCAATTCTTTGGTACGTTCTTTTAGATATTTTTGTGCTGCTTGTGCCCCTTTGCTGGCACAACATTCGCGACCATCGTCGCGTTGGTTCATGCAAATGAACAGGTGCTGGGCAAAGAAGGGTTTTTCGTCAGACATGAGACAGCCACTCAAAGAGTGAAATGATACACCTGCCTCGTGTTTACTTCACCCTATGCGTGGAATGGAGCAAAAACCAAAGTGCAGAAAACGGCCATAGCAGCGCCAGAAATTGCGCAGCGCCATTGAAGTTGAGAAATTTCCCTTGCACCCAGGTTTCTAACGTGGCGACAAAATAAGGATTGGCTGGCACGCTATTAACAACGCACAGTGCGAGCAAAAGTAATAACACCGCAAGGCGACGTTGCATGGCGGACGACAAAAACACACTGCCACCGAGCATCGCTAATCCCAGTAATATGCCGCCTTGCGCACCGGGCGTCAGCCACGTAAATGCATTTTCTGGTGTGAATAATAAAGCAGTCGCCAGTGTCTTGACGACCAATGCCACTGCCAAAAAGCCCGGCAATAAAAAACTACGCGATGCGCGTTGGCGCAGCATGCACGACAACATCAATAAAGCGCTGGCCATGCCACAAGCGGTGACGATGGCTTCAGTCAACCAATATTGTTTGACCGTCAGAACGATGCCGTTATGCAACCACCCACTCAGATCGATGGGCATCTTGATCCAAGTCGATAACCAGTCGGACAGGATGGGAAGGATCTGTCCATTACCAAATAGATAGCTTTGTGGATAGATTTGCGCCAACGGCCACAACGCAAAAACAATCAAGCCACGGCTAGCCTGTGGCAGAAACCAGCGATGTCGTAGATGGCGCAAGCGACTGCGCTCTATTACCAAATGATCAGTGCGACTGCCGATCACGGCACCGATCAGCGCGCCTAGGCTATTGGTTAAAAAATCCAGATTAGAAGCCACGCGATTTGGCAGCAAAGTTTGGGTTGCTTCCATCGCGCCGGAGACCAAAACGCCAAATAGCAATGCAATAAAAAGTGCTGGGTTACGACGTATGCGCGGATAGAGTGCATACGCGGTCAAGATGCCAAGCGGGATGTAGCCGATGATGTTCATCACCACATCAAAGCCGGTCCAATAATGCGGCATGCGTGCGAACAGATAGGTGCGTAGCGGCAAGCCTATATCTTGCCAACCGGTAAACGGATACAGGCTAGCGTAGACAATCAACAGCACATACGCCAGTAAGCCGGCGCGCGCAAATATCGACGCCCGTGGCGCCGAGTTTGGCGGTAAGGAGGAAATTATTTTTTCGGCGGGTACTTGCTTAACCATACGGCTATATTATCGATGATGGCATCACTGGCTTCAGATAAGGCGCGCGCACCACCCTGCGCATCGGCGCTGGTACTAGGGGTGCTTACATTAAACATTTTTTGCGCGATTAAATTACGACCATCATATAGCGAAGCGCGCACTGTGGCGCGGGCATGGTTTTGCGAGACACTGGTAAACACTTGAGAAAAATCATCTAATGCCACATGTAATACTGGCACATTGAGCGCGCCGTCAGACGCCGACACAATACCCGCACCCGCTTGTGACAGGCGCGCCGTTAAGCGTTGCTGAAATAACTGTGCCGGGCTCATAGACCAACGATTGCTAGCGTAAGCATGGGTTTGCTGATCGTTACCGTAGCTGAGACGGTACATCATCTGCTGACTATCCAGCCAAGCTGGCGTAGTAACTTCTGCCAAGCCAATGGTAGGCAAGTTAAGGGATTTCAAGCGTGCCTGCAGAGGCGCATCATTTGCTTGGCTGACGCTACCTAAATCATAGGCAGTCAGCGGTGACGGTTGCTGAGTCGTGCAGCCAGTAATCAGCATGCTGATGCCGAGGGCAAGCGTGACGAAAAAAGAGTTGGGCATGATAGTCATTTATTCCTCGGCTTATTTTGTGGGAGCGGTAAAGCCAGCTTCACCAGGGCCAGGTTGCGCCGAGCCCGCACCAAACAATATGCTCTGTGGTCGCTGATTAAAATTGTCGAGCGTGCGATTCAAGGTGCGCATCGTATGCTGCGTTTCTCCTAATAGCGGCGTCAGCTGGAACTCCAGCAGATTGGCCGCAGAACCTACTTTTTCCGCGGCATCATTGATATTGTCGATAGGCCCGTTGGTGGCGTTTAATCGCACTGTCAGCGCATTTAGATTGTTGGATAACTTCTCAAACGAAGCGACCGCTTGATTGGTTTGATCGGCAAGCGCGGGCAATTTTTTCAATGTCGGCGTCATCTGATTTGCCGCCGTACGTACCTCATCAGCAGCGGCACTCACATCGGAAAATGCCTTCAAGATGCTCTTCTGATTACCGTCAGACAGCATCGTATTCATACGCGTCATCACTTCTTCGGTTTGTTTCATAATTTCGAGACCGCGCATTTGCAAGGTATCGAGCAAGCCTGGGCGTAATTCTATGCGCGCCAAATTTTTGTCAGATGACGGTAATAACTTGGGATTCTCGTCATTGTCGTCGAGTTGCACATAGGCGATGCCGGTAACGCCTTGGTAACCAAGGGTGGCAAAGGTGGAGTGCGTTATCGGGGTATTTTTGGCGACGCTGAATTTAATCAGGATACGACCAGCTTTTTTAGGATCGAATAAAATTTTATCAACGCGGCCTACGTCCAAGCCACGATAGCGTACCGAAGCTTGTGGATTCAAACCGGGAATGGATAAGGTAGTGGCGATTTCATAGGGCACGCGCTCGACGCGGTCACGATTAAACCAGAGTGCAATGAGCACACCTGCAATTACCAATACGATGGTGAAAATGCCAGCCATCAAGGCGTGCGATTTATTCTCCATTATCTCTGTCCATAATTCAATTGCATCGTTGAGCGTCGTTTTCTATAAAGTTTGTGTGCGGTGATGTGTATCGCTAGATATTTTTTTTACTGTCTTTTTGCGCGTCATTATCCTGTCGTTCTGGCAAGGCATCGATTGCACGCTGACCGCGTTCGCCACGGAAAAAAGTCTCTATAAACGGATGCTTAAACTCCACTACATTCTCAGGTTTGCAATAAGTGATGATGTGTTTGTCCGCCAGCACCGCAACTTTGGAGGATAACGCAAACAGTGTGTCTAAATCATGCGTGACCATCACCACGGTTAAATGCATTTCCTCACGCAGCTCGCGGATCAGATCGACAAAACTTTCTGACGCATTTGGATCGAGACCAGCAGTCGGCTCATCCAAAAATAATAATTCTGGGTCGAGCGCGAGTGCCCGCGCCAATGCAACCCGTTTGATCATGCCGCCCGATAAATCAGACGGCATCTTGCGTGCATGCTCAGGACCGATGCCGGCCATTTGCAATTTTAATAATGCCGCATCGCGAACCAAGGCTTTCGGCAATACACGCAACTCACGCATAGGTTGTGCCACATTGTCGAGCACATTGAAAGATGAAAACAAGGCCCCTTGCTGGAATAGCATACCCCAGCGATTGCGCAATTGTCGCAATTCTGACATATCGATTTTGCCTATATCTTCGCCAAAGATCCGTACGCTACCGCTCGTTGGGTGCGTCAAGCCTAGCATCTGGCGCAACAGTACTGTCTTGCCTGAACCCGAGCCACCCACCAACGACACCACCTCGCCGCGATTGATGCTGAGATTGAGGTTTTCATGTACCACCACATCGTCAAACTGGGTACGTAGCCCCTCAATTTGAATGATCGCTTGCGCGTCGGGTGGCACGCTATCTTGATCGTTTGCCATTAGAACCCCACCCCGCTAAACAAAATCGCAAATACCGCGTCGGCTATGATGACGATCGTAATCGCACTCACCACGGATAAGGTCGTGCCTGCTCCCAAGCTTTCGGTATTTGCTTTGATCCGTAGTCCAAAATGGCAAGCAACCAGCGCGATCAAACTACCAAAGACCACACCTTTGCCGAGCCCGATCCAGTAATTGGCGAGTGGCACAGAATCCGGCAGTGACAAGATAAAATATTTGTAGGAAAGTCCAAGCTCGAGATTAGCCGCCACCATACCGCCGATCAATGCCATCGCATCGGTCCAGATTACCAGTAGTGGCATCGAGATTGCCAACGCCAGCACGCGCGGCATAATCAAGCGATAGCCGTGCGCGAGCCCCATCACTTGCATTGCATCGAGCTCTTCGGTGACGCGCATCACGCCAAGTTGTGCGGTGATAGACGAGCCGGAACGACCAGCCACCAAAATTGCCGCCAACAAAGGCCCCAGTTCGCGAATCACACTCATGCCAAGAATATTGACCAGATAGATATCGCCACCGAATTGATGCAACTGTTGTGCGGATAAATAAGACAGCACCACGCCAATCAAAAAACCAACTAGCGCAGTGATGCCTAACGCTTGAAAACCGGTATGAAAAATACTGGCTGAAATCTCTTTCCATGGACCATTGCGAAAATCGCGAAAGAAATGGCCGATATCCATCACGAGCTGCCCGAGTAAAGCGATGAAGCCGAGCAGATGATCTAGCAGTATGTCTTTTAGATGATGAAGCGCATCTAGTGAAAACCAATGTTGTTGCGGCAGTTTTTTGATGCGCAAGGTGCCGGTTTCTTCCAGGCGTTGGAAGAAAGCCTCGTGCTGTGGCGCGATCTGCAATTTTGCTGGACGCTTTTTATTCCAGCTATTCCACAACATTTGGGCACCGATGTAATCTAGCGCTTCAATTTGTGTCAAATCCCAATGCGTAGCTGCGCGACGGGGTACCGCCCGCAATGCCTTGATTAAGCTAGGCATTAGTTTTTTATTTGCGAGCGCGCGCACCTGCCACACACCACTGACGACAACATGGCCGCCAACGCCGTTTGGATCTGCTTGATATTCGATGGTCGGTGAAGCTGCGTTTTGCATGGTAAGCAGTGTAAGGTAGAACGAGCAACACGTCACGCGCACTATTTACGTCATTGTGTCAGCCACCGCACGTACGCATGCAGCTACAATGTGCGTATGACATCTCCCCACGCCTCTATCCCGATTTCCGCGACACGTGTGGCTGCTTTATGCGGTGCCGCTGCACGTCACATTGCGATTCGCGTGGTTGCTGAAACCGGCTCCACAAATAGCGACTTGCTGAAAGCGATCCCGACTTTAAATGGTCCGATGTTGTTATGGGCGGAAACGCAAACTGCTGGCAAGGGAAGAGCTGGGCGCAGTTGGCAATCTGCCGCTGATGCAACGCTGACATTTTCGCTGGCATGGCGCTTTACCTTGCCATTACAAAGACTCAAGGGGTTGCCGTTAGCAGTCGGTGTAACAATAGCGGAAGTATTGCGCGAGCTTGGTGTCCGCGCACAACTGAAATGGCCAAATGATATTTTGCGTGATGGCGGCAAGCTTGCCGGTATCTTGATAGAGACTGCGACAGAAAAAAACGGCAACGGAATTTGGGCCGTAATCGGTATCGGCATCAACATTGCGATACCGCCGCAGCTAAATTTCTTGTCCGAGTCTTCAACCAATCCGGGCGCAGTTTTAAAAGACGTAGCACAAGCTGAAGTGAATACACCGCTCGCGAAAATCGCAGCAGCGCCCGAGTTAGATGGCGATCGCGAGCAGACAATGGCGATGCTGACGACCGCACTGGCGGCTGCGCTGGATTTATTTGCGCAACAAGGATTTGCCGCGTTTTCCGAGCGTTGGAACATTTTGCATGCACATGCAAAAAATAACGTCAACATCATGGATCATGGCAAGATACTGCATCAAGGGATTGCCCTTGGCGTTGATGACAGTGGAGCATTGTTGCTGCAGACAGCAACTGGATTAGTACCGATCGTTGCCGGCGATGTGTCGTTGCGCGCAGCATAAAAAGCTCAATTAGATACAAGGAAAAGGCCATGCTGTTGCTGGTTGATGCAGGGAATACAAGAATCAAGTGGGCACTGATGGATCGCACAATACCCGATCCGGTAATGGGCGCTTGGCATGCATCTGGCTCAGTCGCGCGTAGCGAGGCTGAACAATTAGTAGAAATTTGGCGCAGCTTTAGCATTGGTCGCGTGATGATTTCCAATGTTGCTGGCGCTGGCTTACATGATCAACTACAAATAGCCGTGTTTCGTGCCTTGGGCACCAAGCCAGTGGCGGTGGAATGGTTTGCCTCAACCGAAACAGCGGGCGGCGTGCGCAATGCGTATCAAAAGCCAGCACAATTAGGTTGTGATCGTTTTGCGGCGGCTATCGGCGCGCACGCCTTGTTTCCGGAGCGCCCTTTGCTAGTTGCAACTTGCGGTACGGCGACCACACTGGATGCAGTATCGGCAGACGGCACTTTTATCGGCGGCATGATATTGCCGGGTTTGGGACTGATGGCAAGCATATTGGCAAAAAATACGGCACAACTCCCAGAGGTTGCATTGCACGCCGATGATTTGCAGCCATTTGCCGATCACACGGATGCGGCGATCGTTAGCGGCTGTCTGGCTGCGCAGACTGGAGCGATAGCGCGTGCTTACGCCGCGCTCTCGACAATGTACCCTGACACGCCGGTTTCTTGTATTCTGGCAGGCGGGGCGGCAGATCTGATTGCGCCACACTTAAATATTAGTTACGAGCGCGTAGATAATCTGGTTCTAATAGGCTTGCAGACGGTAGCTATCCACACCCATTCCACATGTTAAAAATTCTGTTCTTTTTACTGCTTTTGATCAATGGCGGCCTGTTTGCTTTTCAGCAAGGCTACCTCGACGAGTGGATGTCATCCAACCATGAGCCGGCGCGTCTCAAGCAGCAGTTGAATGCAGACAAGCTACGCTTACTGCCACGGCTCGAAGCCGAATCAGCATTGCAAACAAGCTCTGCGACGCCAATCAAGGCGGAAGAAAACACGACCGTTACAGTCAGCGTAGCCGAAGCGGATGCTGCACTCGACAGGACGGTGGCTGCAGTGGAAAAAGCAATGGCATCCAATGCATCAACTAATGCACCTGCCAAGCCGCTCGCCAATATTGCGTGTACAGAAGTTGGCAATTTCGATCCGGTCGATGCTAAACGTTTTGAGAAAAAATTAGCAGCACTGTCGCTTCAAGACCAAACCAAACGCCGACCAATCCCAGATAGCTTGCGTCACGTTGTTTATATTCCAGCACAAGATAATCGTGCGGGCGCAGAAAAAAAGGCCGCCGAGCTTAAAAATTTAGGGGTCGATGATTTTTTTATTATTCAAGACGATACGCCTTTGCAGTGGGGGATATCTTTGGGTGTCTTTAAAACCGAAGAGGCGGCCCGCAAGCACTTGGCGGATTTGACTAAGAAAGGTGTACGTAGCGCGCGGATTAGTGATCGTGGCGCGAACACTGCCAAGGTGGCTTTTCAACTTTCGGCGTTGAATGCGGAGGCGCTGCTTGCATTGAAAAAAATCAAGGCTGAGTTCCCGCGTCAAGAAATTCGTAACTGTGGTTCCGCTGAATAAGACTTGGCGACTCGCCACAAATAGCTAAAAGTTTGGAATGACCAATTTGTCATACTTGGATTGGTTTAGCCGCGTCGACTTAGCGCTGTTGAATGGCGACTTGATTTTCTCGTTCAAAATTTCCGTACGATATTTCTTCGTCATATCAAAATGACTAGGCCTGCAGAAATCGCTTTTTCAGACAAGCGTGGCATAAGCACTGCTTCGATGCGTAATCGCTGGTCGAAAATGCAGCGCATCGTGTGGGTGACGCCGCTGTTTTTGGTAGCGCCATGCACCAGCAGACGACGTTAATAGAGGCGTCATCTTGGTCGACTACGCCGCAGGTGAATTCTATGCTGCAGGATGGGCAAATGCTCATCGCGTATGGTCTTTCTACAATAGTTGGCGGCGCGTAAAAATCGTTGCCGTTATAGGAAGGCTGCGCATTTTATGCCATGTCTCACATTATCTGCTTGTGATCAAGTAAAGCGGGTTCTGCGAAAATGCCGATCGTAAAACGGCGAAGCGCAGCTTAGATCAAAATTTTCCGGCGATAGGCCAAGCCTGGCAAGGTGTGGCATAAAAACAGCTAAGAAAAAGAGCCGAGAAATGAATCTGCATTCCCTGTAAAATCGCGTACATTGATTTTCAGGATATGACATGAACGACCAGACCGATACCAACGCCGATCTTACCGTAGTCTCGCCACAAATTCAGGCGCAGATTTTGGCGGAGGCTTTGCCGTATATCCGTAAATTTCACGGCAAGACGATCGTCGTCAAATACGGTGGCAATGCGATGACGGAAGAACACCTGAAACATGGTTTCGCACGCGATGTGATTTTGCTCAAGCTGGTCGGGATGAATCCAGTCGTGGTACATGGCGGCGGCCCGCAAATCGACAATGCATTGAAGAAAATCGGCAAGCAGGGCACTTTTGTCCAAGGCATGCGTATCACCGATGAAGAAACCATGGAAGTGGTCGAATGGGTGCTGGGTGGTGAGGTACAGCAAGACATCGTGATGCTGATCAATCATTATGGCGGTCAAGCAGTCGGTTTGACCGGCAAGGATGGTGGCTTGATCCGCGCGCGCAAGATGCAGATGCCGGATCGAGAAAAACCAGGACAGTTTTTGGATATCGGTTTTGTCGGCGACATCGAGGCAATCAATCCTGCGGTCGTTAAAGCGTTGCAGGACGACGCATTTATTCCTATCATTTCGCCTATCGGTTTTGGCGATGACGGTCAGGCATACAACATCAATGCGGACGTCGTGGCTGGCAAAATTGCTGAAATCCTGAAGGCCGAGAAGCTGATCATGATGACCAACATCGCGGGTGTACAAGACAAGAGCGGGAATTTGTTAACCGATTTGTCCGCACGCGAGATCGATGAAATGTTCGCTGACGGCACGATCTCCGGCGGCATGTTGCCGAAGATTTCATCAGCGTTGGATGCTGCGAAATCGGGAGTTAATACCGTGCATATCATTGATGGTCGGATCGAACATTCGTTGTTGCTGGAGGTACTGACTGAGCAGGCGTTTGGTACGATGATCCGTTCGCACTAACCAAAATTATTTGGTTAAAAAGGCGTGTTGACCATCTGGTTAACACGCCTTTTTTTAAGCATTAAAACTCGAAAAATGAGTTCTCTTTTCAATATAGTTTTTGCACTTCATAACCACGTTGTTGTAGTAACGCCGGCACGCCTTTCTCGCCAAGTAAATGATAAGCGCCAATCGCAACAAAGCTGGCTTTATCTTGTTTCAGTAGTATTTCAATCTTATTGGTCAAGCTTGGATTGCGTCCATCAATCAATACTTTTTTCTCGAAGCTAGCAGTCGCGGATTTTTCAGTTTGTAGTTCTCGGAAAGAACGCAGCAGTTCCTTGCTGTCAGCATTGCGCCAGGCGTTTAGTAAGCGCAGACTTTTTTTGAGTGTAGAGCCATTTGCTAGATCAGCCATACTTTCGCGCAGATAGATTTCTTGTTGCTGCGGCGCCATGCTGTCGAACAAGGAAAGTTGATAGCCTGCTGTTTCTAGCTCGCCTACGTTTTTCCCTTGCTGTTAGGCCTGTGATAAAAAATACATTTCTATGCCTTGTTCGGCGGGGTATCCATGTAGTTCTAATTCCTTTATCAGTAATAAATTGGCGACCATCCACGGCTTGATCTGTGCGACTTGGTCATACGTGACGCCGACATTTTTTAGTGCGCGCTTAAGTTTAGTTAATGTGTCATCGGATATATTCTGTGCGAGCGTTTGATCCGCTGGATACATACCGTATTTAACAAAGGCTTGTTGCATTGCATCGGCGTTGCGCATATCGACTTCCAAGACGAGTTTGCCTGCCTGATTTAGCGCTTTTGTCACTTCAGGTTCGAGCGGATAAAATGCGGTTTGTCCGACGTGAACTGTGCCAAACAAGTAGGCGGTGTGACCCTGTCGAAGATCGCGAACTCGGTAGAGCGTGCCACGTCGCTTGATCGTCGGAGGTTTGCGATTGCTAACGCTGGTTTGCGTGCCAGCTGCCGCTGGCTCGGCGTGTGCGATAGATTCAACGAATGGCAAGCTGAAAAATAGACTGATGGCTAGGACAGCAGCATGTTTAAAATTGTGGCTGCGATTTTTATTGTGAAACATGTAATTTCCTATGTGGCCTTGTTACCTAGTTCGCTTAGTTCACGTCATATCCAGACGTTAAAGGAAGCTATGCGTAAAATGAAGCGATGCGTAAACTAAAACGACGCGGGATGACTTGGCTGTTCGATCTCGATAATACTTTGCATGATGCATCGCACGCGATTTTTCCTGCCATCCATCTCAACATGAATATCTTTATTGCCAAGGTATTGCGCGAATGCGGCGAACCTTGCGATGAGATTGCGGTTAACGCGATGCGGGTCGCTTATTGGCGACGCTACGGTGCAACTTTGCTCGGTATGGTAAATCACCATCAGGTGCGCACAGAAGATTTTTTATATGCGGCGCACCAGTTTGATGATCTGGCAACCATGCTACGTGTGGAGCGCGGCGTGGCAAAAATATTGCGTGGCTTACCTGGCAAGAAGATTCTGTTGACCAATGCACCACAACGATATTCGCGCGATGTACTGCGGCACATGGGTTTGCATCGACACTTCGCTAAACATGTCGCGGTTGAATCGATGCACGTTCACCGTCGCTTGCGCCCCAAGCCGTCCAAGATCATGTTACGTAAATTGATGGCGCGCGAGCGGTTGGTGCCACAAAACTGTGTGCTGGTGGAAGACACCGTTAGCAATCTGAAGGCGGCTAAGGCCGTCGGTTTGAAGACGGTATTGGTGACCCAGTATTTAGCGACTAATTCGGCCGGCGATGCACACAAGCGCACGCATGCTAAAACCCGCGCCATACTCCCCGCCAAACTGCCAGCGGGCGTCGCTACAACAAATCCAGCGACAAAGCGCCCCATTTATGTGGATGTCAAAGTAAAATCCGTAGGGCAACTATTCAGGCAGCTGCATAGACTGCGCTAGTCCGTTGGCTTACCTCCTATAAAAACTATGGCAACTACTAAACCAGGCGAACGCAAACTTCAGATCCTTCAGGTTTTGGCAACCATGCTAGAGCAACCTAAGGGCGAAAAAATTACCACAGCGGCGCTGGCCGCCAAGGTCGAAGTATCTGAGGCAGCGTTATATCGACACTTCGCCAGCAAGGCGCAAATGTTTGAAGGCTTGATTGAATTTATCGAATCTAGTGTTTTCGGCCTCATCAATAAAATCACCGAACAGCAAGAAGATGGCCGCACGCAGGTACATGCCATCGTTCTGATGTTACTTAATTTTGCGGAGCGTAATCCAGGAATGACGCGCGTGATGATAGGTGATGCACTAATCAATGAGAATGAACGGCTACAGTTACGCATGAATCAATTTGTTGAACGCATAGAATTGGCCATCCGACAATCACTACGTTTAGCCGCGTCGCAGCAACAGGGTCGCGAAGAAGACGCCGCCGTACGCGCCAATTTGATCGTCAACGCGGTGCTGGGACATTGGCAACGCTATGCAAAATCCGGTTTCGTTAGTAAGCCGTCCGAGCATGCAGCGATGCAGATTGCGATGTTGCTAGCTTGATTGTTGGCCAGATGGTGTGGTGCGTCTGCCCCCATCTGATCTGCTGCGAAGATTGTCTTGGCCGTACAATGGCTTTTTCGCTTTGCACGTCTTCTCTGATTTATGTCTCTTTTTATTCCCGCTAACGATTCCGAGGGTGCTTGCTTTGCCTTGCTCGACGACAGTGATGCCATTGCCGCATCTGCTTCTCCACAATCGCGTCTTTATAATGCCTATCTGGGCAAATTGTGTTGCACTGAACTTGCACAATTAGCTGATTTCTTTATGCAGTTACAGCAGCAACTGCATGATGGAAAATATGCGGTCACACTGTTTTCATACGATCTGGGTGTGGCGATGCACGACATATCACTGCAGGCTGATCGCGGCGAATTGCCGTTGGCTGAAGCCTTGCTGTTTGCGCAGTGTGACTATCTGGATGCAGCAGCAGTTGGAAATTGGCTAGCGCAGCAAAGCGACAAGCGACCGGCAGGGATTGCTGATGTAGCGGCACAGCTTGATGCCGCCGAATTTGATGCTGCGCTTACGCACATACAAAACTATATCCGCGCTGGCGATACCTATCAGGTCAATTACACCTATCGCTACACCTTTGATGCGTATGGCTCGTTACCTGCGCTCTACCAGCGTCTGCGCGCACGCCAACCTGTGCCTTATGGTGCGTTGATTGCATTACCAGATGGTCGGGCAGTATTGTCGTTGTCGCCTGAGCTGTTCGTGCGCAAGGATGGCGCGCAGCTCACTGTGAGACCGATGAAAGGCACCGCTGCAGCAAGCGGCGAGGTGCAGCAAGATGCGCACGCCGCTTACGTCTTGTCGAATGATGACAAAAATCGTGCAGAAAATCTGATGATTGTCGATCTGTTGCGCAATGATTTAGGACGTGTCGCGCAAACCGGCACGGTGAAAGTCGAGCGTTTATTTGATGTGCAGCGATACAGCAGCGTGTTGCAAATGACGTCAACAATCCATGCGCAAATGCGTGATGACGTTTCGCTGTTTGAACTGTTTTCTGCGTTGTATCCGTGTGGTTCTATCACTGGCGCGCCCAAGCATAGAACAATGCAGATTATTCAGCAGATAGAAGCTGCGCCGCGGGGACTGTACACGGGCGCAATTGGTTGGTTTGATCCGCCAACGCAAAAAAATATCAGCACTGAATCTTTCGAAGTAGGTAATTTCTGCCTATCTGTACCGATACGCACTTTGGAGTTACAGCAAACCGGCGATCATTTTTATCGTGGTGAAATGGGCGTAGGTGCCGGCATCGTGTACGACAGCGTGCCAGCCTTGGAGTATCAAGAGTGCCATTTAAAAGCGCACTTCTTGACGGCGATGCCTAGCGAGTTTGAATTGTTCGAAACTATGTACGCGACTCGAACTGATGGATGTCGTTATGTGGGAAAACATCTAGCGCGTTTGCAGAAATCCGCGAGCTACTTTGGCTTTGTTTTTGAGGACGCGCTGATAAAGACCGCATTGACTACAGCGTGTGAAAATTTGCCGGATGACGGCCCGTACAGGATGCGTTTGGCATTGCAAGCATCCGGAGAATATGTGATTCAGAGTGCAGTGTTGCGTCCGATTACGCTACCAGTCAAGCTATTGCTGGCCGCTAGCCAGACTGTCGCAGACGATGTATTTTTGCGGCATAAAACCACAATCCGCAGCATGTACGATCACGCGTGGCGTGAGGCTGAAAAACAAGGTGCTTTTGATCAATTATTTTGTAATGACTTAGGACAACTAACTGAAGGTGGTCGTACTACGCTGTTTGTAAAACTCGATGGCGTTTGGGTCACACCGCCTTTATCCGCAGGCGTATTGCCCGGCATTATGCGTAGCGTTTTACTGGATGATCCGGCATGGAATGCGCAGGAACGCCCACTATCGATGCAGGACCTGCGGCAGGCACAAGAAGTTGTTGTCTGCAGTGCTTTACGCGGCGTCATGGCGGCCACGATAGTCTGGAGTTAAGCACCGGCACGCGCTACATAGCGCGCGTGCCGATATACTGAATTACGCATTCGCTCCTGCTTGAGCTGCGATTCAGTATGATGGCTTAGTAGTGCTGGCATTAATTTTATGCTGGCAACGTTACCTTAAAACAGGTGCCCGGCTCATTGCGCGCCATGCATACGACATCACCGCCGTGACGTTGTGCGATTTGTCGTACCAGACTCAAGCCTAAGCCGACCCCGCCGTCACGTTCACGCGCACCGGGTAGACGATAGAAGGGGGCAAAAATATTTTCACGTTCCGCTGCGGGTATACCTGGGCCACCATCGCATACTTCTAATATGACTTGATCCGCCAGTACGACCAGCGTGACTTTGATTGCTGTGCCATTGCCATAGCGACGTGCATTCTCGAGCAAATTACGCACCATGCGACGTAACAGTCGTGCATCGCCTTGGATGTCGATGGCTTGTGCCGCCATTTCTGGTTCAATCTCGGGGCCAATACGCGCACATTCTTCAGCGACTAATGCGGTTAGGTCGACTGGCTCGAATGCCTGCGTGGTATCGCTGCTAGCGTCCAAACGACTGGCCAGCAAAATTTCATCGATCAGTTGATCAAGCTCGATGATATTGCGATCGAGCTCGGCGCGAATCGCCGGCGGTGCTTGTTGCCCCATCAGTTCGGCCGCCATCCTTATGCGTGCCAACGGTGAGCGCAACTCATGTGACGCATTTGCCAGCAAGGTCTTTTGCGCTTCAATCAGCGCTTCAATGCGGGCAGCAGAACGATTGAAACTATTCGCGAGTCGGCCGACTTCATCATCGCCTTGCATTGTAATCCGCGTTGATAATTGTCCGGCACCAAGTGCTTCTACACTGGATTGCAGTCGCTCTAAACGACGCGTCAAGCGACGCACGATAGGATAAGCGCCGATGCCAATTGCGATCGCGATCATTAGCCAAGCGGCCAGCAAGCTGACCGGTGGCTTGCGCCGACCCGGATGCGAGCGTTGCCCTACCAGCCAACGTTGGTCTGGTAGCTTGACGGCAAATACAGGTGGGCCGCCATCCAGCCAACCGCTGGCGGTTTGTGTTGCTCCCAATGGCGGCAGTGGACGGCCAGCTTCGGCGATTAATTCTCGATTTGACGAATACAATGCAAGGTCAGCGCGCATACGTGATTTCCAGCGTATCAGCGCGGCACGTTGGTCTTCTACGCTGGCGTCTGGAGGCGGTAATACATCGGCGGCAATCACGGCGAATGACTCAAGGCTGGGGCCAATTTGACGCGAATCTGCATTCATGCGCCACGTGATCGCGAACAAGGTGGCAGCGATCAACAGGCTGAGTAATAGCGCCGCATAGATGCGCACATACAGTCGATTAAAAATGCGGCTAAGCCAAGCTGGCAGCCGGGCGCTAGAACTAGACATCTTGTGCTTTCGCAAACACATAGCCAGCACCACGCACCGTAATAATACGTTTTGGTTGTTTGGGATCATCCTCGATAGCAGCGCGTAAGCGGCCTATATGCACATCGATAGAACGGTCGAATGCTTCAAGAGGCTCACCCTTGACCACATCCATTAATTGTTCGCGCGATAAAACGCGACCTGCGCGCTCCGCCATCGCCATCAGCAAATTAAATTGATAGGCGGTGACAGGACAATCTTTACCATCTAGGCGTATCGCGCGTGCATCGGGATCGATCTCCAAGCGCCCAAAGCGCATGGTTTGCAACGCGAGCGTGGCCGGCGCAGGGCTTTGACGTCGCAACACGGCACGTATGCGTGCCAGCAGTTCACGGGGCTCAAAAGGCTTAGGAATGTAATCATCGGCGCCAAGTTCTAGTCCTACCACGCGATCCATCGGATCACCCTTGGCGGTCAGCATCACGATTGGCAATGTACCGATAGGCGCCGGATAAGCGCGTATCTGTCGACATACGTCTAAGCCATCAGCATCCGGCAACATCAGGTCGAGCAAAACGGCAGCAAAAGGTGCGACGTGCTCTTGCTGTAACTGCTGCAAGCCTTCGGCAGCAGTTTCGCAATGTTGCACCTCAAAGCCATTTTGACCCAAATACGTGGCGACCATCGCGCCAAGGCGTTGGTCGTCTTCAATCATCAATAAGCGTTGCGTCATGGTCATAGTGTAACGCGGTCTTTGCTGGAGTTAACAAGCAGATTTAACAAGCAAATTCGGATCTTCGTACCTACTCATAGAATAACTCGCCTCTATGAGTACGGTGGTACAAAGATCCGCGTTTAGACGCTAGCGCACATTTACTGTTGCGGCGGTGTTGTTGGATTACCTTGCTTGTGGTCGTGTTGATCGCCACGTTTGTGACCGTGCTCCATTTTACGGTCATGGCGTTTTTTCATTTGCGCTTTCATATGCGTCGCCAATTCCACGCGTTGCGCAGGTGTCAGCACGGCTGCAGCATCAATCATTGCTTTGTTGATGCGTTCCGAACGCTGATCTGTCAGTTGCAGTTTCTGTTGGCGCAGCTTTTCAAGTGCGGCGGTATCAACCTTGGCTTGCGTCAACAGTTCAAATTGTTGAGCACGATTGGCGCGACTTATTTTTTCTAATGGACGCAGATCGTCAAATGCAGATTTGGCGATTGCCTTTACTTTGGTTTTTTGCTCGGCGCTGGCTTTGACGCTAGTCAACATACGGTCAATACGACGCTCCATACCTTTGTGCGCATGCGCAGGATCTCGAGGGCCGTGGCGGAAATGTTTGTGGTGTTGATGATGTTCTGCACCAACTTTTTCGGCGTTGCTGGTTGGTGCGGCCGCGGGCTTATTTTCTTGCGCGTGACTGATGCTGGCGAACGAAAAAATGCCAGCCAGCGCAGCGGCCACACCGGCCTGCATTAAGCGACGTCCGGTTGAAAGATTATCTTTGCTTGTAACGGTAAGGTTATTACGTTGGGTCTGGCTGTTCATATTCAAACTCCTTAGTTTTTCATGAGGCACACTGTCTGTGTGCATGTCGTTACTGTAGAAGGGTTCTGTTGCGGTTTCGCTAGCGGGTGGTAAAGATATGTAAAGGAGCGGACGCGGCCTCTATTGGCGCATTAATTGTCGCCGCCGCACTGTTGTGAGCCGTGCCGCACCTGATTAAGCCGTCATAGCCTTGTTATCACTTGGCACTGATTTTGCAGTTGTTTCTGAGAGAGGCCTTTTAATACAAATCATGGGAATAACAATGAACAGGCGTGAATTTCTTGGTATGAGTATGGTTGCGAGTAGCATGGCGCTGGTTTTTCCTTTTGCGCATGCGCAGAACTTGTCTATCAATGAGGCGATTAATAAATCGGGTCGGCAGCGCATGCTGTCGCAGCGGATAGGGAAGGCGTACTTGCAGATTGGGCAGGGGATCGATCTGAGACGTTCCGAACAAATATTTACTGATTCTCTCAATCTGTTTGAGCTTCAATTGAGCGAACTCACGACGTTTGCGCCATCAGTCGAAAATAAGGCGACGCTGTTGGAGGTAGGGAAATCGTGGAGACGCTACAAGGATGTTCTGCAAGATCGCGCGCCAAACAAAACAGATGCGCAAGCGGTCATGCTATTGAGTGATGAGGTGCTGGCGTTGACGCAAACTGCAACGGTACAACTGGAAAAAATATCCGGTACGACTTCCGCTCGCTTGGTGAATCTCTCTGGTCGTCAACGGATGCTGTCGCAGCGTATGGCGAAGCTCTATCAATCGATGAGTTGGGAGGTGCCGACGTCGGATGTATTGCAGAAGTTGGTGACTGCACGCACAGAATTTATGCGCGCCATGCAGGAGCTGGTTGCTGCACCAGTGAATACGGAAGCGATCAAGCGGGAGTTGGATCTCGCAGACCAACAATGGTTTTTCTTTGATCAAGCGCTAAAAAATAGAGTGACGGATCAAAATGATCGTTTGCGTGCCGCCACCAATGTCGCCACCACCAGCGAGCGCATTCTAGAAACCATGAATCGCATCACCGGCATGTACGAAAAATTGACGTAAAGGCAAAATGTAAAATTCAGATGGAATGCATAAAATGCAGCGTATCAGACGCAGTACAGCATGCGGTATTAGTGCGTGCCACCACACACGGTACAACTACTGTTGCGCGAAATTTTGATGCTAGTCCATTCCATCGCGCGCGCATCGAGCAATAGCAGTCGTCCCGCCAATGATGTACCGATGTTAGCCACTAACTTTAATGCTTCTGCTGCTTGCATGCTACCGATGATGCCCACCAGTGGCGCAAACACGCCCATGCTGGCGCAATTTACTTCCTCAAACTGCTGCTCCTCGGGGAACAAGCAAGCATAGCAAGGTGCTTGATCTTGACGCTGATCAAACACGCTGATCTGACCGTCGAAAGTGATGGCCGCACCAGAAACCAAGGGTACGCGATTGGCGACACAGGCGCGGTTGATCGCGTGACGGGTCGCAAAGTTATCACAGCAATCGAGTACGATGTCAGCTTGGCCGACTAATTCATGCAGACGCTCACCGGCGACACGCTCTTTTAAAGCGATGATCTCAATCTCTGGATTGATCTCTTGCAAAGTTTGTTTGCCTGAGTCTACTTTGGCGTGTCCAACGCGCGCAGCAGTATGCAAAATCTGTCTTTGTAGATTTGTTAGGTCAACCGTATCGTCGTCAATCAAAGTGATTTTGCCGATCCCTGCAGAGGCGAGATAAAAAGCGGCAGGTGAGCCCAAACCACCAGCGCCGATAATTACGGCATGCGCGGCCAAGAGTTTTTCTTGCCCATCGATGTCGATTTCGTCGAGTAGGATATGGCGTGAATAACGTAGCAGTTGGTGGTCGTTCATGATGGCTTTGCGTTTGTATTCGAGAGGCTAGTCCGAAATAAAGAGTAATCAAAAAAGCCGCATTGCTGCGGCTTTTTTGCTACGACTACCTTATTTCTTCTCTTCCGCTTTGGGCTTTTCGTCCGTTTTTGGTTTGTTAATACTTGGCTCTTCCTTGTCTTTCGGTGTTTCCTTGGACAAGATCACGGGCTTCCCCTGCAAATAATTGAGTGCCTGTTGCAGCTGGAAATCGTCTTTGCTGCCGAACTCTAGAGGTTTATGCTTCTTTTGTTCTTTATCTGCCAGCCGCTCGTTTTTTTGCAATTCTTCGAGATTGATATGGACTTCCGCGCTTTTGTCCTTGTCATTGCTTAAGTGCTTTTGCAGATCTGCTTCACGTAGACGTAAGCCGTTCAGGCCATCACCTTCAGCAGTTTCATCCACCATCATGTCCGGCACTATCCCACGTGCCTGAATCGAGCGGCCGTTTGGTGTGTAGTAACGTGCAGTGGTTAACTTGACCGCAGTGTCGGTTGTCAGTTGGCGTATGGTTTGTACTGAACCTTTACCAAACGTCTGGGTGCCCATAATGGTGGCGCGCTTGTAATCCTGCAGCGCGCCAGCCACGATTTCCGAGGCCGAGGCCGAGCCAGCATTCACCAATACAACGATCGGTACTTTTTTCAGTACGTTTGGCAATCTTGCCAATGGATCATCAACGGTGCGTGCTGCGTAAAACTCGCGGCGAGCATAGTAGCTTGCTTTCGATTCCGGTAGTTGACCATTGGTCGTGACGATGACGACATCTTTTGGCAGGAAGGCCGCAGCGACGCCAATCGCGCCTGGCAATACGCCGCCTGGATCGTTACGTAGATCGAGCACTAAACCCTTCAGATTAGGTTCTTGCGCGTACAGTGCAGCGATTTTCTTGGCCATATCGTCAACGGTTGGCTCTTGGAATTGCGCCACACGCAGCCATGCATAACCGGGCTCAACAATTTTCCCTTTCACACTTTGGATTTGGATGATCTGGCGTGTGATCGTGACGACGATGGGTTTGTCAGCGTCCTTGCGGGCGATGGTCAGGGTAATTTTAGTGTTGGGCTCGCCGCGCATACGTTTGACGGCCTGATCTAACGTCATGCCTTTGACCGGTGTCGAGTCAAGACGCGTGATCAGATCGCCGGCTTTAATGCCTGCTCGGTAAGCCGGAGAGTCTTCAATCGGTGAGATCACTTTGACGTAGCCATCTTCCATGCCGACTTCAATGCCCAAGCCGACAAACTTACCTTGTGTGCTTTCGCGTAATTCTTTAAACGCCTTTTTATCCAGATAGGCAGAATGCGGATCGAGCGAGGAAACCATGCCAGAAATGGCTTCAGTCAGTAGCTTTTTATCATCGACGGGCTCAACGTAGTCGGATTTGATCAATCCAAACACTTCTGCCAGTTGTCGTAATTCTGCAATTGGCAATGGTGAAGCGGCACTTTTTTGCGCCATTGCATTGAGTTGGGTACCCATTCCGATCGCACCGATAATCAAACCGATACTGACCAAGACGATATTCTTGAATTTTGTTCTCATGTTCACCTAATAGTTACCCACTTGAGTGGGTCAAACGCGCGGCCCTGATACCGCATCTCAAAGTATAAACCCGATTGTTCATTGCCGCCGCTATTACCTGTGCTGGCGATAATGTCACCACCCTTGACGATGTCGCCAGCGTGTTTGAGTACAGATTGATTATTGCCATAAATCGTCATGTATTGACCGCCATGATCAACAATAATGATATTGCCAAAACCACGTAACCAATCGGCAAATACGACGCGTCCACCGGCAACTGCATGGACATCTTCGCCTTCTTTAGTGCGTATAAACAGGCCTTTCCAGCTTGGTGCATCACTACGCTTATTACCAAAACGCGCGACTAGATCACCGCGTACTGGCAAATGCAGTTTGCCACGTAAAGCGACAAAGGCACCGGCTGGCATGCCTGAATCTGGCACTAAGGTATTGCGCGCATAGGATTCGGCGGGTGGCTCATCGTCCTCAATCGCATCGCTAGGATTGATTTTTCCACCAGAAGATCGATCGTCAGCAGCGTTTTTCTTTGCTTCGGCAATCCGTTTTTTTCGCTCGGCTAATTCCTGCTGACGTTTTTTGGCGGCAGCCAGCGCGGCTTTGCGCTGTTCTTCTATCAGCGTCGCTAATTTATCTACCAGACTCGACAGACGATGTTCATCGCGCTCGATTTTGCCGGCCTCTTTGCGTTGCGCCGTCAGTTTGCTGGACAACTTTGATAACAAGGTCGCACGCTCTTTCTTTTCCGTTTGTAAGCGGACATGCTGTTTGCGTGCGTCACCTGCAATTTTGTCGAGATGTTCTTTGGCTTGCTGCAGCTTGGCTTGATTGTCTTCGATGGTTTGCAAATTGGCACGCAAGGATTCGATCAAGTTCGCTTGTGCACGCGAGACATAGCCCATGTACTGTAATTCTCGATTGATACGATTGGGATCATCGCCGGACAGTAGTAACTTGATGCGATCTTCATTGCCAGCCGCATATTGATCACGTAACAGTTGCGCCAGTTGCTTTTGCTGCGCATCGACGATGTGTTGTAGCTGTGCCTGTTGTTTTGATAAATCCTGTAATTCAGCCTCGGTTTTGCGTTGTTCGCGCGTGAGGTCGTACAGTGTCCGCTTGGCATCTGAGATTGCAGATTCTGAGTCGGCAAGCGCATCAGCGGCATCGCTTTTGTCGCTTTCTGTTTTATCGATGCTGCGCTTGAGTGTGGCGAGTTTTTTTTGCAGATCAGCGCGCTGGTTTTCTGCAATTTTCTTTTGCTGCTCTTGATTGCCATTTTTTTGCGCGTGCGCAACTGATGGCCCCAACAGGCAGATGATTGCTATCAGATGCCCCATCGCCAACACCTTGGCCATACGTGTACCGATCGAGTGGCAACGCGAGAACGGTTTGTTGACGACAGTGCGTGAATAGTAAGAAATTAAAATTGGCACAGCTACTTTTAAGAAACCGAGTTGGTACTGTTATTTTTGGCGTCCGGATCAGTCGTTTGGCCAAGGTAATAGTGACGAATCGGTTTTAGGTTTTCGTCCAGTTCGTACACGATAGGAATGCCATTAGCGATACTGAGATGCACGATATCGTCATCACTAATATTGTCGAGCATCTTCATCAATGCACGCAGGCTATTACCATGCGCCGAGATAATAATTTTTTTGCCGGCACGGATGGCGGGCACAATCGACTCATTCCAAATGGGCGTAACGCGTACCACAGTGTCTTTCAAACATTCGGCCAGCGGAATTTGTTCACGCGTTAAATGGACGTAGCGTGGATCTGCATATGAAGTGCGTGGATCATCTTCACTTAGTGGGTTGGGCGGGATATCAAAACTGCGCCGCCATTGCAGCACTTTCTCTTCGCCGTATTTTTTCGCGGTTTCTGCTTTATTTAATCCGGTAAGTTCACCATAGTGCCGCTCGTTGAGTCGCCAATCCAAGTTGATCGGAACCCACATTAATTTCATTTCGTCGAGTGCGATCCACATGGTGCGGATGGCGCGCTTCAGCAACGAGGAATAGGCGAGATCGAAGCTGAAGCCAGCGTCGCGCAATAGCTGCCCAGCACGCCTGGCTTCGGCGCACCCTTTTTCTGTTAAGTCGACGTCAGCCCAGCCGGTAAAGCGGTTTTCGAGATTCCATGTGGACTCGCCGTGACGCATCAATACGATTTTGTACATGGTTCTGATAGGTAAGAATGGTTTTTTGATGCAAAATGCCAAAGCCGAATTGTATTCGGCTTCTATTTTATAATGTGAAGTCTTTCTTCAGACCATTGGAACGCCGTGAAATTCATTATTGATAACATTTTTCTTATTGTCCTCGCTTTATCGTCTGGGGGCGCACTGGTATGGCACACGCTGCAACGCAGTGGTGACAAGGTAAGTGCATTACAGGCAACACAATTAATTAATCGCGAAAAAGGCCTTATTTTAGACGTGCGCTCTGCCGAGGAGTTTGCAACTGGGCATATTCGCGAAGCAAAAAACATTCCATTGAAAGAATTGAATGACCGTGTGGGGGAGCTGGATAAAGCCAAGAATCGCCCAGTCATTATTGTATGCGCTAAGGGCTTGCAATCTAACAAGGCGGCCGCACAGTTAAAGAAAGCAGGTTTTTCACAAGCTTATCCATTGGTAGGTGGGATTGCTGAATGGCAGTCGCAGGACTTACCACTGGTGAAATAAGGAAGATTTATGAGTGCGCATGTATTGATGTATAGCACCGGCGTTTGCCCGTATTGCGTGATGGCAGAACGTCTGCTGAAGGCCAAGGGTGTCGATGAGATCGAAAAAATTCGGGTTGACCTTGAGCCAGAGCAGCGTGCGACAATGATGCAAAAAACCGGACGTCGTACCGTGCCACAGATTTATGTGGGCGACACGCATGTGGGTGGATTTGACGAGCTCAATGCACTTGAGCGTCAAGGCAAGCTGGATGCCTTATTGCAAGGCTAATTGTCGCTAGTGACTGGCGCCGGACGTGGCAAGCTGCTTCACCACAACGTTTGTAATATTTTTGCAATAAATGCGGAGAGCCTAGGGCTCTCCATTTTCAATCTGACTGAAAGAGTTTAATGGCTGACGAAAATCTGCAACCTGTATTCCAGATCCGACGTGTGTATTTGAAAGATCTCTCGCTGGAGCAACCGAATTCACCAGCAATTTTTCTTGAGCAAGACCCACCAACGATGGAAGTCGCAGTTGATCTCGACGCTGAAGCTTTAAGCGATGGCATGTTTGAATCGACTGTGACACTGACGGTCACTGCCAAAATCGGCGAGAAAGTTGCCTTTTTGGTGGAGTGCAAGCAGGCAGGTATCTTTGAGGTTCGTAATATTCCGGAAGACCAGATGGGCTCCTTGATCTGGATCGGCTGCCCGAATATCGTGTATCCGTATTTGCGCTCTAATATCGCGGATGCGATCACGCGTGCTGGTTTTCCGCCGTTGCATTTGTCCGAAATCAACTTTGAGGCGATGTATCAGCAAAGAATGCAGGCGCAACAAGAGACGGCACAAACGAACGGTTCTGGTATCGCGATGCCGGACGGTTCGACCACGCATTGATGCAAAATCGAGGAACATTACGTTCCTCGATTGATTGCGAACGGGAGAAGATGGCCAAATGAAACAGCGTGCCTCTTTTTTTTCGGCTTTGTGCGTTTTTCTTTTTACGACTAGCCTGCCATTGGTGAGTGCTGCCGAATTTAAATCGGTGGGCGCTCAGCCAGCGGTGCTATATGACGCACCTTCTTACTCCGGTCATAAAGTATTTATTGCCCCTAGCGGCATGCCAGTTGAGCTTATTTTGACGCAGGATGGCTGGAGCAAAATTCGCGACGCCAGCAGCGATTTGTCTTGGGTAGAAGCGAGTGCATTGACGAATAAACACACGGTGGTGGTGACGTCTGCCAGCACGGGCTTGTTTGTCGCGACCGACCCGCGCGCTGCTTTACTTGCTAACTTGGGACAAGGTGTTTGGTTAAGTTTGTTGACGCCCGCATCGCGAGACTGGGTTAAGGTCATGCATAGCGATGGCGAGATCGGCTTTGTGAAGGCGGCAGACGTATGGGGCGACTGAGAGGAATCAACTTGAATCATGCAAGAACACGGATACCACTGAGCGTAGCGTCGTCAGCGTTGACGCGCCTGCATAAAGCTCTCGCTGATAATTTGTCCTCCCTCGTGCTAAACCGGCCCCCAGCATGAATATCACGGTATTTGGCGCTGGCGCTTGGGGAACCGCACTCGCCATGTCGCTGGCGGAACGTCATCCGGTTCTATTATGGGGGCGGGATGCAGAGGCCATGGCCGCCATCGCCCAAAGCCGCATCAACGTAAATTACCTACCGAATTTTGTTCTACCTGACAGTCTCTCGATTAGTGCAGATTTATCTGCTGCGGTTGCTCATGCTGGCACGGATGGATTGTTAATCGCTGCGACGTCACTGGCTGGTTTGCGTCCCTTATTGATGCAGTTGCGCGCGTATTCGATTCCGAATTTAATTTGGTTGTGTAAAGGGTTTGAAGAGCAAACCAATTTATTGCCACATCAAATTGCACGTGAGTTGTTGAATCCATCAGTACAAATCGGCGCATTGTCAGGGCCGTCGTTTGCGCAAGAAGTGGCCCGCGGTTTGCCCTGCGCATTGACGATTGCTTCTGAGCAGGCAAGTTTGCGTGAGCGTGTGATCGACACCATGCATGGTAAAAGCACGCGGATTTACTCTAGTGATGATTTGGTCGGTGTTGAAGTCGGTGGCGCGGTCAAAAATATTCTGGCAATTGCAACCGGCATTACCGATGGGCTTGGCTTGGGCCTCAATGCCCGCGCGGCGCTGATTACACGTGGACTGACCGAAATAACCCGTCTTGGGATTGCCCTTGGCGGCCGCGCGGAAACCTTTACTGGTCTGACGGGAATTGGTGATTTAATTTTGACCTGCACCGGCGATCTATCGCGCAATCGACGTGTTGGTTTGGGGTTGGGGCAGGGAAAAGCCTTGGATGTGATTGTCGCAGAACTTGGACACGTAGCCGAAGGTGTACGTTGTGCGCAAGCGGTTCGTGCGTTGGCGACGCAGCATCAAATCGAAATGCCGATTGCCAGTGCGGTAGCCGCGGTTTTGTTTGATGGGGTATCCCCGCAGGCAATGGTGGCGCGATTACTATCACGCGATTCGCGTGAAGAGTCTTAAGCGACATGCAGGAATGTCGCACACGATTCACACATACGATTCACCGCACGCTCATTTAATGTGGCAACACAATCGTCAATAAGACCGACGAATCTTCGATTGCATGCAGCGCATGCGGCTCACCGCCGGCAAGGTAAACCAATTCGCCAGCGTGGACGGTTTGAGTTGTTTGGTGTGCATGCAATTCGATTGCGCCCTCCATGCATTGAATCGTCACCACTCCTGGCACTGCATGTTCAGGCATTCCTTTGCCGCGCGGTAGTACCAAGCGCATCAGTTCTAGTTTTTGGGTTTTAAAGAGAGCATGTGACATGCATTCTGTCATGCGTGTACCGAGTGGACGTACGTCAATCAACTGGCCGGAAGTTGCGTGGGGTAGCGCCATGGTGATTCTCCTCACAAGCTTGCAATAAGTGATTGCGCATAATGTGCGCGCCTGCTTAGTTATAGCAATAAAAACGCATGCGAGCAATCGGCAATCGAAAACTATGTAAAAACATTTTCTTATTTATTCGCTGTCAGGTTCAAATTCGGATTTGCCTTCGGCTAATGACGCAATTATTTTGGTCGTTAGCTTTTTTTGAATCAGCCGTTTTTCTTGCTGGCGTTGGGCGCTGGTAGATGCTTTATGTGGGCCGGTAGGCGTTGCTTGGCAGCCAGTGCAACAGGATTGCGCGGCTTCAACGCTTTTTGTGAGGGTTCAATACGAATCGTCATTTTTTGGCGTTTAGATAGTGCTTTATTTGCCATAGATTCCACGGTGAGCGCATCGTTTTATTCAGCTCACACCTCTCCTTGCGGTAGAAAATGTAGCCGCAGGTAACTGCGGCTACGACAACGATAGTAGCGGCGGCGTTTATAACATCAATATTTACAATACATAGCGGGACAGATCTTCGTTGACTGACAACGCACCCAATCGATCTTCTACGTAAGCTGTATCAATGTGCAAAGTGTGACCAGGGTTCTCGCTCGCGCTGAAGGAAATTTCCTCCAATAGTTTTTCCATCACCGTGTATAGGCGGCGCGCGCCGATATTTTCTGTTTTTTCATTCACTGCGTGTGCAATTTCAGCCATGCGTTGGATGCCATCAGGGGTGAACTCGATCTTAACGTTTTCCGTGCTGAGTAGTGCTTCGTACTGTTTGGTTAGGCAGGCATCGGTGCCGGTCAAGATGCGCTCAAAATCGGCAATCGACAAAGACTCCAGTTCAACGCGAATCGGGAAACGTCCTTGTAGCTCAGGGATAAGGTCAGAAGGTTTCGCCAGATGAAAAGCGCCGGATGCAATAAACAAAATGTGATCGGTTTTGATCATGCCGTATTTGGTATTGACGGTGGTACCTTCAACTAAAGGCAAAAGATCACGTTGTACGCCCGCGCGCGATACTTCACCGCCGCTACTTTCTGAGCGGTTCGCGATCTTGTCGATTTCATCTAAAAATACAATACCATTTTGCTCGACGTTGGTAATTGCTTTTTGTTTCAACTCATCTTCATTCACTAGCTTGCCGGCCTCCTCCTCGATCAGCAGCTTCATCGCCTCTTTGATTTTCAATTTCTTGGATTTTTTGCGATTGCTACCCACGCCGGAAAACATGGATTTAATTTGCTCTGTCATTTCCTCCATGCCGGGCGGTGCCATGATTTCCATGGTTGGAGCAGCTTCGGCAACTTCGATTTCGATCTCGGTCTCATCTAAAGAGCCTTCTCGCAGACGCTTACGGAATGTTTGACGCGTGCCATTGTCAGGCACCTCTTTAACTTCTGCATTGGCGCTAAAGCCGAAATCGCGTGCTGGCGGCACTAGAATATCGATTACGCGATCTTCTGCTGCGTCTTCTGCGCGTGCACGTACTTTGCGGGTTTCGGCTTCACGTGTTTGTTTGATGCCAATATCAACCAGATCACGGATGATGGTGTCGACGTCACGACCAACGTAACCGACTTCGGTAAATTTAGTCGCCTCGATTTTGATGAAGGGCGCATCCGCCAATTTGGCTAGACGCCGCGCGATCTCGGTTTTGCCAACACCGGTTGGTCCTATCATTAAAATATTTTTTGGCGTAATTTCGTGACGTAACGGTTCTTGCACTTGCTGTCTACGCCAACGATTGCGTAGCGCAATGGCAACCGCGCGTTTGGCATTATTTTGGCCGACTACGTGTTTGTCGAGCTCGGAAACGATTTCTTGCGGAGTCATATTCATATTATTGCGTCATTATTCGCGACGTTCATTCAGTATTTAAAATTTGGCTTTGGTTTTGTTTTAACCAGCGTCGTCATCTAGTTGCGATAGGTTGGTATGGATGCTTAATTTGCCAATCCACCATTCACCGCAACCATCGTTTATATCAATCCAATGTTTCGACGATATGTGAAAGATTCGTATAGATGCATAGCTCACCTGCAATGGTGAGCGATTTTTTGACGATCTCGGCTGGCGACAATTCTGTATTTTCTTGCAAGGCTTTGGCAGCTGATTGTGCGTAGCTACCGCCAGAACCGATCGCACCGATGCCGTCATTTGGCTCCAGTACATCGCCATTACCGGTAATGACTAGTGTTGTTTCGCGATCGGCTACCAGCAGCATTGCTTCTAGGCGACGTAACATGCGGTCTGTGCGCCAGTCTTTGGCTAACTCCACCGAAGCGCGCATCAAATGCCCTTGATGCTTTTCTAGCTTGGCTTCAAATCGCTCAAGTAGGGTAAATGCATCCGCTGTGCCGCCAGCAAATCCGACCAATACTTTGTCATGATAAATTTTGCGCACTTTGCGCGCAGTGCCTTTCATCACGATATTGCCTAATGTGACTTGGCCATCACCGCCGAGGGCGACAGTGTTGCCGCGTCGTACTGACAGAATAGTGGTGCCGTGAAATTGTTCCATGCTGGTCTCGAAATAAAAGTGGGTCGAAGATGCAGACGCAATTGACGCGTATGGATGCCTAACTGAAGCGTGATTGCACGCATATTAAGCATCTAATCGATATCTATTCGTTGCGCAGTAAGCGTGCGGCAAGCGCATTTTGTTAAACGTAAACAATCGCTAGTTTGCGCGAAAATCACACATCCTGCTTAAACGCATTTTTACAAGCTGGGGGCGTACGAGGTAATTACAAGTCGGGCTAGTCCGATTTTGTGGTGTTAGCTCTTGCGGGGGATGATATGAACGGTGTCTTTGAATCCCATCACCGAAGATAGCGCGATGATGAAATGATTGGGATGCAGCAGTTCCACTGATTTTCCGCTGCTGAGTAGTGGTGTCAGACCACCGAAAAGCTGCCCGGCAGCATTGAAATCCATGCGCTGTAAATTGCTGCAATCGAGTACAACCGGATTGTGTGTATGCGCATGCGTGGCAATATTTTGTAGCAAGGTCTCCGCGGGCATTTCGATTATCGCTGGCATCATGAAATGATCGGCACTATTGTCTTCTGGTGCGATCGATTCTTCGGTGTCAGTTACGACTTTGTCTTTTGGAGATTCAAAGGCTGGGGGTGACACTTCGAAGGTCACGCAATAATCAATGCTGGTCTCTTCAAAATCGGTTTCGCGATTGAGCAGACGCAAAAATTCCAGCATCAGCAGCCACGGCGCTTCGGTTTCGTCGCGACGTCCGACTTGCAGAATCGCACGAATTTTTTCGATCAACTCTGCAGCGCCAACCAAAATCAGTTTGTGCCCAGACTTCTGTAATTTCTTCATCACACTGAGAAGTAAGCCACAGCCGATAGGATCTATCTCGGTGACGCGCACAAACTCCAGCCGCAAGACATTACTACTCTCCGACATGTTCTTGATGCGTTCTAACTGTTTGATGCATGTTGCATCCAGCTTGCCAGAAAATGACACGCCGGGCACCGCGTTGTTACGCGGGGCGACAATCGGTTTTTCCTGTGGCGCGCCTTGGGTGCTCCAAGCTGGCGGCGACATTTCAAATTTATTCGCATACTGGATAGATAGATTTTCAAACGCTGCCTGTTGACCGGTGATCTGATACAGATCAAACAACATACCCCATACGGTCAATGGCGTGCTACCGAGTGCATCTTCCTCGATCGCATGCAACAAAATTGGCTCAACTAACTCGGTTTGTCCGTTGGCAAATAAGATTGCTGCTTCTTCGATAACTGGCGTCGCTTCCGAGGCGGAAACCGCGACCGGGCCGATGATGGATTCTGCGCCCAATAAAAAGGCAGTGCTTTCGCCCATCGCTGGCAGCATGGCGGGATGCTTGCTATCGACGTCGGCAGAAGGGGATTTCTTGGTTTCAGACTTGGGCGTGTCGGCAACGTGCGGTGTGGTGTTGAGGAATTGACTGGCTGGCCCCGGCATCGTGTTGCCGCTGAATGGTAGCGGCTTGACGAATTCGGATGACATTTCCGATTCGATCGCGTCGATCTTCATCGCGGTGGCGCGTGCGGCTTTGCGTTGCTCGTGTTCGGCTTCGGTATTTTTGCTGGCACGCGCAGGAGTGCGTTCTTGGGTTTTTTGCTCAGCATCCTGCTTGCTCGATTTGCGAGCGGGATCCTTTTTGCCAAGTAACGAGAAAATTCCCACGGTTTTCCTGATATACGGCGGCGCACAATTGCTGAAGTGGTAATAGCGCGCCTAGATTAATAACGATGTTTTCCAGATCTCTATCAAGCAATATGCGGAAAGCATGAATGCTTGGTAAAGGTAACACAAAGCGCCGCACGATGAGCCGTGCGACGCTTAATGTAGCGCAAATTGTGACCTTGATGCGACGAGCAATTGTTAAAAATTGGTACGAACGCCAACGATCAGATTGCGACCCGGTAAAGGCGCATCTTCGCGCAATACTGAAGTGGATAGGCGGATATCGTCATTTAATACATTCTTGACGATGACAAACCAAGTGACGGGCATTGTGCTTGATGGCTGTGTATAGGAAAGATTGACATCAACCTGGGTATAGGATGGCGTTACAAATTTTTCAAAGCTGGCGAGTCGGTCCTGCTTTTGCGCATGCAAGATGCTCATGCCTGAGCGCCAGCGGCCTTCTCGATAAGCCAGTTCACCCCCCACACGCGTACTCGGTTGCAAAGGAAGATTGCCAGCATTGGTCAGCGTGCCGCGTGAGGTATCGGCAAAGCCACGTACCGATAGTCCTGGCCCATTCAGGTTATAGCTGATCTCTGCTTCTGCGCCGCGTATAGTTGCTTCGCCCTGCGACCAAAAGCGTTGTAAAAATTCATTGTTGGTGGCGAGCGGATCAACTACGCCGTCTTCGTTTACTTCGGTGCCGTCGGTACGACCGTAGATGTAATTTTTTACATGATTGTGAAAAACGTTGGCTTTCCAGCGGATCAGGCCAGAGGTTTTTTGCAAGCTCAATTCAAGGTTGCGTGAGGTTTCCTTGTCCAGATCAGCATCGCCAATATCGTAGGTGGCGGTCGATTCATGTGGGCCATTGGAATAAAGCTCCTCGATTGCCGGAGCACGTTGCGCGACTGATGCGGTTAGTCCTAAGCCGTAGCCCTTGGTGAAAGTCCATAGACCGCCGAGCGAGTAGGAGCCGAGATTGAAGTCGCGGTTGATTGGGCCGGATTCCGGCGTCCGTTTGACAGACTCCAGACGCGCGCCAGCGGTTGCGCGTACAGGTCCGAAGTCGCGTTCTTCGACAAGAAAGCCGGCAATAGAATTGGACTTGGTGACCGGTACAGTTTCTGCTCCGCTGCCATCACTGGCAAGTGCGGAGAAGGTCGAATTCTCGGTTTGCAGACCGAAGGTGCCTCGCCAGCCAGCTAGCGGTTTGTGGGTCAGTTCCCAGCGACTTTCTAATGCGCGGTTTTTGAAGTCGGTGGCAGGAGTGCCGTCTTCCTCGTGCTCTGTATGTTGATAATCAGTATGTCCTAACTTGAAGCGGAATGATTCAAATGCTCCGCCAAATGGATTTTTTACCAATGCATCCAGGTCGAGGCGCGTCTGTTTAAGCGTGATATATGACATCTCTTCGGTGGGGATGCCGTAACGATCATCATCCACGCCGACCGAGGCACCGATATGTCCCCAGTCGTGAATGCTGGAAGCGCCAACACCGACGCTATTGCTACGTACAAACGAATTGGGTAGATGCCCGCTGGCGGATTGTGGATCATTCAGATTGGTGTGGCCGGGAATCTGGTAGTCATTTGCATCGCGCAAATTGCCGTCTATGTGGAGGCCTATATTGCCGACAGAGCGATCCACCGAGAGCGAGGTATTCTTTGTTTGATCGGCAGAGCCGAAGCGTACCTCCGCCTCGCCAGTCGCTTGCGGATTTAATACGTTCGGGATGCGGTCGTTGACGATATTCACAACCCCACCGATTGCACCGGAACCATAGAGCAGTGCCGCGGGTCCGCGCAAAATTTCTATCTGCCGCGCGCTTGCTGCCTCACCGCCAACGGCATGATCGTTGGACAGTGAAGAGGCGTCCATGATGGACATGCCGTTTTGCAAAATTTTTACGCGTGGCCCTTCCATGCCTCGAATAATCGGACGTGAAGCGCCGGCGCCAAACGCGGAAGCAGAAACGCCGAGTTCTTGGGACAAGGTATCGCCTAGCGAATTGCCAAGTTTATTGCGTAGCGCATCACCACGTAACACGCTCGCAGGTGCAAGTAACTGCTGGTCTTCGCCATTGTTGAATGGCGCCGCGGTGACCGTGATCGCGGGTAAGGTCGCGTCCGTTGTGTTTGTGGTTTGTGCGTATACAGATGAAGAAAGTGACGCGAGCGCAGTGAGTACTGCGCTCGTTAAAAGCGAGCGTTGAGATTGCATGAAGTTCCTTGCGAATAATGAAAAGACTGCGGAAGAAGGCAGCCGATCTGAGCAGCGATATACCTAGAGGTATGTATCGCTGGGCACGATTACAGTAGAGAAACGGAATTTCGTTATTGGTGAGGTGGTGCGCGAGAAGCGAACACACGTAGTGGTGGAGCATCCCAAGAGGAAAAGGCTTGCCACAGCGCGAGTATATTGGCGCCGGTTTGCAGTGGCAGGGAGAATAGATTGGCGGGCGCGCTACAGGCTAATGTTGCTGCATCAAACAATAAACAAGAATGAGATTTTTCACCTTGATATTGATGCGTATCTGCGTGCCAGTCTGTTGTTTCAGTGCTTACTAAGGTGCTGGATAGCGTGTCCCAGTCAGCGTGGATTACACGATGCTGCCAGCCAGCCCACTGCGCAAACAGAAAGACGGCAATCAGCAACGCAGCGAAGCAACGAGCGCGTGATGTAATGGCAAGGATGGCAGTGGAGGTTTTCAAAAATAAGGGCGCTGCAAACTTTGATGGGGTGGCTAACCTGTGATGTTGAGTATGGTAACGGCTACCATCTACTTATGCAACCCTGTTGCACAAGTAGATAAAACTAAACGTGCGATTGCGCGTCGCACGTTTAGTTTTGTCTCTGAGTGAGGTGGGACGCGAGACTGAGATGTAAGCTGAAACAAGCGGTAGCTTGAACAAGCCGCTTTAAACCGACGCTTTAACTAACTTAGTCACCGTATAGCTTTTGCTTCAACTCACGACGTTGCTGCGCTTCCAGCGACAGCGTTGCGGTTGGGCGGGCCAACAAACGTGGAACGCCAATCGGCTCGCCGGTCTCTTCGCACCAACCGTATTCGCCAGTATCAATACTGGCGATCGATTGTTGTACTTTTTTCAGCAGCTTGCGCTCGCGATCACGGGTACGCAATTCCAATGCATGTTCTTCCTCGATCGTTGCACGATCTGCTGGATCAGGTACCAGCACTGTTTCGCGCAAGTGTTCCGTGGTTTCATCGGCGTTTTTCAGCAAGTCTTTTTCAAGTTGCTGCAAACGATGCTTAAAGAAGTCCAATTGCGCGCGGCTCATATAGTCTTTTTCGCCCATCTTTAAGATTTGCGCTTCGGACAACAGACTGCCATCGGGATTGCTGCTAGGAGCTGATTTACTATTTTTCGTTGCCACTTTTCTTACCTTCGAAACTTCTGATGATTCAATTTCATCCATCGGTTTAGCTACTGTCTTGCTGGGCGTGACAGCAGCTTTGGGCCGGGACACGTCTTTAGTTGGTTTTACTGGTACCGGTGCTGATTTGCGCGCGGCGACAGCAGTCTTTTTAACGACAGCCTTGGTTTTAGGCTGATCACTTTTTATTGGCTTAGCTTTGGCTGTCACTTTGACAACGCTAGATGCTTTTGGTTTTGGCGTTGTTTTTGTTGATGCGTTTTTTGCCGCGATAGCCGGTTTTTTCACCGCTTTGGCGGCGGGTTTTGCCGTCTTTTTCGCTGTCGCCGTTGCTTTCTTCACTGGCGATTTTGTCGCTGGTTTGCTGGCAGCGGTTTTGCCAATAGGTTTTGCACGTGTGGTCGCAGCTGCCTTTGGCGGTGTTTTTTTTGTGTTTTTTGTGACGGTTGCGTTCATGGTCCCTTGTCCTCAATGAACTTGACTGCGCGAAGAATTCTTGTTGTTCTGCGTGCGACCTAAACCTTACATATTATGCTCAGACGAGTCACCGTCTGAATCCAAAACCACGGTAGTTTATACCAAACATTGTTCTAGTCCGAGAATAAACGTTTCTTTTGGTAGATTCTGTCCGATAAATACCAATTTACTGGAACGTGTCTCGTTTTCGCCCCATTTCCCTGCAATATCGCTGCCCATCACTTGGTGCACCCCTTGAAATACGACTTTACGATCAGCGCCATCCATCCACAATACGCCTTTGTAGCGCAACATGCGGGGACCGAAAACTTGCACGATACTACCAAGGAATTCGTCCAATTTTTCAGTGTTGAATGGTCGGTTGCTTTTGAATGCAAAGGCGGCGATATCGTCAGTATGGTGGGGGTGGTGGTGATCATGTGCACAAGTTTCGTCGCAGTGATGATCGTGCGCGCCGTGCACATGTTTGTGCTCGTGTAGATCTTTTGTTTGGCTTTTTTCTGCTTCTTGCGACGCTTGATCGACGATAAAATCGGGATCGATTTCGATTTTATCATTCAGGTTAAAGCCTCGAATATCCAGCACTTCAGCTATACGCATCTGCCCAAAATCGCTATTGCTAATCGGCGCGCGCGGATTGATGCGTTTGATGCGCGCGCGCAATAGCGCCAGTTCATCGGCATCCACGAGATCGGTTTTTGATAGCAGTATCTTGTCAGCAAAGCCGATCTGTCTTTGCACTTCTTCATACTTATCAAGTTGCTGCATCGCGTGTTTTGCATCGACCACGGTAATCACCGCGTCGACCAGATAATGCATCGCCACTTCTTCTTCGATAAAAAAAGTTTGTGCAACCGGCCCAGGGTTGGCGAGACCGGTGGTTTCAATGATGACGTGGTCAAAGTCAAATTCACCGGCAGCACGTTTTTGCGCCAAATTGCTAAGCGCGACCACCAAATCGCCGCGTACGGTGCAGCAGATACAGCCATTGTTCATTTCAATGATTTGCTCTTTGTCATCCTGTACGAGAATTTCATTATCAATATTCTCTTCGCCGAATTCATTTTCAATCACCGCGATTTTAAAGCCATGCGGCTCGCGGAGAATCCGGTTGAGTAAAGTGGTTTTGCCGGCACCAAGAAAGCCAGTCAGGATCGTAGTAGGGATTAAGGCCATGATGTCTTCTGTCAGCGTATTAATGTGCGCAATCGGCGCACCAACCTTTGATCGTCAGCTCAATGTCGTGGCTTTGAAAGCCTTTACCTAAGGTTTTTTGTAAAGTCTGTTGTAGTTGCGTGCGCAAGTTTGCCGCGGCGTGTTTGGCGCTTGTTTTGCTGCGGTGTTTTGTGACCGAATTTTCTTCGCGATCAGCACCGAATAACGATTCGTCGACGTTGTCTATGCAAAAAACACGGGCACATCGCGTGCATTTAAAGTGTCCGTGTTGATGCTGTTTAGTGGGCGCAGTTTCACCATGTTGGTGTGGTTCGGTGACGGCAGTATTGTAATGAAACACGCGGTCATCACCAGCGATCTTGTGCGCCAATCCAGCGTCAGTCAGACAGTCTAGCGTGCGATACAAGGTCACTCTATCCATATCCGCCAACGTATCTTGTACGTCTTGATGCGAAAACGCATAGGGCGCGCCAAGCAGCGCAGCAAGCACCTTGATGCGTGCATCGGTGACCCGCAAACTACTCTCACGCAACTGGTTTTCGGCAACCGTCCGATAGTAGGCAGGAGAAGATTTGCTAGTGGCTTTTTGCATGATAAATACGCAATCGAAAATACATCCAAACGAGATCCGACATGTGAACAGAGATTGGCTCTGAAACGGGAAAATCAACTACAGTGATTATGCCCCATTTTGCAATTCAGTTGCAAATGCAAACAGCGGATGCGCAAGTGTGATGCATTTCGCGTGACATTTGAATTCGGGTATTGAAATAGCGAGGGCGAACATCACGAACCTATCTTACTGAAGAGTGATGTTCTCAGGCCTCTGCAACGAAGCTAGTTTTCGGAAACTAAATGCCACCAAATTGGGGTAGGTACATTATTTTCGCTGCACAAGGGCTTGGATCAAGGTGTGGTTTTTTTCTTCGCGCGTGGATGTGCTGCGTCATAAACCTGCGCTAAGCGTTGAAAATCTAGTGAGGTGTAAACCTGCGTAGCGGCAATTGAAGAATGCCCAAGCATTTCTTGCACTGCGCGCAGATCTCCAGAAGATTGCAAGACATGTGATGCGAAAGAATGGCGCAGCATATGCGGATGAACATTCACCGGGAGCCCAGCTTCTTGCGCATGCGCTTTCAGACGCATTTGTATGGTGCGCGCAGAAACACGGGTACCGCGCTCATTCAGAAAAAGTGGGTAGGGGTCCGCTTTAATTAAACTATCGCGCACGCCCAGCCATGCTTGAATTGCCGCTATCGCCGCTTGGCCAACCGGCACGCTGCGCATCTTGCTACCTTTACCTGTCACCATGACTTCGTGCGCAGATAAATCGACCCAACCTAAGGAAACATGCTGAGGTTCTTGCACGTAACGCAGATCAAGATCGGCTAATTCTGAGACGCGTAAGCCGCTGGAATACAACAACTCAAACATCGCGCGATTGCATAGCGCAGCAGTGGAGTTACTTGCAGGTGCAAAGGCGACTAGCCGTACTGCATCATCTGCGGCGAGTGCCTTTGGTAAGGGTTTACTGCGCTTGGGCGGCTTGATGCCTTCTACTGGATTGTGCGCAATCGTATCTTGTTCGCACAACCAAGCGAAAAATCCGCGCCATGCCGATAATTTGCGCGCGATAGAACGTGCATTCAAGCCGCGCGCATGCAGCTGCGCAGCAAATTTACGAATTTGAAAATGGGTGCAAGTGGTGAGGGAGAGATTCTCATCACCGGCTTTGCGCAACGTCAGCAATTCCAACAGATCGTGTTGGTAATTGCTGATGGTCAACGCTGCTAGCTGGCGCTGGCCTTTTAAATGGTTTAGATAGGTCGCCAACAGCGCGCGGTCGTGTGCGACGGATGAGGTGTCGCCACGCATAATGCGGATTAGTCCAGCATGCTGGCAAGCGCCGCGCTTGCGGTTTGCCCGATATTGCTCAAGAAGTCGGTTGCCATATCAGAGGTAAAACGGTTGATATCGGATGAGCCGAGTATTAATAAGCCAAACGCGTCAGATGCTGGATCTGTGCGCAGTGCCAGCATGGCGACGGATTGGATAGTTGGGGCATCTTCCAGCCACGAGGTCGCTTCAAAATCATTATTTTGGCCGCAAAATGGCGTGCTCAAACTGTTGGCAAACAGACGGGAGTCTGCCGAGACCGGCGCCGCAAACCAGGTGTGCGCAAATTCTTCATTGACGCCCCATAGACGCAGAGTTACATGCGGAACGGAAAAAATATTTTGCAAACCGACATTCAGCGTGTGCGGCAAATCCACGTCATTGCGTGCCATCAGGAGCGAGCGCGTCCACTCCTGAAACTTATGCGTAATTTGATCGTTTTCCTGGCCTATACGCAGCAATTCGGCCATACGCAACTCCATGATTTTAAATTTCTCGCGCATTACATCCATTTGCCGCTCTTGCAGTGACAGTGTGCGTCCGCCCAAAGGGCTGGACAATTTAACTTGTGCCAGCACTTCCGCGTGCTCTTCAAAAAAATGTGGATTGTCGAGCAGATAATCAGCGACGGTTTGGGAGTCTAGTGGAGAAGTCATGTTTCGTAGTGATGAAATGATGGTGAATGTGTGGCTACATTGTGGTGGGTGTGCTGATTCCGAAACGCCGCAATGCGATGGTGTTTAATTCTAACCGACAATGATAGCGATGGTCGCAGGGTATGAGGCGATTAAATATGCGAGCACGCGCTAACGCTCACAAGTGCTACCGAATACGATGGGTGGATTGCAACAGCAGTATGAGGGCAATAAGTCGTGCGAAAAATTTAGACTTCCACTTCGCCTTCAAACACACTAACAGCAGGGCCGCTCATCATGACGGCGTTTGTCAGCCCTTGCCAAGCAATGTTTAACTCGCCACCACGTGTTTTGACCTTGACTGGTGATGCCAGCAGCCCGCGTTGCATACCTGCCACGACGGCAGCGCAAGCACCGGTTCCGCAGGCCAATGTTTCCCCTGCACCGCGCTCAAACACACGCAATTTAATCGTATGTCTATCGAGTACCTGCATGAAGCCCGCATTAACGCGTTTAGGAAAGCGGTTATGATTTTCGATCAACGGGCCATCGGTTTTTACCGGAGCCGTATCGACGTCATCCACCAGTTGCACTGCATGCGGGTTGCCCATTGAAATGGCAGAAATCCAAATCGTTTCGCCATTAATCTCAAGCGGCCATAGGGTTGCGCTCCCCTCCACTTTGCCGAGTAGAGCAGTGCTATCAAATGGCACGTCAGCCGGCGTCAAAATAGGCGCGCCCATGTCGACGGTAATTTGTCCGTTCGCTTCTAAGCGCGGTTCGATAATGCCGGACATGGTTTCGACACGAAGTGCGGTTTTCTCGCTCAGTTTTTTTTCATTAACGAAGCGTACAAACGCGCGCGCGCCGTTGCCGCATTGCTCCACTTCACCGCCATCGGCATTGTAAATACGATAGCGAAAATCAACGTCGTGCGCTTGCGGCTTCTCGACCACCAAAATCTGATCGGCGCCAATACCAAAGCGTCGATCCGCCAGCAGTTTCCATTGTGCTGCGCTCAAATCAACTTTTTGATTGATGGCATCAATCACGATAAAGTCATTACCCGCGCCGTGCATTTTTGTGAATTTCAGTTTCATGTGCTGATTATAGCGTTGTCGTGGCTTATGCCGACGCGGTCTTGTCAGGAAGACTGCGTGCAACCTAACAGTAGAATTAATTTCATAGTCAGACTCGCAGTCAACGGATGGTCAGTTTTAGGCTAGCTTGCAATCCTGATCTGAAGCATAAGATTGCCGCCATTTCATTCGTTTTCGTCAGCGCCGAGATAATTTTCAGAAGTATCAGAGTTTGGTGCATAGACGCTTGCTTCGCCGATTGGACGTGTCTTGAAGCGTTTGTGTGTCCAGAAATACTCGGCCGGCGTCTCACGTGCGCGCGCTTCAATAAAATTATTCATCCGCTGCGTGGCAGCGAGGATGTCATCGCCCGGATAGTTTTCCCATGCTGGATAGAAACGCACGGTCCAGCCACGATAATTCGGCAAATAAGTAGCGATCACCGGAATAACTTGCGCATTGACAGCTGCGGCAATCCGCGCTGGCGCCGTCAGTGTAGCGGCAGGAATACCGAAGAATGGAACAAACTCAGAATCGGTGCGACCAAAATCCATGTCTGGCAGCATGAAATAAGGCTGGCCTTTACGCATCGCACGCAAGATTGGCTTGACGCCATCTTGGCGAGAAAATAGCGCAATAGGGCGAAAGCGTGAGCGGCCCTTGCGCAAGACTTCGTCGAACAACTGATTTTTTTGCGCAGAATAGATAGAACACAGCGATGACTCCAGCATCACGGCGACACCGGCCACATCCAGATTGACGAAGTGTGGGCATAGCAAGATGGTCGGTTGCGCTGCGATTTGTTGCAAGGGTACGCTGGGCTCAACGACGATTAATTTTCGCAATCGACGCTCAGAAGCCCACCACAGTATGCCCCGCTCCAATACGCTGCGAGCGTATGCTTGAAAATGCTGTTTCGCGATCACTTTCCGCTCTACTGCAGACAGTTCGGGCAAGCACAATGCTAGGTTGACCAATGCGATGTGGCGCCGCTTCTTTTTGGTCGCAAACAGCACGCTGCCGATCACTTCGCCGAGTCGTCCAAGTAGCGGCAACGGTAGCCAGTGCAATATCCACATCAGGATAATGAGTAGTCTCACGTCTTATCCTCTTTGTCATTTGCGGGCGATGCTTGTGGCGGCTGCACGCCGGACGGTCTTTTGTAGCGGTGGTAGCTCCAAAAATATTGCGCCGGACAATGGGCGATCAGATTTTCCATTGCGGCATTGATCGCACGCGCTTGTTGTTCTGGCGTGATTGCATCAGTGGCTTCAAATAATTGAAATCGCGATACATAACCACGACCAAACGGTAGTCTTTCGGCATAGGCAAGCACGATCAGTGCGCCGGTCATTTTTTGCATTTTGAGCGGCAGCGTCATCGTATACGCCGGTTTACCAAAAAAATCGGCCCATGCTCCTTCGCCGGATTGCGGTACCTGATCTGGTAACAAGCCGATATTGCCCTTGTTCTTTAAAATTTTGAGTAGTGTGCGTATGCCGCTGAGATTGGCAGGCGCTAGGGTCAGTCGATTGCGTGCGCGCGCTTGTTCGATCAACGGTTTGAGTGCCGCTTTGCGTGGCGGCCGGTACAACACCGCGAGTTGCATGCGGGTGCCGGCTTCCTGCGCCAGCATTTCAAAGCATCCCAGATGCGGGGTCAGAAAAATCACGCCACGCTGTTGGTCAATCACACTTTGCACCATCTCCCACTCGTCCAATCTCACTTTTTCCAGCAAACGGCGCGGTGAGGCGTACCAAATAAACGGCAGTTCCAAAATATTTTTACCTGCTTCGCCTATCGCAGCGGATAGATGAGAGGTATAACCGGCACGCTGCAGATTTTCTTTGAGGCGACGGCGATAGCTGCTATCGACACCGTATACCAACCAGCCAAGTGCCACCCCAATCGCATGCAATATCGATAATGGCAACAAAGACAGCAGGCGAAAAAGGGCGGTGAGCATGCGTGATGAGGGTCGTTTTTAAATGGTAAAAACGCTCTTTACCAAATTTTTATAAGAGGCGTAAAATAGCACAAAGCAGCAACCGCCGAGTTAATGACAACTTGCGAGGCGGTATATAAATTTCGCTAAAGCGTCGCAGGTTCAATAAGTTGACCGCGACAATCACCAACTTATGAAGGAACCTGTGATGTCTAATGAATATTTCTTTACCTCAGAATCTGTTTCTGAAGGTCACCCCGACAAAGTGTCGGATCAAATTTCCGATGCTATTCTGGACGCGATTTTCCAGCAAGATCCTAAAGCACGTGTCGCCGCCGAAACGCTGTGCAACACAGGCTTAGTGGTTTTAGCCGGCGAAATCACGACCTTTGCCAACGTTGATTACATCGCCGTCGCGCGTGAGACCATTAAGCGCATCGGCTACGACAACGCTGATTACGGTATCGATTACAAGAGCTGTGCGGTTTTGGTTGCGTATGACAAGCAATCGCCTGACATTGCACAGGGTGTCGATGAGGGTGCGGGCATTGATTTAAACCAAGGTGCTGGCGATCAAGGCTTGATGTTCGGTTATGCCTGTGATGAAACAGTGGAGCTGATGCCTGCCGCAATCCACTATGCACACCGTATCGTCGAGCGCCAATCTGAGTTGCGCAAAGATGGTCGTTTGCCGTGGTTGCGTCCAGATGCAAAATCCCAAGTGACCTTACGTTATGTTGATGGTCGTCCAGTCGCGATCGACACGATTGTGCTGTCGACTCAACATTCGCCTGATATCACGCACAAAGATATTACTGAGGCGGTTATTGAAGAAATCATCAAGCCGGTGGTGCCACAAGAATGGATTAAGGACACCAAGTTCTTGATTAACCCAACGGGTCGTTTTGTTATCGGCGGTCCGCAAGGCGATTGCGGTTTGACCGGACGCAAAATTATTGTTGATACCTACGGTGGCGCAGCGCCGCATGGCGGTGGCGCGTTTTCTGGCAAAGATCCGTCAAAAGTTGATCGCTCTGCTGCTTACGCCGGACGTTATGTCGCTAAAAATATTGTGGCGGCTGGTTTGGCCGAGCGCGCGCAAATTCAAATTTCCTATGCGATTGGCGTTGCGGAGCCGACGTCGGTGATGGTCACCACTTTTGGCACCGGTAAAATCGACGACGCAAAAATTGCACAATTGGTACGTGAGCATTTTGATCTGCGTCCTAAAGGCATTGTGCAAATGTTGGATCTGTTGCGTCCGATTTATCAAAAGACTGCCGCTTACGGTCACTTCGGCCGTGAAGAGCCTGAGTTCACATGGGAGCGGACGGACAAAGCAAAAGCGTTGCGCGCGGCGGCCGGATTGTAATATCGCAGTCTTGCGCATTACGGGTTTGAAGTTTAGGCGGCTGGATCGCATTCTGTGTCAGGATGTGGTTCGGCCGTTTTTGCATATTGGATAGCTTAAAATTGAGATTGCAAGCGGTGTTTGGTTCTTGTTTTGTTTAGAGACTTTGTGCGCATTCAAAATTAGTTGCTTCGGAAAGTATACGTTTTAAAGACGATAGTGTGAGAGCGGTGAGTGTCAGATGATGAAGGTTAGAAATTTTTTATTTATTGTGTTGAGCATGCTGTCAGGACTTGCCTGTGCATCGGCGACGCTAGTCTCAACTGCGATTGTTTCCGATACGGTGGCCATGACTAAAGCGTCGGACAAGATGGTGATGACAGCACCCCAATGGTGTAAACGCTTGGTGGTACGTTTGCCCAGCGTATCGCAACAGATGTGCGAGCGTAGTGCACTAACCGCTACCGGCGCTTATTCACAAAGAGGGTTCCCGTTGTTGGCGCGTCATATTCCGGCGGCGCTACCTACGCTGGTGTCGTCCGGTTCCGCAGCAACGAAGCATGTGGTTGGGCCAAAACCTTTGCGCGTGTTGTTAATGGGCGGCATACATGGCGATGAATTGACCTCGGCATCGATCGTTTTTCGCTGGATGGATATGATGCCTTCCGCAGCTTCCAGTCAGTTTGAGTGGCGTGTAATACCGGTGGTGAATCCAGACGGCTTATTGGCAAAGAAAGCACAACGCGTGAATGCGAATGGCGTGGATTTAAATCGAAATTTTCCGACGCCAGGCTGGCAGCAAGACGCACCACGTTATTGGGCGAAGCGCACGCGTAATGATCCGCGTCGCTATCCCGGTGCCGCGCCGCTGTCAGAGCCAGAAAGTCGCTTGGTGTATGACGAGATGACGCATTTCCATCCGGACGTGATTATTTCTGTCCATGCACCGTATGGGGTGTTGGATTTTGACGGCCCAGACGATCCGCCGCATCGTTTTGGTCGTTTGCGCTTAAATCAGGTTGGTGTCTATCCCGGCTCCCTAGGCAACTATAGTGGTGTGCATCGCAATGTTCCGGTAATTACGATTGAGTTGCCGAATGCACAAAAAATGCCATCGCAAAAGGAGATGCAACGGATCTGGCGCGATATGTTGCGGTGGATAGATGACAATGTTGAACCACATCAAGATGGCGCGATTCGCTCTGTTTCTGCAGCACCGGTGCCGAATCGTTAAATTTTTGCGTTACGCGCCAAAGTTGCATCGAAACTAGCTTTTTGGATTAAAATAACAACCCGCATCAAGGAGCGTTGCGACGGATCGTTCGATCTGCCAGGCTTGATGTCGTTACGATTGCAACTGCGCTCACGTTTCTTTTTTTCTAACGAAAGGAGGGCGTGATGAACGCCGTAGCAAAAACCTCTTCCCAAACCGATTACATCATTGCCGATCTTTCCTTGTCTAGCTGGGGCGACAAGGAAATCAAGATTGCCGAAACCGAAATGCCTGGTTTGATGGCAATTCGCGAAGAATTCGCGGCTGCGCAACCACTGAAAGGTGCGCGCATTACCGGTTCGATTCACATGACAATTCAAACTGCCGTGCTGATCCAGACGTTGGAAGCATTGGGTGCCAAAGTACGTTGGGCATCCTGCAATATCTATTCGACGCAGGATCACGCTGCTGCCGCGATTGCCGCTGCGGGCACACCAGTTTTTGCTGTTAAAGGCGAGACGCTGGATGACTACTGGGATTACACCCACCGCATTTTTGAATGGCCGAACGACGCCAAAGGCGCGCCGGTTTATTCCAATATGATTTTGGATGATGGTGGTGATGCAACCTTGTTGCTGCACCTCGGCACACGTGCAGAAACCGATTTGTCGGTATTGAACAATCCAGGTTCGGAAGAAGAAATCTGCCTGTTCAACTCGATCAAAAAACATCTGAAAGTGGATGCCAATTGGTACTCGAAACGTTTACCTGAAATTCTTGGCGTAACTGAAGAAACCACCACCGGTGTGCATCGTCTGTATCAGATGCATAAGGAAGGCAAGCTGGCTTTCCCTGCGATCAACGTCAATGATTCGGTCACCAAATCCAAGTTCGATAATCTGTACGGTTGCCGCGAATCGCTGGTCGATGGTATCAAACGCGCTACCGACGTGATGATCGCTGGTAAGGTAGCCGTCATCGCTGGTTATGGTGACGTCGGTAAAGGTTCGGCACAGGCGATGCGTGCATTGTCAGCCCAAGTCTGGGTGACTGAAGTCGATCCTATCTGCGCATTGCAGGCAGCGATGGAAGGTTATCGCGTTGTGACGATGGATTATGCAGTAGAGCACGGCGATATCTTCGTTACTTGCACCGGCAACTATCATGTGATTACACACGATCATATGGCCAAAATGAAAGACCAGGCGATTGTCTGCAACATCGGTCACTTCGATAACGAAATTGAAGTTGCCGCGTTGAAGCAATACACATGGGAAAACATCAAGCCGCAAGTCGATCACATCATCTTCCCTGACGGCAAACGCATCATCTTGCTGGCCGAAGGTCGTTTGGTGAACCTGGGTTGTGGTACTGGCCATCCTTCGTATGTGATGAGTTCTTCGTTTGCTAACCAAACGATCGCGCAAATCGAGCTGTACGCCAATACGAAAAACTATCCAGTCGGCGTGTATACCTTGCCGAAACATTTGGATGAAAAAGTCGCGCGTTTGCAGTTGAAGAAACTCAATGCACAGTTGACGACGCTGACCGAAGAGCAGGCGAACTACATCGGCGTGCAACAAGCCGGCCCGTACAAGCCAGAGCATTACCGTTATTAACAGATGGTGTGCTGAACCCGTGTCAGCAATCGGATAGCAAGCAGTGGTAGTTCGGTTGTCGCTGTTCCGTTTTTGGATGGAACAGCGGCTTCCTGACCTTTCAATCAAGGAGAAATCGTATGCGCATCTTACTCATTTGGGCAATTAACGCCGCGGCACTATTTGCACTGCCATTCTTGATGTCATCAATTGAGGTCGATAGTGTCGGCGTTGCCATTATTGCGGCGCTGGTGCTGGGCTTGGTCAACACCTTGATCCGTCCGATATTGGTATTACTGACTTTGCCGGCGACGTTGCTGACCTTGGGTTTATTTATTTTGGTGATCAATGCCTTGATGTTCTGGGCGGTCGCTGAATTGATAGGTGGCTTTCATGTGTCGGGTTTCTGGTCGGCCTTTGGTGGTGCGATTCTTTACAGTATTATTTCGTGGATTTTGTCCGCGCTCATTTTTAAAGAAAAATGAATCAGCAGAATTTTAGTATTGAGTTTTTTCCGCCCAAGACACCGGCTGGCGTAGAGAAGCTGCGTGCGACTTGCGCCAAGCTGGGCGAATTAAATCCAAAGTATTTTTCCGTTACCTTTGGTGCCGGTGGCTCGACGCAACATGGCACCTTGGATACGGTGTTGGAAATTCGCGAGGCCGGTCATAATGCGGCGCCGCATTTGTCATGTCTGGGTAGCTCACGTGAAAGTCTGCGTGAGATTTTGCAAGAGTACAAGTCGCATGACATCAAGTGCATCGTTGCGTTGCGTGGCGATTTGCCTAGCGGTTATGGCGCGACGGACGCATCGTCCAGTCAGTTCCATTATGCGAATGAGTTAGTCGAGTTTATTCGTGCGGAAACGGACGATTGGTTTCATATCGCAGTGGCCGCTTATCCAGAAATGCATCCGCAAGCAAAATCTCCGCAAGACGACATTGCGCGCTTTGTGCAAAAGGTTAAAGCAGGGGCTGACTCGGCAATTACCCAGTATTTTTATAATCCTGATGCGTATTTCCGTTTTGTCGATGATGTGCAAAAAGCCGGTGTGCAGATACCGATCACGGCTGGCATTATGCCGATTACTAACTATTCGCAATTGATGCGTTTTTCGGATATGTGTGGCGCTGAAATTCCCCGCTGGATACGGTTGAAGTTAGCTAGTTTTGGTGACGATACCGATTCTATTCGCGCTTTCGGTTTGGACGTCGTGACAGATTTGTGTGAACGTCTGATGGCGGGGGGGGCGCCGGGGCTGCATTTTTATACACTCAATCAGCCAACCGCAACGCATGCAATTTGGAGTCGTTTGAATCTATCGAACAAATAAATTCCGAACGAATTACAAGGATGAAATCAAACGCCGTTTGCTGATCAGCAAACGGCGTTTTTTATTGGCAAGTGAACGACGTCGTATCGGTAATAATGAGATCCAACACGACGTCGTAAGTTTCCGGTGCAAATTCTGTTTCGCCATTCGCATAGGCGACACCGACCGTATAAGGTCGCGGCTTTAAAGCGAGTGTTCTGTCATAGAAGCCACCACCATACCCCAAGCGATAACCGCTACGGGTAAACCCTAAACAGGGGATTAACAGCGCGTCGGGTTTGATCACTTCGTTTTGCGCTGCTGGCACGCACGCACCATAGCGGTCTTTATTTACCTCTTCGCCCGGCGTCCAATACATAAATTGCAACGGGTGCGCCGGTGCCACCACGACCGGCAAAGCGAGCCGTACGCCTTGGGCATGTAATGTGGCATACAGCGGATGTAGATCCGGCTCGCCACGCATCGGCCAATACACGCCTAAGCTATGAAATTGATTTGTTTGCCACCAAGTGAGAATTTTTGTGGCGATGTTGTTGTCCAAAAGCGTGCGCTGATCGTTAATGATGGCATTACGCGCCGTGATCAAGTTGGCACGTAGTGTGGATTTATTTTGCATAGTTCTCCGATGCGCAGTCTTTTAAGCACTGCGTGCTATTCTTGCTGCTATTAATATCGAGTTTGTTGCTGCTTGCTGCTCAGTATAGCGACTATAAATAAGATGAAAAAACAGGATCAAAAAGGTTGCCAAAATTCATGGTCATAAACAAGTTGTTTCCCCGTATTAGTTGTCTCATTATTTTTGCCGCTTTGGTGTTGCCGTTTGCCGAAGCGAAGACGCAAGTAAATAATTCTGCAACAGATGACGATGCATTTTTAGCATTGCGCGATGCTTCCCGCGCTAACGACCCAGGTAAGGCAGTGGCAATCGCAGCCAGACTGGGGGATTACCCTATACCTTCGTACATTGCTTATTATCAACTCAAGCCTCGCGTGGCAGATGCGTCAGCGGACGAAATCTTGGGATTCATTGATCGTTACAAGGGCAGCGCCATTGCTGATCGTTTGCGCAATGATTGGCTGCTTGAGTTGGGTAAGCGTGGTGATTGGGCGACCTTTGATCAGCAATACCCGCTGTTTGCGCTGGATGACGACAGCCAGCTGAAATGCTATGCCTTGACCTCAAACGCGCTTAAGGGCATCAATGTCGCGGATGAGGCGCGGGCCTTGTTGAGCACACCCAAAAAATATGGTGATGCGTGTATCGATCTGATTGGTACCTTAGTACAGACTAAGCAATTCGATAGAAACGCGGCGTGGCAGCAAGTACGATTGGCAGCAGAAACGGGTTCTAGCGATTACGTGCAAAAGTTTGCGCCAATTGTTGAGGTTGACGAAAGTGATCTTGATAAGGCAATGACCAAGCCTGCGCTGATTGTGACGCATAGTCCTGGCTTGCGTTATGCCAAACACGAGTTGTTTGTATTGGCATTGGGGCGTGTCGCCCGCAGTGATCCAGCGCAGGCGGCAGCCACGCTGTCGGAAACCTTGTTGTTGAGTAATGAACAGCGCAAGTATGCATGGGCGCAAATCGCGCTGCCGGCTTCGCGGTTACTAATGCCACAGGCAGTGGAGTATTGGGAAAAAGCAGGCGACAAAGTTGAGTTGTCGACGGAAGGCTATCAGTGGCGCGTACGTGCCGCACTGCGCACGGAAAAATGGGGCTTGGTTAAAGCATGGATTAATGCAATGCCGGCTACATTGCGCGACGATGTTAGCTGGCTTTACTGGTATGGAAGAGCATTGAAAGCAAGCGGTTTGTCAGCGGATGCAGACAAAGTGTTTCAGTCAATTGCGCCGCAGGCGAATTTCTATGGACAACTCGCGCTGGAGGAATTGGGCGGAAACGTGACGATTCCTCCTCGTGCAAGACCAGTGACGCCAGAAGAACTTGCTCCTATGCGAAACAATGACGGCTTCCGTCGTGCGCTAAAATTCTTCGAGATGGATTTACGCTTTGAAGGTTATCGCGAGTGGAATTGGGAATTGCGTGACATGAATGATAGGCAGTTGTTGGCTGCGGCCGAGTATGCACGGCAACAAAAAGTGCTGGATCGCATGGTCAATACTTCAGATCGTACTAAGGCAGAATTTGATTTTACGCAACGCTTCCCTTCACCACATCGTGAGCAAATGCAGCAGGCAACGAAGGAGTTAGGGTTGGAGATGGCGTGGGTGTACGGTCTGATTCGGCAAGAGTCGCGTTTTATACGCAATGCTCGCTCGCATGTCGGCGCCTCGGGTTTGATGCAATTGATGCCAGGCACAGCGCGTTACGTGGCTAAAAAAATCGGTATGAGTAATTTTAAGCCTAGCCAAGTCAACGAGATCGAGACTAATCTCGCTCTGGGAACCGGATATTTGAATATGATCCTGCAAGATCTAGATCAATCGCAACCTTTGGCAACAGCTGGCTATAACGCGGGTCCGAGACGCTCAGTGGCATGGCGCGCAACCTTGAGCAAATCGCTTGAAGGCGCGATTTTCGCAGAAACAATTCCATTTTCAGAGACGCGTGATTACGTCAAAAAAGTTATGTCTAATGCAACCTACTATGCCGCCATGTTTGAAGATAAACCACAATCTCTAAAAGCACGCTTGGGAACAATTGCCCCAGCAGCGAATGTTCCGATCGATCTTCCTTGATGATGGCTGGGGCGATGGTTTAATTTGATGTGTCTAAGGGGGAGGCATGTCAGCTTAGGCAAGTTGATCCGGTATTTAATGGTCATTTCTAAAGCAGGAAATAAGTTTAAATAGAAGCCATGCAAACCACAGAATTAGACGAAACGCTTTCGCAGACACTGGAAGATGCCGAAAAGAACGGCTTGAAGCTGGTGATCGCCAACAAGAATTACTCGTCATGGTCAATGCGGCCTTGGCTGGTGATGAAGGCATTTAATATCCCGTTTCAAGAGATTCGTGTGTGGTTGGATCACGCCGATACGTGGCAGCAAATCGCACGTTATTCCGCCGCCGGTCGCGTACCGATTTTGTTGTCTGGTGAAACGGTTATATGGGACTCACTAGCGATTTGTGAATATCTGGCCGAGCAGTTTCCTGAGAAAAAAATGTGGCCGCAGGATGTCGCGGCGCGTGCTTTAGCGCGCTCTATCTGCGCCGAAATGCATGCAGGTTTTGCGGGTTTACGTTCGGCGATGGGGATGAATATCCGCGCCAGTTTTCCTGGCCGCGGCCGCACGATGGAAGCGCAGGCCGATATCGCGCGCATCAGCGAAATCTGGGAAAACTGTTTCGCGCTATCCGATAGCGATGCATTTCTATTCGGCGAGTTTTCTATCGCGGATGCTTACTTCGCGCCAGTCGTCATGCGATTTATTACTTATGATGTCGCGTTGGCACCGACATTAAATGCCTATGTCGCTCGAGTCACGACTCACCCAGCCGTCGCGCAATGGGTTAGCGCGGCCAAGCTCGAGACTGAGCACATCCCGAAATACGATAACCCTCCTCGATAACGCAAAAAACGCAAATGAAGACTTATATTGTTGGCGGTGCTGTGCGTGATGCGATGCTCGGCGTCACTGTCAAAGATAGGGACTATGTGGTCGTCGGCGCGACGCCTGACGATATGTTGGCGCAAGGCTTTACGCCGGTTGGCAAAGATTTCCCCGTTTTTCTGCATCCAAAAACGCATGAAGAATATGCGTTGGCGCGTACCGAACGCAAGACCGCTCCCGGTTACAAAGGTTTTGTATTTCATGCCGATACGAGCGTTACGCTAGAAGAAGATTTGATCCGGCGTGATTTGACGATTAATGCGATGGCGCAGGATGATACGGGTCATATTATTGATCCGTGTGGTGGCCAACAGGATTTGACACAGAAAATATTCCGCCACGTTTCACCTGCGTTTGCTGAAGATCCGGTGCGGATTTTACGCTTGGCACGTTTTGCTGCACGCTTCCCGGAATTTACAGTGGCGACAGAGACGAATAAGTTGATGCAACAAATGGTCGCCGCCGACGAAGTTGATGCACTGGTGCCAGAACGGGTGTGGCAAGAGTTAGCGCGTGGACTGATGGAACGTCAGCCATCGCGGATGTTTGCGGTGTTGCGCGACTGCGGTGCATTGCAGAGAATTCTTCCCGAGCTCGATGTGTTGTGGGGCGTGCCGCAGCCGGAGCAACACCATCCCGAAATTGACACGGGTGTCCACGTGATGATGGTGATTGATTACGCCGCCGCCCAGCATGCGAATTTACCGATACGCTGCGCTGCCTTGCTGCACGATTTGGGGAAAGGCGTGACGCCACCAGAGGAGTGGCCGCGTCATCATGGCCACGAATTGCAGAGTCAAAAGCTGGTAGAGCAAGTGTGCAAGCGTTTGAAAGTGCCTAACGATAGTTGCGACCTAGCACGTATGACGGCGCGTGAGCATGGCAATGTCGGTCGTGCGTTGGAAATGCGCGCCAACACCTTGGTTAATTTGTTTGAGCGTTGTGATGCGTTTCGCAAGCCCCAACGGTTTAGCGATATGTTGGTCGCGGCAGAATGTGATTCTCGCGGACGCGCCGGTTTTATCGACAAGCCTTTTCCGCAGCGTGCTTATTTGGAAGCCTCCTTAGCAGCCGCGCAAAGTATTGATGGCGGACAGATCGCGCAAACGACGCAACAGCGCTACCCAGGCCAAGCGCAACGGATACCAGAGGCGATCCATCAAGCGCGCGTGGCCGCGGTTGAGTCGGTCGTGAAGGCTATGCAGCGACCGTAGTCATCACTTCCCGTTGAAACCTGTCTGCTGGATCTGTGAGAGCGCCGAGGTTGGACGAGGCAGCAGCACCGATCGTCAAAATTTCGGGATATGCAAGGTTTTGCTAACCATTAATGTCCCGGATAAAACGAATAGCAGGGACAGCGGGTGGAACGCCCATGGGCCGATCATCCAAGCGCCGCCTAAGATTGTGGCGCCGACTAGTTCCTGCGATGCGAGCCAAGCAAGAATGCCGGTCAAGATCACGCTGGTTGGAATGGGCGTACCCTCAAAATAAGCGACCTTGTCACTACCTGCAGATAGATCTTCCGCCGTCACGTTATAGCGCGCTAGACGACTGACACCGCAGCAAACGAAGTAAATCATTGCGACCCAATCCCAGCCACCGTTCAAACCAGCGGCAAAGCCTAATGCAGCGGGCGCTAGCCCAAATGAAATAATATCGGCTAGAGAATCCAACTCGCGTCCTAGTGACGAATGTTGTTGGCGCCAGCGCGCAATACGACCATCCAGAACGTCAAAGATGAACGCCGCAGGCGCCATGATTGCGGCCGCGTAAAAATGAAAGCGCGATTGGCTGCTCATGTACAGCATGGAGAAAAATACTGCGGCGACACCGCAGGCGGCGTTGCCCAGTGTAAAAAAATCCGCAAGATGGAAGCCACGTAACATGGAAAAATGTTTACGTGGAGTGTCATTAGCGCGCATGGCGTTCCTTCTTGTTGTATTGAATAAGTTAGGATGACCAGATCGCTTGCTAGTTCCGGTTATCCCTATCTGCTTTACTTCTATGGCAATAATTGTGACATGGAATCTATAGCGTTCCAATCTTGTTTTCGCTTGCTCTTGAGAAATTAAAAATTAATAGCTTATTCGTCGGTTAGCGCACATACACGGCTAAGCAGACAACTTAAGGTAGGTTTTTTACACAGGAGATACTCATGCTTGCGACTCATCAAAAATCCGCTAATTCACGTCAGGCCGCGCGTAGTTTGTTAGCTGGTGCTTGCGCGGTGCTGCTATCGTTTTCTGCCCAAGTTAGCTTCGCAGCCGACACCGCTAGTAGCACCTATCAGCAAGATAGAAAATTTTGCATGAGCAGTCAATCTCTCGTTGATCAAAAAGCTTGTCTGCAAGAAGCTGGCGCGGCGCGCGCTGCTGCAAGAAACGGCAACTTAAGTGAGGCGACGACATCATACGAGCAGAACGCGATGGCCCGCTGTAAAGCATTGCCGCCGGCGGATCAATCTGATTGCGCGCGTCGTATAAACGGCCAAGGAGCCGCATCAGGGAGTGTGCTCGGTGGTGGCGTTATCCGTGAAACAAGCACAACCATCATTGAATCGCCACCAAGCACGTTGCCACCGTCTGATGTAATGCCACAACGGACACCGCATCAGATGCAGCATCAAATGCCTCGATAAAACAGTCTGTCGCCGCAGTATTGCTGAGCAGACAATGTCCTAAAGTAAAAAACGACGTCATTTGCGTCGTTTTTTATTGTCTGCGAGAACTAGCGAAGCAATAGCGTGCTACGCGCCGTTGCTAAACTTTGTTTGATGTTGTGTGCTGGCCACTGGAGAGCATGGCGACTATTGATTGAGGTCATGCATTTCGCCTGACCATAAGCGTTAGCAGCAATTTTTTTAAGCTTGGTCCTGCGTAAATTGTTGATAGCCGCGCTCGCGTAGCTCGCAAGCAGGGCAGCTACCACAGCCATATCCCCAATCGTGCAAAGCACCTCTTTCGCCTAAATAACAAGTATGCGTGTCTTGACGTATAGAATCTAGCAGCGCTTCGCCGCCCAACTCTTGCGCCATCTTCCACGTTGCAGCTTTGTCTATCCACATCAGCGGCGTTTCGAGTTTCAAGCTTGTCGCCATGCCAAGGTTTAGTGTGACTTGCAGTGCTTTCATCGTATCGTCGCGACAATCAGGATAACCTGAGAAATCGGTTTCGCACATGCCACCGACCAGCACGTTCAGGCCGCGTCTGTAAGCAACAGTGGCGGCGACCGTCATGAAGAGCAAATTTCGTCCTGGCACAAAGGTGTTTGGCAAACCGTTTTCCAGCATCGCAATTTCCACATTTTGCGTCAGTGCAGTATCAGAAATTTTACTGATAAGTGAGAGATCAATCACATGATCTTGCCCCAGTTTTTGCGACCAATGGCTGGACATAGCTCGTAATTTTTTGAGCAACGTTGGTCGTACCGTCATTTCGATCGCATGTCGTTGACCATAATCAAAGCCGATGGTTTCTACCGATGCATAGCGCGACAACGCCCACGCGAGGCAGGTGGTGGAGTCTTGCCCGCCGCTAAACAACACCAGCGCGCGATCAGTTGAGTTCATGCTTTCCTTGCTAAAAATGGTGGTGCAAAAAATCCTGCACGCCGATGCCGTCTCGTTCTGAGAAAGATCAATCTCAGTTCTACATTTTTCACGTAGCGCGTGAGGCAAGCTGCGTAGGATGCTCCGGAGGCAACAACTTACTTTGCTGATCGCCTTATTTATTGCTAGCGCTCTGACTTCCAAAGCTTACGATAGTCAGTACAACAACTGCGCTATCTAATTTTGCGCAGTGACTTTACTGATCGTTTGATCTATGTAATCGCCTTCCGGCTCCGTGAAGCGTATGCGGACTGGGTACCAGTTCATGCCCGGAGCAAACCAAATATCAATTTTTTGATCTTCGCTTTTCCGCTTAATAACTTTGGTGACATGTAGCGCGTTTATCTTACCAAGTTCGGTACTAATGTTTTCTTTGGAGAGTACCTTAAATTTCCACGGGTCAGCCTCTTTAGCGCCCGCGATAAACATGGGAATCACCGCGCCGTACTTAAATTTTTGAGGTTGGCTACGCGCAAGCGTAGCGAGCTGCCAAATTGCGCTGTTTCGATCTTGCTCACCCCCTTTAATTGCATACTGCGCATCCGAGGCGCTGAAGCTAATTTTTTTTGAAGTGCGGTCAAAAGTCGTGGTGGTTTGTGGCTTGCGAAAGCGCTTTTCTGTCGCCTTTGTTGGCGCTAGACCATAAGCATCAATACCACCTACGCTAGTCGTTTCGAGAATTTTCCCCAACAGGTTGGCGCGTGTATCTGCGTGCATCGTATATTGGCCCTTACTGACGCGCCATTCCACATTCGCGTTGCCAGCTAACGATAAGCCTTTTTGTTTTGCTTTGATGGCGTAGCTGAGATCCGCAGATGGTGGCGGTGTAAAAGTTTTGTTTTGCGTGCTTTTTTGGGTGTTCTCAACTGGCGTTTTGGCCACTGCAGGCGCAACCACGCCCACCAGTCCGTAGGCGAAGATTGCCGTTGTGATTACCGCTAGCGGTGTTCTAAGTAAGGTTTTTTTCATGGTTAAGATGGGGGTCGATAATTTAGTATAAATCAGACTATTTAATGGCTTGTACGTTCAGCGTGATTGGACGGCCGCACTTGGCTCTTATCTAATGAAAATATTTTTTCGCGGGGTGACCGCATTTAATATTGCAGCGCCGTAGAGCTAACTTTTGCTGGCGTTAAGTTATTCAAGGTCATATCCAGAAAATCGCCATTATCCTCGGTATAGCGCAAACGTACTGGATACCAGTCTTTTTGTGGCGCTAGCCAGAGGTCTAGCTTTTGTTCGTGCGCCCCCATTTTTGGTATGCGTGTTATATGCCAAGCAAAGATTGCTTCACCATTGATCATGATTTCCTCTTGATTGATGATTTGCATACGCCACATGCTTACATTGCGCGTGCCGGCAACGAGTAGATCAATTTCGCGGCCGGGAGAAAAACTCTTGCTGCCACCGCGCCCGATACCAGCAAGTTGCCAGATAACGCTGATGCGATCCTGCTCTATCCCTATGCGAGGAAGTGTGTTGTCGTTATAAGAAAAATGAATAGTGTTTTGATTGGCATGAAAATGCGTGCTGGTTTCTTTTTTGCGAAAGCGCTTTTCTTGATAGATGTCTGGCACGATACCGTCATCATTAATATGGCCAGAACTTTTAAAAGTCAAAACTGTAAAAAATAACACGCCAGCGTCGCCGTCAATGCTGTATCGCGCTCCATTTTTAGACCATTTGATGGTGCCATGGCCGTACACAGATTCATCATTCTTGCCAGTTTTTTGCACGTCATATTGAAGCTCGGCAGAAGGGGGTAAATCGACGATATAACTATTCTCATCGGACGTCTCTGCAGATGACGCCGTTTGATCAGGGAGAGCGCTAGCAGGACTCAAATCGGCGACGCTAGCGCGTGCCGCAGCAATATCACCTGCACTCATCGTGCGTGCTAGCGGTTTGCTGGGCGCTAACATTGACGCTCTAGCACTATCTCCTTTAATTGCTGTACTTGCCTTTTTAGGAGCGGGTTTACTGCGAGCTTTTGTAGGGTGAGAGTTGGCCTTGATTGGTTCTACGAGTGGAGGTTGCGGTGGCGTAAGCAGGATCGTTTGAAGTTGTTGCACGTTCATCTGGCTCGTCGGCTGGAGCTTAAATGAGTCTGTTCCCCATGTGATGAATATCCAGTGCAAAAAAATCGAAAAGCTCAGTACCAAAATCCATCGCAAAAGCGCACGCGCTGTCGAGTAGGATTTTCTGGGGGTAGGAGGAGCTGCCATTTGCATGGCATTAGTGTAATCGCGATTATTATCCGCGATGTCGCCATCTATATAATTTTTACTCTATTTGGTTGGTACTGTATGAAGCACGTATGCGCGATAGTCCATACGGTAAAATTGCGGCTCAAAAGAGCATGTAGTTACCGCCTTTCCGCGCGATCGAGCTAGTCCGTTGCATGCATCCGAACTGAGGATTATTGATGATATGGTTTTTTGCGTATGTCATGGCAGGTGCCTTTGTTGGCATATTTGCTGGCTTGCTGGGTATTGGTGGTGGTATGACGTTAGTACCCATCATTGCTGCTTTGTTTGCGGCCCAGCATTTTGCACCTGATCATGTGGTCCACATGGCATTGGCGACCAGTATGGCCTCTATCATCTTCACGTCCAGTGCCAGCGTACGCGCGCATTTGAAATTTGATGGCGTTGATTTTGATATTGTTAAGCGCATGATGCCGGGCATTATGATGGGTGGCCTGTTTGCATCGATGGCATCGGCTTGGATTCCGCAGCGTCATTTGGCGCTGAGCTTCTCAGCCATCGTGTTATTTGGCGCGACGCAAATTTTATTCAATAAAAAACCAAAATCGGCACGTCCGTTGCCATCGGCCTTGCCTCTGTTTTTAGTTGGCGTTGTGATCGGTGTGATTAGTGGCTTGGTCTCTGCCGGTGGTGCATTTTTGACGATACCCTTTATGCTTTGGTGCGGTGTTCCTTTGAAAAAAACCATAGGGACCGGTGCTTTGATGGGAATACCGTTGGCTGTGGTTGGCACCATCGGTTACATCATTTCTGGCTGGAATATCGATAATCTGCCGCCTTATTCGGCAGGCTTTGTTTCTTTGATTGCGCTACTGGGGATAGTATGCGGCAGCGTCGTCACAGCGCCGATTGGCGCAGCCTGGGCGCAACGTATGCCAGTGGATGCCTTGAGGCGGATTTTTGCCTGCCTGCTGTATGTGCTGGCAGGCAAAATGCTGTGGACTTACTGGTAAGAGGTGTGCGAAGTAACCACTGTTGGGGGGGGATTAGCTTTAAGTTTTGCGACCGAATTTTTCGGCGAGCTGATTTAACTTTTCGACACGTTGCGACTCTGCTTGCTCCGCCGCGCGCGCTGCGGCTTCAGCTTTTTTCTGCTCTTTGCGTTGTTCCGCGTTTTTCTTGAAGCGTTCTTTCAAGGTCGTTGTGGCGTGTGAGCGGTGAGCGTCAGTGACTTCATCTGCTTCGGTGCCATCCAGATTGAAACGCACTGTCGCCTTTTCCATTCCCTTTAAATAACGCAGGGAATTCGTATGAATACTGAGCGCGGTACGTAGAGCCTTGCGATTAATTTCCGGAATTTCTGCGATTAATTGCTTATCCATCCCGATAGCCAGTGGCAAGCAATCGCTAAATACAGAAAATTTTCCCTGGAATTCTTTGAGTAATATGCGGGCGGATTGAAACGGACTTGGCGTTGATTCGGTCGTGGTCATGAACAGCAAATGTAAATAAATGATCGATTGCGCAGGATAGCATGCTGGTGTCAGGTTAGTTCTATTGTCGTTTGATTTTATATTGGTTTGTTGCGCAAACGATGGGCGGTGTCATTGGAAGAGGGGTGGAATGAACCTGCTGTAGGGGTATGTACATTGGGTGGCAAAGTTTGCATTGAAAATTTTTCTGACAAAATTGCGGCTTGTGGACATACCTTTCATAAGCATCAGTAGTATGCGTACATGAAAATGAGAGTATGAGATGTGAGACGTAAAAAAAGCCGGACGGTGGTGTCTGGCTTTTTTGTATCTACAAATTGTGTTTTGTGCCGCACTTTAAGCGCGCTGCTTAAAGCGAACGAGGTAACCGCAGTGACGGCTACCTCGCCGCAGATTACGCAGTAGCTGTATCGGCGTGGCGTTTTCCGAGGTAGGTGCCCACGATGACAACGCCCAGTGCGAGTACCAAGCCAGGAATGCTCAGATGCATAGATCCCATAGACAATTCATGATGTGGGATATTCGCTTCGATCCATGGGGTGACGGACACGTCCGAGAACAGCATTTCACCGGCCAGATAGCCAAGCAGAGCGGCACCGAGGGTAATGATGATTGGGAATTTATCCATCAGTTTCAGAACCAGTGTGCTACCGAACACGATCAACGGTACGCTTATGGCCAAACCGATGATCAACAACAAGACATTACCATCGGCTGCTGCGGCAACGCCCAGTACGTTATCGAGGCTCATGACCAGATCGGCAACCAGAATCGTTTTGATAGCGCCCCACAGATTGGATTTGCCCTCAATGTTTTCTTCTCCGCCATGATCTGACAGTAATTGCACACCGATATAAAACAACGCAACGGCACCAACCAGTTTCAGGTAAGGCAGCGTCAGTAATTGCAGTGCGAATATTGTCAGTACGATACGCAGAATGATTGCTGCGGCACTGCCCCAGAGCACGGCCAGTCTTTTCTGTCTTTCTGGCAATGATTTGGCGGCCAATGCAATCACGACGGCATTGTCGCCTGAAAGCACAATGTTGATCAGAATGATGTTGCCGAGTGCGGCCCAGAATCCTGCGGTACCTATTAAGTCCATAATTTCCTCAAGGTTACGTCGCTTGGTATAGCGACTTCATATTATTAAGATGGCGATCGGCTGACGATCATGTTGTTTTGTGGGAATAGTCTCCTCCCTGTTTAGCCATCGGCACAACCTGCGCGCTTCCTTATGCATCTTGGGTGGAGGCGTTTTTGATTCCACAACAATGTTGTTGTGAAGGTAAAAACAAGAGTTTTATCTTAGGGAAGCTAAGATTGCTCTTTACGCGGAGTCAGGTTAGCGCTGGGGAACTTAAATTTACGTGATGTAAATGTTATGAATCCGTTAAAGTTGTCTGGAAGTTAATTCGAAAATTACTGCCATTATTTACGGAATTTTCTACACTTAATGTGGCGCCCAAATATTCGCAGATGCGCAGTACGAGTGCCAAGCCTAAGCCAGATCCCGCAGAGCCAACGACGGGATGGGTTGGCGCTTGGTTGCGCAGCTTTAATTGGATCGAGTCAGGCAGGCCGGGGCCAGTATCCTCAACGAGCACTGCGTTGTTTTCCAAGCGTATCGTGACACTACCTTGCTCTGTGTATTGGCATGCGTTTCGGATCAAGTTCCCGATGGCGCAGCAGAGTAATTCGCGACGCGCTGGAACGGAAAAATCAGTGCCTTCGATAAATTGAAGTGTGACGGGTTTGTCGGCGACTAGTATTTGTGATCGACGTACTTCTTCGTTAATTACGGACGTAAGCGAGGTCGTGGGGCGATCCAGTGCGTTGGGCGCACGGGCTAATAGCAGCAAAACTTCGACACAACTAGTAGCGTCTTTTGCAGCCCGCTGAATGCGCTCGGAGGCCAAGCGGATCTGCGGTTGTTCATCACTGAGTTCGATTAATAGTTCTGCCGCACCAGTAATGACGGTTAGTGGTGTGCGTAATTCGTGGCTAACATCGCCTGTAAAAAACCGTTCTCGTGCTAGGTAACGTCGAAGTTCATTAGTGTGATCATTAAAGGCGCGTGTCAAGATGCCGAGTTCGTCTTTATCATCGATGAGCGGTAATTTTGTGTCCGCATCTTTATTGGATACTGCATTCGCCAACCGAACGATAGGTTCGACGAAACCGTGTGCGATGTAGCGGCCTAGAAAAAACGAGAGCGTGACAAACCATAAAAATCCCAACCCGAGCATGATATAAATCACGCGCTCGATGCTTTTGTATTCACTCGCACGATCCACGACGATATAGATGCCAGCGGCATCTTGCCCAACCAGAAAATGTACGAGTTGGTTCTCAAATTTTTTCTTACCTACGCCAATTGGCAAATCGCGAAATTCTGGCGGGATGGAGGCGCCATGGTAAAAACTGATATCTGATGGCATTTCGACGGGCAAATATGCAGCATGGCGAGGCGAGGCCCAGGCAGCGATGCTGCGTAGATGTTCATCTACCAGCAGATCTTCCATGCCTTCGATTGCAATCGCTGATACAACGCCGATAAAGGCGCAAATCGCCACCGCAAACAGTAGATAAGCAACGACAATTTCATGTCGTAAGGAATCAGACCTTTTCATCTTCTGCGATGAGTCGATAACCGATGCCTTGTACAGTGCGCAACATGGCGAAGCTATGAGATTTATCTAAAGTTTGTCGTAATGCATGGATATGCGTGCGCAAGGCATCGCTGTCGGGCGGATGATCGCCCCAGATTTCTATTTCCAGCATTTCACGGGTGACGACTTTTGGGGATTCTTTCATCAAGCGAGTGAGAATCTTGAAGCCGGTTTTGGTGAGTGTAAGCGGAGTGTCGTTGCGTTGTACTTGGTAGGTTGAGGTATCAAACATCAAATCGCCAACCGTTAGAAAATTAGTGCTTTGATTTTTGCCGTGGGCACGACGTATCAATGCTTTAAGTCGCACGTCAATCTCGACCAGAGAAAATGGCTTGACCAAATAGTCGTCGGTGCCACTATCGAATCCAGCTACTTTATCTTCCAGGGTATCGCGCGCCGTTAACATTAATACCGGCGTATCACTTTGCAGTTCGTCGCGCATCTTGCGGCAGAGGGTTAATCCATCCATGCCGGGGAGTTTGATATCGAGAATAATAGCTTGATAGTCGTGCTGCGCCGCTAATGCAAATCCAGCGTAACCATTTGCCGCGCAGTCCAGAACGTAGCCGCGCGGCTCGAGAAAAGCATATAAATTTGCGACAATGTCGGCATTGTCTTCAATGATCAAAATACGCATAGTGATATCAGCAGCAAGCTGCTTGTAGTCTCTTGTGGTGTCTCTTATTGTTAGAAATATATGCGTTGAATCGAAATTACTTGGCCAACAATTGCCAGTTGTTCGTTGGCTTATTACTTTTCGATTTACTGCCGTTCAGATTATAGGAGTTCGACGACGTCCCGCATATTTTGTCTATCGTAGCACTGGATTCTGTATGTAGAGCAGTATCAATAGGCTTTAACGATGTGAATTTTTATTTAGAGGCCCTGCAAACAGACATCAATCAGGTGTAAAAAAGACAAAATGTTTGCATCGATGCGCGCGCGCGAGCAACTATTCCTCTCAAATAATGCGGCAGAATTGCTGTGCGTTTTTGTTTTGATTGAGGTTTTCTTGGTAGAATCAAGCACTTAACTAAATTTTTAGGGCATTTATGCTGTACCCAGAATTATTTAAATCGTTAGAGCAAGTACGCTGGAACATGGAAAATGATATTCCGTGGGGCGATTTTGACGGTTCCAAACTGACCGACGAGCAAGCGCAGACTATCCGCATGAATGCGATCACCGAATGGTCTGCATTGCCCGCGACAGAAATGTTCCTGCGAGACAATCGTGGCGATAGTGATTTTTCTGCTTTCATGTCGGTATGGTTTTTTGAAGAGCAAAAACATTCGCTGGTGTTGATGGAGTATCTGCGCCGCTTCCGCCCGGAATTTGTACCGACTGAGGAAGAGTTGCATAACGTGCGTTTCGAGTTTGACCCAGCGCCAGCATTAGAAACATTGATGATGCACTTCTGTGGCGAAATTCGTTTGAATCACTGGTACCGTTGTGCCTCGGATTGGCATACAGAGCCAGTGATTAAACATATCTATAAAGTCATCAGTCAGGATGAAGCACGTCATGGCGGCGCTTATCTGCGCTACATGAAAAAAGCATTGATCGAAGTTGGTGATAGTGCGCGTGCAGCATTTGCCAAAATCGGCGTCTTGATGGCGTCGGCGCGACGGACAGAAAAGCCGCTGCATCCGACCAATCTGCATGTAAATCAGGCATTATTCCCAAACGATACTGTGCAATCTCGCTTGCCTGATCCAGAATGGCTTGAGCACTGGCTGGATGGTCAGATTCGCTTTGATGGTGAGTGGGAGAAAAAAGTGGTTGATCGTATTCTGCACAATATGTCGCTGCTGTTTGAGCGTACCTTCACGACAGTGCAAGAGCTGAACCGCTATCGTAAAGAAGTGGTGACGCGTATGGCGGTGACCTCTGCAGTGGTATGACGCTGTTTAGCAGTCGTCACAAAATAATAGCCGCACCATGTGCGGCTATTATTTTGTCTGCCATTGTTTTCGCGTGGGTACGATGACCAGCCGAGGATAAAATTGAATGAAAAAATTATTTTGAAAAGAGGACGCATGATGATGCAACGCCGATCTTTTTTACAGCTAGCGACGCTTGCTGGATTATTTCCGTTCGGTGGATTGGCGCATGCCGGACTACCGGCGGTCACCGTGTATAAAAGCGCTAGCTGTGGCTGTTGCGCACAGTGGGTCGAACATTTGCAAAAAAATGGATTTGTTGTTCACGTACATGATGTACCCGACACCGCAGTTTATCGTAATCGTTTTGGTGTGCCGCCCGCCTTAAGTAGTTGTCATACCGCGATGATCGCTGGCTATGCGCTGGAAGGTCATGTGTCGGCAAAAGAGATCAAGCGATTGTTAGTCGAAAAACCATCAGCCGCTGGTTTAGCCGTGCCGGGTATGCCAATGGGTTCTCCCGGAATGGAGGGCATGCGCGTTGATGCTTATGACGTATTGTTGTTCACCAAGGACGGTCGTCATTCCGTCTATCAGCACTACGCTGCGAAATAAGCGCGTAATCACCGATGTTTTATATCCCGCCGGTATAAGCGTTTTGACGCCACGCCTCGTAGACCACAACTGCCACCGTATTGGATAAATTAAGGCTGCGATTATCCGGACGCATCGGCAGACGTATACGCTGCGTGCTAGGAAAGGATTCGCGTAAGGAGGACTCCAAACCTTTCGTCTCAGAGCCGAACACAAAGACATCGCCGGGCAAGAAAGCAAGGCTGGAAAACGTCGTGGAGCCGTGCGTCGTCATCGCAAACATGCGCTCTGGATCCAATGGCTGTTCTGCAGAAAACGAATCCAAAAACGCTTGCCAATTCTGATGCACTTTCATCGTTGCATAATCATGATAATCAAGTCCAGCCCTACGCATTTTGCTGTCGTCGAGCGGAAAACCGAGCGGCTCTACTAAATGTAGTTGCGCTCCTGTGTTGGCGCATAGGCGAATGATATTGCCAGTATTGGGGGGTATTTCTGGCTCGACGAGAACGACGTGGAACAAGTTAAATCTCCTTGATGATTACTTATTGATCTAAATATAAGAAAAATCGCAATCTTAGCGCGCTTGCTTGCGTCATCCAAAAATGCATTGGCTTTGTCAATGTTTGGGCGGGGTGCGTGCCACCACAAAGTTGGTTACGTAGCTTGCGCCGTTGCGCTTGAGAATGTTGGCAACTTCATTCAAGGTTTCGCCGGTCGTCATCACATCATCGACGACCGCGACATGTTGGCCTAGCAGCCGCGTAGCTTTTGCCGACGACATCGTAAACGCGTTGCGTATATTTTCGTGGCGTTCATCTGGGTGGAGCAAAGCTTGCATTTTCGTGTCGCGACTGCGCTCTAATAATGCTGGAGCGAGTGGAATCGACAACGCTTGCGCAAGTGGCTTCGCAATTTCCAATGCTTGATTAAAGCCTCTGCTCTGCAAGCGCACTTTGCTGAGCGGTACCGCAGTGATAAATGTTGGAGGTGAGAATGTCGGGGTGTGCCTGATTGCCTCAAGTAACATACGACTAAACAACGGGGCGAGCGCAAGTCGGTTGCCAAATTTTAAGGCCTGCACTAATTGATCGACCGGTGCAACATAGTCGGTGGCAACGATGGTGGCATCAAATTTCGGACTATGTCGCAGACAATCACCACAGTGTTGCGCCGATTTTGTAGCAACGCCGCATTGTCGACAGCGATGAACGTGATGCTGGAAGTAGCGGGCGTCGCAGGCACTGCAAATGCCGTCACTGCAGCCAGCGGAACACAGAGCGCACGAGGACGGAATGGTTGCCGCTAGTCGTTTGGCGAAATCAAGCGAGCAATTCATCAATGTCATTGTTTAGGTGAGCGGAAAGGGTGCACAAGTTGACGCCCATGCGTGTAAACTTGGCGCATTATCTCACTCTTGCCGAACTACTACCGTGTCCTCTAATTTATCGAAAACCAGTGGTGGGCTCAGCGCGCCAATTGATCTTGCACGTGTACGTAACCTGTTTGCCGATCCGACGCGGATAGTGGAATCAAGATTTTTACGTCGCGAAGTGGCAAGCAGAATGCATGAGCGTCTGTCGCTGATTAAGATTGCCCCTAACTTGGTGTTGGATGCTGGCTGTGGTGAGGGTGGTGATTTAGCAAGTTTGCAAAAACATTTTCCGATGGCGACCTTGTTAGGTCTGGATGCTTCTCTTGGTATGTTGCGCCAAGCGCACAACAATCAAAGCGCTGCCTTGTCTGCGGTGCAGCGTCTATTGCGGCAGTGGCTACCGTCAAAAATCGGCATGCGTAAATGGTCGCAGGCAGCGCTGTTAGCAGGTAATTTTGCGCAACTACCCTTGCGGCATAACGCCGCTGATTTGGTGTGGTCAAATCTTGCTTTGCATTGGCACCCTCAGCCAGATAGCGTGTTTGCTGAATGGCGTCGCATTTTGCGTCAAGATGGTTTGCTGATGTTTTCTTGTTTTGGTCCGGATACATTTAAGGAGCTGCGCGCCGCGTTTGCTGCCGTGGATAATGAGTCGCATACGTTGCCATTTGTCGATATGCACGACTTCGGCGATATGTTGGTGGATGTGGGTTTTTCGACACCGGTGATGGATATGGAAACGCTAACCGTAACCTATAGTTCGGTCGAAAAACTGATGATGGATGTGCGCGCATGGGGCGGCAATCCATTGGATACACGTAGTCGTGGTTTGTTGGGTCGGCGCGCGTGGCAACGTGTCGTCGACATATTGCAACAGGGACGACGAGAGGATGGTACGATACCGCTGACATTTGAAGTAATCTATGGGCATGCATTTCGTCCCGCGTCTCGCATCACTTCAAGTGGCGAGAGTATTGTGCGATTTGATTTGCCAAGAAAATAATGAATTGTGAGATGGTTGTATCTGCTTTGCGCGATACGATCATAATTCACGACACAAAGGTGGGGACACCACAAGTAAAGATTTCGCGTTGTTGATCAGTTGTTTTCCGACATGCGCGCCATGTTTTTGCTTGATAAGGCTCGCGTTTCCGACTTATACTTTGGCGGTTTTACACATGTTTTGCGCCGTTTTGGTGCGATTACTCGCCGCAACGCTTGTGTTGATGTGCGAATGGCATAGATGGTTCGCAACACGTTTTATGTTTTGCTGGTCGTGATTTGGTAGGCCGCGATGCCGAAATTTGCTGGTGAGTTGGATGGCGGAGGAAATCGGTATTCATTGTAGGCATGCACACGTATGCAATATCCAACAAGCAGTATCAAACAATGTAGCTGAAGTGAAGTTGATTCGTTAGATATACAAGGCTGTTCTTGGATGGACAGATCTAGTGAACAAGGAAGTCGATGATTGATCTAGGCGATACTAATGCCTATGTGAAGTGTGGTGATTCCTGACTTGGCAGATGCGACGTGAGCTTGCTCTAAAGCTGCGTCAGGAGCTGCGTCCAGCATTGGTTTGGCGCTTAACAGAATTCTTATTTTGGGCTTTTGGGGAAATCATGAAACATGCGAAGCGCCTCTACACTTTAATGCTCGCTGCATCTGCCTGGATGGCGAGCGTACCATCTTGGGCTGTAGAAGATAGTCCTGGAGGTCCTGCGGTCATGCAGCTCAACTTCCATGAGCCGGTCACTAAGATCGCGCAAGAAATATATTCCCTTCACACATTAATGCTGGTCATCTGTTTGGTGATTTTTGTCGCCGTGTTTGGCGTGATGTTGTACTCCATCATCAAGCACCGCAAATCTCTGGGCCATCAGTCCGCTAAATTCCATGAAAGTACAAGCGTTGAAATTGCATGGACTGTAATTCCCTTTCTAATTGTGATCGGGATGGCACTGCCGGCGACTAAAACGGTGGTCGCAATGAAGGATACGTCGAACGCTGACATTACGATCAAGGCAACCGGCATGCAATGGAAGTGGGGATATAACTATCTCAGTGGCGAAGGACAGGGCATAGGATTCTTATCCAATTTAGCAACGCCGCGCGAACAGATTACGGACTCCAGCATAGTAAAAAATGTCAATTATCTGCTTGAGGTGGATAACCCAGTAGTGGTGCCGGTTAATAAAAAAATTCGTATCGTGTTGACCGCGAATGATGTGATTCATTCTTGGATGATTCCGGCGTTTGGCGTCAAACAGGACGCTATTCCAGGTTTCGTGCGCGACACGTGGTTTAAGGCGGAGAAAATCGGCACTTATCGCGGTCAGTGTGCGGAATTATGCGGTAAAGATCATGCTTTCATGCCGATTGTGGTGAATGTAGTCAGTGATGAGGATTACAAAGCTTGGGTCGATGGACAGAAAAAGCAAATGGCTGCCAACGCTGACGATCCGAACAAGACGTGGACGATTGATGAGCTGGTACAACGTGGCGAGAAAGTCTACTCAGCAAATTGCGTGGCCTGTCACCAAGCAAATGGTAAGGGCGTACCTGGCGCGTTCCCGCCGATGGATGGCTCCGCTATGGTTCTAGGACCTAAAGCGCCGCAAATCGACATCCTATTACATGGAAAAAATGCGATGCCAGCATGGGCGCCTGTGCTGTCGGACACCGAAATAGCAGCAGTCATTACCTTCACCCGTAATCATTGGTCCAACAAGGCCAAGGAAAACATCATTCAACCGGCTGAAGTATTGGCTGCGCGCAAGTAACAACTGAATCAGGAGATTGGGATGAGTACAACCGCAGTTGATCACGCACACGATCATTCTCACGATCATGACCATGCGCACGATCATCCACATGGCTGGCGCCGATGGGTCTATGCGACCAATCACAAGGATATCGGCACTCTGTATTTATGGTTCGCATTCACCATGCTGATGTCGGGCGGCGTGTTGGCGATGTTGATTCGTGCTGAGCTGTTTCAGCCTGGCTTGCAATTGATGAAGCCGGAGTTCTTTAATCAGTTGACGACCATGCACGGCATCATGATGGTGTTCGGCGCGATTATGCCAGCCTTTGTCGGATTCGCTAACTGGATGGTGCCACTGCAAGTGGGCGCCTCAGACATGGCGTTTGCACGGATGAATAATTTTTCATTCTGGCTGTTACCGCCTGCTGCTCTTTTGTTGGTGGCGTCGTTCTTCGTGCCTGGTGGCGCAACTGCTGCTGGCTGGACCTTGTATGCGCCCCTCTCGACGCAAATGGGCCCAGGTATGGACATGGCGATTTTTGCGCTGCATATTATGGGCGCGTCATCGATCATGGGCTCGATCAACATCGTAGTTACCATTCTTAACATGCGCGCACCCGGCATGACCTTGATGAAAATGCCGATGTTCTGCTGGACTTGGCTGATCACCGCGTATTTGTTGATCGCCGTGATGCCAGTGCTGGCAGGTGCGATCACGATGACATTGACGGATAGACACTTCGGTACGTCATTCTTTAATGCCGCAGGCGGTGGTGATCCTGTGATGTATCAACATATCTTCTGGTTCTTTGGTCATCCAGAGGTGTACATCATGATTTTGCCAGCCTTCGGCATTGTCTCGCACATCATTCCTGCCTTTGCGCGTAAGCCTCTGTTTGGCTATGCATCAATGGTATATGCGACGGCATCGATTGCGATTCTGTCGTTTATGGTTTGGGCGCATCATATGTTCACCACTGGCATGCCGGTTACGGCGCAGCTGTTCTTCATGTATGCAACGATGCTGATTGCGGTACCAACTGGCGTCAAAATTTTCAACTGGGTTGCTACGATGTGGCGTGGTTCGATGACGTTCGAGACGCCGATGTTGTTTGCGATTGGGTTTATTTTTGTGTTTACGATGGGCGGTTTTACCGGTCTGATTTTGGCGGTAACACCGATTGATATTCAGTTGCAAGATACCTATTACGTGGTCGCACATTTCCACTATGTTTTGGTGGCTGGTTCGTTGTTTGCATTGTTTGCCGGCTTCTATTACTGGGGGCCAAAGTGGACAGGTTTCATGTACAACGAAACACGCGGCAAGATTCATTTTTGGGGATCGCTGATTTTATTCAACGTGACCTTCTTCCCGATGCATTTCTTGGGATTGGCGGGAATGCCGCGTCGCTATGCAGATTACCCGGCGCAATTTACCGATTTCAATTTGGTTGTGTCGATCGGTGCTTTGGGCTTTGGATTGATGCAGGTTTACTTTCTGCTGGCGGTAGTTATTCCGTCTATCCGAGGCGGTGTACCTGCCGGAGATAAGCCATGGGATGGCGCTGAAGGTCTCGAGTGGACCGTTCCAAGCCCTGCACCGTTTCATACGTTTGAAACACCACCTACGGTTCAGTAAGCAGAAAGCAGCCGATGAAAATCGGCTGACGGAGTGATATGACGGATTTGAAAAAACGCAATCTGCGTACTGCATTGATTCTGGCTGTAATCGCCGCGATGTTCATGTTCAGTGTGATCATCAAACGCGTATGGTTTATCTAGCAAGCAATGGAAGAGCAGACTGAAAAGTCAGAAGCAGGTGCGTTGAACAAAAAAATGTTCGGCAAGCTGATTGTGATCGCAGTCATGATGTTTGGATTTGGTTGGGCGTTGATTCCGCTTTACAAACAGATTTGTCAGTTGACCGGCATCAATGTGCTTGCGGTGCAGGAATCTGAAAATACACAGACCGTTGCCATTGATAATTCGCAAATTGACAAAACAAGAACGATTACTGTCGAGTTTGATGCGAATGCGCAAGGGCCGTTTCGTTTTCGTCCGACGATAAATAGTGTGAAAGTACATCCCGGTGAAATGGCAACGGTGTTGTACGAGGTGGTTAATAAGCAAGCACGAGCGGTCGAGGCGCAAGCCATACCGAGCTATGCGCCGCAACAGGCGGCGCAGTATTTCAAAAAAGTGGAATGCTTTTGTTTTAGGCAGCAAACATTGAAGCCGGGTGAGGCGAAGCAGATGCCCGTTCTGTTTTATCTAGATCCTACACTGCCAAAACATGTGCAGACGATTACGCTGTCTTATACTTTTTTTGAAATAGCAGGGCATAGCGGGAAAATAGAATAAAAGCGCAGAATACGCGTAGATCAACAGCAAAATAAAACCGGAATGATGTAAGGTGCTGAATGTGAATGGCATCGCAACTATTTGAAGTTTGTCTTGGGAGATGGAGATGAGTGCTCAAAACGCGCAGGCGCCCTATTATTTTGTGCCTGGCCCTTCTCGCTGGCCGCTTTTCGGCGGCGTATCGATGTTGACGACCATGGCCGGTGCGACTGGTTGGGTGAATGATTACGCATGGGGACAATATGTCTGTATAGCGGGCATACTCAGCATGCTGGTGATTTTGTATCAATGGTTTGGTGACGCGATCTCCGAGTCTGAAGGGGGCATGTATAACCAGCGTATTGATGCATCGTTTCGCTGGAGCATGAGCTGGTTTATTTTTTCTGAAGTAATGTTCTTTGGCGCATTCTTTGGCGCCTTGTTCTATGCGCGCAGTATTTCGATGCCGTGGTTAGGCGACTTGGATCACAAAATTTTGTGGCCTGATTTTGCCGCGCAGTGGGGTAATGTTGGACCTGCTGGAACAGTCCAGGCTTTCACGACAATGACGCCGTTCTGGATTCCGACTATCAATACCTTGTTATTGCTGGCTTCGGGCGTGACATTGACAATTTCACATCATGCCTTACGTGCCGGTCATCGCGGCAAAACGGCGTTTTGGTTGGCTGGGACGGTTTTGCTGGGAGCGGTTTTTATGGGCTTCCAAGTGTACGAATACATGCATGCGTATCAAGACCTGAATTTGAAGCTTACCTCAGGTATTTACGGCTCGACCTTTTTCTTGTTGACAGGCTTTCATGGATTTCATGTGACGATGGGTGCGATCATGTTGAGCGTGGTCTTGTATCGTTTGATGAAAGGGCACTTTACAGCCGATAATCACTTTGCCTTCGAGGGTGCCGCATGGTACTGGCATTTTGTCGATGTGGTCTGGTTAGGTCTGTACGTCGTGGTCTATTGGTTGTAAGCCAATTGTTGGCGAAGCGCCGTTGTTAAGCGAATTGCTAACGAAGTGCTGAGCGACGTTGTTGAATAAAAAGCCGCACCAAGGTGCGGCTTTTTATTGTTCGCTGAGTGCGGCGATGGGTATTAATGAATACCGGTTGGTTGAATGTAGCCCAGCCAATGCGCAATTAGTATCAGTATGAATAGCGCAATTGAAAATCCCACGCGCATGGTTAGCGCTTTGACGGTACGATTACTCTTTCCCTTATCTCTCATCATAAAAAATAAGGCAGAACCAAGACTACCGAGTATCAATATAAAAGCGATGGCGACGACGAGTTTCATGGTGAATGCGAACCGATGGCAAATACGGATGACCGTTTCGGTTTGAAGTAGAGGTAAAAGGTATTGTAATGGTAATCAGCTTCCGATTTCGCTTAGTCCCATCTATTGTTGCCGTGTTGGTAATTGCGCTCGGCATTGTGCTGGCACAATGGCAGACGCATCGGGGTGACGAAAAAGCTGTATTGCAGACGCGACTGGATGCGCGAGGCATGGAGCCCGTCCTTCATCTAGGAGAAACGATCGTTGATCCGAATGCAATAGAGTTTCGGCGTGTGCAGCTCAAGGGTAGCTTCTTGCGAGAGTGGCCCGTCTATCTAGATAATCGCCCGTATAACGGCATTGCTGGATTTTATCTACTGATGCCGTTTAAAATTACTGCCAGTAATCTACATGTATTGATCGCCCGCGGCTGGTTTCCGCGTGATCCGGCAGACAGAACGCGGATGCCGCATATTCCCGTGCCATCGGGCGAGGTGGTGATTGAGGGAATTGCACGTCGTGATATCGGGCATGTGATGCAGCTTGGTATGTTAGATACCCCACAACCTGGTGCGATTGTGCAAAATCTCGATATTGCCGAGTTTGCCGTGAGCAGTGATTTGAAGATGCAGCCAGTGCTGATTGAGCAGTCAAGTGCCAGCGACGATGGTTTGATACGCGATTGGCCGCATCCTGCAACAGGTGTTGAGCGACATCGTGCCTACGCATTCCAATGGTATGCGTTGTCATTGATGGCTTTTATTTTTTTTGTTGTGACAGGATTCCGACGTGGAGAAAAGTAAAGCAGGCGGTAAAGACAGAGGGCGCTGGAAGTTATTTGTAGTCATTCTGGTATGTGCGGCACCTATCATTCTTTCGTATTTCACCTATTACGTGATCAAGCCGCAAAGCCGTACTAATTACGGCGATCTTCTTGATCCACGCGACTATCCTATCCCCGCTTTGGATGCGACTTTGCTTGACGGTAAGCCTGTTACGTTGGATGCCTACGAGGGAAAGTGGGTCATGCTACAGGTGGACAAAGCCGAGTGCGCATCGGCATGTCAAACAAAATTGCATGACATGCGCCAGTTGCGGCTGACGCAGGGTAAAAACATGGATCGCATTGAGCGCGTGTGGCTGATTAACGATGATCAACCACTGGATACTATTTTGATACGTGAATATGACGGCACCCATATGTTGCGCGCCGATGCGAAAGCATTGCAAAAATGGCTGCCGGTGGATGCAGGTACGACGGCTGCTGATCATATTTATCTGATCGATCCGCTCGGACATTTGATGATGCGCTATCCGAAGGATGCCGATCCCAATAAGATCAAAAAGGATTTATACAAATTGTTGAAAGCGTCGGCAATTGGATAATTCAGCGCTGCTATTTCAGCTCGCCACTAAAGGTATTTTTGTGGCATTACTGGCCTTTGTGATTATTTGGTCATCTAAAGACAGGAATAAATATCGCAAGTTGGTGTGGGTTACGTTGTTCCTCACGTTCGACGTCATCATGTTTGGCGCGTTTACGCGGCTAACCAATTCCGGCTTGGGTTGCCCAGATTGGCCTGGTTGTTATGGGCACTCAAATCCACTACAGGCAATGCAACATATCCGCGCTGCCGAAGCATTGATGCCAGATGGTCCGGTCACCGTCATGAAGGCGTGGATAGAAATGATACATCGCTATCTGGCGATGGGAATCGGCGTGCTGATCATTGCGATCGTCGTGCTGTCGTGGCGTTTCTGGTTGCGTAGCGGACGTACCCGTGCTGAATTTTCACCGTACTTTCCGGTATTGCTATTGATCTTTGTGTGTCTGCAAGGCGCATTCGGTGCGTGGACCGTGACGATGAAGCTGCAACCCATCATTGTTACCATGCACCTGATGTTAGGGATGGGTTTGCTGGCAATGTTGACCTGGCTGGGCGCGCGGCAAAAGGATCACCCTTACGTTGGCCCCGCTTCCTATGCATTACGTATTCCAGCGGCTATCGCACTTGTCTTACTGGCGGTGCAAATATTCTTGGGCGGCTGGGTGAGTACCAATTACGCGGCTTTGGCTTGCAGTGATTTTCCGTTATGTCATGGCGCAGTTATTCCGCAAATGGATTTTGAGCATGGTTTCAGTTTCTGGCGCGCATTGGGTAAAACGGTCGATGGTGAATATTTGCCGTTCGATGCGCTGACGGCGATTCATTGGACGCACAGAGTATTTGCCTTGGTTATTGCCAGCGTTGTCGGCTGGGTCGCGTGGCGTGGCTGTCGGATTGAAGGCTTGCGGACGACTTCACGAGCTCTGTTAGGTGCGCTGGTTTTGCAAATCACGATCGGTATTGCGACTGTGTCACTTAAATGGCCGTTGTTATTGGCGGTTATGCACAATGGTACGGCTGCTTTACTTGTGTTTTTACTGGTCATGTTAAACTACAAGACACGAATCCCCGGTAAAAGCCTCCGGTCAAATCGTGGGCTCTGACGCGATAGCGTGGACTCACCGACTGCATTAAACGACACAGCATGACAACCCTGACTGCTTCACCAAATCGCATCGCCCAATATTGGGCACTAACCAAGCCGCGTGTTACGCAGCTGGCTGTATTTTGTGCGGTGATTGGCATGTTTTTGGCAACGCCAGAATTGCCAGATTGGCGAATTGTCGTACCTGCAACGATAGGAATATGGTTACTGGCGGGTGCCGCGTTTGCAATTAATTGTTTGGTTGAACGCGAGATTGATTCGCGCATGGCGCGTACTGCGCGTAGGCCGATGGCGCGTGGTGAAATTACCGTGCCGCAAACCTTAGTTTTTTCTGCTGTAATCGGCGGCACCGGTATGTGGGTGCTGTATGCATTGGTTAATCCGCTGACAATGTGGCTGACTCTGGCTACCTTTATCGGTTACGCCGTGATTTATACGATCATTCTGAAGCCAGCGACGCCGCAAAATATCGTGATCGGTGGTTTATCTGGTGCCATGCCGCCAGCGCTCGGTTGGGCTGCAATCGCAAATGATTTGCCGATGCAAGCGTGGATACTGGTGTTGATTATTTTTGTTTGGACGCCACCACATTTTTGGGCGCTTGCCTTATACCGCCGCCACGAATACGAAAAATCCGGCTTGCCAATGCTGCCTGTCACGCATGGTATGGAATTTACGCAGTTTCAAATTTTCCTCTACACGATTATTTTGGTCGCCACCACGATGTTGCCATTTGCGGTTGGCATGAGCGGCTTGATTTATTTGGTAGGGGTTATCCTGTTAGATATCGTTTTTGTTTGGTACGCATGGCAGGTATATCGGCATTACACCGATATGATTGCGCGCAAAATGTTCACCTACTCGATCATTTATCTATCGCTGCTATTTGCAGCTTTATTGTTCGATCATTATTTGAGGTTCTAAGGCTATGCGTTTCCGTCACCTCGCACTAACTATATTGATGATGTTATCGCTCGCTGCATGCGATAAAGCGCCGCCGGCATTTCAAAATACCGATATAACGGGTCTGCAATACGGCAAGGATTTCTCGCTACATGATGCAAGCGGAGCGGTGCGTACATTGGCTGATTTTAAGGGTAAGGTAGTGGTGCTCTTTTTTGGTTTTACCCAATGCCCAGATGTATGCCCGACCACAATGCTGGAAATGGCAAATGTGATGAAAACCTTGGGTGCGGATGCTGAAAAAGTGCAGGTCTTGTTCGTTACTCTAGATCCAGAGCGCGATACCGCGCAAGTATTGGCGAAGTATGTGCCGGCATTCGATGCACGGTTTATCGGGTTACGTGGGGATCAAATGGAAACAGAAAAAGTAGCCAAGGATTTCAAAGTGTTTTATCAAAAGGTGCCAGGCACCACGCCGGGTAGTTACACCTTGGATCACATGGCAGGTACCTATGTATTTGATCAGCAAGGGCGTATACGCTTATTCCTGCGCTACGGGATTCCGGCAGAGTCGATTGCACACGATCTGAAAATATTACTCGCATCCGAATGACGCATGCTTTAGCGCAAGTAGAGTGAGTATTGACAATAAAAAAGCGCTCCGAGGAGCGCTTTTTTAATACCTACTTGCAGCTAATGCTGTCGCATCGTGGTAAGAAAATCAGGCGAACTCAGTGAGTGCACCTTTCATTTTCTTTAGCGCGACTGCCTCAATCTGACGAATGCGTTCCGCAGAAACACCAAACTCACTTGCTAATTCATGTAAGGTCGCGCCGGAGCCATCGTCGTTTGCTAACCAACGCGCTTCGACAATGCGACGCGAACGCGGATCAAGTTTGGACAAAGCATCCGATAGTCCTACCGTTTGCAGACGATCATAATCCTGCGCCTCCAATACTTTTGTTGGCTCCTGCATATTGGATGACAGATAGCCGATTGGGGCAAAATGATCGTCCTCATCGTCGGTTGGTGCTTCCAACGCGATATCGCGGCCAGTAAGGCGCGTTTCCATCTCGATCACTTCTTCGCGTTTCACGTTGAGCTTTTTCGCCAATTCATCAACTTGATCCGGCGTCATCGAATCCAAACCAGTTTTGTGGCTACGCAAATTAAAAAACAGTTTACGTTGCGCCTTGGTGGTCGCCACTTTGACCAAACGCCAATTTTTCAAGATGTACTCATGCATTTCAGCTTTGATCCAATGCATCGAGTACGACACCAGGCGTACGCCTTGATCGGGATCAAAACGCTTAACTGCCTTCATCAGACCGATATTGCCTTCTTGGATCAAATCAGCGTGCGGCAGACCATAGCCCAAATAGCCGCGTGCGATCGAAACCACCAAACGCAGATGCGATAGCACCAGCTTTTGCGCTGCGGCTAGATCATTGTCGTCGCGCAAGCGACGTGCCAAAGACATTTCTTCTTCGTGCGTCAGCATAGGCTGGCGATTGGCTGCCGAAATATAAGCATCAATATTGCCCAGCGCGCCGGAAAACCCCAGCGCCATAATGTTGCTGGCTGGAATTAATGCGGGGGTTGGTGCAGTAGCTTTCATATTTTCTCCTAGCTAGCTTGATACTCAATCTACCGAGCCGATCAGTCGGCTCGGTGGTTACAGCATCTATATTAGCACTCTCTTTATTTGAGTGCTAATCAACGATTTATACCGGTCTGATAGCCTAAACACTATGACAAATTATGATGTTTATTGTTGACCGCTATAGAAATTAGAGCAGATTTTGAGGGGGAAGTTGCGTGCAAGATGACGCTTTTACTGAAGATTTTGACGTTTTTCTCGATATAACTGCTCGAAATTCACGATTTCCAAACGTTATATCAATTTGTAAAGGCCGTCTGCCATGATTGTTTTGTATGAGTAGCAAGGTTTGATCGCGACCTGCAAGTCTTGGTAAGTGGCGTCTTTGCTAGTTAAGTCGTGCCAGATGACGTTGAACTGATAATAGAGCGCCCAATAAACCAAGAAAGCCGCTGACGGCGAGCAAAATGAGCGTTTCAGTCAGCCCTAAGGTCGTCAACCTAAACTCGGATGCGTACAAGCGCGCAAATTCGGTAATCGTCGTATTCAGTGGATTGAGTGCAAGTGCGACGGCGACCAAAGCGACCGCACCGGCAAACAAGCCCAGCAAGGCGCCGGTATAGTAAAACGGGCGGCATATAAAGCCATCGGTTGCGCCCACTAGTCTTGATACCTCGATTTCTTCATGTTGAGTTAGCACTTGCAAACGTATGGTATTAAAGACTACGGCTACCACCACCACACCCAGTGTGGTCGCCAGAAACAGCAGGATCAGGCGCATGATCTGCAGTAAAGCGGCGAGTCGCTCGATCCATGCAGAATCAACTTGTACCGATTCAACGCCATCTAATGTTTTTAGCTTTTCAGCGATTGCAGCGACTTGTTTGGCTTGCTCGCTAGGCTCCAGGTCCGTCATTTTCAGCACATAGGCATCTGGCAGTGGATTCTCACCCAAAGTCGCGATCGCATCGCCGAGACCGCTATGCTCTTTCAACGTATCGAGCGCCTTTTCACGCGGCACAAAGGTCAGCTTGGCGCTATTGGCTTGTTGCGTAATTTGTTGCGTAATTTGCTTGATATCCTTATCCAACGCAGTGGCTTGCTCACGCGATGTGTCAGTGCGCATGAAAATGCTGATCTCGGGTTCCATCGTCAGCTGGCCAGAAACCGGACGGGCGTTTTCCAATAAGGTCAAACCAGCAAACGGTAGCGCCAGTGCGATCGCGACCACCATCACATTGAGCATGAAGTTGCCGGGTGATTTTAATAAATGACGAAACGCGTCACTCAACGCAAAGCGGTGATGTCTAAACCAGCGAGTCATGTTGCATCCTCCGGTGCGTGCTTGCGCCAGCTTTCAATAATGCGACCGTGGTTTAAATAAATGACACGATTGGCAGCATCGAGGAATTGCTCGTCGTGGGTAGAGATCAAACAGGTGACGCCGACATCATGAAAAGCACGCAATGCGTCCAACACCTTATTAGCAGCTTCGCGATCCAGATTGGCGGTCGGTTCATCCGCCAGAATGATGCGTGGCCGATTGACAATTGCCCGCGCTATCGATACGCGTTGTTGTTCGCCGCCAGATAAGGTTTGCGGTGCTGAAAATGCCTTGTCGAGCAGGCCGACCTTATCGAGCGCAGCGCGCGCACGTCGTTCCGCGTCTTGTTTAGTTGCGCCGCACACCATCAACGGCAAAATCACGTTGGCCAACACATTACGATCAGAGAGTAATTTTTGTTGTTGGAAAATCAGGCCAAGATGTCGTCGCAAATAAGGTAGACCAGAATTTTTAATGCTACCGATATCGTAACCACTGACCGTAACGCGACCCTGAGTTGGACGTTCGATTGCCGCAATCAGTTTTAATAAGGTAGATTTTCCGGCGCCGGATGGCCCAGCCAAAAAGACCAACTCACCTTGCGCAACCGACAAACTGATATCACTCAGCGCCGTGATATGCGGGGGGTATTGTTTGGATACCTGGTGAAATTCAATCATCAACGTGGTTTATCCTAAAAGAGCTTCGACAAATTCTTGCGCGACAAATGGCTGTAGATCTTCGATCTGTTCACCAACGCCAATAAAGTAGACCGGGATCGGACGAGAACGTGCAATCGCGGCCAACACGCCACCTTTTGCCGTGCCATCTAATTTGGTTACGACTAAGCCAGTAAGTCCGATCGCATCGTCAAAGGCTTTCACTTGCGCTAACGCATTTTGGCCGGTGTTGCCATCGATAACCAGCAAAATCTCATGTGGCGCTTCGGCCAAACCTTTGGCAGTGACGCGCTTGATTTTCTTTAGTTCTTCCATCAAATGCAGTTGTGTCGGCAGTCGTCCGGCGGTATCAACCATCACCACATTGATGCCACGCGCTTGCGCAGAGTGGACCGCATCAAAAGCAACTGCCGCCGGGTCACCCGACTCTTGCGCAATCACGGTGACATTATTGCGTTGGCCCCACACGGTTAGTTGTTCGCGTGCCGCGGCGCGGAAAGTATCGCCAGCCGCCAGCAATACCGATTGCCCGTGCGCTTGCAAATGCTTGGCTAATTTGCCGATGGTGGTGGTTTTGCCGGCGCCATTGACGCCCGTAATCATCATGACCATCGGTTGATATTTACCAAGTACCAAGGGTTTCTCGAGCGGCGTCAACATATCGATCATTAGCGCGCGCAATGCGGTTTTTACTTGACTCGCGTCAATCAACTTTTCGGACTTAACCTTGCGTTTCAGAGCGTCGAGTAAAAATTCGGTAGCGTCAACACCAGCATCAGACACCAGTAACGCCGATTCCAACTCTTCATATAACGCGTCATCTATTTTGGCGCCGACAAATAGCGTGGTCAGATTTGATGAGGTTTTGGAGAGGCCAGACTTGAGGCGGCGCATCCATGACTGCTTTTGTTCTACTGGGGTTGCGGCAGCGACGATTTCGATCTGAGATTCTGACGCAGCTTCTGGCGCCCAGTCGGCAGCATTGCCGACTGCGGGCTCTATTATTGATCCGGTGACAGATTCCGTAGAGGTAGCGGGGATTACCGAGTCGGAGCTAGGCACAGCGGCATCAGGCGATTCTTTAAATGGCGCTACGCTCTCAGCAGACGCAATCTTAGTGGGTTCAGCAGACGAAGGCGCAACGCCGACATCGCGATCAGTAGCCGCGGCAAGATCGTTAGTTTCCGCGTCTGACGGTTCAGATGGCGCGGTGGATGCTGGCGGTGACGCCGGTGGTTGTGGTTTTTTTTTGAAGAAACTAAACATCGGGAATGAGGTCAGAGCAGCGGTGTCAGAAGCGCTCGCCAAGCTTAAATTCACTTAAGACTAACAAGCGCATACAATCGCCCTATTCTATCAGAGCAAAGATTTATGAAACTAAGTATCAACAAGCTTAAGCAGCTCTTGCTGGCAACATTGCTAGCGTTTGTCACAACGACTATTAGCTGGTGGCCTTCATTGGCCCATGCCGAGACCGCGGCGCAGGCGCAAGCACAAGCGCCGCGGTCAGCACAGGTACACGAGTTCATCCTAAAAAATGGCATGAAAATCATTGTTAATGAAGATCACCGTGCACCGACCGTGGCCCATATGATCTGGTATCGAGTGGGTTCGATAGATGAGCGCAACGGTGTCACGGGCGTCGCGCATGCGCTGGAACATATGATGTTCAAGGGCACGAAGAAAGTGAAGGTTGGAGAATTCAGCAAGCAGGTCGCCCAAATGGGTGGTCGCGAAAACGCCTTCACCAGCAAAAATTACACTGCCTATTTTGAGCAGGTCGAAAAATCACATCTGGCGGAGGTGATGGCGCTGGAGGCGGATCGTATGCAAAATCTGACCTTCGATAAAAAAGAGTTTGCGCAAGAAATTCGTGTCGTGATGGAAGAGCGTCGCATGCGCACCGACGATCAACCTATCGCTTTGGTGCATGAAGCGTTATACGCTACTGCATTTGCGGCAAATCCAGTGCGTAATCCAATAATAGGCTGGTCGGACGATTTACAGCACATGACGATCGACGATATCAAAGCTTGGTATCGCGCATGGTATGCACCAAATAATGCGACGATGGTGATTTCCGGGGATGTCGATCCGCAAAAAGTATTGGCATTGGCTAAAAAGTATTTCGGTTCGATCAAGCATAAAGAGCTTGCCGACAATATTGCCCGCCTCAAGCCACAAAATGAACCGCTGCAACGTGGCATCAAGCGTGTCACGGTCAAAGCACCGGCAGAAAATCCTTACATTGTTCTAGGCTTTAAGGTACCCGCGCTGCGGGATATTGAAAACGACAGTGATCCCTATGCATTATCAGTGCTGGCCGCAGTATTGGACGGCTATGACAATGCACGGTTGACCGCTGAGTTGGTACGCACTGAAAAGGTCGCGAATGAAGTGGGCGCAGACTATTCGGGTATCTCACGCGCACCGGTGATGTTTTTGCTCGACGGCGTGCCGCTGGCCGGTACCACCACCAGCCAATTAGAAAGCAAACTGCGCGATGCGATCGCCAAGATTGCGAAAGAGGGCGTATCGGAAGCAGAATTAAAGCGCGTCAAAACCCAGTTAATCGCCAGCCAAATTTACAAGCGCGATTCCGTTTTTGGTCAAGCGATGGAGATTGGCGTAATGGAAATGTCCGGTCTGTCGTACGCAAAAATGGATCGCATGATCGAAAAATTGCGCACGGTAACACCCATGCAGGTGCAAGCGGTTGCCGCAAAATATTTTGGTGACGATGCGCTCACTATCGCGACTCTGGAGCCATTACCGCTATCGGAGAAAAAACCGATGATCAAATCGACCGAACCTCTGCATTGAGCTCGCGAATACGCACGTTGTAATGATCTTTTTGGTGATTTGCGCGCTTTGAATTTGATGGCCGGTGTTAGGGCCATTTTTGATAGTCAGTACTGGAGTATTCATGTTCAAGTTGTTTGCCGGATTGGCATTGTGTGTCGCGTGTAGCGTCTCGAACGCTGCGTTGAAGATTCAGTCGTGGACGTTGGATAACGGCGCACGCGTATTGTTTGTAGAAAATCACAGTATTCCTATCCTTGATCTGAGCGTGACGTTTGACGCTGGCGCAAGGCGCGATCCAGCTGGCAAATCCGGTACTGCAGCGATGACGATGGCGATGCTTGCGCGTGGCATTCAAAAGGGAAATGCGGAGCAAGGAAAAGAAAGTAGTGAGCCTGCATTGAGCGAGGCGCAAATCTCCGATCAGTTCGCCGATACCGCCGCGCAGCGCGGTGGTAATCTGGATGATGACAAAGCCAGTATGAATTTGCGTACCTTGATTTCGGAGCGCGCAACCAGTGTGCCGCTATTCGCGCGCTTGTTGGCGCAACCAAGTTTTCCGGCGGACTTGTTAGCGCGCGATAAGGCGCGCTCGATAGCAGATATCAAAGAGAGTCTGACACGACCAGAGGCGATTGCAAGTCGTGCGTTTGCCAAACAGTTATACGGCACACACCCATACGCGATTCAGCCGACAGTGACCTCGATCGACGCTATTACGCGTGACGATTTGGTTGCTTTCCATGCCACTCACTATGTCGCTAATCACGCGGTGATTGCGATGATTGGCGACATCAGCCGTGAACAAGCGCAGCAGATTGCCGAGCAATTGACCCAAGGACTGTCGCAAGGCGCTACCTTGCCAACGTTGCCGCCAGTGCCGCATTTAAAGAGTGAAGAAGAGCGCATTCCGCATCCCGCCTCACAAGCACATATTTTGATCGGCATGCCTGGCTACGCACGTCACGATCCAGACCATTTTGCATTGACAGTGGGCAACTATATTTTAGGCGGTGGCGGCTTTGTCTCACGACTGACGCAACAAGTGAGGGTTAAGCGCGGCCTGACCTATGGTGTATTCAGCTATTTTGATCCGATGTTGCAAGCTGGCCCTTTCCAGATTTCTTTACAGACCCAAAAGGCACAGGCCGATCAAGCCTTGCAAGTGGTGCGCACCACCGTCGCGGATTTTCTGCGCGATGGTCCGACCGAAGCAGAGGTACAGGCTGCCAAGGATAATTTGATTGGTGGTTTTGCGTTGCGCATCGATAACAATCGCAAAATCCTCGCGAATATTGCCAGCATAGGATTTTATGATTTGCCACTTGATTATCTGGATACTTGGACTCAGCGTATCGCGCAGGTGTCGGTGGCCGACGTTAAAGCCGCTTTTAATCGCAAGGTGCAGATGGATCATCTGTCAACCGTGATGGTGGGTGGAGATGTTGCTGGTAATGTCAGTGAAAAGACCGCACCGTGAAATCCGCATTGACCAAAAATAAAGGCTCACACCAAGTCCGCATCATCGGCGGGCAATGGAAACGCACGCCACTGCCAGTACCAGATGGTGAAGGTTTGCGGCCAACGCCAGATCGCGTGCGCGAAACCGTCTTTAATTGGATCCATCATTTGATGGACGGCGAATGGCGGGACATGCACTGTCTTGACTTATTTGCGGGTACTGGTGTGTTGGGCTTTGAAGCCGCTAGTCGAGGTGCCGCAAAAGTCGTGATGGTGGAAATGCATACGCCTGCATTGCGGCAACTAGAAATTAGTCGTGGCAAATTAAACGCCGAGCAGGTCAGTCTGTTGCGTGGCGATGCCATCGCATTTGTGCAAGCCGCGCAGCGGAACGATGGGGCGAAGTTCGACCTGATTTTTCTTGATCCGCCGTATCAACAAGATTGGCTGGCAAAAATTTTGCCGTTGTGCGCACCATTGTTGGCTAGCGATGGGCTGATTTATGTGGAGGCTGAGTTTTCACTGACCAGCGATCCCGCTCCCGAATGGCTACAAAATTGGGAAGTGCTGCGTGCCGACAAGGCCGGTGCTGTGTTCTACCATTTGCTACGCGCCAATAAAAGCATCCAACTTCAGGCATAATGTGCGTTCAGTTGTTTGCGGTGTTAATAGTGTCGCGTTGCGCTATGCCGAAACCGGAAGCAAAACGCCCAGCTTGTGATGCACGTAATACCGGCCACGCGCCGATTTTGTGTGTGTTCGTAAGCCGACGCTAAGCCACCAAACGGGAGCCAATACATGGTTACAGCCATTTATCCGGGAACATTCGATCCATTGACGCGCGGTCATGAAGACCTTGTACGTCGTGCATCAGGTTTGTTCGATAAATTGATCGTCGGTGTTGCCGACAGTAAGAATAAAAAACCTTTCTTCACCTTAGAAGAACGGTTGACCATTTCTAATGAAGTTTTGGGGCACTACCCCAATGTTCATGTCGAAAGTTTTTCCGGCTTGTTAAAAGATTTCGTGCGTCGTCACGATGCACGCGTCATCGTACGTGGTCTGCGCGCGGTATCCGATTTTGAATACGAGTTCCAAATGGCGGGCATGAACCGCTATCTGTTGCCAGATGTCGAGACTCTGTTTTTGACGCCATCCGATCAATATCAATTTATATCCGGCACGATCGTGCGCGAGATTGCGGCGCTCGGCGGCGATGTCTCCAAGTTTGTTTTTCCGTCAGTAGATCGCTGGCTCAAGGAAAAAATCGCCGCCGAAAAATAAGGCCTAAGCGAGTTTGTCATGGCACGTCTAATCACTGGCACGTCGATCAGGGTTTCACAATGCACCGCGTTGCGCCGATCATCGCAGCAAACGCATGCAAGCGTTTGCTGTATTCGTCGGGTTGAAGGGAATGCGTAATGGCACTTCTAATCACTGACGAATGCATCAACTGCGACGTCTGCGAGCCAGAATGTCCGAACGACGCAATCTACATGGGTCAGGAAATCTACGAGATTGATCCCACCAAATGTACTGAGTGTGTCGGTCATTTCGATGAGCCGCAATGTCAGCAGGTGTGCCCGGTTTCTTGCATTCCCTTTAATCCGGAATGGCGCGAAACCAAAGAAGAGCTGCAGGCTAAATATGCGCGTTTGCAGGAAGAGCTAAAAACGACGCCTTAGCTCGCAAAGCGATCTGTATTTTTTTGATCGTTTGCCAACAGTAAATCAGCCGCACTGATCACCCGATTTCTACCTTCCTGCTTTGCCTTGTACAAGGCTTGATCTGCGCGTGACAATAATTGTTGGGCGCTCGCCTCGATCACCTCTTTGCGTTCCACCGTCAACAAAGTCGCGACCCCGATAGAAACCGTCGCATGCGCCATCTCACCAGTGCTTAACAATAGCGGTTGACCAGAGACACTGGCGCGCACGCGCTCCGCCACTGCTAATGCAGCATCCAACGGCGTGTCCACCAGCAGTACGACAAATTCTTCGCCGCCAAATCGTCCCAGTGCATCGCTCAGCCTTAATTCGGCCTTGATACGTGTCGCGACATCGCGCAGTACATCGTCACCGCCCTGATGACCGTACTTATCGTTCACTTTTTTAAAGTGATCCAGATCGATATACATCGCGGAAAGTGGATAAGCATGACGGCGCGTGCGGCCGACTTCTTCCAGCAGACGTCGCTCAACATAGCGCCGATTATTAACGCCAGTGAGTGGGTCAGTTAGGCCTATATGCTGTAGTCGCTCGTTGTTGATGACGTTCTCAACGCAAATAGCAACGATGGAAGCGCGATGCTGCAAAAAGTCACTCGCCATGCCGGTGGTAAAACGTTGGGTATCCAGACTGCCAAGGCTGAGCCAGCCGATCAGCATATTGCGCCGAATCAGTGGCAACACAGCGACGCTGGCGGGCTTTAAGACGTTGTCTGGAAAAAGATGATGATGCAAAGCGCGGTTGTATGGACGGATAGACGGCTTGCGTAATGGATGCGCAGGGTCGGCGACGCCTTCTTGCTGTTCCACAAAAATCAGATTTGGATAATCGCTGACATCAATACGCAGATCGGTCAGGATGCGACGGATTTCTGCCTCGGGATCGATCAGCGTCAGCGTGACTACATCCAGTGCGGATGCTTCAGTCAGCGTATCAAAAACGCTGTCGATCAATTCTTGGAAAGTGTTGGAGCTGATGAACTGCAGATCAAACTCTTGATAGCGTTTCATGATTTGCTGATTGCGATGCGCCTGCTCCAGCAAGGACTTCAGCTGGGCGCGCAACTTCGAATTTTCAGAAATCAGCTCGTTCGTCATAGACGCTATAGAGATTGCAAAGGCGTTTGCAAGATGTCAATACTGCGAGGAGAAGGCATAAAGTCTAGCTTGATGTTTGCTGAGGGGCAATTTTTATGCGTGTTTAACTGAATTTTGTGCCATTTCTGCCAAATAAACGTACAGATACCGCTGATTTTGCTCGGTCCCGCCGTCAGAACGCCAGATTGACTTCAATTTGCTGGCCAACGCGTATGACGCTGCCTGCACCTTCAAGCAGAATCGCATTCATGCCAAACGTAATGCCATCATCTAATTTTGGATTGGCGCGATAGGTGCAGAGCACGTCGATCGGATCGGCACCCAAAGTCCCCGTAGTCTGATCAACAGACGGTACAGTACAACGTACGCAAGGTTTGGCAGGTTGCAATACGATGCTGCCGGTGTTCAGTGTGTATGACTCAGCAAAATCTTCTTCAAACGCGGGTAGCTCGCCAATCACAATGTTGGGGCGAAAACGATTCATCGGCAACGCAGTGCGCCCTTGTGCAATCAGCTTTTGATTTAAATCGGCCAGTGAGCCGTCGCCAATCACCAGCATCGGGAAAGCATCAGAAAAAAGCGTGGGTACGGCAAGACCAGCGGTCCATTTAGTACTCGCAAAACGTTGTGCATCCGGCGCAAATCGTACGAGCCGACAGCTTGTACCAATGACTTTGGTAAACCATTGCGCAGCTTGATTACCGCAATCGCAAGCATCAAGCTGATCATCCCAAACTTGCACGCATATACGAGACGCTACCGCCATATCAGTTCGCGCAAGCGGTAGCGCAAGTGGTGACATATCCGGCGCAGACAAGATCAACATCGCATCCTGTATCTGCGGCGAAATCAACGCCATGCGTGGAAACTCACGTTGCGTTATTGCTTCGCCATCCGCATCCACCACCATCCACTCACGATCATGGATGTTTGCACTCATCAATCCCATAGGCGTCAGCGTCGCCTGTTGCAGCGTGATACCGGCACAGGATTTGATTGGATACAGATTGAGTGCTGACAAAATCGGCATGGCGAATTGCGTTCCTACGTTTAATAAATCAACCAGTAACGGCAGGCAGTTGCTAGCTCAATTTAAACGTTAAACAAGAAGTTCAAAACATCACCATCCTTAACCACATATTCCTTACCTTCAGCGCGCAGCTTGCCTGCTTCCTTCGCGCCGCTCTCGCCCTTGTAGGTGATGTAGTCTTCATACGCAATGGTTTGCGCACGGATGTAGCCGCGCTCGAAATCGGTGTGGATGACGCCGGCTGCTTGCGGGCCGGTGTCGCCGACGTGGATGGTCCAAGCGCGGACTTCCTTGACACCGGCGGTGAAGTAGCTTTGCAGGCCGAGCAGCTTGAAGCCGGCGCGGATCAGTCGGTCGAGGCCGGGTTCTTCCATGCCCATGTCGGCGAGGAATTCTTTCTTATCTGCTTCATCGAGTTCTGCAATTTCAGATTCGATGGCGGCGCAAATTGCGACCACCGGTGCATTTTGCGATTTTGCGTATTCGGTCAGTTGATCCAACAGTGGGTTGTTGGTGAAGCCAGAGTCGGACACATTGCCAACGTACATTGCTGGTTTAGCGGTGATCAGGCATAGCGGCTTGATCAATTCCATTTCTTCTTTATCCAGGCCCATTGCGCGTACTGGTTTTGCTTCGTCCAGGTGGGGCATGATGCGCTCCAACACCGCAACGAGTTTGGCTGCATCTTTATCGCCGGAGCGGGCTTTTTTGTTTTCGCGGTGAATGGCTTTTTCTACCGTGCCCATGTCGGCCAGTGCCAGCTCGGTTTGGATCACTTCAATATCGTCGAGCGGATTGATCTTGCCGGCGACGTGAATCACGTTATCGTCTTCAAAACAGCGCACGACATTGACGATGGCATCGGTTTCGCGGATGTGGGCGAGAAATTGGTTTCCCAAGCCTTCGCCTTTAGAGGCACCAGCAACTAGACCAGCAATATCGACGAACTCGACCGTGGCGGGCAGGATACGCTCAGGCTTGACGATTTCTGCCAGTGCTTGCAGACGTGGATCGGGTACTTCGACCATGCCGACGTTAGGCTCGATGGTACAGAACGGATAGTTCTCAGCAGGAATGCCAGCCTTGGTCAGCGCATTGAAGAGGGTGGATTTGCCGACGTTAGGCAGGCCGACGATGCCGCATTTGAGACTCATGATGTTGTGCTTTGCTGAGAGATGGCTGAAGAAAAGAGTGAAATAAGAACTAGCCCGCTATTCTACCGTAGCTGGTGCCCGCTTCGGCTCTATGCGCTGCTGAATGTGTGACGAATATGCGTTGTATGTACAAGTAGCGAACAATGAGAGGGCGAATGCGCTTTATTTTGCGTTGGTATGTAGTTGTTTAGTGGCGTCCTCAAACTTGCCTTCGCACAGCAGCGGGATGGCATCCAAAGATTTGGCAATGGCTTCGTCTATCAATGCCTGCTCTTCTTTGCGCGGTCTGTGCAATACAAAATCAATGACGTCTTGCGATAAATTAAGCGTACGTGGATGGCCTATGCCTATGCGCAGACGCCAATATTCTGGTGTGCCGAGCACGGCGGTAATGTCTTTGAGACCATTATGACCGCCGGAGGAACCACCTTTTTTGAGTTTGGCAGTGCCGGGCGAAAGATCGAGCTCGTCATGCACGACCAGAATTTCATCGGGCGCGATTTTGAAGAAATTAGCCATGCCGCCGACTGACAATCCAGAGCGGTTCATAAAGGTTTGTGGTTGCAGCAGCCAGACGTCGTTGCCCGCAATGGCCGTTTTGGCTGCCAGTGTTTTGTATTTTGCTTCGCGCGTGAGTTGGCAGCGCGGCAGACTGTTGGCGAGATTGTCGATCAGCCAAAAACCGGCATTGTGGCGGGTTTGTTCATATTCTGGGCCGGGGTTGCCGAGGCCGGCGATAAGACGTATGGACATGGTGTTATCTAAAGCGGGAAAGATTAATTATCGCGGAATTCTTGCGCCGCGTGTGGCTTGCGTCTGTTTGATCGATATAAAAGACGATAAAAAACCCGCCACGAGGGCGGGTTTTTGCGACCGGACAAGCCAGATCTTTTACGTGGTGCTTACTTCTTGTCTGCTTTGTCGGCATCAGCTTCTGGCGCAGCAGCAGCGGTTGCTTCTGCTTCAACTTTGCCTGCAGGGATCGTTGCAGTCGCGATGGTTGGGTTGTCTTCACCACCGTGGATAACAGCAGCAACGCCCTTAGGCAATTTGATGTCAGCGAGATGGATCGAGTGGCCGATATCGATGTTGGTCAGATCAACTTCAACAAACTCTGGCAGATCAGATGGCAAGCAGGTGATGTCCAGCTCTGCCGTCACGTGGCTGATGATGCCGCTGTGCAGTTTGACAGCAGGCGAAATTTCACCGTTGATAAAGTGTACAGGCACTTTGACGTGGATCTTTTGCTTTGCATTGACGCGTTGAAAATCAGCGTGCAGAACCAGTTGCTTGTATGCGTGGACTTGGAAGTCGCGCAATAAAACTTTTTGAACTTTGCCGTCTATTTCCAAGTCGAGAATCGACGAATGGAACACTTCTTTTTTCAACGCATGGTACAGCGCGTTGTGGTCAAGCGAAATGTTGACCGGTGCTAAGCTACCACCATAAACGATACCAGGTGTGAGGCCAGCAATGCGTTGGCGGCGGCTCGCTCCGGTCCCCAAGTCATTACGTGCGAATGCGACTACTTTCATGATAAAAGCTCCAATAATTGCAGAATGTTTAAATGGCACTCTGCGGGTTAATCCCCCGCGACCAGGGGATTTAAGGTGGATGCAGCATAACTGCATCCGGTGAGGTCATGCAAACATCTGCACGACCCTGTATTCAGTTTGACTTCTTTTAATTTGTCTCTTCTTGCTCGGCAAACATCGACATTACGGAGTCGCCGGTACTGATGCGCTTGAAAATCTCTGCCAGCAAGCCAGCGCACGACAACACGCGGATTTTGTTGCAAGCCTTGGCCGCTTCGCTCAAAGCAATCGTGTCCGTTACCACCAATTCATCCAGCGGCGAGGTGATGATGCGTTCTAGAGCCGGGCCGGACAACACTGGATGTGTACAGTAGGCGATCACTTTTTTGGCGCCACGCTCTTTCAATACTTCGGCTGCTTTGGTCAGCGTGCCGGCGGTATCGACCATGTCATCCATGATCACGCAGTTACGACCTTCGACTTCACCGATGATGTTCATTACTTCTGACACGTTCGCTTTTGGGCGACGTTTGTCGATGATCGCCAAATCGCAGCCCAAGCGTTTTGCTAATGCGCGGGCACGTACTACGCCGCCCACGTCAGGCGAGACTACTAGCAGGTCATCGTAATTCTTCGAGACCAGATCGCTCAGCAGAATAGGTGACGCATAAATGTTATCAACTGGAATATCGAAGAAACCTTGAATTTGATCAGCATGTAAATCCATGATCAATACACGTTCTACGCCAGCTTCTTGCAACATATTGGCCACTACCTTGGCCGAAATCGCGACCCGCGCTGAGCGTGGGCGACGATCTTGACGGGCATAACCGTAATACGGAATCGCAGCAGTGATACGACCAGCTGAAGCACGCTTGAGCGCATCAACCATCAACATGATTTCCATCAGGTTGTCGTTGGTCGGTGCACAAGTCGATTGCAATACAAAAACGTCTTTGCCGCGCACATTTTCGTTAATTTCGACGACGATCTCGCCATCCGAAAATTTAGAAACAATTGCCTTGCCAAGCGGAATGCCGAGGTGTTTTGCAACCCCTGCAGCTAAGTCGGGGTTTGCATTACCGGTAAAAACCATCAGGTTTTCGAGCGCCATGGAGATCTCTGCAGTCGTTAAGATAAGGTCGTTGAAAATGTGAAGCCGCCAAAGCCTGACTTTGCAGTCTTGCGATGGCGGCTTGGTTTTTCTTGCGCATTGCTAGTCGTGCTATTCGCGTCGATACTTTGCGCTATTGGCTGCACTACTTATTTGAATGGCAGGGGAAGAAGGATTCGAACCTTCGAATGCTGGAATCAAAATCCAGTGCCTTAACCGACTTGGCGATTCCCCTACGCAACCTTGTGTTTGTCGTGATGTGCCGCGCTATGACAGGCGGTCAATTTCACGTGCAAACGAAACTTGTGATGCTAATCATTCCTGCTAATTTTTACTATTCAGTACCTGAGTACTGATTTTGATGTGGCATTTGCTACCGCATCTATTTTCATACTACGACTTGCATAAATGAGCGAGAGGATGTTGCGAGAGTGACTTCGCTTTCCATGCCGTCCATTTCGGCGGTATTGCTGCCAGCATCGCATTTGCCTGATCCTCATGCTGGAATGAGCAAAATACGCAAGCGCCGGAACCAGTCATCCTCGCATCGCTAGATTGTCCTAACCCGAATTGATGCAACCATTCAAGGGCTTCGGCAACCGGCGGAAAAAGATTCTCAGCCACGGCTTGCAGGTCGTTTTTCCCAAAGCCAACTGGCGCTATGGAAAAGTCCGATATTTTGACGGGTTTCGTATTCCTTGTCAATTCAGTTGATGAAAATATCTGCTGCGTAGCAATCGATACGCCCGGTTCGATGACAACAAACCAACGCGCGGGTGTTTTTACCGCTACCAGTTGCTCGCCGACGCCCTCTGCAAAGGCATTGCTGCCGAACAGAAAAAACGGGATATCTGCGCCTAGTTGCAATCCTAGCGTCATCAGTTGCTGACGCGATAAGTCGATCTGCCACAAATGATTTAATGCCAATAAAGTCGTCGCCGCATCGGACGAGCCACCTCCTAATCCACCGCCCATGGGGAGGATTTTATCGATTGCGATGTCGACGCCAAAAATGGTTAATCCTTTTTCCCGCGCGATCTGTTGCAATAAATGCGCCGCGCGGACGCTTAAGTCGCTTTGTTCTGGTACGCCGTCTAATGCTGTGCTGCGACGAATGACGCCGTCTTCGCGCAACGAGAAATGGAGTACGTCACTGCGATCAATCAGTTGAAACACTGTTTGCAGCAAATGATAGCCATCGGCGCGACGGCCATTGACGTGTAAAAACAAATTCAGCTTGGCGGGCGCGAGGCAGGTGAGAGATGGGTTGCTCATGCGTCAAATGCAGTTAAAACTGATAGGTAGATAATGCGCGTCATTGCGGTTGCCAGCGATCAAGCACGATGCGGATATTGACCTTGCCTGCTTGTTCGGTTTGGCGCGTGAGATCGATACGTTTAGGGCGCTGTTCTGCATTCGCTTCGCTTGCTTGCCAATCGGGATATTGAATTTGCCAACCATCTTGTGTAGTGACGTTGTTTTGGCTTGGTGTGGCGACAAAAGCGCGCTGCGCATCGCTGGTGGCAAAGCCTTGCAACCACTTGCGCAAGCCTGCTACCGGCAGTGGCCATCCTAAAGCGCGCGCAGCGAGCGCATCCACATCGGTGGCGCTACGCGCGGGCTGACCAGACTCGATTAAAGTGGCGCCGTTGGCGGTGGTTTCTATCGTGGCGAGGATTTGCCCTAATGGCGACAGGATGATGACCATGCTGTGCGTAGGCGACTGCTGCCAAGTGAAGCTGGCATGGAGTGACTCGTCATTATCATTACGCTGGTATTGCACCGATAAGCGGCCGGCGAGATCAATGTCCTCATGGTACTGGCGCGTCGTGTTTTGTTGTACTACACCTTCGGTCGTGGTGCTATCCGCGGAGGTCGGCGTGAGCGTGCTGCAACCTGCGCTGAGCAGTACGCAAAACGCAATTGCACTAGCGGTCTTCATAGTGTGCAATGAATGACGTAGAGGGTTACGGAAATCGTTGTGACGCGCTGGGGTGTTGGCATTGATGATCATCGGCATACCGAATTTCGCTGGAGCGATATTGAATTAATAATGTATCGAGCGGAGTTGATCTTGATTGGATTTCTGTCGGAATCTATCAAATCAAGATCGAACGTTGGCTGTAGTTGAATCGAGGTGGAAGCTCAATAGCAATAGCTGGGTCTCCACATTCAATCAGAGTTTGACTTTCAGTCGAGCCAAAGTGCTTTGTAATAAATCATTTTTTGGATCTTTTTGCTGTGCTGCACGCCATAAAGCTTGCGCTTCTTCTCGTTCGCCTTTGGTCCATAACACTTCACCCAGATGCACACCGACCTCTACATCGGATCGCACCGTATAAGCCTTGCGTAGATAGTCTTCTGCTTTGTCCAGATTGCCGAGACGGAACTGCACCCAGCCCATGCTATCGAGAATGAACGGATCTTGCGGCGCCAGCTCAAGTGCTTTAGTGAGCAGCTTGAGTGCTTCTGGTAGCCGCGTATTACGGTCTGCTAGCGAATAGCCCAATGCATTGTATGCATGGTGATTGTTTGGCGCGAGTTTCATGATCTTGCGCAGATTGGCTTCCATCAAAGCGATGTCATCGGCTTTTTCGGCCATCATTGCATAGTCGTAAATCAGCTCAGTGTCAGTGGGGAAGCGCTTGACACCTTTATCCATTACCGCCAATGCTTCCGGCATGCGTTTGGCATCGCGCAGCAGAATCGCGTCAGTCACGAGTAGCTGCACTTGATGTTGCTGGCCTTCTGCAGTAGTGGTTGCGAGCAGACGACGTGCGCCTTCGAGATCACCTTGTGCGGCCATGATGCGTGCACTTTGGATTTGCGCATCAAAATAGTTAGGGCCGGGCGGTACTTGTTGTAGCCATTGCAGCGCTGCCGGAAGTTCTTTGCGGTCGACCGCAATTTGCGCCAAGATCAGTAGCGCTTGCGAAGGATCGCGCTCGTTATCTGGTGCGGCTGACAACGCGAGCACATATTTTTTTAAATACTCTTCGGCGGTCGCTAGATCGTTGGTCTGTGCACCGAGTACGCCGATCGCATACAGAATACCCAAATCGTCGGGCTTGTCTGCTAGCAGAATGTCGAGTTGTGCACGTGCTTCTTTATACTCTTTTTGTTCCACCAAAAATTTAGCATAAGCCATGCGCGTGTTACGTGCTTTGGGATGTTCTGCCAGAAAATCTTTTAGCTCCTGCAATGCTTCCATTGGGTCTGGTGTTGCTTGCGCCACCATTAACGCCGCAATTTCCATATCTGGCTTGATGCGTAAAGCGATTTTTGCTTCGGCGCGTGCGTGCGCTATTTCACCCTTGGCAAATGCGCTTTGTGCCAAAGCGATATGCGTTTCGTATAAATCTTGGTAAGGCGTGGTGACGTTATCCAGAAGAACGAAAGCGCGCTCTTTGTCTTTGATGCGCCCCAGCAATTGCTGAATTTGTAAAATCAGTATTCCACGGGTATTCGGTTCAGCGTTTTTGAGTAATTCGGTAAAGATCGCTTGGGCTTCGCTCAGATCACCCTTAACCATGACCAGTGCAAGATAAAACTGCTGTGCGGTTTTTGAGTTAGGTGCAAGTTCGCGCCATAGTCGCACTGCGGCCAGCGCCTCATTAGTTTGTCTCACATTCAGGGCGATGTCGGCGGCGCGATGTGCGAGGCGTGGATCTCTAGTTTGTTGTGCACTCACTAGCATGGTCGCATAGGCTAGTTGCCAGTCGCCTCTTTGTGCGGCTAATTCTGCGCGCAATAGTTTAAACAGTAGCGCGTCAGTAAGCTCAACTGAAGGTAGAGGGCCGTCATCATCAGTGACCGCGGGGAGCGCAGTATCGTTCGCATCTTGTGATGCGTTGGATGGCGCCGGCACCGCGCCCTTTGTAGGCCCAGGTTGGAGCGTGGTTGGTGGCGCGCCCGCTGGTGATGTGCGGACTTGCGCCTGTACGGACGCTACGGTCGAAAACAGGGCTGACAGCGTTACAATGAGTAGAGCTTTTTTCAATTGAAATCCAAGCAATTAGACCAACGTTTGATTCTACGCTGAACCAGCATTTCATGCGCATTCAGTATTTACAAACTATGGCGCGTGCTTTTCTCTCGGATTACCCCTAAAAATCATGCCTGAATTACCTGAAGTAGAAGTGACGCGTCGTGGCGTCGCCCCTTATCTTGAAGGGCAAAACGTGTTCGACGTTGTGTTGCGCCATACTGGCTTGCGTTGGCCGTTTCCGCTTGAATTGGCAAATACGCTAAATGGCCATCAAGTTCGTAGCACTGGTCGGCGCGGCAAATACTTATTGATCCACTTTGATCACGGTACGCTCATTATCCATCTTGGGATGTCGGGTCACTTGCGCATATTGCCGTTGGCAACCCCGGTAAAAAAACACGACCACGTTGATGTGGTGCTAAAAGACCATGTATTGCGCTTGAGTGATCCACGACGCTTTGGTGCAGTGCTATGGCATCCAGCCGCCGACGGCGCAGTAGAAAATCATTTGTTGTTGCGTAGCCTGGGAGTAGAGCCATTGGAGCCGCAGTTTGATGCGGCATGGTTGTATCGACAAACACGCAAGCGTCACGCCAGCATCAAACAAGTGTTGCTGGCAGGCGACATCGTGGTGGGGGTCGGAAATATCTACGCGTCGGAAAGTTTGTTTCGCGCTGGCATACGCCCAAGCACTCCAGCGCATCGAATTAGTTTGCTGCGATATACGCGTTTGGCGCAGGCGATACGCGAGATTTTATCAGCGGCGATTGCACAGGGCGGCAGCACGCTTAAAGATTTCATCGGCGTGAATGGTCAGTCCGGTTACTTTCAGCAGAATTATTTTGTCTATGCCCGTACCGGCCAGCCTTGCCGTATTTGCAATGCGCCGATACGGCAAATCGTACAAGGTCAGCGTTCCACTTTTTATTGTTCAAATTGTCAAAAGTGACGGTCGATGCTAGTGTCGATGTATTACTCAGTCTAGCGAGTGGTTGTTCGGTTCGAATCGTTGGCAAATATTGCTAAAATCATCGCTAATCAGGCGTTGCAGAGAGTTTATGAGAGGGCCATGTGAGTAATTTGGTAGAGAAATTTCAGGAATACAGCGGCTGGCGCGATAAAGTAAAAATCGCGTTGGAGCGTTATCGTGAATGCTTGCAGCAGCTCGATCTGGATGACATTGCCAGTGATCAGCGCCTGTCGCAGGCTTTGACGCGCCTGAATGAAGACAAGCTATCCATTGCTTTTGTAGCCGAATTTTCACGCGGTAAATCTGAATTGATCAATGCGATTTTCTTTGCCGATTACGGTCAACGTATTTTGCCAACCTCGGCAGGTCGCACCACGATGTGTCCGACCGAGCTGCTGTACGACGAGACCTTTCCGCCGTCTATCCGCTTGTTGCCAATAGAAACCCGCGCCGAAGCACAGTCGACGAGCGATTTCAAATCACAAAGTCATGCTTGGACCGTTTTACCGCTAGACATCACGTCGGCCGATGGCATGTTGGAAGCGTTTAAACAAGTCAGCTTGACCAAGCGCGTGACGATAGACGAAGCAACGCTTTATGGCCTATATGACGAGGCCGATCTGGATATGGCGTTGGCGGTGGACGATGACGGTTTGGTTGAAGTTTCACAATGGCGTCATGCGATTGTCAATTTTCCGCATCCGCTGTTGCAGCAGGGTTTGGTAATCGTTGATACGCCGGGTTTGAATGCGATCGGTACTGAGCCAGAGCTGACTTTGAATCTTATCCCGAATGCGCATGCGGTGTTATTTATTCTAGCGGCGGATACCGGCGTCACCAAGAGTGACATCGACATCTGGCGCAATCACATCGGTAACACGGGCGCCGGAAGACTGGTGGTGCTCAACAAAATTGACAGCATGTGGGATGAGTTGCGCTCGGAAGCAGAAGTGGCGCAGCAAATTACGCAGCAAATTACCAGCGTCTCGCAGATGTTGGATTTGCCGGAACAGCAAATTTTCCCAGTCTCGGCGCAAAAAGGATTGGTGGCAAAAATCAATGACGATGCTGCGTTGCTGAGCCGAAGTGGTGTGTCGGTGCTGGAGAACGCATTGTCGAATGAGCTGATTCCGTCCAAGCAAGAGATTATTCGCGAGCAGTTGCTAAAGGAAGTCGCGGAAATGGCAACAGCTAAACATGCGTTGTTGTCATCTCGTACGCGCAATGTGGTTGAGCAATTACTAGAACTGAAAAGTTTGCGCGGAAAAAATCAAAATATCCTCGATCATATGATGCGGCGTATCGATATGGAGAAAGGTGAGTTTGATAGCAGCTTGTTTAAATTACAGGCCACGCGCTCCGTATTTACACGGTTGTCGAATGATGTGTTTACGCATCTGGGAATGGGCGTATTAAAAAGCGACATTCGCCATGCGCGCGATGTGATGGAGAAAAGTCGCTTTACCGCCGGGCTGCGACAGGCGGTAAAAGAGTTTTTTGCAAACGCGTTGGATAATCTGGAGCTGTCGGCGCAGAAAACTGATGAGATCGGTGAAATGATGTCGGTCATGTACAGAAAATTTTCGACCGAGCATGGCTTAGCTTTGTCGACGCCGATGTCATTTTCGTTGGACAAATATAAAAAAGAAATCTTGCTGATCGAAGGTATCTATCACAAGCAATTTGGTGCTGCTGCGGTATTGACGACGCCGCAGGTTGTATTGATGCAAAAGTTTTTTGATTCGATCGCGACACGCGTCAAACAAAGTTTTCTGCAGGCTAATCGTGATGTCGAAGCATGGTTAAAAGTTGTAATGGCGCCGTTGGAAGCCCAGATAGGCGAGCACAAATTGCAATTAAAGCGTCGACGTAAATCGATAGAAAAAATCCATGGCGCGACCGATAGTCTAGAAGAGAAAGTACAAGCGTTTGAAAAAATGCAACAGGAGCTGGATACGCAGCGGGCGCAACTGACGCGCATAGAAAACGCGCTGAAAACAATTATTTCCGCACAAATTATTCCCTATCAAGCTGCCGCATAGATGAAACGTGTCGTTGGCAATGCAGCCCAAGATAAAAAATCTGCAGTGGAAGGGCGCAATAAAAAGCTGGTAGCGCAGACGCCCCAAAAAAAATATCAAAGTATATCGCCAGAGATTGTCTCTAAGAATATGCATGATGAGAGTTTTTCCACAGCGGTAATCGCTTGGCAAAAGCAGCATGGTCGGCATGCACTTCCTTGGCAAAATACACGTGACGCGTATCGTGTGTGGCTATCTGAAATCATGTTGCAGCAGACGCAGGTGACGGCAGTCATTCCTTACTATCACCGCTTTCTGCAAACCTTTCCTGATGTACAAACTTTAGCCGCCGCGTCTTCTGAGCAAGTGATGTCGCACTGGAGCGGGCTTGGCTATTACTCGCGTGCGCGTAACTTGCACAAATGCGCGCAGCTTGTAGTGTCCGACCATCATGGCATCTTTCCTGCTGATCCATTGTTATTGGAACAATTACCCGGTATAGGGCGCTCCACCGCAGCCGCGATTGCGGCATTTTCTTATGGTGCGCGGGCGGCGATTTTAGACGGCAATGTCAAACGCGTCTTTGCCCGCGTCTTTGGTATCGATCGCTATCCCGGTGAAAAGGCGGTGGAGAACGATTTGTGGTTCCGCGCGCGAGCGCTACTGCCGGAGCAAGATATTGAGTCAGGATTTGAGTCGGGCATTGAATCCTACACGCAAGGCTTAATGGATTTAGGCGCGACACTTTGCACGCGTAACCGACCTGCTTGCGAGCGTTGCCCTTTAGCTGAGCGTTGCGTTGCTTACGCGACAGGGCGCACCGCCGAGTTACCAGTGCGTAAACCAAAGAAAGCGATACCAGAGAAATATGCGGTGATGTTGATCGTGCTGGACGGCAATCAGGTATTGCTGGAGCAACGCCCTAACCATGGTATTTGGGGTGGTTTGTTATCGCTGCCACAAATTTCGGTGGAGGACGTTCAAGCAGAAAATGCGCCCGATTTAGCGCATCAACTACAACACAACATGTTACTTGCGCTCGCGCCTTTTGGTGCGATTGATGGCATCGAAAGCTTGCCTGCGATTACGCATGGTTTTACGCATTTTAAATTGCATATCGCCCCCTATCGCATTAGCTTGAAGCAACGTCATCAGCTAGCAGGGCAATCGTCACAAGTCTGGTATGCAATTAAAAATCTTGCCGACGCGCCGTTACCTGCGCCGGTTAAAAAGCTGCTGCTGTCACTTTGCTGAAAATGCTGCCACAGTAGCTTTTAAAGCGACGACTGCTAACGTCGTGCTTTAGATGATGTGATGTTGTTGTAGATATTGATGAATGATTTGCAAACGTGCGCGAGGATCATCCAGCTCGAGTAACTTCTGCTTGGCTTTTAATGGGGTCTGCAAAATTTCACTCCAGCGATCCGCAACCCAGCCTGCGTTATCTAACTGTAGAACGGTAGGAAACGGGCTGGCAAAATCATCCCCGGACTTTTCAAGGCATTGTTGGTTGATATCGGCGATAACGATTTTCAGCGTGTCAGCACAAGTTTGATGTTGCGGTGGGATGCTCGCTACTGGCGATTGTGGCAACAGCTCGACGCGTGCTTCTAAATGCTGATCTTTACAACGACGTGTCTCTAGTATGCGAAAGCGCTGGCCCCCTTCGGTGCGCAACAACAATAAGCCTAGCTGTTCCGCATCCCAACTTTCTATATGGGCGAGACAACCTACGCTTTCTGGCTCGGCGACCGGATTTGCGCCCGCAACTTCCGGACCAGATTTGATCAAGACCACACCAAACGGGACGTCGCGTCGCATGCAATCGCGCACCATATCGATGTAACGCGTTTCAAACACCTTTAGAGGAAGTACACCATCCGGGAATAGCACCACGTTAAGCGGAAACAGCGATAACCAATTTGTGTTTTCAGACATGATTAAATCAGGGTTGAGCGTCAAGCATGCGTGGATTGACAATACGCGCGGTAAAAGTAGCGCTAGTGATTAATTAAAAAAGGAAGGGCATGACATCGAGTATGCAAATGTGCCTTGCTTAATCCAACTCACGATGGCGTAGCAAAACATGTTCGCTGTGACGAAAACGTTGTGCTAATTGCTCCACCATGTAAACCGAGCGATGTTGGCCGCCGGTGCAGCCGATCGCTACTGTTAAATAGCTGCGATTATCTTTTTTGAATGCTGGCAGCCATTTCTCAACGAAGGCACTGATATCTTCGAGCAGCTCTGCAGCAGCGGGTTGTGCGCGCAGAAATTCTTGTACCGGTGCATCGCGTCCGGTAAGTGGCCGCAACTTGAGATCGTAATGCGGATTGGGTACCATGCGCACATCAAATACCAGGTCGGCATCTAGAGGCACGCCGAATTTAAAAGCGAAGGATTCGAACAGCAGCGTCAACGGCGCATGCGTTGTTTCGATTAACGACTTTAACCACGCACGTAATTTATTTGCCGTCATGCCGGAGGTGTCGATCACGTAGCTTATCTCTTCTACCGCGCCCAACATTTCGCGTTCTTTATGGATGCATTCGACCAAGGTTGGTCGATCAGAAACAGTCGGATCAGCATCATCAGGCGAATTGAGCGGACCACGATGTGACAGCGGGTGACTACGACGAGTCTCGGAAAAGCGTGTAATCAGGGAATCGGTTTTTGCGGTCAAAAACAATACTCTGACGTCGTGCCCCTGTTCTCGCAGCCAATCCACGTCCGCCGGTAAGTCGGCCAAGGAATCGGCGCTGCGCATATCCATGGCGACAGCGAGTGCTTCTGCCCCTTCGGCCATGCGCGCGGCGACCAATGCGCGCAACAGACTTGGCGGGAGGTTGTCGACGCAAAAATAACCAGCATCTTCCAGTACATTGATGCTGACTGATTTGCCCGAGCCGGAAATTCCGGTGATGAGAATTATGCGCATGGAGCCATCATACCGCATCATTACGCATCATCATTAATCGCGAATATCGTAAATCTCAGGAATAAATAATGGCGCGAGTCGGCGGGAAATACAGGGGAAAACCAAGAGATAAGCTGCAAGAAAAACAAGAGAGAAGTCCAGAATGACGACAGTAAGCAACGCGCATTGGTTTGAGTTCGGCGGCGCGCGCTGCCGCAGACAATATTGAGACCTATGGCCAGACGGGCCGCCGCAGTTAGGAAGCGCGCAGACCTAGTGGAACGCTGCCGCGAGCCAATTGGCGTCGGCCTAAAATGACGTTTATTTTTCTTCGTCGCTATCCATTGCTTCTTGCTGACGCTGGATAAAATCTTTCAGCGTATCGATGCCCCGTAACTGCAGGATCGTATTGCGCACCGCCGCTTCTAGTAGAACCGCCAAGTTACGCCCTGCATCCACTGGAATGATGACTTTGCGAATTGGGATGCCGAGAATATCCTCACTTTGTGACGTCAGCGGCAATCTATCGTAGCTTTCTTCCATCGTGCTACGACGTACCAGATGCACAATCAGTTTAAGACGCATTTTTCTGCGCACCGCGGTTTCGCCGAAAATCGTGCGAATGTCGAGCAGGCCTAGTCCGCGAACTTCGAGCAGATTACGCAACAATGGCGGGCAACGGCCTTCGATCATGTGAGGCGCGATGCGTCCGAATTCGACCGCATCATCGGCCACCAGACCATGATTGCGTGAAATCAGTTCCAAGCCAAGTTCGCTTTTACCCAATCCTGATTCGCCGGTAATTAATACACCCACACCCAGTACATCCATGAACACGCCATGCATGGTGATGCGTTGCGCTAGTTTCTTGGACAGATAGACCCGCAGATAATCGATGACTTGTGCGGCCGGTAGTGGCGTCGAAAAAAGTGGAATGTTCTTCTCATCGCAAATCGCCATAATGTCGGACGGCGTTTCCAGACCTTGCGCGATGATAAAAGCGGGCGGTTCTCCAGCGACCAGCTCGGTGCTTTGGTAAGTGCGCGATGCGGGTGAAAGACGTTTGTAGTATTCGATTTCCTGATGACCGAAAATTTGAATGCGGCCAGGATGGATCAAGTTCAAATGGCCGACTTGATCGGCAGCCGAAGAAGCATCGCCGGAAATCATTCGCTCGCCACCGGGAAAGCCAGCAAACCACCCTAGCTGAAGCGACTCACGATTATCGTCATAAAGTTGCTGAATGCTGAGTGGTATTGCAAATGGCATAGGTATACGCGTTTTGAAATGTAATCAGAAAAGGTCGAGATGGCTCACCGCAAAAATTAATCGGCGTTTTGCACGCTCGCTTGCCAGGTGATCAGACGTGCGTGTATCGCCGCCGGGTCCTGTGTGGTTGCCAACATCTCGCGAAACGATGGATCAGAAAACATTTCCGCTAATTCAGAGAGGATTTCCAGATGTTGTTGCGTGACATTGTCTGGAATCAGCAAAAAAATCAGCAGGTTAACCGGTTCGCCATCCGGTGATTCAAACGGAATTGGTTGTGCCAAGCGGACAAAAGCAGCCAGCGGCGCTTTCAACCCTTTGATGCGGCCATGCGGAACCGCGACGCCATGGCCGAGACCCGTAGAGCCGAGCCGCTCACGCGCGAACAAATTGTCCGAGACGATGGAGCGGGCGATGCCGCAATTGTTTTCAAAAATTAAACCAACTTGTTCGAATGTTCGTTTTTTGCTGGAGACATCAAGGTCGAGCACGACATTAACAGGCGGAAGAATTTGACTTAAATGGTTCATGGTGCAATGCACAAAAAAGGACGCATCGGGAATTATAGGCTTATTTTTTTGGGCTTGTGCTTTAATCGGACGCAGTATCTGGATGGTCTGTTGTTTGTACGCCCTATTTTATGAGTCTGTGCGCTGGCATAAAAAAATCTATTTTTACAAACAATCAGGAGGTGCACAGTGTCGTGCCGGATATACGGGCGCATACGTCGTCAAACAGTGATGGTGTAGGAAATGCGCGCAACAACGCTGTATTTATTCATCGGCCAGCCTGAGCGTTCACGCTATAATTTTCGTCGCTCAATCGAGCATATGCAAAGTGACCGGTATATTTTTGAGCCGTGCAGCGCGCGAGATACATAAATTGCTGCGCTGAAATAGCGTTTGTGCACGAACAAGACTTGGTGGTTTTTAAATTCACAACATGATGCATCTGTTAAAAAAACGTCTTCAGCGTGCGCGCAATTTTCTGGTTCTGTTATTCGGCCTGTTGTTGCTCGGCGGCATGATATTCGCGGGGTCCATTGGTCTGGTGCTGCATACGCTGATATTGCCTGGGGCACAGCGCAAGCAGAACGCACGCAATGCTATTACCCACACCTTCCGCATGTATTTCGGCATCATGCAGGCGCTGAATATTCTTCACCTTGATCTCTCCGATATTGATTCCTTGCTGGAGGAGCGCGGCATTATTCTCGCTTGCAATCATCCTTCGTTGCTCGACGCCTTGCTGATTACATCGCGTCTATCCAACGTGGTTTGCATCATGAAAGAGCAAGTGTTGAGAAATGTGCTGTTCGGACATGGCGCAAAAATGGCTGGGTACATCCCAAACAAATCGATACGCAATATCGTGAATGTGGCGGGCAAGGAATTGAGTATAGGCAGCCAGCTGTTGCTGTTTCCGGAAGGTACTCGTACGCGCACGAATATCTCATCGGTCAACGAATTCCAAGGTACGGTTGCAGTCATCGCCAAGCGTACCGGAGCCGATGTTCAGACGATATTAATAGAATCCGATTCTGGATTTCTTGGCAAGGGCTGGCCGCTATACCGGATTCCGCAATTTCCTGTCCATTTCCGCGTGCGCGTGGGGCGACGGTTTTCTCCGACATGGGACGTAAAAGGTTTGATTGCCGAAATGCAGGAATATTTCGAGCAAGAGTTGTCAGGCGCATCTCAGCCCAGTCGTTTTGAGCGCAATTGTTGCGTACCGTTGGAAACGCAGCCTTAATTATTTCAGAATTTTTTGCAGAATTTTTTGCAGAGGGTTTTGTAAAATTTATTTCAGGATTTTTCTTCATGCAAGTGTCTTCCACTCATTTGGTGTTGATCCCGAGTTACAACCCGGGTAGCACTGTTTTTGCAACCGTTGAATCGGCCCGACAACAGTGGAACCCGGTTTGGGTCATCGTCGACGGCAGTACCGACGGCTCTGCCGAGGAGCTGCAGCGCATGGCGGCACAGGACGAGGGCTTGCAGATTGTGGTGTTAGCGAAGAATGGTGGCAAAGGCGCGGCTGTGTTGCACGGCATGGAGCTGGCGGCGCAACAAGGGTATACGCACATTCTGACGATGGATTCAGACGGGCAGCATGATGCGACGATGATTCCGTTCTTCATGGAAAAATCGATTGCCAGTCCCGACGCGATGGTGCTTGGCGTACCGGTATTTGATGCTAGCGCGCCGAGCCTGCGGGTCAAGGGACGTAAGATTTCCAACTGGTGGGCAAATCTGGAAACCTGCTGGGCGGGTATCGGCGATTCGCTGTTTGGCTTTCGTGTCTATCCGATCGCGCCTTTGGTCAACATCATGCACTCACATCATTGGATGCGGCGCTTCGATTTTGACCCGGAAGCAGTGGTGCGTCTTTGCTGGTACGGCGTCAAGCCGATCAATGTGCGGGCTAAAGTGAAGTATCTCAACGTTGACGAAGGTGGCGTGTCGCACTTCAACTATTGGCGCGACAACAAGCTGCTGACCTGGATGCATGCGCGGCTTTTTTTCGGTTTTGTTATTCGACTGCCGATTTTGCTAGCGCGTAAACTGACCGCGCATTGACCCTAAACAAGGGTGCCACTCGCACTTTTTGATGCCGGTATCAGCCATTCACCAACAACGAACTTTCTGTAAAGCGATGTCGCCATGCCGGTTGTAAGAATTCTGTTGTTCGTTGCTGTCATCATCGTCTATGTGTCGTTGAGTCATGTTGCGCTGATGGTGCAGGATGCCCAGAGTGTCTGGCGGCAAATTGCTGTCGTCATGCTGGTGGTGCCGATTATTGGTATTGCTGCGTGGGGTACGACCACGGCGCTTAAGCAAGCTTGCCGCAATGCCATGGTGAGGCTGATGGCAGGACTGACGGTGGGACTTGTGTTGGCTGCTATCACGATCACATTGTGGTCAACACTCTTGGTACGGTTGGACTGGATCTATCTGATACAGCACATTGCGTGCAATTCGATGCTGTGCTGGTTTTTTGCGCAAACATTGCTAGAGGGACGTACGCCGATTATTACGACGCTGGCGCGCACGATACACCCGGACATGCCGGACAATGTGGTGCGCTACACGCGCAAAGTAACAGCTGCATGGGCCATCTTCTTCGCCATGCAAGTATTGGTGTCATTGATAATTTTTTATATGACTTCGATCGAAATATGGTCGGTGTTTGCCAATATTTTGAACTGGCCGTTAGTGATCCTGATGTTTGTCGTGGAATATCTATGCCGAAAACGGGTTAATCCCGATTTCAAGCATGCGACGATCAAGGAAAGTGTATTGGCCTATTTCAACAATAAAAACAAGGTCTGACAGCATGGTGGCAGCAAAACTGCGGTGCTTGAAAGATCAGTAAAAATGTCGCTAAAGGAAACGAATTTTATGTCGCAGGACTGGACTGAGAAAAAAGAGCGCGGCTCAATCGGGCTGTTGCTGTATCCGATTTCACTTTATTTTTTTATTGTGGTCAGCGATTCGCGGAAAGCGTCTTCAGCGTATCTGACACGCGCGCTCGGTCGTAAGCCGCATTGGTACGAAATTTTTAAGCATTTTTTTGTTTTTGCCAGCGTCCTGCTGGATCGCGTGTATTTTCTTCTTAATCGCAATGAATATTTCGATATTCAAATCATGCGTGATGACTACGAAGAACTGAGCGATGAAGCGCGCGCTGGTGGCGTGATTGTGTTGGGCGCGCACATGGGCAGCTTTGAGGCAATTAGGTTGGTGTCGCGTAAACGACGAGAGCTCAAGCTGGTTCTGCTGATGTATGAAGAAAATGCGCGCAAGATAGGTGCGCTGATGGCGGCCATCAATCCGCAGGCCCACCAGGAAATCGTTCCGTTGGGAAATTTGAGCGCGATGCTGACAGTTCGGGACAGACTGGCAGAAGGCGGTATCATCGGCATTCTGGCGGATCGTACGCTAGGTCATGAACGCAACTTTCCGATACCCTTTTTCGGTGAAACTGCGTATTTCGCAGTAGGGCCGTTTCGGATGGCGGCCATGATGCGCAAACCCGTGTTTCTGATGGTCGGTATGTATTGTGGCGGCAATCGATATGAAATCAATGTCGAAAAAATCGCCGACTTCAGCGATGACGAACATGGTGAACGTCGCAATTCGCAGCAGGCAATTGATGCAGCCATCAACGCGTATGTGGGACGGTTGGAGCATTATGCCCGCCTCTCACCGTATAACTGGTTCAATTTTTACGATTTCTGGCAAGGAAGCGCACGATGACTGACAGCACCATTCCCCGTCAATACGATGTCATCATCATGGGCGGCGGGTTGGCTGGCCTTACCTTATCGCTGCAACTCAAGAAGCGCTTCAGCAATCTTTCCATTCTTATCGTCGAGCGCCGGGCGCATCCTGTGCCGCTTGCAGCGCACAAGGTCGGTGAATCGTCGGTCGAGATCGGCGCCCATTATTTCGATACAGTACTTGGTCTCAAGGAGCACTTGCAGACCGAGCAATTGAAAAAATTCGGCTTTCGTTTTTTCTTTTCCGAAGGTCGTCGCGACTTCGACAAAGTCACAGAACTAGGCGGCAGCAAGATCCTGCCGACATTCACGTATCAGATTGATCGCGGCATTTTCGAAAACAAGCTGGCGCATCTGGCGCAGGATGCCGGTGTGCAGTTTGTCGACGATGCGGTGATTCGCCAATTCACGATCGGAGAAGGTGACGCACTCCATCACGTCAGCTACGAATCGGACAAACAGATGATGCATGCCAGCGCACGCTGGTTGGTCGACGCATCTGGTCGCGCTGGGCTCATCAAGCGCAAACTCGATCTGGCGCAGAGTAATGACCACAATGCAGGCGCGGTGTGGTTCCGTATCGGCAGTCGCATTGATATACACGATTGGTCTGAAGACAAGGATTGGCTGGAATCCTGTAATCCGCCGCATCGCTGGTTGTCCACCAGTCACTTGGTCGGTGAGGGATACTGGGTGTGGCTGATTCCGTTGGCATCCGGCTCGCATTCGGTTGGCATTGTGGCAGACGCGGCCATGCATCCAGTAGAAAACATGAACACCTTCGAAAAGGCAATGGACTGGCTAGAAATCCATCAGCCGCGCTTGTTCGACCATCTCGAAGGCGAGCGTGACAAGCTGCAGGATTTCGCCTTTTTCAAACGTTTTTCATATGGCTGCAAACAGGTTTTTTCCGGCGACAACCGCTGGGCGCTGACCGGCGAGGCAGGCTTGTTCCTCGATCCGTTCTATTCCCCGGGTAGCGATTTTATCGCCATTGGCAATACCTACATCACCGAACTGATTGCGCATGACCGCAACAAGGTGCCGGTGGCAATGTATGCGGATTTTTATCAACAGGTTTTTTTCTCCATGTACGAGACCACGCTGTCGGTTTATATCGACCAGTACGCATTGTTTGGCGACCCTGAAGTATTGCCGCATAAAGTGTCGTGGGACTATGCCTATTACTGGGGCATCATGTGCCCGCTGTTTATTCAAAATCGTTTGGTGGATGTATCCACGATGGGACGTCTGCACAAGCCCTTGATGCAGGTGCAGAAAATCAATATCGCGATGCAGAATTTTTTCCGCGCATGGGGTAAAGTCAGCCAGAAGCGCAACCCATCTCAACTGCTGGACCAGACCGAAATTGACTGGTTCAAAGAGTTGAATCGGGGCTTGAAAGATCAACTGGATGATGCGGGTTTTGCACAGCGCATGGCAGACAACTTTCTGCTGTTGCAGCAACTTGCCGATGCCTTGATTGCACGCGCCTGCGATGAGCATAATGGTCTTGCCATATCGGCAGAAGGCGTGGAACTTAAGCATGTGCTTGATGACATGCTGCAGGTGCCGTATGGCGGCAAGACGCCAATGCTGTTTTCCAATGCAGCCTACTGATAGAGAAGACATGAACCACGCAACCGTGATCAGGAAGTGGCAGCCTAGCAATTTTATCAAGGCATCCGTGGTGTTTCATGTAGGCACTGCTGCATCGATATTTTTATGGCCACAAACAATCGCGCTCGGCCTTGCTGGATTGGTTGTCAATCACATCGTGATGACAGCGGCTGGGCTCTGGCCCAAAAGCACTTTGTTGGGTGAAAACACCCTGCGCTTGCCGAGTAGTCGTCGCGAAATTGCACTGACTATTGACGATGGTCCCGATCCCGAGATCACGCCGCAGGTGTTGGATGTACTGCATGCGCTTGGCGTGAAAGCCACTTTTTTTTGCATTGCTGAAAAGGTAAAAAACCATCCCGCGTTAGCGCGCAGAATCGTCGCAGAAGGACATCACATTGAAAATCACAGCATGGTGCACCGGCATTATTTTTCAGTATTAGGACTGAATGGCATCAAAAAGGAACTTGCTGCCGCTCAACAGGTCATTGAAGAGGTAACAGGAAGAAAACCGCTGTTTTTTCGCGCACCCGCCGGTTTACGCAATCCTTTTCTTGATCCAGTGCTGCACAAGCTCGATCTGCAACTGGTCAGCTGGACGCGGCGCGGTTTCGATACGCGGGTCAGTGATGCGCAAAAAGTGACGCAGCGCTTGCTGCAAAACGCTGGTGCTGGCGATATTCTGTTACTTCACGACGGCAATGCTGCACGCAGTAGCAGTGGTCGTCCTGTTATTTTGGATGTGCTGCCGCCATTGGTCGCGGCATACGCGAAACAGAATCTTCAATTCGTGACATTGGAAGAAGGGATGCGCATCTGAACCATGCTGTTAGAGATGAAGCTGAAATTAAGCTGAAATTAAGTTGAATTAAGCTGAATTATTTTATTGCCAAGATGAGAACTTCTTTTGTGCAGTTCCCTTCCATGCTATCGATCAGGTCACATGCAAATCCTTGAATTAAAAAAATATACTTTAAGTACGTGTCTGGGCTTAGGCCTTGAAGCTAATTGGGAAAAATTGTCGACGCAGCAAGGCGGCTTGAAGGCTTGTGATTTCGAGACAGTCGATTTGCCCACCTTCATCGGCGAAGTCGAAGGCGTGGACAATATTGTGCTGCCAGAAGCGCTGTCTACGTTCGATTGCCGCAATAATCGTCTCGCCCATCTGGCTTTGCAGCAGGATGGTTTCGCCGATGCTGTGAATGATGCAATTGCACAGCACGGTTCGGATCGTATCGGCTTGTTCCTCGGCACCAGCACTGCTGGCATATTGCAAACTGAGTTGGCGTACCGTCAGCGTCAGCAGGATGGTGCCTTGCCTGCAGACTTTCATTACGCCGAAACACACAATACCTATTCTGTCGCCGCCTACGTCAGCGCTTTGTTCGGCCTGACTGGACCGTCGTTGACGGTTTCATCCGCTTGCTCTTCGAGTGCCAAGGTATTCGGCAATGCTGCCCGCATGATCGAAGCCGGATTGATTGATGCTGCGGTGGTGGGTGGCGTGGATAGTTTGTGCCTGACGACGCTATACGGCTTTAATTCTCTACAATTACTCGCGCCGACGCCGGCGCAGCCCTACGGTGAAGGACGCAATGGCATATCAATTGCAGAGGGCGCAGCCTTCGTACTCTTGACCAAGGCATCAGCTACGCCGACCTCGGGTACGGTGCTGTTGCACGGGGTGGGCGAATCTAGCGATGCGCATCACATGTCCTCACCGCATCCTGAAGGGATGGGCGCACAAATGGCAATGAATGCGGCGCTTGCATCAGCCGGGATTCAGCCAGATCAGGTCGACTATATCAATCTGCATGGTACAGCTACACCGAGCAATGATGCGGCAGAAGGTAAAGCAGTGCACGCTGTATTCGGCAATAGTACCGCCTGCAGTTCTACCAAGGGCGCAACCGGCCATACACTGGGTGCAGCGGGCGGCGTCGAGGCCATTATTTGCGTGATGGCGATGCAGCACGGCGTGACGCTAGCAGGGATCAACACGACCAAGTTGGATAGCCAACTGGATGTTGATTACGTGCTGGCCAATCGACCCGGCCCTATTCATTATGCAGTCAATAATTCATTCGGCTTTGGCGGTTCCAACTGCAGCCTGGTGTTGGGAATCGTGTCATGAGCGTCAAGGTGTATATCGAAGCGATCGGTGCAATCGGTCCCGGGGCAAACAACTGGCCGGAATGGCGCAGCATCTTGCGCAAGGAAGTTGCCTATCAGCCCGCGCGTACTGTCAATCCTGTATTGAATGTATTGCCGAGTGCCGAACGCCGCCGTGTCGGCATCGGCGTCAAGATTGCGCTCGCCAGCGGGCTCGAAGCGTTGTCTGCCGCCGGCATTGATCCGAGCAGCATGACGACCGTATTCTGCTCGTCCGGAGGGGACGGTGAAAACTGTCACCTCATCTGCGAAGCCCTTGCCAGCAGCGACCGCATGCTTTCGCCGACACGCTTTCACAATTCCGTGCATAACGCACCGTCGGGTTATTGGGGGATTGCCAGTGGTGCGATGCTGCCGTCAACCAGCCTGTGTGCCTATGACGCGGGATTTGCCGTCGGTTTGCTGGAAGCCGCAGTGCAGTGCGCTGTTGAGAGACGACCTGTGTTGCTGGTGGTCTACGACACTCCCTACCCGCAACCGTTGCATGGTGTGCGTCCGATCGCAGACCAGTTTGCGATCAGTATTTTGCTGACGCCTGAAGCCACGCCAGGCAGCATGACTGCCATTGATGTCAGTCTGGAAAAAACACCGTCGACAACGATGGAAAACAGTGATCTCGAAATCGTTCGGGCTGGCATTCCTGCTGCGCGTGCCTTGCCTCTGATGCAGGTGATGGCACAACTTCCAGAGCAGGCGACGGCGGTTGATATTTATCTGGAATATCTCAATCACCAGTCGCTTCGCGTAAAATTTGTTGTAGTGTGAGCATGCATTCAACGCATGCATAGTGGTCACGCGTCTGATTTTTAATGGGGAAAAGGGAGAAAATAATGAAAAAAATAATTGCAGTTGCCGCCATCATGACCTTGTTAGCTGGTTGTGAAACCATGCAAACCAAGGGAGCAACTTCGGCGTCGGAAGACAAGCCAACAGCAGCAGTTGTACCGGTGGTGACGACGCCAGCTAAGCCGACTGCACCGCAGAAAAAACTCGGTCCAAAAGCGCAGGCCAAAAAAGATGCGGAAGATCGCAAGGCAGCCCGGCTAGAGGCAGCAGCAGCGAGAAAGGCACAGCAGCAAGAGGCGGCAGAAGCAGCCGCTTCGGCAGCAGAGCCGGTACCTACGTCAAACAGCAAAACGCGAGAAGTAAAAGGCATCAACGATTGGACCGGCCAGATCATCGGTACACCTGTGAATGGAAAATTCAGTGGCCTCAAAATCGGCATGGGTGTGAACGAGGTCATCAGTGTTGCGGGCGCGCCAACCGATACGAGATCCCACATCACCGGCAAGGCTTGGATTCCTTTCTATTTTGGCTCGGGCCGTTATGAAACCGTCTTTTATTACAAAGGCGTAGGTCGCCTGACGTTTTCTGGTGGCGCGGGTGCTTATTCCATAGGCGTCAATGACGGCAGTGGCTTGACCGTGATTGAATACGACAAGGCTGAACGCGGTTTCCAATAAATTTAGCTTCAGCGATCACGGCAAAAAAGCCGGTGAACTCATGTTCACCGGCTTTTTTAGCTTGAACGGACGGACGAGCTAGGACAACTCTGCCGCGCCTTCGATTTCCACCAGCAGGTCGGATCGGCAGATGTCAGCTTGCACGTAGGCTGCTTTGAAGCCGGGGCCGACACGGTGCTGCAAGACGGCTTTGATCGTGGGTAAATCCGCAGGATGACGCACATAGACGATGTAGTGGAGACTGGCCAGTTCAAACTGCTTGCCGGTTTTTCTGCAGGCTTCATTTAGTACGGCTTCCACGTTGGCAATGGATTCCTCTGTTTGTGCCGCGACATCATCCGCATGTAGCGTCTCGTGACCGACAATACTTGCAGTGCCGGACAAGAAGAGCAGAGTGGAATCAGCAATTGAGGTCACACTTGCGCGCGAAAACAGCGGGCTGCGCGGGCCATACTGCAGCGGGTAATCGTAGGCACTGATCTGTCGCGGATTCTCGATCGGTAGCGAGGGCGTACGCCCAGTTAAGAATGCAATTGTCAACGGGCCTACGTTGGTACCCAACGCACAAGCCGCAGGAACATTGAATGCACGTTGTTTAGCAGAAAATGCCTGCTGGCGACCTAGATTGAACTGGCGATAGCGTTCCAACCCATGACTTATTCCATTGATGTCTGCCATGTAATTCCAGAATCGCAGAACAAATGGAAAATCATGTGATTCCAGCACTGCAAAAATTTGCTCGTATGCAGACTGACTAGCAGTTTGCAATGGCGCACTGTCTACTGAGTTGGCAAAGCGGGTTTCATCGAGCGTAATGACGCCGAATAAAAGAACGTCATTGTAGCGATAGCGGATATCCCCCTCGACTTGTGTTTTCAACGCGGTGTCGGTATGGAGCGTTTCAAAAAAATGCGTTTTTCCATCTAGTACTCGCATCATGACTTGCATGGCGGTATCGAAGTCGGTCAGGGCATGGGGAATCTCCGGCGCAAAGCAAAGCGTCCCAAATACGTGGGACAAATCATCCGGTAGTTGCGCAGATGTGTTGTGGTAGGAGACATTAAGCATGCAAATGAAGCTTCACGGCTGATTGTTGATGTATGTATTGATCAAAAGGTTGATATGGTCGGCATTTTCAAGTCGACACGACCTTAGGATTATTGTTGCCTTGTATAATAAAACACTATGAAAAATGCCAGCTTAGCAGCTTGTTTCTCATCATTACCTTCGTCGTTACCTTCAGCTTTACTTTCATCTTTATTTCTTACTGCGTGCATGTCTACAGGGATTGTTAAAAGCAAGCTGGATGTTATTGAGGATGCCGCGACTTGTAAAGCGCCAGCCGAGGCATTAATCATTTTGTTGCCCGGCGCATACGACACCCCGGATGATTTTGTAAGGCAAGGGTTCGTGCGCGCATTGCGTGAGCGACGGATAGCCGCCGACTTAGTCATTGCCGATACACATATGGGCTACTACTCGTCAGGTTTGGTGGTGAGCCGTCTGCACGATGACATTGTCGCACCCGCGCGTAAAAAAGGTTATCGGCAGATATGGATGACCGGAATTTCGCTCGGTGGTTACGGTTCATTGCTGTATGCGAGTGAACATGGCGCAGACATAGACGGTATGTTTTTGATGGCACCGTTTCTGGGTAATCGCAGCTTGATCGCTGAAGTCGCCAAGACAGGCCTCGCGAATTGGCAAGCTGGCGATATCCCTAGCGCCGATTATGATCGCTTGCTATGGTCTTGGATCAAGGGCTATAGTGATCCTGCACAGGTCGACAAACCTGATCGGCCAAGCTTGTACATCGGATACGGTACCGAAGATCGGTTTGCTGGCAGTAATCAGATTATTGCGAAAGTATTGCCAGCTGATCGGGTCACCACAACGGATGGTGGCCATGAATGGCTGCCATGGCAAAGATTGTGGGCGTCGTTCCTTGATCGTTCCGTGTTGCCTAGATGTGAGTAGCACGACAATCTCGATTGTTTAATTAACGATTTGCTTCAAACGCGCTTCAGCTTCGCTTCGATAACCACTCTGGATGAACATGCAATGACAAGCCCCGAACCATCGACCAACCACGCTGCGTCTACTGCTTATATCAAGACCGATATTCTGATCATCGGCGGCGGCCCTGCGGGTTCCACGGCTGCTGCGCTGCTGGCGGAAAAAGGATTCAAGGTGAGGCTGCTGGAAAAAGCCGTGCATCCCCGTTTTCATATCGGCGAATCGTTATTGCCTGCAAACATACCTCTGCTGGAAAAAATGGGTTTGAGTGAGCAGGTCGCTGCAATCGGCATGCCGAAGTGGGGCGTGGAATTTAACGCGCTCGAACACAACGTCTGCACCAATATCGAATTCGCCGAAGCATGGGATAAGTCCATGCCGTACGCGTATCAGGTACGACGCGCCGACTTCGATCACATGTTGATAAAAAATGCCAAAGCCAAGGGCACCGATGTCGTTGAAGGTTGCCGTGTGCAGGATGTCGAGTTCCACAAGGACAATGTAAACATCAAGGCGCAGTGTGACGACGGCACCATGCAGGAATATGTCGCCGATTACGTGATCGATGCGTCGGGCCGCGACACTTTCTTGGCCAACAAACTGAAGAGCAAACAGAAGAACAAGAAACACAACAGCTCAGCGATATACAGCCACTTCACCAATGTCGAACGGCTGGAAGGAAAACGTGAAGGCGATATCAGCTTGTTCTGGTTCGAGCACGGCTGGTTCTGGTTCATCCCGCTGGCCGACGGCACGACCAGTATCGGCGTTGTATGCTGGCCAGCCTATCTGGCTTCGCGTAAGGTCAGTGTCGAGCAATTTCTGATGGATACGATTGCGCTGGCACCGAAGCTGGCGATGCGCATGAAAGATGCGGTGCGCGTGGGTCCGGTGGAGGCGACGGGCAATTATTCCTATACCAGCAGCAAGAGTTACGACAACCGTTGCATGCTGCTCGGAGATGCATTTGCATTTGTCGATCCGGTGTTTTCCTCCGGTGTGTTCCTTGCCATGCAAAGCGCATTCGTCGGGACCGAAGCAGTGACGACCTTCTTGCGCGATCCTGTCCATGCACCGCGCGCAATGGCTAAATTTGATCGCCACATGCGCCGTGGGCCATCAATTTTCTGCTGGTTTATTTATCGCGTTACTAATCCCGCGATGCGTGCGCTGTTCGTCGAGCCACGCAACTTCTTGCAAGCGAAGGCAGCAGTGATGTCTGTGCTGGCTGGAGATATTTTTTACAACAAGGCGATCTGGCCATCGTTATATGTCTTTAAGGGCATTTACTACATCTCATCCATATTCAATCCGATGCGCACGCTCAACGCGTGGCGCCGTCGCAAGATCAATATCCAGGATGCAGTCGATCCTGCGGTATAAATAAAAAGGGCCGCTGATGCGGCCCTTTTTATTTGTCTTTCAAAAGCTGCTAGATCATGCCGCCGTTGATTGAGATAATCTGACCGGAAATATACGCTGAGTTAGGAGAGGCTAGGAAGCCGATCAGGTCTGCGACTTCTTCCGGTTTCCCCGCGCGTTTCATCGGAACGATGTTCTGGATAGCCTTGTCATCAAACGCTTCTTCGATCATGCCGGTGGCGATGATACCTGGTGCGACCGCGTTGACTGTGATGCCGCGACTGGCCAGTTCGAGTGCCAGTGATTTGGTTGCGGAATGTAGCGCACCCTTGGCCGCGGAATAATTAACTTGGCCGCGATTGCCGGTCACCGCCGCAATCGAGGAGACATTGATGATCCGTCCCCAACGGGTGCGGATCATCGGCATGGTCAGCGGCTGCGTCACATTGAAAAAACCGTGCAGTGATACATTGATCACGTCATGCCATTGCGTGCTCGACATGCCGGGGAAGACAGCGTCGGCATGGATGCCGGCATTGTTCACCAGCACCTGGATAGTGCCAGCTTCAAGCAATGCCTCCAGCGCCACCTTGGTTGCGTCCGCGTCTGTGATATCGAATACCGCCACTTCTGCACTACCGCCTGCGGCGACGATTGCTTCGCAAATTACAGCGGCTTTGTCGTGGCCGCGATTGGCATGCACGATCACATGTAATCCATCTGCCGCCAGACGCTTGCAAATTGCAGCGCCGATGCCACCACTTCCGCCAGTTACCAATGCGCGTTTCATGAAGAGCTTGCTCCCATATTGTTAGTGACCAGCGATGCGTCGATGATGATCGTGGCGCGGCCATCCAGCAAAGGCTTCTGACTGTCGAGGCCACGTACCGAAAATTGATAAAGTATCAGGTTGGATTCGCTATGCGTGCAGGTCACTTCAACTTGCAATGCTTCGGCGATGTCATCCAGACGGGATACATGCAGTACGGTACTGCGCACGCTGGCAAGAAATCCTGCAGTGGGGCGCGCCATATCCTGCATGCCAGGCAGCGACGTTGCCAGTAATGCGCTGTGTACCGCCATGGCCTGTGCTGCGTATTCAATACCATTTGCAGCACCGAGTCGGTTATGCGCACGCAGCGGATTGCCGGTCTGTAAATGACTGTGCGCGATCGCGATCATACGTTCACTGTCCCATGATGCGACATGATCTAGCAGGCACATGCTGCCCTGATGCGGGATATGCGCAAGGATCCAGTTGTGATCTATTTTCACGCAGCACCTTTTTGGCAGACCAGCAGGATATTGGCAAACGGCGTGCCCCTGTTCATCGGAATCGCCTTGACTGAAAAGCCGATCGCCGCGATATCACGTTGCCAGTGAGCGATGGTGCGACAAAAAGTTGGCAACGTTTTATGCCCGCGTATCGATGTGACCACGTTGTCGACCCAATTGCTGATCTTGAATGGCAAGCCGCCTGCGGCGTCACCCACGCGTAGCAACAGTACGCCATCTTGCGACAGACATGCATGCACTTTTTTCAGGACGTCGTCTTGCGCTGGGAAGTCCACATAATGCAGTACATCAAGGATCACGACGGCATCAGATGGCGCGAAACTGGCTGTACACATATTGCCAACTTCAAATGTGGCGCGGTTGGTAACCGAGCGCAGTGCGCGTTCCGCACGCTCAACATCCCGTGGCATCAATTCAATGCCATGCACGTGCGCAATTGCTGGCGGCGCAGGCCAGTCGATAGGCCAATCGCCTTTTGCGTGTTGCGCCTCGGCTGACAATAACCATGATGTGAGCAAGCCTTGTCCACAACCAACGTCCAACATCTTGATGGCATCTTTGCTCTGCAAAAGCCCAAGCTGCAACATGCCTTTAAACACCGGATCGCGACTTAGTTTTCCGTGCGAAAAATGCCAGGCAAAGGTACCGGCTTGACGGTAGGGATTGCATGCGGCGGCAAATAGTTGTCTTAACGCGTCTTGGCTCATGGCGCTTTCGAATCATGGAGGTCAGTAATAGGCATGCTGCTGGAAAAAATAGCGGAAAAGAGTAGCGCGAGTACCACGCCCATGCCAACCGTCACGCCAATTGCGTTCAGTACCGGTACGCTTGAAAAACCCAGCACCCCGAAGCCGATCACCGTGGTGACATTGGCGAAAATCAGCGACGCCAGCGTGGTCGGCTTGATCTGTTCTGTCGTACGAGCAAAGAACAACGCATAGTTGGAACCCACCGCCACGATCAATAGCAGACCGATCAAATGCAATATCGTCATGCGCTGACCACTGATGGCGAGAATTGCGGCGACACACAACACGGCGCTCACCAACGGCACCATCACGCGTACCAGTTTAGAGAGTGAGCGCAGATTAAATGCGAGCAGCACCATCATCGCCGCTAGTCCGCACAAGGCAAGCAAGATTGCCTCACGCATATAGCCGCGGTATAGCTTGTTAGTCTCCACTTTTAAATCGATGAAGTAGGCTTGCTGTACGCCGGATTTTTGCAGCGCTGTACGTATCAGTGCGGGATCAAATTCATCTTCTTTTTCTGCAGTCAGTGGCATCAATCCGCTAACGCTGTTTTTTTGTTCGATCAAGAGCGAGTCGGTGGCCAATGCCATAGACGTACCGCCAAGGTCATCGCGTGTTATTAAACGTGCTTCACGTTTTTGTTGATCGTCATTCAGCGTTGCTAGCGCACCTACCGATTCTAGAAACGGCGTTAGCAATTCTGTTTTAAAAGGCAAGCCTTGCGCGGCTTGCTGCAGATTTTTCTGCAAGGTCTCTTGGTTTGGCAAGCTGGCGAGACGCTGACGTTGAGTTGCCATGCTTGGCAGGTAGCGACTCGGCGATTCAAATGCGGCAAGCTGATGTTGTGCAATCAGAGGTGCCAGTTGTGCGCCTACTTTTTCACTCGCCTGCAATACTTCTTCTACGGTTTCACCTTTAATCACCACCAGATAACGTACGTCCGGCGCGCCAACATCCTTACGTAATGCAGCATCGAGGTTTTGATCCTGCTCGCTGATGGGGCTCAGTGCGCTTAATTCAGGTTGCCATAGATGATCGCGATTGATCCATAAGACAGCACAGGCGAAAAGAACAACGATGAAAAATCCTTTGCGCAACATCTGCAAAAAGTGCAGCGCACTTTGTATACGCAGACCGATATGCGTCAAATCGCGTATTGAAAAATTGCGAGGTAATAGCGACGGTAATACAAAGCGAGTGACGAATGCGGCTGCGGTCAGGCCTGCAATCGTGAATAGTCCCAGCTGGGCAAGACCAGGAAAGCCCGAAAAAAGCAGACAGCCGAAGCCCGCCATTGACGTTAATACACCTAACTGTATTGTCGGCCATGAAGTTTTGGCCCAGTTGGTATTGCGATCGGCGCGCTGTCCAGCATTACCAGACTGGATAAATAGATAAATCGAGTAGTCAATCGCCTCACCTATCAACGTGGTGCCAAATCCTAATGTAATCCCATGCACCGTGCCAAAGCCGAGACTGACCGCAACGGTGCCGGCCAAGATGCCGCTGATGACGGGCATCAGTCCCAGTACGACGGCAACACCGGAGCGATAGACGAAAAACAGCATCGCCATGATGAGCGTGGCGCTCATTATTGAAAACTGCATCGCCTCTTTAGTAATCGTATTGCGCGCGTTCACGCCGAATACGCCAGGGCCGGTCATCAGCAATTTTGCTGTCGCCGCGGAGGGTGTGCTTGGTAATTGTTCCGCCTTGGCTTTGGCAAATGCCGCATCGATTTGTGCGATTGCTTGTTCCTGTCCATCCGTATCAGACCCGAGTGCGCGCGTCTGCGCCAGTAGCAACGCACGCTTGCCGTCCTTGCTTGCCCATGCCTCTGCAATTTTTCGCGGTTGTCGGCCGCCGTTAAATTGCGCCAGCAAGTTTGCCATCTCGCCGGTTGGATCTTGTGGCAATGCATCTTTAATCAGTAGGCCGGCTGGTGATGCCAGCATATCTAGGGTGTCGCTCAATGCCAGATGCAAGCCCTGCACTGAGAAATGCTGCGGCGTTACCGCAGGGCTGAGCAGATACCGATTGTTGAATAGATAGGCTTGATCCTTTTGCTGATTGACCGGCTCGCCGTTGTTGACTGAGATAAATGCAGGATTCTCGCGTAGTGTTTTCGCCATGTTGCGTGATAGCGCCGCCTGCGTGCTTGCATCGCTGTCTTCGATCGCGATCAGTATCAAACGCGACACCATGCCGTCGCGTAATTGATCGACCAGCAATTGTTGCTCTTGCGTCGGATTGCGTGGCAAAAATGCGGATAGATCGGCGGTGAACGAGGCACGCAGAATCAAACCGACCGCAATAACAATCAGCAGGAGCCACAACACAATCGCACGCCATGCACGTGGCGTTGTTGTTTGCGTTTGATTGCTGCTGATAGGATCGGTCATGGTGCTAGTTTTTGTATTGTCGTTACTGAGCGATCGCCATCCGCTTGCCACACTTCTATTTTTTGTACTTGATCATTGCTGCCGCTGAGCATAATGCGCTCTACTTTTTGCTGCACATCAATGTCGCTGGGCTTGAGTTGCAGCGCCCAACGCTCGCGTGTACCGGTCAACGCAACAATGTAGTTGAGTTCCAGTAATCGACGATCGCCTGCCAGCGTCGCACGGATACTGATGATCAGCGTCGCCAACTCTGGTATGTCATTGAGTGACAACGAATAGCTTTTGCCGCCGCGCTCCAACAACAATCGATCATTCTCCAGCAGCATGCGTTCTGGTTTTGGTTTGAGGGTGCGTCTTTCCAGTTTATCGGGCGGGGTGTACAGCATTTCGCCTGATGAAATGATCGGTTGTGTCAACGCGGCGATATATTTTTTCTCGACAAAATGAACCGTCGTTGGTTTGGCTTGAGCCAGCGCGCCCATCAACTTTGCCATGTCCCATTCGGCGGCTTGCGTCAGATTGCAAGCAAAGAGAAACAGCGCACCTGCCATTAAGGTGCGCAGATAGCCTGTTTTGTGTTGGCGACTTGTCTTATTCATCGATTACTCCGGTGACGGCGAGCTGTGTACCGTTTCTGATTTCGAATTGCAGTGAACCATTGCTCGTGATCTCGTATTGCACTCTCAAATGGGTATCCGGCAGCACCGGACTCAAGAACTTGAGGGTCCTGATTTTGCAGGGCTGTATCTCGCGTTGTCTATGTTGCGCAATTGCGAGCATGGCAAGATCGAGCAAGACGACCCCAGGTGTGATCGGCATGCCGGGAAAATGCCCGGCAAAAGCGGGATGATCAAACGGTATATTCAGGGTAATCGTCGTCATGCGGACCTGCTACTGTCATTGCTGGCAACCAGAGTGCGGATTAACTCGTCCAATGCACTTTGCGGTAATTTTCCGGTGCCATTACGTGGTAGTTGAGCAACCTTGTACAACGGTCTGGGCATGAAGGCGTGATCGATTTTTTCACGTAGCGCACTGATGATCTGTGCGTTCGTCAAATCAGGTGCGACCACCACCGCTTTCAGGCGCGTTACTTCACCATTATTTTTTTCGTGCGGCATGTAAAACGCACCGTCTTGCACGCCCGGAATCGCGTTGAGATGGTGATTCAGGGAGGCGAGCGAGCTACGCTTGCCGGCGATATTAATTAAATCACTGATTCGGCCATGCAGCAAAAAGTGACGTTCTGACGTAATTTCCAGTACATCATTCATCGGCATCGCCGGCTCTACATGGCCTCCAGAAATCCACATGCGCGTGTCATTGCCGTCACCGTTATTGCGCTCATTATTTGCGTCTTCCGGTGTGGAGGGAGACATCGCCAGCGTCGGAAACAACATCCATTCAGGCGATTTGGTCGGACGACGCGATGCGATCTGTCCGGTCTCTGTACTGCCATAAATTTCGTGCAGCGACGTATCGAACATCTGCTCGGCCTCATTTGCCAGTTGCAGCGACAGTTGCGCAGTCGCTGATACGATCAATTCTATTTTCGGCAAGGTTAGTTGCGCGCCGAGCAGTGAGCGCAAATGGATCGGTGTGGTGATCAAAATGCGTGCCTCGGGCAATTGCATTAGCGACTGGCAGATATCAGCCGGATAAAACGAGCGCGCGCTGGTAAGTGCAAAACCGTTCACCAAAGGCATTAATACGGTCGATTCAAAACCAAACATGTGTTGTGCCGGTACCGTGCCGACTACATAATATTCACTGCCCGAAACCAGCCCGAATTGTCGTGCTTCCGCTTGCACATTGCGAACGAGCGAGCCCCACTTTTTGCAATGCCCTATTGGCAAGCCTGTCGAGCCGGAGGTAAATACGTAGGCGATGATCTGATCTGCATCGATTTGCGGTACCGCAAAAGGGCTCTCCACGAATGAATGTGCAGTCGAATTTTTAAAAAATTCATCAGGAGGGAAAAGCGTTTGCGGCAACGCAATCGCGCAATCTTGCTGGTCGGTCACGCACGCTACATCAGGTGCAAATAATTGCAATTGATGTATGGTTTCCGCGGCGCGAGTGGAGGGTAAAAGAGTGATCTTGCCGGCCACAATGGCGGCACACAATACGACAGAAAACCGATAGCGATCCTGACAGTCGTTGAATATATGTTGGGTGTGCGGTAATGCCGGAATAAGCGCATAAACGTCACGCAAAAACGTCGCTGCCTTAACTGCCGCGCTATCACGCCACGCAATGACTTGCTCTGCAGAAGTGTGGCCGAAGAGAGGGTGTAGCTGCTTCAATGACGCACACCCAACAACATCATAAAGGGCAATCGACGCACCCACATATCATTTAATCTGGCTGGCAGCGATGTGATCAGCCAACGATTGCAGTGAACTGAAAATTTTCTGATTATCTTCATGATCGGCGCGCAGTTGTACGCCGTATTTTTTCGATACCACCAGTGCAACTTCCAGTATGTCAATGGAGTCAAGTCCGAGGCCGTCGCCATACAACGCATCGTCTGCTGATAGCGATTCTGCATTGATCTCTAAATTCAATGCGTGCACGATTAATTGCGCGACTTCGCGTACAAATTCTGGTGAGGCTGAGCTGGAGTTTGAAGCGTTGTCTGTCATTAATTTCTTTCCGGTGCCTAAATAGGGCAAATTATATAGTGCGGAATGCCAGCTGAACGTGAGCAATCGCAAAGATATCTGTATCAGCGGCATTTGCCATACTGCATGTGGCAGAGCGGAAACAGTTAACGATTTCACTTGCAGCATTTGCAAGCATATTTCACTCTGGCGATGTTTATCGTCCGCTGTTACTGCCGTCCATTCCGCGCATTCGAGGGGGCGCTACCAGTGCTGAAATTGCTGCGCCACGGATTAATATCCAAGCCGCCGCGACGGGTATAGCGGGCGTAGACCGCGAGTTTATACGGCGCGCATTGTCGCAAGATGTCCATGAAAATACGCTCCACACATTGTTCATGAAATTCATTGTGCTCGCGAAAACCAATCAGATAGCGTAACAAGCCTTCTTGCTCTATCGGCGTACCAACATAGCGGATTTGTACGCTGGCCCAATCGGGTTGTCCGGTTACCAGGCAATTTGATTTCAGCAAATGTGAGACCAGCGTTTCTTCTACCGCCGGATCGCCGATAACTGTTTTCAGTAACGACGCGTCCGGTGTGTAACTATCTATCTCGATATCAAGTCTATCCAGCAGCATGCCCGGCAGTTCACCCATGGTCAAATCAGAAAAACCGTCCGGTGTGGTTAATGCAATTTGGATAGGCGCGCCGAAACCAGCTGATAGATCGGCGCGCAGGAGTTCCAGCAGCGCATCGTTACCGGCCAATTTGGTTTGATTGAAAGAATTGAGGTACAGCTTCAACGATTTGGATTCAATGATATTTGGCGAATCTGCCGGCACCATGATTTTTGCTACCGCCACTTGTGGTTTGCCGCGCAAATTGAGCCACGATAATTCGTAGGCATTCCAGATATCCATACCAAAAAATGGCAATGGTGTGCGAATGGCTAATTCGTCGCGTTTCTCCTGGCGCGCAATCGAAAACAACAAAGAAGGATCGTATTGCGTTTGGTAAACAGACGGTTTGCCTAATGGCGAGTCAGATGCTGAGGAGGGAATGCTCATGAGAAACGTCCGGCGAATGGTTGTAAAGCGTGCTGACAAAAAACTGAATCAATGGAAATATGGCGAGCAAAAATCCGTGCAGCATAAATTGTACGGCCAATAACAGCAGTGCATCGCTCGGAATGAAGGTTTTAGGTGACGCTATGTAGCGGCAGATGCAAGCTGAAAATCGTGCCTTTGCCTATTTCACTTTGTACGTTGATGTGGCCTTCATGTGCTTCGGCCAATTGCTGAGAAATATACAAGCCGAGTCCTAGACCGCCACAGATAGCGCTCCCGGAGCCGCGCTCAAACGGTTGAAATATCGCTTTTTGGTCAGCCACAGCTATCCCCGGTCCTTGGTCTTTTACTTGGATCACGGCAGCGTTGCCATCCATTTTTAGCAACACATCAATCGGCTTTTTCTGGCCGTAACGCAAGGCATTGGTCAATAAATTCACGACAATCTGTTCAATCCGAAAAGCATCCCAGGTGCCTTGGATCTTGTTCGGCGCATGTAGCGTAATACTGGTGCCAGCGGTGGCGGCCTGAGTGCCGAGATCATTGACCACGCGTGTGAGCAACTCCGACAAATCGGTTGCCTCTGGCCGTATCGACAGGCGACCACTACGCATGCGGGAGACATCCAGCATGTCGTCGATGAGTCGAATCATGCTACGGATTTGGCGCCCATCGCGCGCCACCATTTGATTTAAACGTTCATCGTCAAATAGGGCGGCATCGCCGCGCTCTAGTTGCATGGTGCGCATCTGCGTTTCTAGAAACAGTGTGTTCAGCGGGGTGCGCAATTCGTGCGCAACCATGGACATGAACTCATCACGCATCGCAACTGCACCTTCCAGCTGGGTTTGCGTGTTTTGCAATTCCCGCATCAAGACTTCCTGCTCTTTGCGACTTTTCTCTAGTGCGGCCAGTTGATGTCGAGTTTGCTGGCGCTGTCGGTACAAGTCGACAAACACCTTAACCTTGCTTTTAACTGCAAAATTATCTAGTGGCTTATGCAGAAAATCGACCGCGCCACTCTCATACCCCTTAAACGCATAGTTCAACTCGCGACCGGCAGCACTGACGAAGACGATCGGAATATGCCGGGTTTTTTCTGTGCCGCGCATTAATTCGGCGAGTTGAAACCCATCCATTGCCGGCATTTGTACATCGAGAATCGCGAGCGCAAATTCATGTTCTAGTAAAAGTGTGAGTGCATCGTCGCCTGATAGCGCCTGGTAAATTTCTAGATCATCCTGGCGGATCAGTGCGTTTAGCGCGCGCAGATTTTCCGGAAGATCATCGACGATCAGTAATTTTGTTTTGACTTCAGCTTGCATATTGTTTATCCAAGTGTAAAAGCAAAGTGTGTATCTCTCTCAGCGGCAGAATAAAATCTGGTTGCATCAGGTTGATCGCCGCTTGGGGCATGGTGACAATTTGTGCTTCACCCGGTTCTTGTACGATTGTGAGGCCGCCATGTTGTTGTATCGCCTGCATACCTCTGGCACCGTCAATATTTGCGCCGGTCAGCAAAATACCGACCAGCGTCGCGCCATAGGCTGCCGCCGCAGATTCCATCAGAATATCAATCGCAGGGCGGGAAAAGTGTATCGGTGGTTCACCACTGAGCGAAAAACTGTGATCGCTTTCAATCGATAGATGATAGTCGGTGGGCGCAAAATAAAGCGTGCCGCTACATATATCTTCCTTGTCCGCGGCTTCATGCACCGGGATCGCCATATGATTCTGAAAGACTTCTGCCAAGCGGCTTTGTCGCTCTTTAGCGAGATGGACAACCACCGCAATCGGCAGGCGAAAGCTGGCAGGCAAGCGCGGCAAAATGGTCATCAGCGCGTCTATGCCGCCAGCTGATGTACCGATCACAATCGCTTTGATGGATCTTTCTTTGATAAGAGCGGTGAACGTATTCAATTCGAGATCAAGGCAATAAAATCATGTTTTACGGAAAATACGTTCCGGTCTGTCAAACGCCTCAAAGTTACTCGCGTAGGCAGAAAAATCCAGACTTTCCTTGCTACCAAGCCCAAGAAAGCCGCGATGACTCAAAGCGTCATGAAACAAGCCGAGCGCACGGTCTTGCAGTTTCTTGTTGAAGTAAATCAGCACATTGCGGCAAGAAACGAGATTAACTTCAGCAAATACGCTGTCGGTAGCCAAGCTATGATCGGCGAAGGTGACGTTTTCTATCAAGGACTTGTCAAACAGCGCGGCATTGTATGCAGCCGTGTAGTAATCAGAGAACGCTTGCTTGCCACCGGCGTTTTGATAGTTGCGGGTGTAGCCTTTAATTGCGTCGAGAGAAAAAAGTCCCTTTTTTGCTTTTTCAATTGATTGCTGATTGATGTCAGTTGCATAGATCATCGTGCGGTCCAGCAAGCCTTCTTCCTTCAGCAAAATCGCCAGCGAATACACTTCTTCACCGGTACTACAGCCAGCGATCCAAATTTTCAACGACGGATAGGTTTTCAAAAACGGCATGACGTCGCGACGTAGCGCAAGGAAGTAGGACGGATCGCGAAACATTTCGCTGACTGGAATCGTCAGATACTGTAGCAACTCGGTAAACACCGCCGGGTCGCGCAGGATTTTGTCTTGCAACGACGAGATGGTCGGCATATGCATTTGCTGCAACGCATGCAGCACACGACGTTTTTGCGAGGAGCCGGAATACTCGCGAAAATCGTAGCTATATTTGAGATAAATCGCCTCGATCAACAGGCGCATTTCTATCTCGATATTGACCGGGTTTTGCGGCATATCAGATGCGTTCCATATTCGGTAACCAAACGCGTAGCAATGAATACAGACGATCTAAATCGACTGGCTTCGCCAGATAGTCATTGGCGCCGGCTTTTAGGCACTGCTCCTGATCATCTTTCATTGCTTTGGCGGTGATGGCAATAATAGGCAGTTTGGTAAACCTTGCATCGGCACGGACGCGACGTGTCGCTTCCAGACCATCCATGCTAGGCATCATGATGTCCATCAAGACTAAATCAATGTCACTGGTGGTGTCGAGCTTGCTGATCGCTTCCAGTCCGTTACGTGCGGTTTCAACCATCAAGCCTTTTTGCTCCAGCACGCTGGTGAGCGCAAAAATATTACGTACATCGTCGTCAACCAGTAAAACACGTCGACCTTCAAATACACGATCACGATTGCGTACGGTCTTCAACATCGTTTGACGTTCGGCAGAGAGTTGTGACTCGACCTTATGCAGAAATAGTGTCACCTCATCGAGTAAGCGTTCTGGAGAACGTGCACCCTTGATGATGATGGAGCGTGAATATTTGAGCAGATCGTTTTCTTCTTCGCGCGTCAGATTTCGACCGGTGTAGACGATTACCGGGGGAAATGAGCAAATTTCTTCCTGCGACATGCGCTGCAAAAGTTGATTGCCCTGCATGTCCGGCAGCTTGAGATCGATGATCATGCAATCGAAAATCTTGGTGCGCAAAAGCTGCAATGCCTCGTTGCCGAATTCGACCGCGGTGATTTCGATATCTTCATCCGAGATCAGTTGCACGACGCTATCGCGCTGACGGGCATCGTCTTCAACCAGTAATACCCGCTTTATTTTTTGCGTAAATTTGTCTTCCAGTTTTTGGAAAATATCATGCAACATTTCGCGTGAGGTGGGCTTGACGGCGTAGCCAATCGCACCTAAATGCATGGCTGCATCGATACGATCGTTGGCCGATACCACGTGCACAGGGATATGACGCGTGATGGATTTTTCTTTCAGTTGCTGCAGCAGACTGAGACCGGAGCGATCCGGCAATCCCATGTCCAGCAGAATCGCATCCGGCAGATGCGTGGAGGCGAGAGCTAGGCCATCCTCGGCACCGTGTGCTACCAGACAGCGGTATCCCATTTCATGCGCCAGATCGTACAGAATGTGCGCAAATTCTGGATCATCTTCTACGACCAATACCGATCGTTGATCGTTGCGTTGCTGCAGCCTATCATCATCAAACGATGGTATTTCCGGAGTTGGCGTAGCAGTTGAGGCTGCAAGTGGCGTGTGTGCTGCCTTCGCTGAGATCGAATGTTTTGCCTCTGCCTTGATTTCTGCTGTGCGGTGGAATTCTGGTTGTGCTGGCGCACACCATTCGATCGGCACAACCAATGTGAAGGTGCTCCCTTCATTTGGCACACTATTGACGGTGATTGTGCCACCAAGCAAGGTCGCCAGGTCATGTGAAATCGACAAGCCAAGGCCGGTGCCGCCATAGCGACGGCTGGTGGTGCCATCCGCTTGACGGAAGGCCTCAAAAATAATCTCTTGCTGATCTTCGGGAATGCCGATGCCGGAGTCCTGTACCGCAAATCGTATGCTATCGCTGGCAGTATCTTGTGAAATGTCGAGCGTGACCTTGCCGCTTTCGGTGAACTTGATCGCATTTGACAGCAGATTTTTGAGGATCTGTTCCAAGCGCTGATGATCGGTATGCAGCGCAGCACGCGTGCCCGGCGCGATCTGCACGCAAAACTCGAGCTGCTTCTGCGTAGCAAGGGGCGTAAAGGTCATCTGTAGCGATTCGGCCAAGTTACGCAGCGTGACGTTTTCAGGATTGAGGTCTAGCTTGCCAGCTTCGACTTTGGAGATGTCGAGGATGTCGTTGATCAAATTCAGCAAGTCATTGCCGGCAGCATAAATTGTTTGCGCAAAGTTGACTTGTTCATCAGTCAGATTGCCTTTGCTATTTTCGGATAGCAGTTTTGCCAAAATTAATGAACTATTGAGCGGTGTGCGCAACTCGTGTGACATATTGGCGAGGAATTCGGATTTATAGCGGCTGGCGCGCTGCAGATCTTCGGCGCGTTCTTCCAGTTGCAACTGCACCTCGTTCAGCGAGATATTTTTCTGATCTAGGGTAATCGCTTGGTCGGCCAGTTGTTGATTGATTTGCTCCAGCTCGGCTTTTTGGTTCTCTAGATTAACCTGCGATTCTTCAAGTACACGTGATTGTTCTTCCAGTTCCTCGTTGCTGGTACGCAATTCTTCCTGCTGTACCTGTAGCTCTTCGTTCAATTGCTGGGTTTCTGCGAGCACGTCTTGCAAGCGTTGACGCGCGCGCGCCGCTTCGACCGAGGTGCCGATATTGCTACTCACCAGTTTGAGCAGGTCCAGATCTCTCTCGCTAACGTGATGTAGAAAGCCTAGTTCTATTACGCCGTTCACAACGCCGTCGTTATCTACCGGTACGATCACCACATTGTTTGGCGTGATATTGCCAAGACCGGAACTGACTTTAAGATAGTTGTCTGGTACATCGTTGAGTTGCAGCACGCGCCGCTCCAGCGCGGCTTGGCCAACCAGGCTATCGCGTCCTTGAAACGAGCGACCATATTGCTCATCTTTTTGATCAAAGCCGTAGGCAGCAACGCGTCGCAATGTGGCATCATCTTCTCGCACATACAGTGTGCCGACAGCAGCATTGAGATAACGCGCAAGAAACTCCAATGCGGCATTGCCCAGCGCAGCGAGCGTTAAATGTCCGATGCCATGTTCAGCCAATTGCGTCTGCCCGCTACGTAGCCAAGCCAAGCGCTGCAATTTTTCGGCGTGCTCAGTTTGCTGTTGCAGTGTTTCGTTATAAGTATTCGACAACTGCATTAATTCGCGTCTACCCATTAAGGCGAGCAGTCCCGTCATCACCAGACTAAGCAATAAAAAACCGGCTACTGCGGTGAAGGTGACATTTTCCGCGGAGTTACTATGTTGTTGGCGTTCGCGTTGTTCTACATTGAGGAAGGCGGTGAATTCCTCGCGAATGCTGTCGAACTGCGCTTTGCCATCACCGGATTGAACTAGCTGTGTGTAATTACCATTAGCGCGACGTACTTGAATCGCTTTTTGTGCATATTTGATCCATTGTTCCTGCATGGCGGCGATGCGCTTGAGCCGCTCCAGTTGCATTGGGTTGTCGCTAACAAGCTTTACCAGCGCATTCATTTCGACGTTTAATTTTGCAACGCTGACTTTATAGGGTTCCAAAAAATCTTCGTCGCCAGTCAGTAAAAAACCACGCATACCGCTTTCCATGTCGACTGACAGTTTGGCAACCTCGTGCGCGCTACCTATCGTATGTTCACTTTGCTCCACCGAATGCAGCACCGAGAGCAGGTAAATAATCAATCCGATAAAAGCGGCGATCGTAATAATGCCGCTGACTAGCGGCAATGCGATATTGCGGAAAAGTATGCGTCGAAAAGCGGATTGATCCATTTCAGATCCCTTTTATTGATAGTCTTTTATAGCGTAGGCCAAGCCGGCGAAGCCAAGAGTGTAACAAGATCATCGGATTGCGTATGCCATTTACGCAGAACGCCTATCACTTTTTTGTTCCTGTGATTTGAGGTTGGATTAAGCGCTTAGCTAGTATTTATTTGAGGCGTATCTGTGCGATGTATTTTTATCGGCGACAGATGCAACGCCGATGCAATAAAAATAACGATAAAATGCTGAATCGCGTATTACAAAAACAATTTGTAAACCGGATTGTTGCTTTCATCCCAGTGGCGATATCCCAGACTCACTAGCGATTCGCGGAATATCTTCATTTCTTTTTTTGGCACTTGTAAGCCGACTAAAATGCGGCCGGTATCGCCCCCCTGATTACGATAGTGGAACAAACTGATGTTCCAGTTGGGCGCCATGCTGTCAAGAAAACGAATCAAGGCACCGGGACGCTCAGGGAATTCAAAGCGATACAGCAATTCGTTGTGTGCCAGTTCACTCTTGCCACCGACTAGATGACGAATATGTACGCGCGCTAGTTCGTCGTGTGTCAAATCCAGCGTTTTAAAACCCTGCTTTTCGAACGTGCGGGTGATTTTTTCCGGTTCATCACGATCACTGATTTGCATCCCGACAAACACATGCGCCTGGCTTGCATCGCAGATGCGGTAGTTGAATTCGGTCACATTGCGCGGGCCGATCAGTTCGCAGAAACGCTTGAAACTGCCACGCTCTTCCGGGATGGTGACGGCAAACACGCCTTCGCGCGCAGCACCGATGTCGGCCATTTCGGCGACGAAGCGCAGGCGGTCGAAATTCATATTGGCACCGCTGGCAATCGTTACCAGCGTTTCACCCGTCAACGGTTTTTTTGCCAGCCGCGCTCTATCCAGATACATCTTGGCACCTGCTACCGCCAGTGCGCCGGATGGCTCCAGGATGCTGCGCGTATCTTGGAACACGTCCTTGATCGCGCTGCATACTTCATCGGTGCTGACGACAACGACTTCATCGACAAACTGTTTAGCTACGCGAAAGGTTTCTTCGCCAACCAGTTTGACCGCAGTGCCATCGGCAAACAGACCAACATCAGACAAGGTCACGCGCCGTCCAGTTTGCAGGCTGCGTGCCATCGCGTTGGAGTCGGTAGTTTGTACGCCGATCACTTTGATCTCTGGACGTACGGCTTTAACGTAGGCGGAAATGCCGGCGATCAAACCGCCGCCGCCGATCGGGACGAAGATCGCATGGATAGGGCCCGGATGTTGGCGCAGGATTTCCATGCCGATGGTGCCTTGACCCGCGATTACATCGGGATCGTCGAACGGATGCACCGAAGTCAGTTTAAATTTCTTCTGTAATGTTTGTGCGTGCAAAGAGGCATCTGAATACGAATCGCCAAACAACACAACCTCGCCTCCACGCGCCTTGACCGCATCGACTTTTACCGACGGCGTCGTAGTTGGCATCACAATAACGGCACGGCAGCCAAGTTTTTTGGCAGCCAACGCAACGCCTTGTGCGTGATTACCTGCGGATGCACAAATTACGCCGTGCTTCAATTGTGCCGGCGATAAATGCGCCATCTTATTGTAGGCGCCACGCAACTTGAAGCTGAAGACACTTTGCACATCCTCGCGCTTGAAATAAATCTGGTTGCCGAAACGCTGTGAGAGCGAGGGCGCCAGTTCCAGCGGCGATTCCACTGCGACGTCATAGACGCGTGCGGTCAGGATTTTTTTCAGGTAGTCAGTCGTCATAGAGTATGTGATGGGCGCAATGTGTAAAAGCCGGCGGATAGAAATCGGATGGACAATGTCCAACCGCGAGGTCTACATGATGCCGTGCAGCCACTCATTATAATGGACACCCTTTTGAGAGCAGAGAGCAATCTTGTGGTGTCCGTAAAAAGAACAGGAATTTGATGATAGATGCTGCGACGCAATGGTTGTTGACTACGCTGGCTGTGCCCGAATTTGGTCTGTTATCGGTATTTATCGTGAGTACGCTATCGGCGACGATTCTGCCTATCGGGTCCGAGCCGGCAGTGTTTGCCGTGGTCAAGGCAAATGCAGGGTTGTTCTGGCCGGTATTGCTGGTTGCCACGGGCGGTAATACGCTGGGCGGGATGGTCGATTACTGGATGGGTGCCGGTGCCAAGAAGGCTTTTGCCAAAGAGCGAGAAACGCGCTGGTTCGGTTGGTTGAAAAAATTCGGCGCCAAAACGATGCTGCTGGCGTGGTTGCCGGGCATAGGCGATCCCTTATGTGTGTTGGCGGGTTGGCTCAAATTACCATTTTGGCCGTGCGTGCTGTATATGGCGATCGGCAAGTTTTTGCGCTATCTGACAATTACCTGGCTGTTGCTGTACATTCCCGACGGCTTTTGGCACGCAATCGCCAATCTGGTCTGATGTGAAGAGCGTGATGCCGCACTAACGAGCAAACACGCAATCAGCTAAAATGCGTCTTTATAGTTGTCATAGTGATCGCCCACAGCGAGCGCCGATAACGACTCCTCATTCGCACCACACTGATTGCAGCCAAATCCCCACTGATGAACGCTCCCGTACAAATCCAGACTTTGCTTGCCGATGCGCCCGATGGTGCGATCCCTACGCGTTTGCGTGAAATTCCATACAACTACACCTCGTTCTCGGATCGTGAGATCGTCATACGTCTGCTCGGCGAGCAAGCATGGACGCTACTCAACGGGTTGCGTGACGCGCGCCAGACTGGTCGTTCCGCGCGCATGCTGTATGAAGTATTGGGTGATATCTGGGTAGTACGACGCAATCCGTATTTGCAAGATGACATGCTCGACAATCCGAAGCGACGTCAGGCATTGATTGATGCATTGAATCATCGCTTGGGCGAAGTCGACAAGCGACGCAAGCTGGATCTGGCCGAGCATGACGATGCTGATGCAGAAAATCGTGCGGCTGCGGTGGAGACATTGGTACAACTTGCGTGCAAAGCGGTCGCAGATTTTGGCGAAGAGTTCCGCAATAGCTGGGATTTACGTAAACGCGCTACTCGTGTGCTGGGACGTTATACCGACAAAGGGAATGTCAAATTTGACGGCCTTTCGCGGGTCTCGCATGTCACCGATGCGACCGATTGGCGGGTTGAATATCCGTTTGTCGTGCTGACGCCGGATAGCGAAGATGAGATGGCGGGTTTGGTCAAAGCCTGTATTGAACTTGGTTTGACCATCATTCCGCGTGGTGGTGGCACTGGTTATACCGGTGGTGCAATTCCATTGACACCGATGTCTGCCGTCATCAACACGGAAAAATTAGAACAACTGGGTGCGGTCGAAATGACAATGCTGCCCGGCGTTGATCGTGAATACGCCACCATTTACTCTGGCGCAGGCGTTGTTACCAAGCGCGTCGCCGAGGCGGCAGAGAAAGCGGGTTTTGTATTTGCGGTGGATCCAACCTCGGCCGAGGCATCCTGCATAGGTGGCAATATCGCGATGAATGCGGGTGGTAAAAAAGCCGTGTTGTGGGGCACTGCGCTCGACAATCTGGCAAGCTGGCGCATGGTTGACCCGAATGGCGATTGGCTGGAAGTGACGCGCATAGAACACAACCTCGGCAAAATCCACGACGCACCGGTCGCCAAGTTTCAGCTGGAATGGTCGCATCCGGGACGCAAAGGTCAGCACAATGCACCCTTCAAAACCGAGACCTTAGAAATTGTCGGCAGCACCTTCCGTAAGGAAGGGCTGGGTAAAGACGTCACGGATAAATTTTTGTCCGGCTTGCCGGGTGTGCAGAAGGAAGGTTGCGATGGTTTGATCACGTCGGCGCGCTGGATTTTGCACAAGATGCCAAAATTTACACGCACTGTTTGTCTGGAATTTTTCGGTCACTCGCGCGATGCGATTCCATCGATTGTCGAGATTAAAGATTTTCTGGATGGCTTGACTAAAAAAGGCGCGGCAGAAGGTATCGCGGCGCCGGTGCAACTCGCTGGGCTTGAACATCTGGATGAGCGCTATCTGCGCGCGGTCGGTTATGCGACCAAATCCAAACGCGGTATCTTGCCGAAGATGGCCCTGTTTGGCGACATCGTTGGTGATGATGAAAATGCGGTCGCGCAAGCCGCCTCCGAAGTGGTGCGTCTGGCGAATACGCGCGTCGGTGAAGGTTTTGTCGCCGTCAGCCCGGAAGCACGCAAAAAATTCTGGCTGGATCGCGCCCGCACGGCAGCAATTTCCAAGCATACCAATGCGTTCAAGATCAACGAAGACGTCGTGATTCCGCTGGATCGCATGGGCGAATATTCCGATGGCATCGAACATATCAATGTCGAGCTGTCGATCAAAAACAAACTGCAATTTTTGGATGCCTTGCGCACGTTTTTTGCCAAGGGCAATCTGCCGCTCGGGAAAAGTGACGATGCTGAGGGCGATAAAATTCCCGCCGCCGAGCTGTTAGAAGATCGCGTACAGCAAGCCTTGCAACTGATCGCCGAAACGCATGCGCGCTGGAGCTATCTGCTGAAAAATCTGGATCAACCGCTGGCCGATGCAAGAAACGATTTGATCGCGCTCGGCATGGAAGCGTTGGCCAATACCTTCAATGAGCGCGTGCACGATCAGCCGCAAGCGACCGTGTTTGATGTGGTGCAAGACAGAACCGTGCGCGTATCGTGGAAGGTAGAAGTGCGTACGCCATTGAGTCAGATTTTTAGCGGCGCATCGTTCCGTCTGATACTGGATGAAGTCACCGCGATTCATAAGTTTATTTTGCGGGGCCGCGTTTTCGTTGCTTTGCATATGCATGCCGGTGATGGCAATGTGCATACCAATATCCCAGTCAATTCCGACCATTATCAAATGCTGCAAGACGCCCATGCGGCCGTCGCACGCATCATGGCGTTCGCACGTTCGTTAAACGGTGTGATTTCTGGCGAACATGGGATCGGTATTACTAAACTCGAGTTTTTAACGGACGCAGAATTAAGTGATTTCCGCGCTTATAAACGACGCATTGATCCAGACGGCCGCTTTAACAAAGGCAAGTTGATGGACGATGCGGATTTGAGTGCTGATCTGCGCAACGCCTACACGCCATCGTTTGGTTTGATGGGGCATGAATCGTTAATCATGCAACAAAGTGACATCGGTGCGATTGCCGCCAGCGTCAAAGATTGTCTGCGTTGCGGTAAATGCAAGCCGGTGTGTGCGACGCACGTGCCACGCGCGAATTTGCTGTATTCGCCACGCAATAAAATTTTAGCCACCTCGTTGTTGGTAGAAGCGTTTTTGTATGAAGAACAAACACGGCGTGGCATCTCAATTAAACACTGGGAAGAGTTTGAAGATGTCGCCGATCATTGCACCGTGTGTCATAAATGTTTGACGCCCTGTCCGGTCGATATCGACTTTGGCGATGTGTCGATGAATATGCGCAATTTGTTGCGCAAAATGGGTAAAAAATCATTTAATCCCGGCACTGCATCGGCGATGTTTTTTCTCAATGCGACTGATCCGACCACCATCAATGCGACACGACAGGTGATGATCGAATGGGGTTATAAGGCGCAGCGTTTTGGTAATGAATTTTTTAAGAAATTCGCTAATAAACAAACTGCCGCACCTAACTCTACGCTCGGTAAAGCGCCGCTGAAAGAGCAGGTGATCCACTTCATTAACAAAAAGATGCCGGGTAATCTGCCGAAGAAAACCGCGCGTGCGTTGCTGGATATTGAAGATGACAAGGTCGTGCCGATTATTCGCGATCCGCAATCGACCACGATGGATACCGAGGCGGTGTTTTATTTTCCTGGTTGTGGTTCTGAACGCTTGTTCTCGCAAGTGGGTTTGGCGACGCAGGCGATGTTGTGGCATGTTGGTGTACAGACCGTGTTGCCACCAGGGTATCTGTGTTGTGGTTACCCGCAACGCGGTAGCGGCGATTATGACAAGGCCGAAAAAATCATCACCGACAATCGTGTGCTATTCCATCGCATGGCTAACACGCTCAACTACCTCGATATCAAAACCGTTATCGTTTCCTGCGGCACTTGTTACGATCAGTTGCAGGGTTACGAATTTGAAAAAATCTTCCCGGGTTGTCGCATCATCGATATCCATGAATATTTGATGGAAAAAGGGATCAAGCTGGAAGGTGTCAGCGGCGTGCGTTATATGTATCACGACCCTTGTCACACACCAATGAAATTGCAGGACCCGCTGAAAACGGTCAATGCGCTGATCACCACGAGCGATGCGCACATCATTGAAAAAAATGATCGTTGCTGCGGTGAATCCGGCACCTTTGCAGTATCGCGCCCAGATATCGCGACGCAAGTGCGGTTCCGCAAAGAAGAAGAAATGGAAAAAGGCGCAGCAAAACTGCGTGCGGATGGTTTTGTCGGTGAAGTCAAAGTATTGACTTCCTGCCCATCGTGTCTGCAAGGTTTGTCGCGTTATAACGACGATGCTGATAGCAGTGCCGATTACATCGTGGTGGAAATGGCCAAACATTTGTTGGGTGAAAACTGGTTGCCAGATTACGTGGCGCGTGCCAATAGTGGCGGCATAGAGCGGGTATTGGTATAAATCATGATCCAGAAAATCAGCTGCGGGCTATGCGAGCAAGATCGAAATGAGCAAGACGGCAGCGAAGTCATCTATCGCAACCAGCAATTACGTGTGGTGCTGGTTGATGATGCCAACTATCCTGGTTTTTGCCGCGTCATCTGGCAACAGCATATTGCGGAGATGACTGATTTGCCGATTGTTGATCGCTCTACCTTGATGCGAACTGTTTGCCAGGTAGAGGCGGCGCAGCGCGAAGTATTACAACCACATAAAATCAATCTGGCGGCGCTTGGTAATATGGTGCCGCATATGCATTGGCATGTGATCCCGCGTTATGCGGACGATGCGCATTTCCCGCATCCGGTTTGGGCGACGCCGGTACGACAAACTGATGAAAAAGTATTACAGCAGCGACGCGGGCTATTGCCTGCATTGCGGGCCGCCGTAATTCGGCACGTGTCCTGCAACGGTTAAATAAGATATCTGGTCGATTGATGTATAAGCCAGCGTAGGCTCAGCCTATTGCGCGATTAATGTTTTAGAAAATTAAGAAAGACTTCCATGACGGGCTCTAAACAATCTCCGGTTTCTCCACAGCCGACCGACTTAACCGTGCGCAAACAATCGCGGGTGCTGGAAGTGGTATTTGACGATGGCGCAAGCTTTAGCTTGCCGTTTGAACTGTTACGCGTCGCGTCACCATCGGCAGAAGTGCGTGGTCATGGCCCGGGGCAAGAAGTCCTACAAACCGGACAACGCAATGTTGAAATAGTCGGCGTAGAACCGATTGGCAATTATGCGATCAAACCTGTGTTCTCGGATGGTCACGATACCGGCATTTTTACTTGGGATTATCTGCATCATCTTGGTAGCAATCAGCATGCTCTGTGGGAAGATTATTTGCGCAGATTGGAAGCAGCCGGTTTTACGCGCGAAAGCGGGCGCGATGTGGCTATGAGTAAAGAGGCTGGAAAAGGTGGCGCCTGCAGTAGTCATTAACCCGTCATTGGGCGCCGTTATTTCGTACGCGCCTTATATAATGTGTAGTTCTAAAGATGTACAGTCTTATTAATACGCAGTCTTATATCTGCTTTATGCCTGACTTTAACCGTGATCTATTATGACTAATCCAACCCACTTCGGTTATCAAACCGTAGACGAAGAAGAAAAAGTGCATAAGGTTGCTGAGGTATTCCATTCAGTTGCCAGCAAATACGATGTGATGAACGATGTGATGTCGGGCGGCCTGCATCGCATTTGGAAAATATTTACGATCGCGCAAGCTGGCGTTCGCCCGGGTTTTAAAGTGTTGGATATCGCTGGCGGTACTGGTGATTTGGCAAAAGCCTTTACCAAGCAGGCTGGTGCTACGGGTGAAGTATGGTTGACCGATATCAATGAATCTATGTTGCGCGTAGGTCGCGATCGTCTGTTGAATAAAGGCATGATCGCCCCCACTATGTTGTGTGATGCAGAAAAGTTACCATTTCCCGATAATTACTTTGATCGTGTTACTGTTGCTTTTGGCTTGCGAAATATGACTCACAAAGATGTCGCGCTGGCCGAAATGCGACGGGTGCTCAAACCAGGTGGAAAATTGTTGGTGTTGGAATTTTCTAAAGTTTGGGAGCCATTGAAAAAACCGTATGACCTGTATTCATTTAAAGTGTTGCCATGGATGGGGCAGCGTATTGCCGGTGACGCGGATAGTTATCGCTATCTGGCCGAATCGATACGCATGCATCCTGATCAGGACACACTGAAAAGCATGATGGAGACTGCGGGGTTGCAAAAAGTGCAGTATTTTAATTTGACCGCCGGTGTGGCAGCGCTCCACGTCGGAATAAAACTTTAGGACACGTAACATGAAAAAAATCTTGATGGCATTGGTTGTCATGGCTGGCTCGCTGACGATGGTGGTTCCGGAAGCGGAAGCAAAACGTATGGGCGGTGGTCGTTCGTCCTTTGGCAAGCAATCGCAAAGTTTTCAAAAAGCCCCACCACCACAACAGTCACGCGCGACCAATACGGCTCAGCCAGCTGGCGCAGCGGGTGCTGCCAAACCTAGCATGATGCGTAACATCCTCGGCGGCGCGTTGCTTGGCCTCGGTCTTGGCGCTTTGTTGTCACACTTCGGTATCGGTGGAGCGTTGGCAAGCATGATCAGCACCTTCTTGATGATCGCTTTGCTCGTGTTCGCAGTCATGTTTATCGTACGCATGATTCGCAACCGTCAAAACGGTGGCGCAGGTGCGCACAATCGCCAGCCAGCTTTTTCTAATGGCTATGGTGATACTGGTATGGCTAAAAACACGACGCCAGAAATTGGCTCGGGCATTGGTCAGTCTCCATCAGGTTTGCATTCGACATCGGCGATGGCGTCAGGTAGTGATTTCCAAGGGATCAACCAAATACCGGATGATTTTGATGTGCCAGCATTTGTGCGCAATGCAAAAACTTACTTTATCCGTTTGCAAGCAGCATGGGATAAAGCTGATATCAACGACATCCGCGATTTTACGACTCCAGAAATGTTTGCTGAGCTGCGCTTGCAATTGCAAGAGCGCGGCGAAGCTGCCAACCAGACCGATGTGGTATCGCTGGATGGCGAGTTGTATGGTGTGGAAACTATCGGTGACGAATATATCGCCAGCATTAAATTTAGCGGCATGATTCGTGAAGACGGCGGCGCAGCTGAGCCATTTACCGAAGCGTGGAATTTGGCTAAGCCAGTAAGTGGTAATGGTGGCTGGGTGTTGGCCGGTATTCAGCAACTGCCGTAATTTTGATAGACGCTATCACCAGATAATGAGTAGTTAAGCTGGTCGTAGCGAGACAAACTGCTAAACTGAGGCCGTCCGTGTAATCTCACGGCGGCCTTTTTTCATGATGATGAATCCACCTTCCCCTGCCATTCTATTTAGTCTGTTACCCGCGACCATTAATCACCTGCTTGCGCAGGAAGCATGGGCACGCGCCAAATTAATCCCTCACGCTGGCAAGGTAGCTGTATTAGATGGCGGCGGTTTGTCGGTGCGATTGAAGGTGGCTGCAGATGGCTTGGTAGAAACGCCAGCCGCTGACGATATCGCGGCGGTGACGATCCGCGTCAACCTCGCGGATCTACCGTTGATTATGCAAAATCGCGAGCGCGCGTTTTCGTATGTCAAGATCGACGGCGATGCAGATTTTGCGAATACGATTTCGCAATTGAGCCAGACCTTACGGTGGGAAGTAGAAGACGATCTGAGTAAGGTAGTCGGCGATATTGCCGCCGTGCGTTTGGTGGATGGCGCTCACGCATTGCTAGCCAGCGCCAAATCGATGCATCGCTCGGTGACTGAAAATGTGGCCGAATATTTATTGGAAGAGAACCCCATGCTGGTGCGTAAACAGGCAGTGTCCGATTTCACCAGCGACGTCACGCGCATGCGTGACGATGTTGCGCGACTCGCCAAGCGAATCGAAAAACTGCAACACGGCATGAAGGATCATCAGCAATGATTCTTAAATTTATCCGTGTTTTAAAGATTGTTCGGGTCGCGCTACGTTATGGGCTGGATGACATTGCGATGTCGGGTCTCTCCATTCCGCGTACGACAAAGCTGCTCAAGCAATTGATGTTTTGGCGCGATTTGTCGGCGCCACGCGGCGTACGTTTGCGTAAAGCACTAGAAGATCTGGGGCCAATTTTCGTCAAGTTTGGGCAGGTGCTATCAACGCGACGCGATTTGATGCCGATGGATATTGCCGATGAACTGGCGCGCTTGCAGGATCGCGTGCCACCATTTCCATCTGAATTAGCGATTGCGCAAATCGTCAAATCGTTAGGCGCACATCCCGATCAATTATTTGCCGAGTTTGAGATGGAGCCGGTGGCGTCAGCCTCAATTGCGCAAGTCCATTTTGCAAAATTAAAAAATGGCCGCGATGTCGCCATCAAGGTGCTGCGCCCCGGCATCAGAAAATCGATCGACGACGATGTCGATTTGATGCATATTGCCGCCGACATGGTCGAACGCCTATGGTCGGATGGTAAACGCCTCAAGCCTAAAGAGGTGGTTGCCGAGTTCGACAAGTATCTGCACGACGAGCTTGATCTGATGCGCGAGGCCGCCAACGCCAGTCAGCTGCGACGTAATTTTGCGGAATCGACCTTGTTGATGGTGCCAGAGATGTTCTGGGACTATTGTTCAACCTCGGTGATCGTGATGGAGCGCATGGTTGGTATTCCAATCTCGCAGACAGAACGCTTGCTCGCTGCCGGCGTCGATTTAAAAAAATTGTCGCGCGATGGCGTCGAAATTTTCTTCACTCAAGTATTCCGTGATGGCTTCTTCCACGCCGATATGCATCCTGGCAATATCCAGGTATCGATTGCGCCGGATTCTTTTGGTCGTTATATCGCATTGGATTTTGGCATTGTCGGCACGCTCAACGATTTTGACAAAGACTATCTATCGCAAAACTTTCTCGCCTTTTTCCGTCGCGATTACAAGCGCGTCGCCGAAGCGCATATCGAATCCGGTTGGGCACCAAAAGAAACCCGCGTTGATGAGCTGGAATCGGCAGTGCGCGCCTGTTGTGAGCCGATCTTTGACCGACCTTTGTCGGATATTTCATTTGGCCAGGTGTTATTACGTTTGTTTCAAACGTCGCGTCGCTTTAACGTCGAAGTACAGCCGCAATTAGTGCTACTGCAAAAAACCTTGCTCAACGTCGAAGGCTTGGGACGGCAACTCGATCCCGAACTGGATTTATGGAAGACTGCCAAGCCGTATCTAGAAAATTGGATGAAAGAGCAGATCGGTTGGCGCGGCTTGCTGGATAACATCAAAATCGAAGCGCCACGCTACAGCAAGTTGCTGCCGCAATTGCCGCGTCTCGCGCATCAGGCGCTGACCAAAGCAGTAGAAGCTGAAAGACGCACTGATGAATTGCTGGCTCGGATGCTGATAGAACAGCGTCGCACCAATACGATGCTGAGCATCATGATGTATTTCGGTGGTGGCTTGCTGGGTGGTGGATTGCTGATGTTGGCGTTTTTCGTGTTTGTGGGTTGAGTTAAAGAAAACAATTGGGGCTCGAAAATCATCGTTTTGATTTTCGGCTGGGTTCTCGCTGGCATAGCGGGTTTGGACGTGTACTTGCCTAAAATTTTGGCAGGATTGGCTAAAATTAATTCGCCAGTCACCTTGCTCAAGCGGACAGAAGATTTAAAAAGAAAATCCCGATGTACAGGCATGGCTTAGAAGCCATTTTAAGTGAAGTGTATGTGTGATTTACACGTGAGAAAAAGCTGAAAAAACGAAACATGGGTATGTTTTATTAAAAAATGCCAGTTTTTTCAGTGCAGATGCTTAGTAAAACAGTGAGAACAGTATTATTAGGCTCGGCGCTTACGATTTGCTACAATTTCCCGTTTCTCACCTTCTGCATTATGTGCTCCCGCACGGGTAAACAGAGATGGCACTTCTCGAAATCCACAATCTGACGCGTCGCTTCGCCGACTACACCGCTGTCGATGACATCAGTCTATCGGTAGAAGCGGGCGAATTTTTTACGCTGCTTGGCCCATCGGGCTGCGGCAAGACGACCTTGTTACGCATGATCGCTGGCTTTGATATGCCTGATGCGGGACAGATAATGTTGGATGGTATTGATCAAGCACGCTTGCCGCCAGAGCAGCGCGCAGTGCGCACGGTGTTTCAAAATTACGCCTTGTTTCCACATATGACGGTGGCAGCGAATATCGCTTTTCCACTGCAAATGGCGAACACGCCAAAAACTGAAATCAATGGTCGCGTCGAGGAGGCGCTGGAGGATGTGCGTCTCTCCGGTTTTGCCGCGCGCTATCCGCATGAATTATCCGGTGGCCAGCGCCAGCGAGTTGCTGTCGCGCGAGCCTTGGTTACGCATCCTAAATTGTTGCTGCTAGATGAGCCGCTGTCGGCGCTGGACGCGCAATTGCGCGAGCAGATGCAGATTGAGTTGATCAATTTGCAAAAAGAAGTCGGCATTACTTTTATCTATGTGACGCACGATCAGGCAGAGGCCCTGGCTTTGTCGCACCGTATTGCGGTGATGAACAAAGGGCAAGTCGAGCAGCTCGATGAGCCAACCAAAATATACAACTATCCACGTACACGATTTGTTGCCGACTTTATCGGCACCTGTAATTTATTTGACGGGATCGTCACGCAGCTCAATGATGACCAGATGGTAGTGGAAGTGGCTGGCATGGGTGCGGTCAAATCCTGTCGGGCAGTGGACGCGGTGCTGGGAGGTAGGGGCACAATTGCGTTGCGGCCAGAAAAAACCAAGGTCAGCGCAGAGATTGATCGCGGCATCGCCAAAAAAAATGCCGAAGAAAGTGCGGACGAAAATCATTTCAACGGCATCGTGAAAGAATTGTTGTACTTGGGCGGCGTCACGGTTTATATCGTTGAGATTGCGGGCGGTGTGCGCATCGAGACGATGCTGGCTAATTCCACCATCGGCAGACCGCGGTTCTTTGAAGTTGGTGATGAGGTCGACGTCGCATGGCGGATTGATGCGGGACATTTTGTTGTCGATGTCACTGAGCACTCGGTTGCGAATTCGGTTTTACATCCCGCTCCTGCTGCGCAAGGCTGAGTCGAGCATGACGCCGCAATCCACACGCCGCTTCTTTGGTATTCGCTCTTCGGCAGGCGTCATACGCTGGTTGGTGAGCGTACCGCCGCTGTTGTATCTGATCCTGTTTTTTGCGATCCCGACGCTGATCATGGTGGTGGCGGCGTTCCGTTTTCCTGGCGATTACGGCGGGCTCGCCCCACTATTGGATGAAGCTGGCAAGCTTGACCTAACGCTGGACAACTTCACACCGTTCTTTAGCAGCTTTGTCTATGCTGAAATTTTCCTCAAATCACTTTGGTATGCGGTGCTGACCACCATTGTTTGTTTGGTGATGGCCTATCCGGTGGCGATGCTGATTGCACGCAGTCCCAAGAAGTGGCGCAATTTACTGGTGCTGCTGGTGATATTGCCGTTCTGGAGTAATTTTCTGATCCGTATTTACGCGTGGATGATCCTCCTCGGGCCGCAATCGGCATTGAGTAAAGGCATCAATAGTGTGCTGGCATTGGTGGGTATGCAACCAGTGAGCTTGCTATATAGCGCTTTCGCAGTGGTGGTAGGTTTGGTGTATGTACATCTGCCGTTTATGGTGCTGCCCTTGTATACCAACCTCGAGAAACACGATCCCGCCTTGCTCGATGCAGCGCAGGATTTGGGCGCAGGAACATGGCAACGTTTTTGGCGCATCACCTTTCCTTTATCGTTGCCCGGCGTTTATGCCGGTGCGGCGTTGGTGTTTATTCCAGCGTTCGGAATCTTTGCGGTACCGGATATCCTCGGCGGCACTGGCAATATGATGATTGGTAATGTCATCAAACAGCAGTTTTTGGAGTCACGTGACTGGCCGTTTGGCAGTGTACTGTCGATCGTATTAACATTGGTTGCATTGGCGGTAGCAGGTTTTGCCGCTTGGATGGCGCGACCACGACGCCAGCAGCGAGTTTAGTCTGATGAGTCGCACGCTTCTATCTCCACGTTCGTCATGGCTGACATTGGCAGTGCTATTGGTATACGCATTTTTGTATTTGCCGCTACTGCTTGTGGTTGCGTATTCATTTAACGACTCACAGTTAAACGCAGAATGGGTCGGCTTTACGCTGGACTGGTATCGTAAGTTGTTCGCTAATGAACAAATGTTGCAGGCTGCCGCAAACTCATTGCTGATTGCAACGATCTCCAGTGTGGTATCGACGTTGCTCGGCACCATGGCTGGCTTTGCCTTGCATCGTTACAAGGGTAAGTTGTTGCAAATTTTGGTGCTGACGCCGATCGCGATTCCCGATATCTTGATTGGCGTCGCCTTGCTGATCTTGTTTGTCATCATGAATCTCACTTTGGGTGTGCTGTCGATTACGTTGGCACATATATCATTCAGCTTGGGTTTTGTCGCGATTGTGGTGCGCTCGCGTTTAGCCGGCATGGATGAGAGCTTGACTGAAGCGGCGCGTGACTGCGGTGCGACGCCATGGCAAGCATTTCGTCATGTGACGTTGCCACAGATTTTGCCAGGTGTAGTGGCCGGCGCATTGATGGCTTTTACGCTATCGATCGATGATTTTGTCGTCACCTTTTTTACGGCGGGCGCCAATACGCAAACCTTGCCGTTACAGATTTACTCAATGATCAAAATCGCCGTCACACCGGAGGTCAACGCAGTCTCGACCTTGTTGATGTTATTGACCCTGGGCCTGATCTTGCTTGCATCAAAATTGGCGCCGAACGCCTTGCGCTCTTGATGCGCTGCATTTTGACGGAAATCCGCTTAACTTTTTCTTTGGATGAGCCATGAAAAAACTACTCACTTTATTTTCTCTGTTGTCGCTCACGGTGCTCGCACAATTGCCGGCGCAAGCGCAAGCGCAAGACAAGCTGCATTTGTATAACTGGAATAATTATTTAGCACCGGAGACAGCGAAGCGTTTTGAGGCATCTTGCAAATGTACATTGGTGCAAACCTATTACGGTGATAACGAAGAAATGCTGGCCAAGCTGGCCGCCGGTGCCAAGGGCTATGACATCATCGTGCCAACCGGTAACGCATTGCAGTCATTGATCAAGCAAAAAGCATTGAAGCCGCTGGATAAAACGCAACTCCCCAACTTGAAAAACATTAGTGCTAATTTTATGGACACTGAGTTCGACAAGGGTAATGTTTATTCGGTGCCGTACTCGTACACGATCACGCTGATCGGTTATAACGACCAAAAAATCAAAGAACTGGGGATTCCGGTCGATAGTTGGGCGGCGATTTTTGACCCGGCGATTTTGAGCAAGATTAAAGGCAAGGTCACGGTACTGGATTCGGCCAACGAGTTGATGGCGGCCGCACTGAAATACTTAGGCTATTCGGCCAACGATAGAGATGAAAAACACTGGCAGCAAGCCAAGGATGTAATCGTCAAAGCCAAACCGTATTGGGCCGCATTTAATGGCACCAGTTATATCAAGGAGCTGACGGTCGGTAATATCTGGCTGGTTCATGGTTATTCCAACGATATTTTCCAAGCGGATCTGGATGCGCAAAAAGCCGGACGTCAATTCCACATCAAACATGCGTTGCCTAAAGAGGGCGCAGTATTGGCGCTCGATAGTATGGTGATCCACAAGGATGCACCGCGTCCCGATCTGGCCTTGAAGTTTATGAACTTTATGCTGGATGGAAAAAATTCTGCCGAGTTGACCAACCTGATAGGTAGCGGTAATCCGAATACAGCGGCGCACGCTTTTATCAAACCGGAAATTACCAAAAATACCGCGATCTTTCCTGATAAGGCGGAGCAAGCCAAGTTGGAAATGTTGACGGATCTGACTAGCAAACAGCGACGCGCACTGAATCGCTTGTGGACGGAGATCCGCGCGAATTGACCTGAGTTGAGTGCCGCGCGATACGCGCTGTTCTTGATACTTGGTTAAGAAGCCGCGCTATGGCGGCCCCCCCAACGTAGTAGCGCGCAGCGCGGCATGCATTAGTCGCATCTGCGCAGGGTTGCTGACAACTTAATAAGCGCCAAGTCGATTCGGTTTTGATTTGACTTAATTTCGCCAAGAAAACCTTTATAATTCAGGGTTTTGTAAGATTTTTGCGGGAATTTCTCATGCCGATTTATGCGTATCGCTGTGAAGCGTGTGGTTTTGCCAAGGATGCATTGCAAAAGATGTCGGATGCGCCTTTAACAGAGTGCCCGACTTGTGGAAAATCCACGTTTAAGAAACAGGTTACTGCTGCTGGGTTCCAGCTTAAAGGTACCGGTTGGTATGTGACGGATTTTCGTGGCGGTCAAGGCGGTAAAAGCGCGCCAGCTACCGCAGCTACCGCAGCTACCAGCCCAGCTGCTAACAGCGGAGCTGAGAGTGCGGCTGACAAAGGTGGTGCCACTGCTGCTAGTGGTGATGGTGGGTCGACTACTGCATCGCCTGCATCTTCTGCGGCGGCAGATAGCAAGCCAAAAACTGCGCCATAACGCAAAGCATAGATGCATCGCGCTTTAGGCACTTCTCCTTTACGGTAAAAATTATGCGTAAATATTTTATTACTGGCCTGCTGATTCTGGTTCCACTTGCGATCACGTTGTGGGTGTTGAATCTGGTCGTCAGCACGATGGACCAGTCTTTGTTGTTATTGCCAGTCGCTTGGCGACCAGCGACCTTACTAGGTTTTGATATCCCAGGTCTCGGTACGATTTTGACCTTGGTGGTCATATTCTTGGTCGGCTTGGGCACGCGTAATTTCGTTGGCAATCGGGTGGTGTTGATTTGGGAGCGCTTGTTAAAGCGGATTCCGATTTTTAACACCATTTATTCCAGCGTCAAGCAGGTGTCGGATACCTTGTTTTCTTCTTCTGGCAATGCCTTTCGCAAGGCCTTGCTGGTGCAGTATCCACGTGAAGGATCGTGGACCATTGGTTTTATGACTGGCGTGCCAGGTGGTGATGTACGCAATCATTTGATTGGCGATTATGTCAGCGTGTATGTGCCGACTACACCGAATCCAACTTCTGGTTTTTTTCTGATGGTGCCCCGCGCCGATGCCATTGAATTAGACATGACGGTTGATGCTGCATTGAAGTACATCGTTTCGATGGGTGTTGTTACACCTGAGTTTTTCGACAAGACGCACATTATCGACCCCAATAAGACACCAACCGAACCGACTTAATAAAACAACGTCATTACAGCCTGTACTGGATGACAAAGAATTTGAAACTGGAAATTGACTATGTCTATGCGTACCCAATACTGCGGCCTCACCACTGAAGCGCTGCTCGATCAAACTGTCAGCCTGTGCGGCTGGGTCCATCGTCGTCGCGATCACGGTGGCGTTATCTTCATCGATTTGCGCGACCGCGAAGGTCTGGTGCAAGTGGTGTGCGATCCGGATCGTGTTGATGTGTTTAAGGCTGCGGAATCGGTGCGCAATGAATTTTGTTTGCGTATTACTGGTTTGGTGCGCAATCGTCCTGACGGCACTACCAATAGCAATCTAACCTCAGGCAAGATCGAAGTACTGGCGCATGAGCTGGAAGTATTGAATCCGTCGGTCACGCCGCCGTTCCAACTTGATGACGACAACCTGTCGGAAACCACACGTTTGACACATCGCGTGCTGGATCTGCGTCGTCCACAAATGCAAAACAATCTGCGTCTGCGTTACAAGGTGACGATGGAAGTGCGTAAGTTTCTCGACGCACAAGGTTTTATCGATATTGAAACACCGATGTTGACGAAATCGACGCCAGAAGGCGCGCGCGATTATTTGGTTCCATCGCGCGTTAATGCCGGTCACTTTTTTGCATTGCCGCAATCACCGCAGTTGTTCAAACAATTGCTGATGGTCGCTAACTTTGATCGCTATTACCAAATCGTTAAATGCTTCCGCGATGAAGATTTGCGCGCTGATCGTCAGCCAGAATTTACCCAGATCGATTGCGAAACCTCGTTCATGAATGAGCAAGAAATTCGCGATTTGTTTGAGGACATGATTCGCTTGGTTTTCAAGAATTGTCTCGATGTCGATTTGCCTAATCCGTTCCCAGTGATGGATTACGCCACGGCGATGGGCATGTATGGCTCCGACAAGCCGGATATGCGCGTCAAGCTAGCGTTCACTGATTTGACCGACATCATGAAGGATGTTGAATTCAAGGTCTTCTCTGGCGCTGCCAATATGGACAAGGGACGCGTGGTTGGTTTGCGCGTACCAGGTGGTGGTGCGATGCCCCGCTCGGAGATTGATGCTTACACACAGTTTGTCGCGATCTACGGTGCCAAAGGCTTGGCATACATCAAGGTCAATGAAAAAGCCAAAGGTCGCGATGGCCTGCAATCGCCGATCGTCAAAAATATTCATGATGAAGCACTGGCAAAGATTATCGAAGCAACTGGCGCGGAAGATGGCGATCTGATTTTCTTCGGTGCGGACAAAGCAAAAGTCGTCAACGATGCGATTGGCGCGTTGCGGGTCAAGGTTGGCCATAGCGAATTCGGTCGCAAGAATGGCTTGTTTGATGACGCGTGGCGCCCATTGTGGGTGGTTGATTTCCCGATGTTTGAATTCGATGAAGACAATCAACGCTGGTCGGCCACGCATCATCCATTTACCGCGCCAAAAGATGGTCACGAAGATTTGATGGAAAGCGATCCGGGCAATTGCATCTCCAAAGCCTACGATATGGTATTGAACGGTTGGGAACTGGGCGGCGGTTCGGTACGTATCCATAGAGCCGATGTGCAGAGCAAGGTATTCCGCGCATTGAAAATTAGTGCAGAAGAAGCGCAGCTGAAGTTTGGCTTCTTGCTGGATGCGTTGCAATATGGTGCGCCACCGCATGGTGGTCTGGCTTTTGGTCTGGATCGTATCGTTACGATGATGACGGGTGCAGAATCGATTCGTGACGTGATTGCCTTCCCGAAAACGCAGCGTGCACAATGTCTGCTGACGCAAGCACCTTCTGAGGTCGATGAAAAGCAATTGCGTGAACTGCATATTCGCCTGCGCAATATCGAGCCAGTGGTTAAGGCTTAAGCAAGACCAGAGCAAGGTCAGGGCCTGTAAGCAAAATTACGGCATAATCAAGGCACGGACTTCCGTGCCTTTTTTTTCGTCCATCATTTAATTCGTCGCCAAATAATTTGTTTGAGTCATGCTTTATAAAATCCCCGAATCGGTTCTAGTCGTCATCCACACTGCCGCATTTGACGTCTTGCTGTTGGAGCGCGCCGACAAGCCTGGATTTTGGCAATCGGTGACTGGTTCAAAAGATACGTTAGACGAAGCCTTGCAATTGACGGCAATCAGGGAGGTTGAGGAAGAAACTGGTATCGTGGTGCAACAGCTGGATGAGAAAAAAATGCCGATTCAGCATGCCAGTATTGCACTGAGTAATCTCTGCGACTGGCAACTTTCCAACGTTTTTGAAATCTATCCGGTATGGCGTCATCGTTACGCGCCTGGCACGATACATAACACCGAGCATGTATTTGGCTTGCAGGTACCACGCGATATCCCGATTAGACTGGCACCACGTGAGCATTTAAATTTTGCTTGGTTGCCGTATCGTGAGGCAGCAGATCGATGTTTTTCTGCTTCTAACGCGGAAGCTATTTTGCAGTTGCCAGCGCATTGTAAAAAAAATTAGCGGAAATAATGATCCAGATGTGCAGATAGGTCATGTTGAAAATCTGCACTTTACGTACCATGTTAATGATTCATTTATAGAAGGTCGGAACGGAATGAAGCTACGTATCACGACTTACAATATTCATAAGGGAGTTTCTTCATTTGGCGCACGTCCACGTATTCATGCCTTGAAGAAAGCGATCAGCGAGTTGCAATCCGATGTCTTGTTTTTGCAAGAAGTGCAGGGTCGGCACGACTTGCACGCGATCAAACATGCAACCGACTGGCCGGAGCTATCGCAACAAGATTTTTTGGCCGGTGATTCGCATCAATGTGCTTATGGTATGAATGCCGTTTACGATCATGGTCATCACGGCAATGCCTTGTTGAGCGCGTATCCGATTCTTTCCTCTAATAATCGCAATATTTCTGATCACAAGTACGAGTCGCGCGGCATATTGCATTGCATCGTCAACACTCCCGAAGCGGAGGTACATTGTTACGTTGTGCATCTTGGGCTATTTGCCGGAAGTCGCAAGCGACAAACCGATGCGTTAATCGAAGCGGTCAAGGACAGTGCCGGCATGAATACCCCAATTATTATTGCCGGTGATTTTAATGATTGGGGTGACAAACTGAGTGAGCATTTACGCGCCAATCTCGATGTCAAAGAAGTGTTTGATGAGAGTTTACTTAAACGCGGTTTCGGTACCTATCTACGCTTGTTGGCCGGACGCGGCCCAAAGGGTGAGCCTGCGCGCACCTTTCCGGCGGCGATGCCGTTTCTAAAACTTGATCGTATTTATGTGCGGGGATTTAAGGTTGAGGACGCGCAGGTTTTGCACGGCGCGATATGGTCAAAATTGTCGGATCATGCACCGCTGTCTGCAACCCTACATCTGAAGTAATTCAGCTCGCACAACTTAATTCAGCTTAAATACCCATCATGCGTAAATCATTACTTGCAAATGCAGCGCCATGATTTGATCTCATGATTGATCGCAGGATTTTTCCTTATGCGCCATGTTAGTTTTGTTGGACAAAACGATATACAGCTCTTGCATGGCGGCGCAGAGTTCTTCCCGACATTAATTGCGGCGATTGACGCTGCACAGATAGAAATCTATCTGGAAACCTATATCTTCTCTTCCGATAAAACTGCTGACAGTGTCAAGCATGCGTTGACGCGCGCGGCGACGCGCGGTGTGGTGGTCAATGTCACGATAGATTGGATAGGAACGGGGCATCTGTTTAGCAAAGCACTAGCCCAAGAGATTCATGCTGTGGGTGGCGGTTGTCGCATTTTTAATCCTTGGTTTTTTCGAGGCATTGCGCGCACGCATAGAAAGTTATGTGTGATTGACAGGACTTTAGCTTTCCTCGGCGGCATGAATATCGTTGACGATCTGCACGATGATGATGACCCGCGATTGCTGCTGCCAGCGCCGCGATGGGATTTCGGTGTCCGCATCGAAGGACCTTTGGTAGCAACCATACACTGGGAAGCCGCATTACATTGGGCGCGCATGGGTAGTATTAGCTGGCGCACGCGCTGGGCCACTTTCAAAGAGCAGCGACGTTCCAGAGCAAATGAAGATCATGGCCCTATGCTGGCGGGTTTGGTGGTGCGCGATAATTTGCGTAATCGCCGTACGATTCAACATGCTTATCTCAAGGCACTTGGCGGCGCACGCGAATCTGCGCTACTCGCCAATCCTTATTTTGCACCGGGGCGCAAGATGCGTAACGGTCTCGCATCCGCAGCTAAACGCGGAATAAAAGTGACACTGTTATTGGGTGTGGGGCAGTACAAATTTCAGGATGTGATCGCACGCTCGTTTTACCCAAAGCTGTTGAAATGCGGGGTGCGCATTATTGAATACAGAAAGACTCAACTGCATGGAAAAGTCGCGGTAGTTGATGACCACTGGGCGACGGTGGGCTCCAGTAACTATGATGGCTTTAGCCTGTTTGTAAATCAGGAAGCGAATGTGGTGGTACGGGATGCAGATTTCGCGCAAGCATTACGTCAGCATATCGAACAGGGAGTAGCAGAGGGGGTGGAGGTAAGTCTGCAGGATTTTGACAATATTCCTTTGCACAAGCGCATGTTTTATAAAGTCGCCTACCTAATTTATAAAAACTTTCTGCGCTTGATCACATGGGGTAAATCGGCAGAGTAAAACAATGTCTTGGAAAAATGGAGTTATTGCTTGTGTCGCAATGTATTCGACTATGGATTAGAGGCAGTCGGCGTTATTATTTTTGTGTCTGTGGGTGGTATAACAATGCAGAAACAAGGCTAAAGCATTATTGGCAATGAGTATCACGTTGCCAGCGTTAGGAATATACATGGATCAAGTACGTATCGATAAATGGCTGTGGGCAGCCCGCTTTTTTAAGACCAGATCGCTGGCAACCCAGGCGGTCGATAATGGCAAGGTCAAGCTGGAGCGTGAGCGCGTGAAACCTGCACGCACGCTCAAGGGCGGCGAGATTCTGCAGATTGATAATGGCGCAACAGAATGGGAAGTTATTGTGCAGGCATTATCAGATGTGCGGCGTGCCGCGGACTTCGCGCAAAAATTGTATGCGGAAACGGAGGATAGTTTGCGCAAACGACAGCAACAAGCCGAGCAGCGTAAGTACTTCAAAGAACCTAGCCTGTCCATTAAGGGACGTCCCACCAAGCGCGATCGTCGCATCTTGGACAAGTCAGGGTAATAATTAAGCCCTTCGTTGACCGGCGGCGAATACAAAAGTGACGCGAAAATAAAATCGTTACGCTGACACGAACGCACATCTTCATGCGATAGTATTGCTTAAAGACTACGCTGCGCATTGCTTATGTTTGCCACGTATTTTGTAATCTGCGTCGTTACTTAAGCGGTCACTTTTTCAGTCAATGATTTGAGGAGAGTTTCATGGGTCAGTACAACGCCCCTTTGCGCGATATGCATTTTGTATTGCATGAGTTGTTGCACACCGCGGACGAACTGAAGGCGATTCCCAAATATGCGGAAGTGGATGTCGATATCATCGATCAGATATTGGAAGAGGGCGCAAAATTTACCTCTGAAATTCTGTTTCCGTTAAATCACAGTGGCGATCGCGAAGGCTGCAAGCTGGATACTGCGACGCACGAAGTGACACCACCGGCAGGATTCAAAACTGCTTACGAACAATATGTCGCTGCTGGTTGGCCATCACTGACCTGTGACCCCGAGTTTGGCGGTCAGGGCTTACCGATGGCAGTGCAAACACCGATGTACGAAATGCTGAATGCCAGTAATCAAGCGTGGACCATGTATCCGGGCTTATCGCATGGTGCGTATGAATGTTTGTATGCGCACGGCACAGCAGAACAGAAAGCCTTGTATCTGCCGAAACTGGTTTCTGGCGAGTGGACTGGCACCATGTGTTTGACCGAAGCGCATTGTGGTACCGATTTGGGTCTCTTGCGTACCAAAGCCGCAGTACAAGCAGATGGCTCGTACAAAATCAACGGCAGCAAAATTTTTATTTCGGCTGGCGAGCACAACATGGTTAGCAACATCTTGCATCTGGTGCTGGCACGTTTGCCGGATGCGCCAGAAGGCACGCATGGCATCTCGCTTTTTCTCGTACCGAAATTTCTATCGAACGCAGATGGCACGCTAGGTGAGCGCAACCCAATTTTTTGCGGTGCGCTCGAAGAAAAAATGGGCATACACGGCAATGCGACCTGCCAGATGAATATCGATGGCGCTACCGGTTGGATGATAGGCGAGCCGAACAAAGGTTTGAATGCGATGTTCGTGATGATGAACGCAGCACGCATGGGCGTCGGCATGCAGTCGCTAGGCTTGACCGAAGTGGCGTATCAAAATGCTGTGGTGTACGCAAAAGATCGCCTGCAAATGCGCAGCCTAACTGGCGTCAAAGCAGCAGACAAGCCTGCCGATCCGATCATTGTGCATCCCGATGTACGTCGCATGTTGCTGACCGCGCGTGCTTACGCTGAAGGCGGCCGCGCATTTTCTTCTTATGTGGCATTGCAGATTGATCGCGAGTTGCATCACCCAGATGAAGCGGTGCGTAAAGAAGCTGGCGATGAAGTCGCGTTGCTGACCCCAATTATCAAAGCCTTCCTCACTGATAATGGTTGGGTCGCAACTTCGGAAGCGCTGCAAGTATATGGCGGCCACGGTTATATCGCAGAGTGGGGCATGGAGCAGTATGTGCGCGATGCCCGCATCAACATGATCTATGAGGGCACCAATACTATACAGTCGCTGGATTTGTTAGGACGAAAAATTTTGCTCGATAGCGGCAACAAGCTGCGTGCCTTCGGTAAAAAAATTCGTAGCTTTGTGGAAGAAAACGGCGCTGATGAAACACTGTCCGAGTTCATCACGCCATTGGCCGATATCGCCGCCAAAGTGGAAAAGCTATCGATGGAAGTTGGCATGAAGGCGATGCAAAATCCGGATGAGGTTGGCGCAGCGGCGGTGCCATATCTGCGCGTGCTCGGCCACATGATCTATGCCTACTTCTTTGCGCGTATGGCTAAAATCGCTTTGGAAAAACAGAGTGACCCGCTAAGCGCTAGCGATCCTTTTTATACCGCCAAGTTGGCGACTGCACGGTTTTATTTCGCACGTCTATTGCCAGAAACAGCGATGCTGATTCGGCAGGCCCGTTCTGGCTCTGCTACTTTGATGGCATTGGATGCAGAACTGTTTTGATCATGCATGGCGTAGTTAGCGAACAAATAAAGCACGGGAAAAGTACGAAGAAAACGGAAGAGCACAACACGAAGAGAAATAGATCGGTGAGTGTGAGCTTGCTGTTTAAGTCGAGAGGGACATGATGTCAAATTTCATCGTTAGAAAAGTCGCGGTACTCGGTGCTGGTGTAATGGGTGCGCAGATTGCTGCGCATTGCGTCAATGCCAAAGTACCAGTGCTGTTATTTGATTTGCCCGCCAAAGAGGGTATAAAAAATGGCATCGCCATGCGTGCAATTGCCAATTTAAGCAAGCTTAATCCGGCACCGCTCGGTGTACCTGAACTTGCAACGTTGATTGAACCAGCAAACTACGAAGATGATTTGGAAAAATTGCAGGACTGCGATTTGGTAATCGAAGCGATTGCCGAGCGCATGGACTGGAAGCATGATTTGTACAAAAAGGTTGCACCACATATTGCGCCGCATGCGATCTTTGCATCCAACACTTCGGGTCTATCGATCTCTGAATTATCCGAAGGCTTTGCTGCCGATTTAAAAACGCGTTTCTGCGGCGTGCACTTTTTCAATCCGCCACGTTATATGCATTTGGTGGAATTGATTGCTACCGCCTCAACGGTGCCGACCAAGCTCGATCAACTGGAAGAATTTTTAACCACTACGCTAGGTAAAGGCGTGGTGCGTGCATTTGATACCCCGAACTTCATCGCTAACCGTGTTGGCATCTTTGGCATGCTGTCGACTATTTATCAAGCCGATAAATTCGGTCTGACAGTCGATGTGGTTGACGATCTGACTGGTACCAAACTCGGTCGTGCCAAGTCAGGCACCTTCCGTACTGCCGATGTGGTGGGCTTGGATACGATGGCGCACGTAATCAAAACCATGCAGCACAGTTTGCAGGATGATCCGTTTTATCCTTTGTACAAAACACCGGCGGTGCTGGAAAAGCTGATTGACAGTGGTGCTTTGGGCGCAAAAGTTGGTGCTGGCTTTTACAAAAAAGTCGGTAAAGATATATTGCGCATAGAGAGCAAAGCTGGCACAGAAAATTTCGATTACATACTCGGCAAGGGCAAAGCTGATGATTTGATCGTACGCATCTTGAAAGAAAAAGATCCAGCCAAGCGCATGGCTGCACTGCATGATGCCAATCATCCGCAAGCACAGTTTTTGTGGGCGATCTTCCGCGATACCTTTCATTACATTGCCGTGCATCTGGCAACGATCGCCGATAACGCACGCGATGTTGATTTTGCCTTGCGTTGGGGTTTTGGTTGGACGCAAGGTCCGTTTGAAATTTGGCAGGCTGCCGGTTGGCAGAAGGTTGCAACGTGGATCAACGAAGATATCTCCAGCGGCAAAACGCTTAGCACAGCAGCTTTGCCAGCTTGGGTTTTATCCGGCCCGGTGGCACTAAATAATGGTGTGCATACCGCTGATGGTTCGTGGTCGGCCAAACAAAATAAATATATTGCTCGTACTGAGCTGCCGGTTTATCAGCGCCAGCTTTTCCGCGCGTCTTTGTTAGGTGGTAGCACTGAAGAAGCGGATGTTTCTGGTGTCACGGTGTTCGAGGACGACGCAGTACGCATCTGGCATCAAGATGATGAAATCCTGATTCTCTCTTTCAAAACCAAGATGCATGTGATCGGCCCGGAGGTGATCAAGGGCATGGTGCAGGCAGTGGCAGAAGCAGAGAAAAATTATAAAGGCTTGGTCGTTTGGCAAACCGATGCCGCGAGTGGTGGCGCGTTTTCTGCTGGTGCTGATCTCAAATCGATGTTGCCTTTGTTTATGAGTGGTGGCGTCGATGCGCTGGAACCAATGATTTCTGCTTTGCAGCAAGCGCATCAAACTTTGAAGTACGCAAATGTGCCAGTGGTCGCTGCCATCGCTGGTCTGGCGCTAGGTGGTGGTTGCGAATTGTTGATGCATGCCGCGCGCCGCGTGGCGGCGATGGAGTCTTATATCGGTTTGGTCGAAGTCGGCGTTGGTTTGATTCCCGGTGGTGGTGGTTTGAAAGAGATTACCTTGCGCGCAGCAGAGGAGGCGCAAGGTCGCGACATTCTACAATTCCTGAAAGATAGATACATGCATGCGGCGACCGCTGCTGTGTCCAAGTCGGCGTTGGAAGCACAGAAGATGGGCTATTTAAAGCAGGACGATGTGATTGTCTTCAATCCATATGAATTGCTGTTCGTCGCCAAATCGCAGGCACGCGCGATGTTCGATGCGGGCTATCGCGCACCACGCAAAAATCTGATTCCTGTGGCAGGTCGCTATGGCTTGGCGAACATAGGCGCACAGTTAATCAATATGCGTGATGGCGGCTTTATCTCTGCGCATGATTACAAACTGGGCATGATGATCGCCGAGATTGTCAGTGGGGGTGATGTCGATCAAGGTAGCGTGGTTGATGAACAATGGTTGCTGGACCATGAGCGCAGCGCATTTATGGAATTGCTTAAACATCCTAAAACGCAGGAACGCATTATGGGAATGATGCAAAACGGTAAGCCCGTTAGAAATTAAAGCACGGTCTAGTGCTACTGCGCCTCAATTTCGATGCGACTGTTTGAAAAAACGTGCTCACCGTATTCAAGTACGACTGTGCCGTTATTTCAGAATATTTACACCGACCTTGATTCGCTGGCTGCGCGTAGACAGCACTTGAAAGTATCTTTAAAGGTGAAGATGCGTTAAGGCCGAACATTGCTGGCGACGTTTTTTGATCTTTCAAGCGACTCAGAAAAAATACATATTCAGGAGCATGCAATGAGCAAACAACTTCAAGATGCGTATATTGTCGCTGCTACGCGTACGCCGATAGGCAAGGCGCCGCGCGGGATGTTTCGGCATACGCGGCCGGACGATTTGCTGGTGCGAACTTTGCAATCGGCGTTGGCGCAAGTGCCGCAGCTTGATCCTAATGTGATCGAGGATGCAATCGTCGGTTGTGCGTTTCCCGAGGCCGAGCAGGGGCTAAATCTGGCGCGTATGAGTATTTTATTGGCGGGTTTGCCGCAGACTATCGGTGGCGTCACCATCAATCGGTATTGCGCATCCGGTTTAACTGCGATTGCGATGGCGGCAGATCGGATTCGTGTTGGCGAGGCAGATGTCATGATTGCGGCTGGTGTCGAGTCTATGTCGATGGTGCCGATGTTAGGTCATCATCCAGCGATGAACATGGGTATTTTCAAGGATGAAAATGTAGGTATTGCGTACGGCATGGGGTTGACCGCAGAAAAAGTGGCGGCGCAATGGAAGGTATCGCGTGAGGCGCAGGATGAATTTGCACTCGCTTCGCATATGAAAGCATTGGCAGCGCAACAAAGCGGCGAGTTCAATGACGAGATGACCGAAGTCGAGATCGTGCAACGAACCCCTAATCTCGATACAGGCGCAGTCGATGTTCTTAAACATATTGTCAACATGGATGAAGGCGTGCGTGCTGATACCAGCCTGGAAGCCTTGGGTAAATTACGTCCGGTATTCTCACCCAAGGGTTCAGTGACAGCTGGTACCAGTTCGCAAACCTCCGACGGTGCCGGTGTATTAATTTTGGTGAGTGAAAAAATCCTCAAGCAATTCAATCTGACGCCGTTGGCGCGTTTTGTCTCATTTGCTGTGCGCGGTGTTCCGCCTGAGATCATGGGCATAGGGCCGAAAGAGGCGATTCCGGCGGCTTTACGCAGTGCCGGTTTGACGCAAGATCAGATGGACTGGATTGAGTTGAACGAAGCGTTTGCGGCGCAAGCCTTGGCGGTGATCGGCGACCTGCATCTTGACCCAAGCAAGGTTAATCCCTTAGGCGGTGCGATTGCCCTTGGTCACCCGTTGGGAGCTACCGGCGCGATTCGTTCGGCTACCGCAGTACACGGCCTGCGTCGGAGAAATCTTAAATACGGCATGGTGACGATGTGCGTTGGAACCGGAATGGGCGCCGCTGGGATCTTTGAACGTATGTAACCTTAACCTAAGCGAAAAAATAAAAAAGCCGCGCACTGAAAAGTACGTGACTTTTTTAGGTATGGAGGCTGTTAGCCGATGATGCCGCTTTTTATAATCAATCTGACGATATGAATAATACTAAACAGTACGGTGCCAACGCTAGCAAGCAATGCGAGGCCTAATAAAATTTTAATCGGCCAGCCTGATTGCGATTGATAGGTTAAGCCTCGGTTATAGATTGCATCCCATCGCTTATCTGTCGTCAGGCCAATCACAAATGCCTCTGCCCATCCAACCAGAATCGCGACGGGGAAATAGGCGATCACACCGATACCGGTAGGATGTTCGGATTGTACGAGGAACTGCGCGACAACAAACAATACAAAAGCAATCACATAATTCCAAGCAAAAAAGTCCTTTGCGCCATAGAGATAAAAACGGTGCGCACCTGTGCCGCCGAGTAGTACTGCCAGCGATGTGGCTAGTGTTTTATTTTTTGGTTTGGTAGAGGCAGTTTGCATGTTTTAAGTGGTGATTGTGCGCAATTTTCTGGTGTGCGATACCTAAATTTGGTCGAGGCTAAATTATCTAATACGAGGTTGATAGTATTTTGCCGTCGTCAGCATAGCTTTTTTTCTTTCAGTTAGCACTAGTGGGGATGCATGTTCCTGCATATTTTCTTCGGATAGTTTTTTGGCTCCGCACTGGAAAAGCTGGCCGCCCTATGTTTTGTAGGAGCAGGCAGGCAATAAATTTCTGCTCAACATACCGAGATGAAGCATGATCGCAGGACACGGATATCCGAATTGCCTAAGACAACATGGAAAACAATAAATGTGAGATACCTGCGCAACATCGATACGAGTGGACTACAATGCGCTCTGAAGCAAGCCAAGACAACCGCTGGCTGTCATTTCGGTGATGGCGGGAGGAAGGTCCGGACTCCATAGAGCAGGGTGACGGTTAACGGCCGTCCGTCGCGAGACGCGGAATAGGGCCACAGAGACGAGCGTATTAAGTTACGGTGAAACGCGGTAACCTCCACCTGGAGCAATTTCAAATAGGCACGCGTTGACGTTGCTCGCGGAGCGTGCGGGTAGAAAGCTTGAGCCGTGGAGTAATTCACGGCCTAGAGGAATGGTTGTCATAGCGTATGGGCTTGCTCATACGCCGTAACAGAATCCGGCCTATCGGTTTGCTTCACTTTTTTATAAACGGCGCGATGGGCTTCCATTTGCGCCGTTTTTTTCTTGCACGCTTGGTCAATCCGACCGAAAATTAATCTGCCGCAGCATGTGCTCAATCGCACATTAAAAAGGCGTATGGTTGCGGTATGCTGAATCGAAATAGCGGAGAAATCCGGCAGTAAAGAGTCTCGATCTACCTCTCGCTATATCTCTTTTAAACCTCATAAGGAACTGTCATGGATCTGCACCTTGCGCTTACCCCTTTGATTTCTTTGATCGCCGGCATACTCATTTTGATCATGCCACGCCTACTCAATTTTATTGTCGCGATCTATTTGATCGTCATTGGTTTAATTGGCTTATTCGGAAATAAGCTTAATTTCTGAGGCGGCAGCTTGCCCGTAAGCTGGATTGCGACGATATAAACTAGTCGAATTAAAGTATTCGAGTTAAATTATTCACTAGCAAACTATCGTCGCATCAGAAATGGAGGCATCATCATGTTAATCCATAAGAAATTGTTTCTCACTTTATTGGCGCTGCTGATAACGTGTGCCGGCTTCTCGCGCACCGCGAGTGCTTCAGAGATTTATCGTTGGGTCGATGAAAAGGGGCAGACACATATCGCGGATACGGTGCCGGCACGCTATAAAAATTCCGCCAAAAAGATCGATACCAGCGCATCAAAAGTGAGCAAGGAGGAGCGCGCCGCCGCCTTGCAGCGAGCAGAAGAAGTTAAGAAAGCGGCAGCAGCGCGCGCACTTACGCCAACCGCCGCGTCACCGACAGCTAGTCCCGAGGGTTATAGTTTAGAGCCCGATGCCAATACTAAAAGAAGCAACCCCGATGACGCCGACTGCGCGCGTTTGCGTCGCGAGTACGATCAGAGCCAAGCATGCTTTGCGCAGTTTGCCACCCAGACCGGCATAAAAGGCGAAGCTTACGACCATTGCCAATCGGTTCCCGATCCAACCCCACGCTGTGGTCTGACGACAAATTAATTTATTATCACCAGCGCGCCCAAAGATCATTTTCAGATCATGCGTGTTGACGACGAGGCATCAAAATTCGATGGTTATCGTGTGTTGGTATCGTAAATGGCCACGCGAATTAGAAAAGAAGAGACGGCCTTAGATGAGTGAAATAACGAAGCAGAGCCTGATACTGATTGGGTAAATGGTTTGATCACAACGAAGTTAGTTCGAAGAATTTGCGCAGCGTTATGACGGAGAGGTGCTTGTGAACCCAGCATTGGAGGGTTTATTGCAAGCCGCGAAAAAAACACATAATCACGGTACTGTATGCAGCGCATGAGCCAGTGCTAAATCATGCGATGGTATTAGAAAATTTCTAAACGCCACTTTGTGAGCGACACGGCAGAACGACTTAATAAAATTGCTTTAATCTTAAAAAATGCGCCCTGTATAACTGGGCGCATTTTTTATTGAGGAGCGAGACATTTGCCCAGATTAGTGACTACCGCTAAATCTATCTCGATAGATTCGTCTAGCGCTCCTCATTTCCCACAATAATTGTGGGAATCGGCATAACACTGCCCACAAATCTCAATAAAAACAGCTGGTTGTCTTAACTTTAATCTCAAATATTCGTCTTTTTGCAAGCCATAAGGCTGGCTTTACCATGCAGTTGTCGGCATAAGTCTGCCTGTGGGTATGTGCTTTCGAATGGCAATCTTAGTCATATTAAATTTCTTAAAATGAATACAAACGCAGTACATATGATGTATATTGTGATGCATTACGCATCACAATATACATCTTTGCATGTCAAAAGAACGTCAAAAAGTTAAGACTGCGACAGTAACGTTGCGAGTCGATCCAGAGATAAAAGCGGCGGCCGAACAAGCTGCTGCTCAGGATCATCGCAGCCTGACAAATCTGATCGAAGTACTCCTCCTTGCGCACTGTAAAAACTTGAATTTGTACCCCTTGTTGAAGGAAAAACCATGAGCAAACAAACCAAAATTGCTGCCCCAGTTGAAGAGGCTGAGACGGCAAATGAGATCCACTTCTACCGTTCAAACGAAAAACCTTATGGAGTGTTTAGTAATCTCCATCGAACACCCGTGATTTTCGAGGGGCGAGAATTTCCTACTGCTGAACATGCTTATCAGGCAGGTAAGGCAAGTAAGGAGGCTGTGCGGGAATGGATTTTGAGTGCACCTACCCCTTCCTTGGTGGCCATGGCCGCTCATGGGCTGTATACATGGGACATAGTGCCGACATGGTCTAAAACTAAATTTGATCGTATGAAAGACGTGCTGAGGGCAAAATTTTCTCAGCATGAGGAATTACGTGTGCTCCTGCTGGAAACGGGAGGTGCACGATTGGTTGAGGCTGGGACAACTGATAATTTAGTCAACAGAACGTGGGGTGAGGTAAACGGAAAAGGGAAAAACATGCTTGGTGTTTTGTTGATGGAGGTGCGCGACGAACTTCGTAAAGCAAAAGCGACCAAGCGAAAAACAAAAGTGACTTCCGTTCCGGCAAAAAAAGTAGCATCTAAGGCAAAACGAAAATCTTCTGAGGGCCCCAGTATCGCAATCGCTGCATGAGATGTCATACTGTAATGTATGACCACAAACTACGAAACTGAGTTGCTGCAACTTGCAACAACTTACTCTGCTGCGTTATCGGCACCCGCAGAAGATGTTAACAAACTAAAAGCCGCGATACGGAGTGCCGCAGAATCAAGCCTTATTGGCGTTGGTTCTGGCGGCTCATTTACTATTGCCTCTTTGCTGTGCAACCTGCACGAAACATTCACAGGGCGTGTATCCCGAGCATCCACCCCTCTTGAGATTATTTGCAACCCGACTTTAGCCTCCTCAAGTCCGGTTTTTCTTATATCCGCGGAAGGGAAAAATCCTGATATTTGCGAAGCGTTAAAACGAGCGAGAACTCATAGCGCCCGTACATTACACGTATTAACAAATCGAACAGAAAGTAAACTAATGGAATGCGTTGATGAGTTGACCGATGTCACTCCTCACGTTTTCGCGTTAGCTGATAAAGACGGATATTTGGCAACGAATAGTTTGCTACTGGATGCGGTACTCATCGCTCGAGCGTACGCGGAATTAGACCATACCGAAAATCGGTTACCTGAAAATTTCGATAGTTTAAGGATTGGTAGGGAGACAATTGGCGAATGGACAAAGGGTGCATTACCCTTTGCTATGGAGGCAAATAAACGCGGAGCCCTTACCGTAATTTATTCCCCTCTTTTAAAACCAATTGCTGCAGATTTAGAGTCAAAGTTATCCGAAGCAGCATTAATGCATGTGCAATTAGCAGATTTAAGATCATATGCTCATGGACGTCATCTTTGGCTAGCTAATCGACCGCAGGATTGCGCGATTCTCGCGTTAGTTGAGCCCTCTGTTGGAAGCTTGTGGGACCAGATGAAGACACTTTTTCCTAAAGAAGTGCCCACGCTAACGATGTCACTTGATGGGGCAACGCCACAAGATTTGATTACCGGATTAATCGCAGAAATGCATCTGGTTTCGTTGATGGGAAACTCTCAATCTCGAGATATAGGCAGGCCAACAGTTCCATCATTTGGTCGAGAACTATATTACATAGATTTACCATCGGTAATCCCTCCGCCGGCTGCAATTTTCGGTGCAGTAGAAAGATCGAAATTTGAGGTGCTCGGTGCGAGGTGGCCTTCCGAACTTAGGCTACCTTCAATGCAGCGGGCCCGGGAGGCTTTTGAAAATGACATAACCAGTCGTGCATTTCGCGCGGTGGTGTTCGATTACGATGGTACTTTATGTAGCTCACAAAGGACCGACAGCCCCCCGTCCAAGATGATATTGTCGCAACTTGAACGTTTGGTGCGTGCAGGTGTTGTTGTAGGTATCGCATCTGGGCGAGGAGGTTCAGTTCAAGAGCACATCGAGCAGAATCTTCCGCCCGAAGTCGTGGAGAAAATTCAACTCGGCCTGTACAACTGTGGTTGGATAGAGAATGCTTCGGTTCCCCCGGTCGAGAGTAAAGAAACGAGTGAGTTCCTGAGTCATGTTGCTCGTATTGTGTTTCGTCTGAAGCAAATTGGTGTGCCGATAAATATGGTGCGTCCAACGCATCCCTATCAAGTAAGTATTCGATTTCGAGAGGGCCTTTCTACTGACGACATGTGGTTCGTAGTAGGGGATGCACTAAGACAGGCCGGTCTGGATGTTTCCAGTATGGTAAGAAGTAAGCACTCGATAGATGTCTTAGCTAGTGGGACAGGAAAATCTAGACTTATTGCCCATATCATCACAACGTTTCAAGTCGAACCTTACGACATCATTGCGATTGGTGATCAGGGTGCATGGCCTGGGAACGATTCCGCCTTGCTTGAACATCGATATTCGCTAAGTGTAGACGAGCCTTCACGAAGAATAGATCGCGGATGGAAGCTTGCTCCGCCCCACAAAAGAGATGTGGATGCGACACTTTGGTATCTTGAGAGGTTCAAAACAACCGGAGATGGTCGGTTTCAAACCAGTTTCTCCAGTAAAAATTCCGAGGAAGAGTAGTCATGCAAGACGAAAACGCTGCGAAACTACTTGCCCACGTTATGAATTGGGGAAACGACTTAGCCGGAGTTTCAGAGGTTCTGCACCCACTGCAACTCCTTGCTGATTATAAATACGATCACTATCAACGATTTGCCCCTGGTAGGCGCTTCATTGAAAGCTTGGCGCTGTGGATTGATCAGTTTGATCAAGCAGACCGAGAGCATGCATTGTCGTTCGTTAGAAATAAATTGGTATTTTTCTCGGAAGAGGAAATGTCCCACTTGGTAGGGACAGCATATCCTGACCTTATTGTTCAAGAGAGAATGCGACTTGTCGCCGAAGAGTCTGATTTAGGCCTACATCGTGTTGTTGAAATTTCTAACCACACACGATTTACAGACTTGCGCATAAAGTCTTTGTATCTAGGTTTAAGTGATGGGGCTCGTACAAATGAGCTACGCCGAGCAAGTGACGGAGAAATTAGTAATGAACAAATTTGGCAGGCCTACGAGCTAGGTGAAGAAAAAGCCGAAGATATGATAGGAGAGCTCAAAAAAGCGCTTCTAAAAATAGGTAAAGAAGTCAACCATCCTTTATTTAACATTATTTGGTTGTTAGATGATTTCTCAGGCAGTGGGAACACTTACATTCGCTTCGATAGTAAATCGAAAAGCTTCAAGGGAAAAATTCCTAAGATATACGACCGATTAACTAAAGGTGATTTGGTCGATCAGCAACATTACGAAGTATTTCTTCTCTTGTATGTGGCAACCAGGCAAGCCATCGATCATATCGAATATTGGACTGAACGCTACACTTCTGAGAAGGGCTACAAGCCTTTGCAAGTTCGTGTTCTGTGCGTGATCGAGCCAGAGGATTCGTTGAAGAACAGTCCTGATATAGGTGTTGCAGCTTTGCTTAGTAATGAAAAATATAACGATGCACAAGCCGCGGATGAACATTTCCGCAAGGGTGGAACAGAGGACCCCAAAATGGGTTTCGCTGGATGTGCGTTGCCTTTAGTACTATCTCACAATACCCCGAACAATTCAGTTTTTGTTCTATGGGGGCCTGAACAAAGTAAGTTTTTCGGTTTATTTCCTCGCGTAAGTCGTCACAGAGAATTTTAATGGCATATAGTTCGAATCCATTTTTGGAGAGGATGTCTGAAAGAACGGCATCAGATCAGGACTTTGTTCAATTGTTCTCTCCAAAAATTCTGGAAAAATTACCAGAAAATGCCATTCAAGGTGGCGTTCATATTTTCCGTAGTGCTCCCGGAGCCGGGAAGACTACATTGTTTCGCGCATTTACGCCTTTAGCGCTAAGAGCATTTTGGAACTTGCGTCGCCAAAGCGAACACAGCGAATCTTTCCAGCATTTAGTGGCTCATGGGGTGCTCTCGAATGATGATAATCCGTCGTTTATCGGCGTTGTACTTTCCTGTGCTGCTGGTTACGCCGATTTGCCACCAAGTGACAATCTTCAAGAAGGAATGTTTAGGGCCCTATTAGATTGTCGAGTTGTACTGCGTACTTTGCGGAGTTTGACATTGCTACTAGGCGTTGGAGCTAGCGAGCTGGAAAATATAGAAGTAATTTATGACTCAGGTGTTGGTACGGTACTTAGGCACATTCCGCAACGTGGTAATGCAAAAGAATTAATTGACTGGGCCGAACAGTACGAACAGCATGTGTATGCCCAATTGGATACGTTTGTATCTAATTTCGATTCTGCACCTCACCACGAGCGCTTTGAAAGTGTTCTTTGGCTGCAATCAGTAAAATTTATGTACCAAGGGAACGTCGTAGCGCCAAAGCGCATGCTTATGGTCGACGATGTGCAGCGCTTGCGTCGCAAGCAGAGAAATCTCTTAATAGACGAACTTATTGTATTAAGGCCTAACTTCCCCATTTGGCTTGCGGAACGTACGGTTGCCCTAGGCGACGACATACTGTCGCAAGGTGGACGTGATGGTCGAGACATAAACCAGATTGATCTGGATTGCATGTGGACTACAAAGCAGTTCGTCTCCTATGCACAAAATATTCTTGACCGCCGAATGAGCTATCAAGATGTCGTTGCTTCTCGTTCTTTTGGAAATTGTTTGCGTGGTGAGCTTACCTCTGCAACATTAAAAAAAGAGTGTGCTGCAGGCGCAGCTATCTTTAAGCAATGGGTCGAGCAACACAAGAGTAATGTTAGGTATAGCGAGTGGATATCAGAAGCAGAAAAGAAGTTAGCTGAGCCTAATTTAGACAATATTTTGGACCTTTACCTAACGCGAATTTTACTGATTCGCGACGGAGCGAAGAAACAAATGTCGCTCGATCTCGCCTTGCCTGCAGAAGAAATTGAGGAGCGAGACACTTCACAAGTTAGAGCTGCCGCCGAACTCTTCATGCACGAAGAATTGAAGATACCTTACTACTTTGGGTTAGAGCGCTTATGTGTTCTTGCCAGTAACAATGTTGAGGAACTTCTGTTTTTGGCAGCGACATTGTATGAAGGTTTGCAGGCAATGCAAATTCTCCGAAAACCTGAGGTGATCATGGGGCCGGATGAGCAGGAAAAGCTTCTAAAGAATGCAGCACAGAGGAAATGGGACTTTATCCCGAAAAATCACACCGACGGTCGTCGAGCGCAACGTCTTATTGAATCGATTGCAATTCTGTGCAAAGAAAAAACCTATCTTCCCAACGCCCCGTATGCCCCAGGTGTTACAGGCGTTCGGCTATCAAAAGACGAACTTAATAAAATCACCAGCAAGGATCGCCTGCTAGGCGAGCCCGGCGCTAGATTGGCTCGCGTGCTTGCCGAATGCGCAGCGGAAAATTTAGTCCTCCCTCGCGAGAGCCAAGCCAGTACAAATCGAGATAGTGGAACCGTATTCTATTTAAATCGTACTCTCTGTGCACAGTTCGACTTGCCGTTGCAATTGGGCGGGTGGCAAGACGTTTCGGCAGGAGACATGATCAAATGGATGGAGAGACGTATGACTCCAAGTCAGCTAACCATTTTAGAGAGTTAATATGCTTTGGGACCACTACGTATTTCGTCGAGGAGCAGGTGTTCACTCTCTCTGGGAGCAGATTCACCGTAAACGAGCACTCAAAATTCTCTACATTGCTGGACGGGGATTTGATGTGCGTGCTCAAGCGGTAATGCGTGAATACGTAGGCACACTACAGTCCAATAGTTTTGAAGTTTCAGAAGCAAAATTATTACTTGTAGGCTTTGCTGGTTACGAACTAGAGCAAGACATTGTCGATATTACGGAAGAAAATGCCGCGGAGCTCACAAATATTTTTTCTCCAATCGGACAAGTTGAAACTGTAATTATTGGACAGTCTAGCGTAGACGATGAAAACGATCTCAGCGCGACCAATGCATTGCGTCTCGGTGTTCAGAAAATTTTGGCGATGGTCGATGGGCATACAGATATTGTGCTCGATGTTAGTTCGCTCCCTCGCGTCGCCTACCTGGCATTGTTAACCAGTATTTTAAATAAACTAGTTCCGAATAAAGTTTCTAAGGTAGGCGGAGCTCATCCGTTGTTTGCTAACGGTGTTAATTTCCAGGTTTTGGTAGCAGAAGATGCTGAATTGGACGGACATATTCAGGCGGAAGATCCGAGCAGCGAGTTAGTTCAAATTCCAGGATTTTCAGGCGGGTTTCACTTGGAATCTGCTAAAGATTGGCCAATGGTTTGGTTTCCAATTTTAGGAGAACATCGGGTAAATCAACTGGAGAAGGTATTAAGCTCTTCCGAGATTCCTCGCGAAGCTGAGATTTGTCCTGTGGTCCCACACCCCTCTAATAATCCTCGGCGTGCCGATAACTTATTAGTTGAATATCAGGTCCCATTATTTAAAAGTCGGCGAACACCAACTTCCAATATTGTGTATGTACATGAATCGAATCCATTCGAAGCATACCGGCAATTGCTAAGTGCAATGCGGCGGTTTCAGCAAAGCATGAAAGTCTTGGGAAATTGCCGCTTAGTGGTCACTCCGCTAGGGAGTAAGTTAGTTACAGTTGGGGCAGGCTTGGCATGTTTTGAAATGCGTCCTGAATCATCCAACGCTTCATACCGTGTAGCTGTTCCGCTTGCCGAGCCGAAGCGCTATGTCGCACAAATAAAAAATCTTCGAGAGTCGAAACCTGAGATATCTGCTTTGCTGCTAACTGGAGAGGCATTTTCTGTCTGACTGATACGATATTGCCCATCGATAACAAGGTACGGATATTTTGAATATTCGCATCAAAGTAACTCTTAGCCGCAAGCCAAAGCAACCACCTATTTTCCTAGGAACTGCTGTTGGTTACCAAGGTGTCTATAAACACCTTGAACTAGGTCCTTGTCGGTTAAATACCCAAATATTAGATGCTGGTTTTTTTGGGCCAAGTTTTGATACGTAGCCGGCAGCCTTGCTTGTTTGACTGGTTAGGCAAAGTTCTCCAGTCTCTTTTGGTATGGCCGAAGGTGCAGATATCCCAACGGCATCCGAAGTCGAGCAATAATTTTTATCTTTTAGTCTTGAGTACCAAATACTAAAAAGCGGAAGCTCGCTATATACACTGCTGTTTGGGTACTTGAGTACTTGATCGAACAATGTGACCAGGACCTCTGCTCCCTCCATATAGTCTTCAGGCGCCACAAACAATTTTTCTATGTAATAACGGAGAAGACGTTTGTACGACGAAGGCTATAACTCCATGAGCGACCAATGAGGAGGTAATTGCCTCAATTCTTTTTTCAAATTTACTTTTTGATGCCCCAGGTATGAGGCGCTTTTCAAGAGTAGCCGCTTTAACTATCTCCATTACTGATTTAACTTGTTGCTCGAATACTCCCATTTTTTTCCTTGAGTTAGAAGCCTATATATCGTTCTATGATGTTGTAGTTCATTGGCCTCTTTGAAAGTCTTTGAACCGCCTAAAGATTGTTCTTTAGCGCTTTGAATGTCTATTTTTTAAAAGTTGGCATAATTGTCACGGTGATGCCTTTTTGTAGTGCCGACTACTAGCTCACGACGTGACGTGATTGAATTGCCTTCTCGATAGCAAGTGTGGCCTCGTCCTCAGTCAGCGGTCGAGCATCAATACCTAGGGTTTCATTGGCTTTTGATATCGTCCGGTCGACCAATGTACGGAATTCTCTGTCGGGGTCACGGTCATCCCCGAGGGCAACTGTGTTGTCGAGTGTTGTCTTAAAGTTGGTGGAGTACCTTGGAACATGAAATCTCGCCAAACCGTAGAGATAATTGTGCTCGTCAGTGGATAGAGCACGATGTGTTGCGTTAAGGGCCGATTCCAAATAACCCAACGCATCTTGCACAGGACGATCCACAATCACCAAATCGTGCTTCAGCCCGCCCTTGAGTTCCGCATTGATGACAGCGGTAATGATCCACAACGTGCTTTCAAACGTATGATTTTTGAGAATGCCGAAGCCAGCGTCTCGGCATTCAGTTGCAATATCGCCTACGCGAATGACAGTGAGACCTGCTGCCTCCGCTTTCTTGGTCAGCAAAGCGGTAAAGGTTGTTTTTCCCGTTGAATGGGCTCCTGCAATACCAATGTAATGCGCCATTAGAACAGTCCTCCTTGCGTGCGCGAAAAGAAAGAATCGCTGGAGCTGGCGCCAAGTTCGGCCAACCTTGCGAGTGTGAGCTGACCATCCACATCTAGTTGACGGACCAGGCTGAGAAAAAGTTTTGCTGTTGCGACTGCGTCATACATCGCACGATGTTGAGGTCCAGGCGGCAGATCTGAAATGGCAAACTCAGCGATCAATGAACCAAGCGCATAGCTCTTCAAATTAGGAGCCACCGCTTTTGCAAGCTTGATTGTGTCTAGCACAAGCAAAGGTTCCCAGCGTGGAAGCTGCGTCTTGATGAGCTGATAGTCGATCTGGACGTGATGTCCGATTAAAATCTGTTCACCCAACACTGAGTGAATGCTGGATGCAAGTACCTGAAAACTTGGCTGATCCGTCAGATCTTCGTTCGTAATTCCGTGAAGGTCTATGGCTTGTTGCATGACGGGTTGGATAGGCCGGATGAGCCATTGCATGGAATCGTTCTGGATGAAACCAGAACGGATAGGCACCGAAGCTAGCTCGATGATTTCATGCGGGTTATGTCCGTTTCCTTCGACATCTACAACAAGGAACGTCAATTCAGACCAATGGGTGGCCGTGGGCGTTGTCAACACTTGCTCCCTACTAATTAATCGATTCTTGTTGGAGCACGATGATGCGCTTCTGGCGATCGTCATACCTGATAGATTCGCCGGCTCGAATATGCTCAAGGATCGTCGCCCGTCTGGATTCATCCAAAAAATGCAATGCTTTTTCGAACGTAGATGCCTTCATGTCGGCAATAATCTGTGTGAGCAGATCAACACGCGCTTTAATCGTTGTCTCACAGATCTGCTTATCCATATCGGCTGCTGGCGTATCTGGTCGTGCCGAGAATGGGATGGCGACATTAATGTGCAGATCGAGTCGCTTCATTAATTCGACTGTTTGAGTGAAATCCTCATCTGTCTCACCTGGGAAGCCGACCATCCAGTTACAGTAGAAGATGGTGTTCGTTTCCCCTCTAAAAGATGCATACGCATCTGCAACTTTGATTATGTTGTAGCCACGGTTCATCTCGGTTAGAACACGTTGTGATCCGCTCTGCAAGGATACATAAAGCAACTCCAGCCTTCCCTGCAATGATAGCTCTTTGAGAAGGGCCGCATTTTTCAAGAATGGTTTAGGTTCGATGTAACGTATCGATAGCCTGAGATCAGGATGAAGCGCGACGAGTGATGTGAGTAAATCGGCAAACTTCACACTTTCTTTGGAATCCACTCCGTAATTACCAATTTCATCCCCTACTAGAATTAGGTGTCTGATACCACGTTCGATTGCCGTTCTTGCCTTATCAAGAATGGAGTCCAATGGGACCGAGCTGAACTCGCCACGACCTTTTGGGATATTGCAGAAGCTGCATTTATAAAGACAGCTGCGTGTGACGGTAATCAGGACAGATGCTTCTTCGTTGTAGAAGACGAAACCTTTGGTTGTACGCTTGTATAGCCGCTCCAGATCTGTATTGAACTCCCGGTCTACTTCTTGTAGCAGAGCGACAGCCGCAGCTTTCTCGGGCCCGACACGTTGGCGAAGTTGCGCAAGGCCCGTGTCTGCGCCTTCATAGTTGATGCTGGAGTCTTGAGAAGTGGCTTGATCTAGGGCATCGAAATCAAGACCAGTATGCGTTGTGAGAATCTCTTTGTGAGAGCGGAAGCTGAGTTCTTTAGTGGTCGACATGCTGCTGACACTGTCTGCACTAGCATTGGCTACGCACCCTGTGACGGTGATCTTTGCTGATGGCGCGCGGCGGTGCATTTCATCGATCTGGTTAACGGCATCCTTGACCCATATTTCGCGCACCGAGCATCCGGAGAATATTATTTCATCGGCTTCTTCGGGGCGATCAACGATGACATATCCAGCTTGCGTAAAACCCGCTGTCAGTACGTTGAGGTCATAACTGGCGTTCAGGCAAGCGTTGTGAGACAAGAAAATTTTCTTCTGCATTTGGCTATCCATGTAACGACTGATCAGATTGCCAAGGGGAAATGACAAGAAGTGCAAGATGTCTTATCCAGGAATAAATTGATATCCCATATTATGGTAGTTGTGGCGGGAGAATGTAAAGGATTGTTGCCGGCTAGCTGCCTCTTATTGAGTCGAGAAGCGAACACTCAACGTCGGTGTTGATCGGCGCCGAGAGAGCTGGAACGCGGAACGTGTACACGTCCTTGGATTCGGCGTCGAAGAAGCTGTTAAGACTGATCCTTGTATGCCTTCCTCATTTCCTCCCACTCTTCCTCCGACAATTCCTTTAAGAACTTGTCCGCCTCAGCAAGTATCTTCTTTGTATTTTCGCCTGCACTCTGCAGAACTTCCAGAAAGCCCTCCCGAATCGGAGGAACGTCATTTGCGTCCTGTGGGTCTGGAGGAAGCGTTTGAAGTTCCTTGCATTTGGAGACGATTGCCTCGATCTCTGTCCGCTTGTGGATATTGCCACCTATATCCGGGTTTAACTTCTGTTCGGCGTACGTCAAGAATTCCGCAACAGACCAAGAGAGCGCAGGAAGGCGGCGCTTGTACTTGTGATGCAGCGAAAGTCTTGGGTTCTTGGGCTCTTCTTTTCGCATGACAAAATGCTCCCGAATGAGACCTATCTTTGATTTATATGAACAACGGCTGCAGTTATGCACGAGCTGTCGAACGACGCAAACCGGAATGATAGTTAGATTTTTCAGCCATCCCCGATTTATACGGATAGTTAAAAAACGTGAAAGACGGACTGCCTTAATCCCGCAGGAGCGGCTCAGCGCAGAAAGAGAATGCACTTTTGGCAGCACGCGGGGGAGATGTGTGGCTCAAATGAGCGGCGATTCGGCCGAAAGCGGGCATTTGACTACCGCCCAAGCATTGTCGCGCACTGACTAAACTAACAGGCGGCTACTTTGGGATGCAAATAGATGATTGCTTTGGCTTGCGGCTGAGTAGTTACTTTGATGCGAATACTCAATGGAGGTCGAGAATGCCGATCAGCATATGCAACTAAACAGTTTCAATGGTTTGCAACCACGTCTAAGCGAGGTTTTAAACTGAATATCGCTATAGGAATTTTTAGAGCCAGATTTATGCCAGTAAAAAGGCAAACTTATGCCCGCACAAAGTCAGACTTATGCCAAATCCCACAATAATGTGGGATTGGGTATAACCTTGATTCAATCGCCATATTAATCAGAGGCTTACGACGGTTATTGGGTCATAACATTGGCTTTTATAAGGCCATAAAGCTGGCCTTTCCTTCAGCAATTGGGCATAAAGTTGCCCCCTTAGGGCAGGTATGTCTCCTTGACTTGGTGTGGACTGCTTCCGGTCTAGTAGACGCTTCTGGTCTATGATTTACGCATAGGAGGAAGTCAATGATTACGCACGTTTTACCCATACGGAGCATAAAACATTGTCAATGCTAAGAGGCTATACAAATTTCGAGCCAGCGCATTAGCTCAAAAATTAGGATAAATCATTTTTTGCGATGGTTATTGATTAAAAGTCATGCTAAATATCCTATTAAATATTTATTTTAAGACATGTGTGAGGGGACAAAAATTTGCCAAGATTCATCAAAAAAAGGCTTATCCATTTTGTGCGTTAAATAAAAATGTCGAAGCTTTGGGCGTGACCGAAGTATTTTTAATTGCTTATCACTGTAGCCGGCCTTTTCCATGTACCAACCAATCGCTTGGTGGAATGGGTATACATAATTAAGTTTCGCGAGGTACTTTGCGAGCTGCGTCACATTAACGTTATCGCGCGCAAGCTTGTACGCATGAAGAACCTCTTCTACGCCACCAGAATAATAAGGACGCAAAGAAATATCAATGAGTGTGCGCTCTAGATTAGTCACCCTTATGTTTGCTGGCTCGTGAGTCAATACCTTCACGCATTGCTCTTCAACACCCAATAAATTTGTGTGCATTCCATTTAACATGGTGATATCCCGGTCATTTTCTTGAATGATGTTATTTGTCTTCCTTGGATTTCCCTTAAACGCCGCGTCTATCCTTGACTGTTCAGGTAGGCTCCCACGTTCATGCGGTCGCTGCTCAAAGTTAATATATATATCTTTTACGAAATTATTAATGAGGCCATGAACCTGCATGGCGGACATGTGTGTGTAATACGAGTTTTGTTTTAGAGACTGCAGAACTTCTAGCATTGGTACATGTGGCTTCGCATATCGCATTTCTGCGCGATGAGGGAATGGGAACGTGTATCTTTGTAAAAATTTTACTTCCACCAGCTTCCTTGCAAAGGTGGGCCCATTCATGCTTTTAGGAAGCGCCCACTGTTCTCTCATCTGTTCGAGTAGCTGGGAAATTTCGGCCTGCTTCAGTATGTCTCGTTCGAGTCCCTGAACAGCCGTTTTAATCTCATTCTTTGCTTCTTGGAATTTGCTAGTGGGCATCATGCACTACAATTGTGATGTATATATACATCACAATTGTAGTGCATGGCTCAGTTAATTTTGCAATCAATTTCAGATAGGTGAATTTGATTTTCGGTTTTCTAAAAGCAAATGTTGGATCAGAGTAGGTCAGAGTTGTATGTTGGACGATGCGTAGCAAAATTCCGATGTATATATACATCGGAATTTTGCTACGCAATCTGCTTCAATGCAGTATTTTTGCTATATCAATAGTAGCTATGTTAGTATACATGCGAGAATCTATTCATTAATATATTCATTTTTTACTATTTACACTATGAAAAACGCGAATAATTTTCTATTCACTAATTGACAAATATGGCAAAAAATCAAAACTCAGACAGGCTTCAGCAACTTCTGAGGAGAGGTCCAGCGAGAACCGCCGACATATTGAACGACTTGGCCGTTAGCCAACCAACGTTTTCTCGCCTTTGGGCAACGGTTAAAGATGGCATTGTGTTGGGTGCAGGTAAAGCACGATATTATGCTTTGAGACGGCATGTTCAGGGGGTGGATACGCCAATCCCGGTATTTCGTATTTCTGAGAAGGGGGAGGCATCTCCGATTCGTAATATCGACCTTCTTCAGGGCGGTTTCTACGCACTCAGACAATTAGAGGGGACGAGCTATGCGTTATTTCAAGGATTGCCATATTTTCTAAAGGATCTTCGCCCGCAAGGTTTTTTGGGCCGTATGGAACCTAGTAAAAACCCGGAGTTGGATCTTCCTGTAGATATTTTGCGCTGGACGGATGAGCAGGTGCTCAAGTACATCTCACGCCGCAGCGAACATGCCGCTGGTGACCTCATATTGGGGAACGAATCTTACGCTAGGTATATTGCAGATATGGCGAATGTAAGAGAGGCAGTTATTCTAGACTCTGATCGCACGACTCAATATCCTGGGATGGCAGAGCATTCAATGCAAGGGGAGCCACCTGGTTCTTCAGCTGGTGGGGAGCAGCCCAAGTTTACCGTAGTGATTCAGCGTAGTGACGACCACGAAACTATCGAGCATGTCATAGTGAAGTTTTCTCCACAGATTGACACGTCAAGCGGTCGCCGTTGGGGAGACCTACTTATCTGTGAGCATTTAGCATTGGAAGTTCTTGCTCGCAACAACATTGCGGCAGCCAGAACGGAAATTCTTGAGTCAGGGGGCCGAGTGTTTCTAGAGGTGGTTCGATTCGATAGGATAGGTCTAAAAGGGCGGCGTGCAATGGCAACTTTCTCTGCGCTAGATGGTGATCTTGGAATGCTAGATCAAAGCTGGACAGCAGTTGCACGTGAGCTTGCTCGACTTGGAGAATTCTCGGAGGAGGATGTTAATACCGTAGAAATTCTGGATCTGTATGGCTCTCTCATTGGTAATACTGACAAACATCATGGAAACATTGCCCTAACATGGACGTTTGAACAGCGACACAGGTTGCTCGATGCGTATGACATGCTGCCAATGCTATATCGTCCAAATACACACGGCGAAATTGTAGAGCGTGAATGGATCCCTAATCTGAGGACCCTAGAGCTACGACATCTGCCACAGTGTTATGAAATGGCCTCTCAATTTTGGGATGAAGTACTGAACGACGCTAGAATATCCAATGAATTTAAAGACGATGTAGTTTCTCGCCATTTAATTACGATGCAAGGTTTGAAAGTGTGAAATGCCAGATTTATTGTCACTACTGATTTTAATAAGCGTGAATGTTGATTTTATTATCAACAGGCGAGGCTTATGAAGTTGATGAGAGGCTGGTTTAACTAAAATTAATAGAACAATAAGTCATTCTCGGCAAGCTTATGTCAACTACTTATGCTGTGCATAAATACAGTTTAAATATGCTAATTACAAAACTACACAAAGGGCCATGGCTTGCCGCGCCCTGGCCAATAATTAAGAACTACTGTAATACATCTTAGGATCTCAGCAAATTCTCGCCAAATATTCAAGAAAGAAGACGCATGACGTTTAGTGCATCATCCAGTGCGCGATGATCGGTTCTTTCAAGTCCCAAGCGAGTTAGCTCGCAGGCTTTGGCCATTCTAACTTTTTTCCAATGCGTTGAACTTTAGCAAATAAGCGTTTGGCATTTTGATGGGGTAGTTGAATCGGGTCTTCGATACCGTGACGAGCACTGTCCGGTATGATTTTTTTGGTCATATGCCCCCTGCTGACCCAACTTGTTTTTGGTGTGTTATGTCTTGCAACAAATTTATCAAGTAGTGCCGCAGTCTCTGAAAATAACGGTGCATTGCCCCGTCGTTTTGGATAATTCCTGTGAGCTTGGTGCAGAATCAGTGAGTTTAGGATTTGCAATTGGGCGCACGTAGATGGGAAGCGATCGAGTACAGCTCCATCTGCATCAATCCGGCACGTATCAATTTTGTTCGTTTTCTTGGTCTCTGCCGTAATCGCCAGAACATGTCGCTTCCAGAAGAATCACTAAAATGGGGGGCAATCATTTCTTCCTAATTTAACTCAATAATAAAGTTTGGATCAAACTGTCCATTTTCAATTCCTCCGCCACGAGTCATATAGCCGCAAGGGTTGCAAGCGACTCGACATTTGCCGATCCGATAGTCAAATGATTCATGCATATGACCATGAATCCAAACATCACTTTGGCTTACCAACTCATCCAATCGTGATGCGTAGCTAGCTGAAATCGGATCGGATTCGAATTTATCCGAAATCGATAGTATTGAGGGCGCCATGTGCGTGATAACTACAGACTTACCTGGGAATGGTTCCGCGAGTTTGCTTCTCATCCATGATTTTTGCACGGCGTGAAATTGCGCTGTGTCACTTGCCCTCAGCTTGCGATACCCCTTTTGTGCCAATCTAATCCGTTTATAGTCGGCCATGACGGCTTCGGCTTCTCGCATCGCGGCTTGACGATCATCATCACCGAATAAGCGGAAATCTGTCCACATTGTCGCACCTAAAAAACGCACGCCTTGAAATACATACTCGTCACAATTCAGAAAGTGTACGTTTCCAGCAAGTTCGCATGCGGTATTGATCTCGTTGTGCATTTCTTCAATATTTTTCCCGTACGACTCATGATTACCGTGAACGTAAAGGACAGGAATTAACGGGAAAGTCTGCGCGGCCCATTCAACAGCTTTTGCACCGGTATTTATATCGCCAGCGAGAATGACGATATCCGGTCGACTCACAGAGATATCGATGCGAGGAGCGTGTTCTCGCCAAAGTTCGTGGTGAAGATCGGAGAGGATGAGAAGGCGCATAAACTTATATGTATAAGAGATAATTTGGTGTCGTCGAAGATGGTGCTTCGTCACGCTTTGGAAATTAAAAGTAGCTCTGACCTTTTAATCATAAGTGCCAGATACTAAAAAATGGAAGCTCGCTATAAGTAGCTCTGTTTGGATATGTGAGTATTTGGTCAAACAATCTGGAAAGAACTTCGTTCCCTTCCATAAAGTCCTCAGGCGCCACAAATAATTGTTCGATGTAGTAGTAAAGAAAACGTTTCTCAAAAAAACCAATACTCTTAGATCCTGGATATGGCTCCCGATTTAATAATGCTAAAAAATTGTAGAAGTTTGTCGGCCAATCAGAAAGTAACTTAGCAGGTTTTTCTAAAATTTGCATTTTGTCTTCCAAGGAAAGAGCCATTCGCGAACGTCCTTTTGGAATATTGATCCGAGCAGTGGTTTCGATAAACTTGATCAAAAATCTTAAGGAGATATCTTTGAATGCGGTACTTTCGATATGGAGTTGTCTCAAAGCCTTGGTCTGTTTGGAATACGCAGTTACCTCTAGCTGCTGGTGAAGAGTAACTAACGATTTGCTAGCTTGAACTCCATTGTGTTTTATTTTGGCGCCGCAGCGGCAGATGAGAAGGCCGGGCCGCCTCCAGCTTAGATGTTTATTACATGCAGAACAACGAGTGACCAACGAAATGCGGTGGGTCGGGCAGATACTAACCAGATCTAAATCCCAAAAAGCATGTATGTAGCCATTTTCCTGAACACATGAAGGACAGATTCTCGGAGTTCGCAGATTCAACATTTTAGGCGTAACTGGTTGCTTCCTAAACATAGGGGGACTAGTCTTTTTGAGCGGGCTGTAAGACATAAATCCTAGTTTGGATGGAGCTTGGTCGAACCAACTAGCCAGTTCACTAGGATTAAATTTTACAAGAGAAGTAGTCGCATGAAAGTTCTTGCACAAAGTAGCCAGTTTTAATGCATCTGGTATCGCATTTAATTCTGCAGCGCGCAATGCCCAGCCCAATGCACTTTCACGAGGAAATGGATTGGGTCTTTCCAAGAATATCTCGTTCATATAATGGAACCTTGGAAGAATGGACTCGACTCTTTTGGCTTGGAATTGGGGCGATCACGTTTCCGCTTAACTGGCTCGATGGATTTGCCGACATCATCTGCATGAGATATCGCGTCGCGAGACGGCGTTGGATTAAAATCTTTGCTGAAGGGACGAAATCCTTTTTCTGCCTGCTCGTAATGTGCGTTGCGATGAGCCTCGTCGAAGTCCTCTAAGGTTAAAGCGCTATAACTTTTTTGCGCTGCTGTATTCAAACATTCTCTAAAAATCTTTAGAACTAGGCCGATAAGGCCACCACTAGCGCAGTACCAACGAAAGGCGAACTCATCACTAGATAAGTCCGGTAGTGCGATTGGCTCGAACGCACGAGCGCATCCCACAAGCATTTGCTTGAACTCATCGCGCCCAGCAGCTGTCGCCCAATTAAATCTCGGCAAACGCAACGCTGCACTGGCTCGTCCTGCAAGTTGCTCGTTAGCATCAATTACGCCTTTAGCCTCAGGTAAGCCTGCAAAAATGATGCTTATCTGGGCCTCATCTGATAGGTACTTGAATAAGTCGGCGACGGAATAGTTAACTTGGCCTCGATCAGACAGGAAATGTTGAAACTCATCCAACATCAAGGCACGTACTCCGCATCGTTTTAAAAGAGTGATCAGCGCCTGCATTTGTTGCTGCTCGGTCTTATAACGAATTGTGGAGGGTGCACCGAGTTTCGCTATTAGTTGAGTCAATAATCCTTTTACGGTCGGTTTACTTGTAATCCTGATACTCAATATTGGTACGTACGTTTTCTCCTCAGTTCGATGAGCTGGCCATTTTTGTTCAATGATGTCGAGCAGTCTACTTTTTCCGCAACGTGATTCACCAAGAAGAATAACGATCTCAGGATCCGCATATCGTTTGGCTCTCTCGATAAGCGCATCTATCCGCGAAAGCGCATGTCGGAAATGAGCGTGCATGTAAACATAGCTGTCGAGCTTAGCGTATAGAGTTGTGTAATCAATGGGAGCATCTGACCTGTTTCCAATCGTGTCCCTGGCCGTGCTTTTCATTTTCTTCCTCTCGGCAAAAATTCCACATTGTCTTTGAGTGTGTTTTCTGGTGGCGAAGGCCAACGCCGGGATTCATCTGACGATGCGTCGAACGGATAAATATGATCTTCGTTAGCTCGGTGTGAAGTACTGTTTCGCTTTTTACTGGTTTCTGACAGACCATCGAAATCCCGCTTCGTTTTCGCACTACGTGCTGTTTCGCCTTGATATCTCGCCACACGTGCCCGAGTACGTTTTTTTTGAACAAAAATTTCTTCTTCTACGATTTGAGCGATTTTCTCCTTGGCTTCTGCCAAAGCAAAAATATCTTCTTTTTCAAGATTCTTGGCAGCGAATCTTTGGCAAAGCTGATGCTGCCAACGTGAAAGACCGGTGGCATAGTCACGCCACTTAACTTTTATAGGTACTTTAAAAACGTGATCTGTGTCATGTTCCTCTATGTATATATGGCCGAGGTCGTTTGGGTTGTATCTACATTTCACTTTGAAAGAGCCCTTCATGCGCGCAAGATAAAGTCCGCATTCATCGCTGTTATATTCAAGCGCTAGGTGTTCAATTCCATTTCGACTTAGGGTTCGCTCGAATGGAACAGCGAGAGTGGCCTCGAGATCAATTACGCTGGCGGGAACTGGAATCGGAATTCCAGAAATATGCTTACGCCATCTGCTTGCTGGCGGTTCACCAATCGCAGTTTGTTTTTTCTGATGATAGAAATCGACGATCCAGATATGGATGATTTCATGGAGTTTTTCTAGCGATATAACCGCATTGCCAAGCGAGTCGTAGTCATCCTTCTCCACGATGTTAGAGAATGTCGTTCCTGGAAGGGTATGAAACAGCCCACGATTCATTGTCCCGTAAAGTCGTTCGATCTTTCCCTTGTAACGAGGTTTGGCACGTGGACAATACTGGATCGTTGTACCAAATCGCTTCGCAAGATCTTCCAACGCGATGCTGTGAAAATCTGATCCATTGTCGACAACTAGATTTGTGAAGACGCCGTAGCAATCCCAGGTATTTTTGATATCTGGATATATTTCTTTGAGGTAGGACTTAGAAAGGATGGCGTGGCGAAGGCAATACGAAACTGACAAATAACTAGGCGGTTCAAACGAAAGGTAATATCCCAAAATGCAGCGGGTATCGTCATCAATGGCTAAGGTCAAATAAGGCCGTCCCAAAGGCAAACCGCTTCGTCCATCAACAACAGTCAAATCAATAACGGTGTGATCGATTTCTACTCGATCGAGTGGCCGCTCTCCTCGAGCAAATCCTTGGACAGTTTCATATCTTCTCGCAGCGTATGCCTGACCGAATCGAGCGCAACATATATCGAACTCGTTATACGTAGATCTCAACCGGCGCCAAAAGTAATCGATGTTTGGCACAATGAATTTATTATCGTTTGCTGGCGTCAATTTGTTATGAGCAGCGATGTGTGTTGCGGCATGCAAGCGGACATCACACATGGTGGGTCGTTGCTGCGTTAAATACATAGTCTCAAGCGATCGATCCACTATTTCTTCGAGTTCATCGCGATATCGTCTGGTTCGGTTACCTCTTTTTTTGGTTTTCGGAAGCAAGGACGCTATATCATTGCGCCCGATTTGATATCGACTGACCCATGACTTTAACGTTGAAATACAAGGGGGCTTGTAATCATTGAGCTTTACCCTCACTTGATCCCTAAAGTTTTTCAGTGTTGTAGCTGATTTTGGTGCCCCGATCGCAGAACTGACGTAGGCAAACCGGCGTCGAGCTTCTGCACGAGCCGAATCTGACGCTGAATTCCAAACATCTGATTGCTTTCCTACTTTTATAGCCTGCATTGAATCCGCAATTTCCATTGCGTCAGGGAAGTATAAATTTCCTTTACTTAAGTCTGTATGGAGATCGCTTTCGCAGGCTTCTATGCTGCGACCGGTGACCACGTTATCCATTTTCCAAATACCGTCAGCAAACTGCTTCACCAATTTAAATCGTTCGCCGTTTCTGATCACGATTGCATTTGGCAGAAAAAATGCTATAGCCATGTGGAACTCTCCTCTGAATTTGCCACAAATGGAGTTGCATTGATGACTGAATCGGCCGACAACGCGTAGCGCCGGTCATATGAAAAGTAGCCTTCCAGAAGGAGCCGACAGACGTCGAATACCGCATTCTCGCCAAAAGAGCCGGACACGATATCCCGCCATCGTGGTGGTTTTCGTAAGAAAAAGCGGCGCAGCTGTTCTTTTCTAATATCGGATACTGGATTGCGCCCTAATTGCAAGAGAAGCTTGGCATCGGAGAATTGTGGTTCATGACGAATTTCCAAATCAGTTACGACGAAATAATCAAAGCCTTGCATAAGCAGGGCTGGTCGTAGTGCGTTGCCACGCTCTATCGCCTCACAGAGATCTGGATCTGTATGGGATTTAACTTCAATAAATGCTGCACGACCGTTACCTACGACGAATAGGTCGGGAAAATGTCTGTATGTTTTTCCGTTGAGAACATATGTGAGTGTAGCTGGTTGTTCTTTGAAGCTATCGATGCGAGGATCGGCATCCAGCCGGATAACGCAGTCTCGTTCGGTAAAGGATTCCCAGTGGACCGAAGCATTGTTCCGAAATGATGGAAACTTGCCGGTTACACGCAAATTTGATCGACGGACGATTTTGCGTGCACGTTCCCCTGGTTTCGCCCACTCGATGGCGACATGTTGCGCGATGAGCGCAGTTTTTTGTGTTGTGGACATACGATGTCACACGCCAATCTTCCCTGTATAAAGGCGATTTTTTAGACAACAGAAATCCCTTCGACCAAAGCTTGACAGCTTTAATCTCTCCCTTTATATTGGAAGCGTTCGATGCAAAAGAACACTTCTTTAGATGACTCAAGCGTTAGCGCGCTTGGGTCATTTTGTTTTCAGAGGTCGTGATGGCAGTGCGATACTCCTTTCGATAGTTGGTAGTTGTAGTTTTACCTTAAGCTCCGGCCATTTGGATGCGGCTATCGCTCAAAATGACGATTGCTTCTTGCATATCAGTGCTATGCATGAGGCGCTGATTGTTCCTCCTTCTTTTCTTGAGAATCGGTGACCGCGCCGTCTTCGACGAGATCCGCCTGTTTAATAACCCAAAGTGCCACTTCTTCGGTTAGGGCAAAAATCCCTCTGCGTCCTGCAATTGGGAATATGTGTACGCCAATCTCGCCCCGCTGACGCGCTCTATGAAATGCTGCATAGGTGTTGTAACCCAATGCTTGGTAGAGGGCACTTCCTTGCAGCAATGGACCATGTTCCGCGTGCATTCGCGCGGTTAAGTCTTGGGCTCGTATGGAGGGCGTCATCTTGATTTCCGTTGAAATAAGTACGTCGTTTTCAGATGATGAGCATGTTTTTTGATAAATTCTAGGTTTTAACAAACGACTTACAAAAAGCCTAAATGGGATCAAGGAGCGGTTCGCAGGTCAAACATTGGGCGGAAAAGGCGCGGGTGTGGGCTTGGTACGCCGAAGTGAAGCGGCGGACTTATTGGAGTGACTATCGTTTGGACAAGGAATTTGCGCGAAAACCTGGCGCGGCGCTTAATCCGGATCTGCCTGCCAAGGTTTTCTATGAAATTAGGAAAAATGCCAGGCAGCCAGTAGGTAATAAGGACTGGCGGAGCGTACGAGATTTAGTGGTTGCCGTTGAGTCCCATCCGTCGTTCGAAGGAACGCAGGATTTATATGACGCCGATATTTGGAATTTGCTGCAAGAGCACTATGTTGAGGCCGAAGTTTTAGCAAGTCGGCTTGAAGCACTTTTAGAACACTATTCGCTGGTGCAAATCGATGCGCTGGCTTCCGATGATTTCAGTGCAACTGCGCTGCAACTAGGTCTACCAGCTTTGTATGATCGTGCACTTAAGTTGTCACTTCATAATCTGCCGCAACTGGATCAATTCACACTACTTTGGAATTTGTACCTTGCGACGGAACAGTCGTCGGATTGGCAGATCCGGAAATTGCTTGAGTCGAGGCTAGATCGATGGCTCGACATTTTTTTCTTCGAGCACTTTGCCGTGAATGGGCTGCACTTGGAGTTCTATACTGCAGCGATTGATGCGCTTCTGAAGGCAAGGATAAATCCCAACACGAAGGTATCTGCTCTTCAATACCTAGGCACGATAAGCCGGCGACTTATTCTTCCGTTAGAGCAGACAAATATTGAATCGGCATGATTTAGAATCGGTTTGGAGCATTGGCATGGCGGACGGATCACCTTTTGCAGTAGCTGGCTTGTGGCGAACGTGGACAGAAGAGGATGGACAAGATATCTTCCTAGCTTAAGCTACGATCCATGCAAAACAAAAGGGGCAGAGAAAGACCAAGAAAACCACTACGCTTTAATTCGCGATTGCAACAGTCTTTGTCGTGACAAGTCTGCTCTTTGAGGATTAGTTGCCGATTGCCATAAGGCTACGAAAATCTGCACCGCCAACTTCTCGCCTACAGTTATAACAATAATCCAGAGATTCAAGCTCTAAAAATCAAATGGCGCCATCTAAGAAAACATCCAAACCGAAAGCGCATCATGGCGGCAGTGCGAAACTCGCACCCGCGACGTTACGGTCAACAAGCGGCGCTGGGTTCGAGCTAGAGGACTTGATATGCGCTTGGCAATTGGTGAAGGCTCTTTCAGGTGAGCGAGGACTGGGTATCGACGGCGTAGTCACGCAGGTCCAAGCCCAAGTCGAGACCTTGGGGTGGCGTATCGATGACCTTCTGCTTACGAGTCAGGACAGTAGTCCGCCGCGGCGGCTTGCGATCTCAGTGAAGGGCAATTTGCAGGTGAACGCGGCGGGTCTACCCGCTGACTTCGTGACGCGCGCTTGGAAACATTGGTACGACCCGAACGGACCTTTCAACCGCGCGGCCGACGGGATGGCCTTGGTCACGCTTGGCACCCATCAGGTGTTCGACCCGACATGGCGCGAAGTGAAGAACGCGTGTAGTGGCGTGGATACCGAGCTCGCTATGAGTCGCATCCGCAGTAATAGAAAGCAGTCGGTCGTTTTCGAGAGCGTCCAGAAGCCAGGCGGAGCTTCCGAAGAGGAGACTATCGACCTCATTCGCCGCCTGTACGTTCTACCGACTGACTTGCAGCTTGCGCACTCCAATGACGAGACTTGGGCAATCGCACAATGCCGTCGCTTGCTCGCGTCTGGCGATGATACCGATGCGCAGGCACTCTGGACGGAGCTCCTCAACATCGTGAAAGGGGTTCGGCTGCGCAGTGGGACCATTACCGTCCCAGATCTGTTGTCTTCGCTACGAGGGCAGTTCGGCCTGCGACATCATCCTGACTTTGAGCGTGACTGGGAGACGCTGGCCTACATCACAGTGGACCATAAGGTGCGAATACTGACGGAGCTTCCCTCTGGCTATGCCGTGCCCCGTACAGCGGAGAGCGTATCGCTTCAGGCAGCGGTCGGCTGCAACCTAGTCACGTTAATCTTCGGAGAATCTGGCACCGGAAAGTCTGCGTTGATCAAGTCGGTATTGGACGGCGCATATCCATCTTGGAACCAGGTGTGGTTCGGTCCAGAAGAGCTAAAGATGGCGCTCAGCGCTGCGCGTCGTAGTGCCTTACCCCTGACGCACGAACTTTCTCTTGTGCTGAACTCAACGGTTAATCCGCATAACGTACTGGTTATTGACTCGGCGGAGCGTATTGATGTCGGCGAGTTCATCGTGATCCGTAAGCTGATTCAAGCCATCCTGCCGAATAATGATGAAAGTTTCGAGAGCGCGTGGCGGATCGTCATCGTCGCGCAGACACACAGTTTGGTTGATGACGGAGAGACGATACTCGGCGTACGGAAAGCGCATCTCTTCGAAGTCGAAGCACTCAAGGGCGATGCTGTGAAGCGGGCGCTTCAGCCTTCGCCCACCTTGAGCTGGTTGACAGCGCATGACGACACCATTGCTGCGCTTACGAACTTGCGGATTTTGGCATGGGTCATCACGGCCGGGGCAGCGTTGGAACCGAATGTCGGCGGACTGGCGTCTCACACCGCTATCGCAGATCGCCTCTGGAAGTATTGGACCAAAGACCGTCCCGATGTGCAGGTCTTGATGATGCGTCTCGCCCGGCGAGAAGCGTCTTTCGTGCGCAGTTTCGCGCTGACCGACTTAGAGCCGGCTGACACGGCGACTTTCGCGCAGCGACCCACTGAGCTTCCTCTGCGGCTGAACGAGCGGACCAACTGTGTCGAGTTCGAGCACGATCTAGCGGCGGATTGGGCACGCTTCCAGTTTCTGAAACAAATTCAGGCTGACACGGCCCAGTGGGCCGCCCTAGTGGGTAATCCGCTCTGGACCAACGCGCTCCGTATGCTAGGCCAGTTCTTGTTGCGACAGCCGGCCGATAATGGCACAGCATGGGACCAAGCTTTCGGGTCCGCGGAGGCAGTGAAGAACCAGCTGGCAGGCGATATTCTGCTTGATGCGCTTTGCTTGGACCCTTATGCAGAACGCTTCCTAACTGAACGTGTCGACCTCCTTCTCGGGAACGGTGCGAAACATTTCAACCGGCTGCTTATTCGCTTCCACCATATCGCGACGGCGCCTAGCGGCGTTGGAACCGGTCTGAGCGCTGCGGTTGATTTGTACCTAGAAGCGCAGCATCGTTCGATTGTCTTCGGCCGTTGGCCGCCAGTTCTCCGCTTTCTCATCATGCAACGAGGGCGACTGGCCGGACTAGTTTCATCCGCTCTCGCGAAACTCATGGAGACCTGGCTAACGAAGACACCGCATACGCTGAGCAACGGTAATCTGATGCCTTTCCGCCTAGAGATGGCGGAGATGGCACTCGCCATGGCTCGAACCGTGCAGGTCGAGAAGGGCCACGGTGTGATGTACGCGATGAGTGAACTGTCACTATATACCGCACCAATGGCCGGCGCGGCCGACTTGCCGACCGAGGTCGGAAACTGGGCCCTCGAACTTGCGGGACGCAGGGACGTCGACGCTGACGTCGAACGCCGAATCGCCGGAGTTCAACTAGAGAAAGCGAAGGCACACGCCGAGCGTCTGACGACCGCCGCGCCATACAAGGCGCTGCAGGAAGAACGGAAACGGATGTCACCATCCTTCGGGGCGTTTCGCGATCGCCTTTCGCCTTGGCCCTTAGGGGCCAGACACAAGGTCGACACGGATTTCCGCACCGCCTGCATCAAGGAGAATGGTATCCAATCTCTGATGCGCGCACAGCCTAAGCTGGCTGCCGAAGTCCTGCTCGCGCTCATCATTGAAGACCAGCCAGAACGAGAGTACGGCGCTGGGCGGTTCGAAGTAGACCTAGGCCTCGAATACCCTCGGGACGCGTACCCGACGGCCTTTTGGAAGAGTCCGTTCTTTCCCTTCCTCCAGGTAGCTCCGGAGACGGCGCTCACTTCGCTCATCATGTTGGTGAACTTCTGCACGGAGCGCTGGGTGAAGCGGGTAGGCGGCGAGCCTCTAAGAATGAAACTGCAATTTTTGGACGGATCGGAGAGAGCCTTCCTAGGCTGGTGGCAGGTATTCAACTGGCCGCAGTCCAATGACTCAATGCGGAACGGCAATTTGTACTGTGCTCTTGATGCGTTGGAGCGTTGGCTTACGTTGCGGATCGAGGCGGGTGAGGACATCACCGTTGATATCGAAAAAATTCTTCAGGATGAAAACTCTGTAGCGCTCGTCAGCGTGCTCGTCAACCTCGCCAAGTATCGACCGTCGCTGCTGGAGGGATCCCTCGCGCCCCTGATTACGTTCCCAAATCTTTTCTATTGGGACAGCATTCGTGTGAATCGAGTTGACTTCAACTTCATTCCAATGAGCTGGTTCCAAGGAGGGCAGGCGATGTTCGACTTCGCGCGTGATTGGACCTTGGCACCCCATCGCAAGAAGAAGTTTCTCGATGTCGTTGTCGAACTCCTATTAGCCAATGGCGACGTTGCGGGGCGTCTCCAAGTGCTGCTGCCGAGTTGGGCGCTGCCTGAAGACCGGAAGGAAGAGTTGGAGTTCAAGCTTTTCTTCGCCGCTCTCAACAGGGCCAACTATCAGACCATTACTGACCCATCGACGGGCACGCAGACTAATTACTTCGTGTCTCCTGAAGAACTGCGCCTTGAGGTTCAGTCCTGGCAGGACGACCACGCACCAAGCCTCGAGTACCTTTTCGTTCCGGACCGGTGCGAGAAGAGGCTCCAGAGCCGTCAACCTCTCACCGACGATGAGGCCTCGTACCTTTTCAAGCTAATCCAAGAATGTGAAGTTGGAGCGGAGGGGGACGAAGATGATGACTCGAAATTGAAATGCCGTTTCGCTGCGGCCGGAACGCTCGTCGCATTGGGGAGCGCTTGGCTCGCTCAGAACCACGAAGCGCTGACGCATGTGCTCATGGTGGTACGCACGAGAGTAGCTGCGGTCCCATCGACGGGAAAAGAGATTCGTGGGCAGCGCATAGGAGGCCTTTGCGACGAGCTAAAATTCGTCACCTACGCGGTCATGCACCTTTGGCTCGCAGATAGAGATGGCGTTCATGAGTGGGAGGCTGCTGTCTTGCGCCTTTTGACGAGCGGCGACCGGCAAGCGACCGTCGTAGTGATCGGCGTGGCCTATGACAATCGAGAGCAACTTGGCACTGCTTGGTGGCGACTACTTCAAGCTGGGCTGTTCTGGTCGGGCCTCATTCTGCTCGCACCACACCATGGCGATGGTGACAACGAGGAGCAGGTTTGGAAAGGGTGGCTCGCGCGGTTGCGGCGCTTTTCACTCTGCGAACCGAACGCGACACCGAGTGACCTTGACTTCAAGCGCGTGGCTGCAGGTCAAGGACGTTTGGACTTCCAACGCCGGATGCGGCTCTATAGGGACGGCGAGAATATATGGAGCAGAAAGCCAGAACACGACAGGGTCGGTTCGCTAGACAGTCGCTTCTTGGAAATTTTTTTCAACTGGCTCATCGATGGTGATGGCACTGGTGACCGTAATCTCGACACGCGCTTGGTGCTGCACATCTGGGACTACGAAATCACGCGTGCGAAGACGCGCGAGAAAAAAGAGTATGGCGAGTACGACTTGCCGAGCCAGAACCTCGGCTACGCTATTCTTACTAAACTCGGAGCGCTGTCCGTCGCAGCACCCGCAGGCGAAGAGCGCGCCATTTGGGAACCCGTTCTTGCTCACGGTCCAGCTGCACACTACGCCCTGAAACACTTCATTGCTGGCTTGTTCTTAAGCCTCGGAAAAGGTGGCGATCCGGAGGCTTTTGAGCGACTATGGAGAGCCACCGTGGAGTACAGCCTTGCTGCCGATTGGTCTAAGCCTGGCCTTTGGTTCCGCGCCGAGAGCTTGATTTGCGATCTACTTGGTTTTGGAAACGCGGAAGCCCTGTCTAGGCTCAATCCGGGCGCGGCTCTGCGGATGAATGATCTTTACAAACGCTGGGCCGCCGTTCACCTAGCTCGTGACGAAGAATGCATCACCCGTTTCTGCTACTTCCTGACGAAGGAGTTCGCTGCCCCAATTCGGCTTGATGGTCTTCGCTGGCTCGCCGAAATGCTGAAGAAACGCGAGCCTTCTAATCTCTGGTACCGAGAAGGTACTGGCGATGCGTTAGTCGAGCTGCTGGCGACTGCACTTAATTCCGACGCCCAAGCCCTGTCCCAATACACTGAGGCACGACAAGCGCTTGTTGATATAGCGGCCTCACTTGCCGCTCGCAATATCCCAACCGCCCTGACTCTCCAAGAGCGTATTAAGCTGTTGCGATAGGGGTCGAGAACAGCCTTAACTTGCTGTGTTTTGATATGGATAAAAGAGCGACCGTTGTTAGATGCTCTCCGCGGTTTAGCTGTACTTTAACGGGAGCGTCTTAGAACGAGGCTCGTCTATGATTTAAATTATCGTCGATGTCCGCATTGGTAAGCACACGTCCGACATCGGCCAAAAGTGGAAATATATACTCCGTTTATGGTGTCTAAAAATTTCAACTTTAGTACAGAATCTTGGTTTCTTTTAGGTGTAATGGTAGTGGCTGTGGATTGCCGCATCAGACCACCCCAGATAAAGGGCAATTGGCACATTAGCTTGAACGAACTCAGTCGAGAGCCGAAGCCCACTTCTCGCCTGAACTTAATAATCCTTAATATTAGCTGCTACTGGCAGCGAAACTTGTAGTGATGTGATTTCCTAATGAATACAACAGATATGATCCATGCAGAGGCAATTCAAGCGGCTTTGTTAGCCCTAGACCCATCAGGTCTAGAAGGATTTGAAGGATTTCTCGGAGTCATCCTTGGCGAAATCACAGGTCAGTCATTCCGTCTTGCAAAGTCAGGTACACAGCGAGGCCGAGATGGCGATTCTGCGTTCGATGGGGGGGCCACATATTTCGAAGGGAAACGCTACAAAGAAGGGCTCTCAAAGACCGATATAGCAGCAAAGATATTCGATGTTGCCAAAGATGATGCCGGCTTGGTAGATTTATGGATACTGGGAGCCACTTGTGAAGTGGCATCACAAACTGTCGAAGACGTGCGGATGGCTTCGGCCAAGTGGGGCTTTGGAATCACGGTGTTAGACTGGTCAAACAACGATTTAGGTTCTCTACTAGTTGCCGCGGTTGCCGCAGGTACGAAGTCGCAAGAATTTATTAAACAAGGGCTAACCGGAACACCTGCAGTGGGACTTATCCAACCTGCCCTCACCGCATTAGATTACTTCGAGAATCATGGAGATTTCCATTCAAGGTTGAGTACGCTTAGAAAAGCGCTTGCCGAAGACGTAGGGTTGGGTTGCGCCAAGAGGCTCAACGAATCATGGCTGAAACGGTCGTTTTCAAATAAGGCTCGGGCGCGCGCCGAGTTTGGCCAACCCCTTTCACCCCTTGATAAGTCCGGCCCCATGGTACTTGATAGGCCTGAGAGCATGCGCCTCATTAGCGCATTTTCAGGGGCTCCAGAATGCGATATTTATGCAGTCGTTGGCGAAGAGGGTGTTGGTAAATCGTGGCTTGCTGTCCAAGGCTGGAACCAGTCCAATCCAAAATCACTCCTCATAATGTGTCCTGCCGAAGAGTTGGTGAGCAATACCGACGAAGATTTTGATGATTTCCTAATCCGTAAAATAATCCGCCAGACGAATGGGGCCAACACCCAACAGACGATCACGCGATGGAAGCGCCGTTTCCGTGCTTGGCGCGCCAATCTCCCGGCAAGTTCTGTGCGCTTGACGCTTATCGTGGATGGGCTCAACCAACCTCTCAAATTAAACTGGGGGCGTTGGCTCGATCGTGCCGCAATAGGATTGAAGAACTTAGGTGGCACTTTAGTGCTCACCACACGCACGCAGCATTGGGCTCAGCTAAAATACACGCTGTCATGCGATGTGAGGACGATCAAACTCACTGATTGGTCCATTGAGAGCGTCAAACAGATACTGCGTAGTCGCGACATTAATTTTTCAAATACAAGAATAGAGGTCCTCGAATCAGTTCGAAACCCTCGACTGCTCGGAATTGCAATCGAGCTGATTGAAGCAAAGGCCATCGAGCTTTTGGACGAATTAAGCGTAGGTCGACTTCTTTTTGAACATATGCGGAGTATGCAAAAGTGCGGTGCTGTGCAAATTTCTGCGCTAGTCTTTGCAGATCTTATGAAAGAGCTCGCGGCGAAAGTGTTGGTCCGAGCGAATATGAAGTACACGGATGACATAAGGTTGTTTGATGCGATCCACGAATCTCAGCTTGAAGCTGTTGCTTCAAGCCAGTTCTTCTCATCAGTGAAAGGAAGTGCTTCAAAGTATCAGATCAAACTCGACGGCCTTAACTTGGCGCTAGCACTACATCTCGTTGACCAACTAGAGATGGAGTTGCGCAATAATCGCGATCCACGAGAAAAGCTAGCGACAATGTTGGAACCGATAAGTGCACTGGATGAAACCGCCAAGGTAGCCCTGCTCGCTACACAGATCGCTTGCCTTGATGAAGAAACAAGTCCCCAGATATGTTCAGCGCTGATCGAAAATCTTGTATCGCTGCAGAATCTCCCGAACAGTGAGGTTGATGCTTTTGCGATACTCGCAAAATCGGCTCCGTACGCCTTCCTGCAAGCCGCTGAATTTGTGCACCTCACGCAAGAACATAATGACTGTAACGAATGGCTGCTTTACGCACTCCTCAATCGTCGAGACGAGCAAGTCGTTTGGCAGCAAATCTTAGAATCTACCAAACGATGGCTAGCTTTCTATTCGCTCGCGCCTGAACGTCGCATGCATATGATGCTAAGTCATAACTCTTCCGCACAGGTTGATGAAGAACGAGGCAAGATAAAAGCTGAAATTCTAGAGCGTGAATTAGCGCTTACGGAAGCCGAGCGATTGTTCATGACAACGAAGCTCGTTAACGCTCCGCAAACTAAATTCGATGGCCTAAGCCGATTTGCTATGTTTCTTTTGGCTGGTATGCCACTTGAAGAAGTCGCCCCCCATCTCGTTCGTTGGAGATTCGCTTATTCGCTTAATCAATCAACGTCGGCACCCTATTCAGAGTTCGAGCAACTTCTTCACTACAATCGCGCAGACTGGCAAGAAACACGATTAGCACTATTGAGTGAATTAGAAACGCTTCCAGAGGAACCGTCGTCTGTGGTGGGCAAGTGGACTCGCGTTGGTATCTTATTCGGCACAGGAGACGTCCGCGATGCAAAAGAGGGCTCACGTATCTTTGATGAACTCACTCGTGACAGGAAACACTTTGAAAGTTGGTCGTTAAAAGAAAATTATTGCGATGTCGATCCATGCGATCCAAGCACTACCAAGACCGAGATTGTTGTCAAGACTGCCCAGAAGTACCGGCTGATTGAAACAGAGAGGATTGCTAAGGGACGGGGGCTGTCAGACCAAGACCATTTCTTCCGAGATGCTCGTGTCGGTGTCGCACGCTTCGTACCCGATGACGCGATACACATACTCCGCGCTCTGGCGAATGAAGTGCTTTGTCGCCATGGATACGAACGACGCCAAGGCGTATTGGAACTGCTGCGACACAGTGCTGCCCTCACTAAGAATTTGGGGCTACATTTTCTTTCAGCTGGAGTAATAAATAATGTAACTTTTTACCCAGACAGAAACGACGAACAAAAAAATGAATTTCTCACGGCTCAGTTTTCCATACTAATAGCATTACCGCATCTCACTGCCGATGAGCAGTTTGATGCAATGGCAAACATGCAGGGCGGTCCAATCTTACTAGAGCTGCTCACCTGCGTGCGAAGAGCATCCCCAGAAAAAGTTGAACAGGTGTTGGAAATTGTTCTTCAGAAGGGCGACGAGCATGCCCAGACTGCAGTTCTCGCCGCAATCCACTACTCTCAATCGCCGCTCACACCAACCGCCGCGCTTATCGTCAAAAATTTCATACAATCTCCAATCAAAGTTCTAAGGTTTGAGGCGCTCGCCGTTGCCGCGTCGAGTGGCGATACTTTATTGCTGCAGGAGGTGGTTGATAGCGGATGGCGTGCGAAAAAGCCGCATAGTCGTGATAGTAATTTTGAGGATTGGCACGGATCCACAGCGATATTGAAAGCATTGCAATTAGACCTTGTAGCCGCGGAGTCTGCCTTTGACCGTATAAGCCTGTCTCACTACGGGTTTGCCGCTGAAATGCTATCCGCGTGTCAAGTGGGTGAAATCGCCGGTCGCGTCGAAGCCGCGCTTGCGAAGGCATTGAGCTATGAAGGTGAAATTGAACTCCCTGATATCGAGTCTGGGATTCCGAACTTGTTCGATTCTACGCCACCACTGATTTCACTAACGGAACGAGTCTCGTCCGATACTGATATCGTATCTAAGATGAATCGGCTTTCGGAAACAGAAGAACAGTTCGATGAACGTCAGCGCCGCATAAGCGTCCTTTTTGATGGCTTCGCTAGCGAGCTATCGAATGTAGAAGCGGAGCTAATACTATGTGACCTCACGTTCGAGGGCACCAAAGCAATTATCCGACAGGATGGGGATCGCGCTCAGCGTTGGTTAAGGATGTTGTCCGAAGCCTCCGATTGCAAGCTCCGCCACCTCCACCATATTGCGCTGCAAGTGGCGATCATGCTCACCGCCAATGGAAATCTAAAGGCGGCAGATCTCATTAACCGTGTCTTAGTATTGGAACCGACCATAAGTCGTGTTACTGGCAAAGCAAAAATCTCTGTGCAATCCATGACTCTTTGGAGTAATTCAGCTAGCGCGGTGATAGCGAAAATTTGCAAAAAGCAGCTTCAATCATCGCGAACCGACAGCGACATCGCTCGTGAAGTAATAGCGGCTCATCTCTCCGGAAAGGTGGCAGTTATACAGACCTACGTAGAAGAACTTCTTGCAAAGGAACGTCCATACGAAACAGCGCTTGCACTCACGGTCGCAGGTTTTTGTGACGAAAGCGTCCATGCTGAGGCAGTATTGTCACGTTTTGATGGTTCAAGAGGATTCATTGGCGCGGCCCACGCAGCAGCGCGCGATTCGTACGCAAGGAATATTTGGGCGAAAACTTGGTACGCAAAAATGCTAGAGGCTCAACGAGCGAGCGAATTCTGGAGCGCATCCACTCTTCTTATGAAGATCGTTGATGGCCGTTTTGATATATGGTCCGTAACGTCGGGAAATCCCTCAACTATATTTACGGCGTTTATGCCAACTATCGACCGCGCAATTGAGAGCAAGGCGGCTAAAATCCAAAAAAAGCGTGAAGCCAATTTGTTTGGTGAAAAAGCACCTGTATTGATGATGTTGAGTACTAAGTAACTTGAGTTGTAGCTCGACCATATTCGGCCAAAAACCGAGGCAGGAAAGGAGCCCAAGGTAGCAGCTTTAGATCTCCAAAGCTGGAGATTAGCAAGATCGTATAAATGCGTGTCAGCCGTCGGTATGTGGTGGAAAATTTACTTGATGGAGATGATTAACTCTTCGAGCCGCTCAACAAACAATTGAGGGCTGTCGAAACTGGAGCCAAAAATCCAGCCATTTTATTTTAACGCTTAGTGTCGATGCACAACGCTGAGTATTTCCGTCGTTACTCGTTACTGGAAGCTAGGAGCTCTTCCACCTGGTCGAGGAACGCGGCGAGCTCGCTCTGCTTGCCGGTGACCGCTGACCGCCATTCGCTCATTGGCCTAACTGCCGTTAGCTTGCGAGCATCCCGTGACAGTATTTCCAGCCCGTGGTATGACATGCCAAGCCCATGCAGGTAGTACTGCCCCCATCGAGCAAAGGTCAGGATCCACATCGAGATCACCAGAGCCTCGTCCCACCGTGTCCAGTCGGAGGAGCTTGAGAGAGGCTGTTGCACGATCCGTTGCTGCTTTTTCAGGATCATGTTCAAGGCTCCCAAGCTGGCCTGCTGTTGCTCAGGGCTGCTATAGGCAAAGAGGGATGCGGTGATATTGATCATTTGACCCTCACGCTTTCGTTCAAACATCAGCGGCTGGCCTTTTAGTTCAGCTACCAATTCATCAACCCAAATAGCGCAGGCATCGTCGGTATTGGCACGGTCACTCTGCAACAAGGGAAAGACCACATCCTGGAATAGCGATGGTTCAGCCCAAGCCAGTCGTTGCACATGCCCGCGCATCGAGTCAACTAGGTGCTTCAGCTTATCCGTAGGGACCGTCGCTGGCAGCACCTTGTGAAGTGCTTTGATCAAGCCGTTGTATATCTCGGCATTCTTCGGATTCCCAAAAGCGCGATTAACCATCCATCCCAAAGCCTGTACCTGCTTTGGGTAGGGAAAGACGGCGACCAACTGTAGTATGGCTGCAAGTCCTCCCGGCTTATCCAGTTGCTGCTCAATCGCGTTCATACCCATCCATTGCAGCAGTCCATTGCTGCTGCTAATGAGGCGATCCCGTTGCGTCTCGCTGATGTCGAATTGCACCGACATCGCAATCTCGCTGACGATCTGGCTCAAAAGGGATAGCTGCATTACGTTCGGTGGCTCTTGAGCTTCTATTGGCGCGCTGGCCATCTGGGCTTCCGAAATTGTCAGTAGAGCGTCTGAAGCGTACCGCCACAGAAGTTGGATAGCGTAGTATTCCGACCACGTTAGAGTCGCATACTTTGTCGCATGGTTAAAATGATGTGGGTAATAAGAGCTGTTTAGAAGGTTCTCGACAGGGATACGAAAGAACCGGGCCTTCGTCACAGCCAATTCATTGATAATCTGGTTATGTTTGCGGTTGAAGGAGGAATTGAGAAATTGCGCCAAAAATTCCAGAGTGCCATGTTCGGACTCGAGGTTGTGAAAGTGGTTGTGCTCAGCGGGTGAATGAGCGAGCAACTCCCCAAGAACCTCCCAAGTCGCAGTGAAATCCACGAAGTCCCCCGCGTGCTGGCTCAAGCAATGGCGCAGGTCTGCTGTCTCTGGCAGGGCGAGCGAGCCTTCCTTTAGCAGGTTTAGTGTCGCCAATCGTTCTTTCAGTGGATCGCCACTCAAGCCTTGCAGCAACGGTTCGCGTATCCATGCGCTCAACACGTCGCCTGCCTGGGGCTTCTCTAGGCAGCGCAGTGGCTCGTAGCGTCGCGACACTGCCGGTGAAGCCGCTGAATCGAAGATAAGCAGCATGGCGGAATTCTCTGTTTCGTCTACAAGCTGCGTAGCCTCCCGCATCAGCCCAGACTTGTATTGCTCAACCTGCAATAGGACATCCGCAGGGATCGGGGTGATCAACAATGGCTGGTTTTGGGCGGCAGTCTGAAACGAATTCGACAAATTGAAACCTGCGACCGGTAGATTGTCCGACCCCATGATTAGGATATAGCGATCGTGTAGGCGGCCCTCCTTCAGTCCATATATCCGCAGCTTGATGCGTTTCAATTGGTTGCGGTTGTGATCACAGCTCGCCACTAGGTTGTTAATACGGTCCGGAGTGAGCTTGTTGGATTCACCCAGTGTGGCTTCAGCTTCCTTCGGCGACTTGGATAGGAAAATGTGGTGATCATGTAACCGTCCTTCCTTGAGGGTGGAGATGTACAGCATGATGCGTTTCAGAAGGCGGCGGATGTACTCGTGGCTCGTCAACAGAGTGTTGGTCCATCCTGAAGCGGGCTTGTCACATTCACTTTGCGTGACCTCGCGTGCCTTTAGCTTAGGTAACGAGGTAAAGACGATGTAGTCCGCCTCCGTTGCCGCACAGAGCAACAGCAAACCCAAACCGGCGTCCTCGAAATAAGGATCGAAAATGACCATCTGGTGTTGCTGATATTTGGCTAGCAGAGTCTTGAACCACTCCACGAATTGCAAGCGTCCTTCGCCGTTGCCTTGGCTCCAACGCAGAAAGAATTTCCCCTCAGACTTCGGAGGATAGAGTCGCGCAAAAAGAGATGCAAGATTGCGGTTGGCCGGGACCCAAGGGTCGGTCTCACGCCCGCCGACGTGATTGGTAAATCCTTGGTTGCCGCGATTGATCGTGAGGACTGCCTCTACACGCTCGGAAACAGACGGCCGAGTGGTTTTTTTCAACCAGTCGAACTGGACTGGGCTCGCTCTGTGGCCCATCACATTACCCGTAAGCTGGATCTCTCTAAGGTACCCGATCCGCCACCGGCAACACAGCGTACTCTCACGAGAATGGTGTTCATCGAGGCCAAAGATTTCTAGTTCAGTACTGTCAATCCTGGCGTGCAGCTGATCGTTCAGCTCGAAACTAAACTCGAACACGTCTTGTGCATCGCGCTCTGCTGTGGCAATACAGGAGTATACAATTTGCCCATCGTTCGCAATGCTCAAGCGAAACTGAAAACCCTTGAAATGCGGAACTTGTATCGGATTAAATCGGGCGACTATGGCGCACGGTGCATCGGTCCAGCTTACGTTGAGTAAACCCCTCTCCAAGTCGTCCAGAGCAGGAAAAACTAGGAGCTCGAGGTCGCCGAAGCGGGCGATGTCGACACCACCGAAGTCCAAGCCCGTATCCGCGTTAACGTGTCTTACCACTGCTTCAGTCAAGGTGAAGTCGTAGTCCTGCCCAAGGCAGAACAGCGCATCCTTGTCGACTTGGGTGATAGAGGCGCTGAATGCCCCAGCACCACCATGTGGACTGGAGGGGGAGTGTAGGTCATGCGCGTCGCGGTTGAGTTGGTAGCAGACCGGACGGTAAACCAGTTCACTCACGGCGAGTGATGTCGTCCCAAACTTTGTTTTCAGTAGGTCTGAGAGCCCAAGGTTCAAATCGTGGCTGATCTCGACGACAGTACGACCGGCACTTAATTGCCGTAGGAGGTCCGCGCAGTGCCCGCTTTCGACGTACAGGTTGAGCCGAATAACCTGCGCCTGGATTTTCTCGAAGGCCTGGAAATTATCATCATCACTGGAGGACCAGCGGTTGTTGGAATGGCCGTAGGGTAGCAAGCGGCCGTAGACGATGCGATTTTCAATCGATTGCTCGGATTTAATCTGCAGAATCCACAGTTGTAATGCGCAGTGGCGAGCATCCTTCGAGAATAGTCGCGCCAGCCGACCATCGTTGAGAAGGACATCAAGTGTAGGAGCCATACATTCTTTATAAGTATCTTTCCCCATTCGAATGTTCTCACCGACTCTGGAATGAGTCACCTATTTGTGAGATGTATCCACTATGCTTGGTTCATAGCTTCTAATCAATTAGTTTCAGTATTTTATATGTTCCAATTAATTTTGAATGGGTCTATTTTGGGTTGATAGCAGACCTCTACGTCGTCTGATCTGAATCATCCTAGTGTATCTGCCATGAAAATGTAATTGCCGAGAGCTTAATTTGATTACTCAAATGGTAAAGAATCAGGGGGAATAATCATGCTGAGGGGCTTGCGCTAGTCAATGATGAAAAGCATTCCTTCGAGAAGCTTACACGCGTCTAGGACACGAGGCGATTCAGCCATCCTTCACCAGTACGGATATATGTCATATTCGAAACCCAGCGTTGGTTGATGCATGCCGCACCGAATTGCCTTTCCCGCAGATTGGAGCCACCGGCAGGACATGTTTGCCGCCAGTGACAGGCGTCCAGCGCTTGCGTGAACGCACCCTTATACCGCCTTGTTGCATCAGACGCGTAACTTGCTGACGGCCTACATGGTAGGCCTTGTGCCATTAACTCTGCATGGATTCGGCGGTGTCCGTATATCCCATTGACTTTGGCATGCACTAGCCGTATTTCGCGAAGCAACTTGCGGTTGGCCATCTCTCGCATCGAAGGTTTCTGGCGCAGCCATGCGTAATAACCGCTACGGGAACCGGGAACAGCTGTCACATCGGAGCGACGCATAGTCTCCAACACTACAGACCGCTGAGCGGTTGGCGGACATCTAATCGCATTAACGTTTTTTTGGGGCGCTTGCACAGCAGCAGGCAGTCATATTCGAATGTCATTAGGTGGTTGCTTTGACGCTAAAAATTTGCAATCCCGCATGCTAATAACCCTAAACTGAATTCGGCTAAGTTTTAGGTGAGTCAGACTTATGCCCCTAAAAGGCCAAGGTTATGCCCATACAAAGCCAGACTTATGCCCGATCCGACAAATAATCATTGAGGCTTCATACAGTAGTTTTAATCAAAACACATGTGTATATGTAATGTGGCACTTTCACTGTATCTGTTAAGTGCTTAATTTAGTTGATATTTCCAAAAATATGTTGCATCAAGGTATTGCGCTAAGTCCTTGACTTCATTGAAAAAAACCTTGTTTTTACCCCTGAATTTCGCTTGACCCCGCATTCTGCATCCTCTAAAGTGGGCGACAGTGTGAAAAAGTGTTTATTTGTGGGGATTCCGCAAACAAAGCGCAGGTTAAAACGAAAAGGACTTCAGGGTGTTTCAAGGCGCGTCTTCTCTCAATCTCGATGCTAAAGGCCGGATGACTATTCCGGCGCGGCATCGTGACGCATTGCAATTGCAGTGCGAGGGGCGCTTGACGCTGACCAAACATCCAGATGGCTGCTTACTTCTGTTCCCACGTCCTGTGTGGGAAATGCGGCGCGAAGAGATCGCCAAGTGGCCGATCGCCGCACGCGCGTGGCAGCGCATTTTTCTTGGTAATGCCTCCGATGTCGATTTTGATAGCGCGGGTCGCATTTTGATTGCGCCTGAGTTGCGCACCGCTGCGGGTTTGACGCGTGACGTGATGATGATGGGCATGGGCAGTCATTTTGAGATTTGGGATGCCGCCAAGTTGGGTGAGAGTGAGTCTGAGGCGATCGCTGCGGGCGTGCCTGATGTATTAAACAATTTTTCGTTCTGACGCCGTGACGAATTTGGAAACGGTGCCGCACTATCAGCACCGGACCGTGTTGCTGGAAGAAGCGGTCGACGCGCTGGCGCTGCAAGGTGAGCGTGCAGACGGAATATACATCGATGGCACGTTCGGGCGCGGTGGTCACAGCAGGCAGATTTTGCAGCAACTGGGGCCGCATGGTCGCCTGATTGCTTTCGACAAAGACACGCAGGCAATTGCCGATGCCGCGTCGATTAAAGATCAACGGTTTGAAATTGTGCATGACAGTTTTGCGACGCTTGGCGATGCGCTGTCAGCACGTGGTATTGCGCAGGTAAATGGCGTGTTGTTGGATCTGGGAATTTCCTCTCCGCAGGTTGACGACGCGACGCGTGGCTTTAGTTTCCGTGCAGATGGTCCATTGGATATGCGCATGGATACGACTAGAGGCATGTCGGCAGCAGAGTGGTTGGCAACGGAAACCGAGCAAAACATAGAGAAAGTGATACGAGAATATGGGGAAGAACGGTTTGCTTTTCAGATTGCAAAGACGATTGTTGCTCGCCGGGCAGTCGAACCAATTTCAAGCACACGACAGCTTGCCGCGATCGTGGCGCATGCCGTCAAAACACGTGAGAAAGGCAAAGATCCGGCCACCCGTACCTTTCAGGCTATCCGGATTTTCATCAATCAGGAGCTTAAAGAACTCGAAATAGTATTGGATCAGGCATATCGATATCTGGCACCGCAAGGGAGATTGGTTGTGATCAGCTTTCATTCATTGGAAGATCGCATCGTTAAACGGTTCATGGCTAGCAAAGCTAATGTTCCGCAGCCGGACCGTCGCTTGCCGATACGTGCTGTCGATCTACCACAGCCAGAAATGAAGTTGCTCTCTCGTATTAAGCCTTCCGCGACTGAAATCAATGACAATCCACGCGCGCGCTCTGCGGTCATGCGTGTGGCTGAGCGTTTGTCGTTTGTTCCGGAGGGGGCGTGATGAGTGGACGCCTGGCTTCGGTCTTTGCTGCAATTTTGGTGCTGAGTGCATTGTCGGTTGTGAATAGCTATTACCGCTATCGCAGCTTGTTTATCGAGTTGGGTCGCACTCAATCGCAAGCGCGACAACTCGATATCGATTGGGCGCAACTACAGCTTGATCAGTCAACCTTGGGTAAACACGCGCGCATAGAATTTATCGCGCAACGCAATTTGCGGATGGTACCCGTGGCGCCGTCCAATACGCAGTATCTGACGGTAGGAGGCAATAATGCGCAATAACGCGCGTACTGCCGCCGCCAGGGGTAAGCCTTATGTGTCGAATCCGGTGCTGGCAGCTAAGCTGCCCGCATGGCGTTCGCGTGTCGTGCTATTCATTATGTTTGCGGCTTTTCTGACGTTGGCCGGACGCGCATTTTGGTTGCAGGGTATGTCGACTGATTTTCTGCAAAAGCAAGGCGAATCGCGTTATGCCCGCACACTTGAGTTACCAGCTTTCCGCGGAAAAATTCTCGATCGTAATGGTCAGGTATTAGCGTCCTCATTACCAGTTAAGGCAGTGTGGGCGATTCCCGATGATGTATTGCAGGCGCCGGCAGGCAAGTTGCGCGATTTGGCAAAGTTGTTGGAAATGAGTGAGCGTAGCCTGCGTGCAAAATTGGATTCAGATCGTAACTTTGTTTACCTGAAACGTCAGGTTGAGCTGGATAAGGTCGATCAGATTCTCAAGCTGAATATTGCCGGCATCGAAACGCGTAAGGAATACAAACGTTATTACCCAGAAGGTGAAGTCAGCTCACATATTGTTGGCTTTACCAATATTGAAGACAAAGGGCAGGAAGGGATGGAGCTTGCCTTTCAGAGTTCATTGGCGGGTGTTACCGGTAGTCGTCGCGTGATCAAGGATAGGTTGGGGCGTGTCGTCGAGGATATCGGTTCGATCCGCGAGCCGCACGATGGTAAAAACCTGACTTTGTCGATCGATAGCAAAATTCAATACATCGCTTATTCGCATTTGAAGGAAGCGGTAGCGGATAGTAAGGCCAAGGCGGGCGGTATCGTCGTGCTGGATGCAAAGACTGGCGAGGTACTGGCACTGGCAAATGTTCCTTCATACAACCCCAACGATCGCGCGACATTAACCGGTCCTCGCCTGCGTAATCGGGTAATTACCGACATGTTTGAACCAGGCTCAACTTTGAAGCCATTTACGGTTGCGCTGGCTTTAGAGCGCAATGTGGTTAAGCCAAGTACGGTGTTTCAGACCGGTCCGGGAAGATTCACTATTGGTACGGCATCAATTGGTGATGCGCATTCAGAAGGCGCATTGACGGTATCGCAAATTATTGAAAAATCCTCGAATATTGGTACTGCAAAAATTGCATTGGAATTGAAACCGCATCAAATGTGGGACATGTTTACTAGCGTCGGCTTCGGTCAGCAACCGACAATTAATTTCCCCGGCGCTGCGGCGGGTCGTGTGCGTCCTTATAAATCATGGCGGCCGATTGAACAAGCGACCATGAGTTATGGTCATGGTATTTCGGTATCGCTACTGCAGCTCGCACATGCGTATACGATTTTTGCACGTGACGGCGATTTGATTCCGGTGACTTTCCAACGCACTAACGACCAACCTATCAGTCAACGGATCGTCAGCCCGAAGACAGCGCGTGAGATGCGCAGCATGTTGGAGATGGCTGCTGGGCCTAACGGATCGGCACCCAGATCGCAGATTCCAGGTTATCGCGTCGGCGGTAAAACCGGGACCGCATATAAGATTGAAAATGGTCAGTACGTCAAAAAATACGTGGCGTCGTTTGTCGGCTTTGCGCCGGTTTCCAATCCACGCATTATTGTTGCGGTGATGATTGATGAGCCATCGGCTGGCAAACATTATGGCGGTCAGGTTGCTGCGCCGGTATTTGCAGCGGTGACGGCAAATGCATTGCGGGCGCTGGATGTCTCGCCAGACTCTAATGTGACCAATATCATTGTTCCAGATGATGCGAATTATAGGGAGGCGATGTGATGCCCGTCCTGATCGCAGGTGTTTTGGAAATTTTGGATTGGATCAAATCGGTCGCACCTGATGCTGCGCTGACTGCTGACTCGCGTCGCATTACGCCTGGTGACGTGTTTATCGCTTATCCCGGTGATGAAATCGATGGCCGTGCGTACATTGCCGACGCGATTGAGCGCGGTGCGCACGCAGTTGTGTATGAAGGTGTTGATGGAAAATGGCGCGAGGAATGGAATGTGCCCCATCTGGCTGTCGACAACTTAAAAACAGAAGTTGGTCAGCTTGCCGCCGCCTATTACGAGATGCCGGACAGCGCAATGTTTACGGTTGCTGTTACCGGTACGAATGGCAAGACATCTTGCACGCAATGGTTGGGGAGTGCCTTATCGCGTTTGCAACAACCGACTGCCGTCATCGGCACTTTGGGTGTGGGTTTGTTCCGGAATGGTGTATCCGGCACATTTGATTCGACTGGTTACACCACGCCGGATGCGGTGCTATTGCAAAGTACGCTCGCGCATTTGCGTGACGAGGGTGCCACCGCAGTAGCAATCGAGGCATCGTCTATCGGTTTAGATCAAGGGCGCATGTCCGGCATGCATATTGATGTGGCGTTGTTTACCAATTTCACGCACGATCACCTTGATTATCACGGCGATATGCAAGCCTATGAACAAGCTAAGTCCATCTTGTTTGATTGGCCAGATTTGCGTCATGCAGTCATCAATCTTGATGATGCGATGGGTGTTCGTTTGGTGGAGCGAATCAAACGTTTGCAGCCGAACACGACGATTACGACCTATTCGCTCTGTGGCAAGCAAGTGGAAGGTGCCGTTTCATTGCGAGCAAGCGAAATACAGAGCACACAAAGTGGAACGGTATGTCAGCTGATCTCCAGCTTTGGTCAAGCACAAATCAAATTGCAGTTAATCGGAAATTTTAATGTCAGCAATGTGCTGGGTATTGCCGGTGTGTTATTGGCAAAAGGACTCGCGTGGGCTGAAGTCGTCGCTGCGATCGAAAACCTGGTGTCGGTAGCTGGTCGTATGCAGCAACTCGGTGGCCATGATGCGCCGTTGGTGGTGATCGATTACGCACACACGCCGGATGCGCTGGAAAAAGCACTGCAGGTATTGCGTCAAATTGCGAATGATCGCGGCGGTGAGTTGTGGTGCATCTTTGGTTGTGGTGGTGAGCGCGATAGTGCTAAGCGCCCATACATGGCCAAGGCGGCAGCGAGCGCAGATTATGTCGTTGTAACGAATGACAATCCGCGGGATGAAGATCCGGCCGTCATTATTGCGCAAATCGTTGCCGGTTTTACTGCTGGCGATAATGAACCGTTTGTGATTGAAGATAGAGCGGCTGCAATTTTATGGGCTTGTCAGCGTGCGGCCAAACAAGATGTGATTTTATTGGCGGGTAAAGGTCATGAAGAATTTCAGGAGATAAAAGGACGCAAGCGTCCTTTCCTCGATGCTGATCATGCCGCATTGGCGTTATCGACACGCGTGATGAAAGGGGTGAGTTAATGCATGCCTCACTCGCCACTTTGCAACCGATACTCACGGATGCGGTGATGACGCATGACGCGCATTTCAATCATGTTTCGACCGATAGTCGTCATCTTGGTAACGGCGACCTGTTCGTTGCATTACGCGGAGAACGCTTCGACGCACACGATTTTTTATCTGAGTTGGATGCAAGCCAAGTATCGGCTGTGATAACAGAGCGGATACCGGATTCGTTTAACGTGCCTGCCTTGATCGTGCCGGATACACGCAAGGCCTTGGGTGAAATTGCGCATTACTGGCGCCGTCAGTTTGGATTGCCAGTGATTGGTGTGACTGGCAGTAACGGCAAGACTACCGTCAAGGAAATGATTGCGGCGATTCTGGAGGCTGCTTTTGGTGAAGATCAATACCTCGCTACACGCGGTAATTTCAACAACGAAATTGGTGTGCCACTGACATTAATGCGTTTGCACGCAGATTGCAAAGCCGCAGTGATTGAGTTGGGAATGAATCATCCAGGCGAGATTGCGATTTTGTCAGCGATTGCCGAGCCTAGTGTGGGCTTGGTAAATAATGCGCAGCGCGAGCATCAAGAATTTATGTCGAGTGTGGAGGCGGTTGCACGCGAAAACGGTGCAGTGCTTAGTCATTTGCCCGCAGATGGAGTCGCGGTCTTCCCTGCCGATGATCCATTTACTGCATTGTGGTTTGAGTGCGCTGCCAGCAGTGGTGTGCGCACCATGACTTTTGGCCTGACAGAAGATGCTGATGTGCATTGTCGTTATAAGGCAACCGATTTTGGTAACGCGTTGCAGGTAGTGATCGGTGACGAAAATTTCACACTTAATTTGGCGGCTGCTGGCTTACACAATGTGCGAAATGCGTTGGCCGCCATCGCGTGCACACACGCGATTGGCATTAACACCGAAGCGATTGTGAGCGGATTGCAAGCATTTGCGCCAGTAAATGGTCGGCTGCAACGCAAGACTGCCGCCAATGGCACGATGGTAATTGATGACACCTATAACGCAAATCCTGATTCCGTTCGTGCAGCTATCGATGTATTAGCGGCGACAACAACCAGACGCATTTTGGTGTTGGGTGACATGGGCGAAGTCGGTAACGATGGTCCGCAGTATCACGAAGAGATCGGCAATTATGCGCGTGACAAGGGTATTCAATATGTGCTGGCGATGGGCGAGTTGAGTTTACATACAGTTCGCGCTTTTGGACAAGATGCCAGTCATTACGACGACGTCAATATGCTTTGCATTGCGCTTAACTCATTGCTGCATGCGAATACAACAGTGTTAGTCAAGGGTTCACGCTTTATGCAAATGGAACGCGTGGTTCAGCATTTGCTCAATCAACCTATACAGGGAAGACACTAAGATGCTGCTTTGGCTAGCACAACATTTTCAAGAGCAGATTGGGCCATTACGGGTCTTTAACTTCATCACGTTCCGTGCTGTGTTTGCGACATTGACGGCACTGGCGATCGGTCTGTTTTTTGGCCCTGCGGTGATTCGTATGCTGGCGCGTTTAAAAGTCGGTCAAGCGGTGCGCACTGATGGCCCGCAAACGCATTTGATCAAAAGCGGCACGCCGACCATGGGCGGTGTACTGATCCTGATTTCAATCGGTATCGCTACCTTGTTATGGAGCGATCTCAGTAACCGGTTTGTGTGGGTGGTGTTAATTGTGACGCTGGGATTCGGCGCTGTCGGCTGGGTCGATGATTACCGCAAGGTGGTCTACAAGGACCCCAAGGGTATGGCGTCGCGTGAAAAATACATGTGGCAATCCTTGATTGGATTGTTTGCTGCGATCTATCTGGCATTCTCAGTTTCTGCGCCTAGCACTTCGCAGTTTCTGGATTTATTTTTGGCGTGGATAGAATCGGGCTTTGGCACCAGCCTATCGCCCAAGGCTGACTTGATTGTGCCGTTCTTTAAAACCATTAGCTATCCGCTCGGCGTTTGGGGTTTTATTGCACTGAGTTATTTTGTCATCGTTGGTACCAGCAATGCAGTCAATCTGACCGATGGTCTAGATGGCTTGGCGATCATGCCGACGGTCATGATTGGCACCGCACTGGGTCTGTTTGCCTACCTGACAGGCAGCGCGAATTATTCCAAATATTTGTTCATTCCGCACATCCCTGGCGCTGGCGAATTGATTATTTTCTGCGGTGCGATGGCGGGTGCCGGCTTGGCCTTCCTTTGGTACAACGCGCATCCGGCACAGGTTTTCATGGGGGATGTCGGCGCATTGGCGCTTGGCGGTGCATTGGGCACTATCGCGGTGATCGTGCGACAAGAAATTGTGCTGTTCATCATGGGCGGCATCTTCGTAGTCGAGACGCTCTCGGTCATGTTGCAGGTGGGTTATTTCAAGATTACGAAATTGCGCACCGGTACCGGCAAAAGAATTTTATTGATGGCGCCATTGCATCATCACTACGAGCAAAAAGGTTGGAAAGAAACACAGGTCGTTGTGCGTTTCTGGATCATCACGATGATTCTGGTGCTGTTTGGTTTGGCAACGCTGAAACTTCGGTAATGACGATAAGGTAATCACGATTCAATGAATTACGCAGGCAAACACGTGTTGGTTTTAGGGCTTGGAGAATCCGGGCTGGCGATGGCGCAATGGTTAATCCATTGTGGCGCATCGTTGCGTGTTGCTGATACACGTGCCCTGCCGGATAGATTGCCGGCGTTACAAGCGCTGGGGCAGGGCATTGAGTTTGTTGGCGGTGCCAATCAAGAGAAAGATCAGGGTGTTTTTGATGCTGCTCTGCTTGAAGGTGTCGACTTTGTCGCCGTGAGTCCGGGGCTGATGCCGTCACGTGAGTTAGTGCACCTCATTCCGGCAGCCGAGGAAAAAGAGATTCCTGTGTGGGGTGAGATCGAACTGTTTGCGCAAGCATTGGAAGTATTGAAGAGCGAGCGTGCATATCAACCGCGCGTGATCGCAATTACCGGCACCAATGGCAAGACCACTGTCACTAGTTTGGTCGGTTTGTTGTGCGAACGCGCTGGTTTGAGCGTGCAGGTCGCGGGCAATATTAGTCCCGCTGCATTGGATAGATTGCTCGATGCAGTAACGAATGACAAATTGCCGCAAGTGTGGGTGTTGGAGCTCTCAAGCTTCCAATTGCACACCACGTTTAGTTTGCAAGCAGATGTGGCGACGGTACTCAATCTGTCGCAAGATCATCTGGACTGGCATGGCGACATGACGACGTACGGTGCCGACAAGGCACGTATTTTTGGCGAACAGACGATACGTGTGTTGAATCGTGATGACGCGCTTGTGATGCAGATGGCAGCATCAATGACAGCGCCAGCGGCGAAAGTGATTACTTTTGGTGCCGATGAAGCAGAAGAGGCAGATTGCTTTGGCTTGGTCGATGAAAACGGTATGCGTTGGTTATCGGTTGCGGTGCAGGAAGACGAGCCGCCGCAAAAGCGGCGCAAGAAAAATAATGTTGAGCTGGAAATTACGACCAATAAATTGATGCCGGTCGATGCACTCAAAATCCGTGGTCAGCACAATGCGATCAATGCCTTATCTGCATTGGCATTGTGTCGCGCGATCGGTTTGTCTTTCGCGCAATTGTTGCATGGTTTGCGTGAATACCACGGTGAGCCGCATCGAGTCGAGCATGTGATGACCATTGGTGGGGTCGAATATTTCGATGACAGCAAAGGTACCAATGTTGGTGCCACCGTGGCAGCGTTAAATGGCTTGGGCGCGAATCCTGGTGTTGCATCGCAACGGTTGTTGTTGATTGCTGGTGGCGATGGCAAAGGACAGGATTTTTCACCATTGAGTGAGCCGATTGCGAAATACGTGCGGGCGGTGCTGTTGATTGGGCGAGATGCAGACGCGATTCGGCGTGCAATTCAAGCGTCGGCACAGTCTTGCGATGTTGAGATCATTGATTGCAGTTCTCTCGAAGAAGCGACGCGTAAAGCGTCACAAGTCGCGCAAGGCGGCGATGCGGTGTTGTTGTCACCAGCGTGCGCCAGCCTCGACATGTTCAAAAATTATGCGCATCGTGCACAGGTGTTCGTTGATACCGTGCGTGAGATTGCGCTCGAGCATGGTGAGGTGCCCGCATGAAATTTGCGATGCCGTCGTTCGTCAGTGGTAAAACAGATAAGACTGTCAGCAGTCATGCACAGCGCTCGAAAATGATGAGCTACGATCAGCCGCTTATCTGGGTGGTGGTTTTGTTGATGCTGTTTGGCATGGTGATGGTGTATTCGGCCTCGGTTGCGCTACCGGATTCGCGTAAATACGCGCAGTACGATCACGCACATTTTCTGGCTCGTCAGGCTTTGTTTATTTTGCTGTCACTGTTTGCCAGCTTGATCGTGTTCCGTGTGCGTATCGCCACTTGGCAAAAATGGGCGCCTTATCTTTTTGGCGGCACTTTGATCTTGCTCATTCTGGTCCTGATACCGGGCATAGGTAAAGGCGTCAATGGTGCGCATCGCTGGCTTTCGTTTCGCGTATTTAACTTGCAACCTTCAGAGTTGATGAAGTTGTTCGTCGTCTTGTATGCGGCAGATTACACGGTGCGCAAGCAGCAAGTGATGCATAAGTTGACTAAAGGTTTTATGCCAATGACGCTAGCGATCGGCTTTGTCGGTTTGCTGTTATTGCTAGAGCCGGATCTGGGCGCGTTTGGTGTGATTGTTTGCATCGCGATGGGTATCTTGTTTTTGGGTGGTATCAACGGCATCTGGTTTGGCGGCATCGGCGCGACCTTGGTGGGAATTTTTAGTCTCGTGATTGTGCTGTCACCTTGGCGACGCGAACGAATTTTTGCGTATCTGAATCCATGGCTGGAGGAAAACGCCCTTGGCAAGGCCTACCAGTTATCGCATTCTTTAATTGCATTTGGACGGGGTGAATATTTTGGTGTGGGTTTGGGTGCAAGCGTAGAAAAATTACATTACCTGCCGGAAGCGCATACCGATTTTTTGTTGGCGGTGATCGGTGAAGAACTTGGATTCGTTGGTGTATTAGCTGTCGTGGCTTTGTTTTACTGGTTGATCAAACGTACTTTTGAAATCGGACGTCAGGCAATTGCGATGGATATGACTTTCGCTGGTTTGGTCGCAAAAGGCATCGGTATCTGGATAGGCGTGCAGGCATTTATCAATATGGGTGTAAACCTTGGTTTGTTGCCGACCAAAGGTTTGACCTTGCCGCTGATGAGTTATGGCGGCTCGGGTGTGCTGATCAATTGCGTTGGACTTGCCATCGTGCTGCGGATTGATTATGAAAATCGCATTCTGATGCGGGGAGGCCGCATATGATTGTCGCGATTTGGTGGATGCTAACTTCGCGTAGCAAAGTTAAAGGCGCAATGGCGGCTGGCCGGAGCCAAAATTCGACAATACGAGGGCGCCGTATATGACGCAACACGTCAAAAAGCTGCTGATCATGGCGGCCGGTACGGGCGGTCATATTTTTCCTGGACTCGCGATCGCCGAAACGATGCGTGCACGCGGCTGGGAAGTATCGTGGCTGGGTACATCGCACGGTATGGAACGTGATTTGGTGCCGCAGCACGGGATTCAAATGGACACCATTGCATTTAGCGGCTTGCGCGGCAAAGGTTGGCGCCATACGGCCAGCGGCGTGTTTCGTTTGCTGAAAGGCTTTCGCAGCTGCTATCGAATTTTGTCGCAGCGTAAGCCAGATGTGGTGCTCGGCATGGGTGGTTACGTCACGGTGCCGGGTGGTTGGATGAGCAAATTGCAGAAAGTGCCGTTGGTGCTATTGAACGCGGATGCCGCATTGTTATTGTCGAACAAAGCGCTAGCGCCGATTGCACGTCGTGTGCTGTTTGGGTTTCCTGCGGATTTTGGTAAAGCGGCTGATAAGGCGCTGGTAACTGGCAATCCGGTTCGCGCAGAAATCAGTACGCTCGGCGCACCGTCTGCTCGTTATGTGAATCGTTTTGGCCCATTAAAAATTTTGGTGGTTGGCGGCAGTCTTGGTGCCAAGGTATTGAACGATGCATTGCCAGCGGCATTGGCCTTGATTCCGGTTGAGCAAAGGCCATTAGTAACGCATCAGTCTGGAAAAAAGAATATTGAGGCCTTGCGCAGTAATTATGCGCAAGTGCGAGTGGAAGCAGAAGTACTGGATTTTATCGACGACATGCCGCGCCGCTATGCGGAAGCAGATTTGGTGATCTGTCGCGCTGGCGCGATTACCGTCTCTGAATTGACGGCGGCGGGTGTTGCCAGCGTGCTCGTGCCCTTGTTGACATCAACCACCACGCATCAGCGCGACAACGCGCAATGGATGGCGCAACAAGGCGCGGCAGTTCATCTGCCGCAAACAGAACTAAATGCAGAAAAAATGGCGACTTTGTTATACGACATGACCCGTGAGCGCTGTTTGAAAATGGCACAAGCCGCCTACAAAAATGGCAGACGTGATGCCAACAATGTCATCGCTGACGTGTTGGAACAACTGGCAGAAGAGAACTGAAACAAGAACATGAAACATAAAGTTAAAAATATCCATTTCGTAGGCATAGGCATTCAACTGCGCGGTCGCGCGGCGTTTTTGTGCACGGTACATACCGCGTCGCCACTGAGTAAAGAACAATGAAACACAAGGTCAAAAATATTCATTTCGTAGGCATAGGCGGCAGCGGTATGAGCGGCATCGCTGAAGTATTGCTGACCCTCGGCTATACGGTGTCAGGTTCCGATTTGGGTAGCAATGTGGCGACCCGGCGTTTGGTTGAGTTGGGCGCCAAAGTCACGCAGGGTCATGCTGCTGAAAATATCGCAAATGCCGATGCGATCGTGACGTCGACAGCGGTCAAGGATGACAATCCAGAAGTAGTTGCTGGTCGCGAAAACCATATTCCTATCGTGCCGCGCGCAATTATGTTGGCGGAGTTGATGCGCTTGAAGCGTGGCATCGCGATCGCTGGTACGCATGGCAAAACTACCACCACAAGTTTGGTGGCGAGCGTGCTGGCAGAGGGTGGGCTAGATCCCACTTTTGTTATCGGCGGCGTGTTAAATCGCGCGGGTGCGAATGCCAAGTTGGGCGCTGGCGAATTTATCGTCGCAGAGGCAGATGAGTCTGATGCCTCTTTCCTCAATTTATCGCCAGTCATTGAGGTCATCACCAATATCGATGCCGATCATATGGAGACCTATGATCACGATTTTGAAAAGCTGAAACAGGCATTCGTCGATTTTACACAACGCCTGCCGTTTTACGGTGTCGCCGTGATGTGTATTGATGACGAAACCATACGCGACATCATGCCGCGTGTTTCCAAGCCTATTACAACTTACGGCTTCCATGAGGAGGCACAAGTAAGAGCAATCGACGCCAAGGCAGTTGATGGCCACATGCAATTTACCGTGATTCAAGACGGATATCCGGCCATGCAAGTGAGCTTGAATCAACCTGGCATGCATAACGTACAAAACGCCTGCGCTGCAATTGCGATTGCGCGCGAGCTCGGTGTAAACGATGCGGCTACGCAAAAAGCTTTGACCGAATTTAATGGTGTTGGTCGCCGTTTTACACGTTATGGCGAAATAAATATTCACGATGTCAACGGCAAGGCTGCAGGTTCGTTTGCTCTGGTGGACGATTATGGCCATCATCCAGTCGAGACCGCTGCCACCATTTCTGCGGCGCGCGGTGCTTACCCCGGGCGCAGACTGGTGCTGGCATTTCAGCCACATCGCTATACCCGTACCCGTGATTTGTTTGAGGATTTCGTCAAGGTGCTGTCGACGACCGACATGCTGGTGTTGGCCGAAGTTTATGCCGCAGGCGAGCAGCCGATTGTTGCTGCAGATGGTCGTACGCTGGCGCACGCGTTACGTGTGGCAGGCAAGGTCGACCCGGTTTTCGTTGAGCAAATCGCGGATATGCCAACCACCATCATGAATGTCATCAAGGATGGTGATGTGGTGATCACGATGGGTGCTGGTTCGATCAGCGGCGTGCCAGCAAAGCTCAAGCAATTACAGGATCAGGTGCAGCCATGACGACTAGCTTGCTACAAGAAATGGCACCGGATATTTCACAAGAGATGCAGAACGAAGCGCGGTTAAAAATGCAGCGGGAATTTGGCAAAGTTGGCGTGTTATTCGGTGGTCGTTCGGCCGAGCGTGAAGTGTCGTTGATGTCGGGTAAAGGTGTATTGGCCGCGCTGCAAAGTCGCGGCGTCGATGCGCATCCGTTTGATCCGGCTGAGCGCAGCTTGGGGGAATTGGAAGCAGAAAAATTTGATCGGGTTTTCATCGCTTTACATGGCAGCTATGGCGAGGATGGCACATTGCAAGGCGCATTGGAACAATTGCGCGTGCCTTATACCGGCCCTGGCGTGATGGCATCGGCAATTGCGATGGACAAGATTATGACAAAGCGGGTTTGCTTGAGTCAGGGCGTGCCAACACCGTTGTTCACGGTGTTGGATGTGGCGACCACGAGCGGTGAATATCTGCAATCAATTGCGCACGAATATGAATTGCCATTGATGTTGAAAGCGCCACACGAAGGCTCGACCATCGGCATTGCCAAGATTGAAGATGCGGAAGCTATACAAGCCGGCTTTGATTTGTGCGCGCGCTATGACGACGTGGTGTTGGTAGAACAATTTATCAAAGGACGCGAAGTAACGGTGCCGGTGCTTGGCAGTGGTCGCGCTGCACGCGCCTTGCCTATTGTTGAAATTTGCGCACCGGAAGGTAATTACGATTACGAGCATAAATATTTTAGTGATGACACCAAGTATTTATGTCCGGCTCCCTTAGATGAGCGTTTAACCGCGCGGATTCAAAAGTTGGCAGTAGAGGCCTTCAACGCAGTTGGATGCACTGGTTGGTCGCGCGTTGATTTCATGATTCGTGAATCGGATGGCCAGCCGTTTTTGTTGGAAATAAATACCTCACCGGGTATGACTAGCCATTCTTTGGTGCCGATGTCGGCCAAGGTAGATGGCACAGAATACGAAGATTTGTGTTTGGAAATTCTGCGCGCGGCTAAGCTGGAGTTGAAGTCGCCTCAACAGGAACAAGGATAACGATCACGCTATGTGGCAAGACATCAAATTGTTGAATGCAATCGCTAATACCCTGTTTGGGCTGGTTGTACTCGCGTTGATTTCTGCCGGCGTGTGGTGGGTCACGCAACAACCGTATTTCACGTTGAAAGTGATTCGGGTAGAAGGCGCGCAACAGGAGCAATTGCGCCACATAAATCCTTTGATTATTCGCAGTGCAGCGTTGGCGCGGATTAAGGGAAATTTTTTTACTGCCAATCTTGATACGGTGCGTCAGGTATTTGAGTCAGTGCCATGGGTAAGAAAAGCGACGATACGCCGTGAATGGCCCAATCAGTTGATTGTGACTTTGGAAGAGTACATGCCGCTCGGCACATGGGGTGAAGATGGACGGCTCGTCTCAGTGCGCGGCGATGTATTTACCGCCAACATGGCAGAAGCGGAAGAGGATGCAAAGTTGCTCGAATTTAGTGGTCCAGATGGCAGTTCGCTTGAAGTAGTAGAAAGATTAGGCGATTTGAATCGATGGTTTGCATCGCTAGGTTTATCGGTGAGTGCATTAAAGTTGTCGCACCGCTATGCCTGGACCGTGACATTGAGTAATGGCGTCAGAGTGGAGTTGGGTAGAGAAGAAGACAGTAGCACGATGCAAGATAGAGTCGCTCGACTGGTTAGTGTGTATCCGCAGTTGCTCGATCGTTTGCAAGATCGGATTGAAAACATAGACATGCGTTATCCGAATGGTTTGGCCTTGCAAGCAAAAGGTTTGACCGCCGGATTGAATAGTAAAAGCAGTAAAAAACAGTAAGCGGAACAACATGACAAAAGACGCAAAAAATCTGATCGTTGGCCTCGATATTGGCACTACCAAAGTAGTGGCGGTAGTGGCCGAAGTTCTCGCCGATGGACGCCACGAAGTGATCGGACTGGGGCAACACGAATCCAGAGGATTAAAGAAAGGCGTAGTCGTCAACATCGACGCAACAGTCGAGTCGATACAGCGCGCACTTGAGGAGGCCGAATTAATGGCCGACTGCAAGATACGAAACGTGTATACCGGTATCGCGGGCAACCATATTCGGAGTTTCAACTCCAGCGGCATGGTGGCGATCAAAGAAAAAGAAGTGACTGCCACCGACGTCGCGCGCGTGATCGAGACTGCAAAGGCGGTCAACATACCGACGGATCAACAATTACTGCACACGGTACCGCAGGAATTTATTGTCGATAATCAGGAAGATGTACGTGAACCAATCGGCATGAGCGGTATCCGACTCGAGGTCAAGGTACACATCGTCACGGGCGCCGTTTCTGCAGTACAGAACATCGTCAAATGCATCCGTCGTTGCGGGCTTGAAGTATCCGATTTGATTTTGCAACCGATGGCATCTGCCGAAGCAGTATTGACTGCAGATGAAAAAGAATTGGGCGTGGTGTTGATTGATATTGGCGGTGGCACGACCGATGTCGCGATTTTTACCGAAGGTGCAATTCGCCACACGGCTGTAATTCCAATTGCTGGCGATCAGATCACCAACGATATTGCGATGGCAGTACGCACGCCGACGGCGGAAGCAGAAGACATCAAGCTGCGTTACGGCATGGCCAAGCAAGTGTTGGCTGACCCAGGCGAAACCTTGGAAGTGCCGGGACTTGGTGATCGCGGCACCCGCAGTTTGTCACGTCAGGCATTGGCAGCCGTGATTGAGCCGCGTATCGAAGAGTTATTTTCACTGGTGCATCAGGTCGTGCGCGAATCTGGCTACGAAGAAGTACTGTCATCCGGCATCGTGCTGACTGGCGGCACTTCAATGATGCCGGGAATGGAAGAGCTGGCAGAAGATATTTTCTTGAAGCCAGCACGTTTGGGAACACCGGCCTACCGAGGTCAATTGGCAGATGTGGTGTGTAGCCCGCGTTATGCCACGGTACTGGGTTTGTTGTTGGAAGCGAAGAAGCAGTATCTGCGTGGACATATTGTCACGCGTCAGGATGGCTCGGCGACGGCGCTTCTACGTCGCATGAAGGAATGGTTTTTAGGTAATTTTTAAGTTCGTTGGATTTTGCTGGATGTATTTGGTAGTGCATTAATTTTTTATTTATTTTGATTTAACCCACAGTTAGCAGTTGCTAGTCGCCACACCGCGTGGAGCCTATCAACTGGGAACTGTAACTTTTAGAAGGAAATGTCATGGAAATCGATATGCTAGAAACTGCTTCGCAAGGTACCGTGATCAAGGTTGTCGGTGTTGGTGGCGCTGGCGGCAATGCGGTGCAACATATGATCAACAAAGGCGTCAGCGGAGTCGAATTTATCGCTGCTAATACCGATGCACAAGCGTTGGAACAGTCGCTCGCGCATAACGTGATTCAAATCGGTGATACTGGTTTGGGTGCTGGTATGAAGCCTGCGGTTGGTCGCCAATTGGCGGAAGAGTCCCGAGCACGGATTGAAGATGCATTGCGCGGTGCGCACATGGTCTTTATCGCTGCCGGCATGGGTGGTGGTACTGGCACCGGTGCCGCGCCGATTGTCGCGCAGATCGCAAAAGAGTTGGGCGCATTGACTGTTGCGGTGGTTTCTAAGCCATTCTCGTACGAAGGCAAGAAATGCATGGACATCGCCGACGAAGGTCTGGAGGCGCTGAGCCAACATGTCGATTCGTTGATTATCATCCTGAATGAAAAACTGGAAGAGATTTATGAAGATGACAGCATGCTCGAGTGGCTACAACACGCCGACGACGTATTGAACAATGCGGTCGCTGGTATCGCTGAAATCATCAATGTGCCTGGTCATATCAACGTCGACTTTAATGACGTTAAGACCATCATGGGTGAGCAAGGCAAAGCGATGATGGGCACCGCAACGGCGCATGGCGTTGATCGTGCGCGGATCGCTGCCGAGCAAGCGGTTGCCTCGCCATTGTTAGACGGTATCGATTTGTCGGGTGCACGTGGCGTGTTGGTTAACGTCACTGCAAGCCGCAGCCTCAAAGGTAAGGAAATCAAAGAAGTCATGGCAACTGTGCGCGCATTTGCCGCACCGGATGCATCGATTGCACAAGGTATCGCGTATGACGATGCAATGGGCGACGATATCCGCGTCACTGTGGTGGCAACCGGTTTGGGTCGTTCACGCAAGGGTGTGCAATTGGTGCAAACGCCGATGTTGCGTACCGGTACGCATGACGAACCGATGATGGCGAATACCGGCATGTTACAAGGTGCGGCACAAGCATCTCCATCGTTTAACGGTTTGAAAGCGCCAGCGGTATGGCGTCGTGAATCGGCTTCTGATACGGTACGCGCATTGGAAAAAAACGGTATGGAAACCTATGACATCCCAGCATTTTTGCGTAAGCAGGCTGACTAAATTGTCAAACTGTCTGCAAAGATAGTTAGAACAAGGCATACTTCGTTTTGTAACGCCGCGCCCCGTGCGCGGCGTTTCTCACTTGGCATGATCTTTAGGTGCCGCAGGCTAGGGATTGCGGTTGAGGTTTTGCTGCTCAGGTTTTACCGTTAAAACATATCAAAGGAATTCATAATGACTATCAAAGTTGGTGATCAGCTGCCAGAAGCGCGGCTTGCAGAATACGTTGACGTCGCGAGCGAAGCTTGCGCGGTCGGACCAAGCAAAGTAATGGTGCACGAAGCTACCAAAGGCAAGAAAATTGCAATTTTTGCAGTTCCGGGTGCATTTACGCCTACCTGCTCCGAGCAACACGCACCTGCCTATATCAAAATGGCAGATCAATTCAAAGCCAAGGGCGTTGATGAAATTTGGTGTATCTCGGTCAATGATCCATTCGTCATGGGTGCTTGGGGTCGTGAGCAAAAAGCGGGCGGCAAAGTGCGCTTTATCGCTGACGGTAGCGGTACGTTTACCAAAGCACTAGGTCTGGAATTTGATCTGACCAAAGGTGGTTTGGGTGTGCGTTCGCAACGTTACTCGATGTTGGTAGAAGATGGCACCGTAAAAGTCTTGAATGTAGAAGATAGCGGCCATCTGGAAGTATCGACTGCAGAAAAACTGCTGGAACAAATCTAAATGCAGTTTTTAGAGTGTTGGCGCGTAATTCGCGAATGCTCAGTAGATGGGTGATAAATACGTTGCAAAAAAATGGCGCCTAGTGCGCCATTTTTTTACATTAGCGCGGCATTCGCCCTGATGTTTGGTTTATCGAGACGTTTGTGCCGCCGACTTAGATGTTGCGTGCTGGGCACTGCGACTGCTATTTGAGGCGTCCACATGCCGCGTTTTTTGTCATAGATTGTTATAATCGCTCATGCTTAAACAACGCACCATTCAACAAGAAGTTCAGTCTATTGGCGTCGGCTTACACTCCGGCACCAAAGTAGAGTTGACCTTGCGCCCAGCGCCAATTGATACCGGTATTATTTTTCGTCGCATTGATCTCGATCCAGTCGTGGCATTCCCTGCGACCGCTACCGATGTAGGGGATACGCGTATGGCGTCTACCTTGCACAAGGACGGCGCCAAAGTTTCTACCGTAGAGCACTTGATGTCAGCCTGTGCTGGCTTGGGTATCGACAATCTGTATGTGGACCTGACCGCTGAAGAAGTGCCGATCATGGATGGCTCTGCATCGTCGTTTGTCTTTTTGCTGCAGCAAGCTGGCTTGCAAGAGCAGGAGAGTGCGAAAAAATTTATTCGGGTCAAGAAAGCAGTGGAAGTGCGGCAAGGTAGTGGTGACCGTGAAATCTGGGCGCGACTTGAGCCGTATGAAGGTTTCAAACTCAAGTTTTTCATTGAATTTAATCATCCCGCAGTGGATGGTACCGGGCAAACGGCTGAAATCGATTTTAGTCTCGAGTCTTACGTCAAAGATGTTGCACGCGCTCGCACCTTTGGATTTATGCACGATATGGAGGCCTTGCGGGGTCTTGGTTTAATTCGCGGCGGCTCGTTGGAAAATGCGATCGTGATGGATGAATATCGGATTTTGAATACGGATGGCCTGCGTTACGAAAACGAATTTGTGCGCCACAAAATCCTGGATGCGATTGGCGATCTTTATTTGATTGGGTATCCCTTGATCGCAGCTTACAACGCGCATAAGTCAGGCCATACGCTAAATAATTTATTAGTGCGTGCGTTATTGGAGCAACCAGATGCCTACGAAATTGTTACCTTTGACAAGATCGATGCGGCACCAACAGATTATGTGCGACAGGCAGGCTTGGAGTGGGCGCTGAATTAACGCGCAGCACTTTTAAATTTTAAGCGCTGATTTTGGACGTTAGCGTAAGTTGATGACATGATGCTATCAACTTCCTAATGCGCGGTGGTTTTGCTTTATTTGCCGCCATGATGGCGCGCAAGATCACTTAATGCTTTTTTGAGCGCCTGATTGCTAGGCAAATCCTCTAGCGTTTGGCTGAGTGCAGTAAACGCCGAAACGGCTTGTTGTGGCAATATCAATTGTTTGGAAGTGATTGATTTCACTGGTGTTTTGTCGACTTGCACTTTCAAACGGATTGCGCTAACCTGCCAACCCCGCTGCAATAACGTAGCCTGTAGCTTGGGACTCTGTTGTTTTAATCTGGTGGCGAGCGCTGCGTTGGGTACGGATAGTACCAACTGCTCCGCCTCAAATTGTAAAACCGAGCAATCGGAAAACATCGCAGGGAGTATTTCTGCGCAATCCTTTTGCAAAGCCGCCATGCGCGTAATCGCTGGCATAAGCGCGGCCATTTTGTCGTGTGAGCGCAAGAAATCCGCGGCCCCTTTTGCTGATTTTGAAGGGGTCATGTTATTGCGAAAATGAAGGTAAATGAAGGCGCTTGCATCGTCATTCAACCTTATCACAAGTCGGCGATGATCGACGCACTCAGGGAGTTGCGATGCAGATTATTTTGTTGCACCCGCGGTTTACTCATGCGAAGTCAGTCACGCTGACACGCCGGCATCTGCTGCTCGCTTTCATGTTGTTTGTGGTGGCGGTTTTATCGAGCGCGATGCTGCTTTCCTATATCGCCGCCCGTAATGCCGCCGATATGCCGTTATCCTTCCGTGGTTTGGTAACTTCGGTAGCGCATCCTGACGAAGATAAAAAAGAGAAGTTTTTAAAAGAAAATCTGGCGCTGATGGCGCGCCGGTTGGGGGAAATGCAAGCGCAGATGATGCGACTGGATGCGCTGGGTGAGCGCGTGCAGGGTTTGTCGGGTATCAAACCGACTGAATTCAGTTTTCGCGGCACGTTAGGGCAAGGTGGTGCCGCCCCTAGCATGGATGCCCACAGCAGTCATGATCTGACCATGTCTGAGTTTCAAGGCTTGCTGGATAGCATGGACAGTGATTTGCAACATCGTTCGGATTACATGAATGCGATCGAATCCAGTCTGATGGTCGACAAAATTAAATCTCGCCTATTACCGACCAGCAGCCCCGTTAACGTAACCTATAACTCATCGAGTTTCGGCTGGCGGATCGATCCGTTTAACGGTCGTAGGGCGATGCATGAAGGCTTGGATTTTCCTGCTCTAACCGGTACGCGCATTATGGCGGCGGCCGGTGGCGTCGTCACAGCGGCGGAATTTCATCCAGAATACGGCAATATGCTGGAAATCGATCACGGCAATAATTTGATTACCCGGTATGCGCACACCTCGCGTATTTTGGTGCATGTGGGTGATATCGTGCGTCGCGGGCAGCATGTCGCGGATGTGGGTACAACGGGTCGCTCGACTGGGCCGCACTTGCATTTTGAAGTGCGGTACAAGGGCGTGGCGCAAGACCCTCGTAAGTTTTTGGCGGCTGGCGCAAATCAAGCCAAACTCAATGCTCTCGCTGCGAAGTAGTTATTAACCGCCTGAAGTTACGAATAATAAATAAACGCTAACTAGGGTAACTTCGCCTTTCTGCGCTTGTTTCTGTGGTGATCGTCCCAATCTGCCGAAAGTCGCGTGATAGAATCGCCAATTTGGTCGAACGCCGATAGGGGCGCTTTGCAGATAATGCAGCAGTGCGATATCGGCGCCAGAACTCCTTTTAGAATTCAAAAAAGCCCAGCATGTCATTACTGACCCAGATTTTTGGTAGCCGCAATCAGCGACTGCTCAAGCAATATCATAAAACCGTTCGTATCATCAATGCTCTGGAAGCATCGATAGAAACACTGTCGGATACCGAACTGCAAGCCAAAACACCAGAGTTCAAGCAACGTCTTGCGGATGGCGAAGATATCGATAGCATGTTGCCGGAAGCCTTTGCCGTTTGTCGCGAGGCTAGCAAGCGTGTCTTGAAGATGCGCCACTTTGATGTGCAGTTAATCGGCGGCATGACCCTACATCACGGCAAAATTGCCGAGATGGGTACCGGCGAAGGCAAAACGCTGATGGCGACCTTGCCGGCATATCTGAACGCGCTCGCCGGAAAAGGCGTACACGTTGTGACTGTCAATGATTATCTGGCGCAGCGCGATGCCGAAGATATGGGGGTGCTGTACAAATGGCTGGGCTTGACTACTGGCGTTAATTTGTCGCACATCGATCATGACGCCAAGCAAATTGCCTATAACGCGGATATCACCTACGGCACCAATAACGAATTTGGATTCGATTATTTGCGTGACAACATGGTTTACGACATCGAAGATAGAGTGCAACGTACTCTACATTTTGCGATCGTCGATGAAGTCGATTCGATTCTGATTGATGAAGCGCGTACGCCACTAATCATCTCTGGTCAGGCAGAAAATCATACTGATCTCTACTACAAAATCAATGAATTACCACCGCTACTGACTTTGCAAGTTGGCGAAGAAACGCCAGATGGCAAAGGCGTGGTTGAAGTTCCTGGTGATTACACCAAGGATGAAAAAGCGCATCAGGTTTTATTAACCGAGGCCGGTCATGAAAAAGCGGAGCAAATCCTGACTCGCATGGGTTTGCTACCAGAAGGCGCGTCACTTTATGACGCCGCAAATATCTCGTTAATTCATCATCTTTATGCCGCCTTACGTGCACACTCGTTGTTCCACAAGGATCAGCATTATGTGGTGCAGGATGGTGAGGTCGTCATCGTTGATGAATTTACCGGTCGGTTGATGAGCGGTCGCCGCTGGTCTGACGGTTTACATCAGGCTGTCGAGGCGAAAGAAGGGGTCAAGATTCAGAACGAGAATCAGACCTTGGCCTCGATTACGTTCCAGAACTACTTCCGGATGTATACCAAGTTGGCCGGCATGACCGGTACCGCAGATACTGAAGCGTATGAATTTCAGGAAATTTATGGTCTAGAAACTGTTGTCATTCCGCAAAACCGTCCTAACCAGCGTAAAGATAAACAGGATCAAGTTTATAAATCCGCATCGGAAAAATACGATGCCATGGTGAAGGATATTCAGGATTGCTACGAGCGTGGTCAGCCGGTGCTAGTCGGTACGACGTCGATTGAAAATTCGGAATTGTTGTCTAGCATTTTGAGCAAGGCCAAACTGCCGCACAACGTATTGAACGCTAAACAGCATGAGCGCGAAGCGGAAATCATTGCACAGGCAGGGCGTCCAAAAGCGATCACGATCGCCACTAATATGGCCGGTCGGGGTACCGACATTGTGCTCGGTGGTAGCGTCAATAAGCAGGTGCAACTGATTGATGAAAATCCAGCGCTGAGTGACGCAGAAAAAGCCGCACAAGCACAAAAATTGCGTGATGAGTGGCAGTCACTGCATGATGGAGTCGTGGCCGCGGGTGGCTTGCATATTATCGGCACCGAGCGGCATGAATCACGTCGCGTTGATAATCAATTGCGCGGTCGTGCTGCGCGTCAAGGTGACCCAGGCTCCTCACGCTTCTATCTGTCGCTGGACGATGCGTTGTTACGCATTTTTGCTGGTGATCGCGTACGTGCAATCATGGACCGACTGAAGATGCCGGAAGGTGAGCCGATTGAGGCTGGCATCGTCTCTCGTTCAATTGAATCGGCACAACGTAAGGTCGAAGCACGCAACTTTGATATTCGCAAGCAACTGCTGGAATACGATGACGTTGCCAACGATCAGCGCAAGGTGATTTATCAGCAGCGTAATGAACTGTTGGAAAAACAAGAAGTATCGGCAATGATTGCCGAGTTGCGCAAGGGTGTGTTCGAAGAGCAGTTCCGCTTCTATGTGCCAGAGCAGTCGATGGAAGAGCAATGGGATTTGCCGGGCTTGGAAGCGACCTTGCGGGATGAGTGGCAGCTTGATTTTGCTGCTGCAGCAATGCTGGAAGCTGAACCGGATCTCAGCGATGAAGATTTGCTAGAGCGCTTGCAACAGATCGCAGACGAGGTCTATATCGCCAAAGTGGCTGTGGTCGGTGAGGAATCGTTCGGAGGGTTTGAGCGTAGCGTCACCTTGCAAGCAGTCGACTCGCACTGGCGTGAACACCTAGCAGCACTTGATCATTTGCGCCAGGGTATTCATCTGCGTAGTTATGCGCAAAAAAATCCAAAGCAAGAGTACAAGCGTGAGGCTTTTGAGTTGTTTGGACAAATGCTGAATCTGATCAAAGACGAGGTGATCAAGATTGTGATGACCGTGCGCATTCAGTCGCGCGCAGAAATTGATGCGGCAGAAGAGCAACTGAATCAGTCGCAGTTGGCAAACGTGCATTATCAACATGCGGATTTTGATGCCGAGGCAGCGCCAGAGGAATTGTTGGCGCCGACCGCAGCTTCCGATTCTGGCGCTAAGAATCAACCGCAAGTCAATACCCTGCCTAAAGTTGGACGTAATGATCCTTGTCCTTGTGGCAGCGGTAAAAAGTATAAGCAGTGTCACGGCAAACTGTCTTGACGTTCTAACTATCGATGACTCACCGTGCGTCGATGCAGATAGATTGTTAAGGATAAAAAACCGCCAGTTCTGCCTACGCAGGTCTGGCGGTTTTTCTTTCGCCTAAGTTTTTCGCTATTAAACTGTCGTGGTCGGTTTAGTCTCAATTCTTGATCAATTTCTTCTGCCGCATTTTGATCGCACAAACTAATATGCAAAAAATGACTCCTTCCTTGCCCCGTAAAAGTCTGCTGTTATCGAGCAAAATAATTGGCATGACGCTTAGCCTTATGATGCTGCAAGCCTGTTCTAGTTTAGAAAAACGCGTCGCCGCGGAGCGCCTGACACCACCATTAAATATCGCTACTGCGGCACCCACGCGCGCAGCGCTGGTGGCTGCCGCGAAAGCTGAATGGACATTTTTTGGTGAGCAGCAGATCGATATGCGCCAGTCTATATTGAGTGCGCCCAGATTGGGTTTGCTGGAAGACGAAGGTGAAGCGGTGCAACGCATCGCGCTATATTGGCGCGCAGTGGATAAGGACTTGAATGGTGCCGATCGTGATCAAGCATGGTCGGCGGCATTTATTTCGTACCTGATGGTAGTGACAAATGTGTCAGCGTACGACTTCACACCGGACGATGTGCATTTCAGCTATTTGAGCTATTTAAAACAGCGGCAATCGCAAGCTAATCCCGCGTTTGAATTACGTCCTGCGGCGACTACACCGATTGCACCGGGTGATTTGATCTGCGCGCCACGTGGCACGAATGCGGCGACCACTGTGGATGACATTCGTCCCAGTTTAGCCGGTCATTGCGATATGGTGATAGAAGTCCATCGAGAGGAAGGTTGGGCCAGCGTAATTGGCGGCAATGTTTTTAATTCGGTTTCTGCGTCGATGATCCCAATAGATTCAGAAGCGCACGCGATACCGATTGCTATGCGGCCTTGGTTTGTAGTCGCAAAGAATCTGTTGCCTTGATTTGATCAAATGGGCGCCAAGTGTTTGTCGAATGTCAGGTGCCGAGAACGCATATTGAATGACCGGTGCGAGCGCAACGACATACGCAACGACAAACAGGCAAAATGTTTACAATAGATTCTTTGACCTTTTGCTGAAAGTGCTATCTACATGGCCGTTAATTCTCCCGTTCCCGTCGCATCCGATTTGAAAGCTGTCACCGGCATTGAGCTCGGTCATGCCGAAGCAGGTATACGTAAAGCAAATCGCAAGGATTTACTGGTGATGCGATTGGCTGATTCCGCGACTGTCGCCGGCGTTTTTACACAAAACCGTTTTTGTGCGGCGCCAGTACAGATATGTAAAACGCGCTTGCAGCAGCGTGTGGCGGACAAGCCAATTCGGGCGCTGGTGATTAACACCGGCAATGCCAACGCTGGGACGGGGGCTGATGGGCTAGCCAATACCAACGCGACCTGTGATGCTTTGGCCGGCTTGCTGCAATGTGATGCTGCACAAATCTTGCCGTTTTCGACCGGTGTAATTCTGGAACCACTGCCAATTGATAGGCTTATCGCTGGATTGCCACAGGCGCTAGGCAATCTTGCGGCGGACAACTGGTTCAATGCTGCGCAAGCGATTATGACCACCGACACGCAGCCCAAGGCGGCCTCGCGTCAAGTGATCATCAGTGGTCAAACCATCACATTGACTGGAATCAGCAAAGGCGCTGGCATGATCAAGCCGAATATGGCGACCATGTTGGGTTTCATCGCAACCGATGCCAAAGTTGCGCAACCTGTACTTGGTCAATTGTTAAAACATGTTGCGGATCGTTCGTTCAATTGCATCACGATTGATGGTGATACTTCGACCAATGATTCGTTTATGTTGATTGCGACTGGTACGGCCGCGCTTGACGTGTCGGCGGTGGACAGTGCGGAGTATCAAGCATTGTTGGATGCGGTGCTGGAGTTGTCGCAATTTTTGGCGCAAGCGATTGTGCGTGACGGCGAAGGTGCGACTAAATTTATTTCCGTTATTGTAGAAGACGGTAAAAATCGCGAAGAATGCCGCAAGATTGCCTATTCGATCGCACACTCACCATTGGTCAAAACAGCATTCTTTGCTTCGGATCCTAATCTTGGCCGTATTTTGGCGGCGATTGGTTATGCTGGCGTCGATGATCTTGATGTGAGTCTACTCAATCTTTATTTGGATGATGTTTGGGTCGCTAAAAATGGTGGGCGGAACCCAGACTATCAAGAAGCCGATGGTCAGCGGGTGATGCAGCAAAGTGAAATTATTGTGCGCGTCAAATTAGGGCGCGGCGATGCCAGTGCGACGATCTGGACCTGCGATTTATCGCATGAGTACGTATCAATTAATGCTGATTACCGGTCTTGATCGTGTATCGCCCAGATCGTTTTGAATTGCTTGTTTTGCTGAACACCTATTTATCCAATGACTGAACTTGAAAAATTTCTAAGCCGCGCCGAAACCTTGCTAGGCCGCCTTGAGGCAATTCTACCGACGGCCACGCCAGAACCTGATTGGCATGTCGGCATCGCTTTTCGGTGGCGCAAGCTACGCGGTAAAAACACGACAGGTCATTTGCAAGCAGTCCGGCAGGTGGCACCGATTGCGTTGAGCGATCTACATAATATTGGCCCGCAAAAGGAATTGATAGAACAAAATACGCGGCAGTTTGTGCAGGGTTTGCCAGCGAATAACGTGTTGTTGACTGGTGCGCGTGGCACCGGAAAATCGTCATTGATTAAAGCTTGTCTAAATCAATACGCAGACCAAGGGTTGCGCTTGATTGAAGTCGACAAAGACGATCTCAGTGATTTGGCCGACATTGTTGATCTAGTAGCCGCGCGTCCCGAGCGCTTTATTATTTTTTGTGATGATTTGTCGTTTGAAGAAGGCGAAGGTGGCTACAAAGCATTGAAGGTGGCATTGGATGGCAGTATCGCTGCGCAATCGGATAATGTACTGATTTATGCGACGTCTAATCGTCGTCATTTGATGCCAGAAAAGATGTCCGACAATTCCAGCTATACGCATGGGGATGACGGCGATCTGCATCCAGGTGAAACCGTAGAAGAAAAAATTTCACTCTCTGAGCGATTCGGTCTGTGGGTAACTTTCTATCCATTTAAGCAAGATGATTATCTGGAGATCGTCGCGCATTGGCTGGCCCATTTTGGCTGCAATGCAGCGCAGATTGCGGATGCTAAAACCGAGGCCTTGCAGTGGGCCTTGCAACGCGGGTCGCGCTCCGGGCGGGTTGCTTGGCACTTTGCGCGCGACTATGCAGGCAAGTTGAACAATACTTAACAAGTGGATATGAGTGTCAGTAAACCCGCCCCCATCGACGTTGCCGTCGGTATCTTGATGAAGAAGAATGGTGATGTGCTGATGGCACAGCGCCCAGACGGCAAGCCGTATGCAGGCTATTGGGAATTCCCCGGTGGGAAAGTTGAGGCGGGTGAGGCAATAGTCGATGCCCTCAAACGTGAGTTTGTCGAAGAACTAGGGATACAGATTAATTCAGTCGAAGCGTGGTGTGGCGTTGAGCATGTTTATCCACACGCGCATGTACGCCTACATTTTTATATCAGCAAGGATTGGCAAGGCGAGCCGCAAAGTTTGGAAAATCAGGCTTTTGCTTGGCAGGGATGTGTCAATGTAGAGCCGCTTTTGCCAGCGACCGTACCTTTGATTACTTGGCTGGATAAACTGCGATATGAATAAGCGAGGAGATGAAAAGCTGCCGCTGTGGGGGATGAGTCAGGATGCAGCGTCCGGTTGAGAAGAGCTGTCTTCATCCAAGTCGTCGAGTGGATTGACCACCGGAATCACATATTTTTCTTCTGCCCACGCACCTAGGTCAATTTCTTTGCAGCGCGCGGAACAGAATGGACGAAACGTACTTTGCTCTTGCCACTCAACTTTGTTGCCACATGTAGGGCAATCAACTACTGCAACCATAATTATTCTAATCTCGTAATCTTAAAAACTGCACAAGCTCAGGTCAAAAGGTACGTCACCTTCGTAGGCCTTGGGCTTGCGATCACCATCCTGCGAAGTGAAACGTATCCAGAGCATGTATTTATTTGCCGAAATTTCAGGAATGGCGCCTAGCGATGCGTCAATATGCAAGCGCAGCATTTGATAGGTTCTCCCTTGCAACATTTGCTGGTAGCTATTTGATTCGGCGATAATTTTGACTGGTCGGCCCGATTCCCGCAGTAGGCGCAAAATCATCGCGATTGCGTCAAATAACGGCGACAGTGGCGTAAACCATTTATGGATATCGGCTAAACGCTGTTCTGACGAGTCGTTTTGCCACGCATAATAAGATGGCAAATCAAATTCACAGGCGCCGCCCGGAATGATGGTGCGACCACGTATGCTCATTAACCATTCATTTTCGCGGATATGCTGTCCGGTTTTGCCTTGCGATGCGCTCAAAGCGGTGCTGATGTGATCGATATCAAATAAGATTTCATCCAGCATCGCGGCTTCAACATTGGGATTGGACTTGAAACCTAGCAAGGTTTGCTTTTGGCGCTCTAATTCTTGTAGCAGATCCGACTTAAGATCGGCTCGCCCGGCTACCTCTAGCATTTCAAAGATCGTGGCAAGGGCGACATGATGTTGTTGCGCATGATCTTGACTGACGAAAAAAGCGAATTTTTCGTACAGATCTTCCAGTCGCAATAACGTGCGAATACGCTCGTTGAAAGGGTATTCGTAAACAATCAAGATGACGTCCCTTTTAAAGATAAAGCCTAATAGTTGAAACTTAAGTAATGCGAGCTAATTACGTGATTCTGAACGAAGCGGCGGCAAATTACAAATACCAATATCAATACTGCGCAAGTTAATCCTTTTGCGATGCCCGCATTGCGCCTTCATACGGATGATTGCCCTAGTCAAATTTCTATCCGATTTGCAATCGTCGACATTTCCTCTAGACAATCAATTGTGATGATCGTTCATTGTGTTTGCGCCATCGCGAGATAGGTTTGATGGAGGGTTCTTACTTGCAGTTCCAATAATGCCTGATCGCCGTCATTATTGACGACATCATCGGCGATAGCGAGTCGGTCAGCGCGCGTCGCCTGATTTTGCATAATCACTTCAACCTGTGCTTGGCTGAGGGCGTTGCGTTGCATTACGCGTTCGATTTGCGTTTGTTCCGAGCAGTCAACCACCAAGATTCGTGACACGCGTTTCCGCCAGACGCCAGATTCCACCAACAGCGGCACTACAAATATTAAATACTCGCCTGGTGCCTCACGCGCCAAGTATTCAGTTTGTTCTCGTATTAACGGATGGAGAATAGTCTCCAGCTTTGCTTTGGCGGCAGGTTCTGCAAATACCGCTTCACGCATCCGAGGTCTATCCATCGCGCCGTTAGGCAGAATGAATTGGGCGCCAAAGCTTGCTCGAATTTGCGCGATGGCGTCGCCATTTGTGGCTGTGAGTTGGTGCGAAATTACATCGGTATCGATGACTGCCGCACCTGCTGCGGCAAAAAGATTAGCGACGGTGCTCTTGCCACTACCGATACCGCCGGTTAGTCCGACGGAAAATCGATTTTTCCAGATCGGCTGTTTGTCCATCACGTTAGTTATTCCGTCTTAGTAAAAACCCAGATAAGTCTGAGTCAATGGTTTGCCATAAAGTAGTGCGATCACGCCAGCAATCGCCAGATAGGGGCCAAATGGGATCGGAATATCGCGCCCGCGTTTAGCCAGAATAATCAAACCGACGCCGATTGCTGCGCCTATTAGGGATGACAGCAGGATAATCAGCGGCAACATCGTCCATCCTAGCCAAGCTCCTAAAGCAGCGAGTAGTTTAAAGTCGCCATACCCCATACCTTCTTTGCCAGTTGCTAGTTTAAATAGCCAGTAGACAGACCAAAGGCAAAGATAACCGGCGGCCGCACCTATCACCGCTTCTTGCAAGGGTACGAAAGTGCCGTTCAGATTAATTAGCAAGCCCAACCATAACAGGGGCAGGGTCAAATCATCGGGGAGTAACTGGGTATCGAGATCGATGCCTGTCATTGCAATCAGCAGGAAAGCGAAAATCAAGGTGGATACGCCGACCCAGCCACTGCCGAAATGCCAAATCAGGAAGAACGACAGCAATCCTGTGGCTAATTCGACGATCGGATAGCGCATCGAAATCGCGGCCTTGCACTCGATACATTTGCCTCGTAAAACGGCATAGCTGATAACGGGAATATTTTCGAGTGCCGTGATGGCATGCCCACAATGCGGGCATGCAGAATGCGGGGCGATCAGGTTGTAGCGGTCTTGATGCGGTAATGGCTGGTTGCTTTCGTGCGCGACGTAATTGTCAGACTCGCGCTGCATCATTTTCGGTATGCGGTGGATCACCACATTCAAAAAGCTACCGATCAAAAGGCCAAAGATACCGGCGAAAACGGCGGGCAACATGCTGCCCGCAGGTGCTGCCCAAAGCAAATCTATCATCAGACGACGGAACCCAATTTAAAGATCGGCAAGTACATAGCGATCACGAGGCCACCAATCAGCACGCCCAGAATTACCATGATTGCTGGTTCCATCAAACTAGAAAGAGAGGCGACCGCTTCATCGACTTCTTCTTCGTAAAAATCTGCAACCTTACCCAGCATATTGTCAAGCGCGCCAGACTCTTCGCCAATCGCCACCATCTGCGTCACCATGTTGGGGAACACATCCGAGTTCTGCATTGCAGCAGTCAGGCTGGTGCCCGTGCTGACTTCGGTTTGGATGCGTTTGGTTGCGTCGAGATAGACATGATTGCCAGCGGCGCCGCCGACCGAGTCGAGCGACTCAACGAGCGGCACGCCCGCAGCAAACATCGTTGCCAGTGTGCGGGTCCAGCGTGCGATGGTTGCCTTACGTATCACATTGCCAAAAATGGGTAGTCTCAGCAACAGCCTGTCCATACGTTGCTGCATTTTCAGCGAGCGCCGCCATGATTGAAAGAACAAGTACAAGCCAGCAAATAGACTACCAAAAATAATGTACCAATAAGAAACGAAAAAATCGGAAATATTCATTACAACCACGGTTGGTGCCGGAAGATCAGCGCCGAAACTTTTGAACACTTCTTTAAATGCCGGTACCACCCAAATCATGATGACCGCAGTAACAATAAAGGCCACCGCGAGAATTGCCACTGGATAAAACAGGGCGGATTTAATTTTGGCTTTGATTGCGAGGGTTTTTTCTTTGTAGATCGCCAACCGCGTTAACAGGTCTTCCAAGATACCGGCTTGCTCACCAGCCCCTACCAAATTGCAAAACAAAGGGTCGAAGTAGAGTGGAAATTTACGAAACGCTTGATTCAAGCTGGTGCCGGTTTCGACATCTGAGCGGATGTCTTGAATTAGTTTGGAGACCGATGGATTGTCATGACCTTTGGCAACGATGTCGAATGATTGCAGCAGCGGTACGCCAGCTTTCATCATGGTGGCTAGTTGGCGCGTAAATAAGGTGATGTCTTTTTCGGAGACTTTTTTGCCGCTGCGGTAGGTTTTCTTTTTAACCTTGGTTACCAGCACGCCTTGACGACGCAGGGTAGCGTTAACTGTCGACTCGCCATTTGCACGCAGTTCACCACGCACAATTTTTCCAGACTTGTCCTTGCCCTCCCAAGCAAAAACCAATTCCTTGGTAGTACCAATTTTTCGTGCTGAAGTCGCCATGCTTTACGCCTCTTTTTTTATACGTTTGTGCAGCCTAAAATTTCTTCTAGACTGGTCAACCCCTGCTTTACTTTTATCAAACCCGATTGGCGCAAATTACGGACACCGTCTTTTTGCGCTTGATCTTCGATTTCAATTGAAGTGCCGTGGTTCAGGATAATGCGCTCAATATCTTCACTGATCGGCATGATTTGATAAATGCCGACACGCCCTTTATAACCGCTACCGCTACACCGTTCGCATCCTACCGGTTTGTAAGGTAGCCAAGTACCATCCAGTTCATCCTCGCGAAAGCCCGCATCTATCAATGCTTCATCTGGAATGCTGGTGGTTTGCTTGCATGAACACAGACGGCGCGCTAACCGTTGCGCGGTGATTAAAATAACTGAAGAGGCGATATTAAAGGGTGCGACCCCCATATTCATTAAGCGAGTCAGCGTCGCGGGCGCGTCATTGGTATGTAGCGTGGAAAAAACCATGTGACCGGTTTGCGCCGCCTTAATCGCGATGTCCGCGGTTTCCAGATCGCGAATCTCCCCCACCATGATGATGTCAGGATCTTGGCGCAAGAATGCTTTGAGCGCGACCGGGAAAGTAAGGCCAGCCTTGTCGTTGACATTAACCTGATTGACGCCTGGCAAGTTGATCTCAGCCGGATCTTCGGCTGTCGCGATGTTGATGCCAGGTTTGTTGAGCAGATTCAGACAGGTATATAGCGAAACTGTTTTGCCGGAGCCGGTCGGTCCCGTCACCAGCACCATGCCGTACGGTCGTTGAATCGCATTGAGCAAGGTTTGCTTCTGATCGTCGTCGTAACCTAACGCCTCAATCCCCATTTGCGCCTGCGAGCCATCCAGAATACGCATAACGATTTTTTCGCCAAATAGTGTCGGTAGGGTGCTGACACGAAAATCGATGGAGCGCGTTTTCGACATTGCGAGTTTCATACGACCATCTTGCGGCACGCGTTTCTCGGAAATATCGAGTTTGGAAATAACTTTAATACGAGACGCCAGTTTTTCCTTGATGGCGAGCGGTGGTTGCGCAATATCCCGCAAGATGCCGTCCACGCGGAAACGGATTCTATAAAATTTTTCAAACGGCTCGAAATGCAAATCGGACGCGCCCATATTGATCGCATCAACCAGCGTTTTCTGCAGGAATCGTACGACAGGCGCATCGTCGATGTCGACCGCAGCACTTTCTGTTGGTGCACCGAGATCATCCTCAGCGAAATCAATTTCGAGATCGTCGCCAATTAGCTCCGTCAGGTTTTGCTCGGCGCTTTGCCCGATTTTGTCGATCAGTTTAGCGAGGCTGAGATGATCGACGATGATGGGATCAACTGTCAGCTGCGTCTGAAACTTGATCTGATTAAAGGCTTGCGAATTAGTGGGATCCGAGACCGCCACCGCGATCTTATTGCCGCGCTTGGCTAACGCGATCACGCGCTGACTTTGCATCAACTTGGCGTCGAGTAGATTTTCCGGCAATACACTGAGATTGAGCGTAGCGAGATCCAGCATCGGATAGCCGAATGTTTGTGAGCAAAATGCTGCTAATTCGGTGGCACTGATTACGTCGCTCTTTAACAGGGCGTCAATGAAAGGGATCTTATCAGTGGTGGCTTGCTTGCCGATCATTTCTGCTTGTGCAGAGGTAATGCGACCCGCCTGCAGGAGCGCGCGGGCAAGTCCTGACATTGCATTATTTAACGCGGAACTTGGGAGTACTGCAGCCATTTTTGTACACCGAAAAGGTCGATCGTGAGCGTCGAAGGTGCATTAGATAATGCCTTTAGGCATACTTTTTGTAAAGCGCTAGGCAATATTGTTACTTATCAACTGATTGAATCACAACATTTCAAGTAATTTCGCAATCTCTTGCGGAGCAGAGTTTGCGCTATTTTTCAGTTGTTAGCTGATTAGGGCGCGCCGAGCTTCAGTAAAGCTTCCAGAAGATTCCGAACGGGTTCTTGTTCAGATATTTAGTTATAGGGTGGTATCTAATCAATATATTTAAGTACGCCTTTTTGCAGAAGTTTTAATGGTTACGGTAAACCGCAAATTCGGTAAGTTTCAGCAAAGCCTGCTTGTAAACGCTATCAGACAACGCTTGCACTGAGGCAGTGGCGTTTGCGGCTGCGTCCTCCGCGCGTTTTTTTGTGTAATCCAGCGCACCCGATGTGGTCACGGCAGAAAGGACTGCATCGAAATGTTGCTCATCGCCGCTTTCTATACAACTACGTACCAGTGCTCTTTGCTCGGTGGTGCCGTGTTCCATCAAATATATCAGCGGCAAAGTAGCTTTGCCCTCACGTAAATCGTCACCCACATTCTTGCCAATGTCGTCCGATTGGCCTGAATAATCGAGGACGTCGTCGATCAGTTGGAATGCGGTGCCGAGCGAGCGCCCGTATTCTGCGGCCGCTTCGATTTGCGCATCGGAGGCGCCTGCCACCAAAGCGCCAAGTTGTGCCGCCGCTTCAAATAGTTTGGCGGTTTTGGAGCGTATTACTTGGGTATAACGCTCTTCCGAAATATCGGGATCATGCATATTGAGCAATTGCAACACCTCGCCCTCAGCAATGACGTTGGTCGCATCGGCCAAGATTTGCATAATGCGTATGTCGCCAGCGGCAACCATCATCTGAAAGGCGCGCGAATAGAGAAAGTCGCCCACCAAAACAGATGCAGCATTGCCGAATAAAGCGTTAGCTGTTTTGCGGCCACGGCGAAGTGAGGACTCATCAACCACATCGTCGTGTAGCAAGGTCGCAGTGTGGATAAACTCAACCACGGCGGCCAATTGATGATGGGTATTGCCTTGATAGCCATATGCATTGGCCATTAGAAGCACCAAAACTGGGCGGATGCGTTTGCCGCCAGCGCTGATAATATACTCAGCAATTTGGTTGACCAAGGCTACTTCGGAGTGCAATTTATTGCGGATCACCGTATCTACTGCGGTTAAATCAACGGCAATTGCTTGTGTGAGCGGATTATTGGTAGATGCGATTGGTGCGGAACTCAAAATAAGCCTGATTTGAAAAGCGTTATTAATGCGCAGAATTATACGACAGCGCAGCGCAAAGCCAGCACCAAGCGCGAGAATCTGCTGACGTTTTGGGCTGCGAAAGGATGCCACAATTTACTTTGACCGCGCTGCTAAGTCTATGTATAATTGGCGGTTTTCCCGATTTCTGCGCCGATATATTGCGTTGTTGGCAAGGTAAAACAATTTATTTAATTGTGGCAGTTAGGTTAAATGGATTTGAAACGGAAGAAGAAGCGGAAGAAAAATTCTTTAATTCATTGATGAGGTTTCACATGTACGCGGTCATAAAAACCGGTGGCAAACAATATAAAGTTGTCGCTGGTGAAAAATTTAAAGTAGAACAGATACCGGCAGACATTGGATCCGAAATCACCCTTGATCAGGTGCTCGCAGTGGGCATCGGAGAAACCATTCAGTTTGGTGCTCCTCTGGTTGTTGGTGCTACGGTCCTTGCTACGGTTGTCTCCCATGGTCGTCACGATAAGGTGAAGATTTTCAAGATGCGTCGCCGTAAGCATTACCAGAAGCACCAAGGCCATCGCCAAAATTATACCGAATTGCAGATCGTTTCGATCAACGGCTAAGCCGCTGATTCGGACTAACCAGATACAAGGAGTCAGAAATGGCACATAAAAAAGGCGGCGGCACTACGCGAAATGGTCGTGACTCAGAATCAAAACGACTCGGCGTTAAAGTTTATGGCGGTCAAGCGATTAACGCTGGCGGCATCATCATTCGTCAACGTGGCACCAAGGTGCATCCAGGCGAAAACGTCGGTATGGGTAAGGATCACACCTTGTTCGCATTGACCGATGGTAAAGTTGCGTTTGTAATTAAAGGCGCGTTAAACCGCCAATACGTTACTGTCGTAGCAGCTTAAGTTTTAGCGTAATAAAAAAGCAAGGCGAAAGTAAGGCGCAAGCCTTCAATCGAAAGGCTCTGCCGTAGGTAGAGCCTTTTTAGTTTTTAAAGCGGTAGAGATTATGAAGTTTATCGACGAAGCAAAAATCGAAGTGATTGCCGGTGATGGGGGCAATGGCGTCGCGTCTTTTTGTCGTGAAAAATTCAGACCGTTTGGTGGTCCTGATGGCGGCGATGGTGGCAAGGGCGGTAGTATCGTGGCCGTAGCCGATCGCAACATCAATACATTAGTCGATTTTCGTTTTGCTAAGATGCATAAAGCTAAAGATGGCGAAAATGGACGTGGTGCTGACTGTTATGGCAAAGGTGCAGACGATATTTTGCTGCGGATGCCGGTCGGCACACTCGTGTTCGACAATAATGACGGCGAGTTAATTGCCGATTTAACTGAGCATGGACAGCAGGTTTTGCTGGCCAAGGGCGGTGAGGGTGGCTGGGGTAATATCCATTTCAAATCGTCAACCAATCGTGCCCCACGTCAAAAATCTGAAGGCAAAGAAGGCGAACGACGTGAGTTGCGCCTAGAGCTGAAAGTGCTGGCTGATATCGGCTTGCTAGGCATGCCGAACGCAGGGAAATCGACGTTTATTACCGCGGTCTCAAACGCCAAACCAAAAATTGCTGATTATCCGTTTACCACGCTGCATCCTAATTTGGGTGTGGTGCGCGTTAGCCACGAAAAGAGTTTTGTGATCGCGGATATTCCAGGCTTGATCGAAGGTGCCTCAGAAGGTGCTGGCCTAGGACATCAATTTTTGCGTCATTTGCAACGCACACGTTTGCTGTTGCACATTGTTGATTTGGCACCGTTTGATAACGTCGATCCGGTCAAAGAAGCCAAGGCGATCGTCAAGGAGTTAGAAAAGTACGACGCCTCGCTTTTCGACAAACCGCGCTGGTTGGTGCTGAATAAGCTGGATATGGTGCCAGCTGAAGAGCGAAAAAAACGCGTTAAGGATTTCATCAAACGTTTTGGCTGGAAAGGTCCGATTTTTGAGATTTCTGCATTGACGCGCGATGGTTGCTCTGAGCTGGTTACGGAAATCTACGATTACATCGCGACGCAACGTCAGGGTGAGCAGCGATCCGAAGAAACACAGATGCAAGAGGATGTTCGCAGCATTGATTCCATCGATCCAGACGATCCTCGTTTCAAGATTCTTGACGAAGAATAAATAGATATTAAGTGTTGCGGGGTAAATTTTCAACGTCATCAACCTTGCACTGAAATCAAATAAAAACTGCGGTGACAACCCATGCAATCCGTCATTCAAAACGCCAAGCGCATCATCATCAAAGTCGGCTCTTCGCTCGTCACCAATGAGGGCAAAGGTCTGGACGTCGCTGCAATTCAAACATGGGCGGAGCAAATCGTCGCCTTGCGTCAGCTAGGTAAAGAGGTCGTGCTGGTGAGTTCAGGCGCAATCGCCGAAGGCATGCAGCGACTTGGCTTTAACAAGCGTCCATCCGCTATACATCAGTTGCAGGCGTGTGCGGCGGTCGGTCAAATGGGTTTGGCGCAGGTATATGAATCCAGCTTTCGTCAGCACGATGTGCGCACCGCGCAGGTACTGTTAACCCATGCAGATTTGGCTGATCGCGAGCGTTATTTGAACGCACGTTCGACGTTATTTACCTTGTTGGATCTGGGCGTAGTGCCGATCGTTAATGAAAACGATACGGTTGTTACCGATGAAATCAAGTTTGGCGACAACGACACCTTGGGCGCCTTGGTGGCAAATCTAATTGAGGCGGATGCCTTAATTATTCTGACCGATCAGCGCGGTTTGTTCAGCGCGGATCCCAGAAAAAATCTCAATGCTGATTTTATTCATCAGGCTCACGCTGGTGATGCGTCATTAGAAGTAATGGCTGGAGGCGCTGGTAGCAGCATCGGTAGCGGTGGCATGTTGACGAAGATTTTAGCTGCCAAGCGTGCTGCCTTATCGGGTGCTGATACGGTAATTGCTTGGGGTCGCGAAGAGAATGTATTAACTCGCTTGGCGGCAGGTGAGGCAATTGGTACGCAACTGACCGCGCAAACAGCGCAATTGACTGCGCGTAAGCAGTGGATGGCTGCGCATTTACACACGGCCGGCAAGATTGTTTTAGATGCAGGAGCGGTGCAGAAGCTGACGGCCGAAGGCAAGTCACTGTTACCGATTGGTGTCACCGACGTCATGGGTGCTTTCGGACGCGGCGACGTGATTACCTGTGTGGATCCAAGCGGCCGTCCGATTGCGCGCGGCATCAGTAATTACGCAAGTTCAGAAGCGCGCCGGATTATGCGCAAGCCGTCGACAGAGATTATCTCGATACTTGGTTTTGTTGAGGAGCCAGAGTTAGTGCATCGAGATAATATGGTCTTGCTTTAGCAAAGGCCATAGGGCGGATAGATGTAAAAAAGGCAGCCAAAAATATGGCTGCCTTTTTTATTTTTTGCTGGTTTAAAAACGCGTCAGGTCATCGGTTAGAGAACGCTTATCTTTAATTCTTTTAATCATTTGCTCGCGGTCGCTAGCGACCGCTAAATTACTGCAAAAATAATCCATCGCGAGCGCTGCATGCTGGCGATTCGTAGTATTGCGGATAATCGGTGTCCACTTGTTTCGACGTGAGCGCGACCAAGAACCGTCGGTATGGCCGGATGCATAGATTTTCTTCTCAAAAGTCGCGCAACGTATGCCTTCGTAAGTAATATTTTTCGCACCTTGCGAGCTCAGTGAAACCAGCGTGTACCGAATCACCCCGTCCGTGCCGACTGAGAGCGACTTGCTATCGATGAAAAATTCTTGGGTAGCGATTGGGCCAACGTAAAAGGGTAATAACGAATCTTGCTGTGGTGGTGCCGGGAGTTGCAATGCGATTTCTTGCCATGGTTTGCTTTCGTTGTCATAGTCATCTTCAAAATTTGATTGCGCCGACACTAATGAGACCGATGCAAGAAAAACGCATGCCACCGAGGTGCGCAGAAAATAGCGGCGAAAGGAAGCTTGATTGAGCAGAGCCGTTAAAAAGTTATTCATGTTCTGTTTTCTTGTCTAGGCAGGGTAGGTCTTGATTTGGTAGCAAATTATGCGATGCATTTTGCTTAACTGTCGGTGAGGCCAGGCGGGAAATAAAACGCGACAATTCTTGCAGAGCCCGTTGGTATACGTCGCGTTTGAATTCAATTACGACATCTAGCGGCACCCAGTAATCATGCCAGCGCCATGCATCAAATTCAGGATGCTCCGTCAGGCGCAAATTGATATCGCAATCGCGACCGACCATGCGCAGCAGAAACCATATCTGCTTTTGGCCTCTGTAATGACCGCGGATTTCGCGTTTAATAAAATGGTCGGGGACTTCATAACGCAGCCAGTCTCTGGTCCGCCCAACGATCTTGACGTGTTGTGCTTGCAGCCCGACTTCTTCTTCGAGTTCGCGATACATCGCTTGTTCTGGCGTTTCACCATATTTGATGCCGCCCTGGGGAAATTGCCACGAATGTTCGCGTACGCGTTTGCCCCACCAGACTTCATTTTGCGCGTTGAGCAAAATGATGCCGACGTTGGGGCGGTAGCCTTCACGGTCCAGCATATTGCGCCTCAAACTTTCTGCCGCTAACGTACCCTCAGTTGAAAATCGACACGCGCGCAGCAGCTCCTAGCCGCAACCCTTGGCGAGCGTGCAACAGAGACTGCAATCAATTGTGCGAAGAGTGGGTGCATCGGCCAGCTAATCCTTTAAAATTGGGTTGATTATAACCTCCTCTCTTTTTAAAAAGAATTCATCGTCATGCGCGCATCCCGTTTTTTCATTTCCACTCTCAAAGAAGCCCCTTCCGACGCCGAAATCGTTAGCCACAAGCTGATGATGCGCGCTGGCATGATTAAGCGACTCGGCTCCGGTATTTATACCTATATGCCTATCGGATTGCGCGTAATCCGTAAGGTGGAAGCGATCGTGCGGGAGGAGATGAACCGAGCAGGTGCCATCGAATTGCTGATGCCCGTGGTGCAGCCGGCAGAGTTGTGGCAGGAAACTGGGCGTTGGGACAAGATGGGGCCAGAACTGATGCGGGTGAAAGACCGACACGGCCGTGATTTCGCAATCCAGCCGACTTCTGAAGAAGTTGTGACGGATGTGGCACGCTCGGAAATCAAATCCTATCGTCAGTTGCCACTCAATTTTTATCATATTCAGACCAAGTTTCGCGATGAACGTCGGCCCCGTTTCGGCTTGATGCGTGGTCGCGAATTTACGATGAAAGACGCCTATTCCTTTGATCGCGATGTAGAAGGCTTAAAGCGTTCGTATCAAATCATGTTCGATGCCTATGTGAAGATATTCAACCGTTTCGGCCTGCAATTTCGTGCTGTAGCCGCTGATAACGGCGCGATCGGCGGCTCAGGTTCGCACGAGTTTCACGTGATCGCCGATACCGGCGAGGACGCAATCGTGTATTGCCCGGAGTCAGATTACGCGGCCAATATGGAAGCCGCGGAAGCGCTGGCACCAGCTACACCACGCGCTGCAGCTATGCAAGCCTTAACCAAGACTGCGACTCCGGACAAAATCAAGTGTGAAGATGTGGCGGCTTTCCTAAATCTGTCGCTTACGCAAACCGTCAAGTCGATCGTGTTGACGACAGAAAAGGAAGAAAAGGGTGTCGTTAGCAAAGAGATTTGGTTGCTGTTATTACGTGGTGATCATGATTTAAATGAAGTAAAAGTATCGAAAATTCCTGGTCTTGGTGAGTATCGGTTTGCTAACGAGGCCGAGATCGTCGAATGGTTCGGCACGCCACCGGGTTACTTGGGGCCGCTTAATACTCAAAAGCCGGTGCGGCTGATTGTAGATCGCACGGTGGCTAAGATGAGTGATTTTGTGTGCGGCGCTAATCAAGAAGGCTTCCATTTCACCGGTGCAAACTGGGAGCGTGATTTGCCGGAAGCAACCGTACTTGATTTACGCAATGTAGTCGAAGGTGATGTCTCGCCGGACGGCAATGGCGTATTAGCGATACAACGCGGGATTGAAGTCGGCCATGTGTTCCAGCTAGGGACCGTGTATTCAGAAGCGATGAAGGCGACGTTTCTGGATGAAAACGGTAAGCCGCAAGCACTGCAAATGGGGTGCTATGGAATAGGCGTGACACGTATAGTCGGCGCAGCGATTGAGCAAAATTTCGATGACAAGGGCATCATCTGGCCAGCTGCACTGGCGCCGTTTGAAGTGGTGTTGTGTCCTATGGGCTATGATCGTAGCGAAAGCGTCAAGACTGAAACCGACAAACTTTACCAAGCCTTACAAACCGCAGGCGTGGATGTCATTCTCGATGACCGCGGCGAACGTCCAGGTGCGATGTTTGCAGACTGGGAGTTGATCGGTGTACCGCACCGTGTTGTTATCGGTGACCGCGGCTTGAAGGATGGTCAGTTGGAGTATAAGGGGCGTCGTGATGCCGAGGCGATAACGGTAGCGATTGATGAGGTGCCTGCGTTCATTCAAGCACGATTGGCGTCGTGATGGTTCTATTATGTGTGCCGCCGTTTCTGCTACAGCCATGTCGGTCGTAATGCAGTTGCCAGTTCAAGCGATTGCGTCGCGATCTGCGCGCAAGAGTTGGTCGTGTGCGCTGCATCCGGTTTGTCGGCGCTTCGCGGCAGGTAGTATTTTTTTGCTATTTTCTTTGTTGGCGCTGCCACTTGCGTTTGCTGGCAACCAGAAAGAAGAGGCAATGGCAGATTCGGTGCGAATCGCACTGTCGCGTGCGATCTCTGATTCTCGTCCTCCCGTGCCTGAATTTTCTGATCGTAAACAGCAGTTGGCTTTTCAAGACTGGTTACTGGAAATGTCTGCGCGTTTGAATAAGCGTATTCCTGATCGCCAGACGCGCTTAGAATTTCTGCAGACGGCATGGTATGAATCACGCCGTGCGGGATTGGAGCCATCATTGGTGTTAGGTCTGATACAGGTTGAGTCCGCGTTTAGAAAGTATGCAGTATCGCCGGTAGGTGCGATGGGTTATATGCAGGTCATGCCGTTTTGGAGTCGTGTCATTGGCGATGGTGATCGGGGTAAGTTATTTCAAATGCAAACCAATTTGCGCTATGGCTGTTCTATTTTGCGCATGTATCTGGATATAGAAAAAGGTGATCTGTTTCTTGCACTTGGTCGTTACAACGGTAGTCGCGGGCGACCCGTTTATCCAAATGCCGTACTAGCGGCGTGGGAGAAATGGCGTCATTAGATGGCGATAAAAGTTTGTGTAGCGGGGACCACGTCTATTGTCCAAGCTAGGTAAAAATAAGCGAAGGAAAAAAGAAAAACAAATACAAATACAAAAGCGCCCGCATGATGCGGGCGCTTTTGTTTGGTGCCTGAACTTAGCGTAAGAGCTTAGCTCAAGTGACCGGAGATGAGTTTGGTCATCTCGAACATCGATACTTGCTTCTTGCCACCGAAAACGGCTTTCAGCTTTTCATCCGCATCAATCATGCGACGATTGGCATCGTTTTGCAGTTTGTGCTTCTTGATGTAATCCCAGACCTTTTTAGTTACTTCGGTCCGTGGGCAAGGTGTCGCGCCGATTACAGCAGCCAACACTGCAGAAGGGGTGACTGGCTTCATGAACGCTGCATTAGGTTTACGTGGCGTTTTTTTAGCAGCAACTTTTTTCGCCGCTGGTTTTTTAGCAGCAGCTTTTTTGGCTGGCGCTTTTTTAGCAACGACTTTTTTCGCAACAGGCTTTTTAGCCGCTACTTTTTTGGCTGGCGCTTTTTTAGCAACGACTTTCTTCGCTACTGCTTTTTTTGCTACTGGTTTTTTCACTACCGCTTTTTTTGCAGCTGGTTTTTTAGCGGCCGCTTTCTTGGCCGCTGGTTTTTTGGCTGTTGCCATCGTAAAACCTCCTTCACATTATGTTTGGAAAATGCGCCAATTCACGCAACGCTAATATTGGTGCGCTTTTCCAAGCTGTGCAAGTGTTTTCTATATGTTTTGATTAGTATTTGTCGTTGCGTTGTCACGTCTACGCCACACAGTGAAATCGTGAATCAAGCAGAGTGAAAAATTCGCTATCGATTTTTAGTCGAATGGCGATGCAAAATACTGGATTTTGTCTGACGAATATTAAGAATATCGGCGCCATGCTAGCGTTTATTTATCTGAAGTTCTGATCCTGGGATGCGCTGTGACGCACACTCCGGGGCCTGCTTCCATCCCGTAATTGTGCAGTGATTTCTCGCGCCAAAAACAAAACAGCCGAGACCAAATGGCTCGGCTGTTTGATGCTGGATAAGGCTTGGCGACTACATCCCTGGCAGCATACCCTTCATGCCGCGCATCATTTTCATCATGCCGCCACCTTTCAATTTCTTCATCATCGACTGCATCTGATCGAACTGTGACAGCATACGATTGACCTCTTGCACTTGCACCCCAGCGCCGGCAGCGATGCGCCGTTTGCGTGAGGCCTTGAGAAGCTCGGGTTTGGCACGCTCTTGCGGTGTCATCGAATTGATGATGCCTTCCATACGCATCACCTGTTTATCCGCCATACCCATATTGGCACCGCTAGCGGCTTGTTGCATTTGTGCGGGTAGCTTATCCATTAGATTAGCCATGCCGCCCATTTTTTTCATTTGCGATATTTGTGATTTAAAGTCGTTTAAATCGAACTTACCGCCCACCTTAATTTTTTTTGCTAGTCCTTCTGCTGCATCGAGATCGACACCCTTTCGCGCTTCTTCTACCAGTGCGAGGATATCGCCCATGCCTAGAATACGATCAGCCATACGTACCGGATCGAACGCTTCAAGACCATCCATTTTTTCGGCGATACCGGCAAATTTGATCGGCTTGCCGGTGATGTATCGTACCGACAGAGCGGCACCGCCACGTGAGTCACCATCGAGTTTGGTCAGCACAATACCGGTTAGCGGCAGCGCGTCGCTGAATGCCTTGGCAGTGTTGATGGCGTCTTGGCCGAGCATCGCATCGACCACAAAGAGCGTTTCGATCGGTTTAACGGCGCTATGTAAAGCACGAATTTCCTGCATCATCGCTTCATCAACACCAAGACGGCCGGCAGTATCAATAATCAAAACATCGTGATAATGCCGTTTGGCATAATCCAATGCTGCCAGCGCGATGTCTACCGGCTTGTCTTGCTCTGTGGAAGGAAAGAAATCTGCGCCGACTTGAGCGGTAATGGTTTGTAGTTGTCCAATTGCTGCAGGGCGATAGACGTCGGCGGAGACCGTCAATACTTTCTTTTTCTTTTGCTCTTGTAGGTATTTCGCTAGCTTGCCAACCGTAGTGGTTTTACCCGCGCCCTGCAAGCCCGCCATCAAAATGATCGCGGGTGGTTGTGTAGCGAAGCTTAGTTGTGACGCGTCTTTGCCAAGATCGGCGCCCATGATCGCCGCCAGTTCGCGCTGTACGACGCCGACTAACGCTTGGCCAGGGGTCAATGAGCCAACAACATCTTCGCCCATCGCTTTTTCTTTAACGCGGGCAATAAACTCGCGCACAGCGGGTAGGGCGACGTCAGCTTCCAGTAACGCAAGTCGGACTTCCCGCAACATGTCGGCGGTATTGGTTTCGGTCAGGCGCGCTTCGCCGCGCATAGTCTTAACGGCTTTGGCGAGACGCTGAGTTAGGTTGTCTAGCATGAGGGGCGATAATCAAAAAAATGTTGGGTGGCGCGAGGATAAAAGCGATGATAAATCGATCGTCGCGAACAAGAGAGTCATTTTACCCGATGCCGACGTATCTATTCAGACAGACGGTTATCTACGCAAGATTAGAACAGTGATATTAATATTGTCACTAAAACGCATTTAAGCGGTTTTATCGATGCCGAAATTGGCGATGACATGGTGTAAACTAAAGTGATGTATACCTACTTGTTCGCGCTTGCTGCATTGTGCTACGCAGTGTGTGCTTTCCTCCCCGCAAACAAACGCGTTGCGATTTCGCTCGGCACCTTGTGCGGCTGGCTTTTGCACGGCGTTGCGCTGTGGGGGGATGTGATCGCAGCCGACTCATTGCGCATGGGTTTTTCCATCATGTTATCTGGCACGCTGTGGATTTCGGTAGCTGCTTATTGGCTGGAAAATCGTAATTTCTCTCTCGACGGGTTGCGTATCTTAGTGCTGCCCTGTGCAGCGATCAGTGTTTTATTGCCTGCTATTTTCCCAGGTAGTGTAATTTCTCTGGATGGCAAGACTGCGCTCTTTCCATGGCACATCGCTATTGCCATGCTGGCTTACAGCACATTGACGATTGCCGCTTTTCATGCGGTGCTGATGGCTTTGCAAGAGTCGAAATTGCATACTCGTCTATCCTCGCAAAAGGCTGGTTGGTTTGCGCTTGCACTAGATAGACTGCCTGCATTGTTAACGATGGAAAAACTGCTATTTCGCCTAATCGCATTCGGCTTTGTGCTATTGACGTTAACGGTTATATCTGGCGTATTTTTTTCCGAGGAATTATTCGGTCAGGCATTTAAATGGAACCACAAAAACATCTTCACCATGCTGTCATGGGCGCTGTTTGGCGTGTTGTTAATTGGGCGTAAGTGGCGTGGTTGGCGAGGTAAAACTGCGCTCAGTTTTACCTTGATCGGATTTACGACCTTGCTGCTGGCGTATGTTGGTAGCCGCTTTGTGTTTGAAGTGATCTTGCATCGGAGTTTGGCATGAAGCTGTTGTTATGGGGCATCCTCATCGTATTGGGGATATGGGCATTACGTAGCAAGTTGAGAGCAGCGCAGATGCGCGCGCAAGCGGACATGCCGCGCCCGCAAATCAAAAATGGTGAACCCATGCTTTGTTGCGCTCAATGCGGCATATATTTTCCTGAGTCAGAAGCCATTCGTGGCGATGCCGTGACCGTCTATTGCTGTGATGAACATCGTCGTTTGTCCGAGAAATCTTAGAAGATGGAACCAGCCAATGCGATGGTAAATGATACCCGCATAACATTTTGGCGAACCCTTCAAACGTTCGCCTCGACGCGTGCGCTAATTACTTTGGTGCTGTTTGCTTATTTAAGCATCAATACCCAAAAATTCTGGTCGCCACAAGAAAACCTGCTGTATCTGAGCATGTTTATTTTGTATTTCATTTTTGCATTTTCTTGCCTTGTGTTGTCGATTTACTGGAGACAGCGATTCCTGTGGCAATTGATCGTTCAGGTGTCAGTAGATATCGTCGCCATTTTTTTATTGTATGTATCTGTCGGCGGTGTCAAAAGCGGGTTGGCGATTCTATTTTTACTGCCGTTAGCAGGAGGTGCAATTCTGGCGCCGCTGGTATTGGCGCTATTTTTTGTTGCGTCGGTGACCATTCTTTTGCTGACAGAAAATGGCTATCAGTTGTTAAGTACGAATGCGGATATTTCCTCATCGCAGGTTGGCCTATATGGCGCCGCCTTTTTTATCATTATTTTTGCAATCAATCGACTGGCCGCCAAGTTGATCAAGCAGGAAACGTTGGCCCGAGAGCGCGGTAAAGCGTTACATGTACAACAGGCGATTAACCGACTTGTGATGGAAGATATTGGTGATGGCATTGTGGTGGTCGATCGCAAGGGGCGCGTTTTGACAGTCAACCCAGCTGCAGCACAAATGTTGGGCTTTCCCTCTTCCAATGAAATGAGCTATGGACGTCTGTCAGAGTTGCCTTGGCTAGCGCCGATCGCGGAAGCTTTTAGTGTTTGGAAGGCAGGCTTTGGTTTGCGTGGTTCTACCCAAAGTAACAAACCCAGCTTTGTGTTAATCAAGCATACCGAAGGTACGACGCTGCAAGGAGGGAGTACGCTGCTTGGGATACGCCGAGATTTGGCGACGCATTTAAAACTGCGCTTTGCCAAGGTTTCTGCTGCGGGTTTGGTGGAAGAACGTGTAGTAATGTTTTTGCAGGACGTAACGGAAATCGAGAACCAAGCACAGCAACTCAAGCTGGCTTCGATGGGGCGATTGACCGCTAGCATTGCACATGAAGTGCGCAACCCTTTGTCGGCGATCGGACATGCGACTGCTTTATTGACAGAAGATGAGGAGGTCGTGGGGAGACAACGCTTGTTATCGATTGTGACGGACAATGTGGCGCGTCTGAATCGAATGATCGAAGACATCCTCAAATTATCCCGCAAGGCACATCAATATCATGAGCCGCTTAGTCTGGAAGTGCTGTTAAACGATATTCTGGCTGAGTTACAGGAAGCGCACGAGGTGTCGCCTGACTTGATTACATTGAATAATATTCAAGGACACACTGTCAGATTTGACCCGCTGCATTTGCGTGAAATCATCATGAATCTGCTGACAAATGCGTTACGCTATGCGAGTGGCGCAGCTGGCAGCATTCGGGTTTTTGTAATGCCCGGTAGTGCACACCGCTTGGAATTGCACGTGCAAGATGATGGTCCGCAGATCACTTCGGCTGTGAGGGCGCATTTATTCGAACCGTTTTATACGACGTCTAGCAAGGGCACTGGATTGGGACTCTATCTGGCGCGTGAATTATGTTTGAACAACGGCGCAATGTTAAATTACGAATATCGCACCGAGGGTGAGCATATTCAACTGACTGGTCGTTTCGTGATTGCCTTTTCTGTCAATGAAGACATCTGACTATATATACAAGCCTAAGCCACAATGACTTCTCCCCGTATCCTGATTGTTGATGATGAAGCAGATTTGCGCGAGCTGTTGGAACTGACGCTCGTCAAAATGGGGCTGGACGTTGATAGTGCGCAGGATGTCGAGAGCGCTCGCGCGTGTCTCGCGCAAAACGAATACGCATTGGTATTGACCGATATGCGCTTGCCAGACGGACTCGGGATTGAGTTGGTCGAGCAGATCAATGCAGAGTTTAAAAATACACCGGTAGCGGTAATTACTGCATACGGTAGCGCGGAGAATGCGGTCATGGCACTGAAAGCCGGCGCCTTTGATTATTTGTCCAAGCCGGTGGGGCTGGAGCAATTGCGCGTAATGGTGCGCTCGGCTTTGCGTTTTAATCAGGATGAAGAGGTGGCAACGCCGGGTAAGAAAATATCGAACCCTATTGTGTTACGACTGATGGGGGCGTCGGATGCGATGCAGGCTTTGCGTGCGCAAATCGCCAAGCTGGCGCGCAGCATGGCACCTGTGGCAATTAGCGGCGAGTCTGGTAGTGGTAAGGAATTGGCGGCACGCGATATTCATGCGCAGAGTGCACGTAGCGACAAGCCGTTTATCGCAGTCAATTGCGGGGCGATTCCCGAAACATTGATGGAAGCGGAGTTTTTTGGCTATCGCAAGGGTGCGTTTACCGGCGCTGTTGACGATAGGGACGGTTTTTTTCAGGCGGCGGATGGCGGTACCCTGTTGCTGGATGAAGTCGCTGATCTGCCGTTGGCGATGCAGGTGAAATTGTTGCGCGTGATTCAGGAGCGTTGCGTGCGCAAGATCGGTGCGACACAAGAAGAGCCGATTGATGTGCGCATTATTAGTGCGACGCACCAGAATCTGCATGATTGTGTCGGCAAGGGTACGTTTCGCCAAGATCTGTATTACCGTTTAAATGTGATCGAGCTGCATCTGCCGCCATTGCGCGAGCGTCTGGAAGATATCGACTTGCTGGCAAAGGCGATCTTGGCGCGTTTGGCACCGTCGGGGCAACGTGCCGAGATAACACATGAAGCGCTGGAAGTGCTGCGTACCTATCATTTTCCTGGCAATGTGCGAGAACTGGAAAATATTCTTGAACGCGCGCTAGCTTTTGCAAATGATGGTTCGATTGCGCCGGGTGATCTGCGTTTGAAGGCGGAGCTGGTGCCGAAAGTGGATGTCCCGGCGGCGGTGCCATTAAATGCATCGGCAAGTGTAACGATGGTGCGCGAGCCGATGCAAGAAGTAGTGGGCGACGCTATTGAAGAGCGCCTGCCAGCAACTGCCGTCGACACCTTGCCCGGATCATTGCCCGATCATATGGATGATATTGAGCGTGAAATTATTCGCAGTGCACTGACGAAAACACATTTCAATCGCACCCAAGCTGCCGAATTGCTGGGCATCAGCTTTCGCCAACTCCGCTATCGCATGCAGCGCCTGAATATTCAGGCGCCAGAATAGAAAGCCGCCGATGATGAACCCGGCTATCTTTCGATTCAATGATGATGGATGGAGCGAGGGTGCGCAGCACCTACCCTCCCCCAATTGCGATGCGCGGCCGGACGATGCCAGCATCTCATTGCTAGTAATTCACAATATTAGCTTGCCGCCTGATCAGTTTGATGGCCCATTTATTGCTGATCTTTTTTTGAATCGTCTTGATTACGACGCGGATCCATATTTTGAACAGTTGAGGCCATTGCGTGTTTCCGCACATTTTCTGATTCGCCGAGATGGTGCTGTATTGCAGTTTGTGTCGACGCATGTACGTGCTTGGCATGCGGGAGTTTCCGCATTTGACGGCCGTGAGCGTTGCAATGATTTTTCCATCGGAATCGAACTGGAGGGAAGTGATTTTCGCCCCTTCGATGATCAACAATATCTAGCCTTGGCGCAACTCACGGCGGCGTTGGCATCGGCATATCCATTGAAAAATGTCGTCGGCCATGAAGATATTGCTCCCGGCCGAAAAACGGATCCAGGTCCATTTTTCGATTGGGGTAAATATCAAGATCATTATCACGCGCTGTTATCGGCTGCATCCCAAAAACCGATGCTGTGCACCAATCTGGCATTTTCACACACCAAAAATGGGCGATGACCATCCCATATTTTCATAAATAAAAATATATCCAAATTGCGCGATTAAAGGTTGCACCTATCGATTTCAAGTACTAGAATTAGTGCGGATCGCGATTTTGCCACTAGATGTAGTGGGTTATCGGTACTCTTTCGCTGCGGGTGGTTTTGTTCTCGCTTCATCTTGACCGCTTCATATTTGCGTATGTATCTACGTATATATTGGGTAAGAGTCGGCAAAAGCCCTTCTTGCCTGCAGTACATGACGGTGTCGCGCTTGGCGCCAAGTGCTTAGTTTGCGCTGATATTAAAGCCATGCCGTGCACGTAACGTGTAAAAAATACTTTCGCAAACCGGTACGATCCGGTTTTTCTATATAAAAACAGCACGGTCATCAGACCGGTATTCTTACAAAAGGAGTTTTCATGCAATCTGCACAAGGAATCTCGGCCAAGTCATCGGCGGAAATTGGCAACATCGCGCCTCTCGCGGTTGCTCCATCTACTACCAGCGTCAATACAGCTGGACTGAACGAATACAAAATCATCCGCCGTAATGGTGCGGTGGTTAGTTTTGAACCATCCAAAATATCGATCGCTGTTACCAAGGCCTTTTTGGCAGTTAACGGCGGGCAGGGCGCAGCGTCTGCGCGCGTACGTGAATTGGTCGATCAGTTGACCGGCAATGTTGTGAATGCCTTGGTGCGTCGCCAGCCAGCTGGCGGTACTTTTCAAATTGAAGATATCCAAGATCAGGTTGAGCTGGCATTGATGCGTTCAGGCGAACATGATGTGGCACGCGCTTATGTTTTGTATCGCGCCAAACGTATGGAAGAGCGTGCGCAGCAACAAGCCGCTAAACCAGTAGTTGAATCGAATCAATTGCACGTGATTGAAGACGGTCAACGTCGTCCGCTGGATATGAATCAAGTGCGCGATCTGATTGCCGCAGCATGCATAGGTTTGGAAAAACACGTGGATGCTGATGCGATCTTGCGTGAAACAGTCAAAAATCTATACGACGGCGTACCGGTTGAAGAATTGCACAAGTCCGCCATCCTGGCCGCCCGTGCGCTGATGGAAAAAGATCCTGCGTATACAACAGTGACCGCACGTTTGTTGATGCATACCATCCGTAAGGAAGTATTCGGCAAGGAAGTTGCACAAGCAGATGCGCCTGAAGCGTATCTGGAGTACTTTCCGAAATTCATCAAAAAAGGTATTCAAGCGGACCTTCTGGACGCCAAGCTCGGCCAATTTGATCTGAAAAAGCTTGGTGAAGCATTGGTGCCGGAGCGCGATTTGCAATTCGGTTACCTCGGTTTGCAAACCTTGTACGACCGTTACTTCTTGCATATTCAGGACGTTCGTATCGAAATGCCACAAGCGTTTTACATGCGCGTTGCGATGGGTTTGGCGTTGGGCGAGATCAATCGTGAAGAGCGTGCGATCGAGTTTTACAACCTGTTGTCTTCATTTGACTTTATGAGTTCGACGCCGACCTTGTTCAACTCCGGTACCTTGCGTTCGCAATTGTCGTCCTGCTATTTGACGACCGTTGCTGATGATCTTGACGGTATCTACGAAGCAATCAAGGAAAACGCATTGCTGGCGAAATACGCTGGTGGTTTGGGCAATGATTGGACGCCAGTTCGTTCACTCGGTGCGCATATCAAGGGCACGAACGGTCGTTCGCAAGGCGTGGTGCCTTTCCTGAAAGTGGTTAACGACACCGCCGTTGCGGTCAACCAAGGCGGTAAGCGTAAAGGTGCAGTCTGCGCCTACTTGGAAACCTGGCACATGGACATCGAGGAATTCCTCGATCTGCGTAAAAACACGGGTGACGATCGCCGTCGTACGCATGACATGAACACCGCCAACTGGATTCCCGATCTGTTCATGAAGCGCGTGATGGAAAAAGGCGTTTGGACCTTGTTCTCGCCATCCGATGCACCGGATCTGCATGATAAAGTTGGCAAGGCTTTCGAAGAAGCCTATACCGGCTACGAAGCCAAAGCGGCGCGCGGTGAATTGAAGTTGTTCAAGACTATTCAGGCACTCGATCTGTGGCGCAAAATGCTGTCGATGCTGTTCGAAACAGGCCATCCATGGATCACATTCAAAGATCCATGCAATATCCGTTCACCACAACAGCACGTTGGTGTGGTTCACAGCTCCAATCTGTGTACCGAGATCACACTCAATACCAACGATTCGGAGATCGCAGTTTGTAACCTCGGCTCTATCAATATGCCGGCGCATATGAAAGAGATAGATGGTGAACTGCGGTTGGATCACGTCAAGCTGCAAAAAACCATCCGCACGGCGATGCGCATGCTCGACAACGTGATCGACATTAATTATTACGCAGTTAAAAAAGCGCGCGACTCCAATCTGCGTCACCGTCCAGTCGGCCTCGGTATCATGGGTTTCCAAGATTGTCTGCACATGATGCGTATCCCCTATGCGTCCAATGATGCAGTGCAATTTGCCGATAATTCGATGGAGGCGGTTTGCTACTACGCTTATTATGCTTCGACTGAATTGGCAGAAGAACGCGGTCGTTACAGCTCGTACAATGGCTCCTTGTGGGACCGGGGCATCTTGCCTCAAGACTCATTGAAACTGCTGGCGGAAGAACGTGGCGCTAAATATCTGGAAGCGGATTACAGCGAGACCTTTGACTGGACACCGTTGCGCGCACGTATCAAAGAATTTGGTATGCGCAATTCCAACTGCGTGGCGATTGCGCCGACTGCGACGATTTCCAACATCATCGGCGTCTCGGCTTGTATCGAACCAACCTATCAAAACCTGTACGTCAAATCGAATCTGTCAGGTGAATTCACCGAGATTAACGAATACTTGGTACGTGATTTGAAAGCACGTGGTTTGTGGGATGAAGTCATGATTTCAGATCTGAAATACTTCGACGGCAGCCTCGCCAAGATCGACCGCATTCCGCAAGATCTGCGTGCGATCTACGCTACCGCATTTGAAGTCGAGCCGTCATGGTTGGTCGAAGCTGCGTCGCGTCGTCAAAAATGGATCGATCAAGCGCAGTCATTAAACATCTACATGGCTGGCGCATCAGGTAAAAAACTCGATGACACCTACAAACTGGCATGGTTGCGCGGCTTGAAAACCACGTATTACCTGCGTACCATGGGTGCAACGCACACAGAAAAATCAACTTCTAAAACCGGTGCTTTGAATGCAGTGGATTCTGGTGGTGGCAATTCTGCGGGTGCTTCGGCCGCTGAAACTGATGGCCCAGCGTGCATGTTACGCCCAGGCGATGCCGGCTTCGAAGAATGCGAAGCCTGCCAATAATCGTCTTGCCAGAGATTAATAGAGATTCGCTAAAAATGACTTTCGCGATGTAGCACTGAACTTGAATTGCATAATGCTGACAAAGCGATATAAGGCTTGGTCAGCATTGAAAAAGTTTGTGCAACATCCGCACTATATAAATAAGGAAACACATCATGCTAAGTTGGGATGAAGAAGCAAAGCCAGCCGCACCGCAGCCGGCATTGCAACCAGCACTGCAACAAGTACGTGACGCAGCAGCACAACGTCTACAAGCGCAAGACGTCGCGTTGGATCCTGCGCTGATGGCAAAGCCAGCCGCAGAAGTTGATCCAACCCGCCGTATGGATGCGGCCGACAAACGTATCATCAATGGCCAAACCGACGTCAATCAACTGGTGCCATTTAAATACAAATGGGCATGGGACAAATACTTGGCGGGTTGCGCAAATCACTGGATGCCGCAAGAAATCAACATGCAGCGTGACATTGAGTTGTGGAAGAATCCGAACGGCTTGACCGATGACGAGCGTCGTCTGGTGAAGCGTAATCTAGGCTTTTTCGTCACTGCCGATTCGCTTGCTGCTAACAATATCGTGCTCGGTACTTACCGTCACATTACTGCGCCAGAATGCCGCCAGTACTTGTTGCGCCAAGCATTTGAAGAAGCGATTCACACGCATGCTTATCAATACATCGTTGAGTCACTCGGTCTTGATGAAGGTGAGATATTCAACGCTTATAACGAGATTGAATCGATACGCGACAAGGATCAATTCCTGATTCCATTTATCGACGTGCTGACGGACCCACAATTTAAAACGGGTACCGTGGAAACCGATCAAACTTTACTACGGTCGCTAATTGTCTTTGCATGCTTGATGGAAGGGCTTTTCTTCTATGTCGGCTTCGCACAAATTTTGGCCTTGGGTCGACAGAACAAGATGATGGGCGCAGCAGAACAGTATCAATATATTCTGCGTGATGAGTCGATGCACTGTAACTTCGGCATCGATTTGATCAACACAATCAAGATGGAAAATCCGCATTTGTGGACGCCGCAATTCAAGGACGAAATCAAAGCGTTGTTTTTACGTGCAGTTGAGTTGGAATATCGCTACGCAGAGGATACAATGCCGCGTGGAGTGCTTGGACTTAATGCACCTATGTTTAAAGGCTATTTGAGATTTATCGCAAATCGTCGCGCACAACAGATCGGTTTAGAGCCAATGTTCGAACAAGAGGAAAACCCCTTTCCTTGGATGAGCGAAATGATCGATCTGAAAAAAGAGCGCAACTTTTTTGAAACACGCGTGATCGAATATCAGACCGGTGGCGCGTTAAGTTGGGAATAGTAGAAATTAAAATTTGTAATCGCCAATGCCAAACCGGAAGACAAAGGCGGTACAAATCGAAATAAAATCGCGAGTTTAAAAGCGCGACCAACGATAGTAAAAAAGGAAGGCAACAATCCAATTTAATGAACAGTAGACGACCGATTCGATCTCTTCTGCTAATGCCGCTTAACTTGATTCAATCAGGTGAGGCGGCTTTTTCTTTGGAAAATGGTTTGTTTTTTCTGAAAACAGTATTCCTGCGCTGGCGTGATTACCAGCGTTTTTTTGGCCTATAGCCGCAGTGACGCTGCAGAGCAAGCAGTGAAATATGCATAGCGCCATAAGGCTGAAGTGCTGCATAAGTGAGGGGATGCAGCAGTTCAGCTGGAGCCGTATTCATTAGCGCAAGCGCAGAACATGCTTGTGCCGATGAATAACCCGCCGTAAGCATCGCGATGGTTGCAGCGGGTTTTAAACCTAGAAGCTTGATTTTTTCCATCACGTGAAGGAGAAACAAAATGGCAACAGCAAAAAAAGCAGCAAAAAAACCTGCTGCGAAGAAGAAAGTAGCAGCTAAAAAACCAGTGGCTAAAAAAGCAGTCGCCAAGAAGGTTGTGGCGAAGAAAAAAGTAGCAGCTAAAAAGCCAGTGGCTAAAAAAGCAGTTAAGAAAGTAGCAGCTAAAAAGCCAGTGGCTAAAAAAGCAGTGAAAAAAGCGGTTAAGAAAGTCGCAGCTAAGAAAGCCGTAAAAAAAGCAGCTAAGAAACCAGTAGCTAAAAAAGCGGTTAAGAAAGTCGCAGCTAAGAAGGCCGTAAAAAAAGCAGCTAAGAAACCAGCAGCTAAAAAAGCGGTTAAGAAAGTCGCAGCTAAGAAGGCCGTAAAAAAAGCAGCTAAGAAGCCAGCAGCTAAAAAAGCGGTTAAGAAAGTCGCAGCTAAAAAACCGGCTGCTAAAAAAGCCGTAAAGAAAGTAGCTAAAAAGGCGCCTGCAAAAAAGCCAGCCGCTAAAAAGGCACCTGCAAAAAAGCCGGTCGCTAAAAAAGCCGTAGCCAAAAAGGCTCCTGCTAAAAAAGCGCCTGCCAAAAAGCCGGCGGCTAAACCAGCTGCCGTTGCTGCACCAGCGGTGAAAACCGTATTGAATCCTGCAGCAGCTTGGCCTTTTCCAACTGGCTCGCGTCCGTAACAGGAAGCTTGCTCAGACGTGCTTGATTAAATTCGGGCACAATCCCGCTGTGAGGCTTGACGCGCACAGCGGGTTTTTTTTGGGTAAAGGAGTTTTTAGTGAATAGTATATTTGCGTTGATCGTCGATACGATTGCAGTGGTATTGGCAAGCGCGTTGTTGCTGAGATTTTGGATGCAGGCGGTACGAGTGCGACCACCGATCGAAGTGGCACAGTTTACCTATCAGTTGACGGATTGGTGCGTACGCCCACTCCGGCGCGTGCTACCAGGCGCTGGAGGGTATGACTGGGCCAGTTTAATCGCTGCTTTTTTGGTGGCGTTGATTGCCACGACATTGGAAGTTTGGCCGAGTGAGCTAATGTCACTCCACATAGTCGGATTACTGACGCTGCAGCGATTTATGCACTGGATACTTTATGGCTTGATTATTTTATTAGTGATAGAAGTAATCTTTAGCTGGGTAAATCCAACGGCGCCTTTGGCTCCGTTCGTACGCGCGCTTAATGATCCTTTGATGCGGCCGTTGCGTCGCGTGGTACCGATGTTGGGCGCGATTGATCTTTCGCCGCTGATTGCTTTCATTTTACTCAGAATCGCAATTCAGTTAGTCGATACCTTGATCGGATCGATACTTTAATACCGATCAAACACGGAGGACGCTGATTTGCGATCCTTCGTGTTGTTGCAAACTGTTTAAAGTTGATAGCCGAAAGCCTGCTGGAAGCGGGTATCGATTTCGGCACGAGATAAAACATGGTTTTGTCCGCCTTGGCTGCCGATTTTGATCGCTCCCATCAGACTGGCGAGGCGACCGGTACTTGCCCAATCCATGTCATGGGTCAACCCAAACAATAAGCCGGCGCGAAAGGCATCGCCACAGCCGGTAGGATCGACTACTTTATCTACCTTTACACACGGAATGCTGAGATGTTCGCTACCGGTAAAAATATCAGCGCCTTGTTCACCACGGGTGACGATCAGTGCAGTCACGCGTTCGGCGATATCGGCGAGTGTTAAGCCGGTGCGTTCGGTCAAAAGTTCAGCTTCGTAATCATTAACGGCGACATAGCTGGCTTGGTCAATAAATTTCTTTAGCTCATCACCATTAAACATCGGCAAGCCTTGGCCCGGGTCAAAGATAAATGGGATGTCTAGATCGACACAATTCGCGGCATGCTGCAGCATGCCATCCCTACCGTCTGGCGCCACAATCGCAAGCGCTACATCACCTGCGTTGGCAACTTTGTTTTGATGCGAGAAGGTCATTGCGCCGGGATGAAAAGCTGTAATCTGATTGCCGTCTACATCGGTAGTGATGAAGGCTTGCCCAGTATAGGCATCGGCGATGGTAGTAATACATTGTTGCGAAATGTTGAGTTGTTCCAGACGTTCACGATAGACGTCACCATCTTGCCCTATAGTTGCCATGATGATGGGATCACCCCCGAGTAGCTTCAGGTTGTAGGCGATATTGCCGGCACAGCCACCAAATTCACGACGCATTTGCGGTACGAGAAAAGCGACATTAATTTTGTGTAATTGATCCGCCAATAGCGCTTCTGAAAAACGTCCTTCGAATGACATGATGGAATCAAAAGCGAGTGAGCCGCAAATTAAGGATTTCATAAATAAATTTTAAAAGTTAAAAAAGAGGTGGCGGTTAGATTTATTCTCAGATGTTATAGCGTTCTTGCTTGTAATGATCTGAGTGTGGTGCAATCAAGATGCAATGCAAACGTTATGGATAAAACAGATACACGCGGTAGCCGGAAGCTTTGATTTGAGACAGCGAGAAATTTAATTTTACCGTGCGCTCGTTATCCGGCAGTATCCCTTGGGCGATGTCTGTTGGCGTATCTATGTAATCAGATGGTTGGAATACACGACGCAGTAAGGGTTTTTCATCGTTGTCATTGAGTGTTAATTCAATATTCGGCCATTCCTGTGCGGTACGACTCTTATTGCGTAGCAGAGTAGTAAGCACAAACATATCTTTACCCGAGGTAAGCGTCTGTAATTCGCTTGATTCAATGGCAATGAGTGAGATTTGTGCGGGAAGTTTGATTCGACAAGATAACGCCTCGCACATTTTCGTTAAGGCCGGCTTTGTCTTTGGGTACATGCCGGCAATTTGATCTCGGAAAATATAAGCACCCTGAACCAACGCTGTCATAAAGAGTAGTGCTGAAGCGATGCCGAAAAATAGGCGGAATTTTTTGCCGAGTCGTTGTTGGCGCCGCCCGCGTTTGACGAAATTTGGTTCATCCTCATCATCAATTTCTGAGAAGCTGTCTTGTGACTCAGTGCGGTTTTTTTTCGTTTTTCGCCAAGGTTTGCGCTGCAAATCCTCGATCGCGGCATCTAATTCGTCGTCGACTTGAGGATTGATGGAGAGATTTTCGGTATAGTCTGCGTCGTCCGTGTTTTGTCGGCTAGTACTGTCCGCATCACTATCGATTTGATCGGGCAGCTCACGCGTGAAATCCATCAAAGTCATGCGTTGCAGTGGGTCTTGTGTAAGACCTTCTTGCTGGCCGTCGATGTCCTTACGCCAGAACGACGTCGCCGTTGGATGGCTTATTTCATTTGGAGTTTTATCGAATGCATTGTCGACTACCTCATCGTGTAAAGGATCTACGACGTTATCGTCTAAGTTGTGAACGATATCGTCTGCTGACACATCGTTCACATCAGCACGGATACGATGGTGTTGTTGATGGTCTAGATGATCAGTACTTTCGCTGGTGAAGGATGATGCATGAGGGGCTAGCGGGCGTTCGTCTTCCACTGCTGGTGCTGGTGTCGATACCATCATGGTTTTGACCACATCGACAAGTTCATGCTTTGTGGTTGTTGCTGTTGTTGACGATGGAGCAGCAGTAAACGCGGTTGTAGTGGTCGAGTTGTTAGGTTCTGCAGCAGAAGCGTTTTTCGCTTCTAACGGTGTTGGCGGAAGTAAATGTTCGATGCCATTGAAGATTTCCTTGCAATGGCCACAGCGCACCAAACCGGCACGCAACTTGAGTTGGTCATTTACGACGCGAAACGTCGTCTGGCAGTGGGGACATTTGGTCGCAAGTGCCATGATGTCGGTTATTCCGTTGATGCGTTTGAGCTACTCATACTGCGGGTTCCTGCAAGGGCAACCCAGTCTTCACGCTGTTGCCATACTGATAGCTGTATGTATGGCGCGTAAGCAGCGATGACGTCTTCTGCTTGCGTTGCAAGTACACCAGATAAAACTAGTTTCCCATCAGGTGCAACTCGGCCTGCCAACATAGGTGCCATTAATTTTAACGGATTAGCGAGAATATTGGCGACCACGACATCAAAGCTGCGCGTATCGGTAACATCGTTCGCCGCATCAGCCCATGCATCGGGCAAATAATATTCAATGACACAGTTATTTTGGCTTGCGTTAAAAAGTGCCGATTCGATCGCTTGCGGATCGATATCGACACCGATGACGGGATTCGCCCCGAGTTTTTTTGCCACCATCGCTAAAATGCCGGAGCCACAACCATAGTCCAATACGCTTTTTTCCGCGGGGGCGTACTGTTCTAGCCATTCCATACATAGACGCGTGGTGGGATGACTGCCGGTGCCGAACGCTAGGCCGGGATCAAGTTCTAGTACCAGCGCTTGCGGATCATTTGGCGCATCGTGCCAACTTGGTACTACCCAAATGTTTTTGCCGATATGAATGGGTTCAAATTGTGATTGCGTTAAACGCACCCAGTCTTGGTCCGCAACGGTACGCAAAGCATAGGTGAGGCTGTCAGCAGGGACGCCAATTATCTCCGCTGCTTGCTTGAGGATGACGACGGGATCTGAATCGGAGGGCGTGAGGGCGACGACACGGCTGTGTTCCCAGGCGGCTTGCTGCAATTCCATGCCCGGTTCACCAAACAAAGGTTGCTCTGCCGCAGTGCCCAAATCAGCATCTTCGACCGAGACTGATAATGCGCCAACTTCCATTAACGCATCCGACAGAGCTTCCGCATGATTGCGTGCAACCTCGATGACAATTTCGGTCCAGCTCATGAATGCCTCTGTTATCGCCGATTACTTGGCGGGTATTTTTGATTCTGTTTCGTTTCTATTTTGATGCTACTTACCAGTAGATCGCATCGCAGCAGGACGAGTTTTAATGCTGTAAAAAAGCAAAACAGGAACTGAAAGCATAGCAAGTGCTTTCGGATTTCTGTGATCGTCCTGTCGGATAGCTTATTTTTTCGGCTCTACTGGTCTTTCAGAGAGCTTGTGTTCGAGGTAGTGGATATTGGTACCACCTTCAATAAAGCGCGCATCCACCATCAACTCACGATGCAACGCGATATTGGTAGAAATTCCTTCCACCACCATCTCTGACAATGCAATTTGCATACGGCGTATTGCCTGTTCGCGGGTGGCGCCATACGAAATAACTTTGCCGACCATAGAATCGTAGTGCGGCGGCACATAATAGCCAGCGTAGGCGTGCGAGTCGACGCGGATGCCAGGTCCACCCGGGGCATGCCACGTAAGAATTTTTCCTGGTGATGGGGTAAATTTAAACGGGTCTTCGGCATTGATACGACATTCGATCGAATGCCCGCTCAACACAATATCGCGCTGGCGGTAACGTAATTTTTCGCCAAAGGCGATGCGGATTTGTTCCTGCACGATATCGATGCCGGTAATCATCTCGGTTACCGGATGCTCAACCTGCACACGCGTATTCATTTCAATGAAATAGAATTCGCCGTTTTCGTACAAAAACTCAAAGGTACCAGCACCACGATAACCCATCTTGCGACAAGCTTCGGCGCAGCGATCGCCGATGCGCTCAATCGTCTTGCGCGGGATGCCGACGGCCGGCGCTTCTTCAATTACTTTTTGGTGACGGCGTTGCATAGAGCAATCACGCTCACCGAGCCAGATTGCGTTTTTATGCTCATCAGCCAATATCTGGATTTCCACGTGACGCGGATTTTCCAGATATTTCTCCATATAGACTTCTGGATTGCCGAATGCGGTACCGGCTTCCGTTTTGGTCATGGTGACGGCGTTGAGCAAAGCGGCTTCGGTATGTACTACGCGCATACCCCGACCACCACCACCGCCTGCTGCTTTGATGATGACCGGGTAACCGATTTGACGAGCGATCTGCAGCACCTCTTTAGCGTCGTCTGGTAACGCACCCTCAGAACCTGGCACGCAAGGGACGCCGGCCTTGATCATTGCTTGCTTGGCCGAAACCTTGTCACCCATCATACGGATGGATTCTGAACGCGGGCCAATGAAAACAAAGCCAGACTGTTCTACGCGTTCGGCAAAATCTGCATTTTCGGACAAGAAGCCATAGCCAGGATGAATTGCTTGCGCATCCGTTACTTCTGCCGCGCTGATGATGGCGGGCATATTGAGATAGCTAAGTCCAGATGGTGCTGGGCCGATACAAACGGATTCATCCGCTAGCTTGACGTACTTGGCGTCATGATCGGCTTCGGAATGGACAACCACGGTCTTGATACCCATTTCGCGACAGGCGCGCTGGATGCGCAGAGCAATCTCGCCGCGATTGGCGATAAGAATTTTTTCAAACATAGTGGAAATGGTGACTTGTCGTCATAAGAATGAAATCAGGATAGTCAGCGTTTTGCTGCTGACTAGACGTGAACGACGGCTTTACTGGTCAGCCGATTACAAACAGCGGTTGGCCAAATTCGACTGGTTGGCCGTTTTCCACCAGAATTTCTTTGATGATGCCGGAGGCATCTGCTTCAATTTCATTGAGCAATTTCATCGCTTCAATAATGCACAGCGTATCACCTTCTTTAACCGTAGCGCCGACTTCTACAAAAGCGGGCGAGCCAGGCGCGGAGGAGCGGTAAAAGCTACCAACCATCGGTGATTTGACGATGTGTCCGGCGACGGCCGCGGGTGCCGTTGGGGCGATAGGTGCTGCTGCGACTGTTGGGGCGGGCGCTTGCATCGCTGCTTGCTGCGGCTGCATCATCATCACTTGACCTTGCGGTGCAGTTGACGACTTAAGAATGCGAACTTTGCTTTCGCCTTCAGTGACTTCTAATTCAGCGATATCCGATTCGGCGACCAGATCAATTAAGGTTTTAAGCTTGCGTAAATCCATTTGAAAATCCCTCAGAATCTTGTGATGTTTCTTTTGATAAGTAGACGGAAAATTGAGGCAATTATAAGGCAATTGCCAAGAATTGAGTGAAATTAAAGCTTTTTAAGAGCAAAAGCGATGGCGGCAGTGTAGCCTTCAGTGCCGAGCCCGCAAATCACGCCGACCGCGATATCTGATAGATAGGAGTGATGGCGAAATTCTTCGCGTTGATGAATATTGGAAATGTGAATCTCGATAAACGGAATGGCGACCCCTGCCAATGCATCACGCAGGGCAACGCTGGTGTGCGTCAAACCGCCGGGATTGATGACGATCGCATCGACCCCCTCTTTCTTTGCAGTGTGTATGCGCTCAATCAACACCCCTTCGTGATTGCTTTGAAATGCGATCAGTTTTGCGCCACCTTGCTTTGCTTGTGCCGCAGCGCCTGCTTCAATCTCGGCAAGCGTGGTTGAGCCATAGACCTCAGGCTCGCGTGAGCCAAGTAGATTCAGGTTTGGTCCATTCAATAACAGAAGGTTTAATGCCATGGAGATACGACTCCGTTTGCCGACGATGGGCGCATTTTGCCGCTAAATGACGAGGATTGGCAAGTAAAAACGTGAAAGATTTTAAAGTGCCGCGATGTCGTCACGTAATTGCGCCATGCTCAGGCGGCCAAGATAGGTTTTTTTGACCTCGCCTTTAGCGTCAATTAATACGGTGAAGGGGAGGCCGCCAGTGGGGTTGCCGAGTTTGCGCGAGACGTCGGTACTGTTAACGCCGCCGACATAGAGCGGATAGTTAATTTGATAGTTGGCAGCAAATTGCTTGATGTTGCTCGCACTATCTATACCAATGCCGAGGATATGAATGTTTTTAGGCGCTAACTCGGCATGCAATTGTGCTAGCTCGGGCATTTCTTCCACACAGGGAGCGCACCAAGTGGCCCAAAAATTAACCACCAAAGCCTTGCCCCGCCATTGCGATAAAGCTTGTGCTTGTTCGTCGGGATCTATCAGTCGCTGCTGAAAAAATGCGTCAACCGCGCTCGCTTCTGCTGGTGCGGGCGAATGATGGCGCGCGCCAAAGTATAGTCCGGCGACTACGCAAATAATGGCAACGGCACCAAACAATAAGGTGTTTCGTTTCATGTTAAATCACTTTCTGGATCAGCTTGTTGTGCCAATAGCGCCCGCACAGCGTCAATATTGGCGCGCTCCGACTTCCCAGAGCTCGGTTTGCGAACATGATTACGCACATCATCGACTGCATAGACGGTGAGATGTACGCCCTCATGCTGCCATAGAAAACTCAGCGTTTCTACTGCATCTTCGTGCCCGTTGAAATGCGGGCTTTCCGAGACTTCAAAATCGATGTTCTTATTTAATAGATATATTTCAACATCTTTGGCGCTGTCAGTGAATAGATGAAGCCGGATATCTGTATGGTCGCCAGCGGTGCCATTCAGCACGGCGCCAGTTAAATGCGGACCAAACGGTGCAAGTTGCAGCATGATCTGCAGCGCCAACTTACGTAGATGTTGCAACCTGGCGGGCTGAGTATCTGCGAAAAAGAGCGCTTGATACTGACGTACTTCCTCTTCAATCAGCGCATTGCTCGGCAAGACATCGCCGCGAATTTTGTTGTTGCCGAGAATTTGCTTGACCGCTTTGCGTTTGGCAGCACCGTACTCCATACCGTCTTCCGCGATCAAGCGCGCTGCCGCTGCGGCGATTTCGGCGCGTAGTAAATCAGCATCCGATGAGAAGTAAGTCGACATTGTGAGAAAGATCGTACGACGGCAACTGCTCGCCGTCGGGTAAAATCTCGTTATTCCAATCCGAAATTGTACAATGCATATTCATATACTTGGGGTTTGCGGCACCTTTATGGGTGGTCTCGCCGTCTTGGCAAAAGAGGCCGGCCACACAGTAACCGGGTGTGATGCCAATGTTTACCCGCCAATGAGCACCCAGCTCGAGCAACAGGGTATCAAACTGATCGAAGGTTATGACCCCAGTCAAATCGAATTGGCGCCTGATCTGTATGTGATCGGAAACGTGGTGTCGCGCGGCAATCCATTGATGGAAGAAATTTTGAATCGTGGCTTGCCGTATACGTCCGGCCCGCAGTGGATGGGCGAGCATATCTTGCAAGATAAATGGGTTTTGGCAGTAGCCGGCACTCACGGCAAAACCACGACATCGGCAATGTTGGCTTGGATACTGCAAGACGCCGGTTATGGACCAGGTTTCCTCATTGGCGGTGTGCCTTTGAATTTTGGTATTTCAGCGCGCTTGTCCGAAAAAGGTAAAGAGTCAATATTCTTTGTGATCGAGGCCGATGAATACGACACAGCTTTTTTTGATAAGCGTAGTAAGTTTGTCCACTACCACGCCAAAACCGCTATTTTGAATAACCTGGAATACGATCACGCCGATATTTTTCCTGATTTGGCGGCGATCGAAACACAGTTTCATCATTTGGTACGCACAGTGCCCGGTGTTGGTCGGGTCATTGTTAACGGAAGAGAGCAAGCGCTGGAGCGTGTCATGCAGCGCGGTTGCTGGAGCGAGAGTGAGCGGTTTGGTGCTGCTGATAGCAGCGGCTGGCAGATTGCAACACACGATGACGATAGTTTTGATGTCTTCTTCAATAATGAAAAGTTGGGGACGGTAACCTGGTCTTTGAGCGGTGAACATAATCGCTTGAACGCGCTGGCAGCAATTGCTGCCGCACGTCACGTGGGTGTGGTGCCCAGCCAAGCAATGGCATCGCTCGAAAAATTTGACAATGTAAAGCGGCGCATGGAGCTGCGTGGTGTCGTCAACGATATTTCGGTTTTTGACGATTTTGCGCATCATCCCACCGCGATTACCACCACTGTCGCGGGACTACGTAAAAAGGTTGGTGGCGCACGCATATTAGCGGTGTTGGAACCACGCTCCAACACCATGAAGTTGGGCATCATGAAGCAAGCGTTAGCTGGCAGTTTGAGCGAAGCGGATCTGGTGTTTGGTTATGGAGCCAGTGGTCGGAACGATGGTAGCGGTAAAGACGCACTCGGTTGGGATCTGGCTTATGCTTTGCAGCCGCTGGGAGACAAGGCACGCGCGTTTGATAATCTCGATGCGCTGGTTGCGTCGGTTGCGCAAAGCGCCCGGCCTGGCGATCAGATATTGGTGATGAGTAACGGCGGTTTTGGTGCCGTACATCAAAAAATATTGGATGCGATTGCCTGATGATTTTGTATTTGCACGGGTTTCGCTCATCGCCACTGTCATTTAAAACCAGTTTGTTGGCACGACAGATGAATGTGTTAGGTCGGGGCGACGAATATACGTGTCCGCAATTACCTGCCTCTCCGCGTGCTGCGATTGAGTTGGCGATGAGTATTGCAAGATTGGTTGCGCCGCAGGACTTGTGCTTGATCGGTTCTTCATTGGGTGGGTATTACGCGACCTGGATGGCAGAAAAGATCGGTTGTCGCGCAGTTTTGCTCAATCCAGCAGTCCATGCGGCGCGTGATCTACGGACCCAAGTTGGGGTAAAAACCCAATACCATTCGAACCAAGCTTTTGAGTTTAAAGCGGAATATATAGCTGAGCTGGAAGCATTGTCAGTTAGCACCATTACACAAGCTCAGCGTTATTTTTTGATCGCCGCGAAGGGCGATGAATTGCTCGATTGGCGCGAAATGGTGGCGCACTTTCCGCAAGCGCGACAACAGGTGATTGACGGCAGTGATCATGGTTTGTCGGATTTTGCCGATTACGCGGTTCAAGTGCTGGCATTTTGTGGTGTTGAGACGGGAGCGACATGATGGTTCGCCCTGCTTGTCGCTATTCGGTCAAACATGCGCAGTGGCATGCTCAAGTTAATGGTGTGCAGGCACCGCAACAGATGCGACATTGGTTAACCGATACGATGTCATTGACGCAGAAGTTAACCGAACGTTGCTCGGCATTTAGAGTGCAGCGTTTAATGCAAGGAAACGCGCTAATTTTGTCGGATGAGCAAAACTTGATGGCAATGCGGCGTCGCTCTATGGTGCAGCAACGTGAAGTGTTTCTGCTCTGTGATGAGATGCCGGTGGTCTATGCGCATACTGTCGTGCCATTGGCGGCGACAGCGTCTGACTGGCCGTTTTTTAATTCTTTGGGTGATCGCTCATTAGGGAGCACATTGTTTGGTGACCCTTGTGTGCAGCGCGGCAGGTTGCAATTTGCGCGTCTTGGAGCGAGGCATCCTTTGGTTTTGCGAGCCAGCGCCGCTTTGCGGATGTCGCTATCTACACCTTTGTTTGCGCGACGTTGCCTGTATCAACGGAATCGGGGTTTATTGTTAGTCACCGAATTGTTTTTACCTGGGATTAAGGAATTGCGTTAGCTGAAGTGCCGCCAGTTTTAACACTGACAACAATGGAGACGAATTCAGCAGAGTCTCAAAATGAAGATGCCAGTTGTCACTAGTTGATATAAGCCGCAATAAAATATGCGCATCCGCACAGCTTGTTTGATTTTTTCGATTTCAGTTCATCGGTAATTTTATCGTTAGGCTGAAAAATTATTTACCTATTAAAACAAGCATTAATTGAATGAATTTATTTTTTGACGAATCCGGCGAGTTCAAGGCCGGAACAGCAATGTCCCAGCAAGGCGAGGCGTATCAGGTTGAAATGCCATCAGGCAAGCGTACCAAGGTAAGAGCCAAAGATGTATTGCTGCAATTTGCTACACCAGCACCGTCTGAGTTAATGGATGAGGCGCGCGCGATTGCGGAGGAAATCGATCTGGATTTTCTGTGGGAAGTCGCCGGTCAGGATGAATTTGGTTTCGCTGATCTAGGCGCCGAATATTTCGGCCATCATCCACAGCCACATGAGGCGGCTGGATTGGTGTTGCGCTTGCATGCGGCGCCGGTTTATTTTTATAAAAAAGGTAAAGGCCGTTACAAGGCAGCGCCAGAGGCGTCACTCAAAGCTGCGTTGGCTGGAATAGAAAAAAAGCGTCAGCAGGCGTTGGTTCAAGCGCAGTATGTTGAGGAGCTGAAAGCAGGACGTTTGCCAGATGCGATGCGTGCATTAGTGCAGCAACTATTATTTAAGCCTGATAAAAATTCTATCGAATACAAGGCGCTGGAGGCGGCGTGTACTGAGATGCACATTGCGCCGACTAGATTGATGTTGAATATCGGTGGCGTCGCCTCGGCGAAGGATTTGCACTTTTCAAAATTCTTATTTGAGTGTTTTCCGCGGGGGCTCGATTTCCCCGTCGTTGCTATACCCGCATTGCCTGATTTGCCGTTAGCAGAGGTGCGCGCATTTTCTATCGATGATGTGACGACGACTGAAATCGATGATGCGATGTCAGTCACGATGCTGCCGGATGGCAAGGTAAAAATCGGCGTTCATATTGCAGCGCCAGCGCTCGGCATAAAACGTGAAGATCCGATTGATGCGATCGCACGTCAGCGTTTGTCTACCGTCTACATGCCAGGCGACAAAATCACGATGTTGCCAGACCAGCTGGTCGAGGTCTTTACATTAGCCGAAGGCAAGTCCTGCCCAGCCCTCTCGTTGTATATCACCTTAGACCCGACAGATTGGTCGGTATTGGCAACTGAGACGCGCGCCGAGCTGGTGCCGATTATCGCTAATCTGCGTCACAACGACCTGGATCACTTTGTCACAGAAGAGAATCTTTTGGCCGGTATCGGCGACTATCCGTTTAAGGAAGATATTGCGTTACTTTGGTCGTGGGCGCAGTTTCTTGAACAAGGTCGCATGGCAAAACGCGAAAACTTTGGTCTGCGTCCAGAACAAAATAATCGGGTTGACTTTAACTTTTATGTCGAGGATGGCGTGGTTTCTATCCAGCGTCGCAAGCGCGGCGCGCCACTAGACAAAATTGTCGCAGAACTAGCGATTTTGACAAACAGCACGTGGGGCAAACTGTTGCATGAGCATGGTGTGCCTGGCATTTATCGCGCCCAAGGTGGTGGCACCGGTAACGGCTGGGCCGCAAAAATGCAAGTGCGTATGCAAACGCACGCGGCACCCCATCAAGGCTTGGGAGTGGATCAATATGCATGGAGTACCTCGCCGTTGCGCCGTTATACCGATCTGGTCAATCAGTGGCAGATACTCGCGTGCATAGAGCATGGTGTGGCAGCACCTTTGGTTGCGCCTTTCAAACCGCGGGATGCGGATTTGTTTGCGATTGTGTCGGCCTTTGATGCAGCCTATGCGGCTTATGGTGCGTTTCAGTCAGACATGGAGCGTTACTGGTGCCTGCGTTGGCTGACACAGGAACAGCAGCAAAAAGGCGAGCAGGGAAGTTTGCAACTGGAAGCGAATGTGTTGAAAGAAGAGATCCTGCGCTTATCCGATATTCCGTTGGTGATCAAATTGCCGGGAATGCAACCGGCGGCGCGCGGTGCGCACGCTCGTCTGGATTTGTTGCGCTGGGATGAGCTTGATCTTACTGTTGAAGCACGGGTGCTGGAAATTACACCACTAGCAGAAGCTGTAAGCGACGCAGAACTGGATGCCGATATCAATGAAGAGCTCAGTGAAGAGTTAAATAAAGAGCAGCATGAAAATGCGAAGACGGAGGAGGTTGCAGTAGATGTGGCGCAAGCTTTGCCGCAATCACAAGATGACGTTGATACCACTGACGGTGATGCCAAATCAAACAACAAAGCGGTGGCATCGGATGACAATTTGTCAGTGTAGTTTTTCGAACCGAAGGTAATGTCAATTCAGCGTGGCAAGTGGTTTATGGTTAGCCCTTTGCCGTAGAATCCAACTTTTCTTATCCAACTATTACGTCTACGTGAAGTATTTCCTCCAAAATCGCATACTAACTGTTGCTGTCGCGCTCTCTGTGCTGTTGCATAGCGCATTGTTGGCGATGCATTTCACTGCACCTGAGGCGATGAAATTCAAGCCTACCGATCCAGGTTTGGAAGTGATATTGGTGAATGCGAAACACGACCGCCAGCCACTCAAGGCAGATGCGCTGGCACAGGCAAATCTTGACGGTGGCGGTAACGCCGATGCTGGTCGTGCCAAATCGCCATTGCCAGATTTACGTAAAAGTGAAGATGGCGATAGCGCAAAAACAGCACAACGCAAGATGGAAATGCTGGAGCAGAAGCAGAAAAAATTATTGGCGCAGATGAATCAAAAAACGCCATTACATACCGAACGCTCTAGCGACAACGTACCGAATGCGATTGTGCCTGTGCAGATCAATGCGGCCGATATGCTGGAAAATGCGAAAGCACTTCTACGCAGAGAGGCGGAAATCTCCAAAAATATTGAAGATTACAACAAGCGCCCAAAAAAGACGCAAATCACGCCAAGCACGCGCGAGGTAGGTTACGCGATTTATTATAAGACTTTGCAAGAGCGCATAGAAAAAATAGGCACGCTTAATTTTCCACAACAAGACGGGAAAAAATTGTATGGTGAGTTGACGATTTATATTCCTGTTTTTCAGGATGGATCGTTATATATGAAAGAGGGCGGCCCGCGCGTCGAACGTTCGTCAGGTAATCCGACGCTTGACAATGCTGCCTTGCATATCGTTAGGCGTTCGGCACCATTTGGCAGGTTCCCAGAAAATATGCGTACGAGCGGAAAAACCGATGTGTGGGAAATTATTACGCGTTTTAAATTTACCCGTGATGATGCGTTGGAAACAGAAACAAGAGGCCGCTGATTGACTAATACGCCAGATCGCTACGCTGTCATCGGCAATCCGATTGCGCACAGCAAATCACCTGAAATTCATCTTCGTTTTGCTGCGCAAACGCAGCAGCAGATGATGTATGAACGCTTGCTTTCTCCGCTGGATGCGTTTGCAGTAACGGTGCGTGATTTTGTGCAAGGCGGCGGCAAGGGCTTGAACGTGACAGTGCCTTTTAAGCTGGAGGCACATGCGTTGGCAACGATTTTGACCGAGCGTGCACGTATGGCTGGCGCAGTGAATACTTTGAAATTTGACGGCGATCAAATTCTCGGCGATAACACCGATGGTGTGGGATTGGTTAATGACATTCTGCACAATGCCAAACGAGAGATCGGTGGGAAGTCAGTGCTGTTACTCGGTGCGGGCGGCGCTGCACGTGGTGTGCTATTGCCATTGCTGGAACAGCGTCCAGTTTGCTTGACCTTGGCGAATCGTACGACGGAAAAGGCGCAAACCTTGGCGCAATCTTTTGCAGGTCGTGGCCGCATTGAAGTCAGTGATTTTGCAGCGCTCGACTCACCATTTGATTTAATCATCAATGCAACTGCTGCCAGCATGAGCGCACAAGCATTACCACTTTCTCCGCGCCTGTTTGCTGCACACACCCTTGCTTATGACATGATGTATGGTCAAAACCCCACTGTTTTCATGCAGTTTGCCGCCGCACAAGGGGCAAAAGTGCGAGATGGATTGGGGATGCTGGTTGAGCAGGCGGCAGAGTCGTTTTTCGTGTGGCGCAATATGCGTCCCGACACAAGCACGGTATTTGCCGATTTACGTGCACGCGTTTAGTCGCATTTAATTGCGCTTATTCTTTCATCCGCCTTTGTTTTAGTCGTAAACCATGAAATCTTTTTTAAAGCTGTTTGGCTGGATGGTTGTTGTACCCATCGCAGTCGTGGTGTTTGTGCAGCTTTATTTTTTTCTGCAGATCGCGTGGTGGGTCAATCACAATCCTGATTCGAGTAGCTTTATGCGTCGACAGTTGAGCGTGCTGCAGGACAAAAATCCAAAAGCCCAATTGAAGCATCAATGGGTGCCTTATCAGCGTGTTTCTAATAATTTGAAGCGTGCGATTATCGCATCGGAAGATTCTAACTTCACCGCTCATGACGGTTTTGATTGGGAGGCAATGCAAAAAGCTTACGAAAAAAACACCAAAAAAGGTAAGGTCGTCGCGGGTGGCTCGACCATTACGCAGCAACTCGCAAAAAATCTTTTTCTGTCAGGAAGTCGTAGCTATCTGCGTAAGGGTCAGGAAGTGGTGATTACCTACATGCTGGAATTTTGGATGGATAAGGAACGTATCTTTGAAATTTATTTGAACAGCGTCGAATGGGGCGTAGGTGTTTTTGGTGCCGAGGCAGCAGCACGTCATTATTATGGGATCTCTGCTTCGCAACTCAATGCCGAGCAAGCGGCACGTTTGGCAGTGATGTTACCTAGGCCTCGGTATTACGATCTCCATCGTAATACCAACTATCTTTCTCGTCGTACGGCACTGATTTTGCGTCGTATGAATTCGGCAACCTTGCCGCGCTAAGCGGTAGATTCTTCACGCTGAACCATCATTTCATCTGCCTGTCATACAAAAGAGATAAAGTTGTCGCGGTATGCACATAAAAGGCACGAGCAGATATCAGATAGGCGTAACAAGAAAACGCGCTCAGATAATGTCCTCAATTAGGGAGTTTTTGGCACGGCCAATCGTATCTTATTTATTGCGTTGTTTGCTCTTGAATCGGTCGCGAAATTTTTGGCAGCGTCAATATCGTAGCGACTTGCCTGTGATGCTGCTTATCAGTACACTTGCGCTGTTTTCGTTTTCGGAGACCCGTCTTGGGTAGTCCTTCTTCATGTTGTCAGCCGTCGTGTGACGGTCAATCTGCGAGATAGTGCTGTAACGCTCACGCTCTTAGCGCCTCTCGCCGATCTGGTGGGTGGTCGCGTCCTGGCTAAATGGCCGCGTTCCCTTATTTAATTAGTCGCTAGCAACAAGGTTGCGGGCGGTAGTATTTGCTGTACGTCGAATGTTGGCTTTGGGCGCGGCTGGGAGAAATTATGATTAATGTATTTGTGCTTCAAAACGGTCGCTTGAACCAAGTAAATATCAACAGCCGAGACGACCTCGCAAATATCACCCCTGTATGGGTAGATTTAACAGACCCAAGTGATGAAGAGCGCGCCTGGATCCATGGTATTTACGACGTGACTTTGCCGGGTGAAGACGAGTTCAAGGATATTGAAGCTTCTGCGCGATACTTTGAGGCGGAAAATGGCGACTTACATTTGCGCACAGACTTTCTGCTGGAGGAGGGCGATGGCCCTTCCAGCACAGTTACTGCCGGTTTCATTCTCACCGGCGATATATTGTTTTCGATACATTCGGATGATCTGCCAATTTTCCGTCTTGTGCGTATGCGTGCTCGTTCACGTCCCGGATCCATCGAAGACTACAAGGATGTGCTACTTGATTTGTACTCGACTGACGCTGAGTATTCTGCGGATACGCTGGAAGGTATTTACAAGAACTTGGAAGATGTCAGTCATTGGGTCTTGCAAAAGGAAATTACTGATCAGGATGCGGCGACTGCACTGAACGCGATTGCACGCGAAGAAGATTTGAATGGTCGTATTCGACGCAACATGATGGATACGCGTCGTGCTGTCAGTTTTCTGATGCGTGGTCGTCTGCTCAATGCTGACCAGTTTGAGGAGGCGCGACAGATCTTGCGCGACATCGAATCACTAGACGGACACACGGCCTTCCTGTTCGATAAGATCAACTTCTTGATGGATGCAACCGTCGGTTTCATCAATATTAATCAGAACAAGATCATTAAGATTTTTTCCGTTGCATCAGTTGCTTTCCTGCCACCGACACTGATCGCCAGTATCTATGGCATGAACTTCAAGTTGTTGCCGGAATTGGACTGGACTTTTGGTTATCCGTTTTCGATTGCGCTGATGATCGCCTCGGCCGTCACACCATTCTGGTATTTCCGTCGTCGGGGTTGGTTGAAATAAACAGGATGTAGAAACGAGTGCTCCACCCAACGGGTAGAGCACTCCGCATTCAGGACTCAGGACTCAGCGTCGGCTAGCTGTGCGAATGCAGTGCGGGTAGCTTGGATGCTGGCATCGATGATGGCATCGTCATGTTGTGCCGAAACGAATCCTGCCTCGAATGCCGATGGCGCTAGATAGACACCCGCATCCAGCATCGCATGGAAGAAAACGTTGAAGTGCGCTTTGTCGCACTTCATCATCGTCTCGTATGAAGTTGGCACTTCGTTCGCAAAATATAAGCCGAACATGCCGCCGACGGCATCTGCGCTAAAGATTATCTCTGCTTCTTTCGCTGCCACAACCAAGCCTTGCGTTAGTTTATGTGTTTGTGTTGTCAGCGATTCATAAAACCCAGGCGCTTCGATCAATGCCAGTGTTGCCATACCCGCGGCGACGGTAACCGGATTGCCGGATAGTGTGCCAGCTTGATACACGCCACCTAAAGGCGCCAAGTGTTTCATCAGATCGACGCGGCCGCCGAACGCCGCTACCGGCAAGCCGCCGCCGATAACCTTGCCCAATACTGTCAAGTCAGGCGTAATTCCATATAAGGACTGCGCTCCGCCCAATGCAACGCGGAAGCCAGACATCACCTCATCAAAAATCAAAACGGCACCGTACTCCGTGCAAACCCGACGCATAGTTTCCAGAAATTCTGGCGTCGCGCGCAGTAAATTCATGTTGCCGGCAATCGGCTCGACAATTACGCAGGCGATGGTGTTGCCGATTTTTTTAAACGTTTCTTCAAGTTGCTGAGCGTCGTTGTAATTGAGTACCAACGTATGTTTGGCGAAGTCTTCTGGTACACCTGCCGACGTTGGGTTACCGAATGTGAGCAAACCGCTACCGGCTTTCACTAGCAAGGAATCCGCATGGCCGTGATAACAACCTTCAAACTTGATAATGGTGTCGCGTCCAGTGGCACCGCGCGCTAGGCGTAATGCGCTCATCGCCGCTTCGGTGCCGCTAGAGACGAGGCGCACTTGTTCAATCGACGGCACCAATTGGCAAATTTTTTCTGCCATATGAATTTCGCCTTCTGTTGGCGCACCGAAACTCAAGCCACGTTCAGCAGCTTGTTGCACCGCTGCTACCACCGCCGGATGGGCGTGGCCGACAATTGCCGGCCCCCATGAGCCTATGTAGTCAATATAGCGTCTATCGTCGGCATCCCAGAAATACGGGCCTTCGGCTCGCGTAATAAAACGGGGGGTGCCGCCGACGGAGCGAAAAGCACGCACTGGGGAATTGACGCCGCCTGGCGTACTGCGCTGCGCGCGCGCAAATAAGAGTTCGTTATTGGATTGCATAGAAAACCGAAAAATTTACTGAAGAGGAGGGGGGCTGTCGAGATCAACTTCGTCCGACTCGCGCGCCCAAAAGTAGCGATCAGGGACGAGTTTCCCCATGCCTAGACGCTGTGCGTTAGCAATCGACGCGATCGTGAATTCCTGCGCTTCGAAGACCGCTTCCGGAATATCGAGCCCATTTGCCAACAGTGCTGCCATGGTCGCCGACAAGGTGCTGCCAGCGCCGCTATAAGAGCCAGAAATGCGTTGCCAGTTATCGTGCCGGACGACGCCATTTTCATCAAAAAGTGTATTGGCGACGTCGGTCAATTCCGATGGCGTGCCAGTTACAAACACATACTCACAACCCATATCAATCAGACGCATAACGTCGACCGCCAGCATGTCGTCGTCAGAAGGTTCGCGCCATGTTTCGGCTAAGCGCGACAGTTCGCCAGCAGAAAGTATTAATAGTGTGGTTTGCGGAATCAATAATTCGCGCGTCGCCATCAGCATGTCGTCGCCGTCCGGCCCTTGTTCTGGCAGGCTGGATAGAAAAGGATCAAAAATCAGTGGAACATCAGGATAGTCGGAGACGATCTCCGCAATCGCAGAGACGTTCTCTACGCTACCGACCGCGCCAACCTTAAACGCGGTAACTGGCATATCTTCCAACAGCACGCGGGCTTGATCGGCGACCCAGTCAGAGTCGATCACTTGGATATCTTCAATTCGTGCGGTATCGCCGATAAATAGTGAAGTGATAACGGACAAGCCATGACAACCCATCGCGGCAAAAGAGGCGAGATCAGCTTGAATGCCAATTGCACCGACTGGATCTGTGGGGCCGAAAGTCAAGATAAGTGGAGAAGTTTGGTTTTGCACGGCTGAATATATTAAGATAGCTGATTGGACATTTTACTTTAGAAGGACGATCAGCCGTGAGTAACATTGAAACCCCGAATCAAACATCAAATGAGCCATTCCATACTTGGATGTGCTTGATCTGCGGATGGATCTATGACGAAGCCGCAGGCTTACCGGAAGAAGGCATTGCGCCAGGGACGCGCTGGGCTGATGTGCCGATGAATTGGACCTGTCCAGAATGCGGTGCGCGCAAGGAAGATTTTGAAATGGTTGCTGTCTGACCCGCTGCCTGTTTCTGTTGCAATTCAGATAATTTTGTTGGAAAAGCGGGCTTTAATGTCGGTAACAACAATTGTAAATTTGAAGAATCTTGCTTTTTGTCACTGTTGCGTCTTATATTGTGATCACAGATAGAAAAGATGAGTTATGGCGATGTCACAGGAAAATGCTGATATGAAAATCATGGTGATTGACGATAGCAGTACCATTCGTCGATCAGCGGAAATTTTTCTCGGTCAAGCAGGGTATACCGTTGTGTTGGCCGAAGATGGATTTGATGCGCTCGCCAAAATGGGAGACCACAAACCATCACTTATTTTTTGCGATATTTTGATGCCTAGGCTCGATGGCTATCAAACTTGTGCATTGATCAAGAAGAGTGCCAAGTTTCATTCGACTCCGGTCATCATGCTGTCTTCTAAAGATGGTTTGTTTGATCGTGCGCGCGGCGCGATGGTAGGTTCTAATGCGTACCTTACCAAGCCGTTTACCAAAGATAGCTTGCTCAAAACCGTACGTGAATACGCGTTTGAAGCAGTTGTAAAATAAATTTTGATTTAAAGGTTGCAGATGCCCATCAAGAAAATTCTCATCGTCGATGACTCCCCAACTGAACGTTATTTTTTGACGGATATCTTGGTCAAAAACGGCTTTACTGTTTCAACCGCTGAAAATGGCGAAGAAGCACTGACAAAAATCAAGGCAGACAGACCAGACTTGATTTTGATGGATGTCGTCATGCCTGGGCAAAATGGTTTTCAGATTACCCGTGCCATTGCACGTGATCCTGAGACTGAGAACGTACCGATTTTTATTTGTACCAGCAAAGGACAAGAGACCGATCGTATCTGGGGCTTGCGCCAAGGCGCGCGCGACTATCTGGTTAAGCCGGTAGACCCAGGTGAGTTGCTATCTAAAATTGCCAACCTTGGCTAAGCGACTAGCATGAGTCAGTCCGAGTCGGATTTCATTCCGAATCAAATCGCCTCAAAGCCGGACTCGACTGTTCGGCGTACTCGCTTGCGCGAGTTTCAAACGCAACTCAGTGCTCGTATGCAGACCGCGCGTAGCGGGGAAGATACGCGGCGCAATCAGCTAGGCGTGCTGATCGGTGATCGTCGTTGGTTACTTAATTTGCAGAGCGCGGGCGAAATTGTCTCGGTTGGTGCAATTACCAAAGTACCGTTGACGCAGTCTTGGTTTTTGGGTTTGACGAATATTCGCGGTAGTTTGATTAGCGTGATTGATTTTGCTCATTTTCTCGGCTTACCGCAGACATCGATTGATAAAGACAGTCGTATCGTTGCGTTCGCATCATCGTTATCCTTTAATAGCAGCTTGCTGGTAGATCGAATCTTAGGTTTACGTGATGTGGCTGATATGCAGCTGCAAACAACCGCAGAGGCTGGGACCTTGCAAGGTGCGTCATACGTCGATAGTGATTCGCATGTATGGACTGAGCTTGATCTGTCCCATGTTGTGCAGGACTCACAATTTTTGCATGTAAGTTTATGAACAAACTCGAGAGCGATAACTCGGGTGCAATATAAACAGAATCAGGAGAGTAACAATGGCGTCGAATGCTTCGCTGGACGAACAAGATACAGCTGCAGTAGGTAGCAATGCCAAGCCGGCAACGCGCGCGGCGGTGAACCCAAACGCTACTTATATCGGCGATGCGCTGGAGAAGGGTGGCGATATACGCTTGCCATTGATCGGCGGCTTACCACTTCAAAAACAAATTCGTATTTTGTTGACGATGCTGGCGATCTCACTGCTCGCTGGCGCTTTGTTCGTCTGGTTAAACTCTTCATACTTTGCACTGACGTCGGCACAAAACCAGATCGCCGGTGATGCGCTGATGCATTCGCAACGTGTGGGTAAAGCGACACCGAACGCGATTCAGGGTAATTCAGAGGCATTTAAACAATTGGCAGATAGTCGCAAAGCGTTGAATAACGATTTGGATGTGCTGTCAAAAGGTGGTGTTTACCAAGGCTACAAGATCTCTGCACCTAGCGCTGAGATGAGTGATTTGTTGCAGCAGACACAAAAATTATGGGATGGTTCGGACAAGGCTGCTGAGACGATTTTGAAATTGCAATCAGCGTTGACTGGATTTGGTACAACCTTGAAGGCGATGAACAAGATTTCGCCAGACTTGCTGGATTTGGCTGAACAGATCGCGACCTTGAAATCGCAGTCGGGTGCATCGCCACGTGAGATTGCTGCTGCTGGACAGTTGGTGATGTTGACGCAACGACTGGCGCGTAGCGCGAATGAATTTTTGACCTCCGAAGGTGTGAACCCTGAGACCGCGTTTTTGCTGGGTAAGGATACCAATACGTTCCGCGATATCACAGAGGGATTTTTGAATGGTAGTGAAAGTCTTCGGTTGGCTAAAACCACTGAACCAGACACGCGTGAGAAGCTGACCGAATTACAAACCTTGTTTGGCGAATATCAAAAATCGATCACATTGATTTTGGGTAATTTGCGTAACTTCGTGGCAGCGAAAAAAGCCGAAGAACTGATCTTTAAAGAAAACGAAGCACTTAAAAATCGTGTCAGTGAGTTGCAACAAACTTATCGCGGCAAACAAGATTCGTCCACATTGTATTTCTGGTTAATGCTCGCCAGTGTGTTGGTCGCGTTGTTGGCAGCTGCTGGTACTGCGCTGGTGCTGTTGCAAGACAGTCGTAATCGCGCTAAAGAATCGGAAGCGCGACGGATGGAGGCGGAAGCGCAACGTATGGATGCGTTGAAGCAGGAAGTCGAAGCGAAAGAAACCAACGAGCAAAACCAGACCGCGATTTTGCGATTGATGAACGAATTGCAAGAAGTGGCGGACGGTGACTTGACAGTGCAAGCGACGGTGTCCGAGGATATTACAGGCGCGATTGCCGACTCGGTCAACTATACGGTGGAAGAATTGCGCGGACTGGTTGGTCGTGTGACGAACACGGCTGAGCAAGTGACAACCGCGTCGACCACGGCGCAAAGTATTTCTACCAAACTGCTGCAGGCTTCACAAAAGCAATCGCGCGATATTCAGGAAACCGGTCAATCGGTACTGGAAATGGCAGCGCAAATTACCGACGTTTCAAAATCCGCTAACGAGTCAGCCGAAGTGGCTCGTCAATCTGTGACGGCTGCGGATGAGGGCGCGCGGGCGGTGGAAAATGCCATCAAGGGTATGACCGAGATTCGCGAACAGATCCAAGAAACTTCAAAGCGTATCAAACGCCTGGGTGAATCGTCGCAAGAGATTGGTGAAATTACCGAACTGATTTCTGATATTACCGAACAGACCAACGTGTTGGCGTTGAACGCGGCGATTCAGGCAGCATCAGCCGGAGAAGCAGGGCGCGGTTTCTCGGTGGTTGCAGAAGAGGTGCAGCGCTTGGCGGAACGTTCCGGTGAAGCGACCAAGCAGATTGGTGCGCTGGTACGTACCATTCAAACAGATACCCACGATGCGGTAGCCGCGATGGAAAAATCAACTCAAGGTGTGGTCGAAGGTGCGCGACTATCTGATGCTGCCGGTGCCGCTTTGTCAGACATCCGCCGCGTTTCGAATCGCCTTGCGGAACTGATTCAAAATATTTCGACAGCGACCGAGCAGCAAGCAACATCGGCAAACGGCGTGGCGCAAAATATTCAAGGCATTTTGACTGTTACCGAGCAGACGCAAGAAGGTACGCAGCAGACTGCACATTCGATTAGTGAACTGTCAAAGCTGGCCGAAGAACTTAAAAATTCGGTGTCGCGTTTCCGCGTAACGGCCTGAGATAGGACGTTGGTGAGATAGATTCAAGATATTCGCTTCACCGTTGGTAGTGAGGGCGGTGCAAGTAAAAACGCAAACGCAAACAGAAATGCAGCGGCCGATCGACAGCATAATTGGCTGCTGCGTGTACCCGTGAGGCAGTCATGACTACCCCTTTCTCGTCCCCGCCGCAAGGTAACCGCGAGCATTTTGATACTGGCCCACTGTCTTGGGTAATTGGTGAAATCGGTGAAGCGCTGACCCGTTCCAAAGTGGCTTTGGGGGAGGCGCTGGTGCAGGATGCAGAAACGCGTACCACGACCTTGCATCATGCCAAGAACTTTCTGCATCAGGCGCACGGTGCATTGCAAATGGTCGATGTCGATGGCGTCGCGATTATTACCGAAACCGTTGAAGATCTTTTTGACCGTTTTGAAAGTGGACAACTAGCGCTAACGGATGAGGCCGTTCACGCGATCGGACACGCTTACCAAGCACTGATTGAATATCTAGAAGAATTACTGGTTGGTGTACAGCACCAGCCGGTACGCTTGTTCCCTTACTACCAAGCCTTGTTACAAGTACGAGGCGCCGAACGCATTCATCCGGCAGATCTGTTTTTTCCAAACTTGGCAATTCGCCCGCATCTGCCTGCTTTATCAAAATCGCTGACGCAAGAAAATTATATTAGTTTGCGCAAACGTTTTGAGCGGGCGTTGTTGGCGTTTTTAAAGAGTGATGATGCGAGTTCGACCTCTTCAGGCGCGCAAACGATGCGCGACATCATTAAAACCGTAGAGCATGCGCAGACGCAACAACAGGTTCGCGCTTTTTGGTGGGTGATGCATGGTTTTGCTGAAGCGGTTGCGGCAGGTCAAGTCGCTAACGAGTTATATGTCAAACAGCTGTTCGCGCGTATCAATCTACAGATACGGCGCTTGAGTGAAGGCTCGGCCAGCATTACCGAAAGATTGTTGCGCGATGCGCTGTTTTTCATTGCACGGGTGGCGCAACCGACGCCGTTGGGGCAGCAGATCCGCGTAACTTATCAGTTGGACGGCGTGGTTCCGGTAGATTATGAAACCAAGCGTTACGGACAAATTGATGCGCAAGCGTTGGCGAGTGCGAAAGATAGTCTGACGCAGGCTAAGAACTTATGGAACCGCATCGCTGGCGGCAATACCAGCGTGGCGGAAGCCTTCGAGCGAGAGATGAACGGTCTGGCAGAAGCCAGTACCCATCTGAACTCGGCTTCACTGTCAAAATTACTGCGGGAATTGGGCGGAATTGCCCGACATGCGGCGCATTCAAGCCCGGGCGATAGTTTAAGTTTGGAAATTGCGACCAGCTTGTTGTTTGTGGAGAACGCCTTACAACAAATCAGTAATTTACCGGATGATTTTGCAGAGCGCGCCAATGCCTTGACGACCCGATTGTTGGCGGTCGTCTCAGGAGATGCACCTACGCAATCAGCTGATTGGCTGGATGAGATGTCGCGTCAAGCGCAAGAGCGGCAAACGCTGGCAGCAGTGGGAAGCGAGTTGCAATCTAGCTTGCGCCATGCAGAAAAATTATTGGATGAGTATTTTAGAGATACAACCCAGACTGCTGGACTGGACGAAGTAGATAGCACCTTGCATCAAATGAGTGGTGCACTATCTATTCTTGATCAAGAAGATGCGGCCGAAGCGACCCGATACACGCAAAAAATGGTGCGTGATTTTATCAGCGCGGAACAGCCACCATCGGCGGAAGATTTTGAAAAGGTTGCACAGAACGTAGGCGCCTTAAGTTTCTTTATTGAGACTTTGCAATTACATCCAGATGGCGTCAAGGATCGTTTTGTTTTTGATGCCGAGCAAGGAATTTTTCACGCCCATCTAACCGAAAAAAAAACGAATGCTGACAGTGACATTGACGTCATCGTTCCTGTTGCTAGCGCGCAGATGTCGACCGTGGAAGCCGAGCTGGCCGCACATCAAAAAAAGTCCGGTGAATTGGCTCGCTCGCTCGCAGCGCAGCCAAATAACCCTGAGTTGCAAGAGCAGCTAAAAGAGAGTTTAGAGCAGGTGCGATTGGATGCAACGCTGATTGACAACCCTGAAGTCAACGACCGCGCCACCGCCGCAATTGATATGCTGGGCCGTCCCGATTTCATTGCTTCGCAAGCTGACTTGGAAGGTATTGCGCAGTCCACCGAAGCGAATAAAACTGCGCGCACCGTTGCGCCTATCAGCCCGGTAATTGCGCCTGAAACAGAAGAGGCAATTGATGCCGAACTGTTGGAGATATTTTTATCCGAGGCGGTAGAGGTGCTTGAGTGCATCCGTCGCACTATTCCTGAGTCCCGCAATGCGCCGTACGACCAAGAGCATATGACGACCTTGCGTCGTTCCTTTCATACTTTGAAAGGAAGTAGCCGTATGGTGGGGCTGATGGCGTTTGGCGAAGCGGCGTGGAATGTCGAGCAAGTTTTGAATTTGCGTTTGTCAGAAACGCGCGCCGGTGATGCAGATCTGTATGCGATGCTGGAAAATGCCGCAACAGTTCTGGGTGATTGGGTTAATGACCTGCAAAATCAGGGCGGTTCCAATCGCACCGGTCAAGGATTGATCGATGCTGCAGAACGTCTCAAAGATGAGCAAGGTTTCTCTTATCGAGAGGAAGTGCTGCCTCCTTACGCGCATCAAGTAGGCAGTATTAATGATGGTGATGAATTCGATTTGTTAGAGCCACTAGATGAAGAGACTGAGGCGCCGCCGGCATTCCCGATCGAGGCAGAAGAACTGCATTTGAGTGATGATGAGTTGGCGCAATTTCATCAGTCGGATGCAGGTAGTTCATCGATTGCGGATGTTATCGATTTCCCGGTTAATCCGCCTGTCGACAAGATAGACGATAACGCTAAATATATCGGCGACCTAGAGATCAGTTTGCCGCTCTACAATATATATCTGGCAGAAACTGATGAACTGGTGCGCGTGCTGTCGCAAGATATTGCGGAATGGCGCCACGAACCTGATAGACCGGTTAATTTTCAAGCAGTGCATGCAGCGCATTCGCTGGCGGGTAGTTCTGCCACGGTTGGCTTCAAGCCTTTACAAGAAGTTGCACATGAATTGGAAATGGTGCTTCAACTGTTGCTGAAAATGCCAGTGAAGTTATTGATTTCGGAATACGACGCACTCGAGCATGCGATTGAACGCATACGCTTTATGTTGCAGATGTTTGCGTTAGGCGAAATGCCTGACCATGAACCAGAGCAAGTGGAAATTTTGGCGCGTATGCCAGAAGAGTTAGAAGCGCGCTCGACTACACGTTCTGCCTTCGTTGCACCAGATGCTGCAACAAGCGTTACCCCAAGCGCTGCCGATCCAACGAGCACTTCTGAAACTACAAGCGTATCGGATGATTTCAATTCGTCGATGACGTCCGACGAGGTCCGTGAAACCACCGACCAGTCTACGCACGCGGCACCGGTGCTACCCGAGATTGCAACAGGATCGCTGCAGTCAGAAGCAGCGATGTCGGCACTGGATGCGCCGTTTGAAGAGCCGGTCTATACACCTGAAGTGATGCTGGCTGATCCAGCAATGCAGATCAACGACGAGATTGATACGGATCTACTGCCGGTCTTTATTGAAGAAGGGCGCGATATCCTGCCGCAGTTGGAGCAGACCTTACGCACTTGGCAGAGCGAACCGACCGATGTGTCCTTGGCGCAGGCTGCGTTGCGTAATCTGCACACCTTAAAAGGGAGTGCGCGTATGGCTGGTGCAATGGCGCTCGGCCAGCATATGCACGAGATGGAAACGCGGATCGAGAACATTGCGCATGCTGGCCTGCCATCCAGTTTGATGCTGGATGATTTGTTGGCACGTTACGATTATGCGTTGTATATGTTTGAGCAACTGCAAGATCCAAACCACGCGTTACAAGCAGCGCCGTATGTCGAGCAAGCGAGCGGTGGTGAAGCTGGCGACGAGAAATCGTCGTCTCACTCACCAACAGTGCCGGCAGCTTCATCTACTGCTAACTCAGCGGCTTTGACAGGAATGCCAGCGCTGCCGCTTCGTGCAAATGAAACGGGTAAAGCAAACCTCCCCGTTACCGACGTTGTGGCGCAAACGGCCGCAACACCTTTAGTTCGTGTACGTGCCGACATTCTCGATCGTCTAGTTAATCAGGCTGGTGAAGTATCGATTTCGCGGTCCAAACTGGAAAACGAAGTGGGTAGTCTGCGCACATCACTTGGCGAGTTGTCGGAGAACGTGGTGCGTTTGCGTGACCAATTGCGCGAAATTGAGATGCAGGCGGAATCGCAGATCACTTCGCATATGGCGAGTTCGGCAGATCGCGAATTTGACCCTCTTGAGTTCGATCGCTTTACACGCCTGCAGGAACTGACCCGCATGATGGCGGAAAGCGTCAACGACGTCGGTTCGGTGCAGCAGAATTTAAATAAATCGATATTAAATGCAACGAATGACTTACGCGCCCAGAGCGGATTAACTCGCGATTTGCAGCAGGAGTTGATGCGTGTGCGTATGGTGCAGTTTGCTAGCATCTCCGAGCGCTTGTATCGTGTGACACGGCAAACTGCAAAAGAGACAGACAAGCGCGTCAATTTGGATATTCGTGGCAGTGCGGTTGAGATTGATCGCAGTGTGCTGGAAAAAATGACGGGACCGTTTGAACATCTGCTACGCAATGCGATCGTGCATGGTGTCGAATCACGTGAGCGTCGTCGTGCGGCAGGCAAGGATGAGACCGGTGAGTTGCGGATCGAAATTCGTCAAGAAGGTAATGAAGTGGTGATCCACTTTTCTGATGATGGTCAAGGCTTGAATTTGGAGAGTATCCGCAATAAAGCTTTGACCAATGGTTTGTTGCAAAAAGACGAGCAAGTCTCTGATGCAGAAATTACCGATCTGATTTTTAATCCCGGTTTTTCTACTGCGGAAGTAGTCACCGAGCTGGCAGGACGCGGCGTCGGCATGGACGTCGTGCGTTCGGAAGCGGCCTCATTAGGCGGGCGCGTGTCTATTACGTCGAAACAAGGTGAGGGTGCGCATTTCACGATTCACTTGCCGTTGACCTTGGCCGTTACACAGGTGGTGCTACTGTCGACCGGCGGTACGATTTATGCGGTTCCCTCAGTGTTGGTGGAGCAGGTGCAACAGTTGAAGACAGGGTCATTGTCGGCTGCCTATAACGAAGGTGCAGTGATTTGGCAATCGCAGCGCGTGCCAATGTATTACCTTTCGAGCTTGTTAGGAGATGCAGACGCGGTGCCGGTCACGCAGCAATATTCGCCATTGTTAATCTTAAAGAGCGGCGCTGACCGCGTCGCCTTGCACGTCGATGAAATTATCGGTAATCGCGAGGTCGTGATTAAAAATATTGGACCACAATTGTCGCGCATGATCGGGATTGCTGGTGCGACAGTGCTGGGCTCAGGCGATATTGTTTTGATTCTCAATCCTCTACCATTGGCGCAAAAAGTGGTACACGATAATATTCGCGCACCACGTCGCTCGACCTCTGCCGATATGCCAGATGGCATGGGAGCAGTGGCTGAGATGGCAACCTTTGAGCCGGTCACTGCGCGTCAGGTCACACCGGTCCAAGGCTTGCGTACACAACATATCGTGATGGTGGTTGATGACTCACTCACAGTGCGACGCGTGACGCAACGTTTGTTGGTGCGCGAAGGATATCAAGTCGTGTTGGCCAAAGATGGCGTCGATGCTTTGCAGCATTTGCAATCAGTAACGCCGGATGTGATGTTGGTCGATATCGAGATGCCGCGCATGGATGGGTTTGACTTGACGCGTAACTTGCGCGACGACGAACGTACTCAGCACATTCCTATCATCATGATTACTTCGCGTACTGCCAGCAAGCATCGAAACTATGCGATGGAGCTAGGGGTTAACGAATACCTGGGCAAGCCTTATCCGGAAGATCGTTTGCTGGAGTTGATTGCTGGATTTATTGCTAAGGAAACGCCCGTTACTTAATATTGACGGCATCTTTAATTAAATAAAATCCCGCTTGGATGTATTTCGAGCGGGATTTTTTATTATTGCTTCGTTTTATCAATGCGCGGGGTTTTAACAACTGCATAGCGACTGAGCGTCGCTACTCTAGCGTCTTCATGCTGCACTAAAGGAGGTGGGTAATGTTTGCCAAGTTTGATGCCGGCAGCCTCGAGCTGTTCGGTGCCGCATCGCCATGGCGCATGGATATATTTATCAGCCAGTTTTCCTATCTCCGGAACATAGCGCCGGATAAACTTTCCGGTAGAGTCAAATCTTTCCGATTGCGTAATCGGATTGAAGATCCGAAAGTACGGTTGCGCATCGCAGCCGGTGGAGGCAGCCCATTGCCAGCCACCATTGTTGGCAGCGAGATCAAAATCATTTAACTTCTCTGCAAAGTACGTCTCACCCCAGCGCCAGTCTATGCCTAAGTCCTTGATCAAAAAAGAGGCAGTTACCATGCGCAGGCGGTTATGCATGTACCCGGTTTGATTTAACTGACGCATTCCGGCATCAACCAGGGGATAACCGGTCTCGCCATCACACCATGCGCGAAAATGCTTTTTCGCTTGTGCACCGTTCTCCCATTGAATCGCATCGTAAGCGGGCTTGAAAGCGGAATGAACCACATGCGGATGGTTAGCGAGGATCATGAAATAAAAATCACGCCAGATCAGTTCTGCTAACCAGATCGCTGCGCCGCTGCTAGCGGTATTGCTGGCTGTACTACCATTAGTCTCAAAACCGCCGCCACCGCGCATCACATCAAAAGCGAGCCTCGCCAGCGTGCGAATAGAAACCGTGCCAAAGCGCAGATGTACGGAAAGATACGATGGTCCCTTTACCGCAGGAAAATTGCGTGTCTTGTCATAGTCTGGCAACCGCGGCAAAAAATCATCGAGTAATGCTTGTCCACCCGACATGCCAGTGGGGATCGGCAGCTCGTCAAAATTGCCAGCCTCAAACCCGAGTTGCGTGAGCGACGGCATTGCATCACTTGCAAGTGATGCAGGTGACGCAGAGGCAAAATGATTTTTATAGGGTTCAATGTCGTGGAACAACAGCGACGAAGATTCTGTCGTGTGCAGTTGTTTGAGCCAAGCATTCTTATAGGGTGTAAACACTGAAAACACAGATCCAGACTGCGTCAGTATTTCTTCTTTTTCAAAAATAACGTGATCTTTGTAGCTGTATAGCGTGCGCCTAGCTTGCTGTAGAGATTTGGCAACGGCGGCGTCGCGCGCAATCGCTTGCGGTTCGTAATCATGGTTGACGAACACCGCATCGACGCCCAGTTCTTGCGCCAGCGCCGGTATTGCTTGCTCGGCGTGCGCATGTCTGACGATTAGATCGCCTCCGAGATTTTGTAAGTTTGCACGGAGTTCTATCAGACTGGCATGAAGAAAAGCGACGCGACGGTCGACGCGCGGTAAATCGTCCAGGATGCTTTTATCAAAGATAAACGCGCAATAAACCTGCTGACTGTTCTTCAGCGCATGGTATAGCGCTGTATGGTCAAAACTGCGGCAATCGCGGCGAAACCAGACTAGGGATTTTTCAAATTGGGGCATGCGTAAAGTCTTTGTGCGAATCGATTGTTTGTAAAACTGTCAAAAAAATGCGAGTGGCTGCGCAATGGTGAAGAAAAACCGAGCAAAACTGCTAAAATATCGACCATGCCGAAGCAACGCAAGACCTCTCCACCTTCCAACGAGCCCAGCTCCGACTGGGAGAATCCCGATTTTTCCGCCATATCTACAGATTCGACAGGCCAAACGACGCCCGACGAGTTGCATTTAGCCGATCATTTTTTGATCGCCATGCCTTCAATGCTCGATCCGGTGTTCGGTGGCACAGTTGTGTATTTATGTGAGCATAACGCAAATGGTGCACTCGGCGTGATTATCAATCGTGCTACTGATATGACCGTACATGGTTTGCTGGATCGAGTTGATCTATCGCTAGAAATTTCACCAGAGCGTGAAAAAACCGATGCCAGTCTGGATCGCGCGCCGGTGATTTATGGCGGCCCAGTGCAGTCTGATCGTGGTTTTGTGCTGCACACGCCACAAGGTGATTTTTCATCGACCTTGCCAGTAACCGACGAAGTTGCCTTTACTACTTCCAAAGACGTGTTGGAGGCGCTCGCCGTCGGTAAAGGACCGCAACGCATGTTGATTAGTCTTGGCTGCTCCGGTTGGGGCGCGGGACAGTTAGAAGAAGAAATCACCCGGAATGGCTGGTTGACGGTGCGCGCGGACACCTCAATCTTGTTCGATCTGCCGCTGGAGCAGCGTTTCGATGCAGCGATCAGATTATTGGGGATCGATCCGATGATGTTGAGTGGTGAGGTGGGTCATGCGTAAGTCGTTACCGTTGCAGAGGGTAGCAGGGTAGTGGAAACGGTACTTGGTTTTGATTTTGGTTTGAAGCGCATAGGCGTCGCAGTTGGTAATACCGGCGTAAGACAAGCGCAGACTTTGACGATTATTAATGCTGCCACCAACGATGCCAAATTTTCTGCGATTGCGACGCTGATTAAAGAATGGCAGCCGACGCTCTGTATAGTCGGCCTGCCGCGCCATCCTGATGGAGCAGAACATGAAATGACGGTACGCTGTCGTCGTTTTGCTAATCAATTGCATGGGCGTTTTGACGTGACGACGGTACTGGTGGATGAACGTTATTCATCCGCAGTAATTTCCCATCAACGCGGCGAGCGGATTGACGATCAAGCTGCTGCCATTATTCTTCAACAATATTTCGATGACACTACCGAACCCAAACGCTAATCCAAAGCTCGACGCCGAGGCCTTGTATCTAAGCTTGTTGAGCCAAGTCAAAGCGGGCTTGGCACAGGTTGAAAATGTCGCGATCGTTGGTATTTATTCTGGCGGCGCTTGGCTGGCAGAGCGGCTTGCTGCCGATCTACAGTTGACTGAGCGCCTCGGTTTTGTAGATGTCTCGTTCTATCGTGATGACTTTGCAGAAAAAGGTTTGCGCACAGACATCAAGCCGACTCAGATTCCGTTTGATGTAGAAGGTGCAAGCTTGCTGCTGGTGGATGATGTTCTGTATACAGGTCGCACCACGCGCGCCGCCATCAATGAGTTGTTTGATTACGGCCGTCCAGCACGTATCATGCTGGCGGCTTTGGTCGATAGAGGTGAGCGTGAACTGCCGATTGCCGCTGATTTTGTGGCGCAGACTATTACTGTTCCCGACAAAAAATTATTGACACTACAGCGTGCCGAAGACGGCCGCCTTTCCTTGACGGTGGATCATGTTTAATCCGCAATTAAATAAAAACGGCGAGTTGCAGCATTTGCTCACAATCGAAGGGCTGCCGCGAGATAATGTCACACACATACTGGACACGGCATCGTCGTTTGTCAGTATTGGTGACCGCGAGGTGAAGAAAGTGCCGCTGATGCGCGGCAAAAGTGTCTTCAATCTTTTCTTTGAAAATTCAACTCGCACCCGCACCACGTTTGAGATTGCATCCAAGCGTCTGTCAGCTGATGTGATCAACCTGAATATCGCGGCTTCCAGTTCTAGCAAGGGTGAATCGCTACTCGATACCATCGATAATCTGTCTGCCATGCATGCGGATATGTTTGTGGTACGTCATGCACAATCTGGCGCGCCGTATCTGATCGCAAAGCATTTAACCGATACCAATCAGCAGCATGTACATGTGGTCAATGCGGGCGATGGTCGGCATGCACACCCGACCCAGGGTTTGCTGGATATGTACACGATCCGTCATTACAAAAAAGATTTCACCAATCTGACGGTCGCCATCGTCGGTGATATTTTGCACAGCCGCGTCGCGCGTTCAGATATCCACGCACTGACCACATTGGGCGTGCCAGAGATTCGCGCGATCGGCCCACGCACCTTGTTGCCGAGTGGCTTGGAGCAATTAGGTGTGCGTGTGTTTACCGATATCAACAAAGGTCTGCAGGGCGTTGATGTCATCATCATGTTGCGTCTGCAGAACGAGCGCATGAGTGGTGCGCTACTGCCATCGGCACAAGAATTTTTCAAAAGCTATGGTTTGACAACTGAGCGTCTCGCCCTGGCAAAACCAGATGCGATCGTCATGCATCCAGGGCCGATGAATCGTGGCGTCGAGATTGAGTCAGCAGTAGCAGATGGCAGACAGGCAGTGATCCTGCCGCAGGTGACCTTTGGCATCGCGGTGCGTATGGCGGTGATGAGTATTTTGGCGGGAAACTAACAAGATGAAAATCCACATCAAGAATGGCCGTCTGATCGATCCGGCAAACGGCATCGATGCACAACAAGATGTTTTTATCTCTGCAGGGAAAATTGCAGCAACTGGTCAAGCACCGGCAGGCTTTGCCGCTAATAAGGTGATCGATGCGAGTGGCTTGATCGTCGCGCCTGGGCTGGTGGATTTAAGTGCACGTTTGCGCGAACCGGGATATGAGTACAAGGCTACTTTAGAGTCCGAGATGCAAGCGGCAATGCAGGGTGGTGTGACCAGCCTGATTTGTCCTCCCGATACGGATCCGGTCTTGGATGAGCCCGGTCTGGTCGAGATGTTGAAGCACCGCGCAAAATCGCTAAATCAAGCGCATGTGTATCCATTGGGTGCATTAACGGTAGGTTTAAAAGGTGAGTCGCTGACTGAAATGGCAGAGCTGACCGATGCCGGCTGCATCGGTTTTTCGCATGCCGATCAGCCTATCCTCGACACCACCGTGATGTTGCGTGCCATGCAATACGCGAAGACTTTTGAGTACACCGTGTGGTTGCGACCGCAAGATCCACATCTTGGTCGTCACGGTGTTGCGCATAGTGGACCAATCGCGTCGCGCCTGGGTTTGTCCGGTGTTCCAGTGATGTCTGAGACAATTGCGTTGCATACGATTTTGGAATTGATTCGTGTCACTGGAGCGCGTGTGCATTTATGCCGCATCTCCAGTGCGGCCGGACTCGAGTTAGTGCGCGCCGCGAAGAAAGAAGGGTTGCCGGTGAGTTGTGATGTCGGCGCGCACCATATTCATCTGACCGAAAACGATATTGGCTTCTTCGATTCAAACGCGCGATTGACGCCGCCATTACGTAGCCAGCGTGATCGCGATGCGATACGTCAGGGATTACTCGATGGCACCATCGATGCGATTTGCTCTGATCACACACCAGTTGATGCGGATGAAAAATTATTGCCGTTTGGCGAGGCCTCACCGGGGGCAACAGGGTTGGAGTTGTTGCTGTCACTAGCCTTGAAATGGGCGGAGGAAAGCGCAGATCATGGCAAATCGTTGGTGGCAAATGCGTTAGCAAAAATCACATCTGATGCAGCCAAGGTCGTAGGATTATCGTCGGGTAATTTGAGCCCTGGAAGTGCTGCTGATGTTTGTGTGTTTGATCCAGCCACCCGTTGGAAGGTAACAGCGCAAGCGTTAGCAAGCCAGGGCAAGCACACGCCGTTTCTTGGCTATGAGCTGACTGGTCAGGTCAAGATGACGATTGTCAGCGGTCATATCGCATTCGAGCGCTAGACTGAGCTAGCGATTGAAATCCGTGGCAACTATCCAAGGATAAGCGTTTCATGCGTGCGATAAACTTTGTTCGCGTCATGCTTCATTTATTGAAAGGCCTGAGTATTTGCGCCTTTCTTTTCCCGTTCGCGAATGCGAGTCAGCGCGCGCGCTACAACCAAAAATGGTCGGCCGGCTTACTCACTATTTTGCGCGTCAACATTGAGATGCAAAGAAGTGCGGGCGTTGATATCGAAGCGTCCGGTTTGGTCGTTGCAAACCATGTTTCTTGGCTCGATATTTTCATCATCAATACGGTTAGCCCTTGTCGTTTCGTGGCCAAGGCTGACGTTCGTGATTGGCCAGTGATCGGCTGGCTATGTGACAAGGGCGGCACAATATTTATCGCGCGCGGTAAACAGCGCGAAGTGCGCCGTGTTTATCAAGGCTTGGTGGATGGGCTCAAAGATAACGAGCGCATCGCTTTTTTTCCCGAAGGGACGACTGCCAAGCAGGGTGCGTTGTTACCTTTTCATGCCAGTCTATTTGAGGCCGCAATTGAGGCGCAGCGCCCAGTGCAACCCTGTGCACTGCGCTATGTGGACAGTCACGGCAACCTGCATCATGCCGCTGATTTTGTTGGCGATATGAGCTTTGTTGAAAGTGTGTTGACGATCATTCGAAGTGGCAGTATGACGGCACAGCTGATTGTATTGCCAGCGATTGAAAGTGAAGGAGAGCATCGACGCGAGTTGGCAACGGCATCACGTGATTCGATCGCGACCACACTTGGCTATATGGAGCAATCGCCGGTCTCTGCCGCACCGATATCTTCTGTAGAAACGCAATTGGTCGATGCTTGAGTTGCAGCGTGGCAGCGATTTGAATGATCGTGCTTGAGTGGTAGCAAGCAGCTAGCTGAGCACAGTGAAGAAAAAGGCATAATGAGGCCCACTCAAGCGCAAATCCCAGTCGAAAATCGGTAGCTGTAGATGCTCGTCACTGTTTGCCAGGCTTTTGCTGTTGTGGGCAATCGACTTGTATTAATTGCCGATCTTGCAAACTGACTGCAGTTAATTTTCCACCCCAGACGCAACCAGTGTCCAAGCCCATCAAATTAGGGCGCAACAATAATCCCAAGGTTGACCAATGGCCGAAGATGATGGTGGTGTCTTCGGTGCCACGATTTGGTATGTCAAACCATGGCATCAATCCATCTGGCAATGCGGTGCTGTCAGTTACCCCATCTTTGATGGCAAAATCCATGACACCATCAGCATCGCAATAGCGCACGCGAGTTAATGCATTAACGATGCAGCGCAGGCGTTCGGCTCCTTGTAAGTCGTCGTGCCACTGAGCAGGGGTATTGCCATACATTTGTTGCAGAAAGTTTTTCCAGTCCGGGCTTTGCAGCGCAGTTTCAACTTCTTTTGCCAATCCCAGTGTTTGTTGTGTATCCCATTGCGGCAGCACCCCAGCGTGTACGCATAAATGATCGTCCTCTAATAACGCCAATGGTTGATGTCGTAGCCAATCCACCAATTCGTCGCGGTCATCGGCGGCGAGGATGTCGTCCAGTGTATCGGAGCGATGTGGTTTACGTAGACCGCAGGCGACGGCCAACAAATTGAGGTCGTGGTTTCCCAGTACGATGCGCACACGTTTACCCATGCTGCGCACATGTCGCAGGGTATCCAGAGAGCGTGGGCCACGATTGATGATGTCGCCGACGAAAATTAATTGTGCGCCCGGCGCCACCGTCTCGATTTTTTCTAGCAGCGCAAGTAACTGCGTCTGGCAACCCTGTAGGTCACCGATGGCATATGTCGTCATGTAGAAATATCTGATTAGGATGCTTGAAAAAAGTCCGGTGACTGAGGCGCATTCGCTAAGCGCACTGGAGATATAAGGTCATCCAATCCTGTATAGGAGATTGGATGACCTTATTTCAAGCATACCGTAATTATCGTGAGAACTTCGTCACGGAGATCATGCGGGGGGCTGCCATGACGGTAAATGGTTATAACGTCACAAGGCCATTGCAAGTACACGCGCAACGTGGATGGCCTCTTTCTCCAAGCCATCTCTGATTTGATGTCTACAACTGGTACCGTCGGCGACCACGAGTGCGTGACTTTCTGCTTTACGGATGGCAGGGAATAACGCCAACTCTGCCATTGCTTGCGAAGCCGCATAATGCTCTTCTTCATAGCCAAAGCTACCGGCCATGCCACAGCATGAAGATTCAATTACCGCCATATCGATCTGCGGTATCCAATTCAATACCGTTTGCACCGGACGAAATGCGTCGAAAGCTTTCTGGTGGCAATGCCCATGTAGCATGACCTTTTTTGCGGAAATGGGTTTGAGATCAAGTTGCATGCGACCAGCTGCGTGTTCGCGCACCAAAAATTCTTCAAACAGAAACGACAAAGCGGCCAATCGTTTTGCTTCATCACCATATCCATAGGCGAGAAATTCATCACGTAGCGAGAGTAAACACGACGGTTCGAGACCGACAATGGCAATTCCTTTATCGACGAAAGGTTTGAGCGCATCCAGCGTCCTGCGTGCTTCTTTCTTCGCCTGATCGACCATGCCAGCTGAGAGATAGGTACGTCCACAGCATAAGGGGCGACTGTCGGCTTGTACGTTGAAGTGCACGATGTAGCCAGCTGCTTCTAGTACGGTTTGTGCAGCGAGTGCATTCTCCGGCTCCATATAGTTGTTGAAGGTATCGACAAATAACAATACCTCTTTGTTGCTAGCATTTTGAGATGATGTCGAGGTGTGCGATCCAGAAAGAAAAGAGGATTTGAACCGAGGGAACGGACGCTGTGTTGCCAGACCAATGCATTTTTTCAGCCAGCTCGATATCCACGGCAATCCGTCTGCTACCGCAAGTAATCCTCGCATACGAACCGCATAAGGCGCGTACTGCGGCAAATAGGCGACCGCCTTATCTCGCAAGCTGTGGCCATGTTGCTTTGCCCATGCGGCGCGCGCTTCTATTTTGTACTTTGCCATGTCGATGCCGGTTGGACAATCGCGTTTGCAACCTTTGCATGACACGCACAAATCCAGCGTTTCTTTTACTTCAAGACTGCTTAAACCTTCATTACCTAACTGACCTGAGAGGGCTAAGCGTAAAGTGTTGGCGCGACCACGTGTAAGGTGTTTTTCATCTTTGGTAATGCGATAACTGGGGCACATCGTATCTGCATCAAACTTACGGCAATGACCATTGTTGTTGCACATCTCGATTGCTTTGGCAAAGCCACCAGTCTTGTCGTTGCCACTGCCGGGCGCGGTTTCTACGCCTGTGGCAGGGTCGCGTGTGACATCCCACGCAGACCAGTCGAGTTGGGTTTGCAGCGGCCGTTCTTGGTAGCCTGGCGCAAATCGGAAATTGCTTTTATCGTCCATCTTTGGTGGCGCGACAATTCTGTCAGGACTAAGGCGGTTATCCGGATCGAACAAATGTTTAATTTGCGTGAAGGCGCGATTAATTTTCGTACCGTATTGCCATGCAACCCATTCGCCACGACAGAGGCCGTCACCATGCTCACCAGAATAAGCACCTTTGTATTCCTTTACTAATGCCGACGCTTCCTCCGCGATTTTGCGCATATCGCTGGCGCCATCTCGGCGCATATCAAGGATGGGACGCACATGTAACGTGCCGACGCTGGCATGCGCATACCAGGTTCCTTCGGTCTGATATTTATGAAAAACTTCGGTTAGACGACTGGTGTATTCGGCCAGGTGGACTAACGGCACCGCACAGTCTTCGATGAACGACACAGGCTTGCCGTCACCTTTCATACTCATCATGATATTTAAACCTGCCTTGCGTACATCCCACAAGGCTTTTTGCGCGCCCGCATCGATCATGTCGACCACCGAACCAGGCAAGCCATGGTCGCTCATCAAATCCGACAATGCGGCCAGTCGCGCCATCAATAGTTCTTTATCGTCACCTGCAAACTCCACTAACAGGATCGCTTGTGGATTGCCGACCAATGCTTTTTCTATGACTGGTTTGAAAGATGGGTTGTGCAGCGACAGAGCGATCATCGTGCTATCAACCAATTCAACTGCCGTCGGTAGTAGCTTGACGATGTGCTGCGCCGAATCCATGGCCTTGTAAAAGGTTGGGAAATTAATTACGCCCAGTACTTTGTGTTTCGGCAGTGGCACCAGTTTGAGCGTGAGCTGACGGCTATAGCCAAGCGTGCCTTCCGAGCCGACTAGAATATGCGCCAGATTGGCGCTGCCATCATCGGTGTAAGCACGTGGATTCTGGCAATCAAACAGATCAATGTTGTAGCCGCCGACACGACGCAATACTTTGGGAATACGCTCGATGATCTCGCGTTGTTCTTCGGCAGCGATACGTTTTAGGCCATTGATAATTTCTTGTATACGCGAACCGCCAGCCATGCTGTCGACGTTTTCGAAGCGACCCTGTGTACCATCGGCGAGTACCGCATCAATCGAAACAACGTTATGTACCATGTTGCCATATTCGATCGAGCGTGAACCGCAGGAATTATTTCCAGCCATGCCGCCGATCGTGCATTGCGCCGCAGTCGAAACGTCGACCGGAAACCAAAGGCCATGGGGTTTGAGCCAGCTGTTCAGATGATCCAGTACCAAGCCAGGCTCCACCGTGATGGTAAGGTCTTCGGGCGAAAACGAAACGATATTGTTTAACCATTTGCTATTGTCGATGACCAGTGCTTCACCAACAGTTTGTCCGCACTGGCTGGTGCCGCCCCCACGTGCGAGTATCGGTACATTTTCGGCGCGTGCAATATCGAGGCAGCGTATCAGGTCGTCCTGATCACGCGGCACCACGATGCCGATCGGCATAATTTGATAGATCGATGCATCGGTTGCATAGCGGCCGCGGTCGGCCTTGCTGAAAAACACATCGCCGCGTATTTCCTTGTGCAGACGTCTGCCTAAAGGTGTGCGGTCGACGCTGTTTGATGGAATGAAATGGATGGGCTTGACCGTCATCTTCGAAGCGTCCTTTTCTTAGAAAGCGAATGGAATCTGATTGTGAAAAGGCTAGATCAACATCAAACGAACCGGTGGCAGGTTTCCTAGTTGGCCATTGATAGCGCCAGGCTTCTTTGGGAAATGCATGCCGACATAGGACCCGGTTGTAATGATTTCGCCGGCATTAACTGTTTGATTTTGTGTGCTGCGGTAATTGACTATCCACGGTAGCAGCCAACGCGGATCGCCAGCAGGATTGCGGCCGAGGCCGGTGAACAGCACTTCGTTTTCCATGGACATCTCGGCAAGTGGTTCAAAGAAGGGGAAATTTTCGTCGTATGCGACCATTTCTCCGACAATTAACGCACCGTGATTTTGCATGTCAGCCAGTTGGCTCAGCTTGCCGCAGTCCGGCCATCCAGCAATGCGACTTGAGACGATCTCAATGGACGCGCCCATAGTCGATAAGCTTGCCAATATCTCATGACTGCTGTAACCCTCCGGTTGTGATGGGAACGAACGTGAAAAAGTAAATGCAAGTTCCAGTTCCACACCCAAGGTCGAATAGTCAGCAAGCGGTAAGTAAGCCGGTTCAGGCATCACGCAATCCGACGGTAAAGAGGCATATTGCGGATTCCCTTCTGGTGACTTGGCGCCAACTTTCCATCCGCCTATCGATAGCTTGCGCTGTGCCAGCACCTCACGTTGAATCGCATAGGCGAGTTCGGCGGTGGTCGGCTCAAGCTCCGCTGCGACCGTGACTGGCACACCAGAGCGGTGTGCCTTGAGTAGCAAATGACAGAGCGGGCTCACGGCAGGCGAAGCGGATATGTCGAGTTGATGATCAAGCTCATGGAGGTAGCCCCGTAGTGAGTGAATCAGACAGCCATATCGAGCGCAGGTATTTTTTGGCCAGCAAGAAAATCCATGGCAGCATTGACGCCACTTTTCTGGACCTTGATGCCGGATAGTTTCAATCCCATCTCGCATCCAGCGAGCGTTGCCATTAATGTCAAATCGTTGGCTTCACCCAGATGACCGATACGGAACATGCGGCCTTTCATTTTCCCGAGGCCGGTGCCTAGCGACATATTGAAACGCTCATAAATGAGCTTGCGAATCTTGTCTGCATCGACACCTTCTGGTGTCATGACACCGGTCAGGACGGGCGAATAGACTTCAGGATCTACACACTGCACTGCGAGTCCCCATGCATTGACAGCACTACGGCAGGCGGTTGCCAAGCGCTCGTGACGAGCAAAGACATTATCCAAACCCTCACCCAAGATCATGTCCAACGCTTCATGCAAGCCATATAAAAGATTGGTGTTGGGCGTATATGGCCAATAGCCGAGCTTGTTCATCTCGATGATCTCGCTCCAGTCCCAGAACGAACGTGGCAATGTGGCCGATTTGCTGGCAGCGATGGCTTTTTGTGAAATTGCATTGAAGCTGATGCCAGGGGGCAGCATCAATCCCTTTTGAGAACCGGATATCGTGACGTCCACGCCCCACTCATCATGCCGATAATCAGCGGAGGCGAGACCGGAAATAGTATCCACCAACAACAGCGCCGGATGACCTGCGTCATCAATCGCCTTGCGTACGGCGGCTATGTCGGAGGTGACACCGGTCGAGGTTTCGTTGTGCACCACGCAGACCGCTTTGATTTGATGTTGCTTGTCGGCGCGCAGGCGCTCTTCGATCAGGTTGGCTTGTACGCCGCGACGCCAGCCTTCGATGCCGGGCAGGCCGAGAAACTCGGGCTTCAGGCGTAGTGCTTCTGCCATTTTTTTCCACAGGGTCGCGAAATGTCCAGTCTCATACATCAGAACGGTATCGCCGGGGCTGAGGGTATTGCAGAGTGCCGCTTCCCAAGCGCCGGTGCCGGACGCAGGATAAATAATGACCGGCTGGGTAGTCTTGAAAATTTTCTGAATACCGGACAGGACTTTCAATCCAAGCGCACCGAATTCCGGACCGCGATGGTCGATGGTCGGATAACTCATCGCCCGCAAAATGCGATCAGGCACCGGACTAGGGCCGGGAATCTGCAGGAAGTGACGGCCAGCGGGGTGAAAATCTAGGGTCAGCATTGATTTCTCCTGAAAAATGCGATTCAATTGAATATTGAATACAAAATACTTTATCAGCGGAGTCGTCATTAGTAAAGTATTTTGTTGTCTTCAGCTGCTGCAAAATGCGCTACGGAAAATTAGCGAATCAGCACGAAACGAGGGCATGACTAATGCGCGATTTCGTTGTGGGAAATAGGCGACAAGCAGCGCAACTTGGCTAGCTGCGGCACGGGAAGGCGTTGGGGGATGGGTAAAGCATAGGGTAATTAGATTAAAATAGTCGCATCTTAAATTGGGATTAGTATGCAAAATACCTTGGACGTGAACGATCAAATTACTGCTGCTCCTAACCTGCCAAAGGTGGAACGCCAGCGCTTGCATGACGCTGTGGTCGAGCATTTACAGAATCTGATTATCGAAGGCGTACTTGCACCGGGTGTAAAGCTCAATGAGCGTGAGGTCTGCGAACGCCTAGGTATTTCGCGTACGCCTTTGCGCGAGGCGATGAAAGTACTGGCGTCAGAAGGGCTGATCGAAATCGCTCCTAATCGTGGTGCTTTCGTGTCGAAAATGAACGACACGGAAATCTGGGAAACCTTCGAGATGATGAGTGGCCTAGAGGCTTTGTCCGGCGAGCTGGCGGCTGAGCGGATTTCGCCAGCAGAAATCGCCGAGATCAAGGATTTACATCAGGCGATGCTGGTATGCAGGACGCAAAATGATTTGCCTGGATATTACAGTCGCAATCAGACCATCCATAACAAAATCAATGCGGCGGCACGTAACTCGGTATTGCGCCAGTTGTATCTATCCATCAATCGACGCTTGCAAGCTTTACGCTTCAAATCCAATTTTCATGAAGAAAAATGGGATCGTGCCATTCATGAACATGATGAAATGATCAAGGCATTGGAGGCGCGCGATGGCAAACGTTTGTCGGCCATATTGCGTCAGCATTTGCTCGACAAGCGTGATTCCGTGATGGCGTTTTTGCGCGACGCGTCCAACAGCGCCACAAAATAAAGTAAGGATAGAGGCATCGTTGATCTTACGATGCATGCTCGTATTAATTAAAAAGCCTGACGTTTTCACGTCAGGCTTTTTGTTGAGATATTGCTTAATGTTGATGTCATGCAGACGGGTTGGGGCGCAATTGCAAACGCAAGCGTGCGAATAGATTGCTGATCAACGGCCAGACCAATGCAAGCATGCCTAATGTCATCACAGTCCCGACCAAACCATTACTCCAGAAAATATCAAGCGCCCCTTTAGAGCCGACCATGGTTTGGCGGAATGCATCTTCTGCGCGGTCACCCAATACGAGCGCTAATACCAATGGTGCTAACGGATAATCTAGCTTCTTCAGCAAATAACCGACCACGCCGAAGATTGCCATCAGCCAGATATCGAACTGTGCGTTGTGAACCGTGTAGGCGCCGATTGCACACACCACCATGATGGAGGGCGCAATGATCGAGAATGGAATGCGCAAGATGGCGGCGAAAAGCGGCACGGTAGTAAGTACCACCAGCAGACCCGCGATATTACCCAGATACATGCTAGCAATCAGTCCCCAGACAAAATCCTTCTGTTCGACAAACAACATCGGACCAGGCTGCAAACCCCAGATCATCAGTCCACCTAGCAGCACCGCAGCGGTCGCCGAACCTGGAATGCCGAGCGCCAGCATCGGCAACAGCGCGCTAGTGCCAGCCGCGTGAGCTGCTGTTTCCGGTGCAAGCACACCTTCGATATTGCCTTTGCCAAATGTCTCAGGATGGCGAGAAAAACGCTTTGCCATGCCGTAACCCATAAACGATGCAGCCGTAGCGCCACCCGGCGTAATGCCGAGCCAGCAACCAATAATCGACGAACGCAGCAAGGTCATCCAATATTTTGGCAGCATCGCCCACGTCTTCAGCACCACTTTGAGATCGATATCGGCGCGCTTACCTTTAAACGCGAGGCCTTCTTCCATCGTGATCAAAATTTCGCTGATACCGAACAAGCCGATCACCGCTACGAGGAAATCGAAACCGCGCAACATTTCAGAGAAGCCGTAAGTCATCCGCAATTGGCCAGAAACGGTGTCCATACCGACCGCTGCCAACATAAAGCCTATGCACATCGAGATCACGATTTTTGCCTTAGATTCTTTGCCCATACCGATGAAGCTGGCAAAGGTGAGAAAGTAGACCGCAAAAAATTCCGGTGGCCCAAAACGCAAAGCAAATTTCGCTACCAGTGGCGCGAGGAAGGTGATGATCAACACCCCAAACAGCGCACCAATGCACGAGCCCGTAAATGCGCTGGTCAAGGCCTGACCAGCTTGCCCTTGCTGCGCTAATGGATAGCCATCAAAGGTCGTCGCGACGGACCAGGCTTCACCAGGGATGTTAAACAAGATAGAAGTGATTGCGCCACCAAACAATGCACCCCAGTAAATACAGGACAGCAAAATAATGGCCGACGTTGGGTGCATAGAAAACGTCAGGGGCAACAGAATAGCGACGCCGTTCGGACCACCTAATCCAGGTAATACACCAACCACGATGCCGAGAAAAATACCAACAAACATCAAGCCTATATTTTGAAAGCTGAGCACATGACCAAAGCCGGTCATTAGAGAATTCAGTTCATCCATGCGTATCTCCTTAGTAGCCCAACCAGTTTTCCAGCGGACCCTTAGGCAGCGGCACCATAAACTGGATTTCGAAGATGAAGAAGAACGCGATCATGATCAACACGCCGAGGCCGAGCGATTTCCACCACGAAAATTTTCCGAGGAAGAACATGAAGGTCGTAATAAAAATAGCGGAGGAAACATAGATGCCAAGATATTTGATCACGAATACATACAAGATCAGTGGCAGTAAAATGACGCCAACCAGTTTTGCTTGCTCAACTTCCAGAAACGCCGTGCGATCATTCGCGCGTATCGCATGAAATAAGACAAAGCAACTCGCAATCAAAATGATGATGCCAAGCCGCATAGGAAAATAACCGGCTTCCGGCCCGTAAGGACTCCATCCCGCACCGAGTTGATAATTACTCCAGAGCGTCAACGATGCCAGCAAGCCGATGGTCACAGCAACGACGATTTCTGCAGTACGGACGGTGATGACAGCGCGAGAGGAGACGCGCTCCTCTGGCGAGGTTTCCGAATGATTCATGTTCGTATACCTAATAGAAGGTGCGACACACTGCAAGCGTGCCGCATCCGAGTGAAAAGATTATTTTGTAACGAGGAAGCCAGCTTGTTTCATGATCGCTTGATGCTTCTGTTCATCCTTGGTCAGGAAAGAAGTCAAGGCATCGCCACTAATGAAAGCAGGGGTCAAGGCATTACGCTCCAAGTAGGCTTTCCACTCTGGCGTTTCCGTTACCTTGTGCAGCAGATCAACATAAAACTGCGCTTGATCCTTGGTGACACCACCGGGTAACAGGAAAATACGGATCATTTCGTAGCTGACATCAAGACCTTTTTCCTTGCAGGTTGGAATGTCTGACCACGCTTCGGTTTTTGTCACTTTAGCCGTGTAGGAGATGCGCTTCTCCGCAAACACGCACAATGCTTGATGTTCACCAGCGCGCCATTGCGAGACGGACTCAGACGGATTATTGGTGTCCGAATCTATATGACCACCAGACAATTGTGTCGCCGCTTCGCCACCGCCTTTGTACGGAATGTAGAGAAACTTCGTACCGGTCTGTTGCTGGATCATCATCGTGATCATGTGATCTTCACGTTTCGAGCTAGTACCGCCCATCTTGAAGGAATCAGGTTTTTTCTTGACGGCATCGATATATTCAGCAGGGGTTTTATAACCAGCTTGCGAATTGGTCCAGAGGATAAAAGCATCCTGTGCAATCACCGCGATTGGTGTCAAATCCTTCCAATTGAATGGCAGGCCCGTTGTCATCGGTGTGGTGTACAAAGAAGAGGAGGTGACGATGATTTTGTTCGGATCGCCTGGCGACGCTTTCATGTCCAGCAAGCCTTCCGCACCGCTCGCACCTGACTTGTTGGTGACGATGATCGGTTGCTTCATTAAATTGTGCTTGGCAATAATGCCTTGAATTGATCGCGCCATTTGATCAGACGCACCGCCTGCGCTAAATGGTACGACCAGCTCGACCGGTTTAGTCGGCTCCCATGCGGAGGCATTTAATGCGCAGCACATAGTGGTAAGGAAAAGGCCGAGTTTGATCGGTTGCTGAAAAAGGTTTTTATGCATGATGCTGTCTCCTGTATATGGGTACTACCCTTTGGGCCATCTCTGCAGCAGGTGTCAGCTTATGGCGCTGGCATCCGAGTGTTTGTGTTGAAGAAAACATGAAATCGATTGTGGCAAGCCCATGTTTTCTGATGGCATCCTGTTTTTCAGAGTGCTGTACTCCCAAATGTTATGCATTTAGAATATTGAATACAATATACATTTTAAAAAAAATGTCAATTATTCTGCTGCGCGATCCGCATAATTCGCGAGACGATAGACTTTATGGATGTGAGAGCATCGAAATATTATTAAACACACATTGAATGGAAATGCGCGCATGAAATCAAGATCCGAGCGGCCTGATTTGATTTTGCCGCCAGTCGCCCAAGTGGGAGACCGGCTCGAAACGGTGGGAACGCCCGCTTTGTTGGTTGATCTGGATGCGTTTGAATTCAACTTGACACGCATGCAAGCGTTGAGCGAACAACATGCGGTTGCGTTGCGTCCGCATGCCAAAGCGCATAAATCTAGCGCAATCGCCGACGCGCAACTGGCGCTGGGCGCGATTGGTATCTGTTGCCAAAAGTTGAGTGAAGCTTATCCATTCGTCAACGCAGGGGTTACGAGTATTCATATTAGTAACGAGTTTGTCGGGAGTGACAAGATTTCGATGGCGGTTCAACTGGCGCGCCACATAGATTTAAGTATTTGCGTCGATCATCCAGCACAGATCGATGCGATAGGTCAGGCATCGGCCGAAGCGGGCGCAGTGATCACGGTGTTGCCGGAAATTGATCTGGGTCATGGCCGCTGCGGGGTGGCTGACCACGACGACCTTGCGAGATTGGTTGATCGTATTGCCGGCTATGCGGGCTTACGGTTTGGTGGTCTGCAGGCATATCACGGTGGGATTCAGCATCAGGCAAGTTGGGCGCAGCGCCAACAGGATGCTGCCATCTCGGCAAACAAGGTCGCACAATATAGTCAGTACCTTGAAGCACGTGGCATAAATTGTGCGGTAATTACCGGCGGCGGTACCGGTACCGCAGAATTTGATGCCGCGAGCGGTGTGTTTACCGAGATTCAACCGGGTTCTTATGTATTCATGGATGCAGACTATGGCAAAAACCAGTGGTGCGGTGAGGCGCAGTGGCGGCACAGCTTGTTTATCGCCTCGACTATTATGAGTACGGCCAAACGCGGACTAGCCGTTTGCGATGTTGGGCTTAAGAGTGTCGCCGTTGATTCTGGCCTGCCAACGGTTTATGCAGATGATCGCTTTTCTTATGTCAGTGCCAACGACGAGCACGGTATCATCCGACTGGACGCGAAGGATACAAACGATCACTTGGGTCAGCGATTATTGCTGATTCCGGGGCACTGTGATCCCACTGCCAATCTGTATCAGGATTATGTTTGTATACGTGACGGCATCGTTGAAAAGTTGTGGCACATCGATGCGCGTGGTTATAGCCGGTGAGTTCGTCTTTGCAAAGTTTGCGCAAAGGCAAATACCATGAAGCAACGGCATTGATCGCATAGCAATATTGCACAGAGGTAAAATGTTAAGCGAATTGAAACTAGCTGCGCCACTACTGGTCGAACTAAAAGTGCGCTTCAAGCCTGTTGCTTCAATGGACGTAAGATTTTTAAATGGATAAATCACAAATGCTGACTCTCTCCCCAAGTATTTTTAAAGCCTATGACATTCGCGGTGTCATCGGATCAACGTTAGATGCCGATGTGGCGCGTGATATTGGCCGCGCTTTCGGCAGCGCGGTACGTGCAAAAGGCGAACAGGTTGTCGTGATTGGTCGCGATGGACGTCTCTCCGGGCCTGAGTTGGCGGCGGCGCTGGCAGAGGGTTTGCAGGCGGTGGGTGTGGATGTCGTAGATTTGGGCGTGGTCGCCACGCCGATGCTGTATTTCGGTACGCACGCGCTGGACACGCAGTCCGGCATCATGGTCACAGGGAGCCACAATCCACCCGATTACAACGGTTTCAAGATGGTATTGGCCGGGGAGGCAATTTATGGCGATACGATTACTGCACTGTATCAAACCATTGTCGACAAAAATTTTGCCGAAGGCGCTGGCAGTTACCGTACTTACGATATTGTCGACTCCTACTTGAAGCGCATCACCTCCGACGCCAAGTTAGCCCGACCAATGAAGATTGCAATTGATTGCGGTAACGGCGTGGCCGGTGCTTTTGCTGGCGATTTGTATCGCGCGCTCGGTTGCGAAGTGATTGAACTTTTCTGCGAGGTAGACGGTACTTTCCCTAATCATCATCCCGATCCAGCGCACCCAGAAAATCTGCAAGACCTGATCAAATGCCTGCAACAAACGGATGCAGAAATTGGACTGGCATTCGACGGTGATGGTGATCGACTTGGTGTAGTCACCAAGGATGGACAGATTATTTATCCCGATCGCCAGTTGATGCTGTTTGCCGATGATGTATTGACCCGTCATCCCGGCGAGCAGATTTTGTACGACGTCAAATGCACGCGACATCTGGCGCCATGGATAGAAGAACGCGGCGGCAAACCGTTAATGTGGAAAACCGGGCACTCGTTAGTCAAAGCAAAAATGCGTGAAACTGGCGCACCACTCGGCGGCGAGATGAGCGGTCATATTTTCTTCAAAGATCGCTGGTACGGTTTTGACGATGGCATGTATGCCGGTGCGCGCTTGTTAGAGTTAATGAGTCGTGTCGCAGATCCTTCTGCGGTACTGAATGCATTACCGCAATCGGTGAGCACACCGGAGTTGCAATTGAAGCTGGCCGAAGGCGAGAATTTTTCGCTGATTGCCAAGTTGCAAAAAGAGGCGCAGTTTCCGGGCGCAGATCAAGTGATCACGATAGATGGCTTACGTGTCGAATATCCAGACGGTTTTGGTTTGGCACGTTCGTCGAATACGACGCCGGTGATCGTCATGCGTTTTGAGGCGGAGTCACAGCAAGCACTGCAACGGATACAAGGCGAACTCAAACGCGTTATTACTGCCGCCAAGCCAGATGCGGTAATGCCATATTAAGCGTGCCGTATTAGTCTTGCATAGCGCGCACAAAAAGTAAGATGGTAGCGATCGATGCAATCTCGGTCGCTACCGCTCTGCTGTTAGCTGGCCTTTCTTTTCTCCCTTACAGTTCCCTGATGATCTGCGAGACGGCATAATACGGCTGCAATAGCTTCTTATTCCTGTTATGTCTGATCGTTGTCCACATCTATGCGCCTGATTTATTCCATTGCTTGGTGGTTCGCTCTACCGCTCGTGCTGTGCCGCCTGCTGATTAGGGGGCAGCAAGAGCCTGGCTATCGCCAACACGTCGGTGAGCGCTTGGGATTCTATCGCGTTGCCTGCAAGGGGCCGACACTATGGGTGCATGCGGTATCGGTGGGTGAAACGCGCGCCGCACAGCCTTTGATCGACGCCATGTTGCAGACTTATCCGCAGCACAGCATTGTATTAACGCACATGACACCAACCGGACGTGCGACTGGACGCGCATTGTTTGGCAATAACCCCCGTGTGATTCAGTCTTATCTTCCGTATGACACCAGCTATATGGTTGGACGTTTTATTCGCCATTTCAAACCGGCGTTATGTGTGTTGATGGAGACCGAGGTCTGGCCTAATTTGATGGCGCAATGTGCGCAACGCCATGTTCCAGTGGCCTTGGTTAATGCAAGATTGTCGGCACGCTCATTGGAAAAAGGACTGCGCTTTCCCACCTTGTTTGGTAACGCTGCGGCTAGTCTCGCGTGTGTCGCTGCGCAAACGGAGAGTGATGCACAGCGCATAGAACAACTGGGCGCAAAGAATGTGCATGTGACTGGCAATATCAAGTTCGACGTCACCCCATCAGAAGACATGAAGACCAAGGGCGATGCATTACGCGCGCAGTTTGGTGGGCGTCGCGTTTTAGTGTGTGCCAATACGCGCGACGGCGAAGAAGAACGCATTCTGGGCGCTATGGCTGCGCTAAGGGAAAGAGATTTTCTGTTGGTAGTGGTGCCACGCCATCCGCAACGATTTGATGAGGTCTCACGCTTGATTGATCAACATGGTTTTTCTCATGCGCGTCGTTCGACCTTGGGAATAAGCACACTGGCGCAAGACATCGACGTCTTGTTGGGCGACTCAATGGGCGAAATGTTTTGCTACTACCAAGCCTGCGATGTTGCCTTTGTTGGCGGCAATTTACTGCCGCTAGGTGGACATAATTTGATTGAGGCCTGCGTGTTAGGTAAGCCTGTTTTGATAGGCCCCCATACGTTTAATTTTGCCGATGCCGCGACCAATGCAATTGCAGAAGGTGCAGCTATGCGCGTAGCGGATGCCGATGAACTGCTGTTGCAGGCGAGTGCCTTATTGCAAGATCAAAGTCGATGCCAAACGATGGGTGAAAGAGCTTCTCGCTTTGCACAACAGCACCGCGGTGCCAGCCATCGTACGATGGCCTTGTTGCAGGCGCTAGTGCCAAACTAATTTTTAGACGGAACAACCATGCATTCGACTTTAGCAAGCAAAGATCAGCAGGCACAAGCAGAAAAAAAGATGACGGATGACGTCGTTATTGCAGAAAGCGTGCCCTCAACTACGACTGTCAAAATGCACCGAACCTTGGAAAATCCAGCATCGCAAAAGATAGACGTAAAAGAAAAGGCAGTCGATTTTCGTTATGTGCCACATGGAGATGGTCCGTGCTCATGCTGCGGCCCATGGAGTGAATAAAATATGCAGGCTTGCACAAAATAAAACACCCGCTTTAAAGCGGGTGTTTTATTTTGTGCAAATCTAAAAATCGGTCAGTAACGATAGGGATTTCTAGGGCTGCGATCATAACGATTTGGTACGCCATCGCCGTCACGATCACGGCGTGAATAATGGCGATGTTTATGATGATGTTTGTGACGATATTCTGGCGTGTAATAGACTGGCCGAGGCTGCATATAAACTGGACGCGGCTGAACATAGACTGGGCGGGGTTGAGCATAGACTGGTGCAGGGACAAACACACCCGGTATGCCGACATTCACATCTACATTAATTCTAGCCATCGCGGGTGTCGCGCTCAGCATCATGACTGTGCCAGCCAGCAAGCCTGCGGTAATAGCGAGATACTTTTTCATGTTTCACCTCCTGTTGTAATGCGTTCATTACATACCAAGGGGGCGCTGATAAAAATGCTGAAAACGTAAGCTTTGTTACGACTTGTATCTATGAATAATTTGCCTGCGTCAGAATTTAATGAGATTGGCGTGCCAGCCTGCGCAGATGTTCGATTGTGAAGATCATGCGTCGTATCTGAGTGCACGTCGAAAATGATCATTTAATTGATTAAGCGCGGAATAGACGAGAAACACAGAGAAGTAAATTACTGCACAGGCCGCTTGATTGAGGCAATGTGCAAAGATAAAAACTTATAGATAGGATCGCCTCTAGTGAGCGAGGGGAAATAAAAATAGCCCGTCAAAACGGACTATTTTTATTTCAACTTTATAGTTATTGCGGGCTAACTGGTGGCGCTTGACTACTTGGCTGAGTCGTCTCAACCAAGCCACCTCCGACAGCACGGTACAAATCAACCGCATTGGTCAAACGTAGCAAGCGCGCTTGTACCAGATCCTGCTCAGCACTAAAAAGCGTGCGCTGTGCATCGAACAGATCGAGCGAGCTGGCAATGCCATTTTTGTAGCGCAAATCTGCTAATTGCAGTCTGGCTTCTTCCGCTTGCATCACTTTCTGCTGTGCATCGATTTGTTGATCCAGAAATTCGCGTGCAACCAATGCATCAGAGACTTCGCGGAAGGCGACCTGAATCGTCTTTTCGTAATTCGCAATTTCGATGTTTTTGCGCACTTTGCTCAACGTCAAATTGCTGACGTTACGGCCAGCCTCAAAAATCGGCAGTGTCATCTGCGGCATAAATGACCATGTGCGAGAACCAGCGTCAAATAAACCTGACAGTTCGTTGCTAGCCGTACCTATGCCCGCAGTGAGCGAAATACGGGGGAAGAACGCTGCGCGTGCTGCACCGATGTTGGCATTGGCAGCGCGCAAAGTTTGCTCGGCACCGCGAATGTCTGGTCGTTGCGTGAGCAGATCCGATGGTAGGCCAGCGGGAATTTCGGTCACCATCTTTTGCTCGGACAATAGATGCGCCGGCGGTAAATCAGTCAGCGGTTTGCCGACCAATAAAGTCAGTGCATTCATCGCTTGCGCGCGTTGACGTGCCAACGTCAGTTGTGCGACACGAGCAGACTGCAACAACGATTCGTCTTGTCTAAGATCGAGCGCCGAAGATGCGCCGACTTCGACCCGTTGCTTGGTGAGATCGAAGGCTTTGCTGCGGCTATCTAAAGTTTGCTCTGCTAACGCTTGTTGTTCAGCATAGGCGCGCTCAGATAAATAAGCCTTGGCAACTTCAGCGATCAAACTGATTTGTACGGAACGTTGTGCTTCTTCGGTGGCCAGATACTGCGCCAGCGCGGCATCGTTTAAGCTACGCACGCGGCCAAAAAAATCCAGTTCGAACGAGGCGAGGCTAAGCCCAACTTGATAGCGGCTGGAGACCGTGCTGCCGCCAGTAGCAGACAACGAGGCAGGCGTTCTGCCACGTGTGCCAGAGGCGTCGACCTCCAAATTAGGAAACAAGTCTGCCGATTGGATATTGTACTGCGCGCGCGCTTCTTCTATACGCAATGCGGCGACGCGCAGATCGCGATTGTTTTCTAGCGCGCTGCTGATCAATGCTTGCAGGCGTGGCTCTGGGAAGAAATTGCGCCAGCCAATCTCTGCCACATTTGCACGTGGTTGATTCGCCGCTTGCGAGCTTTCTTGCATAGGATATTGCGCCGCCACGGGGGCATCAGGACGCATAAATTTTGGTGCTAGTGAGCAGCCGCTGATTACGCCAGCCGCTACCAAGCATAGTGCTATTTGCTTGATCATAATTCTTCATCCTCATTGCGTGGCTTATGCGATGCATACATACGGCGCTGACGTTCATTTCCTTTAAATAACGAGCGTACGACCACAAAAAATACCGGCACCAAAAACACCGCCAATACCGTCGCTGTAATCATGCCGGCCATCACCCCAGTACCGATAGCACGTTGACTGGCGGAGCCGGCGCCGGAGGCAAGCACCAGTGGCAGCACGCCCAAGATAAAGGCCAGCGAGGTCATGATGATAGGACGGAAACGCATATGAACTGCTTCCAGTGTTGCTTCGATCAAGCCTTTGCCTTGCGCTTGCAAGTCTTTGGCAAACTCGATAATCAAAATCGCATTCTTCGCCGACAAGCCAACCACCGCGATCATGCCGACCTTGAAGTAAACGTCGTTCGGCATACCTCGCAAAGTTACACCCAACAGTGCGCCCAGAATACCGAGCGGCACCACCAGCATCACCGAGATTGGAATCGTGGTGCTTTCATAGAGTGCGGCTAATACCAGGAATACGGCGATGAGTGAAAGCGCATACAAAGCTGGCGCCTGATTGCCGGACGTCTTTTCTTCCAGCGACTGACCAGTCCATTCATAACCGAAACCAGTAGGCAATTTTTTAACCAACTCTTGCATCTCGTTCATTGCGTCGCCGGTGCTATAACCGGGTGCTGCACCGCCAGAAATTTTGATCGCAGGATAGCCGTTGTAACGATTCAATTGCACCGGTCCATTGATCCACTTTGAAGTGGTGAAAGCTGAGAACGGCACCATCTTGCCGGTGGTGCTCCTCGCATACAGTTGTTTCAAGTCTTCTGGTTGCAGACGTTGTTTCGCGTCGGCTTGCACGATCACGCGCTGTTGACGACCTTGATTAGGAAAGTCATTGACATACGATGAGCCGAACGAAGTGGATAGCACGCTGTTGATACTGTCAAAACTTAGACCCAAGGCATTCGCCTTGTCGCGATCAATATCGAGTTGGAGTTGTGGCGCATCTTCCAATCCCTCAGGACGTACACCGGCCAAAACCTTGCTTTGCCCTGCCAAACCGAGTAACTGATTGCGTGCTGCGATCAAGGCATCGTGCCCAAGGCCAGCACGATCTTGCAAGCGGAAAGTAAAGCCGGTGGCATTACCCAGTTCGCGAATCGGCGGTGGATTGAGCGGGAAGATAATCGCATCTTTGATTTGCGACAGCGCACCCATAGCGCGACCAGCAATCGCGTCAGCCGAGTTTTCCGCGTCACGCTCGCTCCAATCTTTAAATGGCGTAAACACCAACGCTGCATTTTGACCACTACCTGAAAAACTGAAACCCAAAATCGAGATCACGTGCTCGACTGCAGGTTGCTTTAAGTAATAGCCTTCTACCTCTTTGATGACATCCAGAGTACGACCGGCGCTCGCACCTGCCGGCAGCTGCACATTGGTAATGATGTAGCCTTGATCTTCGCTTGGTAAAAACGATGCTGGCAAGCGCACATACAGCAGCGCGACACAGCAGAGTATCAATGCATACACGACCATGTACCGACCAGTCTTACCGAGCATTTTGCCGATAAAGGTTTGATAACCTTCGGCGGTCCTATGGAAGCCACGGTTAAACCAACCGAAGAAACCGCCTTTTTCATGATGATGTCCCGCTTTGACCGGCAACAATATGGTCGCGCATAAAGCAGGCGTCAGCGTAAATGCCATCAACACTGAGAAGAACATTGATGCCACCATCGCAAGCGAGAATTGACGATAAATCGCACCGACCGCACCACCAAAAAATGCCATCGGGATAAATACCGCAATCAGTACCAAGGTAATACCAATCAAGGCGCCAGTAATTTGTCCCATCGCTTTGCGGGTTGCATCGCGCGGCGATAAACCTTCTTCGCTCATGATGCGCTCGACGTTTTCCACCACCACAATCGCATCATCGACCAAGATACCAATCGCCAGCACCATGCCAAACATGGTCAGCACGTTGATAGAAAATCCAAAGATCAATAGCGTCGCAAATGTACCCATCAGTGCAACTGGCACCACGATAGTTGGAATCAACGTGTAGCGAATGTTTTGCAAGAATAGATACATCACCAAGAACACCAGCACGATCGCTTCGAGCAGGGTTTTAACTACTTCTTCAATCGAAATTTTGACGAACTTAGAAGTGTCATAAGGGATCGTATATTTGACGCCAGACGGGAAGTACTTTGCCAGTTCATCCATTTTTTTATGGACTGCTTCGGCAGTGCCCAAGGCATTCGCCGTCGGCGACATTTGTACACCGATGAACGAAGTTGGGTTGCCATCAAGGCGACCCGAAGTCGCGTAAGATTGGCCGCCGATTTCAATCCGAGCGACATCGCGTAAACGCACCGTCGAGCCATCTTGGTTAGCACGCAAAACAATATTGCCAAAATCTTTAACGTTATTCAGCTGACCATCAACCACCACGGTTGCGGTAATTTGTTGATCGCTTGGACTAGGCAGATCTGACAGCGTACCGCCCGCCACCAATGCATTTTGGGTGCGTATGGCTGCCGTAACATCGGCAGGTGTCAGGCGGAGGCCAACCAATTTTTGTGGATCAATCCAGACACGCATTGCGCGCTCGGTACCAAACAGCTGCGCTTGACCAACACCGGGTACGCGTTTAATTTCGTTAAGGACATTGCGCGACAAATAGTCGCCCAGTGCTACTGGATCTAATCTGCCATCAGTAGAAGAAAGGCCGATAAAGAGCAAAAAATTACTACGCGATTTGGTGACTTGTACACCTTGCTGAATCACTGCAGACGGCAATCGCGCTTCTACCCGTTTGAGACGGTTTTGTACATCCACCGCAGCCAGATCAGGATTGGTTTCAGGTGAAAACGTAACAGTGATTTGTACTTGCCCGTTGGCCTGACTTTGCGATTCGACATATTGCAAACCGTCAGCACCATTCATTTCCTGCTCAATCAAACTGGTGACGCTATCGTCCAAAGTTTGTGCGGTGGCACCAGGATACGATGCACTTATAACGATAGTGGGAGGCGCAATGTTTGGATATTGTGAGACCGGTAAGCTGGTAATCGCTAGTGCGCCGCCAAGCATGATGAAGATCGCCAGCACCCACGCAAAAACGGGGCGATCAATGAAAAATTTACCCATGGTGTTTCCTTACTTCGAGTCAGCAGATTTAGCAGACTTATCTGCAGGGGCGGGTGCAGCGGCGGCTGACTCAGTTGCTGACTCAGTTGCTGAATTAGCTGCTGGGGTGGCTTCTGCAGGCGGTGTCGCATTGGCAGCCGCTGGCTTTTTCCACTGCACAGGCTTAACGGTGGCGCCAGGCTGCACTTTTTGCAGACCCTCGACGATCACTTGATCGCCTTCTTTCAAACCTTCGCTGATAATCCAGTTTTGTCCATCTACACCATTGGTAACGACTTCACGCGGTGCGACCTTGTTGTCCGCGCCAACCACCATGACAGACGCGCCGCTTGGTGTGCGACTGACAGCCTGTTGCGGGATCGCGATGGCTTTTTCGTTAACCGCTTGTGTGATGCGGGCACGCACATACATGCCTGGCAATAAGAAACGATCGGGGTTGGGAAACTCTGCACGTAAAGTGACCATGCCGGAAGTCTCATCCACGGTCAGATCCGAGAACAATAATCTACCGGTCTGTGCATAGGTTTTTCCATCTTCGGTCACCAAGGTGACAGCTAACTTTCCTTTGCCGGCACTTTGCAACTGACCATCAGCCACTGCGCGCTGCAGTTTTAATGCTTCGGTACTAGATTGGGTCAGGTTGACGTACATCGGATCGATTTGCTGGACTGTCGCGAGGGGCGTTGCCTCGTTTTGTCCAACTAATGCCCCTTCAGTTACTTGTGCGCGGCCGATACGGCCGGATATTGGTGCGGTCACGGTAGCGTAATCGAGTTGCAGCTTGGCGGTTGCGCGTGCCGCTTTGGCCGCAGCAAGATCGGCGTCAGCTTGTTTTGCTGCAGTAGTGACGTCATCGTATTCTTGTTTACTGATGGCATTGCTGGCGACCAATGGTTTGTAACGGCCCGCTTTTTGATCGGCTGACATTTTGACTGCTTCTGCTTTTTCAACTGAGGCGCTCGCGCTGTTATAAGCAGCACGGAATTGCGCCGGATCAATTAGAAATAAGGTCGCGCCCGCTTTAACATCACTACCTTCGCGGAAAGTACGCTTCAACACAATGCCTGGGACACGCGCACGAACTTCCGCAATGCGGCTGGCTTCGAGTCGACCTGGCAATTCATCCATGACCGCAATTGGCGCTGGTTTTACGGTGACGATTGAGACTTCCTGTGGTGGTGGCGCGGCTGGTTGCTCCGATTTGCTGCAACCGGCAACTGCATAGATCAGAAAAAGGGTGGCGCCAAGGCGGGTCAAACGTGGAAATGAACTCATAACAGCTCGCTCGGTAGAATGTTGCACTGTCGCATCGACATCAGTCTCAGCAACAGTCATAAAGGGAAAATACAAATAATAATAATCGCTAACCGGAAGTCGAGTTTGGACCGCAGGGCGAAGTGAGGTATTATACATACATTCGTGAATGTATGTTCGTATTGCAATATACTGGATACACCCCACATAGAGTTATTGAATCGTGTTGTAACTGGATAGTGATTATTTATGGCTCGTTGCACAAAAGAGGAAGCGCAGGAAACACGCAGCCGCATCATTGATGCCGCAGCGGACGTCTTCTATACGCGTGGTTTGGCGCAGTCGTCATTAGGTGATGTGGCGGAGGCGGCTCAAGTTACACGTGGCGCGATTTACTGGCATTTTAAAAACAAGGGTGATTTATTCGACGCCCTGTGTGAGAGAGTGCGTCTGCCGATGGAGTCGTTGATGTCGACGCCACTTGATGCATTTAAAAATGATCCGCTCGGCCACTTGCGCCACACTTGGATTTATTTATTGCGCGATGTGACGCAGAATCCGCAGTCGCGCAAGATATTAGATATTCTTTTCTTGAAGTGTGAACTGGTAGATCGCGACGATCCTATCTGGGAGCGTCAGCATCAGTGTTATCTGAAGGGTCAGGAAAATATGCAGCGTATCTTGGGTGAGGCGATCGCCTTGCAACAATTGCCTGCAGACCTCGATACCAGAATGGCCGCGCTGACTTTGCATGGCCAGGTGGTGGGACTGCTTCACAACTGGCTGTTCTCCCCAAGTAGTTTTGACCTGGCAGAAGTAGCTGAGCCTATCATTGATGCCTGCTTGGATAGCTTGCGTTATGCGCCATCGTTGCGAGTAAAAGCAGCTTAGAAAAAATAGTGCTGGGCAGACTGATGGCTTTGGTCTGCGCTGAGCAATATTTCAGCGGTGCGCGTCAGATATATCTTAAGCACTCGCGGCGTGCGCAATCAAACCTGTTGAAATTCACGCCTTTAAAACTTATCCCTTAGAACGTTACGGCGCTGACAAGAGCGCATTGATCTGACGTAAGTCCTGTTCTTGCAAAATACCGGCGGCTGATTTCAGGCGCAAACTATTCATTAATGCACTGTATCGAGCCACTGATAAATCTCTTTCGGTAGCGTACAACTGCTGTTGCGCATTCAAAACATCGATGTTGATTCTTACGCCGACCTCATAACCCAGACGGTTGGAATCCAGCGCTGATTGGCTGGAAATTTTTGCCGCTTCTAAAGCCTTTACCTCTGCCAAATTACTATTGATCCCGAGATAGGCTTGCCGTGCGCCTTGCGCAGCATTGCGCCGTGCATTTTCCAAGTCAGCGCGTGCCTTGTCTTCTAGCGAAATCGCTTGGCGCGTACGGCTGGTCACCGCAAAACCGCTGAACAGTGGGATATTCCATTGCACTCCAATCGCATTGATCGGGCCGTTATTGGTATTGCTACTGTTTTGATTGGAAAGAGAATTGCGTTGCTGGCTGGTGTTTTCGCTGCGACTGGCGACCAAATTTACGCTCGGGTAATGGCCCGCGCGATGACGCGTGATTTCACGTTTGGCGATTTCTAAAGCCAACTGTTGTTGCGCCACGCTGAAATTTTGCTGCTCGGCACGATCTACCCAGTTAGTTATTTGCGCAGGTATTGGTGCGCTTAGTCGCACATCGGCGCGCAATTTTGCTAATGGGCCTGGCGGGCTGCCAATGATTTGCTGCAAAGCGGCTTGTTTGATATCAACGTCATTTTGCGCAGCAAACTCCTGCGCTACGACTAAATCGTAGCGCGCTTGCGCTTCGTGGGTGTCGGTGATGGTGGCGTTACCAACTTCAAAATTACGCTTGGCGAATGCAAGTTGTTCGTTAATGGCGGTCTTTTGCGCTTGCAACGACGCTAGCGCATCTTGCGCTGTTAGTACGTCGAAATACGCTTGCGCGACACGCAAAATCAGATCTTGCTGTGCGATCGAGAACGTCGCTTCGCTGGCGGTGACGTAAAGCTTGGACTGTTCGTAATTTTGCCAAGCAGCGGCATCAAACAATGGTTGTGTTAGCGCAAGGGTATAACTGTGCGTCGAATAATCCGGTGTGTCGTCGCGGTTGTTACGCATCACTGCGCCGCTTAAATTGAGTGACGGGAGTAGACCGGCACGTCCTTGTATCGACAGTTCTTGGTCGGCATTATGTTGTGCGCGCGCACTGGCGTACACAGGATCGTTAGCGAGTGCTTGCTGATAGACCTGTAATAGGTCTGTTGCAGAGGCTGGGTGAAAAAAAACGATGCTCGTGATCAGTAATGTGAGTCTGACGAGAGCATTTTGGCGCATTGCGATCCTGAGGGAGTTGGGCGATGAATAGTAAGCCAATACAGCAATTGAGGCGCAGATCAGTAAACCGGCATGCTCGGATCAACCTGTTGCGCCCACGCATGCACGCCGCCAGTTAGATTGCTTACTTGGGTAAAGCCATTTTGTTCTAAGAAATGGGCGACCCGCAAACTGCGCGCACCATGGTGGCAGATGCAAACAATTGGCGTGTCTCTATCCAACTGATCGATATGTGCCGGCACCGTATTCATAGGCATTGGGACTGAGCCTGCTATGCAACAGAGTTGGTGCTCGGACGGCTCGCGCACATCGAGCAAGATTGGCAGGACGTTGGAGTCAGTGTTCGCAGCAGCATCAACAGCCGCATCGGAGCCAGGGTTTTTCAGCAATGCTGCCAGTTCCGGTGCGGTGATATGTTGCATGACGACTGTCCTTAAAACTTGAACTTGGAAGGTGTTGGTACGTTGCGCAGTGGTTTGGCGATGGTTTCAAATAAACCGACTGTGCTGTATTCAACTTCCGAGTTGCGCGTGATGATTTGTGCCGTCATTGCTGGCTGGTTACCCACAATAATAAACATGCGGCCACCAACTTTGATTTGTGCCAGCAAGGACTCCGGTATCACAGGAACCGAACCAGACACGACAATGACATCGTAGTTAGCCGCTTTTTCAGTAGCCAACGCAATACCGTCGCCTAACAACACTTCGGCGTTGCTGACGCCGTTAGCGGCAAGATTGCTTTGCGCGAGCTCTTTTAGCGCAGGATCGATCTCAATGGTTGTAACGTGACGTGCCTTATAAGCGATCAGCGCCGCCATGTAACCTGAGCCAGCGCCGATTTCGAGGACGTTTTCGTGCTTTTGGATCACTAATTCCTGCATGATGCGCGCTTCAACTTTCGGCGTCAGCATGCATTCGCCGTTTTTACCGCTATCAGGCAACGGGATTTCGCAATCGCTAAATGCCAGCGCGCGATAGGCTTGCGGCACGAAAGCTTCACGCTTGACCACGGTCAATAACGTGAGAACGTCTTGATCGAGTACGTCCCAAGGGCGGATTTGCTGCTCAATCATGTTGAAACGGGCTTGTTCAATGTTCATCTTGTCGACTCTAATAAGGCTGAATAAGGAAACCAGCATTCTATCAAATAGATCGACCAAACTGCCGGATACTGACATTTCTGCAAGCGGAAACTGTCGTGGATTAAGAAACATGCTGCAAAACTAACTGAAAATGAGCTGAAAACGGCGTGTTATCGAGATGCCGTCTGTTAATCCTTGATTTTTTATTGTTTAAAGACTGGGCAATCTTTGCTAGTTGGTCGGCGTTCCTACCTACAGCGCTGTTACGACTCCGTTACGAACAAACTTATGTTATTCATCGTTTTAGACTGCATGGAATGTTAGACTTGCTGGCTGTTTGGTTGTCAGAATCTGGCGTTCGCTTGGTAGAAAGTATGGGTATGCATTGTCGTTCTGGATGTGGCGCTTGTTGCACCGCGCCCTCGATTTCTTCTGCTATTCCGGGTATGCCACACGGCAAACTGGCCGGGGAACGTTGCGTGCAATTAAATGAACATAATCAATGTCGCATTTTCGGCCAGCCAGACAGACCCGCCGTTTGTAGCAGTCTGCAGCCGCAACCGGAAATGTGCGGCGCATCACGCGAGCATGCGATGCAGTATTTGACCTCTCTGGAACGCATGACGGCCTAGTATTTAATGCGACGCAGCTTCATGCTGTGATGCAATGATTCGATGCTTCGATAATATTTCAGACACGGTCAAAGTTTGGTTTTGAGGATTTTTTGAAGTTCAGTTTGTCGCTTGCATATTAATTTTTTGCGAGCGCGAACGAAGTTCTGGCCATGACGTCAGACTTGCTGGTTTTTTTGTCATCTTTTTTGGAATTACATCGTTCATGGATCTCGCACTCGCACTTAAAGCAATCATTATGGGAGTCGTTGAAGGCTTTACCGAGTTTTTGCCGATTTCTTCTACTGGTCATTTGATACTTGCGGGGAGCTTGCTAAATTTTGTGGGACCGAAGATTAAGGTGTTCGAGATTGCGATTCAAAGCGGTGCCTTGTTTGCTGTGATGTGGGAGTTCCGCGCAAAAATCACAGAGGTATGTAGTGGCTTGTTGACGGAGCGACGTTCGCAAAAATTCACAATGAACATTGTGATTGCGTTTCTTCCCGCGGCCTTGCTTGGGCTGGTTTTTGCCAAAGCGATTAACGAAAAATTATTTACTCCAGTACCGGTTGCGATCGCTTTTATCGTAGGTGGTTTTTTAATTTTATGGATCGAGTACGCTAATAAGTCGGGGCGCAATATTATTCGCGTTGAGTCTATTGATGAGATGACGGCTCTGGATGCGCTTAAGGTGGGATTTGCACAAGCATTTGCTTTAATCCCAGGCACTAGCCGATCCGGTGCCAGTATTATCGGCGCCATGTATTTTGGTTTGTCGCGCAAAGTGGCAACCGAGTTTTCCTTCTTCCTCGCGATACCGACGCTATTAGGTGCCACCGTTTATGCCCTGTATCAGGCGCGCGATATTTTATCGATGGCGGATGTGCCGTTGTTTACGTTAGGTGGCGTCGCCGCTTTTGTATCGGGCTTTTTCTGCGTGCGTTGGTTATTGCGTTACATCAGTTCGCATGACTTTACGATCTTTGCCTACTATCGCATCGCCTTTGGTTTGTTCATTTTATTGAGCGCACATTTTGGTTGGGTTACTTGGGCAGAATGAGTGGGCAGAATGAGCTTGACGATAGCAATGTCTGACGATGATGTCTGAGTTGGATGATCTTAACGCACAGGCGTTGCACCTATTAGAAACGGTATTTGGCTATCCCGCGTTTCGCGGCGAGCAGGCCGAAATCGTCGAGGTGATTGCGCGTGGTGGCGACGCCATGGTGCTGATGCCGACCGGTGGCGGTAAATCGCTGTGTTATCAAATTCCAGCCTTGCTGCGTGATGGTGTCGGTGTTGTCATCTCGCCGCTGATTGCGTTGATGCAAGATCAAGTCGATGCATTGGCCGAGGTTGGTGTGCGTGCCGCCTTTCTTAACTCCACCCAAAGTTTTGAACAAGCGATGCAAATCGAGCGTCAGGTGCGCGCGGGCGCGTTGGATTTGCTGTACATCGCGCCCGAGCGTTTGATGACCACGCGTTGCCTTGAGTTGCTGGAAGCATCCAAAATTGCCCTATTCGCGATAGACGAGGCGCATTGCGTTTCGCAATGGGGGCATGATTTCCGTCCGGAATATATTCGCTTGTCGATTCTGCACGAGCGCTTTCCGGATGTTCCGCGTATTGCATTAACTGCCACCGCTGACCAACAGACGCGCGAAGAAATTGCGCATCGCTTGCAGCTGGACGATGCGCGTATGTTTGTGTCTTCGTTTGACAGGCCGAATATCCGTTATCAAATCGTGGAAAAAGCAAACGGTCGTAAGCAACTGCTGGATTTTATTCAGGCTGAGCATATGGGCGACGCGGGAATTGTGTATTGCTTGTCACGCAAACGCGTCGATGAAACTGCCGAGTTTTTGTCCGAACACGGTATCAAGGCAATGGCCTATCACGCAGGAATGGATACCGCTGCGCGGAGTAAAAATCAGTCCCGATTCTTGCGTGAAGACGGTATCGTGATGGTGGCGACGATTGCATTTGGTATGGGTATCGATAAACCGGATGTACGTTTTGTCGCGCATCTTGATTTGCCGAAAAGCATAGAAGGTTATTACCAGGAAACCGGCCGCGCGGGTCGTGATGGTGGTCCAGCCAACGCATGGATGGCATACGGTTTGCAAGACGTGGTGCAGCAACGCCGCATGCTGGATGAGTCCGACGCAGACGAAACCTTCAAACGCGTGCAGGGCACCAAGCTCGATGCAATGCTGGGTTTGTGCGAAACCTTGCATTGCCGTCGCATTCGGCTACTGCAGTACTTTGGTCAAGCGTCGTCCGCATGTGGTAATTGCGATACCTGCTTACAGCCACCAATCGCTTTTGATGCGACGGTTGCGGTACAAAAATTATTGTCGACGATTTATCGCGTTGATCAACGCTTTGGTGCAATGCATGTGTTGGATGTGTTGCGAGGCGTGGATTCGGACAAGGTGCGTCAATGGGGGCACGAGCAGGTTTCTACTTACGGCATCGGGTCTGACCGCAGCGAAGCTGAGTGGCGCGCCATTTTGCGACAATCAATTGCGCTGGGATTAGTGAGTGTGGACTACGAGTCTTATAGTGCGCTCAAGTTGACCGATGCCGCGCGGCCGGTTTTAAAGGGTGGTGAGAAAATACAGTTACGCACTTATCAAAAACCGCTGAAGTCTAAGCGTGCTGGTGGTAAGCCAAAAGGCTTTATCGAAAGTGATTTGTCCGTTGACGAACAGGGAATTTTCGAGAAGTTGCGGTGGTGGCGGATGGACACGGCGCGCACGCATAATGTGCCTGCCTACGTCATTTTTAATGATGCGACGATGCGCGAGATTGCGAAGACGCAGCCAACCTCGTTAGAGAGTTTACGTGGCGTCAGTGGTGTTGGTGAAAAGAAGCTAGAAACCTATGGCGCTGATATTGTGGCGTTGATTACGCAAATACAAGCGTAATTTAATCTGCCTGCTTGCAGGTGCAATCGCGGTATTGATATTTCGTCTATTGCAGGCCTGCTTGGCATATTCAATTTTTTTCAAACACTAAATCCCATACACCGTGACCCAATTTGAGGCCGCGATTTTCAAACTTGGTGACGGGCCGATAATCGGGTCGCGGCGCATAAGCATCGGCAGTATTTTTTAATGTCGGTTCGTTGCTGAGCACTTCTAGCATTTGTTCTGCGTATTCCTGCCAATCGGTGGCGCAGTGTAGGTAACCACCCGGCATGAGACGTGATGAAAGTAATTGCACCATCGCTGGTTGAATCAAGCGGCGCTTATTATGGCGCGCCTTGTGCCACGGGTCAGGGAAAAATACGTGTATGCCTGCCAACGAGGCGGGGCTTATCATATTGGTTAATACTTCAAATGCATCGTGTTGGATGATGCGCAAATTGCTCAAGCCTTGTTCTCCAATTTGCTTGAGCAAGCTACCGACGCCGGGTGTATGCACTTCCACCCCTATGAAATTTTTCTCCGGCATCCCAGCGGCAATGCTGGCGGTGGTTTCGCCCATACCAAAGCCGATTTCAAAGATGGTTGGTGCTGAGCGAGAAAATATTTGCGCAGTGTCTACACTCTCTTTGCAGTAGGACAGCATAAATTGCGGCCCGAGCTCATCAATGGCGCGTGCTTGCGCTGTCGACAGGCGGCCAGCGCGCGTGACAAAACTGCGTATGCGATGTTCGGTCGGATCGTAAAAAAGCGGTTTTTTCTGGCCGTCGTCGGCAGTGTGGTCGGTCATGCTGAATTTCTTGTCATGTTGGCGAAGCAAAATGCGCAGCAGCGCATGTCTGTGCAAGCGTAAATACGTGACTTACGATCGGGACGTATTGTACCGTGAGTGCTAGGGTGGTGGCGTTGGTAGCGGAGGTAGATTGGCGCGACGCTCAATTTCCTTGATCATGCCCTGAAACTGTTCAGCAATATTTTTGCGCATTAAAGGTGCGGCGAGAAAAGTAGGGATATTAGCCTCTGGTTCTATGGTGCCGGACCAGTGCAATAGATACGTTTCGCTATCAGCGATTTTTTTAATGTCGTAAGTGCCTTCGAGGCGTTTGAGATTGCCATGCAGCAGGCGCGTTCTGATTGAGGTAGGGGGCTTCTCGGTGACCTCGACGGTTGCATGGAGCGGAAAACGGAACAGCCATAGATGTGCATAACCAGATTGCTCGATGGTGGCGCGATTGCCGTGTCGTTCTACCAAACGACTTTTTTCCAAGCCAGGGATGAAATCTGGCAGGTGATCGTAATCGGTCAACGTGCTCCAGATGATCGCAATAGGGGCTTTGACAAGTGCGCGTGCATTGACTTGCACGGTGTCGCCGTAACGGGTCGCTTCAACCTTCAAGGTTTCTTCGGCGCGTGTGTCGACTGCATGCAGTGCCAGCGGGGCACAGAGCATCAGTCAGGAAAGAAATAAGGTTTTTTTACCCAGCGCAGTCTCGCGGCAAAAGTGGAGGATATACGGCACAATCTGCAAGCGCTTATATTAAGCGGTACGAAAAGTGCCGCGGCGGTAAAGCTGATGACGACAACAGATGCCACCGTGCAGCCTTGGTGTGACCACATCGTGACGTATTTGGTTTCCGTCATAAACGAAACCAGAGCACGGGGATGAAGGATGAAACGATCAATAACACAATGTATGCAGCTTGTTGGCTGGGTAGCCGGAGTTTCTTTGTTATGTTCCTGCACACCCCAGCAGCCGATCCGGCAAGTTGTCGATAGCAATGTGGTGGCGCCAGCATTTCCGGAGGAGTATTACCGGCATGCGGAAATTCAGGGAAAGCGCATACTGCGAGTCGATGGTAAACAATCAATGGTGGTGCTGGAGGTTCGTCGCGCGGGCCCCTTTGCACATCTTGGGCACGATCACGTCGTAGCGAGTCATGATGTCAGCGGATTTGTCGCACCGGACGCAGGTCGTGCCGACCTCTCAGTGCCACTGGACAAGCTGGTCGTCGATGAGAAAGACCTACGCGAAGAAGCTGGATTCGGCACTCAGCCGACACCTGATGATATTGCCGGCACGCGCCATAATATGTTGACCAAGGTGCTGGAGTCACAGCGCTTTCCGCTAGCATTGATTCATATTATCGAGCGGAATACTACGCAGCGTGATGCGGCTATGCTCGACGTGACCATCACCTTGCACGGGGTGAGTCGCACGTTTTCCGTTCCCTCGATTGTTCAGCGGACATCCGATCGCATGGTTGTCGCAGGTAGGATGCAGTTCAGACAGAGCGATTTTGGCATTGTGCCGTTTTCAATCCTCAACGGTGCTATCCGCGTGGAAGATGCGCTGGCGCTGCGATTTCGTATCGTCGCCACGCGTGACAATAGGTGAGCGTTAGAAAATTAGGCTTCTGGTGACGAGCGTGGGCGCCATCGCTATTTTGCATGTGCCTGTCTCTTGGCCTGTGAAGATGCTGGCTACTTGTTCACGGCCATGTATTTTCATAAAGTACTTCGCTCATCTCTTTTCGTTTGTCCCAACCTTCTAGTTCTAACATTGGTGCCTGATAAAACTCATCCACGTGTCCGATGCACAGCACCGCAATCGGTTGGCTCCCTTCCGGCATTCCACATAGTTCGCGCAATCGCGCGGGATCGAATAGCGATACCCAACCCATGCCGATGCCTTCTGCACGCGCGGCGAGCCACATGTTCTGGATTGCACAGGATGCAGACGCCAGATCCATCTCGGGCATTGTGCGACGGCCGAACACATAGCGTTCGCGCTGATCGGTCAGGCCAACGACCAGCACTTCGGCGCAGTTGAGTATGCCTTCCACTTTCAGTTTCATGAAATTGTTTGAGCGTTCGCCGAGGGCGTCGGCGGTAGCGATGCGTTCTTCTTCGACGTGAGCTTGTATGGATTTACGTAATGCCGAATCGGTAATGCGCAGAAAGCGCCACGGCTGCATATAGCCAACGCTGGGAGCCATGTGAGCCGCATGAATCAGGCGCTCAAGCTGGCCGTCCTCCAGCGGGGCGGGCCGAAAATGGCGCATATCGCGTCGCTCGCGGATGGCGCGGTAAACCGCATCGATTTGTTCTGCTGTGAAGGCGTGGACGCTCATGACTTGCTTATCGTTGATGGTAGTTCAGGCACATGCGCCTACGATACGATTACGACCTTGCTCTTTCGCTTGATAGAGTCGCTTGTCGGCTTCTTCGATGAAGGTGAGTAAGACATGTTGATTGCCAGGGATGATGGCGCTGACGCCCATGCTGATGGTGAGCAGCTGGCTTACTGCTGATTTTGCGTGCGGGATTTGCTCTTTGAAGATCAGGTCGCGGCAACGATTGGCGACATTGATGGCAGACTGTTCGTCGGTTGCCGGAAGGATCAGCATGAACTCTTCCCCACCAAAGCGCGCGAAGAAATCACGTGGTCGGGTACCAGCACCGCTCAATGCTTGCGCGACACGCTTGAGGCATTCATCGCCCTGGATATGGCCATAATGATCGTTGTATTGCTTGAAGTAGTCGATGTCCAACATGATGATGGCGAGAGGCTGACTGCTACGACGGGCATGGTTCCATTCCTGTTCCAAAATGGTGTCGAGCATGCGGCGATTGGCAATGCCGGTAAGTCCATCCTTGAACGAGAGCGCCTCCAATTCGGTCTGCATGTCGGCCAGTCTGGCTTCTGTCTTTTTCCGTTCGCTGATGTCGAACATAAAGCCGATTAACGAATCGACTTCACCTTTGTCGTCACGAACCACATGAACGACATCGCGCACCCAGACGTAATTGCCATCCTTGGTCAGTGCACGATAATCCGCTTCGTGATCGACACCTTCCTTCGATTGCGTAATGCAAAAATTGACGACCCAGTCGCGATCTTCGGGGTGCATGCGTTCTGCCCAGTCGTTGGCACTGACCCAGCTTTCCGGCGTCCAGCCGAGCAGCGGCTCGATTTGCGGACCGATGTAACTGAAACTCATGCTTTTCCAGTCGATCTTCCACGGGATGGCTTTGGTCGATTCCAGCAAAGTTTTATAGACAGTGCTGTCTGGTTCCATCTTTGTGTTGCTGGTCATGAATATTGTGCGAGTTAATGAGTGGAGGCGCGGATCCTTTTGATCCTGGGAGACAATTGTAAGTGAGGCAATCGACGCTGTCGATGGTGCAAGAGGCAGGCTCAGGTCTGGGTCAGGATCAGGATGCAGAATCCGTTAACGCCGAAGTGGATCTCGCGACCTTGCAGTGTGACGTTCTGGCCAAACAGCATGCTGTTGTAATCGTAATGCACGGTATGTTCAATCACATCCATATTGAAGATACAGAGTAATTTTTGGTCGTCGGATTGGCGGTGGAAGGCGAGTACCGCGTGTACGGTGTTGAGTAGGGTGATAGATCCGTGCATTAGCGCAGAGTTGGCCTTGCGCAGGGCAATCATTTTTTTGAAAAAATTCAGTATCGAATCAGGATCTGTTTTTTGCTTGTCGATGTTCATCGCGCGGTGTTCATCAACGACCGGTAGCCACGGTTCTACTTGGCTGAAACCGCCGTGTACCTGATCGTTCCATGGCATCGGTGTACGGCAACCGTCGCGCCCCTTGAATTTTGGCCAGAACGATTTGCCGAACGGATCTTGCAGCCGGTCGTACGGGACATCGGCCTGCGGCAGACCCAACTCCTCACCCTGATACATACAAATATCGCCACGCATCGAATATAACAAGGCGAGCATTTCCTTGGCGGTTTGCTCAGGATCGCGGCCGTTGGCCCAACGGCTCGCAACGCGTGGCTTGTCGTGATTGCTCAGCGCATAGCACGGGGTGCCGGGTGCGTAGATATGTTGTTCCAGTTCGGTAATGACATCGCGCACGCGCTGGGCGCTGCTATCCGGTTGCATCAGGGCGAAACTGTAGGCAGAGTGCAGGTGCCCAGCGCGAGTATATTGGCCCATCAATTTGATGGGCTCAGTACCGCCCACTTCAGCCAGGCTGTATGCACCATATTGATCCAGCAGGGTACGAATTCGCTCCAGAAAGGGCAGCATTTCCGGTTGCGCCTGATCATAGACGTGTATCTGATAGCCATAAGGATGGAGCGCGGCAGTGACATCCTCGCGCGGGGGATTATCGCGCAACTGGAGATCCTGAAAAATGTGGTTACAGGCATCGAAGCGAAAGCCGGTAACGCCGAGATCCAGCCAGAATTTGATATCCGACAGAACTTGGTCTTGGACCTCCAGATTGTGCATGTTGAGATCGGGCTGACCAGAAAAAAATGAGTGGAAATAGTACTGGCGTCTTTCTGCATCCCAGCGCCAAGCTGGTCCGCCAAAGACGGACATCCAGTTATTGGGCGCACTGCCGTCCGCTTTGGGATTGGCCCATAGATACCAGTTGGATTTGCCGTGCTTGCCAACCCGACTATCCTTAAACCACGGATGTTCATCTGATGTATGCGACATGACCATGTCGATGATGATGCCGATGCCTAGCGAGGTCGCTTTCGCCAACATACTTTTGAAATCATCCATGGTCCCGAAAATGGAATCTACTGCGCGGAAGTCGGCGACGTCGTAACCGAAATCCTTCATCGGCGATTTGAAAAACGGGCTGATCCAAATCGCATCAACACCTAGTTCCTTGATGTACTCCAGCTTGTGCTCTAGCCCGGCGAGATCGCCGATGCCATCGTTGTTTGAGTCATTGAAACTGCGGGGATAGACCTGATAAATAATCATGCAAAGGTTCTTTCAGACGCAATAAGCAAAATTGAACGCTACGCATACTTCACCGACACTGCATACGCTTGAAATTGGACAGGCGACTGATGAGATTTTTCGGCGATGAATTTGCCAATCAGAAATAAGCCACCTCTATCTGAACGGGTATTTTATCGCTCTCTCATCGAATCTTCTTAAACAATCGACTATAAGCAAATGACGACAGAAAAACCCGCTTGATTTTAGCCATGCATATTCCATGCCGACCTGGACGAAGAAGGCAACAGGAGACGGTAAAAAAATGCACGCCGCCTCATCAAGGTGCGGCGTGCCAAGGGACAGAAGGAATTGGGTAATGCCAGCGGCAAGAACGATGCTGGGGCATCTGAGAGATAAGGCAGGAAGTTTTTAGTATCGCTTAAGTAAGTGCTTATCCTTGCCAGCGCACCAAGGCGTTTACGGTTGGCGCCAGTAAAGAAATGTTTGCTTGAGGATAAGTTACTCAAGTCAGATAAGGTACGGAAACGGATACTTTTAGACCAGCCTACAAGCGTGATGCCTGCATAAATTCTGCTTGAAAGTCATCATCCAAGCGCGAGTGCGGGTGGTCAAAAGGACGGAACAATCTTGGAGTTTGCAATCTGTGTTGCGATGGTTTTGCTGCTGTTGTGTGAGAATAAGCTGCGCCGACATTCGATAGACATTCACCTTTACTGCCCTTATGCTGTCGTGCAATACGAGCCGACCGTAGGAACACTGTGCGATAGCTTGCCACCACTTGTCATGACTCCCTATGCGAATTTTGATTGTTGAAGATGACGCTGTTCTTTCTGCTGCGCTGACTCGGGCATTGACGCAAGCGTCGTATACCGTCGATTGCGTCGATAACGGTGAAGATGCGCATAGCGCGTTAAACACCGATACCTATGCATTGGTGTTACTCGATATCTCATTACCAAAAATGGATGGTTTGACAGTATTACGTCGACTGCGCGAGCGTAAGTCACGCATTCCGGTCTTGATTTTGACAGCGCGAGATACGCTGGAAGATCGCGTTACCGGGCTCGATTTAGGCGCCGATGACTACATGACAAAACCGTTTGATTTGCCCGAGTTCGAGGCACGTGTACGTGCATTGATACGGCGTGGCCAGTTTGATGCTGGCAAGAGCTTAACGCATGGCAGCTTACGGTTCGATTTGGAAGCGCATCGCTTATTTCATGACGAGCAACCGGTCGAACTATCGGTGCGTGAATTAGCGGTATTGGAGCTGCTGTTGTCGCGCCAGGGGCAGGTCGTAACCAAGGAGCAAATGGTCGATCGTTTGTTTGGCTGGGGGGATGATGGCGGCAGCAACGCAATCGAGGTGTATGTACATCGGGTGCGCAAGAAATTAGAACCGTTCAACATTAGTATTCGTACTGTGCGTGGCATGGGTTATTTGCTGGAGAAGTGCGACGATGCTTGAAGCGGCGAAAGAGGAAACCAAGATCAAAGGAAATCCAAGCTTGCGCAGTCGTTTGATGCGCTTAGTACTGGTTCCTTTGCTGGTGATTTTACTGGTCGATATCGCGGGAAGCTATTTTGTAGTGCGTCATGTTGCCAATAGTGTGTATGACGTTGAGTTGGACGAAATTGCGCGCGAGATGTTGCTTAATGTGACACATGACCAAGTTCATGGTTTTGGTTTTAGTCTCTCGGCAGAAGCAGAACGTACGTTGTTTTTGGATGAGGAGGACGAAGTCTATTACGTGATCCGCAGTCTAGATGGCAGCACGATTGCTGGCAATCCTAGCCTGCCGGTTGCAAGGGAATTGAAGCCAGGGCGTAACACTTTTTTTTACGATGACGTGGTCCAAGGCAAACCGGTCCGCATGGTCATTATGCGTGGACAACCCCTGGTGCGTCCAAATTCCGAGCAGGTATGGATACAGGTTGCAGAAACACTGGATAAACGCGCGCGCTATATTAAAACGCTGCTGTGGCAAGTGATTTTGCCGCAGCTTTTACTGATCCTTATCGCAGGCACGCTGATTTGGCGTGGCGTCGCACATGGATTAGCACCATTGCGAAAGTTGCAGCATGAGGTCAGTATGCGCTCGCATTTGGATCTCAGCCCGATTCATGCTTCTGATGTACCAGGAGAGATTGAGCCGTTGGTGGGAGCAGTGAATGATTTAATGACGCGGGTCGATGCAGTCTTGGGGTTTCAAGGACGCTTTATTGCTGACACGGCACACCAACTACGCACGCCGGTAGCCGGTTTGAAAGCCCATATAGAACTGGCATTGCGTGAGACGGATCCAACGCAAATTCAACGTGCGTTGGGGCATTTATATACCAGTGCGGAACGCATGTCGCGACTGGTCTCACAGCTTCTTTCTCTGGCACGCAACGAGCCACATAATGTGGCGGCAAATTTTGCCTTGTTTGATCTTAATCAACTGGCACTTCGTGCCACGCAGGATTGGGTGCCGCAGGCTTACAAAAAACAGATTGATCTTGGTTTTGAGGTGGCCGACCAGCAGGTATTGTTAAATGGTGAGGCCGCACGGGTCACCGAAATGATTAATAATTTGGTCGATAATGCGATTCGATACACGCCAGCTGGTGGTCGCGTTACGGTAAGAGTGGTGCAAGACGATGCGGTGCATTTGATCGTGAGCGACGATGGTCAGCGGATTCCGATAGAAGAGCGCAAGCGAATCTTTGAGCGCTTCCATCGCTTGCTAGGCTCACATGAGGAGGGCAGTGGCTTGGGCCTGGCTATCGTGCATGAGATTGCCTCCTTGCATAATGCGCAGATTGAGCTAATCGATGACGTAGATGGTGTCGGCAATACGTTCACGGTTTCTTTCCCGATATCCCATATTGAAAGTTGAAAAAGCCTGTTTGTAAGCTTCTTGTAATGTTCGCGACAGAAAAATGTAAGGTTGATGAAAGTGTTGTGTAAGCGCTGATCCTTAAGATGATGGTAGTAGGTAAACCAATCAAAAGGAGATCAAAATGCTTGCAACATTCAGCGATTCAACACTGTGGGTCGCACTTTTTCAAATCATCATCATCAATGTTTTATTGAGTGGTGATAACGCCGTCATTATCGCGCTCGCTTGCCGTAAATTGCCCCCGAAAGATCAGCGCAATGCTTTTATCATCGGCGCTGCTGCCGTCGTGATTTTGATGACAGCACTGACAGCTGTTGCGTCCCTTTTATTGACCATCCCTTACGTAGAAATCGTCGGTTCTATCCTGCTGATATGGATCGGTATCAAGCTATTGGTGCCGGAAGAAGAAGATGACAACGTCGATGCTAGCGATAATTTCTGGGGCGCGGTAAAAACCATCATCATCGCTGATATCGTCATGAGTTTGGATAACGTGCTGGGTATGGCTGGCGTCGCAAAAGGCCATATGGAGCTGTTGTTTGTCGGTATGGTCATCACGGTTCCACTAATCTTGTTCGGCAGCGCCATTTTGATGAAGCTGATGACGCGTTTCCCTATCATCGTCACGCTGGGTGCCGGTTTGCTTGGCTATGTTGCAGGCGAAATGTTCATCGAAGATCCTGCATTGAAGGGCCATTTGGAAAACGCACATTATCTGGAGATCGCATTGCCAATCATGGGGGCACTGATCGTGGTGGGTGTGGGTAAATTCCTTGCCGCTCGACATGTAGCGAATACAGCAGTAACCGAGGCTTGAGCGTTAGCCGTTTTCGACGACAGACTGACTGGAGGCTTTTATGATGCACGTTCTTGTTCCTGTTAATGATCGTAGCGATGCTGAGTGCGCTGCTAAGCATGTGATTGATCGCTACCTCGGGCAGCCGGTGGTGCTGTATTTGGTTAATGTGCAACTGCCGATATCCAAATTTGTTTCACGCTGTGTGAATCACAAACAATTGGAAGAATTCCAAAAAGAAAGTGGCATGGAAGTATTGCAACCGTTAATAGATAAACTGGATGCCGCTGGTATTTCGCATCAGCAGAAAATACTGGTGGGTTATAAGGCTGAGGCGATTGCGCAATTTGCGCGGCAACACTACTGTGACCAGATCATGGTGCCAAAAAAGAGGAATAGTGTATTTGAGAGTTTGGGCCTGGCGTCGATCAGTAGTCAGCTGCGTCACCTAATGGGTCCGAAGTGGCAATGCGACATCAGTGAATTGTATTGAGGTAAGCATGTTGTAAGGCTAGTGTAAGGTTCGCATGGCAGACTATTGTTTGTGACGGTTACACGTATCTGTCATGCCGAATTTTATTGATTTGTGCCTTGTTTTTTGGAATTGCCTTCATCGAATTTGATTGTTTAAATCTAGTTTGTGATTCTGATTTTTTGACAGCGTAGATTATTTGCACCGTGTGTCTATGATTCAGTCCTCAAGCTGAGTCGTTTTTCTAGCCCAGTCTCGTACTGGGCTATTTTTTTGCGTCAATATTTAGGGCAAAAAAAAGACAGGCAAGTGGCCTGTCTTTTTTTGATACGCAACTTACTAAATTGCTTACGGCAATTATTTTGCAGGCTCAGCAGCTGGTGCTTCTGCTTCTGCTGCTGGAGCAGCTTTTTTCGCTTTGCTATGCTTCGCTTTTTTAGCGTGCTTTGCTTTTTTGTGTGCTGGGGCTTTTGCGGTTTTTGCTGGTGCTGCTGCTGGTTCAGCGCTGGTAGCGGCTGGCTCCTGTGCGAAGGCGACTGAAGCAAACAGAGTAGCTACTAATCCTGCGAGTAATTTGTTCATGTAAATTCTCTCTTATAAAGTTCGGTCAAGGTGTGCGAACCACAGCATGGTTCGTACGTACATAACGCAATGGGTATTGCGTGGTTGACGCGGCTTACAAGAAATTCATTTTTTATTTCGCAAGCACGCAATTATTTATAACTTTGACAATAAATTAAAGTTTTGAAAGAATGGGGGCAATACCAAAGTAAGCTTGTAGAAAGCAATGATCCCTTGCGCGGCACAGATAGCCGAAAATATCACTGGTTGTTTATCTGACGGCGTAAGCTTTATTTGCGGCAATAATGTCGGTCAGTCGTCAGGTGAGAGTAAATAAAACTTTGTGACGTTAGGCGATATGTTGCAAACGACAAGGTATCACGCGAGAGTTTTCGGAGACCATAGAATGTATAACGATCAGGTCAAACGTTTGCGACTAGCGACGCTAGTCACGATAGGTGTATGCGTGACGGTAGTGGTCACGATGTTGAGCTTGCTATTTTTGGTCAATCATTTTGCCCGAGCATATGCCGTCAATCAGGCGGAAGAACGTTTACAACAGTTGTCTTGGCAAATGCGGGATGCATTAGATCGCGGTTTGAACACCGCGGTTGATAACATGCAGTTGGTTTCGCACCTTGCTGAAGTGCAAAACGCAGATGATCCGCAAGCATTGCGTACCATTTTTGATCAGATCAAACTTAATTTTCCCGACTATGCATGGATAGGACTTGCCGATAACGACGGTAAAGTGATTGCCGCATCTGCTGGCATGTTGGAAGGCGAAGATGTGAGCCAGCGACCTTGGTTTCAGCAAGGTAAAAACGGCCTCGTCTCCAATGACTATCACCCCGCGGTGCTGTTGGAAAAGTTGTTGCCATATTCGGCCAAGGAATGGCGCTTTGTCGATGTCGCTCTACCCGTTAAGCGTGATGATGGACCGGTGCGCGGTGTGCTTGCAGTGCATTTAAGTTGGCAGTGGGCACGTAAGCTTGCCAGTGATTTATTAATTCCTGCCGATAACCAATACATGGTTGAGGTCTTAATCGTGCGTGAAGATGGGCTGATTATTCGCGGCCCTGACTATTTGGAAGAAACCACGATAGACCAGCCCAGTTTTAAAATGGCGCAAAGTGGTTTCAGCGGATCGGTGACTGAGAAATGGCCAGACGGGCGTTATTATTTGACCAGCTATACGCGCACAGGTCTCAACACAAATTTTCCAAGCCCACATTGGAGTGTGTTGATTCGCCAGCCCAAGGCATTTGCGTTAATTGATTTTGGTGATCTTGAGCGCCGCATATTATTTGCCGGTGGTTTGATCGCACTTTTGTTGATGATGATCTCTGTTTGGTTGGCACGTCGTCTCGCCAAGCCCTTGGACGAACTCAGTGCGGCCATTCTGCAGCGACGCGGCGGTAACTTTGCGCGCGATATCCCAATCACCGATGGTTATCATGAAGTGCATTTGCTTTCCAGTACCTTGGCAGAGATGGTCAAGCGCGAGCGGCAGCATGTGACTCGACTCCATAGTTTGAATGAAAATCTAGAAAATCTGGTGCAAGCACGTACTCAGGAAATGGTGCAAAAAGCGAGCGCATTGGAAGCTGCACTGGCACAGCAACTAAAGTTTCAAGAGCTTTTACAAGACAGTGAAGCAGAGTTGCGTGCGACCTTGCAAAACGCGAATGATGCTTTTATCGCGATGGATCAAAACGGCACCATCATCAACTGGAACGAGCAGGCGGAGCGTCAGCTAGGTTGGACGCGTAATGAGGCGATCGGTAAAAAAATGGCGCAGATGATTATTCCGCCAGCGATGCGTGATGCGCATTTGAAAGGTATGCAGCATTTTCTCGCTACGGGCGAAAGCAAGATGCTCAATCGACGCATCGAAATTACCGCATTACGCAGAGATGGCGTTGAATTTCCTGTTGAGCTAAATGTTGCCAGCGTGCCACGTCATGATGGTCATTTGTTCATTGCGTTTTTGCATGACATCACGGATCGGCAAAATTTACAGACTTCGCTGACGAATATGGCCTTGCATGACATGCTGACTAATTTGCCAAATCGACGTGTGTTGATGCAAAAACTACCCGAGTGCATGGCACGTACCGCGCGGCTTGGTAAGTCATTAGCAATATTTTTTCTCGATTTAGATGGCTTTAAGAGTATTAACGACGAATACGGACACGAAGCGGGTGATGAGTTGTTACTCACAGTGGCACAGCGTATGGTTGGCGCAGTGCGTACTACCGATACGGTAATACGTTTGGCGGGCGACGAGTTTGTCGTGATTTTGGAAATGATGAATGGCGATAGTAATGCGATTGAGGTTGCGGAGAAAGTGCTGCACGCAATCAAGCAACCGTTCACCTTAAAAAATGCATCTGTCAATTTATCCATGTCTGCCAGTATTGGCATTGTGTTGTATCAACATGGTGATAAAAAGAGTGCTGCGCAATTGCTCACACAAGCCGATGCCGCGATGTACGAAGCAAAACGCAAAGGGAAAAATAAAGTGGTACTAGCCGATCGCGATGCAACAAATTAGTCAGTGGAATTTTGACGCAGACGTTTTTCTTCATACATTTTGCTATCCGCCTCGGCGCACGCTGAACGCAGGCCGAGTTCAGGATTGCGGCTGGCCAGCCCGATCGATGCGTGCACGCCGACGGCTTGCAGCATATGCCGTAATCTTTCCACCACCAATTGTGCGTCGGCGATATTGCATTCTATACACAGAATAAAAAACTCATCGCCGCCGATGCGTGCCGCAATGTCATGGGCACGAATAATATTACGTATGATTTGAGAGGTGGTGACGAGTAAACGATCGCCAGCTTCATGGCCTTGGTTGTCGTTGGTTTCTTTTAGATTATCGAGGTCGATGGAAATCACACACGCAGGGTGGCCGTAGCGCCGACAACGATCTTCTTCCAAGCTCAATAACTGATCCCAACTGCGACGGTTATGCAGCAGTGTCAGCGCATCATGCGCCGCCTCCATTTCTGCGCGTTCTGCTCGACGGGTCGCATCGGCTACCGCAAGCTCCGCGTTTAACAGGCTACTCAGCATAGCGGCCATCAATTCAATTACATCCTGACCGTCGCGTATGGTATCCGCTTGTGGCGAAGGATCAATCGCGCAGAGCGTACCAAACAACGATCCATCCGCGCGCGTAATTGGCACGCCGACGTAAGCTTTAATCTCGAGTGCACTGGCGATCGGCGCATTGGCGTAGACGCTAATCTGATCAGACTGCGGCGCCACACGCGGCCCCAAACCCTCAACCATGCGTGAGCAAAACGAGTCCGACCATTTAAACACGGCGCCTTCTTTAGTGCCGTAATGGCTGTCTTCTACCGCCAGCACGATCCAGTCGTTGCCTTGGGTGCGTGTGACCATCCATAAATCGAATCCGAAATGACTGCGTAGCGTATGGACGACGGCGTGGCTGGCAGAAGCGAAATCGTGCATCATAATTCTTCTTTCTTACATATTGTTCAGACAGCTGACGCGAGAGTAAGTCAAATAGAATATTACAATAAGGTAACAAAAATAAAAAAAATAGTCATGCACTTATTTATATAGAGCGGTTCAAACCTTGATCGATATTTTGTCGATAGCGCTGGCTACCTAACCACATTAAAAATGCGGTGAGGGTGAAGAATAATTGTCCAAGTGCCAGACCTAGTGGGGAGTGTGACAGGGCTGGCGCGATCGCACCCGCAACCAACGCGCCTAGCATGGTCAGCATGCAGGATTGGCACGATGCAACCAGACCGCGCAACGTCGGAAAAAGATCCAATATCAGCAAGGTTGCACCAGGCGCTACCAGTGCCATGCCGAATGTATAGAAAAACATTGGCACCAACGACCATGGCACAGCCGGTGGGAAAATGGCATGGTAGAGAGTGTTGAACAAGGCGGCACCAACAAGGAAAGTAAAGCCGATTAATACCTGCTTTGCCACGGATAGTTTTCCTGCTAAACGATTAGCACTCAGCGCGCCGCAAAAAATACCAGCTACTAGCGGGATGAATTGCCAGCCAAATTCTGCTGGTCCCAAATGCAGTGATTCCACCAAAAATATCGGGGCTGCGGCAACATACAGAAACATGCCTGCAAAGTTAAAAGCGATCGTGCCGGACTTTAGTTGGAAGAGCGGTGACCGTAATACCAACTTGTAGTTGTGATACAGCGAACGTGGATGGAAAACCTGTCGTTGCGACAACGGTAATGATTCCGGCAAGCGTCGATAGCATTGCAACAGCAGCAAGATCGTATAGACAAATAAAAATAAAAAAATCACGCGCCAGCTAAATAGTTGGACGATCCAGCCACCCATAATGGGTGCGATCGCGGGCGCAATTGAAAAGATCATTGTCATCAGCGACAACAGTCGCGCCGCCGCCGCACCCTCATACAGATCGCGTATCATCGCGCGTCCGATTACCACGCCGGCACCGGCTGTCATACCCTGCAGCATACGAAATATCCACAGCGTTTCGATACTGCGCGCAGCGGCGCAACCTAGCGAGGCAAGCGCAAACAGCGCCAGCGCACCAAGGATGATCTTGCGTCTGCCGAATGCGTCGGATAGAGCACCATGCCACAGCGTCATCAAGGCAAAGGACAGCATATACGCTGTCAGCGTTTGCTGCACTTCTAGCGAGGTTGCCGCTAACGACGCTTGGATAGCGGGAAATGCCGGCAAATAAGTGTCGATCGAAAAAGGGCCAAGCATTGATAGTGCTGCCAGCATGATGGCAAGGCTAGCGCTAGAGATGGCGAGGCCATTTACAGATACTGGTTTTTTGTCAGTCGATGACATATGGCCTTGGCTTGACGGAATGAGCTTGGGTCAGATATCGCCCATACACAAATATTTTATTTCTAGATATTCATCCATGCCATGGCGGGAACCTTCGCGTCCCAGACCAGATTGTTTGACGCCGCCGAATGGTGCGACCGCGTTCGAAATAATACCGGTATTGATACCCACCATACCGTACTCCAATTTTTCGGCAACGCGCCAGACGCGACCAATATCACGCGAATAAAAATAACTGGCAAGGCCTACCTCGGTATTATTGGCCGCTGCCAGCACGTCGTCTTCGGTCTCGAAACGTACAATCGCAGCCACTGGGCCAAAGGTTTCTTCGCGCATGATCGTCATGTCTTCGGTGACGTTCGATAACACAGTAGGCTGATAAAAATTTCCTCCTAGTGCGTGTCGCTTCCCACCTGTTGCGAGATGCGCACCTTTGCTGATTGCATCGGCAACATGTCGTTCAACTTTATCGATTGCGTCGTCATCGATTAGTGGTCCTTCCTGCACAGCTTCGTCCCAGCCGTTACCCACTTTGATCTTAGCAGCCGCGGCAGCAAGTTTTTCGACGAACTGATCGTGTACGCTAACGTGGACATAAAAGCGATTGGTGCAAATGCAGGTTTGCCCTGCATTACGATACTTTGAGCGCATGGCGCCGGCCACCGCGGCATCCAGATCAGCATCGTCAAATACGATGAAAGGTGCATGACCACCTAACTCCAATGCCATTTTTTTGATCGTTGGTGCGCATTGTTCCATCAAAATACGGCCAACTTCAGTCGAGCCAGTGAAAGAAAGATGTCTTACTACGGGGCTGGTACACAAGGTCTTTCCGACGATGCTGGAATTGTCGCCATTGGCGGTGATGACATTAATTACGCCTGCCGGAATGCCGGCACGATGTGCTAGTTCGGCCAACGCTAAAGCGCAGAGTGGCGTTTGACCGGCGGGTTTTATCACGATGGTGCAACCAGCGGCCAACGCCGGAGCGATTTTACGTGTGATCATCGCGATTGGAAAATTCCAAGGCGTAATCGATGCACATACACCGATCGGCTGTTTGATCGTGAGCATGCGCTTGTCTTTCCACGACGATGCCATCACATCACCGCAAACGCGTTTTGCTTCTTCGGCAAACCATTCGATAAAACTAGCACCATAACTGACTTCGCCGCGTGATTCGCTCAGTGGCTTGCCTTGTTCAGTGGTCATTAACAAGGCTAAATCGTCTGCGTTGGTAACGATCAGATTAAACCAGATGCGTAATATTTCTGAGCGCTCGGCTGCTGTTTTGGCAGACCATGCAGGGAAAGCGACGCGTGCTGCCTCTATCGCCTGTTCCGTTTCTTTGGCCCCCATGTTGGGTACGTGCGCGATACAACTACCATCGGCCGGATTGCGCACCTCAAAGCTTGCGTCTTTGTCGCTGCTGCTACTAATCCATTGGCCATTGATGTAGCCCTGATTGTGTAACAACGCAGCATCGTTGAGTTGAGGGGGATGGTTAGACTTAGTCATGCAACGCTCCTTCACATCAAAGAGAAAGCATAGCCTAAACTTCACGATGTCGCTGACGTGAAGGTAAAGCCTCGGTTAAGTGCAGCATCAGCTTTTGCCTAATGACAATTAAAAGCGACAAGTCAAAGTAAGAAAAAATGTAGGGGGTGCGTAGCCATCACAAGCAAGCAAATGAAATAAGGCTCCTGATACGGTGATATCAGAAGCCTTATAGTCGTCTACAACAATGTTGAATCTGGATTAGTCGACCGCGTCACTTTTTGGTTTTGCTTGCTCGCGTCGATTGAAGCCCGCAACCATATCAAAGCGGAACAGTCGACATTCCAAAGCGCCGTTGAAGAACGGCGTTTTACGCGCTTCTTTCAGACGCAATAATTTTGGCAAACTGAGGTCTGCGGTAAACAGAAAAACTTTCCAGCCAGCGAAGCGTTGTTTTAGCGTGGTGCTGAAGGCGCTAAAAAATTCCTTGGTCATTTCATCTACTTCGACTGTGCTGTCGCCGCGCACTCCAATGCGCTCGCCATACGGCGGGTTGGTCAGCAAGATGCCCGCTGTTTCACTCGGCGGTTTGACTTCTTGCGCTTCGATTTGCTTCAGCGGAATCTCAAAGCGGATGCCCGCTTTATTAAGATTGCTACGCGACATCACGATCATGTCGCCAGAAATATCGCTGCCGAAAATAGTTGGTTCGGCGGGCAAAACGTTGAGCTTGACGCTGTGTTTGATATTCGCCCACTCATCTTTATCAAAGCCGGCAAATTTTTCAAACGCGAAATCACGATGCAAACCAGGTGGAATGCCAGCCAGCATTTGTGCTGCTTCCGCCAAGATAGTACCTGAACCGCACATAGGGTCGAACAACACCATGCCTGGCTTCCATCCTGAAGTGCGGATTAATCCCGCTGCCAGATTTTCACGCAAAGGCGCGTCGCCAGTATCCATGCGCCAACCGCGTTTGAATAGTGCTTCACCCGAGGTATCGAGATACAAGGTGAAATGATGCGCATCGAGAAAGCCAACGATACGCATATCCGGCATTTTGGTATCGACTGAAGGACGACGGTCGTAAAGATCGCGGAAACGGTCACAGACTGCATCCTTGATTTTTAATGTGGTGAACTCTAGACTTTTGAGCGGTGATTTGATTGCCGTGACATCGATGCGGATGGTGTGATCGACTTCAAACCAATCTTCCCATGGCTGCGCCAAGGTCAGATCATAGATGTCATTCTCGTTACTGTAGCTGGCATTTGCCATCCGCATCAAAACACGCGAGGCAATGCGTGAGTGCAGATTGATTTGATACGCCGCTTGCAGACTGCCGGAGCAATGCACACCTCCCGGAACCTGATTGTGTACTTTGATCGATTGATCAAGTTGAGAAATTTCGTTTAGCTCTTCCGCGAGCGCAGCTTCCAAACCACGCGGGCAAGGGCAAAAATAAGAATGGGATGACATTTGAGGGGAACCCTTTATCCGTTGAAAAACAAGTTGTCGCATTTACCAAACTTAGCGCGAAGCGTTAAGTTGCGAAGGCATTGACCAAACAACTTTTTTGAATGACACAGACAGAAGTCTGTTCATGGTTTTACTTCTTAAATCAAAATGGTTTAACCACCACCAAAATGACGATAGCGAGTAACAAAATAACCGGTACTTCATTAAACCAGCGATACCATTTATGTGAACGACGGTTCGCACCGCGCTCGAATTTTTTCAGTAATTCGCCACAAGCATGGTGATAGCCCATTACCAATAGCACCAATGCCAGTTTGGCATTTAGCCAGCCGCCGTTGAACCCGTAGCTCATCAACCATCCGCCAAACAATAAAGCCAGAATTGCGATGATGGTCGTGAAGCGATATAACTTCCGCGCCATCGTCAGTAGACGCGTGGTGGCGTTGACATCGTTTTCCAGCGCGAGATTGACGAAGATGCGCGGCAGATAAAACAACCCGGCAAACCAAGAAGTCACGAACACGATGTGTAATACCTTGATCCAGAGCATGACGTCCTCCGTTGATTGCTGGTGATGATTAACGGCAGTTAATCAACTGCTCACTGCTCGATGGTATAGCAGGGGATTTGTGGAGCATCGCTCCGCGCCTGCGAAAACGGTGCCGCCTTGCAGGGCGGTACTCCGTTGCATGACACTATTCACGAACTTCTCCGTGCCCAAACACGATGTATTTTAGCGACGTCAAGCCTTCCAGGCCGACTGGGCCACGTGCATGTAGCTTGTCATTCGAGATGCCAATCTCGGCACCTAGGCCGTATTCAAAACCATCGGCAAAGCGCGTGGACGCATTAACCATCACCGAAGCCGAATCGACTTCGCGCAAAAAGCGCATTGCGCGCGAATAGTCTTCGCTAATAATGGCATCGGTGTGTTGCGACGAATGCGTATTGATGTGATCAATTGCCTGATCCATATCATCGACAATCTTGACCGCAAGGATCGCATCCAGATATTCAGTATCCCAATCCGCCTCATTTGCAGCAACCAGATGCGGATAGCCGGTCAAGATGGCGCCGGCAGCATCGTCCGCACGCAATTCAACTTGTTTGCTCGCATACAGCTTGGCTAACTCGGGCAGCACGGTAGGGGCGATCGCGCGCGCTACCAGCAAGGTTTCCATCGTGTTGCAGGTGCCGTAGCGATGACATTTAGCGTTGAATGCAACATCCAGCGCTTTTTGTAAATCGGCTTTGTCGTCGATATACACATGGCAGATACCATCCAGATGTTTGATCATCGGCACTGTGGATTCGCGCATCAAACGTTCGATCAAGCCTTTGCCACCACGTGGCACGATGACGTCGATATATTGTGGCATCGTGATCATCGCGCCGACTGCAGCTCTATCCGTGGTTTCAATAATTTGTACGGCATCGGACGGCAAGCCAGCACCAGCCAAACCTTCACCAACCAATTTTGCCAGCGCTTGATTGCAATGAATCGCTTCTGAGCCACCACGCAAAATGGTTGCATTACCACTCTTGATGCACAAGCCAGCAGCATCGACGGTAACGTTAGGTCGTGCTTCGTAGATGATGCCAATCACGCCGAGTGGCACACGCATTTGCCCGACCTGAATACCGGTAGGACGATATTTCATATTTGAGATTTCACCAATTGGGTCAGACAGCGCGACGATTTGCTCTAATCCTTCCGCCATGGTTGCAATTGCCTTGTCCGATAGCGTCAATCTATCCAATAGCGCTGGCGCCAATCCATTGGCGCGCGCTGCTTCCAAATCTTTTTGGTTGGCAGCTTGCAGTGCGGGCGCATCGCGCCGAATCGCCGCCGCAATCAGCGACAAAGCCTTGTTTTTGGCGGCGGTGTCGGCTTTAGCCATCGCGCGCGATGCCTTGCGAGCGCGTTGACCGACTTCAGTCATGTATTGCTGGATGTCCATGGCAGTAAATACTTGTTTGGTAATTGATAAAAAATGTCAGGTACAGAAGCTAGCGAGAGCAAAAAATAAGATAAAAATAAGATGCCAAATAAGGTGGCGGCTGCGGTGAAGATGAGAGTCGTATCGCGAAACACCAAACTGAAGCGACAGCAAACAAATTAGCCGCGTGCGATTTTCAAGCCTAGCTGCAGCATCGCGTCCCATGTATCGCCACTGTGATCCTTTGCGCGTAAACCTTTCACCATCTTATCGATTTGTGCGGCTTCCTGCAGCGCCTCTTTTAAGGTCGATAAGCTCAGTCGCCGCAGCGCCGGTTCGATCAGGCGCTCGCGCGGGCCCCAGATGCGGTTTTCCTTACTTAGTTGACCTAGTGAGCGGCCTTGCGCCATACCAGCCTTCAACTTGAACAAAGTACGAATTTCCTCCGCTACTGCCCACAATACTAGTGGTAATGCTTCGCCTTCGCCTTTCAAGCCTTCCAGCATGCGCACCAATCGTGTTGCATCGCCGCTTAACATCGCTTCGTTCAATTTAAAAACATCGTAGCGCGCCACGTTCAGCACGGCGTCATGAATTTGTTCAAAACTTAATGCGCCTTGTGGATATAGCAATCCGAGTTTTTGAATTTCTTGATGCGCAGCCAGCAAATTGCCTTCCACTCTATCGACAATAAAGTTCAGACATTCGCGATTCGCGTTTTGTCCTTGTGCTGCCAGCCGGGCCCCCAGCCAAGCTGGTAATTGTGCGCGTTCGATCAATGGAATGTCGATATACACGCTAGCATGTTGCAGACTAGCGACCCATGCCGCTTTTTGGGTTGCCCAATCGAGTTTGGGTAAGGTGATGAGCGTGACATTGTCGGGACTGAGCGAAGCTGTATATTCCTGCAGTGCTTTGCCGCCATCACGCCCCGGTTTGCCCGTGGGCATCCGTAGCTCGATCAGTTTGCGATCACCGAATAAAGATTGCGACTGGTTGGCTGCTAACAGCTCACCCCACTTAAAACTACGATCAACCAGCAGCACTTCGCGCTCAGACAAACCTTGGGCACGCGCGGTTTGACGGATTTTATCGGCCGCTTCTAGCGCCAGTAGATGCTCGTCGCTAGTAATTACATATAAAGCAGCTAAGGGCCGCTTTAAATGCGTATCAAGGGCATCGAGCCGCAGTTGCATTACTGCTCCTGCATACGGGAGGCTGGTGCGGCAGATTCAGAAACAGGTTCGGCATCGGCTAGCGGCCTTTTTTTAATCGCAGCCAGTCGACGCAAGATTTGCTGGACCAAATCTGATTGCATATCGCTATACAACACCGCTTCTTCAGCTTCTTTGGCCAGTACTTCCGCTTCGTTGTAACTCAAGTCACGTTTTAACGAGATTGTGGTTGGTGCCAGCAAAATGCGATTTTTATTATCTTTGACACGGATGGTGGCGGTATACCGCAACACGTATTCGCGCACCCGACCTTGGCTGTTGACCGACAGAATTACCTTGTCGCGTGTTTCCGTCAACAGATCGAGGATCGCCTCGGCTTCTTCGGGATTTTCCTTGATTTCAAGTTCGCCACTACCGCGTATATTACGGCGCAACTCCGCACCTAATGGCGACGTTTTTGCGATTGAAATGTAAATTGATTTGAAAGGCAAATCATTGCCCAAGACAGAATTACGCAAGTGGAAGCCGCACGCAGAAAGCGCGAGTGTCAAAGTGAGCGTAAGACAAAGTAAAAAACGATCTTTAAACATCATTCATTCCTGCTATGGGTAGGCAATCATTCATCATTAATTAGCTAATTAACGGCTGGAGCAGAAGATCAAACCACGATACTAACCAACTTGCCAGGCACGACGATCACTTTCTTCGGTGTGCCTTCGAGAAATTTTTGTACGGCTTCATTCGCCAATGCGGCGGCTTCGATAGTCGCCTTATCCGCGTCTTTCGCCACAATAATACTGCCGCGTAGCTTGCCGTTGACCTGAATCATCATTTCGATTTCAGCCTGTTCCAGCGCGCTTGCATCAACCTGGGGCCACGTTGCGTCGAGGATGTCTCCTTGCGAAGCAGCATAGCCTAGCTCTTGCCACAATACATGCGTAATGTGCGGTGCGACCGGATTGAGCATGCGTAAGAAAATCGACAAACCTTCGCTAATGACGGCGCTAGAAGCAGCAGAGTCATCCAATTTGGCGGCTTCCAGCGTGTTCAGCATTTTCATGCTGGCCGACACCACGGTGTTGTACTGTACGCGTTTGAAATCGTGATCTGCCTGTTGCAATATTTTGTGCAATTCACGGCGCAAGGTTTTATGCGGCTCAGACAGCTTTTTAAAGTCAAACGTAGCGGACACATCGATACGTGCCGCCTGATTATAGGCATAGGCCCAGACGCGTCGGAGAAAACGATTCGCACCTTCGACGCCAGATCCCGACCATTCCAGTGTTTGTTCCGGCGGTGCGGCAAACATCGTGAACAGGCGTGCGGTGTCGGCACCGTATTGGTCAATCTGCGCTTGCGGGTCAATGCCGTTGTTCTTGGATTTTGACATCTTTTCAGTGCCACCAAGCTCGACTGGCTGTTTGTCACTGCTGAGGATGCCCGAGACGGGACGACCCTTGTCGTCAAACGTCAGTTCGACCTCGGCCGGGTTGAACCACGTCTTTTTACCGTTGGCTGCTTCGCGATAATAGGTTTCGTTCAACACCATGCCTTGCGTCAGCAAGTTGGTGAACGGCTCGTCAAATTTAATAAGGCCGAAGTCACGCATCACCTTGGTCCAGAAACGTGCGTAGAGCAAATGTAAAACGGCATGTTCGATACCACCGATGTACTGATCCATTGGCATCCAGTAGTCGATATTTTTATCGACCATGGCGTCCTTGGAGTTCGGTGAGCAATACCGCATGAAATACCAAGATGAATCGACAAACGTATCCATCGTATCTGTCTCGCGCCGTGCTGGCTTACCGCATTTCGGGCAATCACATTTGAGAAAGGCTTCGTGTTTGTTAAGTGGATTGCCACTGCCGTCGGGTACACAATCTTCCGGCAACACGACTGGTAAATCTTTTTCTGGCACTGGTACTGCGCCGCAATCGCTGCAGTTGATCATCGGAATCGGTGTGCCCCAATAGCGCTGGCGCGAGATGCCCCAGTCGCGTAGGCGATAGGTGATTTTCTTTTCACCCAAGCCAAGTTCTTCCAGATCGGCCGCGATTTTATCAACCGCTTGTTGATAGTTCAGCCCATCATATTGGCCGGAATTAATACAGCGACCATGGTCTTTGTCGCCATACCATTCATGCCAGTTCTCTTCAGAGAAGGTTTTGCCGTCGACGTCGATGACTTGATGTATCGGGAGTACGTATTTTTTTGCAAATGCGAAGTCACGCTCATCATGTGCTGGCACACCCATGACGGCGCCATCACCGTAGGTAATCAGCACATAGTTACCAACCCATACCTCAACCAATGCGCCTGTCAGTGGATGTTTGACGAACAAGCCGGTAGGCATGCCTTTCTTTTCCATCGTTGCCATATCAGCTTCGATCACGCTACCAAGTTTGCATTCGGCGATGAAGTCGGCTAACTCTGGATTTGATTTGGCGGCGAAAGTCGCCAGCGCGTGTTCCGGCGCGACCGCGCAGAAGGTCACGCCTTTGATGGTGTCGGCACGGGTCGTGAAGACCCATAGCTTGCCATCGTTGATGCGTTTTCCGTCTTCCTCAATTTCGTGCGAGAACGCAAAGCGTACGCCGGTCGACTTGCCGATCCAGTTAGCTTGCATGGTGCGCACACGTTCTGGCCAGCCTGGTAGCTTGTTGTCGACATGATCCAGCAATTCTTCCGCATAATCGGTGATGCGAGCGTAGTACATCGGAATTTCGCGCTTCTCGATCAGCGCACCAGAGCGCCAGCCGCGGCCATCGATTACTTGCTCGTTCGCGAGCACGGTTTGATCGATAGGATCCCAGTTTACGGTGCCGGTCTTTTTATAGATGATGCCTTTTTCGAGCATCTTCAGGAACATCCACTGGTTCCATTTGTAATACTCGGGTTTGCACGCAGTCATTTCGCGCGACCAGTCAATCGCGAGACCCATAGCCGCCATCTGCTGCTTCATGTAATCGATATTGGCGTAAGTCCATTGCGCTGGTGGCACGTTGTTGGCCATTGCGGCGTTTTCTGCCGGCATACCAAAGGCATCCCAACCCATGGGCATCAGCACGTTGTAACCATTCATCCGCATGTAGCGGTACATCACGTCGTTGATCGTGTAATTACGCACGTGACCCATATGCAATTTGCCGGATGGGTACGGCAGCATGGAGCAAGCGTAGAACTTCTTTTTAGGATTGCCGTTTTCATCGGTCGCGTTCTCTACGGTCTTGTAAGCAGAGGTCGATTCCCAATGGGCGCGCGCCGCTTGTTCGACGTCGGCGGGGCTGTATTTATCTTGCATGAGAATGAAAGCCAGAAAATGTAGTTGAAGGCGCTGATTATACTTGCTAGTGCGTGTGTTAGTGCGCGTCTAAGTGCAAGTCTAGGTGTGCTGGACAGTGCGTGGCGATGGTTCGCGCGCCCGCCAAGCGCGGCTGTTATTTAGGCCAGCTTTAACGACAGCGCCGGTTTTTCGCCGTAGTCGTCATAACGCTCGTTGATGCCAGCAATGCAAAATGTGATTTCTTCAAGTAAATCAGGATTGGCGGTACGCAGAATATTGGCGTTGCTGATCGTGATTTCCAGCATCTCGTTTGGCTTGAGAAGAAATTTTGTCATGTTCTCTTGATCACGCAGATAGCTAAGACTATCGACCCAAGCGTCGAGGCTGCGCCCGTAAAATGCAGGAAAACCGAACACGGCTGCACTGGCAGTATGAAAACTCTCCCAATCAGTTATGCTCGCGCCATCTAGTTGAACTGCTGCCATGATTAATTCTTCACTTCTATTTTTTTGTGCTGGAACCGCTGTTGTCGGCATCGGGCGCTTGCGTGACAAAACCGAGTTTACTCAACCCTTTGCTTTGCGCGGCGCTCATGATTTGCGCAATCACTTCGTAGCGGGTATTTTTGTCGGCGCGCAATTGTAATTGCGGTTGCGTGGTTTCGGCAGCGGCAGTCGTTAAACGCGCGTCGAGCTCTGTTGACGTCACCGCTTGCTGGTTCCAGAAAATCGTGCCGTCGGCATTAATGGCGATATTAATTGTCGCGGGATCTGGTTGTACGGCAGTCGCGGCAGCCGCTGGTAGATCCAGTTTGATCGCTTGGGTGAACAGCGGCGCTGCTAGGATAAAAATCACCAATAACACCAACATCACGTCGACCATGGGCGTGACATTGATATCCGCCATTGGTGCTGGCCGGTTATTGTCGTTAAATCCGCCAAAGCTCATGTGTGCTCCTGATTCGATATCTTGAAATTCTATTTGCCGACGCGTGCGCCGGTGGTCAGATACGCGTGCAGATCATGCGCGAACGCATCGAGCTCGGCTAAAGTCAGACGATTGACACGGGTAAAGGCGTTGTAGGCGAGCACTGCAGGGATCGCAACTGCTAGACCTAAAGCGGTCATGATCAAGGCTTCGCCAACGGGGGCAGCGATTTTGTCGATCTGCATCGTGCCGGCAGAAGAAATGGCAATCAAGGCATGATAAATGCCCCATACCGTACCAAACAGGCCAACAAAAGGCGCAGTTGATCCCACTGAGGCCAGTAAGGTCAAGCCGCTTTCCAGGCGTGCTGAAACCCGATTGATTTCTTGACGCAGTGTGCGCGTGATCAATTCGCTAGGGTCTGATTTGGCGTTCAAGGAATTTGCCGATGATTGAAAAGTCGCCGCTTGCATGCCTTGTGTTGCTAATGGCGTAAACACGCGTTCGTTATCAATTTTTTCAATGCTGCTAATCGCGTCAGCGAGCGTGGGCGCTTGCCAAAATGCATCCAGTGCGCCCGCACTACGGCGTATGCGCCATGAGCTCCAGCCTTTGGACAAAATATAGAACCAGCTGGCAATCGACATCACCAGTAATACATAGGCAACCGTGTGCGAAACCGTATCACCTTGGGCCCAGTAGTGAGAGAACGAACCTTGAACGGCGGCGTTTGCATTCATACGTGTACCTAATTGGTTGAGACTGCTCAATACCTACGATGTAACCGTTGAGGACATTCATTGCATCCACGGCACTGCGATTTAACTGCCATCATAGTCGCCGGCAGTTCAAAAATACGATTGCCAAAATTGTGAAACGGGTCGTTAGCGACCCGTTTTTATACAAACTATCGTAAGCCCAGCACGTCCTGCATGTCGAATAAACCGGTCGTTTTGTCACGCAAGAAGCGCGCGGCACGCAAACTGCCGTGTGCGTAGGTGACACGACTGGAAGATTTATGCGAGATTTCAATGCGTTCGCCAATGCCGGCAAACAGTACCGTGTGGTCACCGACGATATCGCCGCCGCGAATGGTGGCAAAACCGATCGACGAGGCATCACGCTCGCCGGTTACACCTTCCCGTGCCCATACTGCGACGTCATTCAAATCACGTCCGAGTGCGCCAGCTACCACTTCGCCCATCTTGATGGCGGTACCAGAAGGGGCGTCGACTTTGTGTCTATGGTGTGCTTCGATGATTTCAATGTCGTAGCCTTCGGAAAAACTTTTGGCTGCCATTTCCAATAACTTCATCGTCACATTGACGCCAACACTCATATTAGGTGCAAACACGATCGCGGTTTTTTTTGCGGCAGCGGCAATCGCAGCCTTGCCGGCAGCATCAAAGCCGGTGGTGCCAATGATCATTTTGATTTTATGCTCAGCGCAATAAGCCAAATGTTGGAGCGTGCCTTCGGGACGGGTAAAGTCGATCAAAAATTCCGCATCCGCTAATCCATTCGCCAGATCATCGCTGACCTTGACGCCCGACGGCTGGCCGAGAAAGGCGGCAGCATCGGTGCCGATCGCGGTAACGCCAGCGACATCCAGCGCGCCAGCCAGTTGCGCATCTTCTGCGGCAGCGATGGCTTCGATCAGCATATGACCCATACGGCCGGATGCACCGGCGACTGCAATTTTCATTTGATTCATTTAAATAAAATCAGATTGGTTTATTTTTTTGCTGCTTTGGCTTTGTCGGCAATACGCGCTAAGTAATCGGCTTCGGTTGGTAAATCACCGCCGCCTTCAAAGCGCGAAACCAGGCCGTTCTCGAAGTAAACAGTCACGTTGCTGGTGGTAATTTCGCCGTTACCTTTTTGCATCCGAAAAATGTAATCCCAACGATTCTGATGGAAAACATCGTTCAGTAATGGCGTACCCAACAAGAAAACCACTTGATTTTGCGTCATGCCTTCTCTGAGTTGCGCCACCATTTCTCTGGAAACGAAATTGCCTTGCTGCACATCAGGACGGTACGGCGACAAAAAGCCGAGGAAACGCTCTTTCTTTTCAGTCCGTACGCTGCTGCTGGCTGGTGCTGCATTCTTGTCAGCAGCGACATCAGTTGCGCTATTTGCCGTGGCAGCCGGAGCGGATGTGCTCGGTGTTACGGTAGGCTCAGCAGCCGCAGACTTGATGGTCGCAGGTGCTTCAGCAGTGTCAGCTGTTTTTTCAAGCGGAGCCGTTGGTTTAGGGGCGGCGCTCGTGCTTGGCGCCGTCTCTGGTTTTACCTTCTTTGCAACAGGGGGCACATCCTCCATTAAAGGATTTTTCGAGGCACAGCCGCTGAGCGCTGTTGCCAATAATAGGCAGAATGCGGCAGCAAAAAGTGAGGGGTATTTAGAATAAGGGCGCTGCATTTGCATAAAATGGTCTCAAACGTTGAGCAATTGGCCTAAAACGCTATATGATAAAGCAGATATCCAAAATCTGAGTAAAACATGCCTAACAATACCCACAACCCATCCGAACTGAAGGCGAGCGGCCTCAAAGCAACCTTGCCGCGCCTGAAGATACTCGATATTTTCCAAAACGCCGAAGTGCGTCATCTGAGCGCCGAAGACGTCTACAAGATTTTATTGAACGACAATCTCGACGTCGGTTTGGCGACGGTTTATCGCGTCTTGACGCAGTTTGAGCAAGCAGGCTTGTTGCAGCGTAATCATTTTGAAACCGGTAAAGCCGTATTTGAGTTGAATGAGGGTTCGCACCATGATCATCTGGTCTGCCTAGATTGCGGCAAGGTGGAAGAATTTTTCGATGAAGAAATCGAGCAGCGGCAGTTACGAATCGCCGAGCAACATGGTTTTCAAATTGCTGACCATGCGTTGGCTCTGTACGGCCATTGCAAAGAATGCCGCGCAAAAGCGAAAAAATAAGATAGTGAAGTGGGTGTAAATTCTGAGCACATCCGGAAAAAACCGACTACAGTCAAAGCAAAGACTCAAGTCAACTGCTCTTTACGAAAAAAAGCCGTCTGGTTCAGACGGCTTTTTTGTTGGGGCTTCCGGACAACAAGGTGTTTAATATTCCGGGTTTCGCTTTCTTAGCTACTCGAATGACTGAGCGCATTGGATAACAATTTTGCGGTCAGATCGACAATGGGGATCACGCGCTCATAAGCCATGCGGGTGGGGCCGATCACACCTAGCGTGCCGACCACTTTGCCATCAACTTTGTAAGGGGAGGTGACGATGCTCATTTCTTCAATCGGCATTAAATTTGATTCGCCGCCGATAAAAATTTGCACGCCCGTCGCTTTTTCTGACACATCAAGTAGTTGCATAAAGCTGGTTTTTTGTTCGAACAGCTCAAACAACTTGCGCAGCGACACCATATTCGACGACAGATCGTTGACGCTGAGCAGGTTACGTTCGCCTGAAATGACGACATCGTCGCTGCTGTCATTCATGGCGTCGCTGCCGGCTTCTACCGCCGCTTGCATCAGACGTGTCATGTCATCACGTAACTGCTTTAACTCGCCCTGTAAGCGCGCGCGTACTTCGTCTAAATTCAGGCCGCCATAATTTTGGTTGATGTAGTTGGCGGCCTGCACCAACTGCGAGGGCGAATAATCGACGTCAGTCAGTAGCAAACGGTTTTGCACATCACCGGCAGGACTGACAATCACCAGCAAGATACGTTTTTCTGAGAGTCGTAAAAAATCAATTTGTTGAAATACGGAGCCGCGCCGCGGCGTCATCACGATGCCGGCAAATTCAGACAGTGACGACAGGATTTGTGCCGCGTTGGAAATGACTTTTTGCGACGAACCGGTTTGCAAGGTGGTTTGCAGTTTGGACTCCACCAAGCGCTGATCCAGCGTCTGCACGGTCAACATGGTGTCGACAAAAATGCGATAACCACGTGGCGTAGGTACGCGTCCAGCCGAAGTATGTGGGCTCGCAACAAAACCCATTTCCTCAAGGTCGGCCATGATGTTGCGTATTGTCGCTGGCGATAGTTCCAGCCCGGAAATTCTGGATAGCTCACGCGAACCGACTGGTTGGCCGTCCGCAATATAGCGTTCGACCAAGGTCTTGAGTAATGTTTGGGCGCGGATGTCGAGTTGCATGATGCTTAATATTGTAATGAGTGCGGCTATTTTGCTGCAAGATTTCTGCAAGAACGCTGTAACAGCGCGGTAACAGCAACAGTATGCGCGATTTACGCGGCGGTGTTCGTTTTTCGTTGCAGATCGACTAGTGCGAGCACTGACAAGGTGGTTGACACGAAGTCGAGATCGCTAAAACTTGGCCTCTGCTTCGGTTAGCGGCATTGCTGCAACCAGTGATGCAGCTCATGTAAATTGGTCACGCTGGCAGACGGTACGATGTGGGCCGGCAGTTTTCGTTGGAAACGATCCATCCAAACGGCATGTAAACCTGCGTTTTGCGCGCCTTCAATATCTACTAGCGGGTCGTCACCGACATACAGCGCTTGATGCGGCTCGATCTGTAGCGCAGTACAGGCGGCATGAAAAATACGGGGATCTGGTTTGGCGCTCCCGAACTGATGTGCTGCCAGCGAGATCTGGAAGTGATGCGCAATCCCGATCGCTTGCAAATCGGCAAAACCATTCGAGATCGAGCCGAGCACAAAATCGTTTTGTAACTGCGTCAGTCCCGGCAGCACATCGTCAAACGGCGTGACCGCATTGCGCGCAACAGAGAAAACAGCCATTGCCTGATCCACTAAGCTGATGTCGTCGCCACTTTTGAGACAGGCGTGGCGCAAGGTGGCGTGGCGCAACGCCCACAAATCATAAGCAAAGCGCGAGTCTGTCGGGATTAAGCTGGTGCGTAATTCGGATAATTGCGCAAGGCTGAATTGGCTGGCGACACTGGGTAGATTTAATTCCAACCACGTATATAAGCTTGCTTCAGCCCGTTGCAAAACGGGGATTAAGGGCCACAGCGTTTCGTCTAAATCAAATAGGATGGCCTTGATGGGATGCGGTTTCATGTTGTTGCGCTTGAGTTGGTTAGCCTATGAAGTAAAAATATTCATCTTGAAGACCCTTGGCATGATGCAAGAGACCAACGAATTATGGTCTAATCTGCAGCATGTCGCCTATTCCACATTCCTCCAACGCTTCGTCTAAGCAGACGATTGCGATTTTTGCCAAGCGTATCGTCAATGAAAGTACGCATTCAACCGACGATATTGCCGATTCTTTAAAACAAATTGCCGCGCTGCTGCAAGGTGCTGGCCATCGCGTGATATTCGGTGCACAAACGGCTGAGCATTTCCAATTGCAGAACTATGAATTCATGGTGCTATCGGATGTTGCGGAGTTAGCAGATGTCGCCATTATTGTCGGTGGTGATGGCACCATGCTGGGCATTGCGCGGCAGTTGGCATCGTTTCATGTGCCGATGATCGGCATCAATCAAGGGCGACTCGGTTTTATGACCGATATCGCGCTGGATGACATGATGCCGATCTTAAAGGATATGCTAAACGGTAAAGTGCTGTCCGAAAAACGCAGCTTGTTGCAAGGCACAATTTATCGCGATAACGAAGTCATGCATCACACGTTGGCACTCAACGACGTCGTGTTGTCACGCGGCTCTGGCTCCGGCATGATCGAGTTGTGTGTGCAGGTTGATGGTCACTTTATGTACAACCAACGCTCTGATGGCTTGATTGTCGCGACGCCGACCGGTTCGACCGCATATGCCTTATCCGCTGGCGGACCACTATTGCATCCTAGCTTGCCGGGCATCGTGCTGGTGCCGATTGCGCCGCATGCGCTGTCGAATCGCCCTATCGTGGTACCGGAAACCAGTGAAATTGTGATCGAAGTGGTTGGTGGTCGCGACAGTAATGTCAATTTTGATATGCAGTCGGTCGCGCGTCTGCAGCATGGCGATAAAATCATCGTCAAAAATTCTGAACACACCGTAACGTTTCTGCATCCATTAGATTGGAGTTATTACGATACCTTGCGTGAGAAGCTGCATTGGAATGAATACCCATCGGTAAACGGCAAGTTAAAATAAATACAGAGGACTGTGGTGCTACTGAGGTTAAACGCTATTACAGTATCGCTGCAGTTGTTTTCGCTACAGTAGTAGTCCTTGCTGATTTCTCGACGCATTTTTACTATTTCTTTCGCCCTTAAGATTTGACGGCTCATGTTACGCACGCTTTCTATCCGAGATTTTGTTATCGTTGACTGCATAGAATTAGAATTCTCTGCAGGCTTCTCGGTGTTAACCGGCGAAACCGGCGCGGGTAAATCGATATTGATCGATGCGTTAGCGCTGGCACTGGGTGGGCGTGGTGATGCGAGCGTAGTGAGGGAAGGCGCAGCCAAAGCTGACATTACTGCAGAATTTTCCAGCGATGCATTGCTCGAGTCCTGGCTTGCCGAAAACGAATTATCCAATCCCGATGGTGGCGTTTTGTTGCGTCGCGTGATCGATAATGCTGGCCGCTCTAAGGCGTTCATTAACGGCATCAGCGCGACCGCGACTCAATTGCGCGATGTCGGCGAAAAGCTGGTGGATATTCACGGCCAACACGCGCATCAGTCTTTACTAAAAATCGACGCGCAACGGCAATTGCTCGACAATCAAGCGGGTTTGAACGATCACGTACAAGTGGTGGCGGCGGCTTATAAGGCATGGCATGCGGTGGCGAAGCAACGCCAAGAGTTTGAACGTGATGCAAAAAATATCTTGCTTGAGCGCGAGCGTCTGGAATGGCAAGTGGGCGAGTTAGAAAAGCTTGCCGTCAAGCCTGGAGAATCTGCTGACATCAACAACGAGCATAGTCGCTTGGCGCATGCTGCCAGTTTGATCGAAGGCGCACAGGAGGCGTTGCAACTAATTTCAGAATCAGATAATGCGCCGATTTTGTCGCAACTTTCATCACTCAATACGCGGCTGGGGAAATTGGTCGATCTTGATGAGGCTTTGCAACCGGTGCTCGACGTGCTGGAGCCGGCGCGAATTCAACTGCAAGAAGCAGTCTCATTGTTGAACGATTACTTGAGCCGTGTCGAGCTCGATCCAGCGCGGTTAAGCGAAGTGGAAAGCCGCTTGGAGGCGATTCATACTGCGGCGCGAAAGTTCCATGTGGCGGCCGACGATTTACCGCAAGAACTCCTGACATTGTCCGCCCAGTTACAACAATTGTCTGATGTCAGCGATCTCGATGCGTTGAAAGTGCAAGAACAAAAATTGCAGGCGGCATACATGGCTGCGGCGCAAAAACTATCCAAGGCGCGGCTAAAAGCAGCCAAGGCTTTGAGTGATGCAGTGACCGCAGCGATGCAAGATCTGAGCATGGTCGGCGGAAGTTTTTCGATTGCGCTGAAAGCGTGTGAGCCGGCGTCATACGGTCTGGAGCAAGTCGAGTTTATGGTGGCGGCGCATGCCGGCACCACGCCACGACCGATCGCCAAAGTGGCATCAGGTGGCGAGTTGGCGCGTATTGCCTTAGCTATTTCTGTGATTACTTCACGCGCGACGGCGACGCCAGTATTGATCTTTGATGAGGTGGATAGCGGGATCGGTGGCGGTGTCGCGGAAGTGGTCGGTCGCTTGCTGAAAAAACTTGGACAAGATCGCCAAGTGCTATGCGTCACGCATTTACCGCAAGTGGCGAGCCAAGCGAATCGCCATTTTCAAGTGAGCAAGCAAAGCAGTGCTGGACGTACTTTGTCGGCAATCACCGCACTTGACGAACATGCTCGCGTAGAAGAAATCGCCCGCATGTTGGGCGGTATCGAAATCACCGCGACCACACGTACCCACGCCCGCGAGTTGCTTGCAAGCTGAATAAACAGGACAATGGCGGTCTTGCGTCATTGTCTGGCACGGCATCGCTTTATTCCGATTATTTAAGGTAGGCGCGCCAATGGGCCGCTTCCCACTGCTGGATGTGGGCATTAGCTGTAGCAGAAGCTAAACAGCCAGAGCGCAAAACATGCCGGTGTCACTGGGCAGACGCAGCAGTATTCTTCTTAATTTCTTTCGCTCATTCACGATCGCAAAAACTGATGTCATTCCGTCCTGAACCTCCTTATGCCCACGGCGCAGACCCTAAAGTCGCGGTAGTGTTGATTAATCTGGGAACGCCAGATGCACCAACCACCAGCGCGGTACGCCGTTATCTAAAGGAATTTTTATCTGATCCACGCGTGGTTGAAATTCCACGTGCGGTCTGGTGGTGCATCCTTAATTTATTTATTTTGCCGTTTCGGCCAAGTCGATCGGCAAAAAAATACGCCAGCATCTGGAGTGACGAAGGGTCGCCACTGAAGGTGCACACCGAAAAGCAAGCTCGTCTTTTGGGTGGTTATCTGGGTGAGCGCGGACATCAAATCACGGTCGTTTATGCGATGCGATATGGCAATCCGTCGGTATCCTCGGTATTAGAAAAATTAAAGCAAGATGGTTGCGGCAAGGTATTGATTTTGCCGGCCTATCCGCAATATTCGGCCGCCACCACGGCGTCCATTTTTGATGCCGTGTTTGCTTATTATTCACGCACACGGAATGTGCCTGAGTTGCGCTTTATCAAGCACTATCACGATGACGCCGGCTATATTCAGGCATTGCGTCAGTCCGTGCTGGCGCAGTGGGCGATCTCCGGCAAGTCGGAGAAATTGGTGATGAGTTTTCATGGCGTGCCTAGGCGCACCTTAAAACTTGGTGATCCCTATCATTGTGAATGTCATAAAACGGGGCGCTTGCTGGCCGAGCAGTTAGGGCTCAAGTCGGATGAGTATATGGTCACATTCCAATCCCGGTTTGGTAAAGCGGAATGGCTGCAGCCTTATACGGCACCGACCTTGCAAAGACTGGCGAGCGACGGCGTCAAAAGCGTGGATGTTATCTGTCCAGGGTTTACCAGCGATTGTTTGGAAACCTTGGAAGAAATATCGATAGAGGCGCGCCACGATTTTTTAAATGCCGGCGGCAACGCCTTCAACTATATTCCCTGCCTGAATGAAAACGATTTGTGGCTACGCGCGATGGCAGATTTGGTAGAGTCACAAACCGAGACTTGGGGCACGATGTTGTCACCATTTGAACAAGAAGAGCGTCAGCGCCAAGCCCAGTTATCCAAAGAATTGGCGACCCTTATGGGTGGTGAGTGAGCGGGCAGCAATAAGGGTTTGCATTGACCTTTCGCCGGTTTCGTCAATGCTCCATAGCTATTTTGCTGATGTTTTCGCAAAGATAACCCCGCACTAAAAACTGGTTTTGTCACGCAAAGCCGGGCAGCGTAGTCTGAAATCAAGAAAATTGCGCAAAAGTTCATTAATCCCCTTGAAATAGTAAGGGTAAGCCCCATTTGCTTCGGCATATCGCAGGTATTGTCGTAACTCATTGATAGTTGGAGATTTTTTGATGCAAGATCAAGATAAGTACGCGGAGCAGGCGGCTGCCGCAGCGGCAGAAAACGTTGAGCAAACGGCTGAAGCCGCCGCCGAGACGGTGTCGCAACTCACGTTGGAAGAACAATTGGCCGCCGCGCAAAACCAAGTGGCCGAGCTGCAGGATTCTTTCCTGCGTGCTAAGGCAGATGCAGAGAATTTGCGCCGTCGGGCGCAAGAAGACGTGGCACGTGCACACAAATTTGCGATCGAGAGTTTTGCTGAAGCGATGGTGCCGGTTAAGGATAGTTTGGAAATGGCCTTGCAAATAGAAACGCCCTCGGTGGAATCGTTGAAGCAGGGTGTGGAAATGACCTTGCGACAATTGAGTTCGGCCTTTGAAAAAGGTCGTTTGGTTGAAGTGATGCCGCAGCCGGGCGAAAAGTTGGACCCAATGCGACATCAGGCGATGTCCATGGTGGCATCTGATCAAGAACCAAATACCGTGGTGGCGGTACTACAAAAAGGATATTTGATTTCAGATCGCCTGTTGCGCCCTGCATTGGTCACGGTGGCGCAATAAAAATAGCGTGGCACGCTTGAAGGCCCGCGCTTGCACCCTATATTGGGGTCATTAAATACTTGTTTTTAATTTCAATTTAACAGTTTCGTATCACAGACTTAAGGAAATTTTATTATGGGCAAAATCATTGGTATCGATTTAGGCACAACCAACTCCTGCGTAGCAGTCATGGAGAATGGCAAATCGAAAGTTATTGAAAACTCAGAAGGCGCGCGTACTACGCCATCGATCATCGCTTATCAAGAAGATGGCGAGATTTTGGTTGGCGCGCCTGCAAAACGTCAGGCTGTCACCAATCCAAAAAATACTTTGTACGCTGCCAAACGTTTGATCGGTCGCAAATTTGACGAAAAAGAAGTGCAAAAAGATATCGGCATGATGCCGTTTCAAATCGTCAAGGCTGAAAATGGCGATGCATGGGTATCGGTACGCGACCAGAAACTAGCGCCACCGCAAATCTCTGCAGAAGTTCTGCGCAAGATGAAAAAAACGGCTGAAGACTATCTCGGTGAAGAAGTCACCGAGGCCGTGATTACGGTACCAGCTTATTTTAATGATTCGCAACGTCAAGCTACCAAAGATGCAGGTCGTATCGCGGGCTTGGATGTGAAGCGCATTATCAATGAGCCGACCGCTGCTGCGTTGGCATTCGGTTTGGACAAGACCGGCAAGGGCGATCGTAAGATTGCTGTGTATGACTTGGGCGGCGGTACTTTCGACGTCTCGATTATCGAGATCGCCGATGTCGACGGCGAGATGCAATTTGAAGTGTTGTCAACCAATGGCGATACTTTCCTTGGTGGTGAAGATTTCGATCAACGCATCATCGATTACATCATCGACGAATTCAAAAAAATCAACGGCCTCGATCTGTCGAAAGACGCGATTGCGCTGCAACGTATTAAGGCATCGGCCGAGCGCGCCAAGATCGAACTGTCATCGTCGCAACAAACTGAAATCAACGAGCCGTACATCGCGATGGCTAATGGCGCACCAGTTCATTTGAACTTGAAGATCACACGCGCCAAGCTTGAGTCACTGGTTGAAGAACTGATCTCCAAAACCATCGATCCATGCCGGATTGCGATCAAGGATGCTGGCGTTAAAGTTTCCGATATCGACGACATCATTTTGGTCGGCGGCATGACGCGTATGCCTAAGGTACAAGAGACTGTTAAAGACTTCTTTGGCAAAGAGCCGCGTAAAGATGTCAACCCAGATGAAGCGGTCGCAGTTGGTGCGGCGATTCAAGGTTCGGTCTTGTCAGGTGATCGTAAAGACCTGTTGTTGCTGGACGTAACGCCACTGTCACTGGGTATTGAAACCATGGGCGGCGTAATGACCAAGATGATCCAGAAGAACACGACCATCCCGACCAAGTTCAGCCAAGTATTTTCGACCGCTGAAGACAATCAGCCTGCAGTGACCATCAAGGTTTTTCAAGGTGAGCGCGAGATGGCCGTCGGCAATAAAGGTCTGGGTGAATTCAATCTGGAAGGTATTCCACCAGCAGGTCGTGGTACGCCACAAATTGAAGTGACTTTTGACATCGACGCCAACGGTATTTTGCACGTCGGCGCAAAAGACAAGGCAACCGGCAAAGAAAACAAGATCACCATCAAGGCCAATTCTGGTTTGACCGAAGAAGAAATCCAAAAGATGGTGCAGGATGCAGAAGCCAATGCGGAAGATGACAAGCGCCTGAAGGAAGTTGCAGAAGCACGTAACCAAGGCGATGCATTGGTGCATTCGACTCGTAAGTCGCTGACTGAATATGGCGACAAGGTTGATGCAGCCGAGAAGGAAAAAATCGAAGCTGCAATCAAGGATCTGGAAGAAGCCTTGAAAGGTACTGATAAAGCAGTCATTGATGAAAAATCGACAGCTCTGGCTAGCGCTGCGCAAAAACTGGGCGAAGCGATGTATGCCGATATGCAGGCACAGCAAGCTGCTGGTGCAGCGGATGGCGATGCAAGTGCTGCCGGTAATGCGGGGCAACCAGAAGCCAATGCCCAGCAGGATGATGTGGTCGATGCGGACTTCAAAGAAGTAAAAGACAAGTAAGGCGGTGTAGTGGCGCGGCTTCGGTATTCAAATACTAAGCCGCGCCATTTGTATTTTGCTGCTCGTTTGCGTTGTACGTTCGTGCCCCACGTTTGCACTATGCGGCGCACGTAGCAAACGGTCTATCGTTGCTATAAATAAGTGTTTGTAGTGAGTTTCGATGTTTCGCAAAGACTGGCCGGATCGACAGGTGAAACTGTCGCCCGGCGTTTTTGCTTAGATAAGACAAGGTGCCTGCAGAATGGCAAAACGTGATTTTTACGAAATACTGGGCGTTGGCAAAAGCGCGACTGATGATGAGCTGAAAAAAGCGTATCGTAAGCTCGCGATGAAACATCATCCGGATCGCAACCCAGATAGCAAGGGTGCTGAGGACAAATTTAAGGAGGCGAAAGAAGCCTACGAAATGTTGTCCGATCCACAAAAAAGAGATGCTTATGATCGCTATGGCCATGCCGGTGTCGATCCGAATATGGGTGGTGGCGGTGCAGGCGGTGGTGGTTTTGCTGATGCATTCGGCGATATCTTTGGCGACATCTTCGGGCAAGCGGCTGGTGGTCGTGGTCGCGGTGGTCCGCAGGTTTATCGCGGCGCGGATTTACGCTACAACTTAGAAATCACACTCGAACAGGCCGCGCAAGGTTATGACACTACGATCCGTGTTCCTTCGTGGGATAACTGCGAAACCTGTGAGGGCAGTGGCGCCAAGCCCGGCACATCGCCGGTAACGTGTAGTACTTGCGGTGGTCATGGTCAGGTACGTGTGCAGCAAGGTTTTTTCAGCATTCAGCAAACCTGTCCTAAATGCCATGGCACTGGCAAGATCAATCCTTCCCCGTGTACCACCTGCAGTGGCGCGGGAAAAATCAAACGCAACAAGACGCTGGAAGTACAAATCCCTGCCGGGATCGATGATGGCATGCGCATACGTTCATCCGGAAATGGTGAGCCGGGCATGAACGGTGGCCCGCCGGGTGATTTATATGTCGAAATTCGTATCAAGCAGCATGCAATGTTCCAGCGCGATGGTGACGATCTGCATTGCGAGATGCCGATCTCGTTTGCGACGGCGGCGCTGGGTGGAGAGATCGAAGTGCCGACTTTGAATGGAAAAGCCTCGTTTACGATTCCAGAGGGTACGCAAACCGGTAAAACTTTCCGTTTGCGTAGCAAAGGGATTAAAGGTGTTCGTTCTGGTTATGCTGGTGATCTGTTCTGCCATGTGGTGCTGGAAACACCGGTCACGCTAAATGAGCGCCAGAAAGAATTGCTCCGCGAGTTCGAGGAATTGACCATAGAGGGTGGTTCCAAGCACAGCCCGCAAAGCAAAACTTGGAAAGACAAGGTCAAGGATTTTTTTGAGTAGCCCATAGCACCGTGCCTTTGAGCACAGTTTATAGAAGCCGTTAATCGTTAGATTAGCGGCTTTTTTGTGAATGGATGGGAGATAATTCTGGGTTATGTACAGAAGAGTATGCAGCGCAGTATTTGGATGAATTTTGATTAAGTGATCGCTATGACAGACAAGAAAAAAGAAGTGCTCGAGCTTGAGCAGTTATTCGAGAATAATCGCAACTGGGCCGCCTCGATGGTGGAGAAAGATGAACATTTTTTTGCCAAACTGGCTGCACAGCAATCGCCCGAGTATCTATGGATAGGCTGTTCCGATAGTCGCGTCCCTGCCAATGAAATTGTCGATTTGCTGCCGGGTGAATTATTCGTACATCGCAATATCGCTAATGTGGTGGCCCATTCCGATCTCAATTGTCTGTCGGTGTTGCAGTTTGCGATTGATGTACTCGGCGTCAAACATGTGATTGTGTGTGGTCACTACGGTTGTTCTGGTGTGCATGCAGCGATGACGCGCAAGCGCATTGGTTTGGCCGATAACTGGCTGCGCCACGTGCAAGACGTGCATCAAAAACATGGTCGTTATTTGGGGGACAGCTTACCGACGCAAGAGCAACAGGATCGTCTGTGCGAGTTAAACGTGATTGAGCAAGTCGCCAATGTTTGCCGTACGACGATTGTGCAAGATGCGTGGGATCGCGGCCAGGAGTTGACTATTCATGGCTGGATCTATGGCTTGAAGCAAGGCTTACTGGCAGATCTTGGTGTGACGATTAATAGTGCTGATGTGGCAGATCAAAAATTGCGCAACAGTTTTGCACGTTACGAAACCTGATTTGACAGAGTATTTTAGCTAACCATGTTTTTGCAGGTTTGACTTGATCGTTGCTTTGATCGACGAGACGGAGGGTTGCCATGAAATGGGACGGAAATCGCGAGAGCGATAATGTGGAAGATCGGCGCGGCCTTGGTGGACGTGGTTTTGGCGGCCGCTCGATCAGCATTGGCACGATTGTGATTGCGTTGCTTGGCTCCTATTTTCTCGGTATCAATCCGATGACTTTGCTTGGCCTGTGGTCTGGCGAACAGACCAGCGTGTCTCAGCCGGCGCAGCGTCCGCCAGCAGATGATCAGACTGCACGCTTTGTGTCAGTGGTATTGGCAGATACTGAGGATGTGTGGGGCGAGATATTTAAGCAAAACGGCGCAAGCTATGTGCGTCCAAAACTCGTATTATTTTCTGGCAGTACGCCAACTGCCTGTGGCACTGGTGAAACTGCCGCGGGGCCGTTTTATTGTCCAGCAGACCAGAAGGTTTATCTCGATTTACAGTTTTTTCAAACCATGCGTGAGCGCTTTCATGTTTCTAGCGATTTTGCCGAGGCTTACGTGATTGCGCATGAAGTTGGTCATCATGTGCAGAACCTGACTGGTGTGATGGAAAAGGTAGCCGCATTGCGAAGCAGAGGATCAGAAAAACAGGCGAATGCAATGTCGGTCAAAGTCGAGTTACAAGCAGATTGTTTTGCTGGCGTGTGGGCTTATCACGCGAATCAGGCGCGTAACGTGTTGGAGGGCGGGGATGTGGAGAGCGCGCTGAAAACAGCTAGCGCGATTGGTGACGACACATTGCAACGTCAATCGCGTGGCACTGTGGTGCCGGACTCCTTTACGCATGGCACCTCGGTGCAACGCACCCGCTGGTTCAAACGCGGCTTGGATAGCGGTAGCGTAAAAAACTGCAATACGTTTTCAGCGCAACAGCTTTGATGACAGTTTGTTCGCATCAATAAAAAAGCGCCGATGGGCGCTTTTTTATTTCGCAGTAAGAATCAGAAAAAATCAGAGCATGAGTTGTGAGCCTACGTCAGAAACAATGCTCTGGTGCGGGGAAGCTACCCTCTTTGACTTCCTTGATATAAGCACGCACCGCAGCTTCGATACTGCTTTGTCCATCCATAAAATTTTTAACGAAGCGCGCTTTCTTACCCGGAAACACGCCGATAAAATCATGCATCACCAATACTTGCCCAGAGCAGTCTGGACCCGCGCCTATGCCGATGGTTGGTATGAGCAGTAGATCGGTCACTTCCTTGCCGAGCGTGGCGGGGATCGCTTCCAGTACCAGCAATGAGGCGCCAGCTGCCTGCAGCGCAAGCGCATCGGCTTTCAATTGCTCTGCGGACTGCGCATTTTTACCTTGTACTCGATAGCCGCCAAATCGATGCACGGATTGCGGTGTTAAACCCAGATGCGCGCATACGGGGATTTCCCGTTCTACCAAGAAACGCACGGTATCGACGACCCACGCACCGCCCTCGATTTTGACCATTTGTGCACCTGCTTGTATCAACTTGACCGCATTGCGGAAAGCTTCTTCTGGCGTCGCATAAGTACCAAATGGCATATCGGCTAGAACTAGCGCTGTTTTGTTGCCGCGTGTAACGCTGGCGGTGTGGTACGCCACTTCATCGATGGTGACAGGCAAGGTCGAGTTATGACCCTGACATACCATGCCGAGCGAGTCCCCAATCAGCAGTGTCTCAACACCACATATATCCATTAGTGCGGCAAAGCTGGCATCGTAGGCGGTCAGCATGGTTATTTTTTCACCGCGTTCACGCATTGCGAACAGCGATGGGATGGTGACAGCTTTGCTGCGACCTTGAGTGTCATTTTCTTGCAGGTAGGCGGCCATGCTTATTCCCCACGGTTAAAAAATTCGCGTTTGCCGCGCATGCTCTTGATGCGCGTCAGTAGCAAAGAAAAGTCTTCGTCACTATCAATCGGGTTCAGATGTTCTGTATTGACGATTAATAATGGCGCGGCTTCGTAATCATAAAAGATGCGACTATAACTTTCACACAATTTGTGAATATAGGTTTCTGAAATACCAGCTTCCATCGCGATGCCGCGTTTCTTGATGCGCTCAATCAGGGTTTGCGGTTCGGCTTGCAAGTAAATGACTAAATCAGGGTAGGGCGCTTGCGGTCGCAAATGATCATACAGCTGCTGATATAAGGCCAGCTCATCATCCCCCAAAGTGAGGCGCGCAAATATCGGATCTTTATCAAGGAGAAAATCAGAAACAATGCGCGTATCAAACAAATCTGGTTGCGCCAATTCACGTAATTGATTTAGTCGTTGAAACAGAAAAAACATCTGTGTCGGCAGCGCGTAACGCTTAGCGTCTTTATAGAATCTTTCTAAAAATGGATTTTCTTCTGGCAGTTCCAGCAAGGTTTGTGCGTTGCTGTAGCCTGCCAATCTACGTGTCAGTGAGGTTTTGCCAGCACCGATTGCACCTTCAACGACAATATATTTGTAATTTTCAAAATCCATAATTTATCTAGGACAGTAACCTGTCTTGTGATGCGAGTAGAGCATGCAAGACGGCGGATAGTACTTCATGTGCGGAAGATGAAGTAGACGGCACCAATCAGACAAAGTGCTGCCCACACATAATCGAGTTTGAACGATTGCCCCATGAAGATCAGTGCAAAAGGAACGAACACCGAAAGTGTAATCGCTTCTTGCAGAATTTTCAGTTGCGCCAAACTGTATTGCGTATAGCCAATGCGATTGGCTGGCACTTGAAACATATATTCCAATAGCGCGATGCCCCAACTAATCAGGGCCGCTATCCACCAAGGTTTAGACGATAACTGTTTCAGATGACCGTACCAAGCGATCGTCATAAAGATATTTGATAGAGTCAATAATCCTATGGTCTGAGCAAGTACTGGAATTTGCATGGTGATGGAGGAAGAAGTTGGGTGGCGATTGAGTGATTTAGGTAAGCAATCAATACACTATGCCAGATTGGTAAATTAGCTGATTTTATGAATGATTTGCGATGCAACGGTCGGCGCAAACTGATGTGCTGCACCTTGTCCTGGAATGGTAATAAATGGATCGATTTGCAAGAGCGGAATCAACACAAATGCGCGCGCCGTCATGCGCGGATGCGGCACTGTCAATGATGGCGTATTGATGATTTGGTCGCCATACAGCAGCACGTCTAGATCCAGCGTACGCGGTGCATTAAGATACGCACGTTCACGGCCAAAAGATTGTTCTAGTTGCAGCAGTGCCTGCAATAAAGAGTCGGCCGAGAGATTGGTTTTTACTTGTGCGACTGCGTTGACATAGTCATCACCATCTGCCGCTATAGGTGCTGTGCGAAACAACGAGGATTGTGCGCTGATGCGCGTCTTGGGTAGCTTGTCTAAAGCAGCAAGTGCGCGCTGCACATTCTCCTGTGCATTTCCAAGATTTGCTCCGATGCCAATCGTGGCAACGACAGGCGAAGTCATTCCGAGCTTTCCGACGTTGGCTTGTTGTTGTCACTGCCACCAGCATTGCTGCCGCTGGCTTTACGGCGACGACGTGGACGTTTTTTGGCTGGGCCTTGGTTGGTCGGAGCAGGTTTTTGCGCTAGCAAGGCTTCGCGTTCGTCGCCATCACCTTCCATAAACGCTGTCCACCATTCGCCGAGTTCGGCATCGATTTCTCCCGATGCACAACGTAGCAATAAGAAATCGTAGCCGGCGCGCATGCGCGGATGTTCCAGCATCTTGTAGGGCGATTTGCCGACGCGACGCTCGAAGCGTGGCTGCATTGCCCAGATATCGCGCATGTCGGAGGCGATCTTGCGTTGCAGCGCGAGTTGGTCGGTTTGCGTATGCAATACGTCGTCAGCAGCCAAATGCAGCGCGGGAATCGGATATTCACCAGCCGCTTGATAGGCCTTCCATTTTTCCAAGGCCTGATGCCAGAGCAGTGAAGCGAACAAGAATCCGGGCGACACCGGCTTACCTAGCTTGACGCGTTCATCGGTACTAGCCAGCGCGAGGCGGACAAATTTTTCGCCTAGCGGCTGTTCCAACACGACGTCCAGCAGCGGCAGCAGGCCGTGGTGCAGCCCTTCCTTGCGCAGTTCTTGCAGACAGGCGAGCGCGTGACCGCTCAACAGCAGCTTGAGCATTTCATCGAATACGCGCGCGGCCGGCACATTATTGATCAAGGGTGCCATCACCGCGATGGGCGCGCGAGTATCTGGTGCAATCGTGAAATTCAACTTAGCCGCGAAGCGAACCACGCGCAGCAACCTCACAGGATCTTCGCGATAGCGTGCTTCTGGCACGCCGATGATGCGCAACGTGCGGTTGCGGATATCGGTCATGCCGTTGTGATAGTCGAGCACAGTTTGCGTGGCGGGGTCGTAATACATCGCATTAATGCTGAAGTCGCGACGCAACGCATCCTCATGCTGTTCGCCAAAGGTGTTGTCGCGCAGTACGCGACCATGTTCATCTTTGGGTGCATCGTCGGTTGATGTGCCGCGGAAGGTTGTGACTTCCAGCAAATCCTGACCAAACATCACATGCACGATCTGAAAACGGCGGCCGATAATAAACGCGCGGCGGAATAACTTTTTGACTTGTTCCGGTGTCGCATTGGTGGCGATATCGAAATCTTTGGGTTTGATATCCAGTAGTAGATCGCGCACTGCACCACCAACCAAAAATGCTTTGAAACCAGCGTCTTGTAGCGTGCTGGTGACACGTATCGCATTGGAAGAAACTAGCTTGGGGTTGATGCGATGTTCTTTCGCACTCAGGACCACCGCTTTTGTGTGATCGCTGTTTTGCTGTTTGGTGCCAAGTATGCGGCGGATGATTTTTTTAATCATTAAATAAGTTGATGATAGGCCAGCCATGTGCCTGCGCGTGCGCAGTCAACGTGGCGTTAGGGTTGGTCGCGACCGGATCGGTGACGATGGAAAGCAGCGGAATATCGTTTTGCGAATCGCTGTAAAAATAACTACGCTCGAAGTCTTCCAACTTCATACCGCGCGCTGCCAGCCATGCTTGCGTATGCGTGATTTTGCCTGCGCCGGAGGTCGGTGTGCCGACCAACTTGCCGGTTGGGCAACCATCATCATCCAGCTCCGGTTCGGCAGCGATCAAATGTTCGACATTCAGTGCGCGGGCAATTGGTGCTGTCACAAAGCGATTGGTGGCAGTAACGATCACCACCAGATCACCGGCATCCTGATGTTGCTTCACCAATGCACGCGCGGCCGGCAAAATGTGCGGCTCGATCACTTCGCGCATATAGGTGAGTTGGTAGTCATCCAGTTGTTGTCGCGAGAATTGCGTCAGCGTACCAAGCGCAAATTCCAGATATTCAACGGCATCTAGCGTGCCGTTTTGATATTGAGCAAAAAAATCTGCATTGCGTTTGGCGAAGGCAATTGGTTCGACTGCGCAAACACGCGTCAAAAATTGCCCCCATTCATAGTCGGAGTCGATCGGGAGTAGCGTATGGTCGAGATCGAATAAAGCGAGGGTTTTCATAGTGCGCTCATCATTCGTTCATCATGCATGCATGTTGCGTTCGTGTTGCGCTCAAGGAGTTGGTCGCGTCGTTGCTCATGATTTTGGTGCACCAGCATCAAACGGAATTTCTTGTTGCAGTAATTCGCGCAGCAAAGGTAGCGTCATCGGGCGTTTGGTTTCCAGAGAATACTGATCGAGTGCATCCATTATGGCCGACAGCGAACGCATGTCGCGTGCAAAATGCGTAATGAGGTAGGGTAACACGCCGGGCGAAAGCATTAGTCCGCGTGCATGCGCATTTTGGCTTAAGGCTTCGATCTTTTGTTCGTCGCTGAGACCATGCAGTTGATAAATCAGGCCCCAGCCGAGACGGGTACGTAAGTCTTCTCGCAGCGTGAGTGCAGCCGGTGCGACACTACCACTGGTGACCATGCAGCCGCCTTGTTCACGGATCTGATTGAACAGATTAAATGCCGCAATCTGCGCCTCCGGTGATAGCTGATGGCAATCGTCGAGTAGGTACAGCGATTTGTCGGCACGGTATTCGAAAACGCTTGCTTCTGCATTGCCAGCGATGAAATACGCGTGGTCAATGGTCGCCATTGCCTGCAACAAATGGGTTTTGCCAGCGCCAGCGTCACCCCACAGGTAGACGAAGCGTTCATCTAATCCGCGTGGCTTTTCCTGAATCAGGCGTTGCAACAATTCAATCAGTTCTGTGTTGGTGCCAGCCACAAACGATTCTAACGTTTGTGGCTGTTCTGCCGGTAAATCAAGTAACAATTGCTTCATGCTTGGACGCACATAGAGGGATAAATAGCGCGATAACAAGAGCGCGGCCGGTTGGCGTGCGGGAGGGACGCTGTACGAAAGGCGGCACGAGGGATGGCGTGACGAGCGACAGGACGGGCGGCAACTCGGGACGTTTCCCGGATTTCGGTCAATTCCGACAAAGAAAGCAGCATGAAAATAGGGTGATGACGATGTGATTTGCTAAAATACGGTCTTTGTTCGCGCTTGGCTTAAATCAAGCGTCGAACCTAATGCGGGAATTATAGAGCCTGATCGTTTGATTGCGTACGCATCATTGTCATTTCGGTAGTCATTTTGATATTCAATGAGCTACCGTTTGCTAATCTGCGTGAATGCAAATCCGGCTCAAAATTGGTCATCCGACCCATAACTGTCTATTTTACTGCGTCTGTCGCCTTTATTATCATGAGCTCCACTTCTAAAGTTTCCCTTTCTTATCGCGATGCCGGTGTTGACATCGATGCGGGCGATGCCCTGGTCGAAGCGATCAAACCTTTTGCTAAACGCACGATGCGTGATGGCGTGATGGGCGGATTGGGCGGTTTTGGTGCCATGTTCGAAATCAGCAAGAAGTACAAGGAACCAGTGTTGGTGTCCGGTACCGACGGCGTCGGCACCAAACTGAAATTGGCTTTCATGCTCAATCGCCACGATACGGTCGGTATCGATCTGGTGGCGATGAGCGTTAACGATATTTTGGTGCAGGGCGCTGAGCCACTATTTTTCCTCGATTACTTTGCTTGCGGCAAGCTGGATGTCCCAAGTGCAACCGATGTGGTTAAAGGCGTCGCTAAAGGTTGTGAATTGGCGGGCTGTGCATTGATCGGTGGCGAAACGGCGGAAATGCCGAGTATGTATCCCGATGGTGAGTACGATCTGGCCGGTTTTGCCGTCGGTGCAGTTGAGAAATCGAAAATCATTGACGGTACCAAGATCATACCAGGCGATGTAGTACTCGGTTTGGCGTCGTCGGGCGCGCATTCCAATGGTTATTCGCTGGTACGCAAAATTATCGAAGTCGCCAAGCCAGATTTGAATGCAGATTTCCACGGCCGTAAGTTGGCCGATGTGTTGCTGGAGCCAACCCGTATTTACGTCAAACCTTTGCTGGCGTTAATGGCGGATATGGAAGTTAAAGGCATGGTGCATATCACCGGCGGCGGCTTGTTGGAAAACATTCCACGTGTGTTGCAACCGCATTTGACCGCAGTGCTGGAAAGCAGTGCTTGGGAGATGCCGCCGCTGTTTAAATGGTTGCAGGAACATGGCGGCGTGGCCGACGATGAGATGCACCGCGTCTTCAACTGCGGTATCGGCATGACGGTGATCGTGGCTAAGGAAGTTGCGGATGCGGCGATGGCACAGCTACAAGCCGCTGGTGAAACCGTGATGCGTATCGGCGAAATCCGCGCGCGTCAGGATGGCCAAGCGCAGACAATCGTCGTTTAAGCCTATCCAAGCGCCTAACGTAATAACCGCTAACAACAGCGTAACGATAAAAAAACGGCTGCCATGCAATTGCATGGCAGCCGTTTTTTCTTGGGCAAAAGGATGCTACGCGCCGATTCTGATTTAAATGTTGCTATTGCTATTGCTGTTGCTCGCCACCGTCATCCTGCGCCAAGGTTTGTAATGGCGCCGGTGTGCTTGGGGCATCGACCCCAAAGTGTGTCGGCGGTGGAATACGCAATGGCTGACTGTTTTGCTCGGTGCCCGATAAGTCGTGGGGTACTGAATCAGGTGCACTGTTCCAGACGGGGTCGTCTATGCTTTCAAAAATCGTTTTCAGTTGCTTGCCCCAAGTACTGCGGATCATTTGAAAGTATTCATTGTTTTCACTGATGGTGACAAAACGCGTCACTGCCAGGGAGTTCGCTTCATAAATCAACAAGTCCAGTGGTAGACCGACCGAAATATTCGAGCGCAACGTCGAGTCCATCGAAACCAATGCACATTTTGCAGCTTGATCCAGCGGTGTTTCCGAGCTCACGATGCGATCGATGATCGGCTTGCCGTATTTCGATTCGCCAATCTGGAAGTAAGGCGTTTCGTTGTGCGATTCGATGAAATTACCAGCCGAATAGATTTGAAACAGGCGCGGGCGCTCGCCTTTGATCTGACCGCCAAAAATCATGCTGACGTTGAAATCGATACCGAATTGATTGAGGGTACTGGCATCACGCTCGTGCACCATGCGGATCGCCTCGCCCACGACTTGGGTAGCCTCAAATACCGAGCTCGCATTCCAGATATTGATACCGGCTGCAGTGGTGTGCTCAGCAATGATTTGACGCACTGATTGCGTGATCGAAAGATTGCCAGCGGTCATCAGCACCATCATGCGATCGCCGGGCGTCTCGAACACATTCATTTTGCGGAAGGTACCCACATGGTCGACACCCGCATTGGTCCTCGAGTCTGAGAGGAAAACCAAGCCAGCATCTAGGCACATCGCAACGCAATAAGTCATGGTATTTAGGTGAAAAGCAAAACGCGAATTTTACAGTAATCAGACTGCCGCCGTTGAGAGCCGCCCACAAAACAACGATGTTGTCTCCTACACAAAATTGATTGGACTTTCTTTTGCCCGCCAAAGAGCGATCGGCATACCTGTCATGGTTTTTCGCTATTGTGACAGCAGTGGCGTGACATTGACACGTACGTCCAGCGACTCTTCGCCGCCGCCATGGCGGATGCCGCGTACTGGTGCGGCAGAATCATAATCGCGGGCGATAGCAAGGCGGCAATGGGCATCGCTGGCAAATTTGGCATGCGTGACATCAATACTTAGCCAGCCAGAAAACCCTTTTTCTTCTACCCAGACGTCGACCCAAGCGTGGCTTTCTGCATAGCCTGTGCTACCGGAATCGATATAACCGGAGACATAGCGCGCAGGAATATTGCGGGTGTGACAGCAAGCAATGAATAAGTGCGCATGGTCTTGACACACGCCTTGTCCGAGTTGCAGGGCGTCGTCTGCGGTGGTGGTGACACCGGTAGAGCCACTTTGATAACTGACGACATGGCAAATCGCTTGTGCCAGCAGTATCAGATCGACAGCACGATTGTCTTGCAGATGTTGTGCCGCAAAGGCGCGAATCTGCTCGGTGGATTCGGTTAAGCGTGTGGTGACGGTAAAGATCAATGGCGACAAGGTATCGTTGCTTGTCAGGCGACCTTCGATTAGCGGCGCAACATCCACCTCGCCATTGACCACAATATGGACGGCATCGTGATGGCCGGTGATAGTTAACATGTGGCACAGGTTGCCGAATGCATCGGTAAATGGATGGCGTTGTCCGGGCGTATCGAGCTGCCACGAAATGGTGTGTTGATGCGCTTCAATGCGTGGCGTCAGGCGTAATTGCTGGATCGTATACGCCAGTGGTGAGGTATAGCGATAAAGCGTTTCGTGGCGGATGGCGAGTCGCATCAGACTACCGCCGGAATCAAAAAGTCGCGGCTGACGCGGTTGCCGAGTTCGAAGATGCGCTCAAGAAACTCGGTTAGATAGTCGTGCAAGCCATCTTCCAAAATATCTTCTATTTGTGAAAATTTTAGCTCGGCATGTAGTTTGCCGGCAAACCGCACGGTGTCGACCGCTGCATCGTTGTCAATGCAATTGAGCGTGTGTACTACTTCGGTTAGGCAAGCTAGTAGTGAACGAGGCATATCGTTATTCAGCATCAGTAATTCAGCCACGCGGGCTGGGGTGATCGCGTTGCGATAGACCTTGCGATAAATTACAAAGGCAGATACCGAGCGTAGGATCGCGGCCCAATAATAGAAATCGCGCTGGTTTTCGTTTCCCAGTTTTTCACCGGATGGTATGTTAGATGCGCCATGAAATTTAACGTCCAGAATACGGGCGGTATTGTCGGCACGTTCTAAAAAAGTACCGAGGCGAATAAAGTAGAGCGCCTCGTCTTGCAACATAGTGCCAGAGATGACGCCACGCGAAAGATGGGAGCGATGTTTGACCCATTCAAAAAACTGGCTGGGATCGTGCTCGAAAACACGGTTTAGTTGATTCGACATTTCCAGCCAAGTGATGTTGAGCGTTTCCCATACCTCCGTGGTAAGCGTGCCGCGTACGGCGCGCGCGTTTTCACGCGCAGCACGTAAATGAGAGGCAATCGAGGCGGGATGCGACGTGTCGCGCACCATAAAATCCAGCACATCGTCGGGCGTGAGCTTAGGATATTTTTTGTCGAACTCTTCCTGCAACTCCGAAATGCCGAGTGTCGCGCGCCAGCCTTGCTCGGCAGCCTGCGTCGATTGTGGCAGCAATGCGGTCTGTACATTCACATCCAGCATGCGTGCGGTATTTTCGGCGCGCTCGGTATAGCGCGCCATCCAGAACAGATGATCGGCGGTGCGGCTAAGCATTTAGTTCTCCAGTATCCAAGTATCTTTGGTGCCACCACCCTGTGAAGAATTCACCACCAGCGAACCTTCCGTGAGCGCCACGCGGGTTAGTCCTCCCGGCACCATAGAGATGGTTTTACCGGACAGTACAAAAGGACGTAGATCGATGTGGCGCGGTGCAATCCCAGCTTCAACAAAGGTAGGGCAAGCTGAGAGCGCTAGTGTCGGTTGCGCAATATAGCCATCGGGTTTGGCGATGATGCGCTGACGGAAAGCTTCGATCTCTGCGGCACTGGAGGCAGGACCAACCAGCATGCCGTAACCGCCCGCACCATGTACTTCCTTGACTACCAGTTTCGGCAGATTGGCCAGCACATAGGACAATTCATCTTTCTTGCGGCATTGGTAGGTCGGTACATTCTTCAGTAGCGGCTCTTCTGAAAGATAGAACTTGATCATGTCTGGTACAAATGGGTAAATAGATTTGTCGTCGGCTACGCCGGTACCGATGGCATTGGCGAGCGTGACGCGACCGGCGCGATAGACGGACAATAAGCCCGGTACACCTAGCGTCGAATCGGCACGGAATGCGAGTGGATCAAGATAATCATCATCGATACGACGATAAATTACATCGACCCGTTTTGGCCCGCGCGTGGTGCGCATGTAAAGCGCATTGTCGTCGACGAACAAATCCTGTCCTTCAACCAGTTCCACCCCCATTTGTTGGGCTAAAAAAGCATGCTCAAAATACGCCGAGTTGTACATGCCGGGTGTCATCACGACTACAGTCGGATCGGTGACGCCAACGGGCGCGACTGAACGCAAATTGTCTAGCAGCATGTCGGGAAAGTGTTCGACCGGTGCCACCTGATATTTGGCGAACAGCTCTGGAAACAGTCGCATCATCATCTTGCGATCTTCCAGCATGTACGATACGCCGGACGGAACGCGGAGATTATCTTCCAACACGTAAAACTCACCTTGTCCAGCACGCACAATGTCGACACCGGCAATGTGCGCGTAAATGTCGGATACCACTGAGATACCCTGCATCTCGGGACGATACTGCGCATTGCGGAAAATTTGTTCTGGCGGCATGATGCCCGCCTTGATAATGTTCTGCTCGTGATAGATATCGTGAATAAACATATTCAGCGCACGCACACGCTGCACCAGCCCCGCTTCCATATGCGCCCATTCGGCAGCGGTAATCATGCGTGGAATGATGTCGAACGGAATCACCTTTTCAGTGCCTGCTTCATTGCCGTAGACCGCAAAGGTGATGCCCACGCGGCGGAAGATCAGGTCCGCTTCGGCGCGTTTGCGCGCAATCATCTCAGGTGATTGTGTCGCTAGCCACGATGAAAAGTGGCGATAGTGATCACGCACATCTTGTTTGCCGTCTGCATACATCTCGTCAAAGAAATCTGGCATAGCGTCGCTTTATGGTGGTTTGCAGGAGATGCTCATCATCTCAATCAAGAAGCATGCCATAGCACGCGCATCACGCATGCAGTATGCCTTACATCATGTCGACAGTGCAAAGTGTGTCCATGCTAGTAAAGTCGCAATAAGAGTGGCGGCGGTTGTGCAATAGCTTAGTTTCTAGTTCTGAGTGTTGGGTATAGGAAACGTTCCATGCTGACAATCTCTACGTTTGTGCGGTTGCTTCAGCTACCGTTTCCTCTGCTGTTATTTATTGTTGAAAATCGCTGCCTGCGACAAAGCATCCGCCGCCGCATTGCGGTGACGAGGTATCCAGCGCAACACAACATGGGGAATTGCAGTCAGTAATTGTTGTGCGTGGATACGCAAATGGCGCAGGATTTGCGACGCTTGTGTTTCGCGTTTTTGCACATCATCAATGACAACTTTACTATCACCATAGATCACCAGTTTTTTTACCTGAGCAGTGTTGGCGGCCTGCAGCAAAGCAATCAGCGCACGATATTCTGCTTCACTGCTGTCTCCTGAGCCGGCCAGAGCGCTGATTTCGGTTATTGTGCCAAACGGACTCTGCAACAACGCGCCTATGCCCATTTTGCCCGGATTTGGATGGCAACTGCCGTCAAACCATGCCTGCCAGTAATCTGCGGCTACTAATTTCGATTGCACTTTGTGGATGCGGTGATCAGCTTGCTGCTGTTTGCGTGCTACGCGTCTGGCCTGCTGTTCGGTCGCTTCGTTCTGACGTTGGGCGATCAATTCATGCATGGAGCGGTTGCCAGCCGATGTTTGAAGTGTGTTGCGTAACGCGACCTCCAGGGAGAGTTGGTCGCGCGCGGCTATACGACGCATCGCAACAAGCTCCCGCTTGTAAGCAATCTCGATTAATTGTTCAAAAGTGTGCAAAAGCAAGGTTGAAGGCGTTAAAACAGCCATCGTACGTGATGATTAGTGACAAAAAACGTAAAATTGAGAAAAATTGTTCTTGCATAAAGCACTGTTTGTTTATACAGTACTGTTTAAATTGATCAACCAACTGGTTGAACCAAGCTTGATTAACCCTCATTGCCGAAAGAATTTCTCATGGACGATAAAAAAACCGTAGCAAGCTCGGACAAGAGCAAGGCGCTGGCTGCTGCACTGGCGCAGATTGAAAAACAATTCGGCAAGGGTTCGATCATGCGCATGGAAGACGGCGCCGTGGTAGAAGAAGTGCAGACTGTTTCTACCGGCTCCCTAGGGCTGGACATTGCGCTCGGCGTCGGTGGCTTGCCGCGTGGCCGGGTAGTTGAGATCTACGGCCCAGAATCATCGGGTAAAACCACGATGACCTTGCAAACGATCGCTGAGATGCAAAAGCTGGGCGGCACGTGCGCGTTTATCGATGCAGAGCATGCGCTGGACGTCACCTATGCGCAAAAACTGGGCATTAATCTATCCGATTTGTTGATTTCGCAGCCAGATACCGGCGAGCAAGCGCTGGAAATTTGCGATGCATTGGTTCGTTCAGGTGGCGTTGATTTGATCGTGATCGATTCTGTCGCCGCATTAACGCCACGCGCCGAGATCGAGGGCGATATGGGTGATTCATTGCCAGGTTTGCAGGCGCGCTTGATGTCGCAGGCCTTGCGTAAGCTGACGGGCAGCATCAATCGCACCAATACCTTGGTGATTTTTATCAACCAGATTCGTATGAAGATCGGCGTCATGTTCGGTAGTCCAGAGACCACCACCGGTGGTAATGCGCTCAAGTTTTACGCTTCGGTGCGTCTGGATATTCGCCGTACCGGGTCGATCAAATCGGGCGATGAAGTGATCGGTAATGAAACCAAAGTCAAGGTAGTTAAAAACAAAATTGCGCCACCGTTCAAGGAAGCGCGCTTTGATATTTTGTATGGCGAAGGTACCTCTCGTGAAGGTGAAATTTTGGATCTCGGGTCAGAAGCCAAGGTCGTCGAAAAAGCAGGCGCTTGGTATAGCTACAACGGTGAGCGTATCGGCCAAGGTAAAGACAATGCGCGTAACTACCTGAAAGAACGACCAGAGTTGGCGCGTGAAATCGAGAATAAGGTGCGTGCTTCGCTTGGCGTGCCGTTGCTGGGCAGCCTCAAATCTGATGAGCCAGCGAGCAAAAAGGCTGCGGCAAAAGAAGCCAAGGAAGCAAAAGCGCCTAAAGAGGTTGAGGAATTGAAAGAGGTCGAGTAAGACCGATTAAGGTTAATTATTGTCAATCAACAACAATTGTTGCCGCTAGTTTTCCAACGATTCTGAAGTTCATTGTGGCGGCACGCTTTGCGGTGTGCTGCCACAATTTTATTGTGTCAATTGATTAGTCGCTAAATTGATTGCTACAGGTTGCTGCGCAAAATGTTAATAAGAAAAATGTTAATACGTAAAACATGGCCAAAATACAGCTGAGTTTGAAAGGGCGCGCGCTGCGCTATTTATCTGCGCGCGAACATAGTCGGCTGGAGTTGGGGCGGAAGCTGGCGCGTTATGCGCAGGAAGGCGATGATATCGAAGCCTTGCTGGATACCTTGGAAGCCGCAAAATTTTTATCCAACACACGTTTTTCTGAGTCGTTGATCAACCGACGCGCCGCCCGTTTTGGCAACAGCAGAATTTTATTTGAACTAAAAAATCACAACATCAATCCTGATCTCGTGAGTGAGATCAAAACGAATCTAGAGCGCGATGAAACAGCGCGCGCGCGGGAAGTGTGGAGCAAAAAATTTGGCGAGCCCGCGAGCGATGCACATGGCCGCGCCAAGCAGATACGCTTTTTATCACAGCGTGGTTTTTCGCATAGAGCGATACAGGCGGCGATGCGGGTTGCATCAGAAGACATGCCTTCGGATATCGCCGACGACGACACCGAGTAGCGGGATTGATCGGTTTGCGTAACGACGATTATTTTCCAACGTCGCTGCTCGACACCGATTTTTTCGTTGTGGCTGTGAGCTTTAAACGTCACCCTGCCACTAGAGACTATTTGTCGGTCATGAAGCGATGTAGTTGCTATAACAAAACACTTTGTGCGCAACAACCTATCTGTAGTTTAGTTATTGCGCACCTTGTGCGGGTGATCAGTGGTTCATCAAGGCTTTGACATGCACTGCGGTACTGGACGCTAGACCTTCCAGGCTGTAACCGCCCTCAAGGATTGAAACGATGCGGCCCTCGCAGGTTTCATCGGCAATTTTCATCAGTTCACGCGTGACCCAGTGATAATCATCGTCGGTCAGATTTAGTCCAGCCAAAGGATCCAGATGATGTGCATCAAAACCGGCGGAGATGATCATCAATTCTGGATTAAATTCACGGATCGCCGGCAGCATCTTGGCTGTAATCTGTTCGCGGAACATCGCCGAGTCACAGCCACGTGGTAGCGGGACATTGACGATATTGTGGGTGGCGCCCGTTTCTGCTTCCGCGCCCGTGCCAGGATAAAACGGCGATTGATGGCTGGATGCGTAAAACAGTTCTGGCCGGTCGTAAAATGCAGCTTGCGTGCCGTTACCGTGATGGACGTCAAAGTCGATGACGGCAACGCGTTCCAGTTTGTGCACTTCGTAAGCGTAGGCCGCAGCGATGGCGGCCTGATTGTAAATGCAAAATCCCATTGCACGATTTGGTTCGGCGTGATGACCACATGGGCGCGTGGCACAAAAAACATTTTTAAATTCCTTGTCCATCACCACATCGACGCCTGCGCAGGCTGCGCCGACGCAACGCATCACGGCTTCTAGCGAGCCAGGCGACATAATGGTGTCGCCGCCATCTAATGGTACATAGCCGCGTGTTGGTGACGCATCTTCGATCTCTTCTACAAAAGAGTCGGTGTGAATCATTAGTACTTGTTCGCGTGTTCCCATTGGCGCGTCGCGCCATTCTGCAGCAGCGAATTCTGGTACGCGTAGCGCCGTCAAGACCGCTTTCAAACGCTCAGGAGATTCGGGGTGGCTAGGACCTGGACGATGCTCTAAACATGCATCATGGGTATAGATAAGTGTCGTCATATCGTGTGTCAATGCCTACATTACCGGCATTTGCTCCATATTGTTGTGTGGGGGCGCGTATAGGGCCCAGACAGATGAATCCTGTCCATTATAGAGGCGATCAGAACAGTTGCTTCGTTGCGCACCAAACAAGATGCGCGTTGAACGGTAACATCATATTTGCAAGAGACGTAGCCGTTGTATGCAACTGAGTAAGGGCGAGAAAAATGCGGTAATTAGGTTGCGTGACGAGCGCTGATTGTCTCGTCTAATTGATCTTTTAAACGCGCGTTCGGCGGCGCGCGTGGGGTCTCCCTTTTAGCTTCGCTGTTGCAAGACGGCTGTTGGTCTAATAAAAGTCGTCATAATCTAGACCTACACGTGGATTCTATACAGAATACGGATATTATTTGTCTATATCCTTTCGAATGTGACGAGGGAGGTGCAAACGCGCTTCTCCTCACGTAAGAAAGAAAATGGAAAAGATTTGTATATATTTGTCAGGTTCCTGCGCGCGCCGTCGATCTCTATGCTGAATGCGCTGAGCGCGTGCTTTCCAGGCGCATTGTTGCTAACTGTCGGCCATCACCTCATCTCGCTATGACGCATCACGTTGCGCTACAGTTCGCCTCCAAAACCGATACGGGATTGGTGCGTTCGCATAACGAAGATGCGGTCGAGTGGACGGCAGAAGATAAGATTGCTGTCCTCGCAGATGGCATGGGCGGTTATAACGCGGGTGAAGTTGCCAGTGGTATTGCGACTATGATGTTTCGTGAAACATTGGCGCAGCGCCTGCAAAATATCAATCCGGCTTTACGCATGCGCGGCAGAATGCTGAAGGGCTTGATGGTCGAGGCGACCGTCGCCGCTAATGAAAAAATTTTACAAGTAGCAGAGCAGGAGCCCCAATTTAGCGGTATGGGGACGACGCTGGTGGCGGCACTTTTTTATCATGACAAAATTGTATTAGCCCACGTCGGTGATTCTCGCGCATATCGATTTCGCCAAGGGAAATTAAAGCAATTGACGCGTGACCACTCCCAATTGCAAGAACAAATCGACGCAGGACTAGTGAGTCCAGAATGGGCGCGTTTTGCGCCGAATAAAAATCTGATCACGCGCGCGCTTGGTGTCGCGCCAGAAATTGAGGTGGACACCAGTCATCACAATCTAGAAAACGGCGATATTTATTTGCTTTGCTCGGATGGCTTGTCGGATATGTTATCGGCTGAGCAGACCGTCAGTTTGATGGATGCACATGAGGGAAATATGCCGCGATTGTGCGAGCGACTGGTTGAAGAAGCAAATAATAACGGTGGGCGCGACAATATTTCCGTCATTTTGGCAAAGATCGAGATAGCTACGCGTAGTTCGACAGAAGATTGGCGTTCACGCGTACTCGCGTGGCTGGATAAAAAGTTGCGCGGCGACCCTGTGCGCAACTAGTCAGCCTCGTTTATGATGATCTGAGAAGATTTAAAAATACGCGGGATGTTGATTGGGCGCGATGTTCTATTGGGAGAAGATATTTTTTCCCTAACGGCGCCGGAAAGAAATAAATAAAAATGGCTACACTTACCCTAGCAAAAAAAGACATCGTGCTGCAAAACATCGCGTTGTCGAAAGAGCGGACGACTTTGGGTCGTCGTACTTTCAACGACATTGTGATCGATGCCCCTGGCATCAGTGCAGAACACGCAGTGATCGTCACATCGCATCATGAGTCATGCTTTGAGGATATTGGTAGTACTAACGGTAGCCTGATCAACGGCCAACCATCGCGCATCCATTTTTTGCAAGATCAAGATGTGATAGCGCTGGCTGGATATACATTGACTTACCATGCCGATCCTCAAACGGGTACTGATACCGATGTGGCTGACGCTAATAACGGTAAATTACCGGGCAGCAGCGATGTGCGCTCGCGTGTCAATATCGTTGGCAAGCAACGTAGTGCCCATCTCAAACCAGCGACCATCAAAATCACCAGCGGCCCTCATGCGGGCAAAGAAGTCGCGCTGACCAAGGTGCTGACCACCATAGGCCAACCCGGTATTCAGGTTGCGGCCTTTACCATCAATGCCGAAGGTTGCAGTCTCACCCATGTTGAAGGCCCAGCCTACCCTAGCGTTAACGGCGTATCAATTGGCCGCAGTAGTCACTTATTAGCGCATAACGACCTCATCACGATTTGCGGCGCAGAAGCGGTGTTTTGTGGCAACGCGTATTGAAAAAGGCGGGGTAAGGAGGGCGGGAAGAATATTGGGCCACAAAACTGCCAAATTTTGTCAGTAGTTGTTAACAGGTACTGACAAAAAATGGTATCAGCGGCTGGTAATTGTTACTTTTTTTGTCAAAATATTCATGAAAATGTGAAATTTCATCGACAAGTCGGCTGGCACAGCGATTGCTCAATCTCTTGCATGGCAGACCTTGCCTGAATTCCCAACAGGAGAGAACAAATGAAATCGATGAAAATGGTTCAGAAGGCACAAGCAGGTTTCACCCTGATTGAATTGATGATCGTTGTGGCGATTATTGGTATTTTGGCGGCGGTGGCGATTCCTGCATATCAGGACTATACAGTTCGCGCGAAGATACAAGAAGCGGTGAGTTTGTCTTCGCCAGCGCGCACAGCGGTGGGGTTGGCATGTAGTGAGCAAACCTTTCCATCAGCAGCTGTTACTGATCTGAACGAGTCTTTGGGATTGCCAGCTGCTGCTAACATTACGGGCACTTATACTGACACCGTAACAGTCTCTGGTGTTGATGCTGACACTGCAAACGTAACTATTGTATTAAAAACGCTTGGGTCCACAATCACCTCAAGTACTAATACTATTGTTTATGAAGGTAGCTGCACAGAAGCGGGCTTGAAATGGTCTCTTGGGTCAGGCACAACTCTTGATACTAAGTACCGTCCTAAGTTCTAATGACCTAAATTAGGATTAGTTCTGGGTGCTCGATTTTGTGTCGGACACAATAGAATAAAAGGCACCTAAAGGTGCCTTTTTTATTACGTGATCGATACGATTCATGAAAAATTCAAAACTCGTCATTTCGTCTTTTTGGTGTTCGCTATGGGCGATATTACTCGCAATTGGTTGGCTGCTGCCTAATCATTATCGCCCATGGATGTCTTTCCAATCAGATGCTTGGGTAGCGCTCACTTGCTTAATTGGAGTAGTTGCGCTTTTGGTGCGTCGAAAAGGCCCTGTACCTTGGCATGGCCTCGCTATTCTTTCCGCCTTTCTACTGTTTATCGTTTGGGCGCAGTATTTGTGCGGATTAATAACCATGGCAGGTACCGCATGGGTTTCTTCTGCTTACATCCTTGGATTTATGTTGGCTTTGCTGGCGGGTGCAAGATGGGAAGCTGATAGTCCAAGCCAATTGGCAGATGCATTGTTTGTTGCGATCGGTCTTGCGGCGATTATATCTGTTGGCCTACAACTGCATCAATGGTTAGGGTTGGATGGTTTGGAGTTACTGACGATGAGTTTTAGTACGAGTCGACCCTACGCGAATTTTGGTCAGCCAAATCAGTTGGGTACACTTCTACTTTGGGGGGTGATTGCCGCTGCTTGGGGGTGGACGCGTCGGCGTATTGGAAACGGGGTAGCTTTATTGATGGCGGTTTACTTGTTGTTCGGATTAGCTTTGACTGGCTCGCGGACAGCATGGATTGGCGTCTTGATATTACTCGTTACAAGTTGGTTGTGGCGTCATTGCTGGCGTGATAAACGAATGGCTTGGTGCATGACGGGATTAGCGATGTACTTTTTTCTTTGTGTCGTCGCGGTCGGCCGGTTGAAGCAACTGTTAGATACGGCGGTTGGGGTGGTTGGGGCAAACCCACTTCTGGCGGACCGCGTTATTCAAATGAGTAGCAATGCGCGACTGAGCGCATGGCGCGAATTGATATACGCCGTTTGGCGGCATCCTTGGTATGGTTATGGCTGGAATCAAACTGCATTAGCCCAGATGTCGGTAGCCGAAAACCACCCTGCTTTGTCTGGCGTATTTACATATTCTCATAATCTTTTTCTTGATTTGCTTCTGTGGTGCGGCATTCCTTTAGGCGCTCTTATATCTATCGGCCTGCTTATGTGGCTTTGGAGGCGAGTAAGTTCAGTTCGCAATGCAGAGTGCGCCTTGCTGATACTGTTTGTATTGGTGATTGCTAACCACGCAATGTTGGAACTGCCTCTGTATTTTGCATATTTTCTACTGCCGGTCGGCCTAGCCATTGGTGTTTTGCATGTAAAACTTGAAGTAAAACCGATTATCAACACTGGACGTTGGACTTTTGTGGTTCTTTGGTTTTTGTCAGCAGGGCTTTTGGGATTGATTATTAAAGATTACGCACGGATAGAACCGAGTTATCAGACTTTACGTCTTGAGTGGGATAACTTTAAGATGACGCAGCCGGTCGGCCCTCCAGAAGTACTCCTTCTTACTCAGTGGCGAGAATATGTCCAATATGCACGCCTTGAGCCAAAGGCAGGTTTAACGACCGCTGAAATTGAGCATCTAGAAAATGTTACCGCCCTATTTCCCAATATCGTTTTTTTTAATAAGCTTGCGATGACATTGGCCTTGAATCAACGACCAAAAGAAGCGCAGTTGTGGTTGGTAAGGATGTCGAAAGTAGTGCCTCGTAAACAATATTGTGAAGTAAAGAAAAGTTGGGAAAGAGAGTCGTTGCGGAATGCGGCGATTGCCGCTGCGCCTTGGCCGATTAGGGATGAGGATGGCTTTGTTTGTTTATAGTTAAATCTTTGTAAAACTTATGACTGATAAGTTTGGCCAAAATCAAGCACTCCAATCCCCCGATTTCCCACCATGCTTCTCCCGCACGCGAATATCGGTCATCACCATGCCACGATCGACTGCTTTGCACATATCGTAGATGGTGAGTAGGCCGATCTGGACTGAAGTTAATGCTTCCATCTCGACACCGGTTTTGCCAAAGGTTTCTACCTGCGCGCGACAATCTATGCTTGCTTGCTCTGCATTGATGTCGAAATCGACGGTCACGCGTGTTAGCGCGAGTGGATGACATAGCGGCACCAGGTCGCTGGTACGTTTGGCAGCCATGATGGCGGCGATGCGGGCGATGCCGAGGACATCGCCTTTTTTTGCGGTACCAGATTGGATAATCGCGAGCGTTTCTGGTTGCATGCGGATGGTGCCGCTGGCAATCGCGATACGATGGGTTTCAGTTTTGTTGCCGACATCGACCATGTGTGCTTGACCGGTACTATCGAAATGCGTCAAGCCTTGGTTTGCATCAGTGGCGTTGTTGGATGAAGAAGTCATAATTAAATTTTGGCTGGTGAAAGGCTGGAACGTTTGATCTCAGCGGGTATCATAGCATCGTGAAATCACTAACTGTTTCTGCCCCTATGCAATTTGTCATCCGCTCTCCTGTGAGATCGCTGAGAAGTGGATTGACGTTTGCGTTAAGCCTAATAATTGTACTCGGCACGTTGCTCGCTACGGTGATGGCGACATCTGCGTATGCCCAAGCCTTGCCGACTCTTGGCGATACCGAGCGCGACTCCTTATCTCCAGCGATGGAGCGTAAGTTGGGTGAACGCATCATGCACACGATACGACGTGATCGTGATTATCTGGACGACGCGCCCGTGCAGGAATATCTCGCTACATTGGGTAATGAGTTACTAGCAGCTAAGCCTGATGCACGCGGTGAGGAGCAGTACGATTTTTTCTTTTTCGCGGTGCGTGACCCGACCTTAAATGCGTTTGCGCTACCAGGTGGATTTATCGGTGTGCATTCTGGTCTGATTCTGGCGGCACAAACCGAATCCGAGCTGGCCTCGGTTTTGGCGCATGAAATTGGTCACGTCGCACAACGGCATATTGCGCGCATGCTGGGCAAACAAAAGCAGGATGCATTGATTCCGTTAGCGTCTATCATTTTGGGTGCGCTGGCAGCAACGGCAAGTCCTGATGCGGGAATGGCCGTGGTGATGGGCGGGCAGGGCTTGGCAATTCAGCGCAGCCTTGATTTTAGCCGTCAGGCGGAGCGTGAGGCTGATCGGGTTGGTTTAGATATTTTAAATAAAGCTAGTTTCGAAACCACTGGCATGATTAGTTTTTTTCAGCGTTTGCAAAAAGCCAGTCGCGCCTATAGCGATAATGCACCGCCCTATTTGCGCTCGCATCCTTTGACAACGGAGCGTATCGCTGACATTGAGGCGCGGATACGCGATCAGCGTTATCGGCAACACGTTGATAAATTGGATTTTTCATTGATACAAGCTCGTGTGCGTGTTTTACAGAATACTTCTGTACAAGGCTTGATTGATGCAGCCGCCGAATTTAAGCGCCAGCAGCAGGAGATCACACGTAGCGCCATGATTACTGCCAACTATGGACTCGCGTTGGTCGCTCTCAAGCAAGATAAGCCAGACAAGGCGCAGAGTTTTTTGGAGCAAGCAAGAAGCGCGCTGACATCCTCTTCTGTCACTAAAGATGTTGTGCTCGATAATTTGGCGATTGATATTAAACTCGCTGCACACAAAACCAATGACGCGGTAAACGAAGCCAATGCGGCACGCATGCGCTTTCCGTTGTCACGTGGAATTGCGCATCAATATGCACAGACATTAATGGCAGCAGGGAGGTCTCAGGACGCGAGCAATTATTTGCGTGATCAAATACAGATGTATCGACAAGATCGAAGAGCTTACAAGTTGCTGGCAGAAGCTTATGCGGCACAGAATAAGCAAGCGCAACAACATATGGCATTAGCCGAATTTTATGTGTTGAATGGCAGTTTGCCAGCGGCCTTGGAGCAACTCAATATTGCACGCCGCACTTCAGACGGATCGTTTTACGAGTTATCCATCATCGATGCGAGAGAGCGCGAAATTAAAGCGCAGCGGCTAGAAGAATTACGGCAAGAAAAGGAAGGTTGATTGAGGATCAGGGCGTTGAAGGATGCAAGCCTCAACTCTTTGCCTGTACCTATTCAACTCTAAGTGAATGTTGCGCTGCTGCTATTCGCTCTGCGCGGTAGACGGATAAAGCCAAAATGCGCAGCGACTCCTTGTTCAAAAATAGGTTTAATCGAAATCGATCGCCCTTGCCATTGAAAACTTATTGCCTCGTCAATTGGCTTGTCTAACCAAGCTAGTAAATGCTCATCGTTGATGATGCTCCCATCCATATACACGCGCGTTAGCCATTGCGCCATATCGCGATCATCTAGCAACGCGACCGTATCTTTCTGCTGCAAATAAACCTTACCTTGCTCGCTTAACCATACCGTTTCCACGCATGTCATTTGCGCGCCGGTGTGTAAACTAAAATGCCCCGCTGGGTCGGTGCGAGCAATGTACGGCGTACTTTCTAGATCGATATAAACACGTTGCGGACCATTTTGAAAATACCAGCGTCCTTGTGCATCATGCGTGTAATTACGATTGATAAAGTCGAGCAACACTGGATGACGAATTTTTTCGCTAGGCAACTTTTTTGTTTGGATTCCGCATGCAGGTTTTTCAGAATTTTGCGGTGCTTGCATGCGCCACGCACCGCGCGCATCCAAGCCAAGCCAGCCAAAGCAATGCGGCACATTGGGCCATTTGATTAATGCTTGTTCGACGATCATATCCATGCTCAGTCCTTCGAGGCAGTTTGGCTTAGGGAGAGTCGTAAAAATTTGTCGGTGAGGCCTGCTCAAACCGCCTGTTCCAGAAACGCTACCATGCGTTTTGGTAGCCAGTCTAAGCTTCCCGCGAACGGTGCAACGGTAAAGCCAACGTGACCCCCTTTGCTCGGTTGTTCCAGCGTTACTAACGGCGCTGCTGTTTTTGGTAGATATTGCGCCGGCAGAAAAGGATCATTTCGCGCATTTAAAATTAGCGTCGGCACCGTAATGTCGTTGAGTACGTGACAGGCGCTGGCTCTATGCCAATAATCCTCGGTATTGCGATAACCGTGCAAAGGCGCCGTGACGACATTGTCGAACGTGTAGAGATCGCGCGCTTGCATCATGGTGTCACGATCAAACAGATCGGGATATTGTTCTAGTTTGCGTAGACTTTTTTGCTTGAGCGTTTGCAAAAATATACGGGTGTATAGCATATTAAAACCGCGACCTAAGGCGGCACCTCCGGCCGTTAAATTCAGTGGCGCAGAAATTGCACAAGCGGCATCAATAATATTCGCATGTTGTTGCGATTCGCCTAGCCAGCGCAATAACGCGTTGGCGCCAAGTGAGACTCCACAAGCATAAAATTTTGTCGCGCCGCGTGCCCGCACATAAGGCGCTAAACGCCTGATACCCCAATTTATTTCTTGCGAGTCGCCGGAATGATAGAAACGTGCTGCGCGGTTAATTTCGCCTGAGCAGCCGCGAAAGTGCATTACTACGCCGGACCAGCCAAGCGCTGCGATGTGACTCATCAGTGCACGGGCGTAGTGGCTATTGGATGATCCTTCCAAGCCGTGAAATAAAACAATAAACGGTTGGCCTTTCTGACCATCGACAAAATCAAGGTCAACGAAATCGCCGTCCGGTGTATCCCAACGTTCACGTCGATACATGACCAGAGGTTTGTTGATGCAAGCCGCAGGATAAATGGTTTGTAAATGGCCGCCGATCAGCCACCATGGTGCGGGGTACGAACTCAATGCAGACGGCATAAGATTAATTGTGTACCAAAGTGGATTGAAACGCGGTCAAACACCAAGCATGTAGATATTGCTCAAGAAGGGATGTTGTGAGTAGGTTGACGCAACGAGGTTAAGGTGAGTAAGGACGGGGCATCATGAAAAAAGATCGCCGAAACAAGCCAACGGATCAGGCTGCCTAATGCAAAACATTGGAAGTGACTAACTCCACCTCGGGTTTGCCTGGTGCGACCGATGCATGATGCAGTACGATACGCCACCCATGGGGTGTCTTGACGTAAACATTGGTGGCGAGGATATGCATATCGCGTTGTTTACCGTCTGGCAGGCTGACCGACTCAATCAGATTGTGGACGGCGCACATCATGTTTTGCGAGCTATGCAATTGTAGTGGGCGAATATGCACGCCGCCGCGTGAAAAAATATCTTCCCAAGATGCGCGAATCGCAGCATAGCCAATCAAGCGTGTACCGTCTGGATGGATGCAGGCAATTTCGTCATCATCCGCCCACAATGCCATCAAAGCTTCTAAATCAGCGCGACCGACGGCATCGTAATAAGAAGATTCGATATCGTCGACGGAGCCGAACTGTTTGCGCTGTTTGGGCATGAGGGTTTTAGTTGTTTTGCTTGGTTACTATTTTAGTGACCGTGGGCCATGGTGCCCGGCTTCACTTGATAAGCAGTACCGCAATACGGACATTTTGCTTTGCCTTGCAGCGAGACATCGAGAAAAACGCGGGGATGCGAGCTCCAGATGGGCATTGCTGGATTAGGGCAATACGCTGGCAAATCCTTGCCATCAATTTCAACGAATGAGGTTATATGTGCTGACGTTGCCATTTTGCTTCTCTCCGAATAACTTGTTAAGAATTGCTTGTTAGTTTTGTTAAAAATTTACTTGTGACTTTGATCGTACATCATTGCCAACAGACATTGCTGATCATAATAGCGCCGCACCAATGGACTTATGCGCTTTATGTATGTACGTGCGGTTCTGTTTTTCTGTGCGTTACTAGCCAGGTTAACATGCCGTGCAGTTTGTTTAGACCAACGTCAACCAATGATTATATTGTGGCGCGCGCCCAGCAACGATATCAAAAAACAGCGCTTGCAACTTGGTGGTGATCGGACCACGGGTGCCGTCGCCGATGGTGCGGTTGTCAAGCTCGCGAATAGGCGTGACTTCCGCAGCAGTGCCAGTAAAAAACGCTTCATCACAACAATACATCTCATCGCGCGTAATGCGCTTTTGAATCACTTCAAAACCGAGATCCTTGGCAATCGTCACGATCGCATCTCGTGTGATGCCATCCAAACATGAGGCGAGATCGGGCGTATAAATTTTACCGTTTTTGACGATAAAGACATTTTCGCCCGAGCCCTCTGATACATAGCCATCGGTATCGAGCAGCAGCGCCTCATCGTAACCATCGGTCAAGGCTTCTTGATTGGCTAGTATCGAGTTGACATAATAGCCGCAAGCCTTGGCGCGCACCATGGAGACGTTGACGTGATGACGCGTGAAGGACGAGGTTTTGACCCGTATCCCTTTGTTTAAGCCATCTTCGCCTAAATAAGCACCCCACGGCCACCCTGCGATCGCGATATGTATCCGATTGCCTTTGGCCGAGATACCGAGTTTTTCGTCGCCTATCCACACCAATGGCCGCAGATAACAGGTTTCAAGTTTGTTTTCGCGCACCACCTGTAACTGCGCTTGCATGACGGTTTCTTGATCGAAAGGGATTGTTAGCTGGAATATCTTGGCTGAATTAAATAAGCGCTCGGTATGTTCGCGTAGACGAAAAATCGCTGTGCCTTGCTCGGTTTTATAGGCACGTACACCTTCAAATACGCCCATGCCGTAATGCAAAGTATGCGTCAAAACGTGCACGGTTGCGTCGCGCCAGTCGATGAGTTCACCGTCTTTCCAAATTTTCCCGTCGCGGTCGGCCATCGACATCAGCATTCTCCAAATAATTGTGCAGCTCAGGATTTTAACGGATTCGGAAGGGTTCTAGCCAATTTAGGATGAGGGTTTGTCGCCAAGACAAAGATTGCGGCCTAAAAATGCGACCAGGGGGTCGTTGCAAATAACTAAAAAATAACTTTTTGATGGCAAAAGTGAATCTATTGTCGACTTGCCCTTCTAATTAATAGCCTTGATGGCGCGCGGCGTGGCCTTAGATCGTAGATGTTAGGCCAGCGCGCAGTCATCAGGGCGCAAGCGAACCGACTATTTATGTACGCAATCTCTACAAAGCAGCGAGTATTAGTGGGGTGGTGCGGTAAAATAGTAGTCTTTCTTAAAACACATTTTTTGTTGCTAGCAAATATAATTCAACATGCAATTTAAACGATTGACCGATCTGATCGCGCGCAAGCAAGTGCAGGGCAAGCGCGTCTTTATCCGCGCAGACCTGAATGTGCCGCAAGACAAAGCAGGAAACATCACAGAAGACACCCGTATTCGTGCCTCGGTGCCAGCGATTCGGCAGGCACTAGATGCTGGCGCGGCAGTGATGGTGACCTCACATCTGGGGCGTCCAACCGAAGGTAAATTTCAAACGGCTGACAGTTTGGCACCAATCGCACAACGCTTAAGTGAGTTGTTGGAACAGCCTGTATCTTTAAAGCAGGATTGGGTGGATGGCGTTGATGTCGCAGTTGGGCAAGTCGTGCTGTTAGAGAATTGTCGCGTCAATGTAGGCGAGAAAAAGAATGACGATGCGCTAGCGAAAAAAATCGCTGCGCTGTGCGATATCTACGTCAATGATGCATTTGGTACTGCGCACCGAGCAGAGGCGACCACGTATGGTGTTGCCAAATATGCCGCTGTTGCCTGCGCTGGCCCCTTGCTCGCGGCGGAGTTGGATGCCTTGGGCAAGGCATTGCATCAACCTGCTAAACCGTTAGTGGCGATTGTTGCTGGCTCCAAGGTCTCGACCAAACTGACGATATTGAAAACCTTGGCCGATAAGGTCGACAATCTGATCGTTGGCGGCGGCATTGCTAATACCTTCATGTTGGCAGCGGGTTTGAAGATCGGCAAATCCTTGGCCGAGGTCGATCTGGTCAACGATGCTAAAGAGATTATGAAGATGATGTCAGCACGCGGCGCATCTGTGCCGATTCCAGTTGATGTCGTTTGCGCAAAAGAATTTTCTGCCGATGCGGTGGCGACGGTGAAGGATGTTGCCGATGTCACCGACGACGATATGATCTTAGACATAGGCCCCAAGACAGCGAAGTTGTTGGCGGATCAACTCAGCAACGCAGGTACCATCGTTTGGAACGGTCCGGTCGGTGTGTTTGAGTTTAACCAATTTGCCAATGGCACTAAAACGCTTGCATTAGCGATTGCCGATTCGGATGGTTTTTCGATTGCTGGAGGTGGCGATACGCTAGCGGCGATTGCCAAGTATGATCTAGCTGACAAAATTAGTTATATTTCGACCGGTGGCGGCGCCTTCTTGGAATTTTTGGAAGGCAAAACCTTGCCCGCAGTTGAGATACTGCAACAACGCGCCAACGATTAAAGACTGTGTACGAGCGGTACAGTCTCTATGTGCGTTGAACGCAACGCGCATAGTCAATTTAAATTCAGTTTTTAGAATATTCACAATTAGTTATTTGGAGAATCAAGATGGCTCTCGTATCCATGCGTCAATTGCTCGACCACGCTGCCGAAAACGGTTATGGCTTGCCGGCATTTAATGTCAATAATTTGGAGCAAGTTTGCGCCATTATGGAGGCCGCCGATGAAGTCGGTGCGCCGGTCATCATGCAGGCGTCGGCTGGCGCGCGTAAATATGCGGGTGAGCCATTTTTGCGTCATCTGATTTTGGCAGCAATCGAAGCGTATCCGCATATCCCCGTCGTCATGCATCAAGATCATGGTCAATCACCAGCAGTTTGTATGGCTGCTATCCGCTCCGGCTTTTCGTCGGTGATGATGGATGGTTCGCTGAACGCGGATGGTAAATCAGTTGCCAGCTATGAGTACAACGTTGAGGTATCGCGCAAGGTGGTGGAGTTTTCGCACGCGATTGGCGTCACGGTAGAAGCAGAGCTGGGTGTGCTTGGTTCGCTGGAAACAATGATGGGCGACAAGGAAGACGGTCACGGCGCCGAAGGTACGATGACGCGCGAGCAGTTGTTGACGGACGTTGAGCAAGCTGCAGATTTCGTCAAGCAAACGCAGTGCGATGCATTGGCAATTGCGATTGGTACTTCACATGGCGCGTATAAATTTACCAAGAAGCCAACAGGTGATATTTTGGCGATCGATAGAATTCGTGAAATTCACAAGCGGATTCCAAACACCCATTTGGTGATGCATGGCTCGTCTTCCGTGCCGCAAGAGTTGCTGGCTGAGATCCGTGAATTCGGTGGCGATATGAAAGAAACTTACGGCGTACCAGTCGAAGAAATTCAAGAAGGTATCAAGAACGGTGTGCGCAAGATCAATATCGATACCGATATTCGTTTGGCGATGACTGGTGCGATCCGTCGCTATCTGGCGGAAAATCCGGGCAAGTTTGATCCGCGTGATTATCTAAAGCCAGCCAAAGAAGCTGCCAAACAGGTTTGTAAGGCACGTTTCATCGCCTTTGGTTGTGAAGGACAAGCCGCCAAGATCAAACCGTTGCCATTGGAGAAAATGGCAGAAAAATACAAGAATGGCGATCTCTTGCAAGTGGTGCAATAAGTAATAGTCATGCCAAAACGGCAGTAGCACGGTAGAAATTTTACAAGACGTCTACAACGCATCTGCAACGAATCTACTAATTAAGCCGGCAAATGGGGCGCTAAAACTGCGATAATTCCATATTTGCCGCAGCAGCCAGCATTTGCTGCAAACCACACGGCGATCTACGGATCGCCGTTGATATTTTTGGAAATGAGATGACTAGTCTGTATCAAACCAGTATTACTTCGCTACCGTTGCTCGGTAACGGCAAGGTGCGCGACAACTACGCTGTTGGTGATGATAAATTGTTAATTGTCACCACGGATAGATTGTCAGCCTTCGACGTTGTGATGGGTGAGCCGATTCCGCAAAAAGGCATGGTCCTCAATCAAATGTCCGATTTTTGGTTTGAGAAATTAAAAGACATCGTGCCAAATCATCTGACCGGAATCGCGCCGGAAACTGTAGTGAGCAAGGATGAAGTGGATCAAGTCAAAGGCCGTGCCGTCGTCGCTAAACGTTTACAGCCGATTTTGGTCGAGGCGGTGGTACGTGGTTATCTGATTGGTTCCGGTTGGAGTGATTATAAAAAAACTGGTGCAATCTGCGGCGTGCAATTGCCAGCGGGTTTGCAGCAAGCGGCCAAGCTGGCGGAGCCGATTTTTACGCCAGCAGCAAAAGCTGAGATGGGTGAGCACGATGAAAACATCAGCTTTGCCGAAATGGAGGAGCGCATCGGTATCGAGCTGGCTGGCAAAATCCGTGACGTCAGTATCAAGCTTTACAAAACTGCTGCCGATTATGCGGCGACCAAAGGCATTATCATCGCCGACACCAAATTCGAGTTCGGTTTGGATGACAACGGTACCTTGCATTTGATGGATGAGGTATTGACGGCGGATTCTTCGCGCTTCTGGCCGGCGGATTCTTATGCAGAAGGTATTTCACCACCTTCGTTTGATAAACAATTTGTGCGTGATTATCTAGAGACCTTGAGCGACTGGAACAAGACTGCACCAGCACCGACGCTGCCACCTGAGATTATCGAAAAAACTGGCGCGAAATATCGTGAAGCACTTACCCGCTTAACGGGTGAAACTCTGAAAGGCTGAGAACATGAGTGAAGCTGCCAGCAAGCCAGTAGTCGACGCCTTGGTTGGTGTTGTGATGGGTTCTTCTTCCGATTGGGAAGTGATGCAACATGCGGTCGCTATCCTGAAGGAGTTTGGCATTGCGCACGAGGCGCAAGTCGTCTCAGCGCATCGTATGCCGGATCAAATGTTTGCGTATGCCGAATCAGCACGCGCACGCGGTTTGCGCGCCATCATCGCTGGCGCCGGCGGCGCGGCGCATTTACCTGGCATGATCGCTGCTAAAACCATCGTGCCAGTGTTGGGTGTGCCGGTACCGTCGAAATATTTGCGTGGCGAGGATTCGCTGTTGTCAATCGTGCAGATGCCTAAGGGTATTCCTGTTGCTACCTTTGCGATTGGCGAAGCTGGCGCTGCCAATGCAGCGTTGGCAGCGATTGCGATGTTGGCGGCCACTGACGAGAAGCTGGCGCAACAGCTAGAGCAGTACCGCGTTAAGCAAACACAAATCGCTATGGATATGAAGTTGCCGTTATGAGTAAATCGAATCAAACCCCTATTCTTCCGTCGACCGCCGCTGGGACTTGGTTAGGCGTGATGGGTGGTGGACAGTTGGGGCGTATGTTGGCGCACGCGGCGCAACAAATGGGTTTTAAAGTCGCGGTGCTGGAACCAGCGCAAGATTGTCCGGCCAGTCAGGTTGCTGATTATCTGCACTGCGCTGATTACACTGATGTGCCGACACTGGAAAAACTGGCAGCGCAGTGCGCTGCGGTGACCACTGAATTTGAAAACGTTTCTGCTGACAGCCTAAAATTTTTGGGTGAGCGCACCTTCGTCGCGCCATCTGCGGCTTGCGTATCGATCGCACAAGATCGCATGAAGGAAAAGAAATTTTTCATTGAATGCGCGGCCATCTCGAGTGTTTTTCCTGCATCGCATAAGGAAATTTTGTCTGATGCCGATCTGCTTGCGGTGACAGATGATTTGTTGCCGGGGATTTTGAAAACCGTACGCATGGGCTATGACGGCAAAGGACAAATTCGCGTGAAGACGCGCGAGGAATTATCCGCCGCATACGCCTCTATGAACGGCGTGGCCTGCGTGCTGGAAAAAATGCTGCCACTCGCCTACGAAATATCGGTGTTGGCAGCGCGCGGTGCCGATGGCAACGCAGTGGTGTATCCAATTTCAGAAAATGTACATCGCGACGGCATCTTGTTCACCACGATGGTGCCAGGCCCAAATATCACTGAAGAATCAGCACGCAAAGCGCAAGCAGCGACATTAGCGGTGATCGACAGACTGGGTTATGTGGGTGTGTTGTGCATAGAATTTTTTGTGTTGCAAGACGGCTCACTCGTGGTCAATGAAATGGCGCCACGTCCACACAATAGCGGTCATTACACGATCGATGCTTGCGTCACGAGCCAGTTTGCACAACAAGCACGTGCGATGGCGCGCTTGCCGTTAGGTGATGTCCGTCAGCATTCAGCTGCTGCAATGTTGAATATACTCGGTGACGTTTGGTTCGAGGGCAATAGTGATCAACCACGCGACCCAGCCTGGGATCAAGTATTAGCTCTGCCTGGTGCCAACTTACATTTGTACGGCAAAGATACTGCACGCCGTGGCCGCAAGATGGGACACGTCACCTTTGTCGCGGCCACGATGGCAGAAGCGCGAGCGAGTTTGCACAAGGCTTGCGACATCCTTGGCATCGCTGTCTGATTAAGCCTAGTGATTGCGTAGCGTGAACGGCATGCCTGACAGCACTTTGGATATTTCTGCGATCTCAGACGCAGCGCGTAGGCTGGAGCAGGGTGAGCTAGTCGCTTTCCCAACCGAGACGGTTTATGGTCTTGGTGCGGATGCCGAGAATCCAGAAGCGGTCGCGCGTATCTATCAGGCCAAGGGCAGACCGTCCAATCATCCGGTGATTGTGCATTTGGCACCCGATGCCGACATTACACACTGGGCGCAATCTGTTTCCGCCGATGCGCACAAGTTGATGGCCGCATTTTGGCCGGGCCCACTCACGTTGATTTTAAAGCGCGCTTCCGATATTCCCGACGCAGTTTCTGGCGGTCAAGATTCTATCGGCTTGCGCTGCCCCTCACATCCAGTCGCACAGGCTTTGCTAAAAACTTTCAAGCAAGGTAAAGGGGGCATCGCCGCACCTTCCGCCAATAAATTCGGGCACGTGAGTCCGACCACTGCACAACATGTGCGAGATGAATTTACTGCAGAGTTTGTCGCGGATGGTTTGGTGCAGACTATTCTGGAAGGTAGTCAAAGCGAAGTCGGCATTGAATCAACCATCGTCGATATGTCGCGCGGGCGACCAGTATTATTACGCCCCGGTCATATCAGTGCAGCGCACATCGCAGCTGTACTCGGTCAGATGCCGCTGATGGCGGACGCTACCGCCCCGCGTGCTTCCGGTACCTTAGAGTCACACTACGCGCCACAAACACCCGTGGTGTTGATTGCAGCAGATCGCGTGTTTGACACGGTGCAGCATCTGTATGCGAACCAGAAAAGCATCGCATTGATGCATCATTCCAATCAGCCAAAATTACCGTTAGTGGCCGAATGCATGCTACCGGCTTCGGCCGCCGATTATGCGCACCAGTTATATGCAGCAATGCGAAAATTGGACGCCGTGCAGGCCGATGTCATCTTGGTAGAGACGCCGCCGACTGACACTGAGTGGGATGGAATCAACGATAGATTACGTCGCGCCGCGCATGATTCTGTTGGCGTGTTGGCCAAGCTGCTTTAGCGGGACATACACTGCGTGTGTCCGACTGTTGAGTGCGTTTTATTCTGGCGAAACTAGAACAGACGACCGCCATGAAAAATAAGGGGCTTTTGCGGTTTGACGTCGCAAGTTTCGACTTCGCCGACAAAGATGACATGATCTCCCTCGGGATAGCGGCTACGATTGTGACACTCAAACCAAGCGGCGACACCACTGATGATAGGCAATCCGGTTGGCGATAAGGTATAGGCCAAATCTTTAAAACGGTCTTCGCCTTGTTTGGAGAATTTTTCTGCCAGATGCGCTTGCTCGGTCGATAGTATATTGATGACGTAATGCGAGTTGCCAGTAAAAATCGGTAGAGATTGTGCTGCCTGGCTTAAACTCCATAACACCAGTGGCGGATTGAGCGAAACGGAATTGAAAGAACTGGCGGTAAGGCCGATAAAACTTCCATCCTCTAATTTCGTCGTAATAATCGTAACGCCAGTCGCAAATTGCGAAAGGGCGTCACGAAAATCGCGTGCGCTGGGTGTGGGAGATGGAGAATGGGGTAATGAGTGTGACATCGGTGATCCAAGAAATTTCGTTCATTATGCCGAAAAGCTGTTGCAACGGCAAAGCCATCCCGCTGACTAAAAAAAATTTCGCTATTTAGCCTAACCAGAATATTCGTTATGAACTTGTTTGCCATCTTACGAGAACATGCCAAAGCGCGAGCAGACGTGATCGCCTCGCGCTCCAGTCGTCGCTCGGTTACTTATCGCAAGCTATGGTCGCGCATAGAGCGCGCCACTGCACGCATGAAGGACGAGTGGCAGGTTAAGGCCGGCGACACCGTGATTTATTACGGTTGCGGCAATCAAGATGCGTTGATGTATTACCTAGCAGCCGCACGCTGCGGGGCAAAATTATTGCCATTGGAGCACAGCGCCTTGCAGCATGCTTTTTTGCAGCATCCTGCAAACGCGACTTTATCTACTATGCCAGCCGCTTTGTTATTACATGACGATGAGATCGTGTTCGAGACGCAACCGGCAGCGCAGCGTATCGTCAATTTATCGGCACTGATCGCCACTCGTTGTCATCACACGCCGCTGGTACAAGAAGATGATAGTCAATCTAGCTTGCTCAATGCAATGATGCACGCGGACGGCACGTTTAACCATCAAGAGCAGAGTTTGCATGGTTTGGTATCAATCGCAAAAAGCATTGTGGTTCGCGATAAAGACGTGTCCTTGCAGCTTGATGCGACTTTATTTGACGAACATATCTTCGCGCCGCTTGTGCTACCAAGATTGATCGCGGGTGGCTTGTTGCAGTTTCGCTAGCAAAATTTGTTGATGCGGTGAATCGAAAATTACCAACCGTCGCGCGTACAACACAGTTTGTTAAAAAAATTAGTGATGGAATACATCGTGATTGAAAGTTTGCGCTAAAGTCTTTGCGAGAACAGTATTTTTGAATCAGCTAATTACAAACTGGAGTGATGCATGGCGATGGAATCAGCGACTTTAGGTGGTGGATGTTTTTGGTGCACCGAAGCCGTTTTTCAACAGCTTAAGGGTATTGCTCATGTTGAGTCCGGTTACTCCGGCGGTCAAATTGACAATCCCAGTTACGAACAAATATGCGAAGGTACAACCGGCCACGCCGAAGTGGTGCGCTTGCATTTTGATCCTGAATTAGTTAGCTACCGAGAAATTTTGGAAGTGTTCTTTACCATCCACGATCCCACCACCTTGAATCGGCAGGGCAACGATACGGGTACCCAGTATCGATCGGTTATCTACTACCACACGCCAGAGCAGCAAGACGTGGCAAAACATGTGATTTCCGAGATGGCAAATGTGTGGGATGCGCCGATTGTGACAGAGTTGAGTCCTGCAGAAACCTATTACAAGGCGGAGTCGTATCATCAAAACTATTTCCGCCAAAATCCTATGCAAGGTTATTGTGCTTGTATAGTCGCGCCGAAAGTTTCTCAGTTCCGCCAGACGTTCAGCGACAAGCTGAAAGATGCAAACGGTGAAAGCACTATCGTTGTGGAATAGGCAATTGGTTTTCTAAGGCCGCGGTAGTCAGTTACCTGAAAAGTTAGGGTGACTATTGGTTGTTATTAACGGTTTCCGTCTGTTGCGCTAGTTTCGAGAGTACATGCGCCGCAGCAACCATGCCAAAACTTGCGGTTACCACCATCGCCGAGCCGAACCCAGCACAATTGAGTCCGGTGACGCCAGACGAAGAATCGTCACCTGTTTCGCATATCACAGGATTCTCGGGAAAACGTAGTGGCTCGGTCGAATACACTGCATCAATTCCAAATTTATTTTTTGTGCCGCGTGGAAAACCGTGTTCCGCACGTAGGCGTTTGCGTACTTTCGCTAACAGCGGCTCTTGCTCAGTACGACACAGATCAATGACCGCAATCTTGGTCGGATCGATTTGCCCGCCAGCACCACCTATCGTCACCAGTTTCAAATTATGTTGTTTGCAATAGGCAATCAGCGCAGTTTTCGCCCGTACATTGTCGATCGCATCAATGATGTAATCATAGTGCCGCGAGCCTATCATTTCGTCTAGATTGTCGGCGCTGAGAAAATCCTCGATCTCAGTTACTTCACAATACGGATTAATCTGCACAATACGTTGCGCCAGTGCCGTGACCTTGGCCATGCCTAGGGTGTCGCTAAGTGCATGTAATTGTCGATTGACGTTGGATTCAGCCACGTTGTCTAAATCAATCATTGTGATGTGACCGATGGCACTACGTGCCAAGGCTTCGACGATCCACGAACCGACACCACCAACACCGATCACACAGATATGCGCAGCACGAAAACGGGTTAGCCCAGCCGTGCCATACAGGCGTGCGATACCGCCAAAACGGCGATCAAAGTCAATATCATGCATCTTTGAGAGAGGGCTAGTAATATCAGTAGCGGAAGTAGTAGGGATGGAAGACATCTCGCTATTTTAACGGAGTGGCGGTAGCAGGCCGTGATCAAAATATTTTTCTATTGAATCACCACACATCCTGGTACTAAAGCGACGCAATCAAATTATGATGTCAGAGTTGATGTTTATAAACAGGAACAACATGTCTATTGCAAATATCCGCACCGAATACAGTCAGGCGCAATTGTCGACGGCCGACACAGATCCAGATCCGATCATGCAGTTTAAAAAGTGGTTTGATGAAGCCTTGCGCGCTGAAATGGCCGAACCAAACGCGATGGGTGTTTCTACCGTTGGCGAGGATGGCCGTCCCTCATCACGTATTGTGTTGCTCAAAGATTTCGATCAACGCGGCTTCACTTGGTTTACTAACTATCAAAGTCGCAAGGGGGTGGAGTTACAACAGCATCCGCACGCGGCTTTGCTGTTTCATTGGATAGAGCTTGAGCGGCAAGTGAGAATAGAAGGCAGCGTCGAATACGTGTCCGTGGAAGAAAGTGAACAATACTTTCAGAGTAGACCGCTGAAAAGCCAACTCGGCGCCATTGCATCGGATCAAAGTAAACGCGTCGCCGATCGCGCAACGCTGGAGCAGCAATTTGCAACCACCGAATTGCAAGAGGGCGATCACCCACGGCGACCGCAACATTGGGGTGGCTATCGCTTAAAACCGAATTACCTTGAGTTTTGGCAAGGCCGACGTTCGCGTTTGCACGATCGCATTGTCTACACCTTAGATGCGGATGGTAGTTGGCTGCGACAGCGCTTGCAGCCTTAAGTCAGTTTGCAGTGCTAGGCAAAATGAGGTGGAGTTTTGCTCAATAGCGAATGGCGTTAGTGCTCGGAAAAAGAAAAAGCCGTCAATTTCTTGACGGCTTTTTTACATATTGGTGGAGGCGGCGGGAATCGAACCCGCGTCCAGAAGCACTCTACAGACAGTTCTACATACTTAGCGCTGCCATTTGATTTAATCCAGATCACGCGGACGCGCACGCTTGATTCAGACGAGTCACCTATTATTTAACGTCTTGCCAAGTGACCCGGCATGACGCGATTCCTTGTAAATGACTCTACTGCTGTTTAACCAGCCTACCCCAAGGAAGAAGTAGTGTAGAGCAAGCGGGGATTAAGCCGCTTGTGCGTACGAGTTATCGTTTGCAGTTATTACTTGTCTGGATGTATTTACGAGGTAACCAGTCCTCGGTATGCCCTGCGCTGCTTTGCAACCCCTGTCGAAACCAGGTCGCCCCCAAAGTACTACTATTGTATCGCATTAGATGGGGTACTTACTGCAGGTTTCAAGGGTGTCGTGTTTTCAGTTTTTGAGTGCAGTGGCGATGAGTTGTGCCAAATGTTGCGGCGAGCTCGCCAAGGCGTCGGCCTGCCATTGATGGGCTGGTGTTCCACAGTACCCCCACTCCGCGGCGATCGTTGGCATCTCTGCCGCTTGTCCGGCTTGAATATCACGTAGATCATCACCAACGTACCAACATGCTTGCGGTGCAACGCCGATACGTTTAGCTGCTTCTAGCAGCGGGGCGGGGTGCGGTTTTGGATGCGGCGTGGTGTCGCCAGAAATACTGCAGGCGGCATGGCCTAAACCGATTTTTGGCACTAATTGATCAGTCAGCTGCGCCACTTTGTTGGTGACGATACCCCAGCGGATGTTTTGATCTTCCAAGAATTGCAGTAGCTCTGTGATGCCATCAAACAACTTACTATGTACGGCGATCGACGCTTCATAATTTTTGAGAAACTCATCCCGCAAATCGGCATAGCCGTCGTCTTCCGCAGTCAGCCCAAATGCCGCGCCAATCAGGCCACGTGCCCCAGCGGAAGCGACTGGACGTAAATCGGCATAAGGTGCCGCCGGCAAGCCGCGTGCAATACGTAGTTTATTTACCGCTGCAGCAAGGTCAGGTGCTGTATCGGCTAGTGTGCCGTCGAGGTCGAACAAGATTGCTTGCGGTCGGGATAAGGCCATGCGGAGAATTAAATTGGTGGAGCAGTCCGCTAACTATAGCGCCGCTGCTAGATTAGAAAAGGGCGCTTATGCTGGCTTGGTGCAAGCAACGAGATAATTGACGCTGGTATCTTGATTAAGTGAATAGATCTTGGTCAATGGGTTAAAGCCCATGCCTTTTAAACCATCCACAATCAAGCCAGACTGACGAGCAAAATGACAGAGCTCGGCTGGCGTAATAAATTTGGCGTAATCGTGCGTGCCTTTAGGTAGTAAGCGTAAAAGGTATTCCGCGCCAATTACAGCATGCAAGTACGCTTTAGGATTGCGATTGATCGTTGAAAAAAAGATACGGGCACCGGGTTTTGCAAGTTTGGCGCAAGCGGCGACGATCGCGCTTGGATCAGGAACATGTTCGAGCATCTCCATACAGGTGACGACGTCGTAAGTTCCTGCTTCGCGCTCGGCTAAGTCTTCAGCGGCAATTAATTCATAACGCAATTGCACGCCACTTTCGAGGCTATGCAGATCGGCGACCTTGAGCGCTTTCTCCGACAAATCAATGCCGGTGACGCGCGCCCCTTTTTTGGCCATCGATTCTGCCAGAATGCCGCCACCGCAACCGATATCCACCACGGCTTTGCCGGCAAGAGGCACATGACCGTTAATCCAATCTAGACGCAAAGGATTGATTTCATGTAGGGGGCGAAATTCTGATGTTGGATCCCACCATTGGTGGGCCAAATCGCTAAATTTTTTGAGTTCTAATGGGTCAGCATTCATGCGTTGAATGATACTGGAAATTGATAATGCTTGTTTTGAGCGAACGTCAGTTTGAATGCCACAAGCGAAAAAAAACCCCGCAAAGCGGGGTTTTTAGTTTCGTGAGAAACCGAATTAATTGCGCGGATTACTTACGTGTACCGACAACTTCGATTTCTACACGACGGTTTTGTGCGCGACCGTCACGAGTTTTGTTCGATGCAACTGGCTGTTTTTCGCCTTTGCCTTCGGTGTAAACACGCTTAGGTTCAACACCTTTGCCAACCAAATAGCTCTTAACAGCTTCTGCGCGACGGATCGACAGTTTTTGGTTGTAGGCATCGGTACCGATCGAGTCAGTGTGACCAACTGCAATCACAACTTCGAGGTTCAAGTCACCCAGTTTCGAGGACAGATCGTCCAGTTTTGCTTTGCCTTCTGGCTTCAGTGTTGCTTTGTCGAAGTCAAAGAATGCGTCAGCAGCAAACGTAACTTTTTCCGAAGTTGCAACTGGAGCTGCAGCAGCAGGTGCTGGCTCAGCAGCGGCGACTGTCAGTGCGCCATCGCAGCCTGGAACCGAAGCTGCTGGTGTCCAGTAGCCGGTGTGCCAGCACAGGCCGGTCGAATTGCGAACGATCATGCCGTTTGAGCTTTGAGCGTAAGCGCTGTTAGGGGTTGGTGCTTTGATGTCTGTTTGTGCTTGAGCAGACATTGCTACGACTGCGGATGCAGCGAAGACGAGTTGGGCTAATTTATTCATATTTCTTTCTCCTCTGGATTGAGAATTCCGCAGATAAAACTGCGCCAAAATTACATAGATGACATTAAAAATCGATATTAACACGCGCTTCAACAACAGCATGAAGCAAATGCTTTACATCATGCAATAGTCTAACTTGCTACCATTTTGCCACAGTCGACTAGTACAACGAGTATTGCAAAATCGACTAAATGGCGTTTTTTACGCTATGTCGCTAATCTGCAACAAACAGCCGAGAAATAATTCCCTGACAAAACATTGACCTTTGGACATCAAAATCGTTCATGTTTGCCTGGAAATTTTATTTTTGGCATGTTTTTTAATCCGCTTGCATTATGACCGAGACTCGCCGATTTGGTGCTAAGCAATTAACGAGTTTTGTGCGGTTTCCCACTTTGCAATATTTTACTGGAGCATTACTGCCAGCTCCGATTGTGATGATTTTGACATTAACGCCATTGCTTTTTAAATATTCAGCAACCGTGTCGGCGCGCCGTTTTGATAGCTGTTGATTGGCGTGCGCTGATCCGAGGCGATCGGTGTGGCCGGTGATCGTGACCGTTTTAATATGCTCGCATTGTGCAAACTTACTCAAGATGTCGCGATCGATGCGCCTTTTGGCCGCATCGCGAAGTGTTGTTTTACCAAACGCGAAAGTTTGATTGTCTTCTAGTGTGACGCTGAAATTGCATTGTTTGTCGGTTGTTGCCGGTTCGAGCGGGACAATGTCGGGTGCAATATGGCTAACAACTGGTGGTGCCAATGGCCCATCGCAGCCAGGGATTGCATTTTCTGGTGTCCAACTGCCGGAGCGCCAACAAAGGCCGGTGCTGCTACGCAGAACGGTACCTTCACTATCCTCTCCATATGCACTTTTAGCCGGCGCTTGAATGTTTGTTGTGCTTTGGGCGATCGCGTGGAAAGACGATGCAGTAAATATAAGTGAGAGGATTAGCTTCTTGATCATGATGGGTAGGGTGATGCTTTCAGCGATCGTTGTAGTGTTTGCAATTTGTCGAGGCAGTATTTTAAACGCTTTGCGCGAAACGAGGCAGGTTAACCGATATGGAGAGTCGAAGTCGCCGTAGTTAAAAGCGGGAAACAAAGGTCGCCGCCGTGTTAAAATCTACGATTCGCTGGAACGCAAGCTGAACGACGCATTTCGAATGCCAATTCTTCATTTTTCTAACCTCCGCCAATAATCAGACGAACCCCAATGGATCAATTCGCTAAAGAAACAATCCCGATTTCGCTTGAAGAAGAGATGCGCAAAAGTTACCTAGATTACGCCATGAGCGTGATTGTAGGGCGCGCATTGCCAGACGTGCGCGACGGCTTAAAGCCCGTACATCGTCGCGTGTTATTCGCGATGCACGAGATGAATAATGTTTGGAATCGGCCTTACGTTAAGTGCGCGCGCGTAGTTGGCGAAACCATGGGTAAATATCATCCGCACGGCGATGCGTCCATTTACGACACGCTGGTGCGGATGGCGCAGCCGTTTTCGCTACGTTACACGCTGGTCGACGGTCAGGGTAACTTTGGTTCAATTGACGGTGATAATGCAGCGGCGATGCGTTACACCGAATGCCGTCTGGATAAGATTGCCGCCGAGCTGCTGGCGGATCTGGATAAGGAAACGGTTGATTTCGTTCCTAACTATGACGGCAAAGAAAAAGAGCCGTCGGTACTGCCGACCAGAATTCCTAATTTACTGATCAACGGTTCATCCGGTATTGCTGTGGGTATGGCGACGAATATCCCGCCACACAATATTACTGAAGTGATTGACGGCGCCTTGCACGTGCTACGTAACGCAGATGTGACGGTAGATGAGCTGATCGAAATCATCCCGGCGCCAGACTTCCCAACCGGCGGGACGATTTACGGTGTCTCGGGTGTGCGCGATGGTTACCGTACTGGTCGCGGCCGTGTGGTGATGCGCGCTAAAACGCACTTTGAAGAGTTTGGCAAAGAAAATCGGCCATCAATTATTGTCGATGAGTTGCCATACCAAGTTAATAAGAAATCGTTACTGGAGCGGATTGCCGAGCTGGTGCGCGACAAAAAGCTGGAAGGTATTTCCGATATCCGTGATGAATCGGATAAATCCGGCATGCGTGTCGTCATCGAATTGAAGCGTGGCGAAGTACCGGAAGTGGTATTGAACAATCTGTATAAACAGACGCAATTGCAAGACACCTTCGGTATGAACATGGTGGCATTGGTTGATGGTCAGCCAAAATTGCTGAACCTGAAGCAGATGTTGGAATGCTTCTTGTCGCATCGTCGTGAAGTAGTGACGCGCCGTACAGTGTTCGAGCTGCGCAAAGCGCGCGAGCGCGGTCATGTGTTGGAAGGTTTGGCGGTTGCGCTGGCTAATATCGATGACTTCATTGCCATCATCAAGGCGGCGCCGACCCCTCCAGTCGCAAAGTCAGAGCTGATGGCGCGTGCTTGGGATTCTTCTGTTGTGCGCGAGATGCTGGCGCGTACTGGTGAAGAGAGTGTTGGCGGTATCGATTCTTTCCGCCCTGAAAATCTGCCTAAGCATTATGGTATTCAGCCAGATGGTTTATACAAGCTGTCTGATGATCAGGCGCAGGAAATTTTGCAAATGCGTTTGCAACGTTTGACCGGTCTGGAGCAAGACAAGATCGTCAACGAATACAAAGATGTGATGGCGCAAATCGCCGATCTACTTGATATCCTTGCTAAGCCAGAACGTGTCACCGTCATCATCACCGATGAATTGAACGCTGCGAAAAACGAATATGGCATCGGTAACAAGGATGAGCGTCGTTCGGCGATTGAATTGAATGCAACCGATTTGGCGACCGAAGATCTGATCACGCCGCAAGACATGGTCGTGACTCTATCGCACACCGGTTATATGAAGTCGCAACCGATTACTGAGTATCGTGCGCAAAAACGTGGCGGCCGTGGCAAGCAGGCGATGGCAACCAAGGAAGACGACTGGATTGATCAGCTGTTTATCGCGAATACGCATAATTACATTTTATGTTTCAGTAATCGCGGGCGCATGTATTGGCTGAAGGTGTGGGAAGTGCCACAAGGTTCGCGCAATTCGCGTGGTAAACCTATTGTCAACATGTTCCCATTGCAGGATGGCGAAAAAATCACCGTGATTTTGCCGCTGTCTGGTGAAAATAGCAGCTTCCCGGAAGATCGGTACGTCTTTATGTCGACCAGTCTGGGTACCGTCAAAAAAACCTCGCTCAAGGATTTTAGTAATCCACGTAAAGCCGGCATTATCGCGGTCGATCTGGATGAAGGCGATTTCTTGATTGGTGCGGCGCTAACCGACGGCAAACATGACGTGATGCTGTTCTCCGATTCCGGCAAAGCAGTGCGCTTTGACGAAAACGATGTGCGTCCTATGGGGCGTACCGCACGTGGTGTGCGTGGAATGAATCTGGAAGACGGACAGCAAGTGATCGCTTTGTTGGTGGCAGAAAACGAGCAGCAGTCTGTATTGACCGCAACTGAAAATGGCTTTGGCAAGCGGACGCCAATTTCTGAGTACACACGCCATGGTCGTGGCACCAAAGGCATGATTGCGATTCAGACCAGCGATCGTAACGGCAAAGTAGTAGCCGCGACCTTGGTCGACACCAGCGATGAAATTATGTTGATCACAACTGGTGGTGTGTTGATCCGCACGCGCGTAGCGGAAATTCGCGAGATGGGTCGAGCAACCCAAGGCGTGACTTTGATCGCAGTTGAAGACGGTACCAGACTCAGCGGATTGCAGAGAATACTTGAATCAGATATTGAAGATGACCAATCCGGGGCGGAGGAAGAAGCAGAATGAAGCGTGTGTATAACTTTTCCCCTGGCCCGGCGACATTGCCACAAGAGGTTATTCAGCAAGTTGCAGATGAAATGACGGATTGGCGCGGTAGCGGTTTATCCGTGATGGAAATGAGTCATCGTGGTAAGGAATTTACTGAAATTCTGGCAACAGCCAAAAGCGATTTACGTGAGTTGTTGGCGATACCTGAGAATTACAAAATCTTGTTTATGCAGGGTGGCGCAATCGCAGAAAATGCAGTTGTTCCTATGAATTTGGTTGGTAGAAAACCGCAACCGGCAACTATCGACTTTATTAATACCGGTCATTGGTCAGTAAAAAGCATAGAAGAAGCCTACAAGTATGCGAAGGTTAATATCGCTGCCTCGTCGGAAGCAGAGCAGTTTTCATATGTCCCAGCACGAGACACATGGAATCTGACGCCCGATGCTGCCTATGTGCATATTTGCCCTAACGAGACCATCGGTGGTGTCGAGTTCGACTTCACGCCTGATGTAGGTGATGTACCGTTAGTCGGCGATATGTCGTCGAATATTCTGTCGCGCGTATTTGATGTATCAAAGTACGGTGTGATTTATGCTGGTGCACAGAAAAATGTAGGACCTGCCGGCGTCACGATCGTGATTGTGCGTGAGGATTTACTGGGTCACGCGTTGCCGATTTGTCCTTCGTCTTTTGAGTGGAAACTGGTCGCGGAGCATGACTCGATGTACAACACGCCACCGACTTTCCCTATTTACGTTGCTGGCTTGGTATTTCAATGGGTCAAACGTAACGGCGGCGTGGCGGCGATGGAAAAACGTAATATTGCCAAGGCTGCATTACTATATGATTGCCTTGATTCAAGCGATTTTTATACCAATCAGGTACCGGCAGCAAACCGTTCACGCATGAATGTGGTGTTCCGTTTGCGTGACGAGACTTTGACTGACAAGTTTATTGAAGAAGCCGGTACGCAGGATTTGGTACAACTAAAAGGCCATGCTTCAGTAGGCGGAATTCGCGCATCAATTTATAACGCAATGCCGATTGAAGGCGTGCAGAAACTCGTCGCCTTTATGCAAGAGTTTGAGAAGAAGTACGGTTAATTCGTTTGAATAGAAAATCGTCATGTGCCCATGACGATGGCTCAGAACCATGAATCAGAACGATGATTCAGAACAATGACCCAGGATACCGCCTCCGTAAAATGACTCAAGACGACAAACTCAAACCATTGCGTGAAAAAATCGATCTAATAGATCAGCAACTACTCGAGTTGCTCAATCAGCGCGCGCGTGTTGCTCAAGATGTCGGGCACGTTAAAGCGGAAACCAATGCGCCGGTGTTTCGTCCCGAGCGTGAGGCGCAAGTACTGCGCAGCGCAGCGGACCGCAACGCCGGTCCTTTAGCTGATCAAGATATACAAACTATTTTTCGTGAAGTGATGTCTGCCTGTCGCGCACTGGAAAATCGCGTCAGCGTTGCCTATCTCGGCCCAGCTGGCACTTTTAGCGAACAAGCGGTCTATAAACAGTTCGGTCGTGCCGTTGATGGCGTGCCGTGTGCATCGATAGACGAAGTATTTCGTGCAACTGAAGCAGGTGCAGCAAATTTTGGCGTATTGCCGATCGAAAATTCATCCGAAGGTGTAATCAATCGCACATTAGATTTGCTATTGCAGACGACGCTGACGATCAGTGGTGAAGTCTCGATTGATATTCACCATAATCTGATGACGCGTAGTGGCGAGATGAGCGACATCAAGCGTATTTGCGGACATTCGCAAACGTTGGCGCAATGCCAGATGTGGCTGAATCAGCATTATCCAAATATCGAGCGCGTAGCCGTGGCATCCAACGGCGAAGCCGCGCGCATGGCGGGGCAAGATGCCGGCATTGCTGCGATTGCCAGCGAGTTGGCTGGGCAAGAGTACAAACTGCAAGTGGTGAGCGGCCACATCCAAGACGACCCGCATAACCGTACGCGTTTTGCGGTGGTAGGACGTCTACAGACCGCATCAAGCGGCAACGATCAGACCTCGCTGGTGTTGTCGGTGCCCAATAAAGCGGGCGCCGTCTATAAGCTGCTAGCGCCGCTGGCCAAGCATGGCGTATCAATGACACGTTTTGAATCGCGACCTGCTCGCATGGGGACGTGGGAATATTATTTCTACGTTGATGTCGAGGGGCATCTTGAGGATGCCAAAGTTGCCAGCGCTTTGCAGGAGTTGAAAGACAACGCAGCATTTTTCAAGGTATTGGGTTCTTATCCTTTTAGTTTGTAGGTTGCACTTGTCTTAAAAAAGAAGTGTGACTTACAGATATTGGCGGCGATGGCGCAGTCGTTAGCCGCAAATTTCGATTTACTCCATTTTTATTTTTCAATCATTACCGGTTCTTCGGAAATAGCTAATGTCCAGTCAATTCGGCCCAGATTACGTACGTGCGATTGCCCCTTATCAGGGCGGTAGGCCGATCGCTGATGTCGCGCGAGAATTCGGCCTGGACGAAAACAAGATCGTCAAACTTGCGTCTAACGAAAATCCTTTAGGCATGCCAGAGTCGGCACGACAAGCGATGCTGGCTGCTGCCGCCGATGCAGGTCGTTATCCGGACGGCAATGGTTTTGCGCTGAAGGCGGCAATTACCGAAAAATACAAGGTGCCCGCAGAATGGATCACGCTTGGCAACGGCAGTAATGACATCCTGGAGTTAGCTGCGCATGCTTTTGTGCAGCCAGGTCAATCCGTTATTTTTGCGCAGTATTCGTTTGCAATTTATCCATTAGCGACTCAAGCCGTCGGTGGTCGTGCGAAGGTAATTGCAGCCAAGGATTTTGGTCACGATCTGGACGCAATGGCGGACGCAATCGCCGACGATACACGGCTGATATTTGTCGCCAATCCCAATAATCCAACTGGGACGTTTATTGCTGGCCCACAGATAGAAAAATTCTTGCAACGCGTACCGTCTCATGTGGTGATCGTACTGGACGAAGCCTACATGGAGTTTCTCGCGCCAGAATTGCAATACGACTCTATCGCGTGGGTTAGCCAGTATCCGAATCTGTTGGTGTCGCGTTCTATGTCTAAGGTATATGGCTTAGCGGGGTTACGTATTGGTTACGGTATTGCGCAACCGGGAATCACCGATCTGCTTAACCGAATCCGCCAACCTTTTAATGTCAATTCCTTAGCGCAAGCTGCGGCAATTGCTGCTTTGAACGATACCGCCTTTGTGGCAAAAAGTGCGGCACTCAATGCTGCTGGTTATCAACAATTGATCGCCGCGTTTGATGGGTTGAAATTACCGTATATTCCATCTTGCGGGAATTTTGTGATGGTAAAAGTTGGCGACGATAATGATGCGGGCGCCAGAGCAAATTTGGCACTTCTTAAACAGGGCGTAATTGTGCGTCCTGTTGGTAATTACGGTTTACCGCAATGGTTGCGCGTGTCAATCGGGTTGCCGCAGGAAAATGAAATTTTTATCGCTGCGTTGAAAATTGCGCTGGCGAAATAAGGGCTCGAAGGACGCGGTTTTGTATTGGTATCTGTGTGGGCATTAAAGCTTTTCAACATTTTTCCTCATATTTTTTCTTACAGTTTTTATACTCACCGTGCTAAAAAATATCGTTATTTTTGGAGTTGGTCTGATTGGCGGCTCGTTTGCACGCGCGCTGAAGCAGGCCGACCCAACTCGGCAGGTTACTGGTTTCGGTCGCACCGAGGCGTCGCTGTTGCGCGCTAAGGAATTGGGCGTGATCGATGTTATCGGTGCCTCGATGGAGCAGGCACTTGCACATGCCGATCTGATTTTGTTGGCAGTACCGGTGGCGCAGACAGAAGCGACTCTCAAAGCGATACAGCCGTATCTACAACCAGCGACGGTTGTTACCGATGCTGGCAGTATTAAGGGCGATGTGGTTGTTGCCGCCCGGAGAGCGTTGGGCAGCAAAATCAGTCAATTTGTGCCGGGTCATCCCATCGCGGGCTTGGAGACGACTGGGCCAGAAGCGGCGATAGCAAATCTTTACGTCGGCAAAAAAGTAGTGCTGACACCGTTGACAGAAAATTCAGAGCAGAAAATTGCGGTAGTTGAGCAAGCATGGCAGGAATGCGGTGCGCTTATCCATAAATTAACACCAGAAAATCACGATGCTATTTTTGCAGCGGTCAGCCATTTACCGCATTTGCTCGCTTATGCATTAGTGAACGACATCGCAGATAAGCCGCACGCAGATTTGCTGTTTCAGTACGCCGCCAGTGGCTTCCGCGACTTTACGCGTATCGCTGGCTCGTCAGCAGAAATGTGGCGCGATATCAGTCTGTCGAATCAGGCCGCAATTGTCACCGAGTTAGATGCTTATGTGGCGCAACTGATGCGATTGCGTGGCAAGTTGGTGGCAATGGATGGTGATGCATTGCTCTCCTTATTTAGTAACGCGCGCGAAGCACGTCAAAATTGGCTAGACAATCTCGAATCGGCTGATGCTCAGAGAAAACGAGATAATCACGAATGAAACATTATCCTCACAGCCTAGATTTACCACCCGCAATGCAGGCTAAAGGCGTAGTTCGTCTACCTGGATCAAAAAGCATATCTAATCGCACACTGCTTCTGGCCGCGCTGGCAGAAGGAACGACGCATATCAAGGACTTGCTAGCGTCCGACGACACCCATGTGATGTTGATGGCCCTACAAAAATTGGGCGTGAGATGGGAGCAGATCGGTGAATCGCAGGATTACATTATTCATGGTGTTAATGGCGTGTTGCCGATACACCAGGCCGATTTATTTATGGGCAACGCCGGTACCGCAATTCGCCCATTGACGGCAGCGTTGGCAGTTATGGGTGGTGATTACACCTTGCATGGTGTCGCACGGATGCATGAGCGGCCGATAGGTGATCTGGTCGACGCGCTCAATGAAATAGGCGCGCGTATCGAGTACACCGGTGAGCCTGGCTTTCCACCTATACACATTCAACGCGGACGTTTGCATGCGCAGCGATTAAAGGTGCGCGGTAATGTGTCCAGCCAGTTTCTGACCGCGCTGTTAATGGCGGCGCCGTTGATGGCGCGTGAACATGACGTGACGATTGACGTGATAGGCGATTTGATTTCTAAGCCATATATTGAAATAACTTTGAATTTGATGCGGCGGTTTGGCGTTGAAGTACAGCGTAATGGCTGGCAGTCTTTCACTGTTTCAGCCGGACAGCATTACCTCAGCCCAAATGTGATTCATGTGGAGGGCGACGCCTCGTCGGCCTCTTATTTTTTAGCCGCTGGTGCAATTGCGGGTGGGCCTGTCCGCGTTGAAGGAGTGGGTAACAATAGCATCCAGGGTGATGTACGTTTTGTCGAAGCTTTGCAGAAAATGGGCGCCACGGTAACTTTAGGCGACAACTGGATAGAAGCAAAATCAAATGGCGCATTGCGTGCCATTGATGCAGATTTCAATCATATTCCCGATGCGGCGATGACGATAGCGGTGGCTGCGCTGTACGCCGATGGCCCCAGTACTTTACGTAATATCGGCAGCTGGCGCGTCAAGGAAACTGATCGCATCAGCGCGATGGCAATAGAGTTGCGCAAGCTCGGTGCTGCCGTGGAAGAGGGTGACGATTATTTGCGCGTGACACCACCCGCTGAGATATTGCCGGCGACGATAGACACCTATGACGATCATAGAATGGCGATGTGTTTTTCGCTGGCGTCGTTAGATGGTGCTTTGCGCCGCGGCGCTAAGGTGCGCATCAACGATCCGCATTGCGTGGCCAAGACCTTCCCTGATTATTTTGATTCGTTTGCCAAGGTGACGAGCGAAGATTTGTTTTAAGCTAAATGCGTGCCTTGTTTAAAATCCGGCTCCGATTTCCCGTCAGATTGATTATGTCGCGCTAGCACGCTTTTTCTTTCGTATATTTCCACTTTTTATGATGACAACTTCTTCTCTTCCTGTGATTGCGATTGACGGCCCGACCGCTTCCGGTAAAGGCACGGTGGCGCAGTTGGTGGCCGATCAACTCGGGTTTCATTATCTGGACTCTGGTGCTTTGTACCGATTGACGGCGCTGGCTGCTTTGCGTGGCGATATTGAATTATCCGATGAACTTGCGCTCAGCAAATTGGCAGAAAATCTTGATTGTCGTTTTCAAGGTAGTGAAATCTTTCTGGGTGAGGAAGAGGTGTCGTTGGCAATACGTGACGAGAAAATCGGTAACACGGCGTCTCGCATTGCTACCTTGCCAGCTTTGCGAAAGGCCTTGGTGGCATTGCAATTGCGCTTTCAGACTTTACCTGGGCTGGTCGCCGACGGCCGTGATATGGGTACTGTAATTTTCCCACAAGCGGATTTAAAGGTTTTTTTGACCGCCAGCGTTGAGGCGCGTGCGGAAAGACGCTATAAGCAATTGATTGGCAAGGGAATTTCTGCTAATATGCAAGACCTTCTAAAAGATTTGCAAGAACGCGATGCGCGCGATACTCAGCGTTCCGTTGCGCCATTGAAACCTGCAGAAGGGGCGTATTTGCTAGACACCTCTGATTTAACCGTGCAGCAGGCGGTAGAACAAGTACTAGCTTGGTATGGCGCTGTAAAACAATAGGTAATAGGCAATCTGCTGTTTGATTTTGATAGATTATTGCTTAATTTGCTCTTGAGTTTTACTTAGTTGTTGTTTCATCTTTGTTATAACCGTTGTCTGTACTGGCGCAAAGCTAGGCAGACGTTGAAAAACCTAACCCATTATTCGTCCGTTTTGTGCACTAAGGCAGAGCGACTAATGCGAATCTTGGCTAACACTCTAAATTTATGACTACTGTTGTCACCTCAATCCAAGATACACCCGCTGGCATGGAAAGTTTTGCTGCTCTTTTTGAAGAATCATTGTCACGTCAGGATATGCGTTCCGGTGAAGTGATTTCGGCTGAAGTTGTTCGTCTCGACCATAATTTCGTGATCGTCAACGCTGGCCTGAAATCGGAAGCTTTTATTCCGGTTGAAGAATTCAAAAACGACAATGGCGAACTCGAAGTCAACGTTGGCGACTTTGTTTCAGTCGCAATTGAATCCCTCGAAAACGGTTTTGGCGATACGATTTTGTCGCGCGACAAAGCTAAGCGTCTGGCCTCATGGCTCTCGCTGGAAAAAGCGATGGAGTCTGGCGAAATCGTTACCGGTACGGTTAACGGTAAAGTCAAAGGCGGCCTGACCGTTTTGACCAATGGCATCCGCGCATTCTTGCCGGGTTCGCTGGTTGATACCCGTCCTGTAAAAGACACCACCCCATTCGAAGGCAAAACACTCGAATTTAAAGTCATCAAGCTCGATCGCAAGCGTAACAACGTTGTATTGTCACGTCGCGCAGTCATCGAAGCATCGATGGGCGAAGAGCGTCAAAAACTGATGGAAACTTTGAAAGAAGGCACCATCGTTGAAGGCGTTGTTAAAAATATTACCGACTACGGCGCGTTCGTGGATCTGGGTGGTATCGATGGTCTGTTGCATATCACCGATCTGGCATGGCGTCGTGTGCGTCACCCATCGGAAGTGCTGACCGTTGGCCAAGAGATCACTGCCAAAGTCCTCAAGTACGATCAAGAGAAAAACCGCGTTTCGTTGGGCGTCAAGCAATTGGGCGACGATCCATGGACCGGTCTGTCACGTCGTTACCCACAAAGCACCCGTTTGTTCGGCAAAGTCACCAACCTCACCGACTACGGTGCGTTTGTTGAAGTCGAGCAAGGTATCGAAGGTTTGGTCCACGTTTCTGAAATGGATTGGACCAACAAGAACGTGGCACCAAACAAAGTCGTTCAATTGGGCGATGAAGTTGAAGTCATGGTTCTGGAAATCGACGAAGAGCGTCGCCGTATCAGCCTGGGCATGAAGCAATGCAAAGCTAATCCTTGGGATGACTTCGCCGTCACTCACAAGAAAGGCGACAAAGTCCGTGGCGCAATCAAGTCGATCACCGACTTTGGCGTGTTTATCGGCTTGGCTGGCAACATCGATGGTCTGGTTCACTTGTCCGATCTGTCATGGACCGAAGCTGGTGAAGAAGCAGTTCGTCGCTTTAAGAAGGGTGACGAGTTGGAAGCAATCGTGTTGGCAATCGATGTTGAGCGCGAGCGCGTTTCACTCGGCGTTAAGCAACTCGAAGGCGACCCATTCAACAACTTCGCTGCGATGAACGACAAAGGTTCGTTGGTCACCGGTACCGTTAAATCAGTTGAGCCTAAAGGCGCTGTGATCCAGTTGTCCGAAGAAGTTGAAGGCTATTTACGCGCTTCCGAGTTGTCTCGCGATCGCGTCGAAGATGCTGGTACCCACCTGAAAGTTGGCGATACAGTTGAAGCAATGGTTATCAACGTTGATCGTAAAGCACGTGGTATCCAGTTGTCGATCAAAGCTAAAGACAATGTCGAAACCCAAGAAGCAATGCAAAAGATGTCTACCGACTCTAATGCTGCTTCCGGTACGACCAGTCTGGGCGCGTTGCTCAAAGCTAAACTCGACAACAAGAACTAAGCTTACTCATAATGACAAAGTCGGAGCTAATTGCCCGCCTAGCTGAGCGTTATCCGCAACTGGTAGCAAAGGATGCGGATTTCGCGGTCAAAACCATATTAGATGCAATGTCGGATGCCTTGGTAACCGGACAGCGGATCGAGATACGTGGTTTTGGCAGCTTTGCGCTCAATAGTCGTCCTCCACGGATAGGGCGCAACCCAAAATCAGGGGATAAAGTGATGGTGCCGGAAAAACGAGTGCCACACTTTAAACCTGGTAAGCAGTTGCGTGAACGCGTGGATGCAATGGTTGGGCAACCGATCATTGAAGACTGAGCATTAAGACTAAGTCGATAGAGAACAGGAACGGCATCTTCGGATGCCGTTTTTTTTGCCATTCTCGTACGGTGAATTGTTATGCTATACCCGAACACGGTTTATTTTCACGTACAATTTCACTAGTTTTCCATGTCGCACGATTTTTACAATTTCGGTGCTTTGATCTTGTTGCTTGATCTCGTTTAATTAAGGAAGCTGCGCCATGAAAATCTTGTTCAGAATTTTTGCCGCTGTGCTTTTCATTGTGTTTTTTGGTTTCGCGCTGAAAAACACCCAAGAAGCCACTTTACTGTTTTTTATGGGCTATGAAATTCACGGCCCGTTGGTATTGCTGTTACTGGGCTTTTTCGCGGTCGGCGCCATACTTGGTGTATTCGCGATGATGCCAACTTTGTTTCGACATCGTCGGGAGTTGGCAAAGCAGAGAAAAATAATTGTGCGGCTCGAAAAAGAAAACCAAGAACAAGCGCTCGCACGCACCCAAGCACCGCCAGCAGATAGCATCGTAGAGTTCTGATTTCGCCGTCTGGTGAGCGTGAATAAATAGTTGATTATTCTTACTGAGAATATATTGCATGGAATTTGAAACCTGGTGGTTGCTGGCGATCCCCGCATTTTTTGCATTGGGGTGGTTGGCAGCACGCGTTGATATTAAACACGTGATCTCGGACTCACGCACTTTGCCGCGTGGTTATTTCAAAGGACTTAACTTTCTTTTGAACGAACAATCCGATAAGGCGATCGACGCCTTTATCGAAATCGTTAAACTTGATCCAGAAACCGTCGAGCTTCACTTTGCGCTGGGTAATTTGTTTCGCCGCCGCGGGGAGACAGAACGCGCGATTCGGGTCCATCAAAATCTGCTTGCACGTCCCGATTTACCGCAGGAACATCAGGTTCATGCGCAATATGAATTGGGGCAGGATTATTTAAAAGCCGGTTTGCTCGATCGTGCAGAAGAAACCTTTAACCTATTGGTCGACACCCAATTCAGTGCGCAAGCACGTCGTTCTTTGCTCGAAATCTATCAACGTGAGAAGGAATGGTTGCGCGCGATTGCTGCAGCGCAAGCGCTACAAGAATCAGGTGCTGGTGGACGACAAAAAGAGATCGCGCAATTTTATTGCGAGTTGGCGCAAGACGAGTTGATGCACGCGCATTCTGACGCTGCAGTAGCGTTGCTGGAGCAAGCACTAGCGGCAGATCGAAAATGTGTACGCGCCACTATATTGATGGGAGATGCTTTGTTAGCGCAGGATGACATCGAAGCAGCCTTAGTGGTTTGGCGTAGGGTCGAGCATCAAAGCGTGCCACACGTGGCATTGGTGGCACAGCGTTTGATGGACGGTTACCAAGCGGTCGGGCGCTCGCAAGAAGGTGCCAAACTTTTGAAGTTTTATCTCGCAGAAGCATCCTCTATTGATTTGATCGAAGTCGTATTTAAAGTGGTGCTCGAGATGGAGGGCGTTGATGCTGCGAATCGCATGGTAAGCGATGAATTGCGCAGAACGCCAACCCTGTTAGGGCTTGATAAGTTGTTGGAAGCCAGATTGATGGAAGCACCGCCGGCGATGCGGCCAGAATTATCGCTGGTGAAAAATTTGGTACATGGTTATACGCAAAAATTGGCGCGCTATCAATGTAGCCATTGCGGCTTTAAGGCGCGTCAATATTATTGGCAATGCCCCGGTTGCAGTCATTGGGAAACCTACCCGCCACGACGCACGGAAGAGCTAAATGTGATGAACTAAGGTTCAGCAATGCAGAGCGTTGAAATAGTTTACCTAGTCATGATGTGTGACAACCATTAATGGAATGTGTAGACCTTATACACGCGGCCTAATGCCACGAAGCAACAATATCAAAAATGGGATCGAAAAATCACCTTTTTATGGGAAGGTGATTCAGATTGTTCGCTGTTAGAGTTTAGATCGATTTATCGCCAGTGCGTGGTAGATCAGGTGTCATCGCTGTTATTCCTAAACTTCTAATCTATGAACGGGAGAACTCTCATGTTGAATAAATTGTTGTTGGTAATGGTAACGCTGCTAGCTTCTATGAGTTTTGCGTTTGCGAGTGTTGACGTTAACAAAGCGGACCAAGCTGCGCTAGATAGCGTCAAGGGTATAGGTCCGACTACTGCTCAGGCAATTCTCGATGCGCGTAAAAAAGATGGTAACTTCAAAGACTGGAACGATCTGCAAAAGCGCGTCAAAGGTGTAGGCGAGAAAAGTTCGGACAAGTTTTCCAAAGCAGGATTGACTGTGAATGGAATATCTAAAGAAAAAACTGGTAAAGCGCCGGCCTCTGAAAAAACAATTAAGCAGTCAGCGAGCAACATGCAAAGTACGCCGAAAATTAAATAGCGTGTGCGGTTTAAACATTATAGAAGTTTGAAATAGAGTTCCAGAAAATAAAAAACCGACCGCTTTAAAGGGTCGGTTTTTTATTGTCTTTAAGTTTGTCGGCAATTGTTACGCGTGACCACAGTGTCGATTAAAATGGTCTTTTATAGGAAATTACTCAATCCTCACTATGACTTACTCAACTATCGAAGATATGGTCGGCAATACGCCGTTGGTACGACTGCAGCGCTTGGGTGGGGACGATGCTGCAAAACGTAATAACGTGATTTTGGCAAAACTTGAGGGCAATAATCCAGCAGGATCGGTCAAAGACAGGCCTGCATTGTCGATGATCAAGCATGCAGAAGAGCGTGGTGTAATCAAACCCGGAGATACTTTGATTGAAGCCACCAGCGGTAATACTGGCATTGCCTTGGCAATGGTGGCGGCAATGCGTGGTTACAAAATGGTGTTGTTGATGCCGGAAAATTTGAGTGAAGAGCGTCGCCAAAGTATGGCTGCATACGGCGCAAAAATTCTATTGACGCCGAAAGCAGGCGGTATGGAATACGCGCGTGACCTCGCTGAGCAAATGCAAAAGAACGGTGAGGGACGTATCCTCGATCAGTTTGCCAATCCAGATAATCCACGTGCGCATTATGAAAGCACAGGCCCTGAAATTTGGCGCGATACGAATGGAAAAGTGACGCATTTTGTAAGTGCGATGGGGACGACCGGAACGATCATTGGTGTTTCTAATTATCTGAAAGAAAAAAATCCAGAGGTACAAATCATCGGTGCGCAACCGGAAGAAGGTTCACAAATACCAGGTATTCGGAAATGGCCGGCGGCCTATTTGCCAAAGATTTACGATGCTAGCAAAGTCGATGTTGTTGAAAATGTTGGACAATGTGCGGCCGAGCAGATGGCAAGAAAACTGGCAATAGAAGAGGGGATTTTTGGCGGTATTTCGTCTGGCGGCGCTTGCGAAGTAGCATTACGCATTTCGCAAACTGTTGAAAATGCGACCATCGTTTTTATCGTATGCGATCGTGGCGATCGCTATTTGTCGACAGGGGTGTTTCCTGCCTGAACCGATAGTCAAAGTCGTTAGCGTATATGCAAAAAAATGTCCGGGGAGTACCCGGACATTTTTATTTAACTATCAGTTTTGTTGATTCAGTGCTGCAGCAGCTGCTTCGCTTTCGATCTTTTCTTTCGGTTTGAACTGTTTATCGCTAATGCGGAATTTGTCGCGACGATCTCCCATCAAGATACGTAGATCTCGAATGCTGAGATCGCTGACTTCGTGCATGCGGATCAATAAAGACGCGCCGACTGGCAGACGACGATGACGAATTTTACTGATCACCGGCGGTGCAACTTCGAGCACGCGAGAAAGTGCAGCATCGTTTTTCAAATGTAATTTTTCAATCAATGAATCCAGCAAATGATTTGGATCATACTCAGCCTGATCGGTTAGTCGGTTGCTGTTGACGTGGTTTTCTTCTGGAGTATTCATAATGGTATCAATTCAGTTAATGGTTGGCGGAAAAGAACCTTGCCCATATTTCATTAAGTAAATGTCTGAGTCTGCTGCAGTATAAAAGTTGCCACAGTTATCGTATTTTTATACACAAACATTGTTGTTAGGTAATCAATATAGCAAGATATTTCAAAAAAGCAATTAATCTCTAAATGGGTGTTACTAGTTTGTACATAAATTAGTGATTAAGTTCCAGAAAACAAGCGTTTTGTCAGTAGCGCTTTGTATTGCTATCCTTGCGCGACTTGAATTATTAAATCGACAATATATTGCAAAATGTTAAGTTTCTTTGCTTGGTGTTATCGCTAGATCTTCCCAACCTTGATGCCCAAGCCTACGCATGGTGGCGATATTTTGTTCGAATATGCTTTCCGCTTCGGGGAAGGCGGCTACTGCTCGATCAATGCTGGCTTCGCGTAGCAGATGCAAAATTGGATAAGGGGAACGATTAGTGTAGTTTTCAATATCATCGCTCTCGGTATCGGCAAATTGATACTGCGGATGAAAGCTGGCGATCTGGATTTCCTGCTGTAAATTCATACTTTCAATTGCGATCTCGGCTTGCGCCAGAAAATCGTTGTAGTCCAAAAAATCGTTGAGTACGTACGGGTGAATCAGCAGCGTCGTATCGATTTTTTGTGGATCTCCGGTGTGTAAGGTATGCAGCTCAGTTTTCAATTCGGCTAGTAATTGATCAGTGTCTTGTGCCACGCTAACCACATAGCGGATCTGTTTTTTGACATGCACCGCTTTAGCAAATGGACAGAGGTTAAGACCGATCACAGCTTGTTCTAGCCAACGTTGCACAGATGCGATGATCGCGTCTTCAGTTTGAGCAGTCATGAAATGAGTTTAGTAAAAGCAAAGCGCTATTTTAAGCTTTTGTGGCGGAGTCCTATTTTTGTTAGTGGCGCGTGCAGGATAAAAGCGTGTGGACAAATAGCGTTACGTAACAGAGCGAGATCGGCTATGCTGCACGCCTTGATGCAGGATCAGTTAAACAAAAAATCAAATTTTTATTCGAAACATGGCTCTTAAATCGACAATTTTCAAAGCAGAGCTACAAATCGCCGATATGGACAGGCATTATTACGATGCGCCTGTCTTGACAATTGCACGCCACCCATCTGAGACCGATGAAAGGATGATGGTGCGCTTGCTGGCATTTGCATTGCACGCGAGCGAAACGCTGGCTTTTACCAAGGGTTTGAGTGCCGACGATGAGCCCGATCTGTGGCAAAAGGATTTGACCGGTGCGATTGATCTTTGGATCGAGGTGGGGCAACCGGATGAGCGACGTTTGCTCAAAGCTTGTGGTCGTTCCAACCAAGTGATTGTCTATAGTTACAGCAGTAACAGTCATATCTGGTGGCGGCAAATAGCGTCAAAAGTCGAACGTGCTAAGAATCTGTGTGTAATCAATGTCTCTGCAGAAACCAGCCAGCAGCTGGCTACGCTGGCGCAGCGCAATATGCAGTTGCAATGCACGATTCAAGATGCGCAAATTTGGATCAACGGCGAGGGCGAGTCAATCTTGATCGACATGCATGTTTTAAAAGAGACCGCTGATAGTCACCGCTGATGTTAGCACTGAGAGCACACACTATAAGCAAGTGAAGAGCGCGTTGGTTATTTTCACTGTAAGAGTATGGTTTGGATTACGCGAAAAAAATTTCACGATATTTTTCGGCTTAACGCGCGCTCGATTTTAGTAAATCTTTTTTTAGATACCGAGCGCCCAAGATATTAAGAACTTTTTCATCGTTTAGCAGTTGGGTCACTATGCGCGCTTCTGATTGCGCGACTCAAATCAGTAACTGCCATCGCATAAAAAAAGCTGCGATTGTATTGTGTGATGGCATAAAAATTATTCGCGCCTAACCAGTATTCAGTTGGCTCTGTACCATTTTGCAGATCAACCAAGCCAAATAACATATCCGCGGGCGGTTTAATAACTGGTGTGACACCGTCTGCCTTCAACTCAGATAAACTAAATTTTGCTTCCAAGCCTTGGCCTATATAGCGTTGCCAAGCGGCATTGCGCAAATCCACCTGTGCCGGAAAAACGATAGGCTCACCCGCTTGCCAGCCATGCTGCACCAAGAAGTTGGCGATACTACCAACCGCGTCGATCGGCGAATTACGCAGGTCAATAATGCCATCACCATCAAAATCAACCGCGTAGCGGCGAATACTTCCTGGCATAAATTGTGGCCAGCCGATGGCGCCAGCGTACGAGCCTGTGAGTGAAAATGGATCAATGTTTGATTCGCGTGCGAATAATAAAGTGTTGGCTAGCTCACCGCGGAAATACGTCATCCGCGATTCACGATTAGGTGTGTCCGGATAATCGAAAGCGAGCGTCGCGATTACATCCATGACACAAAAATTGCCGGTGTTACGGCCGTAGACCGTTTCAATGCCGAGTATGGCGACGATCACCTCAGCAGGTACGCCGTATTGTTTTTCTGCGCGTGTCAGTGCATCGCTATATGCAAACCAAAATGCAGTACCCGCATTGATGCGGGCGGCTGATAAAAAGCGATTACGATAGGCCACCCAATTTTTTGGTTTTCCGGGTGGTGCGGGCTTCATTAGCTGAATGGTGCGCTCTACATGACGCAGTTGTTGTAACGTCGTTTGTAGTTGCTGCCGATCAAAACCATGTTGCTGCACCATCTGTTCAATAAATTTATCTAGTTCGCTGCGTTCTACTGCGTTGGTAAATGCAGGTTCCGCTGTCGCGACTTCAACTGTCGCCGTATTGCTTACTGCAACAGCGGGTTTCTCTATGGGTGTAGTGCGCGTTTTGGTTGACGCGCATGAGGCGACTGTTAGAGCGACGGTCGCCAGCAATAAGGAGAGGGAGACAAGGCGAAAAGAAAAAACGGGGGCTTTCTTCGGCATGGGTTCAGGGCGCTTTATGGATGGTGGTTCAAATGCAAGGCATCAATGACTTCACTGCAAATCGCGGACATCGCGTTTAGTACGGCAATTAAACCTCGTTCGATTCGCTATAGTTCAGTCTAACAATAGATCCAAGCTAGTGGGGTAATGATCAGACGAGAGACTTTCTGTGCACTACCCAATATTTGATTGATGTTATCGAAAGAGCTCTCGTGTAGCAAACATTCTGCCGATAAATTGCGGTGTGATGATTGATCTGAGTAGATAGTTATTTTTTTGAAATTAATAGTGCTGATTTTTTATGGGGTGATGTAAGCGCTGCGACCACCAATAAGGCTGGCAAATCACGCATAAACCTTTGGCTTTCTCGGTCAGAGCAGTAGTAACGAGTAAAATAGCGGCTTGTTTCTTTCAATAAAGTCCAGCATGTCTATCCAATGGTATCCAGGTCATATGAACGCCGCCCGCAAGAAGGCGGCGGAAGCCATGGAAAAAGTCGACATGGTGATCGAAGTCATCGATGCGCGCATACCGCAGGCGAGTTGCAATCCTATGATTGACGAGTTGCGCAAGTTTCGTCAGCGTCCTTGTCTGAAAATACTCAACAAAAGCGATTTGGCAGACCCGGCGGCGACCCAGCAATGGTTGGATTTTTATAATCGCCAGAAAGATGTGCATGCAGTAGCGCTGAGTTGCAAGAAGCCGAGCGATGTTGCAAAAATTCCAGGTTTAAGTTTGAAAGTCGCACCTCATCGCGGTACCGCGCTGAAGCCCTTGCGCATTATGATCATGGGGATTCCCAACGTCGGCAAATCGACGCTGATGAACGCACTGCTGAAAAAACGCGTTGCCAAAGTAGGTGATGAGCCTGCCGTAACTAAAATACAGCAGCGCCTTTATTTGGGTAATAACATGGTGTTGACCGACACGCCGGGGATGTTGTGGCCAAAAATTGCGCATCCTAGTGATGGCCTGATGTTGGCTGCCAGTCATGCAATTGGTAGTAATGCCTTGATCGAAGAAGAGGTCGCAACCTTTCTCGCCGACATATTGCTGGTGCGATATCCCGCTTTGCTGACCGCGCGTTACGGTTTGGCTACGGAAGGAATTGACGGCGTCAGTGTGATCGAAGGCGTAGCAATACGCCGTGGACTGCGCATCAAGGGTGGTGAGCTGGATCTAGAAAAGGCGGCGCATGTTTTTCTGCAAGATTATCGTACCGGCACACTGGGTCGCGTCAGTTTAGAAACACCAGAGAGTCGCATTGCGCTGCTTGCTACCTTTCAGCTCCCTCCCTCGTTGAGCGATGTGGAAGCTGAGCCAGCCGCAGAGGATGAGGATCAAGGACGCGCTTAATAACGCAGTTGGCCTCAGTATGATTTTGATGAAATGTCTGGCTCGCTAATATTCTCATCGGCCATCGCCGTCAGCGGGTCAACCTGCAGCGCTACCGGGGTACTACCAGTCAGCGCCACGTAGTTTGATTTTTCGGTTTCTGGCACTGCAGGTGCCGCGCTAATACGCTTAACGGTATAGAACGCAAGAAGACCCAAGATCAGCGCAAAATAAAGCATCAAGCTGGCCGGCCCCACCGTATTCATCACAATGCCAGCTAGTGTCGGGCCGAATGCTGCGCCTATACCGTGTAGCAGTAACAAGCCGCCGGTTACTTCTAAAACGCGCGAAGGTTCTATCATGTCGTTCACGTGTGCAACGCAGAGGCCATATAGCGTAAACACCATGCCACCATACAGAATGCCGAGAATGACCAGCGCATTTTCTGAGATGCGTGAAAAAAGAAAGCCGAGCACTGCGAGAGCAGCGCTACCAATACATACCCACAGCATCACATAGCGACGATCATGTGTGTCCGAAAAATGGCCGACCGGCCATTGGAAAATTGCGCCACCTAAAATAGTAGTTGCCATGAATGTTGCGACGCCAATATCGCTAAAGCCGACGGCAGACGCATAAACTGCACCCATGCCGTAAAACGCACCATTAAGTAAACCTGAGCCTACTGCGACCGACAATCCGAGCGGCGAAATTTTGTATAGCTTGCGTAAATCCAGTTGTGGCGGTGAAACCGCTGGTGGTTGATCAATCGGCGTTAAGGTAATGGGTATCAGTGCGAACGAAAATAAAATGGAGACCAATGCAAACTGGATAAAGCCTTGCGGGTCGCCGACTAATATCAGCCATTGCCCCAGTGCCAATGCGACAAAGGTGACGGACATATAAACCGAAAATATTTTGCCACGATGTTGGATCGGTGCGAGTGCATTGAGCCAACTTTCAATCACGATATACAGGCCTACCAGACAGATGCCGGTGATCAGACGTAATGCACCCCAGAACCAAGGATCTATCCAAAGCGCATGTAAGATCGGCATAGTCGATGCGATTGATGCCATTGCCGCAAAAGTTCGGATGTGCCCCACTTTATGAATAATCGCTGGACATAGGTAAGTGCCGACTATGTAGCCCACAAAATAGGCCGACATAATGAGGCCAGTAATGACCGTCGGGAAATTTGCTGAAGCTGCACGTAAGCCTAGTACCGAGAATAGTAAGCCCACCCCAACCACCAACATACCAGCGCCGCTTAGCAAAGAAGAAAGGGGCAGCAATAGCGTGCGGATGGCTTGGGTGACAGTAGTGTTGTATGGCATTCGAAACTGTTTAGGTAAAAAGCGAGTGATGTATTGGATCGTCAGGTGGTAGATGCATGCCTGAATGGTCTCTATGGTACAGGTAAGTGCAAAATCATGATGTGCGTGGGTACTGCTTGCCTTCTTAGCCGAAAAATAAACCTCGACCCTGTCCACGGAGCGATAGCAAGCAATCGGAATCGCCGCATCTCCAAAATGTTGAGTCCCAGTGACGCGTAATAGTTAAGTCTCAACATGCGGATGGCACTGAGCAATGATGCCCATGTTAAGTCTTCAGCGCTCATTCAGATTGCAAAAGCAGCCCACTATCACGCAATAACGACCTGATACGGGCGTTGCTCTTGAATCACTTGTTATCGTGATTCAAAGCGGCTTTGCGGACTCTCGCGCCGTTAACTCTTTTACTTTGCGGCGCAATTCACGCTCTTGACGCTGTTGTTCATTCCAATCTTCGCGGATGCCGCGCCAAAGAGCGATGACCATTAATAGGATCACCGCCGCAAATGGCAGCGCAAACACAATCGTGGCAGATTGCACCGCCTTCAGACCTCCCGCCAGTAATAGTGAAATCGCAATACCAGCGACTAACACCCCCCAAATGGTTTTCACTTTTCCCGAAGGATTAGGATTGCCGTTGGTACTCATAATCCCGAGTACCAAGGTGGCGGAATCTCCAGACGTCACAAAAAATACCAGCACTAACAACGTTGCGATGACCGACATGATCAGCCCAAACGGCATCGCGCTGAACATCGTGAACAAGGCGGTGGAAGGATCAAGTTTAACCGCTTCTGCAATCGGCACGTGTTGCCATATCTCCATGTACAAGGCGGTTCCGCCAAATACCGAGAACCAGATAAATGCCGCAAGAGAAGGCGCAACAACGGTCCCTAGAATAAATTCGCGGATGGTACGGCCACGTGATACGCGCGCGATAAACACGCCGACGAATGGTGACCAAGAAATCCACCAAGCCCAATAAAATATTGTCCACCCGCCTACCCATTGGCTCTCCCGGAATGGCGTCATGCGCAAACTCATGCGGACGAATTCACTGATATAAGAACCTAAGGTGTTGGTGAGCGTATCGATGATTGCGATGGTCGGACCGAGCATAAGAATAATCAGCGCCAATACAAGTGCCACCATCATATTGAAGCTGGAAAGAATTTTGATGCCTTTAGTCACGCCAGTGACTGCAGAAGTAATAAAGAGTGACGCCGTTATCACAATGATCGCTACTTGTGAGGTGGTGTTGACGGGAAGGCCGAATACGGCATGCAGACCACTATTAATTTGCAATGCGCCCATACCCAATGAGGCGGCGACACCGAAGGCAGTGGCAATCACCGCTAATACGTTGAAGGCGCCGGACATCCGGCGAATCGGCGCCCACGGCAAACTGCTGATGGACTCACTAATCATTGCGGTACCTTGGCGCCGGTATTGGAAAAATGCGATTGCCAACGCAACCACGCCATACACCGCCCAAGGATGCAGACCCCAATGGAAGAACGCGTAGCGCATTGCCGCATTGGCCGCTTCTGGTGAGCCAGGTTGTACGCCGGGCGGCGCCGTCATGTAGTGAGAGATCGGTTCGGCAACACCCCAGAACACGAGACCTATACCCATGCCCGCAGCGAACAACATGGAAAACCAGGCGCCCATGGAAAACTCCGGCTCGTCATCTTCATTGCCGAGTTTGAGGTCGCCGTAACGACTGAACGCAAGGAAAAAAGCAAACACGACCAAGCCCAGTACTATCCAAAGATATAGCCAGCCAAAGTTTTTGGTAATACTAATCAGTACGGTATCAAAAACCGTGCTCAGTGACGAGGGGGAGAAAATACCCCATAGGACAATCACTAAAATGGAACCGGCGGAAATAATGAGCTGCATAGCGCCCTCCCATAAGATGTTTTTTTTGCCGCCTGGCGGCGAGCTAAATTTATTTTTTGTTGAGGCAGATGCACGCGTTCATTTTATGAATACCGCGTTAGATCCATACGCCTAATAATCGATTGAATGAAACATCACGCATGCCGATCTTGCTAAATGAACGGGAGCGTTTTATGTCGCTGAATATATAACTAAGTTTAAATCTAAAACGCATGGGTTATGCCAAGAGCAACACCTGTTTTTGCGTTGGCAAGATATTCGCGATAAAGATCAGCATACAGCGAGGTACGTTTGGACAGGTTATGAACATAGCCGCTACTGATTTTATGCTGACCGTTGGATTGATTGCGGCCATAGCCGGCACGCAGCATACCGTTACCGATCATATAGGTGGCAGCCACCAACCAGGTCTTTTCAGAGGCAAGATCAAGCTGATGGTTTTGAGCGTACGATCCCATAATGGTTGCGTTTTCCATTGAGTATTTTGCGGCCAGATACCAAATCTGGTCGTCGCGCGCGTTGACCTCGTACGACGCAGCTGTTGATACAGCATTGTGGGAATAGCTGATGGCAACACTGCGGGCGCGACTACTAGCGGCTGCGTCGTCTTCAAGTTTGATGGCGGCCTCGACTGCGACGCCGCTCCAGCTGGGACTGCGATAGAAAACACCATTACTGATGCGAGAAAAATCGGCGTAGTCTCGCTCAAGATCGTGCACGCCATCGCTGCTGTAACTGCCGGTTTGATAACTGGCAAGCGAAGCATTGAAGCCGCTATTCACCCACGGCTCGTACTTCCATACGGTGTTCCATAAAGGTGTTAGCGTGCGTCCGAGTAGGAGAGTGCCGTAATCTTTACTCGTTAGGCCCACCGTGGATTCCCCTTGCCAATAGGTCGAGGTTCGTTCGGACTCTCCGGTGTTGAGTTTGAATCTGGCTTCTAATGTAAAAACCGCTTGTAAACCATTTGCTAAATTTTCAGCACCGCGAAAGCCCAGCCAATTGTTATAGCCGCGCGCCATTTTTGTCGCATTGCCACTCTCTTTGAGTATGCCCAGATCTAGATAGCCATACATCTCGACCGCGGACTGCGCAAACGCACAGGGCGTTATTAGCGGCACCAACAACGCTATCGACATTCCAATTGAGCGAATAGAAATAATCTGATCTTTCTTGTTTAATCTGAGAAAAGGGTACAGCAGATTGCGCTGCAAGTCTCGCAGAATGAGGATTGCGCGGAAGCAAAAAACCTCGCAAGACTTTTCAGCCTTGCGAGGTTTTTGATGGTGTAGATACCGAAGTATCCTTACCGGGGCAACACTTACATCATGCCGCCCATACCACCCATACCACCCATGCCGCCCATATCAGGCATGCCACCGGCTTTTTCTTCAACAATCTCAGCAACCATGCAATCAGTGGTCAGCAACAACGCAGCGATCGATGCAGCGTTTTGCAACGCAGAGCGTGTCACTTTAGCTGGGTCCAATACACCCATCTCAACCATGTCGCCATAAGTGCCGTTAGCAGCGTTGTAACCGTAGTTACCTGTGCCTTCTAAGACTTTAGCAACTACGACCGAAGCTTCATCACCGGCGTTTTGCACGATCATGCGCAGTGGTTCTTCCATCGCACGCAACACGATACGGATACCCGCATCTTGATCCGAGTTGTCGCCTTTGACATTGATGTTGGCACGCGCGCGCAACAACGCAACGCCGCCGCCTGGAACAATACCTTCTTCAACCGCTGCACGCGTTGCATGCAATGCATCTTCGACGCGCGCTTTTTTCTCTTTCATTTCAACTTCGGTTGCAGCACCAACCTTGATCACGGCAACACCGCCTGCCAATTTGGCAACGCGCTCTTGCAGTTTTTCACGGTCGTAGTCCGATGTTGCTTCTTCGATTTGCGCGCGGATTTGACCAACGCGTGCTTCGATTGCGGTCGCTTGGCCATTACCGTCGATGACGATGGTGTTGTCCTTGCCCACTTCGATACGCTTGGCTTGGCCCAATTCTTCCAGCGTGATTTTTTCCAGTGTCAGACCGACTTCTTCAGCGATGACTTGGCCACCACTCAAGATTGCGATGTCTTCCAACATCGCTTTACGACGATCACCGAAACCTGGTGCTTTAACAGCGCAAGTTTTCAGGATGCCGCGGATGTTGTTCACAACCAGCGTTGCCAGTGCTTCGCCTTCGATGTCTTCTGCAATGATCAGCAGTGGACGACCAGCTTTAGCGACTTGCTCCAATACCGGCAGCAGATCACGGATGTTGGAGATTTTTTTGTCGCACAACAAGATGAACGGATTTTCCAGAATCGCGGTTTGCTTTTCTGGGCTGTTGATGAAGTATGGGGACAAGTAACCGCGGTCAAACTGCATACCTTCAACGATGTCGAGTTCGTCGTTCAGGGATTTGCCGTCTTCAACGGTGATGACGCCTTCCTTGCCGACTTTTTCCATCGCTTCAGCGATACGCTCGCCGATCGATGCATCGCTGTTAGCCGAGATCGAACCAACTTGTGCGATTTCTTTGGTGGTAGTGCAAGGCTTGGCGATGATCGCCAGTTGCTCAACGGTAGCTGCAACAGCTTTGTCGATGCCGCGTTTCAGATCCATAGGATTCATGCCAGCAGCAACATACTTCATGCCTTCGCGCACGATCGCTTGTGCCAACACGGTTGCGGTGGTGGTGCCGTCGCCAGCGTTGTCGCTCGTGCGGGAAGCCACTTCTTTCACGAGCTGTGCGCCCATGTTTTGCAATTTGTCTTTGAGTTCGATTTCTTTCGCAACCGAGACACCATCTTTGGTCACGGTTGGCGCACCGAACGAGCGCTCCAGCACAACGTTGCGGCCTTTAGGACCCAAGGTTACTTTAACTGCATTGGCTAGGACGTTGACGCCTTCGACCATCTTGGCGCGCGCTGCGTCGCCGAATATAACTTCTTTAGCTGCCATGGTATTGCTCCTGAAAATTCGTTAGGTGATTAATTGCGATCACTGGATAAAGGATGGCTGTTTCCGGCGGTGCGTTTGTGGCGCATATACCGGATCAACACATCACTTTTGTACGATTGCCATGATGTCTTCTTCACGCATCACGAGGACTTCATTGCCTTCAACTTTGACTGCTTGGCCAGCATATTTGCCGAACAAAACACGGTCACCGACTTTAACGTCGAGTGGGCGTACTTTGCCGTCTTCCATGATCTTGCCGGTACCAATGGCCAACACCTCACCTTGATCAGGCTTTTCAGCAGCTGCTTCAGGGATGATGAGACCGGATGCAGTTTTTGTTTCTTGGTCGAGACGCTTGACGATGACGCGATCGTGCAAAGGACGAAGGTTCATACAAACTCCTTAGTTTTCAATAGATTGGGGTTTATTTGCGGCACAGAGCTGCAAAGCATTTTTACAGTGCGCTGTGCTGCACCAAAAATTAGGACTAGGGGATTGTTAGCACTCTCCCTTAGTGAGTGCTAAGTATAGGGACGCTTGGTCGATAATTCAAGTGCTCACTTGCCAAAAAGATCAACTTTTGTTTTGGAGGATGAGATTGATGCCCGATGTTGGTCAATCGCTGTATTGACAATATCAGGCTCAAGGAATGACGCCCCAAAGCTCGTTATTAGTGCTCTAGCAGCAATTTTTGGTAATAAAAAAGCAGGCGCTAGGCCTGCTTTTTTATTAATGCAATAGTGCTTTTAGTTGCGTATTTCTAGCGCTCTGTTAAGACTCAGTGCCGCCAGCGAGCAAACTGCGCCCGAGAGCAGATAAAGGCTAACGTAGCCCAATCCAAAGTTTGCCGAGAGTCCAAGCGCAACCAGAGGGGCAAAGGCAGCACCGACCAGCCAAGCCAAATCAGACGTGAGCGCTGCACCGGTGTAGCGGTATTTGGCGGCAAAGTTTGAGCTAACGGCACCGGCCGCTTGTCCGTAAGACAAACCTAGCAATCCAAAGCCGAGCAAGATGAAGACATTTTGACCAAGATCGCCGCCATCCATCAGGGTTGGTATTAAAGCGCTGAATAAAGCAATCAACACGGCGATAAAGCCGAGGGTCGTGCGGCGGCCAAATTGGTCCGCAATGATACCGGAGAGAATTACGCCGGCCGCCATTAAACCTGCCCCTATGATCTGGATTACCAAAAAGTGGCTAATTGAACGCTCCGAATAAAGCGCGATCCATGACAAAGAAAATACGGTCACCAGATGAAACAAGGCATAACTTGCGAGTGCGGCCAATGCGCCGATCAATACATTGCGACCTTGCGAACGTGACATTTCTGCGACATTAACTGGCTCCAATTCGCGCTCATCGAGTAAGCGTGAATACTCCTCGGTGGAAACGAGGCGCAAGCGAGCAAACAAGGCGACCACGTTAATGGCAAACGCTACATAGAAAGGATAGCGCCAGCCCCATTCGAGGAAATCACTCATTTGCACATTGGAGAGTAAATAGGCAAACAAACCGGCGGCGATTGCAAAACCAGTTGGCGCGCCGAGCTGGCCAAGCATCGCATACCAACCACGTTTGTTCTTTGGTGCATTAAGAGCCAGCAAAGATGGCAATCCATCCCACGAACCACCGAGAGCGATACCTTGGCCGATACGTAAAATGGAGAGGGCCACGATGGCAGCAAAGCCGAAGCTTTCGTAGGTAGGCAAAAACGCAATTCCTGCGGTGGAGACGCCGAGCAGGAATAATGCGATCAATAACTTCATTTCTCGACCGTAGCGGCGTTGAATCGCCATGAATAAAACTGTGCCAAACGGTCTAGCGATGAACGCAAAGGAGAAAATAATGAAGGCGTATAATGTGCCCTCGAGTGCTGAAACAAACGGAAAAAATACGGCCGGGAACACCAGTACAGATGCGAGCGCGTAGACGAAAAAATCAAAATATTCTGACGCCCGCCCGATAACAACACCGATTGCGATTTCGCTCGGTGCAATATGGTGTGTAGCGTTCAGATTTTTTGCGCTTGGATTGGACAAAAATGGGGCGAACTCTTCAGTGAGCTCTCCGCTATTATTTGTTGTATTTGCCATGGTTGTTACCTCTTGGATTAATCTTAACAATAGTCAACGCATCGGCTATTAGCACTGCAATTTGCCTAGGTAGGACAAAACGTCCAATCGTCAATGCGTGCCATTGGCTGTACATTAGCACAATCTCTTAATTTTGGATTGCACATCACGACATGATTCCTCTAAAAATTCGTCGCGTACTGCTGTCTCTCCCCTTACTCCTTTTGGCTGGTTGTAACGATCTAGTCGTCATGAGTCCGTCTGGAGATATTGCCGCGCAGCAGAGCCGTCTTATTGTCGTTTCGACAGTATTAATGTTGCTCATCATCGTTCCGGTCATTATTTTGATCGTACTTTTTGCTTGGCGCTATCGCAAAAATGCGGCGGCGCGCTATGAGCCAGATTGGGATCATTCTACGCAGCTTGAATTGATCATTTGGGGCGCGCCCCTGCTGATTATTATCGCACTGGGCTTGATTACTTGGATTTCAACGCACGCGCTTGATCCTTATCGACCGCTGGATAGGATCGACGAGAACCGACCGATTTCATCTGCGGCGCAGCCGATGATAGTGGAAGTGGTTGCAATGGATTGGAAGTGGTTGTTTATTTATCCAGAGCTGGGTATTGCGACGGTAAATGAGTTGGCAACACCAATCGATGTACCGGTGCGTTTTAAACTTACTTCGACGACAGTCATGAATTCGTTTTATATCCCCGCGCTGGCAGGTCAGATTTATGCAATGGCGGGGATGGAAACGCAGTTAAATGCCGTGATTAATGAGCCGGGTGTATATGACGGTTTCTCTGCCAATTACAGCGGCGAGGGGTTTTCAGGGATGCGGTTCAAATACCACGGCCTTGAAGAAAGTGATTTTAAAGATTGGGTGAGAAAAGTTCGCTCTAGTAGTAAAGAGCTGGATCGTGAATCGTATGGCAAGCTTGAAATGCCGAGCTTGAATGATCCGGTACAGTATTTCGGCGTGGCGGCACCTGATTTGTATCATGCAATTTTGAATCGTTGCGTTTCTACTCAAGCGATTTGCATGGATCAAATGATGATGGATGATCATCATCGTGCGAAGACAATGTCGCAAAGCGTGAAAAATGATGAGTAATTGTATCTCTGACATCGGCGCCTTCTTGTGCGTTGCGTTTCCCTTTTTTATTTGAGAACGAACAATGCTAGATAATATTAATCTGCTGAAGCTGATTTTCGGCCGTCTCAGCTTGGAAGCGATTCCTTATCACGAGCCTATTCTGGTGGCGACGTTTATCGCGATCGTCATCGGCGGTGCCGCAATGCTGGGCGCCATGACTTATTACCGTGTGTGGGGTACTTTGTGGCGCGACTGGATTACCAGTATCGATCACAAAAAGATCGGCATCATGTACATCATCCTTGGTTTGATCATGCTGTTGCGCGGTTTTGCCGATGCGCTGATGATGCGTGCGCAACAGGTCATGTCGTTTGGCGATTCGCAGGGCTATTTGCCACCGCATCACTACGATCAGATCTTTACCGCTCACGGCGTAATCATGATTTTCTTCGTCGCGATGCCTCTGGTGACCGGTTTGATGAACTATGTTGTGCCGCTGCAAATCGGCGCGCGTGACGTTGCTTTCCCGTTCTTGAATAACTTCAGTTTCTGGATGACCGCCTTTGGTGGCGTCCTGATTATGGTGTCGATGTTTATCGGTGAGTTCGCACGCACCGGCTGGCTGGCGTATCCACCGCTTTCCGACATCATGTCCAGTCCGGACGTGGGGGTGGATTACTATATCTGGGCGTTGCAGGTGGCAGGCGTAGGCACAACGCTGTCAGGGATTAACCTGGTAGTCACCATCGTCAAGATGCGTGCGCCTGGTATGGCGATGATGAAAATGCCGGTCTTTACGTGGACCTCCCTCTGTACCAACGTATTGATTGTTGCATCGTTCCCGGTATTGACGGCAGTACTGGCGATGCTCGGCTTGGATCGTATTTTCGGTACCCACTTCTTTACCAACGACATGGGCGGCAACGCCATGATGTACGTCAACCTGATTTGGATCTGGGGCCACCCGGAAGTCTATATTCTGGTACTGCCTGCCTTCGGCGTGTTCTCGGAAGTGGTGTCAACCTTCTGCGGCAAGAGACTGTTTGGTTACACCTCGATGGTCTACGCGACCGTGGTGATCACGATTCTGTCCTACTTGGTTTGGCTGCATCACTTTTTCACGATGGGTTCTGGCGCCAGCGTTAACTCATTCTTTGGTATTACCACGATGATTATTTCGATCCCAACTGGGGCGAAAATTTTCAACTGGTTGTTCACGATGTATCGGGGCCGTATTCGTTTTGAATTGCCGATGATGTGGACTATCGCGTTTATGATTACCTTTGTTATCGGCGGCATGACTGGCGTGCTGCTGGCCGTACCGCCAGCCGACTTCGTATTGCACAACAGCCTGTTCTTGATTGCGCATTTCCATAACGTGATTATCGGCGGTGTGGTGTTTGGCATGTTCGCCGGTATTAACTATTGGTTCCCGAAAGCGTTTGGCTTCAAGTTGAATGATTTCTGGGGTAAGTGTTCATTCTGGTTCTGGGTAATTGGTTTCTACGTCGCGTTCATGCCGTTGTATGTGCTCGGTCTGATGGGTGTTACACGTCGCCTGAGCCACTTTGAAGATCCATCGTTGCGCATCTGGTTTGGTATCGCAGCGTTCGGCGCGGTGTTGATCGCAATGGGTATCGGTTCGATGTTGATACAGTTCTATGTCAGCTTCCGTGATCGCAAAGCATTGCGTGATGTGACGGGTGACCCTTGGGATGGCCGTACATTGGAATGGTCGACTTCGTCGCCACCGCCAGACTATAACTTTGCCTTTACGCCTATGGTGCATGACAACGATACCTGGGCTGACATGAAGAAAAATGGCTATCAGCGCCCAACCGAACACTTTTTGGATATTCATATGCCAAAAAACACTGGCGCCGGTTTCATCATTGCTGCCATGAGTGCTGTATTTGGTTTTGCAGTGATCTGGCATATGTGGTTGCCAGCAGTGGCTACCTTTGCTGTGCTGATCGCTGCAGTCATCATCCATACCTTTAATTACAACCGCGATTACTACATCTCGGCGGACGTTGTCGCCCGCACAGAAGGTGAACGCACACGCTTGTTGGAAAGCCATGTCTGATCATACTCATTCCCCCGCTGCTGCAGGCGTGACCGGCGGCACTTTCCCGGTCTCGCGTTATTTTGTACGTGAGCATCATCCGGAAAACGGAACCCTACTTGGGTTCTGGATTTACCTGATGAGCGATTGTTTGATTTTCGCCTGTCTGTTTGCGACCTACGCGGTGCTCGGTCGTAATTACGCTGGTGGCCCCACCGGGGCAGATCTGTTTGAACTGCCCCTGGTTGCACTGAATACGGCATTTCTGTTGCTGTCGTCGATCACGTATGGCTTTGCCATGCTGGAGATGATTAAAAAGAATGCGCGCACCACGCTGATCTGGTTGGGTATTACCGGATTGCTTGGTCTGGCGTTTCTTTTCTTGGAAATGTATGAATTCATGCATTTGATTCATGTTGGCGCTGGTCCGCAACGTAGTGGTTTTTTGACCGCGTTTTTTGCATTGGTCGGCACCCATGGCTTGCACGTTAGCTTCGGTATCATCTGGCTGATTACGTTGATGTTCCAAGTTAAAAAGCACGGTTTGACCCCAGAGAACGGTCGTCGTTTGATGTGTCTGTCAATGTTCTGGCACTTTTTGGACGTGGTCTGGATCGGCGTATTTACCTTTGTTTATTTGATGGGAGTCATGCCATGAGCGCGCATTCCGAACATTCGACACATGATCATGGCGATCACGGCCATCAAGAGATCCATGCTGATCACGGCAGCGTCAAGAGCTACGTAACGGGTTTTGTGCTGTCGGTCATTTTGACAGCGATTCCATTCTGGCTGGTAATGGGGAATGTATTCGAAAATTCGAATGTTGCGGCCTTTACTCTGCTTGGGATTGCTGCAGTTCAAATCATCGTGCACATGATTTATTTCCTGCACATGAACACCAAATCGGAAGGCGGCTGGTCGATGCTGGCAATGCTCTTTACCGTCATGGTAGTGGGGATCGTCTTGAGTGGTTCCTTGTGGGTTATGTATCACATGAATCACAATATGATGCCGCATCTGACGCAGGAGGTGGTACCTGCTTCCTTTAGCGAAGCGAGCAAAACAAGCGCACCATGATACGGCAGCAGTCGCGCAGTAAAGTCCGGCTATTGGTGCTGACATTCTGCGCGACGCTGCTGTTCTCAGGTTTTTTTGCGCTCGGTACTTGGCAAGTAAAGCGGCTTTCTTGGAAGCTGGACCTGATCCAACGTGTCACCGAGCGAGTCAATGCATCCGCAGTGGATGCTCCCGGCCCGTCGCGCTGGCCAAATATATCCGTCACTGCTGATGAATACCGACACGTGCGTGTGCACGGTACTTTTCTTCACTCTCAATCCGCGTACGTGCAAGCGACTACCGAGTACGGTATTGGCTTTTGGTTGTTGACGCCATTGCGCTTAGAGGACGGCAGTGTTGTATTGATCAATCGAGGTTTTGTTTCTGAGCGGGCGGCACCCAATCTAAACGACCATTCGAGCAACGATGGTTTGATCAATAATTCTGATTCAAATCCCCCCGATTCAAATCCACCTATTACCGTGACTGGTTTGCTGCGTATTAGTGAGCCGGATGGCGGGTTTTTAAGATCTAACGATCCGGCGACTGACCGTTGGCACTCACGTGACGTTCAGGCGATTGCTGCCGCGCGCGGACTTATCAAGGTTGCCCCGTATTTTATTGATGCAGATGCAACTACACCTCGGCCCGCTGTGACTGCGGTTCCTATCGCATCTGATCAGCCAGTCGCGGGCTTAACGGTCATTGCTTTTCACAACAGCCATCTAGTTTATGCACTTACTTGGTATGCTCTTGCTTTGATGGTCGCAGGAGCCTTTTTCTGGCTTGTGCGCGAAGAGCGTCATCATCGCTATGATGAAGAGGATGGCGCTGATTAGACGAGCGCTAAATTTCGGAAAGTGCAGATGGCGAGTAAAATTGATGGCTTGGCCCATACCGAAACATTAAGAGAAGGACGCATGCTTATGAGCGGCTTTGCTAATGCAGCCGGTCATAACAATATGCTGCAACTGATTCAATTGCGCTGGATCGCCGTGATTGGACAGATTACGACGATTTCTATCGTTGTACTGGGTCTTGACATCAAGCTTCCTGTGCATCACATGCTGGAAGTTTTGGTGTGCTTGGTCGCCTTTAATATTGCTAGCCATCTGCGTTGGCACGAGCGTCCAACCGTCAAAAATAGAGAACTTTTTTTTGCATTGCTAGTAGATGCCGCGATATTGACTCTGCAGTTATATCTCAGCGGTGGTACCAGCAACCCCTTTGTCTTCCTCTACTTATTACAGATTATTTTATCGGCCGTCTTGCTCGATGCTCGCTCGACTTGGATTTTTGTCGGCATTACCAGCTTGTGTTTGATTGCTTTATCGTTACTCTCGAGTCCACTTCAGTTGCCGCAAGAGGGTCCGGTTTTCCTCAGCATGTATGTACAGGGAATTTTGATCTGTTTTATGTTGAATGCGGTTTTGTTGGCATTCTTTATAACCCGCATTAGTCAAAATTTACGTAGCGGTGATGCGCAGCTTGCCGATTTGCGAAAGCGTGCGCTGGAAGAGGAGCATATCGTTCGTATGGGACTATTCGCATCTGGTGCAGCGCATGAATTAGGCACGCCGTTAGCGACCCTTTCGGTTATCTTGGGCGATTGGCGTCACATGCCGGAGTTCAATAAAAATCCCGAGCTGCAACAAGAAATCGCCGAGATGCAAACCCAGCTAGCGCGTTGCAAGAGCATCGTGAGCAGTATTTTATTATCAGCAGGTGAAGCGCGCGGCGAGTCTTCTGTCAAAACCACGATCAATGTGTTTCTCGATGATTTAACGCATGAGTGGCGTCATAGTAGGTCGATACGATCGTTCGATTATCAAAATCACATACAGCAAGATATTCCGGTGGTATTTGATTCTGTGCTGAAGCAAACGATATGGAATGTGCTGGATAATGCATTTGAGGCCTCTCCCAACTGGTTGCGACTCGATGCATTTTGTCAGCACGACGCATTGATTTTGCGCGTAACGGATGCTGGTGAAGGTTTTCCCGCTGCGATGTTGCAGCAGTTAGGTAAAGCTTATCAATCGAGTAAAGGAAAGCCCGGCAGCGGCTTGGGCTTGTTTTTGGTAGTGAATGTGGCGCGTAAGTTAGGGGGCACCGTGACTGCCCATAATCGTGACGAAGGCGGTGCAGTAGTTGAGTTGACATTGCCGCTGGCCGCAATTAGCTTGGAAAAAGATGACTGACATAGCAACTGATCGTCTATTAATGATTATTGAAGACGATACTGCGTTTGCCCGCACTTTGGGACGCTCGTTCGTACGACGTGGTTATACCGTCTTACTGGCGGCTAGTTTGGATGAGGCAAGCGCACTTTTACAGCAGCACTCACCGAGTTATGCGGTAGTGGATCTCAAGCTGGAAGGAAACACCTCCGGTTTGTCTTGCGTACAAATGTTGCATAAGCACGATCCCGCGATGTTGATTGTTGTGCTAACGGGTTTTGCGAGCTTAAATACGGCAGTTGAAGCGATCAAACTTGGTGCCTGCCAATATCTGGCCAAGCCATCGAATACAGACGATATTGAAGCCGCGTTTGGTCATATTGCAGGTGCGGCTGACATTGAGTTAACTAATCGCTCGACCTCGATCAAGACGCTGGAATGGGAGCGCATACATCAGACCTTGGTGGAAACTGATTTTAATATTTCTGAGGCGGCACGCCGATTAGGAATGCATAGGCGCACTTTAGCGCGCAAGCTAGAGAAGCAACGCATAAAATAAAGTTAAAGACGTTTATCAATCTGAGTTTGCGATCCTGGATCAAGCTCGCTGTTAATTAGATAGAGGAACGATCATGAGCACACGTATAGAACGCGATTCCCTTGGTAGTATTGAAGTGGATGCCAAGTGTTTATGGGGTGCGCAGACTCAGCGTTCGCTGCAATACTTCGATATTTCTTCAGAGCAGATGCCGAGCGAGTTGATCATGGCTCTGGCGGAGGTCAAACGCGCTGCTGCGATCGTCAATATTGCATTGGGTCGTATCGATCAAGCCAAAGGTCAAGCAATAGTGCAGGCGGCTGACGAGATTCTCCTCGGTCACCATGCAGATCAGTTTCCGCTAAGGATATGGCAAACCGGCTCGGGCACCCAAAGCAATATGAACATGAACGAGGTGCTCGCCAATCGCAGCTCCGAGTTGTTGGGAGGTGGTCGTGGGTTAGACCGATTGATACATCCGAATGACGACGTTAATTTAGGGCAATCCTCTAACGATATTTTCCCCACTGCGATGTATGTTGCAGCGAGTCTCGGGGTGCAAAATAAATTACTACCGGCAGTGGCGGCCTTGCGTCTTACTTTGCAGCGTAAGTGCGAGGACTTTTTTGACATCATCAAAATCGGTCGTACGCATTTGCAAGACGCAACGCCACTGACATTAGGACAAGAGTTTTCTGGTTATGCGGCGCAGCTCGAGCTCGCGCAAACTAACCTCTCTCTACTGTCACCCGCACTTTACGAGTTGGCGGTAGGTGGCACCGCAGTCGGAACCGGTTTGAATACTCACCCAGAATTCGGTGAGCGTGTTGCGGCTGAGTTGGTGCGTCGTACCGGCATCGAATTTAAAAGTGCCAAAAATAAATTCTCTGCTTTAGCGGCGCACGATGCATTGGTCAGTGTGCATGGCAGCTTGAAGACACTGGCTGCGAGCATGATGAAGGTCGCTAACGATATACGCTGGCTTGCCTCAGGCCCGCGCTCCGGCCTGGGAGAGTTATCTATTCCTGAAAATGAACCAGGCAGCTCCATCATGCCGGGTAAGATCAATCCAACACAAAGCGAGGCAGTTACCATGTTGTGCTGCCAAGTATTTGGCAATGACGTGGCGATCAATTTCGGTGGCGCTTCTGGAAATTTTGAACTGAATGTTTTCAAACCGCTGCTAGCGCATAACTTTTTGCAAAGCGTGCGTTTGCTGAGCGACGGTATTCGTAGTTTTGATCAGCATTGCGCGCAGGGCATCGTCGCCAACCGCGCACGTATTGAAGAGATGATGTCACGCTCGTTGATGCTGGTTACCGCATTGACACCGCATATCGGTTACGACAAAGCGGCCGAGATTGCTAAACATGCGCATCAGCATGACAGCACACTGAAAGAAGCGGCAATTGCACTTTCATATGTAAGTGCAGAAGATTTTGATCGTTGGGTGCAGCCTCAACAGATGACGCATGCGCGATGACATGAAGGCTGATTTATTATGTCGCTAATAGTGTGGATAAGAATTTCTTGAGGAAACAAAAAGAAAGAAGCGCTATGTCAATTTAATTGGCATAGCGCTTCTCTTTAGCTAGCTTTATTTCTACCTACTTATTTTTCAGTGAGGCAGTACTAGCTATTATTGCGGCGTTACTTATGCAAAATTACTTCTTTGCGCCAGCCATTTCAGCTTGCGCTTCTGCTTTGGATTTTTCTGCTTTAGCTTCCTTTTGGCAAGCATCTTTAGCATTGCCCTTCAGATCATCGCATTTTTCCTTGGCGACTTCATAGTTGGCATCTGCGGTTTCTTTTATCGCCTCTTTATGTGCATCTGGCGTACCTTTGTAGGTTGCCTTGGCTTCGGCCTCGGTCTTTACGCGAGCAGCTTTCGCTTCTTTTTCGCAGACATCTTTTTTGTTGCCTTTCATGGCGTCGCAAGCTTCTTTTGCCTTTTCATAGTCGGCTTTCGCTTGATCTTTTGCTGCATCGTAGTTTGCTTTAAGCTCTGCTGGCGATGCATACGTGTTTGCCATAAAACCTAAACTTGCAACGGACATGGCGATAATGGTAAGTGTCTTTTTCATTGGGCTCTCCTTAATTAATAATCGATAGAAAATCGATCAAACTGAGCTACTGCTACAGTGTCGGTAACAGTAGCTCGTTATATATTTTTGTTCGATTTAGAAATAGCGTTGGTCTTCGCGATTGATATGTTCCCAATCTTCAATTTGCTTGTTGGCTTCATCTTTGCTGACGCCATAAGCTTCTTGGATTTTCCCAGCTAGTTCTTCGCGTTTTCCGGCAATGACGTCGAGGTGGTCGTCGGTTAACTTGCCCCATTGTTGTTTCACATTGCCTTTTAGTTGTTTCCAGTTACCTTCAACGGTATCCCAATTCATAGCATTCTCCTCATAAACTACTGGTCATCGAAAATTACTGTGTTAACAGTCGCAAAACTTTCTGATCGATACGCTTTATGATTCAATCGTATCTTTCTACTCTCATAGACCATGGCAAACTCGCATGAGTTGCATCGGCTTAAATAAGAATGAACTTGAAAGTTAGAAAGCTCACATAGCCTAGGTAACTTGATCAAATGTATTATGTGATTTGAGGGAAGATATTATCGATAATCAAAGCGCTGTATCGCGAAACGCGAATGTTACGTACACTTGTGACCAGATATTCACCTATGCGTTCTGTGCGTTGATTAATGGATTGGTGATCACAATTTTGTTTTCTGTGGAGTAGTTTTAATGTCTTACTTTTCAGAATCACGTATTTTTTCAACTGGGAAACTTATCCCTGTTTTATGCGCATCTTTTGTCTTGGCACTAGCGATCTTTGCGCTTTATAACCGGCAACAGGATTACTGGTTTCTAAATTTTCGTCTTACGCACGCGATCCCAATTCAAGTCGGAACCGGCATCGCTTTTATTTTGAGTGCATTCGCATTGGCGCTCAATACGCTGTCGCTGAGTAGTCGCATTGCCAAAGCAGTCGTCAGATATGCTGCCGCGGTTATTGGACTTCTAGTTGCTTTGTATGGCCTGATGGCGTTGGAGCAATATTTATCGGTGCTCGATCTCGGCTTGGAGCGGTCGTTCGTGTCGCTCTTTAATGTCGATCTGGGCTACCTTAATAATGTTGATCCGTTGATTTCCCTATGCTTTTTAATAGTCGGTCTAAGTTTTATATTAACCGACTACCGTACTTCCGATGGGCATTATCCTAGCGAGTATCTGACTTTGGTTGTGATTGGCGTCATGGGTATCCCGCTAATGGGGCATCTCTATTTTCTGATGTCATTCGACGGCTCAGACTCGGGCAAGCTGATGGCACCTTTCATTGCCATACTATTTTTCCTACTTACCTTCGGGTTATTGTATGCGCGTCCTACGCATCGTTTAATGTGCCTGTGGACGAATACATTGCCCGGTAGGTCATTGCTGCGCCATTTATTGCCGAGTAGTTTGCTGCTATTGGTGATACTCGATTTAGTGACTAAGTGGGGCTTAAAAAACGGCTTTTATAGTACTGCCAAAGCATCCCCAATTTTGTTGCTGTTGAGCGGTGCTTTGTTATTTATCTTGTTCTGTCGTACCGCTGCAATTTTGAATAGGGAATACGAAGAGCGCCGTCTCGGTGAGGCTGCGTTAGCCAAAAGTAATGCCTTGTTAAGAGCCGTCAGTGACAATACGCCGGATGCTATTTTCGTTAAAGACACGAATGGTCGTATGGTATTTGCTAACCCGGCCAAATTACGTTTGCTTGGTAAAACAGCAGAGCAGGTAATCGGATTTTGCAATTCTGATATTTACAAAGACCACAGTGATGCGGCGCGCATTAATTTAGAAGATAACAGCGTGCTGGAAAGCGGTACCGCCAGAGTGTTTGAAACCACCACGAGATTCGATACCGGCGTTCGGACTTTACATTCAACGAAAGCACCATGGCTTAATGACGCAGGCGAGGTTGTGGGTTTAGTCGGTATCAGCACCGATATGACCGACCGCAAGCGCATGGAAGATGCATTGAAGGCGCATGAGACGCAGCTAGAGGAACTGGTCGCCGCGCGAACCTCCGAGGTCAGTGAATTGATCGGCCATTTGGAAACGACCCGGGAAGAGGAAAAGCGCGCGATTGCTAGAGAATTGCATGATGATTTAGGCTCGGCTTTGACTGCTTTAAACATGCATTTATCGCTGGTATTTCAACAAATCCCTAATGATCAAAAGGTGGTGGAGCGAGTCGGCAAGATCAAGGTTTTACTTGAGTCTATTACGACTGCAACACGACGAATACAAGCTGGCTTACGTCCAGATAAGCTCGACGTGTTTGGTATTAAAGTGGCGATTGCGGAGCAAGCCGCGGAATTTGAAAAATACAGCGCCGTGAAATGCAATGCAAGCTTGCCTGATGAAGATGTGCATTATGCATCGCATGTTGATATTGCCTTGTTCCGTATGGTGCAAGAGGCCCTGAATAACATTGCCAAGCATGCGCAAGCCAGTCGGGTCGATATCGTGTTGGATGATACCGACGACGAAATCAATTTAACGATTCGCGACGATGGGATTGGCATACAGACCGAGCAGCCTGGTGCAGTGATGACACATGGCTTGCGCGGCATGCGTGAGCGGGCAGGTTATCTTGGCGGTTCGGTAAGAGTGAATAGTACCGCTGGTAAAGGTACCAGTATCCTTGTCATGATTCCGAAGAGGGCCGAAAACATGAAGGCACCTGAAGAGGATTGAGCGCTGGTGAAGTTTGATTGGTTTTGAAATACAAGCCTGTGTACAGAATCTTACTGCGTTCGGAATCTATATATTGCAGGCTTTGCTTTTGCTCGAACCTAATTCTTTCAATAATGCAAAAAGCTGAGGAAACTCCGAGGTCTTGTCGAAAAAGTGCTGCACCCCGTATTGTTGGCCGGCACGGCGAAACACTTCGCTCGCATTATTACTGCAGATAATCTTGAACATCTCGTTAGCGGCTTTGCTCTGCTCTGATATCTGGCGCAACAGACTAATGCCATTGCCTTTTTTAAGTTGTATATCCACGATCAAAACATCGCATGACAGTGAATTTAGCTGCTCCAATGCGTCGTTTTCAGACTCCGATACCCCAGCAATCACTAACCCCGGAATCATAGAGAGATTTTCAATGATCAGTTCGCGCACATCCAGCGAATCCTCAACGAGAAAGACGCGTAATGGTTGCTCATCTGAATTTTTGGAAATATCTTTTATGTCATTCATTTTTCTACCGCTTTTTAAATCAAAACACTCTAATTAAGTGCTGAGTCTTGTGTGCAGAAATTAATCGATCAAATTCTGCTTGATTGCGTAGTAAATGATCGCGGCATTGTTTTCCATATTCATCTTTTGTAAAACACGTGCTCGGTAAGTGCTGACGGTTTTTACACTGAGACAAAGGTCGTCGGCAATCTTTGTGACACCATGTCCTTGACAAAGTTTGTAAAAAATTTCGTATTCCCGTTTCGAAAGCGTTTCATGCAACGGTTTCTCGGAGTTGATATCGAGATCGCTGGTAAGTAATTCTGCTACCGCATGGCTGATGTATTTGTGGCCACGCATGATAGTTTGTATCGCATTGACCAATTCTTCAGCGAGTGCTTCCTTTTGCACGTAGCCGCTGGCGCCGCTGCGCAGAATTTGCACTGCATAGCGGCTTTCCGGATGCATGCTCAAAATTAGCACTGGCAGATCTGGTTTTTCTCGCTTGATTTGTTTCAAGACTTCGACGCCGCTTTTGTCGGGCATATTGATATCGAGCAAAACGATATCCCAATCTTGAGCGCGAACTAAACGAATGGCTTCCTGTGCGGTACCGGCTTCGCCCTCAATTTTCATGTCCGGCATTTGCGCGATGAAATACTGGACGCCAGCACGGACCACAGCGTGGTCGTCAACAACTAAAATTTTTATCATTGTTGTTTAATACCTCGTTGCGCGGGAGTTGTGATGGAATACGATAATAATAAGAGGGTGAACCATGACGTCATGTAAAAGAAATATTGACCGATTTTAATCAGATGATTGTAGATGGTTTTCAGAATCGTGCTCAACATGAATAGATGCTTGTTTATTTTAATCAACCTTTTGGTTTATATATTTTTCGCATAGCTTCAGTCTCGTGTAGCTACATAGTGGATTTACATTTTTAATTAATGCCTGATTTGACGCTGGCTCAACCATATGGCTTCACACATCGTAGCATTCATCGAGTTATGTGAATATGGATGGTAAATTTCTTTGACATTTTGCTTGATTGGCTCCTACGCAAGAATCAGTGTCCATCCAATTTTCATGTAGGAATGCGCTGACAAAAGGGGGCGCATGGACGGGCCCGTGCCAAGATTAGTCAGTATGTGCTGGATGCGAGCCTTCCTAGGTCATCCAGATTGCACTTTGCTGGCGCACCACATCATTCAATGAGCCACTCTTTTCATAGCTGGCGCGCAACCAGTCGGCATCCGAGCATCCGTTCAATATGCGAGCACGTAGCAACGCGATTGCATCGCTGGTGCCCAGCTCCTGCGCAGCATCTTCCAGCAAATCGAAACTGTGCAAGATGTCATCTTTGAGTCGTGATTGGGTACCAGTAACCGGATTGATCAACACGCCATTCAAGCCAAAGCGGCATGCCTGAAAGCGATTGTAGGAGTAGGTTAAATATGTGTCTGGTTGTGCTTGCAGATCGCGTCGTGCGAAAAAGTATTTGCTAAGCGTTTGTGCATAGCCAGCCAGTGCGACCGCAGTTTCTATGCGGAGTGGGGTATCGCAGACGCGGATTTCAACCGTGCCATATTCCGATTTGGGCCGGATATCCCAGTAAAAATCCTTCATGCTGGCAACAATACCGAGATTGACCATCTTGTTGAAATAGGCATTGAAAGAGGCCCAGTCAGTCAAAAAAGGCATGTAGCCACTCAGGGGGAAAGCACTGATGCTGGTTAGGCGCGAAGACTGAAAGGTAGTATCTACGCCTTGGTAGAAGGGCGAGGAAGCCGACAGCGCAATGAAATGCGGTACATAAGGCGCAAGCAAGTGTACCAAGCGCATCGCTTCATCGCCATCGCTACAACCGATATGTATGTGCTGGCCGTAAACCGTAAACTGTTTAGCGAGGTAGCCATACAGCTCAGATACCAGTCGGTAACGATCATTTTGATAGATGCGCTGGTCTTCCCAATGTTGAAAGGGATGGGCGCCACCGCCAGTAAGTCCAAGGTTAAGTTTGTCCGCCGCGCTGAGTAGGAGCTCACGCATGGCGCTGAGCTCTTCAAGCATCGCCGTATGGTCAAGATGGACCGAAGTCGCGATCTCAAGCATGCTCTCGGTGATTTCCGGCTTGATGTCATAGCCATGTTTGGTTTTATCAATCAGGTGCAGCAAATCGCTGGAGCCACGCGTCAAATTAAAATCGCGTCGGTTAACGATTTGCAGCTCCAGTTCCACGCCGATGCTAAGTGGTGTCGAGTTGATAAAGTCCAGCATCCAATTTTCCTGAATTATGCGATTCGTGGGTTCGTCATTTTTATGACGGTTAGCGCTTTGCTTCCCCTGAAGTTACCAGTGCGAGGCGCGTACAGATGGGGCCGAGTAATTCCAGAATGACGAGTATCGAGACAACCAGTGTCGATAACTGCACGCCAAACTGCGGATAATATCCCACTGCGTGTTGCACCATGATGATATTAAATCCGGATAAGGGGGTTAAGCCTATACCAAGTAACACACCATTGCGCGTACTCAGACGATTGGTGGGCGCCAACACCGTAGTGACGCCGATTGTAATGACCAGACGTAATACGACGAACGCGAGTACCACAGGCCACAACGTCGCCAAGTGGCCGAGTTCCAGCTGGGCACCAGCAAATACAAACAGTACAACATAGAGCAGGCTACTAATTTGATTTAGATCCGGTTCTTCAATCGCATGTTGCGCATCGAGATGGCGACTCGCAATACCGAACGCAAGCAGCGCAATCATGGCGGATAAATGCAGCATTACCGCCACCCCGACGGTGGCAGCAATCAGCGCCAAGATCAAAATCAACTGTGCTTGCCGTTCGCGGCGTAACCATTTTCCGATCAGCAATAGTAGCCTGCTGATCAGCCAACCTAATAAAGTTGAGCCTAGTAGCAGGTACACAGGTTGCAGTAAATAATTTTCCCAACCTGCTGAAAATTCGACATGCACGGCTGCGAGGGCAATAGAGAGAACGACTAATGCGAGCGCATTGCCGATCACAACAATATTGAGCATACGTTCGCTTACTTGCCCTTCTGCTTTTACCTCGCGCACCACATTGAGAACTACCGCAGGAGAGGTCGCCATCCCGAGCGCTGCGACGATGCTGGCGATTAATTTGCTCACTCCAAATTGGGTGAGCAAGATAAACAGTGCGACGAAGGTAAGACTACTGAGAATAATGCCGGTTAAAAGTAAGCCTTTTTCTCGCAATAGCCATTTATAGTCTATGCGGCGTCCAAGCTCAAATAGCACCAAGCCAAGCGCAAGATCGACTAATAGACTGATGTCATTAAGCAGTGTCGCATCGACCAGATTCAGTACTGAAGGGCCAATTAATATGCCCGTTAACACATAGCCGGTAATGGCGGGAAGTTGTGGCAATACGCGGCGCAAGAAATGCGCACCTAGTACGCCAGCGATCAGAATGAGTCCGATCGCGGTCAGGACGTTAAGTGATATCGGCCATGTCGGAAAAAAAACGTGCGATGTCATGATTTCCGTTGAGACATAAATTGATTAGGCGCATAGGCGCAGCATTTTTTGCAATAAATAATAATGTCTGTTCTTCTTGCAGAGCGGCAAGCGTACGATTGATTACCCGATTGGGTGACGCTGTTGCCGATCATCATGCGATAGTTAATTGCTTGCGTGCTACCTGTTAGATAAATAGCTGTTTTATCTGTGCTGAGCTTACTTAATCCCGCAAGTGCGCGCAAAGTGTACCAGCAGTTTCGCTATTTCAGTACACTCACCAATAACGTCTAATGGAGTTTGACGCGGGGTGCGGTTTTCCGTTGTAGCCATTGTCCCAGTGTATCTGCCGTGGTACGCATGAAGCCATGTAGGGCGATCAAATGACGACGATACAGTGAGATGTACAGCATGCGTGCGAGAAACCCTTCGATAAACAGCGTACTGCCAATCAATGGTCCCATCAGGTTACCAACGGCGTCAAAGCGACCAAGTGACACCAACGAGCCTAGATCGTGATAATTGAAATTCTGTAACGGCCTGCCATCTAATCGACGTTCTAAAGCATCGAACATGAAAACCGCTTGTTGATGTGCGGCCTGTGCGCGTGGTGGCACCGTATTATTTTCACTCTTATCTTTCAGTGGCCATGGGCAACTGGCGCAATCACCAAAGGCAAAAATATCTGGGTCGGTTTCGCTAACCAAGGTTTGTGCCACTTTGATTTGCCCTAAATGATTAACTGCGAGGCCGAGTTGCATTAGTATCGATGGCGCTTGTATACCTGCTGCCCATACGGTCAAATCCGAGACCAGCACCTTGCCGCTTGCCGTGGCGACTTTAAGCGGCTGTATCTCTGAGACTTTTTCATTGGTCATTACTTTGATATGCAATTTCTGCAGCAAGGCCGCGGTTTTGATCGACACTTGCTCAGGTAGTGCCGACAAAATGCGCGGCGCCGCTTCAATCAAGGTGATGTGAATGTCGCGCTTAGCGTCTAATTGATGCAAGCCATATGCGCCCAATACTTCCGCAGTATTGCGTAATTCTGCGGATAGCTCGACCCCGGTTGCGCCGCCGCCGATGATGGCAATATTGAGTTTTGGACGCGGCGCCTGCTCACCTTCACGTAAATCAATGCGGCGGTCGGCGCGCATGCATGCTGCGATCATGCGACTGCGAAAATGTTCCGCCTGACTAAGTGTGTCGACGGCTATCGCGTGTTGCTCCGCGCCAGGGACCTTGAAGAAATTAGTCACACTTCCTATCGCCAAAACCAGCGTGTCATATGCAAGCTCGCGTTGCGGCAGCAATTCAAAGCCGTCGGTGTCGTTGACAGCAGCGACGGTAATTATTTTGCGTTCACGATCTAGCGCTGTAAGCGCACCTTGCTGGAATACAAAATGATGCCAGCGTGCCTGCGCTGCATATTCAAGTTGGTGCGCGCTCGCATCCATGCTGCCGGCAGCAACTTCATGCAGTAATGGCTTCCAGATATGCACAGAAGTACAGTCAACTAGCACGATGCGGGCACGGCCGCTTTTTCCTAATTTGTTGCCGAGCGAAGTCGCCAGCTCTAAACCGCCGGCGCCACCACCCACAATTACGATGCGATGCGGATCTGAGTCATTTTTTTTGATGGAGTAGGTTTGCGTTTCGTTATTTGATGTCATCCCGTTTTCTCCCTTTCCCTTACGAAAAAATTTCGTCTTGCCAAGTGATGCGCCTTTGTTGAGGATAGTGAACGCCTTGCTGCCATACTAATACGCGCGCCAGCGTCGCGTCATGTTCTTGTTAAACGTAGAATTTAATCAAACATAAAGTTATAGAACACCATCAATGCGCTATCCGTACCGGCTTGTGCCTCGAGGCTGATGCGTTTAGTTAGCTTGTAACGTAACAGTAAAACACTGCGCGTATTGTCGATTCCCTGTTGATAGCCGACATACAGTCGGTTGGATATGCGTTTACCAAGCGTAACGATGCGCTGCTGCAAATTAGTGTCGTCGCTGCCGATACTAAAATCGTCAAGGCCAAACGCAGTGGCGATTTGTGCTTGTAGACCTGATGCTGCACTCTGCGCCAGTAAAGCGCTGGCGGCACTTTGTAGCTGTCCCGCCTGACTGCTGTCGGTGCCGGACAATCCGCGTCCTAGTACCAGCCAAGATAATTTTTCGGCATCCGGCACGCTAGGTTCAGAAACCAGTGTGATACGCGGTGACATCACGGTACCGCGCACCGATACACCGGCCTCAACTTCTGTGCCGCGTCGCATCGCCAAGATATCGAGGCCAGGATTGTTGAGCGTACCGTCGAATCGTAGCAGTCCTTGCTCAATATCGAGTTTACGTCCATACGCTTTGAAGGTGCCGGAGGCAATGCTTAAGGTTCCTTTTGCTTGCAGCGGTTCGCCAGCGTCAGCGTAGAGTTTAAGGCTGCCAACCAGTAGCGCATCGAGTCCGCGCCCCGTTAGCTTGATGCCTTTGCCGAGCAAAATTTCTAGATCTAGTGCCAGCGCGGTTTCCCCTGCCTTTTTAACTTGCTTGCCGCTGACCACAACGTCATCCGATAATGCAGGCATGTCAGCCGCACTAATATCGAAGAAGCCAGAATCAACTTTGAATTTTCCTTTGGCGGTTGTGGCGCCCTCGCGCCACGCGACGTTGCTTGCACCGCTGATCACAAGCTTGCGGTCTGAGCGATTTAGTAATTTGTAGCGATCTGCTTTGATAGCAAGATTCAAGGCGATTTGTTGATTGGCTAAAGCGACCGGGCCAGTAATAGAGAGCGTACCGTCGTTATGAAATTCCAGCGTTTCAATATCGAGACGGTCGTCGCGGAAGGTGGCGCGCAACGTGCCTTGCTTGAGATCGAGCCCAGTATCGGCAAATAGTAAATGCAAACCATCGGCGGAAATATTGCCGGCAAATTTAGGTTGTCCCACTGTGCCGTTGACGGTGATGTTGCTTTGCAATTTTCCTTCAGTGACCAGTGCCGGCGAGACTAACGGGCCCAGCCATGCCACCGAGGGAGTATCAATACTGATGTTGCCGTTAATTGCTGCACGTGGTGACAGCGATAATCCTGTACGCGCTTGGCCGTCACCGACCGCGGTATTAAGTCTGGCTTGAATACGACCAAGTTGTTGGCCGGCGGCGAGCATTTGTAGTTTGACGCGGCCATTTTTGATGTCAGCGCTCGTTTCTAGTTTGGTTAGCCCGAGCGCGACTGAAGCATTGCCATTCATGATGGCATCGCCGCTTTCGCGACGTATCGCAACTGTTCCGTTCAGCGTGTTGGCATATTTGAGATCCCATTCGCCTGCTAGCTTGAGGTCACCACCGACGGCGGGTTCGGCTTGCAGATAGGACAGTAATTCGCTGAGTTGTAGATGTTCGAATTTGCCGTTGCTATTGATACCGTTTTGATCGCTAACGAGTTGTTCGATCGCCACATAGGCGTTGTCGGTATCGATTCTAAAATGCTCGAGCTGTATTTTTTTGGGGGTAACCTGCAGCGCAGCAGGGGAATGCAACTGCGCAGTAAATTTCCCTGTGCCATCGATCGCATCGATGTTGCCGTCCCATTGCAGCGCTGTTGCTTTTTCTTGCAGGCCGCCACTGGCGCGCAATGTCCACTTTTGTTCGCTGCTATTAAACACCGAGTTCATCTGATGACGTGCGGTAGTTCCGGTGACATTGACGGTAAGGTGGTTTTCAGCGGCTTGGCCAACGCTCATTCCTGTAGCATCTAAGGTAAGTGATAGCGGCGCATTTTTTTGTCGTGCGAACTGCCCGCGCGCTTGTAATTTTTTGAGCCTCTGTTCACCGCTTTGTAGGCCGCTAGCTGACAAATGTATGTTTGCGCGATCAAGGCCGATTGACTCGCCGCGCACCAAGGTTAGATCAGCGCGACCTTCGAGGACGCTCGCTTGCAATTGCTTGGGTGCGCGTATGTTTTTACCATTCCACTCAGCAATGATGCGCGGCTTGCTGAGATTGCCGCTGATGGTTCCATCTACTTTCAGGGCGCCAGCGAATTGGCTGCCGATTTGCGCTAACTTCGGTGCATTGACGGCGAATTTGATTTGCGAATCAGAATTTTCCAGTGTGCCTTTCGCGCTGATATGATTTGCACCTGCAGTCAGCGATAGTTTTGAGATAAGCAAACTATCGGTGCGCAAACTAAGCTCACCTTCCCCATTGAGCGGATTATCATTTAGCGTGCTGTTATTAAGATTGAACAGCGCCTCGGCCTGGAGTTGCGGCTGCCGCATTCCTTTTACAGAAAAATCTCCGTTCAGATGTAGCTTGGGCAGCTGAGAAAAATTACCAAGATCACGTAGACGAAAATTTTTTACTTTCCCATTGACAGAAAAATCTTGTGACTCACTGAGCGCAATATGCGCGTTGACATTGATTGTGCTGTCGCCAGCAGTGAGTAAGAAACGATCAACATCAATCGCGCTATCGGCGATGCTGGCATGCGCATCCAGTTGCAACGTATTTTTGTCTAGTGCTTCCTTCAGATTGATCGTGATTTGTTGTTTTCCATCCGTGGTTCGCAGTTCAGCGTCGCCAGTTAAACGTGTCGCGCGCAGGCGGCTATCGACCTGCTGTAAATTCAGTTTTTGGGTATGCAGTTGCAATGCAATTTTTTGATCTGCATAGCTGCCTTTGCCAGCGATGTTTCCGGCAAGTTGCGCGCGCGTCCCCAATGCCGCTGTGATTTTTGCCAGTGTGAATTGAGTGTCAGACTGTAGAAAATCGATGCTGAGTTTTTTAACTGGCAAACGATTGTCGTTATACAAGCCAGCATCTGCATTCGTAACGCTGAGTGTTCCATTACCATTTTCGAGTACATCAAGCTGGAGGTCGACATCGGTTTTCGGCAAACCTGGTTTGAGTTGCGCCAGATTAAGCGCCTTGCCTTCTAGGTGGCTGACGCCGAGGATTCGGTTATCAAATGGTCGCACCGTCACATCGCCATTCAGAGTTGCATGGGCAACTTGGAGGGCTATCGCTGCTTTCATTTCTGCCAGCGAACCAGTCAGGCGAACTGTGCCATTTGCACCTAGGATTTGCTCCGCGGCATCGTCGGCGCTTTCGCTGCGCATCGTTGCATCTATCGCATAGGGTTTTCGCGTTGAGAGCTTGAGCTTTGCGGTCAATGTAGTGGCAAAGGCCGCTGACTCTGTGGTTGAGCTGGCAGATAAGCTGTCTAGATTGAATGCATAACGATTGCCGTCAAAATTCAGCCCAAAGTTAAGCATATCGAGCGACAGAATTTCTACTGGACCTTGCGAAACACTGCCGCTGGCGATACGCACTTGGTCTATCTGCATGCGCAACGGTAGATCAATATTGTCAGGTAAGCCCGTCACTGGCTGCTTTTTTTGATCGATTTTGTTCGTGATGGCGAGCTTGGCTATGTTTAACGATGAAATTTTTAGCTTGCCAACTAGCAGATTAGTTGGCTGCCAGTCCATTCGTACGTCGCTGAGCTTGATCGACTGGTTCTCTAATCTGATGTTAACGTTGTTTAGCCGCAAAGGCCCAGCCAAAGTGCCGCCGATGCCGTCTGCTTGGACGGTGCCTTGGGTCAGGGTGCTCAGCAAGGAAAATGCATAGTGCGCGCCGCGTTCCATATTAAATAGCGCGCTGATGCCAATCGCAAGCAGCAACACGAGCGTGCAAAGCATCAATGCTGCTGCACGCAACCAGCGTTTTTTTGTTGGCGGCAGAGGTGCCGACGTTTGGGTATCAGAAACCATAGCCAATTGAAAAATGTAGTCGGATATCACCAGTGTCGTGGCCGTAGGCGAGATCAAGATTGACCGGGCCAATCGGACTGCGCCAGCGGGCGCCTACGCCACTGCCTTGCGCGAGGCGAAACTTATCCCACGAATCTGCCGCATTGCCAGCATCGGTGAAAACGGCAACGCCCCATTGCGGCGTAAAGTAGTAATTCAGCTCGGCACTAACCACCGCAGTAACGGTGCCGCCAACGATTGCACCGCTTTGTTCTACACCTAGCGTGTTGTATTCATAACCGCGCACGGTCTGATCGCCGCCGGTGCGGAATAGCAAATCTGCCGGCACGGTATCGCGATCCGCACCAAACACCTGCCCGACTTGGCCGCGCAAGATCGCCTGAAAATGATTGTAATTACGCGATAGCCAGGTGGCTCGCCCTACCACGCGCACCAGACTTTGTTTATTGATTAGTCCGGCGGGACCGGCATCCACTTCGATGGATGCAAGGTGGCCGCGGGTAGGGGACGCGATATTATTGACGCGTCGTCGCGTGTAAATATAACTACCGACCAAGGCTTCTCGGTGGTTGCTGAAGTCATCGCCGATACGCTGGTGATCGGTATAGAGTGAAACCGCCCACACGCTCTCGTCGCGTTTATCCGGACTAGTCAAGCGTGCCGAGGTAACCGTTTTGCTATTGATCTCACCGGCGTTGTCCGTATATTCATAGCCGGTGCCAAAGCTGGGAGTCCAATCGTTTTCTAGCGGTGGCAGAAACACGTTGGCGCCGAGCTTGCGTGTCTTGCTATCGATTAGTAAATTGGATTCGAGGCGCCAATCGCGATGTAGAAAATTGCGATCTAGCCATTTGACTTCCGCACGCGCCCCAGAATCGGTCGAAAAACCTAGGCCTAGTGACAATTTTTTACGTTGGTTTTCGCTTAGATCAAGATTAACTGGCACGCGGGTTGGGTGAGCTGGATCGACATCGATGGTGGCGAAAGCGGATGAAAAATATCCACTGTCTTGCATGCGCGCTTGTAGCTCGTTAAGTTTTTCCTGCGAATAGCGATCGCCAGGCTGGATAGGATTGAGATGATCGATCATGTCGCGCGAGTAGCGTTTCAGGCCTGTGATACTCAGAGCGCCGAAAGTAAAGCGTGGACCAGAATCAATTTTGATAGAGAGTGTGGCGCGATGGCTTTCTGGATCGATATGCGCTTCGCTTTGCACAATCGCGGCAGCGGGAAAATCCAGCGTCAACAAGGGTTTGAGCAATGCACTTTTTGCGCTATCCCACGCACTTTGGCGAAAGCGATCCCCCACCGGTAAGCTCCAACGATCGCGTAATTTTTCTATCCGTCGCTGATCGACATTTGATCCTGCGGCCAAGGCACCACTGAAATCGATGGCGACCTCATCTATCGTAGTCGCTGGTCCCAACTTGATCTCGAAATGGGCGTCCCATGGCGAGCTTTGACGATCAAGCGTATGCGTGATGCTCGGAGAAAAATAACCCTCGGTCGCTAATAGCGATCGGATTTGATCTGGCGTGATGCCAACCAATCGCTGTACTTCGGTCGCCGACAAGCCGGTCGACGATTGCTGCCGGCTGAGTGCGAGATTTTCCGTAAGAAGGGACGCAAGATCACCCGCCCCATTGATGGACACGCGATACTGAACGTTCTCTGGCGCCGCTTGCGCTTCTTGCTTTTCTTGAGCGCGCGCCTGCAACGGTACTGCCGTCAACATGAATAAGAAAAGCGCAGCGGTGAAAAAAAATATTCTTACTTTATGCATGTGACGAAGGATGAAGCACGGTCGATTTAGTTCGTGTGAATGGCGAGCAATATGTGGGTGAAATTTAGGTTGGCAAGCTTATCAGCAATATTGAATGTGAAGGTGCCTAGTGGATGCGCGCAAATACAATTGCTCGAACGTCTACCCAACACTTGCACTTCATGCATCTAAGCTGCACATTAAGTCAGCAGACACACTCAAGGCAATGCATGTACTTGTTTTCGGCTTGAATTGCCAGTGAGTAAATATCACCCTTCCTTATGACAGGCGACGACAGCAAGACGTTCCATGCGGAAAAGAACCTTTAGCTAGTTGCTCCATGGGAGCAAAGAACCTATAGTGAGCGACGAATGCATCTCATGGAATCAAAGAATGACCAAGCAGCGCAAGCCACAGGCACAATCCAAAGTTAGCGACATAACGCCGTCACAAGATGAGCAAGAAAAACACGGCATCCGCCCGGGACAGTCGGTTGAGCTGCTGAAAGAGCTGCACATCTTGACGCGCGACGGCAAACTAAATCAGGATAGCCGCCGTAAGCTCAAGCAGGTTTACCATCTATATCAGTTTATTGAGCCCTTGCTGCAAGAGTTACAGGCAGATCATGGTGACCTTACGCTCGTCGATCACGGTGCCGGAAAATCGTATCTCGGTTTTATTTTATACGATTTGTTTTTTAAGCAACACGAGGATCAATCGCACATTTACGGTATAGAAACGCGTGATGAACTCGTCCAAAAATCACAAGCGTTGGCGCAGAAACTGGCGTTTCAGGGGATGTCTTTTCTGAATCTTTCCGTCGCCGATTCGATAGTGTCGGATCAACTGCCAGAGAAAATCGATATCGTCACCGCCTTGCATGCTTGTAATACCGCGACCGATGATGCGATTCATTTTGCCTTAAAAAAGCAGGCAAAATTTATTGTGTTGGTGCCGTGCTGTCAGGCGGAGGTGGCGTCTGTATTAAAGAAAAACAAGGGTAAAACACTCGCTAAAAATGCACTGACTGAAATTTGGCGTCATCCTTTACATACACGCGAGTTTGGTAGCCAGGTTACCAATGTGTTGCGTTGTTTGCAGTTGGAGGCGCACGGCTATCAGGTGAATGTTACGGAACTGGTTGGATGGGAACATTCGATGAAAAACGAATTGATTATTGCCAGCTACAAAGATTTGCCGCGCCAGCGCCCAAGCGAGCGTCTACAAGAAGTTTTGCAAACTTTGGGACTGGAAGAAATGCAACAACGATTTTTTACTGAAACGCAGATCGAGCAGGTGTAAATTCCGGCGTAGCCAGCGGGTAAATTTCCAGTTGTCATTTTTCCGCTGGGCGCTACTTTTTGTTGCTTCTTAGAAGACCTTTCGCATCCTATTTTTCGCCGTCTTTTGTCATCGCTTTTGCATCTTTGGATACTGTTTTTGTCGGCGTACCCACAGTAGTTATTTTTCTGGTGCGCATATGGTGCAGATAAATCAGTAATTCGTTGAGTTGTGTATCGTCGAGTACTGATGGTGGAAATTTCGGCATGCGCATCTGCGGCCACGCGCGCACCGAGGCCGGATCGCGTATGTATTGCCGTAAATAGTCTGCTTGAAAATACTCAGTGGGATTGAGCGGTAAATTTAAATCGGGGCCAATGTTGGCATCACCACCGTGATTTATTTGATGGCAACTAGCGCATTGCTGAATATAGTTTTGCATACCGCGGTATTCGGCGCTCTCAGTAGTCAAGTTGGCGTCTGGCACAATTTGCGGATAACGTTGTTCCAATGGCTGCACCGCACTAATCGATTTGATCTGATAAGGCCATTGTTCCGGTTTGATAGCGCCGTTTTCCGCTCCAATCCAAACCAGATAAAAAGGCCCGGCGCTGTCGCCGCCTGGCTTTAATGCCGGCCAACGAGCATTCGGGGGTTCCAGCGCAAGCCAAGGCACGGCTGTACCATGTAAAAGCTGTGTCGGCATGGTGGCGACAAAACCGTCTTTTGCTTTGAACTGTATCGTTTTAAATGTATGTAGATCGCGCAAAATCGCGCGTAAGGGCAAGGCGCGATAATGCATGCTCTGCTTGTAGGAAACATCGAATGGGATCGTAATCGTGCGTACCGCCGGATGGCGTAGCAGATCGACCAGCGCTAGATGTTGGTTCTGATCTGGTAACGCGATATCCAGCGCTGCTTCTTCGGCTCGTGCCAGATCACTCGTCAACATTAAACAAGATGCGATCAAAATCAGTTGCATGCTGATTGTTGCGCGCGTGATGATACGGAGGCCTGAACGTAGTGCGCGTGTAGTGGCTATTTTCAAGTTTAGGTTCATCGCTGAAGCAATCGCAAGTTTAGCGGCATGACCATCATGTTCTCTTAATACTTCGCACTGTCACGCCAGCATGATGAAAACGGCAAAAATATCAAAAGTGAAATGCTAACGACATGGCGTGGTTTCTATATCTCATCGAATGTAAAGACGGCAGTATCTATACCGGTATCGCGGTAGACGTATTGGCACGTTATGCAATGCATGAAAAAGGTAAAGGTGCCAAATACACCCGCTCGCGCCCACCACGACGTCTACTTGCAGTCTTTACTTACCCTGATCGTGCGAGCGCTTCGCGCGCTGAATATGCAATGAAACGTTTGAGCAGAGCGGCAAAACGGCGTATTTGTTTGCAACGTGACGCCTTATGGAATCTACCACCGCAATTGCAGGTGCAGTGATTCGATTTGCCAATTATTGGATTGCTGGCAATGTCTCGACTTTGCAATTTTTGTACTGTACGCCATTCATTTCAAGCATTGCTTCACTCCCTTTATTCCATAGCGTAGTGTTGCCATCGCTGTAGCGTGCGCCTGAGCCGGAAATTACTTGCGGTAAGGTCATGTTTCGTCCCGGTGTCGCAATCTCGACTCGGTCGCCGATAAATTTGGCAATGAAAGCAAAATCGTCGCATTTAAATGGCACAGTGCGGCCACTTGTCGCTAACGAAGGATTATTCGCATCCGCCGTAACTTGTGGTCGTTGCACCATGATTACGATAGATTTAGCTGGTTCATTAAACTGAATGGGGTAGGGCTCTATCGAGCTCCATAACAATGCATCGTGCAGATCGATGATTTCGGCGCGCACAATATAGCGATGATTGCGATGAATAGCTTGCGGTAGGTAGCGTAACTCGAAAGGAAGTGGGACCTGGCCTTTCGCACGCAATACCTGCTGTGCGATAAAGCTGCTACCTTGGTCAATGCGGGTGATGTCTTCTAGGCTCACAATGATTTTTGCATCAGGGGGCAGTGCGACGCGCTCACGATAGGTAACGGTGCCGCTAATAATACCGCTTAGTCCGGCAGGTTGATCTGGCTGAAGTTTGCGGGCGCAGGCAGTCAGAACTATGAGTGTCAGTATGGCAGTAACAAGGCGTAGAGGTTTCATTAAGTAATTCCGAAAAATTTTGCTCTGGTAGTAGTTTAACGTGCGGGCGCATAAGCGTTTGACGATATGATGTGGTTGGCCAAGCTTGGCGGTGGCCTCTTATCTTTAGAATACGTGTTTAGCAGAGGATCGATAGCGCATATCTGGCAAAAAAGAACGCATAGAAGTCTGAAAACTTCGCGCACAACATTGATTTGTCGAACCTATATTTCGTATTTTCACTTTATACCTACTTCATATTGTAGAAGCATATTTAAAAACCTTATGCATAAGTTATTTCCATACACTCTGTTTCTGACTACTTTTTTGTTATCCAATTTTACGTTAGCAGCAGAAGATACCTGTACATCAAAACCCGGTGTACGTGCGTTGAAGCATTACCCCGATGTCTACAATCTGTATTACGAAAATGATCTGTTTGCCGGCACCGATAATAATTACACTAGCGGTGCCAAACTATCGTGGATCTCTGCAAATTTGCAGGATTACACACATGATCCTTGCCTACCGCATTGGGTACGTCAGTTGAATCAGTATTCGGAAATGATACAACCGGGTCCATTTGATTCTCGCAATATGGTGGTCAGTTTTGGCCAAAATATTTATACGCCATCCGACAAGACACGCGCAGACCTCATTGAGAACGACAGACCGTACGCTGGTTGGCTCTATCTTGGGTTTGCTTACAACGCACGCACTGACACGCAGATGGATACGACCGAGCTTGATATCGGCATGGTGGGGCCAGCCTCGTTAGCGCGGCAGTCGCAAAACTTTATTCATAAAGTACGTGGCTTTGATCGCTGGCAAGGCTGGGATAACCAACTCAATAATGAGTTAGGGATTCAGGTAGTTAAAGAAAGGAAAAATCGTATATTCGCATTGCGCGAAGCTGGTGGGCCACAGATTGATGCGATTACGCATTATGGATTTAGCGTTGGTAATGTCAAAACCTATATCAATGGCGGTATAGAAATGCGGATTGGCAACTATTTGCCGAATGATTTCGGTACCGCACCGATTCGTCCCGCTGGCGATAGTAATGCACCTTTATCGAACAACACGTCACGTCGTATGGGGCAAAGCGGTATTCACGCTTTCGTATCGCTTGATACGCGCGCTGTTGCACGCAATATTTTCCTTGATGGGAACACGTTTTCCGATAGTCACAGTGTCGATAAAAAGTATCTTGTCGGCGATGTGGCGGCCGGGATTGCATGGCAATGGGTGGGTGGAAAAATCACTTACGCGCAATACTGGCGCAGCAAGGAATTTCGCGAGCAAAAGCACGCCCAGAGTTACGGCTCGATTACGCTTAGTCTCGAATATTAAAAGAAAACATCGGCAAATAAAAAGCGCACTGTGGTGCGCTTTTTATTTGCCGAAAATTCTAGCTTAGTTACTGCCCTGAACTTTGTTATGTCAGTCATCGATTGGTAAGCCATCGAAAAACTCGACTTCACCTGTTTCAAGTGAATATTCTGCGCCGACGATGAGTAAGCCATCATTTCTGATGAGGTTTTCGAGTATGGCCGACCCATGGCGTAAGTGATTGACCGATGCACGAATATTGGCACGTACCGATTTATGTACGAGTGCGTCGAAGTCATTTTTCAGGTCGGTGTCGTATAGCGTTTCGATGGAGGGACGAATACGGTCGACAATGGATTGCAAATTCTGGGATGGGATTCGGTTTGGTCGTTTCAGTTCTTCTAGAGTCGCCACAATAGCACCGCACTGAGAGTGGCCGAGCACGACGACCAGTTTGGTACCAAAACGCTCGGCAGCAAATTCCACACTGCCGACTTGTGAAGGCGCAACAATGTTGCCCGCAACGCGGATGACAAATAAATCGCCGAGTCCCTGATCAAACACAATTTCAGCAGGAACGCGCGAATCAGAGCAGCCAAGAATAATTGCAAACGGTTCCTGACCCTCGGCTACCTCCGTGCGTCGCACATGTCCCGATCGACCATTGCTGCGAATTTCTGCTACAAAATGCTGGTTTCCTTCTCGCAGACGGCTTAATGCAGTTTTTGCATCCATTTTTTCTCCAACGGTGTGAACGGGTACGAAATGATACCAGTTGATGATAATTTGCGTGCCGTACGCTTGACGTCGAAGGTGGGGTAGTGAGGGCACCGATTTGTTGCGTGCATATGAAGTCGAGGAGAAATAAAAAAATGCGCAATCGATATCTATCGATTGCGCATTAAAAGGCAGGTAGAGCCAGGAAAAGTTACAGTTGTTGCGGTGTGCGGATTACTTACTCGTCAATTTAATCGTCTCTGTTAGCGAAGCCGAGCAATTGCAACAAGCTAACAAATAGATTGAAGATCGCAACAAATAGCGTGACAGTCGCCATCACATAATTGGTTTCGCCGCCGTGAATAATGTTGCTGGTTTCGTACAGAATCAAGCCAGACATCAACAACACAAAAACAGCGGAGACTGCCAGCGATAACGCTGGAATTTCAAAAAAGATTGCACCTAGCGAAGCCAGAAATCCTACCAAAATGCCAGCGGTCAAAAAGCCGCCCATATAGCTAAAATCTTTGCGTGTCGTGAGGGCGTAAGCAGACAAGCCGAGGAAGATAGCAGCAGTAGCAGCAAACGCCGTCATCACGGTTTGCGCACCATTTGGCAATTGCAAATAAATATTGAGTATTGGGCCTAGCGTGTAGCCCATGAAACCAGTTAACGCGAATACACAGACGATGCCTACACCCTGATTGCGGAATTTAGTGGTCAGAAACAGTAAACCAAAATAACCACCCAACGTGATTAACATGCCAGGTGCAGGCAAATTCATCGCCATTGTGGCGCCTGCTGTCATGGCGCTAAATAGCAAGGTCATCGCTAATAGTAAATAGGTGTTGCGTATCACTTTATTGGCAGAAAGCGCCTTAACCGTCTGATGCGCGCTGGTCTGCGAAGCGCTACGCAGTGGATTCACCGAGTTCATTTTTTACAACTCCTCAAGATAAGTCGTGTCGTCTGTTTTTATGAAAGTTCGATTGCGCTTTTTGCGTCTGTTTCGAGCCTTCAACATTCAACATCTGCAGAATAAGGGACAACGACCTTATTGAAAATTCGAATATAATTGTATTTCAGTTCGTAAAAAATGGAGAATGATGCGGTATGGGAGCAATCAATTACAAGCATCTGCACTACTTTTGGGTGGTCGCAAAGTCCGGCGGTATTGGTCGAGCCAGTGAGCGTCTCCACTTGACGCCGCAAACCATCAGTGGACAGATCACCTTGTTCGAAGATGTGCTTGGTTACAAATTATTCAACCGTATCGGGCGCAGGCTTGAGTTGAATGATGCTGGTCGCGTCGTACTCGATTACGCAGACAAAATTTTTACACTGGGTGATGAGTTGCAGGAGGTATTGCGCTTTCGCCCCGGTGGTTGGCCTCTGCAGTTTCGTGTCGGAGTGGCGGATGCGGTACCGAAAGCGATTGCTTATATGTTGCTGGAGCCGGCGATGGAGTTGCCCGATTCATTGCGTATCGTTTGTCGGGAAGGAAAGTTGACGAGCCTGCTGGCAGACTTGGCGATTCATCGCCTTGATATCGTGATCGCTGACAGCCCGATGCCTGGCAATGTCGATGTGCGCGGATACAGTCATTTACTGGGCGAGAGCGGAATCACTTTTTTTGCCACTAATGAGTTGGCGAAAGAATATAAAAAAGGATTTCCGCAAAGTTTGGATGCTGCACCATTTCTTATGCCGGGAGAGGATGCTGCGGTGCGTCCGCGGTTGTTACGCTGGTTTGAGAAGGAGGGCGTGCAACCTAATATCGTAGGCGAATTCGACGATGGCGCTTTAATGCAGGCATTTGGCGAGGCGGGTACCGGCATATTTGCTGCACCTACGGTCGTCGCATCCCAGGTAAAGAAACAATATGGCGTCACTGAAATCGGTCAAACGCATGAAGTGACAGAGCAGTTTTATGCAATTTCGGTCGAACGACAGTTGAGACATCCTGCCGTAGTGGCAATTAGCTCTGCCGCAAGAGAAAATATGGCAATGTAAGATTGGAGCCTAATATTGTCTGACAGGTCACTTGAAGATATCTTGGCGTCAGAGAAATTTAGGTAAAAAATAAGGGGCGACCATGTCGCCCCTTATTTTTTTATATCGAACAAATCGATATAGTGAACTCGCTTACTGGAACGAGCCCGTCTGTGTGGAGAGGAAGGGCACAATCGTAATGTGATCTTCCGTACCAGTATGTTCTTCAATAGCGATGCTTTGCTCGCCATTTTTCTGTTTTTTCAACGCTGTCACTGCTTCCGCGTTGTGCAGAGAATAGTCCGGGTTGTTTTTCTCATTGTTATACATGATCGTTTCCTTATTAATTAAGCAGGTGATGTAAACAGTTGCCTGTGGTCATTGCCTGTTAAGTTCGTTGGGATTGGCCGAACTTCTTTTCAAACTGTTACAAAAGATAGGCCAATATGACGTCTGATGCGATCAGTGGTTTCCTCAAAGCCGCGTAGGAAAAAACCTTCTTTTCCGATTGAACGGACGTATTTTAACAGCCTCTTTCAGAGATACTAAAACTTTCTGTAGTCGCTTGATTTTAATCAAGAAAATAGGAAGTTTTTGCGGAAAAACAAGTTTGAGCATGTGTTTCAGTTGTAAGTAAATACAGGATTATTTAGAGTTTGCTTAGCGAATGGATATAGTGAAATTGCCGCTATAGTAGCGGTAAATTAACGGGAATGATGACAATGAAAATGATCGTGGTGGCGGCCATTATTGCAAGCAGCATGATGGTGATGCAGCCGACGTGGGCAGAAACAGAAGTGAGCGTCGGCATTGTGGTTGGTAATGCACCGCCGCCGTTGCCTTATGAGGAAGCACCATCACCACGCTATGGATATGTGTGGGTGGCGGGTTATTGGGACTGGGATGGCCGTGAGTATATGTGGCAAGAGGGTTATTGGCTGCTTGATCGTGCCGGTTATGTTTATGAAACGCCCTTTTGGTATTTTGGATCAGGTGGTTGGTACCGACGTCCCGGCGGCTGGCATCATCATCGTCATCAACCGCACGATCGGACCGATCATGGACGTAACGACTGGAGCTACGATTGGCAACGTAGGCAACCTCGTTATCAAACCGGTCAATCTGGTCGGCAAGATCATAGCCGTAATCGCCACCACGATCGTCATCAAGAAATTGATCGTCTCCATGGCCGCGATCATAAAGACAAACATGAGCGCAAGTATGAGCATCAACCGAAACCTGCAGGAAATTCAGTAAAGTCAGCTTCGCCACCATCGCAACATCGTAATGGTCGCGATCCTTCTGACAAGAAAAGTGGCGGTCGTGATAGATCCCAAGGACATAATCCAAGTGCGTGGGGACAACGTTGAGAGCATCGAACGATGAGCGAGGTGGGAAGTAATAACCGTTAAGAGCGGCAGTTAAAGTAGCAAGCCCTCGGCTGCATCGAGATCAATGCGTTCTTCACGTCTTTGCTGGCGCCATTCCATCAGCGTTTTGAGTAATAAAGTGAGTAGAGCCATGCACGCCAACACCGCAGCGGCAGTGAATGCTGCTGCGGTTTTATAGTCATTATTCAATTGCTCGACCAATAACGGTAGTGTCAGCGTCTTGTTCATGATGGTGCCTGACACTACGGCTACTGCGCCAAATTCGCCCACCGCACGTGCATTCGTAATAACGGCCCCATACAGCAGTGCCCATTTGATATTGGGCAGCGTAACGTACCAGAAGATTTGCCAGCCTGAGGCGCCTAAAGAGAGCGCCGCAATTTCTTCTTCTGTGCCTTGTTTTTGCATCAGTGGCATCAGAATGCGTGCAATGTAAGGTGCCGTACAAAAAATTGTAACCATAACGATACCCGGCCATGCAAACATCAATTGCATGTCATGCGTGTAAAACCATTGACCAATTGCACCTTCTAATCCGTACACCACGAGGTAACAGAAGCCTGCCACTACTGGCGATGTTGCGTAAGGAATCTCTACCAGCGTAATCATTAGACGGCGACCCCAGAAATCATAGCGCGTCACGCACCATGCCAGAAGTATGCCAAACACCAGATTAATCGGTACCGTAATGATGGCAACCAGCATGGTTAGCATGAAAGCGTGGCGCATGAAATCTTCCATCAAATTTTGCCACAGCGCTGCCAAGCCGCCGCCGAATGCTTCGGCAAAGATCAGGATCAGTGGCATCACCAGCATCACGATCGTCAGGGCAATACCCGTTGCGATGAGTAGCCATTGGTGCCAGTGTGCAGGACGTTTGATGGTTTTTGACATCGTCAACTCTTAGGACTTTTTGAAAAATCGGCTTTGCACGATTTGCAGCAAAAACAGCAAGCTCAGTGACGCCAATAACACGACCGATGCAATCGCTGCGGCCGCTGGGTAGTTGTACTCTTGCAACCGCACAAACAGCATCAGTGAAGTAACTTCGGTCTTGAATGGGATATTCCCAGCTAGCATGATGACGGCGCCGAATTCGCCCAAGCTACGGATAAATGCTTGAGAAGAGCCGGTGATTAATGCCGGTATCAGTGTGGGCAGTAATACACGCCAAAAAATTTGCCATCTATTCGCCCCCAGCATGGTAGCGGCTTCTTCCAACTCTGCTTCCAAATCTTCCAATACTGGCTGCACTGAGCGTACGATAAATGGCAAGCTGGTAAACATCATGGCCACAATGATGCCGGGAAAAGCATACGAAATCTTGATGCCGAATACATCAAACCAACGTCCTAACCAGCCGCCAGGGATGAATAATGTAGATAGTGTGATACCAGCAACTGACGTCGGCAGCGCGAACGGTAAATCGACGAGCGAATCAATCAAACGACGCCCCGGAAAATCGTAGCGTGTGATGATCCATGCCAATAAAAAGCCGATAAAGGTGACCGCGACGGTAGAAAAAAATGCGCCCGTCAGTGTGACTTTGTAACTTTGCACTACGCGTGGATCGGTAATGGCGAATAGATATTGCTGCCAGGTCATGCCGCTGACGTAGATCAACAATGCTGATATTGGTAGCAAAATAACGAGGCTGATATACAGCGTCGAAAAGCCGAAGCTCATCGAAAAGCCCGGCAGGATAGGAGTGTTACGGAAAAATCGAAGAGACTTGTTCACGAAATTTTCTGACGAAGTAATGAGTAGCTGCAACACCTAGGCGTAGTGCGTGAGAACAAGCCCGGTACGCAATGGCAAGCGCGAGCTGCCATCAGGCTGATTCCAAATAAATCGGCCATCCAGATAAGCGGATGGCCGATTGGATGGCAGCATTGTAAACCACCATCATGCATTAGGTATCGACACATCGTAGCGGATGTGTCGATCGCAATGATTTAACGTCGTGAAAGCAATTGATCGAGTACACCACCACTTGCAAAGTGGGTACTTTGGATTTTTTCCCACGGACCCAGCACTGCGGTTGGATCAATCAAGCGCACTTTAGGATACTTAGCGGCGACGACCTTGGCGACATCGGGATGATTGACGCGATAGTTAAAAGTCGTTAGCAGTAACTGAATCTCACGGGTGTATTGGTAGTTTAGATAGGCAGTGGCAACCTTGCGTGTACCCTTTTCATCAACAACCTTGTCGACGACCGCAACTGGAAACTCAGCCAGCACCGATACGGGTGGCACGACGACTTCATAGCCCGCATCCTTGAACTCTGGATTGTGCGCGATATTGATGACTTCAGATTCAAATGTCAGCAATGCATCGCCTTGACCATTCTGGGCAAATGCAACGGTAGCGCCACGGCCACCGGTAGGGAAGTTGACAACGTTATGCAGCAATTTGCCAACGAACTCGCGAATCTTTGCGTCATCGCCTTTGAATTTTTCGTTTGCATACAGCCAGGCACCGAGATAAGTGTAACGCGCGTTACCCGATGTTTTTGGATTTGGGAAAACTACCTTTACGTCGCTACGAGTCAGATCATCCCAGTTCTTGATGTTCTTAGGATTACCCTTGCGCACCAGGAAAGCCATGGTGCTGTAGTAGGGCGAGCTGTTATTTGGAAATGCTTTTTGCCAGTCTTTACTGATCAGACCCCGTTGCGCCAAAATATCAACATCGGGTACCTGATTAAAGGTCACGGTATCGACCTTCTTACCTTGCAAAATATCTTGAGCCTGACGCGAAGTGCCAGCGAAAGATTGATCGATTTTCAGATCTTCGCCAGTTTGTTTTTTCCAATAAGCCTGAAATTTTGGATTGATGGCAGCAAATACTTCGCGTGCGATGTCATACGAGGCATTCAGAATGGGTTTGTCCTCTGCTCGCGCTACGCCAGCAAACAAGGTGCTGGCAGCGAGTGCGAGCAGGATGGCCTTTTTCAACATACATAACTCCGAATCTATTTAAATTGCAGCTGCCAATACATAAATGCATATGACGCCGGATGGAGAGAATATAACAATTTTCTTTATTCTCTCAAACTACAGTCTTTGTATTAGGTTATGTAAAAAACGTATAAAGAATAAAAAGTGGTATCGAGTACACAATAAAAAACGCCTTCTGCAAAACAGAAGGCGTTTTTTGCAGTCCGGTTTTACCGGATGCGAATAGCTTATTAAGCCAGGTTTGCCGAAGCAAATTCCCAGTTGACCAGTGCCCAAAACGCTTCCAGATACTTAGGACGCGCATTGCGGTAATCGATGTAATACGCGTGTTCCCAAACGTCGCAAGTCAATACTGGCTTGTCAGCAGTGGTCAGTGGCGTCGCTGCGTTAGAGGTGTTGACGATGTCGAGCGAGCCGTCAGCTTTTTTGACCAACCATGTCCAGCCGGAGCCGAAATTGGTGACGCATGATTTGGTGAATTCTTCTTTGAACTTGTCGAAAGAGCCCCATTTTGCATTGATTGCATCAGCAATCGCGCCAGTTGCTGCGCCGCCGCCGTTTGGCTTGAGGCCATTCCAGTAAAAAGTGTGGTTCCAAACTTGCGCGGAGTTATTGAATACACCGCCGGATGATTTCTTGACGATTTCTTCAAGCGATGCGTTTTCGAATTCGGTACCTTTGATCAGGTTGTTCAAATTCGTCACATAGGTCTGATGATGCTTGCCGTAATGGAATTCTAGTGTCTCTTTCGAGATGTGTGGAGCAAGTGCATCCAACGCATAGGGCAGTGCCGGTAGGGTATGTTCCATGGTCGTCCTTTGTGGGGGTTGAAAATAAAATGTTCTTTTAGAAAGACGCTTATTGTAAAACGGTTATGCAAACTGTGCATTGATTGAAACTGCAGCAGATTGTATTGCTTGGGACTCTCTTCTTCTGCCGTCGTTCACTACATACTCGTTGATGAGCCGTTTGAGCGCATGATTTATGACAAAGTTTGTTGCGCGCTGGCGATTTCGATCTCTGCAGATCCTTGCGCTAGGCGGATAGTAACGGGGTGACGTGGCTTTAACGCGACCGGTGTGCGTATCACTTTGCCGCTGTGGTCGGTGACGATCGCATAACCACGCTCCAATGTGCGCTGCGGATTGAGCATTTCCAATTGGGCCGTCAACGCATCAAGACTTTGCCTTTGGCTGGATAGGTGGATGTTGATTAACCCAGTTAAGCGACGGCGCGTATGACCTAATTGCAGTTGTTGGGCTGTGGTGTCAGGCAATTGCGCTTGCAGACGATCACGTGCTTGTTTTAAAGAAAATTTTGCCTGTGTCAATGGGATCTGGGTAGCGTGTTTTAGTTGCGCATGCATGCCTTGCAGCTTTATCCGCTCGTGCGCGATATACGCGACTGGGCTGACAAGGCGGCGCGACAGCCAATCTAACGTTTGCATGCGTTGCGTCAGTTGCCGATAGACGATGCGCTGCAAATCACGTGTATGCGTTGCTAACGTAGATAGCCAGTCGCCTTGCGCGGTAGCGGCCATTTCTGCAGCCGCAGTCGGCGTTGGCGCGCGCAGATCGGCGGCAAAATCGGCGATGGTGAAGTCGGTTTCGTGGCCGACGCCGACGATCACAGGGATATCGCAGCCGACGATCGTGCGTGCAACCAGCTCATGATTGAACGACCACAGATCTTCAATACTGCCACCGCCACGACACACCAGCAGCACATCGCATTCAGCTCTAGCCGAGGCGGTCGCGATCGCTTGCGCAATTTTGGTGGCCGAGCCGTCGCCTTGTACTGGGGTGGGATATAAGATGAGTTGGACGTGTGGCGCGCGTCGTTTCAGTGTCGTCACAATATCGCGCAGAGCCGCTGCTTGCGGACTGGTAACGATACCGATGGTTCGCGCAAAAGTAGGGATGCTACGTTTGCGCGCCGGATCGAACAAGCCTTCTGCCGTTAGTTTTTCTTTCAGTTGCAGGAAGGCTTCATATAAATTACCAACGCCGGCACGCCGGATCGCTTCTACATTCAATTGATAATCACCACGCGGTGCATACAGCGTGACGAGCGCGCGTACTTCGACCTTATCGCCTTCGCGCGGATTGAAATCTGCGTATTGCGCACGACCACGAAACATTACAGCGCGCACCTGTGCTCCATCATCCTTCAATGTGAAATACCAATGGCCGGATGCCGCACGGGTGAAGTTGGAAATTTCACCGGCCACCCATGTGAGTGGAAAACTGCGCTCTAGTGTGCGTGAGACGGCTTGGTTTAGTGCTGACACGCTAAGGACACTGGGTATGGTTTTAGCTGGTGAATAGTATGACATTGCTGCGCTCGGTTTTTTGGGGATTAGTTGTAAGACACTCGTGTCGGATCAATATCGTACCGCAGGCGCGCGATCTTCATGTTTTAGTTAGGAAGTCCCGCTGACACTGCGCAGTATCGTATGCGGGAAACTAAATTCGCTGGCCAGCAATATTGATCCAGCGGTCAATTACAGCGGCAAACTCAACCGAAGTAAATGGCTTGGATAGATAGTCGTCCATTCCGGCCGCGATGCAACGTTCGCGATCGCCTTCAATAACACTAGCCGTTAGCGCAATAATCGGCACCCTGATTGCTCCTGCTAATGCTTCAATCTGACGTATCCGTTTGCTTGCCTCATATCCGTCCATGACCGGCATCATGCAGTCCATCAGCACGAGATCAAAATGACCACGCGCGTATGCATTAACCGCAAGTTGTCCATTCCAAGCTTCCTCTACTGTACATCCGAGTTTCGTCAATAGGATGCGTGCCAGTTGCCGGTTCATGTCCGTATCTTCTGCTAACAGTACGTTGAATGCTGCGTCTGTGCCAGCCAGCTTTGTATTGAAATGTGACTGTTGAGTTACTTCTACGGCAGAAGGCTCAAGTACAGCGAGTTTTGTTGCGATGCGGCAGGGGATTTCAAATGTAAATGTTGATCCTGAGCTGACGTCGCTAGTACAGGTAATTTCCCCTCGCAGTAGTTCGACTAGTCGTCGGCAGATCGTCAGTCCCAACCCCGTGCCACCATACTTGCGGCTAATCGTGTTGTCGGCTTGGCGGAATGGTTCGAATATATGTTTTTGTTCAATTTTTCCGATGCCGATGCCGCTATCAGTGATTGAATATTTAAGATACACGACATCTGAGTTTTCCGGGTCTAGAGCGGCGTTAAAGCGAGCTGTAATCTTGCCTTTCGGCGTGAACTTTATTGCGTTGCTGAGAAGATTGCCAAGCACCTGCCGGATACGGACGGGATCGCCTTCGACCCAGCGCGGCACAGCCGGATTGATCTCTATAATGATCGGCAATTGTTTTTTTTCTGCGTTTGCGGCATGCAACATAACAACATCGTGAACCAATTGCGCCGGATCGAACGATATCGTTTCGATGTGCATTTGACCCGATTCAATTTTTGAAAAATCGAGAACTTCGTTAATCAGACTCATCAGGTCGCGCGCGCCGTTATGGACGTTTCGCGCATATGATTGCTGTGTGCTGTCGAGATCGGTTTCCAGCATCAGTTCGGACATGCCCATGATGCCGTTCATTGGCGTGCGGATTTCATGGCTCATCATCGCTAAAAATCGCGATTTGGCCTCATTCGCGGAATCCGCCTCGGCCTTGAGTCGCATTGCTTCCACAGCATCTCGTTCACGCCGCTTTAGGACGATTGCGATCAATGCAAATGCAATTACCAGTGCCATCAGTGCGCTAAAGGCGGTTCCCCCAAGGAGGCGGACCGTTTGGTACCACTCCCCCAAGTACATATTTTCGGTGATAGTGATATTGACGATCAGGGGGTAATCTCGGACTAATCGTACGGCGCCCATGCGCGCAACATTTCTGAGTCCGTCTGCCATACGTGGGCCGCGTGTCAGAATGACGCCACTCTGATTGCCCTGTTCAATGATTTGATAGGTAGCGCCAGTCAGATTTTGTTTTCCTATGTTGCTTTCTACCTCCGGCCAACGCGACAGCAATGTGTAGTCACGTCGATAGAGGGAAATCGCGGCGTGCTCACCCAAGCTGACGTTCTTGAAAAAGCTGGAGAAAAAATCGCATGAAATACCGACCAGCACAACTCCGAGAAAATGGCCGTCTGCCGCAGTGAGTCGCTGGCTGACATAAAACGTCCATTTGCCGTTTGCTTTGTTTTGCACCGGCTTACTCAAGAATATGGCGGTGTCGTGACTGTTGCGATGATGCTGAAAATAATCTCGGTCTTCGAGATTGATTGCTGGTGCGGGATAAGCCCGCGTAAAGAGGACGATGTCACCTTTTTCATCTACCAGCGTGGCCACCGTGACCTGAGGTAAGCTACTGATTTTGTCCAACATGGTTCGATACGTTTTCTCGTTGCGCAGGGCATGCACCATTTCTTGCCGGCTGTGCAGTTTTTTCGCATCAACGATATCTGCGATACTGCCTAGCACCGAATAGGTTGAAGACATGGTCTGTGCCGCGTTCTCCGCAAGTACGAGTGACAGACTGTCGAGATTCTTTCGCCAGTCTTCGATAGCTTTTTCACGTAAGATCGAGCTTGCAATGATCGTTGATATTATTAGTAGCGCGATGACGATAACGCCGATGATGGCTGTTGCATGTCGTGCGCTGCGGCCGCTCCAGCGCGTAGAATTCCATCCTGAGTTTTCGGACGCTGAATGATCGCCGTTTTTTGATGACGGTGTTGTTTGCTGCCCAGACAAGCGTTTTGGATCGGGTTTGTTCATCGTTCTGATGACTTCATGCCGGCAGAGCCATCATTTTTCTGGATGCTTGCCTCGACATCCTCAGTGACCAGATTAAATTGGGATATCAAAGCCGGTATCAACTCCACTAGATTAATGTCTTGGACGCGCGCCAGTTTCTCGATTTCTTGAATCAGCGACGTCAGATGGATCGCGCCTACCAGCGAAGTAGTTCCTTTTAGGGCATGCGTTTCATGGGATATCGCGTCATAGTCATTAATGCGCACTGCTAGCTCGAGCCGGGCTAGCATGGGCGGAGTGATTTCGAGAAAGGTGCGGGAAAGTGCGCAAAAAGCTTCTTGGTCTTGCGCGACGGCCTTCAGAAGGACGAGCGGGTCGATGTGTTGGTAATGGTTGGCCTGCATGATGTTCTTTCTAAAAAATCATCGCCAGCTGTTTTTCTGAAGGAGAGGGAGCAAGTCTAGGATATCGATTTCGGTAGAAGGCATCTTATTTCGGCCAATTTGTTTGGTTTGCTCAACCGCAGTATATTAAATTACACATAATTTTTTGGTAAATTTGGTAAATTCATTGAGCTAAATAAAATTCTTGCGCGCCGTTTGTGCGCAGCAAGCGCGTAAATAGCCGCGTAGCTCATCGTAGTTGACCGGTTTGCTGAAAAAAACAACGCCTTTGGGTATACCTCCGCGCGCGCTCAGTTCTTCCTGCGTCAAGCTCGAAATAATCGCGATGTTCATGTCGGCAAGCTCAGGGTAAGTCAGAATAGTACGTACCACTTCATATCCATCTATCCCGTCCATCATGATGTCGGCAAGTAGTACGTCTGGCTTGCCGCTGGCGATCTCAATCAGCGCCTGATAGCCGTTTGCGCAAAACGCCAAACTTGCTGGAAGGTTCCATGAGGAAATCTGTTTTTCGTAGATCCCGCGCTGCATTTTGTTGTCCTCGATCACCATGATCGAAGTTGCTCTCGGAGGCGCAGCTTTTCGGATAGCCGCTACCGCTGGCTGGCCGGGCGCAGCCTTGTAGGTCTCTACCGCCGCGACTGGAATACGGCGATGCCCGCCTTTAGTCTTCCATGCCTCTATGACTCCGGCTTCAACCAGTTGCTGAACGGTTGTTACCGAGACGCCGAGCATGATGGCAGCTTGTTGCGTTGTACACACGTCTGCAGTAAGCATTTCTTTGCTTTTCATGTCTTTAAAATACAATATTAAACAATTTAACCAAATTAAACAATTTATTTGTGAATATTCGTTATAATTGATTTTTCGCGGTGATTCTTCTCGGAAAATGCAGTCATTCATCAAATTCGGTAATCAGAATTGATTATGACGCCGATTTGAGATGTCGCAAAGTGGAAAAGTATGTGGCTATCTAGATGCAGCAGCAAAAAACTTTGTAAAAGCGGTGACATCGTTGTTTATCGCAACAGCCACAAAATGAAATTGCAAATTAATAGGAAGCGTATATGCAGACCAACAGTAGTGCTGTCGCATTGACCGGTAACGCAATGCCGCTAAATCAGATCGTGGAGGCAACCGAGTTTCTGGTGTTCGGTCTCGGCTGCGAGGAATACGCGGTCAACGTCGAGCGCGTGCAGGAACTTCGCGGCTATGAGCATGTAACCCGAATAGCCAATGTGCCCGATTACATCAAGGGTGTGATCAACCTGCGTGGCGCCATCGTGCCAATTATCGACATGCGTATTCGTTTTGGAGATGGCTGCCCGACATACGACGCTTTTACGGTCGTGATCATTTTAGATTTGGGCAAGAGCAAGGCCGGCATGGTCGTGGATAGCGTCTCAGATGTGCTGAGGCTGACTTCGGCGCAGATTAAGCCTGCGCCACAGGTCGGCGCGTCAATGGATGCAGATTACCTGCTTGGAATCGGCGCACTGGATGACCGCATGCTGATCCTGATTGATGTAGATCAGATGATTTCGAGTGCCGACATCGGCCTGATCGAAAAAATGGCGATCTAGGCCGTCCGTAAAAATTCTTGTGCTCATCGATGAGCCTATTTAAGGAAAATAATAATGAATATCGCCAACTTGAAAATCAGTAAGCGTCTCGGACTTGGTTTTGGCTCCGTACTCATCTTGCTCACTGCGACCACCGTCGTAGGTGTTTTAAACATGGGAAATTTGAACAACGACGTCGACCATCTCGTAAAGAAAGATTGGGTCAAAGCCAAGCAGACCAATGCCGCTCTCGATAATGCTCGCGGAAGTATTGCCCGCGTTTTCCAATTGGTCGCTGCCACTGACGAAAAAGAAATATCCAAAGCCGAAGATCGATTGCGGGCAAACACCACTGCTTTTGATGAGGCGCTGAACAAACTCCAGCCTATGCTTTTGCTGCCGGAAGGAAAAACGCTATTCGTGAAAATAATGGAATCACGAAATAGCTATGTGGATTCAATCGGTAAAGTGCAGTCATTGCGAAAGGAGGGGCGTCCCGATGAAGCAAGCAACCTAGCTTATGGGGAAACCTACGCTGAAATGCAGGCATTTGCTGGCGGGTTGCGAGAAATGGTCGAGTTGCAGGAAAAGGCTTTTGAAGAAACCGGTAGCGAGGCCAGTCAGACCTTTATTTATGCCCGCAATGAAATGATCGGATTGGGCCTGCTTGCCACCGTGATCGGGCTGTGGTTCGCGTTCTGGCTTACCCGATCGATCACGCGTCCTATCAATCTTGCAGTAAAACTTGCGCAAACCGTGGCCGCCGGTGACCTGACAAGCCAGATCAGTGTGACGACTAAAGACGAGACCGGCCAGTTGCTGCAGGCATTGAAAGCGATGAATGACAGCCTCGCCAAGGTGGTTGGTGAAGTCCGTAGCGGGACTGACACCATTGCCACCGCGTCAAGTCAGATTGCTGCCGGCAATCTCGACTTGTCGTCGCGTACTGAAGAACAGGCCAGCTCGCTGGAAGAAACGGCCTCATCGATGGAAGAAATTACGTCAACTGTCAAACAGAATGCCGATAACGCACGCCAAGCAAATCAGTTGGCGGTAAAGGCTTCCGATGTCGCAGTCAAGGGCGGTGCAGTTGTATCCAAAGTGGTGGACACGATGACTTCGATCAACGACTCCGCCAAGAAAATTGTCGACATCATTGCGGTGATTGATGGCATAGCTTTTCAAACTAACATTCTTGCGTTGAATGCGGCGGTGGAAGCAGCCCGTGCTGGTGAGCAGGGTCGTGGTTTTGCGGTGGTTGCTAGCGAAGTGCGTAACTTGGCTCAACGTTCGGCCGGCGCGGCGAAAGAAATCAAGGCACTGATTACCGATTCAGTCGAAAAGGTCGATACAGGCAGTAAGCTGGTTGATGAAGCCGGTCAGACTATGCAGGAGATTGTTGATAGTGTGCGTCATGTGACCGACATCATGGGTGAGATCACATCGGCTAGCCAAGAACAGACTTCCGGTATTGAGCAAATCAATCAGGCGATTGCGCAGATGGACCAGGTTACGCAACAGAATGCCGCACTTGTTGAGGAGGCTGCTGCTGCGGCTGAATCGTTGCAGGACCAAGCTAGCAATTTGGCTAAGGTCGTTAGCGTCTTCCAGCTGGATGGCTCAAGCCATGTCGCAGATACACGCAACAAGGCCTTGCCGCGCCCGGCTATTAATGCTGGTACACGATCATCACATGCCGCACCGATGCGTCAGATTGCGGTAGCAAAGCGCGTGCCGGTTGCTGCTGAAGGCGGTGATTGGGAAGCGTTCTAACTCGGATTTGTAAGTTGAGCAAACTTGCTTGCCTAGCGCAGCTTGTTGCCGAGTTTATTGAAAAATCAAGGAATGCCTATGCACGTCTTAATCGTCGACGACAACCAAATTAATCTTTCGTTGTTTTCTCATTTGCTGAAATCGATACCAGATGTGGTGCCGATCGAGATGAGTGAGCCGTTGCTGGCATTGGATTGGTGCCGCAAGAACGAGCCCCACCTAGTTCTTATCGATTACAAGATGCCGAATCTGGACGGTCTGCAATTTCTGAATCTTTTCCGTGCGCTGCCGGGGCGGGCCGCGGTCCCAGTCATCATGATCACTGCCGATATTGAGCCTGATGTAAAGCATCGTGCGCTACAAAGCACGGCAAACGACTTCTTGATCAAGCCGGTCGATGGCACCGAACTGCTGGCGCGCGCAACGAATATGCTTACACTGAGAAACGCACAGTTGCGACTGATTAATCACGCTAATCAAATGGCCGTTGAAATCAAAACCGCAGCTGCCAAGGAGGAGGCGCGCGACTTGGAAAGTCTTCTTAGGCTGGCACGCGCAGCCGAACATCGAGATCCAGAAACCGGTGCGCATCTGGCGAGGCTATCCCATTATTCGGCGTTGTTGGCGCGAAATCTTGGCCTAAGTGTAGTCGAGCAGAATCTGCTGCGTGATGCGGCGCCTATGCATGACATCGGTAAAGTCGGTATCCCCGACCGCATCCTGCTTAAGCCCGGACGATTGGACGACGAAGAGATGGCGATCATGCGCACGCATGCGCAGATAGGCGCCGATATTCTGAAGGAAAGCAACTCGCCGTTGATGCGGGCAGCGGCGGCGATTGCTCTTTCACATCATGAGAAGTTTGATGGGAGCGGTTACCCTAATGGTCTGAAAGCCGACCAGATTCCATTGTATGGTCGGATTATCGCGGTGGCCGATGTATTTGACGCACTAACCTCGGCGCGTGCTTACAAGCCCGCGTGGGAAATGAGCCTTGCAGTGGCGACCATTCGTGAAGGAGCGGGGGCACATTTTGATCCTGTTTGTGTCAACGCCTTTTTCCTTGATTTGGACGCCGTGTTGCATATTCACGAACAGTATCAGGACGAAGTCTTTTTATGAGCGAGCTTATTGATTTTGCGGAACTGAAAGCCAGCGATCTGCTGCCTTCGCCCAAGGGAGTCAGACTCAATATCATGCGACTGTGCCAACAAGAGAGTGTGTCGCTGCAGGAACTGGCGAAACAGATCCAGGCTGATCCTGTTCTCGCGGGGCGCATTATCAAGATTGGTAACGTTGCCAACCCGAACCGGCTACGGCCGATTGCATCGGTTACCACCGAAGTACTGATCCTAGTTGGCGTGTTCACGGTGCGCCAAGTGGTTTTAGGTATCTCGCTAGTTGCGTCGTATCAAAATGGCAGTTGCACGCTCTTCAATTACGCGCAGTTCTGGTCGCGCTCGGTTGCCCTGGCATGCGCCGCTCAGACGCTGGCTGGATACGTGCGTGTGGCGCCGATCGCAGAAATGTTCACCTGCGGTCTGCTCGCTGGCATCGGTCGTCTTGCGCTGGCATCGGCGCGGCCTCAAGCCTATTCCTTGCTGCTGGAAAAAGCTGACGGTTTTTTGCCGGACGAATTAATCCAGGCAGAAGCTCAACTGTTCGGCTTTAACCATTTGTCGCTTGGTACGGCAATGATGAATGATTGGAATATTCCACGCCTTTTTACCGAGGCAGTTTTGTTTCACGAGGCACCAGCGTTGTCTGGTTTGACCGAAGGCACACGCCAGCAAAAACTGGTGCGGTTGCTGCATATCGCGGCGCGTATTGCCGATATCTGCGTCGCCCCAGAGATAGAGCGGGAACAGCTGATCGCGGATACCATCGAATATGGCTCGACGCTGGATATAACGTTTTCTCAAATGGCCGCGATTATCAACCGGACATCTGAGGAATGGCTCGAATGGGCCGACGTGCTGCGCGTTCACGCTCATCCGCTTCCGCAATTGCCCGAGGGCGATGCAGATTAATACTACAGCGCAGCGCGAAATTTTTAAGATTTGATAAAACTAATCCGATTCTGGCGAGATGCGGTTAACATGTGTCCAGTGCCGTGAGCGAAGTTCGCATTTGTGTTGCCGGTACTTGCTCCCATTGCGGCAACACGTTACATTCTTCATCCTGATAACGAACTGAAAAGAAGGAGTACCTTTGTTCGCCATAATTAATGCAGCTGGCTGGCCTATCTGGTTGTTGTTGACTGTCTCGGTGATCGCTTTAGCGCTCATCATTGAACGTAGTTTGTATCTGCGCCGCCCTCGTATATTGCCGCCCAATCTATTGCAAGAAGTGATTCGGGTGTATCAGCATGGAAAAATTGATGCGACTGTGGTCGAAACGCTAGAACAAAATTCGCCACTGGGTCGCGTGCTCGCTGCCGGTTTGCGCAACGTTAATGCACCACGCGAAGTGATGAAAGAATCCATAGAAGAAGCTGGTCGCGGCACGGCGCACACGTTGGAACGTTTCTTAACGACGCTGGGGACGATAGCCACATTGGCGCCGCTGATGGGCTTATTTGGCACCGTGGTCGGCATGATTGAAATTTTTGGTTCGCAAAATGCGACCGGCACTGGTACCAATCCGGCGCAACTGGCACATGGGATCTCGATTGCGCTTTATAACACCGGCTTTGGTTTAGCGATTGCTATGCCAGCGTTAGTGTTTTACCGCCATTTCCGCGCTCTGGTCGATAGCTTCATCATTGATATGGAGCAGCAGGCAGTCAAGTTTGTCGACATCGTGCATGGCACACGTAAATAACGGACTGGAAAAGGACGCCGCATGAATTTTCGCAAAGGACAAGGGCGCGAAGATCCAGAGATTAATCTGATCGCCTTTATCGACGTATTGTTGGTGATATTGATTTTTTTGATGGTATCAACCAGCTACAGTAAATTTACTGCATTACAAATTACGCTGCCGACAGCTGATGCTGAAAAAGCAGCGCAGCGGCCGCTGGAAATTAATGTTGGCGTCGATGCGCAGGGTCATTATGCGATTAATAACCAACGTGTCTCTGCGACAGATCCAGAGGAATTGGCGTCACGTTTAATCGCTGCCGCGGATGCTTCCGGTCGAGCCGCGCCAGACCCGGTCATTATTGTTAATGCAGATGCTACGGCCACGCATCAAAGTGTGGTCAATGTGATGGAGGCGGCACGTATCGCAGGCTATGCCAAGCTCACGTTTGCGGCACAAACTACTGGTAATAAATAAAGACGTCTCCCTTAGTTTTTCCGGACGATTTTTATTCCTTAGATTGTTATGCATTTCTTCTAGTGAATTATTTATTCAATATTTTTATTCTGAATTTTTTACGCATCGCGTTACTTATTTAGTCACAGCCTATCTTTAGCTTGATGGGCACTTAGATCCGGCGGATTCAATTTGTCGCTGCAGCGCTCCACTCTCGAAAATTTTTTTAACCGTACCTGGGCTAAGCGTGGGTTGAGCGCTTGCCTGTTGTTGCCGTTTTCGCTGTTATTTCATCTGCTTTCGTTGGTTCGCCGCAGTCTTTACTCAACTGGTCTCCTGCGCTCGCAACGGGTGTCGGTGCCAGTCATTATTGTGGGTAATATTTTTGTTGGTGGCACAGGTAAGACGCCGTTGACGATCTGGCTGGTAGACGCTTTACGTGTCGCTGGCTTCCATCCTGGTGTGATTTCACGTGGTTATGGTCGCAACAGCGATAGCGCACTTGCGGTCCATCTAAATTCGAGTGCGGAGATAGTGGGCGACGAGCCGCTTTTGATTGCGCAGCGCGCCCAATGTCCGGTAATGGTGGGGCGAGATAGGGTCGCGGTCGCGCGTGCGTTGTTGGCGAGCCATCCAGAAGTTGATGTAATTGTCTCTGATGATGGTCTCCAGCATTATCCGTTGGCACGCGATATCGAAATCGTTTTGTCGGATGCCAGAGGTGTTGGCAATGGTTGGTTATTGCCAGCCGGGCCCTTACGTGAATCAGTAACACGACGTCGGGATTTTAGTGTTCATAATGTTGGTAATGGCGCGCCAATATCAGCGCCAGATGACTGGCCAGTATTCGCTATGCAACTAAGCGGCGATCAGGCGTTTCCTTTACTTGATGATGGCGCTAAGGCGTCTGCCGTAACGCGCCCGTTGAGATCCTTTGTTGAGATGGATCAGTCATTGCGCATAGTGGCAGCGGCAGGCATTGGTAATCCGGGACGGTTCTTTGACATGCTGCGCGCAGAAGGACTGCAATTTGATGCACTGCCTTTTCCGGATCACTTTGATTTTGCGGGGAATCCGTTTGCACAGACAGAGGCCGATATCATTCTGATGACGGAGAAGGATGCAGTAAAATGTCGGCAAAACGATGCATTACGAAACGACACGCGCTTGTGGGTCGTGCCTGTTACCGCGCATCTTGATGATGTGCTGGCTGAAAAAATTGTGGAGAAATTGCGTGGACACTCGACTACTTGATATTCTGGTTTGCCCTATCTGCAAAGGGCCGCTTGAACACGATAAAAAAGCGCAAGAGCTTATTTGCAAGGCCGATCGGCTAGCTTATCCGATACGCGACGGGATTCCTATTATGTGGGCTGATCAGGCGCGTGATCTGCAGGCCGGCGCTGATAGCGCGGCTGCGAAACACGACGCTTGATAACTAACGCTATTAAGACCGTGCTTAACATCGTGTACCGGTCTTGCCTTGAGTTGCTAGGCGAGCCGCCGGTTTCTTCTTTCTGATCGAATATCGATGTCCTTTATTGTCATTATTCCTGCCCGTCTCGCCTCCACGCGTTTACCGAATAAACCATTGGCTGATCTTGGCGGTAAACCGATGATCGTGCGGGTGGCGGAACGCGCTGCCCAGTCTGGTGCGGCACAAGTTATCGTGGCGACCGATCATGACGCTATCTTTGCGGTGTGCCGACAGCACCAGGTGGCGGTACGAATGACGCGCAGCGATCATCCATCCGGTACGGACCGGATTGCAGAAGTGGCAGCGGCGATGAATCTGGCCGACGATGCAGTGATTGTTAACGTGCAGGGCGATGAACCCCTGATTGATCCCAGTTTGATCGCGGCAACGGCGGCGTTGATTTCCGGCGAAGTGCCGATGGCGACTGCGGCGCATGCGATTGAGGATGCGGCCGAAGCTTTCAATCCGAATGTGGTGAAAGTAGTGTTGGATCGCAACGGTAGTGCACTGTACTTTTCGCGTGCGGTGATTCCTTGGCATCGTGATGCATTTGCGCAAGCCAAAGATGCAATACCGGCGGCGCTTCCAGCTAACTATGCACCGTTGCGCCACATTGGTCTGTATGCTTATCGCAATGCATTTTTGCAAGCCTATCCCGCATTGTCGCCTGCCCCACTGGAGCAAATAGAGGCTTTGGAGCAGTTGCGGGTGTTATGGCATGGTTTTTCGATTGCGGTGCATATCACGAACGATATTCCGGCCGCCGGGGTGGATACGCAGGAAGATTTGCTGCGCGTCCGGTCTTATTTCACCCGATGATGCAGTGCAACAAGCCGAAATAATGGGTTTGGTATAATTCGCGGCACCGTTTGCTTGTAAGTTAGGCAAGCCGTACATCATGCTCGTAAATATGTCTCGAACAGCATTGTCTGGGTGGTTTTTCGCTTGGTAATGTGTTCTTCAGCTACAAAAATTAGTTAGGAAAAATTCATGCGTCTAATCCTTTTGGGAGCGCCTGGTGCCGGCAAAGGCACACAAGCGAGTTTTATCAAGGATAAATTCAATATTCCGCAAATCTCGACCGGCGATATGTTGCGTGCTGCGGTCAAGGCCGGCACGCCACTTGGCTTAGCGGCTAAAAAAATTATGGATGAAGGTGGGCTGGTATCAGACGACATCATCATCGGCTTGGTCAAAGATCGTTTAAAGCAAGCAGATTGCGCTAGCGGCTATTTGTTCGATGGTTTTCCGCGTACTGTGCCGCAGGCCGACGCAATGAAAGAGGCGGGCGTTGCGATTGATTATGTGTTGGAAATAGATGTGCCGGACGAGGCTATCGTCGAGCGTATGAGTGGCCGTCGCGTACACCCGACATCAGGACGTACTTATCACGTCAAGTTTAATCCGCCTAAAACCGAGGGACAGGACGATGTTACCGGTGAAGCATTGATTCAGCGTGATGATGACAAGGAAGACACTGTCAAAAAACGTTTGGATGTCTATCACAAGCAAACCGAAATATTGGTCGATTATTACAACGATTGGGCGAAATCGGGTGCAGCAGGTGCGCCACAATATCGAAAAATCAACGGCCTCGGTGCGGTCGATCAGATTCGTGATAATGCCTTTGCAGCATTAGAGAAATAAAAAAAAGCGGACCATGTGTCCGCTTTTTTTGTGGTGTTTTTTTAGGAGGTTTGTAGCAGCTTGTTGGAATAAGCCGTTCGTTATAGCATCGTAATACCCAGCCAGCCCTGGCGCTCAATAATAAAAGGGCGACGAAAATTTTGCAGTACGCAATGCAGTGTGCAATACGCGCAAGCGCGTTTCATGCTTGCGGTATGTCGTAATGGTCAATTCTTTGTCGTGATAAAAAGAGAAGGGGATTCTTTATGTTTGCAAGCATAGGGTTCGTAATTGCATGCGGTGTCGTAGCGGTTGTCTACGGCTTATTTTCGCGTCATTGGATACTGGCACAAGATGCCGGTAATGCGCGGATGCAAGAGATTGCTAGCGCCATTCAACAAGGAGCGGCAGCCTATCTGGCACGCCAGTATCGGACAATTGCGATTGTTGGCGTCGTGTTATTCGTTTTGATTGCCATCATTCCTGGCCTCGGACTGATGACCGCGATCGGGTTTTTGGTGGGCGCTGTATTGTCGGGCGCTTGTGGTTTTATTGGGATGAATGTTTCGGTGCGCGCTAACGTACGTACTGCCCAAGCTGCAACCAAAGGTATGAGTGAAGCGCTTGACGTGGCTTTTCGGGGCGGTGCTATCACGGGTTTGTTGGTGGTGGGGCTGGGCTTGCTTGGCGTCGCGATCTTCTATTTAGTGCTGGTCACTGCAGCAAATAATAGCGAGACGGTGATGACCTTGCATCACGCTATTTCACCGCTAATAGGGCTCGCTTTTGGTGCTTCACTGATTTCCATTTTTGCACGACTTGGCGGCGGCATTTTTACCAAAGGTGCGGACGTCGGCGCCGATTTAGTCGGCAAGGTTGAGGCGGGCATTCCTGAAGACGATCCACGCAACCCAGCGGTGATTGCCGACAATGTTGGTGATAACGTGGGTGATTGCGCTGGCATGGCGGCGGATCTTTTTGAAACCTATGTGGTTACATTGATTGCGACCATGTTGTTAGGGACCTTGATGATGCAGGGCATGGAGTTACGCGCTGCTATTTATCCTTTGTTGCTAGGCGCAGTTTCGATACTTGGTTCCATCGTCGGTTGCATGATGGTGAAGGTCAAGCCGGGACAAAAAATTATGTCCGCTTTGTACACCGGTTTATGGTGGGCGGCTGGCTTATCGCTGATCGGTTTTTTGATTGTCACTTGGTTAGTGATTCCACCGCCACTACGCGTCGCAATGATGGGCTCGACGGTGGTTGGTATCGCATTAACCGGTGTGATGGTGTACATCACTGAGTATTACACCAGCACCGATTTCAAACCAGTGCAACATATTGCGCAAGCTTCCACCACGGGACACGGTACCAATATCATTGCAGGTCTGGGCGTATCGATGCGATCAACGGCGTATCCAGTACTGTCTGTTTGTGTGGCGATTTTTGTTTCGTACTGGCTGGGCGGCTTATACGGCATTGCGATAGCAGCGACTTCGATGCTATCGATGGCCGGCATTATCGTGGCGCTGGATGCCTATGGCCCGATCACCGATAACGCTGGCGGCATTGCAGAAATGGCAGGCATGCCAGAATCAGTGCGAGCAATTACCGATCCGCTTGATGCGGTGGGTAATACCACCAAGGCGGTGACCAAAGGTTATGCGATTGGTTCGGCCGGGCTAGCCGCTCTGGTTTTATTTGCCGACTATACGCATGCGCTGGAATCGGTAGGACATAGCAGTTCTTTTGATTTGGCTAATCCGTTGGTGATTATCGGATTGTTTATTGGTGGCCTGATTCCGTATCTATTTAGTGCAATGGCGATGGAAGCGGTCGGCCGTGCTGCGGGAGCAGTGGTGATTGAAGTACGCCGTCAATTCCGCGAAATCAGCGGCATCATGGATGGTAGTGGTAAGCCGGAATACGACAAGGCGGTCGATATGCTGACGAGTGCCGCAATCAAAGAGATGATCATTCCATCGTTGTTGCCTGTGGTCATTCCAATTTTGGTTGGCTTGTTGCTCGGGCCCGCCGCTTTGGGCGGGGTGCTGATGGGGGCGATAGTGACGGGTATTTTTGTCGCGATTTCCATGACGACAGGCGGCGGTGCTTGGGATAATGCAAAAAAATATATTGAAGATGGTCATCACGGCGGCAAGGGTTCGGAAGCACACAAGGCTGCGGTAACCGGCGATACCGTGGGTGATCCGTACAAGGATACGGCTGGACCAGCAGTGAATCCATTGATCAAGATCATCAATATCGTGGCGTTACTGATTGTGCCTTTGCTGCCTATGGCGGGTTAACGCTTCTTCGGGAAGCATACTGCATGTAAAGCGCCGTCGCAGATTGCGACCGGCGCTTTTTTGATGGATGGCTGATTCGTACTCGTACGTCGCGGCCTGTATTTTTGATGTGAGCGCTTGGCGCTCTACTTGTCGCCTGTCTGTCACATAAAGATGCTGTGGCATACCGTATTGAAGGCCATACGTTCTAGCTCTTGCTCCAAAGCATAAACCCAACAATAATAGTCGGCATGGGAGATCAAAAGAAAATCGGTTTGGTGCTGACCGGCGGTGGGGCTCGTGCAGCTTATCAAGTGGGCGTATTGCAAGCAGTGGCTGCAATATTGCGCGACGCCGGTTGGGAATCCCAACGTAATCCTTATGACATCATTTGTGGTACTTCTGCTGGCGCGATCAATGCGACTGCATTGGCGTGCCATGCAGATGATTTCGGTAAAGGCGTCCGCAAGATTGCGCGTGTCTGGGAGCATTTCACGGCAGATCAGATCTATCGTTCAGACTTTATGGGCGTTGCACGCTCGGGTGCAAAATGGTTATCTATCCTGTCATTCGGCTGGCTGATGAGCAAATGGCGGGGCCATCCGGTAAATTCATTATTGGATAACACGCCGTTGGTTAGTCTGCTGCACCGAATGCTGGACCTGCCAAAATTGGATGAAGCATTGGCAAGTGGCAAGCTGCATGCACTGGCGATTACGGCATCGTCTTATACCGCAGGGCAACACATTACGTTTTATCAGAGCGCGGCGGAGATTGCGCCATGGGTGCGTATGCAAAGGATTGCGATGCAGGCGCAGATTGGTGTGGAACATTTATTGGCGTCGTCAGCCATTCCTTTGGTTTTTCCTGCAATCCCGATTTATTGTAATGAGCGGCGCGAATACTTTGGCGATGGTTCGATGCGACAACTAGCGCCGCTTTCTTCCGCGATTCATTTAGGTGCAGATAAATTATTTGTAATTGGCGCCGGTCGTTTGCTGGAGCCAGCCAGCGATCAATCTGCTTCGGCGCAATATCCCAGCCTTGCGCAAGTTGCCGGGCATGCGATGTCGAGTATTTTTCTTGATAGTCTGGCGATTGATATTGAGCGCATGAATCGTATCAATCAGACACTCTCTGTTTTGACAGATGAACAAAAGGCAAAAACGCCGTTGCGCCCGATCGAAATGCTGATTATTTCTCCCTCGGAGCGTTTGGATGTGATCGCCAGTCGACATATCGGTAGTTTGCCGCGCCCGGTACGTATGTTGTTGGCTGGTATAGGAGGTACTGAGGTGCGTGGCTCTGCTCTCGCATCTTACTTATTATTTGAAAAGAGTTATACCTGCGAGCTAACCGCCTTGGGACGTAAAGATGCATTGGCGCACAAGGAAGAAATAATTACATTTTTTGCAAGCAATAAGACCTTGTCGTCTGCAGTGTTAGCTTGATGGTGGTTGCAGGAGACAATGGAGGCAGCATACGATACGTCTTGATTCGGCGCGCGCAACACGATACTCTGACGCGGCTGTTTGCCATTCTGTTGTTTTTTTGCGTGTGTTATTTTTGCGGTTGATGAGAGGTAATGGTTGCGCAAATGAAATTACCCTACTATGCGCGTTATCTTATGCGCTTGCTAACAAGCTTGTTAGCGGGAGCATTGCTTTTTAGCAATGCTTTTGCCTATGATTCGTCAGGTTCGGCTGTTATCAAATTCTCCGCCCTGCCGGTAGAAGCGCAACGTACGATTGGCTTGATTCGACAGAATGGGCCGTTTCCATACGACAAAGACGGCAGTACATTTGGTAATTACGAAAAAAGATTGCCGCAGCAAAAACGCGGATATTATCGTGAATATACAGTTAAAACGCCGCATCTTCGCGGTAGGGGTGCAAAACGCATAGTGACGGGTGGTTGGCAGCAGCCACCCTGGAAATATTATTACACCAGCGATCACTATAAGACTTTCAAATTGGTTTTAGAGTGACGGCAAGATACCGATAAGATAGATGCCTCGGGAGAAAAGTATAAATGAGCTTGTTTAAAACCGTGCCGCCGAACGTAGTGCAATCAATCAGGGCGTTCCGCCCGCTTGATTTGCAGGCTGAAGCTGCGCAGCTTGGACAGCATTTCTTATACGCCTATTGCGCTCACGCGACGACAAAACAACAGGTGTTGGCAGTGATTGCTGAGGCATTCCAATTTCCACGGCATTTTGGCAAAAATTTCGATGCTTTATCTGACTGCTTGACCGATCTGCCCCATAAGGCAGGGGCACAGGCCGGATTTTTAGTGGTTCTGGAGCAACTGCCGAATACACCTAAATTTGACCGCGAAGCGCGCGAAATCTTACTCGACGTATTTCGTGACGCTGCGGATTTTTGGGCAGATAAGAAAATTGCCTTTCGCGTGTTTTACTCGTTTCAGTAAATTCGTTTTGTCGCAGTTGCATTGAGTGGCCTGCATCTACATCTGCGTATCTCCGTCGGCCGTACTATTGGTCACACGAAGTTTGTTCTCCTCTATTCGCTGCCTTACATGTCGTCGATAGGCCACCCTCTTTGATGTAGGTCGGCGAATAAGTCTCGCTATTCTGTTATATCGAAGTCATCGTTCATTCAATCTGCCTGTATGGTGCGGTACAATGCGCGCCATGAAAAAAATCGTCATTTTGATTTCTGGGCGCGGCTCTAATATGCAAGCGATAGTGCGGGCAGCGCAGAATGAAAAATGGCCGGTAGAAATTGCAGCTGTTATCAGCAATCGCGCCGATGCCGAGGGCTGTTTATATGCAAAGGCACAAAATATTCCAGTAATTGTTGTGCCGCACAGCGAGTTTAGGACGCGAGCAGATTTTGATGCGGCACTAAAAGAAGAAATTGATGTATATGCACCAGATTTGCTGGTGTTGGCCGGTTTTCTGCGCATTTTAACCAGCGATTTTGTGATGCATTACACGGGCCGCATGTTGAATATCCATCCTTCTTTGCTGCCTAGCTTTGTTGGCTTAGCAACGCATCAGCAAGCACTGGATGCGGGCGTTAAGCTACACGGCGCAACAGTGCATTTCGTCACGCCAGAATTGGATCATGGCCCCATCGTGGCGCAGGCCGCGGTACCGGTATTGCCGAACGATACCGAGCAAACACTGGCAGCACGTGTGCTGGAACAAGAGCACATCATTTATCCCAAGGCGATAAGATGGTTTATCGAAGGGCGCTTGTCGCTGTTTGAAAATCGTATTTGTCACGTTAGTGAATAGAATTACTTTGTGGTGCTATTCAGCAAATAGTTAACAAATAAGTTGGCGAATACGCGAACAAATAAAGCACCACGCATAATTGAATCGGTACCAAATTTTATGAAGGAATTCGCATGAGATTGCCTCCCGCGATCACGACTGCTACAGAAGAAGTACTACGCGAGATTTTACGTTTCGCTGGCCCTGCAGACGGCACATTATCGCGGTACTTTCGCGAACATCCAAAACTAGGCTCACGCGAACGTGGCGTGATTGCCGAAGCGGTGTATGGGTTGTTGCGCAACAAGACGGTGTACACAAGTTTTTCCGAATCTGGCAACGGTTCGCCTATGCGTCGTATGACTTTGCTTGGCTTAGCCGATGCAGTTGGCGTCGATGCCTTGGGTGGACTGTCAGAAGAAGAGACGCAATGGTTGACACACGTGATGCAAATCGACCGCAGCTTACTACCTGCTTCCCAGCGCGCCAACCTGCCACAGTGGTTGTTTGACAAGCTGGTGACACGCGACGGTGAGGCTGCTGTTTTGCGACTTGCAGAGGCAATGAACCAGCAGGCACCTCTTGATTTACGCGTGAATGCCCTCAAATCTACAAGAGAAGAAGTGGTACAGGCTTTGGCGGAAGCACCAATTTTATGTGAGCCGACACCGTTTTCCCAGTTAGGAATTCGCGTCATTAAGAAGCCAGCTCTGCAAAATATGCCTTTGTTCAAAGACGGTGTCATCGAAGTGCAGGACGAAGGCAGTCAGCTGTTGTCCCAGATTGTGGGTGCCAAGCGCGGTGAGATGGTGGTGGATTTTTGTGCCGGCGCAGGCGGTAAAACGCTCTCACTTGGCGCGGCCATGCGTAACACCGGGCGTTTATATGCGTTTGATATTTCTGACAAGCGTTTGGCAAAGTTGAAGCCGCGTTTGGCGCGTAGTGGTTTGTCGAATGTGCATCCAGTGCAGATTGCGCATGAGAATGATGCCAAGGTGAAGCGTCTGGCGGGGAAAATCGACCGCGTGCTGGTGGATGCTCCTTGTAGTGGGCTCGGCACTTTGCGCCGCAATCCCGATGTGAAGTGGCGACAAACACCGCAAGCGCTGGCTGAGCTTAATGTAAAGCAAGCTTCGATTTTGGCAGGTGCGGCACGGTTAGTAAAAGCAGGTGGTCGTTTGGTGTATGCGACCTGCAGTATTTTAGATGAAGAAAACGAAGCAATTGTCGCGCAGTTTCTGGCGAGCCACGATGATTTTGTTCTGACGCCAGTGAGTGAAATTTTGGCTGAACAGAAAATTGCTCTTGAGATGGATGTTTATTTGAAACTTTCCCCAGCAATCCATCATACGGATGGTTTTTTTGCCGCGGTATTAACTCGTAAAAAGATAAGTGTCGGTGGCAACGAGTAAGTGAGAGCTGTCTGTTCATCTTTAAGACGCGGCACACCGTCGACACAAACTTTACGTTGTATTTGCGCAAAGTTAAATTAATTTTTCTACAAAATAACCGAAGAAAAGACGCATTGGATGTCTGATACGGTGACTTTGGGCGGCGATTTTCCTCTAAAAAGAGGTAAAATAATGCCCGTTATTATTGCTGTTGTGGCGCTCAGCTTTTTGCAAAACAAGTGCAATATAAGCAGCACTTATATGGAGACTGAAGATGTTCAATGCAGTACTTGATTTTTTATCAAATGGATTGACTGGTGCGAGTGGCTGGCAAGTGTTTTTCTACACTCTGGCCGTGACGCATATCACCATTGCAGCGGTAACTATTTTTTTACATCGTTGCCAGACGCACCGCGGCTTGGATTTGCATCCTATTCCTAGTCATTTCTTCCGTTTTTGGTTGTGGATGACCACCGGTATGGTGACCAAGGAGTGGGTCGCCATTCACCGTAAGCATCATGCTAAATGTGAAACTGAAGAAGATCCTCACAGCCCCGTCACACGCGGCATCAAAAAGGTGTTTTTTGAAGGCTCCGAGCTGTATCGCGCCGAGTCCAAAAACATGGAAACAATGGCCAAGTATGGCTATGGCACGCCAGACGACTGGCTTGAGCGTCAGGTTTATACGGGCCGCAGTATCTGGGGTGTGTCGTTGATGATGATCATCAATGTCGCCTTGTTCGGTGTCATTGGTGTAACTGTATGGGCAGTCCAAATGATTTGGATTCCCATTACTGCCGCCGGCATCATTAATGGTATTGGTCATTGGTGGGGTTATCGCAATTATGAATGTAATGATGCAGCGACCAATATTTTCCCGATCGGCATTTTGATTGGCGGCGAAGAACTGCACAATAATCATCACACCTTTGGCACCTCGGCAAAATTGTCGAACAAATGGTATGAGTTTGATATTGGCTGGATGTATATCCGCATACTGGAAAGTGTCGGCCTAGCTACGGTAAAAAAAGTCGCGCCGGAACCGAAGCTTGAACATGGCAAGTTGCATCTGGATTTTGATACCTTGCAGTCAGTGATTGCGAATCGCTATGATGTCACCGCAAAGTATGCGAAGTCCTTGAAAAAAACATGGCGTGAAGAAATTGTTCATTTGCAGGAGAGGGCCGGTCTGGAATCCAGCTTCCTGCGCTCGAGTAAAAAATTGCTGCGCCGTGAGCCCAACAAGCTGGAAGCGCCACATAGAGAGCAATTAACGGAATTGTTCTCGCATAGTAAATCGTTGAAGACCATGCATGAGATGCGCGTCGAGTTGGGTGCATTGTGGGAGCGCTCGCACGCTACGCGCGATCAACTGCTGCATCAACTGCAGGATTGGTGCACGCGTGCTGAAGCCTCTGGTATTGCTGCCTTACGCGAATTTTCATTGCGCTTGCGTAGTTACACCTAGTTCGTGAGGTTGATTGTTATGTCTCATCTAAAAAACCGGCTGATGCCGGTTTTTTTACACGAGGAAAATAATGATGGGCTTTGCTCGGTAAGAAATGCGTAAATAAGCGACCGGTACAATTGAAGACTTGAAAATTAATAGTTGTTAATGCCATCAAAAAAGCCACTCGAAAACGAGTGGCTTTTTTGCAGAAAGCGCGATCAATTTACTTGATCTTGGTTTCTTTGTACTCAACGTGCTTACGCACCTTAGGATCAAACTTCATGATCGCCATTTTTTCTGGCGTCGTGCGCTTGTTCTTAGTGGTGGTGTAGAAGTGACCCGTACCTGCGGTCGATTCCAGCTTGATTTTGTCGCGGCCGGATTTAGCCATGATAATTCCTTTATTCTGCTAATTAGACTTTTTCGCCACGAGCACGCATATCGGTTAACACGGCATCAATGCCAAGTTTGTCGATTACACGCAGACCGGCGTTGGACAAGCGCAGGGAAACCCAGCGATTTTCAGATTCAACGAAAATACGGCGATTTTGCAGGTTAGGCAAAAAACGACGTTTCGTTTTGTTGTTTGCATGGGAAACGTTGTTGCCGACCATCGGCCCTTTTCCCGTGACTTGGCAGACACGTGCCATATTTGTGCTCCTAAAGATTTCCGGAATTGGAAAAAGAGAGAGTATATCTAAAAGATCTCGATTATTCAATGACTTGCGTAAAACAATTGTGTCTTGTTGTATTATTTAATTTAACAATTTGGGGCGATAGATTTATCAATCAAATCAGCGGTGTTTTCGATAGAAAAGATTGCTGTCGCTGCAATATAGGCGCTTAAGCGTGGTGCAAAATCCCAGCTTTGGTTGATGCAATATACAACTGGTCGGCTTCAAGCATGCCTTACAACGCCCCATGCTCGGCAAATGAGTACACGTCTTTGCCGCCGACAATAAAGTGATCCAGCACACGAACGTCAACCAGTGCGAGCGCCTGTTTAAGCGCTTGTGTAAGCGCATGATCGGCGTTGCTCGGTTCGGCAGTGCCGGATGGATGATTGTGGCTGAGGATGATGCTGGCGGCATTGTGGTGCAGCGCGCTTTTGACTACCTCGCGCGGATACACGGAAGCGTGGGTGAGCGTGCCGCGAAACAATTCTTCACAGGTGATCAAGCGATTTTTAACGTCGAGGAACAAGACTGCAAACGATTCATATGCTTTGCTGCCCAACAGTAACCGTAAATATTGTTTGACCGCTTGAGGCGAATCGAGGGTGACACCGGCTTGCAGCTCCTCTGCCAATGAGCGTTTAGCGAGCTCCAGTACCGCCTGTAATTGCGCATATTTTGCCGTACCTAAGCCATTGATGGCAGAAAACTCGGTTAGCGATGCGGAGAATAAATCATTCAGTGAGCCAAAATGGCTGATCATGTCGCGCCCAAGATCAACCGCGCTTTTGCCGGTAACACCGACACGTAAAAAGACTGCCAATAATTCGGCATCTGAGAGTGCCGACGCCCCGTGTTTGATCAAACGTTCGCGTGGGCGCTGTTCTTCTGGCCAGTCGGTAATTGCCATAGTATTTTATTATTTTTTCGGTTTTACGAGCCAAATGTAAGCGAGTACTTTTTTATGATTCTTGAACAATCAGTCTGAACCAGCAAGCTAGCTTAAAATAGAGGGTACGCTTAGGAGGAAGATTGCATGTCAAATTTATCACGTTCCGTCGTTACTGAAACCTCTTATCTGACCCTACATTACCGTTTGGCGGTACAAAATGGCGACGACATTGTCAGTACCTTTGACGAAAATCCCGCAACATTGCAGTTGGGTAGCAACCAATTGGCCTCGTTTTTAGAAGCTTGTCTGATCGGTCTGCACGAAGACGAGCATCAAGTTTTTACTTTATCGGCCGAGCAGGCTTTTGGACCCCGTAATCCCGATATGTTTCAACGCGTCTCGCGCATTACCTTGGATAATAATTCGATGGATGGTGCCGAATACAAAATTGGCGATGTGGTCGAGTTTGCGTCGCCCGAAGGTGGGCAGTTTGCAGGCGTGCTGCGTGAGGTAGATGACGAGTCGGCCGTGTTCGATTTTAATCATCCGTTGGCTGGGAAAGATCTGCAGTTTGAAGTAAAAATTATCGGCATACTGTAAGGCGCAATCAAAAGTTGCCTGAATAGAGGCGCCCGGCATTTGTATTAAAGGATAGAGATGGATAAGGAAATACTGCTTGCCCAACCACGTGGATTTTGCGCGGGGGTGGATCGTGCAATTGAAATTGTTGAGCGAGCGCTGGTTGAGTTTGGCGCGCCGATTTATGTGCGACATGAGATTGTGCATAACGCTTATGTGGTCGAAGATTTGCGCAACAAAGGTGCGATTTTTATCGAAGATTTGGATGATGTTCCGGCAGGTAATACGGTCGTGTTCTCTGCGCACGGCGTACCTAAGGCTGTCAAAGTGGATGCAAGTGAGCGTGGCTTACGTGTGTTTGATGCGACTTGTCCGTTGGTCACCAAAGTACATATCGAAGTGGAAAAAATGCGTCGTGACGGCCGCGAAATTATCATGATCGGTCATGAAGGGCATCCAGAAGTAGAGGGTACGATGGGGCAGAGCGAAGATGGCATGCATTTGGTGGAAACCGTCGCCGATGTGGAAAAGCTGCATGTGCTTAATCCCGACCTTCTTTCCTATGTCACACAAACCACGTTGTCGGTGGATGATACGGCAGACGTGATTGCGGCACTGAAGCTACGTTTCCCGACCATTACAGAGCCTAAAAAGGGTGACATCTGCTACGCCACGACTAATCGACAAGAGGCGGTCAAGTTCATGGCCTTACAGGTCGATTTAGTGATCGTGGTGGGTAGCCCTAACAGTTCTAACTCCAATCGCTTGCGCGAAGTCGCAGAGAAAAAAGGCGTGCATGCGTACATGGTCGACAACGCCTCGCAGATTGATCCCGCGTGGCTCAATAGCAAAAGTCGGATTGGCGTCACCGCTGGCGCTTCTGCGCCTGAGGTTTTGGTGCAGGCCGTGATTGAGCGGCTTAAGGAATGCGGCGTGAAAAGCGTGCGTACGTTAGACGGCGCAGAAGAAAATGTTACTTTCCCGCTACCCAAAGGCTTGAACGGAAAATCGGCATAAGAAAATACATGCGCTTGATATGAGCCATGTTGGGTCGAGGAACGCGGGCTAAACAGCGCTCATATCTTGACGGCGAGGGAATGATCGCGTTCAATGCAGTCTGATTTGTTTAATGTGGCGGATCGCGAGCGATAATCGCGTCGGCACGGTACGGAAACATAGCGGTAATACGGCACCATGGTTAGATCAGAGGTGCCGTTTTGTTATCTGGAACGATTATTGCGATCGACAATAACGGCAATCCGACAACATGTTTGCAGGTTGAACAGCTGTTGCAGTAAACATTTATAAAATAAGCGAAAAGCAATCCAGGAGACTTGGACAAACATGGATATTTTTATCCAGCAGATTATCAATGGCTTGGTGCTAGGCAGTATGTATGCATTGATCGCGCTCGGTTATACGATGGTTTATGGCGTACTTAACCTCATTAATTTTGCGCACGGTGACGTCTTGATGATAGGCGCCATGGTTGGCCTAACGCTGCTTAAAATCATCAACACGCTAGCGCCGGAGCTATCGGGCGTGGTGCAACTTCTCCTTGCGATTCTAGGGACGATACCCGTTTGTGTGATCGTCAATCTGTTGATAGAACGTATCGCCTATCGTCCACTACGCAATGCACCACGACTGGCACCGTTGATTACGGCAATTGGTGTTTCTATCTTGTTGCAAACGTTTGCCATGATGATCTGGGGGCGTAGTCCGCTGCCGTTTCCTCAAGTGATGTCGACTGAACCTTTTCATCTTTTCGGTGCACTGATATCGCCAGCGCAAGTGATGTTGTTGGTATTGGCCGGATTTTCGATGGCGATATTGGCGTTGCTGGTTGAGAAGACCAAGATGGGACGCGCGATGCGCGCGACTGCAGAAAATCCACGCATAGCAGGCTTGATGGGCGTTAATGCCAATTTGGTGATTGTCATGACTTTTGCGGTGGGCGCAACGCTGGCAGCAATTGCTGGCGTCATGTGGGGCGCCAATTATGCGTCGGTGCAATTTGCCATGGGCTTTGTACCTGGTCTAAAAGCGTTCTCCGCGGCGGTGCTTGGTGGCATCGGCAATATCTATGGCGCGATGCTGGGCGGGATATTGCTCGGCTTGATCGAGAGTTTAGGAGCGGGTTATATCGGTGACCTTACTGGTGGTTTCCTCGGTAGTAATTATCAAGATATTTTTGCGTTCGTGGTGCTGATTATCGTACTTACCCTGCGGCCATCCGGGCTGATGGGCGAACGTGTGCCCGATCGTGCATAAGGCGCTGAGGAAAGTTTATGTCTCCCTCTCCTGATACCAGCACCAGCAAAAAAAGTTCGCGCAAGGCGACTGCCAGTCTGTTGACGATATTCGTGCTTGCGCTGATTTTTCCTTTCATTGCACAGCAGTTCGGCAACTCATGGGTGCGCATTATGGACCTCGCGCTGCTCTACATTATGTTGGCGCTGGGTTTAAATATTGTGGTGGGCTTTGCTGGCTTATTGGATCTTGGCTATATCGCCTTTTACGCGATTGGCGCTTATTTGACAGGATTGTTTGCATCGCCCCAGTTTGCCGCCGTGTTGCAATCTTTCGTCAATGAGTATCCGGCGATTGGTGACGCACTGGTTGCGTTGTGCGGACCGGAAATTACGCAGAACGGTATCCACCTTTCGTTTTGGATCATCGTGCCGCTGGCAGCCGCAGTCGCTGGTTTGTTTGGTGCGTTGTTAGGCGCGCCAACACTCAAGTTGCGGGGAGATTATCTCGCGATCGTTACGCTCGGCTTTGGTGAAATTATTCGCATCTTCATGAACAATCTCAACGGCCCAGTCAATATAACGAACGGACCGCAAGGGATTAATTTGATCGATCCGATTCGCATCTTTGGGGTGTCCTTGAGTGGTGAGCCAGGTTCGCGTGCGACCGTGATGTTAGGCGATTACGGCATGCCCTCGGTTAACGCCTATTACTTTTTGTTTCTGGCAATTTGTATCGTGATTATTTTTGTTTCGGCACGCTTGCAGCGTTCGCGTTTGGGGCGAGCGTTTGTTGCGATACGCGAAGATGAAATTGCCGCAAAAGCGATGGGGATTAATACGCGCAATGTGAAATTGCTGGCGTTTGCGATGGGCGCATCATTTGGTGGTATCGCTGGTGCGATGTTTGCGTCGTTTCAGGGATTCATTTCACCAGAATCTTTTTCATTGACGGAGTCGATCGCCGTGTTGGCGATGGTGGTGCTCGGTGGCATGGGGCATATTCCAGGCGTGGTATTGGGCGGCATCATATTGGCCGCATTGCCGGAAGTCTTGCGCCATGTGGTTGAGCCAGCGCAAATGGCATTGTTTGGCAAAGTCATCATCGATGCCGAAGTGTTGCGTCAATTACTCTATGGGCTTGCGATGGTCGTCATTATGCTGACGCGGCCGGCGGGTTTGTGGCCAGCGCCGAAAAATGAGGACAGACCGACCGCAGATACTGATACAGATAAAAAATCGACTGATGTGGTGGCGGCATGATGGATGCCGTTGAGCAAAAAATCGAGTTGTCTGCTGCGCCGCAAGCAGTGCTGGAGATAGCGGGAGTCAACAAACGCTTTGGGGGTTTGCAAGCGCTAGCCGACGTCAACGTCACGATTATGCGCGGTCAAATCTATGGTTTGATTGGTCCCAATGGCGCTGGTAAGACAACTTTTTTTAATGTGATTACCGGTTTGTATCAAGCCGACAGTGGTACTTTTCGATTGGCTGGAAAAGCCTACTCACCTTCTGCGCCACACAAAGTTGCCAAGGCAGGAATTGCCCGCACTTTTCAAAATATCCGTTTGTTCGCCGAGATGACTGCACTCGAAAACGTCATGGTGGGGCGTCATGTACGTACGCATCAAGGTTTGTTCGGTGCGGTATTTCGTCACAAGGCAGCGCGCCGCGAAGAAGCGGAAATTTTCGATCGTGCAATGGAGCTACTCGACTTTGTCGGTATCGCACATCTTGCGGATCGTACCGCACGCTATCTGTCTTATGGCGATCAGCGGCGTTTAGAAATCGCGCGAGCGTTGGCAACTGATCCGCAATTACTGGCACTGGATGAACCCGCTGCCGGTATGAACGCGACCGAAAAATTAGCGCTGCGTGCCTTGTTAGTCAAAATCAAGGCCGAAGGTAAAACCATCTTATTGATCGAGCATGACGTAAAACTGGTAATGGGTTTGTGTGATCGCATCACGGTGCTCGACTATGGCAAACCAATTGCTGAAGGTGTTCCCGCGGATGTGCAAAAAAATCCTGCGGTGATCGAAGCGTATTTGGGCGGAGGCCACTAATGGCTGAATCCATATTAAGCATACGCGGCTTGAAGATTTTTTATGGTGGCATTCAAGCCGTCAAGGGGATCGATCTCAACGTGTGCGAAGGCGAATTGATTGCTTTGATCGGCGCGAATGGCGCAGGTAAAACGACGACACTTAAAGCGATAACCGGCACATTGCCAGAATGTCGTGTCGAGGGACATATCGATTACGCTGGCAAGCCGATTAAGGGTTTAGGTTCATTTGAGTTGGTGCGCCAGAAATTGGCGATGGTCCCGGAAGGACGTGGCGTATTCACCCGCATGTCGATTCACGAAAATTTGTTAATGGGCGCATTTACGCGTAATGACAAAATCGGCATTAAAGACGACATCGCGCGGTGGTTTGATGTGTTTCCAAGGCTCAAAGAACGTGCCTCGCAAATGGCCGGCACGTTGTCAGGTGGAGAGCAACAGATGGTGGCGATGGCGCGCGCGTTAATGAGCCATCCGAAATTATTATTGTTGGATGAGCCGTCTATGGGTTTGTCACCGATTATGGTGGAGAAGATTTTTGAAGTAATTCGCAAAGTGTCGGCGCAAGGTGTGACGATCTTATTGGTTGAGCAAAACGCTAAACTCGCATTAGAAGCCGCACATCGCGGTTACGTGATGGATTCCGGTCTCATCACGATGCAAGATGACGCGAAAAAAATGCTGGATGATCCACGTGTCAAAGAGGCTTATCTCGGCGAGGGTTGATCGAGCTTTTTTCTGCATTCAGCACAGTTTTGGATGCAGCTCTCGACGCACTGGTTATTCGGCTCAAAATAAAAATCCCGCACCACGAAACGCGTAGTGCGGGATTTTTTACCAAGCTAATTTGAATGTCGCTCTACTGCGCGTTAGCGGATCACGACTAATTCAAATTTCATCAATAGCGATACAGCTGATTGTTAACGATGCGTACGCGATTGCCAACACGTAGGTCGCCAACGGTATCAAGCGTCATTGTTTGATATGCGCCGTTGTCCATACGAATGCCGACTTGGTAGACATCGCGAACTTGCTGGTTGTTTTGTTGGATTTGATTACCGACCAAAGCGCCGCCAACGACGCCAGCAGCAGTTGCTAAGGTACGACCAGAGCCTTTGCCGATTTGGTTGCCAACCACACCGCCAACTACACCACCAACCACTGCACCCGCACCAATACCATTGTTGCCAGTAGTCTCACGAACCACTTGGATGGATTGGACTACGCCATAGGTTGCATTGTTAGCAGGGACGTTCGTGACAGGATATTGATTTGGGTCGGTTTCCTGATATGGGGACGCGCAACCTGCCAAAGCAAGAGCAGAAACGAGGGCAAAACCTGTAATTATTCGATTTGATTTCATGAGGGCTCCTTCTTGATGGGAATATCAAGTTGTAGCAACAATAGTCAAATATCTCGTTGGCTTCGGTGCGGTAACGTACGAAATACGCGCTTAATCTGGCTTATTCCTCGCGCCTATATGGACTCCTTAAACGCATCGCGCGCGATCATGCGACTCTTTCTGATTGCAAATGGCTAGCGCTAGTTTTAACTTTCAGCGATCCGATAAAAATAATTTGTCGTAAGCAGTCAGCAAGGACTGATGCATAGCGCTGCCTTCCATGTTCGCACCTAAAGGCATCAAGCCAAAAAATCGTTCGCTACGATTTAATAATGCCTCTGCCTGCTTGACAGTTTCTGCGCCATATAACAGCACCATTGAACGACGATACAGCGCGATATCGTCAACATTCAGTATGCTTTCTATGCAGCGGTAGACGAGTCGGCGCTTAGGCTCCAAATCACCGAAGTGATTGATCCAGTCGCAACCTTCTAGGATGGCTTCTTGGTCTTCTACGGCAAGTGCCAACAGTGTTTTCAATTCGCCGATGCGCAATTGTTTCCACGCTGTGCCGAGCGGAATCGCAAGGCCGAGGATTTCCCACAGCGGACGTTCATCGTTAAGATTCATTGTTTGCAGATCGGCTAACAACTGACGACATTCGTCTTCACCCAAATCATTCAGACGCAACATCGAAGGGCGAATCGCATTACCGATGCTATTGTTTTCCCATTCCAGATCTTCTACTGGATAAATCTCCGACAGGCCGGGGACCAAAATACGGCAGCTGTATGCGCCTTGTTCACTGAAGTCGGCTACATAAATATCCTTGCCTTCCTCATGTATGCAATCAATCAGCCAGTGATAATCTTCTTCTGTCGTGTTGCTGAAGTTCCAGTCGACAAACGGGAAATCCGGTTTGTCGCTCATGAAGTTCCAACTAATGACACCGCTAGAATCGACAAAGTGAATTTCCAGATTGGCGACTGCATTGATTTCACTCATGTCGAAGCCGGGTTCTGGAAATCCTTCCAGTGAAGCTAGCGCTCGTCCCTGCAACAACTCCGTCATCGCACGTTCCAGTGCGATTTCGAAACGCGGGTGCGCACCATAGCTGGAAAACACGCCCTGATCTTTAGGATGCACCAGCGTGACATTCATCACTGGATATTTGCCGCCGAGCGATGCATCTTTTACTAAGATGCCAAAGCCAGCTGCACGCAAACCGGCGATACCTGCCTTGATGTTTGGAAAACGATTGACGGCTTCCTCCGGCACTTCTGGCAGGGACAACCCTTCGCTAATCACGCGATATTTGATTGCTCTTTCAAAAATTTCGGACAGTGCTTGCGTACGAGCTTCTTGCAAGGTGTTGCCAGCGGCCATGCCATTGCTGACATACAAATTGCCGATGATGTTGACGGGGAAGTAAGTCACGGCACCGTCACGGATGCGCGTGTAGGGCAGCGCACAAATGCCGCGCGCGATGTTGCCGGAATTTAAATCGACCAACACTTCGCCATCAATTTCGTCGTCGGGATTGTAGAACGCGTGTAATTCTGGATTCAGAATCTCGCTAGGCCACTTGCCATCTTCGGTCGGCGCAAACCATTTTTCTTGTGGGTAGTGCACAAACGGGGCATTCGCACGTGTTTCGCCCAGATAGAAGTGCGTCCAAAAATAATGCGTACCGAGTCGCTCAAAGAATTCACCATAGGCGCTGGCGCGGGCTGCAAGTTCGGTTGCACCTTTACCATTTGAGAATAACATTGGGCAATCGTTATCCTTCATGTGGGTCGACCAAATGCCATCAACTTCGTGCAGCAACGACGACTCATTGAGTTTGAATCCGCGCGTCAGCAACTTTGCTTGCATGGTGGTGATGGTGGATTCTAGCGAGGCGTCTTTGCCTATGATGAAGTTTTCGGTTTGCATGAATGATTCTCAAATAAAGATGACGGCGGTTGTCAGCGCATGTGGCCGACAATTGAGCGGCACACGAGACGGCGTGCAGATAAAGGGGTATTTACTGCAGCGATAGCGTAGGGCTGTAGCAAACGTGAAAATTAAAAACGGATGAAATCAGGTAGAAAATAGTACAACGCGATGGTCTCGCCGACGAGAATCGAACTCATATCTAGCGCTTAGGAGGCCCTAAATACACCAATAAACATCCTATATCTTTCAATAAGTTAGGCTTGGCAAGCGACAAGTTTAGATGTTTTGGGACAAAATTGGGACAACTTTTTTAAAGCGCCTTTCGATGCATTCGTTATATCAAAAAAATGCTTATGTTTCAGCAACTTAGAATATTTCTAAAAATAATTGGGACAAAGTGAATTGGTTTGCAGCCGAAATGACGAGGCTCTAGTTATATGTTTGATCAGGTCCATAGTCTAAGAAATGGATGAGTCCACAATAAATTTACTTCTTTCGTAGATTTCATCAAAGGTCAAAATTTCTATGCCAGTAATACTTGTTCTATATAGTTCGAAAGAGCGCAGCTGTTCTTGATTAACGCCATGTTCGGTGACAAATTGATTAAGTGAGCCGATAACAATAAAAGCTCGTGGTTTGAAATTGAAAATATCTTCTGTGGGATTGCCGTTCTCATCCGTTACATGTTGGAGCCCGTGAAGCTTATGCATTGCAATAGAGACGGTCCCTTGTACTTGTGCAACAGCTCCAGCTAGCTCCTTAGAAGGGGCCCAACAGCCAGCTCTATACGCTGATGTATCTAAAAGGATTGTCTGATGCGTCTTAATCTCAACAAAACATAAAGCGTTAAGGATGCCTTTTGTTTTCATTACAGCATCGGCTCTTTTTCCTCTATTGAATAAGTCATGGCCTTCAACAAACTGTTCTAGCTTTTTATCTTCAAATCCACTCACATAAAAATAGCTCAAGCCATAACCAAATACCCATGGATTCTTTTCGAAAAATGCCTGCCAAAGTCCCTCCGTGCTTTTAATACCTTTTTGAGACTTGCATTGTTCAAAGAAGAGGGCGTCTTCCAGAAGTTTAGAAAAAATTCCGAGTTGGCGTTTTCTATAGCCAAAGGCGACGATGTCTTCCTTAGTGATTTCTGAGCGAATCGCCTCTAGAAAAATATCTTGATTTTCATGTACAAGGCTTGCTACTTGAGCCTGCGACAAATTTAATTTTTGAAGTTCGGCATCAGTAATATTCACTGCGGCAGTATCTTTAAACTCAATTGATGCAATATCTTGAAAGAACGTTAGGAGCTTCGGAATTTCGTTGCCGACAAAAGAGAAATTTGTTTTGTGTGGTTGGCCAGTGTGCCCGTTAAAAGCTTGAATTGTAAGGACTGTAAGTTTTCTGTCGTCCTCAAAAAATTTAGCCACTATCTCGGTTCGGCCAGTATCTGTTCTTCGGAGAATAATTTCTTTCTTAACGGTTGCATATTGAAGTCCTTCCGAATCAATTACTTTGGAAGCGATTCGAAGAGAACCATGCACCGTTGGCACCGCAGGGCTGATGTAAGTTTTTGTGGTCAGTTTGTTTTTATGAATTTCGTATTCATCAGCCATTATTCTCTTTCTGTTGGAATGCCATAACGTAGAAGGCTCGTTCGGAAAAGCATACAAGACGGATTGGTTATTTATCCTGCCGCATTCAATAGGCTCATATCCCATATATATGGGATATGAGCCTATTGAATGCTTTAATGGTGACATCGTCACGTATAAATTGATCTAAAAGCAATGCAAATCGGCTATTCTTTGTGCTGTGCAGATTCGCGCCCAGAAATTCCGATCCTATAAGAGATTAGATAGACGGTTGCGCCTATCAAAATCCGATTAACAAAATTATAAAAAAATAAGACTCCTAGGTATAGAGCCAAGGGTAGTTTCGAATCGTTCAAAGGCACGTAGTGGCATTAGCTTTTGCTAAAGGGGAACCCACGAATTCCGAAGCTGATATCTATTTTGATTCGGTAGGTGGGTATATGAAGAATAAACTGGGGCTAGTAAGTGTCTACAGAAAAAAGCCATAGTGATAAAACTAGCGCGGATGACAAAAGTATTGGATTTGATTACCAATACTATTATTTCCTGGACAGAATTCTAAACCTGAAATCTGGGCAATCAGCGGGCCTTGAAGTCAAGGACGATGTGCACAGTGAATTGGATGCTGATTACAACATTCTTTGTCAGGTAAAGCACACAGTTCAAAAAAATTCTAAGAATGAACCAATCGCACTGACAGAGCTTGACTCCGACTTGTGGAAAACTCTTTTCAATTGGTCACAAGTTATTTGTGACAAGACGCAAGGTCGTAATAACTCAACTCAGCAACTTCGTTATCTTGCGATCACTGAATTTCATCTGGTTTCAAACAAAAGTCGCTCAATCAAAAATGAATTTCATAATTTGATTGATTCATTTCATGCTGGTGAGATTGAGGTGACCGCACTCTCAGAGTATCTTGGCGTGCTTACCAATAAAACTTCAGATACAAAAATTAAAGGCTACATACAAGCGGTCAAGCAACTCGCACCCGATGTGCTTAAAGCTTTTATTCAAAAAATACGTTTTGAGCTTGGGCTTGACGACATAATTAATCGAGTTAAGCGTTCAATACTTGAAAAAATTATTGATACAGAAAAAGTTGATTTGGTTTTTGAGCGACTAGATTCAAACATCAAGTCAAATAATTTCATAGCCATTAAAAATGGCGAGTCGATTGTGATTAGCTTCGAACAATTCATGCAAAGGTACAGGCGTATCTTCGACGATGGAAGGACAAAAAAACTTGTTCTTTTACCTTTCACTCCAGATTTACCTGAAGATATTTTTGCCCAGAAGTTTATTAAATGCTTATTGCATATTGGCGACATTACCTTATCAGATGAAGAATTTGCGATCGAATATACGAAATATAAATTGCGTATCACGACGTATTTTCGTCAATGGGTTCAGGCTGGGGATTTGGTTCCAGACGAGGTAGAAGAATTCCATAATGAAGTGTTTTTACGATGGCAAAATGAGTTTCGAGTTGCGTTTCGTAGTTGTACTAACCTTGAGCAGGTTATTGATTCCGCGACAAATTTACTTTCAACTCTCAGACGTGAAAATTTCAAACTGAGTGATAACGAATTAAATACGTCGTTAAGCAATGGCGCCCTTTATCACCTCTCAGATATCGGCCGTATCGGATGGCATAGGGACTGGAATAATGACTAACACTTGGTCTGGTTACAACAACTTAGGAGTTTGTGCCGTAGCTTTAACTAGTGTAATGAGGCACTTGGGGCGATTAACTCTTCCCAAGGCTCTTCTAATCATGCCTCTAGTTATGCATGACACGACCGTCATTTTTTTAGCTAATGGCAATACTAGGACTCGAGAAGTAGCACCATTGGTTTCAGCTAGGCCTGACCTCTTCGCTAATTTTCCGACACGCTTTGACGAAAGTCTTTCAATTACTTTCAATGCAATTCAATTATTAATTGAAACTGGATTTATAAAATTAGACGATGGATTAATACTTGTGAAGCCGCTAAAGGTCGACACAAGTTTTGGAAACCGTGCGAAAAAAATAGAAAAGGCTTCAGAAAATATTGCTGCTCTCTTGAGCAGTCCAGTAGAAGAACTATATTTAAATTTTAGGGTGAAGCTTTGAACTTTGGATTTGATTCAATTACTCTTTGGGCGAAAAATGGCTCACAACGTAAGTTGGAATTTATGCGAAATCGTGTAAATGTGCTTACGGGCGAAAGCCACACTGGAAAAAGTGCATTACTGGACATAATTGATTATTGCTTTCTCGCTAGCTCGCACAAACTTCCTGATAGCGTGATTAACGAGAATGTCGGTTGGTATGGCGTTTCTTTTTATGTGAATGATAAGAACTACACAATCGCCAGAAGAAGCCCTACTGATAACTCCGTTTCAAATGACTATTTCTTTTCTAGTATTGGGGAGATTCCAGAATCTCCCCAGCCAAATGCAAAAGAAGACGACCTTAAAACAATTCTTGAGGCCGAGTTCCATATTGACGATACCGTTACAGTAGCTTATGGAGGTCGCGCGCTTAAAGCTGGTTCTAAAGTGTCGTTTAGGTATTTCTTTTTATTTAATACCATTTCCGAAGACATCATCACAAACAGCAAAGTATTCTTCGACAAGCAATCGGAAGAACGATATCAAGAGGCGCTTCCTCGAATTTTTGACATGGCGCTTGGAATCGACGACCTTCCGAATATTGCTGCACGCGAAAAAAAAGAGTTACTTCGAAAAGAAATTTCAAAGTTACAACGGAAAGAGGCGCAGTTAAATCAGGGTCGTGAAGATTTTGATGAGGAAATTCGTAGTATTGCCCTTAAAGCGACAGAATTTGGGCTGATGGACAATAGCCTTCCAGAGATAACCCTTGAAGCGTTGCGAAAAGCGATTAGTGATGCCGCGGCACCTTTGGCATCGACTGCATCGGATAAGTATGCGGAGACGAGTGCGAAACTATTTGTTACAGACAGAAGGTTAAGGAAGCTTCAAGAATTCTCCGCAGAGTATCGAACGTATAAAAATATATTAAAAAATGCCGAAGATAGCTTGCGTCCGATAGAACAATTAATGAAACAGGCACCGACTCTTGTTAAGTCGGAAGTTTTTGACGAGCTTATTAGCATCCTTAAAAGCGACCTACTAGAGGTTAAAAAATCTATAGCTGGAAAGCAGCCAGTTGATGGCCAAGTTAATAATATGGTCAAGGCACTGGTTATTGAGCGAGATCAACTCCGTTCAGAACTCGCGGCTCTTCCTCAGATATCAAGATCTTTTGAATCAGAACGTGAAAAGTGGATGTTTGTCGGGGAGGTGATGGGCAAACTTAATTTATATCAAAGTGTTGAAGCCCCTGTTTTGCATACGAAGGTAGTTGCAGGTCCAAATTTGCAACAACAGTTTGACGCCATTACTGTCCGAGATGTTGAAGAAACGCGAGTCGCCGTAGTTTCTATGATCAACGAAATTGCTTTAGATTTGCTGGCAGAGACTGGTGACGCTTTAGCTAATTATGCAACCTATCAAACAGATTTCAATTACAAAGAGAAAAGGTTGCGACTACGGAAACCAAGGTCAAAATTGATTGAAAACGTGGGCAGTAGCTCTAACCACATGTTTTTGCATTTGCTACATTTTCTTGCGTTACAAGAGGTTGCAGTTAATCATAAATCCCTATTCATACCTAACTTTCTCATTATTGATCAGCCTAGTCGCCCTTACTATCCAGACGAGAAAGCTAACGATAATGTAAAGCTAACAAACAGTGACAGTGAAAAGGTCGGGATTGCATTTAATTTATTGAATAATTTTGTAGCTCGAATGAACAACGACTATGAAACAGAATTTCAGATGATTGTATTTGAGCACGTTCCTAGGGATACGTTTGAAGGAATGAAATATGTTCATCTCCTGCCAGACTTTAGAAATGGTGAAGCGTTGATTCCTCAATCTTGGTATTCAAAATAGTTTTGAGTATCTGTATCCATTTGCATCGAAAACTAATTTGATCCAAGACTGCCCCGACAATACGTTTTTAAGCTCACAGTCCGGGGGGATTTTGCGAGCAATTCAACAATCATGATTATTTAGGATGTAAATGGCTGAAACAAATCGGATTAAGTTTGCGCTGTATTCGAAAGCTTGGACTTACGATACAAAGGATATAAAGACCTTAAGAGGTCTTGCTAGGGAAGTCCCAGCGGCAGAATATCTTCCTGAAATGAAAGGTTATATTTTTTGCCCCGAATGCTGCGTTCCATTGTTTCGTTCGCCAGAAGGCAAGGAATACTCTACTAATGGTAGAAAAGCTTTCTATTCCCACTCTCGTAAGCATCAAGTGTTTTGCAGTCTTCGAGTAAAACAAGCCGAAGGGAAAAGATATGAAAACGAAGAGCAAGCCCAGCAAGCAATTGAGGATGGTGAGTTAGTCATTGTCAGAGGTTTTATGCGGGAAAAACCTGTTCCTCCGGACGTGAAAGGCCCTGTGCAATATCAGGGCCCAATTGTGGAGGACATTGAAGGCGGACTGACCGAAGTGGCGATTGGGCGTCACGACGGAGAAGAATTCAAATTGCCAAGTAGGATCACAACAATTCGAGGGTTGTGCAGAAATTTCGATAAGAATTTATATCGTTATTTTTTCTTTCCATCGCAGGTAGCGCCGATCCTATTGCAGGATCTGCTGGTTGACATTCGTAGAGTTGATGAAGTCAACGATAAACCGCGTCTTTATTATGGAAGAATTTCCTCCTCGAGGAATATGGGAAAGACACCGAATAATATTCGGCAAACATTTTTTGAATACCCTAAAAATTACAAGTGCCCAGATTTCTGCTTAAAAGTGACGGACCAAGAAAGCCAAGAGCATGGAATTGATGATGAATCGAAGGGCAAAATAGTGCTCATGTATGGGAAGGTGATTGAAAGCGGTGTTGGGCTATGTCTTGCCAGGCTAGGTTGGGGTGAATTTGCCGTGCTTCCCGATAAATACATTCCTTTACTTGAATATTAGAGATGGCAATTTTAGTCGAGTAGCCAAGTTGAAAAAGGAGAGGTTGGCACTGTTAGGAGACAGCAGTCCTCAAGAAATCATCACCTTGTAATCGTAAGCTTCAATAAAAATATAATTAGGGAGTTGTATGTCGTTTCAGTTGCCAATCACGATTGCCGCAGCAATCCAGAATATCGAAAATAACCGTTATCTCCTTCCTGCTATTCAGCGCGAGTTTGAATGGAAACACCACAAGATTGAATGGCTGTTTGATTCAATCATGAGGAATTATCCAATTAGCTCCTTCCTTTTCTGGAAAGTGGAAGGCAGCACAAAAAGCGAATACAAGTTTTATAAATTCATCAAGAACTTTAAGCAACGCTACAACACGCATAACGAAGAGATTTCTACCTCAGGCCTTAATGACTTTACGGCGGTTCTCGATGGTCAACAACGCCTCACATCTCTTTACATCGGTTTGTGCGGTTCATACGCCTACAGAATGCCAAGGCTACATGAGGAAAATTCTGAGCGAGTCTATCCAACAAGGAGGCTTTATCTCAACATCCTTAATGGGTTGGAAGATGAGGAGGATGGCAGAACATTTGAATTCAAATTTTTGACCGATCAGGAATTCAGAGACGAGCCTGAAAAATGGTTCAAAGTTTCAGACATCATGGGGCTAGGTGATGATTTTGAATTTGATGAGTATCTCGATGCCAGAAATTTGAAGGCAAACAGATTTTCTTACAAGGCACTTTCAACGCTTAAACGCGTTGTTCACGCTATGCCTTTGGTGAATTTTTTTCAGGAATCTGAGCAAAGCCTTGATAAAGCATTGAACATCTTTATTAGAATAAATAGTGGTGGTGAGCCTCTAAATTTTTCCGATCTCATCATGTCGATTGCTGTTGCCAATTGGAAAAGCACCAACGCTAGAGAGGAAATTCACTCCCTGGTTGATAGCGTCCGAGACAAAGGCTTCACTATTTCTAAGGACTTCGTGTTAAAGACCTTTCTTTATTTGCATAGCAATGACATCAAGTTCAAAGTCACTAATTTTTCAAAAAACAATGCTATTGAATTTGAAAGAGAATGGGTTCAAATCCGAGACGCAATCCTAAGTGTTTTTGATCTCATCAAGACCTATGGCCTGACCGATTTCACCTTAACGTCCAAAAATGCGTTGATTCCAATCGTCTATTACATTTATCACATAAAGATAACCAAGGATTTCCACACTTCAATAGGTCATACAAATGACAGAGAAGCCATTAAAAAATGGCTCCATACTGTATTGATCAAGAAAGTCTTTGGTGGGACTTCAGACAGCGTATTGACTCAAATTCGTAGCGCTTTCACCTCTAAGGTATCTGTTACTCCGATGGAGCATATAGATGAAGTTTTCCCAGTTGGTCGTATCAACACTGCATTGAAACGTGATTTAGGTATCACTGAAGAATTTTTGGATGACCTGCTGTTGACGCAAATGGAGGATGTCTATGCATTCTCCGTTTTGGCTTTGCTTTATCCGAACTTGGACTACAAGAATAACAACTTCCATAAAGATCACTTGCATCCTTCTTATCGTTTCAAAGAGCTACCTGAAACTGATAAATCAAAATATCAATGGGAGACTTACAACTCCATTTTGAATCTGCAAATGTTGGACGCCAATGAAAATATGTCTAAGCAAGAGCTTGATCTCAAGGCTTGGGTGAATGCACAGACCGCTAATCAAGATCGGGTTTCCTTCTTGAATAACCATTTGATTCCAGACACAAATCTTGAGCTTTCGAACTTTGCTGAATTCATAGAATTACGAAAAGTGATTCTCAAAGATCGTCTCAAAACACTTTTAAATTAATCGTAGAGGATAGCTATGAGTAACAAAATTGACCTGCCTAGAGAGTGGGTATGCAACGGCCAGGAACTCAAACCAAAGACGGGCGCTTCATCATCAAACACATGGATTTTTGATGGCAAGGAGATCAAGCCGAAAGTTGGTGCTTCATCTTCCAATACTTGGGTATGGGATGGGAAAGAACTCAAGCCTAAAGTCGGAGCTTCTTCATCCAACACTTGGGTTGTTGATGGAAGCAAAGCTAAACCAAAAGTCGCCGCTACTTCATCAAATTCATATGACACCAATGGACAGCCTGTTTTGGTTATAGCTGGCAAACTGGTCCTTAGGTTATTCTAGAAGAAGGAAACACGGAACTTCAACTGCTTACGTCAAATCGGGTGACTGTCAGATCAGATCGCGACTACTACAGCTTAGTTAACTCGCATTACGTAGCAGTAGCAAGGAACTCCTCCGCTGAACAATACTGTCCTTGTTCAATTTCACAATTCCCTAGTGCTAGAATTTTAAGGAAGGCTATTGTCTCCTTTTGTTCTTCGTAGCTTTTCAAATCCATCAACACCAATTTTGCCATTCCATGCTGAGTGATTAACATCGGTTGCCGAGTCTCACAAATTTCCTCAACGATTTTTGCAGCATGTTTTTTGAGATAGCTTATCGGCTTCACTTGTGTAGAGAATTTCATGTCAACCTCAGTGCAATTTGAAAATTGATTGTAAGTGGAAATATGGGTAGTGGAGCGTAGGCCGAAACAATTGTCTTCTAGATCAATAGATGCTTTTTGGATGTTCCAGAATGTATAATCTTGCTCTCGGTGTCTCGGTAGCTCAATGGATAGAGCACTTCCCTCCTAAGGAAGGGGTTTCTGGTTCGATTCCAGATCGGGACATGCTTTCAGTAAGCTCCCAACTTTCTGCTAAAAAATGAATGCAGGTTCGGGTCCTGTTGCTAACTCCAACCCTATCTCAAACGAAGAAGATTGTATTAATTGATTCTTCGTCTCGTGGTCTGCTTAAAAATTAAGCAACAATCTACTTTTAACTCATAGAAAATCTCACATCGTGATGGCGTGTGGGCGATCCAAAATTTGCTTTTGGGACAAAAATGGGACAATCCCGTAAGGAATTTGGAGGATTCGAGGGGATTTTGGACGATCTAAACCTATGATTTTCATAGGTAAATCACTTTTTCTGTGGGCTGGGGCCTACCCTTAGGAGGCACTCGTTCTATCCATTGAACTACGGCGAGACGTTGAAAAGCGAGGCTTTACCCACTCTTTCGCCCGAAATTATAGCTGACGTACCGCAAACATTCGCGAGAAACCTGCCGCTATCGGTACAATGACGTCTTGATTTTGTATTTATTCCGCATTTACTTTTTTAATTGTTTGCGCGCGTTCGCCGCAAATACTTTCCCTTCAGGTAGCTATGGCAGTCATTTCCCTCTCCAATGCACAGCTTGCATTTGGTCACGTTCCTTTGCTCGATCGCGCCGAATTTTCACTGGAGGTCGGTGAGCGCGTCGGCTTAATTGGCCGCAACGGCACTGGTAAGTCCTCTTTGCTGAAAATCATTGGCGGCCATTCCAAACTAGATGATGGCTTGATGGTGATGCAGCAGGGCATCAAGATCGCTTATGTCGAGCAGGAGCCTCATTTTGCGCCAGAGATGTCGGTATTTGATGCGGTCGCCTCTGGCATGGGTGAGATGCAAGCGCTATTGACTGAATACGATGCGTTGACTGGCCAGTTTGGTGGTGACGATGATGAAGCCTTGATGGAGCGTATGCATGACATTCAGGTCAAGTTGGATGCCGCTGATGCATGGAATCTGAATCACAAGGTCGAAGCGACATTAGATAGACTTAATCTGGCGGCAGATGCTTTGATCGGCACTTTGTCTGGCGGTATGCAAAAACGCGTGGCGTTGGCGTGTGGCTTGGTAGGTGCGCCTGATGTGTTGTTACTGGATGAGCCGACCAATCATTTGGACTTCACCTCTATATTGTGGCTGGAAGGTCTGTTGCGCGATTACAAAGGCAGCGTGTTGTTTATTACTCATGATCGTAGCTTTTTGGATAATGTCGCGACCCGCATTATCGAACTGGATCGAGGACGTTTATTGTCTTATCCCGGCAACTTCAGCGCCTATCAAGTACGCAAGGCAGAGCAACTGGAAATTGAAGAAGTCGAGAATGCCAAGTTCGATAAATTCCTTGCGCAGGAAGAAGTCTGGATACGTAAAGGCGTACAGGCGCGTCGTACCAGAGATGAGGGCCGGGTACGTCGGCTGGAAGCCTTGCGTCAGACGCGCAGCGTGCGACGTGACCAGCAAGGTCAGGTCAAGCTGGATGTCTCGTCTGGTGACCGCTCTGGCAAGATTGTGGCCGAGTTGGAAAATATCAATAAATCTTATGGCGATAAGGTGATCGTGCGCGATTTCAGCGCGACTATCTTGCGTGGCGATAAAGTAGGTTTGATCGGTTTGAACGGCGCGGGTAAAACCACGCTGTTGAAAATGATCTTAGGCGTGGAAAACCCGGATTCTGGCACCGTCAAGCAGGGTACTAATTTGCAGATTGCCTACTTTGATCAAATGCGCTCGCAGCTGAACGAAGATGCGAGTCTGGCCGATACGATTGCGCCAGGCAGTGACTGGGTCGAGATCAACGGTCAGCGCAAGCATGTGATGACCTATCTGAATGACTTTTTGTTTGCGCCAGAACGCGCGCGCTCACCAGTCAAATCATTATCTGGTGGCGAGCGTAATCGCTTGTTGTTGGCACGTCTGTTTGCCAAGCCCGCCAATGTACTGGTGCTGGATGAGCCGACTAACGATCTGGATATTGATACGCTGGAATTGTTGGAAGAGCTACTGGAAGATTACAAAGGGACCGTATTCCTCGTCAGCCATGATAGAACCTTCCTCGATAATGTGGTGACGCAAGTCATCGTGGCTGAAGGCGAGGGTCGCTGGTGTGAATATATCGGTGGTTATACCGATTGGGAGCGCGTTCGTCCCAAAGCGACGTCGGCGGCAGACGCAAAAAGTGTCGCCAAGCCAGCCGCCGCAACTTTAGCGCCTGCTCCTGCCGTCGCTTCGGCAAAGCCTAAAAAACTTAGCTACAAAGAACAGCGCGAGTTGGATGAGTTACCTGCTTTGATTGCGAAGCTGGAAGACGAGCAAAAAAACATTACCGAACAATTGGCGGATCCTAGCTTGTACGCAGAAAAACCGGATGAAGTCTCGCGCTTGAATAAGCGCTACGCAGAAATCGACGAGCAACTTCTGCAAGCATTAGATCAATGGGAAAAGATCGAGACACGAAACTAAAGTTGATTTTGATGGCAGCTAATGATTTCTGCAGCCATCAAAATATGCTGCCGCTAGAATTTGCGCAGAGTTAGTTGAGTCGGCTGCAGGCTATCCGCAATGCGGGCATCATCGCACGCACTTCTGCCACATCCATCGCATACGGTCGTTGATCTAGATAAGCCTCTAAATCTTCCAACGCGGCTTGCGGACATTCCAGATGTGCGTAGGCGAGGCCGCGATCGCGCAGTTCGGCAACATCATTCGGCAATAAGATCAATAACCGTTGTTGGGTATCCAGCAAATGCTGCCATTGCTTTTGCTGCATAAACAGCGCTTTGAGATTGTGCAACATACGGACCAAGATGTCGCGCTCGCTGGCAGTCGCGAGATAAGCTGTCAGTTGAAAATCATCAGGGAAATCCTGCTCCAAGATATACGGCTCGATACGCTCTTCCAGCTCTTCGCGCGATAGGCTGGCGCCATTAAACGGATCCAATACGATGTCCCCGGATGGTATGGACAATTTCATCAGAAAATGTCCTGGGAATGAAATGCCGTGTACTTTCAGGTCGATTTGGTTAGCCAACTCGATGTACAACACCGCCAGCGAGATCGGAATGCCACGACGCGTCGCCAGCACACGATGCAGATAACTATTGTCGGGGTGATAGTAGTCATTGACGTTGCCGCTGAAGCCGAGCTCATTATAAAAATAATGATTTAACATGCGCAGCTTTTGCATATCCGAGGCGTCGTTTGGCAGACGCTGGTTCAATTTTTCCGCCAGCGTATCCACTTCAGCTTGAAATGCGACTAAATTCAGATCAGGGTCGGCATCCTGCGCAATGGATAAAGCGGCTTCAAACAACGGGAGGCCCTTATCTTGTTGCACCAGCATCGAGAAATATTCGAGTTTGTTAATCGTCATAGGCTTCCATCATAACGATGATGTGAAAAATCTGCAGCCTGATGTGATTTTTAAGCGTGACGGAAAGGGCTGATGCAAAATAAGCGCTATAAATAAGCGCTAAAAAGCGTATAGCTAGTTAGCGTGCCGCGCGTTTGAAATCACGGAAACGAAATCCGGTTGCAAGTAACGAAGAAAAATACACGATGCCACATGCCGCGATGATGCCAGTCAGAGCCGCAATTCGCTCTAAGGGGGCCTGACGTAAGGCAACCCAATCAAATTGTGCTGCCGTCCACATCGCAACCACCGCCATTAGGCTTAGGGCAGGAATGAGACGTAAAAAATATAGGCGCCAACCCGGTAGTGGGGTGTAGATACCACGTCGCCGCAGACCCCAGTAGAGAAACACAGCATTGATACAAGCGCCAAGGCCAATCGACAAAGCCAAGCCAGCATGCGCAAAAGTTGGTACAAACAGCAAGTTCATCAGCTGCGTTACGATCAAAACACCAATCGCAATTTTGACGGGCGTCTTGATATCTTGTTGCGCATAAAATCCCGGTGCCAGAATTTTTACCAGAATCAAGCCAATCAAGCCGACCCCGTATGCGACCAAGGCTTTGGACGTCATGGCCAGCGATAAAGCATCGAATTTTCCGTAGTGGAAGAGTGTGGCGGTTAAGGGTTGGGACAAGGTTGCGAGTGCAACCGCGCATGGCAGAGCAAGCAGAAATGTTAAACGTAAGCCCCAATCGAGCAATGCCGAGTACTCATTTTTGTCACCATCAAAGTTCGCTTTGGATAAGCTTGGGAGCAAGATGGTCCCCAGTGCGACGCCGAGTAGCGCTGTAGGAAATTCCATCAAACGATCAGCGTACGACAACCAAGACACACTACCGCTTTGCAAACGTGAGGCGATATTGGTGTTAATCATCAGACTGATTTGCGCGGCAGAAACGGCAAATACTGCGGGCCCCATTTTTTGCAAAACTTTACGCACGCCAGCATCGCGCAAGCTAAAGAATGGGTTGATCGAAAGGCGCGGTAGCATGCCAATTTTTAGCAAAGCAGGAATCTGAATTGCCATTTGCAGCAGGCCGCCAATCAACACGCCAATTGCAATTGCATAGATTGGTTGCTGCATGTGCGGCGCCAGAAATAGTGTGGCTACGATAAAACAGATATTTAACAAGACCGGCGTGAATGCAGGAATTTTAAATTCGCGCCATGTGTTCAAGATGCCGCCGCTTAATGCGACAAATGACATGAAGCCTATGTATGGAAACATCAATCGTGTCATCCATACCGACGATTCAAATGCGTTGTCATGCGAAGTAAGGCCGGTTGCGATCAAGAAAACGACAGTTGGGGCGGCAACGATGCCGATCACGCAGGTCAGGAGCATGGTCCAGATCAGGACGGTAGCAACATGATCAACTAACGTTTTGGCGGCCGCATCGCCTTTTTGGCTTTTGTATTCGGCCAAAATAGGAACAAATGCTTGTGAGAAAGCGCCTTCTGCAAACAGCCGACGCAATAAATTGGGGATGCGAAAAGCGATATTGAAAGCATCGGTATAAGCGGAGGCGCCAAACGCACGGGCAAACAACACCTCGCGTATCAGTCCCGTAATACGAGAAACCATCGTCATGCCGGAGACCGCTGCAAGCGTTTTGTGCAAGTTCATGGAGCGGAATTATAGCTGTTTAGTCGCTCGTTATAATGGAGACCTCGAAAACAGCTTGATTGTTATATTGAGACATCCTTATGTTCGAATGATGGCCGTAAAATAAAATTGATACTCTAATTTTATTGTGTAAATCGCAATAGTCGTGAGATCCGCAACATGTAGGCAGAGAAAAGTGTTGTGCGTATTTGCCTGATTAATAAAAAGCCGCTATAATCTGCTGCTTCAGAGAATTTAAGAATTCTGTTTAACTTACACTTATGCGTATTTGCGAATGCGCGTTGACCCTGTTTTAGGAAATAATATTCATGGCAAATACCGCACAAGCACGCAAGCGCGCTCGTCAAGCAGTCAAGCAAAACGCTCACAACTCGGCGCAACGCTCGACCCTGCGTACCGCAGTTAAAGCTGTTCGCAAAGCGATTGCTGCTGGCGACAAGGCTGCTGCAGCGCAAGTTTTCCTGGCTTCGGTTTCGACAATCGACCGTATCGCTGACAAGAAAATCATTCACAAAAACAAGGCTGCTCGTCATAAGAGCCGTCTGGCTGCTGCCCTGAAAGCACTGGCTTAAGTAAAGTCTTTATCGGGTACAAAGGCACTGCCTTGTAACCGATTTAAAAAAACCCGCATGGCGTCAGTCATGCGGGTTTTTTATTTGTGCGAAGCTGGATGATATCGCGCAGTTTTTCTGACAATGCTGATCGCCGTATTCTTCCGATCGTTATTGTGATCGTTGTCCACTTTCAACTGGTGGTAGTCCTTTGATGATGCTGCCTGGCTTGATGTTTTTCTGTTTGAACCAACCAAGATTCATTTCCAATGCGTACGGAACATATTCTTTGGAGCAGTGCGAGGTTAACGATTGCGGTTGCATATCCTCAATATTGACGACCTTTCCGTTTTTATCGAGGAAGGCCACCGAAAGTGGAATCAGGGTATTTTTCATCCACATGCAGACTTTAGCCGGCCCCCCAAACAGAAAAACCATGCCGTCGTTTTCCGCCATTTTTTTGCGAAACATCAGCCCTTGTTCGCGCTGATCCGGTGTTGCAGCAACTTCAGCTTGGATCATATACATCCCGGCAGTCAGCGTCGTGATGGGGAATCTCTGTTGCGCTTCAGCCGCGACGGCATGGCTGGTAAAAATCGTGGCACCGATAGTGAAAGCGAATGCGGTAGATTGGATGATGCGTTTTAAACAAATGGGTGTCATGAGTATGGATGAACTAGTTTGTGAAGTAGCGAGGGCAGTGTAAATCAAAATGACGCAAGCATTTTTAAACGCTGAAAAATCCAGACGATATTTGAGCGACAGATTAACGTAGACCTAGTTCACTAGCAGAGATTTCCATCCATTCACCTGGCAACAAGGGATGGGTTTGCAGCGAAATTGCGCCAATGCTAATGCGCACGAGTCTTAATGTTGGCAGTTTCACGGCGCCAGTCATGCGACGAACTTGGCGATTTTTCCCTTCAGACAAGGTAATGGCGAGCCAACTAGTCGGCATACTTAGGCGCGAACGGATCGGTGGATTACGCGGCCACAGCCATTCTGGCTCGTAAATTTGCTTCACCTCACATTGTTGCGTGACAAAATCGCCCAAGTTCAGAGGCTCACGTAAAGTTTGAAGCGCGTGTTGGTTAGCGATGCCTTCAACTTGAACAAGATAGGTTTTTGTTTGCTTATGGTCTGGATGACTGATGGCGTGTTGTAATTTGCCGTCATCGGTAAGCAGCACGAGGCCTTCGCTATCTGCGTCTAGGCGACCGGCAGGATAAATGTTGGGAATCGTTAAATAGTCAGACAAAGTGGGGCGTGTCGGGTGTGAAGAAAACTGACACATGACTTGAACTGGCTTGTTAAAGAGAATCAATGGCATCGATGATCACAGAGTAAGCGCGCTGTTTGCATTTTACCGGAGTCACTATCGCAAGACAGTTTGTGATGGGCGCGATTTGCCAATTTCTATATGAGGTGATTTGTCAGTCGTACTGAATGATCGTGACATCCATTCAAAAGGTGCACGCTCATTGAATAAGAATGAAAAAACCCCGCCGCAGCGGGGTTTTACTCAAACGTCTTAAATTAAGGCGCTTGAATGTTTGAAGCTTGCTTGCCTTTAGGGCCTTGCGTGACTTCGAACTGGACTTTTTGACCTTCTTTGAGTGTCTTGAAGCCGTTCATTTGAATTGCTGAAAAGTGTGCAAACAAATCTTCACCGCCATCATCAGGAGTGATAAAGCCGAAGCCTTTAGAATCGTTGAACCACTTGACTGTACCTGTTGCCATAAAAAAGCGTCTTTCTAATATAGACTTAATCACACGAGCCGCAAAAGTAAAAAGCCTCGTCTCCGTTGCCCCTCCTAAACTGCTCACTTCTATTGACAACCATTTCCAATCCTGAATGTCAATAATATTCATTCTTTACGGAAAAAATACAAAAGTCAAGATTTTTGGTGTCGAGTTGGCAAGTTTATTTTTGCTCAGAAAATTTTGCTCTTGATTTTATGTGTTTCAACGTCATCTGCATCCTTCAAAGGAAACGCGTAAGATGAAAGCTATTTCCCTTGTTCATCGGAGCATTGTGCACACGACCGAACGTATTAGAATAGAACTATGGTAACTAGGCATGATGATGGAACGGTAATCGAACGACAGGCGCAGAAATTGCAGCCCCCGTCCATGTACCAAGTGTTGTTGTTGAACGATGATTACACGCCGATGGAATTCGTTGTAATGGTCCTGCAGGAGTATTTCAGCAAGGATCGCGAGAGCGCGACACAGATTATGTTGATGGTGCATCGTGATGGAAAAGGTCTTTGTGGCGTGTATCCGAAAGATATTGCGTCGACGAAAGTTGAGCTCGTTTTAAACCACGCCCGAAAAGCAGGACACCCCCTGCAATGCGTGATGGAGGAAGTATGATTGCGCAAGAATTAGAAGTCAGCTTACATATGGCGTTTGTCGAAGCACGACAGGCGCGTCATGAATTTATAACCGTCGAGCACTTGCTGCTTGCGTTACTCGATAATCCTTCCGCCGCGGAGGTGATGCGTGCTTGCGCGGTCAACATCGAAGATTTGCGCAAAACCTTAACCAATTTTATTGGTGATAACACACCGACGGTTCCTGGTTCGGCTGAAGTCGATACCCAACCTACGCTCGGATTCCAGCGGGTGATTCAACGCGCGATTATGCATGTGCAGTCGGCTTCCAACGGCAAGAAGGAAGTGACTGGCGCTAATGTGTTAGTCGCCATCTTTGGCGAGAAGGATTCGCATGCTGTTTACTATCTGCATCAGCAAGGTGTCACACGACTTGATGTGGTGAATTTCATTTCGCATGGCGTACGCAAAGATCAGCAAGCTGATGCGCACAAAGCGACTGAAGGTGTAGAAGAAGGACAGGCAGTAGAGGGCCAGCAAAAAGAGAGTCCACTCGATCAATTTACGCAAAATCTCAACAAACTCGCAGCAGAAGGCAAGATTGACCCATTGATCGGTCGCGAAGGTGAAGTGGAGCGCGTGATTCAAACTTTGTGTCGTCGCCGCAAGAACAACCCATTGCTGGTAGGGGAAGCAGGCGTCGGCAAAACCGCGATTGCCGAAGGTTTGGCATGGCGCATTACACAAAGTGATGTGCCAGAGGTTTTGCAAGACGCGATTGTTTACTCATTGGATATGGGCGCGTTGTTGGCGGGTACTAAATATCGCGGCGATTTCGAGCAGCGGCTTAAATCGGTCTTGAAGCAGTTGAAAGAAAATCCAAACGGTATTTTGTTTATCGATGAAATTCACACCATCATTGGTGCCGGTTCGGCATCGGGTGGTACGCTGGACGCGTCTAATCTGTTGAAGCCTGCGCTGTCTAATGGTCAGTTGAAGTGTATCGGTGCGACTACGTATACCGAGTTCCGCGGTGTGTTTGAAAAAGATCACGCTTTGTCGCGTCGTTTCCAAAAAATTGACGTCAATGAGCCGACGGTAGAGCAAACCATTCAGATTTTGCGTGGCCTGAAGTCGCGCTTTGAAGAGCACCATGGTGTCAAATATTCGTCATCAGCACTGACCTCAGCAGCTGAATTGGCAGCGCGATTTATCAACGACCGTCACCTGCCAGACAAGGCAATTGACGTGATTGATGAGGCTGGTGCGGCGCAACGTATTTTGCCGAAGTCGAAGCAGAAAAAAACGATTGGAAAATCCGAGATTGAAGAAATCATCTCTAAAATTGCGCGCATCCCTGCACAAACTGTTAATCAAGACGACAGATCTAAATTGCAAACCATCGATCGTGATTTGAAGAACGTTGTGTTCGGTCAAGATCCTGCGTTGGAAGCGTTGGGTTCGGCGATCAAGGTGGCGCGTGCCGGTTTGGGTAAAACCGATAAGCCGATTGGTTCGTTCCTGTTCTCTGGCCCAACTGGTGTCGGTAAAACCGAGGCAGCTAAGCAATTGGCATTCATACTTGGTATCGACTTGATTCGTTTCGACATGTCGGAATACATGGAGCGTCATGCGGTTAGTCGTTTAATCGGCGCGCCGCCAGGTTATGTCGGTTTCGATCAAGGTGGTTTGTTGACCGAGGCAATTACTAAAAAACCGCATGCAGTGTTGCTGCTGGATGAAATTGAGAAAGCACATCCGGATATTTTTAATATTCTGTTGCAGGTGATGGATCACGGCACCTTGACCGACAATAATGGGCGCAAGGCGGATTTCCGTAATGTGATCATTGTTATGACGACCAATGCTGGTGCCGAAAGTCTGCAAAAACGCTCGATTGGTTTCACCGATAAGAAAGAAGCCGGCGACGAGATGGCGGATATCAAGCGTATGTTCACGCCTGAATTCCGTAACCGTATCGATGCGATCATCAGCTTCCGTGCGCTGGATGAGGAAATCATCCTTCGTGTGGTCGACAAGTTCCTGATGCAACTGGAAGAGCAATTGCACGAGAAAAAAGTGGAGGCGATCTTCACCGATAACTTGCGTAAATTCCTCGCCCAAAAAGGCTTTGATCCATTGATGGGTGCGCGGCCGATGTCACGTCTGATTCAAGACATGATCAGGAAGGCGCTGGCGGATGAGCTGCTATTTGGTAAACTGATGAGCGGCGGCAAGGTCACCGTTGACCTCGATGAGAAAGATGAAGTTAGACTCGATTTCAGTGAGGGCGATGCAGCACCGACTGCGACACAGGAGACAGTTGAGGTTGAGTAGTAACCCTCGTGAACTGAATGAAAAAAGCCCAGTTAGTTGGGCTTTTTTATTGCCTAATTATTTTTACGGGTAAGTAGCTAGACAACGAGAAAATCAATCGCGTAACGCGTTTGCGCAGTCACGTATCAAGCTGGGGCCTCTATAAATTAGCCCGGTATAAAGTTGAACCAGCGAAGCACCTGCTTCAATCTTGGTTTTTGCATCAGCGCCGCTCAGAATGCCGCCCACACCGATAATCGGAATCGTCTCGCCCAGTTCTTTTTTTAATCCACGGATCACGGTATTCGATGCTTCTAATACCGGCGTACCCGATAAACCACCGCTTTCTTGCGCATGCGATAAACCTTGTACGGCATCTCGACTAATGGTGGTGTTGGTGGCGATCACGCCATCGATCTGGTGACGTAGCAAGGCATGAGCGATATTGTGAATCTGTTCTTGATCGATATCGGGCGCAATTTTCAACGCAATCGGCACATAACGTTGATGCTGATCGGATAAGCGTTGTTGCGCGCTCTTTAGTTGGCTGAGGAGGGCGTCCAGCTCGGACGCACCCTGCAATTGACGCAAATTTTTGGTGTTGGGTGACGAGATATTGATGGTGACGTAACTGGCGTAAGGATAGACCTTTTCTAGGCAAATCAGATAATCATCGACCGCGCGCTCTATCGGGGTATCTGCATTTTTCCCAATATTAAGTCCAAGCACACCTTTATTTTCTTGATGAAAACGTGAGGCTCTAACATTCGAAACAAACGCATCGACACCACCATTGTTGAAGCCCATGCGATTGATAATAGCCTGCGCTTGCGGCAGGCGAAACATGCGGGGCTTTGGGTTGCCAGCTTGGGCGCGTGGCGTGACAGTACCTACTTCAATAAATCCAAAACCCAAGGCAGCCAGACCATCAATATAAGCGCCGTCTTTATCAAGCCCTGCGGCGAGGCCGACTGGGTTGGGAAATTTAATGCCCATCACTTTACGTGGATCGTCGATTACCTTTGGAATAAATGACGTTATTCCAAACGATGCAGCTTGACGTAGTGCGGGGAGGGTGAAATTGTGTGCTGCCTCCGCATCCATAGAAAAAAGCAGGGGACGAGCGATAGAGTATAAAAAATTATTGGACACAGAAGTCTACGAGTAGTGGAGCGCGAACGCGTTTTAATAGGAATATACAATCGTGTGCATTTTAACGCGCTTGCCATGATTGACTGGGAAAGTGCTGAGATCCTAGAGTCTTACGCAGATTGATTACGACATTCGTTTTAAATGAATCACAGTATCTATCGTGATTCGATGCTCGCATTATTTATATCGTTTCCCACTCGCCCGCACGTAAGGCTTGCAAGGGCTTGAAGTTTGTTTTGTACGACATCTTTGGACTTTCTGCGATCCAGTAACCCAAATAGACATACGGCATGCCTAAAATTTTAGCCTGCTCTATCTGCCACAAAATATTGTAAGTTCCATAGGATGCGTGTGATTGATCGGGGTCAAAGAAGGTATAAACCGACGATAGTCCATCATCCAGCACGTCAATGATGCTGATCATTCGCAGGATATTTTCTTGATCGCGGAATTCGACCAATCGGGTATTAACTTTACTTTGTAGCAGAAACTGTGCGTACTGATCGCGACTATCTTGATCCATGCCGCCGCCAGCGTGGCGCGCGGCTTGGTATCGCAGGTATAAATCGTAGTGTTCTGGAATATACGTTAGATGACTAACTGAAGTTTGTAAATTATCGTGTTTGATCTGCGTGCGTCGCTGATTCCGATTGGGGAAAAAATTCTCCGCGTCTATACGCACTGGCGTACAAGCTTGGCAACCATCGCAATACGGACGATAAGTAAATACACCACTGCGCCGAAAACCATTCTTGACCAACTCACCATAAACATCAGCGTTAATCAGATGCGAAGGCGTGGCTACTTGCGAACGCGCTTCCCGTCCATCCAAATAGCTGCATGGATAAGGCGCTGTTGCATAAAATTGCAAAGTGGAAAAAGGCAGATCTTTGAGATGCGTCATAGTCTAAAAATAAAGCGATGTCGACGAAAGTAAGCGATGAAAAAATCGATTAGAAAATTCGAGTATCAATTATTAAATAGGTACGAAAACTTAAATACACATCAATACACTAAAACAGCTCTAGCGGTTGCCAATCAGAGATTTGCGGCGTATTAACGGCAAGATGCAAACGCGGCATGAATTCCGATCGAGAGATCGACGAGGCACCTAGCGACGCAAGATGTGCGGTCTGTTGCTGGCAGTCTATCATCGAAACGCCCTGCGACTTTAAAAAGTGCACCAAGTAAGCGAGCGCGATTTTGGATGCGTCACTTTCGCGCGCAAACATGGATTCACCATAAAACATCTTGCCTATGCTGACGCCATACGCACCGCCGATGAGCTTGTCGTTTAGCCAGAGTTCTGATGAGTGGGCATAGCCCATTTGATGTAGTCGGACATATCCAGCCACAATTTCTTCGGAAATCCATGTGCCGTTTTCTCCATTGCGCGTTGCGGCACAGGCGCGCATGACCGTTTCAAATGCGCGGTCAAAATGGATGCGATATCCGCTGCCGGCCTTCATATCCGAATCAACAGTCTTCAGCTTTTTCTTCAGACTTTTCGAGATTTTAAAATCTGCCGTAAATAAAACCATGCGTGGATCGGTGTTCCACCACAGGATGGGCTGCCCTTCGGAAAACCATGGAAAAATCCCATTTCTGTACGCCATTAATAGGCGTTGTGGCGACAGATCTGCTCCGGCGGCCAGTAATCCAGCCGCACCGTCTGCCTCGCTCAAGGCGCTAAAGACATCTGGGAAGGGTTCACTATCTGTTAGCCAAGGAATCATGAACATGCCCTAATTTGGTTTGATTTGTGTGCAATTATGGTGCGAAAAATAGCATGAGACGTGGCTAGATATTTTTATCCTTTAGAATCATTGGCTTATAAATCTCACCAAAATGGAATGAATTTTGCTCTCAATGGTGCAGTTTTAAATATTTCCGCACACTTATTGGGAGTTTGTTCGCATGGAGGCACATAAAAGCGGCGCTGATGCATTATTTATTATGCTCGGTGCAATCATGGTTTTGGCCATGCACGCGGGTTTCGCGTTTCTCGAATTGGGTACCGTTCGTAAAAAAAACCAAGTCAACGCCCTGATTAAAATATTAGTCGATTTTTCGATATCAACGATCGCCTATTTTTTTGTCGGTTATACGGTCGCATATGGAGTCAATTTTTTTGCCAGTGCAGATGTATTGGCACAAAAAAATGGCTTTGAGTTAGTGCGCTTCTTCTTTTTGTTAACGTTTGCTGCGGCGATTCCTGCGATAGTTTCAGGTGGCATTGCCGAGCGCGCCCGTTTTTATCCGCAACTTATCGCAACCGCCGTCATTGTTGGTTTGGTGTATCCATTTTTTGAGGGGATTGCATGGAATCAGCACTTTGGCATTCAGAATTGGTTGAAAATGACTTTCTCTGCGGAGTTTCATGATTTTGCCGGTTCTATTGTTGTACATGCCGTCGGTGGATGGATTGCGCTACCGGCAATTTTATTGCTTGGCGCACGGCGTGGGCGTTACACCAAGGATGGTGCAATTTCTGCTCATCCGCCTTCTAGCATTCCATTTCTCGCATTGGGCGCTTGGATATTGATCGTCGGCTGGTTTGGGTTCAACGTCATGAGTGCACAGACGATGGATAAAATGCAGGGCTTAGTAGCTGTCAACTCGTTGATGGCAATGGTTGGTGGCACATTAGCAGCACTAGTCGCTGGCAAAAATGATCCTGGTTATGTGCATAACGGACCGTTGGCGGGTTTGGTTGCGATTTGCGCTGGCTCCAATGTAATGCATCCAATGGGCGCATTGATTACAGGTGCCATTGCTGGATTTATTTTCGTCAAGATGTTTGAATTGACGCAGAATAAATGGAAGATCGATGATGTGTTGGGCGTCTGGCCGTTGCATGGTTTGTGTGGCACATGGGGTGGTTTGGCGGTCGGAATTTTTGGTAGTGAAGCATTTGGTGGGATTGGCGGGGTTTCGCTTATGTCGCAATTGATTGGTACGTTGCTCGGCATTGGCGTGGCACTGGTTGGTGGTGTCTTGGTATACGGTGCGTTGAAAATGACGATTGGTATTCGATTGGATGCCGAACAAGAATTTAATGGAGCCGACCTTTCAATTCATAACGTCAGTGCAACTCCAGAACGCGAAACGTATTGGTAATTTGGGATGATGAAATAAAAATGGCGCACCAGCAGTGCGCCATTTTTTATTTCTCGGAGGTCTTTTCGGGTAAGGTTTTACGCGAGTAACTTGATTGTGTAATGTCGAGAGTATGAAAACCGTAATCGCCGCCATTTTTTACCTTGGCATGGTCTTCTAGAAAAAACCTCAAAGTGTGGCTAACGGTTTGAAAAGCGATATGGTCCCAAGGAATTTCGTCTGGTGCAAACATCTTAACTTCGAGGCTTTCGATTCCAGCCTGGTAGTTGAGATCGAGTAGCGTAGCGCGATAAAACATGTGAACTTGATTAACGTGCGGTACGTTCATCATCGAAAATAAACCGTGTAGCTGAATATTGGCGCCAGCCTCTTCAATCGTTTCTCGAATCGCTGCTTCAGATGTGGTCTCATCATTTTCCATAAAGCCAGCGGGCAAAGTCCAATAGCCATGTCGTGGCTCAATCGCGCGACGGCATAGAAGAATCCGCATCTCGCCATTCTCATTCCAAACGGGAATGGTGCCTAACACCATGTTCGGATTTTGATAGTGAATCATGTCGCAATGGTTGCAGACATAGCGCAGTCGGTTATCGCCTTCAGGAATGGTATGTGTCAGCGGTTGTGCACATTGCGAACAAAATTTCATGAATAAAAAATTAGACTTGTGAAGATTTGTGAAGAGAAAAAACAATTAACGCTCAGCAGAGGATGATTGCGAGTACAGCCGCTCAGCAGGAAGAAGAAGTGTATCACTGCGCAAAGAATTTTCGATTGTGATTGCGTTACTCGTGCGGAGTCTATATAATTCATATCTTCAGACGCGGGGTGGAGCAGTCTGGCAGCTCGTCGGGCTCATAACCCGAAGGTCGTAGGTTCAAATCCTGCCCCCGCAACCAAGTCTTACAAGTCATATATAATTCCCGCTCATCGCATATCCTCTGAACGAGCGTCGGAACAGCGGTATCAACAAGGTTCTCTAACCAAACAGCATCTGTCGATGTTGTTGTTGAATATAATTTCTGCTCTTTGCAACTTAATAGTCGTAAATACACCTATACATGAATATAGCTGAGGCGAAGAAGGTCCTCGAAACAGCGCTACTTTGCGCTCACGAGCCCTTGTCTATTGGCGACATGAAGAAACTCTATGTCGAAACGGAGAATGCGGAGAGTCCGATTGATGCCGATGTGCTCAATCAGATGCTGGATGAACTTCGCATTGATTGGCAAGACAAAGGGATAGAGGTTGTCAATTTGTCGACTGGATGGCGCTTTCAAAGTCGGCCGAGTATGAAGATTTATCTGGATAGACTGAATCCGGAAAAGCCGCCAAAATATTCACGCGCTACATTAGAGACCTTGGCTATCATTGCCTATCGCCAGCCAGTAACGCGTGGCGATATCGAGGAAATTCGCGGCGTAACAGTTAATTCGCAAACCATCAGAATGCTGGAAGATCGTGGCTGGATCGAAGCGATCGGACATCGTGATGTACCAGGGCGCCCAGCATTGTTTGCGACGACTAAGCATTTCCTTGATGATTTAGGACTTTCGTCGCTAGATCAATTGCCATCATTGCAGCAGCTTACACAGGGTGATGTGCCAGGATTTGGTGCCGAGCTTGAGGCAAATTTAGATCAATCTAGGATCGATTTTAATGACGCAGTCGCGCTTGAGGCGGCAAGAGATGCCGATGATTTGCAAGTTGAGTCGTTAGCGGGTGTTGAGGGAGATGCTGGCGAGCATGTTGCCGATACTTTGGTGGATCTAGCTAGCACGATAACAGATGACCACGACGTTGAGGCGCAAGTCGAGATGTCTGCCCCAGCTGAAACGACAGCGAATTTGAATTACCCGCTCGAAGCTGATGTCGATGCTGATGAAGCTGAATCTAATACTGATGTAGTAGTCGAACCGGTGCCGCTAATTGATGTGGCAGACGACAATATCGCCGAGCGACATAACCAAGAATTGAATAATGAATCATCCAACGAAAAATAATCTTTCTGATACCCACGTGTCGGACCAATCGGCCGAGTCTGCAACAGATGCGGCGCCAGCGCGCAAGCCTAAGGCGGAAAAAAATAGTGATGTAGCTACAGGTGCTGATGTGAGCGCGCCGGAAGGTGCAGTCGCAAAACCAGTAAAACGTGGTTTGCGTGGGCCGCGTACTTTGCGTCGTGCGCGTAGTGCGGCTAAAGGCACAAATGACGGGCAAGAAAATATCGCGACACCAATTGCAGCAGATAATGCGACATCGATTGCAGCGTCTGGAGATGCAAGCCCGCAAGCAAACTCAGGTGAGGGACGCAACAATCGCCCACCGCGTGCAAAAAACGGTCGTCCTAATGACGCCAAGCCACAGCAAAAAAATCGTAATAAACAAGCGTCCGGTGCTAGGGGGGGCAAGCCTAATGATGCCGATGAGGTATTTTCGTTTGTAACTTCAGCAGCATTTGATGCTGTTCAGGGTGAAGATGGCGGTGCGGACGGCAAGCGTCGCGCTCCGCAAAAGCAACTTAGACGTGAGTTAACCTCAGACGATGACGCGCCCAAATTGCATAAGGTTTTGGCCGAGGCAGGTTTGGGATCGCGGCGCGATATGGAAGAGTTAATCATTGCTGGCCGTGTATCGGTAAATGGTGAACCTGCGCATATAGGGCAACGGATTTTGCCTGCGGATCAAGTGCGCATCAATGGCAAGTTGATTCAACGTAAAGTAACGACGCGTCCGCCACGAGTGTTGATTTATCACAAACCGGCTGGCGAGATCGTCAGTAACAATGACCCAGAAGGTCGCCCATCCGTATTTGACCGTTTGCCGACGATGAAAATGGGCAAATGGCTAGCAGTTGGTCGTTTGGATTTCAACACAGAAGGTTTATTGTTATTCACCACTTCCGGTGATTTGGCGAATCGTTTAATGCATCCTCGTTACGGCATAGATCGCGAATACGCGGTGCGTACCCTTGGTGAATTGGAAGAAGGGATGCGCCAGAAATTGTTGGGGGGCGTTGAGTTGGAAGATGGCTTGGCGCAGTTCTCAAAAATCGCTGACGGCGGTGGCGAGGGTGTGAATAAATGGTATCGCGTCACCATCGGTGAAGGTCGTAATCGCGAAGTGCGTCGCATGTTCGAGGCGGTAGATTTAACGGTTTCGCGCCTGATTCGTACTCGATATGGCTCTATGACGCTGCCAAGTGGTTTAAAACGTGGCCGCTGGGAAGAGATGGAAGAACATGCGGTGCGGGATTTGCTGGCATTGAGCGGCTTAGGCAAAAAGGCTGGCGATGGTGCTAAATCCAAGGGGCGTAGTGGTAGCGGCTCGGGCAACCGCCAAAATGGTAACCGTAGCGGTATTGTTGACCCTAACGTAGGGCAATTTAGTAGCCCAAGTTCATGGGCCAACCAAGGTTCTGGTCAAGGTCGTCCGCAAGGTCAAAATGCCGGACGAAACGGCGCGCGCGGTCAGCCGCAGCGTAGTCGTCAACCGGATCCTTTGCAGACGGCACTCGGTTTCCCTGGTATGGGGCAGCCAGCACGCCGCAGTTCAGGTCCGCGTCCAAATTCGAACCCAAATGCGAGCCGCAATAATAATGGCGGCAATGGTGGTGGTCGAGGGAATGGTTTCCAAGGCGGGCAAGGTGGTACACGCCGCCGCTCCAAGCCGTAAAAACGAAAGTGTCCATCAAGCCTTGATGGCTGTTGTTGTCGTGCTTGTTCAATCTGTGTGAACGTTGCGATTTGCGGGATATTCGCCTATAATTCGGCAGTTAACAGGGTCGCCTAGCTAAAAGTCGTTTATTTGGCATCTAAATTAGGCGGCTGGAATGATAAAAGAAGATGGGCGGATGCCCATTTTTTTTTTGTTGAACAGTTTGTTGCATTGCGGCCTTTTTTGGACAGTACGTTTGGTACTAGCAAGCGCTTTATTCGGAGAATTTTTTGCACCTGTCGGCATTAATTGAAAAAACCGTCACTGGCATGGGCTATGAGCTGGTCAATTTTGAACAGGCCGCTCAGGGTTTAGTGCGGGTGTATATAGATTTCACGCCGGAAGATGCAGATAAGGGTGCCATCACAGTTGAAGATTGTGAAAAAGTGACGCATCAACTGTTGCACGTTTTGACAGTAGAAAATGCCAACTATGAGCGTCTGGAAGTATCGTCTCCCGGCTTGGATAGACCGCTGAATAAACTATCCGATTATCAGCGTTTTGCAGGTGTGGAAGTGCTGGTGAAATTACGTTTGCCGATGCCGAGTGCGGCCAATCGTAAATCGTTTCAGGGAATATTGCAGGAGCCAGTCGGCGAGTCGCTCGCACTGGAGTTTGAAGGAAAAGATGGGCCGGCGAAGCTCGAATTTACGCTCGCCGATGTAGACAAGGCACATTTGGTGCCACAAGTGAATTTTAGGAGCCGTAAAGCATGAGTCGCGAAATTTTACTGCTGGTTGATGCGCTGGCGCGCGAAAAAAACGTAGACCAAGATATCGTTTTTGGCGCGTTAGAACACGCGCTCGCACAAGCGACCAAAAAGCGTTACGAGGGCGAAGTTGATATTCGCGTATCGATTGATCGTGAAACGGGCGAGTTTGAGTCCTTCCGTCGTTGGCATGTGGTGCCGGATGAGGCAGGTTTGCAATTGCCAGATCAAGAGATTCTGCATTTCGAAGCCAAAGAGCAAATTGGCGATATTGACGTCGATGACTATATTGAAGAGCCGATCGAATCAGTTGAATTCGGTCGTCGTTTTGCACAAGACACTAAGCAAGTTGTGTTGCAGCGGATTCGTGACGCCGAGCGTGAGCAAATCCTCGCGGATTTCTTGGAGCGTGGCGATTCCTTGGTAACTGGCACCATCAAACGCATGGAGCGCGGTGACGCGATTGTTGAGTCAGGTCGTATCGAAGCGCGCTTGCCGCGCGATCAAACGATTCCTAAGGAAAACCTGCGTATTGGTGACCGAGTACGTGCCTATATTCTGCGCATTGATCGCAATGCTCGCGGCCCGCAAGTAATTTTGTCTCGCACCGCACCAGAATTCATCATGAAGTTGTTCGAGCTGGAAGTGCCGGAAATCGAACAAGGTCTGTTGGAAATTAAATCTGCTGCACGTGATGCTGGTGTGCGCGCCAAGATTGGTGTTTTTACTAGTGATAAACGCATCGATCCTATCGGTACTTGTGTTGGTATGCGTGGTTCACGCGTGCAAGCAGTTACTGGTGAGCTTGGTGGTGAGCGCGTCGACATCGTGTTGTGGTCTGAAGATCCGGCGCAGTTTGTGATCGGCGCACTAGCTCCCGCAAATGTCTCGTCTATCGTGGTGGATGAAGACAAGCATGCAATGGATGTGGTGGTCGACGAAGAAAATCTCGCAATCGCCATTGGTCGTGGCGGCCAAAATGTGCGTTTGGCCTCCGAGTTGACTGGCTGGCAAATCAATATCATGACCGCCGAAGAATCTGCTGATAAATCGCAACTTGAAACCGCTGTGATCCGTACGCTGTTCATGGAAAAACTGGATGTCGATCAAGAAGTGGCCGATATCTTGGTTGAAGAAGGATTTGCGACGCTGGAAGAAATCGCTTATGTACCAATCAGCGAAATGTTGGATATTGAATCGTTCGATGAAGATACCGTCAACGAATTGCGCAATCGGGCGCGCGATGCACTGGTAACAGAGGCAATCGCATCCGAAGAGGGCCTGGAAGGCATGGACGACACATTGATCAATCTGGAAGCAATGGATCGTGTGACGGCTGGCAAACTGGGATTAGCGGGGATCAAGACGCTCGACGCATTTGCCGCATTGGCCTATGACGAGTTTGGTGCCATTCTTGCCTTATCGGCAGATCGTGCGCGCCAGTTGATTAAAAATGAATTTGAAGATGTGACAGACGAAGAGATGAAACTCATCGATGCCAAATACGATGATCATGCCAAGGCGTTACAAGCCAAAGCATGGAGCCTTGCCGAAGAGAAGTAAGTCGTAAAGGTTGATTGATCCAATGTGTCACAAGAAAAGAGGACTGAATGGCGAGTAACAATGTAGCCCAATTTGCCACCGAGCTTAAAATGCCAGCTGATGTGCTGCTTACGCAGCTGCGGGATGCTGGCGTCGAAAAAAGCTCCACGTCCGATGAATTGTCGAAGACTGACAAGGATAAGCTCCTTGATCATCTGCGCCGTGCGCATGGTGTTGCCCCCGATAGCGAAAAAAAGAAGATCACGCTGACGCGCAAGGAAACCACTGAAATCAAGCAAGCAGATGCCACTGGTAAATCGCGCACGATTCAGGTCGAAGTGCGTAAGAAACGTACTTTTGTCAAACGCGACGAACCCGTTGAGGAAGAAGCGCCTGTTGCGACTGCAGCGCCAATTATTGATGAAGCTGAAGTAGCGCGTCGTGCGGAAGAAACACGCCGTCACGCTGAGTTGATGGCGCGTCAGGAATCCGATTTGCGTGAAAAGCAGGAGCGCCTAGCCAAGCTGGAAGCGGAGAAAGAAGCACAAACGCAAGCCATGCAAGTAGAAGCAGCAGTCACTGAAAAAGACGCGGAAAAAGAAGTAAAAGCTGAGGTAAAAGAAGTCGAGCCTGAAACAGCCGATGAAACCAAGCTAAGCGAGTCCGCCGCAGAAGAAAAGAAACGTCTGGTTGCCGACGAAGCAAAGAAAAAAGCAGCGCAGACCAAAGACAAAGCCAACAAGGAAGCGAAGGAACGTGCTGCCGCCACCGAAGAAGCACGCAAGGCAGTGGCGGATGAAGTCGAGCAAATCAAGGCGATGATGAACGCGCCGCGTCGTGTGATCAAAGCTCCGGAGCCGGCAAAAGCACCGGAAGGAACATTGCACAAACCTGCAGACAAGAAAGTCGGCGACAAAAAGGCTGTCGTTTCAGCTGACAAGAAATCGATCAAATCTGCCAATGTGTCTTCCACTTGGCAGGATGATGCCAAAAAACGTGGTGCAGGCATCAAGACGCGCGGTAATGCCGGCGGTGGTCGTGATGGTTGGCGCGCTGGTCCTAAAGGTCGCCGCTCTTCGCATCACGATGATCGCGAGACCAATTTCCAAGTGCCGACCGAAGCGATCGTCAAGGATGTGCACGTACCGGAAACTATTACCGTGGCCGAATTGGCGCACAAGATGTCGGTCAAGGCATCCGAAGTTATCAAGCAGTTGATGAAGCTTGGCCAAATGTGCACGATCAATCAGGTGCTGGATCAAGAAACCGCGATGATTTTGGTCGAAGAAATGGGTCACACCGCGCACGCTGCGAAACTCGATGATCCAGAAGCATTGCTGGAAATCGGTGAAGATCATGCTGATATCGAAGCATTCCCTAGAGCGCCAGTTGTTACGGTGATGGGTCACGTCGATCACGGTAAAACTTCGTTGCTCGATTACATACGTCGTGCCAAGGTTGCCTCCGGTGAGGCCGGTGGTATTACCCAGCATATCGGTGCATATCACGTGGAAACGCCACGCGGCATGATTACCTTCCTCGACACCCCAGGTCACGAAGCGTTTACCGCGATGCGTGCACGTGGTGCGAAGGCGACGGATATCGTGATTTTGGTAGTTGCCGCTGATGATGGTGTGATGCCGCAAACCAAAGAAGCAATTGCGCATGCAAAAGCTGCTGGTGTGCCTTTGGTTGTGGCGATCAACAAGATCGACAAGCAGGGCGCCAATATGGATCGCGTCAAGCAAGAGTTGGTCTCCGAGCAGGTTGTGCCAGAAGAGTACGGTGGTGATTCGCCATTCATGCCGGTATCTGCAAAAACCGGTGAGGGCATTGATGCCTTGCTCGAACAAGTGTTGCTGCAAGCCGAAGTGTTGGAACTGAAAGCACCAATTGAAGCACCTGCTCGCGGTCTGGTGGTCGAGGCTAAATTGGACAAAGGTCGTGGTCCAGTTGCGACGATCTTGGTTCAGTCCGGCACATTGAAGCGCGGCGACATCGTCTTGGCTGGTTCAGCTTATGGCCGCGTGCGCGCCATGCTGGATGAAAACGGCAAGGCAATTACTGAAGCGGGGCCTTCGATTCCGGTTGAGATTCAAGGCCTGACCGAAGTGCCGAACGCTGGCGAAGAAGTCATGGTGATGGCGGATGAGCGCAAAGCGCGTGAAATCGGTCTGTTCCGTCAAGGTAAATTCCGTGACGTTAAACTGGCCAAGCAGCAAGCTGCCAAGCTGGAAAACATGTTCGAGAACATGGGCGAAGGCGAAGTCAAGAACCTGCCTATGATTATCAAGACCGATGTACAAGGTTCGCAAGAAGCATTGGTCGGTTCTTTGCAGAAGCTGTCTACCGGCGAAGTGCGCGTTCAAGTCGTGCATGCAGCAGTGGGTGGCATTACTGAATCCGACGTCAATTTGGCTGTGGCATCGAAAGCGGTCATCATCGGCTTTAATACACGCGCCGAAGCATCAGCACGCAAATTGGCAGAAGCCAACGGCGTTGACATTCGTTACTACAACATCATTTATGATGCAGTAGACGAAATCAAGGCAGCGCTGTCCGGTATGTTGTCACCAGAGAAGCGCGAACAGGCCTTGGGTCTGGTCGAGATTCGTCAGGTTATTCAAGTCAGCAAAGTTGGCGCCATCGCCGGCTGTTATGTGTTGGAAGGTTTGGTCAGACGTGCTGCTTCGGTTCGACTGTTGCGCGACAATGTCGTGGTCTGGACCGGCGAGCTCGATTCGCTGAAACGCTTCAAGGACGACGTCAAAGAAGTGAAGTCCGGCTTCGAGTGCGGTTTGACACTGAAAAACTACAATGACATCCAAGAGGGCGATCAGCTCGAGGTCTTTGAAGTACAGGAAGTCGCACGGACACTGTAAGCATCATCGGTAGTAATACCGATCTGTAATCTGATCGCATCGACTGACCTTGTCGTCAGTCGATGCGAAATTTTTTCTGCAGTGGAATTTCTCCTGCTCTTTTTTGATGTAAAAAGTATTTATGGCTAAACATAGTAAATCCATCCCCGGACGCGGCTTGCGCGTGGCAGACCAGATCCAGAAAGATCTGTCTGAAATCATCGCATTCGAGTTGAAGGATCCGCGCGTCGGGATGGTGACGATTACCGAAGTGCAAGTCACACCTGACTATGCGCACGCCAAGATTTTCTTCACGATGTTGAGTGACGACAAAGCAGTGATCGCCAACACGGTAAAAGGTTTGTCCGTTGCGTCTGGTTTCTTGCGTGGACAACTAGGCCGTCGTCTATCAATTCATACGCTGCCGGAACTGCATTTTGTGCATGATACGTCGACCGCACGGGGGATTGAAATGTCTAAATTGATCGATGAGGCCAACGCTACACGTGCGGCTGACGCTGAAGACTGATAGCATCTAGCACTTCACAAGATTGCGAGAGATTTTGTGATTTCCCCCTTTTCTCTGATGACTCCCTTGTCACAAGCGCAGAGTCATCTGCATGTCGGCTCCGAACGCATTAATTTTATTCAATGGCGACCTCTCACCCAAAAAGAAAGCGCGTGCCAGTGCATGGCGTACTGCTACTCGATAAGCCGGTAGGACTGTCCAGCAACGATGCATTGATCAAGGCAAAGCGCTTGCTCAATGCAGAGAAGGCTGGCCACACCGGCACGCTCGACCCTTTTGCTACTGGTTTGCTACCTTTGTGTTTTGGCGAGGCGACCAAATTCGCACAGGATTTACTGGAAGCAGATAAAACCTATGAAACGGTTGTGCATCTAGGCATAACAACAGAGACAGGTGATACCGAAGGTGAGATTCTGCAGCGTTGTGCAGTTGATGTGAGCGATGCGGATATTGATGCTGCATTGGCGAAATTTCGTGGTGACATACTGCAAGTCCCGCCTATGTATTCGGCACTCAAGCGCGATGGTAAACCCTTGTATGAATATGCGCGTGCAGGCATCACACTGGAGCGCGAAGCACGTGCTGTGACCATCCATCTGTTAGAAAAAATTGCATATCAGGCGCCATATCTGACTCTGCGTGTGTGTTGCAGCAAGGGTACTTATATTCGCGTACTCGGTGAAGATATCGGTGCTGCATTGGGTTGCGGTGCGCATCTGAACGCCTTGCGGCGCATACAAGTAGGTAACCTGACGATGGAAGCGGTTGTGACGTTGGAACAATTTGCTGCGCATCATGAAACAGAACGAGCAACCTTGTTAGCGCCAGTGGATGCTTTGCTGGTTTCTTTTCCTGCAGTGCAATTAACGGATGAACTTGCTAGAAGGTTTTTGCATGGGCAACGGCTTGCATTGGGCAAGGAAGATGTGAAATATCCAGAGCAAGAAGGGCGCGTCCGTGTCTATCGGCAACAGGACGGCATGTTGCTGGGTACAGGCCATATGCAGGAATACGGTGTGCTTGCGCCGGAGCGTTTGATTTCAAACCAGCTAGCTTCGCCACCGCAATTGCCAAATTAATACGCGGTTTGTGCCAGTATCTCCGTCCGCTATGGCTTACATGCGATATAGGGCCATATTTAATTAACAAGCGAGGGCCGCGCAGTCATCACGCAGCCGCCATTGGATTGCTTGTTTAGTATCTAATTTTCTCTCTTTTTGTGGTTTGAAGTTCAGCAACCCTTTGAAATATCAAGGTTTTCCCTGAGTAATAGGGTGTTTGCTGTGCTATAATCTACGGTTTCCCGAAATCCGCAACACCAACAGTTAAATACGACCATGTCAAACTCAAAACGCGCTATTCGCAACATTGCCATCATCGCTCACGTTGATCACGGCAAAACCACGCTTGTTGACCAATTATTGCGTCAATCAGGCACTTTCCGTGACAACCAGCAGGTCGATGCCCGCGTGATGGACTCGAACGACATCGAAAAAGAGCGTGGCATCACGATCTTGTCGAAGAACTGCGCGGTTGAGTACAAAGGTACACACATCAACATCGTTGACACACCAGGCCATGCCGATTTCGGTGGTGAAGTTGAACGCGTGCTGTCGATGGTCGACAGCGTGTTGTTGCTGGTTGATGCTCAAGAAGGTCCAATGCCGCAAACGCGTTTCGTAACGCGTAAAGCGTTGGCGCTGGGTCTGAAGCCTATCGTTGTCGTCAACAAGATCGATCGCGAAAACGCCGACCCACAAAAAGCAGTCAACGCAACTTTCGAATTGTTCGACAAGCTCGGCGCGACTGACGAGCAACTGGATTTCCCGATTGTTTATGCATCGGGCTTCAAAGGCTATGCAGGTTTGGTCGATACCGTCCGCGAAGGCAATATGGAGCCATTGTTCGACGCGATTCTGGAACACGTTCCAGCGCGTGAAGATGATCCTGATGCACCGTTGCAGTTGCAAATTACATCGCTCGAATACTCGTCGTATGTCGGTAAGATCGGCGTTGGCCGTATTTTGGCTGGTCGCATCAAGGCATTGCAAGACGTCGTATGGATGAACGGTCCTGATGACAAGCCAACCAAAGCACGTATCAACCAAGTGTTGACATTCAAAGGTCTGGATCGCGTATTGGTCGATGAAGCGCTGGCTGGTGACATCGTGCTGATCAATGGCATTGAAGAAATCAGTATCGGTTCGACTATCTGTGCAGTGGATGCGCCAAATGGCTTGCCGATGCTGAAGGTCGACGAACCGACATTGACGATGAATTTCATGGTTAACAGTTCGCCTCTGGCTGGTCGCGAAGGAAAGTTTGTGACTACCCGTCAGATTCGTGACCGTCTGGAAAAAGAATTGAAAGCGAATATGGCCTTGCGCGTGGTGCAGGCTGAAGGTGACGATTCGACTTATGAAGTATCGGGTCGCGGTGAATTGCACCTGACGATTTTGATTGAAAACATGCGTCGCGAAGGCTTCGAACTTGCCGTATCGCGCCCGCGCGTAGTTTTCAAAATGGTTGATGGCGTACGTCATGAGCCATACGAAAACCTGACTGTTGATGTCGAAGAAAACAATCAAGGTGGCGTGATGGAAGAACTGGGTCGTCGTCGCGGCGATCTGCAAAACATGGAACCGGATGGTAAAGGTCGTGTGCGTTTGGAATATCGCATTCCTGCACGTGGTTTGATCGGCTTCCAAGGTGAGTTCATGACATTGACACGTGGTACCGGCTTGATGAGTCACGTGTTTGACGAATACGCACCAGTTGATGCATCAAAAGGTGATTTGGGCGCGCGTCGCAATGGCGTACTGATTTCGCAGGATGATGGCGCTGCTGTTGCCTACGCAATCTGGAAGCTGCAAGATCGTGGTCGTATGTTCGTTAATCACAACGACCCAGTGTACGAAGGCATGATCATCGGCATCCACTCGCGTGACAATGATTTGGTGGTTAACCCTATCAAGGGTAAGCAACTGACCAACGTGCGTTCATCCGGTACTGATGAAGCTGTGCGTCTGGTTCCGCCGATCGACATGTCGCTGGAATACGCAGTAGAATTTATTGACGACGACGAGCTGGTTGAAGTGACGCCTAAGAGCATTCGTCTACGTAAGCGCTACCTGAAAGAGCACGAGCGTAAAAAAGCTGGTCGCGACGCAGCTTAATTTATATATTCTATGCTGGAGTTGCTGCGCTAATCGTGCCGCCATGGTGGGTGCAAAATATTTTTGCGGTCACTTCAGATACAAAAAACCCGGTAATTTTTTCGACTTTAATCGTCGTCAAAATTGCCGGGTTTTTTCATGCATATTTTCTGTGACGTGCACGGGCGGCTTGACGTGGATTCGTTGCGGACTATTTTTTTGCAATCTGTTTCAAACCTCGCATCATAGAGCCTAATACCGGTAGCTTCTCATAGAGCTCTTCTGCTGCATCCCAATAGTCACGGTGATAGTTCACTAGTCCCTCTGCATCGAATCGAAAGTGTGTGGCGCCACGGATGCATTGTTCATCGCGAGAAAATCGCTTCATGTGAAAAAGAAAATTCCAAGTCATGAATGCACTGTTTCCTTGTAAGACGGTCGAGGTCACAGCGAAGCGAGGATTTTCAACTTGTTTGAACATATGTTTAAATATTGGCGTAATTTTGTCTAGTCCAGACACTTCACTGAAGGGGTCTTTGAAGTAGGCATCACGGGTATAAATACGAGGCAGCTCGCATTGCGCTGATTCGAGGGTGAGTGTCTCGAAAAAATCAACCACCCGCTGCAGGTCTGCATCATGGTTTTGTTTGCCAGAATAGCTATCAGTCACAATCCGGTTCCTTTATGAATTAGCCAAAAATAGAGACGGTAAGGCAGTAGGCGCAACAGACGCAGCACATTGGTAAAACGATGTGGGAAATGGATATGAAAATCCCCGCGTTCTATACCACGGAGCATTTTTTTTGCTGCATCTGGTGCCGACATCAATGCCGGCATAGGAAAGGTATTGTTGGCTGTCAAGGGCGTGGCAACAAAGCCAGGATTGATCATATAGACGCCGATACCACGTGGGCGTAGATCAAAATACAGTGATTCGCACAGATTGATCAGTGCAGCCTTGGTCGGTCCGTAAGCAAGTGCCAACGGCAGACCGCTGTAACCAACTACTGACGCCACGATAGCAATGCCACCTTGTCCTTGCGCGAGCAGGGTGGGAAGTACCACATCGAGACAATTCCATACGCCACGTAGATTTAAATCCAGTAATTGATTGGCGATCGTCAGGTCAAATGTATCTGCACGCATTTCCTGATAGCTGCCGGCAACAAGTAAAACCAGATCGATGTTATCCCAATGCTGTCGTATTAATTTTTCTGCTGCAACAATGCTGACATGATCGGTTACATCCATAGGTGCAATCAGGGCGTGCGGATGTTGATTGGCTACCTCGGTTAGTTGCTCGATGCGCCGTGCTGAGAGGGCGACATGTGCACCGCGGTCCAATAGCAAACGCGCAGTCTCGGCACCGATACCGCTAGATGCCCCGACGATCCATACGCTTTTGCCATGCCAGTCCGTTATGGCAGGATTCATATTTGCTCTCCGGTTTGTGTAGGGGGCATCTTTACGTTTCCTTAGTTCTGTTGCTTAAGGATGTTTTGTGAATGATAGTGTGATGCTGCCCAGAGAAAAACCGAATTTACTCATTGCAGCACGATTGAGCATGACGTGATCATCGATCAGATACATCCAGTCGTCCAGTTGTACATTGACGATCTTGCCATCAACCGGCAAGGCCAAGGTGTAATTCCAGTGCAGTGCATTGCCAGCGGTGGTGCCTATTGCCTCGCCTACTACATCTGGTGCAGTGCCGATAAAGCTGTTCGGACCGGTTTTGCGCAAGGTCCATATGCGTTGCTGCTTACTGCCATCCGAATAGCTGAAATCTTCTTTTAATTTTCCGACATTGCCATCCCAGCTGCAATCCATCACAACGCTAAAGCGTTTGATAACCTTGCCGGAACGATCCTGAAACATGCCTGAAGCATGCAGAGTGCCGTTGAAGTATTGCTGCAAATCAAGTACAGGTTGCTCATTGACATAGTCGGCCGTGGTCGGGCTGGCACAGGCAGTGAGTAAGCTGATGCAGATGACAGCAAACAGATATTTAAGATCTTTCATCATGGTCTCCGAATTTAGTGGGTGTAAGGTTGGACTTCATATGTCATACAGCGGTGCACGTGCAAGGATGGCAGCGGCGATTAGTTTTAGTGCGCACGGCAGCAAAGCGTACGCAACGGCAAGCGCATAAATGCCCTGGTCAAGGTGCACACCGGGTTGATAACCAAGTTTTTCTAGTAGTGGTAAAGCGATGCCAGCAGCCAAGGCAAGATTCATTTTGGTGGCCCAGCTCCACGCGCCGAAGTACGCTCCTTCGCGCTGACCACTATGCCCAGCTTTACCAATGACCGCCGCCAGTAGGGCAGGAGGCAGCGCGAGATCAGCACCCAACGCCATTCCGGACAGTATGCAGATCACGCCGAACGGCCAGGCAGCACCTGCCGGCAATGCAAATGCCCAGATAAATACAAGTGCAGACAACAGCATTGCAAGCAGCCAGATGCGTGCTTCTCCATGTTGTCTGGCGAGCCTTGACCAGAGTGGCATTGAGCAGGCGGCAGCGATGAAATAGAGAACTAGAAACGGGCCAGCATACTGTGGCAGTTGTAACCCATCGTTGACGAAAAACAAAAACAGGGTGGCGGGGATCGCGGCGGCTATCCCATTCATGACGAATGCAGAAAAAAGCCAGCGAAAGCGTCGGTTGCGAAACGGCTCGGTCATGGCTGCGATACCGTGATGTAAAGGGATGTCAGACCTTGCGCGGGGGGCATATCTCAGCAGGATGGTTGCACCGATGCAGAGCGTCGCAATGAAAACGACGATCAACCAAGTAAACCCTAGCCACCCGATCAATGCTGCTGCTGCAATCAGACCGATTAAACCTGATCCTTCGCGCGTCGCCGTCAGACGAGAGCGTTCGCTTTGCGCTTGCGTCAGTGCGGCGCCCCAGCTTTGATAAGCGATCGTTGCAATACTGAATCCGGTATAGACCACCAGCAAGGCAGACAAAAACCATATAACTGTGGTCGCGGTACCCATGACCGGCGGATGAAACAATGCGATAAATCCCAGTGCCAGTAGCGGCAGCGAGATTAAAATGAAACGATCGTATCCAGTTCTGCTTTTGTGTTGGTCGACCCATTGCCCGATCAGTGGGTCTATACATGCATCGCTTATCCGAATGATAAGCAAGGCAGTGCCGATCAGGGTGAGCGATAGACCGAAATTCTCTGCATAAAATTGTGGCGCATAGACATAAATCGGCAAGCCCACCAATGCCATTGGTAGCCCGAACAAACCATAGCTAAAAACGGCATTTTTTGAGAACTGTTGCATCAGTGCGGGACTGCATTTTTCAGTAAAGCATTGCGCAACTTTGGTTCACTAGTTTCGGGCGCCAGCCAGATCGAAAAAAAAGCAAGTGAGAAATCTTCATCCTTGATTGTGCCGATCTGTTTCCCATCCAAATAAAAAGATGTGCCTTGTTGTGGCAGGTAGATGCCGGTTAAATGTGTGCCGTCGCTGACATCTGGAAAGAGTTGGATCATTTCTTTCAACCAGCCTTTGCGTTGTTCTGGAGTGCCTATGCCTAGTTTTGCAATTTGAGCTTCGCTAGCCTCTGCAATTTTTCTTCCTTCCAGTGCGCGAGCATAATGTAAATCAAGTGCAAATTTTTCTGCCAGAGGTTGATTCGCGTCATACCCTTCCGGTCCTACCCATAATTGCGCATCGTAGATTTTCAATCCGAACCAACGAAATGAACCTTGCCCAGCAAGATCTGTTTGAGGGATTGCTTTTTGAATATGGAGTCCTGGGTTTTCAGTTGCTAATGCGCCTGGCACCATAACGACCATGATGACTACAGCAATTAGCGCACATACCAGACGGACTGACGTAGCATAAATATTCATTTCATCGCTCAGTCTTTTCCAGCGTGAACTGCATGACATCAATACTGCCTGCACGAAAACCTGCTTCGCAATAGGCTAGATAAAATTCCCACGTGCGTAAAAATTTCTCATCGAAACCTTGGGCGCGCACTTGCGCCAATTTTTCGTTAAAGGCATTGCGCCATTCCTGCAACGTGCGCGCATAGTCGAGTCCAAAGCGAAATTCTTTGACTACACGTAAGCCGTGTTTTTCAGCTTGTGCGCTAAAAGCCGAAGGAGATGGCAGCATGCCTCCAGGAAAAATGTATTGCTGGATGAAGTCGGTGCCTTTGCGATAGCGTGTAAACAATTCATCTGCGATCGTGATGGTTTGTATGCAGGCACGGCCATTCGCTTTTAGATTGCGGTGTATGCATTCGAAATACTGTGGCCAGTAGGCTTCTCCTACGGCTTCAAACATTTCAATTGAGGCGATGCCATCGAACTCACCTTCGACATCACGGAAATCTTGCAGACGTAGCTCAACCTGCTCACCAAGACCGCATGCTTCTAAGCGTTGATTGGAGAATTGCAGCTGCTCGGTGGAGAGCGTCAAGCCGGTCACATGCGCGTTGGCGACTCGGCTTGCCATTTCCGCAAAGCCACCCCAACCACAGCCAATTTCCAGTACGCGTGCATTTTCTGGGAGCTTGATTTCATCCAATATGCGTTGGTATTTTGCGTGCTGCCCGTCCTGCAAGCTGCTGGTGTGCTCGTTGGAAAACAGGGCGCTCGAATAGGTCATCGACGGATCTAGCCATAGCCGATAAAAGTCATTGCCGATGTCGTAATGCGCATGAATATTTTTTCGACTACCGTTGCGCGAGTTGCGATTGAACAGATGACGGACGCGATACAGCAAGCTACCCCACCACGTTCCGTAGATCACCGATTCGATGGCATTGCGATTACGCACAAACAATTCGATCAAGCGTGGCAGATCGTCGGTGCTCCAGTGACCGTCAATAAAAGTTTCTGCAAATCCGATGTCGCCAGATTTCAGCGCGGCGTTACAGATATCCCAATTTTTCAAAGAGAGCGTGACCGGTGGTGAGTGGTCGCCGAACTGCACGATACGTCCATCAGGAAACTCCATGCGCAGCGCACCATGTTCCAGTTTCCCTAGCAGCCGCAGAATAAATTGCACATGCGGAGGAAGCTCATGAGCAAGAATTTTGTCTTGAGTTTCACAAGTGGTGGGTGAAAAAGAAAGGGATTTGGTATTCATCGGCTTATATCGCAGGAAGGTGGATTAGGTTTGCGGAAAAATGGCACACGTTTCGACCAAAGCTTCAGCGCCTGCAAGTGAATTCTTGCCACCACACCGAAGGTCATGAACGGATAGAGAAAAAATGCTTTTGCGATCAGTTGCGAAGAAAGCGGAGAAGAAGAGCCTGAGATGCTGGTCTGTATCAATAGGCCTTGCGCGTCGTGGTAGTCGATGCAGGCAATATGTTGTTCGTTTATCCGTGCCTGATTGATTCGGTCAGTCCGCATAAAGCGGAAGTGATAATCCCCATCGACTTTGCAGAAAGGCGAGACGTGGAATATTTTTCTTGTGTATAACTCGATACCGTAGGACATCGTAGCGCCAGTATCTAAAAGGTAGCAATGGCGCTCGCCGAAGGTGTTGCGCACCTCCGCGAGGATGGCACGTAACTTTCCGTCCCGGTTATGACAAAACCAGAATGAAACGGGATTGAAGACATACCCCAGCACACGTGGAAAAGTCTGCAGCCAGATCTCACCATCTGCATCGTTAATTCCTTCTCGCTGCAATAGCTGATCAATCCATTGAGTCAATGACAGTTTGCCGTCGCCGTAATCGTCGTCATGGAAAGATAAGAGATTGAAACGATTGTGCGAGAAAAACCAAGGTAACTTAGTGGCTGGATGTGTGGGTTTTTCTTCTTGCGCGAGTGCACGCAATGGGAGACGCAAGAAGTAGACGCCATAGTTAAATGCATGCGCGACCGGCCTGACACGCGTGTGTCTGACATGGCCGAAGCAGAGTTGTATCTTGTCTGGGTGTTGGTTCATGCAGCACTCCGTCAGGCGGCTTCGGAGTTGAGGGTACGTTTCGCCAGTGCTGCAATTGAATGCGCGACATCTAGTCCTGATTTAAGACCGTCTTCGTGAAAACCATATCCAGTCCACGCACCAGCAAACCAGGTGTTCGCTTGTCCTTGAATTGTTGGCAGATGGCGTTGCGCTGTCACTGCCGCTGCATCAAAAACAGGATGCGCATAATCGAATGCCGCCAACACAGATTCCGCGCGAGGTTCTTGCAATGGATTGAGTGATACCAGAATTGGCTGCTGGAAAGGCAGCGGTTGTAATTGGTTGATCAGATAATGGACGCAAACGCGCGGCTCGTTTCCCTGCTCACTTTGATAATTCCATGCGGACCATGTTTTTTTGGCTAGCGGCAGGCAGCGCGTATCTGTGTGGAGTACCGCGCGGTTTGGCTGGTATTGAATAGCAGACAGCAGCGCGTGTTCGGCCTCGCTAGGATCACTGAGCAAATTCAATGATTGGTCGCTATGACACGCTAGTACGACATGATCAAAAACGTGCACAGCATCCGCTGCCACGATCTTGATTTTAGATGTACCCCCTAGTGTGGTTCTTCTGACCGATTGGACTGGTGTATGGAGAAATTTCTGTGGAATACGGGACAGCATTTTTTCTACATAGTGGCGCGCCCCGCCTTTAACGGTATGCCATTGCGGTCTGTCATTGATCTGCAGCAGTCCATGATTGTGGCAAAAGCGGACAAAGGAGGCGAGCGGAAACGCGAGCATCTGCTCTGTTGGACAAGACCAGATGCAACCAGCCATCGGTAATAAATACCAATCGCGAAACTCCGCACTGTAGTGGTTACGGTCGAGGAAATCGCCAAGCGCAATCGTCTCGATGGAAGGGTTCTGCTGTAAGGCGAAAGCGGTCGCTTGTTTATTAAAACGCAGGATATCGCGCAACATACGAAAAAAAGCGGGGCTCAATATGTTGCGACGCTGGGCGAAAACCGCATCCAGATTGCCGCCTGCCCATTCTAAGGAACGATGGGCGAGTGCCAGCTTGACCGAAAAGGACATATCAGTTGCGACTGTCTCGATGTCGAGCTCGTCAAACAAACGTACTAGATTAGGATAAGTGCGGTGATTGAAAACCAGAAACCCCGTATCGACGCCGTGCGTTATGCCATCAAAAGTGACATCGACGGTATGCGTATGCCCACCAAAATAGTCATTGGCTTCAAATAACGAGACGTCATAGCCATCTAGCGCAAGGCGATAAGCACAAGCAAGGCCAGCGATGCCAGAACCGATGACGGCGATTTTCATGCGAAACGACTCCTTTGAACAATCAAACTGTATTTCGCGCGCATCCAATGCGCTCTTGCTATGTGATACGGAAGAAAAGATCAAACGGATTCATTTTTATGACGAATTAATATTAATTTTTGCAAAATAAGCGATGGTTCTTGTGGATTGCTAAATAGGTGGACTGAGAAGTTGTTGATGTATGTTGAGCATAAAGACATTTTATGTCAATGTTTTGTCTAGGACAAAACTTAATTAAATTAAGCGATAAAATAGACGCGATTGGCAAAAATATTGTGTTTTGAGTAATTTATGTATTTTTGTGTCTACATATCGTCTTCTTAAGACGCAGCTAAAAGATAGGCATGTAAATTTTTATGCAGATAACGATGAGTATTGGCGCCGTTGAGCGCGATACCGGTTTGTCCAAAGATGCCTTGCGCGTATGGGAGCGTCGTTACGGATTCCCCGCTCCGATAAGGGATAGTTTGGGTGAGCGTGCGTACCTACTTGAGCAGGTGGATAAGTTGCGCATCTTGAAGCGCTTGCTTGATCAAGGACATCGCCCTGGGAAAATTATTCATTACGGGATACAGGAGTTGCAGCAACTAGTGCAGCAGTCAGTACTCGCTACTGAATCGGTCAATGCCGGTGCTGCCGATGCGTCGATTTTGCAAGGCTATCTCGATTTGTGCATGACGCAGCAGGCAGAAGCCTTGCGTCACGGCCTATCGCAAGCACTGTCTCGCATGGGGCTGGAGCGTTTTATCGTCGAGTTGCTGGTGCCGCTTAATCGCCTAGTGGGAGAGAGTTGGGCCAACGGCGCATTGCAGATATTTGAAGAGCATTTGTATACCGAGTCGGTGCAAATCGTCATGCGTGCCGCGATTTCTTCGTTGCAATTGCCGCCGCGGAAAACAACGGTTAGGCCGCGTATTTTATTGACGACCTTGCCACAAGAGCAGCATGGCCTTGGCCTATTGATGGCGGAGGCGATTTTCACACAGGAAGGAGCGAGTTGTATTTCGCTGGGCGTGCAAACACCAATTATGGATATCGTTGGCGCAAGCAAGGCGCAAAACGCAGATATCGTTGCGCTTTCAGTTTCCGGCGCGATGAACCCTCGCTTGGTGCTCGAAGGCCTGACTGATTTACGTGGGAAATTGCCGAGCAGTACGGAGCTATGGGTAGGGGGAGCTTGTCCGGTACTTGCCCGTCGTCCGCCAAAGTCTATCTATGTGCTGACACAGCTTGCTGGCATCCCCGACAGCTTGAGCGCATGGCGCACCAAGCATCAAGTCTTGGCGGATTAAACCATTCGTAATGCAAGTCTTAGTTTGACCCAAACACAAGCTTCGAAGCGGATGGCCGTTACTCTCATTGGCTAATCAAAGCAAATTTCAAATGATTTCCACACATCTAGCTAAGCTTGCGTCACCTTCAATCACGTCAGGTGTGATCAATGCATGCGAGGCATCGATGCTAGCAAACCCAAACAGGCGATCGTGAATGGTATCGTCTCCGTTTGCACGGCGTTAAAGATACGAGTACTTACAGAAGGAATAGAACGCCAGCTGAAGGCGACTTTTGCGAGAGTGCGGAGATCCACTTAATGCAGGGCTATCTTTTTTGTAAATCCGCGTTTCAAGACATCGCTACTACAGCGTCGTCGTCATGGGTTTGAGGTGACAATATAAGCCAAGCATCTCTTACAGCCTATAATGTCGCACAAGTCTCTACCTGCAGAATCACAGAAATTCCTGCCATATTTAAATGAAGCCCGTAATCGATAATAAAAGGCGTATGAGTGTCGCGCCGATGATGGATTGGACTGATCGGCATTGCCGCATGTTCCATCGACAGATCACTCGTCATACTTGGTTCTATACCGAAATGGTGACCACCGGCGCGCTCTTGCACGGCGATGTGCCGCGTCATCTCGATTTTAATCAAGAGGAGCATCCAGTTGCCTTGCAACTGGGCGGTAGCGAGCCGGCTGATCTGGCGCAAAGCGCCAAGCTCGGTGAAAAATGGGGTTACGACGAAATCAATCTGAATTGCGGCTGTCCGTCAGAGCGGGTGCAGAAGGGGGCGTTTGGCGCTTGCTTGATGAATGAAGCGACCTTGGTAGCCGATTGTGTTAAAGCGATGCGTGATGCAGTACAGATTGATGTGACCGTTAAACATCGCATCGGCATCGACAAGGTCGAGTCTTATGATTTTGTTCGTGATTTTGTGGGCACGGTGGCAGGTGCTGGATGCAATACGTTTATCGTGCACGCACGCAATGCGATCCTCCAAGGACTCAGTCCCAAGGAAAACCGCGAGATTCCCCCATTGCGTTATGAATATGCTTACCGTTTGAAAAAAGATTTTCCATCGCTTGAGATCATCATCAATGGCGGTATTAAGACCTTGGAAGACATCGATACGCATCTTGCGCACGTCGATGGTGTGATGCTGGGACGCGAGGCGTACCACAATCCGTATCTGATGGCGTCGTTTGACGCTCGCTATTACGCTGATGACGCTACCCCGAAGTCGCGCGCAGAAGTGATACAGGCAATGATTCCCTATATTCAGTCTCAGCTTGAAAAATACGGTAAGAGTGCGCAGGGTGGTGGCCTCAAGCTCAATAGCATCACACGTCACATGCTGGGACTGATGGCTGGTTTGCCGCATGCGCGCGCATATAGACAGACTTTGTCAGACGCGAGCAAACTTGCGCAGGGTGATCCCACATTATTGTTAAAAGCACTTGCTAAAATGCAGCCGGTGGTGGCGTGAGCCGGCCTGGAATTTATGAGTAAGGTTGTAATGGTTGCTTTTTGGAATTGTTCGGCGGTTTAGTTTCGTTACATATTTGTAATTTATTTCTTATAGAGATCGAACCTACCCAACTTAGTGTGGTCAATAAGATAACCGATTGCGTTGTTATATTTAGCAACGCATACGGCATAAATCATGAGCCCAAGATTCTTTGTTTCCTCAGGAGAGTTGGGGGAGGCACAGGATTTATTCCCTGAAAGGAACACTATTATGAAAACATTACCAACACAATCTAAATTGATCATCGCCACTGCGGTATTGACCGCACTGTTTGCTACTGGTTGTGAGCGTCGCGCGGCAGACGACACCAGTGCAGCAGGTATGTCTAGCTCGGCACCGGCTGAATCGACTGAAATGGCTCCAAGTTCAACTACGGAGATGTCGCCGCCTGCTGCTACGCCAGACAGCACAACACCACCCGCTGCTACTGATACACCGCCAACTACGCCAGTTCCGTCTGCTAACGATACGATGAGTGACATGAAGGCGGATGCAAAAGAAGGTACCGAAAAAGCGAAAACCGCTATTGACGACACCATTATCACCACCAAGGTTAAAACTGCCTTGTTGGCCGATTCGGATATCAAAGGCTTGGCAATTGATGTGGAAACTTCGGGTGGCGTGGTAACGCTAAATGGTGCCGCGACCAATCAGACCCAGATTGATCGTGCCGGCCAACTGGCAAAAGATGTAAAAGGCGTGATCTCGGTGGATAATAAGGTGACCATCAAGCAATAAGACCGCAGTCGTATCTCAGCGTCGACGCAAAGTTCACAGGTTTGGACTTTGCGTACGTCGAGATTTAAAATAAAGCGGATACAAAAAGGGCGTGCAATTATGCACGCCCTTTTTTATTACTAATGAACTTAGTTTTTAGCTCTGTTAGAAGCGTCTTGTACTTTTTCTCCGCCACGTTCAAGATCTTGCCCAGCGCCGTGAATTGTATTGCAAGCGGCCAAGCCTGAGGTCATCGCGATCAAGCACAAAATGGACATGATTTTTTTCATGATGTTTCCCTTCTGATTAGTGGATTCGGGCGCAACTACTTCCCTAGTTTCCGGTTGGTTTAATTTTAATTTACTTCTACCGAATCACCTCGAAATATCATCTGCATGCGCAACTTGATATTTCGGGATCAATCTGACGATTTGACCTTGTATTACAAGAAAGTTCACTTCGCAGAATAATCAACGGCGCCCAATGATAATGCCGAGCAGCGTACCGAAGCCGACCGCCAGTGCAATCGACTGTACTGGTTTTTCTTTTACATAGTCAGTCGTCACTTCGACGCCATGATTGAATTGTCGACCAGCTTGGGCAGCCATACCCTTGGCGGTTTGGCGCATCGTGCCGAATTTTGTCAATATGCGCTCATGCGCGTCATTTAACTCTATATCGGTCAACTCAGATGCGTGCGAAAGCAAGGTATCCAAATCGCTTTTAAGGGTTTGTAAGTCATTACGCAGGGTTGCGCTAGAGAGGGTGGAAGGCTTGCTATTGGTGGTGTTCGCGTTCATGGAAGCTCCTTTGTATCAGAATGATGGGTAAATATTTGCGTCATCCATCTGAGTGATGTTGGATGAGGTAAGGCTGATAAAACTTCAGTTATCAGAAACGATTACGGCCATGGACTGGGCGTTACATTGACGTACTGGGGACCGTTCTCGGACGGTTCAGGGATCGCCTTGTTTTGCTCGTTCATACTTTGCTTTTCGGGGTCGTGCGGTTGGCCGTGATGGAACTCGGCAAGCTGTACGATTTGCTGGCGACACTGCTTAAAATCCGTGTCGGTGAGCCCCGGTTCAGGACAGTTTGTTATTGCCCAAGCCACGAATGTCTCAAACTTCTGCTGCATTTCGACGCTGAAATGCGTGGCAGTTTTGTCATTGTCAGACATTTTGTCCTCCGTTGGTGTTTCCTCATTGGTAAGACCATGTTTTTTAAAAATAATTCAAAGAGGCTGAGGATGCATGTGAAACGTTATGTTGTTTATCCTATCAGGTACCGGGTTGCACAAGTAGAAGTGGCACTGCGATCCTTAACCAAGTATGCAGAAACCTCCTCGCGCTACCCGCATGAGAGAGTTGGCGAACGTATGGATGAGGGATGTGATGGAAAAAATGCGGGGGTAGTGAATATGCTGATGTTTCTGTCGTCAGAAACACAAAAGGGTCTAGACTTGTGATCTAGACCCTCGCGCTTATTACTTAATATTCGTGGTAGGCCGTGCGGGATTCGAACCTGCGACCAACGGATTAAAAGTCCGCTGCTCTACCAGCTGAGCTAACGACCCGAAAGAAAGCTATTATAAAGAACCATGTGAGTTGCTGTCAATCAGCTTGATGGATTTTCTATTGTTTTTATTCGATTTTCCATCGACACCCTATTTCACAGGTTAACCATTGGCCTGCGCTAACCCTGTTGGAGCAGTAACAAAAAAAATCGCCCGCAAATTTTAAAATTTACGGGCGGTTTTTTTTGACGACTAAAGCAAGGAGTCAAATGAGGCAATTTCCTTATTTGAGATTGCTGAGACGATCTTTTGCTGTTTGTGCTGCAGGTGAGTCAGGATATTTGTCGATCAAAGTTTGCAGCATTTTTTTTGCTGAATTTTTATCCTTGAGCGCAAGCTCCGAACTTGCAATGTTGAGCATCGCATCAGGTACTTTGGGATTATCAGGATACTTACTGATCAGCGTTTTTTGCGCTGCGATTGAACTGCGGTAATCACTTTGCGAATAATAGGCATTGCCTATCCAGTATTGCGCTGACGGCGCATATGCCGAGCTCGGATAAGTTTTGACAAAGTCTGCGAAGGCCGCCCCAGATTTTTTGTAGTCGCCTGACTTAAACAGTGTCAACGCATTGTCATAAGCCTGCTGCTCTGTTTGTCCAACTAACGCTTCTTGACCGTCGACCGTGACGCTTTTCGGTTCCAGCTTGCGTAGACGTGTATCTAGATCGACATAGAAACTCTTTTGTTGCTGCTGCAACGTTGAGACTTCGTTATTCAAGACTTCAATCCGACCGTTTAGTCGTGCTATTTCTTGCCGTAGCATGTCGTTCTGATTGGATAGTTCCAGCACGGCTGTAGCATCAGCCTTACTAGTAACTTGCGTGCGCAAGTCAAGAATTGCCTTACGTGCTTCGTCATCGCCAAACAGTGCTGCGTGCGCCGAAAACGAAGCGCAAGAAAATGCGGCCATTAAGGCCGCAACAAGCGTGTGCTTGATTCTCATCATCGCTATTAATAGACGATGTCAGCGCGGCGATTTTCTGCCCATGCTGCTTCATCATTGCCTTCTGCTTTTGGTTTTTCTTTGCCTAGCGAAACGGCTTCCATCTGCGAATCGCTCACACCTAACAAAGACAACGATTTACGCACAGCTTCTGCACGTTTTTGACCCAAAGCCAAGTTGTATTCTGCACCGCCGCGGCTATCGGTGTTGCCTTGAATTTTAACGTTGCGGCTTGGATGGCTTTTCAGATAGTTAGCGTGATTTTCAACGACAGACTGGAATTCTGGTTTGACGATGTAGCTATCAAAATCAAAATAGACGCTACGCTTGGCTAATACGCCTTGCGGATCATTTAATGCGTCGCTGGAAGTGCTGACTGTGCCGACCGAGCGGGCATCTGCCTGTCCACTGCGATCTTCGACGGGTGCTTTGTCGTTGATTGGGGTGGATGAGCAAGCTGCGAGCAGCATGGCGCTCGATAAGATAAAAACGGAAGTTAATGCGCGCATTCAAATTCTCCTTATTGTGACGTAGGGTGTTAAATCAAAAAATTAACGAATACATTATTTCATAAACGGGCCCCACGTGGGCTCCCTTATATCGCCAGCCTGGGTTGTCAGACGTTGCTTAACGCTACCATCGACCGATACAACTGCCAAAGTACCGCGTCCACCGGACTGGGTAGCGTACATAATGTATTGGCCATTGGGCGAAAAGCTTGGTGATTCGTCTTTGACGGTGTCGGACAAGCGCAGTTCCTGACCAGTGCTTAAATCGAGGACAAATAGTTGAAATTTTCCGTCGCGACGGGAAATATAGGCCAAGGTTTTGCCATTGGGTGAAATTCGCGGGCTAATGTTGTAATTGCTGCCGAAAGTAATGCGCTTTACATTGTCGCCATTGACGCTCATTTTATAAATTTGCGGCCCGCCGCTGCGGTCACTAGTGAAATAGATACTTTGACCATCGGATGAAAAATGCGGCTCCGTGTCGATACCGCTGGAGTTACTGACTCTGTGCAAGCCGGTGCCATCGTTTTTGACGATGTAAATCTGAGTCAACCCGCTGCGCGACAGGGCGACTGCCAACCGGGTGCCATCTGGCGACCAAGCTGGTGCCGAATTACTGCCTTTGTAATTAGCAGCCACGGAGCGCTGTCTGGTGACGAGGTTTTGGACATAGACTACCGGTTTTTTATTTTCAAAAGACACGTAAGCGACTTTGGTACCGTCAGGCGACCAAGCGGGCGAAATAATTGGCTCATTCGAGCGCAATGCAAGCTGTACGCCTTCGCCATCGGAATCGGCGACTTCTAGATGAAATTCCTTGCCGACCTTAGTGACATACGCGATACGGGTGGCGAAAGCACCAGGTATACCGAGCATTTTTTCATAGATATCGTCGGCAATCTTGTGGCCGGAGACGCGAATGAATTGCGGATTTGCGGCCAGCGCGAGCGACGATAACTGTGTGGACTGGATCGTGTCGAATAAACGATAACGTACGTCAAAGCGACCATCCGGCAAACGTTGCACGCTGCCAACTACAATGGCATTAGCACCGCGAGATTTCCAGTCGGCAAAATTAATTTGATCGTTTTCAGTAATCACGCTACCGGTATCGATCACCCTGAAATAGCCGCTGCGTGTCAGATCGGCCTTGATGATGGCACTCACTTGGCTAGGTGCAATCGACTCATTACCAAAAGCAGCAACCGCGATTGGTATCTGATTGGCACCGACGCCCGCAATTTCCACACGCAATTGTGCGTGCGCATTGACGGCGAACGTAAGGGCAAAAAGGGCGAACAGTCTTGCGGTGAACACGCGCGTAAAAAATTTATTCATCATCGGTCACTGATCTTTCGGTTTGTGGACTACGGTAAAACTGCTAGGTACACGTCCGGAATTGTCCGGTGGAAATGGTTGCGAGAGTTCGATCGCGCGTTTGACTGACTCATCAAAGCCGGGCAGGCCAGACGATTTGCGTAAGCGCAGACCGCGAACCGAACCATCTGGCAGCAGTTCGACATCATATTCGGCTGCAGGATTCCCGCTCAAGCCTTCGGGAACGTTAAATATTGTATTAGAGCGGATTCTGGCGCCGATTTTTTGCAAGTAACTGGCATCGGCGCGTCCTATGCCCGTCGACTTTTCTGCTTTGCCGGCGCCGCCGCTGCCAACAGCTTCGGTGAGACGACGCATTTCCTCGGCTTTCGCTGCTTTGAGTTGAGCTGCTTCCTGTTGCCGTTTCTTGTCTTGCTCGATTTTCTTTTGCTTCTCTTTTTCAGCTTGCTCTTTTGCTGCTTGCGCTTTCGCCTTTTCCTTGCGTGCGTCTTCTTCGGCTTTCTGCTTTTTTAGTAATTCTTGTTTTTGTTGCTCTGCAAGCTTGTCTTTACGCTCTTGCTCTTTGCGTTTTTTCTCTTTTTCTAACGCGATATCTACCTTCGGCACGGGGGGCGTATCCGGTTCCACTTTAGGTGGTGGCGGTTTAACAGCCGGCTTGGGTTCTGGCTTAGGCTCAGGTTTTGGTTGCGGTTTAGGGTCTGGCAAGGGCGCTGCTTCGCGCGCCTTCAGATCCCAGATTTCTGCCTGTACCGCGATTGGCGTTTCGCTTTGCCAATCGATACCAATCCAAAAAAACACCAACAGTGCCGCATGCACGGCGGCCGCTAGCGAGATTGCGCGCCAGCGTCCAGGTTCTTTGGGTACGTGATACGGAGATTGATCAGTCATAAAACATCTTTACCTGGTGGCCAGCCCAACGCGCTCGATACCAAGTTTCTTGGCGGCCGAGATGGCTTGAATCACCTCGTCGTATTTAATATTTTTGTCAGCCGCAATCATCACCGAGATTTCTGGGTTAGCCGCGTACAGTGTGCGCAACTTTTGCTGTAATGCCTCGCGATCTGACACAGTCTCGGCAGTAGTTGGCGCATTCTTTTTGCCGTGAATGGAGATGCTGGCTGAGGCATCGGGCTTGAGATCAATGCGTATGTATTCAGTCGGTGGCAAAACTGATTTGGCGGCGTTGGGCAAATCGATGACATTTGGATTGGTCATCGGGGCGACCACCATAAAAATCACCAGCAGAACCAACATCACGTCGATATAGGGGACGACGTTGATATCTGCCTTGAACTTGCGCGTGCGCCCGCCGCGCATACTGCCGGATGAAAATGTCATCGATGCGTCCTATCGGGTTTGGCGCTGCAAGATATTCGAAAATTCTTCGACAAAACTTTCGAAACGTATCGCTAGCCGGTCAATGTCGTGCGAATAACGGTTGTAGGCAACCACCGCCGGAATCGCCGCAAACAAGCCAATCGCAGTAGCAACCAGCGCTTCGGCAATGCCTGGCGCAACCGATGCTAACGTTGCTTGTTGCACATTGGCGAGTCCGCGGAACGCATTCATGATGCCCCATACGGTGCCGAATAAACCCACATATGGTGATACTGAACCAACCGACGCGAGAAAAGCGAGATGTGATTCGAGTCCATCCATTTCGCGCTGATAGGCGGCGCGCATTGCACGGCGTGCGCCATCGAGGCGCGCCGCACCATTAAGCGCGCTGGCTGCACTTCTGGATTCTTTATTGTATTCGCTCATGCCGGCTTCAAAGATGCGTTCTAGTGCGCCGGTGGAGCCATCATTGCGACGACGGCTGGAGGTGGCATCAAGGTAGAGTGCATTTAAGTCACCGCCGGACCAGAACGCGCGCTCGAATTCTTCAGTCTTGGCGCGCGCGCTGCGGATCGCAAACATTTTGCGAAAAATATAAGTCCAGCTGAAGATCGACACGCTCAGCAACAGCAGCATGACGAGTTGCACAATGATCGACGCAGAGGTAATCAGGTGAAAGAAGGAAAGATCTTGGGTAACGGTCATGGGGGGCGCGAGTCAGATTATCGATAGTTGTGAAATGGCGGCGTGGCTGCTTGCTTATCTGGCGGAGCTTATTTCAATATGTGGTTCAAAAGCATAATTCAAAAAGATAACGCGGAAATGACAGCTAGCGATTCAGAGAGCCAGATGATCGGTGCAAGTTTAACAAGGTTCTCTCACTATTTGAAAACCAATCTGTATCAATCTGTATATATGCTTCAGGCTGGTCATGTTGCATCAATCGGGATGTAGTCAGAGTTCGTGCATTTTTCTTTAGGGCATTTCTCTTCATTGCTTGCTTGATTACTCAATTAATTGTTCTGTTTTTCGATCGTCTTGATACTGTCTAAAACATTTTTTGGAATTTCGCAGGGGCGGAAACTGGCGAAATCGACGCAGCCAACCTTGATGCGTCCGGTGGCAAGTAATTCTTCAGTGTCGCCGTGCTCGTTCTTCGTGATGCGCCATGCCTGCTGTACAAACTGCACCGATGCGCGACCCATCTTTTCGACCACGACAGTCAGTTTCAGTTCATTATCAAGTTTCGCCGGGGCATGATAATCAACCGCGGTGCTTTTGACGACAAAGACCACGCCATGCGTTTCGGTCATTAATTGCTGGCCAATGCCAGCCGCACGCAACCATTCCGTGCGAGCGCGCTCGAAAAACTTCAGATAGTTGGCATAAAACACCACGCCGCCGGCGTCGGTATCTTCAAAGTAGACGCGGATATTCCAGCTGAAGTTTGAAGACATGGTTGTCAAATTGAGTAAGGGTTAATCATTTGCTGATAGCGTGCGCGTCAGCGGCACAAGGATGGTGTATACGCAATCATTGTTGACCGGCGTTTATCTACGCGAGACTAATCTCTTTTTATCATCAATGGGCCAAAACCTTGGCAGGTCGGCATAATCTCAATGCGATTAACGCTGACATGGCTAGGTAACGAAGCGATCCAATAGGCAGTTTCTGCAATGTCGGCTGGGCTGAGTGGTTGCGTACCTTGATAGACCTTGGCTGCGGCTACATCGTCCTGTAAGCGCACATTAGAAAACTCGGTACCACCAGCGAGGCCCGGTGAGATATTTGATGCGCGCACGCCTGTGCCAACCAAATCAGCACGTAGATTAAGAGTGAACTGTTCGACAAACGCTTTGCTGGCGCCATAGACATTGGCACCCGGATAAGCATAGCTACCAGCATTAGAGCCGATATTAATAATGGTACCGCTGCCGCGTGCAACCATGCCAGGCAACATCATATGCGTGACGGTCACTAATCCTTTGCAGTTGGTGTCGATCATGGTTTCCCACTCTGCCAACGACGCTTTTTGTGCGGGCTGTATACCGAGTGCGAGACCGGCGTTGTTGATCAATACGTCGATGTCGCGCAGTTCGGCAGGCAGACTTTCCAATGCTGTGGCAATGGAGGTCTTGTCAGTCACATCCATTTCGACCGGATGCAATGCATCGCCAACTTCGGTTGCCAACGCCGCCAGCCTGTCGGTGCGGCGTGCGCACGCAATAACTTGATAACCATGACGCGCAAACTTGCGTGCCATTTCTGCACCAAAGCCCGAGCTTGCACCTGTGATCAAAGCGATCATCGTCTTCCTTTGTGATGATGGAGGTGAGGTAGATTGAAAATTATGCCGAACAGAGAGCGGTCATGACAAGCGCTCTGCCTATCGTCGTGGAGCGCTGTGGACGATAGGCAGAGCGTGTCGGCTTATTTTGTTGCCTGTGCACGTTGGATCAGGAAGGTGGTTAGCAACGGTACCGGACGGCCGGTCGAACCTTTAGCCGCGCCGCTTTTCCATGCGGTACCAGCGATATCCAAGTGCGCCCACGTATATTTTTTGGTGTAGCGTTCAAGAAAGCAGGCTGCGGTGACACTACCACCTGCAGGGCCACCAATATTGGCCATGTCTGCAAAATTGGACTTCAATTGTTCTTGATAACGATCCTCGATCGGCATGCGCCACGCGGTATCGCCAGACAGTTTGCCGGCGGCGAGTAATTCATTTGCCAGTGCATCGTGGACGGCGTCGTCACGCGTGAATAATCCAGAATTGTGATGACCCAGTGCAGTGATGCAGGCACCGGTCAAGGTTGCGACGTCGACCACGGCGGCCGGTTTGAAGCGCTCGGCATAGGTTAATGCGTCGCATAACACCAAGCGGCCTTCGGCATCGGTATTTAGAACTTCGATAGTCTGGCCAGACATAGAGGTGACGATATCGCCAGGCTTAGTTGCGCTGCCGGAAGGCATATTTTCGCAACTCGGAATCACGACGATGACATTCAGGTTCAGCTTTAATTCAGCGATGGCACGCATGGTGCCGAGCACCGAGGCTGCGCCACCCATGTCGTACTTCATCTCATCCATGGCCGCACCAGGCTTGAGCGAAATACCGCCAGAATCAAAAGTGATGCCTTTGCCGACTAGTACCACGGGCGCGTCTTTCGCCTTGCCACCCATGTGCTTGAGCACGATAAATTTCGGTGGCTCAACACTGCCGTTGGTAACCGACAGAAAGCTGCCCATCTTTAATGCTTGTGCTTGTTTGCGATCAAGAATCTCAACTTCGAGCTTGAATTCTTTCGCCATATTTTTTGCCGTATTGGCTAAATAGCTGGGCGTGCAGACATTTGCAGGGAAGTTGCCGAGATCTTTGGTCAGATCAATGCCGTTAGCGACCGCGACCGCTTGCTTGATTGCCTGACGCGCAGAGTCAACTGACTTTGCATTAACGATAAAAGCAATTTTTTTGACGCCGCTGGCAACGCTCTCTTTTTTGCTCTTGAGGCTTTCGAAACGATAGGCAGCGTCGCGTGCGGTCAGAATATAGCAATTAATTGCCCAGGCGATGTTACGTCCGGCCACTACATCAAGGGGCAACGCAATCACCGCTTCGCTGGCGCCTAGGGTCGCGAACACTGCCGCGGAGGCTTTAAGCGCAGCGGTCAGATCTTTTTCGCCGCTTTCTTTTTCCTTGCCTAAGCCCACCAGCAAGATACGCTCGGCGTTGACGCCGTCTACGTCGCGCAGTAACAGTGTGCTGCCAGCTTTACCGGTAATATCACCGGAGCGCAACGCGGCGTCGATCACGCCTTTTTTGTTCAATGCTTTTGCTTCGGATGAAAGTACCTTGTTTTCAAACACGGCTACGGCTACACATCCGGTCTTCAGAGTAGTGATAGTGCTTTTGGCGTCGAATGATTTTATGCTAAAGTCCATGCGTTATTCCCCTTGTCGATCCACGATTATAGCTCCCCCATGATTTTTCAGCGCGCGCTCAGACGCGATTTGCTCAGTACCGCGGGCGCCGTCTTCACCACTTTGTTCTCGATTACGATCACGATCATGCTGATCCGTATTCTTGGGCAGGCAGCTGGCGGTAAAGTTGCGTCGTCGGATGTGGTCGCGTTAATCGGCTTTTCGACGCTCAATTATCTCCCTGTGATTTTGAATCTGACCGGCTTTATTTCGGTATTGCTGGCGGTCACACGCAGCTATCAGGATTCGGAGATGGTTGTTTGGTTTGCCTCTGGCTTGAGCCTTACTCGATGGATCAAGCCGGTGTTGCTGTTTGGCTTGCCTATTATGGTGATGACGACGCTGCTCAGTTTTTATTTGACGCCATGGGCAAATCAGCAAAACGCCGAATATAAAAAACGCTATGCCAGCCGCGAAGATATTGCACGTGTCTCACCGGGAAAATTTCAAGAGTCATCTTCAGGCGATCGCGTATTTTTTGTTGAGGGCGTCTCTGGTGATACGACCAAAGTAAAGAATGTTTTTGTTAGTGGTGCGCGCGAAGGTAAAGATAGCGTGGTGGTAGCAAAAGAGGGCACCATAGAAATTGATAAAGACGGTAATAAATACTTGGTTTTACATCAAGGTCGTCGTTACGATGGCATACCAAACCAATCGGATTTTCAGTTAATGGAATTTGAACGCTATGGTTTGCTGGTTTCGAGTGAGTCAAAAGCTGTCGTAGGCAACACCTCTGCTAGTGGTTTAACAACCAAAGAGCTGATTGAAAATCGTAATAACTTCAATGACGGCGAGCTGGTTTGGCGTATTTCGTTGCCGTTAATGGGCGCTTTGTTAATGCTATTGGCAATTCCTCTCAGCTTTGTCAATCCACGTGGCGGGCGCTCAATCAATCTGTTGATCGCCTTATTCTTGTTTGTTTTCTATAGCAATACGCTTAGTTTCATGCAATCCGCCGTTGCGCAGAATCGTTCGACACTGGGACTGGCATGGTGGCCGGTACATTTGATTGCATTGCTCGTTGTCATTGCATTTTTCCTGTGGCGCTTGAAAGTAAATAGTCGTTACCATCCATTGGTGTTGTGGGCTACGTTGAAACGTTTGATATTGGTAAGAAAGGTTTCGACATGAAAGTGCTGCAAAAATATTTTGCCGCAGAGATAGGTCGATCCATCTTTTTTGTTTTGATCGCTTTCCTTGCGTTGTTTGCTTTTTTTGACGTCATTGGCGAATTGAAATCAGTAGGGCGCAACGACTATAAGATTCAAACTGCGTTTCTGCATGTTTTGTTGGGCGTGCCAGCCTATGCCTATGATTTGCTGCCGATTGCGGCATTGATCGGTACGATTTGGACGCTGGCACAGTTTGCCTCTCGGTCAGAATTTACCATCATGCGGGTATCGAGTATGTCGACCGCAATGGCCGCCATGATGCTCTTCAAGATCGCTGCGGTACTGGCGGTGATCACATTTATTACTGGTGAGTTTATTGCGCCTAAGAGTTCTGAAATTGCGGAGCAAATTAAATTAACAGCCCGAGGCAATTCCTTGTCGCAGGAGTTTCGCTCAGGTTTGTGGACCAAGGATGTGATTAAATTCGGCGGCAACGTGGGTGATCCAATCGGCTCAAGATTTTTGAACGTTACCAAGGTGTTGCCGAACGGTCAGCTGCTTGGCGTGAAAATTTATGAATTCAATCTCGATTTTCATTTAACCAATTTAATTACTGCCGCCAAAGGTGAGTATCAAGGAAATAATAATTGGACTTTGACAGATGTGACCAGGGCCAAATTTAGTGACAAGGCATTGCAGACGACAGCTAGCCAATCCGATATCAATGCGGCAATCTCGACCGAGAGTATTCCGTCCATGACATTAGTATCCGAAGTGACACCAGAAATTCTATTGGTTGGCTTTTCCGATCCTGACAAAATGTCGGCCTTTAGGTTATTTGAATACTCAAATTATCTCAAAGAAAATAATCGAGAAAGTGCGCGCTATGAGATCGAACTTTGGAAAAAAGTGTTTTATCCGTTTGCCGTATTTGTCATGATGGCGCTGGCTTTACCTTTTGCCTATCTGCACTTCCGTTCTGGTGGCGTCAGTCTGAAAATTTTTACCGGCATCATGATGGGTGTGAGCTTCCAATTAATTAACAGTTTATTTGCGCATCTTGGTTTACTGAATACTTGGCCGCCGATGGCAACCGCAGTATTACCTAGCTTGTTATATTTGCTGTTAGCAATTGGCGCGCTGTCTTGGGTCGAGCGACATTAAATAGGATCAATATGAAAAAACACGCTCTCGTTTTATTTGCGCATGGTGCGCGTGATGCGCGCTGGGCTGCGCCGTTTCAGAGTTTACAGAAGATCGTGCAAGAACAGGCCCCTGACATGACTGTGGCATTGGCATTTTTGGAATTGATGTCACCGCGCTTGCCGGAATTAGCTGTCGAGCTGGTTGCCGCGGGCGTGGAAGATGTCACGATCGTGCCGGTATTTTTTGGACAGGGTGGACATGTATTGCGTGATCTGCCGTTGATCGTCGAAACCTTACGTGCTGAATATCCACATGTGAATTTCAAGACAGTCGATGCGGTCGGTGAAGATGCCAAGGTACAGCAGGCGATTGCGACATATTGCCTAGGCAGCATGGCCTAGAAAACTAGATTTAGTCTAGGTGCTTGCGGTGTGAAGATGGTGTCTCAGCAGGAATACATTATAGGCGCCGAGCACCGATTGCATTTTAATTGATGCTATGCATTTTCAGCGCTGCCATCGAAGGTGTCACGCGTAGCCATCGCAGCACCTATCATGACCAATACCGGTCCTTGACGCTCTCCCAGTCCCTGTTCCAAATCACGCAAGCACATGCGCATGATTTTCTGATTTGGCAAGCTGCAGTTTTCTATCACGACCACTGGTAATTCTGGCGAACGTCCTTGCTCTAACAATTTTTGCGCGGTAATCATTGCTTCGCGTCCACCCATGTACTGAATTAAAGTGTCGCAATCTGGCAGCGTCAACTGATCTGGTTGTTGAGGCGCAGTGCTGGAGGTAAAAAACGCGATGCTGCGTGCGACACCCCGCTTGGTCAACGGTTGCTGGGTGGCTGCCGCAGCGGCAAACGCCGTGGTGACGCCGGGTACGATTTCGACCTTGATACCTAATGTTTCGAGTGCGCTGAGTTCTTCGTCAGCACGACCAAACAACATCGGATCGCCACCTTTTAGGCGTACCACCAATTTGTGCTTGCCAGCACATTCGATCAGCAGTTGATTGATTTCGATCTGCGCGGTTGAGCGCCGACCACTGCGCTTGCCGACCGAAATTTTTTCTGCCTGTGGACACAGAGTGAGCATCTGATCGCTGACCAGTGCATCGTGCAGCACGCAATCGGCTTGCGCCAGTAGACGTGCACCGCGCACGGTGATCAGGTCTATCGCACCAGGCCCTGCACCGATCAAATAGACCTTGCCATAAGAAATCGGTGCTGCCGCTTGTGCCATTTTTACCTACGATTAAAGACGAATCATGCCGGCCGCAACGGTTTGGTGCGTGACTTCATCGATCAGAATGAAAGCGCCGGTGGCACGGATCGCATCGTAGGCATCAGCGGCGAGTGCTTGCTGTACGCTGACACTCACGCGCGCGATGCCGTTGAGTTTGACTGCATCAGCTGGACGTCTTTCTTGTGTATTGATGTCCAGTAGCGATTCAATTTTGGTGATGCGTGCAGCCACTTGGCGGGTGGTGTGCTTGAGCCAGTATTTGCGACGTACATCCAGCGGCTCTTCGGACAACCAGCACAGATCGGCACTCACGGTTTTCAATAACTCTGCTGGACGGCTTGCGGCTGACAGCATATCGCCACGGGAGATGTCGACGTGTTCATTTAGTAGCAGCGTAATCGACTGACCAACGACGGCTTCGTCCAATGAGCCATCCAACGTCTGAATATCTTTAACCGTTGCAGTGTGGCCACTAGGTTGCACCACCAGCTTATCGCCTTTTCGTACTTTGCCGGCTTCGATACGACCCATGTAACCGCGGAAGTCATCGGCTTCATGGCCATTGTGACGTGCTACCAATTGCACTGGGAAGCGGAAAGGATCATTGTGCGATTCATCGTAGACGGAGAGCGATTCCAGCAGTTCGATCAAGGTCGGACCTTGATACCAAGCCAGTTTTTCACCGCGTGTGACGACGTTGTCGCCTGCCAGTGCTGACAGTGGAATCGGACGAATGTCTTTTAGTCCCAGTGTCTTGGCAAACTCGGTATAGGCAGCCACGATGCGGTCATAGACGGTCTGATCGTAATCAATCAAATCCATTTTATTGACGGCGACGATCACATGTTCGATCTGCAGCAGATGTGCGATGGTCGAGTGACGCTTGGTTTGGATCAGCAGTTCGACGCTACCGTCATCACCTAATTTCACTTTCGATACATCGATCAGAATGATTACTGCATCGGCGGTTGATGCGCCTGTGACCATGTTGCGTGTGTACTGCTCGTGACCTGGCGTATCGGCGATGATGAACTTGCGTTTAGGCGTGGCGAAATAGCGATAGGCAACGTCAATCGTGATGCCTTGCTCACGTTCTGCTTCCAAACCATCTGTCAGCAGCGACAAGTCGATGGTGTCACCGACCGTACGCTTGTGCTTGGCACGAGACATCGCGTCGAGTTGATCGGCGAAGATACCTTTGCTGTCAAACAGCAGGCGGCCGATCAACGTGCTTTTGCCGTCATCGACCGAGCCCGCGGTAATAAAGCGCAGCAAGCCGCGTTCGGCCGACGCTGTGCCGGCGGGGGTGGTGGCTGTTTGTTGTACGACTGCGTTCATCAGAAATATCCTTCTTTTTTACGTTTTTCCATCGACGCTTCAGACGTTTGATCGTCCATGCGGGTTGCGCCGCGTTCGGTGATTTGGGTGATGGCGGTTTCAGCGATGATGGCGTCAACCGTATCGGCGTCGGAGGAGACCGGGCAGGTGCAGGAAATATCGCCGACGGTGCGGAAACGAACCGTTTGCATTTCTACTGTTTCACCTTCTTTGGCTGGTGTCAGATCGGTCAGCGGTACCAACAAACCATTGCGTGGAATCACTTGGCGCTGATGCGCAAAGTAAATCGATGGCAGTTCTAATTTTTCGCGCGCGATGTATTGCCAAACGTCGAGCTCGGTCCAGTTGGAGATCGGGAACACACGCATGTTTTCACCTTTGTGAACGCGGGTGTTGTACAGATCCCAGAGTTCTGGACGTTGTGCTTTTGGGTCCCATTGGCCGAATTCATCGCGGAACGAAAAGATACGTTCCTTGGCGCGCGCCTTTTCTTCATCGCGACGGGCGCCGCCGATGCAGGCGTCGAACTGGTGTTCGGCGATGGTTTCCAGCAGTGTTACCGCTTGTGCCGCATTACGTGAATCGGTTTGTGGATTGCGCAGACGCACGGTGCCACGCTTGATCGAATCTTCTACCGAACCGACGATCAGGCGTTCGCCCAGCTCTACCGCGCGTTTGTCGCGGAAGCGGATGACTTCATCAAAGTTATGACCGGTATCGATATGCACCAGCGGGAATGGAAATTTACCTGGGCGGAATGCTTTTTCTGCCAAACGCAGCATGATGACCGAATCCTTGCCGCCCGAAAAGAGCAGGGCAGGGTTCGCGCATTCGGCCGCAACTTCACGCATGATGTGGATCGCTTCAGACTCCAGCCAATCAAGATGCTTGTTGCTGCCGGCATCCAAAAATAGTTTATCTACTGCTGTATTCATAAAATTCTCAAGCCTCAGGGCGATTGGTATTTAAGGGTTAGTGGCGACAGATTTGATGCGTATCAGTTTGCCGTCGACGACGTGTAAGCCACATTCTTTCGACTCTGGATTTTCCCACCACCAGCGTCCGGCGCGTACATCTTCACCGGGTTGAATTGCACGTGTGCACGGTTCGCAGCCGATGGATGGATAACCTTTGTCGTGCAGTGCGTTGTACGGCACATTGTTACTGTGCAGGTAGTGCCAGACATCTTCTTCCGACCAGTCGGCCAAAGGATTGAACTTGACCATATTGTGTGCAGCATCGTCTTCTTGCACATCGAGCTCGGCACGCGTGCTCGATTGCGCACGACGTTGCCCTGTCACCCAAGCACGTTTGCCTGCTAGTGCGCGATTCAGCGGTTCGACCTTGCGGATACGGCAGCACTCCTTGCGCATCTCGACGCTTTCATAAAATGCATTCAAGCCGTTCTGTTTAACGTAGCCATCCACTGCTTCCTGCTGTGGGCGAAACAAGGCGATGTCGACACCATAGGTTTGCTTGATTTTGTCGATTACGGCCAGCGTTTCGGGATGCAGACGACCGGTTTCAAGCGTAAAGATGTCGATGGCTAATTTTGTGCGCAAGATCATATCGGTCAACACCATGTCTTCGGCCGCGAGGCTGGAAGCAAACACGGCAGGCGTAAACCAATCGGCTACGCGTTGCAGCGTTGCACGCGTATCGCTGACCAGTCGATCGTAGTGTGCGTTACTCATTTTGGTGCTACCGCCTGCCTATCAATACGGCGGAACAATGGCGATTTTTGATCCCACGAGATTTGATAGGTCTCGGAGAAGTCGGTCAAACCTTTCAGTGCTTCATGGATATCGCGATCTGGCCGCGTGGCGAATGCATTGAAACCAACGCGCTGCATATAAAACATTTGATCGCGCAGCACGTCGCCAATCGCACGTAACTCGCCGTTGTAGCCGAGACGTGCGCGCAGGTTATAAGCTATTGAATAGCCACGGCCATCAGAGAATTTAGGAAAATCGACTGCGATCACGGCGAATTTTTCCACTTCGCCTTTCAGCTCTTCCGGACGTTCGTCGCTGGCGATCCAGACGCCGATTTCTGCACGGCCAGCCAGTGCTGTACCTTGTGCCTGCCAAACTTTGAGCGGCACGATGACCTTGCCATCAGGAATGGCAATGCTGTCAGGTGCTTCGCCTTCTTCCAGTCGCAATACGATCCAGTCGTCATTGATGACTGCCTTGTCTTTAATAATTTCACGCATATGCATCCTCACCACTACATTCTTTAATATCGATTGGTGTTGCGTACACCTGTTTCTTAAATTCATCGGGGCCGATACGGCGCACTGTCTCGATGAACTTCTCGCCAGCGACGCGTTTGTCCACGTAGACTTTCAGCAGACGACCGATGACTTCTGGTACTTGCAATGCCGAGAACGATGGGCCGATGATTCTGCCGATAGCTGTGCTATTGCCCTGTGCACCGCCTATCGAAATCTGATACCACTCAGCGCCATCTTTATCGACGCCGAGGATGCCGATATTGCCGACATGGTGATGACCGCAGGCGTTAATGCAGCCAGACATATTCAGTTCGATTTCGCCAATATCGTGTTGGAAATCGATATTCTCAAAACGCTCACTGATAGCAGCAGCAATCGGGATTGATTTGGCATTTGCGAGTGAGCAAAAGTCGCCGCCTGGGCAGCAGATCATATCGGTCAGCAAGCCGATATTTGGCGTTGCTAGGTGATGCGCTTTGGCTTCTTGCCACAGTGCGTGCAGATCGGCTTGCTTGACATCGGCCAGCACTAAATTCTGCTCATGCGTGACGCGCAGTTCGCCAAAGCTATAACGATCGGAAAGGTCAGCGACAAAATCCATTTGTTCAGCTGTCGCATCGCCTGGTGGTACGCCTGGTTTTTTCAGCGAGAGTACGACGACAGCATAGCCTGGCATTTTGTGCGGTTTGACATTGCGCTTGATCCAGTTGGCAAAGGCTTTGTCCTCGCTTTGCTGCAACAGCAATGCATCTTCGTTTGCTAGTGTTTCGTAGGCAGGTGGTGCGAAGTAGGCTGCAATGCGATTAAATTCTTCGGTCGTCAGCGTGCCTGGACCATCTTGCAGATCGGCCCATTCGGCTTCAACCATGCGGCCAAATTCTTCTGGGCCAATTGCCTTGACCAGAATCTTGATGCGCGCCTTGTACTTGTTGTCGCGACGACCGTATTGATTGTAGACACGCAGAATCGCCTCGATGTAGGTCAACAGATGCTGCCACGGCAAAAACTCGCGAATCACGCTACCGATAATTGGTGTACGACCCAGACCGCCGCCGACCAACATGCGGAAACCGACTTCACCCTTGTCATTTTTGACGACGGTGACGCCAATGTCATGCACCGCTGTCGCCGCACGATCTTCAGTCGCAGCGTTGAAGGCGATTTTGAACTTGCGCGGTAAATAGGCAAACTCAGGATGGAAAGTGCTCCATTGGCGCACGAGTTCCGTGTAAGGGCGAGGATCGAGCAACTCATCGGCAGCGACACCCGCATATTCGTCGGCGGTTGTGTTGCGGACGTCGTTACCCGATGTTTGGATTGCGTGCATTTCGACTGTGCTCAACTGCTCCAGAATATCCGGCGCATCCTCTAGGTTGATCCAGTTGTACTGTATGTTTTGACGTGTGGTGAAGTGAGCATAACCGCGATCATATTTACGCGCGATATCAGCCAGCGTGTGCATCTGTGTCGAAGACAGCAGACCATATGGAATGGCAATGCGATACATATACGCATGGCGTTGCATGTACAAACCATTTTGCAAGCGCAGCGGCAGGAATTCTTCTTCTGTCAATTCGTCCGCGATGCGACGGCGCACCTGATCGCGGAACTGTACAACGCGTTCCTTGACGATTTGATGGTCATATTGATCGTAGCGATACATAGTGTTAATTCCTTAATAAACCAGTTTTACGGCAACGGTTGTCAGCATGGTTGCCAATAGGACGCGCAATAATTTTTCCGGTATTGCACGTGCTGCGAGGGAGCCGAGCGTGATGCCGGGCACAGAGCCCAGCAACAACATAGCCAGTAATTCCCAATTGATGGATCCAAGCCACCAGTGCCCCAGCGCCGCAATTGCGGTCAATGGCACAGCGTAGGCTATATCGGTACCGGCAATTTCGGCCGGCGTCAGGCGGGGATACAGCAATACCAGAACCGTGGCGCCGATAGCGCCGGCACCAATAGATGAGATTGTAACCAATGTTCCAAGGATTGCGCCTGAAATGATAGTGGCAGCCACCAATTTTCCACCTTGTATTTGTCGATCAGGATGGGCGCTCATCCATTGCTGTAAACGGGTTCTAAAGATCAGCGCGATCACCGTCAGCATGACAGAGCCAGCAATCGAATAGCGGATAATGTGGGCTGCTTCTGGGCCAAGACCGCCAAAATATTTGAGCGCAAGCGCGGTCAATATTGCTGCAGGCAGTGCTCCTATGCACAGACGGCGCACGATATGCCAGTGCACATTGTCCTTGGCGCGGTGCGCGATGGTGCCAGCAACTTTAGTGATCGAAGCGAACGCCAGATCAGTGCCGACGGCAGTAGTCGGTGAGATGCCAAACATCAGCGTCAATAGTGGCGTCATCAGTGAGCCACCGCCGACACCGGTTAAACCGACCAGCAAACCGACTGCAAATCCAGAAACAATGTATGAAACAGACATAAGACCCCGCGCAAAGTAGCGCAAATAGTAATAAACTTGGGGCTTATTCCAAACGACTTAGTAATTATTTGCTTATATGCCTTTCTGATATAAGCGCTAATTATCAATAGCAACCAACGTCCATCTTCCGCTGAGGAAAGTATGAATCTTCATCAACTTCGCTTTGTACGCGAGGCAGTGCGCCAAAACTTCAATTTGACGGAAGCCGCCAAAGCCTTGTTTACCTCGCAACCCGGGGTTTCCAAGGCGATTATCGAGCTAGAAGAAGAGTTGGGCGTTGATATTTTTACAAGGCACGGTAAGCGAGTCCGCGGTCTAACTGAGCCAGGGCGCGCGATATTGCAGTCGGTTGAGTTGATCTTGCAGGAGATCGACAGTCTCAAACAGATAGGTAACGAGTTTGCTGCGCACGATAGCGGCAGTTTTACAATCGCTACCACGCACACGCAGGCGCGTTATTCTCTGCCAAAAGCGGTGCAGGCGTTTTCGCAAAAGTTTCCTAAAGTGCGACTGTCCTTGCTTCAGGGCAATCCCAAGCAGGTGGTTGATATGGTGCTGATGGGACAGGCTGATCTGGCGCTGGCGACTGAATCGATTGCTGATGTCGATGGCTTGATCTCCTTACCTTGTTATCAGTGGGAACATCAGATCGTGGTGCCACCAGATCATCCGTTGTTAAAATCAAAAGCGATTTCGCTGGATGAAATTGCCGCCTTTCCGCTGATTACTTATGACAGTGCTTTTAGCGGTCGCAATAAGATCGATCATGCGTTCCAGTTGCGTAATTTGAAGCCAGATATTCTGCTGGAAGCGATTGATGCGGACGTCATTAAAACCTATGTTGAGTTGGGATTGGGAGTCGGCATCATTGCCGGTATGGCTTTTGATGAAGAGCGCGACAAGAATCTGCGAGCGATACCAGCTGGTCATCTGTTTGGCACCAATGTCTCGCGGCTTGCGTTGAAGCAGGGTGCTTATTTACGTGGCTATGTGTTTACATTTATAGAACTGCTGGCACCGGCATTGAATCGAAAATTGGTGGAGCAAGTTTTAAATGGTGAGAAAGATATGTACGAGTTATGACAGGGGCTTTGATTGTTGCGCCTATAAGTTGGGTCTATAGCCCGGGTTTATAAATAACGCGTTGTTTTAACTGTATTTCAGGAAATAAAGAGTATGACTAATCCGGTAAATACCGATATGGCCGCCTACTACGCGGTGCGCAATAATTTCGATGAGGAAGATGTCGAAAATCCAGAAGCGATGGATGATCTGGATCTGATCATGGAGCGATTGCGTGAATTGTTGTCGGGCCAGCGCGTGTTGGAGTTAGCGTGTGGCGATGGTTATTGGACTGATGAACTGGCAGAGTACGCAGAATCGGTGCTGGCAACTGATATCAATCCTAGTTTGCTGGACATGGCCAAGGCGCGCGAACTACCAGAAGAGATTGTGCAATTTGAAGTGGCGGATGCTTGTAATCCAAAAATGGATGGCGATTTTAATGCCTGCTTTGCGGGTTTCTGGTGGTCACATGTCAAGCGTCAGGAGCAGCTTGATGTTCTCAAACGCATGCGTGACGTTGTCGGCAAAGATAGCTTGCTGATCTTGGTCGATAACAGCTTTGTGGAAACCGAAAAAACGACGATTGCACGCACCGATCTGGACGGCAATACTTATCAAATTCATGCTTTGCCAGATGGCGAGCGCTATGAGATCGTCAAAAATTTCCCCACTGACAGCACATTGCGCAAGCGTTTTTCATCAATGTTGAGTGATATGCGTATTCACCGTTACGAGCATTATTGGATGTTGACCGGACGTTTTCGCTAGACCATGCTTTCAGCAAGGAGCACATGATGAGATCGACTCGCGCCACCGCAGCCGTTGAGCGTTTGAAAGAACGTAGCGGCAATGAGAACTACGCTATGGTGATGAATGCTGATGCGATGTTTTATCTGGTCGATCGATCGAGTGACAGTAAGGACGAGGTCTTAAATGAGCCATTGCCGCTGGACGAGTTCGTCGCATTTGTTAAAGCGTTTGGCCCACAAATACCGCGCCGTCAGACCAAATCGGATATCGCTTTTGAAAAGCAGTTGGTCAAGCGTAAAGACCGATAATATTTGAATATGTAGGAGTTAATTTGCTATGACAATTCGTCAAACCGACAGCGTCGTCACAGCGGTCGAGCAACCAGTTGACATGGTGACACTCGATCAAACGTCAAGCATGGTTCAACTAAAGATGCTTGAGCATCAGGCGTGGAGCGAAAGCCATCTGCTAGCGTTGCAAGGCAGGATTAATCGCTGTCTGCAATGGGTGGAGAGTGGCGAATTTTTCCTGCAATATCCGCAGGCATCCGGCTGCGAAATTGCAATTGATTTGCAGAGCATCTATGCGCCAGATGAAAGTGCGTCGACGTTTCTTACAGAAGCATCGCAGGCACTGGAGGAGGCGGGTTACCTGTTGGGCTGGCGCCCTTTGGGTTCAGCCTATGTTGACGATGGATCAGTTGGATAAGGTAATGCATGCCTAGCGCAAGGTCGCAATTACCGGCGCATGATCGGATGGTTGTTCCCATTTGCGCGGCACTTTATCGATCACGCATTCGGTACAACGATCGGCCAATGCTTGCGTTAGCAGGATGTGATCTATGCGTAAACCAGCATTGCGGCGGAAGCCCATTTGGCGATAGTCCCACCAACTAAATAGTTTTTCTGCTTGGTCAAACATGCGGAACGCATCTTTCATGTTCAGTGCGAGCAGATCGCGAAAGGCATTTCGTTCTGGTTCAGACACGTGCGTCATGCCGACCCAAGCGGCGGGATCGTGGACGTCGCGATCTTCTGGTGCGATGTTGTAATCGCCTAATAGTGCTAGTTGTGGATGGGTTTGTGCTTCAACTTTGAGCCAATCATGCAGTGCTTGCAGCCAGCGCATCTTGTAGCTGAATTTATCAGAATCCAGAGACTGCCCATTCGGGATATAAACACACACAATGCGCATACCTTCAATCGTCGCCGCAATCACACGTTGATGGTCGTCTGCAAATAATGGATTGTTTTTTTGCACATCGCTCATTGCATGGCGCGACAGAATCGCAACGCCGTTATAAGTTTTTTGCCCAGAGAAGACTGCGTGATAACCGGCAGCTTCAATTTCTGCTAGCGGAAATTTCTCATCCACCATCTTGAGTTCTTGCAGACACAGTACGTCGACTGGATTTTCTTCCAGCCATTTCAACACTTGTGGCAGGCGCACTTTGAGGGAGTTGACGTTCCAGGTTGCGAGTTTGAAATTATTATCCACGGAGTTCATTTAAAAATGGTGCGTGCCGTATGCGTGGGCTGCATCTAGATTGAAAGAAAAAGCATTATGCCGTATGCAAGAGGTACACCCAAGTTTATGGTTTGAGTTTTAGCTAAACACAGACTTCTTTACTACGGTAGATCGGTCGGGATCACATCCGGATGCCGATTCATCTGATAGCCGTACCACAGGCTTTGTGCGATGCGCTGTGCGGCTGGATAGGCACGTGCCGACATTGCCTGATTTTGTTGTGCGGCCAGCGTTTCCTTAAACAGTGCTAACCAGCGTTGAAATAATTCGGGACGCAGATCGGGCAGTGCAATATGTTTGGGCATGGGTGTGCCAGAAAAACGGCCGGTACCACGCAGTATGGATGACCAGAAATCGACCAGCTTGGCTAAATGCGTGTCCCAGTCATCGATGTGGCTGTTGAAAATCGGGCCAATCAAAGGATCGCGTCGCACCTTTGCGTAGAAAGCGTGTACAAGATCGGCGATTTCTTCTTCGGTACAGAGGTCAGGCGAAAGCAAGGTATTCTCCGGCAGCAAATAGTGGGAATAGAGGGAATGGATAAATAGGCTTCGTATTAGTTGCAGAGTATATGCAATTTATGTCCAGGGCTGCGCTCAGATGGCCGACTTGCCCAAAATACAGCCTTCCCGTAGAATCTGGCAACCATTTCCATCTGTTGGTTTAACTAAATGAATTGATGGAAATAGACTGTTTTCGCAGCATTTTCAATGAAGATAGCGTTATCAGTGTTTTTATCCTGAGGTGCGAACATTCATTTTTAAAATGCTCACCTTTATATTCGCGTCCTTGATTTGAACGTCGATGCAATTGAAGTTCACCAGATTATTTTTGAACAATTGGAGTGATTCATGTTTTCAAAAGAGCAAACCCTCGCAAAAGCCGATCCGGAATTGTGGGCCTCGATTCAAAAAGAAAATACGCGTCAAGAGCAGCATATCGAGCTGATCGCGTCGGAGAATTACACATCGCCAGCGGTGATGGAAGCACAGGGTTCGCAACTGACGAACAAGTATGCGGAAGGTTATCCGGGTAAGCGTTATTACGGCGGTTGCGAATTTGTCGATGAAGTAGAAACCTTCGCGATCGATCGCGTCAAAAAATTGTTTGGCGCTGAGGCCGCCAACGTGCAGCCGAATTCAGGTTCGCAAGCAAATCAAGGCGTGTTTCTCGCAGTGTTGAAGCCGGGCGACACCATCATGGGCATGTCGTTGGCAGAAGGTGGTCACCTGACGCACGGCATGGCATTGAATATGTCGGGTAAATGGTTCAACGTGGTTTCCTATGGCTTGAACGAAAAAGAGGAAATTGATTACGAGGCGATGGAGAAGTTGGCGCGTGAACACAAGCCCAAGCTGATCATCGCCGGTGCTTCGGCGTATGCATTGCGCATAGACTTCGAACGCTTTGCGAAAATCGCGAAGGAAATCGGCGCCTACTTCATGGTTGATATGGCGCACTACGCGGGTTTGATCGCTGCTGGCGAATATCCGAATCCTGTGCCGTTTGCCGATTTCGTGACATCGACCACGCACAAATCGCTACGCGGTCCACGCGGTGGTTTTATCTTGATGAAGGCCGAGCATGAAAAAATCATTAATTCGGCGATCTTCCCAGGTTTGCAGGGTGGTCCGTTGATGCATGTGATTGCTGGTAAAGCGGTCGCCTTCAAGGAGGCGCTGGAGCCTGGATTTAAAACTTATCAGCAGCAGGTCGTTAAAAATGCCGATGCCTTGGCGAAAGCACTGATCGCACGCGGTTTGCGTATCGTCTCCAATCGTACCGAGTCGCATGTAATGCTGGTTGATCTTCGCGCCAAGAACATTACTGGTAGAGATGCGGAAAATTTGCTGGGCTCAGCACATATCACCTGCAATAAAAATGGTATTCCTAACGACCCAGAAAAACCGTTTATTGCATCCGGTATCCGTCTAGGCAGCCCGGCGATGACGACGCGCGGATTTAAAGAAGCAGAAGCAACCAAGGTTGGCAACCTGATTGCTGATGTACTGGATAATCCGAACGATGCCGCAACCATCGAACGGGTCAAAGCAGAAGTCAAGAAGTTGACGGATGCTTATCCAGTCTACCGATAAGAAAAATTGTCGCCGTTGTTTTGCAGCGGTGGCATCACACGAGTTGTAAGTGTTTGTAGTAAATGGCCTTGTTCGAACATGCTCGACAAGGCCATTTTGGAATGATGATTGCGTAGTTTTTGCTGTTCTTCCCACACAGCACCATAGCGTTTTCGGTTGATGCTAAATAGCGAATTGAATCAAACACCATGAAATGTCCATTTTGTCAGCATGAAGACACGCAGGTTCTCGATACACGTGTATCGGAAGAAGGCGACAGCATTCGCCGCCGCCGCCGTTGTGTTGCCTGCGACAAGCGTTTCACCACCTACGAGCGGATAGAGTTAGCGATGCCGGTGGTGGTGAAAAAAAATGGCAGCCGTACCGAATTCGATCCGCTCAAACTGCAAGGCAGTTTGCAACTAGCTCTGCGTAAAAGACCGGTTTCAGCAGAAGCCGTAGATGCAGCGATTCATAGAATCGAGCAAAAATTATTGTCGAGTGGCGAGCGCGAAGTGTTGTCGGGCCAAATTGGCGAATTGGTGATGCGTGAGTTAAAGAAGCTCGACAAAATAGGTTATATCCGTTTTGCATCCGTGTACAAAAGCTTTGAAGATATTGCCGAGTTTCAAGATGCGATTGCGGAAGTCGGGCGTGAACGGAAATCACCCCTCAAGTAATACATGCTAATGCGTTGCTCAATAAAAAAAGACCCGCTGTGCGGGTCTTTTTTTATGTCCCTTATTGACGAGCGCACTTAATTCATCAGCTTATCTTCTTTTCCCATGTTGATGGGATAGCCAAACCAAAACGTTCTACGCAAAATAGAGCAGGTCCCTTCTCGTAATTGATCAGTTTTGCGCTGGTTTATTTACGTATGGCCGCTCTTTTATCGAAAGTGTGCGATGAGAACGACGACTAAAAATACAATCGCTGAAAATGGTTTTTCCTTGATTGAGGTATTGGTCGCGCTATTTGTATTGGCGGTCGGTGTTATTGGCGCTGTCGCCATGCAATTGACGGCGCTACGTACGACTCAGCAGACAGACATACGTACACAAGCCTTGCATCTTGCGAGCGAGATGGCAGACAGTATGAGCAGTAAGCCGATGCAGATACTTCTTGAAGAGGGTCGCCTACCTTTCCTGCTTAATCATGACGAAAAATTTGACGCCGCTAGCACGAAGGTTGGCAATTGTTTTCTGACAGATAGTCCGTGTGATGCAGAGCAACTTGCGCACTTCAACCTCAAAGAATGGTCATTGCGTTTGCAAAAAACCGTGCCCGGTGGACGTGCCCATATTTGTCGCGACGCGGCGATCTGGAATAAAGATATTGATCAAATAAATTGGTCTTGCGATGATACTTCTACTAAGTCGCCGCTCTTTATCAAGATCGCTTGGCGCCAAAAGTCTCAAAACAATGACAGCGGCGAGGATCTCGATAGCACCCTGACCGTGATCGCCCTATCGGTTTCTTCCTACCCCAGATAACTATGCGCCCATCTTTTCATCAAGATGGTTTGACGCTGATCGAATTAATGATTGCGATGGCGCTGGGTCTATTAATCATGTTGACTGCGACGGGATTGTTATTGTCGAGCAAAGCAGCTTATATCAGCCAGAATCAAATTGCGACTGTACAAGAGTCGGGACGCTACGCCGTACAAATTATTTCCCGCGCAATTCGTCAGTCTTCCTATCCGCCAATTAATAAAACGGCCATGTTGGTTCCACTTCCATCAGAGGTGGCTGCGAGCATTGATGGAAGGGATAGCATGACTTTGAAAAAAAGTGCTGCTGGATTGCAGTCTTCCACCAGTGCCGGGGCCGTAAATGGGAGCGACATACTCGCGTTGGGATATTTTGGTGACGATATCGACGGCAAGGGGAATGGCAGCATGCTTAACTGCGCCGGCATTGTGACGCCGGCATTAACGGAAGATGAAGCGTTGGAAGCACAACGCAGCTGGAGTATTTTTTTTGTTGCCAAGGATGGCGAGGGTGAGCCGGAGTTACGTTGTAAATACAAGACCGCTAACGGATGGAATGCAGACGCGATTGTTCGCGGGGTTGAATCGCTCCAAGTTTTGTACGGAATAGATGCAAGTGGAAATGGCATTCCTGATTATTTTATTAATGCCAATACAGTCGATATTTTGGATGAGCGTCTTGCATTAGAAGGGAATAATGCTGTCGAACGGGCCTTGAATCTGCAACGAAATAGCTATTGGAAAAAAGTACGTGCAATTAAGTTTTCTCTATTGGTACGCGGGTCAGAGTCTGCACGTAATGACGCCTTGGTCGATATGTATGATTTGTTCGGTGCGGAATACAGTGCGCTCTTTTCGGCCGCCGATAAAGGCGTCCAGATTGACGAGAAAAAATTGCCGCAGAAGGAAAGAAATCGAATTAGAAAAATCTTCAGTAATACCGTCCATCTGAGAAATGATACAAGCGGTGAGATCAAATGAAAGCGACCATGTTCGCTCATAGCTTCTCTCGCCTGCAGACGGGGGCGGCGTTGATTGTATGTTTGCTGATGCTTACCATGGTTCTACTGTTGAGTATTTCTAGCGCTCAAATTGCGCTTCAAGAAGAAAAAACATCACGCAACCTAATGGATAGACAGCTTGCCTTTCACGCAGCAGAAGCGGCGTTGTCTGATGCCGAGCTCGATATTCAGGCATCACCTGATAGCGAAAAATCACGTAGCGAGCTCTTTTCTACTCAAGGCTTATCTGAGCTTGCTGAAAATATCGGATTTGTTTGCGGCGCGGGTATCGCGAACAGGTTTCTAGGTGTGTGTCTCGCTGTGGATGATGGCGGGAACCCCAGTTGGAAGCGCATTGATTTCCTTGATGCCACGCCACTAAGCATGCAATCAGTCCCTTATGGGCGCTTTACCGGACAGGAATATCAAGCGGGTGTGGGCACATTTTCTGAGAAAACGCCGCGTTACTTGATTGAAGTTATCCAAGACAAGGCGCCGGGCCAATACACAAATCAGCAACGCTATGTTTATCGCATCACCGCAATCGGCTTTGGCATGCGGCAAAAAACACAGGTGGTACTGCAAACACTTTATCGAAGGTTGGATTGATAATGCGCGCTCACTCCATTCGCCTCATATGCTTGGCTGCTTTCGTGATTTTTTCTATATCCGATGGTGTGAGTGCGACTCGGCCTGAAGTGATGCTGGATAGCGATCCTCTCATCAATAAAATTTGTACTTCATCATCTGCCAACGTCATTACTTCGACAACCGCTTTTAGCTCTCTCGATTACGGTGCTGAGTTTTTTGTGTATCAAGCGGGTTTTAATGCGGCCACAAAGAGCGGTATTTTACAAAAGCGACGTGTGAGTCTGATTGGCGAAAGCAAGATAGGCCCGGCGATCTGGGATGCAGCTGATTTGATCAAAGGAGATGGCCGGAAAATATACACCTCTCGTATCAGCGAAGAGGGTGCATTAATAACGATCCCGTTTGCCTGGGATCGATTATCTAAATTGCAAAAAGACGATCTAAGTCGCTCACCTGTAACGCAGAAACACGATCAATTCGGGCAAGATCGTTTGGCTTATCTTCGTGGTGTTGATGACAGAGAGCATGTTGTTTCAGGAATACCTTTTCGTAAAAGGAGGACTTTGTTAGGCCCGATTGTGCATAGCTCAACTGCGTATGTAGGGAAATATCCTTTAACGCTTCCTGATGAGCGGTATCCCACACCAGGCGCAAGCAGAAGCCGTAAGCCAGCCCTTTTTATTGGCGCCAATGACGGTGCCTTACATGCGTTTAATGCAGATGGCGGAGCAGAACTATTTGCCTATATCCCCAATGTTTTATTTCCAAAATTGTCGGTGCTTACCGAGCCTGAGATGCCGTATACGCCATTTGTGGACGGCGGAATGGCAATCGAAGAAGTAAAAGTGATCGGTCATTGGCGCACTGTATTGGTTTCAGCATTAGGTGGCGGCGCGCAAGGCGTGTTCGCGCTAGATGTGAGCAACGTTGAAAAATTTGAGCAAGGTGAGGGCGCACTATGGGAATTTAGTGATGTCGATGATCCGGATATGGGGCATGTTGTTGCCACGCCGCTCATTGCAAAATTCCGAATCGATACGGGTAGCGATAAGGTCAGTTATCGCTATTTTGCAGTGGTCGCTAATGGTTTGAATAGCTATCACGTTGATACAAACAAAAAAAGTAAAGGCAATGCGCCCAATAGTCTGTTTCTTTTGTCCATAAACAAACCAAAAGATGAGCCATGGCTCGAGGGCGAAAATTATTTCAAGATAGTTTTTCCATCTGGTGTGGAAAATATTGCAAATGGGCTTACCGGCGCAACGACGGTATTGGATAGCGCGGGGGCTGTTCAGTATTTATATTTGGCAGATTTGCAGGGAAATATTTGGCGCGTTGATTTTGATAAAAATGCACCATGGCTTCATTCTTCGAAAAAAATTCAATATAAGCCTGTTTTTGTTGCGCAAGATGATGTTGGAAATCGACAGCCGATAACGCAGGCTCCCGTTGTTTTATTCGCGCGTACTGGCTATTTGATTTTATTTGGTACCGGTAAGTATATGGAGCGTTCGGATGTGGAGCCCGCTAATTTTAAGCCGCAGTCGTTTTATGGCGTGATTGATCCTTTGGAGGATAAAAATACGACTGTTTCACGTCATCAGCTATTACCGCGAATTCTATCGATAACGGCACGCTCGGATCATGCTTTGGAATTAAGTGGCGCAACGGCGAGTGCGGTAGACCGCGGTTGGTATCTGGATTTTATTGATTCAGAACAAAGCGGTGAGCGTAGTGTTAGTTCGGCTAGCGTCATCGATGGACAATTATTTTTTCAAACCTTGATCCCAACAATTGCGCCGTGTACCAAAAATCATGGTCGTGCTTATGTATTGGATGCGCTCAATGGTTTGCCCTTGAGCGCAATGTTCAAATCGAATGAAAATCTAACCGGAATACTCTCGACCACCGGTCTTTGGCCGCCCCCTATCGTTTTGCAAAGTTCAAGCTTACCAACGAATGAGCAAGGCAAAGGCGAGAGGTATCGAATCCGAAAAAAAATAGTGCAACTTAAACCAGATGGCATGGAAGACGCACCATCAACAAATAAACGGCCAAGCTTAGTTAATACACCAATCGAAAGCACATTGTTTGGCGGTCGATTGAGTTGGCACGAAATTATCAATTGGAATGAAGTGCGGCAGACTGTCGGAAGGGGTAAATAAATGCTCAGTCACCGCATACGCAAGATTATGGGCGGCTATACTTTGATCGAAATCACGGTGGTGCTGTTGATCATCATGATATTGACATTAGTGGCTTATCCCAATTATCAGCATGCCGTCATTAAAAGTAAGCGTAGCGAAGGCAAAGCGGCACTAATGAAATTGATGCAACAACAGGAGCGTTACTTTTCATCGCATATGCGTTATTTTGCCTTTGCATCGTCATCTACTGCACATGATGGCGTTGTAAATAGTGAGCTTAGCGGTGATCCTAACGCCAATGGCTTTACATGGTTCTCAGGGGAATCCGCCGCCGCAAGCGCCTACGAGCTGAGTGCGCAAGCCTGCGATGACGATATTCGTGATTGTATATTGTTACTGGCGACGCCGGGGACAAATAGAGTGGATCAAAATTTTCACGACGTCGCATGCGGTATTTTGACACTGGATAGCACCGGTAGAAAATCCGCTTCTTCGTCGCAATGCTGGTGAATCATGGGCTTGAAACCACCTAGCTATGTCAGCCGGGCGCATCAATGCGATATTCGGCAGGGTTTTTCAGTTGTTGAGCTAATGGTGATATTGCTGATAGTCGGTATTTTGCTTGCGGTTGGTATCCCGGCATTTCATGGCATGGTCCAAGGGCAGCGGTTGACGACCAGCGCCAATGCTTTGTTTATGGCGGTCAATATGACGCGTTCAGAAGCGATTAAGCGCGACGCGCGCGTCGATTTGGTGCCAGCGGGTGATGGACGCGATTGGCGCAATGGATGGGTCATTTTCATTGATGAAGATAACGATCAGCGCCCTGATATTGATGAAAAAATTATTTTTTCACATGATGCGCTAGACCCGCAGATGCAAATCACTGCGCGCTTCACCGATTCAAAAGTACAATATATTGCTTATACAGGTAGTGGGCGGTCGCGGACGAATACCAGTAATCAAACTGCGCAGGCGGGAAGCTGGTTACTTGAACTAGGTGCGCACTCGCGCAAGATAGTGATTAATTTTCTTGGACGACCGCGGATTTGTGACCCGCACAAGACACCTGCTACTTGTTGATTCATCATGCTGTACTGGGCGGCGCCGAATTGCGTAGTTGTGTCGACGTCGCCATTCATTTCTGCCACTTTACTGAAAAGAAAAACGTGGAAATTCATAGTGATACGCAAGGAATACGTCTTGCCTTGGAGCTGGCAGCTAAAGGCATGTTCACGACCGCACCCAATCCGCGTGTCGGCTGCGTGATCGTCAAGGATACTCAAATCATTGGGGTTGGCCATACACAACCAACCGGTCATGCGCACGCTGAGGTACAAGCGCTCAACGATGCAGCCGATCGTGGTTTTGATGTGGATGGTGCGACGGTCTACGTCACGCTGGAGCCATGTAGCCATCACGGGCGCACCCCGCCATGTGCAGACGCGCTGATCAATGCGCGCGTTGCGCGAGTGGTCGCTGCTATCGCAGATCCTAATCCATTGGTATCAGGGCAGGGACTGGCACGTTTACAGGCAGCTGGGATTCAAGTCACCTGTGGTGTAGAGGAAGTGCCGGCACGTGAAATTAATATTGGATTTTTATCGCGCATGCAAAGTGGTAAGCCTTGGATACGATTGAAAGCGGCGGCAAGTTTGGATGGCATGACCGCTTTGCATAACGGGCAAAGCCAGTGGATTACCGGCGATGAAGCGCGTGCTGACGGACATCTGTGGCGCGCGCGCGCATGCGCGATTTTGACGGGTATCGGTACGGTGCTAGAAGACGACCCACAATTAACCGTGCGCGCTGTGGATACGCCGCGTCAACCAAAACGTATTGTGATTGATAGTCGTCTGCAGATCAGTCCGCATGCACGCGTGCTAGATGGCGGCGGTACCTTGATCGTCGCGGCGCAGCCTGATCCTGCGAAGGAAAAAATATTACGGGATCGTGGCAATGAAGTAATTTTGCTCGCCAATGAAAGCGGCAAAGTTGATTTGCCAGCGTTGATGCAAGAGCTGGGCAAGCGCGAGATTAACGAATTGCATGTGGAAGCTGGTTTTAAGTTGAATGGCTCACTGATTAGAGAAGGATGCGTTGACGAACTACTGTTGTATCTGGCGCCGACCTTGCTGGGTGATGCGCAAGGTATGTTCAACCTGCCACAGTTGACCTCGCTGCAGCACAAAAAATCGCTCGCTTTTCATTCAGTCAAGCAGATCGGTGACGATTTGCGTATCCTTGCTCGTTTCATCTAATCGTTTCACTTGATTGTTTATTGCTATGTTTACTGGAATCGTTGCTGCCGTCGGTAAAATTACCGCCATTTCTTCGCTCGGTGACGCTGCTGCGGGCAACCGTTTGACAGTAGAAGCGGGCGGCTTGCCATTGGCGGATGTGGCGCTCGGTGACTCGATTACCTTAAATGGCGCCTGCATGACGGTGGTTGCAAAAACCGATAAGCAGTTCGAGGTGGACGTCTCGCGTGAGAGTCTCAATTGCACGGCTGGATTGGATGCACTGGGTGAAGTGAATTTGGAAAAAGCAGTGACGCTGGCAGAACGCCTGGGCGGACATCTAGTGTCTGGCCATGTTGATGGTCTGGGTGAAGTTAGTAAATTCCAACCGGTCGGCGAGTCATGGTTATTAGCAGTCAAGGCACCTAAAGATCTGGCGAAGTATATTGCCGTCAAAGGCTCGATTGTCATCAACGGCGTGTCATTGACCGTGAATAACGTGCAAGATCACGCTGATGCTTGCGAATTCTCGGTCAATCTGATTCCGCACACGGTGCAAGTCACGACCTTAAAACATCTAAAGGTTGGTAGTAAAGTCAATTTGGAGATTGATTTGATCGCGCGTTACGTCGAGCGCATGCTAGGTTTGCAACAGCCCATCATCTAAATAGCATGCCAAGCAGCGCACGATAAGGTTCGCTTAGATTGTTGCTTCAGTAGACCCCACGCTGGCAGTCGATGCTTGGGTTTTTCGTGCAAGCATGACTTTGATCATTTGTCTCGATGCATCGATGACAAAGCAGGCGCCCCATACAAACCACAAGGTCCACAGATTGTGCGACAGAAAATGGGCGCCACGTATTATTTGCACCGCCCCCATGATTGATCCCATGACAAGTCCGGCAATGAGAAAGTAATAGGCCCATTTTGGCTGTCTTTCTCGCAGTGCGAAATAGCCAGCGATAATCGCAAATCCACCGGATGCATGGCCGCCGGGCCAGCAGCGCCCCAACTCGATGGCGGGGTTAACCCAATCAAACAGCGGATACCACATTGCTTTGCCGCCATACATGGCAAGATCCCATGGACAGGCGTGCACGCTGTCGTGCTTGAGTTTAATAATCAACAAGGCGGCACAACTCGCCATAATGCAAAAAGTAATCAGCATTTCACGCCATGGGCGCAAAACTTTGACCCAACTGCTGACCAAGCTCAATGCGATGCCGACAATTAACAGCAGCGCGGTGAGATTTTTAAGCAAGACGTGCCCGTATAAGTTCAGATAGTGCGCATCTTTGAGGGGAAAAGAGTGCGTAATAGAATCGAAAAATTGTTGTGTCAGCCAAAAATCGATAGCGCCGTTTCGTGATAACCAGATGAACAAGGCGCCGGTTAACAGCAGTCCGAATATATTAAGGCGCGCAAAACGGCGATAGGAAGTTGCCACTGTTACGATTCCCGAAGTCAAATAGATGTGAGCCAGCGGATCGCTATATCGCTTGGTGAGGCAGCGGATCACACGATGAGCAGGACAAGCCGTGATTAGAAAAGGCCTAGGCTATCGTTGCTGCTGTTAAGGCGCTGTTAAGAGCGAGGTTTGACGTGACAAGTGGATTCAGAGCTGGCCTAAAAATAGGAGCAAAATGCATGCGTATTCGACAGCAAAAATTAATTTGAAACGATGTGATAAAGGGCGCATGCCGATGCTGGTTGCCTATTTGATAAAAAGCTTGGCGCCGTTTCATTGGGCGTGATTGCCGAGCATCGCAGCACAAGCTTTCAAGATAGCGCCTCTTTTATGGGCCGAAGAGGGTGTAAATCCTTTAAAATAGCGCTCTACTTCAAGAAATCGTCATGTCCATATCTACTACCCAAGAAATCGTTGCAGAACTACGTGCAGGTCGCATGGTCATTCTGGTCGATGAAGAAGATCGCGAGAACGAAGGCGATCTGGTCCTTGCCGCTGAGTTTGTCACGCCTGAGGCGATTAACTTTATGGCCAAGTTTGGCCGTGGCCTAGTCTGCCTGACTTTGACCGAAGAGCGTTGCGAGCAGCTGGCGTTGACAATGATGACGACGCGTAACGGTACTTCGTATGGTACCAACTTCACCGTATCGATCGAGGCGGCAGAAGGCGTAACGACGGGTATTTCGGCCGGTGATCGCGCCAAGACCATTCAAGTCGCAGTGGCAAAAGACGCCAAGCCTTTTGACATCGTGCAGCCTGGGCATATTTTTCCATTGCGGGCGCAAAAGGGCGGTGTGTTGATGCGCGCGGGCCATACCGAAGCAGGTTGCGATTTTGCGGAACTGGCAGGTCTGACACCGGCCGCAGTGATTTGCGAGATTATGCGTGACGACGGCACGATGGCGCGCCTACCGGATCTGATCGAATTTGCGCAGCAACACAATTTAAAAATTGGCACGATTGCCGATTTGATTCATTACCGGAGCCAGAACGAATCCTTTGTTGATCGCATCGGCGAGCGCACAATGCAAACAATACATGGCGAATTTCAAGCGGTTTTGTATCGTGACAAACCTAGTGGTGGCGCGCATTTGGCATTAGTTCATGGCGCGATTACGGCTGACCAAGAAACCTTGGTGCGGGTACATCAACCGGTATCGGTGCTGGATCTGTTGGAAACCAAGGCAACTACGCATTCTTGGAATATGGCGGCAGCGATGGCCGCCATCAAGCAGGCCGAGCGCGGTGTGATGGTGTTATTGAATTGTGAGGAATCGGCCGACGAATTGTTTTCGCAGTTTGTTGCACTGACGACGCCGGAGGCCAAGCCACAATCGCGCGCGACCAGCATGGATCTGCGTACCTACGGAATTGGCGCGCAAATTTTGAAGGATCTATCAGTGGGCAAAATGAAGTTGTTGGCTAATCCACGCAAGATGCCATCGATGACGGGCTTTAATCTGGAAGTGACTGGTTATCAAGCGACGCCGGATAGTTGATTGTGCAGGCGGTTTCATGATTTGTTAACGAGATCATGTGTTTGGCGATCACAAACGCACAGTCCTAAAAGAATTGTTGTTAATTGAATCACGCGCTTGGCGCAAGAGGGGAAGTAGCATGACAGTAGGCAGTTACGAAACAAATCTGGCTGGGCAAGGCTTACGCATCGGTATTGTGCAGGCGCGCTTCAATCAAGACGTGGGTCACGGACTATTATCAGCGTGCTTGGCTGAGTTGAAACATCTAGGCGTGGAAGATGAAGATGTGTTGCTAGTGACTGTGCCTGGCGCATTGGAAATTCCACTAGCCTTGCGCAAATTGGCAGAAACCCTCCAGTTTGATGCATTGATCGCGCTGGGCGCGGTGATACGTGGGGAGACTTACCATTTTGAATTAGTCTCAAATGAATCCGGCGCTGGCATTACCCGCGTAGGACTTGATTGGGGTATTCCTATCGCCAATGCGATATTGACCACCGAGACTGATGAGCAGGCCGAAGCACGGATGGCAGAAAAAGGTACCGACGCGGCGCGCGTTGCGGTTGAAATGGCTAATATGACGATTGCATTAGAAGATCTTGCAGATGCCAGCCGTGACGAAGATGAAGACGATAACTAAGTAGTTCTGTATTTTTACCTATTTCTTCTTTAATTCTTGATTCGCTGTGAAACTTGCAGTTTGTTTTTAATACTTTGATGCACGCATTTAATACGCGTGTGCAGTTTGTGAGCCATGAACCAAAAAACCGATCACGCTAATCCGAACAAGAACCGCACGCCACGTCACCGTGCGCGTGAATTTGCGCTCCAAGGCCTGTACCAATGGTTGTTGAATAATGAAGATGTACGCACGATTGAGTCACATATTCGTCAGGCTCATGGTTTTGCTAAAGCAGACGTCGAACATTTTGATGCGCTACTGTACGGTACGATCAAACAGATAGATGTTTTACGTGCCGAACTTGCGCCCTTGGTTGATCGTGAAATGACGCAATTATCACCGATAGAACATGCTGCATTGTTGATTGGTGCATTTGAATTGAAGAATCACCTCGAAATTCCGTATCGCGTTGTCATCAATGAGGCGGTTGAGTTAACCAAATCTTTTGGTGGTGTGGACGGACACAAATACGTCAACGGCGTCTTGGATAAATTTGCGGCGGCGGCACGTGCGGTCGAAGTCAACGCTGCGCGTTAGAACTGATCGCTACTCGCTGAATAGACGACTTGCTTTAGTGCGGGTTTCTATGAACGGGATTGCATAATGCATGACCGTCGACTTGTATTGGGGTGAAAAATTACCCTAATGACAGGGCGGCGGTTTTTTATTGAGGAAATCCGTTTGACTTCGTCTCTACCCCAGGCCCATCAGATCCCATTGTCATCGCGTCTGGACAATATTGCGCCTTTCCACGTAATGGAATTGGCAAAACGGGCTGCTGAGCTTGAGCAGCAGGGACGACATGTGATCAATATGGGTATTGGTGAGCCGGATTTTACTGCTCCGCAAGCGGTAGTTGAGGCTGCTGCTAAGGCCATGGCTGACGGCAAATTACGCTACACCTCAGCTACTGGCTTACCAAGGTTGCGAATCGCGATCGCGCAGCATTATCTTGATCGCTATGGGGTCAAAGTTGCCCCTGAGCGCATTATTGTCACCGCCGGCGCTTCTGCAGCTTTGTTGCTTGCCTGTGCTGCTTTGGTAGAAAACGGTACGGAAGTATTAATGCCCGATCCATCCTACCCGTGTAATCGACATTTCGTTGCAGCGTTCGGCGGTAGTACGCACATGATTGCTTGCGAGCCAGAGCAGCGTTTTCAGTTATCTGCCGAAGCGGTGCAGCAAAATTGGCGCGACCAAACGCGCGGCGTCATGCTGGCGTCACCCTCCAACCCGACCGGCACGAGTATCGAACAACATACGTTGCAAGAAATCGTAACAACGGTACGGGCGAAAAAAGGTTTTGTGATCGTGGATGAGATCTATAACGATCTGCGTTACGACGACAAACCGTTCTCTGCGGTGTCGCTGGGCGAAGACGTCATTGTGATTAACAGTTTTTCTAAGTACTTCAACATGACGGGTTGGCGGCTAGGCTGGCTGTTGGTGCCGGAAAAAATGGTGCCAGCGATTGAGAAGCTGGCACAAAATCTGTTTATCTGCGCATCCTCAATTGCGCAGCATGCCGCTTTGGCTTGCTTTACGCCAGAGGCACTTGCGATTTACGATGCGCGCAAAGTAGAACTTAAGCGGCGACGAGATTATTTGGTCCCCGCGTTGGAGTCATTGGGTTTTAAAGTACCGGTCATGCCGGATGGGGCATTTTATGTTTATGCTGATTGCGCTAGCTTGTGTGACGATACCGAGCAATTTACCTACGAGATCTTAGAGCAGGCGGGGGTCGTGTTGGTGCCTGGTCTGGATTTTGGCACGCATGGTGCCCGTCGATACATCAGAATTTCGTATGTGACGAGTATGGAAAACTTGCAGGAGGCAATCACCCGACTACAAAAATTTCTTGCCGAACGCGCTGATGGCAAGAAAAAAGGAGCCTAAGGGCTCCTTTTTTTATATCGCCGTACGCATGTAATTACAATGCAGCGATCTGATTTTCATTTTCCAGCTTCTTGTTGATGCGATCTGCAATCTCAAAAGCTCTTTCTTCACTGATTCTTGCCGACTTTAACTCGGTTGCATCTGCTTGAATAGTTTGCGTTTTTTGCGCTGGGCGACCAGTCATTCTGGCAAATACAGAAATGCTTTTACCGCTGGCGACTGCTTTCAAACGATCATACTCGCCCAATACCTTGGCACCGTAACCACCATCGGTCTCCATCGCGGCGGCACCAACATAACGTTTCAAGCCAGCTTCGACTGAGCCACCACGTTTTACATATTCTTTGAGAATCATGGCACCGACTTTGATATTGACGACAGGATTGAGCGCTGAGCGAGTGCCGCCTAAATCCGAAAATTTGTCGTTATGTACTTTCGCCATCACCTGCATCAATCCTTTGGCGCCTACTGGGCTTTGCGCAAACGGATTAAATCGAGATTCGATCGCCATCACAGCCAGAATCAACAACGGATCGAAGTTAATTTCCTTGCCAGTCAAATAAGCTGCAGAAACCAGCATATTGGTCGCATCATCGGCGACACGATAACGTTTAGAAATCCAAGTGGTAATCCGCTTTTGCTCAATGCTAGTGCCCAACATGGTTGGCATATCAGCATTTTTTAGTAGCAGTGCTGACGCTGGTAAGCTTGATTCACCTTGATTAATTGGCGCGTTCGCTGTGACTACGTCACTGTTAACGTTGTCATCCATTAAATTGTCGGCGAGTTCGGACATTTCCGTAGAATCAGCGTTAACCGAGCTAAATGGCGACAACGCCTGGATATTGTCTGCAATTTCCGGTTTGAAAAACATCATCGCAAGTATCGCGATGGCCGCCACGCCAAGCATGGAGAACGCACGACGTGCTGGTGCTATCAGATGTTGCGATTTTTCGCGCAAGGAAATCGTGCGTGCAATTGTCTGTTGCGCAGATCCCTTAGCGACACTATGCATCGCTTTAGTGATGTGGTTTAACATTAGTACTCCTGGATTAACGCGGCAGGTAAAGGGCTCCACTCGTAAGCTTGCGATACGTAGAACCCTGCACGTGCCGTGAATCGTAGAAACCGTTTGCTACCTTATGAGCTGATCAATCCTAGCCACCTAAAGCATGACGCAAACGTCGGAGTTGTTTGTTTAAACGCCCCATTATGCTGGGTTGCGATAACAAACAACTTTGTCGGGGAAGAAGACATGAGACTTTGGAACGTTCTCATTAACGTATATAGGGTCTTATTCCCTTAAATGAAGAGTTTCTTTTTTATCCGGTTTGATGTTCAAATACGGACTACCCTTCAAATTGCGGCGAATTGTAGGGCGCTCTTTATATCAAGTCAATACTATAAAATTTAATAATCATTACTTTTAAATCTTTTAAAAACTCTTATTTTTTAATAAATCAATATAAATCAAACAGTTAGCCGTTTTGTTTAAATTGATGGGCTTACTCAACAAACGGCAAATAAAAAATGAAATACTCTGATCTCCGCGACTTCATTTCTCAGCTGCAACAAATGGGTGAGTTGAAGCGTATCGCGTTGCCTGTCTCTCCCTATTTGGAGATGACCGAAATTTGCGATAGAACTCTGCGGGCTGGCGGTCCAGCGCTACTCTTTGAGCAACCAGTCGGCCATAAAATTCCCGTGCTTGGCAATTTATTTGGGACCCCACAGCGTGTGGCGCTGGGGATGGGGGCGACCGATGTTAGCGAACTGCGCAGGATTGGACATGTGTTAGCCAGCTTAAAAGAGCCTGAGCCGCCCAAAGGCTTTAAGGACATCATGGGTTTGGGCTCGCTGATTAAGTCGCTGTGGGATATGGCGCCGAAAGAGTTGGGCAGCGCTCCTTGTCATGAAATTGTGTGGGAGGGCAATGATGTGGATCTGGCGCGCCTCCCAATTCAGCATTGCTGGCCTGGCGATATCGCGCCTTTAATTACTTGGGGCTTAGTCATTACTAAGGGGCCGCACAAGAAACGGCAGAATCTTGGTATATATAGACAGCAAGTAATCGGCCGCAATAAAGTGATTATGCGCTGGTTGGCGCAACGTGGTGGTGCACTCGATTTTCGTGAACATAGCATTGCTAACCGTGGTCAGCCGTATCCTATCGCTGTTGCACTTGGTGCTGACCCCGCTACTATATTAGGGGCAGTCACACCGGTGCCAGATAGTTTGTCCGAATATCAGTTCGCGGGCTTGTTGCGCGGCAGTCGGACTGAGCTAGTGAAGGCGATCGGTAGCGAGTTACGAGTGCCAGCATCCGCCGAGATCGTCCTAGAAGGTCATATTTATCCAGACGACAGCCATCCTTCCGGGTACGAGCATGCATTGGAAGGGCCATACGGCGACCATACTGGTTATTACAATGAGCAGGATAGCTTCCCTGTTTTCACGATTGACCGTATTACGATGCGGCGCGATCCGATCTATCACTCAACATATACCGGCAAGCCACCGGATGAACCCGCGGTCTTGGGCGTGGCATTGAATGAAGTCTTCATTCCGTTGTTACAAAAGCAGTTTTCAGAAATCACGGACTTCTACTTGCCACCGGAAGGATGTAGTTATCGGATGGCGGTAGTACAGATAAAAAAATCTTATCCAGGGCATGCCAAGCGTGTGATGTTTGGTGTTTGGAGTTTTCTGCGACAGTTTATGTATACCAAGTTTATTGTAGTGGTAGATGAAGATGTCAATATTCGCGATTGGAAGGAAGTTATTTGGGCGATCACCACGCGTGTCGATCCTACTCGCGACACGACTTTGGTCGATAATACGCCGATTGATTACCTAGATTTTGCTTCGCCAGTTAGTGGTCTCGGCAGCAAAATGGGGATTGATGCAACGAATAAATGGGCGGGCGAAACCAGTCGCGAATGGGGACGAACTATCGTGATGACCGACGAAATTAAAGCAAGAGTGGATCAGATCTGGCAAGAATTAGGAATTTAATTTTCTTGGTAGTTGGGATGTCGCTGTTGATTTATGTTTTGCTGCTGATAACGATGCTTGTATTTATCTATTTATAGGTGCGTTTTCATTCCAGCCAACGGCGCGCAGTCTTTGCTGTTAAAATATAAGCCGGCGGGCCCCTACGCATTGTGGCATGGCGAACCTGGTCAGGTCGGGAACGAAGCAGCCACAGTCATTTCCTGCAAGTGCCGTAGACAAGGCTCGCCCCTTTCAATATTTTTGTTCAACATTCTGTTATTAGCCGTTCTTTTTTCGCGCTTTTTTGTTTGTTGTTCCTCTCATTTTATAACCCCAGTTTGCTTGCCCTTTATCAAACACGTCCGTTGTTTGTGTTTATTTTCTCTATTTCTTTGTGATTTATTTGGTTTTGTGCGGTGGCTTCGTCGTATCGATTGTCATGTATTGAGATAATTTGACAGGCGGACGCATTTAAAGCGAGGGATTACATTTTGTCTGTCTACTTGCTGTCGGAATGTAGCAACGCTCATTTCCCCCTCTTTTTCCGATCAGTGTTTATGAATTTTTAATATTATTGTTTTTGTCACAATTTTATTGCAGGTTTTGCCATGATCATGGGAAAAAAGTTTGTAAGTCAAACAAGAATGTAATTGTGTTTTTGGAATCATCCGAAGAGTTAGATTTTATCTTTGGATGAAGACACATAATTTTTCATATTTCAGATGCTAATATTGATTCACATCAACTAAAATTAAATTAAAAATTACGATAACGGAGACGCATTCAGATCATCATGCACGATCAGATGTGCGCGTAGTTGCCTATCATTGGTATTTTATTTGCGCAGAAAATTCTAGTGCGGATGCGGTGAAATAAAAATCAGCGTAAAGGCATATTCAGGGCTGTGCTCAAGGTCAAAAATGTCTAAGGGTTCTACCGTGCTTGCTGCGTTTAAAACAGAATGGTTAACCAAGTTGAGTTTGGCTGTAGCGCTACTGTTGTTGTGCGTGATCTCGTATGTCACTTATAACAGCACCACACAGTTTGTGGCTAGCTCGCGTTTGGTGAATCACACGCAAATTGTAATTAAGCAGATTAATCAGTTACTGCTTGAGATCAAGGATGCGGAAGCAGGCCAGCGTGGTTATTTAATGACGCGGGAAAAGAAGTTTCTTAAAGCCTATCAGGATATTTCTCTTCGGGTACCAAGTGAAATATTTTTACTTAATAAATTAGTTTCAGATAATTCTGCTCAGCAGGACGCCGCATTTGCATTTAATGGCTTGATCGGGCAGATGATGCACCAGTTACGGTTAGGCTTGATTAAACAGCAGGCGCAGGAAAACGGACTGAATGAGACAAACTTTATTGTGATGAACGCGAATGAGCGATTGCAATTGATGTCAGAAATCCGTCAACAAGCGGACCGCATGATTTCTGAGGAGGAGCTATTGCTTTATCGTCGTGCAGGGATTGTCGCGGCGAAGGCAATGGCGACGAAAACTTGGATTTTATTGGGAAATATTTTTGCCACGATCCTGCTACTTTTTGCATTTATTGTGATTTTGTATGAGATCGAACAACGCAAAAAAATACAGCGTGCAATTGAGAAGAGTGCGGCGCAATTAGAGTTAACCAACAAAGAGTTGGAAAGTTTCAGTTATTCCGTTTCCCATGACTTGCGCTCGCCTTTGCGTGCGATTGACGGGTACTCACGGATTTTTGAAGAAGATTATCAGGCTACGCTGGATGATGAGGGGCGCAGGTTACTGGCGGTGATTCGCACCAGCAGTAAAAAGATGGGCGTTCTAATTGATGATCTATTGGCTTTTTCTCAAATGGGGCGCAAACGCGTTGAGCCAACCAAGGTTGATATGAACAAGTTGGTGGAGGAGACTTGGTCAGAAGTCTGCCATCACGCAGGAAAAGACGATTTGGTTTTAGAAAAATCATCTCTGCCGGCGATTTTTGGTGACCGCGCTTTGTTGCGTCAAGTCTTGGTTAATCTGTTATCTAACGCGGTGAAATATAGCGGTAATCAGGCAGAGTCAAAAATTGAAGTTGCGGCCGTCGTTAAAGGACATGAAATTGTGTATAGCGTACGTGATAACGGTGTCGGCTTCGATATGCGGTTCTACGACAAACTATTTGGTGTATTTCAACGTTTGCATACCGAGCAGGAATTTCCTGGTACCGGCGTAGGTTTGGCGATCGCACATCGTGTGATCGTGCGTCATGGTGGTCGGATTTGGGCAGAAAGTATCTTGGGCGAAGGAACTGTTTTCTATTTCAGCTTACCTAAAGAGGTTAGAGCATGACTGATTTACAGCCGGTACATATCTTGATTGCTGAAGATACGCCTACTGATGCGGAAATGACAATACGTGCTCTGAAGAAGGTCGGGTTAATAAACAACATTACTTGGGTTAAAGATGGCCAAGAGGCACTAGACTATATTTTTTGCCAAGGTGACTACGTCGACCGCGCTACCGCTGACCCCACACTAATTTTGCTGGATTTGAAAATGCCGAAAGTCAACGGCATCGAAGTATTGAATAAGATTAAGACGAACAATTCAACAAAAATTATTCCCGTCATCATGTTGACGTCTAGCGCCGAGGAGCCGGATATCGTGCGTTGTTATGAGTTAGGCGTCAATAGCTATATCGTCAAGCCGGTGGAGTCTGATAAATTTTTTGAAGAAGTATCCAAAGCGGGATTTTACTGGGCAATTTTAAATAGAATCCCTGGACGTAGTTGAACAGTTGATACGGGAGCATGTCATGCTCAAGATTCTCCTGGTTGAAGATACACAGACGGATGTGGAACTTGCACTGCGTGAATTGACGCGGGCAGGCATTCGTCATGATGGTCGGCGCGTGGATACTGAGCAGGCTTTGCGAGATGAGTTAATCCAATTCAAACCGGATATCGTTTTATCCGATTTTTCAATGCCGCATTTTGATGGCTTGTCAGCACTCAAAGTCGTGCGTGAAATGCAGCCAGATACGCCTTTTATTTTTGTCTCGGGCCGTATTGGTGAAGAGCTGGCAATCGATTCGCTCAAAATGGGCGCTAATGATTACGTTATCAAGGGTAATTTATCGCGTCTACCGAGTGCGATTACCCGTAGCATGGAAAGAGTCGAGCAACGCGAGGCGCGTCGTCGCGTTGAGGCTGAACTCCACGATAGTAATCGCATGTTTCGTACTTTCATGGAGCACCTTCCAGGTGCAGCCTTTATCAAGGATGAAGACGGTCGCTTCTTGTACGCCAATTATGGAATGGACAAGGCATTCAATTTGGCAGCAGGCACTTCTACTGGCAAATTGTTGACAGAGTTACTACCGCTTGAAATCGCGCGTCAAATACATGATTCCGATCAACGGGTACTCGCTTCGGGGCAATCTATACAGGAGGTTGAAGTCATTCCTTCTTCAACTGGAAATTCTTATTGGCTGACCAATAAATTCCCACTTACTGACGTCAAAGGCGGCACACGACATATTGGCGGCATTGCGATTGAAATTACAGAAAGAATGAAAGTTGAGCAGGATTTACTTCTGCGCACGCGTGCAATCGAGGCCAGCGTCAATCCCATTATCATTGTGGATGTCAGTCAAACAGACCAACCGCTGATTTATGTCAACGATGCGTTTGAGGCGGTAACGGGCTATACCAGCGAAGAAGCAATTGGACGTAACTGCAATTTTCTGCAGGGTGACGACCGCGATCAACCTGAGCTGAGTAAATTACGTGTGGCAATACGTGACAAACATCCTGCAAGTGTATTGCTGCGCAATTATCACAAGGATGGAAGTCTTTTTCTGAACGAGTTGTATGTCGCGCCCGTCAAGGAGCCAGGGAACGATAACGTCAACCATTTTGTTGGCGTATTGTACGACGTCACGCAAATTAGACAAAACCAAGAAGATCTCGAGCATCAGGCAAACTACGATGCCTTGACTGGTCTTGCTAATCGCAATTTGCTTAATGAGCGGATACATCAAGCATTAATTCAAGCACGACGCTATAGCCATTTCTTGACGGTGGTGTTTATTGACGTTGATAATTTTAAATTAATCAATGACACCTTGGGTCACGGTGCCGGTGATGAATTAATTGTCATTGTCGGCGCACGATTACAGGCTTGCGTGCGTGATGGCGACACGGTTGCGCGAATCGGCGGTGATGAGTTCGTTCTTTTGCTCATCAACAAGAATTTTGAAGATGGCAATTTACGCGTTATGCAGCGGATTCAACAGGAAATGGCTAAGCCGGCGATGGTGCGTGGCCATACCTTGATGGTCACCTGCAGCATGGGTCTGGCACGATTTCCAAATGATGGAGAAGATGCCGAGTCGCTATTGGCAAATGCCGATGTCGCGATGTATAGAGCTAAATCAAATGGTCGAAATAATTTCCAATTCTATGCGAAAGAAATGAATGCCAAGGCGGGTGATCGCCTTTCACTTGAAAGCGACTTGTGGCATGCGTTGAAACACGACGAATTGATACTCGACTATCAGCCACAAATTGATTTGCGTAGTGGAAAAATTATCGGGATGGAGGCGTTGATACGTTGGGCACATCCTGAGCGCGGGATAATCTCCCCGCTGGAGTTTATTCCACTTTCAGAATGCAATGGCTTGATTATCCCAATTGGTCGTTGGGTGCTGGAAACAGCTTGTAGTGATAACTTGCAATTACAGCGTGAGGGTTTGCCACCGATACGCGTCGCGGTTAATCTTTCAGCACGTCAGTTGGACCAGAAGGACTTTGTTAGTACTGTGCGCGAAGCTGTTTCGACAAGTGGCCTCGATCCTCGCTATTTAGAATTGGAACTCACTGAAAGCATGGTGATGCAAAATATCGACGAGGTGGTTGATATTCTGGGCCAGATCAATGGAATGGGGATACAGCTGTCATTGGATGATTTTGGTACCGGATTTTCTAGCCTCGCCTATCTGAAGCGATTCCCGATTGATAGACTCAAAATTGATCAATCATTTATCCGTAATTGCGATAGCGATCCAGACGATATGATTATTTCGCAAACAATCATCGCTCTTGCGCATGGTCTCAAGATCAAAGTAATCGCAGAGGGCGTTGAGACGACCGCGCAGCTGGAATTTTTAAAACAGAATAATTGTGACGAAGCGCAGGGCTTCTTTACCGGTAAGCCGTTGCCGATTGAAAAAATACGTACACTTTTAGTCGAGCAGAAAAATAAGGTTTTTTAATTTATGTCGTCTAAGTTAAATTTTGTATTGTCTTTTTACGGATATCAGGTGAGCACAAGTTAATCAAGATTAAGCGATTTTCGTCGTTTCCCCTTCCTACCGGCTGATGTAATAAAATACCACCTGCATTTTTACCAACTGAGTACTTCCATTCATGCTGTAGCCGCGATGCGGCGTTTGTAGTCTTAGGGCTGATAAGACTCTCAGTCGCTTTGCTGCATAGTCGGCGATAACTCCAGATAGATAAGAATTTGTGAATATTTATATTTGTGGACAAAAACATTTCGGTGCTGAGGCATTCAATGCGTTGTTAAAGGCGGGTCATCATATTGTTGGCGTGTCGTCGCCAGCATTGAATGGCGAGGGAGGCACTGATCGCTTGAAAGCAGCGGCAGAAGAAAATAATGTGCCGTGGATGAAATCAGGTTTGTTAAACGAGAATACGATACCAGCTGGTGTTGATTTAATCGTGACCGCACACTCGCATGATTTCGTGCGCGAGCCTACTCGCGATAAAACCACCTACGGTGCAATCGGTTATCACCCGTCTCTGTTACCAATCCATCGCGGCAAGGACGCCATTATTTGGACCATCAATATGGGTGACAAAATCACCGGTGGTAGTGTGTATTGGTTGAATGAAGTGATGGATGGTGGTCCTATCGCCGCGCAGGAACATGTGTTTGTGATGCCAGGCGATACGCCAGATAGTATTTGGAAACGTGACTTGGCACCGCTAGGAATCAAATTACTCACTAAGGTTTGCGATGACATTGCCAACGGTAATGTGATTAAAATAGAGCAGGATGAGCGTATCGCTACTAGCGAGCCATCGATTAAAAAATAAGTCTTGACGACACTCTCGTTGTTACAATCTGAAAAACCATCGCGATCCGATGGTTTTTTTTCGTCGTCATTTTGGCCATACAGGTTCGGCAATGCAAAAAAATAAGCTGGCTTTGTTTAAGCGTCTGGTTTTTTCGCTTCAAGTCGTGCCGTAACCGGTAACGGCATTAAATGTCAGCTTCCGCGCTACTCCCTGTATTTAAGCGTGCTTCGCGCCTTCCATCAAATCCATCGTGGGTTCGGCGATGTAGTTCTTGCCAGGGGAAAATTCACACAACATTTCAATCGAGCGGCTATCGATGCGCTTGGTACGCCATCGAACATACCTCGATATCGCTTTGCGCTAGCCTGAACTTATAAAAAATTTATGGTGCCATCTTTGTATATTGAGTTAAAAAACTGAGCTAGTCTTGAAGTTCAAGGCGGTCGCGCGCATCGATTTGCCACCTGCCAGAAAGTATCGCCTTATGAATAGATCCAAATCAGCAAGAATATTTTTATATGCGGGCGCCGGATTCCTGCTGTTCGTCGTTATATTTGCTGTCGTCTTACTGACTTTTAATTGGAATCACTTAAAGCCGACCATCAATCAGCGCGTTAGTGAAGCGACCGGTCGTACATTTGAAATCCGTGGTGATCTCGATCTAAATTGGCAGCGCGTGTCTGATGAAACGGGATGGCATGCGTGGATACCATGGCCAAGACTATCAGCGCAAGATGTCGTCATGAGCAATCCAGATTGGACTAAGACTGGCCCGCAAATGTTGAATCTGAAGCAGGTAGCAGCTTCGATTAACCCGTGGCCGTTGTTGGCTAAGTCGGTATCGCTGCGTGATTTAAATATTGAAGGGCTGACGCTTAATCTTGAGCGCACCGCGACCAACCAAAATAATTGGACATTCAAGCGAGATGAAGAGGATGAAACGCCGTCGCCTTGGTCATTCGACATTGGTAAATTGCAAGCTAAAGAGGTGGCGTTACGCTATCTTGATCCGGCCAACAAGCTGGATTTGACGGCAAAGCTCGACACTTTGGATCAGGTCGATGCCAAAAATTTCGGAACACAATTCAAGCTATCCGGTAGCTACAACAAAGCACCGATTAGCGGTGGTGGTAAAGCCGGTAGCGTGTTGTCACTGCGTGATAAAGAGGCAGTGTTTCCGGTTTCGGCTGATCTGCAGATAGGGAAAAATAGAATTGCCATTGATGGCACCGTCACCCAGCCGACCGCCGTAACGGCGATCGATATGCATTTACTGCTGGCGGGTGAAAGTATGGCTAATCTCTATCCGCTTACCGGCGTATTGTTGCCGGATACGCCGCCTTATGAAACGAAAGGCCGCTTGGTCGGTAAGATGGGGGGGGCTGACGGCGGAGAATGGACCTATGAGAAATTTACCGGCAAGGTTGGCTCTAGCGATCTTTCTGGCACCTTGCACTATGTTTTTAAAAAGCCGCGGCCTTTGTTGCACGGCGAGCTAGTTTCAAATCAGTTGCGATTGGATGATCTGGGTCCGTTAGTGAAGGCGGACAGCAATACGCAGAAAAAAAATCGCGGTGCAGTCGCAGTACAACCGACAGACAAGGCTTTGCCGGTTGAAAACTTCACAACAAGCAAATGGGATGCATTAGACGCCGACGTCAAGTTTACGGGTCATAAAATTATTCGTGATGCGGCATTACCGATTCAAGATATGGTTGCTGAGCTGCATATGAAAGATAAAGTTTTATCGCTGACGCCTTTGGATTTTGGTGTGGCCGGCGGTCGCTTACGATCCAACATTAAATTGGACGGACAAGCTGACAAGATCAAGGCAGAGATCAAAACCTCGGCGCGTGGCTTAAAAATCAGACAGCTTTTTCCAACTCTAGAATCCATGCAGGCGAGCTTCGGTGAAGTCAATGCTGATGCGTCTCTATCCGGTTCCGGCAATTCGATCTCGGCGATGTTAGCATCATCAAATGGTGAGTTAAAGGCGGCCGTTAGTGAGGGATCGATAAGCAAATTCATTCTAGAAGCGGCCGGTCTTAATATTCCTAATGCCATATTCTCCAAGCTGTTTGGCGATAAGCAAGTGCAACTCAACTGTCTAGCGAGCGACTTTGTTGTGACAGACGGCCTGATGAAAACACGTTATTTTGTACTCGATACTGAGGACGCTGTTATCAATGTCAGTGGTGACATTAATCTTGCAACCGAAGCGATGGACTTAGATGTGGTGCCTAAGACTAAGGGCTTACGGATTATTTCCTTGCGTTCGCCGTTGTATGCCAAAGGTACTTTTAAAGATCCGGATATTGGGTTGCAGAAAGGGCCGTTGCTGGCTAAAGCCGGTGGGGCAGCTGCTTTAGCTGTCATCAACCCGCTTGCTGCGCTGATTCCTCTCATTAAAACTGGAGGTACGCCGGATATTGATTGCGCCAAGTTGCTGGCGGATGCCAAAGCCAAGCCCAACGCACCGCCACCGGGGCAACAAAAGTAAGTAGCGATTAATGCACATTGTCTAAGTTCATAAGCGAGTCGTGCCCAGCGCAAAGCTTTGAATGTTTACGAGCCAGCCAAAGTTAGGGCCCCATGGCTAAGTTTGCTACAATGAGAACTATTCTCAACTTCTAGGATTAAGCGCTTACTAGTCGGTCAATCCTAGTGCTACCAATTGCTTGGTGATCTACATGTGCGTTGAGTTGCCAGGTGAGGCGAAGGTTAAACAGCAAGTTCATTTTCAGTTGATTTTTGATCGAGGTGCGGCGGCTTGCCGCACCTCGGCATAGTCGTTAGCAATGATGGCGACCGCCTTATTTTCACTAGTCTAGTAAAATACCCGTCTGTTTTTACTGCTGGCCATTTAGCGATGGGCGAACTCGGGGTTTGCGCAAATACATGGCGAGACAGTGAATCCGCAGCGGGGATAATTATTTTTTAATTTAGGGTGCGTAGAATTTATGGCTGCTTTTGAAACGGTGCGTGTTTTAAGTGTTCACCACTGGAACGACACATTATTTTCCTTTACCACTACACGTGAACCGAGTTTTCGGTTTGAAAGCGGACATTTCGTCATGATTGGTTTGCCTATTGATGGCAAAAACGTCATGCGCGCTTACAGTATTGCGAGCCCAGCGTGGGAAGAGCATCTCGAGTTTTTATCGATTAAAGTACAGGAAGGTGCGTTGACCAAGCACCTGCAAAATCTAAAAGTCGGTGATGAAGTGTTGGTCGGTCGTAAGCCCACCGGCACATTGGTCATATCCGATTTGTTACCTGCGAAGCGATTATTTTTGTTTGGTAGTGGGACAGGTTTGGCGCCGTTTATGAGCATCATCCGCGATCCAGAGACATACGAGCGTTTCGATAAAGTCATCTTGGTGCATGGCGTGCGCTTGGTTAGTGAGTTGGCTTACCGTGACTATGTCGGCAATGAGTTGTTAGAAATTGAAGGTTTGGGTGAAGAAATTGCGGGCAAGTTTTTGTATTACCCGACCGTGACAAGAGAGCCTTTCGTCTACGAAGGACGTATTACGACTGCAATCGAGACGGGCAAAATGTGTAACGATCTTGGCATTGAGCCTATGGATCCATTGACCGATAGAGCGATGATTTGTGGCAGTCCGGATATGTTGAAAGATACCGCCGCACAGCTTGATAAGCTTGGTTTTGAAGTGTCGGCCGGTATCGGTCAGCCTGGTGATTATGTGATTGAACGGGCTTTTGTCGATCGTGGTTGATCACTGAGTGATGCTTGCGTGATTAAACGCTGTCATGTTGCTTGCAATATGACAGCGTTTTTATTTTTGGTGACCAAAGCATGTTTAGTTAAAGATCGCTAAACATGACCAATCTTAGGCCCATCATTATCTTCACAATACTTTACCAAGCGGATGCACGGATTATCTTGATAATCCAAGTACTACTGGCTATCGTTACAGCGTGCAGTACAAGTAGATGTCGTGGCCTCACCAGCCCAACGTTACATATTTAAACAGCTAGCTCATTGTTAGTTTCACTGCTTGATTTCAGGACAAGGTCAACAAAAACCAAGACGTAGTCAGCAAGCTTTTTTCTCTGACTCCTCTAGGCCAGCCGACCATAACCGTAACTATTCCAAATTTATTTTATGAAGCATTCTTCATTATCCACTTTTGTACGTCGCCCGCTGCAGCAGATCGTTGCGCATCGTTATATCAGTTTGACAGTACTACTGATATTGATTGCGCTGATCGCTTTTTGGGGCTGGCAAAAAATCTATGGCGTACAAGATCCACATGCAATTTATCAAACTGCAAAGGTAGAGCGCGGCGATATTGAAGATCTGGTAAGTGCAACTGGGACGGTGCAGCCATTGGAATATGTGGATGTCGGCGCACAGGTGTCTGGACAGTTGAAGAAGTTGCATATCGAAGTTGGGTCTGTCGTCAAAGAAGGCGATCTTCTGGCGGAAATTGATCCAACGGTTTTTCTGGCGACGGTGAATGCGCGGCGTGCTGGATTGCGAAATCAATTAGCGACAATGAAAGATCGCAAGGCGCAATTAGTGTTGGCACAGCTGCAGTACGATCGGCAAAAACATTTGATGGCAGCGGACGCCACAACTAAGGAAACTTTGCAAACAGCAGAAGCAAGCTTGCAATCTGCCAAAGCACAGATTGAAGCCTTGCAAGCGCAGATAGAGCAAACGCAATCGACCTTGCTTGCCGATGAAGCCAATCTTAATTACGCAAAAATTTACGCGCCGATGAACGGCACAGTGGTTTCACTTACTGCACGTCAAGGGCAGACTTTAAATGCCAATCAATCAGCGCCAACGATTTTACGCATTGCCGATCTGTCGACCATGACGGTGCAGGCGCAAGTTTCAGAAGCCGAAGTCGGTAAACTTCGTCAAGGGATGGAAGTTTACTTCACTACGCTGGGCAGTCAAGGTCGTCGCTGGTATGGAAAATTACGTAAAGTCGAGCCGACACCTACTGTGACCAACAACGTGGTGTTATACAACGCCTTGTTTGATGTTCCGAATAAAAATCAGTTGCTGATGCCGAGTATGACTACGCAAGTATTTTTTATCGCATCCGCCGCGCGTAATGCCTTGCTGGTACCGGCTGCCGCGGTCACTTCTGGCAGTGGCTCGGGACGTGGCGCGAATCGTAAAAATAGAGCCGACGCAAAGCCAAGTAGCGAGGGGAATAATGAAAAACCGCAGAGTGTTACGAGTAAAGACGTCCAAAAAAATAAGCCGGCTTCACCGCAAACTGATGTGAAAAAAGAAGAGGCAGGTCGCTTCGATGGCATGAGTAAAGAGGAGCGCCGTGCTGCTCTGGAAAAAATGGCGCCGGAAGAACGCGAGGCGCTACGCAATCAACGCCGAGCCTCGCGTGAGAATACGACGCAGGATGGTAAATCGGAGAATACGAAAACTGCATCTGGCGGTACAGCTACATCGAGCAAAGAAAACCTGCCGGAACAGGATGAGATCAATCGTGGTTTCGCCGATCAATCTACGGTTGATGTGGTCAAAAAAGGGCAAGTTAAAGTAATAGATCGAAATGGCAATATAGAAAGACGGACGGTGTCGTTAGGCGTAAGCAATCGCGTGCAAACTGAGATTTTAGATGGTTTAAAAGAAGGTGACGAAGTCATCATCGGTAAAAAGCAAACTGCGGCCAAGAAAAATTCCGGTAAGGAAGGCCTGCCACCTGGCATGGGTGGACGGAGCAGATAATGACGACCGCCTTGGATCAAAACGCCGTCGCCGTACGTTCGCCTGATGAAGTACCGTTAATCGAATTAAAAGGCGTAACCAAGACCTATCGCAATGGTGGGCTTGAAGTTGAGGTTTTGCACGGCATTGACCTGAAGATTTATGAGGGCGAGTTTGTCGCCATCATGGGTGCTTCCGGCTCGGGTAAATCGACCTTGATGAATATCCTCGGCTGTTTGGATAAGCCGACTTCCGGCAGTTACCTTTTCATGGGACGCGATGTTTCCGGCTTTTCCCGTGATGAACTGGCTTTACTTCGTCGTGATGATTTTGGTTTTGTTTTTCAGAGTTATAACCTGATCGCTTCTGCCAGTGCTGCAGAAAACGTCGAAGTGCCAGCGATGTACTCTGGCTTGCAACCGGAGCTGCGACACGCGCGCGCGCAGGAATTATTAGGTGAACTTGGCCTAGCCGATCGTACTCATCATCGACCGAATCAATTGTCAGGTGGACAGCAGCAACGTGTTTCTATTTCGCGTGCATTGATGAATGGTGGGCGCATCATTCTTGCTGATGAGCCGACCGGTGCACTTGATAGTAAGAGTGGTGCAGATGTGATGACCTTGCTTGCCGGTTTGTCCGCGAGAGGGCATACGGTACTGTTGATTACGCATGCGAAAGAAGTCGCGGAAAATGCGCAGCGTCTGATTGAAATCAAAGATGGAAATGTTGTGTCTGACCCAGGTCCTGCGTCAGCCTCGCCAACGCAATCAACATTTGTTCGACCAGTGATGGCGGGTGACGGATCACGTCTTGCCGATATTGTCGAGGCTGCGAAGATGGCGATGCGATCGCTGCGCGCCAATGTGTTTCGCTCCATTTTGACCTTACTTGGTATTGTCATCGGTGTCGCTTCAGTCATTGCGATGCTGGCGATTGGCGATGGTGCCAAGGCCGAGGTGGTGGCGCGGATTAGTGCGATGGGATCTAATTTGCTATTGGTGCGCCCAGGTGCACCTAACCAGCGTGGTTTCAGCGGTACTGCCACGCTGGTGATTGAGGATGTCAAGGCAATTGACGCGTTACCTAATATATTGGCCGCGATTCCAGAGCAAGGAAGTACCGCCACACTGCGTTACGCCAACTCGGATACTTCGACCAGTATTAACGGTACATCCGCAAAATTCCCAGTGGCACGTCAATGGCCGGTTGCTAGCGGTACATTCTTTAGTGCCGATGATGAAGAAAATTATGCGGCAGTTGCCGTCTTGGGGCAAACCACGGCAACAGCCTTGTTTGGCGACACTGATCCTATTGGTAAATTTGTACTCGTCAATAATCTGATTTTTCAGGTGATTGGCGTTATGTCCGAGCGCGGCGCATCGCCAATGGGTAACGATCAGGATGATATTGTCTTGATCCCGTATTCAACCAGCAGCTTGCGCCTTTCCGGCCAGCGTTATCTACGCAATGTCACGATTGCCGTCGATGATGTAACGCAGATCGACGAAACGCAAGATGCAGTAGACAAGTTGCTGTTGGAACGTCACGGTGTGGTTGATTATCGTATCCGTAATATGGCATCAATCATGGAAACCATGGAGCAAACGCAAAATACGCTGACAATTTTGCTGGGCTCGATTGCCGCGATTTCTTTGTTGGTTGGCGGTATCGGTGTGATGAATATCATGCTGGTATCGGTTACAGAGCGTACGCGTGAAATTGGTATCCGTATGGCGACCGGTGCCCGTGAGGGCAATATCATGCAGCAGTTTTTGATCGAAGCGATGGTGGTGTCGGCATTGGGTGGCGCAATCGGTGTGGTGATCGGTCTTGCTACTGCTGCAGTGATTGCAGCGTTTGGTACCCCGATTGAGTACTCGCTGATGCCAGTATTACTCGCCTTTGGCTGTGCGTTCATGACGGGCCTGATATTTGGTTATCTGCCGGCCAAAAAAGCTGCACAACTTGATCCTGTGGTCGCCTTAGCGGCTGAATGAAATGACTGACATGACCCTACCTACTCGTTCCCATCTGCCTGCGCGCTTGAAACTTTGTGCTTTGTCGCTTGCCGTTGTACTTGGATTAAGTTCATGTGCTGGGCATATCGAGCAGACTAGACCCCAACTTGATATACCGGCGACGTGGGCAGAGATGGCACCAGAAGGCGTCGCACTGCAGCGCGATTGGTGGCGTCAATTTGGTTCGATCGAATTATCCAGCTTGATTGATCTTGCATTGGCAGCAAGTCCGGATTTACGTATTGCTGCTGAGCGTGTCACGCAAGCGGAAATCACAGCGCGTAGCGCAGGCGCTTCACTGTTTCCGCTACTGACTGTCAGCGCAAATACCGGTACTGGTGCGGTCAAGTCTGGCAATGTCAGTAATGGTTGGTCCAAGAATGACTCGTCCGGTGCGGCCTTGAGTGTCAACTATGAAGTCGACGTATGGGGCCGTGTAGCGGCAACGGTGAATAGTGCAGATGCCTTGCTGAATGCGAGTCGTTATGACCTTGAAACAGTGCGACTAACGTTGACGACTGGTGTGGCGAATGCGTACTTTCAGATACTAGCTTTGCGTATGCGGGTCGAGATCGCCAAGGAAAATCTGGCAATTGCGGAAAAACTGTATTCAATCGTTGATGCCCGTTATCGTTATGGCGCAGCATCGGCGTTGGATGTTAGCCGCCAGCGCAGTACGGTGCTAGCGCAACGCAGCACGATTCTGCCATTGCAGGTACAGCAGCGACAGACGGAGAGTGCGCTGGCAATCCTGCTCGGACAACAACCGCAAGCAATCAACGTGAATGAGCAGAATTTGTATGCACTCATGATTCCACAAGTTGGTGCTGGATTGCCATCGAGTGTGTTGACACGGCGCCCTGATATCGCGAGTGCGGAGGCCCAGTTGGCATCGGCCGCCGCTAATGTTGCAGCGGCTCGCGCTGCCTTGTTGCCGACTATTTCTCTCACTGGTGTGGCGGGGGCGTCCAGTACCGCCTTGTTAAATCTTGGCGATCCGACCTACAGCGTTGGACTGGTAGCTTCTATTGTGCAAACGCTGTTTGATGGCAATCGTCTGCGTTTACAGGTGGAGAGTAATGAATCCTCACGCCGTCAATTGGTCGAGACATACCGGAATGCAGTTTATACCGCATTGAAAGAAGTGGATGACGCTCTTGGGAATAATGTGCGTAATCGTGAGCAGGAACAGACGCAACGTGAAATAAAAAAAGAAGCGCAACGGTCATTGCAGTTATCCGAGCTACGTTATCGAGAAGGTGTGGATGAGTTGAACACCTTGCTGGATGCGCAACGAACTTTGTTTGCTGCGGAAGATCAGTTGATACAGCTACATCTTGCACGCTTGACTGGTACCACCGATTTATTCAAGGCGCTGGGTGGCGGATGGGATGTTTCACAAACGACGGCGCAATCCCAACAAAACGATGCTCAGAATGGTCAACAGCCGAAGGTGAAATGATCATCGGATCGCGAAAGGTAATCTCATTGCGGTAAAGCGCATGTTGCGTAAGGTTAGGTGGTATGCCGTGTGTCCATTGAGAACGAGCATGATTAAACCTGGGTATTAAAAAGCCGCATGTCCAATCAGACATGCGGCTTTTTTATTTTTTATTTTGCTTACTTCACGCTAAGTCGGACCGCCGCATCGTCCATCGCTGCATTATTCCATGGAACAAAGCCCGTCATCCCGATTTTCGATAAGGCGGTTTTGCCAGCATCATTATCGTGTAGTGTCAGCATCAAGACTTTAACTTTTTCGCGTTCCGCTGCATTTATTTTTTTGGAAATCAAAAACAATTTGATTGGCGTAGGTTTTGTTTCCGCCAATATGCGGCCACCTTTTTCTTCCCATTGTTTTGCGACTTTAGCTGAGCCAGTGACGCCTGCAACTGCGAAATCATTCTCGATCATGAAAGGCACGGCATCTTGATAGCGTGTCGCAATAAACGATTTTTCCGGTGAGTCAAAATTCAACTGGCGTAAAGCGCCGATGAACATTGCGGTTGTGATTGATTCCAATGCTGGCACGCCGATTGTTTTACCTTGCAGATCCTTCATGGTTTTTAATGGGGAATCTTTTTTGACCATTACGTGCGCACGATATTCGGTAAATCCTTTAGCGGTCGCGACGCCTTCGTAATTGTTATGATTGACGCCATACAGGCCAATTTGCGTAGGGTGAACAAACGCCAGATCATATTGGCCTGCAGCGAGGCCTTTAGCAAAAGCGGAATATTTATCGACCGACTGCACCACCACGTTTTGTTTCAGTTCTTTTGAAAGCAATGCCAACAGCGGCTTATAGCGTTCGCTCGCGAGACCGGCATCTTTGTATGTGACACCTTCATTGACCGCCAACACGAGATCTTGTGCCGACGCGATATGAACACCGCTTGACAGTATGGCTATCGCCAATAAAGATGCGACTCTCATAAAGCTCCACTCCTTGTAATGATGTTTTTCTTGGGTAACTTGTTATTTTTTGAATGTTACATGAACCAAGCAAAGGCGGATGTAATTTCTTATTTTCGAGCAAGTTTTTGTGCAGTTTCGCAATTTCACTTGTTGCGTGGTGAGCAGGAGAGGCGCCTTTGAACAGCAGGTTTAATGTAAATATACTAACAATTCAAATGGAGATAGTTTGGTCTCACATGGTTAATTTACGCAAACTTAATATATTTACCTACACTATGTGTCTTAATATAAATATTTGCGTTTTAGGTATTTGATGCTGAAGGTTTTTTCATTCCATTGGATCGCTAATTAATCGCCACTACGTTTCAAAATGCTTGTTATGTGAGGTCATGATGCGCTTTCGTACGACATTGCTGGTTGTTGTCCTACTAATGATAGGTGGCTTGGCGGCGTTGAACTGGCGCTTGTTCATCGCTCCTTCGACGTTATGGTTAGGCGTCACAAGTGTCGAAGCGCCATTGGGCCTGTTGATGCTCGGGTTAGTTGGGATTTTGTTGCTATTGTTTTTGATTACCATCGTCACCATGCAATCATCAATTTTGCTAGAAACCAGACGCCACACTAAGGAATTGCAAGCACAGCGTGAATTAGCAGAAAGCGCAGAAGCGTCACGTTTTACCGCTGTACAGCGTACATTTGAGTTAGGTATGCAATCACTTGCGCAACGCGATGCAGAAGCGTATGCGGCGCTTGTAGTGAAATTGGAGCAGCTAGGAATCACCGTTACACATTCGGTTGAGCAAAGTGGTAACACCTTGGCAGCTTATATCGCGGAATTGGAAGACCGAATGGAGACAAAACATGCATTACCGCGAGATGAATGACGATAATGATGCGATTGACGAAGAATTAATACCTCACTTGATAATGTTGAGTATAGGCAATATTATCGAGATGTCGGTAAAGTGCCCAGATAACCCGATTTTCTTTTTGAAAAACTGCGATGAAACGCGCTCCTTCTTCCTCAGATAATTTGCTTCGCAATGCGGTGATACTCGCATTGCTGGTGGTTGCGCTTGGCTTTGCGGCAGCCTGGTTTTACTTTAAGCCCGCCTCTATAGAAGCACCGTTCGCATATACGGACTTTGGTCCCATCGTTGTACGTACTTCGCAATATTCGCTGAAAACCAAGCTCTCCTTACAAACGAGTAATGACGACGTGAAGTGGGCAGAAGAAAACCGCGTCAAAATGAAAGTGGTATTGGAAAACACTATGGCAGGGCTGGACTTTGACCAAGTGCGCAGTACGGGGGGGGTAGCGTATGTGGAAAATTCGTTACGCGACGCCGCCAATCATGAATTCGGCACGCAAAATGTACAGAAGATTTTGCTGACGGATTTTATTATTCAAAGTAATTGAGGTCGCTTGCGTTGGTTTGAACTGATGTAGTCGGTTTAGCTTTCTCATGGGCCCATCATCGGTGCTGTCGATCACCTACCCTGAATCAACTCTGAACGTCAAAAAGTAGCCTTCAGCCGCGCTTCTGTGCTTTTTCGGTACAATCCATACTATGAGTCAAACTGATGAACCGCAGGAGAAAAAGCGTGATTCCTTGCGCCCAGATTCGCCTTGCGCTGGTTATTGTTCCACATCGCATGGTGATGAGGTTTGCAAAGGCTGTGGTCGTACCTTTGATGAAGTGTTGAACTGGATTATTTACGACGATGCGGAAAAAGACGCCGTATGGGCACGTTTGGAAGCCGCTGGCTTGGTAAAACGGTAATGCTCATTACTTTGGTCTTTTTCGCCCGCAGCTCCTCCTTGTTCAAGTGCCTCTGCTTTAACGCCTTACCCTTATTAGACTTCATTGCCAAGAGTCGGTAGACTTGTGGCCTTTTTGCAAGGCAATTTCATGGCCGTCGCGCCCGAATCCCCCATTTCTGATAATTCTGATGCTGCTGTTAGCACTACCGCGTCGGTTGATCTAATTGAACGCGAAATTGCGCGCGAAGTTGCACGTCGGCGCACCTTTGGCATCATTTCCCACCCCGATGCAGGTAAAACCACTCTGACTGAAAAATTGTTACTGTTTTCCGGTGCGATTCAGCTTGCTGGTACGGTCAAGGGGCGCAAAAGTGGGCGTCATGCTACGTCGGACTGGATGGACATCGAGAAGCAACGTGGCATCTCGGTCGCTAGTTCAGTCATGCAATTTGAATATCGTGATCATGTGATTAATTTGCTGGATACCCCAGGCCACCAAGATTTTTCGGAGGATACCTATCGCGTACTGACGGCGGTCGATTCTGCGTTGATGGTGATTGATGCTGCCAAGGGTGTGGAAGAACAGACGATCAAATTACTAAACGTCTGTCGTATGCGCAACACACCGATCATCACTTTTATGAACAAGCTGGATCGCGAAACACGCGATCCATTGGAATTGCTGGACGAGCTTGAATCAGTATTGAAAATCGAATGCGCGCCGGTGACTTGGCCGATCGGCATGGGTAAAAATTTCCGTGGCGTGTATCACTTATTGCGCGACGAAATCATGTTGTTCGCGCCAGGAAATGAAAAAGCCGATCAGAGCTTTGAAGTGATCAAGGGCATCGACAACCCGCGCTTGGCAGAGATGTTCCCGCAAGAAATCGAACAACTGAAAATGGAAGTAGAGTTGGTGCACGGCGCTTCACATCCTTTCGATCTGGACGCCTTTCTCAATGGCACTCGTACGCCGGTTTTCTTTGGTTCTGCCATCAATAATTTTGGCGTGCGTGAAATTCTGAATGCTTTGCTCGATTGGGCGCAGCCACCCCGTGAGCGCGATGCGACTGTGCGTGCTGTCAAACCGACCGAGCTGCCTTTCTCCGGTTTTGTGTTCAAGATTCAAGCCAACATGGATCCAGCACATCGTGATCGCATTGCGTTTCTACGGGTTTGCTCGGGGCGTTTCGAGCGCGGCATGAAGGTCAAACATTTGCGTCTAAATCGTGAAGTAAAAGTATCGAGCGTGGTGACCTTTATGGCATCCAGTCGTGAGCAAGTAGAGGAGGCGTATGCCGGTGACATTATCGGTTTGCCGAATCACGGCAATATGCAGATTGGCGATAGTTTTTCTGAAGGCGAGTTGTTGCAGTTCACCGGCATTCCGTATTTTGCGCCAGACTTTTTCCGCTCAGTGCGCATACGCAATCCGCTTAAGATCAAGCAGCTGCACAAAGGTTTGCAGCAGTTAGGCGAAGAGGGCGCGATCCAGGTTTTCAAACCGATCAATAGCAGCGATCTAATTCTCGGCGGCGTCGGCGTGCTGCAGTTTGAAGTGGTCGCTAGTCGTCTTTTGAATGAGTACGGCGTTGATGCGGTGTTTGAAGGCACCAGTATTAGCAGCGCGCGTTGGATTTCATGTGGCGACAAGAAGATGTTGGGTGAATTCGAGAAATCCTCAGCGGGGCACAATCTGGCGCACGATGCCGCCGGCAATCTTGCGTATCTTGCGAGCTCTGGGGTTAATCTGCGACTGACGCAAGAGCGTTGGCCCGACCTGACTTTTCATGAAACGCGGGAGCATGCTGCCAAACTAGATTGATGGTTTTGTAGCTAAACTGGGTGAAAATTATTTGGATTAATAATCGATAAGATGGTTTGAGTCGGCAGGATCAAGCAGATTGTATGTGAGCAGGCTGGGCGCGGATGTTTGCAGTTAATCTCAGCAATCGGATCTTGCTGGGAGCGCAATGCAAGTTGCGTTGCAATCGGATAAAAAATGATCAGTAAAATTTTACTGATCATTTTTATTTATGCTCCTGTCCACGGTAGCTTGGCTTTGCACCACCCATTGACGTTTTTTCTATGACCCTCAGCATCTTTTTCACCCTCAAATCCTTCCAGAATATCGAAGCAATTGATATAGCCATGCTCTGTAGCCAGTGTGGCGGAATGGCGTGAGCGCACACCCGAGCGACACATAAATAACAATACACTTTCCTTGTCGGTGATTTCAGATAATTGCTGGAGAAAATCTGGGTTAGGTTTTCCTTCTGGATACAAATTCCATTGCACCGCGAGATGCTGCGTCTGTGGAATATCTACTCTACCTATCCAGTCGCGTTCTGCATCGGTACGTACGTCTACCAGTTTGACCTTGGCATCCTCTTGCAGCAAGGTGTAGGACTCCTGGGGCGTCAGTGCACCGGCATACGGTATTTTCTTTTCGTGTGCACGGGCACGCGCTGTTTCCAGAATTTTGTTTGTAGTGCTCATTCAGTGCTCCTTGAATTTGGTGATGCTTATCGCTTTGAACTTATATTAATTGATTGTTGCCGCGTCTAACAACGCATCGGTTTTTTAGGTATCAGAGGACGATTGCAGCTTTTTCTGGCGTTGCGTATAAAAACCACCCCATGCTAATCCGATTAATGCCGCTGACAATGAAGCGAGTAGAACGCCTAGTTTGGCCGCACCGAGCAAACCTGGATTCGGAAATGCCAGTGTGGCAATGAAAATCGACATCGTAAAGCCGATGCCTGCTAACAGGCCAACCACCGTAATACCGCCCCAAGTAACAGCGGTTGGTAGTTTGCACCAACCGAGTTTTACGACTAGCCAGCTTGCGCCTATTATGCCTAAGGGTTTGCCCAGTACTAGGGCTGCTATTACCCCGATCATGACAGAGAAAGACGCTGAGGTAGAAAGATCAACACCATTTAGACTAACACCCGCATTGGCTAGCGCAAAGAGCGGCATGATACCGAAAGCAACCCACGGATGCAGTGCCATCTGTACTCGACTGACAGGGGGTAATAAGTCGCGTTGTGCCTGACGCAGTTGCTTGAGCGGTTGGGCGAGTTGCTGCGGACCATCACTTTTCTCTTCTGTATGCCTTCCAATATCTTTAACAGCATTGCTGGCCAGATCCAATGGCCTTTCGCGCGTGCGGGTTGCTAACACTGGCGTCATTAAGCCGAGTACGACGCCAGCCAAAGTAGGGTGTGCACCTGTTTGTAGCAGCCCCATCCACAAAATTGCACCAGGCAGCACGTAGGCAAATGCTGCCCCCACGCCTATCCACTGTAGCCCGAGGACCATGGCAATGCCGAGTGCCGCTACAATAAACCCGCCGTAGTCGAGTCCGCCTGAATAAAAGATCGCGATAATAAGTACCGCGATAATGTCATCAATGATCGCAAGGGCGAGTAAAAACACACGGACATTGGCGGGAATCGAGCGTCCCAGTAAAGCGAGAACGCCCACCGCGAATGCAATATCAGTTGCAGTCGGCACGGCCCAGCCATGCGATTGCACACCCTCATGATTCAGTCCAAAATAAATCAGTGCAGGAGCCACAATGCCGCCAACTGCGGCAGCCAGCGGTAGCGCCGCCAACTGCATATTTGCCAACGCTCCCTCGTGGATTTCGCGTCTGATTTCCATGCCGACAACCAAAAAAAATATCGTCATCAATCCATCGTTGATCCAGAAGTGTAGCGATTGCGAATAGCTAAAATCACCCAAGCTGAATGAGAGCGGTAAATGCCATAGATCGTGATAGCTGTGCGCTAACGGTGAATTGGCCCACACCAATGCGGAAGCGGCTGCAAGCAGCAAAATAACACCGCTGAAAGCCTCGATATGTAGAAAGCGTTCTAACGTAGAAAAGGCGCGTTCAGCGATCGCCTGCGCACGTGGTATGGAATGATTGTTCGATGGATGTGAGTTCATAGACATAATTATTATGCGTGACGGCCGGAGCGAAACGTTTCCTGTTTGACTGCAAGATGCAGCATGAACACCTCGGTGGTTTTACCTACGCAAGTATGCGCCGACATTTTTTGCGGTGGTAAATAGAGTCAGACGAAGCGCCAAGACCGATGTTATGTTTGCACCAATTAAGTGCTGAAAAACGATTTTTTAGTCAACTCGCCCTAAATATGTGCAAAATAAATGCAATGCACTATTGTGGTGCCTTTCCAATATGATGCTTTCTCGCCAAAGATTGCACTATCGTGAGGCTGGCTTTATTCGGCTATAGCAAGCGCGATTTGGTACAGTCGGTGGCATGGAATCTGCTATCATTTCGGGCAAGTTATGGTCCACGCTGTTTGGATGAGTTTTAAGCCGCACAGAGCAGAACCGAAACCCATTTGTATAGACAGATTATTTTGCTCAATTTTAGGAGATTCGCATGGCAATGACGGCAGCAGAGGTCTTGAAGATGGTGAAAGACAACGAAGTCAAATTCGTTGATTTTCGCTTTGCTGACACACGAGGCAAAGAACAGCACGTCACCGTGCCAGTCTCGCATTTTGATATGGATAAATTTGAATCTGGTCATGCATTTGACGGTTCATCGATCGCCGGTTGGAAAGGTATTGAAGCTTCCGACATGTTGCTGATTCCAGATCCGAATACTGCCAATATCGATCCATTTTTTGAAGAAACCACGTTGTTCATGCAATGTGACGTGGTTGAACCATCCGATGGTAAGGGCTATGACCGTGATCCACGTTCGATCGCCAAACGTGCAGAAGCCTATTTGAAATCATCGGGTATGGGTGATACCGCTTATTTTGGTCCTGAGCCCGAATTTTTCATCTTTGACAGCATTCGCTGGAAAATTGGTATGGATGGTTGTTTCGTCAAAATCGACTCCGAAGAAGCATCGTGGAGCTCGGGCGAAAAAATCGAAGGCGGCAACAGTGGTCATCGCCCAGCAGTTAAAGGTGGTTACTTCCCAGTTCCACCAATCGACAGTTTCCAAGATATGCGTTCGGAAATGTGCCTGATTTTGGAAGCAATGGGCATTCCGGTTGAAGTGCATCATCACGAAGTTGCGGGTCCTGGTCAAAATGAATTAGGTACCAAGTTTTCAACCTTAGTCGAGCGCGCTGACTGGACTCAAAACTTGAAGTATGTCGTCTGGAATGTCGCACACACCTACGGCAAGACAGCGACCTTTATGCCTAAACCTATCGTTGGCGACAACGGTTCGGGCATGCACGTGCACCAATCGGTATGGAAAGATGGCAAGAATCTGTTTGCTGGTGACGGCTATGCAGGTTTGTCCGAATTCGCGTTGTATTACATTGGCGGTATCATCAAGCACGCTAAAGCATTGAACGCGATTACCAACCCTGGTACCAACTCGTACAAGCGTCTGGTTCCTGGTTTTGAGGCTCCGGTCAAGCTGGCATATTCATCACGTAACCGTTCGGCTTCGATCCGCATTCCACATGTGTCGAACCCTAAAGGTCGTCGTGTTGAAGCCCGTTTCCCAGATCCACTGGCTAATCCTTACTTGTGCTTCGCAGCATTGCTGATGGCTGGTCTGGACGGCGTGCAGAACAAGATCCATCCTGGTGAAGCAGCATCCAAAGATTTGTATCATCTGCCACCAGAAGAAGACGCATTGATCCCAACCGTATGCGTATCGTTGGAAGAAGCATTGGATAATCTGAACACTGATCGCGAGTTCCTGACCCGTGGCGGCGTGTTTAGCGATTCAATGATTGATGCCTATATCGAACTGAAAATGCAGGAAGTGCAGCGTTTCCGCATGACGGCACATCCAGTTGAATACGATATGTACTATTCGATGTAATTAGCTGTGTAGTGCGATTTACCGATAGTGAATCGCATTTTCCAAAAAAGCGGATAAGCGTGAGCTTGTCCGCTTTTTTTATTGAACTGTTGCATGCAGGTTCTAAAGTTGCCAGTGATAATTGTCAGTATCAGGTTCTTGCCATAAACTGGCTCACTGATTTAACAGTTTCAAGTGGAAAGTCTATGAAGCATCAATTCGTCATCCTTGGTCTATTGTCTTTTTGGTTCGCTACGTCAGTGCAGGCGGAAGTGTATCTTTGTATCGATAAAGCAGGGCATCGGGAATACACGAATGTCGACAATAAAAAAGGTTGCAAAAGAGTTGCCTTGCCAGGTGTAACGATGATCCCTGCGCCTAAGGGCACGGCACAGGCCGTATCAACTAGGCCTGCAGATTTCCCGCGCGTCACTGATGAAGCGCAAAAGCGACGTGATGATGAGCGTAAGCAAATTTTGCTCGATGAAATGAATAAAGAACAAAAAAAATTAAGTGACTTGCGTGCTGAATATAAAGGTGGTGAGCCTGAGCGGCGAGGTGATGAGCGTAATTACGCTAAATACCAAGAACGCACCGCTACGTTGAAAGAAGATGTTGAGCGTTCAGAGAAAAATGTCGCTGCTTTGAAGCGTGAACTCGACAATTTGAAATAATGGGCGGTATGATTTTTGCTTGATCAGGCCGCATGTTGCGGCCTTTATTTTTTGGAGTTTTGTGAAAACATCATCCGTAGATTCGTCGGTAATAGCGCCATCGGTCGCTTTAAGCGGACTCGATTTACTTGCATCGGCCGTAATCGTGTTGAATGCCGAAAGTCAGATTGTATATGCCAATCCGGCGGCAGAAAACTTGCTGCAAAACTCAAGCAAGCTATTGGTTGGGCAGTGTCTCCAGGATTTATTCATCAACCATGAAGAGTTGATGTCGGTTTTCACACAGGCAATACAGCATCAATTTTCTGATCAAAGGCTTGATTTAACCTTGGAGCGGATGGGGCGTGACCCATTGCAGGTACATGTCGTCGTCGGTGCCTTGGATCATCCAAAAATGCCGGTGCTAATTGAACTTAGAGAAAACTTGCAGCAACTGAAACTTGATCGAGAAGAGCGATTGCTTGATCAAAGCCAAGTAAATAAAGAGTTGATTCGTAACCTCGCCCATGAGATCAAAAATCCTTTGGGTGGTATTCGTGGCGCTGCGCAATTACTGGAACTTGAATTGCCAGAGCGGCATCTGAAAGATTTGCGTGAATACACGCAAGTTGTGATTAAAGAAGCAGATCGCCTCCAAACTTTGGTTGATCGCTTGTTGCTGCCACATCGGAGTCCACACATTGTGGGGGACGTAAATATTCACGAAGTTTTTGAGCGTGTGCGTAGCCTGATCGTAGCGGAATTTCCGACGGGCTTGAAGATTAAACGTGATTATGATCTTTCGGTACCCGAATTTCGCGGCGACAAAGAGCAATTGATTCAAGCCGTATTGAATATCGCGCATAACGCGGCACAAGTGTTGACTGAGCGCATTCGGAAGGGCGATGCCGAGTTGATTTTTCGCACCCGTATCGCACGCCAAATCACGTTAGCCAAGGTGCGCTATAGGCTGGCATTAGACTTGCATATCATTGATAACGGACCGGGTATTCCAGCCGACATTCGCGAGCGTATTTTTTATCCGCTGGTGTCAGGGCGTGATGGCGGTAGTGGTCTGGGTTTGACACTGGCGCAGACCTTTGTGCAGCAGCATATGGGTGTGATCGAGTGCGAAAGCAAACCGGGAAGTACTGATTTCAGAATTTTGATTCCCTTACCGTGATGTGCTGAGAGAAAGCGCAGAGCGGATTGGATGGCGTATAACGCATAGCATTGCTAATCAATGAGCATCGCTACATAAAAGTTTTTAGATAAGCGAGAAAAATATATGAAGCCAATCTGGATTGTTGATGATGATGAATCGATTCGTTGGGTTCTGGAAAAAGCATTGGCACGTGAAAATCTCGCTACCAAAAGTTTTTCCAACGCACGCGATGCTTTGGATGAGTTGGAAAATAGTGCGCCGCAAGTATTGGTCTCCGATATACGGATGCCGGGCGAATCCGGGCTGGTCTTGCTGCAAACGATCAAGGAAAAACATCCTGGGCTGCCGGTCATCATCATCACTGCATTTTCCGATCTGGATTCGGCAGTCGCCGCGTTTCAAGGAGGCGCATTTGAATATCTGGCTAAACCTTTTGATATTGACAAGGCTGTAGAGCTCATTCGACGTGCATTGGAAGAGAGTCTGCGTGAGACTAATGTCGAACAAGCGCTGGCAGAAACACCAGAGATTCTCGGCCAAGCACCCGCCATGCAAGACGTATTTCGCGCAATCGGCCGTTTGTCACAATCCAATGTCACGGTATTGATTACGGGTGAGTCTGGCTCTGGTAAAGAGTTGGTCGCGCGCGCATTGCACAAACATAGTCCACGCGCATCGCAGCCCTTTATTGCACTGAATACGGCGGCAATCCCCAAGGATTTATTGGAATCGGAATTGTTCGGACATGAGCGCGGGGCATTTACCGGCGCCCAGACCACACGACGTGGCCGCTTTGAGCAGGCAGAAGGCGGTACCTTGTTCCTTGATGAAATCGGCGACATGCCATTTGATCTGCAGACACGCTTGTTGCGCGTTTTATCCGATGGCCATTTTTATCGTGTCGGCGGCCATCAGCCATTAAAAGCTAATGTGCGCGTATTGGCTGCGACCCATCAAAATCTTGAACAACGTGTACGTGACGGCTTGTTTCGCGAAGACTTGTATCACCGCCTTAACGTCATTCGTTTGCGGTTACCGAGTTTGCGGGAGCGACGTGAAGATATTCCGCTGTTGGTGCGACACTTTCTGGTGCAAAGCGCTAAGCAGCTCGGGGTCGAAGTTAAACGTATGTCGGATGACGCGATGCAGTTTCTGATGAATCTGGAGTTGCACGGCAATGTGCGCCAACTCGAGAATCTGTGTAACTGGATCACCGTGATGGCACCTGGGCAAACGGTGGGTGCCAAGGACTTGCCGCATGATCTGACAGAAGAAAAATCTTTTGCATCGAATCAGGCGTCAATGGTAGAGGAAGCATCAACCAGCACGCGTGACAGCGGTTTGGTTGATTACGCTACACATGTTAACGGCGAGCAGAGTACCGGATTGTCAGCTGGTATAGATAGCAAAGATAACTGGATTTCCTTGCTGGAGGTCGAGACTGCCAAGTTACTATCTGCCGGACAACCCGAAGTGATGACGGAATTGGCACGGCAGTTTGAATCGGCATTGATCAAGACTGCTCTGAAGCATACAAATGGGCGCAAGAACGATGCTGCGGTCCGCCTTGGTATTGGTCGCAATACAATCACGCGGAAGTTACATGAGTTGGGTATCGATGGTGGGAAAGACGATTGACGATCAATATCAGTACCGATCAGTGTTGCTCACGACTTAATCGGCAACAGAAAAAAAGCCCTCGATGGATAACGAGGGCTTTTTATTTTGCAAGATGACAGGCATCGTTTGAGTTGTCGGTTTGTGCTGCGGTAAGGTCGCCGTATCAGAGAGCGTTAATTATGCAGCGATGCGCGAACTCGAAAGACAGCCATCCAGCAAAAACGCTAGTTCCACCACCAGCACCAGCTCACCTTCGGCTGAGCGTGCGGTGCCAGCAACGCCGGTGACACTCATCGCAGTCATCGGTTTGATAACGAGATCCGCTGTACCTTCGACTGCGCCGACAGAAAGTATGTAGGGTTGTGGCGCGAGGATGACAATACCGACTTTTTCAGTTGTGGTTTCGTAGCCTAGTGTGCCCGCCAGCGAGCGCACTGGTAGCGGACGCCCTTGGTCGCGCATGACAGGCGCGCCACCGACCTGATCAAATACGTCAGGCAACTCGACGACACGTTGCACGACCGCCATCGGCAGCGCAAGCGCTGCGCCCGAACTACGAACCAGCATGGTTGGCACGATCGACAGTTCAATCGGCAGGCGAATCGAGAAGCGCGTACCCACGCCCATGGTCGAATCAATCGTGATGGCACCGCGATGTTTTTCCACCGCTGTCTTCACTACGTCCATGCCGACGCCACGACCAGAAACGCTATTGGCGACCTCCTTGGTCGAGAAGCCGGGCAGAAAGACCAACTGCAAGGCTTCTTCCTGTGTTTGTGCTGCATGTTCAGAAATCAGACCTTTAGAGATCGCCTTGATACGCAACTGTGCGGCATCCATGCCCTTGCCATCATCCGAAATCTCGATCATTACACTACTGGCTTCTTGCCATGCTTTGAGCAGAATGACCGATTTCAGCGATTTTCCGGATGCAGCGCGGGTCTCATTATCTTCAATCCCGTGATCGAGTGAATTTCGCAGCATGTGGACCAGCGGATCGTACAAACTGTCGACCACCACGCGGTCGACTTCGGTTTCCGCTCCTTCGATTTGTAGATCTACATCCTTGCCGAGATCCTTGGCCAGTTCACGTACCAAGCGCGGAAATTTTTGAAACAGTTTGCCAACCGGTTGCATACGCGTCGAGAGTGTTGCGCGTTGTAATTCCGTTGAGTAGCGCGAGGCGCGATTTAGCGTCTCTGCCAATGCTGCCATTAAAGGCGCCGCTGCTGCTTCCAGCTGAAATTGCGCTAATTTTTCTAACAGTACGCTGGCTTGATTCGCCGCTTGTACTGATTCACCAGCAACTTCCAGCAAAGTATCAAGTTTGACGGCATCAACACGGATGCTGTCTTCCTTGATCGAGGCGCCCTTGGCTTCACCGCCACGTCTATCAACACCATCCCAACCACCTTTAGCAGGCGCTGCTTTTGGCGCGGCAGGAGTGGCAGTAGAAGGGGGGGCAGTAGTTGAGCTAGCAGAAGGGGACGCAGCAGATGCAGCTTCGGCAGTAGCAGCTGCCGCAGCCGCTGGCACAGCTGTACCGGCTGGGACTACTGCCAGATACAGCGCGTTCCAGTCTAGATTACTGTCGTCCACAGTCTCGACGGTTGCGGTCGCTACGACTGCCACCATCGCAGCTGGTTCAGTAGCTGTTGCGATGCTAGCAGGTACGTCGGTGGTTGCAGCCGCGGTGGCGACACCCGTTGCAGCGGTGCCGCTGGCAATTGCGCTATTGAGAATTTCTTCCAGCGAATCGGGCATTGCGGACAGGCTTTCCGGTGGCGCGCCGTCAGCCAGTTCATTCAACTGATCCGCGACAAAACCGCTGGCTTGCAGCGCGGCCTCGATGGCGATTGGTGTCACTGGCACTTGTCCGGTACGCAGCGCATCGAACAAATTTTCGGTGAGATGACAGGCGGAGACCATGGCTGGCAGATTCATGAAGCCAGCACCACCCTTGATGGTGTGGAATGAACGGAACACCGCATTTAATGTGTCTAGGTCGTGCGGATTTCGTTCGAGCGAAAGTAAATGCTCTTCTACGTTCGTCGCTAGATCAAGCGCTTCGACGACAAAATCCTTGAGCATGTCATCCATTAGAACCCCAGGTCGGCTAGCAGGCTGTCAACGTCATCCTGCACCATCGCAACCGCAGGCGCGGAAGGACCATTCATTAATTCAACCGGCTTATCGGCCGCCGGTTTTTGTTCGGGATGGGCGGCCTTGATTTCGGCCGGTGCGTTATCGCGCAGCAATTGCGCCAATTCTGACTCCGCTCGACTAGTGATGCCGACAATTTTCTTGATTAACTGACCGGTGATGTCTTGGAAATCCTGCGCCATCATAATTTCTAACAACCTGGCCTTTTCTGCTTCGGTCACTTCCACAACGCTCGACGAAAACTGTTGGGCGTCATGTGCCAGTGTCTTAAATTCTTCAACATTTAATTGACCTGCAAACAGCAGCTTCCAGCGGGCGTCTAATTCTTTTGCTTTTTTGGACAGCATGTCCTGCTCGGGCATGCCGACGTCAATCGCATTCAATACTTTGTTGGCAGCTTGTTCTGTCAATGCTGCTACATGTTGCAGCCTATCTTGGGCGTCGGTGATTTCAGATGCAACATCAGACAGGCTGCGGTCGTAGCCAAGTTCACGCAAAGAGTCATGGAGCAAGCGTACGATGCCACCCAAACGGGCGAACATGGGTTTGTCAGAATTATCTTCGCCTGCTTCGGCCAGTTGTGCGCTCGTTGGGTCAGCTGCACTGGTCTGGGTTTCCGTACCGGTCGGTGTAGGTGGCGGCGGCGTTACTGCTGTTGGTGCTGAGGCTGCTTCTGTGCGCTGCGCCGCAATTTCTTCAAATAGTGCGTCAAATTCGTCGAGGTCGCCGCTCATTTACCTTGCTCCTTTAATTTTTCATTTGTCGCTGACGCTCGTGCCACCTAGATCAGTCTGACGGCATTACCTCAACATCCCATGCCTACGCATGTTTTCTCTAAGCAATAATACCGAGATTTACGAGGGGAGCCTAGCAAATCCATAGATTCATGCGATGACCGACAACAGATTGTAAAAAATGTTTAGCTGAATCACGAATCTGTTGCTTTTTATAGAACAATGCTAGCCATGCTTCAGTTTTCACTGGCTATTCTTGGGCGTCGTTTTACGCAAGCTCAGAGCTTGATGTGAATTTCGTTTGGCGTTGGTTTGACGCCATACCGGCGCGCACATACACTGCTGCTACTTTTTGTTCGGCAGATTCTGCAAAAACTTGAGCTTTTTTGCTCGCGTTAATTTTTTCGACATGTGCTTATAAACGCATGCAAACATGAATATTCCAACAATTACCTCTACCGCCAACGCTACGTTATCCGCTCAACTGGATATCGCCATTAATAACAAAACAAAGCCGCTCGGTAGTCTTGGCGTGCTGGAAACCTTGGCGAAGCAGATCGGCTTGATTCAACAAACAAATCAACCGCAAATCAGCAATCCTTGCATCATGGTTTTTGCTGGTGATCACGGTGTAGTGGCAGAAAATATTTCTGCCTTCCCGCAAAGCGTGACGTGGCAGATGGTAGAAAACTTTCTCGCTGGCGGCGCTGCTATCAATGTTTTTGCGCGGCAAAACGGTTGCGCACTTCGCATTGTCGACGCCGGCGTGAATCACGATTTTGGACCACGCGATGGTTTGCTCGATCGTAAAGTCATGCACGGTACCCGCAACTTCGCAAAAGAAAAGGCGATGAGTGCCGCGCAATGTACGCAGGCGATGCAGCACGGCGTGAACTTGGTGACAGATTTAGCGACGGATATGAGCGCGGAGTCGTCTTGCAATACGATTGGCTTTGGTGAAATGGGCATAGGCAATACCACTGTTGCTGCGGCCATCATGCATGCGATTACCGGTTTACCATCAGCGCAATGCGTAGGTGCTGGTACGGGTTTGCCGAAAGAAGGAGTCGTACACAAGGCGGCGGTGGTAAGCGTAGCCGTTGCATACCATGCAGCGAAAGAGCCGCTGGATATTCTGGCGGCCTTGGGTGGTTGTGAAATCTCAATGATGGTCGGTGCGATGCTGGCGGCGGCAGAGCGACGCATGGTGATCTTGGTGGATGGCTTTATTGTGACCAGTGCTGTGTTGGTAGCGGTACGCTTGCAACCCGCAGTGCTGGATTACTGTGTGTTTACACATTGCTCAGACGAGCATGGTCATAGGCAGATGCTGGCGTGTCTTGATGCACGCCCTTTGCTGCAAATGGATTTGCGTCTCGGTGAAGGAACTGGCAGCGCGCTGGCGTTACCGCTGGTGGAGGCCGCGGTTAATTTTCTCAATCAGATGGCGACCTTTGAGTCTGCAGCGGTCAGTCAGCAGGACACAACTAATTAAATAAGATGGAAAACGAAACAGTCGTCATTGAGTCATTGCGCGCGCGTTGCTTGCATCAATTGCGGTTATTTTTTATTGCCTTGCAATTTTTCACACGCCTGCCGATTCCACGCTGGGTTGGTTTTGAAGAACAATGGTTGCAACATGCGTCGCGTTATTTTCCCGCGGTGGGCCTGGTCGTCGCTTTGCTGACGTCGGCAGTGTATGCAATCGCAGCTCACTTATGGCCACATTCGATTGCCTTGTTGCTTTCCATGGTTACCAGTATCTATCTAACTGGCGCGTTTCATGAAGATGGTTTTGCCGACACTTGTGATGGTTTTGGCGGCGGCAGTAGTAGTGAGCGTGTGCTCGAAATAATGAAAGATTCGCGCATTGGTGCGTATGGCGCTATCGGTATAGGCTTGATGCTGTCACTCAAATGGCTCACGCTTACTTACCTGCCGTTTTCGGTTGTGATTGGCGCATTGTTGATTGCGCATCCGCTATCGCGCTTATTTGCCATTAGCTTGATCTGGCGTATGCAGTATGCAAAAGAAAACGGTAAGGCCAAACCGATGGCACAACAGATGTCGAACACAGAATTTTTGATTGCGACGCTGACGACCGTATTGCCGCTTTTCGTCATTTTAATATTTGGCTGGTTGCCATGGATGCGTGTTGCAATGGGTATTGCATTGGGAATGCTCGCTTGCTTTGCGATGGCGCGACTTTTTCAGCGACGTATTGGTGGCTATACCGGCGACTGCCTGGGTGCCGTACAGCAACTGACGGAAGTTTTATTTTATCTCGGGTTGCTCGCAGCAATTCGGTATTGAAGTGCTTGCACCAAAGATTCGATACTGAAGATTCAATGTAGCGACTTAACACTAGCGAGTTTATTCACGTCTCATAACCAATAACCTATGCGCCTTTATCTAATCCGCCATCCGCAACCGCAAGTCGCTGCTGGTGTTTGCTACGGCTCTAGCGATTTAGCTGTTACGCCTGAAGAATGTGCGCGTATTCGCGATGCCGTGTTACCGCAATTACAGCACTTACCAACTGGAACCCCCCTGTTTTCCAGCCCATTACGTCGTTGTGCTGATTTGGCGGAGCAATTGGCCGTTGGACTAAAGTTTGGCTTGCCGCAATATGATGCGCGTTTAGCTGAAATGCATTTTGGTCGCTGGGAAATGCAAAGTTGGGATGCGTTGCCACGCGCAGAAATAGACACATGGGCAAATGACTTGGCGTACTACCGGCCAGGCAATGGTGAAAATGTGGTGCAGGTAGCGCAACGCGTGCATGCATTCACCGATGCACTGCTGAAGTTGGATGTGCCGCAAGTAATTATTGTTTGCCACGCGGGCACTATACGTCTGCTTAACGCACTAAAAAATAGCTTACCGAGTGGCTTATCAAGTAGTCTGTCGCTTGAGAAAGCGGCATTACTTGCAGCGCAGACAGAGAATAAAATTAGCTATGGTGAATTACAGATTTTAGATTGCGCGCGCTGACGCAATTAATGCGTACTCGAGCATTTGCGCATCGCAATCAACACTTGATACGCAATGGCGGCACTGGCTTGAGTTGAAATTACATCGCGTCCCCAAGGCTTGCGTTTTTGCGGCAGGATACGCAACCATGAAAAACTGCGAGCCGCACGTGCAAAATGTTGCTGTACCAAGACATTATCCTGTTGCAGATACTGCATCAAAATTTGCGCGTTTTGCGCTGGTGTGCGCGATGTCATCACATGCGCGGTGGAATGTAGATACAGCAACCAATCGCGCGCTTGCGCGGCTGCCAATGGCATGACAGTAAGCGGGTCTTCTTCAAAATCAATAAAACTGACCACGCCATCGTTCCAAATCATATTGCGGGCGAAACATTGACTTGCTGCCATATTGAGTCGATGTAGTGCCAAAATTGCCGCTAACCCGTCGTCCCAATAGCGCTGTTGATTGCCTGCATCTCTGCGAATCAATTGATCGATGGTACGGTCACCAACGCAAGATTCAGCAAACCAATTCTTATCAACGTGCAGTAAGTCTGGAACCGGCGCACCCGCTGCGGCCAACGTGCGTAGACGACTCACCTCAATTGCCTGCGCTTCACCACCGCCGGGCGCTGGTACTGCCAACAATAGGGGCTGATTTAGCAGACGCGACAAGGTATTCATCAGCGGACGCCACCATTGATGGCGTGCCGGATCTTGGGTCTTGACGATGACAGAAAATTCTCCCAACTGAATGAAATGCGTACGGTCTTCCTTTTCAGCGAGTCGCGTACGGATATAACTAACTTGATCGGGAGTGAGCATAGACATGCAGTGGGGCAAATGAGGCAAAAAAGACAGCGCCGATTATAGCGCCTTGCTGGGTAATCACTAAGTTTTGATAGGGGATTGAGCTTAAAAATAAAGCTACATATAAAAACTTGCGCGAGTATAACGCGCAACGCAATCGAGAGAAATGCGCGGTATGGTTGTCGCATTAGCGCCCGCACCTTACAATGTCGCCAGTTTTGGTGCTCGCAAACATATTCATGTTTGCAGTTAAACGGGAAACACGAGGTTATTTACATAACTCACGTGTGCTGCCCCCGCAACGGTGCGCAAGTGTCATTTTCAATGACGAGTCGTCTCTTAATACCACTGTGTCTGTTTGGCATGGGAAGGTGAGGCGATGGACTTGCCAGCCCGGATACCGGCCAGGACAGGTGGAGATATTTCGTTTGGCCGTGCTGTGTGGACGTGTTTGCCACCTTTGTACACGCGACTCAAGCGGATATTTCTTTTCAATTCAACCTGCGGGGAAGCGGGTTGAATGCTGGTATTACTAGAAAATCATCATGACTTTATCCTTCATGCGACGCGCCGATCCGGCGCTTAAAAAGCTCGCTATTGTTTTATCTGTTTCCGCCGCATTTGCACCAGCTACCTTTGCACAATCAGCGGTTAGCCAACATCTGGAGCCGGTAACGGTTTCTGCCTCGCGTTTTGCCAACACGCCTGACTTTGCACCGATCGCAGCCACCGTTATTACGGCTGAACAGATTCGTGAAGCAGGTATTAGCAACGCAAACGAGGCAATTCGCAAGCTGGGCGGCGTACATGCACGTCAAAATTTGTATGGCACTTCCGACTATTCGTTGGATTTGCGAGGCTTTGGCGCTACCGGCGATCAAAACGTTGTCATCATGGTCGACGGCATACGCATTTCTGAGAATGAAGGTGTCCCCGCACTGACGTCGTCGATCCCGGTTGAAGCGATAGAACGTATTGAGATCGTGCGTGGTGGCAGCAGCGTACTGTACGGTGAAGGCGCCACTGGTGGCACCATTCAGATCATTACTAAAAAAGGGAAGTTAGGAGCGGGTCGCGGCTCGTTGGTGGTCGAAGTAGGTAGTCATGATCGCAAGGACGTGCGTGCATCGCTTTCCAAAGGATGGGAGCGTTTTTCAATCGATGCAAACGTCGGCTCTTTGCAATCCGATAACTATCGCGACAATAACAAATTGACGCAGGAAAATTTCAGTGGTGGCGTGCAGTGGAAGTTGGATCAAGGACGTATCGGTATGCGTATCGATTCGGCACGTCAAGATTCTGGTTTGGCCGGAGGATTGACGTTAGCGCAGTATGCGGAAGATCCACGACAGACCAAAACGCCTCTCAATCACGCGTCTATCGACTCCAATCGCTATACGGTCTTTGCGGAGCAGACATTTGGTGCGTGGGAACTGGCGGCGGACTTGTCTTATCGTGACCGTCTGCTGAAGAGTTATTACAACCCAGGTCCGCAGAGAACATACGATGGTAGTGGCACGCAGTTTTCACCACGCGCACGCTATTTGGCGGGTAACGCAGACGTAAAAAATGAGCTTGTCCTCGGTCTAGATTTTTCAGATTACAGCCGACGTATGACCAAAGAAGGCGTAGCCGGCGCCGATAAAACATCACAACAATCTAAAGCGATTTATGTAAAAGATGAGATCCGCTTTGGTAAAGTGCGTTTTTCAGCGGGTGCACGACATGAAAAATTTGATCAAGATGCAGATGGCTCGGATAACTATGATCAATCATTCTCGCTCAATGCGCTTGATCTGCAGGCTAGCTATAAATTTACGCCCTTGATCACTTTGTTCGCTAAAGTTGGACGCAGCTATCGCGTTGCCAATGTAGATGACAGTGGATATACCGCTGATAATAAACCGCTATCACCGCAGCGTTCTAACGATCTAGAATTAGGTGCGACGATGGGTGATAAGGCGCAACAAGTGACGGTGAAAGTATTTCGGCATAACTTGAAGGATGAAATTTATTACGACCCATTGGCAGGTACCTATGGCGCCAACGTCAATCTCGATCCAACCAAACATCAAGGGATAGAAGTAGAAGCGAAAACCTCGATTACGAAGTCTTTTATTCTTTCGGCTAATTTGCAACATGTTTATGCAAAGTTTACCGATGGCCCTTATACCGGTAAAGAGATGACATTGATTCCAAAAAATACCGCAACTCTGCGTTTGAGCTGGTTGCCTGGCAATGGGCACAGCGCCGACCTTGGCTTACAATGGGTCGATCAACAGCGTTTCAGTGGAGATTTCACAAACTCGTGCAAAAGCCGAGTGCCTGCCTACGCTACTTTGGATGCACGTTATGCGATACAAAAAGGCGCATGGGAATTTGCTATCGCCGGTGATAATCTGACTGGCAAAGATTATTATTCGCAAGCTTACGGAAAGTGTAGCGATAAATTAAGCATCTATCCCGACCCGGGTCGCTCAATTAGATTGTCAGCACGTAGAAGTTTTGACTTTTGATGCTGTTAGGACGTAAACCTATTGCATGATTAAGCGCGCATGCATGTTCTTCCTTGAGAAACTGCATGCGCGATTTTGTTAAAAAGGATAATGCGGCGCAATGAAAGTGGCACTTAATCAAGCAAGCATGGGTTCTTCAGTGAATCGCTTCCGCTTTGTACGCATATTAATTGCATTGGTTGTGATTGCGCTTGCCAGTATTTTTGTAGCGTGTTTAATCGGTTCCGTCACTTTGTCGCTTGCCGATATTTTTCCTGCTTTAGGTAATTTATTGCACGGTGGTGCTTCGACTTTAAGTGCGACGCTGGTCGAGCTACGTTTGAATCGCGCACTCTCTGCGTTTGTAACTGGTGCGACGCTATCACTGGCTGGTGTCATGATGCAGGCGCTGCTGCGCAATCCCTTGGCTGATCCCTATATCCTCGGCGTATCTGGCGGTGCGGCAGTCGGTGCTTTAGCTTCTCTTTTATTTTTTGGAATTGCTTGGCTAGTGGATGCTTTTGCTTTTGCTGGTGCCATCGCCATCTCCTTATTACTTTATGGTTTCGCGCAGCGTGATCTGCGCGGCAGTGCTTATACTGAAGGTAGTACGCCGATCTTGTTGCTGACTGGCGTGATTCTGGCTGCGGGTTGCGGTGCGCTAGTGACCTTGATGCTTTCAATTGCGCCGGATAATCGTTTGCGCGGTATGGTGTTTTGGTTGATCGGGGATTTGTCTGGTTCGCAATTTCGCTGGTTACCGTGGATAGTCTTAATTGCTGCTTTGCTGTTCTCAATCAAAGTAGCACGAGCGATCAATGCGATCACATTACATGCAGAGACGGCCTCTACCTTAGGTGTGAATATCGCTAACTTGAGGCGAGGCTTGTTTGCCTGCGCTGCCTTATTGACGGCCAGCGCAGTCAGCACCGCCGGAAGCATTGGTTTTGTCGGCTTGATCGTGCCGCACGCCTGTCGCTTTGTGTTGGGGCCAGATCATCGCCTGTTATTGCCATCTGCAACACTGGTCGGCGGGGCCTTCCTTGTTCTCGCCGATACACTGGCGCGGACGGTGATTGCGCCTCAGCAGTTACCAGTCGGGGTGATTACTGCATTGATTGGCGTGCCGGTGTTTTTGTTGCAGTTGCATCAAATTAGGAAACGCTGATGCAGACTCAACATATACAGATTGAACACTTACAGTTGAAAATAGGTGATCGTGTACTGGTCGATGACCTGAACTGGCGGATTGCCGCCGGTGAATGCTGGTGTGTGATTGGATGCAATGGTGCAGGTAAAAGCACCTTGTTGCGCTCGTTGGTAGGTCTGCATCCGCTAGAGCAAGGACAGATCAGTTTACATGGCAAGCCGATCACGGAATGGGCATTGGCAGCGCTGGCACGTGAGCGCGCATTTTTGCCGCAGGGACGTAGTGATGCATTCGGTTACCGCGTGATCGAAACTGTATTGACGGCACGACATCCTTATCATGAATCCGCATACTGGGAATCGTCCGAGGATTACGAGATTGCCTACGCTGCGTTACAAATCATGGATGTGCAGAAGTTTGCCGAGCGCGATGTCCGAACCTTGTCCGGCGGTGAGCGACAACGTGTTGCGATTGCTGCTGTACTGGCACAGGACACGGCCTTTCTATTGCTGGACGAACCGACTGCTGCGCTTGATCTGGCGCATCAAGTTAGCATCATGCGTTTGATAAGCACTCTCTGTCGTGATAAAGGACGTGGTGTTGTCATGGTCAGTCATGATCTAAATCTCGTACATAGCGTGGCAACCCATGCCTTGTTATTGATGGGTGACGGTAGTTGGCATGCAGGGAAGGTTGAGGATGTATTGCAAGCACCGCTGTTGAGCGCGTGTCTGGGACATCCAATTGAAATCGTACAACATGGCCAGCGCATTATTTATCTGGCAGCAGGAGAAAACGCGTAATGGAAGAAAATAGCAGCACCGATATCAATACACGTCACAACGCACGCATGGCGCGCAAGAAAGAAGTTGTGGATCAAAAGATCGACGCCGCCAAGCGCAATGCCGGTGTGTTGCTGATCACTTGCGGCAACGGCAAGGGCAAGAGTTCCAGCGGCTTTGGCATGGTGGCGCGCGCGTTGGGCCATGGGATGAAAGTCGGCATTGTGCAGTTCATCAAGGGTGCGATTCCTACTGGTGAAGAGAAATTCTTCCGTCGCTTTCCTGACGAAGTCAGCTTCCATGTAATGGGCGAAGGCTATACCTGGGAAACCCAGAATCGGGAACGCGATATCGCCAATGCCGAGATTGCATGGGACAAGGCGAAAGAATTGCTCAATGACGCAAGCGTCGGCATGGTCGTGCTGGATGAGCTGAATATCGCGTTGAAATATAAATATCTGGATGTGCAAAAAGTGATTGCCGATTTGCAATCTCGCCCCGAGATGCAACATGTGATCGTGACAGGGCGTGGTGCGCCTCCAGAACTGATCGAGGTGGCAGATACCGTGACCGAGATGCAACCGATCAAGCATGCGTTTGCGGCAGGCATTGCGGCACAACACGGGATTGAATGGTAAATCCAAAAATGGTGAGGCTGAAAATCGGGAGTCTAGATGAACAATAGTGCGCGCATCGTTCTGGTTTCTGCGATCGGCTCTGGTCAGGGTAAAACCACGGTCACTGCTGCACTCGCACGCAAGCTGCAACGCGAGGGATTGCGCGTCAGAATTTTCAAGACCGGTCCCGATTATCTCGATCCGATGATTTTGCAGCGCGCCTGTGGCGCAGAAGTGTATGCGCTCGATCTATGGATGGTCGGGCTGGATGGTTGTCGTCGGCTGTTGGCACAAGCCGCCGCACAAGCGGATGTGATTTTGATCGAAGGTGTGATGGGTTTGTATGACGGTGATCCATCCTCTGCCGATCTGGCACGTGTATTTGGCGTGCCCGTCGCCATCGTATTGGATGCTGCCAAAATGGCGCAAACCGCAGGCGCGGTCGTTTTGGGTTTGCAGCAGTATGGTCCGGTCGAACTGGCAGGCGTCATTGTCAATCGCGTTGCGAGCGCATCGCATGTGCAACAGATTGCATCCGCTATACGTGATGTGCCACTGCTGGCGACGTTGCCACGACAAGAAAATTCTCTACCCGAGCGTCATCTCGGCTTAGTGCAGCCGGATGAAATTGCGAAGGTCGATGAAATGCTGGATCGCATAGCAGACCAGATTGATCTCGATATGGATGCATGGAACAGCATTCCTCTAACCATACTAGATCCGGCTTTGGCAGCAACGACGATGCCACAAACATTAGCAGGTAAAAAAATTGCCATCGCGCGCGATGCCGCCTTTGCCTTTGTCTATCAAGCTAATCTGGAATGTCTGCGTGAGGCCGGTGCGACGCTGCAGTTTTTTTCTCCGATTAATGACGAGCCGGTGCCAAACGATGCCGATGCCGTGTATATCCCGGGTGGCTATCCCGAGCTGCATGCGGCCGCACTGGCAGCGGCACAGTGCTGGCAGCAATCCTTGCGCGAGGCGTATGCAAACAACAAGCCGATCCTGGCAGAATGCGGCGGCATGATGGCAGTGGCCGAACAGTTGGTCGATACCGATGGCAAAAGCTGGCCCATGGTTGGTCTGTTGCCGGGCGAGGTTGCGATGCAGCCGCGTCTGGTTGGTCTGGGCATGCAGTCGCTGACGATGGATGCGGATGAAAATGCAGATCAGAGTGCGTTGGAGTTGCGCGGCCATGCCTTCCATTATTCGACGCTGACAACGCCGCTGCAACCAGTGGGTCTGACTATCAAACGTCGTGATGGAAAAATTGGTGAGGCCGTGTACCGACAGGGTGCATTGACCGCGACTTATTTTCACGCCTATTTTTCGTCTTGTCCTGCCGCGATGACGCGCTTCTTTTCTGCGGACACAAATAAATGACACGCACGCTGCTGATCGGTGGTGCGCGTTCAGGCAAGAGTGCCTATGCAGAAGAGCTGGCGACATCATCCAGTGCGTCTGGCAAGCAAGTGATTTACGTCGCTACCGCACAAAGTGGCGACGCAGAAATGGCGCAACGCATTGCGCGTCACCGTCAGCGCCGCGATGCTGTCTGGCTCACTGTTGAAGAACCGATTGAATTAGGTGCGGCGATAGAAAAATACAGCAAGCCGGACACGGTACTGTTGATCGATTGCCTGACGGTATGGCTGTCAAATTTGCTTTTCTCCGAGAAAATAGATTTCCCAGAAGTCGGCACCATCGCGCCTCCCGCATGTTTTTACACGCAGCGCGCCGCATTGTTGCAGGCACTCGCGCAGGCTCAAGGTGACGTAATTTTGGTCACCAATGAAGTCGGGCAGGGCATTGTGCCGCAAGGTGCGGTGTCGCGTTGGTTTGTCGATGAAGCTGGACGTTTGAATCAGGCAGTGGCCGCTGCTTGCGAGCGTGCCGTGATGACCGTCGCCGGTTTGCCGCTAACCCTCAAGGGCTGAGAGAGTGCTGCATGAGTGAACGTACATGAGTGAGCCCACATGTTGAGCGGATTGTCCTGCGGGGCAATCGCGATATTGATGGCGCTTGGCGTGGGGCTGGATTGGCGTCTGGGTGAGGCGACACGCTGGCACCCGCTTGTAGGCTTTGGCAACCTAGCGCAGCGTATCGAAAAAAAATGGAATCGCAGCGACGCATCTGTCCGACATCGTTTTCTACTCGGCATCTGCGCATGGCTGCTTGTCGTGATGCCGATTGTCTTGCTGTGCTGGGGCTTCACGCTATGGCTCGCGCGTGTTGATGCGATAGCCGCGATGATGTTGCATGTGTTGTTGCTTTATTTCTCTCTCGGTTTGCGCAGTTTGCGCGAACACACTTTGCCGATTGCACAGGCGCTGGCTGATGATGATCTGCCGCTCGCACGCACATTGACAGCACGCATCGTCAGCCGTGATACCTCGCAATCGCAAGAAACAGAACTGGCTAGAGCAGGGGTTGAATCGCTGTTGGAAAACGGTAACGATGCCGTGTTCGGTACGCTGTTCTGGTTTGTCATTGCTGGCGGCCCCGGCGCATTGTTGTTTCGTCTGGCGAATACGCTGGATGCCATGTGGGGATATCGTAGTGCGCGTTTTCTTCAGTTCGGCTGCGCAGCGGCACGCATAGACGATGTGCTCAATTTCATTCCCGCACGCCTGACAGCATTGTCGTATGTTGTGCTCGGATCATCCAAATCGGCGTGGCAATGCTGGCGTTGCCAGGCACCATCTTGGGATAGTCCGAACGCAGGGCCGGTGATGGCATCGGGTGCAGGCGCATTGCAGATTTCTGTCGGCGGGAGCGCTATCTATGACGGTGAAGTAGAGCAACGTCCGACGCTAGGTTGCGGCACGACTGCACGCGGTGGCGATATTGTCCGTGCATGGAAGCTGGTCGCAAAAACGACATGGTTATGGCTGTTGCTGATGATGTGCGTGGCACTGCTGCATGCGGGGTTGGCACATGCTTGAACACGGCGGTAGGCTCAACGATGCGGTGCAGCGCTACGGACGCAAGCGTGAGGAATGGCTGGATCTTTCCACCGGCATCAATCCGTGTAGTTACCCAGCGCCGACGCTTGCCTCTGATATCTGGCATCGCTTGCCGGAATCCAGCACAGCATTGTTGCAGGCGGCCAGCGCCTATTATGGCGCAGCATCACTTTTGCCAGTAGCAGGTTCACAAGCAGCGATACAAGGCTTGCCACGTTTGCGATCAGTGTGTCGTGTCGTCATTAGTGGAACGTCTTATGCCGAGCATGCGCATGCATGGCGACAGGCCGGACATATAGTGAGCGAACTTGGCTACGATCAGTTGCAAGCTGCTGCCGATGGATCAATGCATGATGGGACTAATCAAGCATGCGACGTGATGGTGGTTTGCAATCCGAATAATCCGACCGGTGAATGCATCTCACCACAACAGTTGCTGGCTTGGGCAGACAAGCTGGCGCAGCGCGGCGGCTGGTTGATCGTCGACGAAGCGTTTTGCGATATGACGCCGGACATGAGTGTGATGACCGCAGTATCGCAAACACTACCGCGGCCGGGTTTGATCGTGTTGCGTTCACTGGGTAAATTTTTTGGTCTGGCTGGCCTAAGGCTGGGCTTTGTCGCAGCGCCAGAAAAACTGCAAATGCAATTGGCTGATTTTCTTGGTCCATGGACGGTGACCACGGCAGCACAGGAAATCGGCGCTGCCGCCTTGTCGGACACTGCATGGCAGACTGCAATGCGGCAGCAGCTCGTTGCGCAGGGTGAGCGACTGCATCATTTATTAGCCGCGCATGACATCCATGCCAGCGGTTGCGCATTGTTTCAATACTGGCGCACAGAACAAAAAACACAGGCGGCCGATTTTGCCGAGCACATGGCACAACATGGTATCTGGGTACGCCAGTTTACGCATGGTGTGCGACTAGGTTTGCCAGCGGATGAAAAGGCTTGGGATCGGTTGCAGCAGGCATTAGCTAATTGGAAAATCAACGATGAAAAATAAGATAGTGACAGCAAAAAAGATGCAACGCATGATGCGCATGACAGGCGTGGGAATATGTATATTGCTCTTTTTAACGCTGCAGGCGCAGGCTGCGATTACCGTATATGACGATGACGGTAATGCCGTCACGCTGGGCAAACCAGCACAGCGTGTCATCACGCTAGCACCACATGCGACCGAGCTGGTGTTTGCTGCGGGTGGTGGCGATCGCGTCGTCGGCACCATCAGTCACAGTGACTATCCTCCGGCAGCATTGGAGATTCCGCGTGTAGGAAGTCATCAGCAAATCGATATTGAGCGCATCATCGCGCTCAAGCCGGATCTGCTGATCGTCTGGTTGCATGGAAATTCCGAGCGCCAATTAGGTAGTTTGCGTCAACTTGGTATCCCGTTTTTTTATACTGAGCCAAAAAAGCTGACAGATATACCGGTCAGTATTGCGCGTCTGGGAAAATTGATGGGCACGGAAGCGCAGGCAGACAAAACAGCCGCAGCAGAACGCGCCGAGTTAACGCGTCTGGCAAAGGAGTACAGCAACAAATCGCCGGTACGCACCTTCTATCAAGTGTGGGGCAAGCCTATTTATACATTGAACGGCAAGCACATTCTCAGTGATGTGATGCGTCTATGTGGCGGGAAAAACGTATTTGCCGATCTATCAGTGACAGCGCCAAATGTGTCTGAGGAATCGGTCATACTCGCGAACCCGGAAGCGATGATTACCGGCGCACGTTCATCCGGCAAAACCTCAGGGTTAGAAATCTGGCAGCGGCACTCGGATATGTTGGCAGTCAAAAACCACAATCTGTTTTCTATTGATGCTGATTTACTTAATCGTGCCGGCCCGCGCCTGATAGAGGGTGCGACGCTGGTATGCCAAGCGTTGCAACAGGCACGTACTCATCGTCAGCCGCAAAAAACACAATGAAATTTCCGTATGCAACGCTGATGGTGCAAGGCACGACCTCCGACGCCGGCAAAACGACGGTGGTGGCGGCACTATGTCGTTTGCTGGCGCAGCAGGACATTAAAGTAGCGCCATTCAAGCCGCAGAACATGGCGCTTAATAGCGCAGTGACGGCAGATGGTGGCGAGATCGGTAGAGCGCAAGCCTTGCAGGCGATGGCCGCGCGCATCCCGCTGCATACCGACATGAATCCTATCCTGCTCAAGCCATCCAGCGATACCGGTGCGCAGATCATTATCCACGGCAAGGTACGCAGCGGCATGAATGCGCGCGACTATCACGACTACAAACCAGTGGCGATGCAAGCGGTACTGGAATCGTATGCACGCCTGCAGCAGCAATACGAGACGATACTGGTTGAAGGCGCAGGTAGTCCGGCAGAGATTAATCTGCGTGATCGCGATATCGCCAATATGGGTTTTGCCGAGGCGGTCGATTGTCCGGTGATCCTGGTCGCCGATATAGACCGAGGTGGCGTGTTTGCGCATATCGTCGGCACGCTAGCCTGCCTGTCCGAGAGCGAGCGCAAGCGCACCATCGGTTTTGTCATCAATCGCTTTCGTGGTGATATCAGTCTGCTGGCGCCCGGGCTGGAATGGCTGGAGCAGCAAACTGGTAAGCCGGTGTTGGCGGTGCTGCCGTATTTGCATGGGCTATTTCTCGATGCAGAAGACGCGGTAGAGCAAACGCAGGCACGCCGCGGTGCTTTCCGTGTCGTCGTGCCAGTGTTCCCACGTATTAGTAACCACACCGATTTCGACGCCTTGCGTGCACATCCCGACGTCGATCTGCAATTGATAGGACCCGGACAACCAATTCCACCTGCCGATTTGATTATCCTACCCGGCAGTAAAAATACGCGTGACGATCTGGCATGGCTGCAGGCCAATGGTTGGCGCGAAGCCTTGCTGCGCCATGCGCGCTATGGCGGCAAAATCATCGGCATTTGCGGCGGCTATCAAATGTTGGGGCAAACAGTCACTGATCCGCATGGGGTTGAGGGACACGCGGGCAGCACGCCGGGGTTGGGTTTGCTGGACATTTCGACCGAGCTGACAGCAGACAAACGGCTGGAACAAGTCACGGGCGTGTGCGCCTTCACTAATAACGCCGATGCTGAAGTTAATGTTGAGGTTCGTGCCTACGAAATCCATATGGGCGTATCGTCTGGTTTGGCCTGTCAACGCCCAGCTTTTGTGATCGCTGGTCAGCCTGAGGGTGCACGTTCGGACGATGACTACATACTCGGCACCTATCTGCATGGTTTGTTTGATACACCTTCGGCCTGCAGCGCATTGTTACGTTGGGCGGGGCTGGGTAGCGATACCACGGTCGACGTGTCCGCACTGCGCGAAGCCAGCCTAGACAGATTGGCTGAGGCCACGCAGCCGTTGCTGGATGCCTTGTGCGCACTGCCGGTGAGGGCTAGCTAGCGGTGCATCCAGTCGCAGGCTGGACGTTAGGCTATTGCTTGCGCTAATCAGCGTGCTATTCTTGTTCCAGAAAATCGGCTTAATCCGCTGTTTTTGCGCGTTGAAATGCTAGGTAAGATCAAGCGAAGTCATACGGCTAGCTAATCAAGAAGGTGAAGTAACAGTTATCAAAATAAGTTGCCAAAATAGTTGAGCAAATAAGTCCAGAAAATAACAACACACTCACACAATCAATAGGGAGGAATGTCATGCCGGTCATCGTCATCGCCAATCCGAAAGGCGGCGTAGGGAAAAGTACCTTTGCCACTAATCTCGCAGGTTACTTTGCCGCACAAGGACATAAGGTCATGTTGGGCGATGTCGATGTGCAGCAGTCATCGCGTCAGTGGCTGGCGTTGCGTCCTCCTTCTTTGCCGACGATACAGCCTTGGGAAATTACTGATGGCAGCATAGTTAAACCGCCCAAAGGCACTACCCATGTGGTGCTGGATACACCGGCAGGTTTGCACGGTAAGCGCCTGGAAAAAGTGATGCAGATTGCCGATAAGGTAATCGTCCCCTTACAACCGTCGATCTTCGATATTCTCGCTACGCAGGAATTCCTGCAAAAATTAAAGCAAGCAAAAGGCAAAGCCGATCTCGGCATCGTCGGTATGCGCGTCAATGTGCGTACGCGCGCTGCTGATCAATTGGCGCAATATGTGATCGGACTCGGCATCCCGGTCCTCGGTTACCTGCGCGACACGCAAAACTACGTGCAGCTGGCCGCCAATGGTGCCACTTTATGGGACGTGGCACCGTCGCGCGTCGAAAAAGACATCGAGCAATGGCAGGGCATCCTGCAATGGATAGAAAAATAAACAGGGCAAAATGATCACGGTCGATTATGTGCAGCTGATGGCGCGTTACAACCGCTGGATGAATGACAAGATTTATGCGGCCGGCGCGCAATGCAGCGATGTACAACGCAAGGTCGATCGCGGTGCCTTTTTCAAATCCATCCATGCCACGCTCAATCATCTGGTGTGGGCCGACACCATGTGGCTGGGTCGCTTTACCAAAGACACGCCGCTGGAAATCGCGACGCCGACCACGCCTATCGGCGTCGATCTGCATGCGGACTGGGATGCGCTCAAGGCGGCGCGCAGCGAGCTGGATACTCTGATGGTCGTATGGGGGGCAAAGCTGGAACAAGCATGGCTAGAAAACGATTTTAGCTGGTACAGCGGCCTGACAAAATCCACCCGCACTGCACCGGCCTGGCTGCTGGTCGCGCACATGTTCAATCATCAGACCCATCATCGCGGACAGGTAACGACGCTGTTGTCGCAACAAGGCATGGATGTGGGCGTGACGGATTTAATGATGTTACCGCGATGATATTCCACGCATAGCATCTGTCATCGTCATTCCCGTGAAGACGGGAATCCAGAGCTGTTTCGCTATTAAGCTACGCGCCGTGCTTGTAGGTCTCAGCGCGCTTCGCGTGTCAGCGGTACTTCGGCATAAGCAATGTGGGCCAGCACATCAAAAATATCGCTTTCTTCGGCATCAATGATCTTCTGCATCTCGGCCAATTAGGCGTGACCAAAGCCTTTTTTGGCGAGGCCGGCGAGCAACTTCTTGCGCGTGTCAGGCAAGCTCCATAGCGTGCGTAGTTCGTCCTCATTCTTGAAGAAATCCGGTAACTGGCCGTATAGCGCATTGACAAACTGTGCTGCCGACATGGGCGTGCCATTCGGGTGCCAGAAGCTGGTCGCCATCATGTGTTGAATCTGGCGCTCCTTGCCATCCGCGAGTTTTATCTTGGCCTTCTTGTTCCGCTTGCACACGCACGGAGGCTGCTCACATCCAGCGCAAGGCGAGTGATTGCAGTCCTTGCATACATCAGGCTCTATCGGCTCGCCATCCCAGATTGGCAGGCATGTTAAAGACTTGGGTATATGGAGTTGGCGCATCTTTTGCTTATCAATCCAGGCCGGAACCGGCGCTTTTTGTCATGAACGCGTAACGCCGCTTGCGTAAGCTGATGGCACTGAGCTTGTGGAGATGAGGTGTTGTCATGAATGCGCATGTACGACTTGTTGACTATGATCGTAGTCGTCAGCACTCGCGCTATATATTTCGTCGACGTGGCTTGATGACGGTCGGAGCGACAACGATCCTCATCCATACTCTTGATGTTTCGGTACAAGGCATGGGAGTAATAGGATCTTTGGCTCTCAGGTGCGGCACATCCTGCGTCATTACATTGGACGTACTGCTTGGTGCACGGGTCGTCCATCTCACATTTTCCTGCAAAGTACTGCATTGCATCCTGGCTGGCACCGAGGGATTTCGCAGTAGCCTCTATATCGACGATGGCGTGGAATCTCACCAGCAGCAATTACAGAAAATCATCGCGGCGTGTTCGGCTTTGTCCCCCTGAAAAATCGGGCGGTGACCAAAAACGCTAGGCAGGTCTGCAAATCAGGTTTTCAAACCCGAGTTTCCATACTCAGATGTACAGAATTAAATTTCTAGATTGTCGATCAATCGGGTCGTGCCTAATTTGGCGGCGGCGAGTACGACCAGCTTGTCACCTTGCGCCATTGCACCAGCTGATGGTGGTTGCAGGTTGCTTTGCTTGCGGATCGAGACATAATCGGGTTGCCAACCGTGCGTGGTCAGTTCTTCCATCGCCTTGCGCTCTAACTCGAAGATGTCGAGATGACCACTGCGGACTTCTTCTGCAATCGCATTCAAATTCTGAAACAGTCTCGGCGCTTCGGCGCGTTCTTTATCCGATAGATACATATTGCGTGACGATAGTGCGAGACCGTCTTCTGCGCGGAAGGTTTCGGCGGCGACAATTTCGGTTGGCAGAGCAAACTGCTTGCACATATTACGCACGATCATCAGTTGCTGATAATCCTTTTTGCCGAACACCGCCACGCTTGGCTGTACGCAGGAAAACAGCTTCATCACGATGGTGGTGACGCCGCTAAAAAAACCGGGGCGGAATTCACCTTCTAATGTATTACCGATGTCATCTGGTGGTTGCACGCGAAATTCTTGCGGTTCGGGATACAGATCTTTTTCGGTCGGTGCAAACAGGATGTAGACGCCTTCTTTTTCTAACTTTTCGACGTCAGCTTGAAAGGTGCGCGGGTATTTGTCGAAGTCTTCGTTGGGGCCAAACTGTAGACGATTAACGAAAATCGATGCCACCACCGGGTCGCCATGACGCCGTGCCAACTTCATCAGTGACAGATGACCATCGTGCAGATTGCCCATGGTGGGGACAAAGGCGGTGCGTAATTGACCGCGCAAATGATCGCGTAATTCTTCGATGCAGGAAATGATTTTCATAAAGCGATCTGAATGACTGTTACGAGCGTGCGTCTATCGTGTAAAGCGGACGCGCGACGAAGAGGTATGGATGAGCGGATGCTAAGCCTGACTTGGTGCGTAGGCTAGTCGCACATAAATCGGTGCGAACGGTTCGGCTTGCGTGATTTCGATCAGTGTTTCTTTAGCGAGCTCTAGCAAGGCGACAAAATTAACCACCACCACAGGGACACCGCGCGATGGGTCAAATAGATCGGCGAACTCTACAAACTTGCTCGATTGCAGTCGACGCAGAATAGAAGTCATGTGCTCGCGCACCGATAATTCTTCGCGACTGATGGTGTGATGCGCGGTCAGCTTGGCGCGTTTGATAAGGTCGGCCCATGCGGTTTGCAGATCGACGACGTTGACTTCTGGCCAACGCACTACGGTGTTTTGTTCGATATAGACCTGTGTGCGCACATAGTCACGGCCCAGTTGCGGCAGCGCGTCGATTTGTTGCGAGGCCAGCTTCATCTGTTCGTATTCGAGCAGACGACGTACCAGTTCGGCGCGCGGATCGCCGGCTTCTTCACCGGTATCGGCCTTGCGTACCGGTAGCAACATGCGCGATTTAATCTCGATCAGCATCGCCGCCATCAGCAAATACTCTGCGGCGAGTTCGAGATTGTGTAGACGGATTTGATCGACGTAGAGCAGATACTGCTTCGTCACCTGCGCCATCGGAATGTCGAGGATGTTGAAGTTTTGCTTGCGGATCAGATACAGCAGGAGATCAAGCGGGCCTTCAAAGGCTTCGAGAAAAATCTCTAATGCATCCGGCGGAATATATAAATCCGTCGGCATGCGAAATAACGGCTCACCGTACAGGCGCGCATAAGCAACGCCATCAATGACATCCGGTGTCGAGTCCGGTCTGCCATCCACCACAAGTTCCGGCGCACTGGAAGGCAGTTGCGCCAGCATTGTGTGCGAGCCGTTACTCATTTACCGTACTTTGTTTTGATACGGATAAGCTTGTTGATCAATACGCGATTCTTGGGCGCGTGCCATTTGATCAAGGTCAATCGGGCTCTTGTCCCACAGCAGGGCGCGACCGTCCTGCTGGGATTTATCCAGCTTGGGATTTTTTTCCTTCAGCGACGCGATGAACTGGGTGGCTTCGGACTGATAATTCGAGAACTGATTGCTGAGCTTCATGGATGATTTGAACACCAAATAGTAATAATAAGATAAGTAACAAGATGAAAGCAGCGCCTATTTTACCCCGTCTTGGCGGGGTTTTTCGACTTCAATGAAATTGTAGCAAAAGCCGTATTTTGTGCTTTTCCTGTATTGTTCACCGCTATGTTTGCTGAAGTGCGTAGCAGCGTCGTTGCCGTGCGGTATGTTTCAGGCAGATTGTGTGTTTCTATAAAAGAATCAGAGCTCGCTTAAAGATAAAAATATGAAAAAAATCATAGCAACTATTTCCGGATTATTGTGCAGCTTGTTGATGTTTGGCTGCAACGGACGTGCTGTCGAAGACTTTGGTTTGGAGAAGTTAAAAGTCGGTATTTCAACCGAAACTGATGTGCGTCGAGAAATGGGCGCGCCAGAAAAGGTATGGGATGAAGCAGATGGTAGCCGTACGCTGGAATATCCGAAAGGCCCAGAGGGGCATCGCACTTTTATGATCCATCTTGATCAGCAAGGTATTTACCAAAGTTATCGACAAGTACTGACCGCGAAAAATTTTGCCACGATGTCAGTTGGAATGTCGCAGGATGACATACGGCGCCAGCTCGGCAAGCCACGCAGCATCGTACATCTGGCTCTAAAAAATGAAACAGTATGGGATTGGTTGTATCTTGATGAGGGTGGCGCAGAGCTTCTCTTCAATGCGCACTTTGATACAAATGGCAAGTTGGTGCAAACTTCGACGTCACCACTTTTGCCAGACCAGTAAGTTAGGTCAGTGAGGGAAATCAGTAAGCAAGATTGTTAAACATTGCGATTGATCAGACGCTGCTGCGTCGATCAATCGTTATCCTCATGTACCGATGATTAGTTGGCGGTCACTTAGCCAACCCGCATGCCCGGTTCTGCCCCCGGCCACGGATTGAGGATGTAGATACCGGGATTGGTTTTTTCATCCGCAGCCGATGCCGCCAGCACCATGCCTTCAGAGATGCCAAATTTCATCTTGCGTGGCGCAAGATTAGCTACCATCACCGTCAATTTTCCAATCAGGTCTTCTGGCTGATAGGCAGACTTGATACCAGAAAACACATTGCGCGTACGGCCTTCGCCGACGTCTAGTGTCAGGCGCAGCAATTTGCTGGAGCCTTCGACGTGTTCGCAATTGACGATTTTGGCAATGCGTAAATCAATCTTCGCAAAATCCTCGATCTTGATCTCTGGTGCAATTGCTGCGATGTCAGCATCATCGGCGGCGCTCGTGGTCGAGCCCGCCACACTAGGAACTGAAACGGTGGCATCGACCACCGGCGCCATTTCAAATAATGCATCCAGCATTTTCACATCGACACGGGTCATTAGATGCGAGTACGCATTGACTTGATGATTGTTTGGCAGCGGTGTGGTGACATGCTGCCATTGCAACGGTTCGATATTCAGCAAGGCCTCAACCTGTTGTGCCAAAGCTGGCAATACCGGTTTCAGATAAATCGTGAGTATGCGGAACGCTTCTAACAAGCGGCTGCAGACTTCGTGCAGCGCTGCGCTGTTATCGGGATTTTTGGCCAGCTCCCACGGTTTGTTCGCATCAACATAAGCGTTGATCGCATCGGCTTGTTCCATGATGGCGCGCAGCGCCTTGCCGTATTCGCGCTGTTCGTACAGCGCTTGAATTTCGACGGCGACGTCGCGTAACTTGCTGAGAAAAGCATCATCGCTAGTTGCCCATGCAGTGGTGACGTGTCCATCGAAACGTTTGGCAATAAATCCAGCGGCGCGACTGGCGATGTTGATGTACTTGCCGACCAGATCGCTGTTGACCTTGGCGAAAAAATCATCAGGGTTGAAATCGATATCTTCGTTACGCGCGCTGAGTTTGCTGGCGAGGTAGTAGCGCAACCATTCTGGGTTCATGCCCAGACTCAAATACTTGAGCGGGTCGAGGCCAGTACCGCGACTCTTGCTCATTTTTTCACCGTTGTTGACAGTGAGGAAGCCGTGTACGAAAACCTTGTTCGGCGTCTTGCGGCCGCTGAACTTGAGCATCGCTGGCCAGAACAGCGTGTGGAAGTTGACGATGTCCTTGCCGATAAAGTGAATCTGTTCCAGCTTTTCATCGGCCATGTAGGCGTCAAAATTTTCACCGCGTTTATCGAGCAGATTTTTCAGTGAGGCGAGATAACCGACTGGCGCGTCTAGCCATACGTAAAAATATTTGCCCGGTGCGTCAGGGATTTCGATACCGAAGTAAGGTGCGTCACGCGAGATATCCCAATCGCTCAAGCCTTCACTAGTGCTGCCGTCGATATTGTCGCGTACCGAAAACCATTCTTTGACCTTGTTGGCAACCTCGGTTTGCAGATGCGGTTTGCCGTCGGTATCCAACCCTGGCACCCATTGTTCGAGGAATTCCACGCACCGTGGATCGGATAATGTAAAGAAAAAATGCTCGGAATTTTTCAATACCGGTGTTGCGCCAGTCAATGTCGAATACGGATTAGTCAAATCGGTGGGTGCATAGACTGCACCGCAGACCTCACAGTTATCGCCATACTGATCTTTGGCGCCGCATTTCGGGCATTCACCCTTGATGTAGCGATCCGGCAGAAACATGTTTTTTTCTGGATCGAAAAACTGTTCGATAGTCTTGGTCGCGATCAATCCGGATTTTTTAAGGTCCAGATAGATTTGCTGCGCCAGCTGGTGATTTTCCGGCGCATCGGTCGAGTGCCAGTTATCGAAGGCGATATGAAAACCATCCAGATACTGCTTGCGACCTGCCGCGATATTGTCGACAAACTGTTGCGGTGTTTTTCCGACTTTGTCGGCAGCGATCATGATCGGTGCGCCGTGCGCATCATCTGCGCCGACAAAATTGACCGCATTGCCCTGCATGCGCTGGAACCGTACCCAGATGTCGGCCTGGATGTATTCCATGATGTGGCCGATATGGAATGCGCCATTGGCGTAAGGCAGGGCGGTGGTAACAAACAATTTGCGCGGCGATGGGTTGCTCATAGGGCGATGCGGATAGATAGAGGGTAAAGGCGACATTCTAGCAGTGCTGCGCCAATTGACGCAGGGGGCGTTATGCAAATGTCGCCGTTTAACTGGGTCATGCGAGCCTTGGATGATTGACGTGTCGCGAGGAGCGCACAACTGTTGCTGCCCAAAAATTAAATTTGAGTCTTTGGGTTTGGCTTATCTTCATCGCTCGAACAACGGTGTGACGGGGTAAAATAGCGTTTTTTAACAGGACGGCTTTGGCACTCCAAGGCCGTTTTTATTTGCCATGACAGTTCGCACTCCAATTAATAGTCCTGCTAGCACCCCTGCTAGTTCTCATGTCCGCACCCGCTTTGCTCCCAGCCCAACCGGCTATCTGCACGTGGGTGGCGCCCGTACCGCGCTTTTTTCATGGGCTTTTGCACGTCACTTTGGCGGCACTTTTGTGCTGCGGATTGAAGATACAGATCTGGAGCGCTCGACACCCGAAGCGGTGGAAGCAATTATTGAGGGCATGCAGTGGCTGGGTTTGCATCATGATGAAGGCCCGTTTTATCAAATGCAGCGCATGGATAGGTATCGTGAAGTGATTGCGCAAATGCTGGAAGCGGGCACTGCCTATCATTGCTATTCATCACCGGAAGAAGTGGAGGCGATGCGCGAGCGCCAACGTGCGGCTGGCGAGAAACCACGTTATGACGGCACTTGGCGTCCGGAAGAAGGTAAAACTCTGCCGACCATTCCAGCAGATCGTAATCCCGTGGTGCGCTTTCGTAATCCGATTGAAGGTGATGTGACTTGGCACGACGTGGTCAAGGGCGAAATCACTATTTCTAATCGTGAACTCGATGATCTGGTGATCGCGCGCCGTGATGGGACGCCAACCTACAATTTCTGTGTTGCGGTGGATGATTCGGATATGCAGATTACGCATGTGATACGTGGCGACGATCATGTGAATAACACGCCGCGTCAGATCAATATTTTGCATGCGATCGGCGCACCGCTACCCAAATATGGTCATTTGCCGATGATCTTGGGTAGCGACGGTGAAAAAATGTCGAAACGACATGGCGCCGTGAGCGTGATGGATTATCCTGCCAAAGGTTATCTGCCGGAGGCGATGTTGAACTATCTAGCGCGCTTGGGTTGGAGTCATGGAGATGATGAAGTATTTAGCATGGAGCAGTTCACACAATGGTTTGATCTTGATCATTTGACCAAGTCGCCAGCGCAGTTCAACCATGAAAAACTGGACTGGATCAACAATCATTACATCAAGCAGGCCGACAATGGTCGTTTGGCAGAGTTGATTACGCCGATGATGTTGGTGCAAGGCGCAGTATTTGACGACGCACCCAACTTACCGTCGGTGGTCGCACTGATGAAAGACCGGATTAATACGCTCAACGAGTTGGCCAGTGCCGCCATGTTGTTCTATCGTCAGCCACAGCCAGACGCCGCATTGCTGACACAACACCTGACTGATGCCATTAAGCCAGCTCTGTCGCATTATGCCGAGCAATTAAAGAGTGTGGAATGGGATAAAGCGGTGTTGGCAGTGACTTTGAAGGAAACGCTGGCCGCGCATCAGCTAAAGATGCCGCAATTGGCAATGCCTTTGCGCCTCATTATTACTGGACAATTGCAGACGCCGTCAATTGATGCGGTGCTTGCTTTGTTTGGTCGTGACCAAGTATTAGCCCGTCTGGCGAAATATCTTTAATAAATTTTGAAAAGAGCATTTACAGAGCGAAAACATCTTTGCTATAATCTCGCTTCTGCACTCGAGGGGGTATAGCTCAGCTGGGAGAGCGCTTGCATGGCATGCAAGAGGTCAGCGGTTCGATCCCGCTTATCTCCACCACCGATTGTGTAGAAGGTCAGTATTAGGACAGATTTTTGTCCCCATCGTCTAGAGGCCTAGGACATCACCCTTTCACGGTGAGTACAGGGGTTCGAATCCCCTTGGGGACGCCAAGTTAAAAACGCCGCGCTTTTGCGTGGCGTTTTTTTATTTCTATTTCTATTTTGTGTGATCGCCTTGCTTCTTTTTGGCGTGGTGCATTTTGCAATTAGGGTACTTGGCTATTTAAAATCAAAATTCGTCACGCCGTCCCAATCGGCTGGTAACGGATGATCACGATAAAAGCTAATGCGCTCTAAATAAAGTTGATACAAATATTCTGCTTGCTCGGTGTGGAGTATGCGCAAGCATTGCTCTGCTTGGTCCCAACGTTGCGCACGCACATCTGCTAGCGCTTGCTGCCATTGCGCGAGTTTTCTACGCGCGTCTTCATCCAGTTCATTTTCACGGCCTAGGGGCTCAAAGATGGCTTCGGGTTTTTGTTTGCCTTTGACACGAATACAGTCGATTTCACGATAGACAAATTCTGGTGCTGCTTTCCGTGTGCCGTCACCAACTAAAATGCCCACACCATAGATTTTGGTGATGGATTCCAGCCGCGAGGAAAGATTGACTGCGTCTCCCATCACGGTATAGGCGCGTCTCACTTTGGAACCCATATCGCCGACGCGCATATCACCGGTGTTAAGGCCGACGCCGATTTGTAGTTTCGGCCAGTTGCGTTTGGCAAAATCGGCATTCAGTGTAATCACGCTGTTTTGCATTTTCAGTGCGGTGGCAACGGCGAGCGCCGCATGCTCGGGCAGCGCTAGAGGTGCGCCCCAGAATGCCATCACCGCATCACCAATGTATTTGTCCAGCGTGCCGCGATGCTGGTGTATATCTTCGGACATTGTCGATAGATACGCGTTGATATATTCGCGCAACTCGATCGGTGGCAGGCTTTCAGAAATACTGGTGAAACCGCGCACATCAGAAAACATCACGGTGAGCTCGCGACTCTCACCTTCCATATTGTATTTTTGGGGATTGGCGGCCATCTCGGCGACGAGTTCAGGCGCCACGTACTCGCCAAACAAGCCGACGATGGCGCGGCGATTGCGGAACTCAAAGAAGTAGCTCCAACCGAGATTGAAAATAAATAGAACGAGTATCAACAGCAACGTCGTTGCCATTGGTAGTACATAGCTGGCAGAGCGGTACAACCATAAATTTAAACCGGCGACTGCAGCTGCACTGGCGAGCGTTAGAAAGAGTGACGATAGCGGCCCTAATATGGGCAGCAGTAAGGCCAGCATTAATCCGACTAAAGCGATTTGAAGAAAATCGTAGCCAACCGCAAAGTCAGGGCGTTGCAAAAAATTATTGTCGAGAATCGAGGCCACCACGTTAGCGTGAATCTCGACGCCAGGATAGTTAGGGCTGACTGGCGTGGCACGTAGGTCATACAGGCCAGGGACGGTAGTGCCAACCAATACAATTTTGCCAGCCAGCGCGTGAGCCGGTAAGCGCTGTTGAATCACATCGACCGCGGATAAATAGCGGAAATGGCTGTGCTCGATACCGCCGGCGCTGCCATATCTGACCATCGTCGTTAGCCCACGACCCGGCGGCAGCATTCTGGTTTGTTGTGGATCGTCGAGCGCCAGCGCTTCCAGTGCACCGTATTGGCGTTGTTCTTCAGTCGACATCATTGGATTAGCAGCGGGGAAAACCGGGCGTGCTGTTTCAGCACCGAGTGCCGAGCGTGCGGTCGCCAATGCCAAAGACTCATAATATTGATCGCCGAATTTTGCGATCAGCGGTACCGAACGCACGACGCCATCTTCATCCAGCATAGGATTAAAAAAACCGGCACTGGATGCAGCTTGTTGCAACGCTGGCAGATTGGCGGTGTATTTGCTCCAGCTCAGAGCATCGAGGCGATGTCCATCAAGGTCTGCATCGCTAAAAGCCGGAGGCGGCAGCATGCCCTTGGATACGGTATTGGACGCGTTGGAGAATAAATAGCCCAACACGATAGGCTTGTCTTTGAGTGCTTGCGCTAGCTGGCCATCGTAATCCAATGAAGATTTGAGTGTGGACAGGCGCTGCGCAAGTTGCGGAATGTTTTTTAATTCAGAATGTGCGAGCTTTTCCATCGTCGCAAAACCGGAGCTGGTATCTGGCTCGGCAAAGGTGATATCAAACGCGACCGTTTTTACTTGGTAATGCTCGGTTAGGCTGGTGACTAGATGCGCTACGACATTACGGCTCCACGGCCAGCGGCCAATTTCATCTATGCTTTTTTCATCAATGTCGACGATGACGATACGTGAGTCGGGTTGCGCCTGTTCGGTGCGCATGCGCACATCGTAAAAAAACCTATCGATATTTTGGACGAACGCGGTTGGCAGAATATGCAACGCACAGGCAATAGCCACTGCGGTCAGCAGCATGCCTAACAGCCACGTGGCGCCATGTTTGGACAATAAGCGTGACGAAGATCGCGGTAGCAGTTGCAAGGGTAGTCCTGGATTAGTTGGCAGGAATTTGCATGAGCCTAGTCTCCATGCGATTTGTATTCAAGAAGTTCCATTGATCATCGTGCATCCGCACTGCGTTTTGCCATCCTATTTCTTAATGGGTTACGTAGAGGTTAAACCATTAATTTTCTACACAACTGGATCACGTAGTATTAACGAGCAGAAAAAGCTGCTGCGCCGCTAGTTTGCACGCCCATCTCGGTATGAATCTCATATGCAGTGCCAAGTCGCTGGGCGTTATTGCCAGCGAAGATACCACTGACATAGATTTCGTTACCCAATCCACCCGATTTGTTGCCGACAAAAGAAGCCGTGGGGTTGCCATTAAGAGGAATTGTGATTGCGCCAAACATGCTGGCTAGATTGTAGTTGACGCCCGCGGAGCTATTAGTAATGCGTGCATTTATCGTCATGGTGGAGGCACCGGCTGCAAAATTAACCGACACATTTGCATTATCGCCACCTATGCCACTTAGCGTACCGAGTGAATAGGTACTACCGTCAAATGTGCTCGGACTGGTATTGCCAACTAGATCGTATCGGACGGTCGTACCATTGCGTGCCGTGATAGCTGAGTCCGGTGCAAGTTTGCCGAATACATAATGGAGGCCTGCATTGTTGTCGTAAGTTTGCTCTGAGCCAGGCAGATTTCCAGCGACGGAACCTGTCCATCGACCCCAGCCGATTAGACCATCCCAGCCAACGTTGTGTGATTGACTGGAGCTAAAATCCAATGTGCCGTCGTCATTTTCAAATGCCGTTAGTTGTTGACCGGAAAAAGTTGAATTGACTTCATCTGTTATGACTGCTGGACCTATACCGGATTGGCCATAGGTCCAAGCGACGCTATAGCCCAAGCCGCTGATTGGGTCGGCCTGCGCCAGAATTTGTGCGGACCCGTCGCTGGTACGTTGATCACCAGTTGCTGCAACGTTGTCGGTTGGGACTTGTTGCTGTTCTGATATTGCTTGTTGCTGTTGCTCCTCTTGTGTTGCGCCTGACGCATTCGATGGTTGTGCTGTTGCACTTTGATTGCTCATTTCAGGAGGGCTAGTGGGCGTACGAACAAAGGCTGATTGACCGCCGCCTATGGTGATATTGCCACCTTGATTAGACACAGACACCAAGCCGCGCTGCACTGTCACGAGTAAACCATCGTTTGACTGATTGACGCTGAAGGCAGTGCCGCGAATACCGATGGTTGCAGTCGGCGTACGTATTTCATAAGCTTTTTTATTGGTGTGACCAATCAAGCCGGTGATAGTGCGCAAACTACCTTTGGTCAGATTGTAGGAAGCTTTTTCTGAGCCATCTGCTTTGCCGCCCCATTTGTATTCATCAACCTTGAACAGGGTATTTGCTTGCAGTGCAATATAAGAGTTATCGGTAAAGCGAATTTGTATCCGCCCATCAGCAGTTTGAATACTGTCACCTTCGAATATCTCAGATTTTTTTGCGAGCGTACGCACTGTCCCATCCGTAGCGGTCGCCGTCGGTTTGCCAAACGCAAAATCAAGATGGCCGACTGCAGTGGCGGCATATGCGATCGGAGATAAAAATATCGTGCTCAATAAGATTAGCAGCCCAATAACGGTACGCTGATAAAAAGGATATTTACGTAACATTTACCTGCTCGCTAATTAGTTGAAATTACGACGTACGGTTACCAAATACTGCACGCGTGAAAAATCATTAAAAGGAATATTCGACGCATTACGCGTGTAGCTGATCTCTGGGCGAATCAACCAATCCCGCGTCGGGATATACGTGAGTGCGACTGATACGTCTGTTTGTAGGTCCGCGCGTCTTTTTAAAAATCCTGGTTCTGCGCCTTCGTAGCGGCGATCTTCGAAGCTGGCGTTGGCGCTAACTGCCATGCGGGTATTCAGCGAGAGCTGGCCGCCGACGCGCGCACCAACAAAATCATTTTTCAGATTGGATACGCCACTGGCTAATGGTTGTTCCGCGCCGAGGTAAGCGCCGCCGTAGACGATGGGTAAATACTTGCCGTCAAATACTTGCGAATAAGCAGTGCCGATGATGTAGCGATTGGCGTTGCGTATCGATTGCGTGTCATAGTCGAGTCGCATTATTTGACCGTATAGCGTGGTCTGACGTTGATCATCGATATTGTGCTGCCACTGACCTAATATCCCGTAGGTTTGACGATACGATGAATGATTTAGATTGAGCTTTTGGTATTGCAATGCGCTGGTGAATTGATCGACACCTATTGAGCGCGTTAATCCGACAGCAGCATCCAGTGCGCCGAGATCGTATTCACTGACGTCGGAATAGCCGCGTTGATGAATGTCGGCATTGGCATTCAATGCCCATTCGGCTGAATACGGATGGCGCACGCTGATACCAGCGCCGAGCGCCGCAAAGTCATCGCTCGTTTTAGTCGAACCTGGGTCCAGGGTAGCGATTGCGCCGCCAAAGGCCGGAATCGCAACTTGATTCAATGAGGTCGCACTGTTGGCATTAGTGTCGTGCCCTGCGCGTGCTTCTACATAACCTCGGTACCTGGTAGCTTCGTTATCCGCCACAATTTTGTTAATGGCGCTTAAATAATCTTGAATTGCTTGGCTCGCTTGTTGTGGTATTGGTGCACGCTTAACGGTTTTAAATTCTTGTAATGAGGCTTTGGTATCGCCCATTACATAATAGGCGCGCGCCAACTCTAGGCGAGCAGGACCGTTGTCTGGATGCAGCGTTAAGAATCGCTCGAAAGCAAAGACGGATTCCGCTGCGTGACCGCTATCCAAAGCAGCTAATCCCAACACGTAATCGTACTCAGGCTCGCCAGCGCGTTCAGACTGTAGCGGTGCCAACATTGCATACGCTTTGTCAGCCTGTTTGATGTCGATTAGCTGCTTGGCTTTGATCAATAGCGCATCCGTTGCATGCGCTAGTGGTTGAATAATAAACATGCTGGCGAGCAGCAGCCCCTTTGCCGCGCATGAAAAAACTGTTTTTCTCATTTTTAATCCGTAATTGCATCGATGCTAGCCCTCCCAGAACTATGGGATTGACAAGCGCTGTTACAGATTGTATCGGATGTTGCTAAAGGGAATGTTAAATCTATTCAGAAACAAGCTCGCAATTGCGTGGTTCAAGCACGGTCTAATGACAGCCCCCGCTATGCGAGCCCAGATTTTTTGGCTCGCTATCATTGGCATCGGCAAGTCCTTGCAAAATGCCGCATTCCAACGTGCTCGATTGCACGCTGGTGCAACGTGTACGTAATTCTTTTAACTGTATTTGCAGTGCTTTTAGTTCTTTAATGCGATGTGTGACGTGGTCGATGTGATGATCTAGCAAAACATTGACGCCTTCGCAGTTGCTTTCTGGTGTGTCACGAAAATCGAGTAGCGTGCGAATTTCATCCAGGGTCATGTCGAGCGCGCGGCAATGGCGGATGAACTGCAAACGTTTGACATGGGTTTCGTTATAGAGCCGATAGTTGCCGTCTGAGCGCGTCGGTTGCGGTAGCAATTTTTGTTGTTCGTAATACCGTATGGTTTCTACTGACGATGAGGTTTGCTGCGCTAACGCACCGATTTTTAATCCGGTATTCGATGTTTGATTACTCATTTTTTGCCCCCAGCCAACAATTGGAAGATGCTGCTTGACCCTATAGTGGCTACGGAGTTTCTAATTGCAAGAGTAGCGTAGACAAAAAAGGAAATAGCCCATGCAATGTTGTGATCATGATCATTCGCCTGACAAAAACACTGCACAAGGTCACGCCCATGTGGTTGCAGGTGAGAATGTGAATAAGAACGCAGGCGAGGTGCAAGCGCTGGTGCCGATCGCCGGGGCGGCACAGGCGTGTCTGCTGATCCAAAAAATGGATTGCCCGACTGAAGAAAAGTTGATTCGCGATCGTTTCCAATCTATCCCTGAAATCGTCGGCTTGCAGTTTAATTTGATGCAGCGCGAGCTGACCGTGCAGCACACCTTGTCTTCGATAGAACCTATCGTCTTCGCTTTAAAGAAGCTGGATTTGGAGCCGGTCGTTAAGTCCGATAGTCTGAACCCCGAGCGCGAAGGCTTGGTAGATCAAGCTTCACTTTCTGGCGATTATCGAATTTCACGCGCCAAATGGGCGTTGATGACGTTGTCTGGCTTGACCGCATTCGGTTCCGAAATTGTGGCTTGGCTTAATGGCGGCGAACATTCATGGTTAGTGCTGGCATTGGCATTAACCGCGATTTTGACCGGTGGTTTGGATACGCTAAAAAAAGGCTGGATCGCCTTGCGTCATCTATCCTTAAACATGAATTTTTTAATGTCGCTCGCCGTGATTGGCGCAATGGCAATCGGCCAGTGGCCGGAAGCCGCGATGGTGATCTTTTTATTCGCCGTCGCCGAAATGATCGAAGCACTATCGCTAGACAGAGCGCGTAATGCGATCAAAGGCCTGATGGCGATGGCGCCGGAGACAGCGACGGTGCGCGATCAAGATGGCAGTTGGCAGCAACGTGCCGCAACCGACGTCATGTTGGAAGCAATCGTACGCATTAAACCAGGTGAGCGGCTGCCGTTGGACGGTGTAATTGTTGAAGGGCAGAGTACGGTCAATCAAGCGCCGATCACTGGTGAGAGTTTGCCGGTTGTAAAACAAGCGGGCGACACCGTTTTTGCCGGCACGATCAACGAGCTTGGTACGTTTGATTATCGTGTCACGGCCTTGCAAAACGATTCTACCTTGTCACACATTATTGATAGCGTGCAGCAAGTGCAGGGTGAGCGTGCGCCAACACAGCGTTTTGTCGATCAGTTTGCGCGTTACTACATTCCGATAGTGGTGTTGATTGCGTTATTAGTTGCTTTAGTACCGCCACTATTGATGAACGCCGCGTTTTTCCCCTGGCTATACAAGGCGCTGGTGCTGTTGGTCATCGCTTGTCCGTGCGCATTGGTTATTTCTACGCCGGTAACCGTGGTCAGTGGTTTAGCTGCAGCAGTCAAACATGGCATTTTGATCAAAGGCGGTGTCTATTTAGAGCAGGGGCGCAAGCTAAAAGTAATCGCATTGGATAAAACCGGCACCATCACAGTTGGTAAGCCCTTGGTGACCGACGTGGTCGCGCTGCAGCCAGACGATAGGTCGCCGTTGCTAACGCAAGCAGCCAGTTTGGCATCGCGCTCTGATCATCCGATGTCGCTCGCGGTGCTCACGCATTGGCAACAGCAAACTACTTTGCGAGGTTTGTTAGATGTCACCGAGTTTGAAGCTTTAAGCGGCCGCGGTGTACAAGGCAAGATAGATGTTGAACTTTATTATTTAGGCAACCATAGACTGATACATGAGCTGGGCATCTGCGGACCTGAGTTGGAGGCAACGCTGGATGCGCTCGAAAGTAGTGGTAAAACTGCGGTGATTCTTGCCACTGCAAAAACGCCGCTGCTGATTCTTGCTGCCGCCGATACGGTGCGCGAGTCCAGCATTGCCGCGGTAAAAAAATTACAAGCACTTGGCATCAAGGTTGTAATGCTGACGGGTGACAATACGCATACTGCTGGCGCGATCGCGGCGCAAGTCGGCATCAGCGATGCGCGTGGCAACTTGCTGCCGCAAGATAAATTAATGGCAATTGAAAGTTTGCGTGCGCAGTATGGTTATATCGGCATGGTTGGTGATGGCATCAACGATGCACCGGCGCTGGCCAAAGCTGACATCGGCTTTGCGATGGGTGCGGCCGGCACTGATACCGCACTAGAAACTGCAGACGTCGCTTTAATGAATGACAACCTCGGCAAGTTGGCTGACTTTATTCGACTGAGCAGCAAAGCACATCGCGTATTGATGCAAAATATCTCGATTGCACTCAGTATCAAGCTGGTCTTTTTTGTGTTGGCCCTCGCGGGCGACGCAACTCTATGGATGGCGGTTTTTGCCGACATGGGAGCGAGTTTGATCGTGGTTGCCAACGGACTGCGCTTGGTGCGCGCGGGTGATGACGTGGTTGAGACCAAACCGTCGCAACATGTACCCATTTAATTGCCACCTGAACGAAGTAAATTGCGGACTACATAAAATTTGAATAAGCGTTAGCGCGCTTGTTTTTTACAATGTTATGATTGCAACGTGAAAAAATTATTGATCATTCTGATGTTGTTTGCGTTGCCGCTACAGTTAAGCTGGGCGGCAGCGGCAGTCTATTGTCAGCATGAATCTTCGGTAAACATCACGCACTTTGGTCATCATCAGCACGAACATCAACATGGTGCTGAGACAAATAAAGGTGAGCCACACAGCATCCAAGTCGATAACGACTGCGGCTATTGTCATGCGGTTAGCCAAGTATCTTTCCTGATCATGCCAGCAGCGGTGATTTTCGCTTCTGCATCGAGCCATGATGCTCTTTCTAGAGTGACTTTCTCGTCACACATTCCGGACGGCCCGCGACGGCCGGATCGGCAACCCGTCGTGTAAACCGACGGGACGCTCTCTTATTTTCTAAACTGTAAATTATTGACGTCTTGTCGGATTCCTTCCTTGGTTTCTGGAGAGTTCGATGGTCAAAATTTTATGGTTGCCTTTGGTGACCGCAATCATATGTTTGCCGGTTTTTGCGCAGACACAGACGCATGCAGCGGCACAGGCACTGAAGAAGCGCGAGCATAGCCTGTTATCACTAGCCGCGGTATCTAAAGATAATCTTGCATCGCTGGAAGAGGTCAAAGCGGACAGCACTCTTACTTTAGCGCATGCTCTACAACTGGCTTTGCGTGCCAATCCTGATTTATCCGCCAGCCGGCATGAGGCAGCCGCAGTCAATGCCGAGATAGATCAAGCCGGATTACTACCTAATCCTGAAGTGTCGTGGTTGATGGAAGATACGCAGCGCGACACGCGGACCACCACCGTGCAATTCAGTCAACCGATAGAACTAGGTGACAAACGTGCGGCCAGAATTAGCGCGGCATCAAGAAGTTCTGATCTGGCCGACGCGACATTGTTGGCCAAGCAGGTAGCGCTAAGGGCTGACGTCACGCGAGCTTTTTTTGAATTGCTGAGTGCTCAGCAGCAATCTCATTTGGCCGATGAATCGTTGGCGCTGGCGGAGCAAGTAACGTCGATTGCTGCGCGCCGCGTGGCTGCCGGAAAGGTCTCGCCGGTAGAGGAGAGCAGAGCCCAAATTGCGCAAGCCAATATTCGTATTGAAGCCGTGCGTGCCAAAAGCACACTGCTCAATGCACGTAAGCAGCTAGCCGCATTGTGGGGAAGTACCGCGCCCCTATTTTCTAAAGTCTCCGGTCAACTAGAAACCTTACCAGTGGTTCCTGAATGGAATGTACTTAAAACCCATTTATCCGCGGCACCTCTCATGATGCAAGCGCGTTCCGAGGTCGAGCGTCGTCAAGCAATCGGTAAAGTGGAAGATAGCCGTCGCACACCAGATTTAAGTGTCACGCTCGGTGTAAAAAGGGATGAGCAAATGGGGCGTAATCAGGCAGTCGTCGGCGTATCGATTCCGCTGCCGCTATTTGATCGTAACCAAGGGAATTTGCTGGCAGCGCTAAGACGCACTGATCAGGCACGTGATGAGTTGATCTCGACCGAGATCAGGTTAGATGGTGAGTTGGCGCAAAGCTATCAACGTTTTCTCAATGCGCAGTCGGAGACGCACGCGCTAAAGGACGAAATCCTGCCGAATGCGCAAAGCGCGTATCAAGCAGCCACCAAGGGCTTTACCTTCGGTAAATTTGCCTTTCTCGACGTGTTGGATGCCCAACGCAGTCTGTTACAAGCCAGAACCCAGTACTTGCAAAGTTTGTTAGCCGCGCATCGTGCAGCCGCAGACATCGAAGAATTACTTGGGCAACCTTTGGATGCGATCAGTCAGAAAGATCCAGCGCTATGAAAATCAAAGTAAATAAAAAACAAGGTATTGCCATCACCGCCATCATTGTTGTCGGCTGCATTGTTGCGCTGTTGATCTTGTTATCGGGCAAGCACGCAGGCCAGGATGGAGAAAAGGTGGCGGCGCATCAGGCCGCTGCGCATCGTGATGAAACTAAAGAGCACAGTGAAGAAGAAAATGCGCAATCGGACTCACATGGTCATCAGCAAAAACATCAACATGCGTTGCAACATAAAAACGATGTGTCACGCGTACAGCAAGTCGTTCTGAACGAGGCACAAATAGTTGCTGCAGATATCAAGCTGCAGAAAGTGCAAGCAACAACCATACGCTCGTTGCTAGTTCTGCCAGGTGAGGTGCAATTTAATGCCGACCGTACCGCGCATGTGGTGCCTCGCCTCGCTGGTGTGGTGCAAAGTGTGGCCGCCGATCTGGGACAGCAGGTCAAGAAAGGGCAAGTAATGGCAGTACTTTCCAGTGCTCCACTAGCCGAACAACGGAGCACCATGCTTGCGGCACAGAAACGTCTCGCGCTAGCGCAGCGGACGTATGCGCGCGAGAAAACATTGTGGCAAGAAAAAATCTCGGCTGCACAGGATTACTGGGAGGCACAACATGCATTGCAGGAAGCGGAAATCGCAGCGCAGAGCGCCGAACAAAAATTACTTGCACTCGGTGCGCCATCGCAGATAACTGGCGCTCTCAACCGTTACGAGATTCGCGCGCCTTTCGATGGCGTGGTGGTGGAAAAGCATATTACCTTGGGAGAAGCGGTAGCAGAAGATGCCAGCATTTTTACACTGTCGGATTTGTCCTCGGTGTGGGTCGAGGTTGCGGTACCTGCAAAAGATTTGAATGTAGTGCATGTTGGTGAACAGGCGCTTGTGCGTACCACCGCATTTTCATCCTCGGCCTCCGGCACGATCGCTTACGTTGGTGCGCTGCTAGGTGCACAAACTCGAACTGCGACTGCCCGCGTGAGCTTGAAAAACCCAGAAGGTAGTTGGCGCCCAGGTTTGTTTGTCAATGTGGAGATTGTCGCAAACGAAACACAGGTGGCAATTGCGGTCGCCAACGAGGCAATCCACAACGTGGAAGATCAGGCAGTCGTTTTCGTTCGCAATGCAGAAGGTTTTGTTGCGCAGCCAGTGACAACGGGGCGTAGCGATAGCAGCAACACCGAGATCATCAAGGGGCTGTCAGCAGAAGCCACATACGCGTCCGACGGTAGTTTTGTCATCAAATCGGAAATCGGTAAAGCCGGTGCCGAGCATAGCCATTGATGAGAAAGGTCGACGATTATGTTTGAACGTTTGATACGCGCTGCAATTGAGCAGCGTTGGTTAGTGATGTTGGTCGTGATCGCGATGGCGGCGCTGGGAATATACAACTATCAGCGACTGCCGATTGATGCCGTACCGGATATCACCAATGTGCAGGTGCAGATCAATACCTCTGCACCCGGTTATTCGCCGTTGGAGGCCGAGCAAAGGATTACCTATCCGATTGAAACAGTAATGGCAGGTTTGCCGGATCTGGAGCAGACGCGCTCGCTTTCGCGTTATGGGCTGTCTCAAATCACGGTAATTTTTAAAGATGGCACCGATATTTATTTCGCTCGTCAGATGGTCAACGAGCGTCTACAAACGGTGCGGCAAGATTTGCCGTCTGATATTTCACCGACGATGGGGCCAATCTCGACCGGACTTGGCGAGATTTATATGTGGACGGTTGAGACCGAGGATGGTGCTGCCAAATCTGATGGGACGTCATATACGTCAACTGATTTACACGAAATACAAGATTGGATCATCAAGCCACAATTGCGGAATGTCAGCGGCGTAACCGAGATTAATTCGATAGGCGGTTACGCCAAGGAATATCAGATTGCACCGAGTCCGGAGCGACTGTCATCTTACGGTTTTACCATGCAAGATGTGGTGACTGCGCTGCAACGTAATAACGCCAATGTCGGTGCCGGTTACATAGAAAAACGTGGCGAGCAACTGTTGATACGGGTGCCCGGGCAAGCGTCTTCGCTCGAAGATTTACGCAACATCATTCTCGATAATGTCGCTGGCGTGCCTGTGCGCATTCGGGACATCGCTGAGGTTGATAGCGGACGTGAGCTGCGCAGCGGCGCGGCGACAGAAAACGGTAGGGAAGTTGTGTTGGGTACAGTGTTTATGCTGATCGGGCAGAACAGTCGCACCGTGTCGCAGGCGGTCGATCGCAAAATGATCGAGATCAACAAAACTTTACCGACTGGCGTTAAAGCGGTAACGGTTTATGACCGCACGGTGCTGGTCGACAAAGCGATTAATACGGTCAAGAAAAACCTTCTCGAAGGCGCAATTCTTGTGATTGCGGTACTGTTTATCTTCCTCGGTAATATGCGTGCCGCCATCATCACTGCGATGGTGATTCCGCTGTCTATGTTATTTACTTTTACTGGCATGGTCAGTTATCAAGTCAGTGCCAATCTGATGAGTTTAGGCGCACTGGATTTTGGCATCATCGTCGATGGTGCGGTAGTGATCGTTGAGAATTGCGTGCGCAGACTGGCGCATGCGCAAACTAAGCATGGACGGAGTCTGACCCGCAGCGAGCGTTTTCACGAAGTTTTTATTGCCGCAAAAGAAGCGCGCAGACCACTGATCTATTGTCAGCTGATCATCATCGCAGTGTATCTACCTATTTTTTCGTTGACCGGTGTCGAAGGGCGCATGTTTCAGCCGATGGCCTTGACGGTGGTGATTGCATTAGTAGGGGCAATGATTTTGTCGGTTACTTTTGTACCGGCGGCGGTCGCGCTATTTATTGGTGCCAAGGTAGCGGAGAAAGAAAATGTCGTGATGCAGCGCGCCAGACGTTGGTATGCGCCTGCTTTTGATAAGGCGATGGCAAACAAGCCAGTGGTGCTGACTTTTGTTGTTGTGCTGATTGCATTATCTGGCTTGTTAGCGTCGCGCATGGGTAGTGAGTTTGTACCAAGCCTGAATGAGGGGGATTTTGCTATCCAAGCTTTGCGCATTCCTGGTACCAGTTTGTCGCAATCACTCGCCATGCAAAAACAGTTGGAAACCACATTGAAAGATAAGTATCCGGAAATCGAGCGCATCTTTGCGCGCACCGGCACCGCAGAGATTGCCTCTGATCCGATGCCACCGAATATCTCCGACGGTTACATCATGCTTAAGCCTGAGAGCGAATGGCCAGCACCGCGCAGGACGCGCGCCGAGTTATTGGCGGATGTCAAAGAAACGGTGGCTAAGCTGCCTGGCAACAATTACGAATTTTCGCAACCGATACAACTGCGCTTCAACGAATTGATTTCCGGTGTCCGCAGTGATGTGGCGGTCAAATTGTTCGGCGACGACATGGCCATACTCAATACAAACGCGGCAAAAATCGCGGATGTTATTAAGAGGATCGATGGCGCAGAGGAAGTGATGGTCGAGCAAACCAGCGGTCTGCCGATGTTGACGGTCAACATCGATAGAGAGAAAGCCGCACGTTATGGTTTGAATATCGAGGATGTACAAGCGGCGGTTGCAACGGCGATCGGCGGGCAGAAGGCGGGCACTTTATTCGAAGGCGATCGTCGTTTTGATATCACGGTACGCCTACCGGATCATGTGCGTAATGATTTGGAAGCGATTAAGCGTTTGCCGATTTCTTTGCCACGCTCTTTAGGTGCGGCGGGTAAGAACGGCGCACCACACTTTATTCCCCTGAGCGAAGTCGCGAGCTTGGATTTGGCGCCGGGACCAAATCAAATCAGTCGTGAAAACGGCAAGCGTCGTGTGGTGATCAGTGCCAATGTGCAAGGGCGTGATATCACGTCATTTGTGGCCGAGGCCGAAAATCAAATTAACCAGCAGGTAAAAATACCCGCTGGATATTGGACGACGTGGGGTGGACAATTTGAACAATTGCAATCCGCCGCAAAGCGTTTACAGATCGTGATTCCAATCGCCTTGCTGATCGTGTTTGGCTTGTTGTTTGCGATGTTTAGAAACGTGAAGGACGGCTTATTGGTATTTAGCGGTATCCCTTTCGCACTCACTGGCGGCATCATTGCACTATGGTTGCGCGACATACCGTTGTCTATCTCAGCTGCAGTGGGCTTTATTGCGCTGTCTGGTGTGGCGGTGTTAAATGGTTTGGTGATGATCTCCTTCATTCGTAATTTGCGTGAAGAAGGGTTTTCACTCGATCAAGCAATACGTGACGGCGCATTGACACGTTTGCGTCCGGTGTTAATGACGGCGTTAGTTGCCTCACTAGGTTTCATTCCAATGGCATTGGCAACTGGTACCGGTGCGGAGGTGCAAAGACCACTCGCCACCGTCGTGATTGGTGGCATTATTTCCTCTACCATTTTGACGCTGCTAGTGCTGCCGCTGTTGTACCGCTTGGTATATAAAGAAGAAGATAAACGATCACCAGATTCGACATCGTCAGTGTCGGAAACTGTTACTCAGACCTAAGCAAACTTGCGCCTGGTATTTTTCAGACGTCTTTTCCATGCACCAGGAAAAGGCGTCTTCTCCTATTGTCTCGTCGTACGTTTTTCTACTATTTCCTCGTCAGCACGCCTTCCTTAGTATCTTCTTCGTACTTCTTTTTCATCTCCATTCTTGATCAGAATGGGAGACCAAGGCATGCAAAAAGCGACTGCGCAACGTCAATTGAGCGCGCCAGCACAACAATAAGAGTGGTGTTAATATACCTGCCTAGACAACTATTGTTGTGACATCCTTATGAAAAATCCTAAAGAACTATTTGCCCTGCGCTCTTATTGTGTAGAGGAGAGCGTTGGCTATCTGCTCGCGCGTGCCAGAAGCAAGCTCGCGAAAGCGGTTGATTGCCAGTTGGCGACGCACGATATTACGCATGCACAAGGCGGCATCATGGTGATGCTGGCTTCCGGTAAATATGTCACCGCCGCCGAGTTGGCGCGCGAATTGTATGTGGACTCGGCATCGATGACGCGCATGGTTGATCGTCTACAAAAACGAGGCTTGATCGAGCGAGTACGTTGTGGTGAAGACCGACGCGTTTCTAATCTGCGTTTGACCAAGGATGGACAGGCGTTGGCAGATCAACTGCCTGCTGTGTACACCAGTGTATTGAATCGAAATTTTGTTAATTTCAGTGCAGACGAAGTGGTGACCTTGAAAACTTTACTGCGGAAAATTTTGGATACAGAAGTGTTCGAAGATGAAAAAGTAAAGTAAAGAAAAAATAAAAGCATTCGGGTGATCGTATGAAAAATTTAATGAACGCACACAAACGCCAGATACCTGCAGGCACGAGTAGTCCCCGTAATCTGCATGTGCCAATAAAGAGCTGGTTGGCCGCAAGTTGTGCGCTTGTATTGCTCAGCGCATGTGCAAGTTATAAAGGGATTGCGCCGAGCGCGACGGTTCAACAGCCTGAGCAGTTTGAAACCGCGCAGTCTCTTCCGCAGCAGCATGGACAGTGGCCAGATGCGATATGGGCAACAAAAATTGGTGGCGCACCATTGCAGTCGCTAATTGATGAAGCGATTGCTGGTAACCCCAGTTTGCAAGTGGCGGCTGCACGCGTTGCAGCGACGCGTGCGATGACAGAAGTAGCAGGTGCTGCCTCTGGCCCAACTTGGACTGGGACATTCAATACTACTTATCAACGCTTTAGCGAAAATTATATTATCCCGCCGCCATACGGTGGCACCTACCAATCCGACAATGCACTGAAACTGAATTTTTCGTACGACTTCGATTTTTGGGGGCGTCATGCGGCCGATTTTCGTGCCGCCTTGTCGCAAGACAAAGCGGCGCAGGCGCAGCAATACAATGCGCGCTTGATGATTGCGACCGCGGTGGCGCGGGCATGGGTGAAGCTCGGACAGGAATACGCACAGTTAGACTTAAATCAGCAGCAATTAGCGGTGAGCCAAAAAATCGGCGATCTGAAACAGCTGCGTTACAAGGTTGGGCTGGATGCAAAATCTGAAATTCAGCAAACGCAACAAGAGGTCTCCAATTTAGGTGCAGAACACGAGAAGCTGAAAGAAGCGATTGCGTTGACACGAAATCAGCTGGCAGCTTTACTGGGCAAAGGCCCAGATCGCGGTTTGCAGATTCTGCCGCCGGTTTTACCTGCGGAGCAGGCGATTGCTTTGCCAGATGCGTTGCCGTTGAACTTGATCGGACGTCGCCCCGATATCGTCGCGGCGCGTTGGCAGGTCGAAGCAGCGCAGGGCAGTATCGATAGCGTCAAGAGCCAGTTTTATCCCGATATCAACTTGATCGCGTTTGCTGGCTTCTCCAGCATCGGATTAGATAAGTTGTTGGAAAGCGGTAGCCGCACAGTCGGTGTTGGCCCTGCGATTACGGTGCCGATACTAAATAGCCATACCTTGCGTGGCACGTTGAAAAAGCAGGTCGCCAACTACGACGACATGGTGGCAACCTATAACCAAACTCTGATCGAGGCTTTGCATGATGTTGCCGATCATGTGCAATCTTTGCGTGCGCTCACGTTGCAAAGCGCGCAAGAGCAACGTGCAACACAGGCGGCAAAGGCTAATTTTCAATTGGCTGCGCAACGCGAACACATCGGCACCACCAATATGTTGCCGGCACTGGCAGCGCAGATGACGCTGTTATCGCAACGACGTAGCGATATTGATTCGCTGGCGCGGCGCAGTGATTTACAAATCGGTCTGATTAAGGCGCTCGGTGGTGGCTTTGATGCAAAAGTAAAAGACTTGTCCAAAGACCACCTGAATTCATCGAGTAATTCGTCAAGCAGTATCCAGAATATTTCCTCCTCCACGGAAAGTGCATCATGAATACGACTACCCCAGAAGTACAAGACGGCCCCAAGAAAAATCCTGTGCGTCGAAAACGCATTGTGATTGTTAGTGTAGTGCTGCTGATATTGCTGCTTGCTTATGGAGTCTGGTGGTTCATTTTCGCACTACACTATGAAAACACCGATGACGCGTATGTCGCTGGTAATGTGGTCCAAATCACCTCCCAGGTACCCGGAACGGTTATCGCGATTCATGCTGACGATACCGAGCGAGTACAGGCAGGTGCGCCTTTAATCGAACTTGATCACAGCGATGCCAAGGTCGCGCTAGATCAGGCCGAGGCGCAGTTGGCACAAACCGTGCGCGAGGTACGTACGCTGTTCGTCAATAACGCTGCATTGCGTGCGAACGTCTCCTTGCGTGAAGCCGATGTGGCACGTGCCCGTGATGATCTGGCACGACGTGAACAATTGAGCGGAACCGGTGCTGTGTCTAAGGAAGATCTGGAGCATGCGCGCGTGGCGTTCAAAACCGCGCAATCGTCGTTGGAAGCAACGCGCGGGCAACTCGCATCCAATCAGGCATTAACCGACCATACCTCGGTTGCCAATCATCCAAACGTATTAGGCGCTGCCGCGCAATTGAAAGCGGCATATTTGAATCTGGCACGTACCACGTTGCCGGCACCGATCACCGGTTATATAGCCAAACGATCGGTGCAGGTGGGTCAACGTGTATCACCCGGCATGCCATTGCTGTCTGTAGTGCCATTGAATGCACTCTGGGTTGATGCTAATTTCAAGGAAGTACAAGTAGAAAAAATGCGTATCGGTCAGCCGGTCACGCTGCAGTCTGACGTGTACGGCGGTAGCGTTGAATACCATGGCAAAGTCGTCGGTTTAGCTGCGGGTACCGGTGCTGCCTTTGCTTTGTTGCCGACCCAGAATGCGAGCGGTAATTGGATCAAGGTGGTACAACGGGTGCCAGTGCGGATTTCTCTCGATCCGAAAGAACTCACTGATCATCCTTTGCGGGTCGGGCTATCGATGCAGGTGGATGTCGACATCGCCAATGTGCAAGGGACGTCGTTGACTTCTGCCGCACCTGCACGATCCACGCCGATGTATCAGACTGATGTGTTTGAGAATAGCGGCAAGCAGGCGGAGCAGCGCGTGGCAGAAATTATTGCGGACAACAGTAACGCCAATCGGAGCATTGATTACGAGCGCAACGGAAAACACAATAACAAGCCTAATAAACACCTACGTCCGACGCCACGGATGTACTAAATCATGGCTACTTCTCCGGGTTCCCGCTTGCCGCCTCTGAGCGGCGCACCTTTGGTGTTGGGCACGGTCGCGTTGTCGCTAGCTGTGTTTATGAACGTGCTTGATACGTCGATTGCCAATGTCTCGATTCCTGCAATTTCGGGCGATCTTGGGGTGTCGCCACAACAGGGTACATGGGTCATCACTTCGTTTGCGGTGTCGAACGCGATTTCAGTACCGTTGACCGGTTGGTTGACGATGCGCTTTGGCGCGGTGCGCTTGTTTGTGACGTCGATTATCTTGTTTGTCCTCGCCTCCTGCCTATGCGGGCTGGCACCTAGCATTGAGATTTTGATTGCCGCCAGAATTTTGCAAGGCGCAGTTGCGGGGCCGATGATTCCGTTATCGCAGACGCTGCTGTTAGCCAGTTATCGACCCGAAAAAAGTGGCATGGCACTTGCCTTCTGGGGAATGACCACATTAGTGGCGCCGGTCGCCGGACCATTGTTGGGTGGTTGGATTTCGGATAATTACAGTTGGCCGTGGATTTTTTATATCAATATTCCAATCGGTGCTTTTGCAGCTTGGACCACTTGGTCTATTTATCGTACGCGTGAATCAACCATAGTGAAAAAGCCGATTGATAAGATGGGCTTGGGCTTGTTGGTGGTATGGGTCGGTTCGTTGCAATTGATGCTGGACAAAGGTAAAGAGCTAGACTGGTTTAATTCTGGCTTTATCATTATTCTGGCCGCGGTTGCCGCGGTTGCTTTCATCTATTTCATCATTTGGGAATTGGGTGATGAACATCCAGTGGTTGATCTGTCACTGTTTAAAGGACGAAATTTTAGCGCTGGTGTGATTGCGATATCGGTGGCCTATGGCCTATTCTTTGGCAGTTTGGTGGTATTGCCGCTGTGGTTGCAGACGCAGCTGGCTTTTACTGCAACTGAGGCGGGCAAGGTGATGGCGCCAGTAGGCATCTTCGCGATTATTCTTTCGCCATTAGTTGGTAAGCTGTTGCCAAAAATCGATGCGCGCTGGGTAGCGACGACGGCTTTCCTGATTTTTTCATTGGTCTTTTATATGCGTGCGCAATACACGCCGGATGTCGACATGATGAAGCTGATGATCCCAACGGTGATTCAGGGTGCGGCGATGGCGATGTTCTTCATTCCATTGACGGCCATTATTCTGTCTGGGCAACCACCGGAAAAAATGCCGGCGGCGGCGGGTTTGTCCAACTTCGTGCGCATCATGTGCGGCGGTATTGGTACTTCGGTGATGTCGACCATGTGGGAAAATCGCACCACGCTGCATCATGCGCAATTAGCTGAGCATACCGGGCCGACTAGCCCTGCCTTTACCCAGGCTGTCAATACGTTAACAGCGCAAGGGATTCCAGAGCAAGGTGCATGGGCAATTATCAATCATCAGATGGATGTGCTGTCCAGCACCTTGGCAGCAACCGATATTTTTTGGTTGTCGTCGATACTATTTTTAGTTTTGATAGGCTTTATCTGGGCGACCAAGCGGGTTAAAAGCGGTTCTTCCGATGCCGCCGCAGGCGCACACTAAACTGTGTAGAAGGGTGACCATCTTCCTCTAAGCATTTACAATCATGCAGATACGGACTGGCCGACATAAAACTTTATGTCGGCCAGTTTAATTTTCACATAATGAATATGCTTTCGGCACCACATGATTGATGTGAGTTGATGCTGTGCTAATACGTACGTGATAAATCTGAATTGACCCGAACTGAACCGATGGCACCTCTCCGAACAAATTATCCGCTGACGCTCACCATATTTTGCAAGGTGGTGGATAACTTCGGCGATATTGGTATCTGCTGGCGACTCGCTCGGCAGTTGCAACATGAGTGTGGTGTGCAGGTCACGTTGTGGGTCGATGATTTGCTTAGCTTCCAGCGCATATGCCCAGACGTCAGGATAGATTTGGAGCACCAGAATATTCATGGCGTGGCGATACGTTATTGGAACACGCAAGAAGTTGTTTGTACCACCGACGATATCAGCGATGTCACGATAGAATTTTTTGCCTGCGATATTCCTCCGAGCTACATCGACGCGATGACGCAATGTGAGCCGCGTCCCGTGTGGCTAAACCTCGAAGGTCTAACCGCCGAGGACTGGGTCGAAGGTTGCCATACCTTGCCGTCGCCGCATCCGCGCTTGCCTTTGACCAAACATTTTTTCTTCCCTGGCTTTACTGACAAAACCGGCGGGCTGCTGCACGAATCCTCGTTAGTTGCGCAACGCCAAGCATTTCAGTCTGATCTGCTAGCGCAACAGAATTTTCTGACTAGCTTGAGTTTGACGGCGACTGAGCAGCTAGCGTTAAAAGTTTCGTTGTTCTGTTATGCACAGTCACCGGCCTCAGCATTGTTTGATGTTTGGCGGCAGAGCGATACCGCGATCACATGCTTGGTGCCCGAGGGCGTCGCGGCGCAAGCGGTGCAGGATTTTTTTGCTAATGGCTCTGGTGAGTCGATCAAAGCGGGCGCGGTTTGCACGCGTGGCGCACTGACACTACGTGTGCTGCCATTTATCGCGCAGCCGGAGTACGACAAATTGTTATGGGCCTGCGACCTCAATTTTGTCCGTGGCGAAGACTCGTTTGTCCGCGCACAATGGGCCAATAAACCATTTATTTGGCACATCTATCCGCAGGATGAAAATCTACACCATAAAAAACTGCGCGCGTTTTTACAGCGTTATGCACAGCACGATGATCCGCTTTCTCGTTTTTCGCTAGCTTGGAACGACGCTTTATCGGCGTCTGGATGTACGGAGGAGGATTGGAGTGCATTGTGGATGCAGTTAGTTGGCGCAACCCCTGAGATCACAGAAAATACCGTGCTGTGGCAGCAAAAAATGTTGAAAAATGGCGATCTTGCGACGAATTTGTTACGTTTTACCGAAATGCTGCGTTTAGAAATACAAAAAAAATCAGTATAATGTGCGGTTAGTTTCGATCAAACGTGAGCTTGTGGTGCGGTTAACCATCGGCCGACAGATGATTTTCATGCAACCCATTTTTACAAGCACTCTCTATGAAACCTGCAAAAGAAATTCGCGTTGGTAACATCATCATGGTGGATAGCAAGCCGTTTATCGTGCTGCGCTCTGACGTCAACGGCTCCAGCCGTACTGGCTTTACCTACAAATGGAAGATGAAAAATCTTCTGACGAACAGCCCGATGGAAAACGTCTTCCGTGGCGATGACAAGTTCGACGTGGTGGTGCTCGATAAGAAACCGGTCACTTACTCTTATTTCGCTGATCCTTTGTTCGTCTTTATGGACGAAGAATACAATCAGTTTGAAATTGAAGACGAAAACTTGGGTGATGCACTGCATTACCTGAAAGACGGCATGGAATGTGAAGCGGTGTTTTACGACGGCAAGGCTATCTCAGTCGAACTGCCAACCACCATCGCACGTGAAATCGTCTACTCCGAGCCAGCGATTAAAGGCAATACCTCCGGTAATGTGTTGAAAGACGCAATCATCGAAAATTCGGTTGAATCGTTGCGTCACACTGTTCAAGTACCGCTGTTTGTAAGCCAGGGCGACGTGATTGAAATCGATACGCGCACTAACGAATACAAGAAAATTGTACGTAACTAAGCGACTAAGTCATATAACTTAGTTCATTAGTTAAGCGAAAAAACGCCACCGTGAAGGTGGCGTTTTTTATTGCGGAAGGCTTATAAGAGCTGACTGGATGCACATATGGTTAGCGATGTGCTTAGGTGGGTTGAGTTAGCTAAATTTTGATTATGAATACGCGTAGGTTCTTGATTGCCGGATGAACTCAAGCATGTAGTCGTAGACCGACTATTTATCCGCCGCTCCAGCAATATCCCCCGCTTGGCGGATACGTGCGATCCGTTCCGCGGTTGATGGATGGCTCGCGAGATACGAGGCAGGATCGCTACTGATGGTTTGCATTTTTTCGAATCCATTCACCATGACAGAGAGTGGAATAGCATTTTTTTGCATCATCGCAATCGCATAGTCATCTGCTTCGCGTTCGGCGTCGCGTGAGTAGTGCAAGTCCAGCAACAGCGTTGGAATATTCGCTACCACCGCAGAAACATCACCAAAAATCAAGGTGCTGACCGCACCGATCGCCGAGCCTTGCACAATGCGTTGCATTAAATGATGTTCATGTAAATGACCTAGTTCGTGCGCCAATATCGGCATAAGTAGCTCATCTTTTATCATCAACTTGACCATCGCATCGGTGACAACGATGTCGCCGGAAGGCAGTGCAAACGCATTGGCGCCAATCTTACTGCTACGGAATACGATCGTATAAGGCGGTACATCTTCCTTGGGTGGCATTAATGCGCGAAAGCGCGTGCGAATTGCATCTTGTCGCGCTGCAGTTAGCTGGCTGGGCGCAAAGATATGTTTGTCCAGAAACTCTAAGGCGCCATTTCCTACAGAGCGTTCTAATTTCACAGGTACTGCATGGGCGATAACTTTGGATACTGCTGGCAGCGCATACAAATAGCCCAGTACCAGTAAGACGATGATGATGCCCACTGCTACCAGCGTGTGGCGCCAGCTTTGCTGCATTTTGACGACCATAGAATCGGCGTGACCGCTGGCCTGCAATAAAGCAGTAAATGCGGCTTGATCGTGCACTTCCAAATACGCGTCATCTGGAAAAGTCACTCTGCGTGTGCCATGTCTTGTGCGCTCCGATACACGCAAATCAGCCAGTGGTGCCGCACGTTCGGTATCGCCATGGATGGTCGCGATACCGTCGCTGACGGTCAGTGTCACTTGATGCGCACGTGACACTTTGCCGTCAAAGTAGTGGGCGGACACGCTTTCTGTCATAGCGACAAATCAAAGTCGAGCAAATCGGCCATTCCTTCGCCGGTAGCAGACACCTGCGCTTTTTCGTCTGCGACAAAGTCCTCAAGGCTACCGCTTTCTAACAGCGTCATTGATTCGACCCGATAGCGCAGCCAGCGTGTCTGTGCAAACGGCAAGAACAAGCCTAGTGTGCAGATCACACCGAGTAGATTGGTCACCGACAGAAAGACGACGCGCCCCCATTTCATCTCACAACGGAAATGATGCGGGCCTAATTGTGTGTGATTCCAGATCAGGTTTTGAATCAGCATGGAAACCACTGGAAACAATAGAAATGTCCAAGCGTAAATACCAAAAATGAAGGCGATTCCAGCGAACGCACCTGCAGCAGATGCCTGCGTACGATCACCACCAGCTTTGATCATTGCAGCGATGGTGCCGCCAAACAATACAGTGATCAGTATGATACCGGCGAGCCAGATCAGGAAAAAAATCGCATAGCGTTTGTAAAAGCTGCCGACCGTCGCATCGAAAGAGAAGTGACTGCGGCCAAAGCGGCTTTCTTCGTGTTGAAATTTCTTCAGACGTTGGTGCGCCAGCGGTGAGGCGAGAAACAAGCTAACCATCGAGATGATGGGCCACATCAGATACACGGTATATGCCTGCTTTAAACTGCCACGGAAATTAAAGCGGATGCCGCGATAGCTCGAGTTATACAGTTTGAACTGCAAGCTTTTCCAAATGAGCCACGGCATCGCGAGCCCAACCACAATCAAGATGATTAGGCTGGCGATGCCGGATGTTTTGTAGGCGAGTTGATAAAGCAGGATCAACATCAATGCGACAAAGCGGCCTTTCAGTATTGCCAGCGGATTGCCATGATAGTCAAAGCTGCCGCCAGCGACGCTGGTGCTGTTGTAAAAATAGGTGGTGCGGCGGACTTTTGCCCATGCTGAGTAAATACCTAGCGTGATGATTGAGAGCAATAAATTGACGATCCAGATACGAAAATATTCACTTCCGCTGCCGCTAAATGAAAACGGCCGCTCTTGTGTATTACCCGGGGTAAATCCGTGATTAAAATCGTCCCCCGCCTGCAACGTTGACGTTTGCTCGCTCATGATCTCTCCCTGGATGTGTGGTGCAACTTGTGCGTTATTTTTATGATCGCATCGAGTTGCACGATGCCGTGGCGAGAGTAATTTGTCAACAAACATCCATTTGGTGTGAAGCCGTGCCAGCGGCGATGCATGCTGGCACTACTGTGTGTCAAATTTATTTATAAAAAATGTAACAAGTGAGAACTTTAATAACAATATGCCAACCAAGTGTTGGTTATGCAATTTGTCTGACGTCGTTGACGTAATTGATGCAGAAAAAATTGTGTTCCTCGGCAATAAGTTCGCAACATCGATGGTTGGTGTTGTTGACCGCTACGCAGTTCTCGATTGGCAGATTTTCTGTCAGCGCACTTACATTTTTACCGTCATCGCGACGTATTTTCAGGAGATATCAAATGCTTCGTTCCGATACGCTTTTTGGCAAGCGTGAGTCCAACACCCCCAATCCTCCTGTCAGCACAACTGGCAATTCCACTTTATCCAATACGTCATCTATGTCTACTCACCCATCCAACAGCTTTAATAAACCAACCCCAGCGACTGGCAGCAGTACCGTCGTTCAGTCGCAAAGCGGTAGCAATGAAGTTGGTAGTAAATTGATTGTAGGTCCAAATATCAAATTAAAAGGTGTTGAAATCACCGATTGCGATACCTTGGTAGTCGAGGGCTTTGTCGAAGCGACGATGGATTCGCGCGTGATGCAGATTGCGCAAAACGGCTCATTTAAAGGTTCAGCAGAAATTGATATCGCTGAAATCCGCGGCACGTTTGACGGTGATCTGACCGTGCGCCAGAAGTTGGTAATTTTTAACTCCGGCAAAGTTTCCGGAAAAATCCGCTACGGCAACGTGGTGATAGAAGAAGGTGGTCAACTCACCGGTGATGTGCAGGTTGGCGGTTCGGCACAGCAAAAAGACAAAGGTTTGGCTGCAGTGGCTAAAAGCGTCTAATAACGGCGTGCAATCAATGTAATGCGATAAAAGTTTCCTGTGGTTGGTCATTGTGTCATATCGGGGCGATCTGCCTCGGTATGACAGTTTTTTTGCGTCTGTTGAAGCTTGCGCTCAGCGGTGAGCAGTCTTTTTTCATTTACGGAGATTGCGTTCTCGCTTATGCAAACTCGTTAAATCGATGCACAAAAAAAGACGCACATCGGTGCGTCTTTTTTATTTTTTGACGGCTAGAAAAACGCTAGCGTAACAGTCAATTTTTTTAAGCTTTAGGCGAGTACCCGCTTTAGGAAGGCGCTGATGTCATTGATCTCTTGCATGCAAACAGAGTGTTGCATGTCGTACTCATGCCATTCAACCTCGTACCCAAGTTTTTGCAAAGTCGCCAGCGATTGTTCGGCACGCGTGATCGGAATCACCTGATCATCATTGCCATGGCCAAAATAAATCGGTGTTGAATTATTGGCTTCGTTTCGCTCTCCCGCCAGCTTATCTTCCAACGGAATATAGCCTGATAAACAAATCAAGCCACCAAGTTTTTCTGGATAGCGCAAGCCGGTCTGCAAGGTCATTGCGCAACCTTGTGAAAAACCAGCAAGTAGAATTTTGTCGGCCGCAATACCGCGTGATTTTTCCCGCTCTATCAGTTCACGAATATCCGCTTCGGAATTGCGCACACTCTTTTCATCATCATCGCGGCCGAATTCTGTCGACTCGATATCAAACCAGGCTGGCATTAAGCGGCCGCCATTGATCGTGACTTCCAGTTGCGGTGCATGCGGAAACACAAAGCGTATCCCTGGGCATCCACTTAAATCCAATTCTTTAACGATGGGAACAAAATCATTGCCATCAGCACCGAGGCCATGCATCCAGATGACGGACACGGTAGGAGTAGGAGAGGTGGCAAGTTCGACTGTTTTCAGAAGCATGATGATTAGAAAAAAAATTGAAGAAAGGTAGAGTGAAACAAACTAATTATTCGGTGACGTCTACTTTATTTGGCACGAATAGCATGCTTAGGACGCCACGCTTTGCAGACCGCCTCATCGGTTTCGACATAGGGTCCACCGATCAGATCCAGGCAGTAAGGCACCGCAGCAAAGATGCCGCCCACCAATTGCTTACCGTCGTCGTCCTTCAAACCTTCTAGCGTTTGCTTGATTGACTTTGGCTGACCTGGCAGGTTCATGATCAATGCAGCGTGATCATCAATTTCACGGATCACCGTCACTTGACGCGACAAAATTGCAGTCGGTACAAAGTGCAGACTGACTTGTCGCATTTGTTCGCCAAAGCCTGGCATTTCTTTAGTGCCGACTGCGAGCGTCGCTTCTGGCGTGACGTCACGGCGCGCTGGGCCGGTGCCGCCGGTTGTGATCACGAGATCGCAACGCTCGACATCGACCAGCTCGATCAACGCTTGTTCAATCGCGCTTTGTTCATCCGGGATCAAACGCGTCGCCGTGGTCCAAGTGCTCGTCAATGCCGCACCAAACCAAGTCTTGAGGGCAGGAATGCCTTCGTCTTCGTACACGCCGCTAGAGGCGCGATCCGAAATCGACACGAGGCCGATTTTCAATTCGTCTGGATTAGCTTTGCTCGCGGTTTTATTCTCCATCGTCACCATCCTCATTGGGTTGATCTTTTGCAGCATTAGTGTCGCTCTGCAACTGCTTCAGGATTTGAAAAATCTCGCGATACGCTTTTGGTGGTTTATTTTCCGCCTGTTCTTTACGCGCATTGCGGATCAACGTGCGTAAATGCTGTGCTTCCAGTTGAGGATGTTCTGACAGCAATTGCGTCAACACTTTATCGTCGGCCAACAACTTATCGCGTTTGCGCTCGACCGCGTGTAAGGCCGCGGTTTCCGATTTGGAGGCGCCTTTCCAGCTATCCAGCATCTTTTGGATCTCGGCGATTTCGTGCGGCTCGAGGCTGCGCATTTTTTTGCCGACATATTGCGTCTGCCGACGGCGACCTTCGTGATCCTTGATTTGCTGACATTCAAGAATTGCGTCGCGCACGTCTTCTGGCATTGGTACGCGCTTGACCCGATCGCGTGGTTCGGCAATCAGTTCTTCACCCAATTTTTGCAGGGCGGTCATCTGACGCTTTAGTTCGGATTTTGATGGGCGCTCGTATTCTTCTTCAAATTCGCTAGAACTGAAACCTACGGCACCACGGTTGGCATTTGGCATGATTTTCTGACTGAGTGCGGCTGAGTTGACGAGAACTGCAAGCCTTTTTGGGAACGACTGATATGATAACTGTTTTAGACGCATTCCCGAAGAAAACGACCACATGAGCAATTCTGTATTTATTCACAGCCAAGATCAGTTAAAACAACTCGCGCAAGATGTACTTCGTTATGCAAAAGACAAAGGTGCCTCCGACGCTGCGGTAGAAATCAGCGAAGGTAACGGCCTGTCAGTCTCTGTACGCAAGGGTGGCATCGAAACCATAGAACAAAACAAAGATAAAGGTTTGGGCGTCACTGTGTACATCGGGCGTGACAAACATGTGCGACGCGGTAATGCCAGCACCTCGGATTTTTCGCAAAAATCCTTACAAGCCACCGTTGAGGCGGCATATAACATCGCACGATTTACTGCTGAAGATGATTGCGCTGGTCTGCCCGACGACGCCATGCTGGAACGTGCACCGCAGGATTTGCAACTCTGCTATCCGTGGCTGTTGTCGACCGAAGAAGCGGTAGAACTGGCACGTCGCGGCGAAGCAGCAGCGTTTGAAGTTGATAAACGCATTACCAATAGTGAAGGCGCTGGCGTGTATGCGCAGCAATCGCATTTTGTCTCAGCCAACTCGCGCGGATTTATCGGCGGTTACCCCTATTCACGCCATACCATTTCGGTCGCACCAATTGCAGGTAAGGGTGCCAATATGCAGCGCGATGATTGGTACACTTCCGTGCGCGACCCTAAAAAACTGGCGCAACCAGAAGCGGTCGGCCGTTACGCTGCCGAGCGCGCTTTAGCTCGTTTGAATGCACGTAAGCTCGATACCCGCCATTGCCCAGTATTGTTCGATGCGCCACTGGCAGCTGGTTTACTGGGCGCATTTGTGCAAGCAGTGTCGGGCGGAGCGCTGTATCGAAAATCCACGTTCTTGCTCGATTCTTTGGGAAAGTCTGCGTTTGCGTCACACATCCAAATTTCTGAAGATCCCCATCAGGTCGGCGCGGTCGGCTCCGCTCCGTTTGATGATGAAGGCGTCAAAACCAGCCGTCGTGATGTCGTTAAAGATGGCGTGGTGCAGGGCTATTTCTTGTCTACCTATTCGGCGCGCAAACTCGGCATGCAAACCACCGGCAATGCGGGCGGCTCGCATAACCTGGTGATGTCCTCGTCATTGACCAAACCTAGCGATGATTTCAAAGCGATGTTGAAGAAGCTCGATACCGGCTTGCTGGTGACCGAGTTGATGGGACAGGGTGTCAATTACGTCACCGGCGATTATTCGCGCGGTGCATCGGGATTTTGGGTCGAGAAGGGTGTGATTCAATATCCGGTAGAAGAGATTACGATTGCTGGCAACATGAAAGACATCTTTCAGCAGATTACTGCGATTGGTGCAGATACCTTGGTGCGAGGTACCAAGCAGGTTGGTTCGGTGTTGATTGAGAAGATGGTGGTGGCGGGGTCTTAAACCGCTCGCAGTCCAAACATAAAAAAGCCTGTTCACACATTAATGTGGACAGGCTTTTTTTATTGAGAGGCTTGAGACTGATTAATCGGGCATCATCAATTCAATAACGTACGTACGCGCGCAATCGCCTTGCGCACTTGTTCCGGTGCAGTACCGCCTACGTGGTTACGCGCAGCGACTGAACCTTCCAGCGTCAATACTTCAAACACATCGGCTTTGATCAGTGACGAGAAGGCTTGCAGCTCTTCCAGCGACAGATCACTCAAATCACATTCGCGATCGACGCAGGCGCGCACCGCCAGTGCAACGGCTTCATGCGCATCGCGGAACGGTAAGCCTTGCTTGACCAGATAGTCGGCCAGATCGGTAGCGGTGGCATAACCTTGCAGTGCGGCGGCACGCATCGCTTCAGGTTTGACGGTGATGCCGCGTGCCATGTCGGCAAAGATGCGCAGCGTGTCGATGACAGTGTCGACGGTGTCGAATAACGGTTCTTTATCTTCTTGGTTGTCTTTGTTGTAGGCCAGTGGCTGGCCTTTCATCAACGTCAGCAAGGCTATCAGATGGCCGTTGACGCGGCCGGTTTTGCCGCGTGCGAGTTCGGGCACATCGGGATTTTTCTTTTGCGGCATGATCGAGGAGCCGGTGCAAAAGCGGTCGGCGATGTCGATAAAGCCGACGCGTGGGCTCATCCAGATCACCAGTTCTTCTGACATGCGCGAGACGTGCGTCATGATCAGTGCAGCAGCGGCGCAAAATTCAATCGCGAAGTCACGATCAGAAACGGCATCCAGCGAGTTATGGCAAACGTCGTCAAAACCAAGCGTCTTGGCGACGCGTTCTCTATCAATCGGGAAGGTGGTGCCGGCCAGCGCCGCTGCGCCCAGTGGCAGGCGATTGACGCGTTTGCGGCAATCCTGCATGCGCTCGGCATCACGGCTGAACATTTCAACATAGGCCAGCATGTGATGGCCGAAGGTGATCGGTTGCGCTACCTGCATGTGGGTAAAGCCGGGCAGGATGGTGTCGGCGTGTTGCTCAGCCAAATCCAGTAATGCCAGGCGCAGATCACGCAGCAGCGCGCAGATGTTGTCGATTTCGCTGCGTACGTACAGGCGGATGTCGGTGGCGACCTGATCGTTGCGCGAGCGGCCCGTGTGTAGACGCTTGCCGGCATCGCCAGCCAGTTCGGTCAGGCGTTTTTCAATATTCAGATGCACGTCTTCCAGATCCAGCAGCCACTCAAACTTGTCAGCGGCGATTTCTTCTAGAATCTGTGCCATACCGCGCTGAATTGCGGCATGATCGTCAGCGCTGATAATCTTTTGATGCGCCAACATCTCTGCATGGGCGAGCGAACCTTGGATATCAACTTGCGCCAAACGCTTGTCGAAAAACACCGATGCGGTGTAACGTTTGACCAGATCGGAAACCGGTTCGTTGAAGCGTGCCGACCACGCCTCGCTTTTTTTGGAGAGTTGTGCTGTCATAATTAGTGTCCTGAGTAATACGCGATTATAAAACAGCTGGCACCGTCAGCCCACTTTCAAAGCCGTATAAATACTTTTAAATCCAAACACATGCCAAAGCAGCCGCTCGTCAAAGACAGCTCAAGCGCAACAGCGATAGAAATGGTGATTCCAGATTGTTGCAATATTGGCATCATCGTGCGTGCATTGTTGACTGTTAATGGCGTGGTGCTGGCGGCTATTTTGATCGGTGCCGCAAATTTACGTGCCGGCATGTTGAGTTTTGTGGAAGCTTCGATGTTGATTGAGCTCGCTTGCTTGACCTCGTTATTTGCCTTGTGTGGATTGCGACGTGCGGTCAAAACAATCTCGGCATCGGGTCAACGCGTGGCCTGTGCGTTGGTGCCGGCGGTGATTACCGGGATCTTTATCCGTTATCTACTGACCGATAGCAGTGGCGTGATTCGTTTGACAGAGCTGTCGGTGTGGCAGGGAATGGCGTGCGCGGCATTGTTTGGCATCGCATTGCAACATTATTTTGAATTGCGTACGCGCGCTTTTTCACCCGCCTTGGCAGAGGCACGTCTGCAAGCGCTACAGGCGCGGATACGACCGCATTTTTTATTCAATAGTTTGAATGCGGTGCTATCGCTGATACGCACCGAGCCCAAACGTGCCGAAACCACATTGGAAGATCTAGCCGACCTGTTTCGCGTGCTGATGCGTGATGCGCGCGATGTCACAACTCTGGGTAACGAAATCCGCATCGGTATGCAGTATCTGGCAATTGAAAAGGTTAGGTTAGGTGAGCGCTTGCAGGTGGAGTGGGATACCGATGGTATTTCTGCCGACGTTTTGCAAAAAGCAACCACGCCCTCTTTGTTGCTGCAGCCATTGTTGGAAAATGCAGTGCATTATGGCGTCGAAGCATCCGATAAATCTGCGACCATCAAGATTGCGATCCGTCGTAGCCGTGAGCATATTGAGCTGGTAATGCGTAATCCTTACCATCCACACGCAGTCTCAACCGGTAATCGCATGGCGTTGAATAATATCCGCGAGCGTTTAACCTTGCTTTACGATATTGAGGCGCAGTTGACGACGCAGGTGATAGACGGACAGTTTCGCGTGCATCTGATTTTTCCTTATCGGAAGGCGACAACGGCATGAGCGAGGCGAGTGTAATGAGTACGTCAACGCCACGTATTTTGATCGTTGATGACGAAGCGCCGGCGCGTGCGCGTTTGACGACTTTGTTGGGTGATATTGCGGAGCAGTGTCCGCATCAGTTAGTTGGTGAGGCGGTGCAGGCGCAGCAGGCATTAGACAAGATTGTCGAGCTACGGCCAGATATCGTATTGCTGGATGTGCAGATGCCCGGGATGAGTGGCATCGAATTTGCGGCACATTTGGCACAAAGTGATTACGCATCCACTGCGATTATTTTTGTCACCGCACATGACGCATATGCGTTAAAAGCGTTTGAGGTGCATGCATTGGATTATTTGCTGAAGCCGGTACGCGCTGCCAGATTAGCAGAAGCGATTGGGCGTGCGGTGAGCTTGCGGCAAAGCGTGACGAGGGAAAAAAATACGGACAAAAATACGGACAAAGATTCGAAACAGAGTTTGCAGAAAAATTCGCAAAAACAGCAGATGGAAAGTCTGATAGTGACCATGCCGCAGGTGCGCAAGAATTTCTCGGTGCAAGAGCGTGGACGTTTGTTATTGGTGCCGGTGTTCGATGTGCTGTATTTGAAGGCAGAAGCAAAGTACATCACGTTGCGCACGCGGGAGCGTGAATACTTGATCGAGGCTTCGTTGTTATCACTAGAGCAGGAATTGGGTGAGCGGTTCGTACGGGTACATCGCAATGCGTTGGTTGCGCGCGATGCGATTATCGGAGTTGAAAAAGGTGCGCTCAGTTCCGATCATGACAGCGACACAGATGGTGAAAAAGCACAGGAATCGTGGCAGGTGATTTTGCATGAGATAGATGACCGCTTGCCGATTTCACGCCGTCAATGGCCGGTGGTTAAAGCTTTGGTAAAGTAGTTTGGGTAGTTAGCCGGACTTATGAGTGATCGCTGCACAAACGTAAATGAAACATAAAAAAGGGAGACTAAAAAGTCTCCCTTTTTGTTAAACACCTGAATTGATTAACCAGTGTTGCGCAAGCCGGCCGCGATGCCGTTGATCGACAAATGAATACCGCGTCGTACCCGATCATCCACATTGCCATTGTGCATGGTGGCGCGGTGGCGTTTGATTAATTCTACCTGCAGATGGTTGAGTGGATCGAGATAGGCAAAACGGTTTTTGATCGAACGTGCCAACAATGGATTATCAGCCAGTCTTTCCTTCTTGCCAGTAATCAGCGTCAAGCAGGCAGAGGTACGCTCATGTTCCGCTACGATGCGTTTGAAAATGCTGTTGCGCAGACGTTTATCTGTCACCATTTCTGAGTAGCGCGAGGCGACCGCAAGATCTGTTTTGGACAAAACCATATCCATGTTTGACAGCAGCATTTCAAAGAATGGCCATTCTTTGAACATGGTGCGCAGCATTGCCACGCGTTGGTTTCTATTGCCTTGTTCTAGCCATTGTTCGATCGCAGTGCCGAAACCATACCAGCCCGGTAGCAACAAACGACATTGTCCCCATGAGAAGCCCCACGGAATTGCACGTAGATCTTCGATGCGACGCGTCGCCTTGCGCGAAGCCGGACGCGAGCCTATGTTTAACTCGGCGATTTCAGCAATCGGTGTGGCGGAGAAGAAGTAATCCGTAAAGCCCGGAGTTTCATACACCAGATTGCGATAGCCTTTATAGGCAAGGTCGGACAATTCCTCCATCACGCTTTCAAACTCGGTGAGTTTTTTCGCGTATTTACCATTTGGCGAATGCGGCGTCAGGCTGGCCTCAAGCGTCGCTGCAACCAGTAGTGCCAGATTGCGGCGGCCGATTTCTGGGTTAGAAAATTTGGAGGCAATGATTTCGCCTTGCTCGGTCAGACGAATCTGGCCGTTCACGGTGCCCGGTGGTTGCGCCAAAATTGCTTCATAGCTTGGTCCGCCGCCGCGACCGACGGTGCCGCCACGACCATGGAACAGGCGCATCTTGACGCCAGCACGATTGAATACTTGTACCAGCTCAGTTTCCGCTTTGTACAACTCCCAGTTGGAAGTGAGGAAGCCACCATCTTTGTTGGAGTCCGAGTAGCCGAGCATAACTTCTTGCAGATGACCTTGCTTTGCGATCAGTTTCCTGACGCGCGGGTTGGCCATAAATTGTTCCATGATCACCGGCGCCAGACGCAGATCGGGAATCGTTTCAAACAATGGAATCACCATCAATTCGACTTCACCAATTGACGTTACATCGGTGTCGGGACGCAGCAGGCCAGATTCGCGTTGCAGCAGCAAGACTTCCAACATGTCGGAGACGGTCTCGGTGTGCGAGATGATGTAGTTGCGGATCGCATGCGCGCCATAGCGTTTGCGGATTTCACTTGCGGTACGCATAATCGAAAGTTCGGAGTTAGTCTCAGCCGAATAATCGATATATGGTGAAAACAGTAGGCGCGGTTTATCAAGTTCGCTCAGGATCAGCTTAACTTTTTCTTCTTCTGACAAGCCAGCATAGTTGCTTTCGACTTGCGCAAAGCTGAATAGCTCGCTTAATACACGCTCATGTACATCAGAGCTTTGGCGCATGTCGAGTGTGGCCAGATGAAAGCCGAAAATTTCGGATGCGCGCAATAGATTGGCGAGACGCGGCTTGATCAATGCGCTGCCATGATGGGCTTTTAGCGAGTCGACCAAGATCAGTAATTCAGCGGAAAATTCATCAGCTTTTATATACGGCGCCGCTGACCCCACTTCCTTGCGTAATACATGTGAGCCGAAGTCACGGGCGGTAGCAGCTAGTCTTGCATAAATACGGATCAGCGCGCGACGGTACTGTTCATCGGCACGATGTTCGGACTCATCAGGTGATTCGTCTGCCAATGCGGCAACTTCCGGGCTGACGCCAGCGAGGAAGGTCGAGATCGACAGTTCTGCACCTAGCGCATGTACTTCTTCCATGTAGAAATCAAGGATGGTGGTCGATTGTCGTGCCAGCGCTAGGCGCATGGTGTCGCCATTGACGTTGGGATTGCCGTCGCGGTCGCCACCAATCCAGCTACCCATCTGTACATACGATGGGAGATCACGATAATTTTCCTTGTTGGCATTGGCACCGCGTTGTGGAAATTCTTCCGCGATGTCCTCTTCGATATCTTCATACATGGCTGGCAGTTCGCGCAGAAAAGTCATGCGGTAATAAGACAGCGCGTTATTGATCTCGTCTTCCACCTTTAGCTTGGTGTAACGCAGCAAACGGGTTTGCCACAGAGTAGTGACGCGAGCATGGAGGCGGGCGCTGTTTTCGGCACGTTCCTTTGCTGTCATCGGCAGATCACGCTCAGCCAACAAGGCGGCGATGTCATGTTCGGCATTGAGCACGCTCTTGCGCTGCACTTCCGTTGGATGCGCGGTGAGTACTGGCGAAATCAGCGATTCCTTGAAAAATTTACGCACAGCAGCACCGGAAACACCTGCTTCATGCAGCTTTTTCAACGCATAGGCAATACTGCCTTGACGTGGTGCAGAGCCCGCCAACAGATGGGCACGGCGGCGGCGATTGTGGTGTTGATCTTCGGCGATATTGGCCAAATGCGAGAAATACGAAAACGCGCGCACCACGCTAATGGTTTGCTCACGCGTGAGCTTCTTTAATAATTTATTGAGTTCGGCGCCGGCTTGTACATCCGCTTCACGACGGAAACGCACGGCAGTTTGACGGATGGTTTCGACGATCTCGAACACTGCATCGCCTTCCTGATCGCGCAAGACGTCACCAAGTAATCGTCCTAGCAAACGAATATCTTCTTTAAGCGGAGCATCCTTTTTGGCTGCAGGAGAGACGGTGCGCGCTGGAGCTTTAATTTGTTTTGCCATAGTGGAGTAGTGCAATCAACTGGTTGGTGATAATGAAGAGAGGCGATATAAATATTCACGCAAAGGCGCGTGATAAGATTTCAATACTTACTCAAACAAAAATCTGCTGCCGTGCAAATGGTTCGCTGATCCAGCAGAACATTGAAAGAACTTGTGTTGAAATTTTCCTCTCCGAAAAAACTGATTATCGCATCCCGCGAAAGTCGCTTGGCGATGTGGCAAGCCGAGGATGTCCGCGACAAACTGCGTTTATTATATCCGCAGTGTGAAGTTGAGATTCTTGGCATGACCACTCGCGGTGATCAAATCCTTGATAGAGCCTTGTCAAAAGTCGGTGGTAAGGGCTTATTTATCAAAGAATTGGAAGTCGCAATCGCCGAGCGCCGCGCCGATTTAGCGGTACATTCGCTCAAAGATGTGCCGATGACCTTGCCCCAAGAATTTCAGCTCGCCGCAATTTTGGAGCGCGAAGAACCCTTAGATGCCTTTGTCTCCAATGAATACGCAGCACTGGCCGAATTGCCGCCGGGTGCGGTCGTCGGCACGAGTAGTCTGCGGCGCCAGGCGCAGGTCGCCATGCTTTATCCGCATTTGGTGGTTCAACCTTTACGCGGCAATCTCGATACGCGTTTGGGCAAGCTCGACAAAGGCGAATACGCCGCCATCATTCTGGCGGCTGCCGGGCTTAAACGCTTAAAGATGCAAGATCGCATACGCGCTTGTTTAGAGCCAGAAACCAGTCTGCCAGCCCCTGGGCAGGGCGCGATGGCGATTGAGATACATAGTGATAGAGCCGATTTGCTGGAATGGCTGGCGCCGCTTAACCATCATGCTACCTCGCAAATGGCGATCGCCGAGCGCACCGTGTCACGCAACTTTGGTGGTAGTTGCCAAGTGCCACTTGCCGCCTATGCAACGATAGATGGCAACACCATGCGTCTACGCGCACTGATCGCAACGCCCGATGGCAAGCGTACCGCCCGTGCTGATCTGCAGGGCCCGGCAGATGCACCGGAACAGCTGGGCGCTAGCATCGCCACCATGCTGCAACAGCAAGGTGCACACGAGATTCTCGCCAGCTGCCGTAGCGACGATCATATAAATGGCGGCGATGCAAACCATAGCTGAAGCGGTTGTTGTCACACGGCCGCTAGCGCAGGCCGATGATTTAATGCAGCGGATTGCTGCATTAGGCCGCACTGCTATTCTTTTTCCGTTGCTCGAAATACATCCGCTGGCAGACCAAACAGAATTAAAAAAAAGTTTGGCGACGCTGGAGCGCTATGCGCTGATCGCATTTGTTAGTCCTAACGCGATTGATGCGGCTTTTGCCGCACGTGCAAATTGGCCGCATGAAATCCCATTGGCGGTAGTGGGCGAAGGAAGTCGCGTACGTTTAGCCAAATATGGGATCACGGATCAAACCACGCAGATATTTCGTCCACCGATCGGCGCACGCATGGATAGTCAGGCCTTACTCGCCGAATTGGATCTCGATGCTTTGCGGGACAAACGTGTGTTGATCGTGCGCGGTGAAACGGGTCGTGAACTATTGGCGGATAGTTTGCGCGCCGCTGGTATACAGGTAGAACTGATTGCCGCCTATCGCCGCGCCGCGCCTAAAGCGGATGCAAAGATACTTGGTGAACTGAAACAGTTGTTATGTTGTCATAACGTTTGGATAGTGACCAGTTCTGAAGCTTTACAGGTTTGGTCAAATATGGTGTTGCAACTTGAGGATGCGGAGGTCGTCGCAAAAATGCAACAGAAAAAAATCCTTGTGCCACATGCACGAATCGCTGAAACCGCACAGCAGCTTGGGTTTCGCAATATTGTACTCACTAGATCAGGCGACGACGGATTGATAGCCGCGTTACAATCTCGACCATGAACTCAACCAATTCTCCTGAAGACGGCGTGCAGTCAGAATCGACGCCAGTACCTGCATCAACTGCAGCGAGCGCCCCCAAGGCGGACGCCAGCCAATCGGGCGCAGACAAGCATGTCCCAAAAGCTAGCAAAGTCAGCACCCGCAAAGCATCCTCGCGACAGGGCTTTATTTACGTCGCCTTATTGATACTTGCTTTGCTGTTGGCGGCGCAATGGTGGTTTACGAATCAACAACTATCGCATTTGCGTAGCGAAGTCGCGCAACGCATGCAAAGTGGCGACTCGATTAATACTGAAACCAGAGTATTGGCGAAGTCCATCGATGAAACGACACAAGCTTTGCAAGCCAAGGTCAATGTGTTGGAGAACAAGCAAAGCGAGACGCAAAATCAGCAAGTTGCGTTTGAGCAGTTGTATCAGGATTTATTTAAGCGACGCGATGATTGGGTGTTGTCTGGTGTTGAGCAAACTCTGTCGGTCGCCAATCAGCAATTACAATTGGCATCGAACGTCGCGGGCGCTTTGATTGCGCTAGAAAATGCGGATGCGCGCTTGTCACGTGACGACGTAGCGCAATTTATCAATGTACGACGTGCAATAGCACACGATATCGAGCGATTGAAAGCCTTGCCAAATCTGGATATGACAGGGATTGCGTTGCGATTGGATAGTGTGATTGATCAGATTGATAATATGCCGTTGCTATCGGATGAGCGACCAGTAGAAAGCCAGATTGCACCTAAAAATGCAGCGTTACCTAAGCAGAGCAAGTCTGATGAGATCGTTGCGCCTACCGCCGAAATGTCGACTGCGCAAAGATGGGCGCTAACGTTTAAAAATAAATGGCAAAGCTTCTCCACGGAAATGTGGGGCGATATTCAGCAATTGGTGCGCGTACGCGAAGTGAACAATCCAGATGCTTTGCTACTGTCGCCAACGCAGGCTTTTTACGCACGAGAAAATCTCAAATTACGTTTGTTGAGCGCGCGTTTGGGATTATTGTCACGTAATGAGTCAGCCTTCCGCAGCGATATGGTGGCAGCGCAAGAAACGATTAACCGGTATTTCGATACGCGTGCCAAGCAGACCCAAAATATGCAAGCGATGTTGAAACAAATACAGACGAACAAATTGTCGATCGATCTTCCGACGCTAGATGAAAGTCTGAGCGCGGTGCGCAATTACAAAGCCAAGCCTTGAGCGATCGTTGGCTGGAATGGAAATGAAGTTTGGTTGCAACGGTCAAGTAAAACCGAAGTAAAACTGAAGCAGAATCAGAATTCTTTTAGTTTTATCTCGATTCTTATTCAACCCAGTGTTGACCAAGCTGTAAATCGACAACCGTTGGCTGCTTTTATTTAGATTATCTTATGCGTATATTTCTCTGGTTGATTGCCTTGTTTGCCGCCGCAATCGGTTTGGCGGTAGCAACACGCTTCAATCTCGGTAACGTGGTGTTGTTCTATCCACCATATCGAATCGATCTTTCCCTCAATTTTTTCATACTGCTAGAAATCCTGCTGTTCGTGCTGCTGTATGTGGTGTTGAAAGCCATACGCGTGACACAGCGCATGCCAGCCCGCGTCATGGCTTATCGTCGTGAAAAGCGTGAGCGCAAAGGTAATTTGGCATTGCGTGAAGCACTCAAGTCATTTTTGGAGGGCCGTTTCGGCCACGCTGAAAAAGCTGCGATGCGCGCCAGCGATTCACCTGATAACGCCGGTTTGGCAGCACTAATCGCCGCCCGTGCAGCGCATTTGATGCAGCAAACCGAGCGCCGCGATACTTGGTTGGCCGCAGTGGAAGCGGATGAAACCCTAAAAACCGCGCGTCTGATGACCGCGATGGAGTTGTTGGTAGACGAGCGCCAGCCGGAAAAAGCATTGGAAGTCGTCAAAGAACTCAATGCAAACGGTACGCGACACATCCATGCTTTGCGCATGGCGTTAAAGGCATATCAGCGTGTCGGCAATTGGGCCGAAGTACTGCGTCTGGTTTACACCTTAGACAAGAACAAAGCCTTGCATCCCGCCTTATCTGCACGCCTGCGGGAATTGGCATATCACGACGTGCTGACAGACCCATCGCATGATGCCGAGTCTATCCGTGCAGCGTGGCGCGACATCCCATCTGAAGACAAAATCAAAGTTTTTGTCGCAGTCGATGCCGCTGCAGCATTTAATGCCAATGGCCTGCACGCAGAAGCGCGTAGTATCGTCGAAAAAGCGATTGCGATCGAATGGGACGAGCGTCTGTTACGAGCCTATCGTGCTTCGGCGGCAGAAGCCAGCTCCCCCGCTTTATTAGCGCAGATTGAGCGATGCGAAGCATGGCAAGCCAAGCACATACATGACGCAGAATTGTCATTGACCTTGGGTTCATTGTGCTTGCGTCAAAGCTTGTGGGGTAAGGCACAGCGTCATTTAGAACAAGCTTTGATTGATGCAGACACTTCACAGCAAGTGCAAGAAGCCCATCTGCGTCTGGCACAATTGCATCAAGCGTTAGGTCAAACCGAAAAAGCAGCTTCGCACTATCAGCAATGTGCTCTGGCATCGATGAAATAATCTGCAGCGTCGGGCATGTTTGGGCTGTGTGAAAAACTGCCGTTACAAACAACTATTTTGTTGGAAACTTCCATTCGGTCTTACCGGTCCAAATGCCGGTAAGCAGTCATTTGACGAAAGCCGTTATAATCTTGGGTTTCGTCGCCTCCCATTTTGAGAAAATATCATGAGCTTGAATCACGTCCCAGCGGGCAAGGATCTGCCTAACGATTTTAACGTCATCATCGAAATTCCGATGAATGCCGATCCGGTCAAATATGAAGTCGATAAGGAAAGCGGCGCGATTTTTGTCGATCGCTTCATGAGTACCGCTATGCATTACCCATGTAACTATGGCTACATTCCGCAAACCTTGTCAGGTGACGGTGATCCCGCTGACGTATTGGTGATTACGCCATTTCCGTTAGTGCCAGGCGTGGTTGTGCGTTGCCGCGCGATCGGCATGTTGAAGATGACCGACGAAGCCGGTAGCGATGCCAAATTGTTGGCAGTGCCGATCGACAAGATTTTGTCGATTTATACGCATTGGCAAAAGCCGGAAGATATCAACGATCTGCGCCTGCAACAGATTCAGCATTTCTTCGAGCACTATAAAGATCTGGAGCAGGGCAAATGGGTCAAGGTAGATGGTTGGGTCGGCCCCGACGAAGCGAAAGAAGAAATTCTTAGTAGCGTGAAGGCTTACCAAGCTGCACAGGGTAAAAAATCCTGAGCAAGGAATAAGCAGAATCAGAATAAATAAAAAACGCACTTTCGAGTGCGTTTTTTATTAGGGTAATGAGGAGCCATTGCAGGGGAGTGTTTGGAGTATTCAATTGACCTAGCAATTAGTCTTAGGCGTGACGTTTTCGCCAAGAGTGCGTTATTGCCGCAACATCATGTACGCAACAATGGCAACACCTAAGGACACTGAACAGATTGATAAAAACAGCGACATGCGCGCCAGCCGATAGGGGCGAGTTTTTCCTTTTTTTGTATGCGTTTTACTTTGTTCTGCATCGCGTCGTGAGCGGCGCAAATAGCGTTTGATATCGAGTGCCATCTCTCCTGCAGTTTGATAGCGTCGCTCGACTTTTTTGGACATCGCTTTCATCACGATTCTGGAGAGCGTGGCGGGGATCGATGGCTCTAGCGTATGCGGTTCGGGCACGGCCTTGAAAACGATTTGATGCAATAGTTTGCTGGTATCTTCTGCTTGGAACGGCTTGCGAAAAGTCAGCATCTCAAACATCACCGCGCCTAGCGAATAAATGTCGGCACGCGCATCAACCGATTGGCCGAGTGCTTGTTCCGGGGACATGTAATTGGGCGTACCCATAATATTGTCGTGAAACAAAGTTTCTGGCGAGTCCGATTGCTGTGGCATGTCGGAGACGCGATTAGGTGTGCGTGCAATGCCAAAATCAACTAGCTTCGGCTGCTGATCGGCAATCATAAAAATATTGGCGGGCTTGATATCGCGATGCACGACGCCGTTTGAGTGCGCGTGTTCTAGCGCTTCGGCAATCTTCCAGGTGATTGAGGCGACATCTTCAGCGTTGAATCGCTGGCCATCTTTATCCAATAATTTGTTCAACTCTTTGCCTTGCAGATATTCCATCGCAATGTAAGTGATGCCGCCTTCGGTTGAGGTTTCGTAAATGGTGACGATATTGGCATGTGCCAATCTGCCGGCCGCGCGCGCCTCGTTGATCAACTGTTGTTCATGCAGTTTTTTCTCAACCTGAGAAAGACGAGAGGGAAGAACCTTCAGCGCGATATCTCGATCAATGATGGGGTCGTGCGCCAGATAGACGATACCGAGCGAGCCGCGGCCTAACTCGTGCTTGATATAAAACCGACCAATGCGCGCTGGTAAGTTGTGCCGCGTTGTCGATTCGGGTTGGGGGACGGCGTGTAAGGTCATGGTGCCGCTAGCATGCCTTGATGTTAAAAATATCTCAAGTTTTCTCGATGTCGGACTGTATCAATTTGGCATCTTGCTTTTTCGCGCTGTTTTGAAATGGATTGTGTTCATTGAGCTCGTCGATATAGGCGGCGATGCCGGAGCTCTCATGCTGTAAAAAATGCTCAACCGCATCAGCAAAGGCTGCATGCGCCAGCCAATGTGCAGACCAGGTTTTTTGCGGCAAAAATCCGCGTGCCATTTTATGTTCGCCTTGCGCGCCACCTTCAAAGCACTGGATACCTTCGGCAATGCAAAACTCTAGCGGCTGGTAGTAGGCCGTTTCAAAATGCAGGCTGTCGATTTCTTCCATCGTGCCCCAATATCTGCCATACAGCGTCTGCTGATCGTAGACGACAAGCGAGCAAGCGAGCGCTGCCTCATCACGCTCGGCCACGATCAGCAATAGATGTTGCGGCATGGTTGCGGCGATACGCAAAAAGAAATCCAGATTGAGATAAGGCGTTGAGCGATGCATCGCATAGGTTCGGTCGTAGCAGCGTTTGAAAAAAATCCAGTCTTCTTTAGTCGCATCCTGTCCGCGAATATGGAGAAAGCTTATGCCTGCTTGCTGCACCTTGCGTCGTTCAGCGCGGATGTTTTTGCGCTTCTTGCGTTCTAGCGTGGCGAGAAAATCGTCGAAGCTGCAGTAACCGGCATTGAGCCAATGAAATTGCACGCCGGTGCGCAGCATAAAACCGGCGGCACGCAGGGTTTCAGCTTCCGCTTGCGGCGGGTACAGGATATGGGTGGAAGAAAAATCGTTGCTTTTCTGAATCGTCACGATGGCTGTCACCAGCGCATGCAGGGCTTCGGCATCGCGCGCTAATAAACGATTGCCGGTGACAGGCGTAAAAGGAATCGCCGATAACAGTTTTGGGTAGTAAGGTAGACCGTTGCGCTGATAGGCATCAGCCCATGCCCAGTCGAATACGTATTCCCCATAAGAGTGTGCCTTGGCATACAGTGGCAGGGCGGCAGCGAGTACATCTGTGCCATCTTGCTCGCGCCAGATCGTCAGATATTGCGGTTGCCAGCCGCTTGCTGCCGAGGCGCAGCCGCTTTGATGCAGACTGTCGAGGAAGGCATAGGATAGAAACGGATTAGCATTGCTTTGTACAGCGATCAGTGCATCCCAACAAGCTTGGCCGATTTCGGACAGAGAAGAAACGATTCGCGTGCGATAATTCACAGATGGCAGTGTGTTATTCATGCCTGCTTAAAACTGTAAGCATGCTTGATTGTTTGTATCCTTGACGCTCAGCATTCTTGATAATGTCATTTGTCGTTCTTCAGATCCTAGATAGCTATTTATACCAATGACAGCCAAAGTCGCCATTGCTCAAATCAACAGCACCGTCGGTGATCTTGCCGGCAATCGTGCAAAGATTGTTGATTTTTCCCGTCGTGCTGCAGCACAGTCTGCCGATATCGTCCTGACGCCGGAGTTGTCTCTGGTCGGTTACCCACCGGAAGATTTGCTGCTGCGCCGCTCATTCTACGCAAAAAGCGCCGATGCGTTGGCGGCACTCGCCGCCGATCTGGCCGAGCTCACGAATCTGTATGTGCTGGTTGGCCATCCGCATGAGAAAAACGGACAGTATTTCAATGCTGCATCGGTGCTGTGCAATGGCAAGATCATCGGCACTTACTGCAAGCGCGATTTGCCGAATAATGCGGTGTTTGATGAAAAGCGCTATTTCTCCTCCGGCGATCTGCCTTATGTTTTTACGGTTAAGGGCGTGCGCTTTGGTATCAATATTTGTGAAGATACTTGGTCACCGGAAGCACCGCGCCGCGCTGCCGAAGCAGGTGCACACGTGTTATTGGTACCAAACGGCTCGCCTTATCACACCGGCAAGCAGCAGACGCGCATCGATATCATGCGTAGCAGCGTCAGCGTACAAGGCCTGAGCTTGGTGTATGCCAATTTGGTGGGCGGCCAGGATGAGCTGGTGTTTGACGGTAGTTCTTTTGTACTGGATCGGACCGGTATTGTGCGTGCCCAGTTGGGCCATTGCGTTGAAGATTTGCAACTCGTTGAGTTTGATGGTGATACCCCGCTGGAAGCAACGATTGCGCCGGTATTATCGGTAGAGGCGCAGGTTTATCAGGCCCTGGTTTTGGGTGTGCGTGATTACGTTGGCAAAAATGGTTTTCCGGGAGCGTTGATTGGTATGTCGGGCGGTGTCGATTCGGCTTTGACACTGGCGGTGGCAGTGGATGCATTGGGCGCGGATAAGGTGCGCGCTGTGATGATGCCGTCCCCCTATACTGCGGAAATTTCTCGTATCGATTCTCGTGATATGGTCAAGCGCGTGGGCGTGCGCTATGACGAAATCGGCATCGGCGATTGTTTTGATGCGTTTAACCGTACGCTGGCACACGATTTTACTGGGCTGCAGCAAGACACCACGGAAGAAAATATCCAGGCACGCATACGCGGCACGATTTTGATGGCATTATCGAATAAACATGGTGCGATCGTTTTGACGACCGGTAACAAGAGTGAAATGGCCGTTGGTTATTGCACTTTGTATGGTGATATGGCGGGTGGTTTTGCAGTATTGAAAGATATCGCTAAAACGCTAGTGTATCGTTTGTGCAGCTATCGCAATACCGTATCGGATGTGATTCCGCAGCGGATACTGACGCGTGCACCGTCAGCCGAGCTGCGACCGGATCAGACCGATCAGGATTCGCTGCCACCCTACGATATTTTGGATGCGATCATGCAACGTTATATGGAAGAAAACCAAAGTGGTGCAGAGATTATCGCCGCTGGTTATCGAGAGGAAGATGTAGCCCGCATCATCCATTTGATTAAAATTAATGAATACAAACGGCGCCAGTCGCCGGTCGGTATACGCGTCACGCATCGTGGTTTTGGACGTGATTGGCGTTATCCTATTACCTCAAAATTTCGCGAATAAGAATATTTTAAGAGTGTTTAGCTAGGTACGAATAGATAAAAATGCCGGATTGCGACGCAAGATGTAGACTGTATGCAAGGTTCGGTTTCATGACAATAACAAGGAGTTTCAATGAAAAAGATTACGGCAATCATCAAACCATTCAAACTGGATGAAGTGCGGGAAGGGCTGGCAGAAGTCGGCGTTACCGGTTTGACGGTCACGGAAGTAAAAGGCTTTGGCCGTCAAAAAGGACATACCGAGTTGTATCGTGGCGCGGAATATGTGGTCGACTTTTTGCCTAAAGTAAAAGTTGAAGCAGTGGTCGACGATGAGGTGGTCGATCAAGCAGTAGAAGCCATTATCAAAGCTGCGCGCACCGGCAAAATTGGCGATGGCAAAATTTTTGTGCAGGCGATTGAGCAAGTGGTGCGTATCCGTACTGGCGAAACCGGTATTGATGCAGTTTAATGTTTGTGCTCACTGATTTAAGGTCTCGCTAGCACTGTGGTGTCGCGGCGAACAAGATTGAAAATTTAGCTGAGGACGACGCCAATAGCAAAAAAGCCTCATCACGACGATGAGGCTTTTTGTTGAGTGTCTAGAAGGTGCAGGGTTACGACGACTTTTAAGACGACTTAAGCAAGACCACTAAAGCGCCAGAGCCGCCATCCGCCGCTTTGGCTTGGCAAAAGGCGAGTACTTCGTCTTTCTGCGCCAACCAGTTGCGCACCTTATTTTTTAATACTGGTTCCTTATTGATGGAGCCCAGTCCCTTGCCGTGAATGATGCGTACGCAACGTACGCCGCGGCGTCCTGCAACTCTTAAAAACTCTCCCAGTGCATCACGTGCCTCATCGGTACGCAATCCATGTAAATCGAGCTGGCTTTGAATTACCCAATGCCCGCGCCGAAGTTTACGAACCACGTCTGAGCCAACCCCCGAACGGGCGTAACTTAGGGCTTCATCGGTATCGAGCAGGGTTTCAACGGTGAATTCGTCGGACAGGGACTCGCGTAATGCAGCTTGTTCATCCGCCAAATGATGGCGTGCAATCGGTAATGGCGGTGCGATTTGTGGGGAGTGTTTATCAGTGGGGGTGATCGGCGTCACATCGCCAATGCTACGCCGAAATAGATCTGCCTCGAGTTGCGCCGCACGTTCAGCAATCAGACGTTGTTGCTCAGCGATTTTACGGTGCTCCTCTTGCTGCTTTAAATCTTTCTGCAGCGATTTGAGATCGGCAAAACTTTTGCTGCGCGACATGAAATATTCCTCGATCAGGCTGATGATCAATAATCGAATGAGGCATTATGAGGCATTAACTAAGGCAGAATTTTTTCGCATCTGTTGCGATTACATCCTAGGTAAGAAGCCTGCTGTGCGTTTTTACCTATCCTTGCAAATTATCTAGCCAGCGCAACAAAAGATTAAACGCAGACTTAAACTTTAATTTACGTCTGCGTTTAATTTAAAAGGTTACTCCAGACCTTCCAGATAGCGTTGCGCATCAAGTGCCGCCATACAGCCCGTACCGGCGCTGGTAATTGCCTGACGGTAAATGTGATCTTGCACATCGCCCGCGGCAAACACACCAGGAATGCTGGTCATGGTCGCCATACCTTCAAGGCCGGTTTTGGTTTTGATGTAACCGTTGTGCATATCCAGCTGGCCTTCAAAAATACCGGTATTGGGTTTGTGGCCAATCGCAATAAAGACGCCATGTAGCGTGATGTCGCTGATGCTGTCGTCGGCAGTTGAACGAATTTTGATGCCGGTGACGCCGCTGTCGTCGCCGATGACTGCATCCAGCGTGTGATTCCATTTAACTTCGATTTTGCCTTCCGCTACTTTGGCCATCAGTCTATCGATCAAAATAGCTTCGGCACGGAATTTGTCACGGCGGTGGATGACGGTCACTTTTTTTGCAATGTTGGACAGGTACAATGCTTCCTCGACCGCAGTATTGCCGCCGCCGACCACCGCGACTTCCTGTTCTTTATAGAAAAAGCCATCGCAGGTAGCGCAAGCCGAGACGCCTTTACCCATAAATGCCTCTTCCGATGGCAAGCCCAGATATTGGGCGGAGGCGCCGGTCGCGATAATAAGCGCGTCGCAAGTATATTCACCCATATCGCCAACCAAACGCATCGGTTTTTCATTGAGCTTGGTGGTATGAATATGATCGAAGATGATCTCGGTATTGAAGCGCTCTGCATGCTGCAGCAGACGCTGCATCAATTCCGGACCTTGAACACCCAGCGGATCGCCTGGCCAGTTTTCTACATCGGTGGTGGTCATTAATTGACCGCCTTGTTCGACGCCGGTGATCATGACCGGATTAAGATTGGCGCGTGCGGCATAGACTGCTGCACTGTAGCCGGCAGGACCGGAACCGAGGATAAGAACTTTGGCGTGTTTTACGGTGGGCATGAGAGTAATTAGGATGAGGGTTAAAAATGTGGGCGTAATAAATTGGTAAAAATTGAACGATCCGGTAAAACCTAATCAAATTACGTCCGAATACTACACGGGCGACGGCTTCACCTGAGTGCTAGCTATGAGCGCCTGCGCTACTCGTTATATGTTGCTATAAACGAATAATTCAATCTGTGACTGAATTATTCGTTGTAATTGAAAAAACTGGTTAAGATTATAGACGAACCGTCGTCCGAGCCGGGCAAGGTGCGTAACGGCCGCCGAAAACATGCGCAACAGACGCTGTTTTAGCGAGGACTCAGATGGCTTTAGGTATTAAGATAGAAAGAATAAGATATAGATGTGACAAGCCATAGGCATGTACCTTCTTTAATTGACGCACCACGCGTCTGGATTTATGACAAAAACGACTCAAGCCTATACCCGTAAAACCGACAACACGAAAACCCCGCCACCTGGCAGGCTGTCGCGTTTGTTAACCGAAGCACGCTGGCTAATCATGGCCGCGCTGACTTTGTATTTGTTAATCATTTTCTCCACCTACTCCACTAATGATCCAGGTTGGTCGCAAGCCAATGCGGTAGTGCATATGCACAATCTGGGCGGACGCATCGGCGCCTGGCTGGCAGATTTGCTGTTATTTATCTTTGGTTTGTCGGCTTGGTGGTTGTGCATTTATTGTCTGCGCCTAGTGTGGGTTGGTTATCGCCGCATTTCACGGCGGTTTTTGTTGCAAAAGGAAGTCGAGCCAGCACAGCAACATGAAAATCTGATACGCACGATCGGTTTTGTGCTGTTGATGATAGGCAGTACTGGTATCGAGTATCTACGTATGTATACGTTGCAAGCTGCGTTGCCACGTGCGCCGGGTGGCGTGATTGGTGAATTGGCGGGTAGTGCAGCGCAAAATGCCTTTGGTTTTGTCGGCGCTACCTTATTGCTTTTATTGTTGTTTGGTCTCGGTTTTAGCTTGTTTTTTCACGTTTCCTGGTTGGGTGTGGCCGAGCGCATCGGCGGCATGGTGGAGGCGTTGTTCCGCGCTATTGGCAACTTGTACGGTGCGCGGGTAGACCGTAAGGCAGGTCATGTGGCTGCGGTTAAACGGGAAGAGGCGGTGGTGCACGAGCGTGCAAAAATCGTTGATGCGCCGCCGATCAGAATCGAGCCACAAATCGTCGCAGTGCAGAAATCCGAGCGCGCCGAGAAAGAAAAGCAGGTTTCGCTGTTCAACGATATGCCGGATACCAATTTGCCGCCGCTGTCGCTGTTGGATGATGCGCCGGTCGTGCAAGAGACGGTAAGCGTAGAGACGCTGGAATTTACCAGTCGCTTGATTGAGAAAAAGTTGTCGGACTTTGGCATCTCAGTCAAAGTGGTCGCCGCTTATCCCGGGCCAGTGGTGACGCGTTACGAGATTGAGCCGGCGGTAGGTGTCAAGGGTAGCCAGATCGTGAATCTGGCGCGCGATTTGGCACGCTCGTTGTCGCTGACTTCGATCCGCGTGGTCGAAACCATCCCCGGCAAAAATTATATGGCGTTGGAGTTACCCAATCCTAAGCGTCAGATTGTGCGTCTGACTGAGATTATCAGCTCCAAGGTTTACAACGACAGCCAGTCTAGTTTGACCGTGGCGCTGGGCAAAGATATTGCGGGTAATCCAGTGGTCGCTGATTTGGCCAAGATGCCGCACTTGCTGGTTGCCGGTACCACTGGTTCCGGGAAATCAGTCGGCATCAATGCCACTATTTTGTCCTTGTTATATAAATCTGACCCCAACGATGTGCGATTGATTTTGATCGATCCAAAAATGTTGGAGCTATCGATTTACGAGGGCATCCCGCATCTTTTGGCACCAGTTGTGACCGATATGCGGCAAGCCGCATATGCCTTGAATTGGGCTGTCAACGAGATGGAGCGGCGCTACAAATTAATGAGTAAGTTGGGCGTGCGTAATCTGGCTGGCTATAACACCAAGATTGCCGATGCCGAAAAGCGTGAAGAAAAAATTCCTAATCCGTTTAGCCTGACACCGGATGCGCCGGAGCCACTGGATAAGTTGCCAACCATCGTCATTATCATTGACGAGCTGGCAGATTTGATGATGGTGGTCGGTAAAAAAGTGGAAGAATTGATTGCGCGTATTGCGCAAAAAGCGCGCGCTGCTGGCATCCACTTGATTTTGGCGACACAGCGCCCATCTGTAGATGTCATCACCGGTTTGATCAAGGCCAACATCCCGACCCGTATTGCGTTTCAGGTCAGTAGCAAGATCGATTCGCGCACGATTCTGGATCAGATGGGAGCCGAAGCCTTGCTTGGTATGGGCGATATGTTGTACATGCCGCCGGGCACAGCTTGGCCAGTGCGCGTACACGGGGCGTTTGTCTCCGACGATGAAGTACATCGCGTGGTCGATCATTTGAAGTCGCAGGGTGAGCCTAATTATGTTGAAGGCATACTCGAAGGCGGCGTCGCCGAAGATGGCGACGCGATGATGAGTTTAGATGGCGGTGCCGGCAACGAGTCCGATGTTTTGTACGATCAAGCGGTCGCGATTGTATTGAAAAATCGCAAGGCATCAATCTCTCTGGTGCAGCGTCATTTGCGGATCGGCTATAACCGCGCAGCGCGCTTGCTAGAGCAGATGGAGCAAAGTGGCTTGGTTTCGACCATGCAATCCAACGGTAACCGCGAAATCCTGGTGCCAGTTGGTAATGGTGAGTAGGCCAGCCGCTTAGTCGCTTACAAAATAAATTGGCTTAGTAATTGGTTTAGTAATGAGCCTAGCAATGAACTTAGTAAGTTCGTGTAACAAGTCAGCGCATAGGTTGAACTGCCGACAGTGCCATGAGTCGAATTACAGACTCAACAAATAAAGGAAGTCATGAAGCACACAGCTACTGCGGTCGCCATATCAACCAAGCGCACGGTGCAACTGCGTCTATTTGCATTATCAACTGTACTGTTAATCGGTGCATTGATATTGCCATCCATTGGTCACGCCAACGCACTTGATCAATTCAAATCGTTCGTGTCGTCGACCCAGTCTGCGAGTGGTGAATTTAGTCAGCGTCTGGTGAAAACCAGCAGCGGCAGTGCGAAGGTCTCAGATCAATCGACTGGCACGTTCGCATTCGCGCGACCTGGAAAATTTATTTGGCAGTATAAAAAGCCCTACGAGCAATTGCTGCAGGCTGATGGTGAAAAACTGTACATCTATGACAAAGATTTGAATCAGGTCACGGTTAAAAAATTGGGCGATGCGCTCGGTTCGTCACCCGCCGCGATTTTGTTTGGTAATAATGATCTAGAAAAGAATTTCACGTTGAAGGACGCCGGAACCAAAGACGGCCTGGAATGGCTGGAAGCAACGCCGAAAAACAAGGACACGACGTTTGAACATATCGGTATCGGTCTACGTGATGGTGTGCCGCGCGCGATGGAATTGCGTGATGCGTTTGGACAAATTTCTTTACTGACTTTTACCAAGTTTGAAAAAAATCCATCAATGCCCGCTAAGCAATTTCAATTTACTGTGCCAAAAGGCGCGGATGTTTTTGAATAAAGTTTGCGATAGGGATCGCGTTATCGCGTAATTCAAATGCGTTCGCAACTGTTCGACGCCATTCTGATTTCAGAGTCGGCGTCGATTTTATTTCTAACCCTGTGGATTGCATGATGAGTTCCATTCCTCTTGCCGAACGGCTTAGACCACATACGCTCGCTGACGTGATCGGCCAGCAGCACATACTCGGTGCCGGCAAACCGCTGCGCGTTGCGTTTGAGTCTGGGCAACCACATTCGATGATTTTGTGGGGGCCTCCTGGCGTTGGAAAAACCACGTTGGCGCGTTTGATGGCGGATAGTTTTCAAGCAGATTTCATCGCATTGTCTGCTGTTTTGTCAGGCGTTAAAGATATCCGCGAGGCAGTCGAGCGGGCGGAATTGTCACGTGGCGCGATGGGACGGCGTACGATCTTGTTTGTTGATGAAGTACATCGTTTTAACAAAAGCCAACAAGATGCGTTTTTACCGCATGTCGAAAGTGGCTTGTTCACCTTTATTGGCGCAACCACCGAGAATCCTTCATTTGAAGTGAATGGCGCTTTGCTCTCGCGCGCTGCTGTGTATGTGCTCCAATCGTTGAATGATGATGATCTCGCTTCGATGGTGGACCGCGCGGCGGCGAATGAGTTGGACAATCTTTCCTTTACCGCCGATGCCAAAGCGACGCTGATCGCCAGTGCCGATGGCGATGGCCGCAAGTTACTGAATAATTTGGAAATCGTCGCACGGGCAGCGCAAGCCAAGCAGCGTAGTGAAGTTGATGCCGAACTGCTGGCCGCTTGTTTGGGCGATGCTTTACGCCGGTTCGACAAAGGCGGTGATGCTTTTTACGATCAAATTTCTGCTTTGCATAAATCGGTGCGCGGCTCCAACCCCGATGCGTCCTTGTACTGGTTTGTACGAATGTTAGATGGCGGTGCTGATCCGCGCTATTTGGCGCGCCGCATCGTACGCATGGCGAGTGAAGATATCGGCTTGGCCGATCCACGCGCCTTGCGATTGGCGCTGGATGCGACAGAAACATACGAGCGGCTAGGCTCGCCAGAAGGTGAGTTGGCACTGGCGCAGGCGGTCATCTACATGGCATGTGCGGCCAAATCGAATGCCGCTTATAAAGCCTATAACGCAGCACGTGCACATGTCGCCAAGGACAAGTCGCGGCTGGTGCCTGAGCATTTGCGCAATGCGCCAACTAAGCTGATGAAGGAACTGGGTTACGGCAAGCTTTATCGCTACGCGCATGATGAGCCGGACGCCTACGCGGCCGACGAAGTCTATTTGCCAGATGGGATGGCCGAACCGCATTGGTATCAGCCGACGCCGCGCGGACTCGAGGGCAAGATAGCTGAAAAGCTTGCTTATCTGCGTTCGCTGGACGACGCTGCGAAAGCTGCAAAAAATAAGCGCAAAAAATAAGCGCGGGCGTTCTGAGAGCTGCGTATTTTGCTACTTTGCTTGGTTCTTTTTGGTCGCCCGATGGAGGTTAATCTGTTTCAGGAAAGTATAGGCCGCACCGATGCTGATGCCGGCTGCCACGCCATAGCCAATACCGGCGTTGTACAGGTAAAACTGGCTACCGCTCCAGATGGCAAATCCGATCACACAGATCAAACCGAGGATCAGGATAGGGAGGGGAATAAGTGTTGTTGTCGCTTTGTCTTCCATGATATCCGCTTGAGTTCTGTAAATAGGGCTATGGTAACGCAGGCCGAGCCAGAAGATCGATTCTAGCGCGGTCTTGTAGAGACTGAATTTTCCTAGCTGTGTAGGAATCGCGGTGGGTCTTGGTACAATCTCGACTTGATTTATTATTCTCCTTCGTTCTCATGATTGACATTCAACTTCTTCGTAAAGACATCGCCACCGTTGCCGAGCGCCTTGCCAGCCGCAAGTTTCAGCTTGATGTCGTCACTTTCAATGCGCTGGAAGCCGAGCGCAAACAGATTCAGTCGGGTACCGAGGAACTGCAAAACAAGCGCAATACCTTGTCCAAGCAGATCGGCATGTTGAAAGGCAAGGGCGAAGATACCTCAGCCGTGATGGCGGAAGTGGCCGGTTTGGGCGATGCGCTGAAAGCATCAGCGACGCAGCTGGAAGCGGTACAGGAAAAACTGAGTGACTTCATGTTGGCGATTCCTAATCTGCCGCATGAATCGGTGCCAGCGGGTAGCGATGAAGCCGGCAATGTCGAGTTGCGTAAAGTCGGTACACCACGTGCCTTCGATTTTGAGGTGCGTGATCATGTCGATGTCGGTGCGCCGCTGGGTCTGGATTTTGATGTGGCGAGTAAGATCACTGGTTCGCGGTTTTCGGTAATGAAGGGTGGCATTGCCCGCCTGCACAGAGCGCTTGCCCAGTTCATGCTTGATACGCACACCAGCGAGCATGGTTATACAGAATGCTATACCCCATACATCGTGAATGCTGATTCCTTGCGTGGTACCGGACAGTTGCCGAAATTTGAAGCTGATTTGTTTGCGGTTAAAAAGGGCGGACAAGAAGGTGAGGGCGAGCCCTTATATTTGATCCCTACCGCCGAAGTGTCATTGACCAACATCGTACGCGATGAAATTCTGGCGGCCGATGCATTACCGTTCAAGATCACTGCGCATTCACCTTGCTTCCGTTCCGAGGCTGGTAGTTATGGTCGCGATACGCGCGGCATGATTCGCCAGCATCAATTCGATAAAGTAGAAATGGTGCAGGTGGTGCATCCAGATTATTCGTATGAAGCGCTGGATGAAATGTGCGGCCATGCAGAAACGATTTTGAAAAAGCTCGATTTGCCTTATCGCGTGATGTCGTTGTGTACCGGCGATATGGGTTTTGGTGCAACCAAAACCTACGATCTGGAAGTGTGGTTGCCAGCGCAGAACACCTATCGCGAAATTTCATCGGTGTCGAATTGCGAAGCGTTTCAAGCACGTCGTATGCAGGCGCGTTTCCGTAATGCACAGGGTAAGCCGGAATTAGTACATACCTTGAACGGCTCGGGACTGGCGGTAGGACGTACGCTGGTGGCAGTGCTGGAGAATTATCAACAAGCCGATGGTAGTGTTGAAATTCCAGAAGTATTGCATCCCTACATGGGCGGGCTAACGCGTCTCGCGCCGACGGCTTGATTTTTTCCGGCAGTAGGCAGACTAATTAAGTAGATCAATCAAGTCTGCCTGTAGAGTTTCTCCCGTTTGCTCCTGCGGACTTAATCCCAGGCGCCTGTCGATAAATAAACTGTTGCCGAGAATTTTCTTGGCTTGTTTTTTTGCCTCCGATGCGACAGCCGCGATTTGATGGTGTGACCCGTATTGACCCGGACCGACCTTGACGACACCAAGTGACATCGTCATCAACGCGTGAAATACCTTTTTGCCACGTCTGTCCTCGCTAATATAGCCACCTTGCGCACGGTCTTCGCTGCTGTAAAAATCAGGTACCGCCGCGGCAAAGGCATTAAGTATTGTCTGGCAACGCAGCTCCCAGTCTTCACTCTGAAACAGGATAATAAAATCGTCGCCGCCGATGTGGCCGACAAAATCACGCTCGGGATCGCAATGGCCGCTGAGTAATTTTCCGGTTAAACGCAAGATGTCGTCACCTTTACGATAACCGTAGACATCGTTATACGGTTTGAAATGATCGATATCGACATAACAGGTTGAGAAGCGTGTGCCACTCTCCAACAGTCGATCTATATGTTCATCGATCGGCACATTTCCCGGTAGTAGCGTCAATGGATTGGCATAACGCGCCGCGCTGATCTGCATCTGGGTGATTTCGCGCATTAGATCATGCGCGTTACCCATACCCATGTATTTTCCCGCATCGGTGATGATGAAGCCATTGAAAAGGTGATGTCGATCGGCATCCACAATGATCTGGCTGAGTGCATGCAGGGCAGTGTTCTTGTCCGCAATCAGCGGGTTGGCATCCATAAACAAAGTGCAGGATTTTTTGCCATGCAGCTCGCGTAGATAGGGGCGCGCAAAGCGGTCAATCAGGTTAGTGCGTGTGATCAGCCCTAACGGAATGCCGTTGGAAACAACGGGGATGATTTCCAGTGTCGGGTCGTTGTTGAACATCTCGTAAATGTGATTGTTCTGCACATCCGGCGATACTGCTTGGACGACGCGCAGTAGTTTGAGTGCAGTCAGTACCTTATGACCACGTCCGGTTTCATGCGGATAGACAGCGACGCCATTGCGACATAATAGTGTTCGCAGATCGGTCGACAATTCAGTTGCGGGTTGCGCATGGGGGCGCGCGATTTTGTAGCCTTGGCCGAATGCCACACCGAGATCGCGAATCATTAATAGTTCAGCATCGGTTTCTATGCCTTCGGCAATCACCAGCGTACCGGACTGCTCGGCGATTTCCTGAATAGAGCGCACGAACTGCAGCTTGATTGGATCCTGATTGATGCCTTGCACAAAATGCATGTCGATCTTGACGTATTCTGGGCGCAACTCCGACCATAAACGCAGGCTGGAGAAGCCTTCGCCCAAGTCATCGATGGCGATGCGGAATCCCATCGCGCGATAGTGCGTGACGGCAGCGCGCAACAGCTCGTAATCATAGGTTGGCTGACTTTCTGTCAATTCAATAATGACTCGCTTGGGGTCGATGCCGACCTCGTGAATATAGCCTAGCGTTTCGCTACGCATAGTGCCGGGTTGTTGAACCAGACATTCCGGACTGACGTTTAAAAACAAATCCCCGGGTAAGCCCATTTCAGCAAAGCGTTCCAGCGTGATACGCCGACACAGATGTTCGACCTCCACACTGAGATTGCAGCTGCGCGCCACCTTGAACAGATTTAACGGCGCATGGAGCGGGCTATCGGATGGCCCGCGGATCAGGCCTTCGTAGCCGATGATCTCGCCGCTTTGCATGCGGATGATAGGCTGAAACAGTGCGGTCAACTGTCGGTGTTCAATGATTTCCTGCAGGCGTTGTGACAGGACGTCATCTTTTTCCGTTACAGCAGATGGACTCTCGATGACATAATCGTTCGCAGCAAGTTGCATGCTTGACTCCCCAGTCGGTAAGCTGTGCGCTGCCATCAGCGCCACGCGATTGACGTCGCGTTTCTTTTTTGTGGTGGTTTTAGTTGATTTGATCGGTCGTACTGATGCAGGCGGCATGAAATGATTCTTCAGTTAGAACAAGGCGCAGGAATCGCAGAATGGACCAATCTTACTCTTGCTTTATGACAGGAGGATGTCCAAATACGACGATTATTCAACAGACGACACTTGATGAACAGACAAGAGATCGGCATGTCCCAGCAATCCATCAATCATATAGAAGCGCTGTAATCTGCTTTGAATGTTTCAGATTACGAAAGAGTCTGCTATAATTTTTCGCTTCGTCGCATTCAGTTGCGGGGAACGACCGAATTAGGAGAGGTGGCAGAGTGGTCGAATGTACCTGACTCGAAATCAGGCGTACGTTAAATCGTACCGAGGGTTCGAATCCCTCCCTCTCCGCCAGTATTCTGCAGTATTGGTTAGTGCGTTTCACCGAAGAGTCGCGTCGAGCGACTTTTTCATTTCTTTCGGCATTGTCTTTACCCTTCCACAGGGCATGCGTAGATTAACCGATCTGCTTGTCGCCGCGTTTCAATCATGATGACGCTTGCCGCTTATTGTCTTGGTATCACGGGCAAAAACATTATTGATAGACCAATGTAGATAGAACATCTTAGATATCTCAATTTGATTGCGGCCGCTTTGCGTGGTCGCGTCTGTCTTTAATGCTATCCAAATTTTAAAGTTATGAAAACTTACTCTCTACGAGAAGAATGGTTCTCGAATATCCGTGGCGATATCTTGGCAGGATTAGTGGTCGCGCTGGCACTCATTCCCGAAGCGCTGGCTTTTTCCCTTATTGCCGGGGTTGATCCGCAGGTAGGTCTGTATGCAGCATTTGTAATTGCGGTGGTATCGGCGATTGCGGGCGGACGTCCAGGGATGATTTCGGCTGCAACTGGTGCGGTTGCGCTGGTGGTGGTGAGTTTAGTCAAAGATCATGGCGTTGCTTACCTGTTTGCAGCGGCGATTCTGGCCGGTGCATTACAGATCGTGGCTGGCTTGCTCAAGCTCGGGGCGCTGATGCGGTTTGTTTCGCGCTCGGTGATCACGGGTTTTGTTAATGCCTTGGCGATCCTCATTTTTCTGGCGCAACTGCCGGAGCTCACGCACGCACCGATGGCGGTGTATCTGATGGTGGCCGGTGGCTTGGCGATTATTTACCTGCTTCCACGCGTTACCAAGGTGATTCCATCGCCATTGGTATGTATCGTCGTGTTGACGATCATTGCAATCGTAATGCAATTGCCGGTGCGTACCGTAGGGGATATGGGAGCGTTTCCAAATAGCTTGCCGAGTTTTGCCTTACCGATGGTGCCATTTAATCTTGAAACCTTGCGGATCATCTTTCCGTATTCGGTAGCGATTGCGGTAGTGGGTTTGCTGGAGTCGTTGATGACGGCGGCCATTATCGATGATTTCACTGATACGCCGAGCGACAAAAATCGCGAATGCCGCGGGCAGGGCATGGCAAACATCGTTTCCGGCTTTATCGGCGGCATGCCAGGTTGCGCGATGATCGGACAATCAGTAATCAACGTTAAATCTGGTGGCCGCGGCCGCTTGTCGAGCTTTGTTGCTGGAGTATTTTTGCTGATTCTAGTGGTGTTTCTCGGTCCTTGGGTCAAACAAATTCCGATGGCGGCGTTGGTAGCCGTGATGATCATGGTGTCGATTAGTACCTTTAGCTGGCGTTCGGTAGTGAATCTGACGCGCCATCCGACTACTTCGTCGATTGTGATGCTGGCGACGGTGGTGGCTGTCGTAGCAACCGATAATCTTGCGATCGGTGTCGGTATCGGGGTGTTATTAAGTGCGGTATTTTTCGCTTCCAAGGTACGCAATGTATTACTGGTGGAGTCAACCCTGAGTGAAGATGGAAAACTGCGCCGTTATTTGGTACGTGGCCAAGTATTTTTTGCTTCGTCAGAGGCATTGGTGTCGGAGTTTGATTTCAAAGACGATGTCGCTGCCGTGCATTTGGATCTATCGCATGCGCATTTCTGGGACATTACCGCAGTTGATGCACTGGATAGAATCGTCAATAAATTCCGTCGCAATCAAATCGAGGTAGAAGTCTCAGGCTTGAACCGTGCCAGTTCAACGATGATTGAAAAATTTGCCACTCATGACAAGCCGAGTGCCAATGGCGCTGTACAGACAGGACATTGATGTAGGTTATTGATCAATGTAATCGAACCTTTTCGGATTTCATTAATCTCTCTATACAATGATGTATTGGCCACTTGAAAATCAGCATCTTTAATCGGTGCTGACAAAAGCGCACTATATAGAGCGTACAGTGCAACGAAAGGAAAATACGATGATGATCACGACGAGAACAGTTGACGAGCTATATGAAGGCTTCAGAATCTTTGTCTTTGTTTTACCGCAAGGTGATGATCAATGGCTTGCCACGAGTGAAGTTGAACGTGAAGGCGCTGAAGGAATAGAGGTTTTCCAAAAGTTTGGCGGCCCTTGCCAGGGACGTACGGCGGAAGAGGCAAGGTTGGCCGTTCTAGCGGATACACGGCACAAAATTGATAATGTGCTGGCAAAGCCATGTTAGGTGAGAGGCGTAGTCGCTATATGTTGCGCGCAATACATTGATTGCGGGCACTAAGCAGAGATTATTTTGATGTGAAGTAATACCGATGCGCAAGCGATCCATTGATTGTTTGCGCATTTTGATGATGACGCTCGGGTTATAGAGAACGTTCTTGATAGCAATAGATTGTTCGTTTGTCAGTGTTGTCTCACAAGCGAATGGGGAAACCGCTGATTTTTTTGTCGCGTTAATCAGGAGATGATGCAAGCTCTGAAGTAATGATTATCGAGGAGAAATCCATGACACAAGTTTCGAACTTCCGCTCTGCTACCAACAGTCGCCAAGTTGTCAACCCACATGCGATCGCCGCATTGCAGATGAAAGAGGATTCTGCACAGACACGACGTCCTGTAGCACCTAGAGCTTTAGCCGGCTTGCACGGACATAATCCAAAACACAATGGTCTGTTGGCGGCTTTGCCAGAATCAGACTATCAACGCATTCTGCCGCACTTGGAATTTGTCGAGATGCCTTTTGGCACCACGATTTGCGAGGCCGGCGAACGCATGCAACATGTTTATTTCCTTACTAATAGCATCGTCTCGTTATTGTATGAAACCGCGGACGGTGCTTCTTCCGAAACAGCGGTAATTGGCTACGAGGGTGTAGTTGGCTCCGACGTCTTTATGGGTGGCGCACCATCGCTCAACCGTGCATTCATTAAAAGTGCTGGTTATGCCTTCCGCATCAAAGCATCTGTACTGACGCAAGAATTTGCGCGCGGTGGCGCATTACAACAATTGTTGCTGTGTTTTACGCAAGCATTGTTTACGCAGATGGCACATACGGTCGCATGCAATCGTCACCACACCATCGTGCAGCAGTTATGCCGCTGGTTGTTGCTCAGCTTGGACCGTTTGCCAAGTAATAAAATCAGCATGACTCAGGATTTGATCGCGAATATGCTAGGCGTACGTCGTGAGAGCGTCACTGAAGCTGCGCGCAAATTGCAGAGCGAGGGTTTGATACGCTATAGTCGCGGACAAATTTTGGTAATCGATCGCGCTGGTTTGGAACAGCATATTTGCGAATGCTATACCAGCATCAAGAAAGTGTACGAAGGCTTGCTGCAATAACTCACGAGAAGCAGCCTAGGAAAAGCAAGGGGCATAAAGAGACGCAAGCGATAATCACAGCAAGCAGGTAGTGGGGAAGAGACCTAATTTCCCTATGCTGCTCTGGCGATAAAGCTGTTTTTCGAGTGTCATGGCTGGGCTGGTTGCATGTAAAAGGCGCGTATTTCATTACGCGCCTTTTTTAATTCCTGCTGAAATGCGGGGCTGGCGTACATTGCATGAAAGATCGCTTCCGCCAAGCGTCGCCCCGCTATTACATCGCTAGGAAAATGGGCACCACACACCAAACGATTGTGTGCATAGTCCTCCGCTCGAGCCAAAATTGCATCGCGATTTTGCGGCACCATTTCGATCAGTACCGAGGCGTAGACCCAAGCAAGCGTACTGTGTTGGCTAGGATAAGAATTATCCACCGTTTTTGTCTCGCAAACTGGAGCAAGTGTTTTATCTAGGTTGTAAGGTCTGATTCTGTGAAATGAGAGCTTCGCAGATTGGGTAGCAAGATGAACGTCTTTTTTGATGTGCTTAGAAAATTTTGATGTGATAGGAAAATTTGCTGAATTGAATTTTTCTCCTAATACGTTCTGGTATAGGAAAATGTTTTTAAGCGTTTCATCGCTTTGTGCTTTTGATACCTGCGCCTTGCTGCGGCTAGACTGGATTTGATGCAATATCGCCAGTTCATCTTTGCTGGTGGCAGAATCAGGCGCTGCCGGTGCGCTTAAGATTTGTTGTAGATTAATTTGGGCAGGATCGAGAAACTTGGCTTTATTAGTCGCCTGTGCGTTGGACAGGCATAGCGCCAGCACAGACAGGCAGAGGATTTTTTTCATTTTATTTACTCAAGAAGCCATCTGACAATCATACGTAAAAACGTCAAAAAAAAGCCCCATCTGGGGCTTTTTTGCGTCTTATCTTGCACGCTGTTGAATACGATACCGCTTAACTAGCGCAGATGAATATGCTGATTATCGGCTAATCAATCAGCATATCGATACGCATATACGCATATATGCATTAGTATCGCTGCGGTGCTTGTTGCTGCTGTGGTTCTGCAACAAAAATTTCCACGCGACGATTACGCGAGCGACCGTCAACTGTTGCATTACTGGCGATAGGTTCGCGGCTGCCGCGACCGTCGACATAGATGCGTTGCGGTGCGACGCCACGTCCGGCCAAATAGTCACGTGTGCGCGATGCGCGGTCAAAAGACAATGGGTTGTTCACGGCATCGCTGCCAGTACTATCGGTATGTCCAATGATGGTCACGGTCGTACTTGGATTTTCTTGCAGACCGCTTGCAAAACGATCCAAGATAGGGCGGAAGCTTGAACTGATATCGGAGCGTCCGGTAGCAAAAGAGATGTCACTCGGAATATCAAGCTTCAATCGATTGTCTGCCGTTTGGGTAACTTGAACGCCAGTTCCTTGCGTTGCCTGTTCCATCTGCTGCTTCTGCTTTTCCATACGGCTAGACCAGACATTACCTGCCACTGCACCGAGAATGCCGCCAATCGCAGCGCCTCCGCCAATATTATTTTTGCCGCCGGTCACACCACCGAGAACAGCGCCGATGCCAGCACCTATACCTGCGCCTTGAGCGGTGCCGCGCTCAGTCTCCGACATATTGGCGCAACCGGAGAGAGCAATTGTTACGGCGACCGAGGCAATGACTAATTTACGCATAAGAATTCCTATTTTTTAATGGATACATGCTGCTTGCAGATGAAGGATAGATCGCTGGTGTCTTATTAAGAAAGCACAGCGACAGCGCTCTCAGCGTTAACAGTAGATAAATATAACGCAAACGAGACAATTTGGTTGACGAAAGACCTACCGCCGCCGTTTTATAAAAAATCGGCGGCAGCGATGACTATGATCTGTTGATCACGTCGACTATAAAGGACGACGCCCGCTGATAATGCGCAGCAAGATAACAACCACGGCAATCACGAGCAAGATGTGGATAAAGCCACCTAGCGTGTAAGAGGTGACCAAACCTAATAGCCACAAAATTACCAGAACGACAGCGACGGTATATAACATTATGATCTCCTTTTTATGAGTCGAAACGAGCGACTTTACGAAAAATATTGCTTCAAATATTGCTTAAAATTTTGCCGAATTATTGCGTTAAGTAGTGATGTCTTTAAGATGGACCTGTTTATTGTTTGTAGATTTTAAGTCGGGCATTCTATAAATCGCGGTGCGTAATTCAACTTGTTTTTTAACGGACTTTGTTTCAGTTTCTGTCTCGCCTTTTTGCCCCATCTCGATGGAAAATTTATCCTCGATATTAGGTGCTGCCATCAGATTTTTTGAGCCTGCATTCGGCATCTTGATTAAATGCATTGTGCTTGCCGACGACAAAGTGCTCGGTTTTAATACATGGTGTGCTTGATTGACATTGCCGCCCAACCACGTACACAGCGCGATGCCAGCAATCAATGTCACGCTGGTTTGCAGTGTTGACCCGAGAATCACTGTTTTCGTCTGATGGTTCATGTTGCTCTCCCTGATTCGCCAAACGTACTTCGATCTTGCTGTGAGACTGATACATCTTTGTGTATTTATTGAGTATGATTTTGCCTATAGGCTATAAATGTTTCTGTACGACAGCGCACATAGAATTGCATTTCTTGCAAATGCTGAATGTGTCGATTTTAATGGTCGACTTTGTTGCCGATGACACCGCCGACGGCTGCACCGCCGACTGTGCCGATCGCGCTGCCGCCCGTTAATACGGCTCCCGCCACTGCGCCAGTACCTGCACCAATTGCGGTGTTTTTATCCTGGCGTGACATACCCGAACATGCACTCAAACTGAGGGCGATTACGCCCACGGCGATTGGCATCGAGATTTTGCTAATAATTTCTTTGGTTTTCATGATGTTTTCCTTTCGAATAAGTTGTGCACAATTTGAATGCGCGACACTTAAGAGTAAAAGTTTGCGTGTTAATCATCCGTACGCTAACTAACATCTAAGAAAAATTGGGGCTGAACTGGCTACAACAGAATAGGCAATGCGGACGAAATCACGCAAAGATAAATACTGAAAGGAGGGATGTCGCTTGAATTGATGTTGCAGGGGAAAGTTCTATTACACGAGGTAAAAATGCGAGAACGCCGTAGCGCTCTCGCAAGTTATTCTATTACTTCATGCGCAAGTCGTTTTTGACTGCTTTAACGCCTTTAACGTCGCGTGCAACGCTAGCAGCTTTGGAAATGTCTTCCTTGTCCTTAACGAAGCCGCTCAGTTGTACGGTACCTTTGAAGGTTTCGACATTGATTTCAGCGGCGCTCAAAGTTTTGTCTTTGACGAATGCAGCTTTAACTTTGGTGGTGATCCATGAGTCATCAACGTATTCGCCGGTTCCTTCTTTGCTGCTGGTCGAAGCACAACCGACAACTGCGGTGAGCATAACGGCAGTAAACAACGCGGTCATCCATTTATTTTTAATCATGAGTTTCTCCAAGTGGTTATCAAAATTGCGACGGGTTTGTTTAAATGCGCGTCGATGTAGGAAGACTACGCTGTCGACCATGAACAATCTGTACGCTAGCGCACACAAAATTGGTAATGCTGCAACTGTTTGCTGGATTGCAAAGCGCCCGTGCACAGATAATTTCATCTGGCATAAAGTGGTCGGGAAATTGTCGATTGGAAATTCAGTGGATCTTGCGTCCACATTCGCAACGAGCTAGCGAGGATCTAGCGCGCAGCGGCTACGCCGCCGCTGAAAAGTAGCGCGGACAACAATAAAGAGGGGTAAAAAAGCGATCGCAGAATCCAATCACTGCCAACCCTCACTTTTAGTCACACAATTGGCTCGGTGTGCGTTGGTTGTAGGCATGTACGAACGCGTCGAAATCGCCGTTTTGTGCCTGTTCCATTTGCTGTTGTTGTAACAACGATGTTTTTGCCAATTGCTTGAAATGGGCTTGCTCTTGTGTCGTCAACTCGTGTTCAGAAAAATGCTGTGCATGGGCAATGCTTTGGCGTAGTCCGAACTGTTTGAACGAATTGTTGTTTGATTGCAGTGCATTTAATACGCGAGCAGAAGGTGTCAACGCCGCGTTTTCCAATTTTTCACGTTGCTGCATCAAGGCGTGCGTATGTTGCTGATCGCCGCGTTGGGTATCCAGTACGGTTGCTACGTGTTGGATTTGCTCCAGCAGCGATAAGCCCCAAGTTTTTAAATCGATAGGAGCACCATTTTGCTGTAGTTGCAATCCGGGACGGCGGCCTTCTTTAACGGTACGTGCAAAATTACCAGTATTTTCATCATCGATCGCTTGGTTGATAGACGGACTGTCGGCAAGTGCGCAATACAGTAAAAAAGCATCCAGAAAACGTGCGGTGGGCAGGCTGATTCCCAACGGTTCAAAAGGATCGATATCCAAGCAGCGTACTTCAATATATTGCACGCCGCGCGCGCACAACGCTTCGACCGGACGCTCGCCGCTGGTGATCACACGCTTTGGGCGGATGGTCGCGTAATATTCATTCTCGATTTGCAGCAAATTGGTATTGAGCTGCAACCATTCTGCACCGCGCCGTGTACCAATTGCCTCGTATGGCGGATAAGCTTGGCGAACCGCGCGCGACAGATTTCGCATATAACTTTCTAAATCGTTATACGGCGGCATTAATCCAGCTTGCGCATTGTTTTGATAACCTAAATCGCTCATACGCAAACTAGTTGCATACGGTAGATAAAGTGTGTCGGCAGACAGCGTATCCAATTCGTGCGGTTGACCACGCAAAAACTGCGTCGACAACGCCGGCGACGCACCAAACAAATACATCAGTAGCCAGCTGTAACGATGAAAGTTACGGATCAGTGCGATATAGCTCTCAGACTGAAATGTTTTGGCATCGCCAGGAAATTGCTCCTGTTGTTTGATGACTTGCCATGCCTCTTCAGACAAAGAATAGTTGTAATGTATGCCCGCGATGCATTGCATGGTTTTGCCGTAACGCACCGCCAGCCCGCGTCGATAGACATGCTTAAGCATGCCAATATGTGAGCTGCCATACCATGCGATCGGGATATCGGCCTCATCCGGCAAATCGCAAGGCATCGATTGACTCCATAACAGTTCGCCAGCCAGATGTGCATTGGCGACACGGTGTATGCGATCCAATTCTTCCAATGCGGTGGCAACGTCGTGCTCGGCTGGTGTAATAAATTCCAGCAGCGATTCGGAGTAGTCAGTAGTAATGCTGGGATGGGTCAATGCAGAACCGAGGGCGATAGGGTGCGCGTCGAGTGCGAGTTGACCATCGTCATTAACGCGTAGCGTTTCGCGCTCGATACCACGCCGCCCTTGCTGCAGCAAATGACGATGGGTGTCGCTGCCCAGCAAGTTGAGGCGCTGCTGCAGTTGAAGACTAGGTTGCTGAGTGGATGGTTGCGAGTGTGCGTCGCTCAAGTGGTGCTCCCGGTTCGATTTTCCGCACAAGCAAATGCGGTAAGTTGGCCGAAGAATAACCGAAAACAGGAAATGCGGCAGAGCACTGAATTTTTAGCTGATGCAGGGTTACGTTTTGTGCGCACAAAAAAGAACAAAGTGCAGAGAAAACGGCCTGATAAAAGTTCAGTGCAGCGGGTACAGATTTATCTGCGACCGTTTTTGGCGGGACTTGTGCCGCCTTTTTTTACCTTGCCATTCGGCGTATTACGTGAAGGATGGGCGGAAGAATTTGTGTGCGACGTGGTGCGTTGCACAGCGGCACCCGGACGCGGTTTATTTTGGCCGAATTTTTTTGCCAATTGATTAGGTCCTGGTGTTTCACCACGGAGTTTGGCGGCGATCAATGCGCGTGTAGGCGCAGCATGACGTGGCACCAGGTGTTGTTCACCGCTGCCGATCAGATCGCTGCGTCCCATACGTTGCAAGCCTTCGCGCAGGATTTCCCAGTTGTTCGGATCGTGGTAGCGCAAAAATGCTTTATGCAATTTGCGGATTTTTCCACTGCGTACAGTTTCGACGATCTCTGAGTTGTCATCGACCTTGCGCAAAGGATTTTTGCGCGTGTGGTACATCGTAGTCGCCAGCGCCATTGGCGTCGGCATAAAATTTTGTACCTGATCGAGACGGAAATTATTTTTCTTCAGCCATAGTGAAAGATTCAGCATATCTTCATCGGTAGTGCCGGGATGGGCAGCGATGAAGTACGGAATCAAGTATTGTTCTTTGCCGGCTTCCTTCGAATACTTTTCAAACAGTGCCTTGAATTCGTCATACGCACCCATGCCGGGCTTCATCATCTTCGACAACGGCCCAGATTCAGAATGTTCTGGCGCAATCTTCAAGAGGCCGCCGACATGATGCGTTACCAGTTCCTTGACGTATTCAGGCGAACGTACGGCGAGGTCATAGCGCAAACCGGAGCTGACCAGAATTTTCTTGACGCCCGGAATCGCACGCGCTTTGCGATACAACTGAATCAGTTTGCTGTGATCAGTGCCGAGGTTTGAGCAGATCGATGGATAGACGCACGACAGACGACGACAAGATTCCTCGATGCGTTTGTCTTTGCAGGCGAGTCGGTACATATTGGCGGTCGGGCCGCCAAGGTCGGAGATGGTGCCGGTAAATCCTTTGGTTTTGTCGCGGATCAATTCGATCTCGCGCAGAATCGATGGTTCTGAGCGACTTTGGATGATGCGGCCTTCGTGTTCGGTGATCGAGCAGAAGGTACAGCCGCCAAAGCAGCCGCGCATGATATTGACTGAGAAGCGAATCATTTCCCATGCTGGAATATTCGCCTTGCCATAACTAGGATGCGGTGCGCGTGCATAGTTCATGTCATACACGCCATCCATCTCGTCCATCGCCAATGGCAGCGGCGGCGGATTCAACCAAACGTCGCGCTCACCATGCGCTTGCACCAAGGCGCGCGCATTGCCGGGGTTGGACTCCAGATGAAACACGCGTGAAGCATGCGCGTATAAAACCGGATCATCTTTGATGACGTCATACGACGGCAGACGCACCACAGTTTTATTTCGTACTTCTTTCTCGGCTTCGCGACGTTCTTCGCGGCTCATGATCTTGATGACTTTAACGGCAGGTTCAACTGGCGCAGCGGAAGAAGCATCGGCCGCATCACCTTCCGTTTTACAGCCCTCCGTATTTTTCATCTTCATTTCATACGGATCAGGATGCGCGTCGACTTTGCCCGGCGTGTCGACGCGAGTAGAGTTTGCTTCTGCCCATTCAGCGGTTGGCCTCCAGTCGCGTGGCACCATAAAGGCCGTGCCGCGTAGATCGCGGATGGATGAAATTGGCTCGCCAGCCGCAACTCTATGGGTCAGATCGACCAATGCACGTTCCGCATTGCCGAAGATTAATATGTCGGCTTTTGAATCAGGTAATACCGAGCGGCGCACTTTGTCCGACCAATAGTCGTAATGCGCAATGCGGCGCAAACTCGCTTCGATACTGCCGATGACAACGCCGACGCCGGGATAAGCTTCGCGCACGCGCTGCGCATAAACGGTGACAGCGCGATCAGGGCGCTTATGCGGTTCGCCGTTTGGCGTGTAGGCATCGTCCGAACGTATTTTGCGATCCGAGGTGTAGCGATTGACCATTGAATCCATATTGCCGGCGGTGATGCCGAAATATAGATTGGGTTTGCCTAATGCGCGAAATGGTTCGGCCGACAGCCAATCGGGCTGACTAATAATGCCGACGCGAAATCCCTGCGATTCCAGCAAACGACCGACTAGCGCCATGCCAAAACTTGGGTGATCAATGTAAGCGTCGCCCGTCACCAAAATCACATCGCAACTATCCCAACCGAGCTTGTCCATTTCTGCCCGTGACATCGGCAGAAAAGTTGCGGGTTTACGCTTTTCCGTTTGGCCAGCAATAGCACGTACGGGATAGGAAAACAGATTTTTGGGAAGTGCGTTCATTGAATATACAGGGGCGAAGACGGAGTAGACGCTACCTCATTCGCAGCCGGAGAGGAAGGCCATAGTATGACAGCTTTGGCTATGGTTTTGGGGTGATCTTAAGGTTTTCTGCGTTAGTCTTGGCATGATCGCGCACTGGCGTTTCGGCAACAGACAGCGGAATTTGCGGCGATTTAGCTCATCTTTTTTTGTTTTTTGCCGTTAGTAAACTTAGATGCCTGAAAGTCTGAGCGAGCTTATTATTACAACGGACTACTTGCGATCTTTTGTTGTTAATCGACTAAGTAAGAGGTCTGCCATGAGCATAACCATTTCATCCATTTCAAGTGTGCTTCCCGTGTCCGCTACGGCGACGGTTACCTCTGATCGTGGCGCATCGAACCGTGCGGCGGCAACACCAAGTGTGCCCAGCGATATAGTGACTTTGGGAACGTCGCAGGGAATCGCGCCGACCTATGCTGATCCGCGAGGTAGTAGCGCGGCGACTAGCCAATCTGATTTGGCGGTGATACTAGAGCAATCGAATCAGCAAGCGCAGGCAATTTTCAATATGATCTTGCCCTTGGTGCGCGAGCAAGGCTTAAATTTTGCCAAGGTCGTCAGCGGAGCCCAGAAGATACACGCGGATGCCAGCAGTATTGCAGCAGCCAAAGAGGCAATTTCTGAGGATGGTGCGTACGGCGTGTTGCAGGTCGCTAGTCGCATCTTGAACTTTGCAAAAGCTGCGATTGGTAATGATCCGACAAAGTTAGACAAAATACGTGAAGCTGTGGAGCGCGGATTTAATGCTGCCAAAGAAGCGTTAGGCGGGGTGTTACCTGATATCAGTCAGCAAACCCATGATGCGATTTCGGCGGCGATCGATCGCTGGCAAAGTGAAGGTATTCCGCAAGGCGAGGTGAAGTTGTCCGCCCCCGCATCAACCGAAACCACCGCCTCTGCGAGCGCTTGAAAGCGTGGTCGCGTAACAACTTATGGCAATAGTATGTAAATACGGTGCTAGAGCTATTGCCATACTAGAAACGTTGTGTCCGGTTTTGTTGTTGATAGGCGATGTCCGCACAAATCCAGTATCGGCTGGCCGGAATTGCGTGTAAAGTTCCGTAAGGCAACTAGGTAATGCATATTTAGGTTACGTCTTCATGACACCTTCATTCACAAAATCACATTCAAGAAATCCACTTTTGTGACGATATGATGATGGTGAGGATGAATAACCAACTTTCTGCAACATTTAAATTTTGAAAGAGAAAATCGAGCATGTTTTCATCGAGCTTTCTCTCTTGTGGACTCAACTTACATGACGCTAACCATCGCAGTCATTCAAAACATGAAGAGAAATTCTTCATACCCAAAACGTAAGCAATGCGGCAAAGCTTGCTTTATGCAAACAAATTTTTTACATTCCTTTGACGACACTTGATTCTGGTGTTTCGCTATTTATCTCGGCGTAGTAATGCAATCAATGAAAAATGATTCGCGTGGATTTGGCAGTATCAGAAAATTGCAGTTAAAAAGATAACTTTGGAGAAGACATCATGCGCATCGCGAACATGAAGATAGGTGTACGGCTTGGTTTCGGCTTTGGCTTGATTTTGCTACTGGTCGCCATCATGGGCGTTGTCGGCATTACGCGATTGGACAGCATTAACAAGTCTAGCCGCCTTTTAATTGACCAGTCTCTGGTTAAGCAGCAGGCGGCTCAGGATTGGTTGCTCGGCACTACTGCCAATGCGGCTCGTACGCTGGCATTACTGAAGAACGATGATGAAGAAGCTCAGGCTTTCTTCAAAAATGCCATGGGCATACAGAGCAAGCAAATTTCCGTGCTTCAGAAAAGTATTGAAGATGGCCTGACTACACCGGAAGAGAAAAATCTGTTTGCTGAAATTGGCAACAAACGATCGGCCTATATTGAAATGCGTAACTCGATTATTGCAGTTAAGCAGGGTGGTGATGCATTCGGTGCCAAGCGGATGATTGACGAAAAACTGGTGCCTGCGCTGGATGCCTACGTCAATAGTGTGCAGGATATCCTGACCTATTATCAAGGTCGTGTGACGCAGATGGATCAGTCCATGACGGCAGATTACAAGTCTGGCCGCATGGCGATGATCATCGGTGCGATTTTGGCAATGTTGTTAGGTGCGATTATCGCTTGGCGTTTGACTGTCGGTATTACCCATCCTTTGCGCGATGCCTTGACGTTGGCCGAAGCAGTGGCAGAGGGTGATCTAACTGCGAGAGTCGATAGCGTTGCCAGCAAGGATGAGGCAGGCATGCTGTTGAGCGCAATGCGAAGCATGCAAGAAAATTTGGTGCGTACTGTCAGCCAGATCCGTATGGGTACCGACACGATTGCAACCGCATCAAGTGAAATCGCTAGCGGCAATCTGGATCTTTCGTCGCGTACCGAAGAGCAAGCCAGCTCGCTGGAAGAGACCGCTTCGTCGATGGAAGAACTGACTTCCACGGTGAAGCAAAATGCTGATAATTCGCGTCAGGCAAATCAACTGGCGGTGGCAGCATCGGCAGTTGCCGTAAAGGGTGGCGTCGTGGTCTCACGTGTGGTTGATACCATGGGCTCGATCAATACCTCGGCTAACAAGATCGTCGATATTATCGGTGTGATTGACGGCATTGCATTCCAAACCAATATTCTTGCCTTGAATGCAGCAGTCGAAGCGGCGCGTGCAGGTGAACAAGGTCGTGGCTTTGCCGTGGTGGCAACCGAAGTGCGTAATCTGGCGCAACGCTCGGCAGCGGCGGCGAAAGAAATCAAGGGGCTGATCGGTGATTCAGTTGAGAAGGTAGAAGCTGGTACTAAACTGGTAGCCGAGGCTGGCAGCACGATGGATGAAATTGTCGATGGCGTTAAACGCGTGGCTGACATTATGTCCGAGATCACCGCGGCTAGCCAAGAGCAGAGCGACGGTATTGAGCAGGTCAATCAGGCAGTTAGCCAGATGGATCAGGTCACACAGCAAAATGCTGCGTTGGTAGAAGAAGCTGCGGCTGCTGCTGAATCATTGCAAGATCAGGCGCGCAATCTGGCACAAGCTGTCAGTGTGTTCCGCATCAACCATGGTGACTACACCAGTGCTGCTGCACCACGCGCAGTGACGCATACCGCACCACGCACCGTACACGCAGCAGTGGCAGCAACACCAGCTAAACGTACTCTGGCAGCGCCAGCGGCAGTCCGTAAAAGTGTAGAGCCTGCTAAACCGCAATCAGGTGCGCATAGCGAAGATGATTGGGAAGAGTTTTAAGTTTTAAACTTAGGGAGCGCGGCTGGTAAAGCGCTTCGCTAGAAATAAAAAAGCCGCTGTAGTGATACAGCGGCTTTTTCATTGTGCAGTGGCTTGGCGGGTAATCAGTATGCAGACCTATTCCTGGTTCAGAATATTGCTGTGAAACGCAATATGGTCACCCATGAAAGTAGAGATGAAATAATAATTATGATCATAGCCTGAGTGTCTGCGCAAAGTGAGCGGCTGGTCGGCGGCCCAACATGCAGACTCAAACTGATGTGGTTGCAGTTGAATATCCAGAAATTCATCTTCCAAGCCTTGATCAATCAGTATGCCTTGCGGGAAGGGCTTCTTGCTGGCGCGCATCAAAGCGCTGGCATCATGTTGCAACCAGGTTGATTCGTCATTTCCAAGGTAGTTGGAAAAAGCTTTTTGTCCCCACGGACAATTGCTCGGTGCGGTGATCGGGGCAAAAGCCGATACCGATTTGTAAATATCCGGATTTTTCAGCGCGAAAGTTAAGGCGCCATGCCCTCCCATCGAGTGTCCAAACACGCCAATACGATCAGCACGTGCGGGAAAATTATCGATAATGATGTTACGCAATTCATGCGCGACATAACTGTACATGCGGAAATTGGTGGCCCATGGTTCTTGCGTGGCATCGATATAAAAACCGGCGCCATGACCAAAGTCCCAGCTCTCGGCCGCGCCCTTGATGCCAGTACGACGCGGGCTGGTATCCATAGACACTAACATGATGCCGTGTTCAGCGGCGTAGCGTTGCGCGCCGCCCTTGATCATGAAGGTTTCTTCGGTACAGGTCAGACCAGCTAAATAAAATAAGACTGGCACTTTACGTTGCGCTGCTTGCGGCGGTTGGTACACCGAGAATGTCATCGGTGTGCCGGTCGATGTTGCATCATGTTTATAAAAGCTTTGGATGCCGTTAAAGCATTTATGTTGGCTAATCAGTTCCACTTCTTTCCCCACTTAATTTCAACTGAGTTTAAATTAACTTTTTTACTGTGTTTAGTAAATCACTACCGAGCGAATTGATTCGCCGCTCTTCATTAAATCAAAACCTTCGTTGATGCGTTCCAGTGGCAATGTGTGCGTGATTAAATCGTCGATATTGAGTTTGCCTTCCATGTACCAATCAACAATCTTCGGCACATCGGTACGGCCACGCGCGCCGCCGAACGCCGAGCCTTTCCACTCGCGGCCGGTCACCAATTGAAATGGACGCGTACTGATTTCTGCGCCTGCTTCGGCAACACCAATCACAATCGATTGGCCCCAGCCTTTGTGACAGCATTCCAACGCTTGCCGCATTGTGTGGACGTTACCAATACATTCAAAGCTGTAATCGGCCCCGCCGTCGGTCAGTTGTACGATCGCGTCGACCACATTTTCAACCTTGTTTGGATTGATGAAATGCGTCATGCCGAATTTGCGTGCCATTGCTTCGCGCTCAGGATTGAGATCGACACCGATAATTTTGTCTGCGCCGACCATGCGTGCCGCTTGAATCACGTTGAGGCCAATGCCGCCTAGGCCAAACACCACGACATTTGCACCAGCTTCCACTTTAGCGGTAAACAAAACAGCGCCGACACCCGTGGTGACGCCGCAACCGATATAGCAAACTTTGTCGAAAGGTGCATCTTCACGGATTTTTGCCAGGGCGATCTCCGGAACGACGATGTAGTTAGCAAAGGTAGAGGTGCCCATGTAATGGAAGATCGGCTTGCCATCAATCGAGAAGCGACTGGTTGCATCTGGCATCAAGCCACGACCTTGCGTACTGCGAATTTTTTGACACAGATTGGTTTTGCGCGATAAGCAAAATTTGCATTCACGACATTCTGGGGTGTAGAGCGGAATGACGTGATCGTTTTTCTTTAAACTTTTTACGCCAGGGCCGACATCAACCACCACGCCCGCACCTTCATGCCCGAGAATCGCGGGGAAAATACCTTCAGGATCAGCGCCGGATAAAGTGTAGTAGTCGGTATGGCAAATACCGGTCGCCTTGATCTCAACCAGTACTTCACCTTCACGCGGGCCACCCAGCTCGACTTCTTCGATGGTCAAAGGTTGGCCTGCTTTCCAGGCGACGGCGGCTTTTGTTTTCATGGCGGGATCCGAAGTAACAGTAAAACGAAATGATACGTGATCTGCGACAAATTGGTTGTGTCGCGAAAATTTGTATAAACAAACGGCGGAGACAAAAAGAAAAAGAGCGTGTTGCAATTGCAAAGCGCTCTTTTTTACTACGGCTGATCTTCACAGTTTTTAATTACTGTGATGTTCGATGTTTACTTCACCATCTCTGCATCTTCCGGCAGCACCACATTGACATCTAGCACTTCCAGATTGCCCTGGTTATTGACCGAGATATTGATATCGCCGGGATTAACCTTGACGTATTTGGAAATCACCTCAATCAATTCTTTGTGCAGCGCAGGCAAAAAATCTGGTCCGGCGCGACCGCTACGTTCGCGCGCGATGATAATCTGCAGCCGTTCTTTGGCAGCAGATGCGGATTTAGGTTTGCTATTGAATAAAAAGGAGAGCAGCGCCATGTTTACTTACCTCCAAACATTCTTTGCAGAAAGCCGGGTTTTTCGTAGTCGGTAAAGCGCATAGGCTTGTCTTCACCCAAAAAGCGTGCAACCACATCTTTATAGGCTTCAGATACCTCGCTACCATCGATGTGAATCGCTGGATTACCGGCATTCGATGCATGTAGTACTGATTCCGACTCAGGAATAATACCGACCAATGGAATGCGTAAAATTTCTTGCACATCGGTGTAGGACAGCATTTCGCCAGCTTCTACGCGTTTCGGCGAGTAACGTGTGATCAACAAGTGTTCTTTGACTGGCTCTTCGTTATTCAGCGCGCGACGCGACTTGGCCTGAATGATGCCGAGGATACGATCTGAGTCGCGCACCGACGATACTTCTGGATTGGTCACGACGATCGCTTCATCAGCGAAAGTCAGCGCCATTACCGCACCATGCTCGATACCGGCTGGTGAGTCGCAGATGATGTATTCAAAATCCATCGCTGCCAAATCTTTCAATACGCGCTCGACGCCTTCTTCTGTCAGCGCATCCTTGTCACGTGTCTGTGAGGCAGGCAGCACGAATAGATTGTCGCAATGCTTATCCTTGATCATGGCCTGATTCAAGGTGGCCTCTTGGTTGACGACGTTAATCAAGTCGTACACCACGCGGCGTTCGCAGCCCATGATCAGATCAAGGTTGCGCAAGCCGACGTCAAAGTCGATGACGACGGTCTTGTGCCCGCGCATTGCAAGTCCGGAAGCAAAGCTGGCGCTGGACGTGGTTTTGCCGACGCCGCCTTTACCTGATGTCACAACGATGATTTTTGCCAAAGGAAACCCCTCTCGTTAATAAGATAAATACGTAATATTGATGCGAAAATTAATCCGAAATTCAGTACGCATTGAGTGCAAGTAAATAACTGCTGAAGAAATCAGGCCGCTGCCTTGATGGTCAGCATATCGATACGATTACCGACCAGCTTGACTTGGGTAGCCTGCTTTTTTTGTTCCGCTGGAAAGCCATCCTCAAATGTTCGATACATGCCGGCAATCGAGACCAGTTCGGCTTCCATGCTTAAGGTAAAAATACGCGCTTCGGTATTGCCACTGGCACCGGCCAATGCACGTCCGCGCAATGGCGCGTAAATATGGATACTGCCATCGGCAATCACTTCGGCGCCATTGTTGACCGCGGCAGTGATAATCAGATCAGCACCGCGCGCGTAGATGCGCTGACCAGCACGCACTGGCGTATCGATGATCATGGTGTGGGTGCCGGTGGAAGTGACTGCTTGCGTGGAGACAGCAGGCGCTTCCATCACTTCGGCGATGTTGTGCGGCGCGTTTGACTCCTCTGCTGAGTCAAAAGCGATATCGGTTTGTTCTGGTACCACTTCCGCACGCGGCTTCACTGAGCCATCCAGGCTCAAGCCATGCGCCAGAATATCGGCTTCCATTGCGGGCGTCGCGTTACGTACCGCGACCGCATTCAAACGATACGATTTCAGCAATGCGGTAATCGCAGCCCAATCGATGACGAGTGATGGCGTATCCAAGGCAGCAACATCGATGATGGCGAACTCATCGTCAAAAAAATCCGCATCGCCACCTGTCATTTCCTGCATGGCGGCATCCAATATGTGCAGATCCGATTGATGCAAAATCGCGGAAACGGCGACCACGGTGGAAATTTTGATTTCTATCGGTTTACGAGAGGGACGTCTGGACATGGAAACTCTATTGGTGCTGCGGTTAATTAAAAATAATGAGCGACTGTGGTGCAATTTGATACCGGATACGTTTCTGCATTGCAAGCATGTTTCGCGGCAATGTCAAACGCCAAAAACGGCACAACTAACTGCGCCACATTATAACTGTTAGCGCGGTACTTCCTGTCCGCAATTGCGTTTCGCTAGGATAATTTTAAAATTGACCGATTTTGTGTGCTTGTCTCATATCAGCAGTGATTTCTGCCGCGCAGTCGAATGCAAAGCGATGCAAAAATCCAGAACAGCGCGTGTAGAATAGCCCCTTTTTTTCGTTGGGGCTTTTTATGTGGTTTAAGAATCTGCAGGTATATCGACTCCCCGCTCCAACTGCCATCACCGCAGCACAATTAGAAAAAGATCTTGCCACCCACGCGTTTCAACCATGTAGCAGTTTGGAGATGCAAAGCCAGGGTTGGGCTTCACCACGCGAAAATGGTGAGCTGGTCTACACCATCAACAAGCAAATTTTGCTGATGCTCGCTACCGAAAAAAAGCTGCTGCCGACCAGTGTCATCAATCAGGTAGCTAAAGCCAAGGCCGCCGAGATCGAAGAGCAGCAAGGCTTCAAGCCAGGTCGCAAGCAGATGAAAGAATTAAAAGAGCAAGTCACTGACGATTTATTGCCGCGCGCTTTTAGTATTCGCCGTAATACTTGGGTCTGGATTGATCCGGTCAACGGCTGGTTGGTGGTGGATGCGGCCAGCCCGGCAAAAGCGGATGAAGTATTAAAGCTGTTGTTTAAATCGGTAGACAAGCTTCCATTGGAAGCATTGCATGTCGTGCAGTCACCAGTGGCAGCGATGACGGACTGGCTGGTCGCCGACCAGGCGCCGCCCGGATTTACAGTCGATCAAGATACCGAACTACGCGCCACCACCGAGAGCAAAGCGACCGTTCGGTACGTGCGACACACCCTGGAAGTCGATGATGTGCGACGTCATATCGAAGCCGGTAAGCAATGCACGCGACTGGCAATGACTTGGGCGGATCGCATTTCATTTGTGTTGACTGAATCCCTAACCATCAAGCGCATTACGCCGCTGGACGTGATCAAGGAAGAGAACGATACCAGCGCCCAAAACGAAGAGGAGCGTTTTGACGCAGACATCACGTTGATGACAGGCGAACTCGACAAGATGCTGGCCGATTTGGTGCAAGCTTTAGGTGGGGAAATGCAAAAGCTGGCGGCGTAAGCGTAATCGACAGGAAAAATACGAAGTCGTTTGGCGAGGTGATACGATTTCCCCCTTGCTCGGCTAATCGCGTACTGGGCATAATGCATCACATATTGTATTGAAAGATATAGTGCAAAACTACGCGTGGCACCAGGAATAAACCATGGATATACAACTCTCCGACGTCGGTCACATCATTCAATTGTCGGTGGCACCAGTATTCTTATTGACTGGCGTCGGCTCGACCATGATGGTACTCACCAATCGTTTGGCGCGTATCGTTGATCGCTCGCGCGTCCTGGAAGAAAAGTTAGGTGCGGTAGAGGACGCCACAAGAATCGCTTGTCAGAACGAGTTACATATCTTGTACGCGCGTGCGCACATGATCAATCGTGCGATTATTTTGAGTGTCGCCTGCGCATTTATGGTGTCGCTGGTCATTGTGTCGCTGTTTGTCGGCGATGCATTTAGCCTCGAATTATCCAAAGTGATCGCCAGTTTTTTTGTACTGGGAATGCTCTGTTTACTCGGCAGTTTCTCTTTTTTGTTACGCGAGATTTTGACAGCCACTCAGGTTATGTATAAAGACAAGGTGATGCGGATTCATCATTAGTGCGTTTAGCCTTACGGTGATTGACGTCGTATAAGCAAGTTACAGCGTCCACTATTAGATAAAAAAAGCCCACATCAATTTGACGTGGGCTTTTTTATGCGGCGTAGCGTCTTTATTCGCTAGGCGGCACATAGCCTTGTGCAACGTCGGCACCGTCACCGAAGAAATGCTTTTCCATTTGCGTTGCCAGATATTTGCGCGCGCGCACATCCGCCAGATTCAAGCGGTTTTCATTAACCAACATGGTTTGATGCTTGAGCCAAGCTGCCCATGCTTCTTTGGAGACGCTTTCGTAAATGCGTTTACCGAGTTCGCCCGGATACGGCGGAAAGTCTAAGCCTTCGGCTTCTTTATCGAGTTTGATGCAATGAATCATGCGGCTCATGTTGCGTGTCCTTATGGTGCCTGCCGCGCATGAATGCGCGGGCTGGGTTGAGTGAGGTGGATGGCATCGACGCCGATATGGATGCCCGTGTGGACGTCGATTTAATTGTTATCGTGCAGCTATTATAGATTCTTCGTGAAAACCAGTGATTTGCGCTGCCAGTTATACATGCTTTGGCGATCCTTCGGCAGCATGTCGATGGTGGCTGGCACAAAGCCGCGCTTGAGGAACCAGTGCGCGGTACGGGTGGTGAGGACGAAGAGTTTTTTCAGCCCGGCAGCGCGCGCACGGTTTTCCATATGTTTGAGCAGTCTTTCGCCATCACCTTGTGTTTGCGCTTCCGGATTCACGATTAAACATGCCATCTCTGCCATTTTGTCGGCAGGGAAAGGGTAGAGCGCAGCACAACCGTAGATCACGCCATCATGTTCGATAACGGAGAAGTGATCGATCTCAAGTTCGATCAACTCACGTCCGCGTTTGACCAGTGTGCCATCTGCTTCCAGCGGTTCGATCAGTTTCAGAATCCCGCCGACATCCTCAATGGTGGCTTGGCGCAGACTTTCCAGATTGTCGTAGCTGACCATGGTGCCGATGCCATCATGGGTAAAAATTTCCAGCAGCGCAGCGCCATCAACATTGAAAGGTACGATGTGCGCGCGCGGCACACCGCGCATCAAGGCTTTGACGCAGTGCTCTAGATAAAACGCGATGTCGCCGGGGATCTCATCGTTTTGTAATAGCGCGTTGGCTTGTGCGGAGGTCAGTTCGCGGATTTCTTCACCGAGCGCATTGGTCATCAGTGCGGTTTCACTGATGAAGATCAGCTTGTCGGCACGTAGCGCAGTGGCAGCAGCAACGGCGACGTCTTCCATCGTCAGGTTAAAAATTTCGCCGGTCGGAGAAAAACCCAAAGGTGACAGCAGCACCAGGCCACCGGCATTCAACACTGGTTGGATCGCCTCATGCGCGATCTTGCGAGTCAGCCCGGTCAACTCAAGATCGACGCCATCGATGACACCTAGAGGTCTTGCCGTGACAAAGTTGCCGGAGATGATGCGAACCTGCGCATGCGCCATCGGCGTGTTCGGCAAACCTTGGCTGAACGCTGCCTCGATATCCAGACGCAGTTCGCCAGCGGCTTCTTTCGCACATTCGAGCGCGATGCTGTCGGTGATGCGCAAGCCATTGTGATAGCGCGCTTCTACGTTGCGCAACGCCAGTTGTTCTTCAACCTGTGGGCGCGAGCCATGCACTAACACCACCTTGATGCCGAGCGCATGCAGCAGCGACAAGTCTTGTGCCAATACAGGCAGGATGCCGGCGGTGACCAGTTCGCCCGGAAAGGCGACCACGAAGGTCTTGCCGCGAAAGGCGTGGATATACGGCGCGACTGAGCGCAGCCATTGGACGAATTGATCAGAATTTTCCATCTGCACATTATAACCATAGCAATTCGCTCACAATGGGTGAATGTAGTGGTGTTGAGCGCGAAAAACGACAGCGCTCTGTATAATTCCAGCCACATGTCTGCATCTGAATCCAACCCAAAAAACAAACTGCCTGTGCCTAGTTCGCCGGCGCGCAAGCCATCCCCGCACAAGATGCGTCACGATCAAGCCGTTGCGCAGCCAGGGCGCAATCCGCTACCTGAGATTACTTTTTCAGAGGAGTTGCCGGTATCTGGTAAGCGCGACGAAATCGCAAACGCGATACGTGACCATCAGGTTGTTATTCTCAGTGGCGAAACCGGCTCTGGCAAAACCACACAGTTGCCCAAAATCTGTCTGGAGCTGGGACGTGGTGAGAAGGGAATGATTGGTCATACCCAACCGCGTCGGATTGCAGCTTCTTCTACCGCGAAACGGATTGCGCAAGAACTGAACTCACCACCGGGCGAGCTGGTGGGCTACAAGGTGCGCTTCAATGACACGTTGAGTAAAGGCGCGTGGATCAAGCTGATGACCGACGGCATCCTGCTGGCAGAAACGCAGACCGACCCGTTGCTGCGGCAGTACGACACCATCATCATTGATGAAGCGCACGAGCGCAGTTTGAATATTGATTTTCTGCTCGGTTACCTGAAACAGCTGTTACCCAAGCGGCCTGACCTCAAAGTCATCATAACCTCAGCGACGATCGACGCTGATCGTTTTGCGCGTCACTTTGCACGTGGTGACAAGCTGGCGCCGGTAATTGAAGTCTCCGGTCGTTTGTACCCGGTCGAAGTGCGTTATCGCCCGGTCGAGGCGTTCGATAAAAATACGGCCAACACCAGCCCGAATGCCACTTCAGATGCAGCACAGGGACGTCGCTCGGCACAAGCCGCCAAGGAGCGCGGACAACGTGATTTGATGGATGCTGTCGTCGACGCAGTCGATGAGCTGGCGCGTATAGGCTCTGGCGACGTGCTGGTATTTTTACCGGGCGAGCGGGAAATTCGCGATGCGGCCGAAGCCTTGCGCAAACATCATCCGCCACATGTGGAAATATTGCCCTTGTTCGCACGCCTGTCGGCGCAGGAGCAAGAACGGGTTTTCAAAGTGTCAAACGCACGCCGTATCGTGCTGGCGACCAATGTCGCTGAGACGTCGTTGACGGTACCCGGCATTCGTTATGTGGTCGATGCCGGTCTGGCGCGTGTCAAACGCTACAGTTACCGCAACAAGGTGGAGCAATTGCAGATCGAGCCGATCGCACAATCGGCAGCCAATCAGCGCGCTGGTCGTTGCGGCCGTGTCGCCGCTGGTGTCTGCATCCGTTTGTATGATGAGCAAGATTATTTGCTGCGACCGAAATTCACCGAGCCAGAAATCCTGCGCTCGTCGCTGGCGTCCGTCATCCTGCGGATGAAGTCTTTGCATTTAGCTGATGTCGAAACTTTCCCGTTTATTGAGCCACCGTTAGGTCGTGCGATTGCCGACGGTTATCAGTTGTTGCAAGAGCTGGGTGCAGTGGACGACGATAAACGCCTGACTAAACTCGGCCGTGAGCTAGCGCGTCTGCCGCTGGACCCACGCGTGGGGCGCATGATATTGGGCGCAAAAGAAAACGTCTGCCTAACCGAAGTGCTGATTATCGCTGCAGCATTATCGGTGCAAGATCCGCGTGACCGACCGATGGAAGCACAAACCGCTGCCGACAATGCACACAAAAAATTTGCCGATGAAAAATCGGAGTTCCAGAGTTATCTGAAAATCTGGAAATGGTTTGACAATGCTGTCGCGCATAAAAAATCAAATCGTCTATTGCAAGAAGAATGTCGCGCTAATTTTCTATCGCAACTACGTCTGCGCGAATGGCGGGATGTGCATAGCCAATTATTGACGATCGTGCGGGAGCAGGGCTGGCGTTTGAACGAGGCGCCAGCGACTTACGAACAATTACATACTGCGCTTTTGACGGGGCTGCTTGGCAATCTCGGTTTTAAATCAGAAGAGGATCAGCACTACCTCGGCGCACGCGGTATCAAGTTTCACATCTGGCCCGGTTCTACGTTGATCAAGAAGGGTGGAAAATGGATCATGGCGGCAGAATTGGTCGATACCACGCGCCTCTATGCGCGCTGTATTGCGCAGCTACAGCCAGAATGGCTGGAACGCATTGCCGGTCATCTTCTGAAAAAATCGTATGGTGAACCGCGTTGGGAGAAACGTAGCGCACAGGTATCGGCCTACGAGCGCGCTACTTTGTACGGTCTGGTCGTCTATAGTCAGCGTCGCATCAACTACGGCTTGATTAATCCGAAAGAAGCGCGCGAACTCTTCATCCGTGATGCTTTGGTCGGTGGCGACTTTGATACGCGTGCGCCATTCTTTGCGCACAACCACAAGCTGGTGCGAGAGATCGAAAATCTGGAGCACAAATCACGTCGGCTCGATGTGTTGGTCGATGATGAGTTGATCGCTGCGTTTTACGACAAGCTGATTCCGGCCGATGTGTGTAACGGCATCGGTTTTGAAAAGTGGCTGAAGGATGTGTCGGCACAAGAGCCGAAGTTGCTGTATCTAAACCGTGACGAGTTGATGCGACACGAAGCGGCCGGTGTTACCACCGAGTTGTTTCCAAAAGTGATGCAAGTCGCGGGTATCGAGATGGGTTTGTCCTACCACTTTGAGCCCGGCACACCACGCGATGGCGTCACGCTGACAGTGCCGCTTTATGCGTTGAATCAGGTTTCAGCCGATAGATGTGAATGGCTGGTACCCGGCATGTTGAAGGAAAAAGTACAGCTACTACTGAAATCCTTGCCGCAAAAATTACGCCGTCATTGCGTACCGCTGCCGGATTACGCCGCTGGCTTCTGTGATCGTGCGCATGAAAGTCACAACTTTGGCAAGGGCAGTTTGTTGGATGCGGTGATCGCCGATGTGCGCGAGCAAACTGGCATTGCGACCAAGACGACTGACTACAAGCTAGAAACTATTTCCGCGCATCAGGCCATGAACTTTAAGGTGGTAGACGAGCATGGTCGCCAGCTGGAAATGGGACGCAATCTCGCCACTTTGCGTGCCGAATTGGGTGGGCAAGCACGTGAAAGTTTTCAACGTATCGCAGAAAAAAATGCAGTCGGCGCCATCGATTTGGTCGGTCAATCGACTAGTGGAACCAAGCCAGAAAAAATATCGCCGCAGCATAAATCGTTTGTCGCGCACAGCAAAGTACAACAGACGCAAGCCGCAGACAACGGGAAAGCATCGCATCTTGTCACCCAACATCAGCAACTAACCGGCTGGACCTTTGGCGCGTTGCCAGAATTATTAGAAATCCAAAGCGGCAAGCAGACCCTGATCGGCTTCCCGGCATTGGTCGATAAGGAAACGCATTGTGATCTGGAAGTGTTTGATGATCCAGATGAAGCCGCGCGCGTGCATAGACTGGGCTTGCGTCGTTTGCTGGCCTTGCAGTTGAAGGAACAATTAAAGTATTTGGAAAAGAACGTTCCCGGTCTGCAGCAGATGGGGATGCAGTTTATGACGTTGGGCTCGCAAGAAGAGTTGCGCGCACAAATCATCAACGCCGGTTTGGAGCGCGCCTGCCTGCAAGAACCATTGCCGAGTAATGCTGAGGAGTTCAACAAACGTCGTGATGAAGGTAAATCACGATTGGGCTTGTTGGTCAATGAGATTGCCAGGATGGTCAGTTTGATTTTGTCCGAATACCACGCGCTACCGAAGAAACTGCAAACCGTCAAAGCACATACACAAGCAGTCGCCGATATGCAGTCGCAATTGCAAGGCTTGGTCGGCAAACGCTTTATCGCAGAGACAGATTACACCCACCTCACGCATTTCCCTCGCTATCTAAAAGCAGTGAACGTGCGTATCGAAAAACTGCGCGCCGATCCGCACCGTGACGCCAAAGCGATGAGCGAATGGCAGCAAGCCGCCGCGCCGTGGCAACGCGCGCTGAAGGAGCGCAATTTTGATTTAAAAACGAATGATCCCGCAATGCATGACTATCGCTGGATGCTGGAAGAACTGCGCGTATCTTTGTATGCGCAGGAATTACGCACGCCTATGCCGGTGTCGGTAAAGCGCTTGCAAAAAGTGTGGGAGAGTATGCAGCGCTAGCGGTGGCTATGAAGAAAATTTCTTATTAAATCCAGATTGTAAATATTAATGATTGGAGAGTTGACAAATTTGCGGCAGAATGAAGACCGCTTGGTGTTTGAAAAATGCAACCAACAACGCGGATATCATGAAGAAAATAAAATTTCGTCTGCATGTTCATTTAACCGCTTTTTTCATATTGGCGACATTGCTGATAAGCGGGATTATTGCCGCAGTTGGGTATCACATGTCGCACCAGATGCTGGAATCCTCGGCGCAGGATCTCACACAGCGTTCCACTCGCATTATCGCAAGCGAGATCAAGGGCATTATCGGCCCAGCCAATACGGCAATTAAATTACTCAGCCATCATCCCATTACATCTGTTGCAACGATGCCGCAACGGATGAATAGCGTCAAGGTTTTGCAGGTCGCGCTCGAGAGTGATCGTGGTATGTCTTCGTTATTCATCGGCTATGACAACGGCGAATATATTTATTTTCATCGTATCGATAGCGAGCAAGAGCGCAAACGATTTAATGCACCGGAGAATAGTCGCTACCAATTGCGCTGCATTGTGCATAACAGCGGCAAGACTGAGGCGATATATCAGTATCTAGATCGGGATATGAAACTACTGCGTGAAGAATCGCATCCGGAATACGCCAACTTTGATCCTCGACAGCGTAATTGGTATCAAATGGCGATCGTCACGACAGACCTTGTGACAACACAACCTTATCTGTTTTACTCCAGTGGTGAAGTTGGCATGACGATCGCCAAACGAGCACAAAGTGGCCATGCGGTGATTGCAGTGGATATTCCATTATCTGCACTCGGGGCTGCATTGGAAAGACAGAAAGTAACGCCATCCAGTGAGCTCGTATTAGTCGGCGACAGCGGTGATGTGGTCGCCTACGAAGATCTGCAAAAACTAATCATTCCCGCAACCGCCTCCACTGCATCACCCAAATTGAAGAATCTGGATACCTTTGGCGTGCCTGCATTACGCGGCATGATTACGCAGGTAGCTAAAGATATGCCAGCCAAAGGGATTGCCAAAATAGTCGATATTGACGGAAGTGATTGGCGTGTATCGATACAGCCCATATTGCTGGCCGGCGCAGATCCACTTTATTTGATGGCAGCAATACCAAATACGGAATTATTTGCCACTGCCTTGAAAATTCGCAGCACTTCGCTGTGGATTACTTTGTTGATTATTTTGCTGGCGATGCCTTTTATTTGGCTGGCGGTACATGGTATTTCGCGTTCATTACGGATATTGGTTGATGAAGCAGATGCCATACGACATTTTGAATTTAACGAGCCTATTCAGCTCCAGTCTCGAATTATTGAAGTGGATAGGTTGGCTGACACCATGGGCGGCATGAAGTCGACGATACGTAAATTTATCGATATTAGTCATGCAGTAGCGGCAGAAACAAATTTTGATCGGTTGCTTCCCATGTTATTACGCGAAACCATGAACGCAGCCGAGGCGCAGGCCGGTGTTTTGTTTTTGACGGATAAAAATCAGTTACTACCGTGCGCCGCTTTGACTGACAAAAATGATGACATCAGTGCCTCAGTACAAGCTTTGGTCTTGGATAGTTTGCCGGCGAGTTGGAAGTTAGCGCTGGATACGCAGCAGGCAGAAGCGTCTGAAATGACAGCCGCAGACATAGATGCTTTAGGGCTGGGAGCGTTGTACAAGGATTGTGCGAGCGGCCACATCATCGCGGTGCCGCTGTTTAATCGAAAACAGGATTTGCTCGGCTTGATGCTACTCAAGCGCAAAACTAAGATTGATGCGGCGCAGCTCGCGTTTGTCAGTGCCTTATCGCACTCCGCCAGCAGTTCGATGGAAACCAGAAGTTTGATTCAGGAACAAAAGCTGTTGTTTGAGTCTTTTATCAAAATGATAGCCGGCGCGATTGATGCAAAAAGTGAATATACCGGCGGTCATTGCGCACGCGTACCAGAATTAACCAAGATGCTGGCACAAGCTGCGTGTGATGAAAAATCAGGGACGTATGCCAAATTCTCTTTAAACGCAGATGAATGGGAGGCCGTACATGTGGCCTCATGGTTGCATGATTGCGGCAAGGTGACGACGCCAGAATATGTGGTGGATAAGGCGACCAAGCTGGAGACTATCTATGACCGTATTCATGAAGTCAGAATGCGTTTTGAGGTGCTCAAACGTGATGCGGAAATTGCTTGCTTGAAAGCGATCGCGGCAGGCACGGATGCGCAACTCGCAACAGATAGCCTGGCACAGCAACAGCAGCAGTTGGATGAAGAGTTTGCTTTTGTCGCCAGTTGCAATGAGGGCGGTGAATTTATGGACCCTGACAAAGTGGTGCGTTTGCAGAAAATCGCCGCACGCACTTGGATGCGGACGCTGGATGATAGTTTGGGTATATCACACGATGAAGTCCATCGCAAAGGTGGGCAAGCGCAAGCGCCATTGCCAACCCCGGAATATCTGTTGGCGGATAAAGCAGAGCATTTGATAGAACGCGGTGCGCATGACGATATACCGCTCGATAACCAATGGGGCTTTCGCCTGAAGGTACCGAAGTTGCTATACAACAGAGGTGAGCTCTATAACCTGTCGGTTAGCCGTGGCACGCTGTCAGGAGAAGAGCGTTACAAAATCAATGAGCATATTGTGCAGACGATCATCATGCTGTCGCAACTACCTTTCCCGCGTCATTTGCGCCAGGTACCGGAAATCGCTGGCGGCCATCATGAAAAAATGGATGGCACTGGTTACCCTAAAGGTTTGACCAAAGATCAGATGAGCCCAGTCGCACGCATGATGGCCATCGCCGATATCTTCGAGGCATTGACGGCCACGGATAGACCATACAAAAAAGGCAAAACCCTATCAGAAGCGCTCAAAATTATGTCTTTTATGAAGAACGATCAGCATATTGATGGCGAGCTATTTGAGTTGTTTTTACGTTCCGGTATTTATAAAGATTACGCTATGCGATATATGGCGCCGGCCCAGATAGACGAAATCGATATCGAGTCTTATCTAAAAACATAAGGAAAAATACAAGGGAAAGATTAATGGTCGCAGTAAGGTTGAAAGCTGAGAGTGGGTAGAATTTCGCGTAAAATTGCGCACAGTTCCTATCAACCATCGAGCCCTGAAGAAAATGACGATTAAATCTGATAAATGGATACGCCGCATGGCGGCAGAAACCGGCATGATCGAACCCTTTGAGCCGGGGCAGGTGCGTACCGCAAACGGACAAAAGATCGTCTCTTACGGTACCTCGTCATATGGCTACGATATTCGCTGCGCCGACGAATTCAAAATTTTCACCAACATCAACTCAACCATTGTCGATCCAAAAAACTTTGATGAGAATTCTTTTGTCGATGTTAAAAGCGATGTCTGCATCATCCCACCCAACTCATTTGCATTAGCACGCACGATTGAATACTTCCGTATTCCGCGCAATGTGTTGACTATTTGTCTTGGTAAATCGACCTATGCGCGTTGCGGCATCATCGTCAACGTCACACCATTCGAGCCAGAGTGGGAAGGCTATGTGACGCTGGAGTTTTCCAACACCACGCCGTTACCGGCAAAGATTTATGCTGGTGAAGGATGTGCGCAAGTGCTGTTTTTTGAGAGCGACGAAGTGTGCGAAACCTCGTATAAAGATCGCGGTGGAAAATATCAGGGTCAACACGGCGTGACTTTGCCGAAGGCTTGAAGCATCAACCTATCCTAAACGCATAGCGAAACCGATAGGACGCTAATTGTGCAAGGCATACCCGTTCTGCTGCTACCGATGTGATGATGAGTTTTCCTGTCACGATCTCTGCTGAATGAAGTGGCCACATCGTTTCGCAAGGCGTCATGTACGTGATATGGACACGTTTGATAACGTCTGCGACGTCGGTGTCACGGAGTAGCATCTCACATTATGGGGGGAGGGTATGAAATATCATGGTAGCTGCCATTGCGGCACAATTGCTTTTGATGTCGAGACGAAAACCGAAATCACCGAAGCGGTCTCATGCAACTGCTCAATCTGCCAGCGCAAGGGTTCATTGTTACAGTTTGTCCCACGTGATGCGCTGACACTATTGACGCCCGAATCCGCCGCCAGCGTGTATCAATTTAATCAGCATAAAATCAAACATCGTTTTTGCCCTACTTGCGGTGTCAGTCCCTATTCAGAAGGTGTGGCGCCCAATGGCAGTGAGATGGCTGCGATTAATATACGCTGCTTGAATGAAATCGATCTAACGTCGATTCGTGTTAGCCATTACGATGGCCGCGCATTGTGATGATCCATGCGCGTCTAAGTTCGTCTGATCATAAGTGTGACGAGACATAAATATTCCTCAGAACTTATTCATTCCTTATCGACAATGTAAATGAATGTGTCATCGCTGAGTGTCATTTGATATTTCTCCTGCGGGACGACGGCATAAACACTATAATTTCCACATGGAAAATAAGCAAAAAGTGCTGTCGACCAGCTTTATAGACATCATGATGGATGCTGTATTTGCGGTGGATGTGGATGCGCGTATCGTTTATGCGAGTGCTGCGTGCGAGCGCATTTTTGGTTATGCGCCAGAAGAGATGATAGGCAGAACCATGTCTGACATGATTGTTCCGGACGATATTGAGCGTACCAGACAATCCACCTATGACGTTATGGCAGGCCGCCCGCAGCTCGATTTTGAAAATCGCTATATCCGTAAAGATGGCCGTATTGTGCACGTGATGTGGTCGGCACGCTGGTCGGAGGTAGATCAGCTGCGCATAGGAGTGGCACGTGATATCACGGAATATAAAAAAGCCGAAACGATGCAAGCCTTGTTGTACTCGATTTCTGAGGCAGCTTTCGCGACTAGCGATTTACGAACCTTGTTTCAGCGCATCCATCAGATCATCGCGACCTTGATTCCAGCAGATAACTTTTCGGTTACCTTGTACGACAAGGAGACTGCAGAGCTGAGTTTCCCCTATCATATTGATGAATTTGAACCGATAAATAAATCGGCTAAACCCGCCATAGGAACCTTGTGTGCAGAGATTGTACGCACAGGGCGCCCGCTTTTGCTTACGCCAGCAACCATGGCCGCGCGCCTTAAAGACTTAGGTGTCGCGCTGGCTATTTCGCCGTATTGTTGGCTCGGCGTGCCGCTTAAATCGCATCTAGGCACCATCGGGGTCTTAGTGGTCAAGAGTTATCCAGGTGGCGCTTGTTACGACGCAAAAGATCAAGAATTACTGCAATTCGTCTCGACACAAATTGCACTTGCCATCGAACGTCATCATTTCCAACTACGCCTGCAATACATGGCGCAATACGATCAACTAACTGGCTTACCTAATCGGGGCTTGTTGTATGACCGCATGAAAGTGGCGCTATTGAATGCGCGACGTGATCATAAACAATTAGCGGTACTGTATATCGATCTGGATAAATTTAAACAGATCAACGACACCTTAGGTCACGATGTCGGCGATGTTTTGTTACAGCAAGTTGCGCAACGTCTTAAAGAATGTGTGCGTGAGTCTGATACCGTCGCCCGTGTTGGGGGAGATGAATTTGTTATTTTGCTGCAGCATATTTCCGCACTTGACCAGGCAACCATGGTGGCAGAAAAAATCCGCAAAAAGTTTGATCAGCCCTTAAGCGTACTTGGACAGAGCCTGCGTACTACACCCAGTATCGGGATTGCGATTTATCCAGAGCATGGCAACGACGAACAACAGTTATTAAGACATGCCGACAAGGCGATGTATTTTTTCAAAGGGAAAGCTGGCCATTAGTTCGCAACGTGGACGTTCGTTATGAGGAAATAATGGATACTGATTTTCGATACATGCGAATGGTCATCTTGGAGAAGCCATGACAGTCATGATGAACGACAGTAGCTTGCGCTCGCATGTGATTGAAGATGCCGTTATGCAAGCGGCGATGCAGCCTTGGATACAGATGGAGTGCTATCAACTCGGCCAAGGCAAGCGGCTGGGGCAGATGGAAGCCCTGGATCTCGGCAGTCAGCAAGTCGTACGTGAATGCCAGGATGCCGCAGTACAAAAGCTCGGCGTCATGCCACCCAATCTGTGCACAGTATCGTATTGCACGCCAGCGCCAACCTTTCGTTTTTCAGAACTTTCCGCGAGCGACGCGGATACGATTTTCTTCATGCCCGAGCATACAGAGTTTGACCTTTATGTCCCGGCTGGTGCGCAGACTGCTTATATCAGCTTCAACCAGGATGAATTTCTGCGCGGCGCACAGGCACTTAATCCCATGCAATGGGAGCATGCACCTGAGCAGGTTTTGTCGATTCGCAGTACGCAGCAGGCGGCACTAAAAACCGTGGTGAATCTCTCGCTGCAAGCAGCAGACACAATTAATGCATCAGATCATTCGCGCTACGCAGACGTTTTGCGCGACATGTTGTTGCTGGACGTTCTGCAAATAACAGCAGCGACGGATGCAAACGATATGCAACCATCCTCGATCGAACGCGTACGTGCATTGCATGTCTGTCGTGCGGCACGCGAGCTGGTTGCAGAGCGTCTTGCCGCAGGTGAAATCCCTACCATTGTTGATATTTGCATGAGCGTTGGCGTTTCTGAGCGCACTTTGCAATATGCGTTCCGTAGTTACGTCGACATGTCGCCGCTAGCCTATCTTCGTTTGTGCCGTTTGAATCACGTGCGTGCCATCTTGCACATGGCCGATCCATCGGTTACCACCATCACCGATATCGCCATGCGCTTCGGCTTTGTCCATCTCGGTCGGTTTGCCGCCGACTACAAACGCCTGTTTGACGAATCGCCTTCTTTCACGCTCGCTTCCTGATCGCCGGTTTTTATTTTTCGTAAAAAGCAGAACTTTGTCGCTTTTGCGGAAAACGGATAGTCGCCCCCACATTCCTCTGCCACCCTTTCCAACGTTTCAGGGATAGGTAGAACAGTCGCGCCCAAGCTGGCGCCAGCAAACTGTCAAGTTCACATTCTGATCGCCGCTAGCGCGCGTCGTGCGATTGCGCGCTGCAAGATGATTGGCTGCTGGGTGATCTGCTACCAGGCCATGCCTCTTCCCCCGACGCTAAGCGCCACAGTCAGTTACCTGTGGCATCACGCACAGCCCACTCTCGTCCGATGCGGGAGTGTCGCCACTTGACAAAGTCTATCAACCGCCATGAATCGTAACTACCGCATCGTCTTCAATCGTAAATTGGGTATCCAACAAGTCGCCTCCGAGCATGCGCGCGCACAAGGCAAGGGCGGTGCAGTGGTACGGGCGGGCGCTTTTACACTCGCCCTGTTGACTGGCTTATATCTGACACCAGTGATGGCTACCGACTTGGATATCATAGGTGGCGATAGTCAAACCAGCGCTGGCGATGCCACATACGACAACATCAATGTTGGCAGTAGTGGGGTCGGTTTGGGTAGCCTGACGATCTCCGGCAGCGATAAGTTCACGACGGATTCATTCGCCATTGGTGTGAGCACCGATGGCTCTGCCACAGTGTCAGGAACGGGATCGACGCTTGCGTTTTCCACAATACCTGGTCAATCCTCTACCGTTGGTGCCAATAACGTCGGCACATTGCTCATTGAAAATGGCGGAACGGTTACTGGCAATGGCGTATTTATTGGCTCATACGCGGGAGGCGTTGGCACCGTGACGGTTACAGGCGCGGGTTCGAATTTGACGACTTTAGCTACCGTCCTCGTTGGTCGCTTTGGCGAGGGGACGTTGAATATCCAAGCTGGTGGCCTCGTAAGGACAAATAGCCTCGGCATAGGCTACGGCAATACTGGCACCGGAACCTTGAATCTATTAGGCAGTAGCGGCAGTCGTGGCATTCTGGAAATCAACTATCTCAACCATATTGGCATCCCGGGCAATAACGGCACAGCAATTGTTAATTTCGACGGGGGCATACTGCGTGCCACCTCCAATCAGGCCGACTATTTTCAACGTTTTGTCGACGGCGAAGTCACAATCGGCGGCGGTGGTCTCTTCTTCGACACGCAGAGTTACAGCGTAGCCACCGATCTCGGCCTGCAAGGCAGCGGTGGCTTGACCAAACAGGGCAGTGGCACGCTGACACTGACCGGCACCAGCAGCTATAGCGGCGACACCGTTGTTGAGGGTGGCAAGCTCATAATCGAAGACGGTGGTTCCGTTAGCAGTGCCGCAGGAGTTGTTGGCAAGGATACTGGTACCACTGGCATTGTTGAAGTTAAGGGAGGCGGCGCTTCGTGGACGAGTTCTGGCGCATTGACAATCGGCGATGTCGGCAATGGAACACTGCTGATTTCAGCGGGTGGCGTTGTCTCTAGTGCGGGTGCCAAGCTAGCTATCGATTTGAATGGCCGAGGCACGATCACGGTGACAGGTGACGGATCTCGTTGGGACAGTTCCGCCAATATCGGCATTGGGATCAACGGTGATGCGTCACTGACGATCTCGGATGGTGGCGTTGTAAAAGCAGGCACACATACGGTGACGGTAGGCAGTGCGTTCAATACCGCTCAGATCAACCTCAATGGCACCAGCGGTGCACGCGGGGTGTTGGAGGCGGGGCAACTTGCGGGTGGCGGCACGACGCTCAACAAGGTTAATTTCAATGGTGGCATCCTGCGCCTGACGGCCAATCAGTCTTTTCTCTTTAATAGCTTTGCTGCGGGTCATTCGGTCACAATTAATGCGGGCGGCGCATTCGTCGACACGCAGGCATTTAATGCCCATATTGCGGCCGCCGGCATGTTGCAAGGTGCAGGCGGCTTGACCAAGCAGGGAAGTGGCACGTTGTCGGTTGCTGGTAGCAATATGTATGACGGTAACACTACAGTTGAAGGTGGCACCCTGCAATTCGACAGCTATGCACAGAGCGCCAGTCAAACGCTGGGAGTTGGTGCCGCCAGCGATACGAGCTACGGCAAACTGGCTGTTACCAATACAGCGACCTTTGACGCTGATGCAAAAATTTCGGTTGATGTCGCGGGTAGTAATACGCTGGTGAGGGGACAACTTCTGACAAGCGTCATTTCGGCTGGCACGCTGACGAGCACGACTTTCAATGTCAGCGACAACTCCGCGCTGTTTAACTTTAATGCAATCCGCAACGGCAATGCAGTTGATCTGCGCGTGGCATCTAGCTCCGCCACCGGCATACGTGATGCGGTCATAAAAAGCGGTGCGACTGCTACGCTGGGCGCCGCCGATGTATTCGACAACGCTGTCAACGATGGTGCAACAGGGGATATGAGTAATGTGGTGACGGCATTGGGATCACTCTCGAACGATAGCCAAGTCAGCCAAGCCGCCACCCAAACCTTGCCGCTGATGAGTGCTGGCGTCACGCAAGTTGCGAGTGGCGTTCTGACCTCCATCAATCGTCTGGTACAGGGTCGCCAGAACGCATCTTTCGGTACCAGCGGCTTGTCCGGCGGTGATGCGCTGGCCAACCGTGCAGCATGGTTCAAGCCTTTCGGCTCACGCGCCGAGCAAGATGATCGTGGTGGCGCCGCCGGCTTTGATGCGACGACGTGGGGTATGGCCGGTGGACTCGAAGGTGATCTTAATCGCAGCACACGTATCGGCATCGCCTATGCGTATGCTAACAGCAAGGTCGATGGCAATACGACCTTGTCCGGTACCCAGCAACATGTCGATATCGATGCGCATGTGCTGGCGCTGTACGGCACCAAAGAAATGACTAGCGACCTGAGCTGGGGCTGGCAAGTCGACGTCGGACAAAACAGCAACAGCGGTTCCCGTCACATCAAATTTGGTGGCCTCGATAGAACCGCGACGTCTGATTACAAAACCTACACTGCGCATGTTGGTATGAGCTTATCGAAGATATTAATGCTCAACGATGCCACTAGCTTCACCCCCACCATCCGCGCTGACTATACGAGATTGCATGATCAAAGCTACCGTGAGCAGGGTGCCGATGCGCTCAATCTGGTTGTCGATGCCAATGACACCGAAGCCTTTGTGCTCGGTGCAGATGCACGTATTCGTCATGCATTGACTGATCACAGCCACATTGAGGTTTATGCCGGAGCTGGTTACGACACTATCAACCAGCGCGGCAACGTAGTGGCATCGTATGCTGGCACCGCTGGACAATCGTTTTCCACGCAAGGCGTAGGGCATTCGCCGTGGCTTTTGACGGCAGGACTTGGCTACACCCATACACTGGAGAGTGGTACCGAAATCACCGTGCGCTATGACCTCGATGGTCGTAGTGATTATCTCAATCAGTCAGCATCGGTAAAGGCGAAGTGGTTGTTTTAGCCGTCATTTAATACTATTTCCGATAAAAACAGCCGTTACTGTCGCTTTTGCGGAAAACGGATAGCCACTCCATTCTTACTCTTTTACGCTTCGCGATGTTTCAGGGATAGGTAGAACAGTCGCACCAGACTAGGCGCTAACAAACTGTCAAGTTCACATTCTCATCGCCGGTAGCGCACGTCACGTGATTGCCTGCTGCAAGATGATTCGCTACCAGGCACACGCCTCATTCCTCGACGCTAAGCGCCACAGTCAGTTGCCTGTGGCACCAGACACAGCCCACTCTCGATAGATGCGGATGTGTCGCCACATGAAAAAGTTCGTCAACCGCCATGAATCGTAACTACCGCATCGTCTTCAATCGTAAACTGGGTATCCATCAAGTCGCCTCCGAGCATACGCGCGCACAAGGCATCGGCGGTGCCGTGGTAAGGGCGGCTGGCCTTGCGGTTACGTTGCTGGCGGGTTTGCATCTGGCACCGGCATTGGCTGTGGATCTGACTATAGCCGGGGGCGTGAGTATCAATAGTGCTGGCGATGCAGATTACGGCTACATCGCTGTTGGCAGTAGTGGCACTGGTGTGGCCAGCCTGACGATCGACAGCGGTCATACTTATACGGGGAGTTTGCTGCTCACGGCCGGGAATGTAAGCGAGGGCTCGGTCACCGTGTCCGGCACCGGATCGACCTTGACTTTTTCTGGCGCCAATATCGGGACGGTTGCCAACGGCACGTTACTTATCGAAAACGGCGGTACCGTTGGCGGCTCGTCCATGAATATAGGCTATGGCCATAGTGGTAGTGGCATGGTGACCGTCACGGGTGCCGGTTCGACTTTAAACATAACAGACTACCTCCGCGTTGCTAGAGTGGGGGATGGAATACTGAACATTGAAAATGGCGGCAAAGTATCGGTGAACGGCCTTTTGACGGTTGGTTACGGCGGTAACGGTACTTTGAATCTGCTTGGTACCAGCGGTAATCGCGGCATTCTGGAAACTGCAGCTTTACGTGGCGGTAGTGGTGCGGTAACAATTAACGGCGGCATTCTGCGTGCCACCACTAATCAGAGTGATTTTTTTCAAGACTTCAACCCTGGCGAAGTTGTCATAGCCAGTGGTGGCTTTTTCTTCGACACCAACGGATACGACGTTGGTGCCGACATCGACCTGGAAGGCACCGGCGGTTTGACCAAGCAGGGCACCGGCACGCTGACATTGACTGGTACAAATATTTATAGCGGCGGTACCACGGTCGAGGCAGGTACGCTACAGATTGGTAATGGCGGCACCACCGGATCAATTCTCGGCAATATCACGAATGACAGCGCGCTGACATTTAATCGTAGTGATGCGCAAACGTATGCGGGGATTATTTCCGGCACCGGAAGTTTCACCAAACTCGGCGACGGCACGCTGACACTGAGCGGTAAAAGTACTTACAGCGGGACGACCACGGTATCGGCCGGCACATTACAAGCGGGTGTGGCCGATACCATTGCAAGCAGTAGTGCGCTGACGGTTGAGAGCGGTGCGACGTTTGCCCTCAACAACTTCGCCCAGACTATCGGTTCGCTGGCGGGGGGGCGGGAATGTCACGCTTGGTAGCGCCTTTCTGACAGTGGGCAAAGACAATAGCGATACGACATTCTCGGGCAGTATCAGCGGCACCGGTGGTACCAATGGCTTGAGCAAGGAAGGCACGGGTACATTGACGTTATCCGGTCTCAGCAATCTCGGTAACGGCTCCGCCACTGCTAATGGAGGTACGTTGCAAATCAGCGATGGTGGCTCGCTTAAAAATGCCGTCAGTCGTATCGGCTACGCTCCAAGCAAGGTCGGCACAGTCACCGTTACTGGTGCCGGCTCAAGTTGGACCAACACTAACTTCTATGTCGGTTCCAATGGCACAGGTACTCTTAATATCGAGAACGGCGGATTGGTCAGTAGCGGTGATGGCTATATCGCTTACGGTTCGGTTAGCCTTGGCAAGGTTACCGTGAATGGCGCTGGTTCAAGCTGGAAAATATCAAGCGACCTCGAAGTTGGTAAAGGCGGCGACGGTACTCTTATTGTCGAGAACGGCGGCTCGGTCAGTGCGACCATTGTCAGTATTGGCGACTCTACAGGTGGTAGCGGCACGCTGAATCTGGACGGCACCTCGGGTGCACGCGGATTACTCACCGCGAGCTATATCAAGAGAGGGGCGGGCAGCGCGGTATTTGCCTTCGATGGCGGTATTTTGCAAGCCAAGGGTAATCAAAGCAACTTCATTCGAAGCCTTGCCGCTGGCAGTATCGCGGTCAATGGCGGTGGTGCTTTTATCGATACGCAAGCCTTTGATGTTGGCATCACCACCGGCGGCCTCTTCACCGGCACCGGTGGTTTGACCAAACAGGGCAGTGGCACGCTTTCGATTGCCGGCAGCAATACCTATGACGGCAACACTACAGTTGAAGGTGGCATCCTGCAATTCGACAGCTATACACAGAGCGCCAGTCAAACCTTGGGAATCAGTGCATCCAGTAATACGGGCTACGGCAAACTGGCTGTTACCAATACTGCGACCTTTGACGCCGATGCGAAAATTTCGGTTGATGTTGCCGGTGTCAATACGCTGGCGAGAGGGCACCTCCTGACAAGCGTGATCTCCGCTGGCACGCTGACAAGCACGACCTTCGATGTCAGCGACAACTCCGCATTGCTCAACTTTGATGCAATCCGCAACGGCAATGCGGTTGATTTGCACGTGGCATCTAACTCCGTCACTGGCATACGCGAGGCTGTTATTAATAGCGGTGCGACTGCCACACTGGGCGCAGCCGATGTACTGGATAACACCCTCAACAAAGGCGCAACAGGCGACATGGCGAACGTCGTGACGGCGCTAGGCAAGCTTGCTACGGATAGTGAAGTCAGCCAAGCTGCCACGCAAACTTTGCCGTTACTTAATTCTGGTGTAACGCAAGTAACGAAAGGCACATTGCGTTTGATTAATCGCCTGCTACAAAATCGCCAAGCCGTTACCAGCAGCGGCTTGTCCGGTGGTGATGCCATCAGCAACCGCGCCGCATGGTTGCAACCGTTTGGCTCCTCCATCAATCAAGATGATCGCGATGGTGCCGCTGGTTTTGATGCGACGACATGGGGTATGGCCGGGGGACTCGAAGGCGATCTTGATCGCAGCACACGTATCGGCATCGCGTATGCGTATGCCAACAGCAATGTCGATGGCAACACCACATTGTCTGGTACCAAACAACATGCTGATATTGATTCGCATGTGTTGGCGCTGTACGGCACCAAACAGTTAGCCAACAACATGGCATGGATGTGGCAGGCAGACGTCGGGCAGAATAGCAACAGCGGCGTCCGTCACCTCAACTTTGGTGGTTTAGACCGTACCGCAACGTCGGATCACCAAACCTACACCGCGCACGTCGGCGCGAGTTTAGAAAAGACGCTAGTACTGAGTGAACGTACCAGCGTGACATCAACATTGCGTGCCGATTACACATGGTTGCGTGCGGATAGTTATCGCGAGAAGGGTGCGAATGCACTCAATCTTAATGTGGCTCAACAAACCAATGATGCCTTGGTCATTGGTGTGGATGCGCGCATCAGCCACATGCTGACAACGTATAGCTGGATCGAAGCCAATGCTGGGGTTGGTTATGACGCCATTAATAAAGTCGGCAATGTGGTGGCGACGTATGCAGGTACGCCGGGACAATCCTTTGCCACACAAGGCATAGATCATTCGCCTTGGTTGTTTGCGGGCGGTCTCGCTTACGTCCACAACACGGCAAGTGGTACCGAGATATCGGTGCGCTATGACGTCGAGGGACGTCGGGATTACGTCAATCAGTCGGCATCGATAAAAGCGAAGTGGTTGTTTTAAGTTATGCCGAATTGATGACGCAACACGCGTGAGTGTGTTTGCTGATTTTCGATGATGTGGGCAGATAAAAAAAGACCTTGTACAAAATATGCACAAGGTCTTTTTTGTTGCCCGCTTACGGTGGCTGATTACTGTCTGACGCAATCAACAAAATAGCCACGCTTACCATCAACCTCGCGCGTTACCAGACCATGTACATCGGTTTCGAAGCCAGGAAATTTCTCGTTAAAATCGCGCGCGAAGCGCAGGTAATCAACGATGGTCTTGTTGAAGCGTTCGCCCGGGATCAATAATGGAATGCCCGGTGGATAAGGCGTCAACAGGATAGAGGTGACGCGACCTTCCAGTTCGTCAATGGCAACGCGATCAATTTCACGGTGCGCCATTTTGGAAAAGGCGTCCGATGGTTTCATCGCAGGTTGCATGTCGGACAGATACATCTCGGTGGTCAGACGCGCGACGTTTCTGTCGCGGTAGAAACCGTGAATCATCTGACATAGCTCGCGCAAGCCGACCATTTCATAGCGCGGGTTAGCAGCCACAAACTCGGGCAAGATGCGCCACATTGGTTGGTTTTTGTCGTAGTCGTCCTTGAACTGCTGTAATGCCGTCAACAATGTATTCCAGCGGCCTTTGGTAATGCCGATGGTGAACATGATGAAGAATGAATACAGACCGCATTTCTCGACAATGACGCCGTGCTCGGCCAAATACTTGGTGACGATAGACGCGGGAATACCCGTGTCACCAAACTGCCCGTCTAGCGAAAGACCTGGGGTAACGATGGTGGCTTTGATCGGGTCGAGCATATTAAAGCCGGGGGCAAGCTTACCAAAGCCATGCCAATTATCTTCGGCACGGATCATCCAATCGTCTTGCGTGCCCATGCCTTCTTCGGCCAGATTGTCTGGCCCCCACACCTGGAACCACCAATCTGCTTTGCCCCATTCGGCTTCGATCTTGCGCATCGCGCGGCGGAAATCCAAGGCTTCCAAAATACTTTCTTCAACCAGCGCAGTACCGCCAGGCGCTTCCATCATGGCGGCGGCAACGTCGCAAGAAGCAATGATCGAGTATTGCGGTGAGGTCGAGGTATGCATCAGATACGCTTCGTTAAACGCATCTTGATCAAGCTTTACCGTCTCTGATTCACGCACCAAAATCTGCGATGCTTGCGACAAGCCAGCGAGCAGTTTATGCGTCGATTGGGTCGAAAAAATCATCGACTCTTTGGCGCGTGGACGGTCTTTACCAATCGCGTGCATATTTTTGTAGAAGTCATGAAAGGTCGCGTGCGGTAACCATGCCTCATCGAAATGCAGCGTATCAATCTCGCCGTCCAACATATTTTTCAATGTTTCGACGTTATAGATCACACCATCGTAGGTAGATTGCGTAATCGTCAGGATGCGTGGCTTCTTGTTGATGGCTTCGCGCGCAAACGGATTGGCCTCAATCTTGGCGCGTATGTTTTCCATTGTAAATTCTGACAATGGAATCGGGCCGATGATGCCGAGGTGATTACGGGTTGGCATCAGGAATACGGGAATCGCGCCGCACATGATGATCGAGTGCAGGATGGATTTGTGACAGTTGCGATCGACGACGACGATGTCGCCGGGTGCGACTGTCGAGTGCCAGACCATCTTGTTACTGGTGCTTGTTCCATTTGTGACGAAGTAGCAATGATCGGCATTGAAGATGCGCGCTGCGTTACGTTCTGATTTGGCAACCGGTCCTGTGTGATCTAGTAGCTGACCCAGTTCTTCGACAGCGTTGCAGACGTCGGCCCGCAGCATGTTTTCACCGAAGAACTGGTGAAACATTTGACCGATAGGCGACTTCAAGAACGCCACGCCACCAGAGTGACCAGGGCAGTGCCATGAATACGAACCATCTTGCGCGTAGTGCACTAAGGCGCGGAAAAATGGCGGGGCCAAGCCATCTAAATATGATTTGGCTTCGCGAATAATATGGCGTGCCACAAACTCCGGCGTGTCTTCAAACATATGAATGAAGCCGTGCAGTTCACGCAGAATATCGTTGGGGATGTGACGCGAGGTGCGGGTTTCGCCATACAGATAAATCGGGATGTCAGCATTCTTGTGGCGAATTTCTTCGACGAAGGCGCGTAGTGATTTAAGCGCGTCGTCGGTTTCTTCAAACGAGCCAGCGCCAAACTCTTCGTCGTCAATCGACAGGATAAAGGCGGACGCGCGCGATTGCTGTTGCGCAAACTGTGACAGATCGCCGTAGCTGGTGACGCCCAGTACTTCCATGCCTTCCTGTTCCATTGCATCGGCGAGCGCTCGTATGCCAAGACCCGAGGTATTCTCGGAGCGAAAATCCTCGTCAATGATGACGATAGGGAAACGAAATTTCATGCGGTCTCCAGCAGAACAAAAGGGCATGCCGAATCATGAGAGCGGCATGCCGGAAAAAGAAAGCGAATTTTCGCAGATATGCGAATCGTTTGGGGAAAAAGCGGCGCTTTTTGCGCGGCCGGTGCGTTACTGTTGTTTATGACTATCAGATGACGAAAAGGATCAAACTGCGTGGACGCGATCGTAGTGCACGTAAGAAAAATCAAAGTCGTTGCTGTCGGAATGGTGCTTTTCCCGCGCCACTTCCTTCCACTGCGCAGTGTCGATGGCCGGGAAGAAGGCATCGCAATCGAAGGTTTTATCGATATGGGTGACGATCAAGCGGTCGGCCTCGGCCAGCGTATCGGCGAAGATCTGGCCACCACCGATAATGAAGGCTGGCGCGTCACCAGCCAGTGTCTTGGCAGCCGCGATCGAGGTCACTGCTTCGACGCCATCATGCCGCCAGTCCGGATTACGTGTGATCACAATATTGCGCCGGTTTGGCAAAGGACGACCGATCGAGTCAAAGGTCTTGCGTCCCATGATGATGGCGTGGCCGGACGTGGTGCGCTTGAAATGCGCGAGGTCTTCCGGCAGATGCCAGGGCAATTGATTGTTGATGCCGATGCCGTTATTAGCATCGACAGCGACAACGAGAGTGAGTTGAGAAGGCATGTGTGGCTTTCAGTCAGACGGCCATCGGTGCCGACAGAGGTGCATGGTGCTGGTAGTCTTCCAGCGAGAAATCGGAAGGCTCGATCTTGTCCAGCCATTCCGGTTCGTATTTTCCTGTTAACGCATAGTCGGGGATGCGATCCGAAATCTTCAATTGCGGTGCCGGATGCGGTGTGCGCTGCAACTGTTCGTTCAGCATATCCAGATGGTTTTCATAGATATGCGCATCACCGATGAAATAGGTGAACCACTTCGGCGTGTAGCCGGTCAGGCGGCCGACCAGATGCAGCAGCGCGGCCGCTTCAGCCAGATTAAACGGCGTACCCAGACCGATATCGTTGCTGCGAATATACAGACACAGCGAAATCTCGCGCGTAGTTTGATTAGGCAAAAATTGATATAGCAAATGACAAGCTGGCAGGGCAATCGCATCTAAATCTGCACAATTCCAACCGTGGAACAAAATGCGGCGACTGCCTGGGTTATTGATGATGGTGTCCAGGCAATCACGCAGTTGATCGATCGCGCGGTACAGCAATACCTTGTCGTCGCCTTGATCTTTGACCGTGCCAACCACGCGAAACCCGCGTTCTTGCGCATCCTGAATCTGCGTTTTTTTGTCGACTGCGATCAGTTTGTAAGCGGGCCAAGCACGCCATTGCACGCCATACACCGGTCCCAGATCATCTTCTTCGAGGCGATAGGGATTATTCAGCCATTCGCTATTTTCATTGGCGTTTTGGTCCCACACCTTGCAACCAAGCGCTCGAAAATCAGCGGCGCTGCGCGAGGCGCGCAGAAAGCCGACTAGTTCGCCGACCACCGATTTAAATGCCAAGCGTTTGGTCGTGATTGCAGGAAAGCCATCTTTTTGCAGATCGAAGCGCAGCATCGCACCCGGAATGCTGATGGTGCGGATGCCGGTGCGGTTTTCTTGCCAGCTGCCGGTATCGAGTACGGTGCGGACGAGGTCGAGATACTGTTTCATTGCACTCCGAGAGTGTTGATCGTAGAGCGCGCGCAATTGTGGATTTAATCGCGTGCATTTATTCGCGCATTTAATGCATCAAGCTTGCGGGATTCTATCCGCTCAGAGACGTCGGCTTCGACCTTAGCTTTTTGCCCAAACCGCTATTTTAAACGTTACGTGGAAATCTCGATAATTCTCGCTCATTGCTTGATTAATTGTCGATGAGTTGCTGCTGATCGGTCAGAGATGGCTAGCACCAGCGCTCAAGTTTGCTCAAACTGCAGAGCGGCCAAACTGGCGTACAAGCCACCCATTGCGATGAGCGAGACATGGGTGCCGGTCTCGACGATGTGACCGTGTTCCAGCACGATAATGCGGTCGGCACGCTGTACGGTTGCCAAACGATGCGCAATCACCAGTGTGGTGCGACCCAACATCGCGGCTTCGAGCGCGCTTTGTACCAATCGCTCGGACTCGGCGTCGAGTGCGCTAGTAGCCTCGTCGAGTAATAACAGTGGCGGATTTTTTAACAAGGCGCGGGCAATCGCGATGCGTTGACGTTGACCACCTGACAGACGCACGCCCCGTTCACCTAGAAACGATAAATAGCCTTCCGGCAAACGTTCGATAAATTCGTGGGCGGCGGCCATCTTGGCGGCGACAATGACTTCTTCATCGGTCGCATCGGTTTTGCCGTAGCGGATATTTTCCATCGCATTGGCGGAAAAAATCACCGTGTCCTGCGGCACGATGCCGATGGCGTCGCGCAAATTTTCCAGTTCAAGCTGGCGGATGTCTACGCCATCAAGCTCGATCACCCCTTCTTGCGGATCGTAAAAGCGCAGCAATAGCTGAAATAATGAGGTCTTCCCTGCACCGGAGGGGCCGACGATGGCAACCGTTTCGCCCGCAGCGACGCTGAACGAAAGTTGCGACAGCGCTGGCGTCAATGGTCGTGATGGGTAGTTAAAGCTCACCATATCCAGACTTAATGCAGCACCATTTTCGCGTCTTGGTGGCAAGCTTTGTGGCGCATCCGGTGAGGAGATCGGCGACTGGACTGTCAGTAACTCCAGCAGGCGTTCGGTCGCACCAGCTGCACGTTGTGCATCGCCCATCACTTCCGACAATGCGCCTATCGCACCAGATACGATCGCCGAGTATAGAATGAATTGCCCGAGTTCGCCGCCTGTCATGCTGCCGTTGATGACCGCATGCGCGCCCAGCCACAATACAAAAACGATGGCGCCGAACACTAATAAAATCGCTGTGAGTGTCAGCAACGCACGCGCACGTATGCGTTTGGTCGCGGTACGAAACGCATCGGTGACAGTCGAAGTAAAACGTTGCGCTTCGATTCTTTCATGCGTGAACGCTTGCACAGTTGGCATTGCGTTCAAGATTTCTCCAGCCAACGCGGATGAGTCGGCGACTCTATCCTGCGAGTGACGCGACAATGTGCGTACACGACGGCCAAACCAGACTATCGGTAGCACGACTGCAATCAACAGCACCAAAATGATCGATGATAATTTGATGCTGGTAACAAACAGCATCGCCAAGCCGCCTATAAATAAAAGCATATTACGCAAGGCCATCGAGATGCTGGTGCCGATCAAGGCTTGGATCAGTGTGGTGTCGGTGGTCAGACGCGACAATACTTCACCGCTTTTGGTCGTTTCAAAAAATTGTGGGCTTTGCGTGACGACATGGGCATACACGGCGCTACGAATATCAGCAGTGACACGCTCTCCTAGCCACGACACCATGTAGTAGCGTGCAGCGGTTGCTACCGCTAGCACACATGCAACGCCAAACAGCGCAAGAAAATAGGCATTGATATGGGTGGTGCTCTCTATGCCACCACTGCCACCAAAACCGAGGTCTATCATCTGACGAAACGCGTAGGGGATTGCCAACGTGGCGCCAGCAGCAACCAACAATGCAAGGCCCGCTAATAGAAATTGTTTTTTATACGGTTTTAAAAATCTGGACAGGCCACGCAGGGTGGCGATACTGCCTTTTTCTAATTCACGGGAGGTGCTTGGTGTCATGAGGACTATCGATTACGGGTATCTGCGAGGATAGGATAAAAACGATTACGTTACGTTAGCGACTACAACATTGTTCTTCCCGTTGAGGGAGGCAAACTCTGATTTGAAGTGGGAGCTCATAGCTTAGCACCAGTTTCTTATTCATTCCTGCATTAAATTTATACAGAGGCAACGTGCATCGAATGCCTATCAGGCTGAGTCGCTGTTTGTTTGCAAAGTGATGCAAATAAAGATGCGATGAAAAATGAACCTGCAAAGCGGAAAACGAGTCAATTATGCATAATGTTTGTCAATAAATGCTTTGTACGACGTCATCGCATTGAAATTCTAGCTATATGTGCGCTTGCTTAGGGCGGGGTCAAGGGCTTGTCGTAATCGGACTTGCAGATTAAAGGGGAACCAGATTGGCGCAGTTTATTCAGAGCATCAACGAAGGTGAGCAAGAAATTTCTGCAGAATTGAGCGCTGGGTTAAGCGCACAAACAGCATTTACTTCAGCCAAGTATTTATATGATGCGTTGGGCTCTAAGCTATTTGAGGCAATTTGCGAACTGCCGGAATACTATCCGACCCGCACCGAAGCTGAGATTTTTCAAATCCATGGACCAGAGATTGCGAAAACTGCCGGGTTGGGAGCAACATTAATTGATCTCGGTGCTGGCAATTGCGCTAAAGCAGCTAGTCTATTTAGTGTGCTGGAGCCCGCGCAATATGTGCCGGTTGACATATCGGTCGATTTTTTACGTGATGCGGTGGCGCGCTTGCAGCAACAATATCCAAAGATTGAGATGACTGGCATAGGGATGGATTTTTCTGCCGGCTTGTCGCTGCCGGATGCCGTGCGAGGTTCTCAGCGACTGTTTTTTTATCCGGGATCTTCGATAGGAAATTTTTCGCCGCAACAAGCATTAGTCTTCTTGAAAAAGATTTATGCGGCTTGCGATCAAGATGGCGGGATTTTAATTAGCGTCGATCTGGTAAAAGAAAAATCGACACTGGATGCAGCCTACGACGACATGTTGGGCGTGACTGCATCGTTTAACCTGAACTTGCTATGCCATTTGAATCGGGTGCTGGATGCTGATTTTGATGTGCGCCAGTGGCGCCATCGTGGTTTTTTTAATGCAGCCGAGAGTCGGATCGAGATGCATTTGGAGGCCGAATCCGAGCAAACCGTACATTGGCCAAACGGCATGCGACGCTTTAAGCGTGGAGAACGTATCCATACCGAAAACAGCTACAAATATACTCGGCAAGGCTTTATGGACTTACTGACACAGGCCGGATTTTCCGGCATCACGGCTTGGACTGATCCACAGGAATGGTTTTTGGTGTGTCATGCACGTGTCATGTAGGTAAACTATGTTGATGGTTTGAACAGGCGCGCAGTATGTTGGGCCGCGTACATACATGTTTTGTTTGTGGAATACACTGGTCTATTACGTATGTTTTTACGTTGCCACGTAAAAAATTGTCGCCTCCTTACGCTAGCGTCGCCATCATGCTTGCGTTCACTGTGAGATAACTATGAATAGTCAGACTGAGCAATTGCATTTGCGCGACGCCGATTCATTTGATGTGGAATTGTTGTCGCGCCATTATCAGACCGTACGCCAGCAGTCGCTTGCTTTAGCGCAGCCTTTGTCGGCTGAGGATTGTTGCGTGCAATCGATGCCGGATGCGAGTCCGATAAAGTGGCATCTCGCGCATACCAGTTGGTTTTTTGAAACCTTCATTCTTGAGCAATTCGAGCCTAATTTTCAGTCGCATCATCCCGCTTTTCGTTTTTTATTCAACTCATATTACAACGGTGTTGGCGATCGTCATGCGCGCGCGCAGCGGGGTTTATTGACGCGTCCATCGATGGTGGAAGTGCACGCCTATCGTGCCGATGTTGACCAGCGCATCGTTGATTTACTGTCGACTACTTCGGATGCTGATACAAAAGTCTTACGCGATTTGCAGGTATTGCTCGAGTTGGGTCTACAGCATGAGCAGCAGCATCAGGAGTTGATGATGACAGACGTGCTGCATCTATTATCGTGCAACCCGCTTAAGCCAGCCTATACCGAGTCATTGTATTCGTTGCATGAATCAAGCTTACCGATGCAGTGGTTACGTTTTGATGGTGGGATTACACAGATCGGCAGCGACGGCGAGACCTTTTGTTTCGATAATGAGATGCCGCAGCATAGACAATTTATCGAGCCTTACGAATTGGCAAATAAACTGGTGACGAATCAAGAGTATCTGGCCTTTATCGAAGCGGGCGGCTATCGCAATCCCGCTTTCTGGTTATCAGAAGGTTGGGATTGGGTGCAGACGCAGGGGCTGACACAACCTTTGTACTGGTTTAATTTGGACGAAGAAGACGAAAGCAGCGCGCATAAAAACAATGGCCACTTGAGTAGCAATAAAGAAACTGACAGCAAGAGACAGCAAGGATGGCATGCTTTTTCGCTGCATGGTATGCGACCGCTGGATCTGGACGCTGCAGTGACCCAACTGTCATATTTTGAGGCCGACGCCTATGCGCGTTGGGCTGGCGCACGCTTGCCAACAGAGGCGGAATGGGAGCATGCAGCATGGGACGAAAGAACCGAGTTGAAACAGCTGTTTGGCGACTGCTGGCAGTGGACTTCCAGTAGTTATTCTGCCTATCCAGGCTATCAAACCGCAGCTGGTGCGCTCGGTGAATATAACGGTAAGTTCATGTCGAATCAGTATGTATTGCGCGGCTCATCGCGTGTTACTGCGATGGGGCATAGTCGTATTACCTATCGCAATTTTTTCCCGGCGAGCGCTCGCTGGCAATTTTCTGGCATACGTTTGGCACGATAATTTTTTCAACGAAGATTATTCGTTCAAATTACCTTCCAATAAAAAGCCGCTGCGATTTAATGAATCGTCAGCGGCTTTTTTAAACGTCTTCGGCATTGCCGAGAGCGGACAGTAATTGCGAAGCGCTTATGAGCGCTTATGAGCGTTTATGCGGCTTTCACATTCAGCGCGCTATCACGATTGACTGCACTCAACACAGCACGGAAAGAGGCGGTCATGATGTTACTGTCAATGCCGACGCCAAAGCGGGTTGGACCGTTATTGACGCGCAGTTCGATGTAGCTGGCGGCGTTGGCATTGGCACCGCTACCGATTGCATGTTCGTGAAAATCCATCAGCTTGATATCGAGTCCGAGAGCATCGACGAATGCATCGATAGGACCGTTACCGCTACCTTTGACGGTCATCGCTTTGCCATCTTTTTCAAGTTTGACCTCGATCGTGATGACACCGTTGTCATCTTGCATTTGATGGCCGCGGTAGTTGTATGGGCTCAGCACATCGATATATTCATTCTTGAAAATCGCATGAATATCGTTGGCCGCTACTTCGCCACCACCTTGATCGGTGACCCCTTGCACCACGCGGCTAAATTCAATTTGCAGACGACGTGGCAACACCAAACCAAATTCCTGTTCCAGCAGATAAGTCATACCGCCTTTACCGGATTGGCTGTTGATACGGATCACCGCATCGTAGCTGCGCCCCAGATCAGCAGGGTCAACCGGCATGTAAGGTACTTCCCAGATACCGTTTGGATCTTGTTTGGCAAAACCTTTTTTGATCGCATCTTGATGTGAGCCGGAGAACGCGGTGTAGACCAAATCACCGACATAAGGATGACGCGGATGCACCGGGATTTGATTGCAGTCTTCGACGCATTGACGCACGGCATCGACATCAGAGAAATCCAAGTCGGGGGTAATCCCTTGAGAATACAGGTTGAGCGCGAGCGTCACCAAATCGACGTTGCCGGTACGTTCGCCATTGCCGAACAAGCAGCCTTCGATGCGATCAGCGCCGGCCATCACGCCGAGTTCGGCCGCTGCCACTGCACAACCGCGGTCATTGTGTGGGTGCAGACTCAGTATGATTGCGTCGCGGCGTGCAAGATTGCGATGCATCCATTCGACCTGGTCAGCATAGACATTGGGGGTGCTGGCTTCTACCGTGCCGGGCAGGTTGATGATCATCTTGCGCTCAGGTGTCGGCTGCCATACCTCCGAAACGGCGTCACAGACCTCTTTGGAAAAATCGAGCTCGGTCATGCTAAAGGTTTCCGGCGAATACTGGAACACCCATTCGGTTTCCGGATGTGCGTCGGTCAGTTCTTTGATCAGTCTGGTACCGTTGACCGCCAATGCTTTGACTTCATCCTTGGACATATTAAAGATGATCTTGCGGAACGAAGGTGCGGTCGCGTTATACATGTGGACGATCGCACGGCGCGCACCGACCACCGATTCAACCGTGCGGCGAATCAAATCCTCACGTGCTGGCGACAGTACTTCAATCGTGACATCGTCGGGAATGCGCTTTTCTTCGATCAGCCTGCGTACAAAGTCAAAATCGGTTTGGGAGGCAGAAGGGAAGGCGACTTCGATTTCCTTCAGACCGATCTGCACCAGCATGTCGAAGAAACGCAGCTTCTTGGCGTGGTCCATCGGTTCTATCAGTGCCTGATTGCCGTCACGTAAATCGGTGCTCATCCAGATTGGTGCTTTGCTAATCACCTGATTTGGCCAAGTGCGATCGGTCAAACGGACGGGTTCAAAGGCGCGGTATTTGGCAGCCGGGTTAGTCAACATCATGATAATTCCTTTATTTGGTCAAACAATTCACAAACAAAATACGAAAGTAATTCGGTGTGGCGGATGGCTACCTGACTGCCACGTGCGCTAGGTCAGGCAACCGATCGCTAGGCATAGCAGCGCCGCTAACCGGGCGATAGGCTTTCGCACGATGACATCGTTCGCTGTGCTCACTTCTAGAATCGGCTCATTATGCATGATGGCTGCGACTAATTAAAACTGTGGTTAGGGACTGCGAAGGTAATGCTAGAAAGATAAATCTGAACGGGATTGCTGCGAACAGCAAAGAGCTACTACTAGGCTAGTAGTAGCGGTAGCAGCGTTGGTAGCAGGGGGCTGCCAGCGTGCAATGGTGCGGAGGAGGAAAAGTTTGCGGTAAACATGAGCCAGACTTTATCTAAAATCGGCTAAGTTGTCAAGTGAGATGGCGTGTACAGGCGTGTCTGGCGCAGAAACATGATTAATTTGGCTGAGTGAGGGTGGTGTTAAAGATAGTAGAAAAATCAAAGCAAAAATGATGGTGTGGTGTTTCGCGCTCTTTTTTGATGCACTGCACGGAAAACGCGCATTTAAGAAGCTTGGAGTCTGCATTAAATCAGAGCATAGAAACTAAACCATCCATGATTTCGCGGTATTGCTGCATTTTAAATGCTGGCATGCCATTTGCATAAACTTAGCCAGCACCAAAGGCGGTGCAAACAATCAGTAAATTACTTGGGCCAACGTAGGCCAAGGTAATTGGGACAAAGGTGTCCGTGTCAGGAAAGCTTCGTGCTCTTGACCGGACACCTTTTTTTATGCGCGATTTTTGTATGCCGATGATGTTGCAGCAGTGCCGGTGGAAATGTAGTTCGGAGCTGTGTTGCGACTCGTTTAATTGGCCTAATTAATTGGCTTAATGAAGCAACTTAATCAACCAGCTTATAGATAGGGAGTCACGATTCATGAAACTTCAGCTAGACAAAAAGAACACGCGTTTCGGCTTTGCCGGATCGGCACAACGTGCGATGACCGTGTGTGTATTGGCTTTATCGGTGTTGAGTGCGCAGGCACTCGCAGCGGGCAAAGTGGAAAAACCGGATCTTAAATTTGGTTTTATCAAATTGACCGATATGGCGCCACTAGCCATTGCTTATGAAAAGGGTTATTTCGAAGACGAAGGCCTATATGTCAAGTTGGAAGCGCAGGCGAACTGGAAGGTGTTGCTGGATCGCGTGATTTCTGGCGAGCTGGATGGCGCGCACATGCTGGCGGGGCAGCCTATCGGCGCCACCATCGGGTATGGCACCAAGGCAGACATCATTACTGCTTTCAGCATGGATTTGAATGGCAACGCGATTACGGTTTCCAATGCTGTCATGGAAAAACTTAAGCCAAAACTGCCTAAGCAGGCGGATGGCAAGCCGGTGCATCCTATCAAGGCCGAATATCTCAAAGCAGTGGTGGACGATTATAAGAAGGAAGGCAAGGCTTTTAAGATGGGCATGGTGTTTCCCGTGTCGACACATAACTATGAGTTGCGTTATTGGTTGGCATCCGGCGGACTCAATCCAGGTTTGTATGCGCCATTGAAAGGTGACACGACTGGCCAAATCAATGCTGATGTATTGCTGTCAGTGACACCGCCGCCACAAATGCCGTCAACGATGGAGGCCGGTACGATTGATGGATACTGCGTGGGTGAGCCATGGAACCAGCAGGCTGTGTTCAAGGGTATTGGCGCACCGATCATTACCGATTACGAAATTGAGCGGAACAATCCGGAAAAAGTATTCGGTGTGACCAGAGAGTGGGTCGAAAAAAATCCGAAAACCAACAAGGCGGTGATCAAGGCATTGATTCGCGCAGCATACTGGCTGGATGCTGAGAATGACAAAAACCGCAAGGAAGCAGCAAAAATCATCTCGCAATCCAATTATGTTGGTGCCGACTATAAGGTCATCGCCAACAGCATGACCGGCACCTTTGAATACGAAAAGGGTGATGTGCGCAAAGTACCGGACTTCAATGTCTTCTTCCGTTATAACGCGACCTATCCGTACTACTCGGACGCGATCTGGTATCTGACGCAGATGCGTCGCTGGGGTCAAATCCCGGAATACAAGCCTGATTCTTGGTACATCGATATCGCGAAAAAAGTTTATCGCCCTGATCTCTATGCCGCTGCTGCCAAAGAGCTGATTGCCGAAGGCAAGATGAAGGCATCTGATTTTCCTGATTTTGCCAAGGAAAGCGGATTCAAACCGGCGAAAAACGAGTTCATTGATGGCATCTCTTACGACGGCCGCAAACCGAATGCCTATATCGACAGCATGAAGATCGGCCTGAAGGGTAAGGAGCGCGTCAAGTAAAGGCAGATTTAAGCACAAATAGAAACGTAATCAGGCGGTGATCGGCAGTATGCCGGTCACCGTGGATGAAGCAGCTGCGCTTAAATTGAATTAAGAGCTGAATTAATAATTGCATTAATAGTAGTCGTCAGGGTTTTAACAAGGTTTCAATAAAGGTGAACCGCAATGCTTAACCAAACAGTAAATTTTCTCGATAAAACAGGGCTGACCTGGTTTATTCCTTTTGCACGACTGGCAGGAGGGGAAGATCCACGCACACAGATGAAAGACATTTTGATGCAGATCGGCGTGCCGGTACTCGCCTTCGTCGTGTTTTTGATGCTGTGGAGCGCGATTGCCTCTGGTATCAAAACCAGCCTCGGTACCTTGCCCGGACCGGTGCAAGTGATGCATGCAGCGGAAGATCTGATTGGCGAACATTTTGCGGCGCGCACCAAGGAAGCCGCATTCTATGCGCGTCAAGAAACGCGCAAGGCAGAAATTTTGGCCGAAGATCCAAGCGCACAAGTGACGATACGCGGCTGGACTGGCAAGCGTACCTATCTCGAGCAGATCGTCACCAGTCTGTACACTGTGTTTACCGGCTTTGCATTGGCGACTTTGATTGCGGTGCCATTAGGAATCTTGTGTGGGCTTTCACCGATCATGCAACTGGGACTCAATCCGTTGATTCAAATTTTCCGGCCGGTGTCGCCACTGGCATGGTTGCCGATCGTGACGCTGGTGGTGAGTGCGGTCTATGTCACCTCAGACAATGCATGGTTTGAAAAATCATTTATTACATCGGCAGTGACTGTCACTTTATGCTCTTTATGGCCGACCCTGATCAATACGGCACTCGGCGTGGCATCGATCGACAAGGATTTGCTGAATGTCTCCAAGGTCTTGCGTCTGCATTGGACCACCAAGGTATTCAAGATCGTATTGCCGTCGTCGCTGGAACTGATTTTCACCGGCTTGCGCCTGTCACTGGGGGTGGGCTGGATGGTGCTGATTGCGGCAGAAATGCTGGCGCAGAATCCAGGTTTGGGCAAGTTTGTCTGGGATGAATTTCAAAACGGCAGTTCAAATTCACTGGCACGCATCATGGTCGCCGTCTTCACCATCGGGTTTGTTGGCTTTGTACTGGATCGCATCATGTTCACCCTGCAAAAGCTGGTGAGCTTTGGCAACCGTGCTTAATAAAGGATAACGATGAATGCCTCAACCATGCAATTATCCGATGCCGCTGTGCTGGATACGAATCAAAGTGTGAATCAAGATTTGATTCAGCAAGATTTGATTCAACAAGATTTGACACGTGCAGAAGCTGCTGCCGCGCCAGCAGTGCCCTATCTGGAGTTGAAAAATCTGAGCAAGTCGTATGGTAATGGCTCCCATGTCACGCCGGTTTTGCAAAATATCAATCTGCAAATCAAGGAAGGTGAGTTTGTCGCCATCGTCGGTTTTTCCGGTAGCGGCAAGACGACATTGATTTCGTTGTTGGCTGGTTTGATCCAGCCGGATCAGGGCGCTGTACTGCGTAACGGCGAGCCGATCAACGGACCCGGCCCAGATCGTGGGGTGGTGTTTCAGAGCTATTCGCTGATGCCGTGGATGACAGTACGCGAAAACGTGGCGCTGGCTGTCGATCAGGCGCTCAAGGGAAAATCAAAAGCGGAGCGCGCGGCACAGGTAGAAAAATACGTTGATATGGTCAATTTGACTGCTGCGATGGACAAGCGTCCGGGCGAGTTATCCGGCGGGATGCGGCAGCGGGTGTCGGTTGCGCGTGCGCTGGCGGGTAGTCCAGACATTTTGTTGCTGGACGAGCCGTTGAGTGCGTTGGATGCGTTGACGCGGGCCAAACTGCAGGATGAAATTATCCGCATCTGGAGCCAAGAAAAGAAAACCGTGATCTTGATTACCAATGATGTGGATGAAGGCATCATCATGGCAGATCGCATTATTCCACTCAATCCCGGAATAGGTGCAACCTTTGGTCCGGAATTTGTCGTGGATCTGGCGCGTCCACGTGATCGTGCTGGCATGAACCATTCAGCAGAGTTCAAAAAAATTCGCAAGGAAGTCACCGAATATCTGATGGAAGTCGGTGCAAAAAATACGCTTGGTGGTGGCAAGGTTATCAATCTGCCGTTGGCCAAGCCGAATACCAGTAATGAATTTCAAGAGCAGGGACAAGAACAGAAACAGTCCAAGGCGCCGGCTGCGAAGAAACCTATGCATGCCGACCGTTACGTCGAATTCTCAGAGGTATCAAAGATTTATCCTAGTCGCAAGGGCCCGATCAAGGTGGTGGACGGTTTTGATTTAACGATACGCAAGGGCGAATTCATTTCTGTGATCGGCCATTCTGGTTGCGGTAAATCGACCGTGCTGTCAATGATTGCAGGCCTGGCTGAAATTAGCGAAGGTCATGTTTTTCTCGATAATCGAGAAATCGCCGGTGCTGGTCCAGATCGCGGCATCGTGTTTCAGTCACCAAGCCTAGTGCCATGGTTGACCGCGTATCAGAACGTCGAGCTGGGTGTGCAAAAAGTATTCGCACACGCAACCAAAGCGGAGCGTAACGACATCATTGAACATTATCTTGAGCGTGTTGGTTTGGCCGATGCGATGCACAAGAGAGCCAATGACATGTCAAATGGCATGCGGCAGCGGGTTGGCATAGCTCGTGCATTCGCGTTATCACCGAAGTTGTTGCTACTGGATGAACCGTTCGGCATGCTGGATTCTTTGACACGATGGGATCTGCAGGAAGTATTGATGGAAGTCTGGGCGCGCACCAATCTGACCGCCATCATGGTGACCCACGATGTGGATGAGGCAATTTTGCTGGCAGATCGCGTGATCATGATGACCAACGGCCCAAATGCAAAAGTGGGTAAGGTGTTGGAAGTAAATTTGCCACGGCCGCGTACACGTAAGGCATTGCTCGAGCATCCGGACTATTACCAGTTGCGCGAACAATTACTCAGCTTTCTTAACGAATGTGATCACACGCATTGAACCTTGGCGAGCGATAGATCGATCAGAATCGCGTCTTGCTAACGCGCCTTGCATGATAAAAAGACGAAAGCGTAAATGATGGTAAATGTAATCGAAAGTAGAATCGGAATCGAACGCGCGGCAAACGAAGCTTGGGTTGCCGGCTCCGACAAGCCAGAAAAAGAGACGGTCACAGTCGGCTTTATGCCATTGACCGATTGCGCCTCGATTGTGATGGCCTCGGTATTGGGCTTTGATAAAAAATACGGTATCACGATCGTGCCAAGCAAACAGGCTTCGTGGGCGAGCATACGTGACAAGATGATGCAGGGCGAATTAGATGCCGTGCATGCTTTGTACGGCATGGTGTACGGTGCCCATCTCGGCATAGGCTCACCGCAAATGGACATGGCTATCCTGATGACCTTGAATCAGAATGGCCAGGCGATTACCTTGTCGAATCAATTAGTTAATCAGGGCGCGACCGATGGTAAGTCGTTGGCCAAACTGGTTAAAGCCGAGCTACAAAAATTTAATCGGTTTACCTTTGCGCATACCTTTCCGACCGGCACGCACGCGATGTGGTTATATTATTGGCTAGCCGCGCATGGCATTCATCCTTTGCGCGACGTACGGGTAGTGACCGTGCCGCCGCCGCAGATGGTTAGCAATATGGCAGTGGGCAATATCGATGGTTTCTGTGCCGGCGAGCCATGGAATCATCGTGCGGTAGCCGATAACGTCGGTATCACCGCGGCACCGAGTCAAGAAATCTGGCCCGGCCATCCGGAAAAAGTACTCGGTGCCAGTGCCGATTTCGTTCAGCAAAATCCTAATACGGCTCGTGCGCTGACGGCTGCAGTGCTGGAAGCCAGTCGCTGGATTGATGCCTCAACGCAAAACAAGTTGAAAGCAGCGGAGGTCATCGCTGGCAAGGCCTATGTCAATGTTTCGGCGAACTTGATCGTGTCACGCATACTTGGTCATTACGTCAACGGCATAGGTAATAGTCGTGATGATCCGAACTTCATGCGCTTTCATCAAGATGGTTTGGTTAATTTCCCATACATATCGGATGGCATGTGGTTCTTGACGCAGCATAAACGCTGGGGTTTGTTGAAAGAGCATCCGGACTATCAAGCCGTGGCGACGGCGATTAATCAGATTGATCTTTATCGTGATGCGGCCGCTATGGCTGGCGTGAGTGTGCCAAAAGAAAGTATGCGTGGTGGCGTGTTAGTCGATGGCATATGCTGGGATGGCAGTAACCCAGAGGCATATGCAGATGCCTTTGCTATGCGATACGGGACAGAGCAGAAAATGAACTCTGATAGGGAGGTGGCATAAAGAAGCTGCATACAATTCCAGCATTCAGTTCAGCATATAAAGCTGCATCCATCCATGTACCTAACTAATCAGCCAGCGGCAGAAGTACTTGCCCCTGATATCAACATGGCGTGATAGCAGGGACAAGGTTGTTAGCAGTTTCCTTTTTTTGCTTGGCCTGGAGGGCAGTGCTGGTCACGATGTTTATCATGATGCTTGTCATCATGCGCATTGTACTTACCTTGTTTCCAGCCGCCTTTGTTGAGTTTCCATTTGCCGTGATCCTCGCGCCACTCTGGGCGACTGTACACATATCCCGAGCGAGCTTGTTCCCAATGGCCATCGCGCCATACGTGATTGTGACCGTTCCAATCCCAGTAACCTGGTGCCCAGATATAACCCTGACGGGGAGCAGGTACAGCTTCATAGCGTAGCGGCGGTGGTGCCGTACCAATGCTGATGCTCACATTGACTTGTGCCATAGCTTGCATGGGCAATAGAGCGGTGGTGCTCAAGGTCAGCGCTAGCATACCAAGTAATAATCGTTTCATATCGGCTTTCCAAAGTAGAGATGGAGTTACTATAGAACAATGGAGCCAGTATTCAGCAATTAATGCATTTCCTTACAATTAATGCAGTATCTCTGTAATTGCTTTTATCACTGTGATTATTGCAGGCATAAAAAAACCGTGCTCAAGAGCACGGTTTTTTTTATTAGTCGCAATTGCTCGCCAAATAGGCGTACGTTTTTTGCTTATTTATTGCTTATTAACGCTCGCCAAATGGGCGACGGCTTGCACCGGCATCGGCGGTACGGGGAGCTTTGTTGAAGCCACCTTCACGACGTGGAGCGCTAGGCTTGCTGAAAGTACGTTGACCTGGCTTGCTCGCAGTATTGCCGCGATTGTCACCTGGACGCCAGCCACCTGGTTTTTGACTTGAGCGCGGTGATGCAGTGCGCTTAGGCTCAAAACCTTCAATTACTTCGACCGGGATCAATTGCTTGATGAAGCGCTCGATGCGTTTGACGTTCATGTTTTCTGCGTGATTCACCAACGACACGGCGATACCTTTACGACCAGCACGACCGGTACGACCAATACGGTGTACGTAGTCTTCGGCAAATTTTGGCAGATCGTAGTTAACCACGTGCGTGATGCCCGGCACGTCGATACCACGCGCAGCGACGTCAGTTGCGACCAATACACGGATGTTGCCGCGACGCAGGCCATCCAGCGTACGGTTACGTGCACCTTGATGCATGTCGCCATGCAAGGCAGCTGCAGAAAAACCAGCGATGTTCAAACGGTCAGCGATATTGTCAGCGTCACGTTTGGTCGCGGTGAAGACCACGGCTTGATCCATGGTTTCGTCACTCAACAGGTGATCGAGCATGCGATTTTTGTGTGACAGGTCGTCGACAAAATGAACGCGTTGCTGAATGTTCTCGTGCTTGGTTGCGGAGCCAGCGATCTGAATAATCAGTGGATCTTTGGTGATGCGTTTTGCCATGTTGCCAACCACGCCGTCGAGCGTCGCCGAGAACAACATGGTTTGACGACCTTCAGGTGTCGCCGCAACGATTTTTTCGATGTCATCGATAAAGCCCATGTCCAACATGCGATCGGCTTCATCCAACACCAGAATTTGCAATTGCGAAAAATCGATCTTGCCGGAATCCATATGGTCGATCAAACGACCCGGGGTGGCGACCAGAATTTCTGGGTTACGTGACAACAGTTGCATCTGTTTTGGGTAAGGCATGCCACCCAAAATCGACACCGCTTTGACACGACGCATGAATGCACCGTATTTGTCGGTCGACGAGGTGACTTGCAATGCCAGTTCACGAGTCGGGGTCAGCACCAGCATTTTTGGCTGTGCAGCTTTAAAACGAGGGCGATCGCCGCGCGCGCGCGCTGATTGCATTTCTTGATTCGGGGTTTTGCCATCCGCAGGTTGTGCGTCAGCCTGCGTTGCGAATTTGTGCAAGGCCGGCAGCATGAATGCAGCCGTTTTGCCTGAGCCTGTCTGCGACGACACCATCATGTCGCGGCCTGCGATACCCGCTGGAACCGCTTGCTCTTGGACAGAGGTAGGTTCGGTATAGCCGGATTCGGTCAAAGCCTTGAGGACGGACGCATGGAGGCCAAGTGATTCAAAAGTCATAGTTTCTTTCGTGTTTCTGATAGTACAGCGCAGCAGCACGACGCCCGAGTATGAACCGGCGAGGCTGCGAAGGTGCGCAAAAATGCAACGCCAACCAACGAAACAGCTAAGTAAAAATAACTAAATAACTCAGAGTAATTTCGGCACAAAAGCTTTGCGCCGGGACCGGTGTGTGGATTCAACACCTGAGGCGGGAGGGCTTTATCGTTAATGCTAACGGTTCGCGATGCTACAAAGTGCTTGCCTACAAAAACTAACGTGAGGCAAAACAACAAGCCAGCATTCTACAACAGAAGCGACACGATGTCGAATACTTTAGGCCTGTAACGCCGTAAAGGGAGAGGTTTCGCTCTCATGACGTAATAAAAAAGCGGCGCCTTAGCCAAGTGCGTCGCTTTTTTTATTTTCACCTGCTCGTATTAATACCAGGTTGATTTTTAGCTTATTCCTTTAACTTCATCGGCCTGTAACTTCGCTTTTATTCTAGGCCGCCCATACCGCCGACGACATGCGAGAAGCCGCCGTCGACGTAGGTGATTTCGCCAGTAATGCCGCTGGACAGATCAGATAGTAGGAATGCTGATGCATTGCCAATATCTTCCTGCGTCACATTACGACGCAAGGGCGCATGTTCTTTGACAAAATTGAGGATTTTGCCGAAATCCTTGATGCCACTGGCAGCCAGCGTTTTGATCGGGCCGGCTGAGATTCCGTTGACGCGCACGCCTTTCGGGCCCAACGATTCCGCCATATAGCGCACGCTGGCTTCCAGTGAGGCTTTGGCTAGACCCATGGTGTTGTAGTTGGGCAGTGCGCGCACCGAGCCGAGATAGCTCAGCGTTAGCAAAGCAGCATTAGCACTCAACATAGGCATCGCAGCTTTCGCCATTGCTGGAAAACTGTAGGCCGAGATCTCATGGGCAACGTTGAACCCCTCGCGTGACAAACCGTCAAGGAAGTCGCCAGCGATTGCTTCGCGTGGAGCAAAGCCGATTGCGTGAACTAGGCCATCGAGTTGCTCCCATGATTTGCCAAGGTCGGCAAACAGCGCCGTAATTTGTTCATCGCTGGCGACATCACATTCAAATATCAACTCGCTATCGAACTCTTTGGCAAAATCGCTGATGCGATCCTTGAAGCGCTCACCCACATAGGTAAAAGCCAGTTCAGCACCTTCACGCTTGCAAGCGGTGGCGATGCCGTAAGCGATGGAACGGTTGGACAGCAAACCGGTGATAAGAATTTTTTTGCCTTGCAAGAATGCCATTTTGGGCTCCAGTATTTAATCGTGCTGATGTCGTTATTGTTTTCGCTATAACGGCTGAATGGGCAAGATTGTAGGGGTTAGACGCTGTATGAGCAACTACGCGGACATTTTTTGACGCTGGTCGTCGTTTGTGGCTATGCCGACGTGGGATTGCGGCGAGTCCTTATAGCTGTCAATAGACTGCGCAGAAGCAGGGTGTTTCTGTAGAATAGCCTCAGCATATAGACAGGAACCAAAATCGGCGATAGCGCATGTTCAGATCATTTTTTTCCTTACCGAGCTTACCTTTGACTTCCGCATCGCGCCGCTCTTTTATCTTGTTTTTGTTACTGACCATATTTGTCGGTACGCACTTGGCGCAGGCCGCGCCAGCATTTTCTCTATACGATACGCCTAAATATCCTGCCGGTTTTACCCATTTCAATTACGTTAATCCAGACGCACCGAAAGGCGGCGAGCTGTATTTAGCCAATCCTGATCGACGTACTAGTTTTGATAAGTTCAATCCGTTTTCGATGAAAGGTGTGGCCGCGGCCGGCGTTAGCAATCTGATGTTCGAAACATTGGCGGTCAGTTCTATGGATGAAGTGGCGACCATGTATGGTTTGTTGGCCGATGACATGGTGTTGGCGCCAGATCGGATGTCGATGACTTTTCATTTGAATCCGAACGCGCATTTTAATAATGGTGATCCGGTATTGGCAGCCGACGTCAAGTATTCGTATGACACGCTAATGGCAAAAGGCGCACCGCAGTTTCAATCTATTTTTTCTGAAGTGAAGCGCTGCGTGGTGGTGAATGAGCGCACTGTGCGTTTCGATTTCAAATCGCTGAATCACGAACTGCCGTTGATCGTTGGTAGCGTGCCGGTGTTTTCGCGTAAATGGGGAGAAGGGACAGCGTTTGATCAGATTCAATTAACGCCTCCTATCGCCAGCGGCCCTTATCTAATTGATCGTTACGACACCGGTCGCTCTATTAGTTACAAGCTTGATCCAAATTATTGGGGCGCAGAGGTGCCATCGCGCAAAGGGTTGTTTAATTTTGCGCATATTCACTATCGATTTTACAAAGATGATGTCGCCCGTTTGGAAGCATTCAAAGCGGGTGAGTTTGATCTGGTGGTGGAGTACAGCTCGAAAAACTGGGCACGTAATTACAAAGGGCCGAAGTTCGAAAGTGGCGCGATCATCAAGCGTGAGTTGACGCATCAAAACGTGGCGGGCATGCAGGGTTTTGTGATGAATCTGCGGCGTCCCCAGTTTCAAGATGTGCGGGTGCGCAAGGCACTTGAACTAGCGTTGGATTACGAATGGATGAATCGCCAATTATTTTATGGCTCTTACAAGCGCATCTATTCTTTCTTCAACAACAGTCCGATGGCGGCGACCGGTTTACCGTCTGCAGATGAATTGAAATTGCTGGAACCTTTACGGCAGCAACTTGATCCGGCGGTATTTGGTACGGCACCAGTGCCGCCGCGCACTGATCCGCCACATTCGCTGCGTGCCAACTTGCTGCAGGCGGTCGATTTGTTGAAGCAAGCCGGATGGGTGTATCGAGATGGCGCATTGCGCAATGCCAAAGGCGAGCCTTTTACATTTGAAATTATTGATGATCAGTCTGCGCTGTCGCGCGTGATCAGTGTCTATGTGCGGAATTTGCAAAAGCTCGGCATCCAAGTAACGCAGCGCACTGCTGATTATGCGTTGCTGCAAAAGCGCATGGAAAATTTTGATTTCGATATGACGAGTATTCGATTTCCAGACATCAGTAGCCCGGGTAATGAGTTGTTCGATATGTTTGGCTCTAAAGCCGCCGATGAAACAGGGTCGAACAATGCGTGGGGGTTAAAAGATCCCGCGGTGGATAGTTTGTTGAAATCGCTGGTGGCAGCAAAAACCCGTAGCCAGCTGGTTGCTGCAGCGCGGGCACTGGATCGCGTATTGCTGAACAAGCACATTGTAGTAACGCACTGGTATTCGTCCACGCATCGGGTTGCCTATCGCAATCGCTTTGGCATTCCAGCGACGCCGCCGCTTTATTATCAGGCTGATCCGTATGTGATCTCGACGTGGTGGCAGGAGAAGGCACGATGAATATCTGGTCATACGTACTCAAACGTTTGCTGCTGATGATTCCGACTTTACTCGGTGTTATCACGCTGACCTTTGTCGTGATTCAGTTTGTGCCCGGTGGACCAGTCGAACAGGCACTGATGGAATTAAAGGCGACCGCGAGTGCAGGTGGCGAGGCCAGCGGTGGTGGTGCATCGCAGTATCGTGGACGACAGGGCATAGATGCCGAGCGCGTGGAAGACATCAAGAAGCTGTACGGCTTTGACAAACCGGCACCGCAACGCTACTGGCAGATGCTGAAAGACTTCGCCACTTTTGATCTTGGCCAGAGTTTTTATCATCATCAAGATGTGTGGCAATTGGTGGTATCTAAATTGCCGGTATCAATCACACTAGGCTTATGGACTTTTTTTCTGACTTATTTTATTTCCATTCCGCTTGGTATTGCCAAGGCGGTGCGTGAGGGTAGCCGCTTCGATACCTTGACTAGTACGCTGGTATTGATTGGTTATTCGATTCCAGGTTTTGTGTTGGGTGTGTTTTTACTGGTGATGTTCGGTGGCGGCAGCTTCTTTGCGTGGTTCCCGCTACGCGGTTTGACATCCGACGACTGGGATCAATTGTCGGTGATAGGCAAAGTGCTCGATTATCTGTGGCATATCACTTTACCGGTGATCGCGTCAGTGGCGGGCTCGTTTGCGGTGATGACAATGCTGACCAAAAATACCTTCCTTGACGAGATACGCAAACAATATGTGTTGACTGCGCGTGCCAAGGGTTTGAGTCAAAACACGGTGTTATACAAGCACGTGTTTCGTAATGCCTTAATCCCGCTGGTGACGGGTTTCCCAGCCGCCTTCATCGGTGCTTTCTTTGCTGGCAGCCTACTGATCGAAACCTTATTTTCGCTCGATGGCCTAGGATTACTGTCATACGAATCGGTAATTCGACGCGATTATCCTGTGGTGATGGGCACGTTGTATCTATTTACCCTGATTGGGTTGGTCGTCAAATTACTGGGCGATCTTTGTTATGTCTGGGCTGATCCGCGCCTGCAGTTTGAAAGCCTAGATCGATGAGCGAGAAGGAAATCAATTTGCCATCGACGATAATCGACGAGCCTGCTCTGACGATGCAGTCCATAAGTAGTTCGACCGTTACGTCTGCAGATTCTGCATCGACCTTGCCTACATCGGTAGCCTCGATTTCTCCAGGTCGCCGGTTGTGGCTACGCTTCAAGAAAAATAAACGGGGCTACTGGAGCCTGATCATCTTGTGTGTGTTGATAGGCATCAGTCTGATGGCAGAGTTGGTATCGAACGACAAACCATTGGTCGCGCGTTATAACGGCGAGCTGGTATTTCCGATTTTCCATACCTATTCGGAAAAGAAATTCGGCGGCGATTTTGCCTCGCAAGCCGATTATCTCGATCCTTTCATACGCGAGCAATTTCAAAAAGACGGCAATTGGGCGATCTATCCGCTTAATCATTACTACTACGACACCTTGAACTACTTTGCCGCGGCACCCAATCCGGCGCCGCCGTCTGCTGAGAATTGGCTAGGCACCGACGATAGAGGCCGCGATGTAGTGGCGCGTTTGTTGTATGGCTTCCGGGTCTCGATTTTGTTTGGCTTGGCGTTAACAGTAACGGGTGTGCTGCTGGGTTTGCTGGCTGGCGCGATACAGGGATATTTTGCTGGTAAGACTGATTTGTTCTTTCAGCGCTTTATGGAAATATGGGGTTCGATGCCGGAGTTATATCTGCTGATTATTTTTGCGTCGATATTTCAACCCAGCATAGGACTGTTGCTAGTGCTGCTATCGCTGTTTGGTTGGCTGGGTTTATCCGATTATGTGCGCGCAGATTTTTTACGCAATCGTAATCTGGAATATGTACAGGCAGCGCGTGCATTGGGACTGTCGAATCGGCAGATTATCTGGCGCCATGTGCTGCCGAACAGTTTGACGCCTGTGGTAACTTTTCTACCTTTCCGTATGAGCGGCGCGATTCTCGCACTGACCAGTCTGGATTTTCTCGGGCTTGGTGTGCCATCGACAACCGCCAGCCTGGGTGAATTGCTGGCGCAGGGCAAGAATAATCTGGATGCATGGTGGATTGCACTGTCGACATTTGTTGTATTGACGGTGACTTTGCTGCTACTGACGAATATCGGCGATGCCTTGCGCAACGCGCTGGATGTGCGGAGGCGAGCATGAGTTTGCTGTCGGTTAAAAACTTGCGCGTTAGCTTCGAGCAAACCTGTGTGGTTGACGACGTCAGCTTTGAGATAGCCGCCGGTGAAAAATTTGCGCTTGTTGGCGAGTCAGGCTCGGGCAAAACAGTATCGGCCTTGTCAATAATGCGCCTGAATCAGGACGCGACGTATGCGGGCAGTATTCACTTTGCTGGTGATGATTTGCTGCAAAAGCCAGAAGCAGCGATGCGTGCAGTACGTGGCAACGAGATCGCGATGATTTTTCAAGAGCCGATGACGGCGCTTAATCCGCTGTTCACGATCGGCAATCAGATTGCGGAAGTGTTGATGCTGCACCAAGGCTTGAGTGCCAAAGTAGCGGCGTCGCGAACCATTGAGTTACTTGATAAAACCGGCATGTCCGAGCCACAACGGCGTACGCTGGCATATCCGCATCAATTGTCCGGTGGACAGCGGCAGCGGGCGATGATTGCGATGGCACTCGCGTGCAAACCGAAATTACTGATTGCGGACGAGCCGACCACGGCGCTGGATGTCACGATCAAAGTGCAGATTCTGGAATTGTTGAATCAGTTGCAGCGAGAAGAAAATATGGCGCTGTTGATGATCACCCACGATCTTAATTTGGTGCGACATTTTGCGGATCGTGTTGGCGTGATGGAAAACGGCCGTTTGATTGAGAGTGCGAATACTGCGCAGTTATTTAGTCAGCCGCGCGAAGCCTATACAAGAAAGTTACTGGAAAGTCAGCCGCGTCGTCTGGTCGATGAGATTAGTACTGACGTGCCACCATTGTTAAGCACGCAGTCTTTGCGGTGCAGTTTTGAGATTAAAAAAGGTTGGTTTCGCAGAGAGAAATTTATTGCGGTCGATCAGGTTGATCTTCAGCTCGCGCGAGGTGAGACCTTGGGCATCGTCGGTGAGTCTGGCTCCGGCAAGTCCACGCTCGGTTTGGCTTTACTGCGGCTGGGAAGTGCAAAGGTGGATGGACAGATTCAGTTTGATGGACAGCCCTTGCATACGATGTCGACACAAGATTTACGGCCGTTGCGGGCACGCATGCAAATCGTGTTCCAGGATCCGTTCGCGTCCTTATCGCCGCGCCGTACGATAGAACAGATAGTGATGGAAGGTTTGGCTTTGCATCAGCCAGAATTAACGCGACAGGACATGCGTAAGCGCGTCGCTACGGCTTTGGAAGAAGTGGGCTTACTCCCGGCGATGATGACACGTTACCCACATGAGTTTTCTGGTGGTCAACGTCAGCGCATCGCGATTGCACGGGTATTGATATTAAAACCGGCCTTAATCGTATTGGATGAGCCGACCTCGTCACTCGACGTCTCAGTGCAACAGCAAGTGCTGCTGTTACTGGCAGATTTGCAGCGAAAATATGGCATTGCCTATGTTTTTATCAGTCACGATCTCGCCGTGATACGTGCGATGGCGCATCGCGTATTGGTGATGAAAGATGGGAAAGTGGTTGAAAGCGGTGCAGTGGCATCGGTGTTGGCGACGCCTACTCAACCATATACGCAGCGTCTATTGGCGGCGTCCGAGTATGCGATGCAAGAACCAACAAGCCATTAAACAGCTGTGTTAATTGAATGGCTGGGTTAGTCGCTAAAAAACTGCGCCAGCGATCAAGCGAGATGCTGACACGCGAATGTCAGTTGGCGGCGACCATTTGAGACGTCTTTGCGGCGGCGGTAACGGTCTTTTTATGATGACTTTTGTTGGCGGCTACATGCGTAGTCGTTTTTTTACTGGCCTGCTTTTGCGTGCGTTGCTTTTTGGATTTTGATGCCAGTCGTTGCGACTGACGAATCTCCAGTTTCTGTCCACTGACGATGGTGTTATGCCGCATATTGTTCCAGTCACGCAGATCGGCGATGGAGACATGGTAACGACGTGCCAAACTCGACAGCGTGTCATTGCGCTTAATCGTCACGTGCACAGTCTTGTAAGGCGGCTGTTCGGGTGCGAAGGTAAGGATGGCATTGTCTGCAACTATCTGCGTAATGTCCTTGGCGGAATCATCGCTACGCGGGACCAGAATGGTTGAGCCAGCGCGCAACATCATTTTTGGCGGGATATTGTTTGCTTCACGCAAAATTTGCGGCGTGGTGTGAAATTTTTCTGCGATGGTTTCTATGCGTTCGCGCGCATTGGTAATTCTGTGCGCGGTCCACGACGAAAATGACTTGCCCCAGTTCGCCATATTTTCTTTGAATTTTTCCGCATTGCTTTGTGGTAGCAAGATTTTGGTTGTACTACCGCCAGCGATTACAGGACGGTTGAACTGTGGATTGAGCGCCTTAAATTCGCTCATTGGCAATTCCGCTAGCTTAGCCGCCAGCTTGACATCGATATCACGCAGTCGTGGTACGGCGACAAAGTAGGGTTGATTCTCCACTTTGGGCAAAGTGATGCCGTATAGGTAGGGTGCAGCGATGATGTTTTTGATCGCTTGCAGTTTCGGCACGTAATTTCTGGTCTCTGCTGGCATGCGCATCGACAGGCTGTTGAAATCGGTAGGCAAACCTTCGGCTTGGTTTTTCTTGATGGCGCGCATGACGGAACCTTCGCCCCAGTTATATGCAGCCAGCGCCAATTGCCAATCACCAAACATATCGTATAGTTTTTGCAAATAGGTCAACGCAGCATCGGTCGATGCCAGCACGCTCAAGCGCTCGTCGCGAAAGGTATTTTGTTTGAGATTGAAATGGCGACCCGTCGATGGAATGAACTGCCACATACCAGCCGCTTTTGCGCTGGATACCGCTTCTGGGTTGAAAGCAGATTCGACAAAAGGTAATAACGCCAACTCCGTCGGCATGCCGCGATCTTCTAGTTCTTGCACCACGTGATACAGATAAAGCGAGGCGCGTTGCACGGTGCGCTCGATAGCTGCTGGATGAGCCGCGTAGCGCGTAGCTTGGTCCAGTACTAAGGTGTTATCTAGTAAATCCGGCATCGTGAAACCATGACGTATACGCGACCAGACATCAATGTCGGTATTGACAGAAAATTCACTTAAGGGATTGTTGACTAGATCCGGGTTGTTCAGCAGCGCCGCATTTTTTGCCCATGCGTAGGTGGGTAGCGACAAATCACTGGCGTGAGCAGAGACAGACAGGCCGAGCAGTAAAGCGGCAATGGGAAATAACTGGAAGCTCGTTTTGCCGTGGGTCTTAACCGTAGTCTTGACCTTGATCTTTAATGCAGGAAGATGCATGCCGTCTCACAAAATGACTGACATGATCAGCCGGGGGAAAGGATAAGCTGCGAGTGTACGCAACGCCTGTTTTGCACGTCAAGGCTATTTACACAACAGTGTGCAGTTTTCTTTCGGTAGTCTGACTTATCAAGCTTCACTGCTTGGTTGCAGATTATTGAAATCAACCGAAAGCTGCAGCCAGCAACACGCTTTTAGCTGACATCTATTTGTCTATCGTGGTTTGGTGTTGCTGGCGTTTACCGGAAATTGTTTTTCCATTCACGCAATGCAGCAAATACCTTTACGCGTGATAAGTCATTGGCACTTTGTTCATTAGTCTGCGCGATATGCCCTTGTTGCACCAAAAGACGCGCAATGGCCGGTTCGCTTGCGCGTAGAAACGGGTTGGTGGATTTTTCCAGCCCGATGCTAGAAGGTACAGTCGGCAGATTTTGTGCGCGCTTGTCTTGTTCGAGCTTAAACCGATCCACCAGCATTTGATTGTCCGGTTCTGCGGCAAGCGCAAAGCGGAGATTAGCGATGGTGTACTCATGCGCGCAATACACTTTGGTAGCGCTAGGGAGCGCGGCTAACTTGTCGAGCGAAGACAGCATCTGGGTCGGCGTGCCTTCAAACAACCGACCACAACCACCGGCAAACAAGGTGTCCCCGCAAAACAGCCAGCCTTGCTCATTGGCGACATAGGCGATGTGCCCTAAGGTATGGCCGGGCACTTCCAGCACCGACATCGTCAGTCCCAACTCGGCGATGGTGACAGTGTCACCTTCGTCCAAAGCGTGGGTTACGGTAGGAATCGGATCGTTACGCGGCCCGTAAACCGGGACGTTAACGTGCTGCAATAACTTTGCCACGCCACCGACATGGTCAGCGTGGTGATGTGTCGTTAAAATAGCGACTAATGACAGCCCATGTTTTTGTAATGCGGCTAGAATCGGTGCAGCATCACCCGGATCGACGACAACAGCATGATTGCCGTCATGGATGATCCATAAGTAATTGTCATTAAAAGCAGGTACGGTCAATACACTCAACATGGCATGGAGAAAGCTTGGCTGAAAAATCCATTATATCCCTCGCGACCTGGCTGGAAACGCCAGCAGGCAATTATGTGCGCGAATGGGAACATCAACGTCTGGATGAATTGACCGTAGATATCTTCGGCTTCAATGCGACCCAGATCGGATTGCCGCAGATTCAGGCTTTGCGTGCCAACCGTATGCCGCATAAATGGGTGACCGACATTGATGCGCCTGAGGGCGCGCACGACAATGAGGCGCAGCCCCTGGTATTGGTCGACGATTTTGAGGATTTGCCTTTTGCCTCGTCGAGCATTGATCTGATTGTGCTGCCGCACGTATTGGAATTTTCTGCCGAGCCGCATCAGATTTTGCGTGAGGTAGAGCGCGTATTGATTCCTGAAGGCCGAGCCATTATTTGCGGTTTTAATCCGGTGAGTTTATGGGGGGCGCGTCAATTTTTGGGGCGGGTAAGCGATACCTATTTTCTACCCGAAGCGGGTGAATTCATTAGTCTGCCAAGACTGAAAGATTGGCTGAAGCTGTTAAATATGGAAGTCGATGACGGCCATTTTGGTTGTTATGTGCCGCCCTGCGAGTCCGATAAATGGTTACAACGCTATGCCTTTATGGAAAATTACGGCCAACGCTGGTGGCCTTTTTTCGGTGCAATTTATACGGTAGAAGCAATTAAGCGCGTCAAAGGTATGCATTTGGTTGGTCCTGCATTGCGCGCTGAAAAAGCGGCGCTGCGTCGTGGCGTGCCGGCCGCGAACGGGATGCACCAGCAAAAGAAATAAAAAGACAAACAGCGACAATACGAAAGTAAATAGATGGACAAGATTGATATTTATACCGATGGCGCATGCAAGGGCAATCCGGGGCTAGGGGGGTGGGGTGCGTTAATGGTGATGGGCGAAAAAGAAAAAGAGCTCTGTGGCGGCGAGGCCGATACCACCAATAACCGCATGGAGTTGAAAGCAGTGATCGAAGCTTTGAACGCGCTGACACGTCCTTGCGAAGTGATTGTGCATACCGATAGCCAGTATGTGCAAAAAGGTATCAGTGAATGGATACATGGATGGAAAGCTCGTGGCTGGAAAACTGCTGCACGCGCACCGGTCAAAAATGTCGATCTGTGGCAGGCGCTGGATGCAGCGCAAGCGCGCCATCAAATCGAATGGCGTTGGGTCAAAGGACATAATGGTCACGTTGGTAATGAGCGCGCCGATGCGTTGGCCAATCGTGGCGTTGAATTAGCAGCTTCCAGTGCTTGAATGTCGATGCCATGCGCCGCTGACAAAAGGCATTAACAACAGCGCATTTACAAAGGTTTAAAAATGAACGAATTGGTACAGGTAAAAATAATGAGCAAAGCACAATGAGACAGATCGTTCTTGATACCGAAACCACAGGATTAAACCCACGCTCCGGTGACCGTGTTATCGAAATTGGTTGCGTGGAGATGATTGATCGGCGTTTGACGGGCAATAACTTTCATCATTACATTAATCCCGAGCGCGACTCGGAAGCGGGCGCGTTAGCAGTACACGGACTGACCACAGAATTTTTAAGCGATAAGCCCAAGTTTGCTGATATCGCCAATGAGTTTCGCGATTATGTGCAAGGTGCCGAGATTGTGATTCACAACGCACCGTTTGATGTCGGCTTTCTTGACGCAGAATTTCAGCGTATCAGTGTGCCGAAATTTGAGGACCATGTCGCCAATATCATCGATACGCTGAGGCAGGCCAAGGAAATGTACCCAGGCAAGCGTAACTCTCTGGATGCGCTATGCGATCGCTACGGTATCTCTAACGCCCATCGCACTTTGCATGGCGCGTTACTGGATGCAGAATTGTTGGCTGAAGTTTATCTGGCGATGACGCGCGGACAGAACAGTCTCAGTATGGATTTGGGCGCAGCATCTGGTGAGGATGGCGTGGCGTTGGAGGTAGTCGAGATCGCCGAGATTCAGCTAATGAAAGCGAGTGCAGAAGAGCTGGCCGAACACGAAGCTTTATTGCAAGGATTGGACAAGCAAATCAAGGGCGCGGCTTTATGGCGTAGCGCGGCTTCTAATTGATCGCGCCTGATATTTTGTGCGATAATGCCAGCGGTTTCGGGAGGTTAGCTCAGGGGTAGAGCGATCGCCTCACACGCGATAGGTCACAAGTTCGAAACTTGTACTTCCCACCATCATCATCCCTCTCTATAGCAAGTGGTCTTGTCCCTCATAAAATATCTGGGAGATTAGCAGTGATGCTTGCTTCGATCTTCATTATTTCCCGTTTATCACTTGCGTTGTCATCCAGCCTGTCTCATCTCGATAGAGTCTTCTAGGCTATCGCCAACTTGTCGCAATAGAAGCTGAGCTTTTGTCTGACCTAAGCTTGGTTGTCGTGTCGGGGCGTTCATTAGTAGTTCGGTATTTGGTAGTGAATGTCTGACGGCTCTAAAGTCAGCACTACGCATTGATGTTCCTAATTTCCCTTACCTTGCGATGACTGTCGTTAAAAAAAGACAGCGCCACTTCAAGGTCGCCTCATTGAACAAAGTGCGTACATACAATCCTCCATCGTAAAACCAAAGTCCAAAAAGTAAAAATAAAACTGTCGATGTCGCGGCGTTTGTGTCGCCGAAGATACGCATCGTTCGAACTTGATTTTCTCCGTATTATTTTATCTGTGCGGGCAGAAATTTAGCGCGCCGACTCTTAAAATTTGAAAGAGTTATGACATGCTTTTGAGGCGTTTCAGGCGCCGATTTATTTACTTTATCGGACTACGTATAAACACGTATTGTGGACGTCAAAACAAACTCGTATTCTCTGCCCATCTTAACGGTGGTTAAGCTTATTAAAAATGAACAGTTACCCGCTGTTCCTTTTTTTTTGCCGAATTTACGGGATTGTTAAAACAATTTAGGCGCGACAAATGAAACGCTCGAATTGTGTGAAAAGCCCCTTAAAAATGTCTCGGTGGAAGCTTGTGCGATAGGCTCAAGTGAATGAGGTTTCTAACTTAAGTAGGTGTGGAATTGACAACACCAAAGCGATGGCAATTTGTTGTTGCATTGTCAAAGCAAAAAGGCAGAACGGCGATCGACCGGATCATATAAATGACTGCCTTGTTTCACAAATCTTGAGCGTGGCCTGTACTTCGGTGCAGGCAGAAATTAAATCCAAACATTGATTGCTTCACATATAAAAAGCAATCCGTGACATGAGGGACACACATGAACGCAGCAACTCAAACTTTACCAAGCGGTAAAGCCAGCAACGCACGTTGGTGGCAGTTGGCCGTCGGCGTGATCTGTATGATCGCAACGGCAAACATTCAATACGCGTGGACACTGTTCGTACCGGAAATTCAAGGTACTTTCGGTTGGGCACGTGCAGAAATTCAGATCGCATTTACGATCTTCGTTTTAGTTCAAACCTGGTTAGCACCGATCGAAGGTTACTTCATCGATAAACTAGGCCCGCGTCTGATGGTCGCGTTTGGCGCGATTTTCATCGGCGTAGCATGGGTGATTAACTCACAAGCAACTTCGCTTGGCGGTTTCTACCTCGGCGCGGCAATAGGTGGTATCGGCGTCGGCTCAATCTATGCAACCTGTATCAATAATGCATTGAAGTGGTTCCCGGATCGTCGTGGCCTTGCCGTTGGTTTGACCGCGGGTGGTTACGGTGCTGGTTCCGCTGCGACGATTCTGCCGATTGCGGCAATGATCGACTCGGCTGGTTTCCAAGAAACGTTCTTGTTCTTCGGTCTGTTGCAAGGTTCGCTGGCATTTATCGCTGCATGGTTCTTGCGTTCGCCAGCGAAAGGTCAGGTTCCTGCTTCTGCCAAACTGGTACAAGCGACGCGTGACTACACCTTGAAAGAAGCATTGAGCACCAAGCTGTTCTGGTTGATGTTCATCATGTTTATTCTGGTGGTTACCGGCGGCATGATGGCAGTGGCACAACTCGGCGTGATCGCACAAGATTTGGGCGTCAAAGAGTTCGAAGTTGATTTGCACTTCTTTGTGATGGCGGCCTTACCGCTGGCATTGATGTTGGATCGCATCATGAACGGTATTTCGCGTCCGTTGTTTGGTTGGATCTCGGACAATATCGGCCGTGAAAAAACCATGGTGATTGCGTTCACGTTGGAAGGCTTCGGTATTATTGCTTTGGGCTACTTCGGCTCCAATCCATGGGCGTTCTTGATCTTGTCCGGCGTCGTCTTCCTGGCATGGGGTGAAGTTTACTCACTGTTCTCGGCCTTGGCTGGTGATGCGTTTGGCACCAAGCACATCGGTAAAATCTACGGCGTGTTGTATACCGCTAAAGGTATCGGTGCATTGTTTGTACCAGTCGGTAACCTGATGATGGAAGCAACCGGTACGTGGTCGACTGTGCTGTACACGGTCGCATGTATGGACTTGACCGCGGCAGTGTTGGCTATTGTTGTACTGCGTCCTGCGCTTGCCAAACACGTCAAGTTTTCTCGAGACACGTTGGCAAAAGAAAATGCAGCAGCAGGTCTGCCTACCGCTTCACCGGCTTAGTAGCCTACGTAGCTAATTTTCCTCAAATTTTAAGACTCCTTCGGGAGTCTTTTTTTTTTGCCAATTTTATTAATCAGTGTTGGGATCGCCGAAGGGGCACTTGCCCATTCCGCGCTGGTGGAAAAGCCGCGTAAGCAGATATTGAATTTATCGCTGATATGGCGTCGCCGACGTCACGCCATCCCATGCGATTTCCTCTGTGATTTAAATGCCGCTTTAATTAAGCTGATGGCCGCATGAAATCATCGTTTCCGCTGGGAAAATTTGCTGCTAGACGCAGATTTGTCTGACATGACAACGCGATCTAGTCTTATAGATAACGTCAGCGTGATCATATAAGCTCTGAACGTCAGTCACATACATAATTAAGGAGCGCTATGTATTCTCCGGATCCCGCCAGCACTATCTATCGACATTACCCCAATCCACTACACGCAATTTTAATTGCAGGAAGTGTCCCTCTTTTTCTAGGGGCCTTGCTGAGTGACATTGCGTATTTCAAGACCTATCAGATTCAGTGGAGCAATTTTTCTTCTTGGCTGATTGCTGGTGGTCTACTTTTCAGTGGACTTGCTCTGTTGTTCGCATTGTTTAATTTGGTGCTGGCGAAACGGAAGGCAGGGCGTCCGCTAACTTACTTCCTGGTATTGCTGATCACTTGGCTTTTAGGTCTTGTGAACGCTTTCGAGCATGCCAAGGACGCGATGGCCACCATGCCATTAGGGTTGGTTATGTCGGTAATCGTGACCTTGTTGACTTGTGTCGCAGCTTGGACTGCGCTTACCGGTCTTCGTACGGGAGGTACAGAATGAAACATCTAAAAAAATTTACATTACTAAGTCTTACATTGTTACTGAGCGCGTGTGGTGGCGAAGGAGACAGTACGCAATCACACGGTGCAGATCCTAAATTGCCGGACCAACAGCGCGGGTTATTACCGCATATGAAGATCGCTGAACCAGCCAGCTGGGGCGATCAAAAACCGACAGTGCCTGAGGGATATAACGTCACGGCGATCGCAAGCGATTTAAAAATTCCACGTCAGACTCTGGTGCTGCCTAACGGCGACATCTTGGTAGCAGAAGGCCGTGGCGGCAATGCGGCCAAGCTTAGACCTAAAGATGTGATTGCCGGGTATATCAAGTCGCAAGGTAATACCAAGGTGAAGGGTGGTAATCGCATCACGCTGTTGCGCGACGCCGATGGTGATGGTGCCTACGAGTTGCAAACAGTATTCGCAGAGAACCTCAACGCACCCTATGGCATGGCGTTTTATGACGGTAAGCTTTACGTGGCTAATCAAGATTCTTTAGTTCGCTTCGATTACAAGCAAGGGCAGACTCAAGCGAGCGGTTCCCCTACCAAGATCACTGACTTGCCTGCCGCGATTAATCACCACTGGACAAAAGCGATGACGATCAGCCCTGATGGTCGCTTCCTTTATGTTGGTATAGGCTCAAACAGTAATATCACCGAGCGTGGCATGGAGGCTGAAGTTGATCGCGCGATGGTTTGGCAGATCGACGCTCAGACGGGCGCGCACAAACCTTACGCGACCGGACTGCGTAATCCAACCGCATTGACGATTCAACCGGCAACCGGTCAGTTATGGGCGGTGGCTAATGAGCGTGATGAACTGGGACCAGATTTGGTTCCCGATTATCTAACCTCGGTACGAGAGGGGGCGTTTTACGGTTGGCCATACAGTTATTGGGGACAAAACGTGGATCCCAGAGTGCAACCGCAGAATCCTGAAAAAGTCGCCGCGGCCGTGAAGCCAGACTACAGTCTGGGGTCGCACGTGGCAGCACTCGGTGTAGACTTTTCGGAGGCGTCGATGGGCGCCAAGTTTGCTGACGGCGTGTTTGTCGGTGAACATGGTAGTTGGAACCGGGCTAACCCGGTCGGTTACAAAGTGATTTTCGTACCATTCAGCAAAGGACAGCCTTCAGGTGAACCGGTGGACTTTGCAACCGGTTTTAGAAGCGAAGATGGTAAAACTCGGGGTCGCCCTGTTGGCGTGACGGTGGATCCGCGAGGTGCGCTCATTATCGCGGATGACCTCGCAAACGTCGTGTGGCGGGTTACGCCTAAGCGTTGAGTTTGCAGCCAGACTTAACACTTTGTTGCTCACGAAATTGACGAAAGGAACATAAGGCGATGCATGCGCAAGCTTGCATCGCTTTTTATTATCGATGCTCTTGCGGGTTAGCACGGAGAGGAAAAATGGTGAAACGCACGGCGATCTCATTCGTCGCGTTCACTGTGCAAATGAAGATGTCGCTATTTTTTTGAGCGCAGCTTGGTGATTTATTGCCCAGCATTGATGGCAATGATGGTGCACGCCTTTTTAGTTGGCTGTTAATAAGGCGATCTGCGCAATTCTCACACAGGTTGTAACTGGCGCGTCGCGTTTAGGATGCGATGTATTTGCGATCCACTTATTCGGCGTTTATTGCGTTTTAGTGGGAGGCCAAGATTAGAACTGCGTCCGCATGCCTATATACAGACGACGACCGGGAGCTGGTTCAAAAAACCGATCGTTATTATCATTGACGATCACCGAACCTGCATAGGCACGATCGAATATATTGTCGACGCGGGCGAATAAACTTGTTTTCGAAAGACCGGTTTTAAATTCATATCCCGCTCTTAAATTAAATACGGCATAACCACCTGCGGCGTCGCTATTAGTATCGTTGACGTAGGATTTTGATTCGGCGCGCATTTCGACGGCGGTGGTCACAGCGTTTTGCCAGCGGTATTGCAGCTCGGTGTAAAGGCTGTGTTCCGGGGTACCGGGTAGGCGGTTGCCCGAATCAATGTTGCCATTGGCACTATTAAACGACTCGCGGAATTTTGCGTCCAGCCATGTATAAGCCACGCTAGACGACAGTTGATTAGTCCAGTCGCTACGCCATGACGCCTCGACACCGCGGCGCTCGACGCCGTCCACATTTTGGAAGGTGGATCGTCCGAATTGCGATTGCTCCTGAACAATCTCATTTTTGCTGCGTGAATTGAAGAGCGCGAAATCCATTTGATGCCGCCCACTTTTGATCTTGGCACCGATTTCGGACTGTATGCTGGTTGATGCACGTAAGCCGAGATTGGGGCCAGTGCCGTTAGTGCGATAGGCGGATTCGGCGAGAGTAGGGGTTTCAAATCCCTTGCCGACGTTGGCATACAGATTGACGTTGTCGCTCGCTCGCCACGCTAAACCAACGACCGGGCTGGTTTGTTGGTAGGTGACACTGCCGCTGTCGTCGGGATTGTTTAATGCGGGATCAGGATTTGGCACGATGAAATTGTCGTCGACCGACAGCTTGACCCGACTAACACGCACACCTGCGGTGGCACGCCATTTTGGTGCGAAGGTCCAATCGATTTGCGCGTACGCATCAGTATTTTTTGCATGATCCTTTTCATCGCGCCGCGAAACGCCGCGCGTACCGGCGTTGTTGACAAACCCTTGGCGGTGCTCGCTCAGAGCGTCGGCTTCTACGCCCAATGTCCAATTAAATGGCAAGCTCTTTACTTCCGTCTCGTGTGTCCAACTCAAACCGACGCCACCATAGTCACGATCTAGATCGATGATGCCACCAGCTTGAACTGCGGCAGAACCTGGAAAGGCCAAAGTCTGAAATACTTTGCGCGTGCCGCCGTATATGCGTGCATTCAGAGTATCGTTGGGACTCAATCTCTGCTCGAGTACGAGACCAATCTGCTGCTGGTTAATCGTTTTGCGTGTGTCGAAGTCAATCGCGCGAGCAGTAACTTGGCGCGGATCATTCTCAAAATCGGCGCGATTTAGACCAAGAGGATCTTGCGACAAGGGCTGGTCGAAGCTATTGAGTATGGCGGTGATTTTGGTATCGCTGGATGGCTTTGCCACGATCTTGGCGTTGATCGTGGTGCGCCGTGCGGCGCTGTGATCGCGATAGCCGTCTGTCGAATACTGACTGACATCGATGGTGCCGCCCAATGTTTGATTGCCGCCGCCTGCAGAAACGCCCAGCACGCGTTGATTGTCTGATCCGAAACCTAGTGACAACGATGCTTCCGGCGTCAATGGTGGGTCTTTGGTAAACACCTGCAAGACACCGCCAGCAGAATTGCCATACAGTTGCGCCATCGGCCCGCGCAGTACTTCGATGCGACTGGCAGATGCCAAGCTGGCGCTAGAGGCCTGCCCTTGTCCATCCGGCATGGTGGCGGGAATTCCATCGATCAAGATGCGCACACCGCGCACCCCGAAGGTAGAACGTGTACCAAAACCACGCACTGAAATCTGTAAGTCCTGCGCGTAATTTTGTCGCTCACGCACTTGCACGCCCGGCACTGTCCCCAATAACTCCGACATATTGACCAACGGCGATTGCGCACTGAAGCTATTAATCTGTACAACGTCGATTGCAGCAGGCGCATCAAATCTATTCTGTTCCGCGCGGCTTGCACTGACGACGATTTCTGGCAATGGTTGCGGTGAAGATGTCTGCTGCGCATGAGCAGACGCCGATAGCAACGATGCAAGCAGAGTAAGCGTTGCGGAAGAGTAAGGTTTTTTAAGAATCAGGATAGCGTAAGTAGCAGGGTAGTTTTTCATTAGCCGCTAAGGTCCGTAACTTGAGTAGGTCTAAAGTGAGAGTCAACTTTGCAATATGACTGGCGCTTGCCCCTTTAAGTTCGTCGAGTACGAGCTTGGGTTAATCTCCTAGCGGGAAATGTCGTTTCACGGTTGCCCGCTTTGCGTTTTCAACAAAGGATAAGGGTTGATGGCGCCAGTACGCGTGTAGATTCCGTAATGTAAATGTGTCGACGCGCCGCGTGCATTACCGCTATTGCCAACATAACCAAGCTCAGAACCTGGCACCACTGTGTCGCCTGCAGAAATGTCGGCATAGCCATCAAGATGTGCGTAGTAATGACGTTGGTCTCCTGGCCCTAATACCCAGACCACTTTTCCTCCGAGATTGTTCGTATCAACCCGAAGAACAATCCCTTCCGTGGTGGATAGTACCGGCGTCCCGCGACGCGCGAAAATATCAATACCCTGGTGCAATCGGTTATTGCTTCGAGCGGCGTTCCATGTATCCACTAATTGCGACGACTTCACACTTTTAATCGGTATCGGGAGCGCCGGTGGCGGCTCTTGAAAGGTCAAATAAATTGCATAAAAAGGCGTGCGTGCGATTGGCGGCAAATATGGCTTGCCTAACCAAGCTACGGAAATGAGAAAAATAGAAATGGCGATAAGCCATAAGGTCTTACGCATGGCAGTCACTCAAACTTTGGCAGAGCGCCAGAAAGAAGATATGTCTGACAAACCAGACGATTCCAATGCCAGCATTACGCGATAGGTTTATTCCCACTATCTTCCTTTTTTGATTCTCTTCAAAGAGAGTTTGTAAGGTTAAGACGTCGCTTCTAAATCTTTGATTAGAGACTTCATTTCACCAATTTCGCGACGCTGCGCTTCAATAATGCTGTCAGCCAGTTTTCTCACACGGGGATCACTAATATTGGCGCGTTCACTGGTCAGAATAGCGATTGAGTGATGCGGAATCATCGCTTTCATCCAGCTGACATCATCAATTGTTTTTTGACTGCGCACCAGCCAGAGAGAAGCGGAAAAAAGAATAATGCTAGCGACCAAGATAACGACATTGATTCGCTTGTCTGGATACATATGCAGCATAAAACCCAGCATGATAAGCGCCATGGTTGCACCCATCAGGATTGCCATGTAGGCGCGCGTTTCACTAAAAAAGATATGGTCAAGTTGATATGTATTCAGATACATCAAGCCAAACATGATGATGGTAGACGTGGCGATCATCACGGAAAATTTCGCATATCTATTCATTTTCGTCTCCTTGGTAATCATGAGGTTGATTTGCTACTTCGCAAAAAGTTGCGTTGAGAGGTGAGAAAGATTTGTATGGTGTTGCCGCCTAGACGTTCTTTATCGGTAAGACCAGATGGAAGCATGTCTTGCCATTTTTAGAGCGCGCGGTAATGTGCCCGTGATGCGCTTCGATTATCGACTTCACGATGGCGAGCCCTAGCCCGGCACCATCGCCGTTTCGTGTGCGTGATGTATCTACACGATAAAAGCGATCAAATATTTTTGGAATCAGTTCTGGCGGTATCGCCGACCCTGGATTTTCGACCGTGATCTCAACAGACGGTTGATTCGCCGAGACGGCCAACTTGATAGAAATAACTTCGCCTTTAGGGGTATAGCGGATCGCATTGGATAGTAGATTGCTCAGTGCACGACGCAACATCTGTCGGTCTCCGTACAAACTTGCCTCACCCTCCAGATGCAAAGCGACGTGTCGTTCGTCCGCTAAAGCTTCGAAATAATCAAACAGCGAGCGGACTTCCCTTGCCATATCCAGCGCCACCAGATTGGTGCTAATCAAGTTCTTGTCATGCTGCGCTAGAAACAGCATATCGCCGATCATTTGCGCCATACGCTCATATTCCTCCAGATTGGAATAGAGAATTTCACGATATTCATCAACACTACGGTTGCTGGCGAGTGCAACTTGCGTTTGCGTCATCAAACTGGTCACAGGCGTGCGCAGCTCATGCGCGATGTCGGCAGAAAAATTGGACAATTTATGTACCATGTCTTCGATACGCTCCAACATGGTATTGAAAGACAGGGCAAGCGGAGCGAGTTCCGCCGGGACGGAGTTAGGTGCCAGCCGTACGTGCAACTGATCGGTAGTGATCTGCCGAATTTCACCAGTGATGCGTCGTAGCGGTGCGTGCCCCTGATACACGGCAAGCCAGACGAGTATCAACATGATCACGATGCTGACCAAAATCAGCGTCCATAATTGATGATGAATGCCGCTTAAATAGTGCAGATGAAAATCGATCGCAGTGGCGATGATCATCGTGTACGGCACCGTGTCTTTGGCTTGGACTTGCAAGATGGCGCCACGATAGGATTGTTGGTCGATCTCCCATAGCTGTAGATTGTTTTCGTCAAACTGTGTGTGCGTCTCGTTCGACGCCATCACGTTTGAAAAATCAATGCCAGTACTGGAGAAAATTGTTTTTCCATCTGGCGTTGATAGGTGGAGATACATACCCTCATGCCCAGCGAGGATGTCGGTTAAGCGCTGCTGCAATTTTTCTTTGTCGTCTGTCGCTGTCGTCATCAAAGCGTCTTGTACGGTTTGATTAAGCACGGCAAGTTCACTGCTATCTTGCTCTATAAAGTGTCGTTCGATGGAGTGGTTGACTATCCATCCAAAGGTTAAGAAAACGATGGTGGCAACTATCCCTATGGTGAGGGTTAGTCTTAATGCAAGCGAGGCTGGCCGGGTGCTTGTGTTGCTCATAGCTGATCTGGCAAGTCGAGTAGATAGCCCATGCCGCGCACGGTATGAATCAGTTTGATGTCGAAACTATCATCAATTTTGGAACGCAGACGGCGGATAGCGACGTCGATGATGTTGGTATCGCTGTCGAAGTGAATATCCCACACCAGCGAAGCGATTAGTGAACGTGGCAAAGCCTCGCCTCGCCGACGCATCAATAATTCCAGCAGTGAAAATTCTTTGGCGGTTAACTTGATTTTATTGCCGCCCCGCGTCACCTGATGCGCTGTCAGGTCAAGCTGTAGATCGCTGATGGTCAGGAGCTGGGATTTTGCCTCGGCACGGTCGCGACGTAACAATGTGCGCACACGTGCCAGCAACTCGGGAAAGGCAAACGGTTTCACCAGATAGTCATCCGCTCCCAGCTCCAGGCCTTGTACGCGATCCTGAATACTGTCCCTAGCGGTGAGGAAAAGTACCGGGACGTGGTTGCCAGCATTGCGCAGCTTTTGCAAAATTTGTCGGCCATCGATACCAGGCAACATAATGTCCAGAATGATCAAATCATGCGCGCGCGTCATGGCAACACGTTGGCCTTGTGTGCCATCGTGCATGAGATCAACGGTATAACCGGCCTCGGTCAGACCCAATCTCAGACTTTCACCGATCTTCAGCTCGTCTTCGACAATCAGAATATTCATGCGCGCTTTTGGACTTTCGCTGCTTCTTTATTAGTTACTAAATCGTACAGCTTCATTTACTTGTCCAATTGTGCATGACTTTCCACACAGATAGACGGCAAGCTGGAAATTGTAATGCGATCGTAATGATCGCCACGCGACTTTCTCTCTACACTTTGGACAACGTGTAAAGAAGGAGCTTTGTTCGCGATGAAACCAGAAAGTCACTCGTCCTTGCTATTACCTAATCTTCGCCGCCGCCGTTTTATCGAAGGACTCGCTGCAGGCGGGATGATGGCGGGTCTGATGCCGTGGGCTGGCGCAAACGAATTAATGCGCAAGGCCTCAGATGCAAATGTCTTGCGTGGTACCACCTTTGATCTGACCATCGCCGACACCATGGTCAACATCACAGGCACGCCGCATAGGGCGACCACGGTCAATGGCACCTTGCCGGCGCCGACGCTGTATTGGAGGGAAGGGGATACCGTCACCTTGCGCGTAACCAACAAAATGAATGTGATGACCTCGATACACTGGCATGGCATTCTGCTGCCTTTCCAGATGGACGGTGTGCCGGGTTTGAGCTTTGATGGCATTGCACCTGGGACAACTTTCACCTACCAGTTCAAGGTGCAGCAGACAGGTACTTACTGGTATCACTCGCATTCTGGCTTCCAGGAACAGACGGGTCTGTATGGCGCCATCGTTATTGAACCGCGCCAGGGTACTACCCACAAGGTTGATCGCGACCACGTGATATTGCTGTCTGATTGGTCGAACGAAGATCCGATGGCTGTGTTTTCCAAGCTGAAAACGCAAAGCGATTATTACAACTTTAATCAGCCGACCGCTCTCCAGTTTTTTGATGATGTGAGCAAGATGGGGCTCTCAGCAGCGCTCAATAAACGCAAAATGTGGAACCAGATGCGGATGAACCCGACCGATCTGGCCGACATTTCTGCCTATACCTATACTTATTTGTGCAACGGCATGTCGCCCGCGGGTAACTGGACAGGACTGTTTCAGAAGGGTGAAAAAATCAGACTGCGGCTCATTAACGCTTCGGCGATGACGTTTTTTGATGTGCGGATACCTGGTTTGAAAATGACGGTAATCCAGACCGACGGGCAGGACGTAGAGCCAGTGAGCGTCGATGAAATTCGTATCGGCGTAGCAGAAACCTACGATGTATTGGTCACACCGAACGATGATGCACACACTATCTTTGCGCAGTCTATGGATAGAACCGGCTATGCGCGCGGCACCTTGTCAAGCAAAGCTGGATTAAGTGCGCCAGTCCCGGCGCTAGACAAACCAATGCCGCTGACGATGACCGACATGATGGGCAACATGGGCGGTATGAACCACGGTATGGCGATGGATCATAGTCAGCATGCAGGCATGAGCAGCGGCAATTCGCCAGCAGTTCATCACGCTAAAACAGAATATGGGCCGAGTACGGATATGCGGGTCGATATGCCACGCATCAATTTAGATGACCCCGGTATCGGCTTGAGAAATAACGGCCGCCGCGTATTGACCTATGCGGATCTGCACACGATCGGCGGCCCGCTAGATGCACGCGGACCTGGTCGGGAAATTGAGCTGCATCTGACAGGCAATATGGAGCGTTATACCTGGTCGTTTGATGGGCTGGAGTTTGGGCAGGCTAAGCCGGTTCATTTCCGCTACGGCGAACGTGTCAGAGTGATTTTTGTTAATGACACGATGATGACGCACCCTATGCACCTGCATGGAATGTGGAGCGAATTGGAAACACCAGACGGGCAGTTCCAGGTACGTAAGCACACGATTTCGGTGCAACCGGCGCAACGCATCAGCTTTCTGGTCTCTGCGGATGCACTTGGCCGATGGGCTTGGCACTGCCATCTGATGTATCACATGGATGCCGGCATGTTCCGTGAAGTCGTCGTTGCTTAGAGTCCCGAAAAAATGATGGAGAAACGTTTAATGAACAAGCAAATACCATTATTGGCGGCGGCTCTGCTGTTGATACAAGTGCCCGCGTGGAGCGCCGACATGGCGGACCACAGCGGACATGACACGGCTGTAATGCAATCTACTGATGCAAAAAAGGACAGCAGGTCTGATATGGATCACAGCCAGATGAAAGGTATGGATCACAGTCAGATGAAGGGTATGGATCACAGTCAGATGAAGGGCAGGAAACCGTCTGACCCAAGCTCCAACTCTGAAACGATGCCTGGCATGTCATCCGAGAGCACGCTAGGCTCTGAAGGTGGCGAAATGCAAATGGCACCTATGCAAGGCGGTTCCGCGCCGCCAGATGCGCGTGACGCTAACGCCTATTCGGACGGCTATGAGCCGAGTGCTCACTCTCACATGGGTGAGCAGAATTTTGGCGCATTGCTAGTTGAAAAACTTGAGGCGGTTCGTACCAGTGACAAACCATCGACTTCTTACGACGTGAAGGCTTGGCTTGGTCGTGATTTTGATCGCGTGGTAGTCAAAGCCGAGGGCGAAATCGACAAAGGTAAGCTGCAAGACGCCCGTACGGAAATTTTATGGGGGCACGCAATCGCACCGTATTGGGATACACAATTAGGTTTGCGTTATGACAGTGGGGTTGGCCCCGGCCGCGGCTGGCTGGCCTTTGGCGTGGAGGGATTGTCGCCTTACTGGTTCGATTTGGAAGCAACCGCTTATGTTGGCAATGAAAGCAGAACCGCACTGCGTTTTGCTGCCAGCTATGACATCTTGTTCAGTCAAAAACTGGTCTTGAAGCCAAAAATTGAAGCTAATTTATTCGGCAAGGACGATCCCGAGCGCGAAATCGGTAGCGGCTTGTCGTCGATCACTACCGGACTGCGTTTGCGCTACGAAATTAATCGACAGTTCGCACCTTACATCGGCGTTGAATGGAAAAATATGTTTGGTGGGACCGCTGATTACGCACGATTGGCGGGGGAGAAAACAAACGAATACAGTCTGGTTGCGGGCGTGCATCTCTGGTTCTAACAGATGTTAAATGTAGTTCTCCTCCTGTCCGTTCGCGGACAAGACGTTCTAATCATGTCCGCGCACGAGCAAGGTAATCGCTAACTTGAATGACAACATTATCAGTGGCAGTGATAGCCGCCATTTTTTCGATCATGATGGCATCCCTTGCTGTCCGTACCACCGGAATGGGCAAGAGCAAAAGTGGTCGTTAGTAGCATGCAGATGCCTATAATTATTTTCTTCATGATTTCCTTGTAGCGCTTGTTTACTTCCAAAAATCTTTCTACATTAGTTATCTATTGGATGACCCTGCAAGAATCCTAATGATGCGATTGTTCGACGTCATTCATCCTGTTTCAAAAAGCTGAATTTTTCCTTAACCTCTGCCCAATGTGCGTGATCGGGCAGCGGCTGCTTTTGTTGGGTAATACGTTTCCAGCCTGAATCTTGTGACAAGCTCCGATTCAACTCGACGAAATGCTGCTGCTCTGGAGCGATTTCGGTTGCGCCGATAATCGCGTTGACCGGACACTCGGGCACGCACACCGAGCAATCGATACACTCGTCCGGATTGATGGCGAGGAAATTAGGCCCTTCATAAAAGCAATCCATAGGGCAAACCACGACACAGTCTGTGTATTTACACTGTATGCATGCTTGGGTCACAACAAATGGCATTTCTTAATCCGTTAGTCAGGTTAGTCGTTATCGATATGACCGCCCTACATAAAAAGACAGCTTGAATCGATAATTCGCATTTGTAGGTTTGGGATTAACTTTTTCTCGCAAGCCTCGCATCATATGTGTTGTAGCGAACTTCATTATTTCCGACAAAACGCTATAAGCTCAGTATGATGCTGGCGAATTATCCATATTATCTCTGCTTAGACGTAGCCGTGTGCAACGAATAATCGACGGCGCAAGTCAGTGCGCCGTCGATTGCAATGTGCCAATTAAAATCTCTTTCAATTTTTTAAATCTTTTATGACGACCGATCAAATAGCGATTATTGCAGTACTACTTGTCACGGTGGCGATGTTTTTGTGGGGGCGCTGGCGGCACGATATGGTCGCAATGGGTGCGCTGCTGGCTTGTGTATTTATCGGTCTAGTTCCTGCAGGTAAAGCGTTTGCCGGGTTTGGTCATCCCGCTGTCATCACCGTGGCGTGTGTGCTGGTGCTGGGATATGGTTTGCAAATCTCAGGCGCGGTCGACATCCTCGCTAAGCGTTTTTTGCCTGCATCCGCGGGGCCGACAGTGAGTATTTTGGCTTTGATCACATTGGCGGCGGTGCTGTCCGGCTTTATGAATAATGTCGGTGCGCTGGCGCTATTAATGCCTATCGCGATCCAGATGGCTGGCAAGCACGATCTGCCAGTGGGTAAAGTTTTGATGCCGCTGGCATTTGGTTCTATCTTGGGCGGGATGTCGACATTGATTGGTACGCCGCCTAATCTGATTGTCTCGGGTTATCGGGCGAGTACTGGTGCTGGTAGTTTCTCGATGTTTGATTTTTCTCCAGTCGGCGCCTCGGTCGCGCTCGTCGGCGTGCTGTTTGTTGGCTTGATTGGTTGGCGCATTGTGCCGACCCGTAAGCAAAATAACGGTACCACCTTTGATTCTGGTGCGTACATCAGTGAGCTCCGTATCGTCGAAGGCAGTAAAGCGTCCAAAAAGAGTTTGCGTGAAGTAGAAGAAATGCTGGAAGAGTTTGACGCGCAGATCGTCGGGCTAGTGCGACACGATATTCATATCAGCGCACCAAGTCCGTGGCGCGTGTTGCGTGATGGCGATATTTTGATGATTGAAATTGAACCTGCGTCTTTGTCGTCAGCGCTATCAAGTCTGGGCCTTCGATTTGAAGAAGATGTGCCCATAGACGAGGAAAAGGAAGACGACGAGAAAAAACACAACGAAGAAAACAAAGAACAAAACAAAGAACAAGGCCAAGAAGAAGACCCGCGCGCAGAGCCCGCTGGAAATATTTTGCAGCAAAGCGCACAGCCAGACGAAGAAGAAGCAGAAAAGGCAGAACAAGCCGAAGAAGAAAAAGATAAAGACTCTGCTGCAGACGTCATCACGCAGGAATTTGTGGTGTCGCCGAATGCTGGCTTGGTACATCGCTCTGCAAGTGATGTGCAATTGCGTAGTTTGTATGGCATCAACTTGCTCGCCATTTCGCGAGAAGGTGAGCGCTCGATCAAGCGTTTGCGCGTCACCAAAATTCAAGCGGGTGATGTGCTGTTGGTGCAGGGACCATCCGATGCCTTATCTGGTTTCGCTTCGCAATTTGGCTGTCTACCTTTGATCGAGCGCGATATTCGTATCCCGCAAAAAGGGCAGGCATTAAAAGCGTCGGTATTGATGACGCTCGCAGTGCTGGCAACGGTGTTTGGAATCTTGCCCGCCTCGGTAGCGTTTGCGGCTGGTGCGCTGGCGTTTCTTGCTTTCGGTATCGTGCCGATTCGCTCGCTATATACGTCGGTGGATTGGCCGGTAATCGTGTTGCTTGGTGCAATGCTGCCTGTGGCGGATGCGATGTCGTCGACTGGTGCGGCCGATATGATTGCGCGTTTTATGCTGGATAATGTGGCGCAAGGACATGCGGTGATCGGCTTGATCTCTTTACTCGTCGTGACGATGTTTTTGTCAGACCTGATGAACAATGCAGCGACTGCAGCTGTGATGTGTCCAATTGCAGTCAGCACGGCCGAGCATCTCAATGTTAGTGCTGATGCCTTTTTGATGGCGATTGCAGTGGGGGCATCATGTGCATTTTTGACGCCGGTTGGACATCAAAACAATACGCTGATCCTTGGCCCAAGTGGTTTCCGCTTTGGTGACTATTGGCGCCTGGGCATTGTGTTGGAGGCGATTGTGCTGTTGGTGAGCGTGCCCTTGTTACTTTGGTTTTGGCCTTTGTAAACCTAACGACGTAATAAAAAAGCGGTCAGGGATATAGTTCCTGGCCGCTTTTTTCATTGCTTTGCTGTATTGAATACGTACGTTAATTTACTCTGGCTTTTCAGATGATGCGCCAGGCATGCCGGGAGACGTTAGCCAAGTCATAATTTCAAGACAGTTTTCTTCCAGACTGCCTTCGCTTTTGATGGTGTAAGCGCGTTCTGTTTCATCCGGTTTCTCTAGCGTTTGTAATTGGCTAGTCAGTAACGATGGAGGCATAAAGTGTCCGGTGCGTGCTTTGATACGTTTGCGTAGCGTCTTTTCTGCCGGAGCCAATAAGACAAAGGAGAGATCAGGATAGGCTTTGCGTAACCGGTCACGATATTTTTTCTTTAGGGCCGAACAGACAATCACACCGTTTTCGCCAGCCTCAGCACGCTCCCAAATCCAGTCCGAAACCTTATCCAGCCACGGTGCACGATCATCATCATTAAGCGGTTTTCCAGATAACATTTTGCGAATGTTTTCTGCAGGGTGCAGATCATCACCATCTTCAAAGCGGCAGTCTATTTGAGCCGCCAGTTCTTCACCGATCGTGCTTTTTCCAGAAGCGGAAACACCTAATACCACGACAATCAGCGGTTTATTCTGTTTGCTGTTGCCATCGCAATCAGCCAGCTCCCACATGCCGCCGGCCGCGGCTGCAATTGCTTGCGCGCTATTGATTAGACCAAGATGAGAAAACGCTTGTGGAAAGTTGCCAAGCTGACGCTTTGCTATCGGGTCGTATTCTTCTGCAAAAAGATCGAGGTCGTTGCCCAACGACAGCAAATGTTTAAAGAATGTTTTTGCTTTACCCAGCTTACCCATCGCGACGTAGACATTGACCAGCCAAAAACTACAGGCGAGAAAAGCACCTTCGTGACCCCGTAAGCCGTCGATGTTTTTGTCAGTGCGATAGCGATAAACCAAACCATTAATCAGAAGTTCGCGTTCAATACGCGCGATGGTGCCTTCAACACGCGGATCATGAATCGGGAGAAAGCCGATCAATGGCATTAGTAATAACGCTGCATCAACCGTATCCGCGCCGTAGTACTGCATGAAAGAATTTGATTTTTCGTCGAAACCTTTCTCGCAAATATCTGCGTGGATGGCATCTCGCGTCGCACGCCATTCGTCGACAGGACCCTCAAGACCGTAATTTTCTACGCTGGCTATCATGCGGTCAAACGCTAGCCAACACATCATTTTGGAATGAACAAAGTGCTGCAGCGGGCCGCGTACTTCCCACAAACTGCAATCCGGCTCTTTCCATAGCGTCGTCAATTGATCGGCGATCGCACATTCCAGCGGCCAGATTTTATCCATATCATTTAAACCGGCTTTACGTGCCGCATAGAATGCACCTATCACTGAGCCGTAGATATCGAGTTGTTGCTGTCCGTGTGCACCGTTGCCGATGCGGACTGGCTTGCTGTCTTCATATCCGCTCAACCAATCAAGATTGACTTCTGTCAGTGAGCGTTCGCCATGCAGACCGTACATAATTTGTACATCATTGGGTGTGCCCCCAACTGCGCGCATTAGCCACCAGCGCCATTCGCTTGCTTCTTCTACATGACCGGAAGCGATCAACGCATATAAAGTCAGAGCGGCATCGCGTAGCCAGCAAAAGCGATAGTCCCAATTACGCTCGCCGCCTATTTCCTCGGGTAATGAGCTGGTAGGTGCGGCGACGATGCCGCCAGTGGGCTCGTAGGTGAGGGCTTTTAACGTGAGTAACGAGCGCATTACCGCCTCGTCATATTCGCCGGTATAAGTACTTTTTTCGCTCCATTCCAGCCATTCTGCCGTGCTGTGAGCGAGCAGAGAATGTGGATTACGTGGCATCGGTGGCGTGACATGGGACGGAAACCATTCCAGGCAAAACGCGATCGCTTGTCCTGCCGATACAGAAAAATCCGCACAGCTGGCAAAATCGATATTCTTCATCGGAACGCCAGAGGTGATGCGCACGGCATCGGGTCCGGCAACGGCGTAGATTGCTCCTTCGCTACGTCGTACCCACGGGCACCATTGACCATAATTAAAGCGGATGCGCATCTCGGTCTTTAGCGCAACTTTGCCACTCACACCACGTACGATACGAACAACTTCATGGGTGCCGCCTTTTTCTGGTCGCGGCATAAAGTCGGTGACGGTTGCAGTACCAGTACTGGTTTTGATCGTGGTTTCTAACACCATCGTGTTGGGAATATAGCGCCGCGATACCTGGGCTTTTTTATCCTCGGCATGGAGTGACCAATTTCCGTTTTTATCATCGCCAAGCAAGCTGGCAAACATGGCGCCGGAATCAAAGCGGGGTAAACACAACCACTCAATATCGCCACCACGGTGGACTAATGCGGCGCTGTTGGTTGAGCCGATCAGCGCATAGTCTTCTATTAATCTTCGATTTTTTTTCTGCATTGTTTCTCCTGCCGTCAAGCGCAAAATTTTGTTTAGTCTTTAGGGAGTTCTAAATGGCCGCCAAAACCAAAACGCATCGCAGACAAAAGTTTGTCGCCGAACGTATCCGAGACGCGGCTACGATAGCGAGCAAAGAGGGCGGAGGACAAGACGTACGCAGGCACTGCTTCTTCCATCGCGGCATCAATCGTCCATTGGCCTTCGCCGCTATCCGCAACTTGGCCGCTGTATTGTTCCAGCACATGGTCTTGCGCCAACGCAGCGGAAGATAAATCCAGCAACCAAGAAGAAATCACGCTACCGCGACGCCATACTTCGGCGACATCGGTGAGATTGATGTCGTAGCGTTCGTCTTCTGGTAATCGTTCGGAGGTTTTATTTTTTAGAATATCGAAGCCTTCAGCGAAGGCGGCCATCATGCCGTACTCGATCCCGTTATGTACCATCTTGACAAAGTGGCCAGCGCCGGCAGGGCCAGCGTGGATGTAGCCATGTTCTGCGCGACTATTACTCGCTGTCAATCCAGGGGTGCGTGGAATGCTGCCCATGCCCGGTGCGAGAGTGGAAAAAATCGGATCGAGCTTATCTACGATTTCTTTTTCGCCACCTATCATCATGCAAAAGCCACGCTCCAATCCCCACACACCACCGGAGGTGCCTACATCAACATAGTGCAATTGTTTATCGCTGCATAACTTTGCGTGACGGATATCGTCTTTGTAAAAAGAGTTGCCGCCATCGATGATCGTATCGCCCGGATCGCAAGCTGCGAGTAATGCTTCGATGGTCGAGGTGGTCGGTGCGCCAGCCGGTAACATTAACCAGATAGTGCGCGGCGTCGCCAATTTGCTGACCAGCTCTTCCAAAGTTGCCGTAACGCTTGCGCCATCATTGCCCAATGTTGCGAGTGCGACTTCATTATGATCAAACGCGACCACCGTATGATTGTCCCGCATTAGGCGGCGTGCAATATTGCCGCCCATTTTTCCAAGACCGACTATTCCGATTTGCATGAGAAATCCTCTGCTGTGATTGAATGATGAGATTGCATTGCACTAGCGAGAGCGCTAATGCAATGCATTGCTTGCAAGCCGCCCCAGCGGCTGACAGTTGCGTAGGATCTTGAATATTCTTAACGGTTTTAGCTGCCCACTTACGGCTGAAAAGTAGTGCGCTTTTTTTCTACCGCTGCCAGCAATTGATCTGCGGCATCGGCAAATTGTTTGACGCCGTCTTCGACTAATTGTGCGGTCACTGCTGGCAGATCAAGTCCCAAGCGCGCGGCCTCGGCCAGCACGTGTTGCGCTTGATCGACGTCCTGCGTCAAGGTTTGCGCGACGACGCCTTGTTCGCGAAAGGCATCCATGGTTTTAGGTGGCATGGTGTTGACGGTGTCAGGCCCGATTAAACTATCGACATACAAGGTCGGCGAATAGGTAGCGTCTTTGGTGCCGGTTGATGCCCATAACAAACGTTGTGGCATCGCGCCTTTTTGCGCCAGCGCTTGCCAGCGTGCCGACGCAATAATGTCGGTGTACCAGTGATAAGCCAACTTGGCGTTGGCGATCGCAACTTTGCCGCGCAATGCCGCCAAAGCGCTGCTTTCCGGGTCTTTATTTTCTATGCGTTGATCGATCGCCTGATCGATTTTGCTGTCGATGCGACTGACAAAAAAACTAGCGACGCTGGCAATTTGATCGATCGGTTTTTCTGCCTTGAGGCGTGCTTCCAAGCCGGCGAAATAAGCTTCTGCCACTGCTTTGTAAGCTTCTTGCGAAAACAATAAAGTGATATTGATGTTGAGGCCGTCTTCGATCAATTGCTGCACCGCTGGCGCACCGGCTTTAGTGCCGGGTACTTTCACCATCAGGTTAGGGCGGTCCACCATCTTCCACAGTCGACGCGCTTCTTCTATGGTTGCTTCAGTATCGTTGGCGAGATAAGGCGAGACTTCGATGCTGACATAACCGTCTTGCCCGTTGAGCTTGTTGTACACCGGAAGCAAATCATCGGCGGCATGCTGAATATCGATAAACGCTTGCGCTTCATACGTTTCCATCACGCTGCTTTTGGGCGCAGCTTGCGCCAGCCATTTTTTAAAGCCGGCGTCATAGGCATCACCGTGACCCATCGCTTTTTCAAAAATGGAGGGGTTGGAAGTGATGCCCGTAATCGCATCTTCCCTAATCAGTTTACGCAAGCCGCCATCCGTCAGAAATGTCCTATCGACAAAATCCAACCAGACAGCTTGGCCAGCGGCGTGCAATTGTTGTAATGGATTGTTCATGTTCTAGATCCTTTAAGACTGGACGCGCCGAGACATCGATCCATTGATGTCTTGAGCGCGCGATGGATTTGAGGCGATGAAGCTGCTTGCGTGATGCGCTGCGCAGCGACGAAAGATATTGGCAAAACGACTAGCATATTGCTTTATGACTACAGCGAGTGGCGCTAGTTCAAGTTAGGGCTAAATCAACGATGCGCATGTTCATTATGACAACGAATAAAAAAAGCCGCCAAATGGCAGCTTTTTTAAAGAATCGGGTTGCTATGTCAACGCGATATTTAACTTGCAATTTATGCGCAAAAATCTAACGGTAATCGACGTGGGAAATGTTGGCCTTTGCCCGGTTGATCGGCGTCGCGCAAGGTTTTCCATGTATAGGCGAGCGCGGTTTCTACTGCGGTGATGACATCTTCACCCAAAGCTAAGCGGCCAGACAGCGTGCTCGCCAAGGTACAACCGGAGCCGTGATAGTTGCCCGGTAAGCGCGGATTGGTAAAACTTTTGGTGTCGCCATTTTTTAGATACAGACGATTAACGACTTGCTCTTCATCGCCGTGGCCGCCAGTAATCAGGAGGTTCTGGCAAAACGGTAGCAGCTTCTCAGCGCATTGATCTGCGGTGCCTTCAGGCAGTTCGGCCAAGATGCGTGCTTCTGGCAGATTAGGTGTGGCGACGGTGGACAGCGGCAACAAGCGCTCGCGGATCGCGTAGCCGACCTCATCTTTACCCAAAGCGCCGCCGCCACCAGCACGTAACACCGGATCGCATACCATCGGCACGCTTAGTGACGAATTGGATGACTGAATCAACGGCGTCACGATTTGTAAAACGGTGTCGACCATTTCAACCGAGCCCAACATGCCGAGCTTGATACCCGCGATTTTCATGTCGCTGGTAACAGCATGCGCTTGTGCCAATACCCAGGCGCTATCGAGCACGCGAAAATCGATGACGTCGATAGAATTTTGTACCGTCAGCGCGGTCACAGTGGGCGCAGCCAAACAGCCTTGCGCCATCAACGCTTCGATATCAGCCTGTAAGCCAGCGCCGCCACTAGGATCATGGCCGGATAGACAAAGAACGACAGGACGAGAGCGGGAGTTATTCATGATGTGAAAAATCGATAAAAATAAATCGTAGTAGTCGGAATGATGACGCCTGGAAAAATGGCGAAATCGCGGCACCGGCCATTATAGCTGTGTGTATATAGCATTGACACCGGCGCAACCAGAAATGCATTATCCTGCGTTGCTATCGCTTGCCGCCAAGCGGTGCCACGCGTACCATGACAGCACAGACAATTACTTCGTTTGATGGGGAGATATAGATGTCAGTACATTTAATTGAAGCGGTGCGATTCAACCTAGCCGGTGACCGCGTAGAAATGGTCCGTTGGGGCCGCGGGCATCGCAAGGGCGACGGCTCACCAGGCTGGGAGGCCGTAATGGTCGAGCAGGAAGTCACCTTAGTCGTCGATGCCCTGCATTTTGGCGAAGAAGTAGCGACCGCTTTCCGTGTTGGCGACGAGCTAGTGCTTGGCCCTCACGTACACGTGGTGGTACCGCAGCACGGCATCGAAGAAATCGACACCATCGATCACGATGTACCAGGTCGTACCTTGGCCGATTTGCCACGATTTTAATAATTAGAAATAGGAAGCAGCATGGGTGGTGATTTATCAATCGACGAGTTTGACGCGCTTAAACAGATCGCAGCCGGACTCAAAGAGGGCAGGCCGTCGGCCTGCGTGGCGCGCAACACCAAGCGCCTCTCTGGACTCAAATACATTGAGTTTGCCAAAAGCGGAAGAATATCGCTCACCGACAAAGGCAAGCAAACCATGTTTGTCAAAGCCTGCATCGATGGCTTGCGCGCAGTCGCGGTAGACCCAGCGACACCACTAAAGTCGGATGTCGCTACCTTTCTTGGTAAAAAAGGTCATGTAACGGCGAAAGAAGATGGCTCTGGATTCGAGATTACTGCCAAGGGGCAGGAATGTTTGCAAGACATTGATGCCAATGCCAAAAAATGAGTCACTACTAATAAGCTAGCTGCTGACATCGTAGGTACTGCATTGAAAAAAGGGAATTACAAAATTGTGTAATTCCCTTTTTTGTTACTACCGTCGTTCTAACAATACTTCTCAAAGTAGCTTCAAAAAAGTAGATTCAAAAAATGACCGATCTCAGCCAATCCTGTATCGATACCTGTATGGGCGCTCGCATGGACACTTTCATTGCGCCGCCCTGTGTTGATGAGATTAAAATTCTCTATCAAGATGAGTCGCTGCTACTGATCGATAAACCGAGTGGCTTGTTAACGCTATCCGGTAAAAATCCGCTCAATCTAGATTCAGTGCATTACCGCTTGGTAAAAGAATTCCCCACTGCGTTGATGATTCATCGCTTGGATTTCGGCACGTCTGGCTTATTGGTTGTGGCGCTCAACAAAGAGGCAGCCGCTAGGCTCAACCGGCAGTTTCAAGTGCGCAGCGTGGTCAAGACGTATCAAGCGGTATTGGCCGGACAGATGGACGCCGATATCGGCGATATCGAGTTGCCGATAGCCAAAGATCCCATCAACTTCCCAAAATTAAAAATTTGCTTAGCCAGTGGCAAAACGGCGCATAGCCATTATCACGTGTTGGAGAGGCAGCCAGGACCAGACACGACCCGCGTTTTATTTACCCCACACACGGGCCGCACCCATCAGTTACGTATCCATAGCGCTGGGGTGGGGCATCCCATCCTTGGATGCGATCTCTACGGCACGCCTGAGACGCAGCAGATGGCGCCCAGGTTGCTGCTGCACGCGACCACCTTGGAATTTGATCACCCGATCACCGGTGAGCGATTTTATGGCGTCAGTGATTGTCCGTTTTGAGCGAAATCAATTCGTTATTGAGTTTTTAACCTAAGTTAAAAGTGATGAACCTCAGGCGAGGACTTCATGTATTGATATTAGAGTCCACTAATTTCACTCACCTCCTTAGAGGATTGAAGGAGCTTGCCGCGAGTCTGTGAGCTAGCCTAGGGGCTCAAATTCACGATGCAGAATGTCTAATAACGCAGTCAGGACATTATGTCCTAGGGCTTTATGTCCAATGTTGATCGCTGGTTGCTTGGGCTAGAATAAACCGACTTCAATTGCGTGCGCATGCAGCGTGTTGAGGGAGTGTTTCTTACGATAGAAGTGTCAAGTAATAGCCTGGAAATACGCAAAATGATCGATTGGGTCCCTATAGTTTTAGTTACGTTTAAAGCTCTCGTGCTCGGCATCGGCATGTTCTTCGCCATCAAGTGGCATTACGACCAAGGGAAGAAGGGAAAGGAGAAGGAGAGGCGCGCGGTGCTAATCGCGAGCGGCAAGATAGCCGCAATCTTTGTACTCTCGGTTCTAGCCTTGGTGCTTGCCACCTTCTTCTTTGCCAACAAGCTCGGTTTGGACCTGACCTTTCGATGATGGCAAAAAATAGTCGGCCAATATCCCAGTGAGGCGGCAGCAATTCTCCGATGCGACGAATGGGTCGCGTCGAGGATAGAAGAAAGTAGGGGAGGCGATAACGTGATGCTGTTGTCACGTTTTAGTCACGTTCGGAAATAGAAAAAGCCTCACGCTTTCACGTGAGGCTTTATATTCTGTGGCTCCCCGACCTGGACTCGAACCAGGGACCTGCGGATTAACAGTCCGTCGCTCTACCAACTGAGCTATCAGGGAACAGAAGCGAAATTATAAGATGAATCGCTTAGGCTGTCAAAGCCTGTGCGCCAATTTTTTCTATTTTTCTGAAAAAAGTTGGCGCACATCTGTCGCTACTGATTATTTACAGTACTTTTGCAATCGCGTCGGTGATGTAGTCGATGTTGCCGGTGTTAAGAGCGGCAACGCAGATACGGCCTGTGTCGACAGCGTAGATCGAGTATTCGTCACGCAGGCGTTCTACTTGTGGCTTGGTCAAGCCAGAGTACGAAAACATGCCGCGTTGTGTGATGACGAAATCGAAGTTGTGCTGCGGTGCTTTTTCTTTCAATTTTTCCACCAGTGCTTGACGCATATCTTTAATACGCACACGCATCTCGGCCAACTCTTTTTCCCACAGGGTGCGCAGTTCTGGATTGGTCAGCACTGCTGCGACGATCTGGCCGCCGTGCATAGGTGGGTTGGAGTAATTGGTGCGAATAACGCGCTTCAATTGCGACAGCACACGTGCAGATTCTTCTGCGCTGGCTGAGACGATGTTGAGTGCGCCTACGCGTTCGCCGTACAGCGAGAACGATTTGGAGAACGAGGTGGAGACAAATGATGGGCCGCCAGCTTCTGCAAACTGACGTACCACTTTGCCGTCAGACTCAATGCCGTCGCCAAAACCTTGATAGGCCATGTCGAGGAAAGGAACCAAGCCGCGGCTGGTGATTACCTGGATTACTTCTGTCCATTGTGCGTCGGTCAGATCAGCGCCGGTTGGGTTGTGGCAGCATGCGTGCAACAGGATGACGGAACCGGTAGGCACCGATTTCAATGTGTCCAGCATGCCCGAGAAATTAACACCACGGGTGGCTGCGTCGTAGTACGGATAAGTGTTGACGGTAAAGCCAGCCGACTCAAAAATTGCGCGGTGGTTTTCCCAGCTTGGATCGCTGATCCAGATTTGTGCGTCAGGCGAGAAGCGCTTGATAAAGTCAGCGCCGAGCTTGAGTGCGCCGGTGCCGCCGACCGATTGTGCAGTGATCGCGCGCTTGTTCTTGATAACGTCGCTATCGGCACCAAATACCAGTTCTTGCACAGCTTTGTCGTAAGCAGCCAAGCCGTCGATAGGCAGGTAGCCGCGCGGTGCAGCTTTTTCTGTCAACTGCACTTCAGCTTTGCGCACGCATTCCAGCAATGGCAATTTACCGCTGTCGTCGTTGTAAACACCGACGCCAAGGTTGCATTTTTTAGGATTCTTGTCGGCATTGAAGCCTTCGGTAATGCCAAGAATCGGGTCACGGGGTGCCATTTCGATGGCATTGAAGAGCGAAGCAGAAGTGTGTGCGGTCATCGTGATAACATCAAAAGTTAGCTGCAAGCGAGCGTTTTGCAGTGGGGTTGTGGAGGTGCAGAGCAATCAGCTCTGTACGAAGATACAATCTATTATTCTACCAAAGGTCGGATTGCATGGCTGAGTTATCCCAAATTTCTTCTTCAATTGACGAATCAAAAATCGTCACTTTCCCTGGTTCGCCATTTCGTCTATATCAACCTTTTCCTCCCGCAGGCGACCAGCCGACGGCGATTGCCAAGTTGGTTGAGGGGATTAATGATGGGCTGTTTTATCAGACCCTGCTGGGCGTAACCGGCTCCGGCAAAACCTATACCGTCGCCAATACCATTGCGCGTTTGGGGCGGCCGGCGATTGTCTTTGCGCCAAATAAGACACTGGCGGCGCAGTTATATAGCGAGTTTCGCGAGTTTTTCCCGCAAAACGCGGTGGAATACTTTGTTAGTTACTACGATTATTACCAGCCAGAAGCGTACGTGCCGCAGCGCGATCTGTTCATCGAGAAAGATTCATCGATCAACGAGCATATCGAGCAGATGCGTCTATCCTGCACCAAATCGTTGATGGAGCGGCGCGATGTGGTGATCGTGGCGACGGTGTCGGCGATCTACGGTATCGGTAACCCGAACGAATATCACCAAATGATTTTGACCTTGCGCGCCAAGGACAAGATCAGCCAGCGCGATGTGATCGCGCGTTTGATTGCGATGCAATACACCCGTAATGAAATTGATTTTGGTCGCGGCACCTTCCGCGTGCGTGGCGATACGATTGATATTTTCCCGGCGGAGAATGCGGAACTGGCAATCCGTCTGGAAATGTTTGATGACGAAGTCGAGAGCCTGCAGTTGTTCGACCCGCTGACTGGTCGCGTCAAACAAAAGATTCCGCGCTTTACTGTCTATCCCGGCTCTCATTACGTAACGCCGCGCGCCACCGTCTTGCGCGCGATTGAGACGATCAAGGATGAGCTACGTGATCGCCTGACATTCTTCCGCAAGGAAAATAGATTGATCGAAGAGCAGCGGCTGGAGCAGCGCACACGCTTTGATCTGGAGATGATGCAAGAGATTGGTTTTACCAAAGGGATTGAAAACTACTCGCGACATTTGAGCGGAGCCAAAGCCGGTGAGCCGCCGCCGACGCTGGTTGATTATCTGCCGCCAGATGCGTTGATGTTTATGGATGAGTCGCACGTTTTGCTTGGACAGCTCAACGGTATGTACAACGGCGATAGAGCACGCAAAACCAATCTGGTTGATTACGGCTTTCGCCTGCCATCGGCGCTGGACAATCGCCCACTGCGTTTTGACGAGTTTGAAGGCAAGATGCGGCAAACTGTATTTGTCTCGGCGACTCCTGCCGATTATGAAAACAAGCGTGCCGATCAAGTGGTCGAGCAAGTGGTGCGCCCGACTGGCCTGGTTGATCCAAAGATCGATGTGCGACCAGCCTCGACGCAGGTTGATGATCTGATGTCAGAGATTACTGATCGCGTCAAAAAGAATGAGCGCGTGTTGGTGACGACGTTGACCAAACGCATGTCTGAGCAGTTGACCGACTTTTTAAGTGATAACGGCATCAAAGTACGTTATCTGCACAGCGACATCGACACCGTCGAGCGGGTCGAAATTATCCGTGATTTACGCCTAGGTACTTTTGATGTACTGGTCGGGATTAACTTGTTGCGCGAAGGTTTGGATTTGCCAGAGGTGTCGCTGGTCGCGATTCTGGATGCGGACAAAGAGGGCTTCTTGCGCTCTGAGCGCAGCCTGATCCAAACCATCGGTCGTGCCGCGCGTAACCTAAACGGTATGGCGATCTTGTATGGTGACAAAGTGACCGACTCGATGCGAAAAGCCATTGATGAAACCGAGCGTCGCCGTGCCAAGCAGATTGCTTTTAACACTGCCAATAACATTACGCCAACAGGCATCAAGAAGGAAATCCGGGAGCTGATCGATGGCGTTTATAACCAGCATGATGCGCGTCAAGAGCAATTGATCGCGCAAGAACATGCGGATTATGAGGCGATGAGCGAGAAGCAGGTTAGTAAAGAAATCAAAAAACTTGAGAAGCAGATGGTCGATCACGCGAAGAATCTGGAGTTTGAAAAAGCGGCGCAGGCACGGGATAAATTGCGGTCGTTGAAAGAGCAATTGTTTGGCGCGGCGATCACGGATCAGCCACCACCATTGGAAACTTGATTTGCCGCTGTATTCGGACGTTGGATACGGACGCTGAATGTTCGACACAGCGGTTTTAGCAGTGGTTTTATTCCTTCTACATTTTTTTGACGCTTCTTGATTATTGCTATGGTTCCTGCTTCTTTGGTCGACATGATTGCACTGGCTCATCCTTCATGGCATGCGACCTTGCTGACTGGCCTGGAGGCGATTGATCAAGCGTCTCCGACTTATCTAGCGGCATTGGTGCAAGACGACTATCTGCCCGATGGTGGTCGCATGTTTGCCGCTTTTACGCAGCCACTGGATGTAGTGCGTTATGTGCTGGTAGGCGAGGGACCATATCCGCGCGCTGGCAGCGCCACTGGCGTCTGTTTTATGGATGGTGCAGTCGGTTCGCTGTGGTCAGATAAAGGTCTCTCCAAACAAGTCAACCGCGCCACTTCGTTGCGCAATTTCATGAAGATGCTGTTGGTCGCAGATGGGCGAATCGATGTGGCAAAAACCAGCGGCGATGCGCTCGAATCTGTCTCCGCACAAATGCGCGCAGCACCAGAGACTTTTGTGCAAACCCTGCCCGAGTTGCAAGACAAACTCACTGCGCAAGGATTTCTGCTTCTTAATGCGACGCTAGTATTTCGTAGCACTATGGCGCCAGCAAAAGATGCCAAGGCATGGCTACCGTTTCTGCAAGTCGTACTGGCCGCTTTGATTGAACATGCTGAGCGCAGCCAGCAAGCACCGCCAACCTTGGTGTTGTGGGGCAAGATCGCAGTGCAACTGGAGGCAGTGCCAGCAAACCAAAGCTTTCCCAAACAGATCGCCGAGCATCCATACAACCTCAGCTTTATCGCCAATCCTGCGATGCAGGCCTTGTTTGCGCCTATGCACTTGTTGAAAAAATAAGCGAACTTGGCTACATTGCATCAGGCGTAACGATCACGATGCAACTGATCGTGGAATAATTTATCCGAAGCTAAGCCTGTATATACAACAGGAGATTTGATCATGGCAACGTTGGTTGAGCCGGCTATTCCGGGCTAAAGCGAGCAGGGTGATTCTTCCCCTTATTCCCTTCTTTTTCATTCTTTCGTCGAGCACTCAGCCTTTTAATTCAGGCACAGATACCGGAGATTACTTGGAACAATTGTTTTTTAGCGGAACGCAGAGTCTGTTTCGTACGCTGATTGTCGGCTTGCTGGCGTATGTCATCTTGGTTGTCTTCCTGCGGGTCTCGGGCAAACGCACTCTGTCGAAGATGAACGCCTTCGATCTGATTGTGACGGTCGCCCTGGGGTCTACGCTGGCGACAGTTCTGTTGAGTAAGGACGTTGCACTTGCAGATGGGGCGCTGGCGTTCGCTTTATTGATCGGCTTGCAGTTTGCCGTCACGTGGTCTAGCGTCAGGGTGCGCTGGATAAGGCAGCTGGTTACAGGTGAGCCGTTAATGCTGCTACATCGAGGAAATTTCTTGCCAACCGCTCTGCGACGCGCGCGGGTGACAAAGGACGAAGTTCAGGCGGCAGTTCGAGCGACCGGCGTGGCTTCTCTGGTAGAGGTAGAGGCGGTGGTTCTGGAAACGGACGGCTCGTTCAGCGTGGTCCGCAGGGTCGATGGAGGTGATTGTTCAAGTCTGTCTGACGTGAAGGTGCTTGCCGAGAGTGAAATCCAACAACCCAAGCCTGGTACAGGTAATTAGCCTGCCCCGAGAATTTCAATGCGCTTTTTCCGGCGTGCTTTTTTCTATGTGCTTTATCTGATTGCGTTACAGCGGCCAGGGTCGGATTATATTTGCAGAGAAGGGTGTGCGTACGATCTAAGAATAATCGGGCTCTGTTCCCTTTGATTAAATAAATGAATTTGTGGGCGAATTGTATGAACGGTGAGTTTAAGTGAGCGACAACCGAGCCATCATCGCGCGATTACGTCAGCGTATTCCGTCGTTCGAATGTGTAGCAGGGTGTCACGATTGTTGTGGTCCAGTCACCACTTCTTCGGAGGAAATGTCGCGCCTGCCAGTGAAGTCTGATGCCGATCATGATGTGGCGTTAAATGACCTGAGCTGCGTACACCTGGGGCCGAATGGATGCGAAGCATACGCGGAGCGCCCGCTGATTTGCCGATTGTTTGGCACAACATCTAAAATGGCCTGCCCAAATGGTTGTCGTCCGGAACACATGGTTGATCCTGAGATTGAACGCCAAGTCCATCATTACATAGCGCACACACGACAAGTTTTAGTGTGATTTAAGCAGTGTTTTTATTTTAGTAGGGCGCCGTTGCCATAGGGTCAAAAGGCCTGGGGTCGGATTAGATTTAAAAAAAGTTCGCTTAAAAACACGATCTTAAAAACCATTCGAGCATGCGCCTCCTTTAATCAAATGCGACCATCTTCCATCCCTTGGCGTTGGCTGCTTTTATTTTTTCTCGTCTGTGTGGCATGGAGACATTGGCATTCCAGTCCCATTGCACTGCCGCCCGGCGTGCTCGTGCCCGATGATCCGATCCAGACCGAAACCCGCAGGGTGACTTATACGCAAGATGGCTATGTGCTGGAAGCCTTGGCAGATTTTGAGATCGAAGCACGCGTCCTCGGTACGGAAACATATCGAACTGGCCGCGAAGCGGATCTGTCGCCCATCGACTTGGCCTTAGGTTGGGGGGCGATGTCGGATAGCGGCGTGTTGGCTAAATTGTCTATCAGTCAATCAGGACGCTTTTACTATTACCGTTGGCAAAACGAACCGCCGATTCCACCACGGGAAATTGTCCGGCATAGCGCCAATATGCATATGATCCCAATCAACTCGGATGTCGAAGATCAATTGAACGCTGTACGTGTTGGTCAAGTCGTCCGCATCACTGGCCAGCTGGTCGAAGTACGTGCATCTGATGGTTGGCACTGGCGCTCATCGCTCACGCGAGAAGATAGCGGTGCAGGTGCGTGTGAAGTCATTCGAGTTGAGTCGGTTGAGGTTAACTAATTATTGGAAGGCTCTTTCACGCTAGCTGTTTTGCGTTAACTAACCTAGATCAATGTGAGAACACCTTGCCTTGAATAAAATCACTGGCAAGAGATTAAGTGTTGCAAATCTCCATGCCTTCCTGTTGCAGCCTATACCTGACAGATTCACTCAAGTTTGTTATACTTGACTAAATTGATCAACCACTCGGGTTATTAGTTACCTAAAGCCAAGATATGCGTTTGACTACAAAAGGCCGTTTTGCTGTGACAGCAATGATTGATCTGGCGTTGCGCCAGGACAATGGTCCGGTCACGCTTTCGGGTATCAGCCAGCGACAAGAGATTTCGCTGTCATATCTGGAGCAACTTTTCGGTAAATTGCGTCGCCATGAAATTGTGGAGTCGGTACGTGGGCCGGGTGGTGGTTATAACTTGGCGCGGAGAGCCGAAGACGTGACGGTGGCGGACATTATCATCGCCGTCGATGAGCCGCTGGATGCGACGCAGTGCGGTGGCAAAGAAAATTGTCACAGTCAGGATCACGAGAATGGCCCGCGTTGCATGACGCATGATTTGTGGGCGACGTTGAACGCCAAGATGGTCGATTATCTGGATTCGGTTTCGTTGAAAGATTTGGTCGATCAACAGCAACAAAAACTTTCTGAACAAAGTGTGGTGGTCGTGCACCGTAGCCACATAGCCGTTTGATTATTGGAGCGATAAAGATGAATGCCCCGTTAGACAAGAGCCTGATTGATACCCTCAAGGCACCGCATTTTCCAATTTACATGGATTATTCGGCGACGACGCCGATTGATCCACGTGTGGCGGACAAGATGATTCCGTACCTGCGCGAGCAGTTTGGTAATCCAGCGTCGCGCAGCCATATGTACGGTTGGAGCGCAGAGAAGGCGGTAGAGGATGCGCGTGCGCAAGTTGCAGCATTGGTTAACGCCGACTCGCGCGAGATCATCTGGACCTCGGGCGCAACCGAAAGCAACAATCTGGCAATCAAGGGCGCGGCACATTTTTACGCGACCAAGGGCAAGCACATCATTACGGTCAAGACCGAGCACAAAGCTGTGCTGGATACCGTGCGTGAATTAGAGCGTCAAGGGTTTGAAGCGACTTATCTGCAACCACAAGACAATGGCTTGATCACGATGGAGCAGTTGACTGAGGCGATTCGACCAGACACGATTTTGGTATCGGTGATGCTGGTCAATAACGAAATTGGTGTGATCCAACCTATCGATGAAATCGGCGAATTGTGCCGCAGCAAAGGCATCATCTTCCATTGCGATGCAGCGCAGGCAACCGGCAAGGTCAAGATCGATCTGGAGAAATCCAAGGTTGATTTGATGAGTTTTTCCGCGCACAAAACTTACGGCCCTAAAGGCATAGGTGCGTTGTACGTACGTCGCAAGCCGCGTGTACGTTTGGAAGCACAGATTCACGGTGGTGGCCACGAGCGCGGTTTGCGCTCTGGCACCCTGGCACCACATCAAATCGTCGGCATGGGCGAGGCATTCCGCATCGCCAATGAAGAAATGGACGACGAGTTGAGCCGCATCAAGGGTTTGCGCGATCGTCTGGCCAAGGGCTTGATGGACATGGAAGAAGTCTATGTCAATGGTGATATGGATCATCGCGTACCGCACAACCTGAACGTGAGCTTTAACTACGTTGAGGGTGAGTCGCTGATCATGGCAATTAAAGATTTGGCTGTTTCGTCTGGCTCGGCTTGTACTTCTGCCAGTTTGGAACCATCTTATGTATTGAGAGCGCTGGGTCGCAGTGACGAACTGGCGCACAGCTCGATTCGCTTTACCATCGGTCGCTTTACGACTGAGGAAGAAGTTGATTTCACGATCAACTTGATTAAAGAAAAGGTTTCCAAGCTGCGCGATTTGTCGCCGTTGTGGGATATGTACAAGGACGGGATCGATATTAGCTCGATCCAATGGGCAGCACATTAATCGTTTCAATCCTGCTGGTTACTGGCAGGAACAGGTTTAACAAGGAGTATCAAAATGGCTTACTCAGATAAAGTTCTCGATCACTACGAAAATCCGCGCAATGTCGGTGCTTTCGACAAGGGTGATGAAACCATCGGTACCGGTATGGTCGGTGCGCCGGCTTGCGGTGACGTGATGAAATTGCAGATCAAGGTCGGTGCAGACGGCTTGATCGAAGATGCAAAGTTCAAGACTTATGGTTGCGGCTCGGCAATTGCTTCGTCGTCGCTGGTGACCGAATGGGTCAAGGGCAAAACCTTGGATCAAGCATTGTCGATCAAGAATACGCAGATCGCGGAAGAACTGGCTTTGCCGCCAGTGAAAATTCACTGCTCGATTTTGGCAGAAGATGCGATCAAGGCTGCCGTGCTGGACTACAAGACCAAACACGGTGACGCTTCTAAAGAAGCGGCCTGAGTTACACGATGATGAAGAGCCGATGCGCGGTGATTGCGCCTCGGTGAGTAAAGTGTCCATCATCGACACGTCTTTTTAGGTAGAGATCATGGCAATTACATTGACTGAAAAAGCAGCAAAACACATCAGTCGCTTTATGGAGCGACGCGGCAAAGGCATAGGCCTGCGTTTTGGCGTCCGTACGACTGGTTGCTCTGGCTTGGCTTACAAGTTGGAGTATGTGGACGAAAGTGCGACTGAAGACAGTGTGTTTGAGTCGCACGGCGTCAAAATTTTCGTTGATCCAAAAAGCCTGTCGTACATCGATGGTACCGAGCTGGATTTTGCGCGCGAGGGTTTGAACGAAGGTTTCAAGTTCTACAATCCTAACGTCAAGGACGAGTGCGGTTGCGGCGAAAGTTTCCGTATCTGATGATGCGTGAGGAGGGCGAGCGCGGAGTATAGTTGTCCGCTTTCGTCAGCTATGTGTTGTGATCATTGAGCCTGTGGACGTATGCAGGCTCTTTTGTTTTGTTGAAAGCGTCATCGTCTAATCGTATGCAAAATCATTTCGAGCTGTTTGATTTGCCACAAGTTTTTGACACGGACCTGAAGGCGCTGGATCGCGCCTATCACGACGTGCAGAACAAGGTACATCCCGACAAGTTTGCGAGCGCACCGGACGCTGAGAAGCGCGTTGCCATGCAATGGGCGACCAGAGCCAATGAAGCATACAAAACATTAAAAAGTCCTTTCAAGCGCGCTGCCTATCTGTGCGAATTGAACGGCGTGGATTTGCAGACAGAGTCCAATACCGCAATGCCGGTTGAGTTTTTGATGCAGCAAATGGAATGGCGTGAAGCGCTCGATGATGCGAAGACGAGTAAAGACAGAGACGGACTGGAAAAACTAGAATCCGATCTCCGTAGTGAGCGCAAAGCCACGGTGGACCAGGTTGGCACGTTGCTGGATGCCAGCGATTTTACGCAAGCCGCAGAAGTCGTGCGTCAATTGATGTTTCTGGAAAAATTTAATGATGAAGTGGCCAACGCGTTTGACTTGCTGCCGGAGTAATCAGGCAACAGGTAAATAGCTGAGTTGTACGGACACTTCCTCTTCAAAATAAATACTGAATAAATATGGCTTTACTTCAAATCGCAGAACCCGGCATGTCGACTGCACCACACCAGCATCGACTGGCGGTAGGGATAGATCTCGGCACCACTAATTCTTTAGTGGCGACGGTGCGTAACAGCAGCCCAGAAGTACTGCTCGACGAGCAAGGACGTTCATTGTTGCCATCGGTGGTGCGTTATTTATCTAACGGCAATGCGCATATTGGCGCCAAGGCGCAGGCTGCGCAGAACAATGATCCCAAGAACACGATCGCGTCGGTCAAGCGCTTCATGGGACGCGGTTTAAAAGACATCGCTTACGCAGAGAATTTACCTTACGATTTTGTCGATTCACCTGGCATGGTGCAGCTTAAAACCATCGCCGGTATCAAAAGCCCGGTAGAAGTATCGGCAGAAATTCTCGCGACCTTGCGTCAGCGCGCTGAAGATGCGCTCGGTGATGAACTGGTTGGTGCGGTAATTACTGTCCCTGCGTATTTCGATGATGCGCAAAGACAGGCGACGAAGGACGCCGCAAAATTAGCTGGTTTGAATGTATTACGTTTGTTGAATGAGCCAACCGCAGCCGCGATTGCCTACGGTCTTGATAACGAGTCAGAAGGCACGTATGCCATTTATGACTTGGGCGGTGGAACCTTCGATGTCTCGATATTAAAGCTGACCAAAGGCGTGTTTGAAGTGCTCGCCACCGGTGGCGACTCTGCATTGGGTGGCGACGATTTTGATCGACGTCTGTTTTGCTGGGTGATTGAGCAAGCCGGACTGTTACCTTTGTCAGACGAAGACACTAGCTTGTTGATGAGCAAAGCACGTGAAGCCAAAGAGCAATTGTCGAACAAGGAAAGTACCTTGATCGACGCCACACTCTCTACCGGCGAGCAAGTACACGTGGTGGTGACTACAGATGATTTTGTACAGATTACCCAAAACCTGATCAACAAAACCATTACGCCGACCAAAAAAGCATTACGCGATGCTGATTTGACTGTCGATGATGTCGATGGTGTGGTGTTGGTCGGTGGCGCCACCCGTATGCCGCATTTGCGCAAGGCGGTGGGAGATTTCTTTCAGACGACGCCGTTGGGCAATATCGATCCAGATAAGGTGGTCGCACTCGGTGCCGCGATTCAGGCGAATTTGTTGGCCGGTAATCGCGCGGCTGGTGACGAATGGTTGTTGCTGGATGTGATTCCACTCTCGCTGGGTATTGAAACCATGGGCGGTTTGGTGGAAAAAGTGATTCCACGTAATTCAACTATCCCTTGCGCACGCGCGCAAGAGTTCACGACTTTCAAGGATGGACAGACCGCAATGGCAGTGCATATCGTGCAAGGTGAGCGTGAGCTGGTCAGCGACTGTCGCTCGCTGGCGCGCTTTGAATTGCGCGGTATCCCACCGATGGCTGCTGGTGCTGCACGCATACGCGTTACGTATCAAGTAGATGCTGATGGTTTGTTGTCGGTGTCGGCACGTGAACTGCGCTCGGGTGTTGAAGCATCAATCGTCGTCAAGCCATCTTATGGTTTGGAGGATGAGCAGATTACCAAGATGCTGGAAGATTCTTATAAATCCGCTGATGCCGATATGGTATCGCGCGCATTGCGCGAGGAGCAGGTGGAAGCCGAGCGCATCGTGTTGGCCACGCAATCGGCACTGGACGCGGATAGTAATTTGTTGTCCGACGATGAACGTGCGCAAGTAGAAGCACTGCTTGCTGCGGTTAAACAAAAAATAGGTGATAGCGATCATCAAGCGATTAAGACAGCGATCGAAGCATTGGCGCAAGGCACAGAAGAATTTGCCGCGCGTAGAATGGATCGTAGTGTACGCACTGCGTTGTCGGGTAAAAAGCTGGATGAAATTTAACGCTATTTAAATTATGCATTCGCTAGAATGCGCAGTCGCTGGCGTGTGCCAGACGACATATTGAAACGTAAAGGTAAAACCGTGCCACAAATCGTCGTTCTCCCTCACCATGCTTTATGCCCTGATGGTGCCGTGATTGAAGCGCCTAAAGGCCAATCGATCTGCGATGCATTGCTAGCAAACGATATCGATATCGAGCATGCTTGCGAAAAATCTTGCGCCTGTACGACCTGCCACGTGATTGTGCGCGAAGGTTCTGCTTCGTTGAACGAGGCAGGTGAAACCGAAGAAGATCTATTGGATAAGGCGTGGGGCCTGGAGGCTGATTCGCGTCTGTCGTGTCAGGCGATTGTCGATGAAGCAGATCTGGTGGTTGAGATTCCGCGTTACACCATCAATCATGCCAGCGAAAATCATTGATAATCGGCACACCTGTAAAGATCAGATGATGGATCAGATAGATACCAACGGGTACAGAGAAATGTCAGGAGAGTAGAAGATGAAATGGACAGACACGATACGGATTGCGGAAGAACTGACTGATAAATTCCCCGACGTCGATCCGTTGACGGTGCGCTTTACCGATTTGCACAAATGGGTCTGCGAACTGGAGGACTTTGACGATGAGCCATCGCGTTCCGGCGAGAAAATATTGGAAGCGATCCAAATGGCATGGATAGAAGAAGCGCAATAACCCATGATTTAGCGATGAACTTTTGATTAGCCTTTTAGAAGTTTGCCAGGATGTAACAAGAGTTTTGCGAAAAAGCAGTCGAAAAAAGAGCGGTCATCGACCGCTCTTTTTAATTTGCACGTATGGTTTAACGTGCTTTCAGATAACCATCAACTACACGGACGCGGTCACCTTCATGCCACGGCGGAGTGCCGTCAAATGGGAAGCTACGGATTGCGCCATTTTCCATCTGCACATTGACTTGATAAGTACTGCGACTGCCGGTGCGTTTTTCGATTTCGTTACCAGCAAAGCCACCGCCAACTGCACCAGCAACGGTTGCCAGCGTTTTACCTGATCCGCCACCGATTTGATTGCCGAGCAGGCCGCCAACAACGGCACCGCCTACGGCACCAACTCCACTACCACTACCCTTGCCTTGGGTCTGTACTGAGCGCACGGAGACAACGCGGCCGCAATTATTGCAGACGGCTGCGGCTTGGTTAGCACGTTCTCTTTCACGCGCTTGCGCGGCTTTTTTATTCGCAGCGACACGATCCGCTTCACGCTCCTGTTTAACTTTATCTGCCGCCGCTTTGGCATCTAGTTCTTTTTGATCTGCTTCTGCTTGCAGTTCCGCTACGCTTTTCTTATCCGCATTTGAGTTGGGCAGCATCCCTGTCATCGCAGCAATACCGATCAAACAAGCAACAAGTACGGCAATGGCAGCGACCGCAATGAGCGGGTGGATGCGATTGGGTGTATTTGGGTTATCCATAAAACTCCTCTAGTTGGTTTTTCACTTCGTTGTTTGGTGTCGCTCTTTTTAATACCGTTCTTTTAGTGCTTTTTTTATTACCTGCTTTATTCGCTATTAGTATTGTCGCCTCGACATAAAATGAAAAGCCTAGAGTTGTGTCATATGTAAGACGATGTAACTCTGACATTGGGAAAGAGAAATAGTTGCTGAAAACAAAAAAGACTGCATACGCAGTCTTTTTTTATGGCAACTAAGTTCCTAAACGAAATTAATCTTCGCGACGTAAATGCGGGAATAAGATCACATCACGGATATTTGGCGAATCAGTAATCAGCATCATCAAGCGATCGATACCGATGCCGCAACCACCAGTCGGTGGCATGCCGTATTCCAGCGCGCGGATATAGTCGGCGTCGTAATACATTGCTTCTTCGTCGCCAGCATCCTTGGCCGCGACTTGCGCTTGGAAGCGTGCGGCTTGATCTTCTGCATCGTTTAACTCGGAGAAGCCGTTGGCGATTTCACGCCCGCTGATAAACAGTTCAAAACGTTCAGTGATCTCAGGTACGGTATCCGATGCGCGTGCCAGCGGCGATACTTCAACCGGATAATCGATGATATAGGTTGGCTCCCATAACTGCGCTTCTGCGGTTTCTTCAAACAATGCCAGTTGCAGTGCGCCAAGACCGGAGTGAGCATGCGGTTTAACCCCGAATTTTTTCAGCTCGGCTTTGATGAAGTCGGTATCTTGTAATTGTGCCTCGGTATAGCCAGGGGCGTATTTGTTGATCGCGCCAACGATGGTCAGACGCTGAAAAGGTTTACTCAGATCAAGTGGCTTGCCTTGATAGGTCAGCACTGCAGTACCGTGTGCATCGATCGCTGCCTGACGGATCACTGCCTCGGTAAAGTCCATCAACCATTGGTAATCGACATAGGCGGCATAGAATTCCATCATCGTGAATTCTGGATTGTGGCGTGGCGACACGCCCTCATTACGGAAGTTACGATTGACTTCAAACACGCGCTCGAAACCGCCGACCACTAGACGCTTTAGATACAACTCAGGCGCGATCCGCATGTACATCTGCATATCCAGCGCATTGTGGTGCGTGATAAAAGGTTTGGCTGCTGCGCCGCCGGGAATCGCGTGCAACATCGGTGTTTCCACTTCCATGAACTCGTGCTCGGACATGAAACGGCGTATCGATGACATTGCGGCAGTACGCGCTTTGAAAGTGCGACGCGTCTCTTCATTCATGATCAAGTCGACATAACGTTGACGGTATTTAGTTTCTTGATCGGCCAGACCGTGAAATTTATCCGGCAGGGGGCGCAATGATTTGGTCAGCAGACGCAGCTCAGTGACCTTGATGGTGAGTTCATCGGTCTTGGTTTTGAAAAGCGTACCGACCACACCCAGAATATCACCCAGATCATGGCCGTGCAGGGCAGTCATCGCTGCCTCACCGGTTTTATCCAGCGTAACGTAAATCTGAATGCGTCCATCAGCGTGCGGGCCTGACGCATCTTGTAGCGTCGCGAAAACCGCTTTCTTACCTGCCTCGCGACGTAACATCATGCGGCCGGCGAGAACCACTTCAATCTCTGCTGCTTCCAATTCTTCACGCGTCTTGTCGCCGTATTCCTTTTGTAGATCCGCCGCCTTGTTTTTAGGACGGAAGTCGTTAGGAAAAGCGATGCCCTGCGTGCGCAGAGCGCTCAGCTTGGCGCGACGTTCGGCGATGATTTTGTTTTCGTCGATGGGTAGTGCGGCGTCGTTTGGCGTGGTCATGGAAGAGGACAATCAGTAAAAAAATACAATAAATGAATACAATAAATGCGTAGCAGTAAAGTTAAAGCAGAAAAATTAAAACAGTGAAGCGACCTTTACAGCCGCGTCACTTGTAGTGGTAATTTACACACCTTGCTTGAGTGAAGCGGCGATAAATTCATCTAGTTCGCCATCCAGCACAGCCTTGGTGTTGCCTGTTTCAAAATTAGTGCGCAAATCCTTGATGCGTGATTGATCCAGCACGTACGAGCGGATCTGGTGGCCCCAACCGACATCGGTTTTGGAGTCTTCCAGCTTTTGTTGTTCGCTCATGCGATTGCGCATTTCCAGCTCAAACAACTTGGCCTTCAACATATCCCACGCTTCTGCCTTGTTACGATGTTGCGATCTATCGTTTTGACATTGCACGACAATCCCGGATGGCCCGTGGGTTAAACGCACTGCCGAATCGGTCTTGTTAATATGCTGACCGCCGGCGCCGGAAGCACGATACGTATCGATGCGTACATCGGCAGGATTGATGTCGATCTCAATCGAATCATCCACTTCAGGATATACAAAGAGGCTGGAAAACGAGGTGTGACGACCATTGGCAGAATCGAAAGGTGATTTGCGCACTAAGCGATGCACGCCAGTCTCGGTACGCAGAAAACCATAGGCGTATTCACCTTCAACTTTTAACGTTGCGGTCTTGATACCGGCCACGTCGCCATCGGATTGTTCCAGAATTTCGACCTTGAAACCCTTGCGCTCGCAATAGCGCAGATATTGGCGCAGCAGCATCGATGCCCAGTCCTGCGCTTCGGTACCGCCGGCGCCAGCTTGAATATCGATAAAGCAGTTGTTTGCATCCATGGGGCCGCTGAACATGCGGCGGAATTCCATGCCTTCTACTAACTCCAGCAATTTCTGCGCATCGGCTTCGATCGCGACGATCGTATCTTCGTCGTTTTCTTCGCGCGCCATCGCAAACAGATCAGTGGCGTCGCCTAGCTCGCTATCGATTTTAATCAGCGTATGAACAATCGCTTCTAGCGACTTCTTTTCTTTACCTAGATCTTGGGCGCGCTTTTGATCGCTCCAGACCTCAGGATCTTCGAGTTCGCCGTTAACTTGATCGAGTTTCTCTGACTTTACATCGAAGTCAAAGATACCTCCGGAGTTCGGTTGCTCGGGTCACCAGATCGGCGAGTAGGGATTCTAAAGAATTTAAACGTTCGGCTTCCATAAGTACTCTTTGCGGGAAAACCGTAGATTATACCGGACGACGGAAGCAGAATCACGGAGATAAAAAGCCAGCATTTGATCTCGATAACTTGAAAGACTCCAAGATAAGATGTTCTAATCATGCGAACAAAGGGAAGATTAGTTAAAAATATAAGAAAAGGGGAAAACAAACATGGCGATTACCTGTCGTTGTTTGTCTGCTTGTCTGTTTTTTTGTGTGGTGCAGACCTTATTAGGTTGTTCTACGATGCGAACAGCATCGACGCAGCACGGCGAAGTTAAAGGGATGTCGGCGAGCGGCTCAGAGATGGCACAGTCGGATGCGAACCGCATGGCCACAATTGGTATGCGTAACAATCTCGATAGTCTTTATCTGTTGATGGATAAGCTGTATCGCCGCAATCCATCGGAGTGGAAGAAAACCGCGGCCAGTCGTAAAGAGAGTATGGAGCTGGTGCGCACCGCGATCGAACAAAGACAAGCTTGGCCAGGCTTGATGGGGCAGCGTGACATTAAAGCCCTTTCGCTGGCATTAACGCCAGCCTTTGCTGGTGATCGCGTGGCAGCGTTTATTTACGGTAGTGCTGACATGATCATTGCGGCGCATGGTGACAAACTCGAGTTTTTTCTGATCGATACCTTGGATGCACAGCATATTTACAATGCGGCGCGCAATATCGAAATCGCAGTTTGGATGTTGGCGAGCCGTCGTGATCTGCAAGGTCGGCCTTTGCTGCTTTCTGATGAAATCGATGCGACCGTCAGAAATCTCAGTTTTGAGCGCGAATTCGGCAAAATAGTCGGACGTCTTGATTTACTTGCAGAATTTATGACGGAAAAATATAGACGCGCTGGTATTAATTACGTGCAGATTCTGCTTGGAAGCCCGCTGTTGCAACTGTTGCCAGTGCGCTGAATGCAAGATGCAAAAGCTAGAAATAAAAAAATGGGAGCCTAGGGCTCCCATTTTTATGACGCAGATTATGTGATGAGTCTGCTGTCGTATCACCTTATCGCTTAGTTTCCATTTGAACCAAAGGCTCGTTGGAGACCGGCACGACTGGCTTACGCTCACGAGGCACGCGTGCGGGAGGCACAAACTTGGCCGCTTCCTCTTGCGCTGCGCGTAGTTTTGCAGGATCAGTCGAAGCGAGCACCAAACCTGCGGCTTGCAAGTTTGCCTTTAGATCAGGTTGCGCGCCATTCGATGATGGCGTCACTGCAACCGGTGTGACCGCTACCGTCACTGCCGAATTGGCGGTTGCGTTGACTGCAGTGTTGACTGGCGTCGGCTCTGTGATTGCTGGCGCTTCCGCCACTTCTGCGGCTACTTGCTCTGTCTCTAGCGGTGCAGTTGCCACCACGGGTTCGACGCTTGCTGCTGTGTCGACCGTTTGTGCTGGCTCTGCTGTGCTTGCAGTAGCTTCCGCTTCGACCACGGGCTTTTCCATCAGTGCAGGAATCGGTGCTGGAGCCGGCGTTGCTGGTGTGACGTCGGCGGTTGCCACTTCTTGCGGGACTAATGGCGCGGCGATAACCGACGACAACAAGCTCGGTGCAGCTTCTTTTTCTGCTTCGATGTGGCGATGATGGGGCGTCGCCGTTGTTGGCGCAGAGGTGTCCGCCTCAATTGCTGCATCGATCACATCAGCTGCCATCTGATTGGCACTGGTATGTGAGGTTGCAGGTGTTTGCGCCGCCTCGTCTGATAATGTCATGTTGATTTCGTCAGCCACGGTGCATTCTTGATGCGCACTAACGCTCTCAGTCTCAGCGCTGTTTTCAGTATCGTTTTCGTTTTGCACATCGTTGGCATCACGATCACGACGATTACGGTTGCGGCCACCGCGACGACGACGACGACGCGGCTGGTCTTCACCGGTTGTGGCTACAATCGGTACGCCATCAGCGTCTAACAGCAATACTGGCTCTTCGGTGTTAGCTTCCGCGTTGGGTGCTTTTGCATTGTTTGCATTAGCATCGGCGACATTGTCCTTACGGCTTTCGCGCGGTGGACGAGGTGTGCGTTCACGCGGCGCTTCGTTAGGATCACGTGGCTCACGTGCCTCGCGCGGTGGGCGTGGTTCACGTGCTGGACGCGCTGCTTGACCTTCTACGAGTTCTTTTTTGTCGCCATCTTCACGCTCTTCGCTACGATCGCGGTCTTTGCGATTGCGGTTGCTATTGCGATTGCGGTTACGTCCATTGCCATTGCGCTCACCACGTTCACGACTGCGTTGCGGTTTCTCTTCAACGATTGGAGTAGGTGGCTGTTTTACTTCTGATGTGCCACTGAAAAAAGCCATGATTTTTTGGAAAAATCCAGTGGTCTCGGCGGCAGCAACGGTTTTGGCTGCGATGGCTTTGCGCTCTACGATTGGCGCTGGTTGATCTGGCGTGATGCCTTTGACCATTGCTTCTTGGCGTGGCTTAGCTTCTACTTTCAGACGCTTATCGTAACTGATGTCGGTGTCTGCTTGCTCGGTCATCGCATAGCTGGCTTGCACTTCTTCCAGGCGTGGATCGTCGTGCTTGATACGTTCCAGTTTATAGTGCGGTGTTTCCAGATGTTTGTTCGGAATCAAAATCACCGAAACACGATGACGTGTTTCGATTTTCAGAATTTCGCCACGCTTTTCGTTCAGCAGGAAGGCCGCGACATCGACCGGTGACTGCACATGAATGGACGCTGAATTTTCCTTCATTGCTTCTTCCTGGATGATACGCAGGACTTGCAATGCGGATGATTCTGTATCGCGGATATGGCCAGTACCGTTACAGCGTGGGCAGGTTACGTGGCTGCCTTCTGATAACGATGGGCGCAGACGCTGGCGTGACAGTTCCATCAAGCCAAAACGAGAGATCTTACCCATCTGCACGCGGGCACGATCGAAGTGCAGCGCATCTTTGAGTCGGGTTTCGACTTCGCGCTGGTTCTTCGAGTTCTCCATGTCGATAAAATCGATCACGATCAAGCCACCCAAATCGCGCAAGCGCAATTGGCGGGCAACTTCTTCGGCAGCTTCGCAGTTGGTGTTGAAAGCGGTGGTTTCGATATCGCTACCGCGGGTCGCACGTGCCGAGTTGACGTCGACTGAGACTAAAGCTTCAGTGTGATCAATCACGATGGCGCCGCCAGATGGCAGCGGTACGGTGCGTGAATACGCGGTTTCAATTTGATGCTCGATCTGGAAACGCGAGAACAACGGGACGTCGTCTTGATAGCGTTTAACGCGATGCGCCATGTCCGGCATCACGTGGCTCATGAACTGCTGAGCTTGTTCGTAGATTGCGTCGGTGTCGATTAAGATTTCACCGATATCAGGCTGGAAGTAATCGCGAATCGCGCGGATCACCAACGAGGATTCTTGATAAATCAGGAAAGCGCCAGGAGCTGATGTGCCAGCACCTTCGATCGCGCGCCACAATTGCATCAAGTAGTTTAAATCCCATTGCAGCTCATCGACGTTGCGGCCGATACCTGCAGTACGCGCGATCACGGACATGCCTTGCGGCAAATCCAGCTTATCCATGGTTTCGCGCAGTTCCTGACGGTCTTCACCTTCGACACGGCGCGAGACGCCACCACCACGTGGGTTGTTTGGCATCAATACTAGATAGCGACCAGCCAGTGAGATGAAAGAGGTGAGGGCGGCGCCTTTGTTGCCGCGTTCTTCTTTCTCGACCTGAATCATCAATTCTTGGCCTTCGCGCAACGCATCTTTAATGGATGTGTTGCGGACGTCTACACCTTCTTTGAAATAAGTGCGGGCGACTTCCTTGAAAGGCAGAAAGCCATGTCTATCTTCACCGTAGCTGACAAAACATGCTTCGAGAGAAGGTTCGATGCGGGTGATAACACCCTTGTAGATGTTGGACTTGCGTTGTTCGCGTCCGGTTGTTTCGATATCAATGTCGATGAGTTTTTGCCCATCAACAATTGCAACACGCAATTCTTCTTGCTGTGTCGCATTAAAAAGCATGCGCTTCATTGGTTTGCTCCGTGACCCTAGGGTCAATAAATGTCGTTGTGCCTTACGGACATTGATGACAAACAAAAGCGACTGATGATCGGGCACCGAAGAACCTTCGATAGCGTGCTATCGGATTACGGCGCGGCAAAACGATCCGGCTTCGTTTTTTATCAACGTCAGGACGTTAACGAACGACAAAATATAGGGATGTATGCGGAACAGGCGTGCTTGGGGAGGGAATTGCCTTGGTGTGTGATACTAAGCGTCTTTGCGCTGTATTCACAACGGGGCGCGGATATAGCTTGCCGCAGATTGACTGTGCTCCAGTTTGAGCTCGTTTGCTTCGCATACTGCGCGCGCATCGAGCATCTTAAACGGTGAGCACCTTGCTGGTGTCATGATGACATTGGCAAATCAAAAAAACGGTCTAACTACATCAACCAGCAAGCTACCAATTTACGGTGAGCTTGCCGGACTTTATCCTAACGATCCAAACATTCTTGTCCAACACCTTGTGCGTTATCCGATTGCAACAACGGCGCAACCTTGACTCGCATAAAGCGGTGCATACACATCTTTTCCATTGAATTTGCCAAATTGGCGAGGCCTATGGAGACGCCCCTGTGTAGAATGATCTTTTTATTCTTACACCAGCAATGGTTTATTGCCATTGCGAACTGATTATATATTCAAAATGAAGGACTTAGCGAGATTTTCAGGGAAACAGGCTGAAATGGCATCAGCCACCCGGTCACCACAAGTCCAAGGGCAAGTTCAGGCCCAAGTGCAACTAGTCACGATTTCCGACGAAGAGGCAGGCCAACGCATCGATAATTTCTTGTTGCGGGTGTGTAAAGGCGTGCCCAAGAGCCATATTTATCGGGTGTTGCGATCGGGGGAAGTACGCGTCAACAAAGGGCGGATAGATCAAACCTATCGATTGGTCGGGGGCGATATTATTCGTATTCCACCAATCCGGATTGCCGAGAAAGTTGCGTCCGGCGCGCCCGGCGCAGAATTTAAAATATTGCTTGAAGATAATAGTTTGCTAATTATCGATAAGCCTGCTGGCGTTGCTGTGCATGGTGGATCGGGCGTTAGCTATGGCGTAATTGAGCAATTGCGCGCGGCGCGCCCAGACGCTAAGTTTCTGGAGCTGGTACATCGGCTGGACCGTGATACCTCGGGTGTGTTGATGCTGGCAAAGAAGCGATCGGCTTTAGTCAATTTGCACGAACAGATCCGCGACGGTGAGCCGGACAAGCGTTATCTGGTGTTGGTGCATGGTGATTGGCAGAACGCACGGCAACATGTCAAATTGCCGTTACATAAATACTCGACCGCGGATGGTGAACGGCGCGTCCGAGTGCAAGCCGACGGCATGGCGTCACATACGATTTTTAATCTGGTGCGTCGCTATGGTGAATTTGCATTGCTGGAAGCCGAGTTGAAGACTGGACGCACGCACCAGATTCGCGTGCATCTTGCTTCCAGTGGATTTGCGATTGCGGGCGACGATAAATATGGCGATTTTGCGCTCAATCGTAGTCTGCAAAAAGCGGATGGTGAGCGCGCGGCGTTGAAGCGTATGTTTCTTCATGCGCATCAACTGACATTTATTCATCCAGAAACTGGCGTACCAGTGACGTTGAATGCGCCATTGCCACCGGAATGTAAGCGTTTTCTCGAGAGTCTGGAAAAAATCTAGCTTGTTGCTTTTGGTATTTACTTTTCGCGTCGACAGAAATTAGGGTCAACGTGTTGTGTGTGGCACTGATATTCCACTCAGCCTCAACTATTAAATAGAGTTTGGTACAAAGATAGCAACAAGCTTGTAAGTCGATATAAGTAAAGGAGTAGGCAGCATCGCTGCCGAGTACATGGCAAGAAAGCAATTTGATTTACTGGTGTTCGACTGGGACGGCACCTTGATGGATAGCACCGCGACCATCGTTAACTGCATACAAGCAGCCGCGCGTGACCTCGATTTGCCGGTGCCCGACCGTAAAGCCGCCGCGCATGTGATTGGTTTGAGTTTGCAAAATGCACTTGAGGTGGCGATTCCAGATGTCGACCCGAAATTTTATCCGCAGATTGTAGAGCGTTATCGTCATCACTACTTGTCGCAAGATAGCGGTTTAGCCTTATTTGAGGGCGTGCCGGAAATGCTGGCCGATCTGGCACAGCAAGGTTACGTACTGGCAGTGGCGACCGGTAAGAGTCGTGTAGGCTTGAGCCGCGCATTAGAAATCACCAAACTGAAATCGCTGTTTGATGCGACACGCTGCGCAGACGAGACTTTTTCTAAGCCGCATCCAGCGATGTTGCAGGAATTGACAGGTGAACTGGGGCAAGAAATGCATAAGACCGTGATGATCGGTGATACCACCCACGATATGCAACTGGCACAAAACGCGGGCGCGTCTGGCATCGCTGTTTATTACGGTGCTCACACAGCAGCAGACCTTGATGCGTTTAATCCAGTTTTTGCTGCAGAGTCGGTGTCTGCCTTGCATGGTTGGTTAAATGAAAATGCTTAACGGCGCATAAGTTTTTGGTTCTAAGTATGACAACTCTGATTCCAATTTGCGAAACGGTGGCGCTACAGGATGGTGGTATGGGAGTGCGATTTCCCGTGACCGCTGGTGCAGAACAGACCTCTGGTTTCGTCATTCGATATGGCGGGCAAGTGTACGGTTATTTAAATCGCTGCGCGCATGTGCCTATCGAGTTGGATTGGAATGAAGGGGATTTCTTTGAGTCAGGCGGCGAGTATTTGATATGTGCGACGCATGGCGCTTTGTATATTCCGCAAACCGGTTATTGCGCCGGCGGCCCTTGTCGTGGACGTAGTCTTAGACCTATCACCATCGTAGAAGTAAATAATCAGGTATTCTGGCAACCCGATGATTATGTTAGACCCGCACGCGCATAAGCCGTGCGCAATGTTTTGACCAAAACTTGAATGACCAAACATGAGTAACAACATGAGCAACAACGCAAATAACAATGGCGAGCAATCTGACGAAGCAGGCAAAAGTTCTGCCGCACGTTCAGTTCCCGCTAAGGAAGGGTGGGAGCGCGCGGTGTTAGAAAAGTTAGCGTTTGCATCTTTGAAGGAACAACGCGCTCGTCGCCGTTGGGGTATATTTTTTAAACTCATTACCTTAGTAATCGTTGCATATGTATTGTGGGTCGGATTTGGTTCCGATGTGTCGGATATGGAAGCGGCGGGTCCGCATACTGCATTGATCAGAATCGACGGCACGATTGAAGCAAAAGGTGAGGGTGATGCCGATAACGTTATTTCTGCGCTTACCAAGGCTTACGCAAACCCAAGCTCGGTTGGCGTTATTCTCGAAATTAACAGTCCCGGCGGTAGTCCGGTGCAGGCAGGCATCATCAACGATGAGATGCTTCGTTTGCGCAAAAAATATCCGAATAAATCCTTGAATGTCGTGGTCGGTGATATGTGTGCGTCTGGCGGTTATTACATCGCCGCTGCAGCGGATCGCATCTATGTCAACAAGGCGAGTATCGTTGGCTCGATTGGCGTGTTGATGGATGGCTTCGGCTTTACCGGCACCATGGAAAAATTGGGTGTGGAGCGACGTTTATTGACGGCGGGTGCGAATAAGGGATTTCTTGATCCATTCAGCCCGATGTCGGAGAGCCAGAAAGAATATGCGCAAACCATGCTCAATGAAATTCATCAGCAATTTATCGATACCGTGCGTAAAGGACGTGGTAAGCGCTTGAAAGAAACGCCGGAGATGTTTTCAGGCCTTTTCTGGACCGGCGCAAAAGCGGTCGACATGGGTTTAGCCGATGGCTTTGGTACGGTAAATAGTGTCGCGCGTGATGAGTTTAAAACGTCGCGAATAGTTGACTACACGCAACGCGATGGGTTGTCTGATCGTGTATTGAAGAAATTTGGTGCTGCAATGGGCTCCGCCGCTGTCCAGACGATTTCAGAAAAGACCATACCTAGCCTGCGTTAATGAACTTGGGAAACGTCGTTGAGAAAATAATGCGATATAGCGTGTGATCTAACTTGAAGTTTGAATCTGATGGTCTATAGTAGGAGTGCGTCGCCTTTATCCAGCGTTGGATAAACTGATGAAAGCATTTTAATTACGTGATCATCGAGCCGGTGGCGCATCCGAAAGGAAACTTCGAGAAGCACAACTTCTCTATTACGTCTCATCATGGGACGAATGAAAACGACGGTGAAGCACCGTCGTTTTCGCGTTTACGGTTACTCGCTAATGTAATTTAGCTTTGTCCTGACTGCATGAGTTGTTGACAGAGTCGAAGTATACAAACTACTACTAAGCCAGCAATAAAAATACCGAGGGCTTCTTGTGAAAATCCGGCACTATCCCCGCGGCTAATTCCTTTTTCCACTTCGCTGCTGATTGCGTTTTGATATTCTCCGAAGCAAGCGTCAGATCAGTCGCAATGCAAATCATCGTCGCTGGATGGCAAGTTGCGGCGAGAGTCTCTAATAAATTGGCATTGCGATAGGGTGTTTCGATAAAAAACTGGGTTTGTTTTTCTTGTCGCGAACGTTCTTCTAGCTGTTTGATGCGTTTACTTCTTGCGGTGGGGTCGATCGGTAAGTAACCATTAAAAGCAAAACTTTGTCCATTCAAGCCGCTTGCCATCACCGCTAGCAATAATGAAGATGGACCAACCAGCGGTTTGACTTGAATATTATGTGCATGCGCGAGTTGTACCAAGTTGGCACCTGGATCGGCAACCGCAGGCATACCAGCTTCAGAAATCAAGCCTGCATCTCGACCGGCTAATAAGGGTGCTAACAGACTCGGTAGAGTTTGCGGGTCGGTGTTGATATTCAATTCTGCAATTTCTATCTGCTGAATGGCTTGCGACAAAGGATGAACGCCATCAACCAGCTTTAAAAACGCTCGTGTGGTTTTGGCATTTTCCGCAATGAAATAATCTAGCCTGGCAGTGAGTAGCTGCACGTCACGGGGGATTACATCGGCTAGAGGTGACTGATCCGGTGCGCTAATACCGAGTGTGTTAGGGATGAGATACAGAATGCCGGTCATGGGGATAAGCGCTATAAAATAATGAAAGAAATACTGTGGGAATTCATACTATTGCGTTGCTGTAAGTATGGATGCACGCCAGAATCGTGAATCAGCGTTGCAAGTTAGTTTTGTATCTTATTAGTTAGTTGCGACATCAGCCTTGAAAGAATGGGATCCGGGCGTTACGCAACATAGTGGTCAATGCAATTAATGGCAGACCGGTTAGCGCACTAGGATCTTCACTTTCTATTTTTTCTATGATCGCGATACCCAACCCTTCATTTTTTGCACTGCCGGCACAATCGTATGGTTGCTCAATACGTAAATACGCATCCAGCTCATGATCGGGTAGATTGCGGAAAGTAACGATGGTCTGAATGTTTTGCGATTGTGATTTTGATTTTGCCGCGTCAACGTTTTTGCGACCATCAAACAGACATAGCGCAGTATGAAAAACCACACGCCGCCCGCGCATCATTTGTAATTGTTGAAGTGCGTTCTCATGATTACCTGGTTTGCCGATTTGCAGTCCGTCTAATGTTGCCACCTGATCGGAGCCGATAACCAGCACATCGTCAAACTGTGCTGCGACCACCGCTGCTTTTTCTTGCGCCAAGCGCAGGGCGGTAGCTTCAGGTGCTTCGTTGGGAAGGGCGCTTTCGTTTATCTCTGGTGATATTGTTTCAAACGAAAGTTGCAATCGAGATAATAATTCTGCTCGATAAGTTGAGCTCGATGCAAGTATGAGGCGAGGGTGAGTTGAAGGTACCGACATATTTTGATGTTTATTCGAATGGCGATCCGCAAAAAGTGCTAACACTTTGACGAATAAGGGAAAAGCCTGTTATTATCGCAGGTTTTCTAGGTTCGGCCACCTATGGATGATTTCGTCATTGATGCCTTTGATTGCAGTCGACTCAAAGAGCGGCGTGAAGGTGCTGTAGTGATTTCCAGTTTGGCGCGGCTTTTTGCGGAAACAGTAACTGATTCTTCTGCAAAAAATGGTGCGTCAGCGGCATCGCTGCACTGGTCGGTATTAGGTGGTGTTGATGCTTACGGTCATCCGCAATTGCTTTTAAGTGTTGCGGGTACAGTCAGATTGATGTGCCAACGTTGCATGACCCCGTTTGATTTTGTAATTGCTTCTGAGTCGGCATTATTGCTAGCTCGCAGTGAGGCGCATGCAGATGAGATCGAGGCAGCGCTAGAAGATGATTCGGTCGATGTGATTGTCGGTTCGAAAGCGTTGAATTTGCTTGAGTTGATAGAGGATGAGGCTTTGTTAGCGATTCCTTTGGCGCCTAAGCATGATGTTTGTCCAGAACATGCCACATCGGATGTGTTGGAACGTACTAAAAAGCCTTCGCCATTCGATGTGTTGAAGGATTTCAAGCAGGGAAATTAGGTATTGTTCTTTGGCCTTACTTAGGTTGTGAGAAGGGCAGTGCTAGATTGATGTTAAGAATTGTCGGATTGCGATGGATTTGCGATTCGACTGTGTTAAAATTTTAGAACTTAAGGTTTAGGAGTTATTCATGGCTGTTCAACAAAACAAAAAGACCCCGTCGAAGCGCGGTATGCATCGTTCGCACGACTTTCTGGTCGCGCCACAATTGAGCGTCGAGCCAACGACCGGTGAAACGCACATGCGTCATCATATTAGCCCGAACGGCTTTTATCGTGGTCGTAAAGTCTTGAAGACTAAAAACGACGAGTAATATCGTTCAGGCGAAGAGAGCGGCGCAGGAAGTGTTAACACGACTTGGCGCCGTTTTTTTATATGCTTAAACAGCATTGCGTCATTTTGAATCAAGCTGAATCCGGCTTCATGATGCGGTCGGATCAAGGCACTGAGTCAAGCCAATGACAATTAAAATATCCATAGACTGCATGGGTGGCGATCACGGCCCTGCAGTAACTATTCCCGCTGCTATTTCGTTCGTCAATAGTGAGCCCGATGCCGAGTTGATACTTGTCGGTATTGAGGATCAGATTTTGGTCGAGCTGAAAAAACACAAGGCGGAAAATCATCCGCGTCTTTCGCTAGTTGCTGCGAGTGAAGTCGTCACCATGGACGATGCAATTGAAGTTGCATTGCGCCGCAAAAAAAATTCCTCAATGCGGGTCGCGCTCAATCTGGTTAAAGATGGCGCAGCGCAAGCATGCGTGTCAGCTGGCAACACCGGCGCGCTGATGGCGATTTCGCGTTATGTGCTCAAAACCATACCGGGTATTGATAGGCCTGCGATCTGCAGCATCCTTCCCAATCAAAAAGATAGACCGACCTACATGCTGGATCTCGGTGCCAATGTTGACTGCGAGCCGCAGCATTTGCATCAATTTGCATTGATGGGTGCGGCGTTGGTCTCGGCGCTTGAAAATCGGCCTATGCCTTCAATAGGTTTGTTGAATGTTGGTGAGGAAGATATTAAAGGTAATGACGTGGTCAAGCGGACCGCAGAATTACTGCGTGCCGATCACGCAAAAGGTACGCTCAATTTTTATGGCAATGTTGAAGGCAATGATATTTTCCTCGGTACCACGGACATCGTTGTCTGCGATGGCTTTGTTGGCAATGTAACTTTAAAAGCCTCCGAAGGCTTGGGGCGCTTTGTAAAAAGCGTACTCACAACTGAGCTGAAAAGAACGCCTTTGTCGATGCTGGGTGCGCTGATTGCGCGCAGTGCATTAAAGGCGATTTCGCAACGACTAAATCCGTCGCGTTATAACGGCGGAAGTTTGTTGGGTCTACGAGGAATTGTTTTTAAGAGTCACGGCGGTGCGGATGCCTATGGCTATCAGTGGGCGATCAAACGCGCATTTGATGCGGCAAAAAATGATGTGCTGACGCGCATTTCAGTCAAAATTGAGGCGATAATGCCACAATCCATCCCTCAGGACGATGCAAACTCTGCGGCGGTGCTGGTGACTGCGTCAGTGGTAGATCAAGTAGTGGATGCGACCAAAACAACAGAACAGAAAACAGCATGACTCTCTATAGCAAAATTATTGGTACTGGTAGTTACCTGCCTCCTAAGCGTGTGACTAATCAAGATTTAGCGACACAATTAGCGCTGGATGGCGTTGAGACTTCGGACGAGTGGATCGTATCGCGTAGCGGTATTTCGGCGCGCCATTACGCGGATGAAGGTGTGTATTCGAGTGATCTCGCGGTCGAGGCAGCCAAGCGTGCGCTCGATATGGCGGGGTTGCAACCGGACGAGGTCGATTTAATTATTCTGGCGACTTCAACACCTGATTTTTTTGGTAGCTTTCCGAGTACCGCGTGTGTGGTGCAGCGTAAATTAGGTATCACAAATGAATGCGCTGCGGTCGACGTGCAAGCCGTATGTAGCGGCTTTGTTTATGCCGTTGCTACCGCAGATAATTTTATTAAAGCGGGGGCGCATAAAAACGTCTTGGTGATTGGTGCAGAAGTGTTTTCGCGCATCATTGATTTTAAAGATAGAACGACCTGCGTTTTGTTTGGCGACGGTGCCGGTGCAGTTGTGATGACCGCATCGAGCGAGCCTGGCATATTGGCGACCAAGCTGCATGCAAATGGTAACTACGGCGATATTCTCTGTGGTCCAGGACGTGTGAGTAACGGTGTACTCGAGGGTAGTGCCTTCATGTATATGGATGGTCAGGCAGTGTTTAAATTGGCGGTTGGTTTATTGGATAAGGTCGCTAACGAGGCATTGCAGTTGGCAAAAATGGATGCGTCTGAAGTCGATTGGATCGTGCCGCATCAAGCCAATCTGCGCATCATGCAGGGCACCGCGAAAAAACTCGGCCTTGGCATGGATAAGATGATTGTGACCGTAGATCAACACGGCAATACCTCTGCCGCATCGATCCCACTAGCCTTGGATGTCGGCGTGCGTGATGGTCGTATCAAGCCGGGGCAGAATGTGATGATGGAAGGTGTAGGAGGGGGTTTTACTTGGGGTGCCGTGCTGGCGCGAATGTAAAAAGGCAAAAGAGCGATAAAGTTTTAAGATCACTAAAAAATATGACTAAATTTGCATTTGTTTTTCCAGGGCAGGGCTCGCAAGCGATCGGCATGTTGAACGGCTTTGCCGATAACGCGGTCGTGCAGCAAACGTTGGCTGAAGCATCGGACGCTTTGCAGTTTGATCTCGCCAAATTGATCGCTGAAGGCCCTAAAGAAGAGTTGGATTTGACCACTAATACGCAGCCAGTGATGTTGACGGCGGCGGTCGCCACTTATCGCGCTTGGATTGCCGTTGGTGGAAAAATTCCTGCATTGGTAGCTGGCCATAGTTTGGGCGAATATTCGGCGCTCGTCGCCGCTGGCGTCATTGCTTTCAAGGATGCGGTGCCGTTGGTCCGTTTTCGCGCCAAGGCTATGCAGGAAGCCGTGCCGGTTGGCTTGGGTGGTATGGCGGCGATTCTCGGTTTGTCGGATGCAGATGTGCATGCAGTCTGCGCTGAAGCAGCGCAAGGCGAGGTGGTCGAAGCGGTGAATTTCAATGCGCCAGCACAAGTGGTAATTGCTGGCCACAAGGATGCGATTGCACGTGCTTGCGAGATCGCCAAAGCAAAAGGTGCTAAGCGCGCGCTACCGTTGGCAGTTTCCGCGCCGTTTCACTCGTCATTGTTACAGCCAGCATCAGATCGCTTACGCGAATATATAGCGGGACTAACATTCAGTGCCCCGCAAATTCCATTGATCAATAATGTCGATGTTGCGATGGTCGACGATGTCGCCGCGATCAAAGATGCGTTGGTGCGTCAGGCAGCTAATCCTGTGCGTTGGGTAGAGACGGTGCAAAAGATGGCGGCTGAAGGCGTTACTGATGTGATTGAATGTGGTCCGGGCAAAGTATTGGCAGGATTGACCAAGCGTATTAATACTGAGCTCACCGGCCATGCAATGTTCGATCAAGCTTCACTTGACGCGATTTTGGAGTTGCAGAAATAATGAATAATATTGATTTGTCAGGACAAGTCGCGTTGGTGACTGGCGCTTCGCGCGGGATTGGCCGCGCGATTGCACAAACCTTAGCGCAGCAAGGCGCCAAAGTCATCGGTACAGCAACCAGCGAAGCCGGTGCTGAGGCAATTTCTGAGTATTTAGGTGCAACTGGTAGGGGCATGATGCTGGATGTGAATAACGCCGCAGCGTCGCTCGAGCTGATAGACGCGATTCAAAAAGATTTTGGTGCAGTGACTATCTTGGTCAATAACGCCGGCATTACCAAAGATCAGTTGGCCATGCGTATGAAGGATGAGGAATGGGACAGCGTGATCGCGACCAATCTGACTTCTGTGGGGCGTATGTCGCGCGCAGTGTTACGCGGCATGATGAAAGCTAAACACGGACGCATTATTAACATTACTTCGGTTGTGGGCTCTGCCGGTAATGCGGGTCAAATGAATTATGCTGCTGCAAAGGCCGGTGTTGCGGGCATGAGTCGTGCATTGGCAAGAGAGATCGGTAGTCGTAACATTACGGTTAATTGCGTAGCACCAGGTTTTATCGATACCGATATGACCAAGACTCTGGGTGAGCAGCAAGTAGCTGGCTTGTTGCAGCAAATCCCATTGGGGCGTTTGGGTGCACCGGAGGATATTGCGGCCGCAGTCAGCTTTTTAGCCTCAGATCAGGCAAATTACATCACTGGCACGACTTTGCATGTCAATGGTGGGATGTATATGAGTTAAATGTAGTTCCATACTTTTGGCTGAAGTTCGCGTAATTTTGGTGGCAAAAGCTAAAAGTGATTTTTCCGTGCGCAAACCTGCTAAAATGCGCGCACTTTCTGTAACCACTCATTGGAGTAAAAACATGTCGGATATCGAACAACGCGTTAAGAAGATCGTTGCTGAACAACTGGGTGTCGCTGAAGCTGACATCAAAATTGAATCGTCGTTTGTTGACGATTTGGGCGCTGACTCGCTCGATACAGTTGAATTAGTAATGGCCCTCGAAGATGAATTCGAAATGGAAATCCCTGACGAGCAAGCTGAAAAGATCACGACTGTGCAGCAAGCAATTGACTACGCACAAGCTCACGTCAAAGCGTAAGCTGTTTTTGAACGACTCTAGGAGAATTGCTTGAGCCGCTCTAGTAATCGTCGTGTCGTTGTCACTGGTCTTGGTTGTGTTTCCCCTATCGGCAATACTGTTGCTGATACATGGAGCGCCGCTCTTGCGGGGCAATCCGGTATTGCAACCATTACCAAATTTGATGCGACCCCCTTCAGCACGCACTTTGCTGGAGAAGTAAAAAACTTCAATATTGAAGACTACATTCCTGGCAAGGAAGCGCGTCATATGGATACCTTTATCCATTACGGCGTTGCGGCTGGTATGCAGGCAATGCGGGATAGCGGTCTGGAAGTTACCGAAGAAAACGCTGAGCGTATCGGCGTCATCGTTGGTTCCGGTATCGGAGGTTTGCCGCTGATTGAAAACACGCATGCCGAGTTAGTCAATCGTGGTCCGCGCCGCATCAGCCCATTCTTTGTACCTGCTTCGATCATCAACATGATCTCTGGTCACCTTTCCATCACTTATGGATTGAAAGGCCCGAATCTGGCGATTGTCACCGCTTGTTCTACTGGCTTGCATTCTATCGGTGCCGCTGGACGCATGATCGAATATGGTGATGCCGATGTCATGATCGCCGGTGGTGCAGAGTCAACGATTTCTCCTTTAGGTCTAGGCGGGTTTGCCTCTGCGCGGGCTTTGTCTTCCCGTAACGACGATCCAGCGACAGCCTCTCGTCCGTGGGATAAGGATAGAGACGGTTTTGTACTCGGCGAAGGTGCTGGTGTCATGGTGCTGGAAGAGTATGAGCACGCTAAAGCACGTGGCGCGAAAATCTATGCGGAGTTGGTTGGCTTTGGGATGAGTGGCGACGCTTATCACATTACAGCGCCGAATATGGATGGTCCGCGTCGAAGCATGGTTAATGCGTTGAAGTGCGCAGAAATTTCCGCCGACCAGGTGCAGTATCTCAATGCACATGGCACGTCGACGCCATTAGGCGATAAAAACGAAACAGATGCCGTGAAAGCTGCATTTGGTGCGCATGCTAAAAATTTGACCGTGAACTCGACCAAGTCGATGACAGGTCATTTATTAGGCGGTGCTGGTGGCTTGGAATCGGTGTTGACGGTGCTCGCTTTGCATCATCAAATTTCACCACCAACCATTAACATCATTAATCAAGATCCTGAGTGTGATCTGGATTACTGTGCAAATACCGCGCGTGAGATGCCGATTCAATACGCGATGAAAAATAATTTCGGTTTCGGCGGCACCAACGGTACGCTGATTTTTGGCAAAGTCTGATTGAATCCGATCACTCGCAAGGTGATCGGATTTTTTAATGGGCGCTTATGTCAATTGCCGTTTCAGCTGCGGTATATCCATCCAAAATATTATTTGGTTTAATCAGTGGCATGTGTGCCACTTTAGTTTTGGTGGCGGGCCTCATTGGATTTGAGCTTGTCGGCGAGACGTCGCTGATTGTTAGGATTGGTCTTGCAGTGTTTTGTTGTTGCGTTGCTTGGTATGCGCATTCCCGTGCGCGATTACAGCGTAAAATCGGCTGCATGATTCATGTTTCTGGCACTGGCCAGATCCGACTTTCGGCGGCAAAAAATCTTGATAAATGCCATGCGGTAGAGCAAGTGAGATTGTGTATTGGAGAAGAAGGTGAGTTAGTACAACTATTGCCGACTTCAACCTTGTGGACAAAAGTGATGATTTTGCACTTTGGTCACGCAGATGGAAGAGCCAGTTATCTGCCTATCTTGCCAGATGCACTTATCGATATTGATAGCAAAATTGAAAGCAATGCAATTTATAGCGCGTTACTGGTCGCCTGCCGCTGGGCATTGCTACACCAACACGCTGAATATGCACAGCAAGAGAAATCCTTCGATGTTTGAACTTCTCTAGTTTCGTCCGGTCAACATCATTGGCCGCGTGCATGTTGCTATAAAACAAGGGAATGGGATTGACGACAGAACGCGATATTGATCAGCAGCTTGTCGAGCGCGTACAGCGTGGCGACAAGAAGGCTTTCGAGCTGCTAGTGATCAAATACCAAAGAAAGTTGATGCGATTAGTGTCGCGGCTTATTCGCGACCAAGCGGAAGCTGAGGATGTTGTGCAAGAGGCCTTTATTAAAGCTTATCGCGCATTACCCCAGTTCCGTGGCGATTCTGCGTTCTATACGTGGCTATATCGCATCGGAATCAATACGGCTAAAAATTATTTGGTCACGCAAGGACGTCGCGCACCAACGTCTACAGAGGCAGATGTCGAAGAGGCAGAAACTTTTGACGACGGAGACCACCTAAGAGATATCAACACACCGGAATCGTTGTTGGCAACAAAACAAATTGCCCAAACATTGAACGTTGCGATGGATGAGTTGCCCGAGGAGTTGCGTACTGCGATTACGCTGCGTGAAATCGAAGGCTTAAGTTATGACGAAATAGCTGAATCGATGGGTTGCCCAATCGGTACAGTGCGTAGTCGGATTTTCCGAGCACGCGAGGCAATTTCAGAAAGATTAAGACCGCTGTTGGATACAGCACTAGATAAACGTTGGTAAAAATAGAAGTGTTTTTTGCTGCAAAAACAGGGGTAGCCTTAATTTTTTCGAGGTAGTGATGAATACGCAAAATATGACCCGGGAACAAATTTCCGCTTTTGTCGATAATGAAGCTGGCGAAGGCCATGTCGAAACCACAATGGCGGCCTTGCATCAAGATGCAGGTCGTGCATCTTGGAATTTGTATCACCAGATTGGTGATGCCTTGCGCTCAGATGATTTGAATACAAAGCTGAGTGCAGATTTTAATGCGCGCCTGTTCGCACGTCTTGATGCCGAGCCGACGATCATTGCGCCAGCATTGAATCGTGCAGCAAAGAAAAACATCGTGACCCGTTACGCAATGCCAGGTATGGCTGCCGCTGCGGTTGCGGTGATGGCCTTTTTGACGGTGCCACAGATGATGACGCAGGAGGTTCCTGCAGTTGCATCAAACGCACAGCCTGTCGTGATGGCGGCTGCTACGCCAGCAACCGTGGCCGCGCAGCCAGTGGTGGTGGCCAGTGAAAATGGTGAAGTCTTACGTGATCCGCATATGGATCAGTACCTGTTGGCGCATCAACGTTTCTCGCCATCGGTGTACAGCACTGCGCAATACGCACGCTCTGCAAATTTCACCATTGATTCAAATAATAAATGACATGAGGAAAATGTCCGTACCTAGCAAATTTGCTCTGTTTTTTTTCAGTTTTTTGGCATTTAGTTGTCAAGCGAAAAACGTTGATGCTACCGCAATAGAGAGTCGTGATGCGCTCGCGTGGCTGCAGCAAATCCAGCAATCGGCAAAAAAACTGAATTACTCGGGTACTTTTGTTTATCAACAAGATAATCAGGTGCGGACATCTCGAATCACGCATGTGCATAGCGGTGGTAATGAGCAAGAGAAGTTGGAAATTCTTGACGGTAAGCCGCGTGAATATATTCGTAACAACGACGAAATTATTTGCTATGCGCCGGATAACAAATCAATTCGTATTGAAAAGCGTGTTTCGCAAGATGTATTCCCCGCCATCCTTGGCGCGACGCCCGATGAACTGACTAGTCATTACACCTTGAGCAAAGGCGAGTCTGGCCGCGTAGCTGGTCATGATTGCCAATCAATCTTGTTAAAGCCTAAAGACAGTTTTCGTTATGGCTACAAGTTGTGGGTAGAAAAATCTACCGGCTTATTGTTGCGCGCGCAAACCTTGAATGAAAAAAATAAAGTGGTAGAGCAAATCGCCTTTACGCAAATTGGTATTGGTCATATCGATGCGTCCCAAGTAAAACCGACGTTTACTAATACCAGTAAATGGCATGTTGAAAATGCCGTTATGCATGAAGCCGATCTCTCCGCGTGGCAAGTGATCGAGATGCCATCTGGCTTTAAAAGAATTCGTGAAATGAAGCGTGAAATCGCTGATTACACCGCAGGCACCAATGCGGCGCCGACTAAACGTGAAGTGTCTCAAATTGTCTATTCAGATGGATTGGCGGCAATCTCTGTGTTCATCGAACCCGGTTCTCAGAGTCGTACTGAAGGCTCGATGCAGCAAGGCGCGATGAATATCATAGGCAAGCGTCAAGGCGACTATTGGCTGACTATCGTCGGTGAAGTTCCCTCTGCAGCGATTAAACAAGTTGCCAATTCAGTGGAATTTAAACCCAAATAATTAACAGGTATTTGCAAGTATGAAATTGCTTTCTTCTTTCCCTCAAAAATTTTCGATGGTGGTGTTTAGCGCCGCTAGCATTTTATTTGTGCCGTCTGTCATGAATATCACGTCGGTAGCTATTGCAGCGCCGTCGGTGGCAGGTTTGCCGGATTTTACTGATCTGGTGGCACGTACTGGTAATGCAGTCGTCAATATTAGAACGACTGAGAAATCTAAAATCGATCGCAATACTGCAAGTGCACAAGACGAAGAAATGCAGGAATTTTTCCGGCGTTTCTTTGGCGTTCCTATGCCTCGCCAACAGCAGCCTGATCCTTCTGTGCCGCGAAGCAGCAAGCCGTTGCCGCAAGTCGAGGAAGAGGAAGTGCCACGTGGTGTTGGTTCGGGTTTTATTATTTCCGCTGACGGCTACATCATGACCAATGCGCACGTAGTCGATGGTGCGGATGAGGTGTATGTCACGCTGACTGATAAGCGAGAATTCAAGGCCAAAATTATTGGGGTAGACAAGCGTACCGATGTCGCCTTGGTAAAAATTGAGGGGAATAACCTGCCGAGCTTGACGATTGGTGATTCCGACAAGATTCGCGTCGGTGAATGGGTGATTGCGATTGGCTCGCCATTTGGTTTGGATAATACGGTCACCGCAGGTATCGTTTCCGCCAAGGCGCGTGATACCGGCGAATATCTGCCGCTGGTCCAGACGGACGTAGCAGTCAATCCTGGTAATTCTGGCGGCCCATTAATCAATATGCGCGGCGAAGTGATTGGTATTAACTCGCAAATTTACAGTCGTTCTGGCGGCTATATGGGCATCTCGTTTGCGGTGCCGATTGATGAGGCGATGCGCGTTACCGAACAATTGAAATCTAGCGGTAAGGTTACCCGTGGACGTATCGGCGTACAAATTGGCGAAGTCACCAAAGATGTTGCAGATTCGCTTGGTTTGACACGGGCGCAAGGCGCATTGGTGCAACGCGTAGAGGCAGATGGCCCAGCTAAAAAAGGCGGGGTGGAAGCCGGTGATGTGATCTTGAAATTTAATGGTGCGGCGATTGAGCATGCGAGCGATTTGCCGCGCATGGTTGGTGCCACCAAGCCGGGCACAAAATCGACGTTGACGGTGTGGCGTAAAGGCGCAATGCGTACTTTGACGCTGACGATCACAGAATTAGAGCAAGAGAATCTGACCAAGAAAAAAACCAAGCAACCGAAAGCCGAACAAGCGGCCGATGCGTTGGGCTTGATCGTCAGTGAACTGACGCCAGCGCAACTTAAAGAGTTAGGCATTGATGGCGGCGTGGCAGTGGAGTCTGCAGAAGGTGCGGCGGCACGTGTCGGCTTACGTGCAGGCGATGTCGTCCTGCGCGTGAATAACACCGATGTCACGAATGCAACGCAATTCAAGGCTTTGGTTGCTAAACTTGACCCTGCTAAAACAGTCTTGTTGTTAGTGCGGCGCGGTGAGTCTTCGCAGTTTGTGACGTTAAAACCTCGGGCGAAATAAGCAATATCGATACAAGGCTGCAAGCGATAAACTTGCAGCCTTTGTTTTATGGAGTATCAATCAATTACGATGCCAAGATGGTCTTTGATAAGGTTGTTCTTATTCACTCACCAGTTTGGTACCTGCTTTTATTTTTGATTTGCAGCTAGAGAATCGCTATTTGCATGTGTTATTTTGTGGTTTGCGTTCCGCGTTTAGTTACCATTTCTCCCCACTTCTAATTTCACGTTGATTTATTTCACACTCTATTCGCGTAGCTACTGTCATCTATGTGATGACATGTTGTCTGCATTGCGCGGCATCGATGGCGCGCACAAGTTTGTGATCGAAGTGGTTGACGTTGATAATGATGAGCAATTGCTTGCTTTGTACGATGAGCTCGTTCCAGTTTTATACGCGCGTATAGATAATCGCCCAGTAGAACGTTTGTGCCATTACTTTCTCGATGAAAAGGCAGTGCTGGGCTTTATTGCAAACTCGGGATAGCCACCGTGTCTTTCCCATTGGCTTTGGACCAATCGGGTGTAAGGACGCATTAATCGACCGCCAAGCTCGACCGAATTTACGGGCTTTCCCCTCTGAAATCCGGTAAAATGCGGCAAGCCACCATCCTTCTGTCATACGGCGCTCGCCTGAGGAATTATCTCGGCATAGAGCGCTTTTTTTGTAATTGATTATTGGTTAATGAACAACATTCGTAATTTCTCCATCATTGCTCACATCGATCACGGCAAATCAACGCTTGCGGATCGCATCATTCATTTGTGCGGCGGTCTGTCTGAGCGTGAGATGGAGTCGCAAGTCCTTGATTCAATGGATATTGAGCGCGAACGTGGGATTACCATCAAGGCGCAAACCGCGGCGCTGATGTACAAGGCGCGCGATGGTCAGATTTACAATCTGAATTTGATTGATACTCCCGGTCACGTTGATTTCAGCTATGAAGTCAGCCGTTCACTTTCTGCCTGCGAGGGCGCGTTGTTGGTGGTCGATGCATCGCAGGGTGTTGAAGCGCAAACAGTAGCCAATTGCTATACCGCGCTGGATTTGGGCGTGGAAGTTGTGCCGGTGTTGAATAAAATTGATTTGCCATCGGCAGATCCGGATTCAGCAATCGCAGAAATTGAAGATGTGATCGGTATCGATGCCAGCGAAGCCGTGCATTGCTCAGCCAAAAGCGGTCTTGGTGTACAGGATGTGTTGGAGCAATTGATCGTCAAGGTGCCGCCGCCAAAAGGCGATCCGGACGCGCCATTGCAAGCATTGATCGTTGATTCTTGGTTTGATAATTATGTCGGTGTGGTGATGTTGGTGCGTGTTAAGAACGGCACCTTGCGCCCTAAAGACAAAATTCTGTTGATGGCCAATGGCTCTTCGCATTTGGTTGAGAGTGTTGGTGTGTTCACGCCAAAATCGATTGCACGGGAAACGATATCCGCGGGACAGGTCGGTTTTATCATCGCTGGCATCAAGGAGTTGAAGGCGGCTAAGGTCGGCGATACCGTCACCTTGGTAAATCGCCCGGCTACCGAGCCCTTACCAGGTTTTCAAGAGGTGCAGCCACAGGTGTTTGCTGGCTTGTTTCCGGTCGAGGCAAATCAGTACGATGCCTTGCGTGATTCACTGGAAAAGCTAAAGCTTAATGATGCTGCGCTGATGTACGAGCCGGAAGTATCGCAAGCACTAGGTTTTGGTTTTCGCTGTGGATTTCTCGGACTGCTGCACATGGAGATTGTGCAAGAGCGTTTAGAGCGCGAGTTCGATATGGACTTGATCACCACTGCACCGACCGTAATCTATGAAGTCGTGTTGCGTGACGGCAGTATTTTGATGGTCGATAACCCATCCAAAATGCCAGACGCGGTAAAGATTGAAGAAATACGCGAGCCGATCGTCACCGTTAATTTGTATATGCCGCAGGAATATGTTGGCTCTGTGATCACCTTGTGCACGCAAAAGCGGGGTGTTCAATTGGACATGAATTACCACGGTAAACAAGTCAAGCTGATCTATGAAATGCCGATGGCAGAAATCGTGCTCGATTTTTTCGATAAACTCAAATCGACGTCGCGCGGTTACGCGTCTATGGATTACGAGTTTAAAGAATATCGTTCTGCTGACGTGGTCAAGGTCGACATGTTGATCAATAGTGAGAAAGTCGATGCACTGGCGATCATCGTGCATAGAGCCAATAGCCAATATCGCGGCCGTGCGGTGGCTGCAAAAATGCGTGAGTTGATTCCGCGTCAGATGTTTGATGTGGCGATCCAGGCGGCGATTGGTGTCAACATTATCTCGCGTGAAAATGTCAAAGCTTTGCGTAAAAACGTGCTAGCAAAATGTTATGGCGGTGATATTAGCCGCAAACGAAAATTGCTGGAAAAACAAAAGGCGGGTAAAAAACGGATGAAACAAGTGGGCTCGGTCGAGATTCCACAGGAAGCGTTTCTGGCGATTCTACAAGTGGATGAAAAATGACATTGCAAGATCTTTTGGGTAATTTCGCGCTGCTGCTGTTTGTTCTGACCATCCTCACCGGCGTGATTTGGACGTTGGATGTATTTTATTTATCGAAAAAGCGTCGCGAAAAAGCGGATATTGCATTGGCTGAGTTCGATTCCCGTAATGCCAAATTAGCGGGTGAGGGCGTTACACCGGACGATAATGGACGTGCGGCACTTAAAGCGAACCTGATGCGCCAGCCGGTCTGGATCGAGTATTCAGGTAGTCTGTTCCCAGTCATCGCGTTAGTGTTTTTTCTGCGTTCGTTTTTATACGAACCATTCAAAATCCCATCATCGTCGATGGTGCCGACCTTGCATGTCGGTGACTTGATTCTGGTGAATAAATTTACATACGGCATACGCTTGCCGATTATCAATAAAAAAATTATTGAAGTCGGGGATCCGCAGCGCGGCGACGTGATGGTGTTCAAGTATCCTGAAAATATGGAGCTGGATTACATCAAACGTGTGGTCGGTGTGCCTGGGGATACGGTAACTTATAAAAATAAGAATCTGTCGATTAACGGGAAACCGGTTTCCTACCAAGCTTTACCTGATTATTTGGACGAGGAATCGCTGAGTTACTCCAAACACAGGTTGGAGAATCTGAGGGGTGTTTCGCACGAAATCCTCACCAACCCGCGCGCGCCAGCTTACGTGGTGAATCCGCATGATTTTCCCAATCGCTCGCATTGTAACTATGATGTAGAGGGATTTAGCTGCAAAGTCCCAGCTGGACAATATTTTATGATGGGCGATAATCGTGATAACAGCCTAGATAGCCGCTATTGGGGATTTGTGCCTGACAAAAACATTGTCGGTAAGGCATTTTTTATATGGATGAATTTTAATAATTTTTCGCCAGATTTTAGTCGCATCGGCACTATCCATTAATCATAATCAGGGAGCCTAAAGCATGAAACCAAGGTCGAACATCTGTCGTGATCAAAAAGGTCTGAGTCTGGTGGGCTTGATATTGGTTTTAGCGGTAATTGGTGTCATTGCTGTATTGGCAATGAAAATCGTGCCGACGGCAACCGAATATTTTTCTATCAAAAAGGCGATTGCCAGCGTCAAGGCGTCGGGTGGTAGCGTGATTGAGATGCGCACTGCATTTGATCGACAGGCAGAGGTCGGCTACATCGATGCAATTAATGGCAAAGATTTGGATATTTTAAAGAATGGCAATGATGTGGAAATCAGCTTTGCTTATCAGAAAATTATTCCTTTGTTTGGGCCAGCGAGTTTGTTGATTGATTACGCAGGTTCTACTGATGAGAATGCGGTACCGGCAACAGCAACAGATTAAGCACTAAATAGAAAACAACCCGATTGAGTATATGGATGTAACGTTATTACAAAGCCGGCTGGGCCACACTTTTAAAAATGCTGCTTTGTTGCAGCAGGCTTTGACGCATCGTAGCCACAGCAGTGTACATAACGAAAGACTGGAATTTCTTGGCGACTCGATTCTTAACTGCGTAGTGGCTTCATTGCTGTTTGATCGTTACAGCAAAATTGACGAGGGTGATTTGTCTCGCTTGCGCGCTAATCTGGTCAAGCAGCAATCGCTGTACGAAATTGCACAACGTTTGGAGTTATCTCACTTTTTGCGCTTGGGTGAAGGTGAGTTGAAGTCGGGCGGCTTTCGTCGTCCATCAATCTTGGCGGATACGCTGGAAGCGCTGTTCGGTGCCATTTATCTTGATGCTGGTTTTGATCAAGCGCGCGACGTGATTCGCGCACTGTATATTCCAATTTTGGATACAGTTGATCCGAAAACTTTGGGTAAAGATGCCAAAACCCTGTTGCAAGAATATTTGCAAGGTAAAAAAATCGCATTGCCGCAATACAATGTAGTTGCGACTCATGGCGCGGCACATAATCAAGAATTTGAAATTGAATGCTTGGTTCCTAAGCTCGAGATTCAGGTGTTTGGTACCGGCGGTAGTCGCCGTGCCGGTGAGCAAGCCGCAGCCAAGCTCGCGTTGATAGCAGTGCAAACTGCGTTGAGCAAAGCGCCAGCCACACGCCGTAAAACCCGACCACGTACCGCGCAACTGAAACTCGCGGGTATCGCCACGATACAACCTGATGCGCCGCTAGACGAGTTTGAAGAGGCCGATAAGCCAAACAATAAGACCGAAGCAAAAGCTGGCAAGGAAACTAAAAATACAGCGTCAATAGAATCAGATAACAAATCTGAGCGTAAGCTAGAATCAAAATCTGATGCACAAAAAAGCTTGTTGACGGAATCATCCGCAAAAATATCAGAGCCAGCTGTAGATCAACCGGCATCCACCACACTTCTTCCTCATACAAAAAGCGCATGACTGAATCCGCTACACCTTCCGGTTTTCGATGCGGATATATTGCGATCGTAGGTCGCCCTAACGTCGGTAAATCGACATTGATGAATGCACTGATTGGTGCCAAAGTCAGTATCACCTCACGCAAAGCACAGACCACACGTCATCGCATTACCGGCATCCAAACGCTGGAGGATGCGCAGTTTGTTTATGTCGATACACCTGGTTTTCAGACGCGCCATTCCAATGCTTTGAACAAAACGTTGAATCGTACTGTGACGACTACGCTCACGGCTGCCGACGTCATTCTGTACATCATTGAAGCAGGCACTTTCGGTCAGGCAGATCAGCAGGTGCTGGATTTGATTCCTGAAAATGTACCGTGCATATTGGTCATCAATAAATCAGATAGAGTTAAAGATAAGGCGGCGCTGATGCCTTTCGCGCAGCAGATCGCTGCCAAACACGCGTTTTCTGCGATTGTGCCGGTCTCCGCCAAGTTAGGTTTTCAGCTTGAAAATCTGCAGGATGAAATTAAAAAATACTTGCCTGAGAATCCACCTGTCTTCGGCGAAGATGATATTACCGATCGCAGTGAGAAATTTTTAGCGGCTGAAATCGTGCGTGAAAAGGTCTTTCGTTTTGTCGGTGACGAATTGCCGTACACGAGTACCGTCTTGATCGAGCAATTCGAACAAGAGGGTGATTTGCGTCGCGTGTTCGCTGCGATTTTGGTACAACGTGATACGCATAAATCGATGGTGATCGGCAACAAAGGGGCGCGCTTAAAAGATATTTCCACACAAGCGCGGCTCGATATGGAGCGTTTGTTTGGCGGCCCTGTGTATCTGGAAATCTGGGTTAAGGTTAAATCCGGTTGGGCCGATAATGAAGCCGGCTTGCGCGCCTACGGCTATGAATAAGCGACGCCGCGATGGCTGTATATTCTGCTGATCGCCTTGCTGAACTCTCCGCCAGCGGAGATTCTTCATCAGACGATGTCGTCGGCGCGATCGACGTGCTGATGCAAGCGCTCGATGTTGCATTGATCGAGGAGCCTGCGTTGACACAATCGGTATTGCCTGCATCAATAACGTTAGCGTCAGCCTCTACTGCTACATTGCCAACTACGAATTCGATCACTAGCACATCAAAAAAGCCCCGTAGCGTTGATAAAGATGCGCGTATTTCGCACCAGCCCGCCTTTGTTTTACACAGCTATCCTTATAAAGAAACCAGTCTTATCGTTGATGTCTTGACGCGCGACCATGGTCGTATAGCGCTGGTTGCTAAAGGTGCCAAACGCCCCCATTCCAGCTTGCGTGGCGTCTTGCAAACTTTCCAACCGCTCGCAATCAATTGGTCAGGCAAATCGGAAGTACGTACTTTGACTGGTGCTGAATGGGTAGGCGGTTTGCTGCCGCTAGAAAAGTCAGCCTTGTTGTGCGGCTTTTATTTGAATGAGTTGTTGGTTAAATTGCTGGCACGTGACGATCCGCATCCGCAATTATTCGACCACTATTTGCAAGCACTGAATCAACTGGCGCATGACGAACCTCCATCTATTGTGCTCAGAAAATTCGAGCGCATGTTGTTAAAAGAGAGTGGTGTCTCTGGTGATTGGCGGATTTGTACCTTGACGCGCGAAGCTGTACAAACCGATACACTCTATATCGTGGATCCGGAGCGCGGTCCTAGACCGGCATTGCCCGCAGATACTGCGCCCTATGTGAGCGGAAAAACATTGCTGGATATGGAGCGTGAAGATTACAGCGACAGCACAACGCAGATGCAAAGTAAATTTTTAATGCGATATTTGCTGGCGCATCATCTCAACGGCGTCCCTTTGAATACGCGTCAAATCTTGATCGATTTGATGCAGCTGTAAAAAACTACATAAAGAAGTTTAGAAGTTTAGGAGTCTCTGTCATGAGTTTTCTGCAACCTCATCCTATTGGTCTTGAGCTTGGGATCAATATCGATCACGTGGCGACGCTACGCAATGCGCGCGGCACCAGTTATCCAGATCCTCTGAGAGCAGCATTGGAGGCAGAAGAGGCCGGTGCCGATGCGATCACCTTGCATCTGCGTGAGGACAGACGTCACATCAAAGATGCTGACGTCGAGTTGATTCGCCCACAATTACTAACGCGCATGAATCTTGAGTCGGCGGTCACGCAAGAGATGATCGCTTTCGCCTGCAAGATTAAGCCGCAAGATGTTTGCCTGGTGCCTGAGCGCCGTGAAGAAGTCACGACCGAAGGTGGGCTCGATGTCGTACGCTATTTTTCTGAAGTGTCATCAGCAGTCAAGCAATTGCAGGCGGAAGGTATACGCGTGAGTTTGTTTATTGACCCGGATGCGGCGCAGATTCAAGCTGCGGCGGATACCGGTGCGCCGGTGATTGAGTTACATACCGGCCGCTACGCTGATACGCACGACCAACAACAGCAAATCGAGTTGCAGCGCATCGCTAGCGCGGTGCAAGAAGGGGTTAAACGAGGCCTCAAAGTCAACGCTGGTCACGGCTTGCATTACACCAATGTGCAGGCGATCGCTGCGCTGCCAGATATCGCGGAACTCAACATTGGCCACGCCATCGTAGCGCACGCGGTTTTTGTCGGCTGGAAAAATGCAGTGCGTGAGATGAAAGCGATCATGATTGGTGCCCGCGCTGCGGGTATGGCAACTAACACTACAGACGGCATTGCCATATCCAACCATGGATCGCGCAAATGATTTACGGCATCGGAACCGATATCATCAAGATTGATCGGATTGTCGCGGCCTTAGGGCGGCATGGAGATCGTTTTGCCGAGCGTGTGCTGGGGCCGGAGGAGCTTGAAAAATATCATAGGCGTAAGGACAAGGTCGAAGTGCGCGGCTTACGTTTTCTGGCGACTCGCTTTGCTGCCAAAGAGGCATTTTCCAAAGCGATAGGTTTAGGTATACATATGCCGATGACCTGGCGCGCCGCACAAATTCTTAATGCGCCGAGTGGAAAACCGATCATTGTGACCAGCGGTAAACTGGCAGAATTCATGCAAGAGCATGGTTTAAGCGCGCAAGTATCGATTACCGATGAAGTCGACTATGCGGTAGCTTTTGTGATTGTGGAGAAACTATGAATGGAATGAACGCTGCAGCGCCGTCGGTAAAAGTGACGGATCAGCCTGCGAGTGTATTGGGTCCGGTGATGTTAGATGTGGTCGGGACGATTTTAAGCGACGATGATATTCGTCGCATCCAACATCCATTGACTGGTGGCGTGATTCTGTTTTCGCGCAATTACCGCAGCCAGATGCAGTTGGCCACGTTGACGGCGGCAATTCATGCAGCACGCCCTGGCATCATCATTGCTGTCGATCATGAAGGCGGTCGCGTACAGCGTTTTAAAACGGATGGCTTCACGCATTTGCCAGCGATGCGTAAACTGGGTACTTTGTGGGACAAAGATGAATCTGCCGCCAAACAGGCCGCCACGAAAGTCGGCTATGTATTGGCCGCCGAGTTACGTGCTTGTGGTATCGACTTATCGTTTACGCCGGTACTCGATTTAGACTATGGCGAATCGAGTGTGATAGGCGATCGCGCTTTCCACCGTGATACGCGCGCAGTGAGTGAATTGGCAAAGAGTTTGAATCAAGGTTTGATGATGGCTGGCATGCACAATTGCGGCAAGCATTTTCCGGGGCATGGTTTTGTCAAAGCAGATTCACACCTAGATATTCCGGTTGATAAGCGTACGCTGCAGCAAATTTTGGATGATGATGCAGCGCCTTATGCTTGGATGGAACAAAGTCTCGCAGGCGTGATGCCGGCCCACGTGATTTATCCGGAAGTGGATAAGCATCCTGCCGGTTTTTCAAAAAAATGGTTGACGATGTTGCGCCGGGATTTTTCTTTTCAAGGCGTGATTTTCAGTGATGACTTGAGTATGAAAGGCGCGAGCGTTGCCGGCAATGTGGTCGAGGGCGCGCGCGCGGCGTTGGCCGCCGGTTGCGATATGGTGCTCATTTGCAATTCTCCAGATAAAGCAGATATGCTGCTGGCCGAGCTGGAGCCGACCATCAACCCTGAATCAGCGGCACGCATTGCTGCGTTGCGGCCACAATCATCTGCTTTGTCTTGGAATGTCTTGCAAACAGAATTGCGTTATCTGGGAGCCAAACAAGCAAGCATGGCATTGGCTGCTACCTGAGACGCTGATGAATCAACGTAGTGCATCATGAGCGACAACGCGACCACCGACGATTTCCCAAAAGACACACCAGACGCACGCGCGCTCGTGTTGGAAACGGTTGCCAAACTGCCCAATCTACCGGGCGTGTATCGCTATTTCGATGCTGAAAATAATCTTTTGTATGTGGGTAAAGCGCGCGATTTAAAGAAGCGCGTTTCCAGTTATTTTCAGAAAAACTTGGCTAGTCCTCGTACCGCATTGATGGTTGATCGTATTGCGCGTTTAGAGACGACGGTGACGCGTAGCGAAGCAGAAGCACTGCTACTAGAAAATAATCTCATCAAAACGCTGCAGCCTCGTTACAACATTCTTTTTCGCGATGATAAATCGTATCCGTATTTGAAAATCACCGGCCAGACCTATCCGCGGATGGCGTATTACCGTGGCGCTGTCGATAAAAAGAATCAGTATTTCGGCCCATTCCCGAGCGGTTGGGCGGTTAAAGAATCGATGCAGATATTACAAAAAGTATTTTTGCTACGTACCTGCGAAGATTCGGTTTTTGCCAATCGAACCCGACCTTGTCTACTGCATCAGATTCATCGTTGTAGTGCCCCGTGCGTCAATTACATTAGCAAAGAAGATTACGCGATTGATGTAGAAAATGCGGCTAAGTTTTTGCGCGGTCGACAAACCGAGGTGCTAGAAACCTTGCAACAAAAAATGCTGAGTTATGCCGAGGCATTGCAGTTTGAACAGGCCGCGGTAGTGCGTAATCAAATCAATGCGCTATCGCGCGTGTTGCATCAACAAAGCATGGAAGTGGTGGGTGATGCCGATATCGATATCATCGCAGTCGTTGTGCAGGGTGGTCGTGCTTGCGTGAATTTGGCGATGGTACGCGGGGGACGTCATCTCGGTGATCGCGCCTACTTCCCTACCCATGTTGATCATGCAGTGACACATGCTGGCGATCAAGCTCTCAGTCACGTTGCCAATCCTGTAGCCGATAGCGACGAGGGCATCATTGAAGCATCCGTCGCAGCAGAGGTGATGAAAGCTTTTTTGGCGCAGCACTACATCGATAAGTTTATTCCGGGTCTATTGATCCTCAATACCGAATTCGATGAGCCCGAGTTAATGTTGGCCTTAATGGAACAATGCGGTCATCGTATTAATTTAGTATTCCAGCCGCAGGGGCAGCGCCGTCAATGGCTGGAAATGGCGCAAAAAGGGGCTCAGATATCCCTTGCACGTTTGCTTTCGGAGCAAGGCTCGCAACAAATGCGCACCCGCTTGTTAATCGATGCGTTGGGCATAGAAGTCCATGATGCAGAAATCTTTCGAGTTGAATGCTTCGATATTAGTCATACCCAAGGTGAGGCGACGCAGGCGTCTTGTGTGGTGTTTCATCATCACACCATGCAAAATGGTGAATACCGTCGCTACAACATTAATGACATCACGCCGGGAGATGACTATGCCGCGATGCGTCAAGTGTTGCTGCGTCGTTATGAGAAAGTTGCCAATAGCGACGGTGTGATGCCGGATATTGTTCTGATCGATGGCGGCAAAGGTCAGGTTGAAATGGCACGCCAAGTGTTTATTGAATTGGGATTGGATATTAGCTTGATTGTCGGTGTTTCTAAAGGTGAGGGCCGTAAGGTTGGTTTGGAAACGTTGGTGTTTGTTGACGGTCGTGCTCCGCAAGAGTTAGGTAAGGAGTCCGGCGCTTTGATGTTGATTGCGCAGATACGCGATGAGGCGCATCGCTTTGCGATCACCGGGATGCGTGCTAAGCGTGCTAAGGCGCGGCAGACTTCCCGACTGGAAGAAATTGAAGGCATAGGTGCCAAGCGCCGACAAAAGCTGCTCGCCAGATTTGGTGGTTTGCGTGGCGTGGTGGATGCAAGCGTCGAAGATCTTGCTTCGGTCGAAGGCATTTCGCGTCAATTGGCGGAAGACATTTACAAGCAATTGCATTAGATTAGTGCCAGCGATCTGTAGGGTGCTCGCGACGATGGATTAAATACATGCGCGCGCTACGGTTATAAAAGTTAAAATTCAATATGCCTGTCAACATTCCGATATTACTTACCTGGTTACGCGTCGCGCTGATTCCGCTGATGGTCGGTGTGCTATACCTGCCCGATTCATGGTTGGGCCCATTTGATAAAAGCCTTGCTTCGGCATTGATTTTTATCGTGGCCGCACTGACTGACTGGGTTGACGGATTTTTGGCACGTCGCTGGAACCAGACTTCGGCATTTGGTGCATTTCTCGACCCGGTTGCCGATAAGTTGATGGTGGCTGGCGCATTGCTGGTTTTGATTGAATTTAATCGTGTTAACGCGGTGATTGCCTTTATTATCATTGGCCGCGAAATCACGATTTCTGCGTTGCGTGAATGGATGGCGCAGATAGGCGCTTCCAAATCCGTCGCGGTCAGTTCGATTGGGAAAATTAAAACCGTGGCGCAGATGACCGCGATTCCAATGCTGTTGTATTACGATGATTTGTTTGGCGTCAATACGCGTATATGGGGGCAATGGTTGTTGTGGGTTGCCGCGATTTTGACAGTGTGGTCGATGTTTTATTATTTGCGCAAGGCATGGCCTTTGATCAAAGAAAGTGCCGGAAATTTGCTGTAATTGTCTATGCAGAATGCTTGACAGGAAAAGTCATTGCTCTATAATGCACAGCTGTCGATGCGGGAGTAGCTCAGTTGGTAGAGCGATACCTTGCCAAGGTATAGGTCGAGAGTTCGAGCCTCTTCTCCCGCTCCAAGGTTTCTAGAAAGGAAGCTGCATTAGCTTCCTTTTTTTGACTGACGAGCAAACGCGTAGATCTGCAAGAATGTCAGCAGATTTGCAAAAAACGCCATCGACAAGGTTGTAAAGTATGCGGGAGTAGCTCAGTTGGTAGAGCGATACCTTGCCAAGGTATAGGTCGAGAGTTCGAGCCTCTTCTCCCGCTCCAGATTCGTAAAAACGGAAGCTGCAGAGCTTCCGTTTTTACTTGCAGTTTGTGTGCTAAGTCTGCAATAAGCTTGTGCTTGGATTTATTTAGTCCGAGTTAGTAATACAGAAGTTGATTCAGAGTTATTGATTCGTTGTGCCACCTGCAGGATAAATTCTTTCAAGGTACAATCGAACCCCGCGGCGGGGTAGCAAAGTGGTTATGCAGCGGCCTGCAAAGCCGTAGACGCCGGTTCGATCCCGACCCCCGCCTCCAGTTTTTAAAAGCGCCGTGTGCGCTTTTGTTTTTTGTGTTGCTGAGTGTGGTCTACGCTTGCGTTAGAATCGCGCTATGCCCGGATGGTGAAATTGGTAGACACAAGGGACTTAAAATCCCTCGCCTGAAAAGGCGTGCCGGTTCAATTCCGGCTCCGGGCACCAAGATACTTGCTGTAAGTTGTAAAAAAAACGCTATTAACTTCTCTCAAGTTGGTAGCGTTTTTTATTGTGTGGGACATGAGGCCGTAGATCGCGGTGCCTATAAAGATTCTGCATGCTCTACCATTAATTGCACACGCGTCACGCCATTGAATTCATTGGCATCCAAACGATAGGCGACCCGAATTTTATTCGGCATCGAGTCGGCATGACCAAACCAAATTGCATCGTAACGTTGTCCGTCACGCTCTAGCGTGAGCTTCAAATGACGCTCTTTTAAAATGCGTTGATTGACGACACGAAATTCATCGCAAAATAAAGGTGGGGCAAAACCTTGACCCCACACTTGCGCATCGATCAACTCGATAAATTGTGTAGTGAAGTAGGCCGGTTCCAACGAGCCATCGGTCTCGATGACGCGTTCTAGCTGATGCTGCTCTAGCAATGATTTACCGACTGCTTCAAATGCTGCGGTGAAAGCGTCGAGTGCGTTGGCCCGTATCGTTAAACCGGCCGCCATCGCGTGACCACCAAATTTATCGATCAAACTGGGCGCCTGTTTGGATACAAGATCCAGCGCATCACGCAGATGGAAGCCCGCAATCGATCGTCCTGATCCCTTGATCCAGCCATCGCCTGCATCGGCAAACGTGATGGTGGGTCGATAGAACTTGTCTTTCAGACGCGAGGCGACGATACCAATTACACCTTGATGCCAACTCGGGTCGAACACACTGATAGTGGTTTTGTCTTGTGGATCAAAACTATCGAGTAGCAGTAATGCGGTTTCCTGCATGTCGGCCTCGATGGTGCGGCGCTCGCGGTTAATTTCGTCGAGTTGTTGCGCAATCGCCCACGCACGACCTTCGTCGTCGGTGGTCAAGCATTCGATGCCGAGCGACATATCCGATAAGCGCCCTGCGGCATTCAAGCGCGGCCCCAGTGCAAAACCGAGATCAAATGGCGAAGCACGCCGAGCTTCACGACCAGCAGCGCGAAACAACGCAGCTACCCCTGCATGCATGCGGCCGGCTCGCATGCGCTTTAAACCTTGTGCTACCAGAATGCGGTTGTTGGCATCGAGCTTGACGACGTCGGCGACGGTACCGAGCGCAACCAGATCAAGCAGGGCGTCTAATTTTGGTTGCGTTTGCGCATCGAACACGCCACGCGTGCGCAGCTCTGCGCGCAACGCTAACAGCACATAAAACATGACGCCGACGCCTGCCAGATTTTTGCTTGGGAAGCCGCAGTCAGGTTGATTGGGATTGACGATTACGCGCGCTGCAGGCAGTGTATCGGCGGGCAAGTGATGATCTGTGACGACCACTTCGATGCCGCGGCGATTGGCTTCGGCGACCCCGTCTATGCTGGCGATGCCGTTATCGACGGTGATGATAATGTCGGGCGATTTTTCGCGTACTGCTAACTCGACGATTTCTGGTGTCAGACCGTAACCGTACTCAAAACGATTGGGCACAATAAAATCGACAATCGCGCCCATAGAACGCAAACCACGTAGCGCCACCGCGCAGGCGGTCGCGCCGTCGCAGTCATAGTCGGCGACGATCACCAATTTCTTTTTTGCGGCAATCGCATCGGCCAGAAATACCGCTGCTGCATTAACGTGTAATAAGCCCGGCGGCGGAATAAGTGCCGTCAGCTCGCTTTTTAAATCACTGGTATCGAGCAGGCCGCGTGCGACAAACAATCGCGCCATGACTGGATGTACGCCACTCTGATGCAAACGCTCTGCATCACGAAACGGATAGCGACGCGTGACGATACGCGTCATGTTGACAGACGCGCCAACGAAGGCGCGCACCAAAACTTACGCAACGAAGATTTACTTACCGCAAAAGACGATAATGCGGTGTTGTGGCTCAAGGTAAGCGTCAACTGTGACAAAGTATTTTGTCGTAAGGCATCGAGTAAGGGTGCAAACCAGTTATTCTCCAATGCATGAAACTGATCCAACCAGCTCGCCCAGTCTCCGGACATGGCAGGTTCTAACAGGCTATCAATATTAAGTAAGCCGTGCGTAGGCGCTTGCGCGAGCAAATCGCTGACCGTCGAGACCAAGGTTGATCCACTCATTGCGTTGGCACTGGCGGCAGTAGTAGTCGGCAGATGAAAGTTGTGCGGCAAATTATTGCTAGCAATCTTCATGTCGCTTGCTGCGCCAGCCCATAACCAGACAGAGTTGACTGGTTTTAAGCCGCGCATTTGCCGTTCTTCGTTAATCGCATGCTCGTGCCAGTGCATTTGTATTTCATTTTGCACACGGCGCCATTCACGTTCATGCGCGCCTTTGGGCATCCAAATATCGATGTTGTGACCGCAGGCGGCGTAAGGCGTCGCGGTTTGCATATCGCGCCAGTCGTCGGCGCGCATAAACCACGTGTTGGCATCGCCATATACCAATGTATAACCAGTTTCATCAAGCAAGGGCTGGATAATATCGAACAACGTGCGCGCCTCGGCCTCGGATAATAGCAATTGCGCTGGATCAGCCAACACTAGATGGTCGCGCGCAATATGAAAATTCACCGGTTGTAATTCAAACCAGAAGCCGTCATCAGCTTGCAAACCAAGATTGCGCATGGCAGTGGTTGCCAACGGTGGACTCGATGCTTCGAGACTGGTGGTTGGTAGCCCGGCCAACTTCGCCAGCCATCGCTCATGCGGCAAGGTATGCGAAAAATCATCGTAGCGATGTTGTTCGACGATAGTAGATTTTGCCAACAGGGTAGCGAAGGCTGGCATTTTTAGTTCGCGCACCAGGTCGCGGGCCAGTTCTTGTTGCGGCAGACCAAATGGCAGTAGGAGTTCAAGTTGATTCATGTCGAGATTGTAGGGCATATTTGCATCTCGGCAGACAAGTACGGCGTTCGACAAGATGCGCATTGTGGGTGGCATGCGGTGCGTAATTGAAGGGTACAGCGCTAAGTAGGCCAGTAATGAGCAAGGTTCGGCGATCGAATTGTATGGCGGTGCCGATCAAGCTGATTTAAAAATTGCGCGATCCCGTACGCTGTTATTCCGAATATATGGCAAACTGCGGGCTGCATTCAGGAGCGTTCATTGAGTATCGTAAAAAATCTATCGTTCGAGTGGCTGGTCGGGATTCGCTATACGCGAGCTGGGCGACGTAGCGGCCGTAACAGTTTCATATCTTTTATTTCATTGATTTCGATGGCGGGCATCGCGCTGGGCGTGGCCGCATTGATTGTGGTGCTATCGGTAATGAATGGGTTTCAAAAAGAAGTGCGGGATCGCATGTTGTCGGTGTTGTCGCACGTCGAGGTGTTTGAGCCTCAAGGCTCATTACCCGATTGGCAAGAAACCGCGCGCCAAGCATTTAAGGACAAGGAAGTCATAGGCGCTGCACCCTACGTGTCGGCGCAGGCAATCATGACGCGTAATGATACGGTGCGCGGCATCATGGTGCGCGGCATCTTGCCAGCCGATGAACCGCAGGTGTCGGACGTCGCCAAGCAAATCAAGGAGGGTAGTCTTGATGGTTTGCGTACTGGTGAATTCAATATTGTGTTGGGATCGGAGCTGGCGCGTGCGATGGGCGTTTTTGTCGGTGACAAGGTGACCATGATTGCGCCGGAAGGGCAGGTAACGCCCGCTGGTGTGATTCCAAGGCTGAAGCAATTCACAGTGGTCGGCATTTTCGAGGCTGGACATTTTGAATATGATTCTTCGCTGGCTTTCATTCATATTGATGATGCGATGAAAATGTTCAAGCTGCCGGCACCATCGGGTTTGCGTCTGAAGCTAGAGGATATGCAACGTGCGCCACAAGTGGCAGAGGATTTGTCGCGGATGTTGTCCGGCAATCTGGTAATTCGCGACTGGTCTAAACAAAACCGTAACTGGTTTGCCGCGGTACAAACCGAAAAGCGCATGATGTTTATCATCCTGACGCTCATCATTGCGGTCGCTGCTTTCAATCTGGTTTCTACTTTGGTGATGACGGTTACCGACAAGCAAGCCGATATTGCGATTTTGCGTACCTTAGGTGCATCGCCGGGATCCATCATGAAGATTTTTATGATTCAAGGCGCATTGGTAGGCTTGATCGGCACCGCGATTGGTGTCGGTGGGGGCGTGTTAGTTGCCGATAATATTGATGTGATTGTGCCGTTTATCGAGCATTTGCTGCACGTACAATTTTTACCGCGAGACGTTTATCTGATTAGCGAGTTGCCTTCCGATTTGCGCTGGCCAGATGTGTGGACCATCGGTGGCGTATCGGTCGTATTAGCGTTTTTGGCAACCTTGTATCCAAGTTGGTGGGCGGCTCGTGTCAAACCTGCGGAGGCATTGCGTTATGAGTGAGACAGTACTGGCGTGCCGCGATTTGGCAAAGACTTTCACGCAGGGAAAATATTCGGTCAAGGTATTGCAGGGGGTGGACCTCGATATCGTCAAAGGCGAGCGTGTTGCCATCGTCGGGGCCTCGGGTTCAGGCAAATCAACCTTGTTGCATTTGCTGGGTGGCTTGGATACGCCGAGCGTAGGCTCTGTCACTTTGCAGAATCAAGATTTTGCAACGCTGGATGAAAAGAAGCGCGGCGATTTGCGCAATCATGCACTTGGTTTTGTTTATCAGTTCCATCATTTGTTGCCAGAGTTTACTGCGCTCGATAACGTGGCGATGCCATTGATGATACGGCGCGTACCACGCACGCAAGCACAAGAACAAGCGCGCGAGATTTTGGGGCGCGTTGGTTTGGCGCAGCGCGTCAGCCATGTGCCGGGTGAGCTTTCCGGCGGTGAGCGCCAACGTGTTGCGCTAGCACGTGCTTTGGTGACGCAACCGGCATGTGTGCTGGCCGATGAGCCGACCGGTAACTTAGATAGACAAACCGCACAAAATACCTTTGATCTGATGCTGGAGTTGTCGCACACACTGGGTACCGCGTTTGTGATCGTGACGCACGACGTTGAACTAGCAAAACACTGCGACCGTATTTTGCATTTATCCGAAAAAGGTTTGCAGCTGCAAGCGTAGTCAGTCCGTACAAGTTAAGACCGCGGATGATTGAATCAAGCTAAGGGGTAGGTGATACACCTGCTTTACAGCGATGCTTTGCTGTTACCTATTTTTTTCGATTTTTTTTTCGAGATTGAGCGATGTGGATAGACACACACTGTCATCTTGATGCCGCCGAGTTGGCCGATGAGGTCGATGCTGTAGTCGCGCGTGCGCAGCAAAAGCAGGTGTCGATGATCGTGATTCCGGCGATTGCACCGGATAACTTCGCAGCGGTTCGCGAGTTGGCGCAAAAATATCCTAATTGTAGTTACGCGCTGGGTATACATCCGATCATGGTGCCGCAGGCGCAAGAAAGTGATCTCGCATCGTTACGCCAGCAGGTTGCTGCTGCGATCAACGATCAGCGTTTCGTTGCCATCGGCGAAATCGGTTTGGATTTCTTTTTGCCGCTACTCAAAACAACTGCGATGCGCGACAAGCAAGAATTTTTCTATAGCGAGCAATTGAAAATTGCGCGTGATTTCGATTTGCCGGTTTTGTTACACGTTAGACGTTCGCAAGACATGATACTTAAATATCTGCGACGTATTACGGTGGTCGGCGGTATTGCGCATGCGTTTAACGGTAGCGCGCAGCAAGCACAAACATTTATCAAACTTGGCTTTAAACTTGGCTTTGGTGGTGCGATGACTTTTCCGCGCGCATTACAAATTCGGCGGTTGGCGATTGATCTGCCTTTGGATGCCATCGTGCTCGAGACGGATGCGCCAGATATTTCACCAGCATGGTTGCACCCACAAGCTAACAGCCCAGAACAATTGCCACGCATAGGTCAAACACTGGCGACCTTGCGTGCGACTTCAGAATTGGAAGTCGCAAACGCGACTTCCGCCAATGCGTTGGCCGTGATGCCGCGCTTAGCCGCGCTTCTGTAGCGATCATGCGCAGCGCGATAATCGGCTTGGTTGTCGGTGTCGGCTTACTGCAGTGGCAGGCCTCGTTGCCTTCACTATTTACACTTTTCCTATTGTTTCTTGCGGCCGCATCTCTACTGACGCGGCTCTGGTTTGTAAAAACATTGTCGGCACGGATAGTGCTGCTAGGTATCAGCGGCGCCTTGCTCGGTTTTGTCTGGGCTGCTTTACTGGCACATCTCTACCTCAGACAAGAACTACCGTTGGCCTTAGAAGGAAAAGACATTATCGTGGTCGGCACGGTAGATAGCTTGCCCGACTATGCGGCCCGCGGTGTGCGCTTTAACTTTCTGGTTGAAGAAGTCTTGGCGCAAGAGGGGCAGCATGTCGCTCCCGTTATTCCATCTAGAATTTCCTTGTCTTGGTATGCCAAATCGCGTGCTAACGCAGTTAGCACGGAAGTTGACAACACAGTTGGCGACTCGCCTAGCCGTTCAACCATCAGCGCGAAAATCAATGCAACCACTGACAATATGATTGCAGTGTTGGCGCAAGTTCATGCTGGTGAACGTTGGCGGCTCACTGTGCGATTGCGCAGGCCACATGGCAATGCCAATCCGTATGGTTTTGATTACGAAGCGTGGTTGCTGGAACAAAATATAAGAGCCACTGGGTATGTACGTGATGTTAATCCACATGCCGTCGATACATCATCGAATCAACGATTGCAGGATTTTGTACCAGGATTTAACAACGTCATCGATCGCAGTCGAGAATGGTTGCGTGATCGGATACAAACTAGTTTGCCTGGTAAGTCATACGCAGGCGTGATAGTCGCATTGGTGGTAGGTGATCAGCGTGCGATCAGCGAGCAAGACTGGTTAGTGTTCAAGCGCACCGGCATCAGTCATTTGATGTCGATCTCGGGTTTGCACATTACGATGATTGCCGCAATGTTTGCTTGGCTAGTCATGGCCTTGTGGCGTCGCTCGTTTTTTACGCGCGCATCGTTGCCTTTGCGATTGCCAGCACAGAAGGCGGCAGCGATCGCTGGTGTGGCCGCTGCGCTGATTTATGTATTACTTGCTGGTGCAGGCGTGCCGGCGCAACGCACGCTATGCATGCTGAGCGTGGTAGCCATCGCTTTATGGTGTGGTCGACTAACGCAGGTGTCGCATGTCTTGTGCATTGCATTGGGCGCGGTATTGATATTTGATCCGTGGGCGGTATTGATGCCGGGGTTTTGGTTGTCGTTCGCTGCGGTGGCATTGATTTTGTATGTCAACGTCGATAGGCCACAGACAACGAACGATGCGATAACGCCTGAACGGCGTTGGCAGCGCACAATGATGGCCGCTATAGCGACCGCAACGCGCACCCAATATGCGATTACGCTTGGCTTGGTGCCATTGACGATCTTGCTGTTTGCGCAAACTTCTTTGGTCAGCCCTATCGCTAATGCAATCGCGATTCCACTTGTTAGTTTCTTGGTGACACCGGCGGCTTTACTCGGCAGTGTATTGCCCGCGCCTTTATCGATTTGGACACTCAGTACTGCACATTATTTGATTACTGGGTTAATGCAGTTTCTGCAATGGTTAAGCGCTTTGCCGATGGCGGTATGGATTGCGCCGGTGCCGTCATGGTGGATGTTTGCTCTAGCGGTGATCGGCTTACTGTGGATGTTGGCGCCACGTGGTTGGCCAGCGCGTTATCTGGGTGGTTTTTTTTGGTTGCCACTGATTTTGAATGCGCCGTCGCATCCCGCTAGCGGCGAAATGTGGGTGACTGCCTTTGATGTTGGGCAGGGCATGGCAGTATTGGTAGAAACAAAAGAACACAGACTGCTCTACGATACGGGGCCAGCGTACTCGGCACAAGCCGATGCAGGCGAGCGAATTATTTTGCCTTATCTACGTGCGCGTGGGATTGACAAGTTGGATGTGATGATGGTTTCCCACAGCGATAGCGATCATGCCGGTGGTGCCTTGTCTGTTCTGCGCGAAGTGACAGTGGCGAATGTGCTTTCGTCTCTGCCTAAGGCGAGCCCGATTACGCTTGCTGCGCAAAAGTCTAGCCAATGTTTGGCTGGGCAACATTGGCAATGGGCCGATGCGTATTTTGAGATACTGCACCCCGTGACTTATCTCGATGATGGAGCAAGACCGAATGCGCGTAGTTGCGTGCTTAAAATTACGCTAGGAAACCATGCCCTTCTTTTACCTGGTGATATTGAGGCTGGACAGGAGGCGGCATTGATACACGCCGACGCCACAAAATTGCGGGCTGATGTCTTGTTGGCTCCCCATCACGGGAGCGGCACTTCCTCGACATTGCCGTTTTTGCATGCGGTGAGCCCGCGTATCGCCATTTTTCAGGTGGGCTATCGCAATCGCTACCATCACCCTAAGCAGCAGATAGTCGATCGTTATGCGGACCTAGGGATCCGGTCGGTTCGTAGCGACCTCGATGGCGCCGTCACTTTGCGTTTTGCGTCTGAGATTACGATGCAAACCTATCGTACAGAACATGCCCGCTATTGGTATGGGCGGTAGCGCAGAGTAGTTGTTTTAAAATGTGTCGAAAACGCCCAAGCTTGAGTGGGGTTGCGGTATAATTCGAATTTCCCGCACGTGCCGTTCGGCACCATTCGCAATGACCAAGTTTGTATTTGTCACCGGCGGCGTAGTTTCTTCCCTAGGTAAGGGAATTGCTGCCGCTTCTCTCGCTGCGATCCTCGAATCGCGCGGTCTTAAAGTCACTCTTCTCAAGCTCGATCCGTATATTAACGTTGATCCCGGCACGATGAGCCCGTTCCAGCATGGTGAGGTTTTTGTCACCGATGATGGTGCCGAGACTGATCTGGATCTAGGACACTACGAGCGTTTTATTACCGCCAAGATGCGCAAGGTGAATAACTTCACCACCGGCCAGATTTACGAATCGGTGATTCGCAAGGAGCGTCGTGGTGAGTATCTGGGCAAGACTGTGCAGGTGATTCCGCACATCACCAACGAAATTCAAGATTTTATCTATCGCGGTGCCGAGGGATTTGACGTTGCTTTGGTAGAAATTGGCGGTACTGTTGGTGATATCGAGTCGCTGCCGTTTCTGGAAGCTGCACGTCAATTAAGTTTGCGCGCTGGTCGTAATGCGGCGGCATTCGTGCATCTGACGTTGGTGCCGTATCTGGTATCGGCGGGTGAGTTAAAGACCAAGCCGACCCAGCACAGCGTGCAAAAATTACGTGAGATTGGTATTTTCCCCGATGCGCTGCTGTGTCGTGCTGATCGTCCGATTCCGGATGACGAACGCGCTAAGATTTCGCTGTTTTCCAATGTGCAAGAAGATGCAGTGATCTCGGTATGGGATGCCGACACCATCTACAAAATCCCACAAATGCTGCATGATCAAGGCTTGGATCGTATTGTTTGCGAAAAGTTAAACTTGTCACCGCAGCCGGCCGATCTGTCGGTGTGGACCAAGCTGGTGCATGCACTCGAAAACCCTAAAGAAACTATCACCATTGGTATGGTCGGCAAATATGTCGATTTGACTGAATCATATAAATCGCTGACCGAGGCCTTGCGTCACGCTGGCATTCATACTGAAAGCCGCGTCAATATCGAGTATCTGGATTCTGAAGATATTGAAAAAAATGGTCCGGAATGTCTGACTAAATACGATGCTATTTTGGTACCTGGTGGGTTTGGTAAACGTGGTGTCGAAGGCAAAATCACATCAGCTCGTTTCGCCCGTGAAAACAAGATTCCCTATTTTGGTATCTGTCTCGGCATGCAGGTAGCCTTGATCGAATACGCGCGCAATATGGCGGGTCTGGATAAAGCCAATTCGACCGAATTTGAGCCAAATACCGAGCAACCAGTAGTAGCACTGATTAACGAATGGCAGAATCACGATGGTCGTATCGAGCATCGCGATATCAACTCCGATCTCGGTGGCACCATGCGTCTGGGTGCGCAAACTTGCGCAGTTAAAGCAGGCACCTTGGCGGCTGAAATTTATGGCGACGAAGTGACCGAGCGTCATCGTCATCGCTATGAAGCCAATAATCATTATCTGTCACGCATTGAAGAAGCAGGTTTGATTGTGGCAGCACGTACACCGACTGAATCCTTGTGCGAAATCATGGAGTTGCCACGGACTGGTGAGCATGCGCATCCTTGGTATATGGGTGTGCAATATCATCCTGAGTTCAAGTCAACTCCGCGTGATGGACATCCGTTGTTCATTTCGTTCATTAAGGCGGCGCTAGCGCACAAGCAGGCAGCCAAATTGAACAAGAATGTCTGAATCACTGGCTGTACTGTTAGTTATGTAGCCTAGGTTATCGCTGCTGATATATGAGCGGATTAGTTAAAAAAGAACAGTTCAGGAAGAATAGTTCAAGAATTTTGATTGAGGAGAAATAGATGAGTGCAATTGTTGACATCATTGGGCGTGAAATTATCGATTCGCGCGGCAATCCAACCGTCGAGTGCGATGTATTGCTCGAGTCGGGCGTAATGGGTCGCGCTGCGGTACCTTCCGGCGCATCGACCGGTTCGCGTGAAGCGATGGAATTACGTGATGGCGATAAAAACCGCTATTTCGGCAAAGGTGTATTGAAAGCCTGCGAAAATATCAATACAGAAATCTCCGAAGCGATCATGGGCCTAGATGCCAATGAACAGGCATTTCTGGATCGCACTTTGATCGACCTAGATGGTACCGATAGCAAATCACGTCTGGGCGCAAATGCGACCTTGGCGGTGTCGATGGCAGTGGCAAAAGCCGCGGCGGAAGAAGCTGGTTTGCCTTTGTATCGTTATTTCGGTGGCTCGGGTGCGATGCAAATGCCGGTGCCGATGATGAACGTTATCAATGGCGGCGCGCACGCGAACAACAGCCTAGATTTGCAGGAATTCATGATTATTCCGGTTGGGGCACCTAGCTTCCGCGAAGCGATTCGCTATGGCGCCGAAGTATTCCATACGCTGAAAAAAATCATTAATGACAAAGGCTTGCCAACTTCAGTCGGCGACGAAGGTGGTTTTGCCCCTTCCGTTGAAAACCACGAAGCAGCGATCAAATTGATTTTGCAAGCGATAGAACAAGCTGGCTACGAGCCGGGTACGCAAATCGCGCTGGGTCTGGATTGTGCCGCGAGTGAATTTTACAAGGACGGCAAATACCATTTGGCAGGTGAAGGCATGAGCTTGTCGAGCACAGACTTTACCAATTTACTGGGCACGTGGTGCGATAAGTACCCAATCATTTCGATTGAAGACGGCATGGCCGAGAATGATTGGGAAGGTTGGGCAACGCTGTCGAATGCGTTAGGCAAAAAAATCCAATTGGTGGGCGATGATTTATTTGTCACGAACACCAAGATTTTGCGTGAAGGCATACAGAAAAATATCGCCAATTCGATCCTGATTAAAATTAATCAGATCGGTACGCTGACCGAAACTTTTGCTGCGATTGAAATGGCAAAGCGTGCTGGTTATACCGCTGTGATTTCACATCGCTCTGGTGAAACAGAAGATTCGACCATTGCCGATATCGCGGTGGGTTGTAATGCCTTGCAAATCAAAACTGGTTCTATGTCGCGTTCCGATCGCATGGCAAAGTACAACCAGTTGTTGCGTATCGAGGAAGATCTGGGCGATATCGCCAGCTATCCTGGTCGTGACGCATTCTATAACCTGAAGTAAAACCCCAATTCCGGTCTGCATCTGCTGACCGGATTTTTCGCTCAAGAGCCGATGCGACTGATTATTCTGTGCCTTGCAGTGTTGGCGGTGTTGGTCCAATATCCGCTGTGGCTGGGAAAAGGCGGCTGGCTACGCGTATGGGATATGGAGCAACAGGTGACGGCAGCGCATCAAAAAAATGACGAGCTGCGCGCGCGCAATGCAAAGCTGAGTTCAGAAGTACGGGATCTGAAAGATGGCACCGGTTCCATCGAGGAACGTGCCCGTTCCGAGCTGGGCATGATTAAAGACAATGAAGTTTTTGTGCAAGTTCTTGATCAGAAAAAAAAGTCCTCTTTTGTTGCGATTCCACGCCCTACCGCAGAGGCGGAAATTCCGGCCGCCGACAAGCGCTGATTTGCGCTGACATGCACGTCGGTTTGGCCTAGTGGGTGGCTGAGCTAGGTGGGATCAAAGTTTCGACCACTTCTTCGGTCGTAAAAATCTGCACACAATCAACGGCATCAAAGTTGTACAGTTGACCGCAAAAATCGCAGTTAATCTCCAGTTTCCCGAGTTCTTGTACGGCAGATTCAACTTCTTGTTGGCCCAGCATTTTCAGCATATTGCCGACTTTTTCACGTGTGCAGCCGCAGACGAATTGTGCATGCTGTGGTTCAAATACACGTATCGTTTCTTCCCAAAACAAGCGGCGCATCAGTGTCTCGGGGTCGGTTTCCAATAGTTCGTTGGGGCGTAAGGTTGAGGCTAACATCACCGCACGATCCCAAGTTTGCATATCGTCAGGGCTGTCTTCGTCAGCAATCGCATAGCCGCCTTCGTGCGGTAACTTTTGCAGCAATAAGCCGCGCGATACCTGGTCGTCGGCCGCGAGCCAAAGCTTGGTATCCAACTGTTCGGAACGTAGCATATAGTTTTCTATCACGGTGGCGACGTTGTCGCCGTCTAATGGCACGATCCCTTGATACGGTTTCTGACCAGGTAATTTATCGTTAGGGTCCAGCGTGATGACGAAACGACCCTGACCGTTAATATTGACCAGCTCTGGCAGCGTGGCATTGTCATCAATCACCGCGTCGTCTGCAAGCTTAGCCATCGCGCGCAGATTGAGCGCTGAATCACATTCGGCGACCAATAACCGCACGGGTCCATCGCCGTGAATTTGCATCACGATCACGCCATTGAACTTGAGATTAGCAGTCAACAACGCAGCGGCGGATAGCATTTCACCCACGATCGTTTGCACAGCTTTGGGATAAGTACGGCGCGATCGAACTTGCTGCCACGTCTCAGACAGATCAACCAATTCGCCGCGCACGGTCGCATTTTCAAATAAAAACTTTTGTAAGGTATCAGCCATACTTATCCTATTTTTTTCAATGTATTTTTAAATTCCTGCGCACGCGCGACATAACCATCTGTAATACGTGTCAACCGTGCAGTGTCCTCTAGTGTCAACTGACGCACTACGCGCGCGGGCGTGCCGAGGATGAGCGAATTGTCGGGAAATTCTTTACCTTCGGTAATCAATGCTCCTGCGCCGACTAAGCAATTTTTTCCAATTTTTGCACCGTTTAATATGACAGCTTGAATTCCAATCAATGACCCTTCGCCGACCGAGCAGCCATGTAGCATCGCTTGGTGACCGACACTGACACCATCTTGCAAGCTTAGTGGGAATCCCGGATCGGCATGCAGCACCGCGCCTTCTTGTACATTACAACGCGCGCCGATGACAATATCCTCATTGTCGCCACGGATGGTGGCTTGAAACCAAACGCTGGCGCAAGCGCCGATCTGCACGCGCCCGATCACATCTGCGGATTCGGTAACAAAAGCGTCAGCAGAGATAACGGGAGCATGTTCGCCAAATTGGTAGATAGCCATGGTTTCAGTAGAATGGTCGTGCTTGTTTGATGACGTGTGCTGATGACAGGGCACACGGCAGATAGATAAGAAAAATTCTGGAACAAGATTCAGTTGCTGTAGATAGGGGCGATCCCCAAAATTGAAAGCTTGCATCCGCAATGTTAGTTTGAGACTTGGGTTGTAGTCGTCAAATTTCACAAAAAACATATTTTACGTTATGCCCATGCCATCGTCATCTATCGATTCGCCGTCTAACATTGCCAACTTCGCTAACGAGTTACGGCATGCGGCATTGCTTTGTATTTGCACCTCTGATGCCAACAAAAAGGCCGCAATGGTGCGCTCTATGGCCGATGCTTGGCGGGCTGGGCAGCTAACGTTGGACAGCGCCGTGCAATTGCAGGCGAGTGCTGTGATTCCGGGTCGTCCCGCCAAGCCAGAGTTGATCTCTCCCAAGCTGGTCAAACATCGTTCGATGCGAACCGTGGAGGGGCGCGCGGCGATGATTCATGCGCTGACGCATATAGAATTTAATGCGATTAATCTGGCTCTGGATGCGATCTGGCGTTTTGCTGGTATGCCGGATGACTATTATCGCGATTGGCTGCAAGTGGCTACCGAAGAAGCGAATCACTATTCTTTGCTCGCCACGCACTTGCAAAGCCTGGGTTTTCAGTATGGCGACTTTCCAGCGCATAACAGTCTGTGGGAGATGTGCGACAAGACCCGTGAAGACTGTCTGGCACGTATGGCGCTGGTTCCGCGAACCCTAGAGGCTCGTGGCCTCGATGCGTCGCCACGTACGCGTAATAAACTTGAGCAAGCTGGTGATGCGCCAGCGGCGGCGATTATCGATCTGATTTTGCGTGAAGAAATAGGGCACGTTGCGATTGGTAATCGTTGGTATAACTATCTCTGTGAGCTACAGGCGTACGATCCTTTGTCCACTTATAGCGAGTTAGCGATGCGTTACAAGGCGCCAGTGTTGCATGGCCCTTTCAATGTTGATGCGCGCAGAGCGGCCGGTTTTACTGAAATGGAATTAAAAATGCTGATGGGAAACATGCCTGAATGACACGTAAAAGCATTTTTTGAATTTTTTTACTGCATCAAGGAAACTTGCCCAGCATTTTGCCGTCAGATGGTTTGATTGCCTGAAAAGCAATTCGGGCGGTTCGCTTTTAAATCAAACAACTTAGGGGGTATTCCATGAAGATGAATAAATCAATGATTTCGGTATTGGCTGCAGGTTTGCTGGTTCTCGGTTTAGCCGCTTGCGAAAAAAAAGGCCCTGCAGAACAAGCTGGCGAAAAAATTGATAATGCGATGGACAGCGCAGGTAGCTCAATGAGCAAAGCAGCCGAAGATGTTAAAGATGGCGCTGCTGATATGAGTAATGAAGCCGGTAAAAAAATGGATCAGGCAGGCGAAAAAATACAAGAAAGCGCTAACGACGCTAAGAACTAATAAAACTGGTTTACGGCAGGCTTTCAAGGCCGGTAAGACAGGCGTTCGTTTGGGACTGCAGAAAATGCGTTGATCTGATTGATCAGCGCATTTTTATTTTCACGATATTGCAATGATTAGCTGTAGACGCAAGATCAACATGTCTATAAAGAAGTAAGGGAAATCCAACACGGTAGATTTACAAACGTAATCCATCAGTTATTAGTAACGAAATTGGTCATAATTTAGGGCCTACGAAACTATCGCGTAAGAAGTTGATGGAGAAGCTGCAGTGCAGCCCCAATTTTCATTCGCCTTTAATTCGTCCAAGTATCATCATTTATAGATTTTTACATGAAGTTTTCCCGTTCTGAATGGATCACAATTCGCGGTTTGCGTTATCACGTCCGGCATTGGGGGCGGGATGATGCGCCCATGCTTTTCATGTTGCATGGCTGGATGGATGTCTCTGCTACTTTTCAATTTTTAGTAGATGCCTTAGCAGGCGAGTGGCATGTGATTGCACCAGACTGGCGTGGTTTTGGCTTGAGTGAGCATGCCGCATCAACCTATTGGTATCCCGATTATTTGGCGGATCTTGAATCTCTGTTGGAGCATTATTCCTCGAACCATGCAGTTACGTTGCTCGGTCATAGTCTAGGCGCCAATGTGGCGGCAATCTATGCTGGCGTCCGGCCTGCACGCATCGCTAAGTTGATATTGTTAGAAGGTTTTGGCGTGGCGGCGACATCTCCCACCCAAGCGCCATCACATTATGCGAAATGGCTAGATCAACTACGTGAACCTGCGTTGCTGCGTACTTATGCTTCTGCGGCGGAGGTTGCGCTCCGTCTACAAAAGAATAATCGACGCTTGTCAGCAGAGCGCGCGGATTTTTTGAGCAAACATTGGGCGCGGGAAAATACAGAAGGTCGCTGGGAAGTTTTGGCAGACGCGGTGCACCGTTTACCTAATCCCTATTTGTATCGGGTTGATGAAGTGATGGCCTGCTGGAGCAACATTACAGCCGATGTTTTGTGGATAGAGGCGCGCGATAGCGAGTTGATCTCGCGTTTAGGTGGTGAGTTGCACAGCGATGCGTGTCAGCTTGCTGCGCGTGCCGAAATCGATAGAAGGATCGCATTTATCAAAAAAAATCATAGACTCACTGTGGAGAATGCCGGCCATATGTTGCAGCATGATCAGCCGGAAATATTGGCACTGGCGATCGAGCAATTTTTACAATAATTTTTTATCCTGATATGTATTGATTCCCGTTGTCATGAGCGAGACATAAAGACGTCTTAAGCTGTCTCTTTTTTAATTTTTTTAATCGTATTCGCGGCGTTTGATTGCATGCATGATTAGGTAATACGTGACGTAGCTATCGCGCGTACAATTTGTCTATGGTTACGTATAAGTCACCCCCCCATATTTAGAGTTACTTGTAATGTTAAACGTTGATCTTCATTGTCACTCCAATCGCTCTGACGGCACGCTGTCACCGACGGCGCTGGCTGCTCGCGCCAAAGAGAATGGCGTCGATTTGTGGTCGATGACGGATCATGATGAAATTCGCGGAATTGCTGAAGCACGTGCTGCTGCGCAAGCGCTAGATTTGCCCTTTGTGTCGGGTGTTGAAATATCGGTTACTTGGTCTAATCAGACGGTGCACATCGTTGGCTTACAGATAGACGAAACCAATAAAACTTTAGTCGACGGTTTGACTGCGACACGAGGCGGTCGGGATCAGCGTGCGCGGGAGATTGCCGCACAGCTTGAAAAGGCGGGCATAGGTGACGCTTTTGAAGGAGCTCTCAAGTATGTTGGCAACCCCGACTTGATTTCGCGTACGCACTTTGCACGGTACATTGTTGAACTAGGGCTGGCCAAAGACTTGTCGGAGGTGTTCAGTAAATATTTGGGTGAAGGCAAGCCCGGTTACGTCCCCCATTGTTGGACTAGTTTGCAAAATGCAGTTGAGTGGATACGCGGTGCGGGAGGGGTTGCGGTGATCGCGCATCCGGGACGCTATAAATTTAGTGAGCTCGCTTTTGATGCCTTATTTAACGAATTCAAGGATCTCGGCGGAAAAGCGATCGAGGTAACGACCGGGAGCCATAGCGCCGATCAATACGAGCAATACGCCAAAGTCGCCAATCAGTACGGATTTCTCGCTTCACGTGGTTCTGACTTTCATGGCCCCGGCGAGTCGCGTATGGATCTGGGCGGCTTGCCTGCTTTGCCGAGGAATGTGCAGGCAATATGGCATGACTGGAAAATACACGGCTAAATTATCACCTGATGAATTTTTGAGTGCATGCTGAGCGCTGTGCTTTTGTATTGATTGATCGTTTCATTCTATTTTTTTACATTACATCGATTCTGCTCTTGAAATTCTGCGCAGCAATCTTATCTAACATGCGCATTTCCCCTTATTTCCCGGAGACCTAGAATGAAACGGATTTTCCTCTTCATTGCAACCAACATCGCTGTGATCGCGGTGATGTCGATTGTGTTGTCGTTGTTGGGCGTGGACCGCTTTATTACACAGGCAGGTTTGAACTTGCCAATGTTGCTGGTCTTCTCGTTGGTAGTTGGTTTCACAGGTTCGATCATTTCGCTACTGATCAGCAAGCCGATGGCTAAATGGAGTACGGGGGCGCGTATCATCGAGGCACCATCTTCGAGCACTGAGCTATGGTTGATCGATACCGTACGCAAACTTGCGGATCGTGCCGGCATTGCAATGCCGGACGTCGCTGTCTACGACGGGCCAGCTAATGCTTTTGCTACCGGCGCATTCAAGAATTCTGCTTTGGTCGCGGTGTCGACCGGACTGCTGCAAAGCATGAGCAAAGATGAAGTTGAGGCGGTGTTAGCGCATGAAGTAGCGCACGTCGCCAACGGTGATATGGTTACCATGACCTTAGTGCAAGGCGTAGTGAACACCTTCGTCGTGTTTTTGTCGCGTGTAGTTGGCTATTTTGTTGATCGCGCGCTGTCCTCTCGCGATAACAATAGCAATAGTGGCGGCGGCATTGGTTACATGGTGACAGTGCTGGTTTGTCAGGTCGTTTTTGGTATTGCCGCATCGGTCATCGTGGCATGGTTTTCACGCCATCGCGAGTTTCGTGCCGATGCTGGTGCTGCCAAACTGTTGGGTACACCGCAGCCGATGATGAATGCACTTGCACGTTTAGGCGGTATCGAGCCTACCAGCTTGCCAGAGGGCTTAGCGTCGCTGGGGATCAATGACAAGCCAGGTTTTATGAGTTTGTTTTCCAGCCATCCGCCGATCGAGGCGCGCATCGCTGCTTTGCGTGAATTACGCTAAGTTATACTGATTTTTTGTGCTGATTTTTACTGTGTCAGCTTATTAACCATTTAACTTTAGTCATTTAATTTTTAACAGGCATAGTGGCGATGCTGAGTTGATACCAGCATCGCCTATTTTTTATGAGCCAATTTTTTCAAATACATCCAGACAATCCGCAACTTCGCTTAATCAATCAAGCGGTGCAGATTATCAATAGTGGTGGCATCGTCGCGCTGCCGACGGATTCTTGCTATGCATTGGTCTGTCGTCTAGACGATAAGGATGCTGTGACGCGCCTGCGGCGTATTCGTAATGTCGACGACAAACATCATTTAACATTGCTATGTCGAGATTTGAGCGAGATTGCTCTGTATGCGCGGGTTGATAATCAGCAGTATCGGTTGCTGAAAGCGGCGACCCCTGGGCCGTATACCTTTATTCTTGAAGCGACCAAAGAAGTGCCACGTCGTGTCAGTCACCCATCACGTAAAACCATCGGTTTACGCGTGCCGGAAAATCGCATAGCGCAAGCTGTGCTGGAGGAGTTGGCGCAACCTTTACTTGGCACAACCTTGATCTTGCCCGATGAAAAACATCCGTTGACTGATCCTGATGAAATCCAACAACGTCTGGCTAAACAACTGGATCTGATCATCGATGGTGGTGCCTGTAGTTTTGAGCCGACCACCGTATTGGATTTGACCACTAGCGAACCGGTCTTGATACGTCAAGGGCGCGGTGATGCAGCGATGTTCGGGCTTTGATGGCGGTGATTCCGCTTTCTCGCTATTGCGTTGCTGCCGTAGTATCCCATTCTTTTTGAATTTATCCGGTGTATGGCCCGCAGCGGCGGGCGATAGACGCCGACTAGTTCTCCCTCTCTGATAAAATCTCGCCGATGGATAATTTGATTCAAACTTTTGCTATCTATGCGTTGCCGATCGTCTTTGCGATTACGCTGCATGAAGCGGCGCACGCCTACGCAGCAAGGTATTTCGGCGACAATACTGCTTACGCGCAGGGTCGAATGAGCTTAAATCCAATCAAGCATATAGACCCGATTGGTACCTTGCTAATTCCGATCGTGCTGTATTTTGTTGGTAGCCCATTCTTGTTTGGCTATGCAAAACCAGTGCCGGTCAATTTTGGTAATTTGCGCAATCCCAAAAAGCAAATGGCTTGGGTCGCGTTGGCAGGTCCTGCGGCAAATCTGGTGATGGCTTTAATGTGGTTATTACTCTCCATTGTGCTGACCGTGATGCAGGTGAATGAAGTCTTTTTCTTCAAAATGGCGCAAGCTGGTGTGCTGACTAATTTGGTGATTTTTGCGTTTAATCTTTTCCCCGTGCCGCCTTTAGATGGTGGTCGCATAGTGACGAGTATTTTGCCGCATCGTTACGCTTATAAATATGCCAAGCTTGAGCCGTATGGTTTCTTTATTGTGTTGGGTTTGATGTTCTTGCAATTGCTTGGTTACTGGATGATTCCAGTGATGACACTGGCAAACGGCGCATTGAAATTACTGGTTTCTCCTCTCACGTTTTTATTAAATTGATCTCTTATGGTTCCTGATCTTGTGGTTTCAGGCATGCGCCCAACGGGTGCGATGCATCTCGGTCATTTTCATGGTGCACTCAAAAACTGGGTCAAGTTGCAGGCCAGCGTGCCGTGCATGTTTTTTGTCGCCGACTGGCATGCATTAACCACGCACTATGACGATCCCAGCATCATCGAAACCAGTACCTGGGACATGGTGATTGACTGGCTGGCGGCAGGTATCGACCCGGAGAAAGCAAGTATCTTTATTCAGTCGCAAGTGCCTGAGCATGCTGAGTTACATCTGTTGTTATCGATGGTGACGCCGCTGGGATGGTTAGAGCGTGTGCCGACTTACAAAGATCAACAGGAAAAACTGGCAGGTCGCGATTTGGCAACTTATGGTTTTCTTGGGTATCCACTGTTGCAGGCCGCAGATGTGTTGATTTATCGCGCCACCCAAGTGCCGGTGGGCGCCGACCAGATTCCGCATATTGAAATGATGCGTGAAATTGCGCGCCGCTTTAATCATATCTATGGCAAGGAAACAGGCTTTGAGGAAAAGGTCGAAGCATCGCTGCAAAATTTAAACGGCAAGCAAAACAAGAAATTCAAGGAATTGCGCGTTGCGTATCAAGAGCAGGGTAAGAGCGAGGCGTTAGGTTGGGCGCAAACGCTGCTCGACAGCGTGGAAAACATTAGCGTCAACGAGCGTGAGCGTTTGTTGGCCTATCTGGCTGGTACGCGTAAGCAGATATTGCTAGAGCCACAGGTTTTGCTGACCGAGTCCTCGCGTTTGCCTGGACTGGATGGACAAAAAATGTCCAAAAGCTACGGCAACGCGATCGCCTTGCGTGAAGACAAAGAAACACTGACCAAAAAAATCCGCACCATGCCGACTGATCCGGCACGCGTGCGTCGCACCGATCCTGGCGATCCAGAAAAATGCCCGGTGTGGCAACTGCATCAGGTGTATTCAGACGCCGCGACGAAAGAGTGGGTAATGAAAGGGTGTACTTCTGCTGGAATCGGCTGTATCGAGTGCAAACAACCTGTCATCGACGCGGTCTTGAAAGAGCAAGAGCCTATGCGCGAACGTGCACAACAATATCTGGATAACCCAAAGCTAGTTCGCGAGATCGTCGCCGCCGGTGGTGAGCTGGCGCGAACGCGCGCGCGTGAAACCATGCATGAGGTGCGTGAGGCAATGGGTCTGGGTTATAAATCTTGATTCAAAACCTGGCACTTGAGCCAAAGCGTGGCGTTAGAGAAACCGGATCAGAAATGCGTGAGTCAGAAAATGGGTGAGTCAAAGTATGGATAATTCGGCCAGTGTTGCCGCTATCCACCATGCGCTTGATGGCGCCTCGCCGTGGGTGGCGCGCTTTATCGACCTGATCCCAGCTGGTGGCGAAGTGCTTGATCTCGCTTGCGGTGGCGGACGGCACGCACGCTTATTAGCGGCGCATGACCATCTGGTGCTAGCGGTTGATCGGAATGCTGAGTCGCTGGCGCTTGCCGCTGGTACGGGTGTCACGACTTTGCAGTTGGATTTGGAGACGAATGGTGACGATGGCAAGGCTCATGATACTTGGCCGTTTGCGGTCAACCGATTTGCCGGTATTGTCGTTACTAATTATCTGCATCGGCCTTTGTGGCCGCAGATCGTCGCTAGTTTGGCGGTAGGAGGGGTGCTAATTTATGAAACCTTTGCGCAGGGTAATGAGCAGTTCGGTAAGCCTTCCAACCCCGCCTTTTTGCTGACGCGTGGCGAATTGCTTCAAGTCGCTCAAAATCACGGCTTGCAGATAGTGGCTTTTGAGGATGGTTACGTCGATATCCCCAAGCCAGCGATGGTGCAAAGAATCTGTGCAGTTAAACTGGATGCAATGAATTGGTCGCAAAATTTGCGTTTAAATTGATCGCTTATTGCTATACGGACTGCACCACACAAGCGGGCTATCCGCTACAATCTACTATTATCTAATTTTTCCCGTCGATATCATGATTCAAGGAAGCCTAGTCGCAATTGTTACTCCCATGCATGCAGATGGCGCGCTCGACCTGCCTGGTCTACGCAAGCTGCTTGACTGGCACATCGCTGAAGGTACTGACGGCATTGTGATTGTCGGTACTACCGGTGAGTCACCGACAGTATCGGTAGAGGAGCATTGTGAGTTGGTCAAGGTGGCGGTTGAACATGTTGCCGGACGTATTCCAGTGATTGCCGGTACCGGTGGTAACTCGACCTCGGAAGCGATTGAATTGACAGCATTTGCCAAATCGGTGGGTGCTGATGCTTCATTGCAGGTCGTGCCTTACTATAATCGGCCAACCCAAGAGGGCATGTATCAGCACTTCAAGAAAATCGCCGAGGCGGTGGATTTGCCGGTTATTTTGTATAACGTGCCAGGCCGCACCGTGGCTGACATGTCTAATGAAACCACCTTACGTTTGGCAACTGTGCCAGGTGTCATCGGGATTAAAGATGCGACGGGCAATATTGGCCGCGCGATTGACTTGATGCGTGTCGCACCTAAAGACTTCGCGGTTTATTCGGGTGACGATGCAACCGCGATGGCATTGATGTTTTGCGGTGGCAAAGGCAATATCTCCGTGACCGCCAATGTGGCGCCACGTGGCATGCATCAACTTTGTGATGCTGCAATTAATCTACGCGTTGCAGAAGCCGTGGCAATCAATAATAAGTTAGCTCCGTTGCATACCAAACTGTTTATCGAGCCAAATCCAGTGCCCGTGAAATGGGCATTGACAGAGATGGGTATGATGCAGCCTGGTATGCGTTTGCCTATCGTGCCGTTGGCGGTGGAGTATCATGAAACCGTTCGTGCTGCGTTGCGTGAATCAGGTGTATTACAATAAGCCGATTTGCTGACTTGGTGTTCGGCTCTGTTTTTTAGTATTTACTTTTATCCGGAAGATTTCGTACATGGCTCAATGTAGCTTCGCACAACGTGGAACAGTCTGCGTACTCGCGCTTCTCAGTCTGGCAGGATTGGCTGGATGTGATTCGGTTAACTCAATGTTGGAGCCTGACCGCATTGATTATAAAAGTGAGGCTAAGAAGGTACCGACGTTAGAAGTGCCGCCCGATCTGTCTCAACTGCAACGCGAAAATCGCTTTGCATTACCGGACACGCAAAATGGTACGGCAACTGCCTCAGCTTACAACCGCCTGCAAAATAAACGCGCGACAGAAGATGTCAGCGCCGTAGTGGCGCCAAAAGCCGCAGCCGATATGCAAGTTGTACGTGACGGCTCGCAACGCTGGCTAGTGGTTCCTCAAGCGCCAGAGAAATTATGGCCACAGATTAAAGATTTTTGGCAAGACAATGGTTTCTTGATTAGCCTAGATTCACCACAATCAGGGGTGATGGAAACCGATTGGGCAGAGAATCGCGCGAAAATTCCACAGGATTTCTTACGCAAAACGATCGGCAAAGTATTTGACGCACTGTATTCCACTGGTGAACGCGATAAATTCCGTACCCGATTGGAGCGCGGACCGAATGGCACTACCGAGATTTATATTAGCCACCGCGGCGCTGAAGAAGTGTTGACTGGCTCAGATAAATCGACCGCAGTATGGACCACACGTCCATCTGATCCTGGGTTGGAAGCTGAATTTCTGTCACGCTTAATGGCACGTTTGAGTGGTGAAGAGCGGCAAGAAGCCCAACAATCGGTGAAAAATGCCACCATGCAAGCGCCCCGCGCAAAGCTGGTCAAGGATGCGAGTGGTGGCAATTACGTGCAAGTTGATGAAGGTTTTGAGCGGGCTTGGCGCCGCGTCGGTTTAGCTTTGGATCGAGTCGGCTTTACCGTTGAAGATAGAGATCGCTCTAAGGGCGTGTATTTTGTGCGTTACGTTGATCAGGCCGACGAGGCACAAACTACCGACAAGAAAGGTTTCTTGTCCAATCTGTTCTCCTTTGGCTCCAAAGAGGATAAAGCCAAAGCGGCGGCACGTTACCAAATCGCGATTGCCAGTGCTGCTGACAATAGCAGAGTGAAAGTATTTAATAAGGATGGTCAGCCAGAAATATCAAAAACGGCCGACAAAATACTTACTTTATTGAACGAGCAATTGAAATAAATTTGTTGGTTGCAATCGTTTCCAACATTGATACTCCTGCCGAGGCTGACGATTGAAGTTCGCCAGTCTCGGTAGCGGCAGTGAAGGTAACGCACTTCTAATTTCCACCCAATCTGGCGGTACGCACACGACAGTGATGCTAGATTGCGGTTTTGGTATCCGTGAGACAGAGCAGCGTTTGGCACGCCTAGGGATGCTGCCGAATCAACTATCCGGTATCGTTGTCACCCATGAGCATCAAGACCATATCGGCGGCGTTTTCAAATTCGCACGGCGTCATCAGCTTCCGGTCTGGTTGACCTTTGGTACTTACCAAGCATGCGCCGGTAAGGATGCTGGTGTGACGATCCACTTTTGCCGCGATGGTGAAGCTTTGGCCATACGCGATTTGGAATTGGCGCCCTATACCGTCCCGCATGATGCCCGCGAACCAGTGCAGTACGTCGCCAATGATGGCTTGCTCAAACTGGGAGTATTAACCGATGCCGGCCACGTCACGCCTCACATGATCACTGCACTCGGAGCTTGTGACGCATTGATGCTGGAATGTAATCATGATCGTCAGATGTTGGCAGACTCTGCTTATCCACCTTCACTGAAACAACGCATAGGCGGTGCTTATGGACATTTGTCGAATCAGGTCGCCGGCGCACTGTTAAGTCAGCTTGATCAATCACGCCTCAAACAAGTGGTGGGCGCACACCTCAGTCTTAAAAATAATACATCCACTTTGGCGCATCAAACATTGATGGGGGCTGTAAGCGCGAATGTCGAGGTCAGCGTCGCCTGTCAAGAGCAAGGTTTTGGCTGGGTGATGATGCAGTCTTGAGTGTCTTGTGCGCAAACTCAAATATTTGAGTGCGAATGCATTTGCAGCAGAAATAAAAAAAGCCGACTGAAGTCGGCTTTTTCCATACGCTTACCGCGAATTACTTCGCTGGCTCTTCTGCTGGAGCAGCTGGTGCTTCCATTGGTGCAGCTGGGGTCTCTGCTGGTGTTTCTGCAGCTGGAGCAGCTGGTGCTTCTACAGCTGGTGCTTCTACAGCTGGTGCTTCTACAGCTGGTGGTGTTGTGATTTCAACTGCAGGTGCTTCTTCTTTTTTGCTGCAAGCGGTCAAAGCAATAGCGAACAGGGATGCGATCAGCAAAGTCTTAGTCATAATGGTCTTTCAAGTAGAAAAGTTAAGGTTGGTATCTAATGCGCAATGAATTATTACCGGTAATTATCGCTTTAGGAGTAATCGTCGATTGTTTTTGAGCTGTGATGTTGCGCCGCGACAAAGTTGAATATTCCTAGGCAATGATTATAGTGCACCTTTCTATTGTCCGTGCAAGTGTTTTACATTTAGCAAATAAAAATATTTTATTTAAAACCTTACAAAAAAAGAAACCGCATTTATTCAAATCGATTTCCGAATTTTTATTTGTACATATCGACCTTTTAGATCAATTTAGAAGTATCCAGCCATCCTTCTGCCAAGTATGTAGTGCATCAATGACATCGTCTGATGCAGTTTGTATATCGTCACCAGTTAAGCTTCTGTTTTCTGCAAGCTTCCTCAAAAGCTGTAAATCCGCGTTGTCGACCTCGAACGAGGTGCCGTTGATGAACACATATTTATTGCGATGCAGCATTTGCGTTTTGAGAGAAAGTTTTACACCCGTTTTTTGTGCTTTTTGTATAAATCTGGATGCGCTTAGTGCAAGCGCTGGTGCGGTGAAGTAAATATGTGTCGCCGGTTCGGACAGGTATTCTCCGAGAAAAAGGGCGATGTCGTCTTGCGTAAAACGCATTTTATTCAGCTCGCTAGAGACTTTGGAGAGCATCGTCGAACTGATCTCGGCATGCTGTTTGGACGGTTTGAGATCAGGATCTGCGTAGCGGCCCGGCAAATCAATCGTGTCGATCATGCTTTCTAAGAATGCTTCGCCTAATTCTTGGTAAGACGGCGCACGGAAACCGATGGAATAAGTCATGCATTCATCCATTGCTACGCCTTCATGTGCGTAATGGGGTGGCAGATACAACATATCGCCTGGCTCTAAAATAAACTCTTCTTCGGGCTGAAAATTTTGCAAAATTTTGAGCGGCATGTCTTCGACCAGAGTCAGATCGGTTTGCGCACTGATGCGCCAGCGTCGACGTCCGTGCGCCTGTAACAGAAAAACGTCATAAGAATCAAAATGTGCGCCGACGCCGCCACTTTCGGTGGCATAACTGATCATCAAATCATCCAGTCTCGTATCCGGAATAAAGTTGAACTGCCGCATCAATGCATCGACAGATGCATCATGCAAGTTCATGCTTTGCACCAGCAATGTCCAGTTTTTCTGTCGCAATGAGGGAACTTGTGCAAACGGACCGGTGTCCATTTTCCATTGCTTCTGACAAGTGATGAGACGTGATTCGACGTCTTCGTCCTTGATCATTTCAAATAGCTGATCGCGTGTTACCAGCGGTTTAAATTCGGGGATCGCCTGTCGTATAAGCAAAGGCTTCTTTTGCCAATAGTCGCGTAGAAATTCGGTCGCAGTCAGACCATTTAAGAGAGTCAGTTTTTTCATTCTGCCATTATAAGATGACGCCAAAATAATAACGTGGCTGTTTCAGATTCTTATTCTTACCCGGATCGATATTGTATTTCCTGCCGAGTCGCATGAGCACACAGGTATAATTGCTGCTACATAAATGAAAGGAATCAACATGAAAATTGCCAAAAATACGGTTGTTACCGTGGATTACAAATTATCGGACGCCCAAGGCAGTTTGATTGAAGAAAGCCGGGATCCTATGGTGTATCTGCACGGTGGATATGAAAATACTTTGCCTAAAATCGAAGAAGCGCTAGAAGGTAAAGAAGTTGGCTTCGAGGATACCATCCAGGTTGAGCCCGATGATGCCTTCGGTGATTATGATCCTGAGTTAGTAAAGATCGAGCCGCGTGATCGTTTGCCGACGCCACTTGAAGTCGGTATGCAGTTTGAAGGTTCACCAGAAGCAGAAGAGGGCGAAGAAATGCCTTTGATTTTTACGGTAACTGATATTGCTGATGACAAGGTCGTGTTGGATGGCAATCATCCTTTAGCTGGTATGGCTCTGCGTTTTACGCTGAAGGTAACAGATGTGCGTGCCGCCACCGAGGAAGAAATTGCGCACGAACACGTGCATGGTGCGCATGGTCATCATCATGAGATTGACGATGGTGAAGAAGGTGATCACTTCCGCAGTCATCCTATTCATTAAGCGAAATCATGGATTAAGCGTGGTGTTGAACACGCGAAGAGAAAATAAAAAACGGATGCCTAAGCATCCGTTTTTTATTTGCGAGAGAGGATGGGTCTTTGAGTAGGCTCAATGCAACTTAAGACATGTGGGTTAACGCTTGTTGACAATAAAAAGCTTGTCAGATTTTGGATGGATACTTATCTTGCGCCACGGCGCGCTGACGTGCAGCGTCCCAATATTGTGGTTCCACTTGATCGTATCGGTGTCAGAAACTTTCCCATTCTGCCGTTCGTTGTGTATCACTAACACCTTGCCAGCAAACTGTTTACTTAGAGTCTCAATCTTGTGACGGATTTCGCGGAAACCTCTGCGGTTTTGGCTTAATGATGAGGTCTGTTGCCCTTGTTCTTGTTGCGATTCGCGTAAAAATGGATCGCCATCGCAAAACAATACAATCGCGTCCAGCTTCTGAATTTTCGCCATCAGAAAAATTCGTTGTAGCCAATCATGATTGGCAATTTCTCTGTCTTCAAATTCGCTGTTGCGCCCAGCTGCATAAACATAATTGTTGTTATTGATCGGGATATTGATGGTCGCAAAAATAACCTCATGAATTTGCCAGCGCATGTTTTCTGCATAGTTGCGAAAGCGTGGTATCAGAGATTGTCGCGTCAGCGGTATCTTGCTATCACCGAATGAAAACTCACCATTGAAAAATAATTCGCGCAGACGGTTAATCGTTTCAAAAGGAATCAAGCGATTTTCTTGATCCTTGCACGCGACCCAATCGCTGGCAAGCAAAGAAACCACTAAGCCATTTTTTGCGCTTTGCAATAACGCAAACCGGTTCTGGAACACATAATCTGTGCAAGGCTCTTGCGCGGCTTTAATACCGTTCGCCACCACAAATGCAAGATTATCGGCATCGCTTTCTGCGATTGCTTGCTTCAATGCGTTGTTACCTAGATCCGATTGTAGTGCTGGTGCGAACACCCCAAAGCTAAAACCGCGGCTTTCATCCGCGTTTGACAACAATGGCGAAAACATCAGGCTAGCAAGTATGCTGAGCATGATTTTTTTGAACGGAATCATGGTGTTTGCCAAAGCGCTTTTAAATGATAAAGGGCATCGAGTGCCTCTCGGGGGGTTAAGGAGTCTGGGTCGAGTTCGTCGATTGCATCATGCAACGGCGAGGAGGGCACTGCTGCTGAACCTGCGGCATTCATTGAGTCGTCGCCAGCGAAAGAGGCAGGGGGCGTAGTGCTGGGCGAAAACAGATCGAATTGCGTCGTTGTTTGTAGTGAGTTCGCCTCCAATGTTGCCAGATGCTTTCGTGCTGCGCGGATAACCGCTTGCGGCACGCCCGCTAGTTGCGCCACTTGCAAACCATAACTCTGTGACGCTGGGCCAGCTTGTACCGCATGCAGGAAAACGATTTTATCCTTGTGTTCAACGGCAGAAAGATGAACGTTGCTGGCGCTGGTATGTGCATCCGGTAGTTGCGTTAATTCAAAATAATGCGTCGCAAACAGCGTAAAGCTTTGGGTTACCTCGATCAAATGTCTGGCAATCGCCCAAGCGAGCGCAAGTCCGTCAAAGGTGGAGGTGCCGCGACCAACTTCATCCATCAGCACCAGAGAGTTTTCTGTCGCGCCGTTCAAAATCGCTGCCGACTCCGTCATTTCCACCATAAAGGTAGAGCGGCCACCAGCCAGATCATCGGCCGCACCGATACGGGTAAAAATGCGGTCTATTGGGCCGATACTGGCGCTCGCCGCGGGCACATAACTGCCGACATACGCGAGCAGCGTAATCAGCGCCACCTGCCGCATATAGGTTGATTTACCACCCATATTGGGGCCGGTAATTAACAGTAATTTTTTTTCGCTGTGCAGCGAGCAATCGTTGGCGATAAAGCGCTCGATATTGTTCTCGACGACTGGATGACGACCTTGTTCGATGTGCAGTAAGGGTTCGGCAACAAGTTGTGGCGCGCACCAATTATTGCGAGCTGCATGTTCGGACAAGGCAACCAGCACGTCGAGTTGCGCCAACGCATGCGCAATATCCTGCAGAACGGCGATATGCGCGGTCAACTTCTGCAGTACTTGATCGTATAAATGCTTTTCACGCGATAGCGCCCGCTCCTGCGCTGACAATGCCTTATCTTCAAAGGCCTTCAGTTCTGGCGTGATATAGCGCTCGGCATTCTTGAGTGTCTGGCGACGGCGGTAATCATCTGGCACTTTATCCGTCTGGCCGTGTGTCACTTCGATATAAAAGCCATGCACCTTGTTGTACTCGACGCGCAGATTTGCGATACCGGTACGGGCGCGTTCACGGGTTTCTAGGTCGAGCAAAAATTGTCCAGCGTTTTCCGATAAGCCTCGTAGTTCATCCAGGTCTCCATCGTAGCCACGCGCAATCACGCCACCATCGCGCACCATTGCAGCGGGTTCAAGCGCAATCGCACGTTCCAGCAAATCCAGACATTCTGTAGGGGTGGCGAGCGCGTCGTGTAATTGCTTGAGTAACGGTGCATCCGCATCCTTGTTGCACATCGCGACATAGGCGCGTAACGAAGGTAATTGCTGCAAGCCGCTACGCATACCTGCTAAATCACGTGGTCGTGCTGAGAACAGCGCAACTCTGGTGGTGATGCGCTCTATGTCCGGTACTGCTGCGAGTGTGGAAGACAGACCGTGACAAGCATCAGTGCGCGTCAGGGCATCGATGGCCGCATGACGTGCGCGCGCAATCGCTTGCTCACGCTGTGCATGATGCAACCAGTGTCGCAACAAGCGCGAGCCCATCGCGGTGCGGCAGTGATCCAGCAGTGAGAATAGGGTGGCGGAATGGTTGTCTTGTCCGCGTATCGTTTCGGTCAGTTCCAGGTTGCGGCGCGTGGCGGCGTCCAGCCCTATGAATTCGTTTTCAGTTTCTACCGTCAGTGCGCGTACATGTTGCAAGCCTTTGCCTTGGGTTGCTTGCGCATAGCGTAGCAGGGCACCAGCGGCACCAATGGCGGCGCTTAGATTTTCTGCACTAAAGCCATTGAGCGTGCTGACGGCAAGTTGCTCATGCAAAGCTTTACGGCCATGATCCAGATCGAAATGCCAATCTGGCACCGTCGTGTTTTTCGCCATGGCAAATGCATGGAATAGACCATCGACACTACCGGGCACTAAAATTTCTGCTGGTGCGATACGCTCGATTTCCTGCTTCAGGCGCAGGTCTGCATTTTCTGTATCTGTCGCAAACTCCATCATGCGCAGATTGCCGCTGGCCATACTCAGCCAAGCCAAACCAATAGTGACGGTTTTGCGTTGCGTGACAGTGTAATAGGCCAGCAGCGCTTGTTCGGATTTCTCCGGGAGCAAATCAGAATCAGTCAAAGTGCCCGGCGTAATCACGCGCATAACCTTGCGCTCGACCGGACCTTTGCTGGTGGCGGGGTCGCCAATCTGCTCGCAGATGGCGATGGATTCGCCCAGCTTGACCAGTTTGGCTAGATATTGATCTGCCGCATGAAACGGCACGCCCGCCATTTTAATCGGATTGCCATTTGAGCTGCCGCGCTGCGTCAGCGTGATGCCGAGCAGGCGTGATGCCTTTTCTGCATCGTCAAAAAAAAGCTCGTAAAAATCGCCCATGCGATAAAAGATTAGCGTGGTTGGATGCTCGCCTTTGATGCGCAAGTACTGCTGCATCATTGGTGTGTGCTGGGGTTTTTCCGTAGGTTCTTTTTTTGTCATTGCACTAACAGGGGTTTTGCATTACATCAGTTGCTTTAATTTCTATAGTTACGCGCATATAGAGTTGTCATCGGTAACGCCGCTATCGAGTATATAGAAGGGGACGCTCACTGTGCTCAATGATGCAAGTTTAAAGTGCAGCGGTGCTACCGAGATGACTATTGTACGGGGTCGAGACGCAAAAAAAAGCCTCGATAAAATCGAGGCTTTTTTACGATCAGTACAATGATCTAGATAAACGAACTTTTATATCCGAGTGCACATCGTCCAAGGAGTAGCAGTTGTAGTGGCATTGTATGCCAAACCTGCCGGTGCTACCGCAGTTGGTGCTAACGGGTTGGCTGCGCCGCTAGCGCCACGTGCGGTACCAATATTGTTGCCGATGTTTGTTGCTGGCAGTGTACCGTCAATTGTTGCGTCAACGCCTAGAGCCTGTGCGGTCGTAAGGGAGGATACACAGACGGACGGTCCCGTGAGACCATATGCACCGACGGTTACTCCGATCAAACCACCGGTTCCTGCACGCGGCAGAGCAGCAACGCCAGTGGTGAGAGTAGCATCACCTTGAACAATCTCTGATGCACGTAATCCGCGTAACAGTGCAGGTTGTTCACCGCCATTGGTAAATGTTTGCGCCGTGGTAATGCCGAGTGCGCCGTTACCATTACCGCCGGAAGTGCCGACCCAACCACGCGCTGTCATGGTTGCATTGGTGTCATCACCTGGCATCACACGGAAACGATCCAGATAGGTGTTGAAGGCGGCCGACACGCCATTCATGTCACGTACAACCGATTTAATACGTGCGCTTTCAATCATTTCTTGGCCTTTCAGCACGCCGCCCAGCAGCAAGCCGATAATGACCAGAACGATGGCAATTTCAACCAGGGTAAAACCTTTTTGATTACGTTTAATTTGTTTCATGTTAACTCCAGTATTCACTGAAATCGGGAATCGTTTCAGCACAGCATTACATTACCACCGCGCAATATTTTCGCTAGTGTCTAAATTTTGTACATGGGTGGGAATGCGACAGTGCAGCGTCAAATCTACGTCGGCCGACTAACTGCTCGGCTTATGGGTTTATAGCACCATTCGTCGAAGTATTGCGTCTGGGGGCTAACGCTGCATCGACTGGCAAATTAATTGTAAAGTGCAAATGTAGGGCATGGTCTTGTGATACTTGCAATGAGCCACCTTGCATTTCCAGCATTTGCTTAGCCTGATACAGCCCTATACCAAGACCACCTGCATCGCTACTCCAGAATGGTTCAAATAGGCGTTCTAGTGCTGGGGTACGGCTGTCATTGTCGGCATGGATCCGAATATGGACTTGTTGTGCATCGGATTCGATTGCGATTTTCATCAGCGGTTTTGGCTGATGTTCACGTACGCTGGCATCGTGGTAATTTTTTAAGATGTTGTCCAACGCGGTGTCTATTGTCGTACCGATCGCGTGAATACTTGCATTCCCTGTTATTTCGGTTTGCAGCTCATATAGTCCGCACAGCTCGTTGAGTAATGCCGACAAGTCAATAAGACGTGCGGCTTCGTTGGTTTGTTGTGGCGCTGTGAGTGAGTTTACGATGCGGTCGGCACGGTGGCGAATCAACGGTGTAGCGTGTCGTAAATGCGTCAGTACTTGCATTTCTTTACCGGCGGGAACGCTGACTAATTGGTCCGCCATCAGTTGAATAAACTGTGCGATATTTTTCATGTCGTGCTGCAAAAACAAATTTAGTCGAGACATGTGCGCAAACGTCGCATCGATTGCATTTGCCTTGATCAACATGTCGGTACGTAGCAAAAGCAAGAAGGTCGCAATCAGAGTTTCTTCAAAATAACGTTGCTCGCCGCGCTTATTAAGCTGATAGAAACTGAGCGTCAACTTCATTTCACCGACGTCGATTTGGCGATGCGTTTGTAGTGGAGATTCTTGCCCGTACATCTCTTGTTTAATGATGCCAAACCAATCCAGTTGCCAACTTAAGCCATTTAAGCCTGCTTGTTGCAAGACAGCCCAAGCTTGCGAGAGAAAAACCGGTGTGTCGTAGTTGTGCTGCTCATTGAGTCGGATCAGACTCAAATTCAGTCGGCTGGCTTTGCGTGCTTGATACCATAGCACTGCAAGCACCACTGCGATGGTGATGCCGGTGAGGATGAAGGCGAGATAGAGTTGCTCAATCATCGCGCTCATCGCCTCCTTGTCTCTCGATACCAAATTTTTTCATGAAGTAATAGATATTTTCGCGCTTTACGCCGAGGCGTTTGGCGCTTTGATAGACGTTGAATCCGGTTTCTTTCAGAATCTGTCGTACTAATCTTTCTTCGGCGTCACTACGTAGGCCTTTCAAACCACCGGCGACCTGTGCATTGACTGCAATGCGGGTAACACCTTGCAGGCTTAATTCATTTTCTTTTTCCAGGAAAAGAAAGGCGCGCTCGATCGCGCGCAAAATTGTCTCGGATGATGATGGTTTGGAGAGAAAATCGAATGCACCTTCGCGTATCGCTTCTAATGCGGCGGCTTGTTGATCTTGCCCGGTGAGTACGATCACCTTGATGGACATGATCTCGGCTTGAATCGCTTTGAGCGTCGCCAGGCCCTCAGTAATGTCATGCGCATGTGGCGGCAAACCAAAATCCAAAATTACAATTCGGATTGCCGGATTGGCACGCAGTATTGCGAGTGCGGGTAGGCGTTCCTGTGCCTCGCTGACGATGTAATCGTGCAGCTCCAGCGTTGCACGCAACATGCTGCGCAAGGCAGGATCATCCTCGACCAGTAAAATTTCGCCGGCCATCTTCCTCATTGTGGACGCACCGTCGACCCCATGGCCTTTAATCTTTCATTTAGAAAATGCAATTCATGCGGATCAGTAATTTCTCCACTGGCGAGTAACGCGCCTAATAATATTTTGGCGCGTTCAACCTCGTTCATGTCTTCTAGTAGAAAAATTTCCATCTGCCTGGCCCAACCAGGTACGGTCCTGGCCGTCGCATGTTGTGTGATGGCGTGTGCATACTTAAGTGCCAACGGAAGATCTTTGAGTTTGTGTCTGGCGATGACTGCCGCATCGGCCATCGCGCGCCAGCGGTGGTTGGGGTCTTCTAAAAAACGGCGATAGACAAAGTCGAGCATGATTCTCTTTTTTGTTTCATCCCTTACGGTTGCATATAAATGGGTCGCCGACAGCAATGGATATTGTGCACGTGGATCTAGTTGCAAAATATGTGTGAGCCAAAGTTGTAAATGCTCGTAATTTAGCCGCTGAAACGGGAGCCTGACCCCAGCTTGACTGTCAAATGCTTGTACGTACAACATCAGTAGTTTACTCAATGCGATAGGCTCGGCTAGGCTGGCAATTTCAAGCGCGGATAAGCTTGGCGGCGCTGGAAGATCAATTGCTTGTGCTTGCGGCGCCGGCGCGTAATGATGCCACGTCAGTTGTAAAGCAAACGCAATTAACAACATTGCTGTTACAAGCTTGGGGACAAAATTAAGTGGGCGCTCGCGCATACTCAGATATTTACGTTTAGTTGGTCAAGATGAGTGTCAGAACAAGATGGTCAGCATCAGACAGGCGCAATAAAACAAGCGTGATCAGATGTTCTTGCGATATAAATCAAACAACGCTGCCGCTGTAATCAGTACGAGAAATATCCCGCTTTGTAACAAAATCATCGGAAAGTCATGCCAATTTCCGGTGTGATAAACCAACCAATCAGTGCGTGTAAATTGATCCAGATGCGGAAGTACCGCAGCGAGTGAATCGATGACGAAGGACATCACGCTTTGTGACATCGAATGTTCTATGTTCGAGCCTTGCCCTATCAATTGAAATGCACTGACAGAACGTGCCGCCAGATAGAAAACCATGCTTGCACTTAAGGCCGTCATCACTTGATTGAAGGTCAAAACACATAGCAGGCTGAAGGCCGCAATTAGCCACAACTCACACAACAGTGACAGCATCCACATAAGCGCTTGTGTCCATGGCGAAAAAAGCCATGCGAGCGCACCGAAAAGGACGGCCGGTATCACAGCGAGTACAGCAAAGCCAAGTAGTTTTCCGAGGAGATAACCAGCACGAGGGAGTGGCAGCGCCAGGATCAGTTCCAGCCCTTTGTCGTTGAATTCGCGCACCATACTTGTGACCACAAAGGTGGCGATTAAAAATACTGCAGCAAACCGCGAGAATGCCGCAATTAATGCCACTTGTATTTGCTTGCTTTCGGTTATTGCCAATTCATTGAGAAAGCCGCTGAGACCAATGGCAATCAGTGCGACCGCAATGATCAGCCAGATCAATCGATTACGGAATGCTTCAATCCCTGTATAGAAAGCGATCGTACGTATTTGTCGAAACATGGTAGTTGAGACTAAAAAACGGTGTTGTAGGACGAATTTTTATCGGCATGACTTACTGCTGTGGCGCTTATAAAGGCGTCGCGAAGCCGGGTACGATGGTGTCAGCTATGCTGCAAGCGGCGGGAGTGATCGAACCGCGTGATGAGCCTTTGCTGATATCGCCGTCATCGAGCTTGAGATCAACTTCGGTGGCAACATCGCAGGGTAGATCAGCAAATTCAATGATATTCAACACCGTCACCGGAATGGGATTGCTGCCCGCAGCTACCAAAGATCCGGCAGAAATGGTATTGCCGAGTACGCGCACGGTACCGTAATAAGAACGCAACTGTGTCGAGCGGATAAAACCGGCATTGAATAGATGTACCGGCACATTATTTGATTCTATGGCCGTATTGATGATGCCGCTACCATCGCCGCCGATAGTGACATTCGGAATTTCATTAGCCGTATATCGCCAGTCGCCAGGTAAATAGCGATAACGATCCTTGAACTGTTGCGAGGCGATGGTTAAATCCTTGGCGGTGGCGACCAAATCCTTGACGCGCATGCTTCTGATCAGTGATTGTCCTTGCAATACACCACCCAAGAGCAGGCCGATGATCACTAATACAATCGCCATTTCGACCAAAGTAAAGCCGCGCATCAGCGGTGCAGAAAATTTACGGAAGTTTGGCATCTATGCTTCCTTTCGCGACGTACTCGAGAATGTCGTCGTAACCAGCAGTGGGTGGAAAATTGGTGGTAAAGAAAGGCGGTAAATTCATCGCCGCTTTGACGAAAGGCGCAGTGCCGTTGTAATTATTGACCTCATTGCTACCAAGGCAATTAGGCGCAATTGGTACCAATGGTGCTGCTGGCGCGACAAGTGTGCATGGCGCGCCGTTGCCAGTACCATTGTTAAAGAAGGAGACATTGTTGCGACCGCGGGAGTAGACGACAAACGGCGCGCTTGATGTCAGCGTCACCCCACTACCATCTTGCACCACGATGTTGCCGGCAGCGGCAATGAAATCAGCTTTGCTTACTGTGGTAGTTAAAGCAGCAGTGACACTGTAACGATAGCGATTGGCGATCGCTACTGCAGCTGGTGGTGCGGTGACGGCCCAAGGGTCATTGGCAGCGACACCCAGAGTTTGCCATGGGATATTGCCGGAGTAGACTCCCGCATCTGCAATACCGTCGTTATTACTGTCCGCAGTTGGCAGTTGATTATTCTTGATGGCGTAACCTATCAAGGCAGCCTCAATATCGTCGATATCCCTAGTTGCTTGAGTAACCTGCGCAGTAAAGGAGGCCGAGTTGGTATTGGCGATTGCTGCCCTGAACAAATCAGTGGGAAGATAGGCTGCGACGAGATCGTCGTAGGTGCCGCCGGCCGCGGCAATGTTGTCAGACATTTCGCGCCTGATGAAAATTTTTGCCGTGCTATCCGTATTTTGTAATTGGTCGCTATCAGCGGGAATCGGCAAAGTATTACGCGTACCTTTCACGGTGAACGCACCGCCGCCATTTTTGCCGTGCGACACCAGCACCACAACAGCGGGTGTGGGGTAGAGTGACAATGTGGCAGAGCCATTAACCCGGTCGTTGATCGCAATACCGCCTTGGTTGCCGGTATTAAAGCTGGCACTGCGGGTCCAGTCATAAGGTGTATTGGTGACCTGATAGGAGAAAAAATTGTTCCAGCCATCCAGCGCCGCCTCTCGCGACAAGCCAAGCGTGGCGAACGGAAGCGTGCCAAAAGTGACCGCACATAATAAATCTGTTCTAGGAACTGGAGGTGCGCCGGCAGTCGCACTGGAACGATCCTCGATGCCGTCAAAGCGAACATTATTCGTGCCCAGCGCGCCAGTCGCACTGTCTGGACATGGCAGGCGACGATATTTTGCCAGGTAGCTAACGAGCGCATCGTGAATTGCATCTTGCCGATTCTTTGTAACCTTAATGGCCGCGTTTTCTAGTTGCGATTGGACTAGGCCGACACCGAAGGTCAGCAATATGCCAACTAGCAAAACAACGATGGCCATTTCCACCAGGGTGAACCCCGTTCGGGCGCGTGATGTTATGCGCGGTTTCTTGGTGGGGTGAGAGAACAATAGAGGGCGCATAAATAGTTTTCTCATTTTTAAGGTTTAACCGCTGTGTCGGGTTTGGACGACGTGCCAGATACCACCACGCCTTGCTCGTAACCTTCGCGTATCTGCCCAGTTGCGATATCGATGCTTTGTCCTGCTTTTAAATGTACTTGGCGCCCCGACGGTAGTTGTACCGCAACACCGTTGGCGGAGCGTTGCGCTGATGTCGCCGCCGAAGTTGGCGATTGTCCGCTGCGATACTGCGGTTGTGCGTTGACCCAAACCGTTGATTTGCCAGAACCGTTACGTAGCACATAGCCATCGACGGTAAGATTTTCTTCCTGTGTGTCAACTTGCGCTTCACTAATTGTTTTTGGCGCACCGCCTAATCGCATTCGATCAAGTTCTGTACGCTCCTGCGGTGACATGAACAAACGGCCGATATAAGACGTATCTGCTTGCGACAGAAGCGGGGTAAGCGACAGCGCGGTTAGCAGTAATGCATGCGGCGCGTAGCGGCGTGCAGGTCGCAGCGCAGGGTGACTTATGATGTTGAATGACTTGTTGATCGAGTCTGCGCGCACATTTTTTCGCGTGCTTCGCACGGTCTCTGCTGTGCAAGGAGCACTTTGTTGGTTCGATAATCTGTTGACGAATTTACTCATTGCGGCACCATCTCTGGATTGTTTGCTGCACTGGCCTCATCAATCGTGATCCAGTACAACACACATTCTGCATTGAGTCGCGCATCTAATGAATCCACTGCAATTCTATTTTCGCTTTTGATCGTACATTCTTTGGCAGTGTAAAACCCCTGTGCTCTTAAATCATTTAAAAAGTTGAATAGGTCCAACGAGTGCAAAAGGCCAAATTGTAAGGCGATGCGCGTCACATGGAGTTCTAGCGACGTCGCTAGCAAGGCCGGATCAAGTGATACCAATTGTTGTGGCGCAAACTCGTAACTGATCGGTAGCAGATGTCGATTCTCTTGGATGTTTTTGATTATCTCCAGCATGTGCAAGCGATTTTCTGGCCCGTAAAAACCACGTGACCGCAATTGTGTAAACTTAGGCATAAAATCACGCAGCTCGATTTGTTCTTGCTCAGCTTGTCTAAATTTTTCGCGCGCGGCATTTTGCATCGCTTGTGCTTTGGCTTTTTCTGGCTCGATGCGCATTAACATAAAGCGAGTCCCTGCGATCAATATGACACTCAGTGCCAGTACTACGCCAAAGGTGATTAATGCCTTGCGGATAAATGGCAGGCCATCTTTAGCAAAGCGATATGGCTGCACGACAGACTTTAGCTTGACTGGCCCTGGTGTGCTGCCATCCTTTTTTTGATCGGTACTCATGGTTTGCGCACCAGTTGGATGGAAAAGGAGGCCGTTTTTTCTAGTGACGTTTCGCTGGCTGTATTTTGTAATGAGACCGTAGGACTCGTATTAATGGGTTGCAACGTGACGGTTGCCTTTAATTGTGGATTTTTTTCGATCAGCGTCACGAATTGACGCACGCTATCCAGCGCGGCCCGATAATTGCCGCTAAATGGTTGGATTTCACCATCGATCAACAGAATCTGTGCCGTTTTGTCGGGCATACCCATGATGATGGCTTGTGGCACATCGATTGTTGGTGGCGGTGCATTTGGATCAACCGCAACCGCCAAACTGGCAGGATCAACCACTTCCCATCGCAATTGCTTGATGACGATTTGTGGCATTACATCAAGTGCGCGGCTCACGTCCGACATTAATCGGTCGGGTAATGGCACGTTCTCGCGCATCATGCGTTCGATATCAACGACAGATCGCATGTTGTGCGGACTGACCTGCGTGTTGGGCATGTTCTCCACAATAATTTCGTACTTGGCCTTGGCATTCAGCGCCTCTAATTCCAAACGCTGCATCTCGCGTCGCTGATCCATCACGGACATCAAATCAATGCCAGACGATGCAACTGCGGATATCGCGAGCAAGGCACTAAAGACATACAAGGCAATGCGTGCCTGCCATAATTGATAAAACCGATTTTGCTCACGTAGCGGATAGTGGCTAGCGATGGTTTCTCTGGCTAACAAGCTCAAAAATAATTCATCGCAGTCTTCGTTGATACCGGAAGTACTTTGTTTGAGTTGATGGCTGACATCATCGATCGCTAACAACTGATAGATGGCGTCAGGATCATTGGTTTTGTCTGCTTCTTCTTGTATTGCCGCCAGATTATGTACGTCGGCAATTACCAGCAGCTGAATCGCAGTGCCACGCGCAAGAACACGGGTACTGGCTAAAAATTGTCGCGTTTTAGCAATTTCAGCGATCAACGATTCCGCCATTAACTCGGGCGCTTGATCCAGTAACGGTGTCAGCCGGCTGAAGTATAGTTTCCCGTCGTGAAAGTAATTTTGCCGTACGCCGCTTGATTGATGCGTGATCAGAAGTAAAGGGGCTTGATCAAACTTTAGTTTTTTGAACAGTAGCTGGCTCAACAATGCCAATGAGTAAATCCCGACTACCGGCACTGCATTCGTGAGCAGAGCATTTAGCCAGGGTTTGGGTAGTTCGGCGTTGGTGAGTGCACTAAAAAGAATGCGGTCGTCTTTACGGCCACTTGTTTCACGACCTTGTACAGTGGCATGGCGAAATGGCGTGTCGCGATAGAGTTGCGTCAATTTGCGCTCTATCATTACGCGACGCGTTTTGCCTATAGTGTGTGGGACGTTATCGCGCTGAAAATCTTCCTCAATCAAATCGACTAAAATTTGCGCTGGAAGATTTTTGCGCGATGCCAAATGTTCCGCGAAGCGCTGCCAACCATTTTCGTCATGTTCGAAAATGTCTTCCAGCAAAATATGTTTGCCGTTCCACGCATAGGCATGGAGTTCGTGATTGGTGAGATAAAACAGCTGCTTGCGCACGGTAGCCTTATTATTTGTGCATCACATCTTGATCTTGCTGATGGTGTCGTAAATTGGACCGAGTACCGAAATCATCACCCAACCTAGTAACGCGCCCAGCAAAACAGTCATGATTGGTTCGATCAACGCTTGTACGCGTTCGATCATTTCTTTAACGTCGCGATTGTAAAAATAACCGACATTACGCAGTGCAGTATCGAGTGAACCAGTCGCTTCACCTACTTTCAGCATGCGAATGATCAATGGCGGAAACATTCCCGTCATCTGAAATGCAGTCGTCACACCTTGGCCTTCGGCGATTAATTGTCCTGCTTGCTTTAGGCCGCGCGCAATCATACGATTATTAACGATTTCTTCGGATAGTTTGATGCAGTCCAGAATGGTAATGCCCGATGCATACATCAACGCAAAAAAAGTCACAAAGCGCGCCAGGATAATCTTGTGCAAGACAGGGCCTATCATCCATAAACGTAGTTTGTACACATCTGCCAAATAGCGCGCGCGTTCACTGCTTTTCAGAACGATTTTGAGCGTAATAAATAGCACTATCGGTAACGATAAAACCAGGTACCAATAATGAACAAAAATGTTGGAAACAAAAATCAGTGCCTTGGTATGCAAGGGTAGTTCCTGACCCATATTGGTAATAAAACCAGTTAACTGCGGCACCAGATAAATCATTAAGAAAAACGTCACACCGAGAACGATGGTGCCGACAAAGGCCGGATACATGATGATTTTTTTCGTTTGGGACGACAACTCATCTTGCCATTTAAGGCTTTCGCTCAGATTTTTGAATACTTCCGAAATCCGTCCGGTTTGTTCGCCTGCCATGATCAAGCTGCTCATGGTTTTATCGAAAATTTGCGGGTGGCGCATCATCGCTTCTGATAATTGTGAGCCACCTTCAATATTCTCGATCATGTCGGCAATCACTTCACGAAACCGTGGTTGCTCCAGGCTGTCCCGCAGATCGGCCAAACCCTCCAAAATGGGAACGCCAGCGCCGGTCAATTGCTCCATGTGGAAGCAAAAATTAATCAGATCCTTGCGTGTAATCTTGCGGCTGCCGAACGTAAAGGTACGTTGCTCTGCCGGCTTGCAATCGATCAGATCCAACTCCATACGTTTCAGACGTAGTTCCAAGTCTGGCATATTGGCCGCGTCCATCAGGCCGCGCACCATCTTGCCACTTGCATCCATCGACTGATACGAGTACATCGCCATTACATGAGCCTGTCAGTCAAATCGACGACACGAGAAATTTCATCGAGTGAGGTTGAGCCATCCAAGACGCGTCGAATACCATCTTCTACCAGTGGACGAAAACCCATGGCAATTGCTTTTTCTCTGATTTCGCTGGCAGTCGCACGGCGGGCGATCAAGTCGTCTAGTTGACTATTGAGCTTAAGCATTTCCATGATCGAAATGCGTCCGGCGTAGCCTTGATGCTGACATTTGTCGCAGCCTACGGAACGATAAATTGTGGTCTCTGCTGCGTTTTCAGCAATACCTAACAACTTGCGTTCTACCGCATCCGCGATAAATGCCTGCTTGCAATGTACACATAGTTTGCGCACCAAACGTTGAGCGACCACACCGATGATATTGCCGGCCATGATGTCGGGCAAAATGCCAATGTCAAGCAAGCGCGGGATTGCGCCAACAGCAGAATTGGTGTGCAAGGTGGAGTAAACCTGATGTCCCGTCATCGCAGCACTAAACGCCATCTGGGCGGTTTCGTTATCGCGAATTTCACCAATCAGAATGACATCGGGATCCTGTCGCATCATCGAGCGGATACCGCTGGCAAATCCCATCTTGGCCGATTCGTTGACTGAGGTTTGCCGAATCATGGACATCGGATACTCAACCGGATCTTCCAACGTCATGATGTTGACGCTATCGGTATTGATGTGGTTCAGGATTGAATACAAGGTCGTGGTTTTGCCGCTACCGGTTGGGCCAGTCACCAAAATTATGCCTTCTGGTCTGGCGATCATCAGTTTGAGTAGCGTTAACTCATTGTCTTCCAGTCCCAGGTTGTCGAGGGGAACGATGCCTTTTTGTCGGTCCAGAATACGCAACACAAAGTTTTCACCGTGCGTCGTTGGTTGAGCCGAGGTTCGAAAATCGATTTGACGCCCAGAGAAGTTGATGGCAATCCGACCATCTTGTGGCGCACGTGTCTCGGCGATGTTCATGTTACTCATTACTTTGAGACGCACTGCCATCGCTGGCCAATAGGTTTTGTGCAGGCTGCGAATTTGGCGCAGTATGCCATCGATGCGATAGCGTATGCGCAGGAAAAATTCTTCGGGCTCAAAGTGAATATCTGATGCATTGCGCTGTACGGCATCGACTAGTAGCGCATCCATTAAACGTACTAGCGGTTGGCTATACTCGTCCGAGATCGATTGCAGACTTTGGTAATTGATCTCGCCAGTCTCGATCTCACTTAAGATGCCGTCAATCGATAGTTCAAAACCATAGTATTGATCGATCGCACGATTGATTTCTGAATCGCCAGCCAGCATTGGTGTCAGCGTGATGTCTTTGCCCAGCATGGCGTTGATTTGATCCAGCGCAATGATATTGCTGGTATCGGCCATTGCCAACATCAATGTGCGCTCGGCTTTATCAAACACCATCGGAAACACGCGATAGCGCTTAGCGACATCTTTGGGTATCAGCTTGATCGCAGCCGCATCGACTGAAATATGCGACAGATCGGTACTTTGTTGGTTGAGATTTTCACTCAGTGCTTCTCGTACGGTCGCTTCGGTGACAAAGCCCAGATTGATCAGCATTTTTCCGAGCGGAACACCAGAGCGGCGCTGCTCGATAAGCGCAATGCGTAATTGATCTTCGCTAATCACGCCTTTGCTAATCAGCAAGGTACCTAACGGCAGTTTCGGTTTTTCAGCCATAGTTGAGAAGCTTGTTATCTATCTTTGTATTTTTCAATCAAGGCGCAGTCAATCGCTTACGGGGAATACCACGATGTAGTTTAATGCTCGCTCAAGTTTAGGTTAAGGCACGGACTGTAAGGCATGGATACGATTGGTCACGATATTTCTATCCAAGTTGCCACCATTTTTTTGTGCCAGCTGCAGTGCACGTTGATAGTACTCAAGCGCTAATTTCGGTTGTTCTAATTGATCCAAGCTGATTGCCAAATTGTAGGCATAGTCTGCGTTTTCGGGCGCAATACCAAATGCGCGGAAATAAGATTGTTGTGCCTCTGACCAGCGTGATTGCTCTGCGTAGACATTGCCGAGTGCAAACAGGGTTGCGCTGGAATCTGGGCTTTTTGCCAAGCTGTTTTTGAGTCGACTTTCTGCCTTAGACGGATCGTTATAATCGAGGCTGGCAAGGCCGGCAGAGGCATCCGTATCATTCGGATTGAGCTCTAGCAAGCGGCTGTAAAACGAACCTGCCTCCGCATTTTGCCCTCGGCGAATAGCGATCGTTGCCACACCGAGCAAGGCATCCCGATTATTTGGTTCTTGTCGCAGTACTGTTTTGTATTGTGTGGATGCGGTCATCAAATCACCTGCGACATAGCTTTGGTAGGCGCTGGATAAATGTGGATTGAGTTGTTTAGTTGCCGCAGTATGGCGAACTTGAATCGCATCGCTTTGCTTAGTCATTGTGGATAACGGCGGCTGTGCAGAGGGAAATGCCGCTAAACCATTATTAGTGGCGACAGTAGGCGCTGAAGCCTGAGTTGAAGTCGGCATTGCGGGGGCAGGCATGGCATTCGCTGTCGACATCGCGGTAGGTGAAGCTAACACAGGAGCAAAGGTGGGGTCGGGCGCTGGTGTGGTGGAGCTTACAGGTGAAGCAGCCGTCAGTTTTTGCCCAGAGTCTGTTGATATTGCGCCTGTGGATTCAGGTATAGCACGTGCCTCCGTCGCTACTTCGGTGCTCGTTAATGCGGGATTAGGATTATTGCTATTTAAATCGCCTGGATTCGGCAATGTTTCGTCAGTCTGTGTTGTCGTACCCAGTGACCGGACCTCTTCGATTACTGCTGCGGTGTTGGGTTGCGGTGCTGCTGCAATATTTGCATATGGCGATTGATTCAGCCCGATCAGATTGACGTAGCCATAAGCACCGACAGCACACAGGATAATCAAGCCGAGCATAGCAATGACGATTGCTCTGCGTCTCGGTACCGTTTGTTTGGCAGCAAAAACTGATTGTGCCGCATGGCGTGTGGCAAGTTTTTTCTTCGCTTCGATGGCAGCGCTTTGCTTTTCATCGAGTCCAATTTTCAATTTTCCATGCGTACCACCGCCGCGAGGGATATCTTTTTCAGGCGGCATCTGCTGCGCTGTATTTTGCTGCAATGTAGGATCGATATTCTGCTGTTTCTCCGGTGTGCTGTCCGGAGGAATATCGGGCGAGGATAGGGGGAAGCTAGTGGTTGCTCTAGGCGCCAGGCCGGAATCGGCTTCAAGCGCAGCTTGCTGCTCCGCGAGTGTAGACGCCCTAGCGGGAGAGGGTGGTTCGGCTTGCACTGTAGAAAAATAATCTAAAGAAGACGTAGTGCTACTGTGCGTTTCCTGTGCTGCTGCGGCTGATGCATCCGCCTGTGCTTGCTCATCAGCAGAAGGTTCTTGTGGCTGCAAAGTGAGCGGTAAAGATTCTGATGTGGAAACCGCTGACGCCTCTGTTGTCAGTGCGGGTGCGTCGTTCTGCTCAGCTTGCTTTTGCTTGGCATTTTCCGCTTTTTTCAACGCTTGCATTAACAAACTCATGAGCCCGATGCTCCGTTGTTATTCAGTTCTTGGAGGGGATCTTTGCTGAGAGGTTTTCCATCAGGTAGGAAGGAACGATAGTCCTTGTAGTCACCATTCACGCTGGCGCTTTTCACGACGATAGGTCGAATGAAAATAACCAATTCTGATTTAGTAGTGGTGTCATTACGATAGCTAAATGCATCGCCGATCACGGGTATGCGGCTTAGCAATGGAATGCCGTCTCTATTATTGTTGACTGAGTCTTGCATTAGGCCACCCATGACAGCGATCTGACCACTAGGGACTTTAATAATGGATTCCATCTCACGCGTCTGGATGACCGGGATTTTACTGACCACTGTTGCTTGTGCCAGCGCAGGGTTGGGATCTTGCACATAGGCGATGATGCGTGAAATGCTGGGACGTACATTGATTGACACTTCATCCGACTCAGAAATCTGTGGTGTGACGCTCATCACAAAGCCAACTGGAACAGTACGAAGTTCAGACGTGTATACAGAGGTTGCAGGCGTATCGTTTGTACCTAACGTGGTGGTTGCCGTAATCAAAAAGTAAACCTCGTTATCCACGACCTTCAGTAACGCAGTTTGATTATTCAAGACACTGATCTTTGGGCTGGACAACACCTTCACTTCACCAAACGATTCCAAAAGCGTTATAGCGGCCGAGATATTGCCAAACTGTGAGCTTGGGTTAGAGTAGGCCAGTGCAAAAATAGCGGGGCTAATTGCTTGATCTACGCCACTAGGAAGCGGCGTGGTGCCAATTTTTCCTTGGAATAAATTGGTACCCGAGGTCGATGAGGCGTTTCGTAAGCTGGCCCAATTAATCCCTTGCTGATAATTTTTATTCAACTGCACTTCGACGACGGTGGCTTCAATCAAAACTTGACGCTTAGCTGTGTTTAAAGCGATATCTAGAAATTCTTGAATTTTTTCGTGTTGTCGACTCGTAGCACGCACCGAAATCAGGCTGGCCTCAGGATTAGCAATAACGGATGCTGCTTCGCGAAATTTGGGCGTGCGCAGCGCGGCTGTAGTTTTCCCTGCAGCGGTTGCGTCGGTAATAATTGCTGCGCCATCGGCATTATCGGGAAAAGTTTTATCCGTTTCGTGCAAAATATCTTTGATATTTTTTACCAAGGTATCCCAAAACTGGTTGTTGGATATATCAGTGACCGTGGTGGTTGAATTGTTATCCCCAGAGCCACCACCGCCACCACCCACGACACTACCGCCAGCAGACGAAATTTGCGTCGCGATACTGATCTCACTTTTGGAGTTGCGCGAAATATTGACGTAATCAATTTTGTAATTACGCAAATACGGTGTATCAGGCGTGACGATCAGATTTGGGCCATCGACCTCAAACCGCATATCGACTTGTTGACTAATACGCGTTAATAATTGCGGCAGGGTTTGGTTGATGGCATTGAGCGTGACGTTACCTTGTATGCCTGGATGAACGTCGACATTGAGCTTGGCGTCGCGCGCTAGCGCAAACAGTAGCGACTGCACCGGTACGTTGTAGACCGTGACACTAAAAGTTTCTTGCTTGGCGGTCGGTTTGGGCGGCATCAACATCGTGCTTTGGCGCACCGGCTCAGGGATACTGCCTGGCGCTTGGGGTGCTTCCCGCAAATGACTGCTCGAAGGCGTGATCGGTTGATTGCCACAAGCACTAAGCAAAATGCAGGTGCTAAAACAGGCACTAATCGTGAGGGCAGCTTTTATCATTGGAACACAGTCATATTTAACAGGGTGCAGCAAAGGATTCTAAGTCATATTGCACTAGTTCAACTATGGCAGAGTGTTAAATCTGCGCGCTTAACCACAGTTCTTTACTATTGGTTCTAGTGATCTCGTTATTTAAGCCACTCACCGTACGTAATTGCGCTTGCATCTTGTAGGAGGCAGCCAGTTCTTTTTGTACTAAAACGGCATCTGAACGGCGGCTAAAACTGCCATACAGCACGCCCAACTGTGCACGCTCACGAATCAGAGTGGGATAGAAATGAATCTCTTGACGCTTGATGTGCGGCTGGAGTTTGTCTAAATAATGATTGATTTGTGCAGAATCAATGGTGACCAAGGCTAGTTGTAAGGTGTAAGTTTGCGGCGCTTGCGTGGCGAGCCATGCTTCCGACTCGTTTAGCATCGCGCGCAACGGGGTTAGTACCGCAATCGCCGATTGCGGTTTTGCTGGTAGTTCTGCATGGTTGGCTATTGGTGTCGTTAACTGTGTCGGTGATAACGTCTGCGTTGACGTTTCAGTTGACGGCATCAACGGTTGTGCTTTGGTCTCGCCTTCTGAACCAAGAGTCGTATCAGCAGCAATACGACGTGCGTCGTCAGATTCAGCATTAGAACTCGTGACAATCGCAGCGGGCGCCGCCTCGATCGCTGAAGTCGGCACAGCCGAGATTTTTTTCGACGCGCCAAGCGGCACTGTTGGCTGTCCTTTGCTTTGCAACACGAACCAAGTGCCGGCAGCGGCAGAAATTGAGAGTAAGGCAATTGCTGCAGCCGTTAACACTCTGCGCCACAAACGGCGGTGACCGGCATGAAAAAATTCACTGTCTTCGACCGCGGCTTTGACATGTTTGCGCTGGATCGCATGGGTATTGTCGGCAAAGGCGGCGAGTAAGGACTTGTCGGCCAGAATGCTGATGCGGCGAATAATCCCTTCCGAGACTTTGGCCATCATTTTGAGCGCACCATTGGTAAACAGATCCGGGCCATGATAACCAGCCGCTCGCATGCGGAACATCAAAAATTCCGACAATACAGCAGACTCAAGCGGCGGCACTTTGAAACTGTGCGTAATTCGTTCTTTCAACTGTCGCATGCGCGGCAAGCTGAGATTTTCATCTAATTCGGGTTGGCCGAACAACACGATTTGCAGCAGCTTATGATGCGCGGTTTCCAGATTCGAAAACAGGCGAATTTCTTCCAGTGTGTCCAGTGGCATAGCTTGCGCTTCCTCTACCAATAACACCACCTGCTTGCCATCAATGTGCTTGGCGATTAGTGCACTTTGTAGTTGACGAATCATTTCATCGGCACGCAAACCGTCGGTGGACAAGCCCAACTCGCCAGCGATGGTGTACACCACTTCCTCACGACTCAGTGTTGGGTTGACCAAGTAGATCACCTCTACATTGGCTGGCAACATGTCGTCCAGAATGCGGCACAGCATGGTTTTTCCGCTACCGACTTCACCTGTGACTTTGATAATGCCTTCGCCATGCATGACGGCATAGATCAAGGCATCGAGAATGGCACCCCGTTTATTACCCGCATAGAAAAAATGCGGATTTGGCGTAATCGCAAAGGGTGGTTGACTCAATCCAAAATGTGACAAATACATGTGCTTGCCTATTGGCATGTAGCCGCTGTTTGCAACGCAACCTGCGTTGCGCGGTGAAAGAATAGAGTTGTTTGCATCATGACGCTGCGATGCACTTCATATACGCTTGTTCCAAGGTCGTGGATTCAAATTGTTGCTTGCATTGTGCGGGCGACCCAATAAAGCGTAATTGTCCTTCGTGCAGAATCGCCATCCGATCACAAATTTCTTCGACATCGGCTAATGCATGCGAACTGAAAAATAGTGTGCAATTACGCGCCCGGAGTTTTTGTAGGCCAGTCTTTAGCAAGGAACGTGCCTTTGGATCGAGTCCGCTCATTGGTTCATCCAGTATGTATAAAGCCTTGTTTGCCAAGAAACACGAGGCCAGTCCCAATTTTTGCGTCATTCCCTTGGAGTACGAGCGCACCGGTTTGACCAGAGCGGCGACATCCAGATCAAGCGCCTGCAAGGTATCCTCGGCTTCTGCCTGCAGATAGGGGAGCGATTGCAGTTTGAGGGTGTACTTAAGAAAATCCGCACCGGTCAGGTAGTAAGGCGGCATAAAACGTTCAGGCAAAAACGTCAGTGGGCTACGGGATTGTGGGAGACGATTACTGTTGCCAAAGATTTTTATTGCGCCATCATCACTCGCGCAAAAATCGAGTAAACATTTGATTAAGGTTGTTTTTCCGGCGCCGTTCATACCGACTAAGCCGAAAAATTCACCGCGCACGATGTCGAGATCAATACCTTTCAACACCACTTTTTTTTCATAACGTTTGATAACGTTTTCAAATTGAATGGCGTGTGCGCTCATGGTTCCATATCAAGTGGGGGCAACTAATAATTTTGAGTTGAAATGCACGTATGCAATATCGCCCGATGGTATAGCACAAGTGTGGTGCCAGCAATGAATGTTAGTGCGCACAGTGTGAAACTGTTGCAAAAACTAGAGTGTCGACTAGGTTTGAGCAGATTGATATTGGCAACATTATTGCAATGTTGCTATTGACCGTGTAAGAGGAGGGAGGTTAAAGAAAATTTAGCTTTGTGACGCAGGGCGACAGCGTGAAAAAAACGGTGGTGGGTTGGGCCATTCAGTGTAGCGTTTCCGCAAGTTTAGCTGGATGACGCCCGTTTATTGCGTCATCCAGCCATCCCACGCTTAAAAAAAATTACTTACCGACCGCGACCACCGGAGCGATGGGGCGCTGCCGGTCTTGCGTTGGCGTTGCCGCCAAAACTGCGTGCTGGACCGGCCGGTTTGGCCGATGTTGCATTGCCCTTACTATTGCCATTGCTAGGACGGCCCTGTTGCGGTCTGCGTCCGGCGTTGTCGTTACTGCGACGCTGAATTGGCTGTGGCTTGGCGTTGAGATCTGGCTCAAAACCGGGAATCACTTCCGACGGCAGTTTGCGCTTGATCAGTTTTTCGATGTCTTTCAACATACCCAACTCGTCAACGCAAACCAATGAGATGGCTTCGCCGGTAGCGCCAGCACGACCGGTACGGCCAATGCGATGTACATAATCTTCCGGGATGTTCGGCAAATCGTAGTTGACCACGTGCGGCAATTGATCGATGTCGATACCGCGGGCGGCAATATCGGTTGCAACCAACACTTGCAGCTTGCCGTCCTTGAACTCACTGAGCGCCTTGGTGCGCGCCGATTGGCTCTTGTTGCCATGAATCGCCATACCGGTGATTTCATCTTTTGCCAGTTGTTCGACCAGTTTGTTGGCGCCGTGTTTGGTACGGGTAAATACCAACACTTGCGACCAATTATTGGTTTTGATTAGGTGCGCCAGCATCGGATGCTTTTTATCGCGGTCAACGGGATGGATTTTTTGCTCAATCACTTCAACCGTCGAATTGCGACGTGCTACTTCGATCATCGCAGGGGAATCAAGCAAGCCATCAGCCAATGCCTTGATCTCGTTAGAGAAGGTGGCTGAAAACAGCAGGTTCTGACGCTTGGGAGGTAGTACTGCCAGCACTTTACGGATGTCACGGATAAAGCCCATATCGAGCATGCGATCAGCTTCGTCCAGCACCAAGATTTCAATCTTGCTCAGATTGACGGTACCTTGCTGCATGTGATCGAGCAAGCGACCTGGCGTGGCGACCAAAACGTCGACCCCATGTTTGAGCATCTTGATTTGTGGATTGATACCGACGCCACCAAAAATGACGGCGGAGTTCAGTTTCAGATACTTGCCATAGATGCGCACGCTTTCTTCGACTTGTGCCGCTAGTTCGCGTGTAGGTGTTAGCACCAGTGCGCGAATAGCGCGAGGGCTGGTCGTGCTTGGGTGCGGTGTACCGCTGGTGGAAAGACGTTGTAGCAGCGGCAGTGTAAAACCGGCAGTCTTACCGGTTCCGGTTTGCGCACCGGCCAGCAGGTCGCCACCTGAGAGTACAGCGGGAATAGCCTGTGCTTGAATCGGGGTAGGCACGGTATAACCTTGTTCGGTTACAGCGCGCACGATTTCATCGGCCAAGCCGAGGTCATTAAAAGACATAAAAACTCAATAGAAAATTATCGGCCTGTCGCCGCAAAGGGCGCCAGTCGCAGGCAAACGGATGTGGGATACGGAAGTCAAAAGACAGCGGCAAGGTGACTGGAGAGGTGCCGCGTGGGGCGAGTATAACAGCGTGTAATGATTTGGCGTGACTATTTGCTTGTTACTGCCATTACGATCACGCTATTCGAGCTGGGCTTGACTTGATTGTCGCTGTTTACACGTACTATTGTTTGTTTTTAGCGCTGGTGTTTCTCAGGTGTGGTGCACTTTGATGACGAGCAATGGACTCGTGTGCCGGCTCAATCTGGCTACATCGAGGCGAGCGCAATTCTCGACATAGACAAACAGCACCGCGTTACACGGTGCCATTTGTCTGCTAGCGATTAACGCTTATTTTTGTCAGCAAACGGGTGCAGCAACGCCACCAATTGCGCAAAAATTTTTGGTGGTGCGGCGAGAAGTTCATTTTTGTACATGTAATCCGATTCGCCTTCAAAAGTGCCCATGATGCCACCGGCCTCGGTAATCAATAGCGCACCCGCTGCCATATCCCATGGTTTTAAGCCTTTTTCAAAAAAACCATCTAGGCGTCCGCATGCGACATAAGCGAGATCTAGCGCGGCGGAGCCAGGACGGCGCAGACCTGCCGAGTTGGTCACAATAATTTTGAACATCTCGATATAGGCGTCGAGCTCTTCCATATTCTTGAACGGAAAACCGGTGCCGAGCAAAGCGTCAGCAATTTTGTCGCGCTTGCTGACGCGTATGCGTTTTTCATTCAAATACGCACCACCGCCTTTGGTCGCGGTAAAGAGATCGTTGCGAGTGGGATCGTACACCACGGCTTGCGTGATTTGGCCACGCTGTTGCAGCGCGATCGATACGCAGTACTGTGGAAAGCCGTGGATAAAGTTGGTGGTGCCATCGAGCGGGTCGATAATCCAGACATTTTCATGCTCGTCATGCAGGTTGCTGGAAGCGCCCGATTCTTCGGCCAGCACCGCGTGATCTGGATAGGCATTGAGTAGAACCTCGATGATCGCCTGTTCTGCCGCTTGGTCGACTTCAGTCACAAAATCGTTGTGACCTTTGGTTGAAACCTTGACGCGATCAAGATCGAATGATGCGCGATTGATGACGGCAGCGCCGCGACGGGCAGCTTTAACCGCCGTATTAAGCATGGGATGCATAGAGATTCCGTTAAAATGGCGACGCTGTTGCCTCTGCAACAGCCTACCTAATTCGAGTTAATGAGCGATGTGGGACATGTCCAATGTCATGATGCCATGACCATACGCGCCTGAAGCGAGAGCTCAAACCGCGCTTAATCAATTCCACCTAATTACCGCTATTTTAAATGATGCAGCCACAAACCGACACGCCTCTTTTTAATCGACTACGTTTTGTGCTGGTCGAAACCAGTCGCCCCGGCAATATAGGCGCAGCGGCGCGCGCAATCAAAACAATGGGATTTGGCGAGTTGGTACTGGTCAATCCACGATTTCCCGATGCTGCGATGCAGGACGAAGCGATCGCTTTTGCGAGTGGGGCGCAAGATGTGTTGAGCGCGGCAAAAATAGTTTCTTCTATTGATGAAGCGCTGGTCGATTGTAATTATGCGGCGGCAGTGTCAGCCCGCTTGCGTGAATTTTCGCCGCCAGTGATTTCTCCTCGTTCGCTGGCGACACGTTTGCATGGCGAGCAGAATTTGCGAGCGGCGATCATTTTTGGCAATGAGCGCTTTGGACTGCCAAATGAGATTGTCGAAAAGTGTAATGTGTTAATCAATATCCCCGCCAATCCGGATTATTCTTCTTTGAACTTGGCGCAAGCGGTACAGGTGCTGGCCTATGAAGCGCGTATGGCAAGCTTGGAAAGTGATGTGCCGGCAAATAGTGAGATTGGTTTTCAGGGGCAGGCCGCGAGCTTGACGCAAATTGATGGCATGTATGCGCATCTTGAACAAGCGCTAGTGGCGATTGATTTTCTGGATGCTGACAATCCCAAAAAATTGATGCCACGCTTGAAACGCTTATTTTCGCGCACGCAGTTGGAAGCGGAGGAAGTCAATATTTTGCGTGGCATTGCCAGAGAGATTTTGGCGAAATGTAGGTGAGGAAGGCAAAAAATTAGCGTGCGAGAATCAAAACGTAAACGAAAAAATAGAGATGAAAAAACTAACCGTAAAGAGCGAAACTGGTTGATTGATTAACAATAATTGCGCCCATCAAAATGGCAATAAAAAAACGCTTCAATGGAAGCGTTTTTTTATTTGATCAAGATGAAAAATTCTATATCGATGCCGCTCAATGCCAGCTACGGACCAGCCCGACAGCCAAACCTTCCAGCGCAAATTCCTCGTTTTCTAAATCGACGCGGATCGTGGAAAAATCGGGGTTCTCCGGCATTAATTCAATCAAGGCACCTGTCTTTTTAAACCGTTTGACAGTGACCTCGTCGCCGATTCGCGCGACCACGATTTGACCATTTCTCGCAGTGTCCGTTTTTTTGACCGCTAATAAATCGCCATCCAAAATACCGATGTCACGCATCGACATACCGCTAACTTTAAGCAAGTAGTCGGGTTTGGCCGAAAACAGTGATTGATCGACGTTATAATTTGCTTCTACATGTTCCTGCGCCAAGATCGGCGAACCGGCGGCGACACGACCAACCAACGGCAAACTCAATTGCATCAGTGCTGGATGCGGCAGAGCCATTTGCGTTTTAAAGTTTTTCCCTATGCCGTTTTCATTGTCGCGCAGACGAATGCCGCGCGAGGTGCCAGGAGAGATTTCGATTGCGCCTTTACGCGCTAATGCTTGTAGATGCTCTTCGGCCGCGTTGGCGGATCGAAAGCCTAGTTCATTCGCGATTTCTGCCCGTGTTGGTGGAAAGCCGGTGTTCTCAATCGCATCACGAATCAGATTCAGGATTTGCTCTTGGCGGGCGGTCAATTTGATCATGGCTAAGCCTAAAAAGGGTGAAATCGTGCAGTAAAACGATTTTAAAATGGCGTTAAACGGCGTGGTTAGTGACTTGAGCTTGTGGTTCGGGGGGGGCTTCGACGTAACTTTTTTATCCGCCACTTCGATATGCTTCGCACTATGCTATAAACTGGTTTTATCAACAGTCTGTATTTTTGTACAGTATTCAATTAAATGCAAGTGAAAATGCCAAAGGCAGTTTAGATCGCGTTGAGAGGGGGCTTGCTCAATTACCCACGCGCGCTGCTATGTACCCTAGATGTGGTTAAATTGAGATGTTTTTGGACGCAAGGTGACGGGAAAATGCGCGCAACAGCAATTTAATCGCGCCTAAATGCTTGAAAGCGTTGAGTTTTATAGCGTAGCCGCGTATGATTGCGGGTTTTCCTCTTCCCACACTCGTCTTGACGCCGAGGTGGGCGATCTTCAAATAGTCCAAAAGGAGCAACTATGCGTCATTATGAAATCGTATTTATCGTCCATCCGGATCAGAGCGAGCAAGTGCCTGCAATGATCGAGCGCTACAAGGGTATTGTCACCGCACGCGGCGGCGTTATCCACCGTGTCGAAGACTGGGGTCGCCGTCAAATGGCGTACATGATCCAGAAACTGGCAAAAGCGCATTACGTCTGCCTGAACATCGAGTGTGACAGCGAAACATTGGTTGAAATCGAAACCGGCTTCAAATTCAATGATGCAGTTTTGCGTCATCTGACCGTTAAAATGAAGAAGGCTGAAACCACACCATCGCCAATGATGAAAGCTGTACAGAAGGAAGATGCGGCTAAAACCCCTCGTAACGAGGCACCAGCTGCTGCTTAATAGCAACCTTTACGTACCAGGAGCGTGAGTCAGCTAAATCAACTTCAATTTGTCGCCAGCATCGTCCAACGTGAAATTTTGCGTTACACACCAGCAGGCGTACCGATCGTGTCAGCAATATTGCAACACAGTTCGCAGCAGATTGAGGCAGGTGTTCCCCGACTAGTCGAATTTGAGCTTGCCGCGATTGCCGCGGGAGAAATTTCAGGCCGATTCAGTCAAGCCGAGTTAGGCGGGACATTTAGATTTAACGGTTTTCTGGCACGCAAGAGTCGTAATAGCAAAAGCCTCATTTTTCATCTCACAGATTTCGAAAATCATATTGAGATTCAAACTAAGAATCACATTTAAAGATACAGGAGCCCCAAATGGCATTCGGTAAAAAATTCGACAAAAGCAAAATGAAAGAAAAGCGTAAACAACAAAATCCGTTGTTTAAGCGTAAAAAATTCTGCCGCTTCACCGCTGCACACGTAGAGAAAGTTGATTACAAAGATATCGATACGTTGAAGGATTTCGTTCAGGAAAACGGCAAAATCATGCCAGCACGCCTGACCGGTACCAAGGCAATTTATCAACGTCAGGTTGACACTGCAATCAAGCGCGCACGTTTCCTCGCGCTGTTGCCGTACACCGATCTGCACCACGCGTAATTAACGACTTGAAATAGGAGAAAAACATGCAAGTCATTCTGTTAGAAAAAGTCGTTAATCTCGGCAACCTCGGTGAAGTCGTCAAAGTAAAAGACGGTTATGCACGTAACTTCTTGATCCCTCAACGCAAAGCACGTCGTGCTACCGCGACCGCAATGGCTGAGTTTGAAGTCAAACGCGCTGAGCTGGAAAAAGTTGCTGCTGAAAAATTGGCCGCAGCGCAAGCTCAAGGCGAGAAATTGGCTGAGAAGTCCGTACAAATCACGCAAAAATCAGGTGTTGACGGCCGTTTGTTTGGCTCTGTCACCAATGCTGATATCGCTGATGCACTGAACAAGCAGGGCGTTACGGTTGAAAAATCCCAAGTACGTATGCCAGAAGGCCCGTTGAAGGTCGCTGGCGAGCACACTGTTTCGGTTGCATTGCACACCGATGTGGTGCTGGATTTGGTGATCACCGTTGTCGGCGATCACGCTTAAGCTAAAAGCATTAGCATTTAAGTATTGAGTAAGCATCATCATGATGTGCACTTTTTAAAAAAAGCCGGAGAAATCCGGCTTTTTTATTGTCTGTTTTTCCGAGTCCGCATCGTCAGCAGGTATAATTCGCGCCATGAATAGCCGCACCGATCCGCAAATCGAATCCCTTCGCGTTCCCCCACATTCGATAGAATCCGAGCAGTCCGTATTAGGCGGCTTGTTACTAGACAATGCGGCATGGGATCGCATCGCAGATTTTGTTAGTGCCGACGACTTTTATCGTTACGACCACCGACTTATTTTTCAGCACATCGTCAAGCTAATCAATCTGTCGCGTCCGGCTGACGTTATTACCGTTTTCGAAGCCCTGAGCAATAGTGGCAAGGCCGAAGAAGTGGGTGGTCTGTCTTACCTCAATGCACTCGCGCAAAACACGCCTTCCGCCGCCAATATCCGTCGTTATGCAGAAATCGTGCGCGACCGCGGGGTGTTGCGCAAGCTGATTACCGTGTCCGATGAGATTTCTGGCAACGCCTTTAATCCGCAGGGCAAGGAAGTTAAGCAAATGCTGGACGAGGCCGAGTCCAAGATCTTCGCGATTGCCGAGGAGGGCGCGCGTGGCGCGCAGGGTTTCCAAGAAATTCAACCGTTGTTGACCCAAGTAGTCGAGCGCATTGACGAGCTTTACAGTCGTGATAGCGGTAGCGATATCACTGGCGTGCCGACCGGTTTTGCTGATCTTGATCGCATGACTTCTGGTTTGCAGCCTGGTGACTTGATTATCGTTGCTGGTCGTCCATCGATGGGTAAAACCGCGTTCTCATTAAATATCGGTGAAACCGTCGCGATTGAGAGTGGCTTGCCAGTTGCAGTATTTTCGATGGAAATGGGCGGCACGCAATTAGCGATGCGTATGCTCGGTTCCGTCGGCCGTCTCGATCAACATCGATTACGCACTGGCCGATTGAACGATGAGGATTGGCCGCGTCTGACGCATGCGATTCAAAAAATGAATGATGCGCAGTTGTATATCGATGAAACCCCCGCGCTCAATTCTATCGAACTACGCGCCCGTGCGCGCCGTTTGTCACGCCAATGCGGCAAGCTGGGCTTGATCGTGATCGATTACTTGCAATTGATGTCCGCTAACTCCTCTGGTGAAAATCGCGCTACTGAAATTTCAGAGATTTCGCGAAATCTAAAGGGCTTGGCAAAAGAACTTAATTGCCCGGTGATTGCGTTGTCGCAGTTGAATCGCTCGTTGGAACAGCGTCCCAACAAACGGCCTGTCATGTCGGATTTGCGTGAATCCGGCGCGATCGAGCAGGATGCCGACGTCATTTTGTTTATCTACCGCGATGAAGTGTATAACCCAGATTCTCCGGATAAAGGCACAGCCGAAATTATCGTTGGTAAGCAGCGTAACGGCCCAATCGGTGCGGTGCGTCTGACTTTCCTTGGGCAATACACTAAATTTGAAAACTATACCGGTGCCAATTCGGTATATCAGGGTGATTAATATGCGCAAGCATCTTCAGCTTTCCATTCTTTTCGCCTGTCTGGCCACTCCTTTCACCGTTTTTTCCACATTTTAATTTTCAAAGAAGGCAATCATGTTTGGACGACTCCTGCCTAAAGATGGCAAATTTTTTGACCACTTCAACGATCACGCGGACTTGTGCATTAAAGGTGCGCAGGAAATGGTGGCCTTGATGACCAATTTTAATGATCTGGAACTTCGCGTACATGCGATCGAAGCGATTGAAAAGGAAGCCGATAAAGTCACGCATGCCACGTTGGATGCTTTGCACAAGACCTTCATCACACCGCTGGATCGCGATGATATCCATCAACTGATCACACGCATGGATGACATCCTCGATTTGCTGGAGGATGCGGCGCAGACAATCTCGCTGTATGACATCAAAGCGATCACGCCGGAAGCCAAACGACTAGCTGAACTGTGTCTGTCGTGTACCGAAAAGGTCAAGGCGGCGGTCGGCTTGCTGCACAACATGGATAATTCACGGGAAATTTTGGCGATTTGCCAAGAAATCGACCGCTTGGAGTCGGATGCTGATCACGTGATGCGTGCAGCGATGTCTAAATTGTTCCGTGAAGAGCCTGATGTGCGTACGCTGATTAAACTCAAAGCTATTTATGAGTTACTGGAAGCCGTTACCGATCGCTGCGAAGATGTTGCTAACATCATTGAAGGCATCATTGTCGAAAACGCCTGATAGCAAGCGTGCGTTTGTCCATGTAGATTAAAACAAAAGTTAATAATGCATAGTCTCGAATTTAGTTTTTATATCCTCGTCGTTTTGATTGGGTTGGCGTTGATATTCGATTTCATGAATGGCTTTCATGATGCTGCTAATGCGATTGCGACCGTTGTCTCAACCGGCGTATTGAAACCACAAACCGCGGTTGCAATGGCAGCTGCATTTAATTTTATTGCGATTGGCGTTTTCCAACTGCACGTGGCTTCCACCATCGGCACCGGCACTATAGAACCATGGGTGATCGATCATTATGTCGTGTTTGGTGCGTTGATCGGTGCGATTTTCTGGAATGTACTGACATGGTATTTCGGACTGCCGTCGTCTTCGTCGCACGCTTTGATTGGCGGCCTGGTAGGCGCAGCGGTTGCTAAGGCCGGAACCAGTGCCTTGATTACTTCAGGTTTGTTCAAGATCATTTTATTTATCGTGATCGCGCCGTTACTTGGCTTTATTCTGGGTTCGTTGCTGATGGTGCTGGTGTCGTGGCTATTTGTGCGCTCGTCGCAGCGTAATGTGGATCGCTGGTTCCGTCGCTTGCAATTGATTTCGGCTGCGATGTATAGCCTTGGGCATGGCGGTAACGATGCACAGAAGACGATCGGCATTATCTGGATGTTGTTGATTGCTGCTGGCGCAATGAATGCTAACGATGCCCTGCCGCCGATGTGGGTCATCATTAGCTGTTACAGCGCGATTAGCCTTGGTACCTTGTTTGGCGGTTGGCGTATCGTCAAGACCATGGGGCAAAAAATTACTAAACTCAAACCGGTGGGCGGTTTTTGCGCAGAAACCGGTGGTGCGATTACGCTCTTTGTGGCGACCGCATTAGGCGTGCCGGTGTCGACCACCCATACGATTACCGGTGCAATTGTTGGCGTCGGTGCATCGCGCAAGATGTCGGCAGTTCGATGGGGGGTAGCCGGTAATATTGTATGGGCATGGATATTCACGATTCCAGCTTCGGCGTTTATCGCTGCCATCGCGTGGTGGCTTGGTACGACGCTCTTCTAATATCACTCGACCAAAAAAAGCCTGCTGAATCAGCAGGCTTTTTTTTATGACAACGACAAGCAAAGAGACTGAGCTGGTAGCGCTACGCTTACAGCACCTCGCTCGCATGATCCGCCAGACGGGAACGCTCGCCTCGCGCTAAGGTCACGTGACCACTATGTGCCCATCCTTTAAAACGATCGACGACATAGGTCAGCCCGCTTGAACCTTCCGTCAAATACGGCGTATCGATTTGCGCAATATTGCCGAGGCAGACGATCTTTGTACCTGGCCCCGCACGGGTGACCAATGTTTTCATCTGCTTGGGTGTCAGATTTTGCGCTTCATCGATGATCAGATATTTGTTGACGAAGGTACGACCACGCATAAAGTTGAGGGATTTTATTTTGATGCGCGAGCGTATCAAATCCTGGGTGGCCGCACGGCCCCATTCGCCGGCGTCGCCGTCGGATTTGTTTAGCACTTCGAGGTTGTCATCGAAGGCACCCATCCACGGTGACATCTTTTCTTCCTCTGTACCAGGCAAGAAGCCGATATCTTCGCCGACCGGCACCGTTACACGGGTCACGATGATCTCGCTATACAGCTTGGTTTCCAAGACCTGCGCCAGACCAGATGCCAATGCCAGCAAGGTTTTACCGGTGCCGGCTTGACCCAATAGCGTGACAAAATCGCATTCCGGATCCATCAATAAGTTAAGTGCAAAATCCTGTTCGCGATTGCGCGCAGTGACGCCCCATACATTATTTTTGTTATGCGTGTAATCACGCAAGGTTTGGATCACTGCAGTTTTGCCATTGATTTGGCGCACCTGGCCATAAAACGACGCCTCGCCGTTTTGCGGCTCCATAAAGACAAATTGATTAACCAACATGGTCGGCACCAGAGGGCCGCTCAAGCGATAGAACATGTAGCCGGTGCCGTGCTTGTTTTCTTGCCACGACTCCATACCTTTACCATGCTTACTCCAAAAGTCATCCGGTAATTGCATGATGCCGGAATAGAGCAGATCAGTATCTTCCAGCACATGATCATTGAAATACTCTTCTGCCGCCAACCCCATCGCACGTGCTTTGATGCGCATATTGATATCTTTTGATACCAATACGACGGTGCGCTCTGGATATTGTGATTCCAGTGCGCGTACCACGCCCAAGATTTGGTTGTCGGCTTTGCCTACCGGCAGACCTTCTGGCAGTGTGACGTTTTGTAGCTTGGTTTGAAAAAACAACCGACCTTTTGCATCCTTGTTACCCAGTTTAGAGAGCAGGATGCCGTCATCGATCGCGTTTTCTTCGATGCCGTCGACCAATGCATCCAACGAGCGTGAAACTTGGCGTGCGCTGCGCGCAACCTCGGACATACCTTTTTTATGGTCATCCAGCTCTTCCAACGTCATCATCGGCAGATAGACGTCATGTTCCGCAAAACGGAACAACGAAGTCGGGTCGTGCATCAACACATTAGTATCAAGGACAAACAGTTTGATCTTGCCGGTTTTTTCGCTATTGCGACGTACCGACGCTTTGCTATTCGTCGCGCCATTTGGTGTAGCGACGTTGCGCGGTTTATCGGTCTGCGGTTTGTCCGTGGTTTTGGCACGGACAACTGGCGCTGGCGCTTCGATATGACGCGCGCTTGGAGAAATGAGCGTCAGTGATTTGACGATCTTGTCCTTGTCGGCCTTTGGATAATCTTGTGGTGCAAGAAGGGCGGCAGGTTTACTGGGTATTTTTGGCAGGGGCATCAGGACCTCGATCTAAAAATTTGAAAACAACGACTAGTGGGATACGTCCGCGATGCAAATAAAAAAGTAGGTTGAGTGAGCGTTAAGAAGCGGGTTGATAAATGGGTTGAAAATCGGGTTGAGAAGTGGGTGAAAAAGCGGGTGAAAAAGCGGGTTAAACGATGAACTACTAAATTAAAAAGCAAAAAAGCCGTTTGGGAAGGCTCGTGGCCTAATCCGCAAACGGCTTTACTTGAGAAAAATTCTTTTGAATTCAAGGTGTTCTGCAAACCTAGGTAAGAGCCTTCACAAATTCCAAAACTTCATCGATGTGGCCAGGCACTTTTACTCCACGCCATTCTTTCACCAATTTACCAGCTTCGTCAATCACAAATGTGGAGCGTTCGATGCCGCGCACTTTTTTACCATACATGTTTTTCATTTTCATGACATCAAACATCAGGCAAAGCGTTTCGTCCGGATCAGAAATCAACTCGAAAGGCATATCGAGTTTTGCTTTAAAACCCTCATGTGACCGTAGGCTGTCACGACTGACGCCAAAGATCTCTGTATTGGCTTGCTGAAACTGCGGATAGAGTTCGCGAAACTGAATACCTTCAGTGGTGCAACCTGGCGTATTGTCTTTAGGGTAAAAATAAAGAACGAGCTTTTTACCTTTGAAATCAGCCAGTTGAAAAGTTTTTTCGCTCGTCATTGCAGCCGAAAAATCCGGTACCAGCATATTCAGTGCGGAGGGACTTGCATCCGGCAGGCTGATTTTATCCATGTTTTTTTGCCCCATTTAATATCGTTGGACCTGCTTGTGCTTTAAATATGCGAGCAACTATTGTTGTCGCGAAATCATGCAATCAGACCTACAAATGGGGATGATTCTTTGGCATTCAAGAAGTTTTAATGACGCACGATGAATAATACAAGCGCGGCCTATTTGCGCAACTCAGCATAGCAACAGGACTGGCTGGACGGCCGTACTTTCAGCGCATGATTCTTGTCAAATGCTTATTTTATTTTTCAAAAATAAGTGCCAACGCAACTTTCCGATCTTCACCCATCAGAATATTGTAGGTGCGGCATGCGGCTTGGTTATCCATGCATTCAACCCCAATTTGGCGTGCTGTGAGTGCGGCGATCAGGCGTGGATGGATGAAACGCTGACGTGCACCCGTGCCAAGAATCACGACTTGAGGATTATCTGCATTGATTTGAGCAAAATGGTCTTGGGTAAGTTCGTCAAACGACGAAACTGGCCAAACGACTGGCGCTGTTTCTGGTTGCACGATCAAGCTATGCTCAAAACGCTTGAGGTTGATTTCTACGCCGGTATCGTCGTAGCCGGTGACAGTCTGGTATTGCTGGGTCGAGTTACTATGTAGCTTCATGGTATGTATTCGGACGCGCAATCGTGCACATTTCCGAAAATTAGATGATAAAGAACGCTTATTGTAACGTTTTCAGTCGCAAACCGTTCTTTATGGATTGATAAAATCGGTCGCTTTCGGCAAAATGGATCTCTTTCCCCGCGTCGTCTTATCCAGCGTTACATTTGCTTGTGGATGAGCTTGCTTCTGTGTGCTCGGATGTCGATTTTTTGCATATCTTCGCGCCACGCATAGCTTGCTCTGGAATCTGATGTTCAGTCAGGTTGACGTGGGTGTGCATTTCGTCAGAGTCGAGTTGGTGTTTTCTGCTAACTCTGTAATCAAAAGGATGTGTTGTGCGACCGATTCAAAAATCGAAAAAACTGGCTGAAGTTTGTTATGACATCCGTGGGCCCGTGCTGGAAAAAGCGCGACAGATGGAAGAGGATGGTCACAAAATCATCAAGCTGAATATTGGCAATCTTGCGCCTTTTGGTTTTGATGCGCCAGACGAAATCGTGCAAGACATGATTCGCAATATGTCGAATGCCTCCGGCTACACTGACTCCAAGGGATTGTTTGCACCGCGCAAGGCGGTCATGCAATACACGCAGGAAAAGAAAATCGCCGGTGTCACCATCGACGATATTTATCTTGGCAATGGCGCATCCGAGTTGATCGTGATGAGTATGAATGCACTGCTCAATAACGGCGATGAGGTGTTGGTGCCATCGCCCGATTATCCATTATGGACAGCAGCAGTCAGTCTTTCTGGCGGCACGCCGGTGCATTATGTGTGCGACGAACAGGCAGACTGGTTTCCCGATATCGACGATATCAAGAAAAAAATCACTTCCAATACCAAGGCGATTGTCGTCATCAATCCCAACAATCCGACTGGTGCGTTGTACTCGAAGGAATTGCTGCAGCAGATCGTTGATGTCGCGCGCGAGCACCAATTGATCGTATTTGCCGATGAGATTTATGACAAGGTGCTGTACGAGGGCGCAACGCATGACTCAATCGCATCGTTGGCGGATGATGTGTTATTCATCACCTTCAACGGATTATCGAAAAACTATCGCTCGTGCGGTTTTCGCGCGGGCTGGATGGTGGTCTCGGGCGATAAACGTTTTGCGTCTGACTATATTGAAGGCTTGAACATGCTTGCCTCAATGCGCCTGTGCTCGAATGTGCCGGGGCAATTTGCGATCCAAACAGCGCTGGGTGGCTATCAAAGCATCAATGATTTGGTGGGGCCAGGCGGACGTTTGCTGAAGCAGCGCGATCTTGCGCACAAGCTACTGACAGATATTCCAGGTGTTACTTGCGTTAAACCGCGTTCGGCGTTGTATCTGTTTCCGCGGCTTGATCCTGCCATGTATCCGATCCAGGATGATCAAGATTTTGCTTATCGTTTGCTGGCAGAAGAGCGTGTGTTGATCGTGCAAGGTACGGGATTCAATTGCCCGACACCGGATCACTTCCGCGTCGTGTTTCTGCCTAATGCGGATGATCTGACCATCGCCATTGGCCGCATTGCACATTTTCTCGAAGGTTACCGCAAGCAATAAGCCAACGCGGTTGCCCTGCACTGGTCACAAAGTCCACAACCGTAGTCAATCGATTGCGTTCGAGTTCAGACCGTGACGTTTTATCTGATATGAGAAAATAGAGTCTATGAAATCAATCAAAGTAGGTTTATTAGGGATCGGTACCGTTGGTACCGGCACGTTTAATGTCTTGCAGCGCAATCAGGAAGAAATTTCGCGTCGTGCAGGCCGAGGTATCGAGATTGTGATGGTTGCTGATCTGGATACGGTACGTGCCAAGGCACTAGTCGGGGATCATTGCGAGGTGGTTGATGATGCCAATCTGGTGGTCAATAATCCCGACATCGACGTTGTGGTGGAGCTGATCGGCGGCTACGGTACGGCGCGCGAGCTGGTATTGAAAGCGATTGCCAACGGCAAGCATGTTGTGACAGCCAACAAGGCCTTATTGGCAACCTGTGGTGACGAGATTTTCAAAGCGGCGCAAGAGACTGGCGTCATGGTGCAATACGAGGCGGCAGTGGCCGGCGGTATTCCGATCATTAAAGCGCTGCGCGAAGGTTTGAGTGCCAATCGCATTGAATGGATCGTCGGCATCATTAACGGCACCACTAATTTCATTCTGTCAGAAATGCGTGAAAACGGCACCGATTTTGATACCGCGCTGGCAGAAGCACAACGCCTTGGGTATGCCGAGGCCGATCCTACCTTCGATATAGAAGGCGTGGATGCCGCACATAAAGCCACGCTGATGGCAGCAATCGGCTTTGGCATTCCGGTGCAGTTCGATAAGGCGCACATCGAAGGCATTCGTGAGTTGCAATCGATAGATATCGGGTATGCGGAACAATTGGGTTATCGCATCAAGTTACTTGGTATCGCCAAGCGCACGCCGATTGGTATTGAGCTACGCGTGCATCCAACCTTGATTCCAGCCAAACGTTTGCTCGCAAATGTCGAAGGTGCAATGAATGCGGTGGTAGTGCAGGGCGATGCGGTTGGGCCGACCTTGTATTACGGTAAAGGCGCCGGCGCCGAGCCGACCGCTTCAGCAGTGGTTGCTGATTTGGTCGACATCGCGCGTTTAGCCGATGCACAACCTAAACATCGCGTCCCTTATCTCGCGTTTCAGCCCCATCTGATGACCGATACGCCTGTCTTGGCGATAGAGGACATCACCAGTAGCTATTATTTGCGTTTGCATGTGGCAGATAAACTCGGCGTGCTGTCTAACGTCACTAGCATTCTGGCGGAATCGGCGATTTCGATTGACGCGATGATTCAGAAGGAGCCCGCGCTGGGCGAGACGCAGACCGACATCATCATTCTGACGCATCAAACGCAGGAAAAAAATGTGGATGCGGCGATCAAGCGTATTGAGGCGATGCCTACCTTGTTGGGTTCGGTCACTCGATTGCGGGTAGAACATTTGAATTAATGGTGGGCGGCGAGTGCCGCACTACCATTTTACGATCCGATCTTACGACGCATACCGCTCGCAATATGTGTGCGAAGTTATAATATCGGTTCTGTATTCAAGACGGCGACGGTGCAAAAAATGTTTTTTTGCGCCTCGCATCATCAAAGGCTTTTACTTCTATGCAATACGTTTCTACACGTGGTTTAGCGCCAGCACTTTCATTCTCGGAAATTCTGTTGGGTGGTCTGGCACCAGACGGTGGTCTTTACTTACCGGCTGAATATCCGCAAGTTACCTCTGCAGAGCTGGATACTTGGCGTACCTTGTCGTATGCCGATCTGGCGTTTGAGGTGCTAAAGAAATTTGCCACTGATATCCCGGAAGCAGATCTGCATGCGCTCGTGCATAAAACCTACACCGCGGATGTTTATCGCAATGTGCGCCATGGCGAAGAAGCTGCGCGCATCACACCGCTACGTTTGGTAGAAGAGAAAAACGGCGGAAAATTGCTGCTGCAATCTTTATCCAATGGCCCAACATTGGCATTCAAGGATATGGCAATGCAGTTGCTCGGCAACCTGTTTGAGTACACGCTGGCCAAGCATCATGCAGAGCTCAATATTTTTGGCGCAACTTCCGGCGATACCGGTAGCGCGGCAGAATATGCGATGCGCGGCAAAAAAGGTATTCGTGTATTCATGTTGTCGCCGCATAAAAAAATGAGTGCATTTCAAACGGCGCAAATGTTCAGTCTGCAAGACCCCAACATCTTTAATATCGCGGTTGACGGTGTTTTTGACGATTGCCAGGATATGGTCAAGGCCGTATCCAATGATCTGGATTACAAAAAACAGCACAAGATCGGCACCGTTAACTCGATCAATTGGGCACGTGTAGTGGCGCAAGTGGTGTATTACTTCCGCGGTTATTTGAGCGCGACTACGAGCAACCAGCAAAAAGTGTCATTTACCGTCCCCTCCGGTAACTTTGGCAATATCTGCGCCGGGCACATTGCGCGCATGATGGGCTTGCCTATCGACAAGCTGGTTGCCGCTACCAATGAAAACGATGTGTTGGATGAGTTTTTCCGCACTGGTGTTTATCGTGTGCGCAAGTCGGCCGAGACGTATCACACTACCAGTCCAAGTATGGATATCAGCAAAGCTTCCAATTTTGAGCGCTTTATTTTTGATCTGCTGGATCGTGATGGCGAGCGCGTACGCAAACTATTCGAGAAAGTCGAAAGTCACGGAGGTTTTGATCTGTCCGGTAAGCCGGGCAGTGATGGTGACGAATTTAAACACGTGCACAAATTTGGTTTTGTGTCCGGCAGATCGCTGCACAAAGATCGTATTGCCACCATCCGTGATTTGAACGCACGTTACGATCTGACGATAGACACACATACCGCCGATGGCGTTAAAGTCGCGCGCGAGTATGTGACGCCCGACGTACCGATGATCGTGCTGGAGACGGCGTTGCCAGCCAAGTTTAATGAAACCATACGTGAAGCGCTAGGCCGTGATGCCGAGCGTCCTGATGGTTTTGAAAACATCGAAGATTTACCACAACGCTTTCACGTAATGTCGAATGACATTAATGAAATGAAAGCCTACATTGCGGCCAATACCGGCTTGTAAGCGCAGCCCGCTCCGCAACGATTTGTCAGCGCAGCATGGTTAGGATAACTGCAGAAGCGATTGGTAAAACCGTTGCGTAGTCTGTATGTAATCTACCTGCTACCTGCTGTCATGTAAGAGGTTTATTGCGTCTACAATCTGTTATTACTATATAAATCGTTGCCTATATCCCTGGATATTTCAAAGTCGACATGACAGAACCAAAACCGATGTTGAGCGTAGATCAAGCCTTGAGTTTTTTGCTTGATGCTGCACGTAAAATTTCCGGCACGCAGAGTTTACCGACGCTGCAAGCGAATGGACGGGTGCTTGCATTGACGCAGAGTTCGCAACTCGATGTGCCGCCCGTTGATAACACCTCTATGGATGGTTACGCGGTGCGGGCAGTCGATTGTGTAAGCGGCAACGCCACCTTGCGCGTGACGCAACGGATTCCCGCCGGGCATGTCGGCCAGCCGTTAGAAGCGGGTTGCGCCGCACGTATTTTTACTGGCGCGATGATTCCACAAGGTGCCGATGCGGTCGTCATGCAGGAAGTGTGTGTGGCGTCTAAAAACGCCGAGCAAGATGTAGTTACGATTAATCACAAGCCAGCATCGGGCGAGTGGATACGTCGCGCTGGTGAGGATATCAAAGCCGGTAGCACGATTTTATCGGCAGGTCAGCGCCTGCGTGCGCAAGAACTTGGTCTTGCGGCTTCGGTGGGGCTGGCGGAATTACCGGTTGTGCGTAAATTGCGCGTCGCGGTTTTCTTTACTGGTGATGAGTTGGCTATGCCGGGTGAACCGTTGAAAGAAGGCGCGATTTACAACTCCAACAAATTTACGCTGCGAGGTCTACTGGAGAACCTCGGTTGCGACATCACCGATTTTGGGATTGTGCCGGATACGTTGGTCGCGACGCGCGAAACTTTGCGCCGTGCAGCAGCCGAGCATGATTTGATCATCACTTCCGGCGGCGTCTCGGTCGGTGAGGAAGATCACATCAAGCCAGCGTTGGAAGCAGAAGGGCGCGTCAATATGTGGCAGATCGCGGTGAAGCCTGGCAAGCCGTTGGCGTTTGGTGAAGTTAATCGCAGCGCAGCAATGTCAATGCGCGACAAAACTGCGTTTTTTATCGGCTTGCCAGGCAATCCAGTTTCCAGCTTCGTTACTTTTATCTTGTTTGTTCGGCCTTTCATTTTGCGCTTACAAGGCGTGGTTGATGTGCTGCCAAAAGCGATCAAAATGCGTGCGGATTTTGACCAGCCCAAAGCCGATCGTCGCAACGAATTTTTGCGCGCCAAGATCAATGATAATGGTGGCCTTGATCTGTTTCCAAATCAAAGCTCTGGCGTGCTGACTTCGACCGTATGGGGCGATGGTCTGATTGATAATCCGGTTGGTAATAAGATCGCAGCGGGCGACATCGTCCGTTTTATTCCATTTAATGATTTAATGTACTGAGTGATGTACTGAATTAATGCACCGAACAATATGAAGATAGAACTCCGATTTTTTGCCAGCGTGCGTGAAGCGTTGGGCGTTACGCAAGAGAGTGTGGTCGTGCCGGACGACGTGAAAACTGTGGGCGATGTCAGAGCTTGGCTACAAACACGTGGCGATAAGTGGTCAGAAGTGTTGGGCGAGGGTCGCGCGCTACGAATGGCTTACAATCAAGAAATGACAGAGGCCAGCACGGCGATTACCGATGGATGCGAAGTTGCATTCTTCCCACCGGTAACCGGCGGTTAATCAATAATACATTGGCCTGCAACGGGATAAGCCAGTACACATCAGATCATGCCAATACGCGTACAAACTGAAGATTTTGACGTTAGCAAGGAAGTCGCTGCTTTACGCGCCCATAGTCCGCAGGTAGGCGCGGTGGTGACGTTTATCGGCACCGTACGCGACATCAATGAAGGTGCGAGTGTCGCCGAGATGGAGCTCGAGCATTATCCCGGCATGACCGAGAAAGCATTGCAAAGCATTATTGATCAGGCCAAAGCGCGCTGGGATTTGTTTGATGCGTTGGTGGTCCATAGAGTCGGACCCTTGGCGCCTAAAGATCAGATCGTGTTGGTGGCGGTGACGTCCGCGCATCGCGGTGTAGCGTTCGCCGCTTGTGAATTCATTATTGATTACCTAAAAACCGAAGCACCGTTTTGGAAGAAAGAGCAAACACCAGAAGGCGCGCGCTGGGTGGATGCACGAGTAAGTGACGACACGGCGCTGCAAAAATGGACACAGTCCTCCAATAATGGCGGTGGGCATTGAGCTGGCTCGCAGTCGGATTGGGTGCAGCACTAGGCGCATGGTTACGCTGGGGCTTGGGCGTGTGGCTGAATATGTCTAGTGCTAGCGTTCAAATCGGCACGCTGGTAGCCAATCTCAGCGGTGGCTATCTGATCGGTATAGCGGTCGCGCTTTTTAGCAGTCACCCTAACATTTCGCCTGAGTGGCGTCTGTTCGCGGTGACCGGTTTTCTTGGTGGCCTCACCACGTTTTCTACCTTCTCTGCTGAAGCGGTCATCTTGATGCAGCGTGGCGATTATGTTTGGGCCTTTAGCCATTCCGCATTACATCTGCTCGGCTCGATCACCTTCTGCATCGCCGGTTTTGCTACCTACAAGGCTTTTGCCTGAATTTTTGATTCAGCGCAAGGCAGTCCGCAGTATTTAGTCCACAATGGTTTTATGTCTGGCGCGATGCCATACTTGAAAAAGGGTTATCCGACCCTATTTTTTCTGCATGAAAGAATTTCCCGTGGAGAAATGCAATGCGAGTAGATAAATTAACGACCAAACTGCAAGAAGCACTGGCTGATGCGCAGAGCCATGCAGTGGGTAACGATAATCAATATATAGAACCAGTTCATGTATTGGTATCGCTGCTGAGTCAGGACGACAGTAGCACGCGTTCGCTACTGCAACGCGCTGGCGTCAACATTAACGGCATGACAAGCGCACTGAGAAGTGCACTTGATCGTCTACCCAAGGTATCCGGCACAGGTGGTCAGGTACAAGTTGGTCGCGATCTGACAGCGCTACTAAATCTGGCAGATAAAGAGTCGCAAATGCATGGCGACGAGTTTATCGCCACCGAAATGCTGCTATTGGCGCTAACCGAAGATAAATCCGACGCCGGCAAGATTGCCCGCGAAAACGGGTTGTCGCGCAAGGCGCTGGAAGCGGCTATCAAGGCAGTGCGTGGCACTAGTAAAGTGGACTCCGCTGAAGGAGAAGGCCAGCGCGAGGCACTCAAGAAATACACACTCGATCTCACTGAGCGCGCGCGCGCCGGCAAGCTCGATCCGGTGATCGGCCGTGATGACGAGATTCGTCGCACCATCCAAATCCTGCAGCGTCGCTCCAAAAATAATCCAGTCTTGATCGGTGAGCCTGGCGTTGGCAAGACCGCGATTGTCGAAGGACTTGCACAGCGCATCATCAATGGTGAAGTCCCGGAAAGCCTGAAAAACAAGCGTGTGCTGTCACTCGACATGGCCTCATTGCTGGCCGGTGCAAAATATCGCGGCGAGTTTGAAGAGCGGTTGAAAGCGGTACTCAACGAGTTGGCGCAAGACGAAGGCCAGACCATCGTTTTTATCGACGAGATGCATACATTGGTAGGTGCTGGCAAAGCCGAAGGCGCAATGGATGCCGGCAATATGCTCAAGCCCGCGCTGGCGCGTGGCGAGTTGCATTGCGTCGGTGCGACCACGCTGGATGAATACCGCAAATACATCGAGAAGGATGCGGCGCTCGAACGTCGCTTCCAAAAAATTATTGTTGATGAACCTAGTGTCGAAGCGACGATTGCGATCTTGCGAGGTTTGCAAGAGCGTTATGAGTTGCATCACGGCGTCGACATCACCGATCCGGCAATTGTCGCTGCGGCTGAATTGTCGCATCGCTATATTACCGACCGCTTCTTGCCGGACAAGGCAATTGATTTGATCGACGAAGCTGCATCTAAGATCAAGATCGAGCTCGACTCCAAACCTGAGGTGATGGACAGATTGGATAGACGTGTGATCCAGTTGAAGATCGAGCGCGAAGCTATCAAGAAAGAGAAAGACGAAGCGTCGCAAAAACGCTTGGCCTTGATTGAAGAAGAAATCGTCAAATTAGGTCGCGAGTACGCCGATCTGGAAGAAATTTGGAAGTCGGAAAAAGCCGCGGCGCAAGGCAGTACTCACATTAAGGAAGCGATTGAAAAAGTGCGTTTGCAGATGGAAGAAGCCAAGCGGCAAAGCGATTGGCAACGCATGTCCGAGTTGCAATACAAGACGTTACCGGACCTAGAAGCACAACTTAAGAATGCAGTGACCGGTGAGGTCTCGAACGGCAAACCACAATTAGTGCGTACCCAAGTCGGCGCAGAGGAAATCGCCGAGGTCGTCTCGCGTGCGACCGGTATTCCGGTGTCACGCATGATGACCGGCGAGCGCGAAAAATTACTGCAGATGGAAGAAGCATTGCACAAGCGTGTGGTCGGCCAGCATGAGGCGATAGTCGCCGTGTCCGATGCCATCCGTCGCTCGCGCGCGGGCCTTGGTGATCCCGATCGGCCTTATGGGTCCTTCATGTTCCTTGGCCCCACCGGTGTTGGTAAAACCGAGTTGTGCAAGGCGCTAGCTTCCTTCATGTTCGATACCGAGGATGCATTGATCCGCATCGACATGAGCGAGTTTATGGAGAAGCATTCAGTCTCTCGCTTGATCGGCGCGCCACCCGGCTATGTCGGTTATGAAGAGGGCGGTCATCTGACGGAAGCAGTGCGGCGCAAACCATACTGCGTGATCTTGCTCGACGAGATTGAGAAGGCGCATCCCGATGTGTTTAACGTCTTGCTACAAGTACTGGACGATGGTCGTATGACCGATGGCCAAGGGCGTACTGTAGACTTCAAGAACACCGTGATCGTGATGACATCCAACCTCGGTTCGCACAAAATCCAGTCTATGGAAGGTAGCGATCCATCCTTGATCAAAATGGCGGTGATGGCCGAAGTACAAGGTCACTTCCGTCCAGAGTTTATCAACCGTATCGACGAGATCGTCGTGTTCCACGCGCTGGATGAAAAGAATATCGGTGCGATTGCCAAGATTCAGCTGGCGACGTTGGAGAAGCGGTTGGCACGGATGGATATGTCGATGGAAGTGTCGGACGAAGCACTGCAAAAAATTGCCGAAGCTGGTTTCGATCCTGTTTACGGCGCACGTCCATTGAAACGTGCAATTCAACATCAGATCGAAAATCCATTATCGAAGGCGATACTGGAAGGTAGATTTGGACCCAAGGACGTGATCAAGGTCAGTGTAGAAAACGGCGAACTGGCGTTTGTGAAGAGTTAATCACGCATCGGTTCAGCGAGATCCCTAAGTGGTTTCGCTGAACCGATTTTATGCCTGTTTGTCTGTTGCGTCTGTCGTTATATTTTTCACGATGCTGCCACCGCAGTTGTAGCATGTCCCATCTGATCGCCGTTCTTATGCGATGCCGATCAAACGCACACCCAAGCTCATCAATCCTTTTTACGACCGCAACGCGTGGGTAACATTCTTCCCAATGTATTGTCGTGCTTGACGTAGTGATGGTAGAGCGCAGCGAGTGCGTGTAGCCCGATCAAGTAGTAGCCGATGGTGCCGATAGTTTCGTGTATCTCTTTTAAAGTGCCGGCCAGAGGCTTGTCGGTAGCGAGCAGGAGCGGTAATTGCATGCCGAAGATTGAAATCGGCACGCCCTTGGCACTGACGGTGAGCCACCCGAGCAAGGGCATCATGAATACGTACAAAGCGATGTGCATGGTTTGTGCCAGACGATGCTGCCAAACGGCGATTGCCGGCTTGATGTTTGGCGAGCGGCCCGCTTGCCAACGTATTACTAAGCGCACGACCACTAGTACAAGAACGCTAAGACCAAAAACAAAATGCCACAGTTTCAGATTTTCTCTAAGTGCGCCACCTTTCGTCGCGAAATCGTGCAGATTGATTGCCGCATAAACAGCAGTTAGTAACAGCAACATGAGCCAATGCATGCCGATCGAGAGCGAGCCGTAACGATCGGCGGTATTTTTCCAGCGCATTTGGTGTTCCTGTTGATAAAAGGACGTGTCTTGAAAGAGTACGCTCAGATGTGGGGTTAACCTAGAGGTATTAGTAAATAGAATGATCGCTTTTATAAGGCGCAAGACCACCCGCTAGACCCCGAAGCCTGTGATCGGCCATTCGAACGTCGCGCAATCATGCTAATCCAGATGCGATGAGAACTGGAGCTTGCATCATTTATGCCTTTACATTGATTGCAACGATACCAATATCGCTAGAAAATGCGCAGGCCAAGATCTAAAATTTGAGGACAGCGGTTTCTCTCGACGCTGGCGACGTACAAAGCAATTGAGTGCACCCACTTTCAATTTCTGAAATTTGGAGAATTTCGATCCGCTAATCCACTCATCAAAAATGATAGCCTAGCTTTAGCACGGCAAAATTGACGCCATCGTTAGGTTCCTTAATGCCACCATTGGAGAAATGCTGAAGCTTCAAGCTTAGATCTATACCGTTGGTGAATACGTAGCCAATTCCCAAGTGGTCGCCGAACAGGAATGCAGTGGATTCCTGTTTGCCATCGTTGTCATATAAATGAGAGAACAGGTGCGCGCCGATGCCGGCTTCGGCGTAAAAACCTTTCTTGTTCGTATTCTGGTAGCGAAACACTGGCGTAATACCAATCGAACTGATAGTACGGCTTGCGCCTGGCCTATCCTGAAAGCGCTTTTCATGCCACTGTTGGGCTGTCAGATCCCAGTATCCGCCAATGAAGCTATCATTTGATTTGAACCACTGCTTGTCCCAGTCCCATTGGACGCCGACACGAGCCAAACTCACTTTCTCTCCGCCGCCAGCTTCTAACGATACGCTGTCTACTGCAAAACATGCAGTGTGCATGGCCAAACTACAAGCGACCACTGCCGTACAACGAGCAAGTTTTTCATATTTGATCATTCATCCTCTCCCATCAAAGATTGTCGTTACGATATTGGAATTTATCGTTCAAATTGACAATGCGCTAGATGAAAAGTTCTGAATTATGCTGATGAAAAAAGCGGGGGTGAATCGTCTGAGATTAAGGTATGAACAAGCTTGGCCTGATTTATTTTGGCCAGGAATGATCGTATCGATCTTTGTGCTTTTCTTGAGGAACGCCTAAATGAAGCTGGCGGAGACTGGCCCGTATAAATTGCTATAAGTTCCCGCTAAGCACCCACGCCCGCGGGTTATGCTCAAACCCGAGCTTAGAGTAGTACTCATTGGCTTTAGGTGCCGCCAGCAACACGATCATGCATTCCGGCTTGAGTCGTTTCTTGGTTTCTTCAATCAGACGCTTGCCGATCCCTTCCCTTTGATATGACTCATCAACCGCAAGATCTGCGAGGTAGGTGACATAAGTAAAGTCGGTGAAAGAGCGCGCAATGCCGACCAAACGTGTGCCGTCCCAAGCGGTGATTGTGAGGTTGGCATTCTTGACCATGCCCTCAAAGATGTCCGGTCTGTCGACAGGACGTCGCTCACCAAGAGTGGAGCGGACGAAGAGATCAATGACCTCATTAATACCGACTGCTGCGTTTTCGCGATACTCAATATTCATGTGAACCCTGCGGAGATGGTTGATATTGATTTGAACGGTATCGGTTGCTATGCATTGTTAGATCGGCCACTCCTAATCCTCGATAACGACAAGAAGGTTGTATTTTAGAGAGTCCAGATGATTATCAATCACGTCGAAAGTCTTGAAAATGCGCGACAGCATCATCGACAAGTGGCACGAGCCCGAGCAGAAATAACCCCAGCGCAAGCGGTAGTACGGTGCTGTAACCAATTTGCTTGAAGCCGATTGCACCAAGAATGCCGCCGACAAAAAACATCGTAAGTAGCAGTATATAAAAAACCAGTTTTCCACGACGGGCATGCACATAATGTGTGCTGCCACGTTTGTGCCGGTGATTCCAATACAGCATTCGTCCCAGTTCTATACCGAGATCGGTGACCACACCAGTCAGATGGGTAGCGCGGATTCCGGCATTTGACATCTTGGTCATGACCGCATTTTGCAAGCCCATGATGAAACACAGTAATACCACCGTAACCGGCACTGTGACGGCAATATAGGTATGCAGATTTGCACCGAGCAGACCGAATAGTAGGAGTAATACGGCCTCTAGAATCAGGATGAGTGCATAGGTTGCATGTAGTGCGCGCAGGCGTGCCCAGTTGACAATAATGCCCGTTGTCGCGGCGCCGCAGATAAATGAAATGACCGAACCTATCCCCGCGATAAATGGCAGCATGTCGCCCAAGACGAAACTGTCTGCCACGATAGAAACGAAACCAGTCATGTGCGAGGTGTATTGATGGACGGCGAGAAAGCCACCTGCGTTGACTGCGCCGGCGATGAAGGCAAGGATCACACCGAGTTGCTGATTGGCGCGCAAGGTACGATTTCTACCGGAGAGTTGCCTAAAAAATTCCAGTACCTGCATAGTGTCCTTGACGAGTGAAACGATTACCTTGCCGGGTTGTTGATGTGGGACTTGTACATTTCGTAGTACATCATAACAAGGATGGAACCTTTTACGGCGTGCCGATGTGCGGATTAAAAAGCATTACAGTAATTCCACGCTATTCAAATTGAGATAACAACTCTCGCGCGTGGTCGTCACAAAATCTGCCAGATAGGGTTGCGTTGATGTCTCTGGCAAACAAGCCGCATACAAACGGCCAGTTAAACCGTCTGCGGTGATGCGTTTGGCTTTTACATAATCACGATTTAAATAATTTTGCGCCGCCCACACTGGCAAAGTAGCAATGCCGCGCCGACTGGCGACCAATTGCAGCATGGCGACGGTGAGTTCTGTTGTACGGCGTTCAACGGTGATGCCTGCAGGCTTTAGAATCTGGCGCACAACGTCAAGCATATCGTCCGGCACCGGATAAGTAATCAGCGTATCGTCGGCGAAATCTGCAGCAACTAAAAATTCCTTGTCAGCGAGTGGATGGTCATGCGCGATCAACGCGACGATCTCAAATCTAAATAGCGCGTGATAATCCACCGCTTCATCCGGATCAATCTCGGCGACGATGGCGACGTCAGCTCTATGCCCGTACAACAGACCAACCGGATCGGCCTGAAAGCCGGAGACAATATCCAGCTCTACCTCTGGCCAGCGACCGCGAAATACGTCCATCGCTGGCATTAGCCAATCAAAACAAGTGTGGCATTCAACTGCGATGCGCAATTGGCCAGCGGTGCCTTGCGCTAATCGCACCAGATCACGCTCGGTTTCTGCAACTTGTGGCAACACCGCATCTGCCAACTTTAACAAGCGCTCGCCAGCTGGCGTAAAACGTACCGGCACCGACTTACGCTCAAACAGGGGGGTGCCATGGTGATCTTCTAATTGCTTAATTTGGTGCGACAGCGCAGATTGCGTGACATTGAGTAATGACGCCGCGCGCAGCAAATTGCCAGCTTCGCGCAGAGCGAGCAAGGTTTTAAGGTGGCGCAGCTCAAGTATGGATTGCATAATTTGCATCACTATTAGTTTTTTTCATGTTTATTCTTAATATTTATCGTTTGAATCATAGACCCAATGCGCCCAGTATGACAAGCCTTGAAATCGAGTGGAGTAAGGGCATGACAAAGGCACACATCTTAGGTTTTCCCCGAATTGGCGCGCAGCGCGAATTAAAGTTTGCGGTGGAATCCTTCTGGCGCAACGAGACCGATCTCGCCGCGCTACAGAATATAGGCAAAACCTTGCGCCAACGCCATTGGGCGATACAGGCCGAAGCTGGGCTGGACTATGTGGCGGTCGGCGATTTTGCTTGGTATGACCAAGTGTTGAATACGCTGGCTTTGCTCGGCGCGGTGCCGACGCGCTTTAAGTTTGACCAGAAACAATTCACGCTGAAAGATTACTTTACGTTGGCGCGCGGCAATCCAGAGCACTTTGCGATGGAAATGACCAAGTGGTTTGATACCAACTATCACTACCTCGTGCCGGAGTTTACCGCTGACCTAAGTTTCGATGGCGGTGTGGAATGGTTGTTTGAAGAAAATGCAGAAGCCGTCGCGCTAGGCCACAAGACCAAAGTAGTTTTAGTTGGTCCGTTGAGTTTGCTGTACCTCGGCAAAATCAAATCCAGCGCAGCTAAAACCTCGGCTGACGCCATCGCCAATAAATTAGATTTGCTACCCAAAGTGATTGCGGGTTATCAGAAGGTCTTACAGCGTTTGCAAGCAGCAGGTGTTGAATGGGTGCAGATCGATGAGCCGATCTTGGCATTAGAACTAACCGCTGAATGGCGTGATGCGTTTGCGCCGACCTATCAATTACTGTCTGCTGCCGCGCCAAAATTGCTGTTGGCGACTTACTTTGATCAAGTACAAGAACATAGTGACTTGCTGCGCAAGTTGCCGGTGGCGGGTGTGCATCTGGATTTGGTGCGTGGCGCAGGGCAGTTGGATACTTTCCTACCTGATTGGCCGCAAGATCGTGTGCTATCCGTCGGTGTGGTGGATGGTCGTAATATTTGGCGTGCCGATTTGGATCGTTTGCTGCAAATACTGCAGCCGTTGCAGCAAAAACTCGGTGATCGATTGTGGGTCAGCGCCAGTTGCTCGTTGTTGCATGTGCCGGTGGATCTGGCGAATGAAAAAAAACTCGATGCTGAACTGAAAAACTGGCTCGCATTTGCGACGCAAAAAGTGCATGAAATCACCGCACTTAAGCGTGCATTGAATGGTGAGCAAGAGAAGGTCGCTGCGCAATTTGAAGCATCGGCCGCCGCTGTGGCAACCCGCAAAACCTCGACACGCATCCATAATCCTTTGGTGCAAAAGCGTTTGCAGGGATTGGATAAGATTCCGGCAACGCGTGCCGCCGTGTTTGCCGATCGTATTATCAAACAACAAGCGCGCTTTAATCTGCCTGCTTTTCCCACCACGAATATTGGATCGTTCCCGCAAACGACAGATATCCGCCAGGCGCGTGCCCAATATAAACGAGGGGATATCGGCCATCTCGACTATCTGAACAAGATGCGTGATGAAGTGCGGCTGGTAGTGCAGAAGCAAGAAGAGATTGGTCTCGACGTCTTTGTGCATGGGGAGCCGGAGCGTAACGATATGGTCGAGTATTTCGGCGAACAATTGTGGGGTTATGGTTTTACTGCTAACGGTTGGGTGCAAAGCTATGGCTCACGTTGCGTCAAACCGCCGTTTATTTTTGGCGACGTGTACCGACCAGAGGCGATGACAGTAGGTTGGAGCGAGTTTGCTCAAAGCCTGACGGACAAGCCGATGAAGGGCATGTTGACTGGCCCAGTTACGATGTTGCAGTGGTCGTTTGTTCGGGACGATCAGCCGCGTGATCAAACCGCATTGCAAATTGCGTTGGCGTTGCGCGATGAAGTGGTTGATTTGGAAAAAGCCGGTATCGGCATGATCCAAATTGATGAGCCTGCTTTCCGTGAAGGGCTGCCTTTGAAGGCGGCTGATTGGCCACATTATCTGGATTGGGCGGTCAGGGCATTTCGCATCAGTGCATCGGGTGTGCAAGATGATACGCAGATCCATACCCATATGTGCTATTCCGAGTTCAACGATATTTTGCCGTGGATTGCGGCGATGGACGCGGACGTGATCACGATCGAGACCTCGCGCTCGGATATGGAATTGCTGGATGGTTTTGGCAAATTTTCCTATCCGAACGATATCGGTCCAGGGGTCTACGACATCCACTCGCCACGTGTGCCACAAGTCGAAGAAATGCAGCGTCTGTTGTGCAAGGCACGTGGTGTGATACCGGATCTGCGTCTGTGGGTAAATCCTGATTGCGGCTTAAAAACGCGGGGCTGGCCGGAAACGACTACGGCTTTGCAAAATATGGTGCAGGCAGCGCGTAGCTTACGGCAGGAAGTAGCGCAGAAGATTTAAGCATCTATAGATTACGTGGAGTCCTCTTCAATACGCCACCCAGCGCTTCGTTAACTGAACTGAACGGACACAGAAGTTTTGTGTCCGTTTTTATCTTGATATTTGGTGATTGTTTTGCTTGGCCACTTTATGCTTATATTACGTCGTTAGACCGCGAATATTCTGTGCATTTACGGTTGCTGCAGGCTTAACTTGTTAAAATGGCGCATTCTGATTTCGTTGTGCAGATTGCGGCCTTATTGTTGTGCTATCGCTGACGAAATAATTTCTTCTTACGCCATTCAGGACACCATCCCATGCTGAGCTATCGCCACGGTTTCCACGCCGGTAATCATGCTGATGTACTCAAGCATCTGGTCGAAATTCAATTACTCAAATATCTGGGTAACAAAGACACGCCCTATATGTATATCGACACCCACGCAGGTGCAGGTGTGTATGCGTTGGATAGTAGTTTTGCGACCAAAAACGCTGAGTTTGAAAGTGGTATCACCAAATTATGGGAGCGTAAGGATTTGCCACCCGCATTAGCCGAATATATGAACGTGGTGAAAGCCTTAAACCCAAGCGGCAAGCTGCGCTATTACCCAGGCTCGCCATATTGCGCGAACGCGGTTATGCGACAGGAAGATCGCTTGCGTTTGTTTGAATTGCATCCGGCGGACAGCAAACTGCTCGCCGATAATTTCCGCAAACTAGAAGCACACGCTGCCGAGCAGGGCATACGTCCACCAGCACGCGGTAAGCGGATAATGATAGAACGTGCGAATGGTTTTATCGGTTTGAAGGCTTTGCTACCACCACCATCACGACGTGGGTTGGTATTGGTCGATCCGCCGTATGAAGATAAGAGTGATTACCGTAGTGTAGTGACGATGATTGACGATGCGTTAAAGCGTTTTGCGACCGGCACTTATGCAGTCTGGTATCCGGTGTTAAACCGGATGGAGTCGCGCCAGATGCCTGAGAAGTTAAAAAAGCTGCAAGCAGGCGGTTGGTTAAATGTCACTTTGTCAGTCAGTTCAGCTTCGCCAGATGGTTTTGGTCTGCATAGCAGCGGCATGTTTGTTGTTAATCCCCCCTGGACCTTGGAGCCAATGTTACGTGAGCTGATGCCGTATTTGGTTGAGGTATTGGGAAGTGATAGCGGGGCTGGCTTTACGTTGGAGTCTGGTGAGACTAACACTGCCCCAGCTGGCAAGCGGCGCGTTGGATCGGGTAGTTAGTACGTTTGCGCGTCATTAGGCATGCCAGTTTGTGACAGTGCTGCGATAACTGCGTCACAATGCTTGCATTAAGGAAATATTGATTGAATAATGCAGATAGCGCATCAATAAGGCATCAACGATATTGACCACTGGGTAAGGGAGTCATTAGGCCGCAGTGGGTCGTGTACTGGTAAGTATTCAAGAAGTAACCGGGGACTAGCATCTTAAAGAGTGCGTCCTTTTTTGATGCGTGAAGAGATAAATTATCTTGATCATTACCGATTTAAATCAGGACTTACCTGATCATCTCCCCCGCGTTAAAGAATTTTTTCTTGCGCGCCAACCCATCTTGAGTCATGAGCAGAGCTTGGTCGCCTACGAGCTATTGTTTCGTCGTGCCTCGACGGGGCCAGCAAATGTGGTTGATGATTTGTCGGCGACCGCATCGGTCATTGCGCACGCGTCAGAATTAGGTATCGCCAACGTGATTGGTGGTGCACTGGGTTTCTTCAACGTGGACGCCGCTGTATTGATGTGCGACTTCGTTAATTTTTTGCCGTGCGACAAAGTCGTGCTGGAGATACTTGAAACGGTTGAAGTTACACCGGAGTTATTGGCGCGCGTGGCAGAACTGTCGGCGCAAGGCTTTACGTTTGCGTTGGATGATGTGGTTACCGACAATGAAGATTTACGACAACTATTACCGCTGGTCAAAATCATCAAGATCGATATCGCCGGTATGGGTAATGATGAAATCGCAGAGTTGGTTGCGCATTTTAAACAAGAGAAAAAATTATTATTGGCTGAAAAAGTTGAAACGATAGAGCAATTTCAATTTTGTTTAGAATTAGGTTTTAACTATTTCCAAGGCTATTACTTCGCACGGCCAGTAATTTTGACTGGCAAGAAATTAGCGCCATCACAATTGGCGATTCTGGAGTTGATGGCCTTAATCACCTCCGATGCAGATACCAGTGATATTGAGCAGAGCATTAAAAAAGACGCTTCTTTGGTGTTGACCTTGTTACGCTTGGTGAATACGCCAGGGTTGGGGGTGACCCAACGCATTGATTCGCTCAACCAAGCATTGATGGTATTAGGACGTCGCCAATTGCAGCGCTGGTTGCAGATTATTTTGTATGCAGAGCATAGCAAATCGAATCATTTCAATTCACCGCTGCTGCAATTGGCAACCACACGCGGTAAGTTTTTGGAGTTGATGGCAGAAAAACTCCAGCCTAAAAATCGTCACATGGCCGACACCGCTTTTACGGTCGGTATTATGTCGTTGATGGATACCTTGTTCGGGCAATCGATGATGGATATCTTGGCTCAAGTGTCGGTTGGTGAAGAGGTCGGTGACGCGCTGCTCTATCGCAAAGGCCTTTACGGTGACATGCTCAAACTTGCTGAATATATCGAACGTCTTGAACAAGCTGGTCCGTTGCTGGGGCCTGCATTACAAAAGCTGGGGCTGGCGATCGAAGATTTGTATGCATTGCAGTTGAGTGCATTTGAATGGAGCAATGTGGTTTCACGTAGTGCGCGCTAGTTTTTCTGCTTGATCCTCCGCTTCACTCTTTCTCTGCAGTTGTAAAAAAGCTAGATATTTCTATGCTGCGGTTTGGCCTAGGAATGACATTTCTTCCGCCTAGTGTCGCGGCTTGCCGTTAGAATGCACCCATGAATTTTACCTCCCCCACTCACGCTGACGATGAGGATGGCGATGCTAGCGCGCCACCGATCCCTGCTGGCGCAAAAAATTACATGACGCCAGCTGGGCATGCGCGCATGAAAAACGAATTACTAAACTTGATTGATGTCGAGCGTCCCGAGGTGGTGCAGATCGTTTCGTGGGCAGCCTCGAATGGTGATCGCTCGGAGAATGGCGATTACATTTATGGTAAACGACGTTTGCGTCAAATTGATGGTCGCATACGCTTCCTCACCAAACGCCTGGATCTGGCAGAAATCGTGGACCCGACTGTGCATTACGGTAACGAGCAGATTTTTTTCGGTGCGACCGTGCATTATGAAACGCAATCCGGTAGCTCGCATACGGTAACGATATTGGGAATTGATGAAATTGATCCGCTCAATGGCAAGATCAGCTGGATTTCTCCGGTGGCACGCGTCCTGACTAAAGCGCGGGAAGGCGATACGGTAATGTTGCAGACGCCGGGAGGTCTGGAAGAAATGACGGTGCTGGAAGTAAGTTATCCAAAACCAGAATGATGCAAACCAACACTTTGCGCTATTGAAATTGCTGGCGCTAAAGTGTTTGCCAGAGGGTTTAGTTAGAGGTGTAGTGATCCGTTAAGTCGCGGTCAGTTGTTACGGTCGCGTAACAAGCGGGTCACGCCCGAGATGCGTCGCACATTGCGCATCAATCTTGCCAGATGCACGCGGTCTTCTACTTGAATAGTGAAGCGGAATTGCGTCATCAAATGGTCTTTGTCGTCATCCATGCCCACATTACTGATATTGGCATCAGACTCACCAATCTCTGCGGCGACGCGCGCGAGTATGCCTTTTTCATTTTTTGTCAGTAGCGAGATACGACAATCGAAACGGCGATTGAGCTCATCACCCCATGCCACTTCAATCCAGCGATCAGGTTCTTTTGCATGCTGACGTTTAGCAGTTTCGCACTCGACGGTATGTACTATCAAGCCCTGATCGCGGCGCATTTGTCCCGTAATGGCGTCGCCTGGAATAGGTAAGCAACATGGCGCGAGTTGAACCGAAATACCTTCGGAACCATAAATAACGACAGGGTCTATTTTGGCAGGAATGAGTTCGCCATTAATATCGGTTTGCGGCGTCTGTGATGTCGTATCGATTTCAATCAACCCCATGATATGGCGCGCAACCAAGGCTGCCATGCGTTTGCCGACACCGATATCGGCATACAGATCTTCGAGGGACTTTGCACTGGATTCGTTAAGCAGTCGTTCTACGAGAGAATCAGGTAAAACAGGGCTTAGATTGAGTGTGCTCAATGCTTGCGAAAGCAACCGATGACCTAACTCAGTTGATTCCGTCAGATTGATGGTGCGCAAATGGTGACGAATTGCGGAGCGTGCTTTGCCGGTGCGAACAAAGCTCAACCAATTTGGGTTGGGGCGTGAAGTCGGTGCCGTAATAATTTCGACGATATCGCCATTGCGTAATTCGGTTCGTAGCGGCACTTGCTCCAGATTTATTTTGACGGCGATGGTTTGATCGCCCACATCGGTATGAATCGAATATGCAAAATCGAGTGCAGTGGCGCCACGCGGTAGCGCAATGATTTTTGACTTTGGTGTAAATACATAAACCGAGTCTGGAAAAAGATCGACCTTAACGTGCTCTAAAAACTCAGCCGAATCGCCCGTCTGCTTTTGAATATCGAGCAGTGATTGCAACCACGCATGCGTGCGTTGTTGCAGATCAGTCAGGCTACCTTCATCATCCTTGTACAGCCAATGTGCCGCAACGCCAGACTCCGCTACATGATGCATATCTTGGGTGCGGATTTGAAATTCCACCGGCGTACCATAAGGGCCGATCAATGTGGTGTGCAGAGACTGATAGCCGTTCAGTTTAGGGATCGCGATGTAATCCTTGAACTTTCCCGGCATCGGTTTGAATAAGGCGTGCAGGGCCCCAAGGGCAACATAACAGTTGGCAAAACTATCGACCACGATACGGAAGCCGTAAATGTCCAATACCTGAGAAAAAGACAGATGCTTATTGGCCATCTTGCGATAGATGCCATACAGCGTTTTTTCACGGCCATATACCTGCGCCGGAATTCCGGTGGCGTCCAGCGTATTGTTGACCGACTCGAGAATCTTGCTGACCACTTCACGTCGGTTGCCGCGTGCCGCTTTTACCGCTTTTGCCAGTGTTCTATAGCGCAAAGGGTATAAATGCGAGAACGACAGATCTTGCAGTTCGCGATAGATGTTGTTGAGGCCGAGGCGGTGCGCAATCGGCACGTATACTTCCATCGTCTCGCGCGCGATCCGACGCTTTTTCTCTGGCGCCATCGAGCCTAGCGTGCGCATATTATGTAGACGATCGGCCAGCTTGACCAGAATCACCCGGACATCGCGCGCCATTGCTAGCAGCATCTTGCGGAAGTTTTCTGCTTGTGCTTCGACTTGACTTTGAAACTCGATTTTGTCGAGTTTGGATAAGCCATCCACCAAGTTGGCTACCGGCGCACCAAAACGCTCAATGAGCTCTTCCTTGTGGACATCTTGATCTTCCATCACATCATGCAGTAACGCTGCCATGATGGCCTGCGCATCGAGCTTCCAATCAGCACAAATTTCAGCGACTGCTATCGGATGCGAGATATAGGGTTCGCCTGACATGCGCATCTGTCCCAGATGTGCTTCATCGGAGAAACGATAGGCTTCTCTGATGGTCTTTAATTCAGACGGGCTCAGGTACTCAGCAAGGCGATTAGTTAGATGCGTAATCGATGCTACGCCGGGCGCGAGTACTGGCGTGCCTTTGGAGGAAACTTTGGAAGTTGGAATTTTAGCGCTCGAACGATCTGATTTCGTCCGAGTCTTGCGGGCGATGACGGGGGCGGTTGAATCTGTCGGTATCAGGCTCATACAGCTCTGTAATCAATCACACTAGGCAGGCGCGCCACAATGACTCAGATAAAAACCAGTAACTAAAAAATAACGGCAATAACTGCAAGTCGCTGCAGCTATTGGTCAAAAATCAGTTTGTTGACAATCAGCTAGGGACTTTTTTCAACATTTCGATGCCGACTACGCCTGCAGCGATTTCACGCAGCGCGATAACGGTAGGCTTATCTTTGGCATCAACTTTAGGGGTATGGCCTTGCAACAACTGGCGAGCGCGATAAGTTGCAGCCAAAGTCAGTTGAAAGCGGTTAGGGATCTCTTTGAGGCAATCTTCAATCGTGATACGGGCCATGGTGTACTCCTAAATTGCGATAATGTCGGTATGCGATGCTGCTAAATTCGCTACTAAATTTGTTGCTAGATATTCGTTTCTGAACGCGCCGCTTTGCTCTGTCAGCCTAATGGATGGATACCTAATTGGGCAAATAAGGAAGGATTTCGAATCATCTGCTGTGCAAAGCGACAACGCGTGGCTTTGACAACAGCGCTTAATTCCGACAAAGCGACCGTAAAGTCTTGATTGATAATAACATATTCGAACTCGGCAGCGTGTGCGATTTCACCGCCAGCAGCCAGAATCCTACGCGTAATTACATGATCTTCGTCCTGACCACGCTTTTTTAAACGTTCTTCCAGCGCGGCAATAGACGGTGGCAAGATAAAGATGCCCACCGCATGCGGAAATTGCTTCTTCACTTGTTGCGCACCTTGCCAATCGATCTCCATCAAAACATCAATGCCTTTGGTCATTTGCTCGGCAATCTGGACGCGCGAGGTGCCATAGTAATTGCCGAATACTTCTGCCCATTCAAGAAATTCCGCGCTATCGCGGCGCGCCGCAAAGTCTGCTGGCGAGGTGAAAAAATACTCACGGCCATTTTGTTCGCTAGGACGCGGCGGACGAGTGGTGTAGGAAATTGATAATTTGATGCTCGGCTCTTGTTCCAGCAGAGCATTGACCAAACTCGACTTGCCAGCGCCAGATGGGGCGACGACTAAAAAAAGGCTACCAGACGCAGTGGATTGCTCAGACATGCGTGTTCTCTATTTAGAAAAATGTGACTCGGGGAGGTAAGATCTGTTAATGCATCGCACTAACAGGTCAAATTGTAGCGCTGCTTGCTGCGACTTGTCTTGTACCAGTTGCTTAAAGTGACTTATTCCAAATTCTGCACTTGCTCACGCATCTGCTCGATCAGTAGCTTCATCGCCATTGAAGAGTCGGCCAATTCCTTGACCGCTGCTTTAGAGCCGATGGTGTTTGCTTCACGATTGAGTTCTTGCATCATAAAGTCCAAACGCTTGCCGACCGCGCCGCCTTTTTTCAGAATTGCACGGGTTTCCGTTAGATGTGCGGCTAAACGCGTGAGTTCTTCTGCTACGTCGACGCGGATGCCGTACAAGGTTACTTCTTGGCGGATGCGGTCTAAAGCTTCTTCACGTGTCACAGTTGCAGTGCCGGTTTCGCCAGTTTTTACGGCAAGGCCGAGCGCTTCTTGCAGGCGTTCGGTGGCTTTTTGCTGAAACTGCGCGATGACTTGTGGAATTAACGGTGTAATGCGCTGCACGATCGCTTCCATATCGTCCACGCGTGCTAACAACATGTTTTGCAGCGCGGCGCCCTCGCGTGCACGGCTTTCGACAAATGCATCTACCGTGGTTTTGATGGCTACGCCTACATCGGCTTGCAAAGTGTCTTGCGCCATTTCGGCTTCTTCGATAACGCCGGGCCAGCGCAATAACTCGTTTATCGATAGCGGTCTTGCATCAGCAAAACGCTGACGAAGCTCGTCTTGCAAATTAATTAAGGTGCTGACGGTTGTGGCGTTCAGGCTTTGGTTGGATTGTTCTACGGTTTTGCGGCCAAAACTGACACGGCACTCGACTTTGCCGCGCGTCGCGCGTCCCATAATGGCTTCGCGCAACACCGGCTCGAGCGCGCGCAAATCGTCATTAATCCGAAATTGCAAATCGAGAAAGCGAGAGTTAACGCTTTTCAGTTCGATGGTCAGCGTTCCGCCGCTAGTTTCTTGAGTGGTGACGGCATAACCTGTCATGCTGCAAATGGTCACAGTTGTTCCTTGTTTTTCTTTACAAAGCGGCGATTTATACACACAATCTAAGCGAAGCCTTTATCGGCATAGAGAGCAGTGGCGAGTGGAGACAATGCTGCCTCATAGTACGGTCTCTTAACGTTGCTTCACTTCGTTGCCGCGATTTACCTCAACATCATTATAAAAATTTAGGACGACATGGCTGCGCAGAATAACGCCCCTTTGCCTGATGGATTGGAAATCGCTGGATATCGCATTGTAAAGAAGATTGCGTCCGGCGGGTTCAGTATCGTCTATCTGGCATACGACGAAGACGGCAATGCCGTTGCGATAAAAGAATACTTACCAAGTTCTCTGGCTTTGCGTCAGCCGGGTGAGTTGGTGCCAGTCATCGCACCGGAAAACCTTGCCGTTTTTCGTATCGGTTTGAAATGCTTTTTTGAAGAAGGCCGCGCCTTGGCGCGTATCGCGCATCCAAACGTGGTGAGCGTGATCAACTTCTTCCGCGCTAACGAAACCGTCTATATGGTGATGGGCTATGAATCTGGTCGTTCATTGCAAGATCATATCTTGCGTCGGCGTGACAAAGGTGAAAAGCCGCTAGTATCAGAACGCTTCATTCGCAAGATGTTTAGCCATGTGATGAACGGTTTGCGCGAAGTGCATACCAACAAATTGCTGCATCTGGATTTGAAACCGGCCAATATTTATCTGCGCGTCGACGGCACACCAATTTTGCTGGATTTTGGCGCTGCACGGCAAACGCTGAAAGCAGATTTGCCGAAGTTATATCCTATGTACACACCGGGTTTTGCGCCTCCGGAACTCTATGTGAAAAATGGTAATCTCGGTCCGTGGACCGACATTTACAGTATTGGCGCCTCGATGTTTGCTTGCATGGTGGGCGCGCCACCGCAACCTGCAGATCAGCGCAAACTTAATGACAAGATGGAAGGGCACTTCAAGAAATTGGAAGGTGTCTACTCTACTGATTTAATCAATGTAATCCGTTGGAGTTTGATGATTGATCCGTTGGAACGTCCGCAAAGCGTGTTCGCTTTGCAAAAAGCCTTGCGCGAGGATGTGTCGGAACCGCAAACTGAACTCAAATTGAATCAGGTAACACGTAAGCTGAAGCAAATTTTCAGTGGTATGGGTAGAAAGCAGCTCAACGTGGCAACTACCATCCAAGAACACACACGCTAGTTGATGTTTGCTTGAGCTATTATTCTGAGTAATTAATCCGCACCTTTATTGTTAGAAATCTATGCGTTTCTCTGTCTACCAAGAAAGCCACATCGGCGGCCGCAAGAATAATCAAGACCGCATGGGCTACAGTTTTACGCGCGACGCGCTGCTATTGCTAGTCGCCGATGGTATGGGCGGACACATCTTGGGCGAGATGGCAGCACAGATTGCGATGCAGACGATAGCGTCCTTATTTCAAGAAAATGCCAAGCCTTACGTCAAAAAGCCAGAACGTTTTTTAGAAGATAGTTTCTTCGCCGCGCATCGTGAGATACATCGTTATCGCGCCATCAATAATTTGCCTGAAACACCGCGCACCACGATCGTCGCCTGTTTGATTCAACATAACAGTGCAATGTGGGCGCATTGTGGCGACTCGCGTTTGTACTGGATGCGACAGGGGCAAATATTGGCGCGCACGCGCGACCATTCGCGTATTGAAACATTGATCGCGCAAGGTAGGGCAGATGCGTCGGAGCGCGATACGCATCCTGATCGCAATAAGTTGTTTAACTGCCTTGGCGCGCCCAACATGCCTATCGTTGAAATTTCACGCCGCGCCAGTTTGCAGGCCGGTGATATCATGCTGCTGTGTTCTGACGGATTATGGTCTATGTTGCCGGATCACGAATTAGCGCAACGTCTGCATAACAACACAATCGTGCGTGCAGTACCAGAACTATTGACCACCGCGACGGGTATTGCCGGCAAGAGTGGTGACAACGTTACTGCGTTGGCGATGATGTGGGAAAGTAGTGATAGTTTGCAAGGCAATAGTACGATCACCACCAACACTTTGCCAGTCGGCAGTGTGACCACCACCATACAAGCGCCGCGCCATCTAGATATGGAGAGCGCGGATGTCTATAACGAGTCCGAAATCGAAAAAGCTATTGATGAAATCCGTAGCGCGATAGATAAATCGTCTCGTATCACTTCTAGGAATTAATGCCTCATGTCGTTTCAAAATCGTCCCAGCGGACGCGCCGCTGATGTTTTACGTGCTATCAAACTGACTCGTAATTACACCAAACATGCTGAAGGCTCGGTATTGATCGAGTGCGGGGATACCAAGGTCATCTGTACCGCCAGTATCGAAGATCGTGTGCCCGGCTTTTTAAAAGGCAAAGGGCAGGGTTGGCTGACTGCTGAATATGGCATGCTGCCGCGCTCCACACATACCCGCATGGATAGAGAAGCGGCGCGTGGCAAACAATCTGGTCGGACCCAAGAAATTCAACGTTTGATTGGTCGTTCCTTGCGCGCTGCGTTCGATCTGCAAGCGTTTGGCGAACGCACCTTGCATCTGGATTGCGACGTGATTCAAGCGGATGGCGGTACTCGCACAGCGGCGATCACCGGCACGATGGTAGCGGCCTATGACGCTTTCGATAAATTGGTAAAACAAAACGTCATTCCCGCGGTGCCGCTCAAGCATTTTGTTGCGGCGATTTCGGTCGGTGTCTATAAAGGCCAACCGGTGTTGGATCTGGATTATGCAGAGGACTCTGATTGCGACACCGACATGAACATTGTGATGACCGATGCTGGCCATTTTATTGAAGTGCAAGGCACGGCAGAGGGTGCCGCTTTTGATCGTGACGCCATGAACAGCTTGTTGGATTTGGCGCAAAACGGTATTCGCGATTTAATCGTGATGCAAAAACAGGTGCTTGAAATTACTGCGTAAAATAGTGATCTGTCAGTGTGACGCCGATGAGTCATTCACTTGGTTCATACATAGGTACTGACAACGATGCCATGCAGTGAAACGAGTTATCACCCGGCTGCTGTTAAGGCCGGGTTTTTTATTGCCGCTTTATTTTATTTTCCAATTTAGTTTTAAATTTTGGTTTTAAATCTATCTCTCAGGTCATCATGACGCGCAAACTTGTTCTTGCTTCCAATAACCCAGGCAAACTAAAAGAATTCAGCGGCTTGCTGGCGCCGCTTGATTTTGCCTTGCACGCGCAGAGCGAGTTCGATGTGCCGGAAGCAGAAGAGCCGCACGTCACCTTTGTCGAAAACGCGATAGCTAAAGCGCGTCATGCTTCACGTTTGACAGGCTTGCCAGCACTGGCCGATGATTCGGGTGTTTGCGTCAATGCACTGGACGGCGCGCCCGGTGTGTATTCCGCGCGGTATGCTGGTGAGCCAAAATCTGATCAGCGCAACAATGAAAAACTGATCGCTGATCTGGTTGCGCATGCCGATAAATCTGCTTACTACTATTGCGTGCTCGTGTTTGTGCGCCATGCTGATGATCCACAGCCGATTATTGCCGATGGTTGCTGGCACGGAGAAATGGTGAGCGAGCCGCGTGGGCAGGGCGGCTTTGGCTACGATCCTTATTTTTGGTTATCCGCTTTGCAAAAGACCGCGGCCGAATTAACTGCAGCAGAAAAAAATAGTTTGTCCCATCGAGGGCAAGCCTTGCGCGCGCTGATCGAGAAATTGCGATGATCCCGATTAAACCTATCAGCGCGGAGATTAGCGATAGCAATGAGCGCATTAACAAGCTCAACCACACGCTCGATCATGCCGAGCCGGCACGTGTCGCCAATGCTTATTTAAAACCCGGTGCACTGAGTTTGCCATCGTTACCGCCGCTGTCACTCTATGTGCATTTCCCGTGGTGCGTGAAGAAGTGTCCTTATTGCGATTTCAACTCGCATCAAATCAGCGACGATGAAAAGGTAGGTTTTCCTGAGAAGGAATACTTGGACGCCTTGCGCGCGGATTTAGAAATGTCTTTGCCATTGATTTGGGGCCGCAAGATCTACACGATATTTATCGGCGGCGGCACGCCCAGTCTTTTGTCCGCAGCTGGCTTGGACAGATTGTTGTCCGATATCCGTACCTTGCTACCGTTGGACGGTGCAGTCGAGATCACGATGGAAGCTAACCCCGGCACCTTCGAAGCGGAAAAATTTAAATCCTATCGCGCCAGCGGCATCAATCGTCTATCGATAGGCATACAGAGTTTTAATAGTCATCATCTGCAAGCGCTAGGACGCATACACAATGGCGATGAAGCGCGGCGCGCGATTGATATTGCGACATCCAATTTTGATAACTTCAATTTGGATCTGATGTACGCATTGCCATCGCAAACTCTGGCGGAAGCACGCGATGATGTAAAAACTGCGATTGCGTATGCGCCACCGCATCTGTCTTTGTATCACCTAACGATGGAGCCAAATACGGTTTTTGCCAAGTATCCACCGACCGTTCCAGACGATGACGCTAGCGCCGATATTCAAGACATGATCGGAGAAGAAATGTCATCTGCTGGTTACAAGCATTACGAAGTATCCGCTTATGCGCAACCGCAGCGACAAGCGCGCCACAATCTCAATTACTGGCAGTTTGGCGATTATTTGGGCATAGGTGCTGGGGCGCATAGCAAATTATCTTTTCCGCATCGTGTGATACGCCAAGCACGCTACAAGCAGCCGACCACCTATATGCAACGTATGCAGCAGGGAAATGCGGTGCAGGAAGAACATGAAATCGCACGCGATGAAATGAGTTTTGAATTTATGCTCAATGCTATGCGGCTGGTGGATGGGGTTGAAGTAAATCTGTTTGGCGAGCGCACAGGAATGCCGTTGAATGCGATAGAGCGCGCCTTAAATCAGGCAGAAGCCAAAGGCTTGTTGTATCGCGACCATAAGACCATCAAGCCAACTGTACTTGGGCAAGCGTTTCTAAATGATCTGCAACAAATGTTTTTAGTCGATTAGTGGATAAATTATCCGTCAGTAGTCGGCATTTGAGAACGACTTAGGTATAATGCATGCTCTTGGAAGTTGAAGAACATGATCGCCGTCAGCTTGCACGCTCGTGCAGCAAGGTTGTAGTCGGATCGATTTCGTTCATATGCATGATCCAAAAGGAAGCGTGGCCGAGTGGTTGAAGGCACTAGTCTTGAAAACTAGCGACGGTTTGCGCCGTTCGTGAGTTCGAATCTCACCGCTTCCGCCAATTCTCACTGAAATAAAAAAAGATCGTCTTTGCGTCGTTAAGCATAGAGTGTCCATATGGATAGTTTGTGATTTAATTCGCGAGCGGTTACTTTCTTGAAAAACATAGCTATTGATCGTTGTATTTTTTTAAACATAATCTAAAGTCCTAAAAGACTTGGGGTGGCGTTTCTTAAGATAAGCAATCGTGACCTTTAAATATCTCGCTTACGAACTTTTGGAAATACAATCAGTCGACTAAGCATGCAAGTCAAATTATTATAAATCCCGGCCCGCTAACCATCAGGAGTTACAAATGGATGAAAACGACGACGAGTTTTTCGAAATTGATGAGGGTAACGAAGCGTTGCGTGAATATGCCGCAAACCTAACCGACCGCGAGAAGGATGAATTTCTCTTAAGGTTGAAAGAAGATGAGGGATTCGCTGAGATGATGCGGGACGCGATCGAGGAAATTAATAATCTATTCACAGTCGCTGCGGTAGGCGATGAAGACGATTACCAAGAAACGCGTGAAGAGATGGTCCACGATATCGATAATCCTGAGCCGAGTGTGCATAGGCTTCGCATGTATTTTCTCGAGAACAAGGATGAACTAGATATGAGCGCACTGCTCTCGACTTCGCAAGAAGAAAAACAGTACGCTGAGAGACTGGATGAGCTACTTGAAACCTATGGCGCTAAACATAGTTAGGACGCTTGCGAATGCGCCACTCTAAGCTCGCTCAACAAATAATCGTTGCCACGTAAGCCGTACAGATAAGTAGTGCTGCGTGTACGACTCAGTGTGGCCATAAAAACCAAAAAGCCCGTTTAGACGGGCTTTTTTATTTACTTACGACAACGCAGACTATAAGTCTAAAGCTTATAGCTAAGTCGCTTTATTTCTACTGGTCTTTTTTGTCTTCGTCAGCGTTGTCGCTCTGAATAGTGGTCTCGTGCGCGAACTCACTTTCAGAAGATTCACTTGCCAATTCTAGCTCGTGTGTTGCCCCATTTTTCTTTGATTCATCGTGATTCGTTGTTTTCTGTTCGCTCATGTTTGTCTCCTAGTGAATGATAGGAAATCGTACCCTATAAGCATCGCTTCTCTTATCAGTGAAACGCGGAATTCCGTGTCAGACAAGTGGCCGCTTTGGAAATGCTCGTCATCGCTTGCGCCAAGTATCAATAAACTCAAAGATGATCATCCCCGCAATCATGGCACTCACAAATAGCCATGGCTTGCTCCCACCTGCCGCAAGTGACACCAAGGCAGGGCCTGGGCAATAGCCAGCCAAACCCCACCCTATGCCGAAAGTAATGCCACCCAAGATCAAACGCGGCTCCAATTGTTTGGAAGGTGGTGATGGCATCGTGTTGCCGAGCAAAGAGCGCTGTTTGCGACGAGCAAGTGTAAAGGTGACCATAGCTACGGCAATGGCACCACCCATGACAAATGCCAATGACGGATCCCACCACCCCGTTAGGTCTAGAAAGCCGATAACTTTGGCAGGGTTTGCCATGCCGGACACAATCAGTCCGATACCAAAGAGTAGACCGGAGAACAGTGCGGTGATAATTTGCATAGTGTTTCCTAGTGGATCAAATGACGTGCGACATAGACCGTCACGAATCCGGCAAGCATGAAGGCGACGGTGGCCACGAACGAGCGTTGCGACCAGCGCGACAATCCACATACGCCGTGCCCACTGGTACAACCTTGACCATAACGCGTGCCGAATCCGACTAGCAGACCGGCAATGATTAAGACCGTTGAACTGACATCGACAGTGACTGAAGGCAGCGGCGATGCTAGCGCGAATAAAAACGGTGAGGTGATTAAACCAATTAAAAAGGCGAGTCGCCAACCTTTGTCAGAACTGCTGGGCTTCAATGCACTGCCTAAAATGCCGCTGATGCCTGCAATTTTTCCGTTGAATAAAAGCAGTATCGATGCGGCGATGCCGATCATCACACCACCAGCGAGCGCACTCCACGGCGTGAAACTATTCCAAGCTATCGACATTTTTTAATCCTCTTGTGGGCAATACAATGTGTATAAAACTTGCAGCACCGCTTGTGCTTCGTTGCTAGCGATGCGATAGCAGATTTGCTTACCGTCACGCCTGGTTTGTACCAGTTGTTTTTCTCTAAGAACGGTCAATTGTTGCGATAACGTCGGTTGTCGTATGCCCGTTTTTTGTTCTAGCTCGCCCACCGAAAATTCACCTTGTGTCATTTGACACAACAGCAGCAGACGATCCGGATTGGCCAGTGTTTTGAGTAGCGAGGCAGCATCGCCGGCCGCTACTTGCAGTGCTGCAATGTCGATAGTGGTGGACGTGGTCATTAATTAGCTGGATGTAGTCATCAATTTTAAAATATGCGTATTATAATATATAATTTAGTATATTGTTATTGATGTGGTTTTACACCAGCTTATTCACGTAGGAGGCAACATGATTTTCAGACAGCTCTTTGAGCCATTATCGAGTACCTACACCTATTTATTAGGATGTGAGGAAACCGGGCAGGCCATCTTGATAGATCCGGTTATTTCGGCAGTCGAGCGTGATCGGGCAGAACTCGCCCGCCTTGGCTTGACCTTAAGTTACACAGTCGACACGCATATTCATGCCGATCACATCACAGCAGCATTAACCTTGAAGCGGCTGACTGGCAGCAAAATTGCAGCGCCTGCGATGGAAGGCTTGCCTTGTGCCGATGTTGGGTTGCAGGATGGGATGCCATTTCGAGTTGGTGGTGTGGCACTTCAGCCTTTGCATACACCCGGCCATACCGACGGACATTTTGCCTACTTATGTAACGATCGCGTATTCACTGGCGACGCGTTGCTGATTGATGGTTGTGGCCGTACAGACTTTCAGAATGGCAATGCAGAAGATTTATATAAAAGTGTGCATCAAAAACTTTTTACGCTCGCTGATGATGTGCTGGTTTATCCAGCACATGACTACAAGGATCGTCACGTATCGTCGATTGCGCAGGAGAGAAAACGCAATGAGCGACTCGGGGCAGGGAAGACGCTCGACGAGTTCAAAAGCATCATGAAAAATTTAAATCTGCCTTACCCAAAATTTATCGACTATGCGGTACCTGGAAATCGTCAGTGCGGCATATGCCCGTCAGATTTGCCCGAGAATTTGGAAGATTACTGCCATCAAATGACGGCTAGCCCGCAAGGATAATGAGATTCAGGCTGGCTAAAGATATGGTGTTTATCGGCGAGTAATCAAAAGTGCCGGGGTGTGGCCCAATGCAATGCAATGCTTTGTTTGCCAACGCTCGTTTTTTTCCGCAACCTACTTAGCTAAAGCTTTGTCTTTATTTGAAGAAATTGTCAGCGATTGCTCCCAAGCGTTCGTACTAGGTGCAATCGTCTTCACTTCTTTGGTAGTGCAGATTGACCATAAATCTAGCGGAACCAAGCCAAATGCTTGACTACCATAACTCCATACGGCGGTTAGAAAGCACGCGCCGCCGATAATCATAATCAGAGCGAGTTGGCGCGTGGAGAGTGACCACGAGGTTTTCGTTGATGTTGCTGGTAAATTGGATTCTGACATTTCGAATACCTACCTTAGGAACAAAAGGTGTAGTGAAGTCCGACCAAGCCGAGCTTGCAAAAAAGACATGCGCGTATCTTTAGCGCAGTGTTGACTATACCCTGAGTTTGGTGATGATGAAATATGACAAATTGTCTAGGGGCTCGATCTGTCTTGAGGCGCTGAGTTATCGTTGTTATAGAGAACTGTTATAGAGAACTTCGCTGTTTAAGTAGCCTCTACTTGGCAAGTCGAGTTTCTACGTTTGCTAGAATTTACGTAAATTTTTATGGCGTAACAACGTGACGTTAGCTGGCATAGAAGCTATGATTAAATCGGATGTTTTATAACGGATAGCGCATCGCGCTCACACAAAAAACTAGCGGGAGACTATGCAATGAGCCATACAGACCTTGAGCAACACCACGGTTACTCTGTTCATGCAACCAGTGAAAAGCACGACACTGGTAAATGGGGCGGTAGTTTTCATATCATGAAAGACGGCAGACCAGTGATCAGTATCAGTGTGTTGGAAGATAGCTTTGATTCCGCAGAGGCGGCTGCTCAAAAAGCTTTGCAGCAAGGGCGCTTGTATATTGATCGAGAAGTAGCGGAAGCGCGTTTGTAGTCGAGAGTTAGTCATCGCTGAAGTTTCGATAAAGGTAATGTCATGACGCAGCAAGTTTCAGCGCCTCTATCTGAGGCACTTAGCGCCCATGGAGCGACGTTTCAGACCGAGGCACGCGTCGCGCGCACTGCTGAATATTCCGGTGTATTTCATCTATTAAGTGTCGATGGCACGATTTGCGATCCGCCGGTGGTGGTCATTGCGCCCGGTAAATGGCGCGATGAAACCAACGCCCATCAGTCGGCACATAGGCACGCGTCGACGATGGCTAGTGATGGCGCACTGTCGGCTTTACTTCAATCCTTGCAGCGATAACAGAGGCCGCTTCACTGGTACTGATCTAGGAGGTCAGTGGCAACCGCGGCGCCGCGTAAGCCTACTTCCTGTCTTTGTTGATTTTCCGAATGTGGAGTATTATATATCCATATAAGGAGTGACAATGAGCGCAGCATATGCCTACCCAAAAAGTAAGTTTGAACCCGCCGCCCTGGTTGATTTAACGGTCAAGGCTGAGCGTGAGCGTTTGTCATCCGCTGCGCTTAAGGGATTTTTTCGGTTAGCGAGTGCGTGGAAACTACGCGATGAAGATGCACGAGAATTGCTGGGTGGACTTTCTAGTAGCGCATTCTATGAATGGAAAAAAAATCCCCAGCGCGTGCTTGAGGTTGACCGCATTACGCGCATCTCTTATTTGATTGGTATTTACAAAGCGCTGCACATTTTATACGGCGATAAATTGGCAGATGAATGGATCACGCTTGCGAATAAAAACGCTATATTTTCTGGCCAAACGCCTTTGGCATTTATGCAGGCAGGCGGATTGTTGGCGATGCAAACCGTACGCAAGTTGCTGGACACGCGTCGCGGAGGACTGTGATGGCGGTGTTGCCAATAACGCAGTTACGTCAATTTGATACGTGTAGGTTGATTCCGTCGCGGTTTGTTGATCAAGAAGATTCGGTGTTGTTTCCCTTGTCGGAAGACACGGCGCATTTAGCGGCTATCTTTGAGTTGGACAATGCGACCAACCAGCGCCTGATTGCCGAGCATGGACGTGCCAGCGGCATTGGCGTCGATGAGCTGGTTTTTGGCGTACCAAATTTTAGAATTATCAATGCGGCATTTACCTACGCACGGCCCGAAGGTAGTCGCTTCAATGATGAAGAGCGGGGTGCTTGGTATTGCAGTTTCGATATGGAGACTGCGCTCGATGAGATTATTTTTCATAAAACCATCGAGTATTACGAGATTGACCGATTTGACGATTGCGTGCGCTACCAGAGTCTACTGGCCGATTTCAACAGTCCATTTCATGATTTGCGCCGTGCGAGAGGACATAGCAAGTGTCTTGCGCCAAATAGCTATGTGGCCTCACAGACGTTGGCCTCTCAATTGCTGGAGCGGGGCTCGTTAGGATTGATTTATCCTAGCGTGCGCCATAAGGGGGGCGTTAATTTGGCTTGTTTCCGTCCAGCGCTGGTGGGTAACGTACGTCGCGGGGTCGGTTACGAGTTACGTTGGTCTGGCACGCCAGAACCGAAAGTAAAAGCGATCAAACGGTAGTCGAAGTGGCATGCCTGACTTTGTGATTGCTTGCACCATTTTGCTAGCTGCCCACGTCGCCACACTAGCGCTGGTTTATAATCGCGGCTCACGTGTAGCGTAAAAACACGCTGCCGGCGGAAACCTTGGGACGGCGTTTTACAGTGATTGCATGCATGAATCATCCGCGAATCACCGTCATATAAACAAGCTACTCTTCGCACCTATCGCGCTTTGCGTTCATGTCTATACGGCACCTATTTTGACTTACAGTATTAAAGAAATGTTTTACACGCTACAAGGCGAGGGCGCACACGCCGGGCGGCCTGCGGTGTTTTGCCGTTTTTCCGGCTGTAACTTGTGGAGCGGGCGCGAAGTTGATCGCGCCACTGCGATATGTCGCTTTTGCGATACCGATTTTGTCGGTACCGATGGCGAAGGCGGCGGTAAATTCAGTGCCGCCGACGCGCTGGCGCAAACCATCAACGCGCTGTGGCCGGCATCTTACCCAGCTAGCAAGTATGTTGTGTTTACAGGGGGCGAACCGCTACTGCAACTGGATGTCGAACTGATTGCGGCAATGCATGCCTATGGTTTTGAAATTGCGATTGAAACAAACGGTACCTTGCCGGTTCCGCATGGGGTTGATTGGGTGTGCGTTAGTCCTAAAATGGGTTCGCAATTGGTAGTAAAAAAAGGTAACGAACTAAAAGTAGTGATCCCGCAGGATGATCAATCATTGGCCGCATATGAAATGCTGGATTTTGATCATTTTTTTGTACAGCCTATGGATGGCTCTGTGGTTGAACAAAACACGCGTTTGGCGATTGATATCTGCAAACGTAATCCAAAATGGAAGCTTAGCTTGCAGACCCACAAACTTCTTCAAATACCTTAATTATTATGCTTACCATTACCCGCAAGCTCGAGTTTGATGCCGGTCATCGCATCCCCGATCACAAAAGCCAATGTCGCAATTTGCATGGACACCGCTACACGCTAGAAATTACCCTGCTAGGTGCAGTGATCGATGTCGAGGGCAGTTCGGACAACGGCATGATCATGGATTTTTCTGATATCAAGACGCTGGCGAAAGAGCATTTGGTCGATATATGGGATCACGCATTTCTGGTCTACGAAAAAGACAGCAAGGTTCGCGATTTTTTAAGCAGCATTCCTGACCACAAGACGGTGGTTATCGACTGTATTCCGACGGTAGAAAATTTGGCGCAGACGGCGTTTAATATTTTGAATGCCGCTTATACAGATCGTTATGGAACCGGCCTACGTCTACAAAAACTGGTGCTGCACGAAACGCCCAACTGCTGGGCTGAAATCACCGCTGACAGCTGATCGCTACATGCATGGATGAGATGATGCAGGACGACCTCGTGGTGCAGGATGAACGTCGTATGCGACAGGCACTGGACCAAGCGCGTAATGCTTGGGCGCTGGGCGAAGTGCCGGTTGGCGCCTTGGTCGTCAAGGACGGTGAAGTGATAGCGACGGGCTTTAACCAGCCGATCGGCAATCACGATCCAACCGCGCATGCAGAAATCATGGCGTTGCGCGCCGCCGCCGCCATTCTCGGTAATTATCGTCTGCCGGGCTGTGAGTTATTTGTGACTCTGGAGCCATGTGCAATGTGTGCGGGTGCGATGCTGCACGCGCGCTTGTCACGCGTAGTCTACGGTGCCAGCGATCCAAAAACCGGTGCTGGCGGTTCGCTCATCAATTTGTTCGAGCAAAATCAACTCAATCATCACACCGCATTGCTTGGCGGCGTATTGGCGCAAGAATGCAGTACCTTGCTGAAAGAATTTTTTGTCGAGCGTCGCAAGCAACAGCAAGGTTAGCAGATTCGCTCGATTTTGCTGTCGGTAGCGATTTACGATTTTGGCGCTGGAATGCTGCGCCGACTGGTGCAGAAACAAATCCACCGGTATGATTTACCCTAAGTTGATGGGCTTGTCAGTAATACCTAGAGTCGGATGGATGGATGGCTGCACAATGATTTCTGATGTCGATTAATACCACTTCGTATCCACGTATTTTTTAAAGGTTCATTTTGCCGATCGCTCAACTCTCTAACGACATCGACATTACCTATGAAACGCTGGGGGACCCCGCCGGCGAGCCAATTTTGCTGATCATGGGCTTGGGTATGCAGCTGATCTCTTGGCCAGATTCATTTTGCGACGGTTTGATTAAGCAGGGTTTTTATCTGATCCGTTTTGATAATCGCGATAGCGGGCTCTCTACCAAGCTGACCCAACTAGGCAAACCAAACATTGCATTGGCCTTGCTAAAAATGGCTGTGCGCGTGCCCCTTAAATCCGGTTACAGCTTGGATGATATGGCGACCGATGCGATTGGCCTACTTGATGCGTTGAAAATCAAAAAAGCCCATATTCTTGGCGTCTCGATGGGTGGAATGATTGCGCAGATTGTCGCCGCGCGTCATCCGGAACGCGCCATCAGCTTGACATCAATTATGTCGACCAGCAGTCGTCGTGGCTTGCCGGAAGGCACCAAAGAAGCACGTAAAATTCTGTTTACGCCACCGCCGGTTGATAGTGGCCCCGAAGCTGTGATCGATCACTTGCTCAATACGACGCATGTGATTGGTAGCCGTAAGGAGTTTCTTGCGTCCGATACAGAGTTGCGTCAACGTTTGGCGAAAACGGTCGCCAGGGGAATGTTTCCACAAGGTACGCTGCGTCAGTTACTTGCAGTGGGCGCCTCAGGCGATCGCGTGGCGTTATTAAAAACAATTCGTGTGCCAACTTTGGTCATACACGGCAAGATTGATCCGCTGATGCCGGTCGCTTGTGGGCGCGAAACAGCGCAGTTGATTCCATACGCAGTGCTTAAGGAAATCGATGGCATGGGACACGATTTGGCAGATGGTCTGAATCCGCACCTCACGCAATTGATTGGTGAACACTGCCATGCAGCATCCCAATTGACGATGCCAATTCCACTTCCGCAAAACGGATGAATACTGCCTTAAATCAGCAGTTGCGCGAGCTTGTTTTATCTACGCAGCGCAAACCACCGACGGTTGCCATCGTCGCCCCGAGCGGCTATGCGGTCAGCGATGCGGCAGTGGCACGCGGCATTACTGCTTTAGAGGCGCAGGGCTGTGCGGTGCGTAATTTTTACGCCGGTGATAGAAAATATCAACGTTTTGCCGCGACTGACGACGCGCGTGTGGCGCAGTTGTATGCCGCAGTAAACGACTCCGAAGTCGACATCGTGCTCGCTTTGCGTGGCGGTTACGGCTTAACTCGACTATTGCCAGCCTTGGATTTTTCAATGTTGGCGGCGAGTGGAAAACTGTTTGTCGGGCATAGTGATTTCACCGCATTTCAGTTAGCTTTACTCGCAAAAACCGGAACTACAAGTTTTGCTGGTCCTATGCTGTGTGATGATTTTGTTCGCGAAGAGCTGAGCGCATTGACGATGCAGAGTTTCTGGCAATCTATGACGCAAGCGACGCAGACGATTAAGGTAACTGCGCACGACAATCCACTGCTTGAATGTGAGGGCACGCTGTGGGGCGGCAATCTTGCAATGCTGACGCATCTGGTTGGTTCACCATATATGCCACACATCGAAAACGGCATCTTGTTTATCGAAGATGTGAATGAGCATCCGTATCGAGTCGAGCGCATGGTGTTGCAGCTTCTACACGCAGGTGTACTGGGACAACAACAGGCGCTGATATTGGGTGATTTTTCTGCTTATCGTTTGACTGACTACGATAATGGTTACGACTTTGCCGTCATGTTGGATTATTTGCGCAACACCTTACCGATTCCTGTTTTGTGTGGCTTGCCATTCGGTCATGAAACTGACAAAGTCACATTGGCCGTAGGTGCGCATTGCGCATTGCGCTCTGGCCGCGATTCGCTGAGTTTGGTGATGTCTGCATATCCCCATCTGTCTGGTTCCTAATCACTATTAATCTTTTTGTCCTCTAGTCTCAGTCCGCATACTGCATCGTGTCGCGGCGAGCAACTGCGTGAATTCAGCGCGCTACAAGCTCAGAACACAAGTTCGGTACACAAGCTCAACCTAGGATGGAACACAAGCGAATTGGACGCAAAACATGCGTCTTCCGCTCGCTTTCTCGCTGCATCTGCTCTTTCCGTCTGTCAACCGTGAAGCTTTACCTAGCCGATGATAGAATGTCGGGTTACATATATTCATCTATACAAAGGTTTTTTCAGTGCTCTCCACAGCGAATATCACAATGCAGTTCGGCCCCAAGCCGTTGTTTGAAAACATTTCAGTCAAATTTGGCGACGGTAATCGTTATGGCCTAATTGGTGCCAACGGGTGCGGTAAGTCGACTTTCATGAAAATTCTGGGTGGCGATCTCGATTCATCGGCTGGTACGGTGATGCTGGATCCGAACGAACGTTTGGGTAAGCTGCGCCAAGATCAGTTTGCGTTTGAAGAAATGCGCGTGTTGGATGTCGTCATGATGGGCCACACAGAAATGTGGGCGGCGATGTCGGAGCGCGATGCGATTTATGCCAATCTGGAAGCGACCGATGACGATTACATGAAAGCCGCGGATCTGGAAGCCAAATTTGCCGAATACGATGGCTATACCGCCGAAGCGCGCGCCGGCGAGTTGTTGCTGGGTGCAGGCGTCTCTATCGATTTGCATCAAGGCCCGATGAGCAATGTGTCGCCAGGTTGGAAACTACGCGTATTGCTGGCTCAGGCACTGTTCTCCAATCCTGACATTCTGTTGCTGGATGAGCCGACCAACAATCTGGATATCAACACGATTCGCTGGCTGGAAGATGTGCTCAATCAGCGCGACTCGACCATGATTATCATCTCGCATGATCGTCATTTTTTGAATCAGGTGTGTACACACGTCGCGGATATGGATTACGGCACGCTGAAAATCTATCCAGGTAACTACGACGACTACATGTTTGCCTCGACGCAAGCACGTAATCAACAATTGGCTAATAACGCGAAAGCGAAAGACAAGGTCGCCGAATTGCAGGAATTTGTACGTCGATTTGCAGCGAACAAATCCAAGGCACGTCAGGCAACATCACGCGCCAAGCAAATTGAAAAAATCAAAGTTGATGACATCAAACCTTCGTCACGTGCTTATCCATTTGTGCGTTTTGATGGCGAGAAAAAATTGCATAGACAGGCCGTGACGGTCGAAGGCATCTCGAAAGCTTTCGATAGGCAGTTGTTCAAGAACTTTGACATCACCGTGGAAGCGGGCGAGCGCGTTGCCATCATCGGCGCTAACGGCGCTGGTAAAACCACCTTGTTGCGTTGCATCGGTGGTAAAGACATTACAGGTCTGGATGCGGATAGCGGCAAAGTAAAATGGGCGGAAAATGCCAATGTCGGTTACATGCCGCAAGATCCGACTGAGGATTTCGCCAGCGATAAAAACCTGACCGATTGGGTCGGACAGTGGACGCAAGAGGGCGACGATGATCAGGCAGTGCGCTCTATCCTTGGACGCTTGCTGTTTGGCGGCGACGATGTGAAGAAGTCGGTCAAAGTATTGTCCGGTGGCGAGAAAGGCCGCATGACTTACGGTAAATTAATGCTTGGCCGCCATAATGTATTGTTGATGGATGAGCCGACCAACCATATGGATATGGAATCGATCGAATCACTCAACGTCGCGCTGGAAAAATATATGGGCACATTAATTTTCGTGTCGCATGATCGTGAGTTTGTATCTTCGCTGGCGACGCGCGTTCTGGAAGTAAAGGAAAATGAAATTGTCGATTTCCAAGGCAATTACGAGGAGTACCTGACCAGTCAGGGCATCGAGTAAATTTTCGTGAATGAAGAGCGCGGCAGAATATTTTCTGACGCGCTTTTTTCACATCTGCATCATCGACAAATGTTTGCAGCGTCTTAAATCGACGCTATGACTTCTCCTGCAACTGACAGAGCGGAATCGGGCTACAATTTGCAGAGCGATTTTGAGAACTATGCCTCCTGATTGGGAAACGCTTTTTTCAAATCATCTTTGCCGGTTGACCTGTACGGAACTGACAGCTAATTAATTTCTTCATCGACTATGCAAACTCAAACTATTAAAACCGTGGAATTTGAACGTCCCGCGATACAAAGCGGCGGCAGCTGTACCGCGCAAGCTTGGGCACGGACACCAGCCACGCCGTCGCCAGAAGAAAAAATCGCTTTGAAGATGCGCATCAAACAGTTGTTGAAAGAAAAGGAAGCAGTACTAGTTGCGCATTATTATGTAGATGCCGATCTGCAGGATCTAGCAGAGGAAACCGGTGGTTGTGTTTCTGACTCGCTGGAGATGGCGCGTTTTGGCCGCGATCACCCCGCGAAGACCTTGATTGTGGCTGGCGTTAAATTCATGGGCGAAACGGCAAAAATTTTGAGCCCTGAGAAAACCATACTGATGCCGGATCTGGACGCGACCTGTTCACTCGATCTGGGTTGCCCGATTGATGAATTTAACGCCTTTTGTGATGCGCATCATGATCGTGTGGTGGTGGTCTACGCCAACACCAGCGCAGCGGTGAAAGCTCGGGCTGATTGGATGGTGACCTCATCGATAGGGCTGAAGATCGTCGAACATCTGCATGCGCAAGGTAAGAAAATTTTATGGGCGCCAGATAAACATTTAGGTGGTTACATTCAAAAGCAAACCGGTGCCGATATGCTGTTATGGCAGGGCTCTTGTTTGGTACATGACGAATTTAAAGCGGTTGAGCTCGAATTGCTGAAGAAAGAACATCCATTGGCAAAGGTGTTAGTACACCCAGAATCGCCAGCGGCGGTAGTTGCCCTAGCTGATGCCGTGGGTTCTACTTCGCAATTGATTCATGCGGCACAAACTATGGATGCGCCAGAGTTTATCGTCGCTACCGATAACGGCATTCTGCACAAGATGAAAGCCGCTGCACCGGGCAAAATTTTTATTGATGCACCAACCGCTGGCAACAGTGCAACTTGCAAGAGTTGCGCGCATTGCCCATGGATGGCGATGAATGGTTTGCAGAATTTGCTAGACGTGTTGGAGAACGGCCGCAATGAAATTAAGGTTGATCCCGAGCTCGGCCGTAAAGCAACTATTTGCATAGACCGCATGTTGAATTTTGCAGCTGCGCAAAAAACAAATGTGCGCCCATCTAGCGATTTGGCGAAAGAGCAAAAACTGTTTTCTGGGATAGGCCCTGCATGAGCACCTTGAATAATCCGTTTGCCCCTTTTGATGCGGCGCTGGCAGCGGCTTTCAAAACAAATATTCAAACTGCGCTCGAAGAAGATATTGGAAGTGGTGACGTCACCGGTTTGCTGGTGCCAGCAAATGAAATGGTGCAAGCACACGTAATCGTGCGTGAAGCGGCAGTATTGTGTGGTGCACCGTGGTTTGAAGCGGTGATGCATCAACTGGATGCACAAATTGAAATCGACTGGCGTTACGCCGAGGGCGACGTGATGATGGCAGACAGCGAAGTCTGTCTGATCCAAGCGCCAGCTCGCGCGCTGTTGACTGCCGAGCGTAGCGCCTTGAATTTTCTGCAACTACTATCTGGCGTCGCGACGGTGACCCGTGATTACGTCAATCTGGTGCTCGGCACCAAGGCGCGTATTTTGGATACGCGTAAAACGCTGCCAGGATTACGTCTTGCGCAGAAATATGCGGTACGTGTGGGTGGTGGTGATAACCAACGTCTAGCTTTGTATGACGGCATTTTGATCAAAGAAAATCATATCGCTGCGGCCGGTGGTGTCAAAGCGGCGATGCAAGCTGCGTTGGCGTTAGATGCAGGCGTCACGATTCAAATCGAAGTGGAAGATATGGGACAGCTCGAAGCGGCTCTAGCGGCTGGGGCAACGTCGATATTGCTCGATAATTTTTCGCTGGCCATGATGCGCGAAGCAGTCGATTGGTCGAAAGGCCGTGCGCTATTGGAGGGGTCTGGCGGAGTGAATCGCGACTCGGTGCGTGCAATTGCTGAAACCGGTGTAGATCGCATCTCTATCGGCAGTTTGACCAAAGATATTAAAGCCACCGACTATTCATTGCGCATACGTTGATTGCCATATTTTTGACAACGTTGGTATGAGTAACAAAAAAGCCGCTGAACGCAAAATCAGCGGCTTTTTTTGCTATGGCTGCCGGTGCGGTGATAACACGCTAGGCAATGCCTTCGGTAAGGTTTGCGGATAGTCGCGACTGAAATGCAGGCCGCGGCTTTCGCGACGGGTAAGGGCGCTGTTGACGATCAATGAAGCGACTTCAACCAAGTTGCGCAACTCCAGTAAATCTGGTGTGATGCGGAAATTTGCATAGTACTCGTCGATTTCTTCCTTCAACAAGCGTATCCGATGTTGCGCGCGTTCCAGTCGTTTAGTGGTGCGTACGATACCAACGTAATTCCACATAAAGCGGCGCAATTCTTCCCAGTTATTGGCGATGATGACTTCCTCATCCGCGTCAGTGACTCTGCTTTCGTCCCACGCTGGCAACGTAACTGCTTTTTGTTTTGTTTGCGTCTCGATGTACTTAGCGGTCGAGCGCCCCAATACCAGGCATTCCAGCAGCGAGTTGCTGGCGAGGCGATTAGCGCCGTGTAGGCCGGTACAAGTTGCCTCGCCCACTGCGTACAAGCCGGGCAGGTCGGTACGTCCAGATAAATCGGTGATGATGCCGCCGCAGGTGTAATGGGCTGCTGGCACCACTGGGATTGGATCTTTGGTCATGTCGATACCCAACTCCAAGCAACGTGCCAAGATGGTGGGGAAATGTTCTTTCAAGAATTCGGGCGACTTGTGCGTGATGTCGAGATCGACATAATCGATGCCGCGTTTTTTCATTTCTGCATCAATCGCACGTGCCACGATGTCGCGCGGCGCAAGCTCCTCGCGTTCGTCATAGCTCGGCATGAAGCGTTTGCCCGCATCTTTACCGGCCGTTGTCGGTAGGCGCAACTCACCACCTTCTCCACGCACCGCTTCGGTAATTAGAAATGATTTAGCGTAAGGATGGTAGAGACAGGTAGGATGAAACTGTATGAATTCCATATTGGCGATACGGCAGCCAGCGCGCCAGGCCATAGCAATGCCGTCGCCGGTCGCGGTGTCGGGATTGGTCGTATATAAATAAACCTTGCCAGCGCCGCCGGTTGCCAGCACCGTATGTTCGGCAGAAATCGTTAATACTTTGCCGCTTTTTACGTCTTGCACATAGAGACCAAGGCAGCGCGGCCCATGCTTTTTCTTTTCCAGATTTTCTGAGGAAATGACGTCGATTGCATAGTGATGTTCCATCAACGTGATGTTGGGGTGCTGGCGAACTTTTTCTTCTAAAGTCACTTGCACCGCGTGGCCGGTCGCATCAGCCGCGTGAATAATACGGCGTTGTCCATGCCCGCCTTCGCGTGTCAGATGGTAGCCAAGTTCTGCCTCTGGATCTGGCGTAAAGGGAACACCTTGTGCGATTAGCCAATCGATCGCTTCGCGACCATGCTCTACGATATAGCGAGTAGCTGGCTCATCACACAAACCACCACCTGCTATCAGTGTGTCAGCTACATGTTCGTCAACGCTGTCGTGAGAATCTAGTACTGCAGCGATACCGCCTTGCGCCCAAGAACTCGCGCCATCGAGCACCGTGCGTTTGGAGATGACCACAATCTTGCGGGTCTCCGCAAGATGTAGTGCAACTGATAATCCAGCTAATCCGCTACCGACAATTGCAACATCAAATTTCATAATTTTTATATCTGTAAAAAGTCTGTCATGACTATATTCGATTTGCCACAGTTGTGTGCAACTTGCGTGGGCTAGATTGATGTACGGCAGGTTGAAAAAATCGACTAAGGATTTAAAACGGGATGCTATTCGCTATCGTATCCGATTTTCCGGTCGCCACTATATGCCCATTTTTATTGAATACTGCGGTGGTAGTTCATCTTAAGACATTGTCCGGCATTATCGGAAATCGCAATCACACGTTAATGAAGATGGTGGATGAGTAAAAGACCGGATTTTACACATAGCAAAAACCCATTGAAGTTCGTTTGTGGACGTTACTTCAAAGTTTCTGAGTGCGTCGTTGTTAGGTGCATAAAATGCGCATGTGGCCTAGCTTGGTCGCCAGAAAACGGCCAATAAGCTACGTCCTGTTACGTATTATTACGTATTGTTTGGATGAAATCTCAATGATATAAATAGGGCGAATAGCAGTTAGCTAGTTATCAAATATCTGCTAACCAAATTGAAATGGCTTTAGCAGTCATATCCTAATTGAGGTCATCGCTTTTAGTGTTATCGCTCATCGCCCACATCAGGTCACGTTTGCCTGTCCAAATCTTGTTGTCGCTAATGCTGATTTTTGCTCAGCAAGCTGCGATGGCAGATGCGACAGCGTACGCTAGCCATGGGCCGTCGCATTATCAGTGCTCATACGGTGAAGGTGCATCGGCTGATGCCGATTCAGGTGTGCACTTTTCTGCAGATCATTCAGATAGCGGATTAGTATCGTCGTATGTCATTCCTGCTTTTGAAAATCTGCAAGCACGCCAGACGCAAGGTTTGTTTGTCGGATTTTGCGCTCTCGTTTCTTCTCGTTACCTCTCCCGCGCTCCCCCTTCGCTGTAAAAGATCGGCAACGTCGTGATGCGTCGCGCATCAATGATCATGTACTAATGATCAAATATCACGCCATTGATTTTAGTGGCATCGATAGCGCTAAGCGTTGCACATCTTATTAAATATCCAGAGCAAAAAATTTCTGAAACTTTCGACGATGCTGCGTTTGCATACGATCGTTTCATAAAGCTTATGAATTTTAAGAGGGCAGTGAAAATGAGTAACAATTCAAAAACACAAGACGGTACCGGTTACAAAAACCGGTGGGTGCAGTTGATTCTTGGCATCGTATGCATGGCGATGGTCGCTAACTTGCAATACGGTTGGACATTATTTGTTGGACCGATCAATCTCGCGCACCCTGACTGGACGAAGGCCGCGATTCAAGCGACTTTTGCGATGTTCATCATCACAGAAACTTGGTTGGTGCCTTTTGAAGGCATGATAGTCGATAAATTTGGTCCGCGGCCTGTTGTTGCTGTCGGCGCTATTCTGGCGGCGATTTCGTGGGTGCTAAATTCGCAGGCCACGACCCTGAATATGTTTTATGTTGCTGCCGTCTGCGGTGGTGTCGGTGCGGGTTGCGTGTACGGCACGTGCGTCGGCAATGCATTGAAATGGTTTCCGGATCGTCGTGGTCTGGCTGCTGGCTTGACAGCTGCCGGTTTCGGCGCGGGCGCAGCGCTCACCGTGATCCCGATCGCCAACATGATTCATACGGATGGCTATCAAGCGACCTTCCACTTCTTTGGCATCTTCCAGGGCGCGGTGATCTTCGTGCTGGCTCTGTTGTTGGTGCGTCCGGTCGTGCCAGCTGGTCTCAAGATTGTATCTCGTCAGACGCTGGCCAAGTTCAGCATGACGACTGGTCAGATGATGAAGACACCGCTGTTTTGGTTGATCTATGTCTTGTTCGTCTGCGTGGCCATGGGCGGTGTGATGGCGACGGCGCAGCTCAAACCGATTGGTAATGACTGGGGGCTTAGCCACAGCATGGTCTCCATGTTTGGTATGACCTTGCCAGCGCTGACGATGGCGCTGTCGATAGACAGCTTGTGCAATGGTTTTACCCGTCCACTGTGCGGCTTTATCTCAGATCGTATCGGGCGTGAAAACACGATGTTTATTGTCTTTACCGGCGAAGCGATTGCGTTGGTTGGCTTGTATCACTTCGGTCACAGCGTATTTGGCTTTATGTTCTTTGCAGCGATGATCTTCGCTTGCTGGGGTGAGATTTTTTCGATCTTCCCAGCGATGGCTGGCGATACCTTTGGTTCTAAAAACGCAACGGGTAATGCTGGTGCGTTGTACACCGCCAAAGGCACTGCTGCGCTAGCAGTACCATGGGCGTCTTGGATGGCGTCGGGTGGTGCTTCGCATTCGAAAGTGATGGGCTCGGCGCATTGGGGCACAGTGTTCTACCTCGCTGCTGCGCTTTGCTTCGGTGCAGCTTTGATTGCCAAGTTTGTTCTGCAGAATTATCGTCAGAAATTCATCGAACAGGGTAATGCCCGCTTTAATGCAACAGCTGCCGATGTATCAGCAGAAAAAGCGGATAACTTGGTTGCTGCTTAATCATGGGTTCGCATAAGGTGGTGATGTAGTTTCTTAGATTCTTGCGCCACCAAGATTCCCCATAGAATTAGGGGCATTGGTTAAAGACAAAAGGCCGATGCTAAAGGCATCGGCCTTTTCTTGTTGAGAAGAATTTTTCTGCAGAAGATCACGTTTTTAATATCTTGATTGGAAACGCGGGTCAGGGCCATTTAGCATCATTTTGACAACACCGTTATTGTCAAAATGAACATTCATCTCCGAATCCCAGACGCCGTGTTCTTTATAAGGATAGGTCCAGACTTCAAGTTGTAGGCGTGATAAGTAGATAATCTCAGAAGGGTGTCCGATCGTGCGCAACACATCGGTTTTGGTCGATTGCCCTATTTTTATTGTGGCAAATTTTTCCAATGTTAATACCTGCTCGTAGGAAAGTAGGCGATTGTTATGATCGAAGCGCGCCATGTCGATAGACTGACCCCAAGGATTGTGTGAGTACTCGAGTAAATATTGCTCGCCGTCAGGAATGCGCGCTGTCGGCTGGCCTAGTTTAGCGATTACTTCCGCCTCACTAGTGCCCACCTTTAATTGCACGGGCTGAAAAACCGTGCAGGCACTGAGTACCCATGTGGCAACGAATAACAGGGCGATTTTGCAATATTTCATGGTTTTCTCAAAAAATAAGGTTAAGTATTTGAATCGTTACGGTAATGCCGTTATAATCTGCGGCTGGCTATTCGGTCAGTTTTAATCGTTGTTCACGATGTATGGGGTTGCTACTCTATACATCGCATGTGAAAGGTAAGTTCATGTCGCTCGAAAAAGCAAATAAGGCAGCTATTGTTGCCGATAACGCCCGTGGTCAAAATGACACCGGTTCTCCAGAAGTCCAAGTTGCGTTGTTGACCGCTCGTATCAATGAGCTCAACGGCCACTTTAAAGCACACAGCAAAGATCATCATTCCCGCCGTGGTTTGATTATGATGGTTAATCGTCGTAAAAGTTTGCTCGCTTACCTCAAAGGTAAAGATGCAACACGTTATCGTGATCTGATTGCTAAGCTCGGTCTGCGTAAATAATTTTGCGTTATTCCTAACGGCTTCCAAAAAATGCCTGCGTCAGTTTTCTGAGGCGGGCATTTTGTCTTTTAGCGGTTTGTATTTGGTAGTTATTTGGCAGGTACTTAGGTAGTTGCAAAAAGTAGTCGTTATAGGCTGCAAGTAATAAGCGATTCGTCTTTGATGTGTCGTCGTGGTGAGGTGGGCGACAGCGCCTGAAAATCTGTCGGTAAAAATTAGAAAGGAATTCCCGTGTTTAATAAAGTCACTAAAACTTTCCAGTATGGTCAACATACCGTCACGCTTGAAACCGGCGAAATCGCTCGTCAAGCGTCTGGTGCCGTACTCGTCTCGATCGAAGATACGGTCGTGCTCGCAACCGTGGTTGCGCGCAAAGATGCCAAGCCAGGTCAAGATTTTTTCCCATTGACGGTTGATTACGTCGAAAAAACATATGCTGCTGGTCGTATCCCAGGTGGCTTCTTCAAGCGCGAAGGTCGTCCTTCGGAAAAAGAAACACTGACATCACGTTTGATCGATCGACCTATCCGTCCATTGTTTCCTGAAGGTTATTTGAACGAAGTTCAAATCATCATCCACGTGGTATCCGTTAATCCAGAAATCGATCCAGACATCGCTGCAATGATCGGTGCTTCGGCTGCATTGTCGGTTTCAGGTATTCCATTTGCAGGCCCGCTGGGTGCTGCGCGCGTTGGTTATATCGATGGCCAATACGTATTGAATCCAACCTCATCGCAACTCAAAACATCGCAAATGGATCTGGTTGTTGCCGGTACCGAAACAGCAGTGTTAATGGTTGAATCGGAAGCACAGCAATTGTCGGAAGAAGTGATGTTGGGCGCGGTCGTTTATGGTCACGATCAAATGAAAGCCGTGATTGACGCGATCCACGACTTGGTGCGTGATGGTGGCAAGCCTGAAGTGCAATGGGCGCCGCCAGCAAGAAATGAAGCATTGATCGCACGCGTTACGCATTTTGCAGAAGCAAAATTGCGTGCAGCATATCAAACCAAAGACAAGCAAGCACGTACTGCAAAGTTGAAAGATGCAACAGCAGAAGTGAATGCCGATTTGGCGGCTGAAGCTGCATCGGTTGGCGCAGCGGCACCGGATTCCTCAGAAGTCGGCAACGTCATGTTTGATTTGGAAGCTAAAATCGTACGTTCGCAGATTCTGGATGGCGAGCCGCGTATCGACGGTCGTGATACGCGCACTGTGCGTCCTATCTCGATTCGCACTGGCGTGTTGCCACGTACCCACGGTTCTGCATTGTTTACCCGTGGCGAAACTCAGGCACTGGTTATCGCTACGCTGGGTACTGCACGTGATGAGCAAAAGATTGACGCCTTGATGGGCGAGTATTCGGATCGCTTCATGTTGCACTACAACATGCCTCCGTTTGCTACTGGTGAAACGGGCCGCGTCGGTACCCCTAAGCGTCGTGAAATCGGTCACGGTCGTTTAGCCAAGCGCGCATTGGTTGCGGCCTTGCCAGCACCAGAAGATTTCAGCTATTCGGTACGTTTGGTGTCGGAAATTACTGAATCAAACGGCTCGTCATCAATGGCATCGGTGTGCGGTGGTTGCTTGGCATTGATGGATGCTGGCGTGCCTATGCAATCGCACGTTGCGGGTATCGCGATGGGCTTGATCAAGGATGGCAACAAGTTTGCAGTCTTGAGCGATATCCTTGGCGATGAGGATCACCTCGGCGACATGGACTTTAAAGTGGCCGGTACTGCAAACGGTATTACTGCGTTGCAGATGGATATAAAAATCCAAGGTATCACCAAGGAAATCATGCAAGTCGCTTTGGCGCAAGCTAAAGAAGGCCGCGTACATATCCTCGGCGAAATGGAAAAAGCCGTGCCTAGTGGCACCACTGGTGAACTGTCTGACTTTGCGCCGCGTTTGATTACGGTCAAAATCAATCCAGAAAAAATCCGTGATGTGATCGGCAAGGGTGGTGCAGTGATTCGCGCACTGACCGAAGAAACCGGTACGCAAATTGATATCAGCGATGAAGGCGTGGTTACAATCGCTTCGGTTGATGCCTCCGCAGGTCAGGAAGCGAAACGTCGCATTGAAGAGCTGACAGCGTCGGTCGAAGTAGGCAAGGTCTACGAAGGTACCGTTTTGAAATTGTTGGACTTCGGTGCGATTGTGCAAGTCTTGCCAGGCAAAGATGGCTTGCTGCATATCAGCCAGATTGCCAATGAGCGCGTCAACGCAGTTGCTGATTATTTGACAGAAGGTCAACAGGTCCGCGTTAAAGTTTTGGAAACCGATGATCGTGGTCGCTTGAAACTGTCGATGAAAGCTGCCGCTTCAGAAGAAGCGCCAGAAGTCGTCGCACAACCAGAGTGATTTGCCTGCGTTAAGACGTTGTTAGTGACGTTGTAAAAAGCGTTGTAAATAAGGCCGCCCTTAAGCGCAAGCAGGGCGGCTTTTTTGTATCATACGCACACTAGTTTGACCATGCTGGGCGCGAAGGGCTAAAATAGCGGGTTATTGGAATTTTGGATTGCATATGCGCCGCAAACTCGTAGTTGGTAATTGGAAAATGAATGGCAGTCTTGCCGCCAATGCGATGTTGCTGGATGAAATTAACGTTGGTTTAAAACGCGATTTAAAGCCAAATGCTGTGCAATCTGATGTGGTTGTGTGTGTCCCGTTTCCTTATCTTGCGCAATGTCAAAATTTGTTGCGCAACACCGATGTCATATTGGGCGCGCAAGATGTATCAGCACATGATGCGGGTGCTTACACGGGCGATACCTCGGCCGCGATGTTGTGTGAATTTGATTGTGGTTATGTCATCGTCGGGCATTCAGAGCGACGTGCTTATTGTGCAGAATCTGATGTCATGGTTGCGGCAAAAGTTGTTGCAGCATTGGCAAATGGATTGACGCCGATTATTTGTGTCGGCGAAACATCGGCGCAGCGGGATGCTGGGGAAACCGCAGCGATTGTGAGGCAGCAGCTGGATGCAGTTTTGCATGTCATCCCGGTAGACGCGTTGCAGAAAATCGTCATTGCCTATGAGCCTGTATGGGCAATTGGTACCGGCAATACGGCAACGCCGCAGATGGCGCAGGAAGTGCATGCAATGTTGCGTGCACAATTGATGCAGCAAGATGCGATTGCGGGAGTGGATGTGAGTATCTTGTACGGTGGTAGCATGAAACCCGATAATGCGCGAGAATTGCTCGCGATGGATGATATCGATGGAGGCTTGATTGGCGGTGCCTCGTTGAGTGCGGCAGATTTTTTAAAGATTGTTCGCGCTGCGACGACCGAAAATTAAAATTGCTTTGGTAGTCGATTGGATGAAATTAAATAAGCGCAATCATGAAAGTTTGATTGCGCGAATAGTAAAAATTAAAGCGTAGCCAACAACAAGTTGCTAAGTGCTTTGAAATTAAAAATAAAAGCTTTTGAAAAAATAGAAGCTTTGTAAATTACCTGACTGGAAAGAAATATGAATAGCATGCACACCATTATCATTGTTGTCCAAGTATTGACAGCATTGACAATCATCGGACTCGTATTGCTGCAACATGGCAAGGGCGCGGATATGGGGGCCGCATTTGGGTCGGGTGCATCGGGCAGCCTGTTTGGTGCAAGTGGCTCCTCCAACTTTTTGTCAAAGTTGACTGGTGTTGCGGCTGCGATATTTTTCGCTGCAACATTGGGTTTGGCATTTATCGGTAATCCCGCGCCAACCGCTGGTGTTGGTGTGATGGAGAATTTGCCGGCCTCTTCAGTGCCTGGAGAAGTGCCGAATGAAGTCCCTGGTGCAGTGACAAACACAGAAAAATCTTCAATTCCTGTGCCTGCCACTGAGTCTGCAAATAAGCCTGCAGCGAATCCAGAAAACCAGATTCCGAAATAACATCTACTAAATTCAGTTTTGTTCTTGTTTGACTGCAATTGTGCGTTGAAACAATGTAGTAAAGCAGGTTAAAATACGGGGCTTGGCCGACGTGGTGAAATTGGTAGACACGCTATCTTGAGGGGGTAGTGGCGAAAGCTGTGCGAGTTCGAGTCTCGCCGTCGGCACCAAAAAAATGCAAGCGCTGTTGAGGGTGTAAATTCCAGCCGCTTGTCAGAGGTAGTTTTAGAATTTTTATGGGTCGTTTTTGTGAATCGTTTAGCTGTGATTCATCTTTGATTCATCCAACTGTTTAACTAATTACTATAATCGTGAACCTCGAAAATTATTTCCCCGTTTTGCTCTTCATCTTGGTTGGTATAGGTGTGGGTGTTGTGCCTCAGCTCTTGGGGCGTGTTTTGGCGCCACATAACCCAGATGAACAAAAACTTTCCCCTTACGAGTGTGGCTTTGAGGCATTTGAAGATGCGCGCATGAAGTTTGACGTGCGTTACTACCTCGTCGCAATTCTATTTATTTTGTTCGATCTTGAGGTCGCTTTCGTTGTGCCATGGGCGGTGGCAATGCGTGAAGTTGGCATGCTCGGATTTTGGTCAATGATGATTTTCCTTGGGATCCTGACGGTTGGTCTGGTGTTCGAATGGAAAAAAGGCGCGCTGGATTGGGAGTAAGTTATGGCAATTGAAGGCGTATTGAACGAAGGTTTCGTTACTACTACAGCAGACAAGTTGATCAACTGGACGCGTACCGGTTCGATGTGGCCAATGACTTTTGGTCTGGCGTGCTGCGCAGTAGAAATGATGCATGCGGGTGCGGCGCGTTACGATCTGGATCGTTTTGGTGTCGTGTTCCGTCCGTCGCCACGGCAGTCTGATGTGATGATCGTGGCTGGCACGCTTTGCAACAAAATGGCACCAGCATTGCGCAAAGTTTATGATCAAATGGCTGAGCCACGTTGGGTAATCTCGATGGGTTCGTGCGCAAACGGTGGTGGTTATTATCACTACTCCTATTCTGTGGTGCGCGGTTGCGATCGTATTGTTCCAGTTGATGTGTATGTTCCTGGATGTCCTCCCACTGCGGAGGCATTGTTGTATGGGATTCTGCAATTGCAGAACAAGATTCGTCGCGTCAATACGATTGCGCGTTAAGGATTTCGCTAGCTAACTATGACGATCAAAATCGAACTTCTCGAAGCAACCTTGCGCAATGCGCTGGGTGATAAGCTTCAAAATCTGACGCAGGCATTGGGTGAGGTGACGATAGTTGTCAAATCGGCCGATTACGCGTCTGTCATGCGTTTGCTGCGCGATCATGCAGATCTCTCATTCGAAGAGCTGATTGATTTGTGCGGCGTAGATTATTCCGCCTATGGTGACGGTGCTTGGGATGGCTTGCGCTTTGCAGTCGTTTCACACTTGCTGTCGATTAAGCATAACTGGCGTTTACGTGTGCGTGTCTTTGCTGCGGATGATGATATGCCTATAGTGGCGTCAGTAACCGATATCTGGGCATCCGCAAACTGGTATGAGCGTGAAGCGTTTGATTTCTTCGGTATTTTGTTTGAAGGTCATAACGATCTGCGTCGTATTCTGACTGATTATGGTTTTATTGGTCACCCATTCCGTAAGGATTTCCCTGTCTCTGGATATGTGGAGATGCGTTACGATCCAGAGCAGAAGCGAGTGATTTATCAGCCTGTAACGATTGAGCCGCGCGAAAATGTGCCGCGCGTGATTCGTGAAGAACAATACGGGATGAAATAATGGCTGAAATTAAGAATTACACTCTCAACTTTGGGCCTCAGCATCCGGCCGCACACGGTGTATTGCGTCTGGTTCTGGAGTTGGATGGCGAAGTCATTCAGCGTGCTGATCCGCATATCGGTCTGTTGCATCGCGCAACGGAAAAGCTGGCTGAGCAAAAAACCTATTTGCAATCTGTGCCTTATATGGATCGACTCGATTATGTGTCGATGATGTGTAACGAGCACGCCTATGTGATGGCAATCGAAAAGTTGCATGGTATTGAGGTGCCATTGCGTGCGCAGTACATTCGCGTGATGTTTGACGAAATTACCCGTGTCCTCAACCATTTGATGTGGTTGGGTGCGCACGCACTGGACGTTGGTGCAATGGCGGTGTTTCTGTATGCGTTCCGTGAGCGCGAAGATTTGATGGATTGCTACGAGGCGGTTTCCGGTGCGCGTATGCACGCCGCTTACTATCGTCCGGGCGGTGTATATCGCGATTTGCCAGACGCAATGCCGCAGCACAAGGCATCGATCGTGCGCAATGCAAAAGCGATCAAGCAAATGAATGAGAACCGTCAAGGTTCCTTGCTCGATTTTATTGAAGACTTCACCAATCGTTTCCCTGGTTATGTCGATGAATATGAAACCTTGTTGACAGACAACCGTATTTGGAAGCAGCGCTTGGTCAATGTTGGTGTGGTTTCTCCTGAGCGTGCAATGGCGATGGGCTTTACGGGTGCAATGTTGCGTGGTTCCGGTATTGAATGGGATTTGCGCAAGAAGCAACCGTATGAGGTCTACGATTTGCTGGATTTTGATATTCCAGTCGGCACCAACGGCGATTGCTATGACCGCTATTTGGTACGTGTCGAAGAGATGCGTCAATCGAATCGCATCATTAAGCAATGCGTGGAGTGGTTGCGTAATAATGCTGGTCCAGTGATGACGGACAACCACAAGGTTGCGCCGCCAGCTCGCGTCGGTATGAAAAGTAATATGGAAGATTTGATTCATCATTTCAAGTTGTTCACCGAGGGTTTCCACGTGCCAGAAGGCGAGGCGTATTCCTGTGTTGAGCATCCGAAAGGTGAATTTGGTATTTATCTGGTGTCGGATGGCGCGAATAAGCCTTACCGGATGAAGATTCGTGCGCCAGGTTTTCCGCATTTGGCGGGGCTGGATGAGATGGCCAAAGGTCACATGATTGCCGATGCAGTAACAATTATCGGTACGCAAGATATTGTGTTTGGTGAAATTGACCGCTAATAGCGGCTCAATATTAGAGGCGTAACATGCTGTTATCAGAGCAAGCGTATAAAAGAATCGACCGCGAGGTTGCTAAGTTTCCGTCAGATCAAAAACAGTCTGCGGTCATGGCGGCATTGACTATCGCACAGGACGAAACTGTTTGGTTGTCATCCGAGGTCTTGCAAGAAGTTGCAGACTATCTCGGCATGCCTGCAATTGCGGTGCAGGAAGTGGCAACTTTCTACAATATGTATCACACCAAGCCGGTTGGTAAGCACAAGATTTCGGTGTGCACTAATTTGCCTTGCCAATTATCTGGTGGTGAGAAGGCGGCGCACTACTTGAAGCACAAATTGGGCATTGATTATCACGAGACTACCGATGATGGCCAGTTCACGTTGGTTGAAGGTGAGTGCATGGGCGCTTGTGGTGATGCGCCGGTAATGCTGGTCAATAACAAACGTATGTGTAGTTTTATGTCGGACGACAAGATCGATACGCTGGTAGAGGAATTGAAAAAATGACCAGTTTGCATAATCGTCATATCAAGCCGCTGATCCTTGCAGGATTAGATGGTCAAAACTGGCATCTGGCTGATTACGTCAAGCGCGGCGGCTACGAGTCGTTGAGGCGTATTTTGAACGACGGCATGACGCCTGAGCAAGTGATTGCGGAAGTTAAAGCATCAACTTTGCGTGGTCGCGGTGGCGCAGGTTTCCCTAGTGGTTTGAAGTGGAGCTTCATGCCGAAGAATTATGAGGGCCAAAAGTATCTGGTTTGTAATTCTGATGAGGGCGAGCCGGGTACATTTAAAGATCGTGACATCCTGCGTTACAACCCACATTCCGTCATCGAAGGCATGGCGATCGCTGCTTATGCGATGGGTGTCAGTGTTGGTTACAACTATATTCACGGCGAAATTTTTGCCGAGTATGATCGTTTTGAAGAAGCGTTGGAAGAGGCACGTGCTGCTGGCTTCCTCGGCGATCGCATTTTGGGTTCGGCATACAGCTTCCAATTACATGCATTCCATGGTTTTGGTGCGTATATCTGTGGCGAAGAAACTGCTTTGTTGGAGTCGTTGGAAGGTAAGAAAGGGCAGCCGCGTTTTAAGCCGCCTTTCCCTGCTAGCTACGGTTTGTATGGTAAGCCGACCACGATCAATAATACCGAGACCTTTGCGGCGGTACCGTTCATTTTCCAGATTGGCGCAGAAGCGTATGCGGCAATCGGCAAGCCAAACAACGGCGGCACCAAGATTTTTTCGGTATCCGGCGATGTGACTAATCCTGGGAATTATGAAATTCCATTGGGGACGCCGTTTGCTGAGTTGTTGAAGCTGGCTGGCGGTATGCGTGACGGCAAAAAGCTCAAAGCCGTGATTCCAGGTGGTTCGTCGGTGCCGGTTGTAAGGGGCGACGTCATGATGGCTACTGATATGGATTACGACTCAGTCGCCAAGGCCGGTTCCATGCTGGGTTCGGGTGCTGTGATCGTGATGGATGAAACACGCTGCATGGTTAAAGCTTTGTTGCGTTTGTCGTATTTCTATTTTGAGGAATCCTGCGGTCAATGTACGCCGTGCCGTGAAGGTACTGGTTGGTTGTATCGAATGGTGCATCGCATTGAAAACGGCCAAGGTCGCGTCGAAGATCTCGATTTGTTGAATTCAATTGCTGACAATATTCAAGGTCGTACCATTTGCGCATTGGGTGATGCGGCGGCAATGCCAGTACGCGCAATGATTCAGCAATTCCGCGAAGAGTTTGAGTACCACATCGAGCATAAGCATTGCTTGGTACCGACATATATTTAAATTAGATCGCTTGTTTAGCCATTGAGTTGTTATTAAGTTTGGTTGAGCAGTTACTGAGAATCCTAGGGCAAAAAGCAAAGCCATGGTTGAAATCGAAATAGACGGTAAAAAAGTCGAAGTGCCTGAAGGCAGCATGGTGATGGACGCCGCCAATAAAATTGGCACGTACATTCCGCACTTTTGTTACCACAAGAAGTTATCCATCGCGGCCAACTGCCGCATGTGCTTAGTTGAAGTAGAAAAGGCACCTAAGCCTTTGCCGGCATGCGCGACGCCTGTTAGTGCGGGAATGATTGTTCGCTCGAATAGCGAAAAAGCGATCACGGCACAAAAAGGGGTGATGGAATTCCTGTTGATTAATCATCCACTTGATTGTCCAATTTGCGATCAGGGTGGCGAGTGCCAATTGCAAGATCTTGCAGTCGGTTACGGCAAATCCTCATCGCGTTACGAAGAAGAAAAACGTGTCGTCGCGCCAAAAGATGTGGGCCCGTTGATCTCGATGAAGGAAATGACCCGTTGCATCCACTGCACACGGTGCGTTCGCTTCGGTCAAGAGATCGGTGGCATCATGGAGTTTGGCATGCTGGGTCGTGGCGAACACGCTGAAATCACTTCGTTTGTCGGTAAATCGGTAGATTCAGAATTATCGGGCAACATGATTGATCTGTGTCCAGTTGGTGCACTGACTTCCAAGCCCTTCCGTTACACCGCTCGTACTTGGGAGTTGTCGCGTCGTAAGTCGGTCAGCCCGCATGATGGTTTGGGCTCCAATTTGATCGTGCAGGTTAAGGCAGGCAAGGTTATGCGCGTGTTGCCATTGGAGAATAACGATGTCAACGAATGCTGGATCTCAGACAAGGATCGCTTTTCCTATGAAGGATTAGATAGCGAAGACCGTTTGACCAAGCCGATGATTAAGCAAGACGGCAAGTGGCAAGAGACTGATTGGCAGACCGCGCTGGAATATGTTGCGCACGGTTTGCGTAACATCAAGCATGAGCACGGTGCAGATGCGATCGGCGCATTGGCAACACCTTATTCGACGCTTGAAGAGCTGTCTTTGTTGCAGAAACTGGTACGTGGTATCGGCTCTGATAATGTTGATTTCCGTCTGCGTCAATCAGATTTTTCGATGGACGCATCAATCACGCCGTGGTTGGGCATGTCGATTAACGACTTCGGTGCATTGAAGCGCGCGTTTGTAATTGGTTCTTTTCTGCGCAAAGACCATCCTTTGCTGGCAGCAAAGCTGCGTCAGGCGGTTAAGAGGGGCGCGCATATCAGCGTACTGCATGCGAGCGACGACGATCTGTTGATGCCGGTCGCGAACAAGATGATCAAGGCGCCATCGGATTGGTTGTCCGCTTTGAGCGAAGTGGTTGCCGCAGTTGCACAAGCAAAAAACGTCGCAGCACCGGCTGGTTTTGAGAATGCACAAGTTTCGGATGCGGCTAAGCAAATTGCAACAAGCTTGTTGTCAGGCGAACCGAAAGCGGTGTTGCTTGGTAACGCTGTGTTGCAGCATCCACAAGCTGCACAGTTGCATGCAGCGGCACAGTGGATTGCACAAAATACAGAAGCAAAATTCGGTTTCTTAACCGATGCAGCGAATACCGTGGGCGCGTATTTGGCCAATGCTTTGCCAAGCAAAGACGGCGCTAACGCGCACAAGATGTTGGTCGAAGCACGCAAGGCGTATTTGCTGTTGAACGTCGAGCCTGAACTGGACTGCGCTAACCCACAACTGGCACGTAAAGCGCTGGCACAAGCGGATATGGTAGTGGTGATGTCGCCATTCAAACACGGTAATGAGTTTGCTGATGTATTGTTGCCTGTGTCGCCATTCTCCGAAACGTCCGGTACCTTTGTGAATTGCGAAGGACGTGCGCAAAGCTTTAACGGCACCGTCAAACCATTGGGCGATACCCGTCCAGCATGGAAGGTGTTACGCGTCTTGGGTAACTTGCTAGAGTTGGATGGCTTTGACTACGAAACGTCAGAAGCGATTCGCAACGAGATTCTCGGCGTTGCTGCGCCAGCGGAAGCTGCTTTGGGTACGCGTTTGAATAATCTCGGTAAAGTAGCGCTGCAAAGCGCCAGCACCTCGGCCGCCGAATCGGCGCTGGAGCGTTTAGCCGACGTCTCGATTTACGCCACTGATGCAATCGTACGTCGTTCGCCACCGCTGCAACAAACAACTGACGGTGCTGCACCTAAAGTTTGGCTGTCACAAAGTTTGGCACAAAAGCTTGACGTCGTCGCCGGTGCATCGGTCAAGGTGACGCAAGGTGAGGGCAGTGCAGTGTTGGCTGCAGCAATCGATGCATCGTTGCCAGTTAATGTAGTGCGCGTGGCTGCTGGACATACGTCCACCGCGGGCCTCGGCGCGATGTTTGGTGCTATCAGCGTGGAGAAAGCTTGATGGATCATTTTTTGTTATCCATCCACGAGTTCGGTCAAGGGTGGTTTGGTTATTACTGGCCACTGATTTGGAATCTGGTAAAAATCATATTAGTGGTCGCACCACTGATGGGTTGTATCGCCTACCTGACTTTGTGGGAGCGTAAAGTCATCGGTTGGATGCATGTGCGTCATGGCCCTAACCGCGTTGGTCCTGCTGGTTTGCTGCAACCGATTGCCGACGGCGTGAAGTTATTGCTGAAGGAAATCATCGTCCCACACAAGTCGAGCAAAGCCTTATTTTTGATCGCACCAGTCATGACCATCATGCCGGCACTGGCAGCGTGGGCAGTGATTCCGTTTGGACCTGAAGTAGCGTTGGCTAACGTCAATGCTGGCTTACTGTTCTTGATGGCGATTACCTCGTTGGAAGTGTATGGCGTGATCGTCGCCGGTTGGGCATCTAATTCAAAATATGCGTTTTTGGGTGCGATGCGCGCTTCGGCACAAATGGTGTCGTATGAAATCGCCATGGGTTTTGTGTTGGTGATCGTGATTATGGTGTCAGGCAGTCTCAATCTGACCGATATCGTTACGACGCAAACACAAGGTCGCTTCGCTGACATGGGCTTGACCTTCTTGTCATGGAACTGGTTGCCATTGTTGCCGATGTTTGTTGTGTATATCGTGTCCGGTACCGCGGAGTTGAATCGCCATCCGTTTGACGTGGTTGAAGGTGAATCAGAAATCGTGGCCGGCCACATGGTGGAATACTCCGGCATGTCGTTTGCGATGTTCTTCCTTGCTGAATACGGCAACATGATTTTGATCTCGGTCGTGGCATCGTTGATGTTTCTCGGTGGCTGGTCTTCACCTATCGACATGGCGCCATTTACTTGGGTACCGGGTTGGATTTGGCTTGGCTTGAAAGCGTTGTTTGTGGTGACCTTGTTTGTATGGTTCCGTGCGACCTTCCCTCGTTATCGCTATGACCAAATCATGCGTCTGGGCTGGAAAGTATTCATTCCATTAACACTGGTTTATCTGTTGATCGTAGCGATCTGGATCAAAACCCCATGGAACATCTGGAATTAAGGGGACACAGAATGGAAGCTATTAAGGATTTTTTCGGTAGTTTTATGTTGCGCGAGATGCTCAAGGGCATGGCGTTGACTGGACGCTATCTATTTGCGCGCAAAGTTACTGTGCAGTTCCCTGAAGAGAAGACCCCGCAATCTCCGCGTTTTCGTGGTTTGCATGCGTTGCGTCGTTATCCAAATGGTGAAGAGCGCTGCATTGCCTGTAAATTGTGCGAAGCAGTTTGTCCCGCGATGGCAATTACGATTGAGTCGGAAGAGCGTGACGACGGCAGCCGCCGCACCACCCGTTACGACATCGATCTGACCAAATGTATTTTCTGTGGTTTTTGCGAAGAGTCGTGTCCGGTTGATTCAATCGTTGAAACGCACATTCTCGAATATCACGGTGAAAAGCGTGGCGATTTGTACTACACCAAGGAAATGCTGCTCGCCGTTGGCGATCGTTACGAGCCTGAAATTGCAGCAGCACGCTCCGCAGATGCGGCTTACCGTTGATTTAAATAATATTGGCAGCCTTGTTTTGCTGACTTTTTGCTGACTTTTTGGTTGATTATGGACTTCACAACTGTACTGTTTTATGTGTTCGCCGCGATTCTGATACTCGCAGCCGCACGTGTCATCACTGACCGCAATCCGGTTCACGCCGCTTTGTATCTGGTGCTGGCATTTTTCTCGGCAGCCGCCTTATGGATGTTGATCAAGGCTGAGTTCCTGTCGATTGTGCTGGTCTTGGTTTATGTCGGCGCGGTGATGGTGCTGTTCTTGTTCGTGGTGATGATGGTCGATATCAACTTCGGCAAAATCCGTGAAGGTTTCTGGTCGTACTTTCCGCTGGCAGCGACGGTTGGTGTGGTGATTGTGCTCGAGATGTCGGCCGTTCTGTTCCGTGGTTTTTGGAAGGCGCAAACCGTCATACCAGAAGGCGCGGCGATGGTTGGTAATACCAAAGAACTCGGCAAGTTGATCTATACAGATTATGTCTATGCGTTTGAACTGGCGGCAATGCTGTTGTTGGTCGCGATGGTCGCCGCGGTTGCGTTGACTTTGCGTAAGCGTAAAGACAGCAAATATTTTGCACCTGGCGATGCAGTTCGCGTGAAAGCGAAAGATCGTTTGCGTATCGTCAAAATGAAGTCGGAATCGGTTCGCCCCGATGGTGATCAACCACCCGCTGCGCCAGCGGCCGAACAAAAATAACGGGAGTGACTGTGGAATTATCGCTTGTACATTACCTGATTCTTGGCGCGATCCTTTTCGCGATCTCGATCGTCGGTATTTTTCTCAACCGCAAAAATATCATTATCTTGCTGATGGCCATCGAATTGATGCTGCTGGCAGTGAATACGAATTTCGTCGCGTTTTCCTATTACCTAGGTGACGCAGCTGGTCAAATTTTTGTTTTCTTCATCTTGACGGTAGCTGCTGCTGAAGCTGCAATCGGTCTTGCCATATTGGTTTCCTTGTTCCGTACTTTGGACACCATCAATGTCGAAGACCTAGACAGCCTCAAAGGCTAATTCCGAACAATAACGAATAAAGATAAGGTTCATCATGGCGGGGCAACTTAACCCTAACCTCTTGTTGATCGTACCGCTGGCTCCACTTGCTGGCTCCATGATCGCAGGTTTGTTTGGTACCAAATTTTTTGGCAATATCATTGGTCGCAAGACGTCGCATACCGTGACGATACTTGGTGTGCTGATTGCATTCATTCTGTCCTTGCACACATTGTCGCTAGTGATGGATGGTGCGACTTACAATGACAATCTCTACACATGGATGACGATAGCTGGTCTCAAGCTTGAGGTTGGTTTCCTTGTTGATAGCCTAACCGCGATGATGATGTGCGTCGTGACGTTTGTGTCGCTGATGGTGCACGTCTATACCATCGGGTACATGAAGGATGACGAAGGTTATAACCGTTTCTTCTCGTACATCTCGTTGTTTACCTTTGCGATGTTGATGCTCGTCATGAGCAATAACTTCTTGCAACTGTTCTTCGGCTGGGAAGCTGTTGGTTTGGTGTCCTATCTGTTGATTGGTTTCTGGTACACGAAACCAACCGCCATCTACGCCAACATGAAAGCATTTTTGGTCAACCGGGTAGGTGATTTTGGTTTCATTCTTGGTATTGGCTTGTTGTTGGCGTACGCAGGTTCGATGGATTATGCCGAGGTTTTCGCAAAGAAAGAGCAACTCGCGACTCTGACCTTGCCTGGTACTGACTGGATGTTGTTGACGGTGGCGTGTATCTGTCTGTTTATCGGTGCGATGGGTAAATCAGCACAGTTCCCACTGCATGTTTGGTTGCCAGATTCGATGGAAGGCCCAACCCCGATTTCCGCATTGATTCATGCAGCGACGATGGTTACCGCAGGCATCTTTATGGTGGCGCGTATGTCTCCGCTGTTCGAACTGTCGGACACCGCGTTGTCGTTCATCTTGATTATCGGTTCGATCACCGCGTTGTTTATGGGCTTCTTGGGTATCATTCAAAACGATATCAAACGCGTGGTTGCATACTCGACGTTGTCGCAGCTTGGTTACATGACAGTTGCACTGGGCGCTTCGGCTTACTCGGTTGCCGTGTTTCATCTGATGACACATGCGTTCTTCAAGGCTTTGTTGTTCCTTGCCGCAGGTTCGGTCATTATCGGTATGCATCATGATCAGGACATCCGCAACATGGGTGGCCTGCGCAAATACATGAAGATCACATGGATCACTTCATTGGTGGGGTCACTGGCGTTGATAGGTACGCCGTTGTTCTCAGGTTTTTATTCAAAAGACAGCATTATTGAAGCAGTGCACGCGACGCATATCACTGGCGCAGGCTTTGCAAACTTTGCAGTGTTGGCGGGTGTATTCGTTACTGCTTTCTATTCTTTCCGTATGTATTTCTTGGTATTCCACGGTGAAGAACGTTTCGGTAAAGAACACGCCCATCATGATGATCATGCACAAGCCAAGGTTGCGGATCATCACGATGATCACGCTCATGATGCACATGGCCATGGCGACGATCATGGTCACGACGAGCATCACGGTCTGGCGCCAGGAGAAAAGCCGCATGAGTCGCCGTGGGTCGTGACATTGCCATTGATTTTGTTGGCAATCCCATCGGTGGTGATCGGTTACTTTGCGATTGAGCCTATGCTGCACGGTGATTTCTTCCAAGGCGTTATTACTGTCGATCCTAAGCACGGCGGCATGGCTGAATTGCATGAGATGTTCCACGGTGCAATGGCAATGGCGATTCATGGTTTGCAGACACTACCTTTCTGGCTGGCAGTGAGTGGCGTGGTGGCGGCGTACTACTGCTACATGATCAACCCGCGTGTGCCGGCTTGGTTCTTCCACAAATTCCATGCCGTCTTTACCTTGCTGGATAACAAGTACTACATGGATAAATTCAATGAGGTTGTCATTGCCAAGGGAGCTGTTCTTCTCGGCGGTGGTTTGTCGAATGTTGGCGACAAAACCTTGATCGACGGCTTGGTCGTCAACGGTAGCGCTAAAGTAGTGGGCTGGTTCTCACGGGTAACACGCTTGTTCCAAACCGGTTATATCTACCACTATGCGTTCGTCATGATTCTCGGCGTGCTGGGGTTCTTGATTTACTTCCTGCCATTTCCATCGTTCGCCAACTAAATTAGCGTAATAGAGCAAAGAAAACATGATGCAGTCTACATTTCCTCTCTTAAGCCTCGCGATTTGGTTGCCAATTGCGTTCGGTATTTTGATTCTTGCCTTTGGTCGCGACAGTAAGGCTGGCGCAGTGCGTTGGGCATCGCTGTTTGCGTCTTTAGTGAGCTTTTTAGTCACTCTTCCGATTGCGTGCGGATTCGATAATGCAGCACACGGCATGCAATTTGTCGAAAAGGCGCGCTGGATCGACACGTTTAATATCAACTATGCGCTTGGCGTAGATGGTCTATCGATGTGGTTTGTCGTGTTGACCTCGTTTATCACCATCTTCGTGGTGATTGCTGCATGGGAAGTGATCCAGAAGCGCGTTGCGCAGTATATGGGCGCCTTTCTGATTTTGTCGGGCTTGATGATCGGCGTGTTCTGTGCGCTGGATGGCCTGCTGTTTTATGTATTCTTTGAATCCACGCTGATTCCGATGTTTATCATCATTGGTGTATGGGGTGGCGCTAATCGTGTTTATGCATCGATTAAGTTCTTCCTCTACACCTTCTGCGGCTCGTTGTTGATGTTGGTGGCATTGCTGTACTTGTATTTTCAATCTGGTAATAGCTTCGATATCTTGGCGTGGCATGCATTACCGTTGCCGATGAATGCGCAGATTCTGATTTTCTTGGCATTTTTTATGGCATTCGCCGTCAAGGTACCTATGTGGCCAGTCCATACATGGTTGCCAGACGCCCACGTTGAAGCGCCAACTGGTGGTTCGGTAGTGTTGGCGGCAATCATGCTGAAGTTGGGTGCTTATGGTTTCTTGCGCTTCTCGTTGCCAATTACACCGGATGCTAGTCATTATTTGTCGGGCTTTATCATTACCTTGTCGCTGATCGCGGTGATCTATATCGGTCTGGTAGCAATGGTGCAAAAAGATATGAAGAAGCTCGTTGCGTATTCGTCGATTGCGCACATGGGCTTCGTGACACTAGGCTTTTTCGTCTTTAATGACATAGCGATGGTCGGTGGTATCGCGCAAATGATTTCTCACGGTTTTGTGTCCGGCGCAATGTTCCTCTGTATTGGTGTGTTGTATGACCGTATGCACACGCGTCAAATCGCGGAATATGGTGGCGTAGTGAATACGATGCCTAAGTTCGCTGCATTCTTCGTGCTGTTTTCGATGGCTAATGCTGGTTTGCCTGCGACGTCCGGATTCATTGGCGAGTTTACCGTTATTCTTGGTGCGGTTAAGTTCAACTTCTGGATAGGTCTGCTGGCGGCGCTGGCGCTGATTCTCGGTGCAGCGTATTCATTGTGGCTGGCAAAGCGCGTCATTTTTGGCGATGTCGCTAACGAGAATGTGGCTAAGCTGACGGATATCAATAAACGTGAATTCCTGATGTTGGGCGTGCTTGCTCTCGCTGTTTTGGCAATGGGTCTGTATCCCGCACCGTTCACGGATGCGATGCAAACATCGGTGACCGACTTGCTCAAGCATGTCGCTATTTCTAAGCTTTAAATAACGTACGCTACTTTTAACGCAGGCTACTGCCGCCTAACAGAACGCACACATATTGCGACAAAATGAATAATTTGAATTTGATGCCCGTCCTGCCCGAAATTTTCCTCTCGATTGCGATCGTGGGAATTTTGTTGATAGACTTGTTTCTGTCTGATGCGAAACGCCATATAACTTATGGTTTATCGATTTTGGCAATTGCAATTTGCGCTGCCATGAATTGGAACGATTTTGCTGCAGGCACGACGGTTTATGCATTCAACAATATGTTCGTTTCGGACCCGATGTCGAATCTGTTGAAAGTGTTCTCGTATATTGCGGTCGCCTTGACTTTGGTCTATTCCCGGCGTTATGTGATTGATCGTCAGATGATGAATAGCCATCTTGGTGGTGAGTTCTACGTGCTGGCATTGTTCACTTTGCTTGGCCAAATGGTCATGATCTCGGCAAATAATCTACTGATTATTTACCTCGGTCTGGAGATGATGTCATTGCCACTGTATGCATTGGTTGCCTTGCGTCGTGATAATGCGGTGGCGACAGAAGCGGCGATGAAATATTTTATTCTGGGCGCTCTGGCATCTGGTTTCTTGTTGTACGGCATTTCGATGTTATATGGCGCAACCGGTTCGTTGGACTTGACTGAAATTGCAACGGCAGCATTCTCTGGTGCGGTCAATAAGCCGGTACTGATTTTTGGTTTGGTATTCATTGTTTGTGGCTTGGCATTCAAACTCGGTGCGGTGCCGTTCCATATGTGGGTGCCTGACGTGTATCAAGGTGCACCGACTGCGGTGACACTGTTGCTGGGTGGTGCTCCTAAGATTGCCGCTTTTGCGATGACGATTCGTTTGTTGGTGGAAGCACTACCTGCATTGATTATCGATTGGCAGCAGATGCTGACGATCCTTGCTGTATTGTCGATGGCGATAGGTAATATTACAGCGATCGTACAAACCAACATTAAGCGGATGTTGGCGTACTCGACCATTTCACAGATCGGTTTTGTCTTGCTTGGCGTGTTGTCGGGCGTGGTAACCAGCGCTGATGGATCCTCCAACAACGGTTATGGTGCGGCGATGTTTTATATCATCAGCTACGTACTAACGACCCTTGGTGTGTTTGGTCTGATCATGCTGTTGGCACGGGCTGGATTTGAGGCAGACAACATCGATGATTTCAAGGGATTGAATCAACGCAGCCCATGGTTTGCCCTGATCATGATGATTTTTATGTTTTCGTTGGCAGGCGTGCCGCCAGTAGTCGGTTTTTACGCAAAATTGTCGGTACTGCAAGCCGTATTGAGCACCGGCCAAGTGTGGTTGGCAGTGGTTGCTGTGTTGTTCTCGCTGATTGGTGCCTACTACTATCTGCGCGTCGTTAAGGTAATGTACTTTGATGAGCCTATCGATACATCGCCAATCGTTTCTACTAGCGACGTACGTGTTGCATTAAGCCTTAATGGCATGGCTATTTTGGTCTTGGGTATTTTGCCTGGACCACTGATGGCCGCATGTTCGATTGCGATCGCCAAAACTTTGGCATCGTAGTTTACTTCTCGTCCCTCGCCACGTGAATGTGTCACTGGTCAGCTGGCTAATCATACTGTTGGCGCTGTTTAGCGCCAACCTTCCATTTTTTAATGAGCGCGTATTTGGGCTCATTCCTGTCTCACTCAAGGTCAAGCCGCTGTGGCTGCGCCTGATCGAATTATGTGTGCTGTATTTCGTGGTCGGTATGATTGCGCGATTATTTGAAGCATATGTCGGTAGTGTATTTTCTCAAGGCTGGGAATTCTTTGCGATCACCGGGTGTCTATTCTTGGTGCTGGCTTACCCGGGCTTTGTTATGCGGTATTTGCGCAAGCATCGCCGGTAACCTGACAGTAGATTTAGCTCGCCACTTACAGCAGATCGGGAGCAATTTTGGATAATCACTTAAAAGAAGTGCGGATCGATAGCACGCTTGCTTACGATGGCCATTTTTTAAAAGTATCTCGAGATACGGTGCGCCTACCTAATGGCAGGCCGAGTACACGCGAATACATTAAGCATCCGGGCGCGGTTGTTGTGTTGCCAGTGTTTGAAGACGGCTCAATTTTATTGGAGCGGCAATTCCGCTATCCGCTGGACCGCGCTTTTATTGAATTTCCGGCTGGAAAAATAGATCCGGGTGAGGAGCCTTTGGCGTGTGCCAAGCGTGAATTATTAGAGGAAACTGGTTACACGGCGACAGATTGGCAGTTCGTCTGCACGATACATAATGCGATTGCGTACTCGGATGAACATTTAGATTTGTATCTTGCGCGCGGTTTGACCGCAGGGCAGCGTAAGTTGGATGAAGAGGAGTTTCTCGATATCTTCAAAGCGAGTGCCAAAGAATTGATGGCATGGGTGCGAGAAGGAAAAGTCACTGATGTGAAAACCATTATCGCTGCATTTTGGTTGGAGAAAATCCAAAGCGGTACGTGGCAGTTGACTTGATTGCCGCAGGTCGACAAAATTTTTGAATTTGATGTTTCGCAGTTTGCTTATTGAAATTGAAGAGATAAATAAAAAGCCGCTGATCAAAAGATCAGCGGTTTTTTTTATCGTCTAGCATTTACATATTCGGATAATTCGGGCCGCCACCACCCTCCGGTGTGACCCATACGATATTCTGCGTCGGGTCTTTGATATCACATGTTTTGCAATGCACACAGTTTTGCGCATTGATCTGCAGCGCGTCTTGACCAGCAGCATCCTTCACAAATTCATAGACACCTGCTGGGCAATAGCGTGCCTCAGGTCCTGCGTAATCCGCCAAGTTTACCGCCACAGGAATGCTAGGGTCTTTCAAGGTCAAATGGCAGGGCTGATCTTCGCTGTGATTGGTGTTGGAAATAAATACCGACGACAAGCGATCAAAGGTCAGTTGATTATCCGGTTTTGGGTAGCTGATCGGGGTGCAGGCGCTTGCTCGTTTTAAAGATGTGTGGTCGGCATGCGTATTACGCAAAGTCCACGGTGCTTTACCGCGCAACAGCATTTGATCAATACCAAACATTAGTGCACCGGTGTACAAGCCCTTGCTCATCCAAGGTTTGAAATTGCGCGCCACATGCAATTCCTCATGTAACCAAGATTGCTGAAAAGCTTCTGGATAGCTGAGTAGCTCGTCATGTTGGCGTTGCGCTTGCAACGCCGCAAACGCAGCTTCCGCGGCCAGCATGCCACTCTTGATGGCGGCGTGACTGCCTTTGATACGACTCGCATTCAAGAAGCCCGCTTCGCAACCGATTAATGCGCCACCCGCGAATACGAGTTTTGGTAGCGACTGTAAGCCGCCAGCAGTGATGGCGCGTGCACCATACGAGATGCGTTTACCGCCCTGAAAGAAGCGCGCAATCTCTGGATGTGTTTTGTAGCGCTGAAATTCTTCAAATGGCGACAGATACGGATTTTGATAGGACAGACCGACTACATAACCCACCGCGACTTGGTTGTTTTCTAGATGGTAGAGAAATGAACCACCATAAGTATCACTGGCTAAAGGCCAGCCAGCAGTGTGCATTACCAAACCTGGTTGATGCAAGGTCGGATCAATTTCCCACAGTTCCTTGATGCCGATTGCATAGCTTTGTGGTGCCTTGTCTTGATCCAAAGCATAGCGTGCAATTAACTGCTTGCCGAGGCTACCGCGCGCACCTTCGGCAAACAACGTGTATTTCGCATGCAGCTCCATCCCGAGTTGGAAGGAGGCGGTCGCTTCGCCTTGACGATCAACGCCCATGTTGCCCGTTGCTACACCACTTACTGCGCCCTGTTCGTCATACAAGATTTCAGCTGCAGGAAATCCCGGGAAAATATCGACCCCCAAGGATTCAGCTTGCTCACCTAACCAACGCGTCACATTGGCCAATGAAACCACATAGTTGCCGTGATTCTGAAAACATGCCGGCAGCAGAAAATTTGGCGTCTTGAAAGCTTTGGTTTCTGACAGAAACAAAAAACGGTCTTCGGATACGGGCGTGTGGAGTGGCGCGCCACGTTCTTTCCAATCTGGCAGCAGTTCAGTCAACGCTTGCGGATCCATCACGGCACCTGACAAGATATGGGCGCCGATTTCGCTGCCTTTTTCTAATACGCAAACCGAAATTTCGTTACCTGCGACCTGCGCTTGTTGCTTAAGGCGGATTGCCGCCGCGAGACCGGCAGGACCACCGCCAACGATGACGACGTCATACTCCATCGCTTCGCGTGGACCAAATTGCGTGAGGAGGGCGTCGTTGTGTGTAGAACCTAGAGTCATGATGTAAGGCGAAAATGTGAGACGATAATTTATCTTTGCACGATACCCGTATTGTCCATGGTTTTGCGTATTAGAAGAAGTCTAAATCGGTGGCTGGCGCGCTTTCATGTAATCATAACGGTTCTATGTCGTTTTCTCATGGAATACGATAGGCAAACAGGAGAGCGAATTGGGTATAGAAGTCAACTTTGAAGGCAAGATCGCGCTGGTGACGGGTGCTTCGGGCGGTTTAGGCTCGCGTTTTGCAAAAGCACTGGCGCAGGCGGGCGCACAGGTAGTGCTGGCATCGCGTCGTATCGACCTGTTGAAAGAACTGCGGGCCGAGATAGAGGCAGAGGGCGGTGCGGCACACGTGGTTACGTTGGATGTGACCGACTATACGAGCATTAAATCTGCGATTGCTCATGCCGAAACCGAGGCAGGGCCCATCGATATTCTGATTAATAACTCTGGTGTTTCAGATACCCAGCGTTTGTTGGATGTGACGCCAGAAGAGTATGCCTACATCATGGATACTAATCAGCGCGGTGCTTTTTTTGTGGCGCAAGAAGCCGCCAAGCGTATGGTGGCGCGCTATAAAGGCGATGCTAAGAAGCAGCATCGCATTATCAATATCGCTTCGGTTGCGGGATTACGCGCGATACCTGAGCTCGGGTTGTACTCGATGAGCAAAGCTGCACTGATTCATGTGACAAAATCAATGGCGCTGGAGTGGGGAAAATTTGGCATCAATGTCAATGCAATTTGCCCGGGTTATGTGGAAACTGGAATGAATACTGATTTTTTTCGTAGCGAAAAAGGGCGGCAGCTGCAACAAACTTTACCGCGCCAGCGGATTGGGCGACCAGAAGATTTGGATGGCTTGTTACTCTTGCTGGCAGCGGAGGAATCGCATTTTATTAATGGTGCGATCATGACGGCGGATGATGGCATGAGTGTGCATTGAGCATTCAGGACACTTGTCGATTTTCATCGGGGGTTGATCAAGGTTTGTGATGGGAGAGATGATGGAGATTAAGCGTGCGCATGTTGGCGCAGCCTTATCCGAGATTGCGATTCATAATGGAACAATATATCTTGCAGGACAGATTGCTGCAGATACGAGCAAAAATATCGAATGGCAGACACGCGAAGTGCTGGGACATATCGATCGCCTGCTGGCTGAAGCTGGCAGCGACAAGACAAGGATATTGTCGTGTCAGGTGTATATCGCTGATGTGAATGATTTCGAAGGCATGAAAGAAGTCTGGAATGAATGGGTGCCAGCAGGGCATGCACCGCCACGGGCGACGGTTGCGGTGTCGTTTCCCAATCCAGATCGTCTGATTGAAATAATGGTAGTGGCAGCGACTTTTTAGGTTTCCAATGGTTTCAATAGCTTCAAAACAGGAAGATGCGCAAGAGACCTTGCGCACCGGATTGAGTGCGCATGACAGTGCGCGCGTAATGGATGCGCTCACCTTTATCCAGCCTTTTTACAATGGCAAAACCATTTCCGCCGGACAGTATTCGTTCGAAAGTGGACAGGATGTGCTGGAGTTTTCAATCGGGGTAGCAACAGTACTGGCGCAGCTGGAAACCGATGCGGACACGCGTATTGCTGCGTTGTTGTTCGAGTTGGCGACGATCGATCCGCTGGCGGCAGAGAAAATCGAAGAGCGTTTCGGAAAAGAAGTTACTGATCTCGTTAATGGTGTGCGTCAGTTAATGCGATTGCACAAGGATACATTCCTACGGCAAGAGACCGCGCATGGCAAAAATGCTGCGCAAGAGGCGGCAGCGCAGTTAGAAGTCTTACGAAAAATGCTGCTTGCCATGGCGCCGGATATGCGCGTGGTGTTGGTGCGATTAGGTTCACGAGTGACAACCCTGCGCTATTTTTCCGAGCAACGACTGTTCACAGAACAATCGCGGCAATATGCGCGCGAAACGTTCGATTTATATGCGCCATTGGCAAATCGTCTCGGCGTATGGCAATTGAAATGGGAATTGGAAGATTTGTCTTTCCGCTTTCTGGAACCAGAGGCGTATAAAAGTATCGCGACGCAACTTGAAGAAAAGCGCACCGAGCGTGAGGCATTTGTCGAGCAAGCTATTGCGAGGCTGAATGCAGAAATGATTGCGGCCGGTATCAAGGCAGAAGTTTTTGGCCGTCCCAAACATATCTACAGCATCTGGAGCAAATTGCGCGGCAAGGAAATCACCTTTTCTGATTTGTACGATGTACGTGCCTTCCGCGTTATCGTCGACGACGTCAAAGCCTGTTACAGCGTGCTGGGCATCGTACATAATATATGGACGCCGATACCAGAAGAGTTCGATGACTATATCGCGCGTCCGAAGCCGAATGGCTACCAGTCCTTGCACACGATTGTGATCGCAGAAGACGGGCGTCCACTCGAAGTGCAGGTGCGCACCGCCGATATGCATGACTTTGCTGAGTATGGTGTAGCGGCCCATTGGCGCTATAAAGAATCCGGCAATTCTAATTTTTCGGCGCAGAAAAAAGATGATGAAAAGATCGCTTGGTTGCGTCAACTACTGGCGTGGAAGAGCGAGGTGGTCGATACCGTCGTCGCGCAAGAAGATGTGCACAGGGATTGGGTAGAAAAACTTAAATCAGCGACCTTTGATGATCGTATCTACGTGCTGACGCCACAAGGGCGTGTGATTGAGCTGCCGAATGGTGCGACGCCTATCGATTTTGCTTATCACTTACACAGCGATGTTGGACATCGTTGCCGCGGTGCGCGTGTGAATGGCGCGCTCGTACCGCTTAACACCGCCCTTAAAAACGGCCAAACGGTTGAAATTATTACCGCTAAAGGCGCCAGTGCGATGACCGGAACGGTCGGGCCATCGCGCGATTGGCTGTCGCCGGGTTATTGTGCGAGTACGCGTACCCGAGCCAAAGTGAGAGCATGGTTCAATGCGATTGATCAACAGGAAACCCTGGCGCACGGCCGCAGCTTGATTGAGAAGACGCTGCAACGAGAAGGGAAAACAGCAGTGAGCCACGAAGAACTGGCGCACAAGCTTGGGTTCGCTAAAGTTGACGATTTCTTCCTCGCGATCGGCAAAGATGAATTCAGCCTGCGCACAGTGGAGCAGGCTTTGCACAGCAATGAAGCGGACGCACTTAGACAAGCGGAGCAGGATGATGCGGTCATCCCACGCAAGAGCCGCGCCTCCAGTGTTGTGCATGGCGCTAAGTCGGGTGTATTAGTGGTTGGTACTGATGGCCTGATGACGCAGTTGGCCAAATGTTGCAAGCCGGCACCGCCCGACGCCATCGTCGGTTTTGTGACACGCGGCAAAGGTGTTTCGATACATAGAGACAATTGCAAAAATTTTGTTGAAATGCGCAGCCAGGCGCCTGAGCGCGTGATTCAAACCACGTGGGGTGGGCCGGAAGTATCCACCGTTTATCCGGTCGATATTTTTGTCTTGGCGGGCGACCGGCAGGGGCTATTACGTGATATTTCGGATATATTTTTGCGTGAAAAAATCAATGTAATCGGCGTTAGCAGCCAGAGCAGCAAGGGACAGGCAAGAATGGCGTTTACTGCAGAAATCGCTTCGACTGCACAATTGCAAAAAGCGCTAGCGGTAATTCGTGAGGTCAATGGTGTGCTGGATGCGAAGCGCCATTAGATCTTAGCGTCAGTGCTTTTCTTGTGTAGACCAAATAAATCTTTGCCATATTTCAAACAAGTTTTTGAAGGGACTAGCGGAGAAAATAATTTACCGCTATAATTTCGCTTCTTTAGGCGCGTAGCTCAGCTGGTTAGAGCACTACCTTGACATGGTAGGGGTCGTTGGTTCGAGTCCAATCGTGCCTACCAACGAAAAATTGGTAAAACCTGTAAGAGCGAGAAAGGCATCCCGGTTATGACACCGCGAACGACAACCACACTGGTTTCTGAGCGACGCTAAGTCGGGTTCTTTTTCGTCATTACCATTTGAAAAAGCGCGGCTAGCCCGCGTTTTTTTTCGTCTGCATTTTTTGTGGCTCAACTAATCTAGCGTCACCATGTAGTTCCTCGCTGGAACAAAGAGCAAAAACGGAGAGCAAAATGATTACAGTCCGCCTTCCTGATGGTTCGCAACGCGAATTTGATTCCCCAGTCACAGTTGCACAAGTTGCTGCCAATATCGGCACTGGCCTTGCCAAAGCGGCATTGGCCGGCAAGGTCAACGGTACGCTGGTCGATACCTCATATTTAATCGAGCAAGATAGCGATCTCGCCATCGTGACTGACAAGGATGCTGATGGCCTTGACGTGATCCGCCATTCGACCGCGCACTTGCTGGCGTATGCGGTTAAAGAATTGTTTCCCGAAGCGCAAGTCACGATTGGTCCGGTGATCGAAAACGGTTTCTACTATGACTTTTCATACAAACGCCCGTTTACGCCAGACGATTTGATGGCGATTGAAAAGAAAATGACCGAGCTGGCGAAAAAAGACGAGCCAGTGACGCGCAAAGTCTTGCCACGCGACGAAGCCGTTGCGTATTTTAAATCTATCGGCGAAGTCTACAAGGCAGAAATCATTGCCTCGATTCCTGCGGATCAGGATGTGTCGCTCTACACCGAAGGCAAGTTCACCGATCTTTGCCGCGGTCCGCACGTGCCATCGACCGGCAAGATGAAAGTGTTCAAGCTGATGAAGCTGGCCGGTGCCTACTGGCGCGGCGATTCCAACAATGAAATGCTGCAGCGTATCTATGGTACCGCTTGGGCGAAAAAAGAAGATCAAGAGCAGTATCTGCATATGCTTGAAGAGGCCGAGAAACGCGACCATCGCAAGCTCGGTAAGCAACTTGATTTTTTCCATTTCCAGGAAGAAGCGCCAGGTTTGATTTTTTGGCATCCTAAAGGTTGGACGATTTGGCAGCAGGTTGAACAGTACATGCGCCGCGCCTATCAAATCAACGACTATCAGGAAGTCAAAGCGCCGCAGATTTTGGACGCCAGTTTGTGGGGAAAGACCGGTCACTGGGAAAATTATCGCGAAAACATGTTTGTCACGGAATCAGAAAATCGTGCCTACGCGCTGAAGCCGATGAACTGTCCGGGACATGTGCAGATTTTCAATTCCGATTTGCGCAGCTATCGCGATTTGCCATTGCGTTACGGCGAGTTTGGTCAGTGCCATCGTAACGAGCCCTCCGGCGCTTTGCACGGCACCATGCGCGTACGCGGATTTACGCAAGATGATGGGCATATTTTCTGTACTGAAGAGCAGATCCAATCCGAGGTAATGGCCTTTCATCCGCAGGCGATGAAGGTATATGAGGATTTCCGTTTCTCCAATATCGAAGTCAAGCTGGCGCTGCGCCCTGATAATCGCATCGGCACCGACGAAGTGTGGGACAAGGCCGAGGATGCCTTGCGCACTGCTTTGCGTGCTTGTGGTGTGAGTTGGACCGAGTTGCCGGGTGAGGGTGCGTTTTATGGCCCGAAAATCGAATATCACCTGAAGGATAGCCTTGGTCGTCCGTGGCAGGTTGGTACGATGCAGGTCGATTTCTTCATGCCGCAACGTTTGAATGCGGAATACGTTGATATCGATAACACACGCAAGACGCCGGTCATGTTGCATAGGGCGATTGTCGGCTCGCTGGAGCGATTTATCGGCATCTTGATTGAAAACCACGCTGGCGCCTTACCGCTATGGCTGGCGCCGGTGCAGATCGCAGTGCTGAATATTTCCGATGCGCAGGCAGAGTATGCGAAAGATGTTGCACAAAACCTGAAAAAACAAGGGTTTAGGGTTCATCTGGATTTGCGTAATGAGAAAATAACCTATAAAATACGCGAGCATTCTGTTCAGAAATTGCCATATATCGTTGTCATTGGCGATAAAGAGCGAGATGCCAATACAGTGGCCGTGCGAGCGCGAGGCAATGTCGATCTGGGTGTAATGCCCGTCGATCTATTGGTGGAGCGCCTCAATAATGAGGTTGACACCAAAGCCTAAAGTTAATCTTTTAGCGCAAGAGCACGGCTTAGTCATTTGATTTTAAAAGGAAATTGCAATAGCTACTGATAAGTCGCATCGGATAAACGGTGAAGTTACAGCGCCTGAGTTGCGTTTGAGTGGTGTCGAAAATGAGGCACTAGGTATCGTTACTCTGGCTGAAGCCTTCCGCCTAGCGGAAGAAGCCAACGTTGATTTGGTTGAGATCGCACCAAACGCAGAGCCCCCAGTCGCACGCCTGATGGATTATGGCAAGTTCAAGTATCAAGAACAAAAACGGGCGCATGAGGCGAAGCTGAAGCAAAAAATCATCCTTATCAAGGAAGTTAAATTCCGTCCTGGTACTGATGATGGTGATTACAACATCAAGCTGCGCAATCTGATTAAATTCCTCGATGATGGTGATAAAACCAAAATCACGCTGCGTTTCCGTGGTCGTGAAATGGCGCATCAGGATATTGGTTTCCGTATGTTGGAACGTTTGAAAGCCGATTTAGAGCCGTATGGCCAGGTCGAGCAGTTTCCTAAGATGGAAGGCCGTCAGATGATTATGGTTCTGTCGCCGAAGAAGAAAAAATAATAGAGTTTCGTACTAGTTGTCCGGTAACGGGCGACTTGTACAAAATAGCAGTGGACTCGATTCCACTGCATAACAAGTGAGAGTAGGCATCCAAGCGTAGCGAAATTGCTACCACCTGCAATCATATAAAATGGAACTGTCCCTAAAAGGACAGTGAGTGTCATGCCTAAAATGAAAACGAAGAGTGGCGCCAAAAAGCGCTTTCGTGTACGTCCAGGTGGAACCGTCAAGCGCGGCCAAGCTTTCAAGCGTCATATTCTGACCAAGAAAACCACCAAAAACAAACGTCAATTGCGCGGTGCTGTCGGTGTCCATGACACCAACATGAATTCCGTACGCGCAATGCTTCCGAACGCTTAACCTCACACTATTAAGGATTAATCATGCCTAGAGTAAAACGTGGGGTCACAGCACGGGCCCGTCATAAGAAAGTCCTCGATCAAGCTAAAGGCTATCGTGGTCGTCGTAGCAAGGTATATCGCGTCGCCAAACAGGCGGTGATGAAAGCGGGTCAATATGCATACCGCGATCGTCGTAACAAGAAGCGCGTATTCCGCGCATTGTGGATCACCCGTATCAACGCGGCATCGCGTGAACACGGTATGACCTACAGCGTATTCATGAACGGTCTGAAGCGTGCTTCGATCGAACTGGATCGTAAAGTACTGGCCGACATGGCTGTGATGGACAAGCCTGCATTCGCTGCAATCGTGAATCAGGTGAAGGCAAACATCGCCGCTTAAATGTTGTGATCGACTGCATGATCTGCTGATGATGCAGTCATATGAGCGGGGCAGGGGTTGAATCCTATGCCCCGTTTTGTTTTCTTTTTCGGCTTCCTTGCAAAGGACGAAAACAATCCGCATGAATTCCTTAGATCAAATTGTTACCCAAGCCCAGACTGATTTTGCGTCTGCTGGCGACGCCGCCGCATTAGAAAATGCGAAAGCGAAATATCTCGGTAAAACCGGACAGATTACAGAACAGATGAAAGGTCTGGGCAAGTTGGACCCAGACGCTCGCAAGGCACAAGGCGCCGTCATCAACGCCGCCAAGGAAAAAATCGAGAGCGCGTTGACCGCACGGCGCGATGCTTTATCCAACGCGCAGATGGAAGCTCGTCTGAATGCGGAAGCCATTGATATCACCTTGCCCGGTCGCGGTCGCGGCACGGGCGGTATCCATCCAGTGATGCGCTCATGGCAGCGCGTAGAAGAAATTTTCGGCTCGATCGGTTTTGACGTCGCCGATGGCCCAGAGATTGAAAACGACTGGACCAACTTTACCGCACTGAACAGTCCGGAGAATCATCCGGCACGCTCGATGCAAGACACCTTTTACATTGAAGGCAATGATACGCAAGGCAAGCCTCTGTTATTGCGTACGCATACCAGTCCGATGCAGGTACGTTATGCGCGCATCAATAAGCCGCCGATCCGCGTGATTGCGCCTGGTCGTACTTATCGCGTCGATAGTGATGCCACCCATTCGCCGATGTTTCATCAGGTAGAAGGATTGTGGATTGATGAGAACATCAGTTTTGCGGATTTGAAAGGTGTGTATCTGAATTTTGTCAGAGCATTCTTTGAAACCGATGATCTGCAAGTACGTTTCCGTCCATCGTATTTTCCGTTTACTGAGCCATCGGCAGAAATCGATATTGCTTTCGGCAGTGGCCCACTCAAAGGTCGCTGGCTGGAAGTGTCGGGTGCGGGCCAAGTGCATCCGACCGTGCTGCGCAATATGGGAATTGATCCAGAGCAGTACATTGGTTTTGCGTTTGGCTCTGGCCTCGAGCGCTTGACGATGCTGCGTTATGGCATCAACGATTTGCGTCTGTTTTACGAAGGCGATTTGCGGTTTCTCAAACAATTCAACTAAAGCAAAGATCAATCGGCGTACACAACTTTGTGTTTGCTCCGAGCCTTTGTATTTTTGACGTCTGTGGCAAAAGGTTTTAATCATGCAATTTTCCGAAAGCTGGCTCCGTACCATGGTCGATCCGAAGATGACTTCGGACGAATTGGCGCATCTGTTGACGATGTCTGGGCTGGAAGTAGAAGAGGTCGAGCCCGTCGCGCCGCCGTTTTCAAATGTGGTGGTAGCCGAAGTCTTGGAAGTTGAAAAGCATCCAAACGCGGATAGGCTGAACGTTTGTCAAGTCAATGCTGGCACTGGCACCATGCTTAACATCGTGTGCGGTGCGCCAAATGTGCGCGTCGGCATGAAGGTTGTGTGCGCAATGGCTGGTGCGGTGTTGCCACCGGGCGATGATGGTAAGCCATTCGAGATCAAAGTTGGTCAGCTGCGTGGCGTTGAGTCGCAAGGCATGTTGTGCTCGGCGCGTGAATTGAAGTTGTCTGAAGAAGCGGGCGGTTTGATGGACCTACCGGCCGATGCGCCAGTGGGACAGAATTTCCGCGATTATTATCAACTGAACGATCTGAAATTCACGATCAAGCTGACCCCGAACAAGGCGGATTGTTTGTCTATTTTGGGTGTGGCACGCGAAGTGTCGGCCTTGACTGGTACGGAGATGAAAGTCCCGGCTATGCCAGCAGTGGCATCGACCATCGCAGAAATTTTACCGGTCACGATTACTGCGCCGGATCTGTGTGGCCGCTTTGCTGGCCGCGTGATTCGCGGTTTGAATGCCAAGGCAGTGACACCAGAATGGATGAAGCGTCGCTTGGAGCGCAGTGGTCAACGTCCAATTTCGGCGCTAGTCGATATCTCCAACTATGTGATGCTGGAGCTGGGGCAGCCCACTCATGTATTTGATTTGGATAAAATTAGCGGCGGTCTGACCGTGCGTTGGGGTAAAAAAGACGAATCGCTGAAGCTGTTAAATGGCAACACGGTTGCAATTGACGAGTGGGTTGGCGTAATCGCCGACGACAAGCAAATCGAGTCGCTGGCCGGCATTATGGGTGGCGATGCTACCGCTGTGTCCCTAGAAACACAAAACATCTACCTAGAAGCGGCGTTCTGGCACACCGATGCGATACAAGGGCGCGGACGTCGCTTTAATTTTTCTACCGACGCGGCGCATCGTTTTGAGCGCGGTGTTGATTTCGCCAATACGCTTACATCGTTAGAACGTATCACCGCATTGATCATTGAAATTTGCGGCCAAAAAGATAAAACTGAGATCGGTGCTATTGATGACCATATCGTCAATTTACCTAAACGTGACAAAGTCAGCGTGCGTACCGCACGTGCAGTCAAAGTAATCGGTGTGCCATTAAGCGATGCGCAAATCGCCGACATCTTCACACGCCTGGGATTGGCGTTTACGCAGAAAGACAGCGTATTTTCTGTGACGCCGCCTTCGTATCGCTTTGATATTGAAATCGAAGAAGATCTGATCGAAGAAATTGCACGCGTGTATGGTTTTGAAAACATTCCAGCATTACCACCAATCGCAGCCAATGCAATGCGGATCGCGCCGGAAAACACGCGCTCGCTGTTTGCACTCCGCCACCAGATGGCCGCCAGCGATTATCAAGAAGTGATCAATTTTAGTTTTGTCGAGCAAGAGTGGGAGGCTGATTTTGCTGGTAACACGACACCGATCAAACTGCAAAACCCGATTGCGAGTCAGTTAAGTGTGATGCGTTCCAGCATGATCGGTAATTTGATCGCTAATACCCGCTACAACCTGAATCGCAAAGTAAGTCGCGTGCGTTTGTTTGAAATTGGCGCAGTCTATTTGCGCAACACGGTCGAACAAGATGGCCCACTGTCAATCGCGGGCTACGATCAACCTAAGCGTGTCGCAGCGATCGCGTACGGCCCAGCAAGCGAAGAGCAATGGGGTTTGGCGGTACGCAATGTTGACTACTTTGATGTCAAAGCAGATCTAGAAGCGTTGTTTGCGCCGATGACCCTGACCTTCAGCAAGACCGAGCATCCAGCACTGCATCCAGGGCGCGCAGCGAATGTCATGCTGGATGGCAAAATCGTTGGATTTATCGGCGAGTTGCATCCACGTTGGCAGCAAAAATATGATTTGCCATTAGCGCCGGTGTTATTTGAAGTCGATGCGGCCGCGTTGCAGCAGCGTGAAGTACCGTGCTATCAGGAAATTTCACGCTTCCAAGCGGTCACGCGCGATCTCGCATTGGTGGTCAATCAGAGCGTTGCAATGCAAGATTTGATCGATAGTTTTATCGCCGAAAAGCAAGCGAATGCAAGTTGCAATATTTTGCAAGTAGTTGTTTTATTTGATGAATATCGCGGAAAAGGTTTGGAGCAAGACGAAAAAAGCCTTGCTTTCCGCTTCACCTTGCAAGATACTCAAAACACCCTGCAAGATGATTTTGTCGATACTGCAATGGCCGCTTTTGTCGCCACCGCAGCGCAAAAACACGGCGCCAGATTGCGTGCATAAGGGGCAGGATAATAACTATGAATGATGTGACTTCAGCTGAATTCCAATCCGTTTTAAGTGCAGACCTGAGCCGCGCGATGTTGCAGGCACAAGCACGCACGCAAGTTGAGCAAGCTTTGCCTACCCTGACCAAGGCAGAGTTAGCCGAGCTGCTGTTTGAACAAGTGGGTTTAAACAAGCGCGAAGCCAAAGACATGGTGGAAACCTTTTTTGATGAAATTCGTGACGCGCTGGTGCGCGGCGAATCGGTCAAATTGTCTGGTTTCGGTAATTTTCAGTTGCGTGACAAACCGCAACGCCCTGGGCGCAATCCAAAAACCGGAGAAGAAATTCCGATCACCGCGCGCCGAGTCGTAACGTTCCACGCCAGCCAGAAGTTAAAAGGTTTGGTTGAATCCACCGGCACTAGCCAAAACACCACTGCAGAACAAACGTCCTGATAATGAACGAACGGCTCCAAAAACCTGAACTGGCTGCGTTACCGCCAATTCCGGCCAAACGCTATTTCACCATTGGTGAAGTGAGTGACCTATGCGGTGTCAAACCGCATGTCTTGCGTTATTGGGAGCAGGAATTTACACAGCTCAAGCCGGTAAAACGGCGGGGTAATCGTCGTTATTATCAACATCATGAAGTGCTGTTGATTCGCCGCATTCGCGAATTATTGTATGAACAGGGCTTTACGATCAGCGGTGCACGTAACAAGCTCGACAGCCGGATCACAGATACTGGCTCTGACTACGATGCTGCATTGGATGCAGCGACGATTGACCCTAACGCAGTACTCAGCATTCGCAATGAGTTGATCGATATTCTTTCCCTGCTTAAATAGACAATTTACTCAGCCTCGCTGTATGTATTTCGATAAATTTAGGTACTGCTCTGGTATAATTTTTCGCTTGTCGGGGCGTAGCGCAGCCTGGTAGCGTACTTGCATGGGGTGCAAGGGGTCGAAAGTTCGAATCTTTCCGTCCCGACCAAGAAGATCAACAGCTTGCGCATTTTTCTGTATGCGTACAGCACTGCATATTAGACACGGTCTAATTCATTATATTTAGCTAACGCTTCGATACTGTTCTGAAAGTTGAGGACAGAGATGCTGCGTTAAGCTGCCTTCCAATAGAAAACTGAATCAGCTCGCTCAAGAAGTACATGAGCATTAGCTTCATTTTTCGCGTCCTATTCGTTTTCATAAATGCGGCAGAAACTTGTGAAGAAAACGAAAAAGGCGCTTCTGCAATTTCAGAAACGCCTTCGGGCGATGGATGAACGCTATTCCGCCCCATCACTAAAACCTAATCTCGATAATTAGCGTACGATCAAGACAGGTACGTCTGTCGATGCCAATACTCTGCTGGTGACTGAGCCAAGCAAGATCGATCCAATTGCACTATGTCCATGGGAGCCCATGACGATCATATCAATCTTGTGATTTTTGATGTATTTCCCAATTTCCGTGGATGCCTCGCCAATTTTGTATTCTGCCTGAAAGGCGATATTTGCATCGCGCAGAATTTTTTCTGCGACGGCGAGTGAGGCTTCTGCCTCTTCTTTGTAATAGCCATTTACAACATCATCGCCAAGAAGTTCACGTGCGCGGTGTACTGCCAGGCCGACAGGGATCGCTGCTTTCACATGAAGAAGATGCAAGTCGGGAACCTGTTTGCATGTGCCGAGATAGTTAATGAGAAATTTGGCGGCTTTGACGGTAAATTCTGAGCCATCTACGGCGAAAAGTATATTCATGGTGTCTCCTGTTGAGTAAGTAAATGTTGTTAGAGCGGGCAAACCGTTGTCATCCGCGATGCTTTGATACGTTTCAAACATGACGATTCAAAGCACTCCCTGATACGTGGACTTCTGGCGCACGTTTTTGCAGAGGGCTCGCGCTACTGCATTCAATCCATTTGGCGACTGGGCCAAGCTCATTGAGCTCCGAATGTCAGCGTCTGTTATCTATTACTACCTTGCCATCATGATCTCCTTTTGATATGGCACTTTGATTTACATCAAACATTCCAATTGTTTTTAAGGAGGTTGTGCCAAGGTGACTAATGTCGAGCCTGGAAGAAAATAAGCTGCTGGTAAAAACTTGGCGTTTATCGCTGTATTTTTTCTTAACCAGTTTTCTTGGTGTGAGCGCGTAACCGCACAAGCGGAGCGTGCCATAGCAAGCTAGTAAGCCCAATCATGACGGCAATCGATATTTCGCTCGCCGATAGAGAAGAGAAGTGGAATATCGTTTGTAGCAACGGCTGTTCCAATACGAGTATGAGAAGTAAAACTGCAACCAGTACGACTCCCCACAACATCGGATTAGGTTTGCGAAAGATGGACGCGAAGCCACCGTTGCGAGATCGATTGGAAAATATCAGCATCAGATTAGCCGTGATCAATGCAGTAAAGGAAAAGGCGCGTGCGTTATCTTCAGGCATATTGTTTATCGCCCAGTGATAGCTGAGTGCTACGACAATTAAAACTCCGACTCCCTCTAGTAACGCCATTAATAATGCGGGCGTACTAAAAAGGGGGATAGTCGAATTACGAGGGGGCTCATGCATGATGTTGTCATCCGGCGCTTCATTTTCAAAAGCCAAAGAACAAGTCGGATCGATGATCAACTCAAAAAAGACGATGTGCATTGGATATAACATGATGGGCCAGCCCATTAACAGCGGTAACAATGCCATACCGGCAATTGGTACGTGAACTGATAGGACGTAGGTCATGGCCCTACGCATATTTCCAAAAATTGTTCTGCCTGTCCGAATTGCATGGACAATCGAAGTAAAGCGGTCATCTAACAGGACGAGGCTGGCAGCTTCGCGTGCGACTTCGGTACCGCGTTGTCCCATCGCGATACCGACATGCGCAGCTTTCAATGCTGGAGCATCGTTGACGCCATCTCCGGTCATGGCGACGACTTCGCCATCAGCTTTCAGTGCCTGCACAATACGCAGCTTCTGCTTGGGTGTGATGCGGGCACATACCGTCGCCGTTTTAATATGCTCAGTTAACTGTGTATCGTCGAGCATATTCATCATGTCGCCGGTCAACACTATGCCATCTGCTAGACCAGCTTGGTGCGCAATGGTCATTGCGGTTACCGGATAGTCGCCGGTAATCATGATGATGCGTATGCCTGCATCACGGCATTGCTTGATGGCGTCGGGTATCTCTGGACGCAAAGGATCTTGCAGTCCGATTAGTCCAGAAAAAGAAAAGGGGAGAGCACGTTGCTCTTCGGGAAAATTCTTGCCCGCGAAGGTGGCAGATGCAACACCGAGTACGCGCAAGCCATCGGCTGCCATGTGATCAGCAGCTGCCAATACGCGAGACAGCTGTGCTGCATTTAATTTGCACATCTCGGCAATTGCCTCCGGCGCTCCTTTGGCTGCGGCAATACATCCATCCTTGTCGTTATTTTTCCAAACCTGCGACATAGCGCGCAGTTCGGGTGTTAATCCATATTCGTGAACTAGTTGCTGCTCATCTTGCGGTTTTTTTTGCTCAAGAAATTTTTCGCCCGCAAGATGAAAGGCCTTCTCCATTGGGTCAATTGGTACCGCGCGGCTTGCAAGGATAGAGAACGTAAGCAAAGAACGAAATTTTTGTGGTAGTGGCTGCTCCATCAAGGCTGCCATGTTGATCTCTTCATCATCGATGTAAAGCTGTGCGACAGTCATCTTGTTTTCTGTCAGTGTGCCGGTTTTGTCAGAGCAAAGTACCGAGGTCGTACCTAGCGTTTCGATGGCTGACAAGCGACGTGTTAGTACCTTGGCGCGTGCGAGTCGCCATGCTCCTAATGCTGGGAAAATGGCCAATATCAATACAAACTCTTCCGGCATCATCGACATTGCGAGTGCAATACCCGCTAATAATCCTTGCAGCCATTCGCCATGCACAAAACCTTCTACCAGCGCCAGCAGGATGCTCAAGGAAATACCCAGTAGTGCGAAGGTCTTTACCAACCGCGACATCTGCTTTTGCAAAAGTGAAGATTCTGGTGTGATGTCATTGAGTGCGGAACCGATGCTCCCCATTTCGCTGTGCGCGCCAGTTTTAGTGATTTTCGCAATACCATCTCCCTGAACAACCAAGGTGCCGGCATAGAGATTTTCTGGCGGATTATCTGTTACGAACATTGCGGATTGAGGATTGGCGTTTACCGTTTTGTAGACTGGAACGGCTTCTCCTGTGAGTAGTGATTCGTCTACCTGCAGTCCGGTACCAGATATCAAAATCCCATCCGCAGCGATGCGGTCGCCCTCCGACAAAACCAACGCATCACCCGGCACGAGCTTTCTACTATCTACGTATTGCGGTAAGCCGTCGCGGATCACTAACGCCCGAGGGATACTCATGTCGCGTAATGCGTCAAGTGCACGCTCGGTTTTATCCTCTTGATAAAGCGTTAGCCCTAAGCTGAACGCCACCATGACGAATAAAAAAATCCCTTCCCTCAGTTCGCCAACAATTAAATAGAGCAGGGCGGCGCCAAGCAGTAGGGCGAACATTGGCTCCCGCAATGCATCGATCACAATCACAAGAAAATTGCGATGCTGCTTATCTGGTAAAGCGTTTACACCCTCAATCTCTAATCGAAGTGCGGCCTCAGTGCTTGTCAGGCCTCGAACTTTTTCAGCATTCTTCATGCAAACCCTTATCGGATGACGATATGTCTGTATCGTGACGTGTGGTTTCTTTTAATTAGCGCGCAATGTGCGAAACTGGAATCGCGTACATGACACCATGTCACCGTCTCTCATAATGTCAAAAAAGACAGCCGCCAGGTGATGAGATTTGCTAAGCATTCATCATTATTTGATGTGGATCAAGCTCCAATATTTTTGTACTTGGCGTGTCGCTAAGGGCGCATGAAGTTAATACGTTGAGTGTTAGAATCACTCCCTTCCTACTTCGAGGATGATGGAAAACCTGTCCTTTCCGTTATAACGTCATTGCGGTGCGCTGCAAGATTGGAAGTCGTGCAAATGCGAAGGCTTTGCTTATGTCCACTAGAGCCAACAGCTACTTGATAATGAGTTTATTTTTTTTGATTTGAATTTTCGGTATGGAAGGTCTTTTTGATTTTGAACAGGATGGACGCTATCCATTGCGTCGTATTCCTATGCGCATACGCTTTAATCTTGATGCATGCGGCGTCAGATTTTCACTCACAGCGTGGACATTACTGAGCAGAGACGAGCGGGAATGGCTGCTTAATCTGCGTTGCGGCTCTGAGCAAGAACGTCAGGAATATCGCGATACGCTTGCTCAGATGTTAAAGCCATATGCCGACAATCCCGAAGCCGTACTTGAGAAAACGATCATAGATACGATGCCTGCTTGGCAGCAAACCGCTATCGTACCGACTGCCATGGTGGCGCATCTGATGGAATGCGCCTTACCCATACCGACTTTGGAGCAATGGCAGAATTTGAGTAATTTACAGCGCTTTGCCCTGGTTAAACTGACGCGTTCTGGGCATAGAAATAGTAATTTAATACCCGCGTTGAAGGAATTCGGTATTGAATAAGCCGCGCAGATTTATGTTGTTACTGGCGGTGTATTTCTCGGGTAGGCTCGAGGTAAACGGTGTCCGTATCATTTCATGAAGGCATGATGATAATAATTTCCTAAGCTAAAATTTATACTCTCTTTGTCCTACATCGTATTCAGATGTCGTCCGATAGTGCTAAAAAAGTGAAGCCGATATGATTCGTTTCACTCATTACCGGAGCCGGCGGTTCGAAAATATACCGGTACCAATTCTTTCAGTTCGCTCTCGTATTTTTCATTGCCGAATTGAACCATAAAAATCCATCTTAAATATTGCTGTATGTTCCGGTAGTACGTGAACAGTAGGCGCGATGTGTCTTGTAGCGCATTTAAGAGGATGAAACGGTGGGCCCAATTGATTGACCAACCTGCCTTGAGAATAGCCAAATAAAAAAAGCCGTACCAAAAGGTACGGCTTTTTATTTGATAGCGCTAAGACTTATGTGCTTGTGACTTATGCGGCAAGTAGTTGACGCAATACGAACGGCAGAATGCCACCGTGCTTGTAGTAGTCGACTTCGATAGGGGTGTCGATACGCAACAAGACTGTGACGTTTTGTGTTTCTCCATTCGCCCTATGGATGACAAGGGTCAATTCTTGTTGCGGACGCACTTCATTTTCTAATCCAAGCAAATCGAATGTTTCTGCGCCGGTAATACCGAGCGTAGTCACGCTATCGTCACCGAGAAATTGCAAGGGGAGAACGCCCATGCCAACTAGATTGGAACGATGGATACGCTCATAAGAGCGCGCAATGACCGCTTTAACCCCTAGTAGTTGCGTACCCTTGGCAGCCCAGTCGCGCGAGGAGCCGGTGCCGTATTCTTCGCCTGCAAATACCATGGTCGGTGTGCCTTGCGCGACGTAACGCATCGCGGCATCGTAGATCGACATTTCTTCGCCGCTAGGTTGGAAACGAGTCAAGCCGCCTTCTACGCGCGAGCCATCTGGTTTGATCGGAATCATCAGATTTTTGATGCGGACGTTGGCGAAGGTGCCGCGCATCATGATTTCGTGATTGCCGCGACGTGAGCCATAGGAGTTGAAGTCGGCTTTTTGCACGCCTTTTTCGCTTAGCCATTTACCGGCAGGGCTGGTGTCTTTAATGGCGCCGGCTGGCGAAATATGATCGGTCGTGATCGAGTCGCCAAACACGCCGAGCGCGCGTGCGCCGACGATGCCGGTTGCTGCTGCCTTAGGCTCCATCGTGAAACCATCAAAGAATGGTGGTTCGGCGATATAGGTTGAGGTCGGCCAGTCGTAGACTTGGCCTTGTGCCACGCCTTTGATACCTTCCCATAATTTGCCTGGTGCAGTTTTAACTTGGGCGTAATTTTCTCTGAAGTTCTTGGCGTTCATCGCAAATTTCATCAGCTTGGCAACTTCTTGGCTGGTAGGCCAGATATCACCCAGATAAACGTCGCGCATCTTGCCATCTTTACCTTTACCACGACCAACTGGCTCAGTCATCAAGTCGCACATCATATTGCCAGCAATCGCGTAGGCTACCACCAGCGGCGGTGAAGCCAGGAAGTTAGCGCGAATGTTTGGATGTATACGTGCCTCAAAATTACGATTGCCTGACAACACGGCCGAGGCAACGATGTCATTTTTATTGATTGCTTCATTCATCGCTGGCGTAAGATCGCCGGCGTTACCGATGCAGGTGGTACAACCATAAGCAGTCAAACCAAAACCTAATTTTTCCAGATAGGGCAGCAAGCCAGCTTCAGTTAAATATTGCGTCACTACCCGTGAGCCAGGGGCTAGTGAGGTTTTGATGTGCGGCGAAACTGTCAGGCCAGCTTCAACCGCTTTCTTTGCTAACAAACCAGCGGTCAACAATACGCTAGGGTTGGAAGTGTTCGTACATGAGGTGATTGCAGCGATCAGTACATCGCCATTTTTTACTTGAATGCCGTCGGTATTGGTATAAACGGTAGTCAGATCTTCAGACTTTTTGTTGAAGCCATTTTCGCCTACTGGTTTGCTGAACAGGTCAGCAAAATTTTGTTTAACGTTGCCGATTTCAATTCGGTCTTGTGGACGTTTTGGTCCCGCCAACGAGGGCGCCACGGAGCCGAGGTCAAGTGCGACGACGTGGGTGTAATCGATCTCGCCAGATTTGGGGATGCCGTACAAACCTTGTGCTTTGAAGTAGCTTTGGAAAGCGTCGATCTCAGCTTTGGTGCGACCAGTGCCTTTGAAGTAATCTATTGTGGCATCATCAACCGGGAAGAAACCCATGGTGGCGCCGTACTCTGGCGCCATATTAGCAATCGTAGCGCGATCTGTCAGCGACAACGATTCTGTGCCTTCGCCAAAAAACTCGACAAACTTGCCGACGACTTTTTCTTTACGTAATAGTTCGGTGATTGTCAGTACCAGATCGGTTGCGGTAACGCCGCCGCGCAATGCGCCGGTCAGATTGACGCCAACCACATCCGGTGTCAGGAAGTAAACAGGTTGGCCCAACATGCCTGCTTCCGCCTCGATGCCGCCGACACCCCAGCCGACGACGCCGATACCGTTAATCATGGTGGTGTGGGAATCAGTGCCGACCAGTGTATCTGGATAATAAACACCGTCTTTGTTATGGACGCCACGCGCTAAATATTCCAGATTGACTTGATGCACAATACCAAAGCCCGGTGGCACTACGCCAAAGGTATCAAATGCTTGCATGCCCCATTTCATGAACTGATAGCGCTCGTTGTTGCGCTGAAATTCCAGTTTCATATTGAGATCAAGCGCATCCTTTTGACGGAAATAATCAACCTGAATGGAATGGTCGACTACCAAGTCGACCGGTACCAAAGGCTCAATATTTTTTGGGTTCTTCCCCAATTTATTGGCGACGTTACGCATTGCTGCAAGATCTGCTAACAACGGTACCCCGGTAAAATCTTGCAATACGACGCGCGCCACCACAAATGGAATTTCGTCGGAGCGATTGGCGTTTGGTATCCAGTTTGCGAGCTGGTGCACGTGCTCTTCGGTGACTTTTTGGCCATCGCAGTTACGCAGTACGGATTCAAGCACGATGCGTATCGAGATCGGCAAACGATTGATATTGACGCCTAATTTCTTTCCTAGCGCAGGCAGTGAATAAAACGTGCCCTTACGGGAGCCTGAAATATTGAATTGTTTAAGCGTATTCAACGTATTGCGCGACATAATTTCTTCCTCTTGCTAACTACAAATCTATAGAAATCTATAGAACTAATTGTTGCTGATTTCTTCATCGGAGAACAACGGATATTCACCGTGGTGGCTAATTATTTTTTGGAGGCAAATAATTTTGCTTGTTCAGGATCGCGACATTCATTTGCTAACTGCTGACCCTTGTTTGAATCGAGCAGCATGGCTTTGGCTGGAATATCGATCCAGACCAAACCGTATTTGTTGTTTTCAAAACGATTGGCGCCGGTGCTGGTGTCGACTCTATGTAATCTATGCAATTTATTTTTCCAGCGAATCGCAAGATGTTTTTTATCTTCTGGGTTGATGTAGGTGGTAATTTTGTTGCCGAGTTCACAATTGAAGTCAGTCGCGTTGGAGCCCCTCAGATTAGCTTCGCTGATGGATTCTTCATTCGCGCTTGCAAGCGACGGCGATACTTTATCGGGATCGGTTTCTGTAATCGCTATTGCTGCTGCCCCGGATTTTGAAGATGCTGCCTGTGCCAGCGATGGCACTGTGATACTTGTGAGGCTGGCGAGCATGAATGCATACAAGACTTTTTTCATCGAATATCTCCTGAAACGTTTTGACCAACAATGGGACTATTTTTAATTCAATTATAAAAAATCGCAGCAGATTCAGGGAGCGCCATGCCGCCCGATTTTGCGCGCTGCAAGATGGTCCAGTAATATCGATAACTGGCTCTGTCATGCAATTTACCATTGCGCTGTATCGGTCCCCACTGTTCAGCTTGCGCCTGTGTCAATATTGCGACTGCTTCGCTTACTTCAGATGCCCGTGGCGATAAAGCTTTAACGATAGGTTTGATTTGATCAGGATGAATACTCCACATCCGTGTGTAACCAAACTCCGTGGTGGCGCGATGCGCATCACTCGCCACTACCGACGTGTCGACAATTTCAGTAGTGACATTATGCGACGGAATCTTGCCATGTGCATGACATGCCGCAGCAATTTCTAATTTTGCCCGTACTACTAAGGGATGGGTAAATTGGCCGGGCGTACGCATGGCGTTTCCGGAAATTGCACCATAGTGCTCTGAGACAAAGTCCATGATGCCAAAAGAAAGACATTCGACTTGAGGCAAAGCGGCAATTGCAAAGGCGTCGGTGAGTGCGCCATGTGTTTCTATCAATACGTGAATTGGCAGCTTATTGCTGCGACCATGTGTTTTGGTATGACGATTGACGAGAGTAATCGCTGTCTTAACTTGTGCCACACTGCTAACTTTAGGCAGCACCAAATAAGCGAGTTGCTGGGCAGCATATTTCGTTATGAGCGCGACATCGGGTTCGAAAAACTCACTATCGATATCGTGCACGCGTACGCCAATTCGAGCAAATTGATTTTCATCGCTGGCGATGAGTTCCCCGATCAATTGCGCATGAGTCGCTTCATCGCCATGTTTGGCGCCATCTTCGCAATCAAAGGTGATGTCGAAAATCGGGCCAAGCTCTTGCTGCAACCGTAGCGATTTGCGCATCAATTTTTCTGAGCCTGCATAGTGGTCGCAAACCGGAATCGCGATAGGCAACGACTTACCTTGAAATAAAACTTCAGATGGATGCATGTAGCGTGTGCTTATAAAGATATGGAATAAAAATGGACAAAAGAAAAAGATTTTTCTATTTGTCCATTTTTGCCATCATCGGTTCAACAGATTAGCCGAGCAAATGTTTAACACCGTCGCGTTCACCGAGCAGTTCTTGCAGAGTGAGGTCAATACGTTCTTGCGAAAAGGCATCAATCGCGAGGCCTTGCACGATTTTGTATTCACCGTTTTCGGTGGTGACAGGGAAGCCGAATATGGTTCCTTCTGGAATGCCATATGAGCCATCTGATGGAATTCCCATGGTGACCCATTTGCCATTGCTGCCGAGCACCCAATCGCGCACGTGATCAATCGCTGCGTTAGCGGCAGATGCGGCGGACGACACGCCGCGTGCTTCAATAATTGCGGTGCCACGTTTGGCAACGGTAGGCAAGAACGTGTCTTTGTTCCATGCGTCATCGTTGATGCTGTCTTTGACCGATTTGCCATCGATCGTTGCGAAGCGATAATCGGCATACATGGTTGGCGAGTGATTGCCCCATACGGCGAGTTTTTCAATCGACGCAACTGGTTTGCCGGTTTTGGCAGCGATTTGTGACAGCGCGCGATTGTGATCCAAGCGCAGCATGGCGGTAAAGTTTTTTGCCGGCAAATTGGGTGCCGACTTCATCGCGATATAGGCGTTGGTATTGGCAGGGTTGCCGACCACGAGTACTTTGACATTACGCGATGCGACTGCATCCAGCGCTTTACCTTGTACCGTGAAAATTTGTGCGTTCGCCTCCAGCAAATCCTTACGCTCCATACCAGCGCTACGTGGACGGGCGCCAACTAGCAAGGCGATATCAGCCTCTTTGAATGCGGTCATTGGGTCTTTGTGAGCCGAAACACCCGCCAACAAAGGGAACGCGCAATCGTCGATTTCCATGATTACGCCTTTAAGCGCGTTCTGTGCTTTTTCGTCATCGATTTCCAGCAGCTGCAGAATAACCGGCTGGTCTTTACCCAGCAGATCGCCGTTTGCAATACGGAACAGTAAGGAATAGCCGATCTGACCGGCGGCGCCAGTGACGGCAACACGCATAGGGGCTTTAGCCATGTTGAATCTCCAGAATGAGGATGGAAGCGTTTCCAAGGGTTGGGAAAATTTCGTCAGCCGCAATGATACAGTTGAAATCCGAAGCCGTCAGCGTGGGTAGTGATCAGCCCAGCAATTGCGCGATGTTTTTTTGTCGCGTAAATTTATAGCCATAGTCGCATCTAGCGGTCTACAGAGGCTATCTGCCATGCGACATCGCTCGCGAGTGTAGGGTCGTCTGCTGTTGTTGTCAATATTCCTATGTCTTATATAAGATATCGAAAGTTTATTTTCGTGCTGGACGGCAAGAACGGATTATGTTGAAATTCCCTGTATGAATTCTCTCCCATTTCCGGTGGCAAGTGACGCTAGCGATTTGATCGCAACTGAGTCCAGCGTGGGAACTTCGCCGATGTTTTGCCCGTTGTATCAGCAGATCAAAAAACTGATTGTGCAGAGCTTGCAGGCCGGAGAGTGGCGTTCCGGCGAGTCAATCCCAAGTGAAATCGAGTTGGCCAATCGTTTCAAGGTCAGCCAAGGTACCGTGCGTAAAGCGATTGATGAGCTGGCAGCAGAAAATTTGTTGATACGCAAACAAGGCAAGGGCACTTTTGTCGCGACGCATCACGAGGCGCGCGCGCAGTTTCGTTTTTTGAGGCTTAAACCTGATGTTGGCGATGCGCGTTATCCGGATAACAGCATTATCGAGGCTCGGCGTTCACGCGCACCAGCCGACATCGCCAAACAGCTGGACTTGAAGAGCGGCGAGTCGGTTATTTTTATCAAGCGTATTCAATCGTTTGGCGGCGAGCCGACGATTTTGGAAGAGCTGTGGTTGCCTGGTGCTATTTTTAAGGGCTTGTCAGTAGAACGCATGATGGAATACAAGGGGCCGATGTATGCATTGCTGGAAACAGAGTTCGACACGCGCATGATTCGCGCGCTGGAAAATATTCGTGCTGTTTCTGCCGATCAGGAAGATGCAGAGCTACTACAAATTGCGCTTGGTACTCCTCTGCTCAGCGTAAATCGACTTTCTTTTACTTACGGCGATAAGCCGGTGGAAGTGCGACGTTCTGTATATTTAACCAGTCACTATCATTACCGTAATGAGCTTAATTAATAAAAAGTTTGTATTTTTACGCGAGAAGGTTAGCCCGTTTTCACAAAAGTTGAAATCTGCAAGAGTGGCGTAGCAAGAGTTGAGCGAGCATAAAATCAAGGAGATTGAAATCAATTTCCAAAATCGGCGAAAATAGCGGTCTTATCCTCGGTGTGAAATGTGCAGTTGTTAAACTCGCTGCTCACAGATAAAGAAGCTCAGTTGCTCATACAAAAAGGCACTCCATGTCTGAAACAGACAAAATAAACAAACAAATCAGCAAGCCCGAGTTTCGTAATATTGGGCTTTTTGATCTTATTCGCTATCGATTCCCCTTTGCTAGCATCGTCTCGATCTTACATAGAGCAAGCGGCGCGTTGATATTTTTATTGATACCGCTGATTTTGTGGTTGTTGGACCAAAGTCTACTGTCCGAAAATTCCTTCGATATTTTTAAAGATGCGGTCTCGCATTGGTACGTCAAACTTATTTTGCTGGTTTTAATTTGGGCCTATCTGCATCATTTTTGCGCCGGTATCCGGCACTTGTTTTTGGATCTGGATATCGGTGTGAGTAAGCTCCAATCTCGAAAAAGCGCCGCATTGGTATTGCTCATTAGCCCTGTGTTAATGGTGCCGATTGCACTAAAAATGTTTGGGGTATTTTGATTATGGCAAACGACAATATAGGTTCACATCGTCTGGTGGTTGGTGCGCATTACGGTACCCGTGATTGGCTGGCGCAACGCATCACCGCCGTATTGATGGCGGTGTATACGATTGTTTTATTATTTGTTTTTTTGCTGACGGACGATTTTAGTTATCGAGGCTGGGCCGGATTGTTTGCTCAGCAGTGGTTCAAGATGCTGACGTTTGCGATGTTGGTTGGCTTGTTTTATCACGCATGGGTCGGGGTCAGAAATATTTGGATGGATTACGTCAAATCAATTTCTATTCGTCTGACATTAGAGATTATTACGATTGTGTGGTTGCTCGGTTGCGCCGGGTGGGCGATACAGATTATCTGGAGAACGTGAGCGTGGCAATTACCAAACCTAGTATTCCCGTTCGTCATTTCGATGCAGTTGTTATAGGTTCGGGTGGTGCCGGCATGCGGGCATCGCTGCAACTTGCTGAGGCCGGTTTAAATGTTGCGGTCTTATCTAAGGTCTTCCCGACGCGCTCACATACGGTAGCTGCGCAAGGTGGTATTGGTGCTTCGCTTGGCAATATGGCGGAAGATAACTGGTATTGGCATATGTTTGATACCGTCAAAGGCGGCGATTATCTTGGTGACCAGGATGCAATCGAATTCATGTGTCGCGAAGCGCCAAAGGTGGTGTACGAACTTGAACATTTCGGCATGCCATTTGATCGCAATGCAGACGGTACGATTTATCAGCGACCGTTCGGCGGCCATACTGCCAACTTTGGCGAAAAACCGGTGCAACGCGCCTGTGCGGCAGCAGATCGTACTGGTCACGCGTTATTGCATACCTTATATCAACGTAATGTACGTGCTGATACCCATTTTTTCGTCGAGTGGATGGCGATTGATTTGATGCGCGATGCGGATGGTGATGTTATCGGGGTAGTCGCACTGGAAATGGAAACCGGTGACGTGATGATGTTACAGGCCAAGACCACGGTATTTGCGACAGGTGGTGCGGGACGTATCTGGGCCGCCTCGACCAATGCTTTCATCAATACAGGTGATGGTCTCGGCATGGCGGCACGCGCTGGTTTACCGTTGCAAGATATGGAGTTTTGGCAATTTCATCCGACCGGAGTTGCCGGTGCGGGTGTTTTGATCACCGAAGGGGTGCGCGGTGAGGGCGGCATTTTGGTCAACAACAAAGGTGAGCGCTTTATGGAGCGTTATGCGCCGACCTTGAAGGATTTGGCGCCGCGCGATTTTGTCTCACGCTCTATGGATCAGGAAATTAAGGAGGGACGCGGTTGCGGCCCGCATGGTGATTACGTGTTGCTGGATTTGCGACATATCGGCGCCGAGACGATACAAAAACGCTTGCCATCAATTTTAGAAATTGCAAATAAATTTGCCAACGTTGACGCCACGCGGGAGCCGATTCCGGTCGTGCCGACGATTCATTATCAGATGGGTGGTATTCCGGTAAATATTCATGGCCAGGTTGTGGAGCCCAAAAATGGCAACCCGAATCATGTCGTCAATGGGCTTTATGCGATTGGGGAATGCGCTTGTGTTTCTGTGCATGGTGCTAATCGTCTCGGTACCAACTCCTTGCTTGATCTGATTGTGTTTGGTCGCGCCGCAGGTAATCACATCGTACAAAGCAATTTGGCGGATAAGTTGCATAAACCTTTGCCAGCGGATGCGGCTGATCTGGCTTTATCGCGCTTAGCGCACCTGGAGCACAGTACTGGCAGCGAGCGCGTGCAGGACGTGGCTTACGATATTCGGGCGACTATGCAGCGTTACTGTGGGGTGTTTCGCACTGACGCGTTGCTGCAAACTGGTTACACAAAAATCATGGAGCTGGATGAGCGCTGCAAGCAGGTCGCTTTTAAGGATAAATCACGTGTGTTTAACACTGCGCGGATTGAGGCGCTGGAATTGGGCAATATGATTGAGGTGGCAAAGGCTACGATTACCTCCGCTGTCGCGCGTAAAGAGTCGCGTGGTGCACATGCACACACCGATTATGAACAGCGGGACGACGAAAACTGGATGAAACATACGCTGTATTATTCAGCAGATAATCGGCTCGATTACAAACCGGTCGTGACCAAGCCACTGACGGTGGACACGTTCAAGCCAAAACTAAGAACTTTCTAAGGTTAGATCATGGCAAGAACTATTAGATTACAAATTTACCGCTACGATCCAGATAAGGACGTCAAACCGTACATGCAAGATGTGACGGTAGAGTTGCATGCGCATGACAAAATGTTGTTGGATGCGCTGCAACGCTTAAAGGCGAATGTTGATGACTCGTTTTCGATTCGCCGCTCGTGCCGAGAAGGTGTGTGCGGCTCTGATGCGATGAATATCAACGGAAAAAATGGCCTTGCCTGCATTACTAATTTGAACGAGCTGACCGAACCTATCGTGCTGCGTCCGTTACCTGGTTTGCCGGTGATTCGCGATTTGATCGTGGATATGACACAATTTTTCAAGCAATACCATTCGATCAAGCCGTATTTGGTTAACGATACAATTCCCCCTGAAAAGGAACGATTGCAGACACCGGCTGAACGCGAAGAGCTGAATGGTCTGTATGAATGTATACTGTGCGCCTGTTGTTCCACAGCCTGCCCATCATTTTGGTGGAATCCAGACAAGTTTGTAGGGCCTGCTGGGCTGTTACAGGCTTATCGCTTTATTGCCGATACGCGCGATCATGTGACTGGTGAACGTTTGGATAATCTGGAAGATCCATATCGTTTATTCCGTTGCCACTCGATTATGAACTGCGTTGATGTCTGTCCCAAGGGTTTAAATCCGACCAGAGCAATTGGTAAGATCAAGGATTTGTTAGTGCGTAGGACGGTATAGATTAAAAGGTCGATATCGTTTAATTGGCGTGAAGTTCGTGTAGCCGATTATCATGACTTAACAGATGAATAGTTAAGAAAACAGAAGGTTGGGGCAGAAGGTATACAATTCGCCTCTTGACGAAAGACGGTAAAATTTCGTCACTATAAGTTTCTTCGCATAATGTGACGTGGAATAGCGTGACGAAGTTGATTAGGGATTTCCATGTCCGACACCCATCAAGCTGATCCTGTGCGACGTGCCCGTTTAAGATGGCGCGGGAGACGAGGTTTGTTGGAAAACGATTTGCTCGTGACGCGTTTTCTCGATGCGCACGAAGAAACACTGACGGACGATGAGGTCGATGCGTTTTCGATATTGATGGAGTTGCCGGACAACGATTTACTGGATTTATTACTGGCGCGTACTGAACTGGGCGGTGATGCAAACCAGCCACATGTTCAGGCGCTTTTGACCAGATTGCGCACACTGTAATCGCTCTACACTATTTTTTTAAATTGCGATTTATTCATAAATCGACTCGTTCTAAGAAGGAAGCGCCATGTCTTACCCCCAATCTGACACCAAAGCCACACTGTCGTTTTCCGACGGTTCGCCATCCCTGGAGTTGCCGATTTACAAGGGAACGGTAGGTCCTGATGTTGTCGATATCCGCAAGCTTTACGTTGAGACCGGTAAATTTACCTATGACCCGGGCTTCATGTCGACTGCTGCTTGTCATTCCACGATTACTTATATTGATGGCGACAAAGGCGAGTTGCTGTATCGCGGTTATCCGATTGAACAGTTAGCAGTGAAATGCGATTTTCTTGAAATTTGCTATTTGCTGTTAAAGGGCGAATTGCCAAACACCGTGCAGAAGAAAGAATTCTCGGCCACGGTGACCAAGCACACGATGCTGCACGAGCAAATGAGCTTTTTCTTTCGTGGCTTCCGCCGCGATGCGCATCCGATGTCGGTATTGGTTGGTACGGTTGGTGCATTGGCCTCGTTTTATCACGATGCGCTCGATATTAGCGACCCGCATCATCGTGAGTTATCCGCGATACGCTTGATTGCCAAAATGCCGACTTTGGTGGCGATGTCGTATAAATATTCAATTGGTCAGCCGTTCGTTTATCCGCGTAACGATCTTTCTTATAGCGCAAACTTCATGTACATGATGTTTGCGACACCCGGCGAAGAATACAAAATCAATGACGTATTGGTGCGCGCATTGGATCGTATTTTGATTTTGCATGCAGATCACGAACAAAACGCATCGACTTCAACAGTGCGCTTGTCCGGTTCTTCCGGCGCTAATCCGTTTGCTTGTATCGCCGCTGGTATTGCTTGCCTATGGGGGCCTGCACATGGTGGTGCGAACGAAGCAGCATTGAACATGCTGAAAGAAATCGGTACCGTCGATCGTATTCCTGAGTTCCTAGAGAAAGCGAAAGACAAAAATTCCGGCTTCAAGCTGATGGGTTTTGGTCATCGTGTTTACAAAAACTTCGACCCACGTGCGAAATTAATGCGTGAAACCTGTTACGAAGTATTGAACGAACTCGGTCTGCATGATGATCCTTTGTTCAAACTGGCAATGGAGTTGGAGCGCATTGCGCTGGAAGACGAATACTTTGTTTCGCGCAAGTTGTATCCTAATGTCGACTTCTATTCTGGCATCGTGCAATCGGCGCTGGGTATTCCGGCTTCTTTGTTTACCGGCATCTTTGCATTGGCACGTACCGTTGGTTGGGTTGCGCAATGGAGCGAGATGATTTCTGATCCAGAGCAAAAAATCGGCCGTCCCCGTCAGTTGTTTATTGGCGAGACTGCGCGCGATGTGCTGGATACGGATGCGCGCGCCTGATCGGAATTGATGATCGAAGTAAATGATTCAAAAATATGACAATAGGTCATGGATAAAAAGCGAATCGCGATGATTCGCTTTTTTTTCGCCTTCGCATTTTTTGTGAATATGCTATTCTCGTTAGTAGCACTAAATTAAGAAGGCAGCTTATTGCCCATTCTAGTGATGTGCGTTCCGCTAACCGGTCAGGCCGTGTCGTGGAGGTTGAATAACCCGCTAATCTCGCGAAGCGCGAAGAAAGGTGAGCAAGATGACGCAAGACTCCGCCTCCAACTCCTATTTGTTTGGGGGAAATGCTCCTTATGTCGAGGAGCTGTACGAAGCCTATCTCGATAACCCAGGATCCGTTCCGGATAACTGGCGTACCTATTTCGACGCGATGCAACATGTGCCCGCAGTCGATGGCTCGGCCAAGCCCGATGTTGCGCATGCCACTGTAATTGCCTCTTTTGCTGAGCGGGCTAAGCACGGGCCGATTCGCACTGTTACCGCAACCCAAGATGTGGAAATGGAGCGTAAGCGTGTCGCCGTGACACAATTGATCGCTGCCTATCGGGTGCTGGGCAACAACTGGGCTAACCTCGATCCGCTACAGCGGCAAGAACGTCCTAACCTACCGCAACTGGAACTGTCTTATTACGGTTTCTCAGATGCGGATATGGATACCGTTTTCAATATCAGCAATACGCATTTTGGCAGTGAGAGTGCGTCTTTGCGGGATTTGATGAATGCATTGCGAGACACGTATTGTCGTTCCATCGGTCCTGAGTTTATGTATATCAGTGATACTGCAGCTAAAAACTGGCTGCAGGAAAAGTTTGAATCTACCCGCTCTACCGCAGTCTTTAGCGAAGAAAAAAAGCTGCATATATTAGAGCGACTGACCGCTGCCGAAGGTTTGGAGCGCTATCTTCACACAAAATATGTAGGGCAAAAACGCTTTTCACTGGAAGGCAGCGAGAGCTTTATCGCTGCGCTGGACGAAACCATTCAACGTGGCGGCGAGAAGGGCGTTCAAGAAATCATCATTGGCATGGCGCATCGTGGTCGTCTGAATGTATTGGTGAATATCCTTGGCAAGACGCCACAAGAATTGTTTGCGGAATTCGAAGGCAAACATGGTGAAGAGTTGACGTCGGGCGATGTCAAATATCATCAAGGTTTTTCCTCCGATATTAGTACCTTGGGTGGGCCGGTACATTTGTCACTGGCATTCAATCCTTCTCATCTTGAGATTGTCAATCCTGTGGTGGAAGGTTCGGTACGGGCGCGCATAGAACGACGCGGTACCAATGATCCATCACAACAGGTTTTACCGATTCTGATTCATGGTGATGCGGCGTTTGCTGGTCAAGGCGTGGTGATGGAAACGCTAAATTTGGCGCAGACGCGTGGTTATGGCACTGGCGGCACCGTGCACATTATTATCAATAATCAAATCGGATTTACGACCTCCGATCCACGCGATTCCCGCTCAACACTGTATTGCACCGATGTTGCCAAGATGATTGAGGCACCGGTTTTGCACGTCAATGGCGATGATCCGGAAGCGGTCGTGTTCGCGGCACAGATTGCACTCGATTACCGGCTGGAATTCCGCAAAGATATCGTGGTTGATATCGTTTGTTATCGCAAACTCGGACACAACGAACAAGATACGCCGGCATTGACGCAACCGTTGATGTACAAACGCATAGGCGAGCATCCAGGCACCAGAAAACTATACGCTGAGAAATTGCTGGCACAAGGTGTGATCGATGCCGACGGCGGCGATAACATGGTCAAGGATTTTCGCGATGCGATGGATGCGGGTAAGCATACGGTCGATCCTGTTATCTCTAACTTCAAGAGCAAATATGCAGTTGATTGGATACCTTTCCTTAATCGGAAATGGACCGATGCGGCCGATACCGCGGTTCCAATTACTGAATTAAAGCGGTTGTCCGAGCGAATTACCACGTTGCCAGAGAATTTTAAGGTACATCCGCTGGTGGAAAAAGTCCTGGCCGATCGTGCTGCGATGGGTAAGGGTGAGATGAATCTGGATTGGGGTATGGGCGAGCATCTGGCCTATGCATCACTAGTTTCTGCCGGGAATGCAGTGCGGTTGACGGGGCAAGATGCCGGACGTGGCACCTTCGTTCACAGACACGCGGTATTGCACGACCAAAATCGTGAGCGCTGGGATGCGGGTACCTATGTGCCTTTGCAAAATGTATCGGATCAACAAGCGTGGTTCCGTGTGATTGATTCAGTATTGTCGGAAGAGGCAGTGCTGGCATTTGAGTACGGTTACTCGACTGCTGAGCCAAATACGCTCGTGATCTGGGAGGCGCAGTTCGGCGATTTCGTCAATGGCGCACAAGTGGTGATTGATCAGTTTATCAGCTCTGGTGAAGCCAAATGGGGGCGCGTTACTGGCTTGGTAATGATGCTGCCCCACGGCTATGAAGGTCAGGGTCCAGAGCATTCTTCAGCGCGACCCGAACGGTTTCTGCAACTGTGTGCGGATAATAATATGCAGGTGGTACAACCGACCAATGCCGCGCAGATATTCCATCTGCTAAGACGGCAGATGATACGGTTGTTCCGCAAACCGTTAGTGATTCTGACGCCAAAATCGCTGCTGCGTAACAAGGACGCCAGCTCACCATTGGTTGACCTAGCCAAAGGTTCGTTTCTGACCACGATCGGCGAAGTGGATGAAAAAATCGATGCGAAAAAAGTTAAGCGCATCATTGTTTGTACTGGGCGTATCTATTTCGACCTAGTCGCTGCACGTACCGAGCGAGAGCAAAACGAGGTGGCGATTGTCCGTATTGAGCAGTTGTATCCGTTCCCACACAAAACATTTTCAACTGAGCTCAAACGATATCCGCAGCTTGCAGAAGTAGTGTGGGCGCAGGATGAGCCGCAAAATCAGGGTGCGTGGTTCCAGATTCAACACAATATTCTGGAAAATATGGCCGAGGGGCAGAAATTGGCATATGCCGGACGCCCTGCGAGTGCTTCCCCTGCAGTCGGCTATTACGATAAACATTACGCGCAACAAAAAGCCCTGATCGCGACTGCTTTCAGCAAGCTAAAAGGTTTTGTACAGACAAAATAAAGACCCTGCAATAAAGATCAGCGATACGTCGGCTGCCGTCGTGTCGTGAGAACAAACTGAAACGGAGAGTTACATGGCAATCATCGAAGTCAAAGTTCCGCAATTATCGGAATCCGTTGCAGAAGCGAGCTTGCTGCAGTGGCATAAAAAAGTCGGTGAAGCTGTTACGCGCGACGAAAATCTGATCGATATCGAAACCGACAAAGTAGTGCTGGAAGTCCCCGCGCAAAGTGCTGGTGTCATCACCCAGATACTGCGTGAGAACAACAGCACCGTGGTGGCAGGAGAGGTAATCGCCATGATCGACACCGAGGCTTCCGCTGCCGCACCTACGCCAGCGACAGATAAGCCCGCGACCGCCGCTGACACGTCATCAAAGGCTTCTGCATCCCAAGCGCCATCAACGTCATCCACCTCGAACAAAGCTAACGAGATTGCGATGCCGGCGGCGGCCAAGATGCTGAGTGAAAACAAATTGACGCCTTCCGATGTAGCGGGAAGCGGCAAGGATGGACGAGTGACCAAGGGCGATGTCATCAATCATCTGGAGGCGAAGCCAGCATCTGTCAGCACAAACACACCGGTCGCAGCATCAAGTGGTGTGCAGGCAAAACCCGCTTTACAGCCGGTCGTGACCGCAGCAAGTGGCGAATGGTTGGCTAATCGTCCGGAAGAACGTGTACCGATGAGTCGTTTGCGTGCGCGGATTGCCGAGCGCTTGCTGCAATCGCAATCCAGCAATGCGATTTTGACGACGTTTAACGAAGCCAACATGCAACCGGTCATGGAGTTGCGCGCGCGCTATAAAGATAAATTCGAGAAGGAGCACGGGGTCAAACTCGGCTTTATGTCCTTCTTTGTCAAGGCGGTAGTGGCCGCACTGAAAAAATATCCGATCATCAATGCATCGGTCGATGGCAACGATATCGTGTATCACGGCTACTTCGATATCGGGATCGCGGTAGGTTCGCCGCGCGGCTTAGTAGTGCCGATTCTGCGCGATGCCGATCAAATGTCGATCGCTGATATTGAAAAGAAAATTGGCGAGTTTGGCATCAAGGCGAAAGAAGGCAAGCTGACGCTGGACGATCTAACCGGCGGCACCTTCTCGATCTCCAACGGTGGTGTTTTTGGCTCGATGCTATCGACGCCGATCATTAATCCACCGCAATCGGCGATTCTTGGTGTTCATGCAACCAAAGACCGGGCTGTGGTCGAGGATGGTCAAATCGTGATCCGCCCAATGAACTATCTTGCAATGTCGTATGACCATCGCATTATCGATGGACGTGAAGCGGTGCTTGGGCTGGTAGCGATTAAAGAAGCATTGGAAGATCCAGCGCGCTTGCTTCTCGACCTGTAAATGACGAGATCCAGCAACAGAAGGATCGTTAGAGATAAATAGATGTCATGCGATTCGATGCGCAGTACATCCGTTACAAAGGGAATCAATATGGCAAAACAGTTTGACGTCGTCGTCATTGGTGGTGGCCCTGGTGGATATGTGGCGGCAATTCGCGCTGCACAGCTTGGCTTTTCGACTGCCTGTATTGACGACTGGAAAAATGAAAACGACGCACCAGCTTTAGGTGGCACATGTACCAATGTCGGTTGCATTCCATCCAAGGCATTGTTGCAATCCTCTGAACATTTTGAACATGCTGGCCATGCCTTTAGTGAGCATGGCGTTGATATCAAAGGGCTGTCACTAAACCTAGGACGGATGCAAGGGCGTAAGCAGGGTATCGTTAAGCAAAACAATGACGGTATTTTGTATTTGTTCAAAAAAAATAAAGTCACTTTTTTTCATGGTCTTGGTTCTTTTGAAAAGAGCGACGCAGGTGTCTATCACATCAAAATCACCGGTGTAGCTGAAGACGTGATTGCAGCGACGCATGTGATTATCGCCACCGGATCAACACCACGTGAGCTGCCCGGCACGCCGTTTGATGAAAAAATTATTTTGTCGAATACAGGTGCTTTAGCCATTGATACGGTGCCAAAACGTTTGGGTGTGATTGGTGCTGGTGTGATCGGCATTGAGATGGGTAGCATTTGGCGGCGATTGGGTGCAGCCGTGACATTATTGGAAATGGCACCTGACTTTCTCGCCATGGTCGATACCCAAGTCGCTGCGGAAGCGCATAAGATACTGACCAAGCAGGGCTTGGAGATCGCTTTAGGTGTACGTATTAGCGCGATCAAACGCGAAAAAAATGAAGTGACGGTTGACTATGTCGACGACAAAGGCAAAGTGCAAAATGCCGTTTTCGATAAATTGATTGTTTCGATCGGGCGCGTTCCTAATACTGCAGGAATAAACACTGAAGCGGTCGGCCTGCAATTAGACGAGCGTGGCTTTATCATGGTTGATGAAGATTGCAAAACCAATCTTCCTAATGTGTGGGCGGTCGGCGATGTGGTGCGGGGGCCGATGTTGGCACACAAGTCGGAAGAAGAAGGCGTGGCAGTCGCCGAACGCATTGCAGGGCAGCATCCGCATGTCAATTTCAACACCATTCCGTCGGTAATTTATACCTCGCCGGAAATTGCTTGGGTTGGTAAAACAGAACAGCAATTGAAGAGTGAGAACATTGCGTACCGCAGCGGCAGCTTTCCATTTATTGCTAATGGGCGGGCACGTGCATTAGGTGACACCCAAGGCTTCGTTAAATTTCTTGCAGATGAAAAAACCGATGAAATTCTGGGCGTGCATATTATCGCGCCTACTGCATCTGAATTAATTGCAGAAGCAGTGGTGGCGATGGAGTTTCGCGCATCGTCAGAAGATATCGCACGGATTTGCCACGCGCATCCGACACTGTCGGAAGCGCTCAAAGAAGCGGCGCTCGCGGTTGACGGTCGTGCTCTCAACTTTTAGGAACATTTATGCGTTATCTCACTTTTCGCCCGCGATATCACTTAACTTTGTTGAGCGCGATCGTCGCGCCCTTTCTGCTTGGCGCGTGCGCAACCGGCGCTGGCAACGATGGTAGAGTCAGCATAGTCACGGCCAGCAATGGTAGTGAATTTGCTGGCGCAAATTGCGTCGTGAATACAAATAGTCAGACTTGGAATATCGTGACGCCGGCGACCGTCATGATCGGCAATGCAAACGGCGATTTGCACGTGATCTGCAGCAAGCTTGGTTACCGGACCTCAGAGTTGATCTTGCCACCGTATGGTCAATCAGGCTCCAGTGTTGGACTTGGTATGGGTGGTGGTGGTGGAAATGTCGGGGTCGGTTTGGGTTTTAGCTTGCCGATTTCGACTAGTGGTGGATATTATCCAGCGCGTGTGATGGTAACTATGCGTCCACAATAAAGCAGAATGTCGGATTTATTCTTCTTTACTAACAAGTACTCTGGTGATTTCTCTTAGCGCTGATGCACAACACCAAACAAAAGTAGACTTCAAACAATATGGATGTGCAAGAATTTTACGATCACGCGCTTTCACAGCGCGGTTTTTTTGCAGATGCACAGCAACAACAGGCGGTTGCACAACTACAAATCATTTATCAGCAATGGCTGGCTTATGAAGCCGCTCGCAGCGGTTTTTTTTCGAGCCTGTATTTTCGCCTCAGTAAAAAATCTAGGACGCCACGCGGTTTGTATATGTGGGGCGGCGTAGGGCGCGGCAAATCATTTTTGATGGATAGCTTTTACTCGGTGGTACCGATTGCCGAAAAAACGCGTGTGCATTTTCATGCGTTCATGCGCAATGTGCATCGTGACTTGGATGCCTTGAAAATGATCGCTAATCCTCTGGATACCGTAGCTGCCAATATTGCCAAGAAATTCAAACTGATTTGCTTCGACGAATTTCATGTTAACGATATCGCCGATGCAATGATTTTGTATAACTTACTGAATGCTTTGTTTGCGCGTGATGTGTCTTTTATTGTCACTTCTAACTATGCGCCAGATGATTTGTATCCTGATGGCTTGCATAGAGATCGCATATTGCCCGCGATCGAATTATTAAAAAATAAGCTGCAGATAATGAATGTGGACGGCGGCACCGATTATCGCAAGGCTGCACTCAACCAAGCTACCCGCTATTTGGCGAGTAGTGATACCGATACAGAGGCAGCGTTGCAGACGGCGTTTTCGCGAATTGCCGAAGTGGCGGATCACACACCTCGCATCCAGATCGAAGGGCGCGAGATTCAAGCGCGTCGTCGAGCGGGCGGTGTAATATGGTTTGATTTTGCTACTTTGTGCGGGGGGCCACGTTCGCAAAATGATTATCTGGAAATTGCGCGCCGCTTCCACACTCTGATACTCTCCGGTGTTCCGCGTCTGACCGCAAATATGGCGGCGGAGGTACGGCGTTTTATTTGGCTGATTGATGTGTTGTACGATTACAAAACCAAGCTACTGTTATCGACGGAGGTCCCGATCGAGCAATGGGGAGCTGATCAAGGCCTTACAGATAATCCAGCTGAGAAGAATAGCAACGATAACCTGCCACCTGATTTTCAGCGTACGGTATCCAGATTGATCGAGATGCAGTCTGACGAATACATGGAAGCCGAACGCAGATATCCAACTGATGCTGATTGGTAATGATAGGTTTAATCCTTAATTAAATACGATGAAATATTCACTAAATACAAATCGATCAAAGCCGCGAGCATGGCTCGCTGCAATGTTGTTCTGCACTTTGACGACGGCAATGCCACCGGCCTCCGCGCAATCCGATGCTGTGGTTGGTGCTCATCTGGCCGAAGAGACGCCGCAGACTTTGCGTGAACGTTACCCGGCTGGTTCGATTCAATCGACTGAAACTTCGCGTCAGGCTTTGCTAGAAGTTAAACAAATGCGTATGCGTATCGAGACGCGCTTTGAAGAGGAACAAAAGGCGTGTTATCCCAAGTTTTTTACCAATACCTGTCTAAATAAGGCGAAGGACAAACAGCGGCAAGACTTGCTAAATTTACGACCTATCGAGATCGAGGCCAACGCATTTAACCGCAAACAACGCGTAGTGGAGCGCGATCGACGTCTTGCTGAGAAAGCAGCAAAAGACGAACAAGAAAGAAAAGATCGGAAGATTCCGATCTTGCCGAATACTGGAAGTGATAACAGTGTAGTCGAACAAGATTCGAGTGAATCGTCGCGTCGAGCGCGCGCAGAAAAAGCGGCGCAAAAACGCGCTGCCTTTGATGAGGATCAGCGCAAGCGTGAGCAACAGGCACCGGCTGAGGCAGCCAAACGCGAAGAAAATGCGCAAAAATACGAAGCCAAAGTTGACGCTTACGAAGAACGACAACGTGAGGTAGCAAAAAAACAAGCCGAGAAAGATCCGGCGAATCGTAGTAAAGAGAAGACTAAAGCGCCTTAACTTGTCTTTCGCATGTATAAACTGATTAGTTTGTTGCCATCAATCAAGAAAATTTTAGTTTGTTACGCTTAGAATGATTAAAACTTAACTATTAATTTTTTTTCGGTATATAATCAGCATTCGTTGAGATTCGAGTTGGTATTGCAGTACGTCTGTCATTCCTGTCTTGGTTGAAACGATCTATCGGGTGCAAGCCCAACTTAACTGAAATTAGGAATTGTAATGGCAACTGGTATCGTAAAATGGTTTAACGACTCGAAGGGCTTCGGCTTTATTACCCCTGACGAAGGCGGCGAAGATTTGTTCGCTCACTTCTCGGCAATTCAGTCGAACGGTTTCAAATCACTGCAAGAGAACCAACGCGTTTCTTTTGAAGTGACCGCTGGCCCTAAAGGCAAGCAAGCTTCGAACATTCAGCCTATCTAAGCTTGATTTAAGCTAGGTCTGAATCAAATAAAAAATCCCCGACATGTCGGGGATTTTTTTCGTTTGGTGTTTTGTGATTTACTTAATCCTTATTTTTTCTGTCTCTCTCTGCGTGCATTGCCGACATCTCACTTATCTTGACGTCAACGTGCGACGCAGATTGCGCTCTAATTGCCATGTTTGGCGCTCAGCCGTGCTGCGGATTCCTGCCCGATTTTGTTCCTCGGTCTGTTCAGCGTGAGACGTAATAAGTCTGTTTGCTATGTGGGAATCCGGTAGCGTGGTTCCGTAAAAGACCACATCATCACCGCGCTGAATCAATAGGGTAGGAAAATTTTCGACATCGAAGTCGCCGATTACGTCGGCCTGATCTTCGATGTCTATCCATAAAAACAGCTTATCTGGATGTTGCTCTGCGAGCGCATCAAATCCGGGCTTATATTGAGTGCAGACATCACACCACGCCGCGCAAAGGCAGGTCACGACCCAGATGTCGTCATCCATGCGGGTAACGAGTTCTGATAGATTTTTCGGTTCTAGTGTAATGCTTGGCATATCGCTATTTTACCGGTTCTGGCTGGCGACGCGCAGCGCGCTGCATACCTTTACGAGCAACAACACATGGAAAAGTCATTTTTTGAGGAATTGATGCACTGGAAAAGTTGCGGAGTTTGAAGTTTGATCCATTCGCTTGATCTTCCCTACCCAAGCAAGCGTTTAAAAATCGCATTTGATATCTGCGCTACTTTACGATTCAAGCTCAGCCCACGGTAAAATAGTCGTATGTCCACGATACTTGCCATAGAAACTTCGACCGAGCTCGCTTCCGTTGCCTTGATGTATAAAGGCGTGATATTTGTGCGCGAATCATCTGGGGTCACTACGCATTCGCAAACTATTTTGCCAATGGTTCAACAGGTATTGGCTGATGCACATATTCGGTTGCAGGATTGTGCCGCGATCGCCTACGGCGCCGGTCCAGGATCATTTACTGGTGTGCGTACGGCGTGTGGTATTGCCCAAGGTTTGGCGTATGGATTGCAGTTAAATGTGATTCCAGTGATAACGCTGCAGGCATTGGCACACGCCTGTCACGAGCAGGCTGACGCAAAAGACGTGTTGGCCGTTATCGATGCGCGTATGGGTGAAGTCTATTGGGCGCAGTATCGCTTTAATGGCGAGTGCGAAACCATCATTGCGCCACGACTTTCTGCTGCGCACGCCTTGCAAACCCAGGGGGAGGTAGTGGCTTGCGGTAATGGTTTGATAGCTTATGCAGATGATTTTTCGGCGCCACTTAAAGTCGGCAGTATGCCGACGCTGATGCCGCATGCGCGGCACATCGCATTACTGGGTGCGGCGGCGTTTGCGCGCGGCGAAAGTATGCCGGCGAATTTGGCAGAACCACTATATCTACGCAACAAGGTCGCGCTAACGAGTGTAGAGCGTGCTGAGAAAAACACCAAGGAGGCCGCATGAGTTCGGTGCAGAGTCCACTGGATAGTTTTACGACGCAACAAGCGATGAAGCTGTATTTTTGTCGTATGCAAGCGACTGATATTAATGACGTGCTGGCAATTGAAAACGATTTGTACCCATTTCCATGGACACGAGGGAATTTTCTTGATTCGATTACCAATGGTTATGAATGCTGGTTATTGCGAGACGGTAATGGCGTATTGAAAGGCTATTTTTTGCTGATGCCTTCGGTTGACGATGCGCACTTGTTGAATATAACGGTGCATCGTGATCTGCAAGGACGCGGCCTAGGATTGCTATTGCTGAATAAGGCAAAGATGTTGGCAAAAGAACGAAAGCTGGATGCCATTTTGCTGGAAGTGCGTCCATCAAATACCAGAGCAGAAAAAATTTACGCGCGTTACGGCTTTGCGCGCATTGGCGTGCGCAAAGGTTATTATCCGGCACCGAATAATCAACGTGAAGACGGCATCGTCATGAAATTGCCACTATGAGTCAGCAAGCCAGACGCAGTACATTGCTGGAGGAAATGAGAATTGGACCGCTTTGGTTGTCCAAATCTCGTGCACCGTCTGTAGTGGTGATGGATGCCGTCGATGATTTGATCGAGACATCTAGTGTTGTGGCAGAGACCAACGGTCCATCAACAGCATCATATGGAGGGGATCAAAATACGGATGCCGAGCGCGTAAAAGGGCAACAGGGATATCCTACCGCGAATGCTGTGAGCGCCGATATAGGTGTAATGAGTTGGTCGCAATTAGAGACAGCGGTTTCTAGTTGCAGTCGTTGTGATTTGTGTAAAACACGTACACAGACTGTTTTTGGGGTTGGGGATCAACAAGCAAAATGGTTGTTTGTGGGCGAAGGGCCAGGTAGAAATGAAGACGTGCAAGGCTTGCCGTTTGTAGGTCCCGCAGGAAAGCTTTTGGACAGTATGTTGCTCGCGATGGGATTACGACGTGGACAGAATGCGTATATCGCGAATGTGGTGAAGTGTCGACCTACCGAAAGTAACAAACGTGACCGTCCACCTATTGCGGAGGAGGTTGATGCATGCCTTCCTTATTTGCAAAGACAAATTGAACTAATTAATCCAACGGTGATTGTGGCGTTGGGGAAAACTGCGGCGCTGTCACTACTGAAGCTTGACGCTGCGACACCGGTTGCAAATTTGCGCGGTACGGTTCATCGCTATGCTGGGCGCCCTTTGATCGTTACTTATCATCCAGCCTATCTTTTACGTGCGCCAGTGGAGAAAAGAAAAGCATGGGCGGATCTCTGTTTGGCAATGCAAAGCTATTCTGATACTGCCGACCATATCTGAGTAAGTTATCATTCAAAAGTCAATCCAACCGTGAAGACAACCATCCAAGGTGAGTGATACCTACCAGCAGAAATTCCATCGCCGCTGGCGAAATTTAAGCGACCCGCACGTACGTGCACTTGCATGGCTGCTGGAAGCACCGGCGCTATTAGATCCCGAGGCGGCGCAGTGGCAAGGCAAACTCGCTAATTTAAACGAGAGCTTGCCGCAAAATTTAGAGGCATGGCTACAGACGCTTGACGATGAACCTGCCGCATTACATCAACATCTTGATATTCATGCATACACAAGGCTTGGGCGGTACGCAGAAAAATTGATGGCATTTTATTTTGCGCAGCTAGGCATGCTGGTTGCGCATGGCGTACAAGTTCGCGCGGATAAAAATTCCACCATCGGCGAATTTGATTTTCTGCTGAACATTAATGAAGAATTTGTGCATTGGGAATTTGCCACTAAATTTTATTTACTAAAGCCGCACACTATTGGTAGTGACGCCGATTACTTCGTAGGCCCCAATCTTGCCGACTCGCTGGGCGCAAAAATGCAAAAAATTTTTGGCCGTCAATTATTGCTATCGCAACATCCAGCTGCACAAATTTATCTCCCTCAAACGGTTCAAAAAGCGCAAGCATTGGTAAAAGGATGGCTGTTTTATCAGGGTGATTTTCATCACGAGAAAGCGAGTGGTACTTCCGCGGCGCATTGCCACGGGTTCTGGTGCTTGCTCTCGGAGAGCGACAAGCTATCGGCACAACGTTATGCCATCTTGCCACGTCTGAGTTGGTTGGCGCCGGCACGACTTGCATTGACTAGTACTGTCGATCAGCAGGGCTTGCAAGAACAATTGCGGCTGCATTTTGCGCTGGATCGTATGCCGGTGATGGTCGCGCTTCTGATGCAAGAGGGTGAACATGCCGTTGAGGTGGATCGAGGATTCATCGTGCCGGATGATTGGTCGCAGCGTGCGCTAAAATAGAAAACACCACAGACAAAGTTTGCAGTTTAGCTAGCTTGGCAAGCTGAGGTGGATGCTCTTCTAATGGCGTGGTTCACCGATCAATGACAGAGAATCATGTTCGCGTTGATTGGCCGCATGGCGACGCATGATCAAATACATCATGCTGGCGATACTCACGCCAAACATCACGATGACCAAATTCACATTTAAATCGAGTTTGACCATGACGGCGTACAGCATCAGCATGCTTAGCACAGATAAATTTTCATTGAAGTTTTGTACCGCAATCGAATGTCCAGCGCTCATCAATACATGGCCACGATGCTGCAATAAGGCGTTCATCGGCACTACAAAGTAACCGGAGAGCGCCCCTATCAGTATGAGTAGCGGATATGCCAGCCAAACGGTATGCACCATTGTCATGGTGATGACGATTAATCCCATGATTACACCCATAGGCATTACCGACAAAGATTTTTTCAAAGGGACATAACGCGCTGCTGCCACTGCTCCTAGCGCAACGCCAAGCGCGACTACGCCTTGTAAGATAGCTGCTTCATCTAGCGGCAAACCGAGTGAATGATCAGCCCATTTCAAGACAATAAATTGTAAAGTGGCGCCCGCACCCCAGAATAGTGTGGTGACCGACAGTGATATTTGTCCCAAGCGGTCATGCCACAAGAGGTTAAAGCAATGGGAAAAATCCTTAATTAACTTGATTGGATTGCGCTCTTGATGTGCGTAGCGCGCACCCGTATCTGGGATTCTGAGATTGAATAATGCCGCCAGCAAATAGGCAAACGTGATGATGACCAAGGCTGTTTCTGTCGGGGTATCGATACCAAAATCGAAGACCGGAAAATTAAACGAGAGAATGGCCGCGGCTATGTCAGGATTGATGAGCGCGCCACCCATCATGGTGCCAAGAATGATGGAAGATACGGTCAAACCTTCTATCCAGCCGTTGGCGGCGACTAATTTTTCGGCTGGTAATAACTCAGTCAAGATGCCGTATTTTGCTGGAGAATAGGCGGCCGCACCAAAGCCAACGACGGCATAAGCGATTAGTGGGTGGACATGAAAAAACATCAGTCCGCATCCAAAAACCTTAATCAAATTGGTGATAAACATCACCCGCCCCTTAGGCATGGCATCGGCAAATGCACCGACAAACGCTGCCAGCAATACGTACGACAGGACGAAAAATAGTTTCAGCAATGGCGTCATCCAATCGGGTGAGTCCATTACTGTCAGTAAGGCGATTGCTGCAATGAGCAGAGCGTTGTCGGCTAGCGAAGAAAAAAACTGCGCTGCCATGATGGTATAAAAACCGCGATTCATCCGTATTATTCTGTCTGACTATGTCTTTGTCTCGTTCGACTTTATACCATGAAAGCGGGAGGTAGCATGGATTTGCCGTTTGCAAATTCGTGTGTCCGGTAGAATGAGAGGCTAATTTTAAATCTCAGATTCATCGCTTCTTCACGAGTAAAGTATGCCAAGACCATTAATTGCCACGATTGATATCGCTGCATTAAGACACAATCTCAACATCGCACAACAACATGCGCCAAATGCGAAGACATGGGCGGTAGTGAAGGCCAATGCCTACGGTCACGGTTTAATGCGAGCCTTACGCGGCTTTGCCAATGCAGACGGGTTGGCGTTGGTGGAGATAGAGGGCGCAGTGCAATTACGTCAAGCCGGTTGGCAAAAGCGCATTCTGTTGGTAGAAGGCTTTTTTGATGCGAGTGATCTGCCACTGATCGCAGAGCATCAACTTGATTTCGTCGTCCACGACGTTACGCAAGTTGAGATGCTGGAGCGAGCCAAACTGCCGGGCAAGTTTAATATCCACATGAAAATAAACAGTGGCATGAATCGTCTTGGTTTCACACCGCAAGTAAGTCACGCGGTTTATCAGCGATTGCATGCGATCCCCACGGTGAGAACAATTTCGTTCTTGACGCATTTTGCAAATGCCGAAGAGAGCGCTAACAGCAAACTTTCAGTAGCAGAGCAGGTGCGCAGATTCGAACAAGCAACTGCAGATTTGCCAGGTAAAAGGTGTTTATCTAATTCAGCGGGAGATTTGTTGCATCCCGAATGCGCGGCTGACTGGATACGACCTGGCATCATGTTGTATGGCGCCACTCCGGCCGCTGCTAGCGCCAAGTCGTTTGAATTGAAGCCAGCGATGACGCTGCGTAGCGAACTAATCGGTATGCAACATCTTGAGATTGGCGATAGCGTCGGTTATGGCAGTAGTTTTGTTGCGGATAAGGAAATGCGCATAGGCGTGGTAGCGTGCGGTTATGCCGATGGTTATCCGCGCCATGCGCCGACCGGCACGCCAGTGTTAGTTGACGGTATCAAAACACACACGGTTGGACGTGTATCGATGGATATGATCACCGTGGATTTGACATCGATACCGAATGCGCGCGTAGGAAGTGAAGTGATCTTGTGGGGTGAGGGCTTGCCGATTGATGAGGTTGCTAATGCAGCTGGAACGGTGGGTTACGAACTGATGTGCGCGATTACTGATCGCGTAAAAATTATCGAGTCGACTTAATATGCTATTCGCTGGAATTTGCTAGTCGGTTAAACGGTGATTTCTTAACGAACGTGGCCTAGTAAATTCAAGATTAACGACTTGCCAAAGGAAACGAATCAATAATGGCAAAAGCCAAAACTCATTACACCTGTTCCGAATGTGGCGGCATTGCCAGTAAATGGACTGGACAGTGTCCGGCCTGCAATGCATGGAACACGTTGGAAGAAACCATTATTGAAAGTGGTGGTAATCGTTTCTCTACCCAACATCAAGGTTTGGCACAAACCGCGCCAGTTTTGAGTTTGGCTGATATTGATGCCATCGACGTACCACGTTTTGGTACCGGCATCGAAGAATTTGATCGTGTGCTCGGCGGTGGTTTAGTCGCTGGTGGTGTGGTGCTGATCGGTGGCGATCCTGGTATCGGTAAATCAACGCTGCTGCTGCAGGCGCTGGCTAATTTATCCAAGATCAAGAAAGTGCTATATGTCAGCGGCGAGGAATCGGGTGCGCAGATCGCGTTACGCGCAAAGCGACTCGCGGTAGATGCGAAGGATCTGAAACTGCAGGCAGAAATTCAGCTGGAGAAAATTCTCAACACCTTGGCTGAGCACAAGCCGGATGTGGCAGTCATCGATTCGATCCAGACAGTCTATTCAGACGCACTGAGTTCTGCGCCGGGCTCAGTGGCACAAGTGCGCGAGTGCGCGGCGCAACTAACGCGCGTAGCCAAGCAGACCGGCATCACCATCATCATGGTTGGACATGTAACCAAAGAGGGAGCATTGGCTGGCCCACGCGTGCTTGAGCACATTGTTGATACCGTACTGTATTTTGAGGGCGATACGCATTCCAGTTTCCGATTGGTACGGGCGATTAAAAATCGCTTTGGTGCCGTCAACGAGCTTGGTGTGTTTGCGATGACAGAAAAAGGGCTGAAGGGCGTTTCCAATCCGTCGGCACTATTTTTGTCGCAACACGATAATCCTGTACCCGGGGCCTGTGTGATGGTGACGCAGGAAGGCACCAGACCGTTGCTGGTCGAGATACAGGCACTGGTCGATACTTCCCATTTGCCAAATGCACGTCGATTATCGGTTGGTCTAGAGCAGAATCGTCTGGCGATGTTGCTAGCGGTGCTGCATCGTCACGCTGGCATTGCTGCCTTCGATCAAGATGTATTTATTAACGCCGTCGGTGGTGTCAAAATCACCGAGCCTGCAGCCGATTTGGCGGTCTTGCTTGCCATTCATTCATCTATGCGCAACAAGCCTTTGCCGCGTGGTTTAGTCGTATTTGGTGAAGTCGGTCTTGCTGGAGAAATTCGTCCAGCGCCACGCGGGCAGGAGCGGCTGCGCGAAGCAGCCAAGCTGGGATTCTCGATTGCTTTGATACCAAAATCGAATGCTCCTAAGCAGAAAATAGAAGGCCTGACGATTATTGCGGTGGAGCGGATAGATGAGGCGTTAAATCGGGTAAGGGAGCACGAATAAATTACTGAGGGGTTTTGCGCTTCTCGGTATTCACGTTGCAGCAAGACTTACGCCGAGAAGATTGGCTGCTTTGATGCCGCTATGTACGGCCGATTCCAGCGTCGCTGGATAATCACTTTGTAAATAGTCGCCCGCCAATACCAGATTCGATAAACCTGTTTCTTCCTGCGGACGTTGCAAACCAGGCGTGCACGAATAGGTGGCACGCTTTTCTGAAATCACTTTTGACCACTTAGGCTGTGCCAATTGCGGCATTGACAACGCGTCTGCCAATTGTGCGGCAATAGCTGCACTTAAGGTGTCACGATCATTTTCAATCGCCAGATTGGCAACGCTGATGACTACTGCCAACAATCCCGACTGACTCTGATCAAGTTGCCCACGGTCAAACACAAACTGTCCCCAATGTTTTTGTTCGGCGTCGTCGATCAGTGCGTAAAACGGAATCGCCAGTTTTAGATCCTGATCGTACTGTAGGTAGCAAGTCGTAATCGGTTCGTAGTCAAATGTTGGAATCGAATGGTTCGCATCTAACGCTTCTAGTAAGCTTGCAGCTTGCGTGGCAGAGGTAGCGATCACCACCGCATCGTAGATTGTGCGTGACTCGCTTTTGTCTGGAGTGACATCTGCGTATTCCAGCATCCAATGTTGATCTTGGGAGACGATTCGATTTACATTTGTCCCCGCCATGACCTCGCCACCGTGTTTAGTGATAAAAGTAGCTGCTTGTTGCGGAAATAAAGTCGTTAGATCGTAGCGCGGAATGAGCATGTCGGACGCCTTGCGTCGTGCGCCGAGACTGTCGCGCAGCACATTTAGAAAAATTTGTGCAGAAGCGCGTTCGGGCGGTGTGTTTAAAGCGGCGATACATAATGGGCGCCACAGCAGCTGAATCGTGCGCGGCGTTTGGTCGAAGCGTGTCAATAATTCTGCAACGCTGCAATCCTCATGCAAGTGCCATTCCATCCAGCGCGCGGTGGTGGAGAAACGCATCAATGCGAGTTTGTCTGCTTTGGTCAAACCTGCGGCGCGCCAAATCGCCGCCAGCAAATGCAAGGGCGCTGGTAAGTGAGCGGCGCAGAACGTCATGCCATGACTATTTGACGGATATTGCATCTGCAGCGGTAGGCGCAGCATGGCAGCATCGCTGTTGATGCCGATATTTTTGAATAGCTTTAAGGTGTTTTTATACGCACCGAGCAGAATGTGCTGACCGTTGTCCAGCAGTCTGTTATCAATTTTGACAGCGCGTGCGCGACCACCAAGGGTGCGCGCCGCTTCAAACAATGTGACACAGTGTCCCGCTTGTGCGAGTGTGACGGCGGCGCTGCATCCAGCCCAGCCCGCGCCGATTACGGCAACTTTTTTTACGTTTTGCATGATGAACGCTATGGAGCAATTTCGCGCTGGCTTGCTACTTGATCAATCACGCTACTAATCCAATTAGCCGCGCACATAGGTGCGCCAAGCTAACCAGAGCTTGCGAATCGGTGTCAGTGAGATGCGTTGATTGAGCACATGAAAACCGTCTCTTTGAATCTCGTTTAATAGCGCGCGATAAATCGCCGCCATGATCAAGCCTGGACGCTGCGCCCGACGGTCTTCTTTCGGCAGCATTGCAAACGCTTCGTCGTACAAGCTTTGTGCCCGCTGCGCTTGAAATTGCATCAGTTTTTCAAACGCTTCACTGTGGCGTGCATTCAAAATATCGGCGGCGGTTACACCGAATTGCTGTAGTTCGTTGATGGGCAGATAAATGCGACCTTTGCGAGCATCTTCACCAACATCGCGAATGATGTTGGTTAATTGAAAAGCGAGGCCGAGTTTTTCGGCATAGTCGCGCGTGGCGGCGTTGGTGACGCCAAAAATATTGGCGGATAAAATGCCAACCACGCTGGCGACGTGCCAACAATATTTTTGCAAACCGGGAAAGTCCAGATAACGGGTTTGGTCCAAGTCCATCTCCATGCCATCGATAATCGCCATCAAATATTTTTCATCCAGTGAATAATGGACTAAATGTGGCTGTAATGCATTGGTCACTGGATGCGTAGGCGTACCATTTATCATCGCGGCAATTTCGGTACGCCACCAAATTAGTTTGGCGCGTGCAATCGAAGCATCAGTGCAATCGTCAACCGTATCGTCGACTTCGCGACAAAAAGCATACAGTGCAGTAATTGCACGGCGGCGTTCTGGCTCCAGAAATAGGAAGCTGTAATAAAAACTTGAGCCGCTCTGGGTGGCTTTTTGCTGGCAGTACTCGTCGGGAGACATGGCGGTGGGCTGTGGGTTGAGTATTTTTGCTTTACTTGAAGTCGCTATGCTAGCCGACTACGGCTAATGCGACAAACACTTGTTGGGTGCAGGCTGGTGGCGTCAGGTTATACAAATAAGATAAGCGCTCGGGTCGAAGATTTATCGAAAATGAAAGAATGTCATTTTCTGCAGCGACTATTTTTTGAAAATTGCGCGTCCAAGCAACAACAGCCAATCGGCCTTGCCTAATTTGGGGCGATGGCGAAAGACATCGTAATTCTCCTGTTCGATACGCTCTAGGATGCGCAAGCCTCCTTGTACGACCAAACGTAACTCCCAGCCGATACGGCCTGGTAGTCGTGATGCCAGCGGTGCGCCGTCCAATAGCATCTGTTTTGCACGTTGTACTTGAAACGCCATTAAGGCGCGCCATTGGGCATCGGTTTGCTGCGCCTGGATTTGCTCTGCATTGACTGTAAAGTGCAGCATGTCATCTTGCGGCAAATAAATACGCTGCTTTTCCCAGTCGATTGCGACGTCTTGTAAAAAATTAATGAGCTGCAGCGCAGAGCAAATGTCATCGGATTCCCGCAGATTGATCGGCGTCGCTTGACCATATAAATGTAGCATCAGGATGCCAACTGGATTGGCCGAGCGGCGGCAATAGTCGAGCAGAGTAGGGAAGTTCGCATAACGCGTGGTCACCACATCCTGCTTGAAAGCCGACAGCAGATCGCGAAATGGTTGCATGGGGAGCGCATAATCTTCAATTACGTGCTTCAACTGCAGAAATAGCGGCGTCTGTGGTTGCGCGTCTGACGCTATTAAATTCAGCTCCTGCTCGTAAGCTTGCAGGGAGCCTAATCGCGTTACAGCATTGGCATCACCTTCATCGGCAAGATCATCGGCGCTACGCGCGAATGCATAAATCACTTGCACCGCCGGACGCAGTCTAGCTGGGAGCAAAATCGAGGCGACAGGAAAATTTTCGTAATGATTGACGGACATGGATGCGCTATAGAGACATTGCAACAGACAGAATGACGACGCACATAGTAAATGAATTTGGACAGGGTACGGATTTTCAAATTCTTGAAATCCATGTAAACGCCCAGAAAAAAGTGGTGAAAAAGAGTGCGAACATCGCGTGTCAGGCCTTAGCTAAATAGGTATCGCTCAAAAATCAGTGCAGCTTTGCCAAAATCCAGTAAAATGTCGGGTTGAAGTTGAATGCCTATTGTAATTAAAGGCAAGTGCAGGGCGATCCACCTATTCACTTCGTGGTCGCCCTTTGCTTTTGTGATGAAGTTAATCCTTTATTTCTTTAGCGTAGCGCTATATGAACGCGGGCTGTCGTCGTATGACGAAGTGATAGTCGATACGGAAATGGCGATTGGTACTAATAGCAATAGCCGCGGATTCATAGCAACACATTCGCGCGAGGATGGCGAAATTGGTAGACGCACCAGGTTTAGGTCCTGACGCCAGCAATGGTGTGGGGGTTCGAGTCCCCCTCCTCGCACCACGGATTTTTTTATTTTTTGGACGATTCAAATGGCAACTGCAGTCGAAACTCTGGATAAACTCGAACGCCGCATTACGATCACGGTGCCACTGGCCGACGTACAAGCGGAAGTTGAAAAGCGCCTCAAGGTTCGCGCACGTACCGTTAAGGCACCGGGCTTCCGCCCAGGTAAAGTGCCTATGAAAATGGTCGCGCAGCAGTATGGTTATCAGGTTGAAAATGAAGTGCTGAACGATAAGGTCGGCACTGCATTCAGCGATGCTGCAGACGAGCATAAATTGCGCGTCGCCGGCGTACCAAAAATCGAACCAAAATCAGGTGATGACGTTGCAGAAGGCATGATTGCTTTCAACGCAACATTTGAAGTGTATCCAGAAGTCAAACTTGGCGATCTGGCACAGGCTGAAGTTGAAAAAACGACCGCGGATGTGTCGGATGTTGAAGTCGACAAAACTCTCGAAATCCTGCGCAAACAACGTGTGCATTATCACGTCAAGGGCGAGCAGAGCGAACACGGCGACGGCGGCGCGGATTTGACTGCCAAAAACGGCGACCGCGTGACCATCGATTTCGTCGGCACCATCGACGGTGTTGAGTTTCAAGGCGGTAAAGCGGAAGACTACGCTTTTGTATTGGGCGAAGGTCGTATGCTGGCTGAGTTTGAGGCCGGTACCATAGGTTTGAAAGTTGGTGAATCCAAAACGTTCCCATTGTCTTTCCCTGCGGATTACCACGGTAAAGATGTCGCTGGAAAAACAGCAGAATTCACGATTACGCTGAAGAAAATCGAATGGCCTCACATGCCAGAGATCGACGCAGAATTTGCTAAATCCTTGGGTGTGGAAGACGGCGATCTGCAAAAAATGCGCGCTGAAATCAAAACCAATCTAGAGCGTGAAGTGGGCACACGTTTGAAAGCGCGCATCAAAGATAGCGTGATGGACGTCTTGATCAAGCATAGCGAACTGGATGTGCCAAAAGTCTTGATCGACCAAGACGTACAACGTCTGATGGAAATGACGCGTCAAGATATGCAGCAGCGCGGTATGCAAGTTGGTGACACGCAATTCCCAGCAGAATTATTCACTGAACAAGCTGAGCGTCGCGTGCGTTTAGGCCTAATTTTGGCTGAAGTTGTCAAAGCCAATGATTTGCAAGCCAAGCCAGAACAAGTCAAAGCGCAAGTTGAAGAATTTGCACAGAGCTATGAAGATCCACAGCAGGTTCTGAAGTATTATTTCAGCGACCGTAATCGTCTGGGTGAAGTAGAAGCTCTTGTATTAGAAGAAAACGTCGTTAATTACGTGCTAGGTAAATCCAAAGTAACTGACAAACCGGTTGCGTTTGATGATTTGATGGGCAATAACGCGCAAGGTTAATTTTCTTGGGCGCTCTCCTTGAGGAAAGCACATGACTACAAGCATGACCCGTACTTCTGCACTCGATACCGACATGCTCGGTATGGTGCCGATGGTGATCGAACAGAGCGGCCGCGGCGAGCGCGCATACGACATTTATTCGCGCCTGCTGAAAGAGCGTGTGATCTTTTTGGTGGGGCCGGTCAATGACCACTCGGCCAATCTGATCGTCGCGCAAATGCTGTTTTTGGAAAGTGAAAATCCAGATAAAGATATTTCGCTGTACATTAATTCGCCAGGTGGTTCGGTATCGGCTGGTATGGCAATTTATGACACCATGCAGTTTATCAAGCCAAATGTGTCGACCTTGTGCACCGGCCTGGCCGCCTCGATGGGCGCGTTTCTGTTGGCTGCAGGTGAGAAGGGCAAGCGTTTTTCATTGCCTAACTCCCGCATCATGATTCACCAGCCTTTGGGTGGCGCTCAGGGTCAAGCTTCGGACATTGAAATCCAAGCACGAGAAATCTTGTATCTGCGTGAACGCCTGAATGCGATTTTGGCCGAGCGCACCGGGAAATCGGTAGAAGAAATCAGCAAAGACACCGATCGTGATAACTTCATGTCGGCCGATGCGGCAGTCGAATATGGCATGATTGACAAGGTTTTGTCTACGCGCGCCTGATTTATTCGTACACATCAGGACGCCCGATCGGTGAAACGCTCGGGCGTTTTGTTTTTGTCGCTTCTGCTTTATTATGTTTTATCCGGCGTGACGAATTTCTGATTCGCGGGTAATATCGTTTCCTATTCAATAAAAGATAAGCACTATGTCCGAGAAAAAATCCTCCAGCGGCGAAAAATTGCTGTATTGCTCTTTTTGCGGCAAAAGTCAGCATGAGGTCAAAAAGCTGATTGCCGGACCGTCCGTCTTTATCTGTGACGAGTGCATTGATCTGTGCAACGACATCATTCGTGACGAAGCAGCAGGTGTCGAATCAGTCGATGGGCCGCGTACCGATTTACCAACCCCACAAGAATTGTGCGAGTTGCTGGATCAATATGTGATCGGTCAAAACACCGCTAAACGTATTTTGTCCGTCGCGGTTTATAACCATTACAAACGACTCAAGCATCTTGGCAAGAAAGACGACGTTGAGCTGGCCAAGAGTAATATCTTGCTGGTCGGCCCAACCGGCTCCGGTAAAACCTTGTTGGCACAAACGCTGGCGCGCACGTTGGATGTGCCGTTTGTGATTGCCGATGCGACCACATTGACTGAAGCCGGTTATGTTGGTGAAGATGTTGAAAACATCATCCAAAAATTGCTGCAAAGCTGTAACTACGAGGTTGAGCGTGCGCAAAAAGGTATCGTTTACATCGACGAAATCGATAAAATTTCACGTAAATCAGACAATCCTTCGATCACGCGCGACGTCTCAGGCGAAGGGGTACAACAGGCCTTGTTGAAATTAATCGAAGGCACAATGGCCTCGGTACCTCCACAAGGTGGCCGTAAGCATCCTAATCAAGATTTTGTGCAAATCGATACCACCAACATCATGTTTATTTGCGGTGGTGCGTTTGATGGCTTGGCGAAAATCATTTCCGAACGTTCAGAAAAAAGTGGTATCGGTTTCTCGGCCAGTGTCAAAAGCCGTGAGGAACGTACTGCCAGCCAAGTGATGTTAGACACCGAGCCAGAAGATTTGATCAAGTTTGGTTTGATTCCAGAATTGGTAGGCCGTTTGCCGGTGGTCGCGACCTTGAGCGAATTGACAGAAGATGCGTTGGTGCAAATTCTGTTGGAACCTAAGAATGCGCTGATCAAGCAATACTCTAAGTTATTGCAGATGGAAGGCGCTGATTTGGAAATCCGCCCAGCTGCTTTGCAAGCGATTGCCAAAAAAGCGATTGCACGTAAAACCGGTGCGCGTGGTTTGCGCTCGATTCTTGAGCACGCGTTGCTGGACGTTATGTACGAATTGCCAAATGAGCAAAACGTTTCCAAAGTTGTGGTCGATGAAGCAACCATCACCAATGGTGCGAAGCCCTTGTTGATTTATCATGAGCCAGCAAAAGTTTCCGGCGGAAATCAGTAATTTGCTGGATTCTTTAGAAAAATTAAAAAACGGACTGATTTATTAATTAAATCGTCCGTTTTTTGTTTCGTTTTTCAGTTTAAACGCAGTACAATTTAAACGAGCAGGGATCATTCAGGCTTCCATCGTAAAGCCACTTCGAAGAAAAACTTCGCGAGTGGCTTTTTTTGTTTGCGGAATGTTTTTTGTTGCTGTCTGGGCTTGTGTTTCGGCCATTCGCGCCAACATCATTAACATGTTTATAGATAAGGCTCGCCATGACGACTACTATTTCCACTGAACAAACCCAATTACCGTTGTTGCCACTGCGCGATGTCGTCGTGTTTCCGCATATGGTGATTCCGCTGTTCGTCGGCCGGCCAAAATCCATCAAAGCGTTAGAAGCTGCGATGGAACAAGGTAAAAGTATCATGCTTGCGGCACAGAAAGCGGCGGCAAAGGATGAACCTTCTCCTGATGATATTTACGAGATTGGTTGCGTCGCCAATATTTTGCAAATGCTCAAGCTGCCTGACGGCACCGTTAAGGTGTTGGTCGAAGGTGCGCAGCGTGCGCGTATTCATCATATTAGCGAGCTAGAGACGCATTTCATTGCGGATCTGACGCCGATAGAGTCCGAAGCAGGCGATGAGTCAGAAGTTGAGGCGATGCGTCGTGCGATCGTTCAACAGTTCGATCAATACGTCAAACTGAATAAAAAGATCCCACCGGAAATTCTCACCTCGCTGGCGGGCATTGATGACGCTGGGCGTTTGGCCGATACGATTGCTGCGCATCTTCCGCTTAAGCTTGAGCAGAAGCAGGTCATCCTAGAAATTTTTAACGTTGCGAAGCGTTATGAACATTTGCTTGGGCAGTTGGAAGGCGAACTCGACATTTTGCAAGTCGAAAAGCGCATCCGTGGTCGCGTCAAACGTCAGATGGAAAAATCGCAGCGTGAATACTATCTGAACGAGCAAGTCAAAGCGATTCAAAAAGAGTTGGGCGAAGGCGAAGAGGGTGCTGATCTTGAAGAACTTGAGAAAAAGATTCTTGCTGCCAAGATGCCTAAAGAAGCGCTGACCAAAGCACAAAGCGAAATGAAAAAACTGAAGCTGATGTCGCCGATGTCGGCTGAAGCTACTGTAGTGCGTAACTATATTGATACGCTAGTTGGTTTGCCTTGGAAGAAAAAATCCAAGGTCAACAATGATCTTAGTAACGCGGAAAAAGTGCTTGATGACGATCATTACGGTCTAGAGAAGGTCAAAGAACGTATCTTGGAATATCTCGCCGTGCAACAACGTGTCGACAAACTGAAAGCACCAATTCTGTGTTTCGTGGGTCCTCCTGGTGTGGGTAAAACTTCGTTAGGTCAATCGATTGCGCGTGCAACTAACCGCAAGTTTGTGCGTATGGCGCTTGGTGGTGTGCGTGATGAAGCAGAGATTCGCGGCCATCGTCGTACTTACATCGGTTCGATGCCGGGTAAGATTTTGCAGAGCCTCGCAAAAACTGGTGTGCGTAATCCATTGTTCTTGTTGGATGAAGTGGACAAGATGGGTGCGGATTTTCGTGGTGATCCTTCTTCTGCATTGCTGGAGGTTCTTGATCCGGAGCAGAACCATACTTTCTCCGATCACTACGTTGAAGTCGATTTCGATTTATCCGATGTAATGTTCGTCGCCACCTCGAATTCTTACAACATTCCTGCGCCATTGCTGGACCGGATGGAAGTAATTCGTTTGTCGGGTTATACCGAAGATGAAAAAACCAGTATTGCGCAACGTTATTTGTTGCCGAAGCAAATCAAAAATAATGGTTTGAAAGAAGGCGAGATTGCGGTTGCAGAGGCAGCGATTCGCGACATCATTCGTTATTACACACGTGAAGCCGGCGTACGTTCGCTTGAACGTGAAATTTCGAAAATTTGTCGCAAAGTCGTGAAAATGTTGTTGTTGAAAAAACAGGAACGAAAAATCTCGGTTACCTCGAAAAACATCGATAAGTTTCTTGGTGTGCGCTTGTTCGACTTCGGTGTTGCTGAAAAAGAAAACCAGGTCGGTCAGGTGGTCGGTCTTGCATGGACCGAAGTCGGGGGTGATTTGCTCACCATCGAATCAATGTCTATGCCGGGCAAAGGTGCGATCATTCGCACTGGTACCTTGGGCGATGTGATGAAAGAATCGATCGAAGCGGCGCGTACGGTAGTGCGTAGCCGCGCACAAAAATTAGGTATTAAGGCCAACGTTTTTGAAAAGAGCGATATCCATATTCACGTGCCTGAAGGGGCGACACCAAAAGACGGGCCATCAGCTGGCGCGGCAATGACGTTGGCAATGGTATCGGCATTGACTGGCATTCCAGTGCGTGCTGACGTGGCGATGACTGGTGAGATTACCTTGCGTGGTGAAATTTTGCCGATTGGCGGACTGAAAGAAAAGTTGCTGGCAGCGCATCGTGGTGGAATCAAAACGGTATTGATACCAGAGCAAAATGTGAAAGATCTGGTGGAGATTCCGGATAACGTGAAAAACAAACTCGAGATTGTTCCAGTACGCTGGATCGATAAAGTACTTGAGATCGCGTTGGAGCGTGCGCCAGTGGCATTGACGGATGAAGAGGCAGAGGTTGCTGCAGCGGCAGTTGCAAAGTCCTCTGAGGCGAGTGATCCCAACGTGTTGACGCATTAATGGTGAAAATTTTAAAAGCGCTCTTCGGAGCGCTTTTTTATTGCCAACGTTTATATCTGACTTCATCATTCATAAAAATAGTCATATAAACGATAGTGGCAGAGAATAAAATTGCCGCAAAGCGCTTGACACAACGCTTTGCGGCTTGTTTAATGGTGCTGCAGATTTTCTGCAGTCCGTTTCGCCGTACTATCTAAACGAGCAGGCGAGTAAGAAACTGGCGTTACGATATTCAACCTTAAGTTAGGGGACATAATTGAACAAGACTGAATTGATTGACCACATTGCTGGTTCCGCGGATATCTCTAAGGCGGCTGCAACGCGCGCATTGGATTCCATCATTGGCGCTGTCACCAGCACTTTGAAGAAAAATGGCACAGTAACCCTCGTTGGTTTCGGTACCTTCTCGGTCGGCAAACGTGCCGCTCGTACAGGTAGAAACCCACGCACTGGCGAAGCAATCAAAATCAAGGCAGCTAAAGTGCCAAAATTCAAACCAGGCAAAACCCTGAAAGACGCACTCAATTAATTTTGTGCATGCAATTGTCTAGTGCAAATTGCGTTTGAATGCTGTAAAATAATTTCTTTGCGGCGTGGTGACAACGCTGTATGTTTGACTGTGGTTAGGCAAGACTCGAGAGGGTGCTTAGCTCAGTTGGTAGAGCGGCGCCCTTACAAGGCGTAGGTCGGGAGTT
>CAXBIF010000002.1:0-489925 GCA_963975775.1 uncultured Herminiimonas sp.
TGAGGCTATTTACTAAAACGGCGCGGACTGATCTTCCAGACTTGCATGTTTGTTGAAAAGTTTGCTCGCTCAAGAATGCTATTTTGAGCGAACTAAATCATCGTTCTGGAAGACAGACGTGTCAAATAGAAACGGGTATTGTTTGAATAAGCTTTACTGCGCGCGCACCTGACGATTTCTCGTCGGCTATTCGAACTGCGCTGCAGCCAAGTTTTGAACTTACGTTTTTTGATCGACCAAGTCTTGCATTTTGGCGATTACATCTTCGGTACGCGCAAAACCTGATGTCACCAGATGAAGTTGTCCACCAATTTCCATTACCAGCGAAGGAAAGCCCGTAATCCCCCATTTTTGGGTGTGTACAAAATCTGCATGAGTTGATGCAATGATTTCTTCGGAAGACCACGTATTTAAAAAAGCCTGCTTGTCGATTGAAATACCATTTTTGTTTAATGTGTCGACGCAAATTTCAGCGAGAATATCCGCTTTGGTAATGTCCAATCCCTCTGCATAGAACGCATGTTGCAATTTCCTAAATGCGCTTAAGGTTGCTTGTGGAGCGAGTGTTCTGACGGTGACGACAGCGCGACACGCAGGCTCGGTATCGTAGATAAAATTATCAGTTGAGATGGCTTTGTCTGTAAAGGGCAGACCACTTGATTCTTTGACGTGATCCCAATGCACTAGCATACTGGCACGCGTGTCGTCATTCATAGTGTCAGTGTTATAGGCGCGCAAGCCGCCAACCACAATATCTAATGAAATCTCTGGCACACCATCAAGTAACGGCACAAGTTCAGGACCAAATCCATAGCACCATGAACACATAGGATCGGCAATATAAATCAGTTTGGTCATGGTGCGTATTCTTTCTATACAGGTCGCAAATAATGTTGCTCGGTGACGTAGGTCGCTCGGAAGTTGTTAAAGCATAACATCATAACAAGCCTCACTCATTCCCCGATATCATCGGCAAATCTAGCCTTATTCGTTTGATTTGATCTAACACGTTCATTAAGTAGTCATAATTCGCGACCATAATTTCCTATAGGGAACATTTTATGGTCGTCATTATGGTTGGTTCATCTAGAAATGACGCGACAACGACGTTAATCCGAGGTTCGCAATGAAATTTCTCTTCTTGAAGCCTGCCATTCTGCTGACGCAACGTTTACGTCTGCTGCCTAAATTTGCAGTACTAATCGGCATTTTTTTACTGCCATTGATGTTGGCCAGCGCTTTTTTGTTGAATGAACTATCGCGCTCGATCGACTTGACCGAGAAGGAACAAATAGGGGTAAGCCGAGTAAAAGCGATGCAGGAAATTATTTGGCTAGCACAACAGCAACGTGCATATCAGCACATGTATGTCATGGGCAATGCCAGTGCCGAAGCGAAAGCGCTGCAAGCAAGAAAAACGTTGGTTGAAAAAATAAATGCATACGAGGTCATGCGTAAAACGTTCAACGAACGTGATGCAGATAATGGTTGGGCAACTATCAAGACGAGTTGGGTCGCATTGCAGAAGGAACTGACAAGCTCCAAAGATAGAAAAATTTACAATGCGCAAACGGATTTTATTGTGCAATTGGAGCATTTCAATACTGCGGTTGCCGACCGCAGCAATTTGACGCACGACCCTGATGTTGCCAGTTACTATCTGGCCGAACTTTTTATCAAGAATCTTCCAAAGATCACGGATGGTTTGGTTGAAATCGCAGGACGCGGTGCAGCATATATTGATAGCGGGCTGATGGAGGGGAATGAAGAGATACTTCTCGCTTCAACGGCTTTGATTACGCGTCATGATTTGACTTCTATCTCTGGAAAACTGGAGACCTTGTGGTCAGAGAAACCTGAGTTGAAATCAAAAATGATGACTTCTCTTGATGCCGTAACTACTGCAATCGCGTATCTGGACCGCACTAAAAACGAAGTTTTGAACTCCGTTGATCAGACGTCAGGTGATCGTTTCTTCGCCGCCGGCGTTGTCGCGATTGATCAATTGCATGCTGCCGCGACGACATCTGCAGAGTTAATGGACGGTTTGCTGCAGGCGCGTATAGCCCGCGATACGACCCGTCGTAACATGATTGTTGCTGGTATCTTGACCGCATTGGCACTAGCGATTTACTTTTTGCTAGGTTTTTATGTGTCATTCTCATCTGATGTGCGTCAACTTGACGATGCAGTCATGCGTGTTTCCTCCGGCGACCTGACTAATCAAATCCATTCGCAAGGTCGGGATGAAATGGCGCACTTGCTCAATGCATTTGGCGGGATGAACGAGAAACTCGTAACTCTGGTTGCACAGGTGCGTAACGGAAGTGACACGATCGCTCTGACGTCGGAAGAATTAGCCGCTGGCAATCAGCATTTATCGTCAAGGACGGAAGAGCAGGCAGGCTCGCTTGAGCAAATCACTGCATCGATGGAGCAATTGACGAGCATTGTGCGGCAAAATGCAGAGCATGCTCAAATGGCTAATCAGCTTGCGCGGTCTGCGACCAGCGTCGCCGAGCAGGGTGGTCAGATTGTGATCAAGGTGGAGGATACGATGGGGGCCATCCGCCAATCGGCAAATGAAATCAAGAACATCATCACTATCGTCGATAGCATTGCCTTTCAAACCAATATCCTGGCCTTGAATGCAGCCGTCGAAGCGGCGCATGCTGGCGAGGGGGGCAAGGGCTTTGCCGTAGTGGCAGCAGAAGTGCGCAACCTCGCGCAACGTAGCGCGGCTGCCGCCAGAGAAATTAACTTGCGAATTGCGGATTCGATAGAAAAGGTGGAGGTCGGCAGCAAACAAGTCGATCAGGCCGGCCGAACCATGGGAGAAATTGTGACGTCAATCTCACGCGTGGAAAGCATCATGAGTGAGATTGCCATCGCCAGTCATGAACAACAGAGCGGGATTGAGCATATCAACCAAGCGATGAGTCAGATGGATCAAATTACGCAACAGAATGCGGCGTTGGTGGAAGAGGCGGCTGCAGCGACCGAGAGTATGCATGCGCAAATGGTTCATCTGTCGCAATCCGTTGCGGTATTCAAATTGGTCAACGATGGTAGCGTGATAAAAACGGTGGAGAACGATCCGCCGGCCGCTAATAATGTCATGGCATTGGTAAAACCGACCCAAACTGTTTCTTTACCAGTTACGAAAAAAGTGATTCCGACAGTGCCGCGGCGTTTGGTCGCAAACGGTTGTGCGGAAGAGTGGGAAGAAGTCTGATCAGGGATTGGTCATGGCTAGAAGAAAAAACGCCATTGTAAGGATTGCTTTACCTGCCTGCTTGGACAGTAATGCTGACGTCACCTAGTGTCACGCGTTGCCCCGAGCGTATTTTGCAGGTCTTGCGTAATTCGGTAATACCATCGACCTTGACTGCGCCGCTGGCAACCAGCATTTTTCCAGCACCGCCACTGTCACAAATACCAACCAGTTTTAGGAGCTGATTTAATTCGACATAGTCGTCGTTGAGTTCAAATTCGAGTTCTTGCATGTTGTGTATAGAAAAAAGTGATTAATGCGTAGCAGAGAGCGTTTGTTGCGCCTTGTCTAGCCAAATATCCAGATTGGCCAGCAAATCAATCTGACTGAAAGAACAGCTTTCTTCGGTAAACAGACTGCCTGCTTCAAGACGTCCAAGCAAGTCTTCCATCACTTGTGTATAGCGCGCGGGCAAGTTTGCCAGCAATGCCGATTGCGCACGCCAAGTCTGACAAAAAGCGTGGATAGGAAGTCGATCTTGTCGTAATTCGTGCAATGAGTGCCGCAAGGTATTGAGTGTCGATTCGTGCGTCATGAGAGGATAAAAAAATCAGAAAATAGAAAACGAAAAAAATTCGGCAAAATAATTTTGCATTTTATTAGATGCAGAGTTTGATGCATGCGCGACTACGTAACCATAATCAAGTAAACAGTATTTAATACCTGCTATGAAGCGTTGGCTCCAATACAAAATAGAGCAATGACGATTACATATGAGATTAGCCATGCGACCGAGCGTAGCGTCGCTTTATTAGTTAGGTACAACAAGGTATAGATAATCCGCACCAGAATGTATGTAATAGCGAGCGCATCAATTATGCCTTGTGAGGCGGCGAGTTGTTCTGCCACCAGTATGCCGGCAGCAAAAAATGGAAAGGCTTCAAAATGATTACGATGTGCGGCGTCGGCGCGTCGACGCAGTCCGTCTTGTTTCTCCAGCCAGCGACGCGGTTCTTTGTTGTCAAAATCACGCGCACCCCATTTAGCAACTGCAACGGTAGCAACGGGTAAAACGCCGGCAATCAAAAGGCACCAGTAGGCGATAGGCATATATTTTCCATTTCAAAGTAGCCACATTATGGCAAAGCGTGACGCTAGATTAGCATGATGTCCGGAATGTTTTACTGTACACGACGTGACGTCACATTGCGAAACGGCCGCGCTTCTCGTCAAGAGCGTGCCGGTGCAATCATCTCTACATAATCGTAAAGAGCGCCGAGAATTTCTTCCCCTTGTTCATCGGTGGTTTCTGATAGTTGATCGATTTCAGCAAACAACATGTCAACCGTGCGGGCGCCACCTGCGCCATCGAATAACCGTGCTGCACGATGTGCTTGCCACTGTTCATTTTCTTCTGCGGTCAAGGTATGCGGAAAATTGCGTGCACGGTAGCGAAATAGTATTTCCTGCAGTCGAGGATCATCGAATGTGGGATGCGTCTCCAGCAATTCTTCTGGTGGTCGTGTGCGCAAATCTTGCAGCAGGCGTCGATCGCTATTACCGATAAAACCGCCATATAAATCTTCATCCACATCGGGCGTTGCTTCTTGTGGACGATGAAAGACATCTTGCCAGACCGCACCCATATCGGGTAATTTCTGCGCGATGTCGGCATGATGCAGTGCTACGTCGAGATCAATTTGCCATTTTTCCATCAGCGCTGGTGACAGCGTCTTCAGATTATTGATGACGATCGGCGATTTATTGAGATGGATACTCTTGATCGGTAGACGTGTCACTCCTTCCGGCAAGTCATCAGTTTTGCTAAACATGCGCGTACGTATCGTCTCGGCATCTAGTGTGCTTAGTTCAGATGGATCTGATGCTAGATCCCATACGATGATTTCATTTTTGTTGTTGGGATGCTGTGTCAGTGGCCATACCAGCCCGATGCAACCACGTTCAGGTGGAAACATGCCGGTGATGTGAAGAAATGGGCGTGGTTGCGACAAACCGATTTCCGTCGAGACGCGATCTTTCTTATGCATGCCAAGACAAAAATCGAATAGTTTTGGGTGCCGTTCTTTAATCAATCGTGCCAGTGCAATAGTGGCGCGCACATCAGAGAGCGCATCGTGTGCTGCTTCATGCACGATTCCATTTGCTGTCGTCAGTTCTTCCAGCCGGAAGCTGGGTCGGCCATCTGGATGGGTTGGCCATTCGATACCTTCCGGTCTGAGTGCATAAGCAGTGCGCACAACATCGAGGATATCCCAGCGACCACAACTGTTTTGCCATTCGCGTGCATACGGATCGATCAGATTGCGCCAGAATAAAAAGCGCGTGACTTCATCATCGAAACGTATCGTGTTGTAACCGACACCGATAGTACCGGTCTCTGAAAGCACGCGTTCAATCTCAGTCGCGAACTGGTATTCGGGCACGCCGTTTTCTAAGCAATGCTGCGGCGTGATATGGGTGATCAGACAAGATTGCGGGTTAGGTAAAAAATCCGGCGCTGGCTGGCAGTACAGCATGATCGCTTCGCCGATTTCATTTAAATCGGCATCGGTGCGGATCGCAGCAAATTGCGCGGGTCTATCGCGGCGCGGGTTAAGACCAAATGTTTCGTAATCGTGCCAGAGAAAGGTATGTGCAGACATGGTGAAAAAATATAAATTCGGATTAATCCATTACTTGATTGCGACCAGCATCTTTGGCGCGATACAAGGCTGCATCGGCTTGCGCGATTAATTCATCCGCAGTTTGATCTGGCACCGAGGTCGCGACCCCGATGGATGCAGTAATGTGCGGCAGTGGGATGCGCATATCTTCAAAGACCACGGTTCGACGTAGACGTTCACATAAGCGCTGCGCAACCATGAGGCTAGCCGCTTGAGTGCTGTCAGGCAGGATAATGAGAATTTCTTCGCCACCATAACGTACGGCAAAATCGCTAGGCCGCAAAGCAGCATGCAATGTCGTTGCCATCATACGCAATGCATTGTCGCCTTCCAGATGACCGAAAGTATCATTAAATTTTTTGAAGTGATCTAGGTCTATCATCATTAGAGACAAAGGACTTTGCGTTGCATGCGCCTTGTTCATCATGTCAGCTAGTTGCTCGTTCAACCAGGCGCGGTTGTAAAGGCCGGTGAGGCCATCTACCATCGAAAGTTGGCGATAAAAATTCCCTACTTTTTCATTGCGGCGTAATTGTGCATTTGCGGTTCGCAATCGAAATGCAAGACGGCGCAATAAATTTTGTGCAACCCCGTTTACGTTTTCGATCAGGTTCCACAAAGTGGTGGCATCAATAATTAACAGGGTGGAGTCTTGTAGCGCTTCCAGCTTATTCGTCGGCAACGCGCCATCTAAAACGGAGAGTTCACCGACGCTTTCGCCGGGAAAAATTCGATCGCTATAAAGCGCTGGTTTGTCTTGACCCTCGCCAATACTTGTATTGGAAAGCGCTCCAGCTAACACGATATACATGCAAGCGTCGCGTCCCTGCGGCCGTTGCACAATTTCATCTTTACTGAGGAGCATAACGGAACACGGCCCCAAAACTTCTGTGAGTGACGCCTTGTCGACGTCAGAAAATAAATGCAGATCTACTATGCTATAGCCTGAAGTAGCAAACGTTCCAATGTGTTCCAAGATGGTCTTTCTACTTTTAGGTCAGCAAGACTTGACTGACTTCTTCAAACATCAGCTCTGTGTCATGGAAAACGAGTTGATATGCTGCTTCATCCAGTCCCATGGCATGCCATGCCACTTCTGAGATGGGCGATACCAAATCGTCTTCTTGCCCAGAAAGATCAAGCGCTTGTACGATTGCATTGGCCACATTGATCAAAGAGGACAGTGCGCAGTCCTTACGTTGTTCCGGAACATGGTGGTACAAAATCGCATTTTGGATGATTTGCGCAAAATTCCAGTGTGACGCTAATTCTGCACCAACCATCGCATGATCTATCCCGATGATCGCATGTTCGGCATCCAGCCATTGGCAATCGTGTTGATTACGGTATGCGATCACCTTCTCATATTCGGAACGGAAATGGGTTGCTAAAACCAGGCGCCCGATATCGTGCAATAGCCCCGCGGTAAATGCATAGTCTTGATTCAGATGCAGTTGACGAGCGAGTACGCGAGCGCAGACGGCGGTCGCGACGGCATGTCGCCACAACGCCATGAAATCAAAGCCGACGCAGCCATTGGCAGGGAAATAAGTTGTCAGGCTGTTGGCAGTGATCACGTGGCGAACGGCATCGATGCCGATCAACGTAATGGCTTGACGAATCGTCGTGATTTTGGTTTGCACGCCATAAAAGGATGAATTTGCAAAGCGCAGTGTTTTTGCACTAAGCGCTTGATCCAGCGAAATTTGTTGAGTGAAGTAATTAATATCGTCTTCGTTATCGCCATGACTTTTCGCCAGATCCTGTGCAATAGAAGGCAACGCCGGCAAATCGTTAATTTGATCAATAATGCGATCAAAATGAAGTTTGAAAGGATTGTCTTCTGGCGATGTCATTCACACTCTCCTAAGCGGAAGTTGGAGACATACTGGTGCAGCAAATGATTGATTGGATTTTCTTCTGTGCCGCGGAACAAATGTGTCAATCTGTCGTGTGCCCGCCTTACGCGTATCGCATTTTCTTCGTCCGTTAATTCACCTATCACGACGTGTACTGTGGCGATGTTGTGCCGTAACATCGAGTCTATAGTCCTGTCTGTTAGTGTGGCACCCTTGGGCAGCAAGATGTGACCTTGCGTGTCCATTAGATCGTGCGATAGCACCATCCCGGGCAAGACATCAGAAAGAGCAAATTGTTTGTGGAGAGTGCTCACGATAATGATCGAATGTTGTTGTTTAATTAGCTTACCACTGGATTAGCGCATATTTGTTAGAAATTGTGGTGTTTCAATTGTTACGTTTTATTTAACCATCATGGCTTAACTAAAGACATGGCAACAGGCAGCAGATTGCTTATGCGTGACAGCGATCACGTCCATCTTGTTTCGCTTGGTACATGGCATCGTCAGCTCGATGCAGCAGTTGCTCCCAGCTAGAGTCCTCATCGTCGTCAGGATTGAAGGTCGCCAATCCAATGCTGATGGTGACCGGATAGGTGTCGCGGAATCGGTAGGTGTGTACGGCAGCAAGCAGCCGTTCTCCAATTTGACATCCATCAACGTGATTGGCGCCCGGTAAAACAATCAGAAATTCTTCGCCACCGTAACGACCGACGACATCGATATTGCGACAACTTTGTTCAAAAATTCTTGAGATGTCATAGATGACAGTATCACCAGCATCGTGACCAAACTCGTCATTCAAGCGTTTGAAATGATCAATGTCGATAAAAGCCAAGGTCAGTTGGCGTTGCAATCGTTTGGATAATTCCATCTCACGTTGACCGATCTCGACTATCGCACGACGGTTCAATAACTTACTGAGTTCATCATGCGTGGCGAGATGATGGTTCTCTTCGATCGTACGTTCAAAATAAAGTAACAACAATCCGGTAGAAAATAGAACGGTACCGATCAGCGGTACTTGATACGCAACGAAAATTTCGATCGAGGAGCGACTCTCCGACATATACCCAAGTAACTGCAGGAACGATATGACAACTTTGAATATTTGACTGGCAAATAGCAAGATGATTGCGCCACGCGCAAGGCTTTGCACAAATGATCCTGCGAAGCGACCTTGCCCTTTCCAAATTGCCCGCAGACTGAGGCCAAACAATATTAGTGTTGTACTAGAAAAAAGAATCGACAGGCGCGGTACCGCGGAACCAAAGCTCAGCAGTAATACCATATGCAGAACGAAGTAGATAAGACTGATGTGCCATACCCATTTTGGGGGTTGCTGCTTATAAAATGATTGGATGCCTTGCCATTGAAAAGTCAGGCCGACGATAACTAGAGTGGTGCCGCAGATTAATAATATTGGTAATTCACCACTGCGATTCAAAACGGCGAGTAACACACCAAATGCCATCGTGTTTCCGGACAAAGCCCAGTAGCGCGTGGTCTTTTCGGTAGGCGTAGCAAAATAGACACCTGTCATGATAACGGCGACACAGAGCTGAACCAAAATGAGCGACACGCCTGCAGTTAAAGCATCCATACCAGAGAGGCTGACGGATCGTCAGCTAGTAATAGCGGTTTCTATAGGGAAATATTCTACTGCAAGCATCTTGCAGGCAACCTAAGTTTGCTCTGATATAGGCTGTTTCTGGACTTTTCTCAAATAAGCAACAAAAAATCAGTATTTCTAGCGTGAGTGAGGCGCTTGCTGCGAATTGGATAGGACGTTAGCATGTCCTATTGTCATCAGGAGATCCGTTATGTTGAAGCAGGTTGCGTGCATTTTTTCGTTGTCGAGCGTGTTGGCAATTCCGGCTTTTGCTGCGGCAAATATGGAGCCAGGTTTGTGGGAGGTCACGACAGAATCCGCTTTGGCAAAAAATATTCCAACGCTACCGCCTGCGCAAATCGAGGCGATGCGGAAGATGGGTGTCGATCTTAGTCAACTGCAGTCTGGCACCATCGCGAATAAAGTTTGCATCACTCCCGAGATGGCAGCAAAAAATGAGCTGCCAAAGATGACTCAAAAAGAATCCGGCTGTGAGATTAAGAATCAGCGACAGCAGGGCAACATCTACACCATGGATATGGTGTGCGATGGACAGATGAAAGGAAAGGGCGTCTCGACCACAACTTTCGCCAGTAAAAAAAGTTTTAGCTCACGCACACAATTTAGCGGCAACGTGAACGGCTTGCCTATCAATGATGAGGCTAATACCAACGGAAAATGGGTAAGTCCAGATTGCGGATCGGTCAAACCGATTACTTTGCCGCATTGATTGAGTGGCGTAACTTCAATTTATCCACAGAAAAAAAACGGAGTGTTGATGTGTCCGCTTTTTTATGTGGAGCATTGATTTTATGCATCGCCTTTGATCGCGTAGGCATGTTGTTGCAGATCTTCTAAAGAGACTAGCTCGAGTACCGTTTGATTAGTACTCTCCAAAACAACTTGTGGCGCTACGCCGGCACGCCAAGCTTCCACCCAGCGACTGGCACATAAACACCATTGATCACCAGGCTGGAGCCCTGGGAACCCCCACTCTGGTCGCGCAGTCGACAGATCGTTGCCACATGAGACGCTAAAGGCGAGAAAAGTCGCTGTCATAGCGACGCAGATCGTATGTTGGCCGATATCTTCGTCGCAGGTTTTGCAGCAGCCATCACGGTAATAACCGGTGACTGGATCAAAAGAGCAAGGAACCAGTGGTTCGCCGAAGACGTTTCTGGCAATGGGGGCAATTTGTTGTGACATGACGAAGGATACCCGAGCAGAAAAATGGAAAATGCGTCGCTTACTTTAGCACGAGCCAGAAACTGTTTTTATTTTCAGCTCGTGCCGTCAAAGCGGGGCAAACCGCACAAGCGGCATGCTCGTGGTTGGTGTCTAGCCAGCTAAACATTAGCTTGAGGCCGGTTTGACGGACTCCGTATTTGGTTCTGAGAATAGATGTACCGGTTCCGGTACATGCAACGTTGAGGTAGGGAAGGCGACTTCCGCACCATGCTTCTCGATGATTTGCATGATCTGGAACAACACATCTTGTTTCACCTCGTGATAGCGTATCCAGTTGGTGGTACGGGTGAAGGTATAGATAAAAAAGTCCAGCGATGACGCGGCAAATTTATCGAAGTTGACCATTAGGGTTTCCTCCTGATCAATCTCTTCATGCTTCATCAGCATATCTCTTACTTCAGTGACGATACCTTCCAGCTTGATGCCATCGTCATAGCGGACGCCAATAGTTTCAAAAATACGGCGATGCGACATCCGTGATGGATTCTCTACCGCAATGGTCGTGAAGGTCGAGTTTGGAACGTACAGTGGACGTTTATCAAAGGTAGTAATTTTTGTGATACGCCAGCCGATGTCAGTGACCGTACCTTCAATATCACGATCTGGCGAACGTATCCAATCACCGACAGCAAACGGCCTGTCCATGTAAATGATCAGAGCGCCGAAGAAGTTGGATAGCAACTCTTTGGCGGCAAAACCGATTGCGATACCGCCGATACCACCAAATGCCAGCACACCTGAGATGCTGAAGCCCAGCTGCTGCAGAATAATCAGTCCGAGCGTGATCAGCACTGAAATACGCAGCAGTTTTCCAATTGCATTGATGGTGGTTTGATCTACATGTTTGCCATTTTTGGGCTGACGATTGAGTAGATTTTCTTCGACACGATGGATGAAGCGCTGCAGAAACCAACCGATACACACAATGATGCCGATGTCGCGCACGGTACCAACCGACTCGAGGATGACCGAGTCAGTATGCTGATGCAGCACCTTAGCCGCAAAGGCAATGCCGATCAGCCAGATCAACACCGCGGCGGGCTTGCGCGCCGAATCAATCAGCGACTCATCCCACGGGGTGGTCGTTAGTTTGGACTTTTTGTGCAGATGCGCGAGTATCCCCGAGCAAATAAAATTGAGCAGCAGGGTAAAGAAGACAATGGCAAAAACTTGTATGAAGAGACGCGTGTCCTCGGACTGCACTTTGAAGGTTTGGAAAAAATCAACAACAAAAGACATCTGTTTCCTAATAGTGGGAGAGGTGTGCGGCAGATACTTTTGTATCTGGCAGACTACATTTTACGATTATCGACAGGCAATGCCAAACTAGAGCAGGATTATTGCCTGAGTGCAAAGGCAAGTAGAGATGTTGCGTAACCGTATTAAAAAATCAGCTCAAACGGTAATACGCATCCAGCAATGAAGTTTTGTAAACAGCGCCCAACAAAACAGGCGCTTGTAGATCTTGCACGATCGGTAGCCGCTCACCTTGATGGGTGAGAAAAACTTGCAAGGCTTCGCTGAGTGACATTTCCGGTGTGATCACCGGTAGAAAATCACGACGCAAGAAATCTTCGGCTGTCTTCTTTTCATCGTCTTCTTGCTTGACCAATACCGAGGTCAAATCCTGCAAGGCCACCACACCTTGAAAGCGATTAGTGTCGTCGACAATGTAAATATATTTGACTGAATACTGAATAAACGTCGCCGTCATTTCGGCCAGCGTCGCGTTTAACGGCAAGACCGTGTCAGCAGGTCGTATCAATTCGCTCATCTGGGTTTGGCGCAGGCGTAAGCGATCCGCTTCTTCGCGGTTACGCTTGACGATGATGGCGTACATCGAGGTACTGTCGATACTGCGCGCGATGAAATAGGCCACCACACAGGACAGCATCAGTGGCAACATAACTTGGTAACTCAGCGTCATCTCGAAGATCATCAAAATCGCCATTAGCGGGGCACTGGTCGCGGCTGCCAAAAAAGCGCCCATGCCGACAATCGCATACGCAAACGGCATTGACACTGCCTGAGGCCATATCACCTGCATGGTTTGGCCAAACAGACTGCCCATTGCCGCACCCATAAATAAGGTTGGCGTAAACACGCCGCCGACTGCGCCGGAGCCAGTCGTTACTGCAGTTGCAACGAGTTTAAAAACCAAAACCATCAATACCGCCGACCATAGCCATTGATCGTGCAAGAGGGAGTTGACGACGCTATAACCATTTCCCCATACCTGTGGGACCCAGACGGAAAGTACGCCGAGCAGCAAGCCACCAATGCCTAAGCGTACTGGTAATGGCAGCCTTGTTTTTTGAAAGGTCTGTTTGGAAAAATCCAGTAGTCTTAAAAATTGCGGCGCGATGATGCCCGCTAAAACGCCGAGGCCGATAAACAAAACGATTTCGCTGTTCGCAATCGCTTGAAACGGCGGCATTTGAAAAGCCGGATGATAACCAGGAAATTCACGCATCGTGATGTTGGCAACCACCGCAGCCACCAGTACTGGGCCAAAGCTGTTCATCGCGATCGAACCGAGTACGATCTCTGTCACAAAAAAAGCGCCGGCAATCGGTGCGTTATAAGCTGCAGCAAGACCAGCCGCCGCACCGCAAGCGACTAACAAGCGCAAACGCGAAGGGCCAAAGCGGCCAGCGCGCCCGACCACAGAGGCGCACATTGCGGCTAATTGCACCATCGCACCTTCGCGACCGATCGAGCCACCCGAGACGATAGAGCATAGCGAAGAGGCGCTTCGTAGCAGAGTTTGTCGTACGGGAATATTGCCGTCACCAACCGCGACAGCTTCCATATAATCGGAGGTGACGCCAGTGGTATACCGTTTGGCAAGCACCAAAAAAATCCCAGCGACTATGCCGCCCGCTGTTGGCAGCAATATACGTACTTCCCAAGACAGATTGCGCGCCATTGCGACGATCGAACCACTTTCTCCGACTAGCAACTGCTGCATCAATGCCAAGGCCTCGCGAAAAGCGATGGTTGAGAGCGCGCCGATCACGCCAATTAAACCGGCAGCGATCAGCATCAGATGGATTTCTGATAAGCGCAACAAGCGTTGCAAATACGCGGAGAATTTTTGCAGAAAAATCGGCATGTACAGAAATGAATCAAGGCGGGTCGCAACTGGAATATAACGCGAATTTCGCCGTAAGCCTAACCTGAAATGGATTTAAGACGATTCAAATCGCGCCTGTCGTGCTTTTAACAGGACCACTGCGCCCCAGCGCCAGTGCTAAAAGTGAACATTTGCTTAATCTAAAACTAAAACACGATGTCTATTGACGTGTAAGTCAACAGGCATCGTGGTGGGGAGGGGCGCAGTCTGCTCACATTGTCGTGCGGGGTGCAAGAGTCGAAGCTCTGTATTCTTTCACCTCGGCTTTTTTGTCCGTCACTGCTCGTTGGCAAATGGCGGACGAATAAGCGCTAACTAAATACGAATATGAGCGATAGAGTCTGCGACCGAATCAATATTAATAGCCAGTTTTGCTGTGCACGGTTGGCAGTGCGGTATCGCTGGCAATCAACGACCAGATCAATTGTGCAATGCTTTCCGTTGCAATGATGGTATGGCGGTTATCGGCTGCCATCATTTTTTCACGTAGTTCCTTGCGAACTGCGGCGATGCCAGTCAGATCAAACAGGATATCGATTGCCTCGCCTTTCGCGATGAGCGCATCAATGTCGAGTACCGGAATATTGTTTGATGTTGCGACTGCTTTGCCTGGCGTGTCGCCTTTTTCCGCGACGGCAATTACTTCTATATTCTTGTTCGGGCGACTTACCAGTTCCTCCAGAAAAATTGAACCAACTCGACCCAATCCGACGATTGCAATTGACTGCTTGTTCATGTCTTCTCCATCCATGGTTTTGATTTTTGATTTGTCGCCGATGTGGCCGAATCAGAACTGGCTCATCCGCTGCATCTCAATATAAGACTAAATGTGCAGGAAAATAAGCATTGATCGTCAAATTTTATGGATTTGTTGTGAATCTGAAAATTTTAGACGTAGCGCGAATTACAATCAGCAAGAGCTAAAAAATTCAAAAAACGCCGGCTAGGATCAGTGTGTCGGATGCTTTATTACATCCACCAAAAGATCGGTGACAGAGGCAATCACATCGTCACGCGATGCTGCTTTTTCTTGATGTTGCGTGAAAAAGATTGCCACCACGATGGGTGCGCCGGTGGTTGGCCACAAGATGCCAATATCATTTGTGGTCCCATACGCGCCGGTGCCGGTTTTGTCACCCACCAGCCAGTCTTTTGGCACGCCAGCGCGGATGCGTCTGGCACCAGTCGTATTGCCTTGTAACCATGCGATCAACTGCGCGCGCTGCGGTGCTGCCAGCGCATTGCCTAACGTTAGCTTTTGCAAGGTTTGCGCCATCGCTGCTGGGGTCGATGTATCGCGTGCATCGCCGGGCATGGCGGTATTTAATTCTGGTTCCCATCGATCCAGGCGGAAAGCCTTGTCACCCAATGAGCGGACATAATTGGTTACTGCCGCCGGGCCACCCAACTCTTTCATCAAACGATTGACGGCGGCGTTGTCGCTGTACTGCATCGTGGCGGCACATAATTCATTGACCGTCATGCCGCTGTCCACGTGTCTTTCCGTAATCGGCGCATAACCGGATTTAAAAATATCCTTGCGATTGAGCGGAAGACGTTTGCCCATCAGCGCGGGGTCGCTCATGCTTTTGGCGAGTATTGCCGCCACTGCCATGGTTTTAAAGGTACTGCAAATCGGAAAGCGTTCCTCCGCTCTATAGCTGATGCGCTGACCGCTGGCCGTATTGATGACGCTTAACCCAATACGTCCATCCGCCGCGGTCTCCAGTTTGGCTAACGCGTTTGTCAAATCATTCGCGGGTACTGTCGAGGTAGCCGCGGGTTTTGCTGTGGTGGCTGAAAGTGCGATGCCGGTAAACGGGGTCGCCAATGCAGCGAACACAAAATGCCGGCGGGAGAGGGAGTGCGTCATGCATTAACTCCGGTGAAGGTCGCCGTAGCGATAAAAATAACCGTAAAAAAAGATAATTCCGCGACCACTGTGTGCAAAAATCAATGTCGCTGAAAGATTGAGAACTCGCAATAGCTGCTGGTAGGCGACGTGCCGCAAGGCTGGCATGCAATGCGGCAATGACCGGCACACTCGTCGGCAGTGCACGTATTCTAACGGTTGCACATGGAGAGCTGGTACTTAATCAGAGGTGCGGATAAACATTGTGACCAGCGGTGTTTCGCCGACGACGCGGCTGCAGTGTCCATGTAAGGCACTATCAAACGATGCCCCTTGCGGTAAAACATCGTTGGAAAAGAAATGATCGCCAGCCTTAAAGGTCCGTGAGCTGCCATCGCGTAGACCGATTTCCATTTCCCCGCTCAGGACGACCAGCCATTGCGCCGTGGTCGTGCAATGAAATTCGCTGCTCACACCGGGCGGGCTATGCCGAATTTGAAATCCATCAGAGGCAAAAAGTGTGGATAACTGCGCTTTCGGTGAGCCATCAGGTAAAGCAATGTCTGCTTCGCGAAATTTCGCCAGTCCATCTGTGTCTGTGTACAGAATGATGTTTTTGAATGTTGTCATATCGTTTTAACTAAAAAATAATCGGGTGATTTTACAAGCACGAAAGCATTTTTTTCTGTGTCGCGACGTTTTCGTTTGCGGTTGTTCAACCAATAAGCGTACTTTTTCGTGCTCTGCACATTGTCTCGCCAGTTGCTGTTGTCGCGGCGACACTTGAAGCAGATAGAATTAGCGCGCATTATCATATCCTGCTGTTGTGGAGTCCATTTGGCTTCCCCCCTTTCGCGGTAATTAAGACAGCCAAAAGCGGAGTCTCTATGCGTATCCTGATCACAGGTGGTACCGGCCTCATTGGACGTGCGCTTTGTCGCGCATTGCTGCAAAACGATCACCAACTGACGGTGTTGAGTCGACATCCAGAAAGCGTGGCGCAAAAATGCGGCGCTGGCGTCAAGTCTTTGGCGAGGCTGACCGATTGGGATGACAGTATGTGTTTTGATGCGGTGATTAATTTGGCGGGCGAGCCTATCGTTGACGCGCATTGGAGTGATGCCAGAAAAAAAATGTTATGGGATAGCCGCGTCACATTGACGCAAACCTTGGTCAAACGCATCGCGCAACATCCGCACCGGCCAGCTGTACTGTTAAGCGGTTCAGCGGTTGGCTACTACGGTGATTGCAGCGATCAAGGTTTGGATGAGTCTGCTGCGGCAGGGACAGATTTTCCTGCGCAATTATGTGCGGCATGGGAGCTCGAGGCGATGCAGGCGGCAGCGGTCGGCCTCCGTGTTTGCCTACTCCGTACTGGTTTGGTGTTGTCATCGGACGGCGGCATATTACAAAAAATGTTATTGCCGTTTAAGTTGGGTTTGGGCGCGCGGCTAGGTGATGGCAAGCAGGGCATGAGCTGGATACACATAGACGACTATGTCGCCATCGTATTGATGTTGCTTACTAACGAGCAGGCGCATGGTGCGGTAAATATGACTGCGCCGCAGCCCGTAACGAATCGAGAGTTTACTGCCACGCTCGCAGCGACCTTGCATCGCCCGGCTTGGTTTGTCGCACCAGCGGCGTTGTTAGGATTGGCATTGGGTGATCGCAAGGTGTTATTGCTGGGTGGGCAAAACGTGTTGCCGAGGAAAGTGCAAGAGCTTGGATTTATCTTTCGTCATCCTCGTTTTGATAGCGCCTTGCGCGCTTTGCTGGTTTGAGATTTTTTAAGCTCTCATTTCGGCAGAGCATCGTTCTGGCAACGCGCTCTTACACTGCAGCGGTGACAAACTCAATCATCACACCGGTAACCGGGACAACAAATAATTGGCGCTCACCAGTTGTTGGTATTTCGCCGGCTCTGAAGTCAATTTTCGCCGCCTGCAAACGCGCCATTAACTGCTGCCACGCAGCATTACTCTCGACCCGAAACGCAATGTGATCAATGCGCGATGATTGTTTGCTGGGCGGATGATCGGCATTGGCCTTAATCAAGTGAATTACCGCTTTGCCATCGTGATAAAGCCAGTGGCCATCGAAAGCAAACGGCGGCCGTTCGCCGTCGCTTAAGCCAACGATTTGGCAAAAAAATTCTTTTACTGCAGTGAGCTCTGGTGTGACGACTGTGGCGTGATCTAGTTTCATGTCGCTATTGTAACCATGGGTCATTGCGTAAGCTGATGAATAAACAAAGCAAGGGCAGATGAGCGCATTTTTTTACTCAGTGGCTCGCGCCACCGTTTTGAATACGAGTCGTTATGCAGCTACATTTCTGGCGAATGCGCCATCAATCCGGATGTGCAACCTTGGTGAGCAATCCCAGCAGGCGTTCGGTATCGATGGGTTTGACCAGATGATAATTAAAACCTGCGCCGACAGAACGTTGCAGATCTTGTTTTTGACTATAACCAGTAATCGCAATCAGTGTGGTGTTGGCGGTTGCAGGATTGGCGCGCAGACGACGTGCAAGTTCCAGTCCATCCATATCGGGTAAGCCAATATCGAGCAGGCACACTTGCGGTAAAAATGATTCGACACCTTCCAGCGCCGCTTGCGCCGCATACTCGACCGAGACGGTATGGCCAGCCATGCTGAGCAACATTTCCATCGTATTGGCTGCATCACGATTATCGTCCACCACCAATACTTTTAAAGCATCGCCTGTCTGTATTGCGGGTTCGATCGCGGTGCTTTTTTCTTTGATTGAGTCGTTCGACAAGCGCGCAAACTGCAGTTTAAAAGTGCTGCCTTGTCCCGGACCATCGCTGCTGGCACTCACTTTTCCGCCGTGCGATTCGACCAAGCTTTTTACCAGTGCCAGCCCTAGTCCCAAGCCGCCTTGTGAACGATCCGAAGTACGTTCTGCCTGTGCGAACATTTCAAATACCTGGGTCAGCAAGAGGGGCGGCATGCCGATACCATCATCTTGAATTTCCAGCGTGACTAGATCATCGCGTGCATCTAACAAAATTTTTATATGGCCGTCTTCTGGCGTGTATTTGGCGGAGTTGTTGAGAATATTCACCACTACCTGCACCAGCCTTTCACGATCCCCCATCACTGGCATTGCGCTTGCGGGCATATCAAACGTCAGTTCGTGATGACGCTTTGTGATCATCGGACGGATTTGTTCTACCGCCTCAGTCACGATGTCGCGTAAATCGACCGCATGTTTGTCCAGTGTAATCAGACCTCGTGTGACGCGCGCTACATCCAGTAAATCATCAATCAAATTGCTCATGTGACCGACTTGTCTGGCAATGATTTTGCTAGACCGTTTAACTCTATCGGGATCATTTGGCGCCATCTCCAGCAAGGTGGCGGCAGAGTTGATTGGTGCAAGCGGATTACGTAGCTCATGGGCCAGCATCGCGAGAAATTCATCCTTGCGTCTATCCGCAAGTCGAATCTCATATTGCCTCTGCCTTGCGCGCAGTGCCGAACGAGCGGCACTGATTAATGTCGGTGCGCGCACTGGACGCTCTAACAGTGTGAGGTTGCCGAATTTTTCATAAGCATCGCGCGTCCACGGTAATTCGCCACCGGGCTTGGTCAATACGAGCACCGGCAAATCAGACCACGTTGGTTGCGTGGCGATGTAATCGGTCAGCATCGCCGCAGATTCTTGTGGCAGCACTTCTTCTACGACTAAAATTGCACCTGCACCGCGCTGTACCTCCTCCACCAGAATCGTGAGAGTTTCGCAGATATGGCAGGAAAATCCTGCTTGTACCAGCGCGCGACATGCGAGTTCTGCATCCTTGCCTTGCGGCGTGCAAACCAAAATTCGATGTTCAAATGAATCAGGTAGAGACATCGTCGGCCTCGTTTTGCAGCGGCATGTCCACCATTTTTGGCACGCCGGTCAAGATGCCGCGGAATTGTCGTAAGACTGGGCCGATATGTACGCCGTCCAACGATATGGTCATACGGCGGATTGAGCGTTCATGTCCACTGCCGCGTTTTTTAAAGATGGATATCGCTTGTTGCACTTCTCCATCCGCCTCAAAGTAGCGTAGCAAAATCACATTGTCAGCCAGATAACTGGCATCCACCGAGCTGCTCATACTTCCACCCAACATGCCTTGTTGCACGCCGATCATCAATGTCACGATGCCGCGTTGGCCCAGATAAGTCAGTAATTCATGGATATGCGTAGCCAGCATTTTTTCGTTTGGCATCGCTTGTACGAAGCCATTCAGGCTATCGATTACGATCACCTTGGCGCCGTCGTCGGCCGCGTTTTTTACCGCATGAATAAATTCACCCGGCGAGAATTGCGCTGGATCAATCTGCTTGAGTAATAACATTTCTGAGTCCACATGCGAGCGCAAATCAATACCCAAGGCATCTGTGCGATTGAGCAGATTGGAAGCAGACTCCTCAAACACAAACATCGCTGCTTTATGTTTCTGCTCGATACAAGCGGAGGCAAACAACGAAGCTAAAGTAGATTTTCCGGTGCCCGGAGGACCCGAGATCAGTGTGCTGCTGCCTTCCTCAATACCGCCGCCGAGCATCTTGTCGAGCTCCGGTAAGTTTGAGGAAAATTGATTTGGAGAAAAGATAGTTCGAGTCTCGGAGGCGATCAAACGTGGGTAGACCACCAAGCCGCCTTTTTGAATCTTGTAATCATGCAGCCCTTCGCGAAACGCAATGCCGCGATATTTGATCACTTCCACTCTACGGCGTATGCCACCATAGTCGGTCGCCATGCGATTGAGCGACAACACGCCGTGCGCGATGCTACGTACTTGCAGATCACCATGGTCGGCAGTGCGGTCATCAAGAAACAACACCGTGCATGAGCGCGTTGCAAAAAATTGTTTGAGTGCGAGAACCTGACGTCGATAAACCAGCGGGTTAGACGCCAGGAGTTGAAACTCTGAGAGGGAATCGAGTACGACGCGGGTGGGACGCATTTCTTCTACCACCGAAAGTATGCTTTTTGTGGTGGCGCCCATTTCTACATCGCTAGGATGAAAAATGCTGTACTGCTCAGCTGGATCAAGCACGCTCTCTGACGGTAAAACTTCGTGAATGCGGATGCCATCTAAATCCCAGCCATGTGCATGTGCGACTGAGTGCAGTTCTACTTCTGTTTCCGAGAGCGTGATGTATAAGGACGACTCGCCATTTTTAATGCCGTCGCGCAAAAATTGTAAAGCCAAGGTAGTCTTCCCCGAGCCGGGCGAACCTTCGACTAGATACAGACGGTCAATGGTAAAGCCGCCACATAGGATTTCGTCCAGACCATTAATGCCGCTTGATAAAAATGCTTTTGTTGTCGTGTTTTGTATATTCATTGATGATCGCCCTGATTAAACGTCAGAAGTGAAGACTTGTTTTTCTAATGTAGCCCTCTGACAGGTGTGTGCTTTTAATCCTGCGTAATAATCAACCGCGAAAAACAGCGTAACGATCAAACGCGTTATCTAGGAAAACAAAGACACAAGAACTTGCAAGATAACAATTACTCGCGCCGAGTGATTTGCCATTACAACGAAAGATGCCGGCTACTTTCTGCGAAGGGAAAATTGAAAGTAATTTTCAATAGCGAATAACGAGTCATTCGCAGTAGCAAAGCAACTGTCCGCGATTGCTGCGTGGTTGGTAATTTATTCGCAATCGCCACCGTTGCAGGTGTCTCTTCCCATATCGCACTTACCTTAAGCACTAACTTACCTTCAGCACTAATTAGTCAGATTGAAGTTTGTGAACGTGGAGCGAGTATTACATGCACAAAATGCGATCTAGAATAGGAAAACGACGGTAGTTCGTGTAGGAGGAAGCGTAAATACATAACAGCGGAGCAAAGCAGACGATTCTCGATGGGGGGGAGGAAGGGTTGTGCTGGATCAGACAGTTTTACGATTTAATTTTTCACCAGCATTGTTAAGCTGTTTCTTTTAGCGTTTTCTTCAAAGATTGTTTAAGTAGAGTACGGCTTTTAGACCGGAAACATCCGCGTTAGACGATTAGCTTTGTAAATTTTTACTGATTACAGACGCGTCAGCAATAACGTACCGGAGCTGCAGTCCAATCGTGGCATAGAGCGTTTGGACATTTTACAAAACGTTGCTTTAGCGCAACCGTCTGATAGTCCCTGCGACACCCATGTTTGCCTGGAATAAACAACGAGAGGCGCCGAAAACGCAGGCGCGTTGCCAGTTGGCCTTCGGTCGTCGCGCTATTCATTTCCTTTTTGATATTGCTTTGGAAGGTTGAGGACCTAAGCGTTCGCTATATTTTCTACTCATTGACTCAATCGGCAGGTGTATCTTGTTTATGCGAGTTGTGAACAAGTAAAAGAGTTAGTAGCAAGAAAAGGATATACGACATGCATAAAGTTACATCTGGCATGTCTGAACATATGTTCAGAGCTTTGGTCGAGCAGTCCTTTGTCGGTGTTTATATCATTCAGGATGACCGATTCCGATACGTAAATCCGCAGTTCGTTACGATCTTCGGCTATGCGGAGCCTGATGAAATCATCGACCGCCTGCCTATCTCTGCATTGGTCTCCGATCAAGATACGGAGATGGTGCGAAAAAAGGTGCTTCTACGAGCGTCAACCCAAGTCATGGAAATGCGCCATCGCTTTCTAGCCAAGCGCAAGGACGGGTCGCACTTTCATGTCGAGGTTCATGGTAGTCACTCTACTTACAATAACGAGCCGGCGGTGATCGGTGTCGTGATTGACATAACAGCGCAAATCCTTGCCGAAGAACATATTCGAGAGCGGGACAATAAGATCCGAACCTTGTTCAGCGAGAGCGTTGTCGGAATATTGAGTTGGGACGCACAAGGTTATATACGAGATGCCAATCCGGTATGTCGCGAAATACTTGGTTTAACCAACGACGATTTCGCTGGCCGTGGCCTGCCGTGGCAGGCAATCACACCGCTCGAATATCACGAGATTTGTACCGAGCACATCGCGCAAACCATGGCGCGGGGACGCGGTACGCCAATTCAAAAAGAATATATAAACCGCGTGACGGGCGAGCATATTCCGGTTTTGGTAAATGGCGTCCGGTATAAAGACCAAGACTGCGTCGGGATTTCGTTTGTATTGGATTTACGCAAGACCCAGCATATTCAAAATGAAAGAGATCTCTTCGCCTCAATGGTGGAATCGGCACCTGCACCAATGTTTGTGCAAGACGTGCAGGGACGATTTGTTTACTTAAACAAGGCTGGCAGAGCCAAGGGGGAGCGGTTCGGCGGATTACTCGGTAAAACCGAATTTGACTATATGACGCCGGAGTCTGCGGCGCGGGTAGCAAGTGATCGTGAACGTATTATCAAAACGGGCGAGGTTGAGCAATACGAGGAAGAAATTTGGTATCAATTATTTCCTGATCCTTTTTATTTTCGGACCACCAAGTGGCCGCTCAATGATGCTAAGGGGCAAGCCGTTGGTGTGGTGGGTGTCGTTATCGATCTCGGTGTCCAAAAGAAAGCGCAAGTCGAACTGGCGAGATCGACAAATCTGGTCAATGCAGTATTTGAGAATATGCCGGACTTGATTCTCCTCAGAGAAGTCGGCGGACAGATCGTCTCGTGCAACAACGCGTTTAGCAAAGCAAGCGGTCTTACAGTGGCAGACCTGACCGGAAAAATGGCACAAGACGTTTTGCCAAAATCTACATGGGAAAGTCTGACGCATTACGACCAGCATGTGCTGTCCACGGGAACCCCCCATCTCTATCAGTGCACAATTTCTTTAGGTAAAAAAAACGCTCCCTACCTTATTACGCTCGTCCCCATCTTTGATGAGCGAGGACAGGCGTCGGTGCTATGCAGCATCATGCAGAACCAAGAGGAAATCCGGCAAGTACAAGCAGAGCGTGAGGCACGCATACTCGCTGAATACCAGGCGATGCACGATCCGCTGACGGGGCTGCCCAATCGTAAACTCTTGTTTGATCGCCTAGAACAATACCGGCTGCAAGCTCAGCGAGATGGACAGAGCTTTGTGGTTTGCTTCCTTGACCTGAATCGCTTCAAGCGTGTGAATGACGTATACGGGCATGAAGCGGGAGACCAACTGTTGAAAGTATTGGCAGAGCGTATGCCGCAATGTCTACGTAGTTCCGACACCATTGCGCGGATTGGCGGTGACGAGTTTGTTGTGCTGTTGCGCGGCGATCCGCAATCTGATGAGTTAGTGACCGTGATTAACCGACTGTACGACGCGGTAGCAGAGCCAATCCCTTTACCGCAAGCGACAGTGACCGTATCGTGCTCGATTGGCTATGCTGTTTATCCGCGAGACGGAACAACCGCAACCGAGCTGCTGTCGCACGCCGACAAGAGAATGTATGAGCATAAAGCGTCAGATGAAAGTGTAAGAGCCATGCCGGGCAATTTCGATAGTCTTCAATGATACGTTGGCGCGCTCAATTTACTGCAATGCAGAGTGAATAAGTTATCGATAGCCAATGGTAATCAAGCTGGGGCAGCGCTGGCAGCAGCTTCAGTTACGAGCAGCGGCGGAATAATCCATGCACCGTTTTTGTAAATCACTTCGTCGTCCAGCATCACCGACTCCGTCACCGCAAACACATCGACATGGTACTTGCCATCTCCCCGTTTAAAGTTGGGTTTGCCATAGGCACCATGTTTGGCACCCAACGATAAGTGCACGCCGCACATGCGCTCAAAGGTGCCGATGTCGCTCACGGTACGGTCTTTGGAGAAGGCGCGGTTCATACCAAAGCCCAGTTCGCGCAGCCAGACTACGCCTTCATCAGCACGGATTTTTTCCAGCACAAAATCAAACTCTGGGGTCGAGTCGATTGCATCGGTAACTTGTCCGTTGGTAATCACGAGTGTGATTGGCGCAGGTGGTTGGTTAACGATAAACGAGGTATCGCCAAACACAAAAATTCGCACCCGACCATTCACTGCCTGCAGATCGCGCGCTTCGGTAAACACTTCGCCTATCGGAAACTGCCCGCCCACGTTATTCATCGCGCTATAGTCGCCGACGTTGAGCTTGGCTGATTCAAATGGTGAAGCAAACACTAATTGTTCACCGCCGCTGTCGACCACGCCACGTTCGGCACGATCGATGCGCGCCTTCAATGCGTTGCCGATGCCGCGATAATAAGCAGGGTCATAGGCGAGTGATTCGATGTAATAGTGCACTTGCTGTCCCGGCATGCGCGCCAGATGTGGATGCTCAATCACTTTAAGATCACGCTTGAATAATTCAACGCGGATGCGGTAAGCATCCAGGCGGAAACTGCTGGATTGAACCAGCACGACCAAATCATTAGCGATCAGTTGCGCAAAGGCGGCGTGTATCTCTTCAGGCGTGACATCATCAAAAGAGATAAAGGTCGCGTTTGGTAGACAGCGCCGATAAGCGGCAGTCAGCGCCAGCGCCAACTCGCAGCCGGCATCAAATACGACGACAGCAGAATGCGGCGCTGCATGCTCAAACGCAATCGACAAAATATCCTGTAGATGGTGTGCAGCGATATCAACGATATCGATGGACATATCACCGGCATCATCGAGAGTGCTATCGACTACCTTGTCTGCCATGGGGTTGTCATCATCGCCGCCGTTTATGCCGCAGCCGCAAAGCGCTGTTGTAGATATGCAATGATCGCCTTGGAGTCATACAGCCAGCGCGCATTGCTGCCTTCGTCGGTAATCTTCAGGCACGGCACTTTGCTTTTGCCACCTTGCGCTAACAATACTTGGCGATTTTCTGCCGAATGTTGTGCATCGCGTAGTTCCACCGGCAATGACAGCCGACGCATTTCCTGACGTACCTTGATGCAAAACGGGCAGGTCGTAAATTGATACAAGGCCAATTGGCGGCACTCGGCATCAACACGCGCCTGATCGGCGGCAGCGCGAACCACGCCCTTGGGTTTGGTTAGCTGTTCTTTCAGCAACAGAAAAGGGCCAAGAATCAGACGTACCAGTTTAAAAAAGTATTTCATTGATGCCTTATCGTGATGCACGTGCAGGTATTGGATGGAACAACTAGGGAAGCCGATGGGGCGAGTATACGTTACTTGTTGCTGGATCATTTTAATGCGGTGCTCCGATCGCTGGTCATGACCTAGATTTTTAATGACTAGATCGATCGAATTGAGTGGATGAGTTGCCCTTAGCTGATCGGTTGATTTTTAGGGCTAAAAAAAGCGGACATACCCGATGTCCGCTTTTTTGACGTGGAGGGCAATTAATTTCTGAGTATCGGCGCTTCGAGAAGTGCTTTTTGCATCTTGCGCAATGCGTCTTCGGCAGCACGTTTTGCGCTCAAGGAAAAATCTTTTTTGAACTCGTCGAACTCAGCAGCACCCTCTCCAGTAACTTTCAACGTCGTCAGTTCCTTGCCATTCATGTCTGCAATAGAGCAGGTCAATTCAATACTGAATTTGGTCGGTGGCCACGTAAAGGGACTTGGTGAGGATGAGTTTGTAACTAGGGTTGGTGTGATGACGTAACTCACGTTGTTTTTGGCAATAACTTCAGCATCGGCGCCATTTTTCATCTTCGTCACGTTGTCGAAAACGTTATCTAGCATCTTGTAGAAGGCGATTTCGATATCGCGATAAGGGTGGTAAGACACTTTGTCACCGCCGCCACCAGGCGTTGTGACTTCCGTGGTACGCGTTGCTTCAGTCAGGACAAATCCCGCATTTTTCGGAATGGGTTTGGCTGATTTATCCGCGGTGATTGTGTCGATGTTAGGTGAGAGACTGATCGGGTGTGCACAACCGCTCAAAATCGTGATGGCGGCAACAGTTAGAAGCAAGGATTTTATGTTCATGATGGATTGAATGAGGTTATTTCAACGAGGAGAGGAAGGCTGGATCGGCATAAAGAGATGCCAACAATTTCTGGATGGCGAAAGCGTACTCTTGTACTGCACGTGGAATTGCCACTGCGCCGGCAAACGAAGAGGGAAATTCATGACGTACTGATTTGATCTGGTCGTAACTTATCTGGCCCGAACGTTTGACGATGAAGCGAGCTTCTACAACGGCAAAGCCGATACTGAAACCAGATGCATCAATGTCGTTCTTGAGTAAGATGCCTGTGATTTCTACCGTCGCATCTGGCGACAATCGTTGTGCAAGCGACAGCTCCTGGCGAATGGCCTCCGTCAGATATGCAGCATACGAAGCGTTATAGGGCGAAGCCAGCGATGAGCCGCGAATGCTGATCGGATTTGCGTTTTCTTGGGAGATCGATGCAGCTTTGAAAGCGTCAACCTTAACTTTGACGTTGCCCGCATCCTTCAGTGTTTGAACGTTATCGATCGAGGCGGTGTATAAAGGTGCCATCATTGAGCAGCCTGAAGTTAGCATGACTGCTACCAGTACTATAGTGACTGGCGTAAGTCTAAACATGTTTCATCCCTTTTAGTTGTTATAAATATGCTGGCATCTCTGGAATGGTGTAGTTGTGATTGTCCAGAAATGGGAATGCGAGAATCTATCATTTTTTAAATCGTTTGGCATCCCATATTGATGAGCTTCAATACAAAGGGGCCTGATATTCGCTGCAATGAAACAATGTCAGGGGCAGCGTCGTTTGTATCCTCGGCATCATGTGTCGAAAATACCGTAGCTACTTCAGTCAAACGTGCATCTTGATTCAAAACGGGCAGGTATGGAGCTGATACAGGGCCAGGAAAAAGCCCAAAGACGCGAACGATGCGTCGAGAAAAAATAATTACATGAATAAACTGGGGGATATGCGACAGCACGGAGTAGAAAAATCCGCGGTCTGTTCTCCGTTTTTTAGAACCCAAATAGCGTCACTTTGTTCGCTATCACACCGATTTTTGCTCGCAATAGTTTTAACTTCGAGCTTGTTATTGACCGCATCTGACAAGGAGCTTGTATGACTGACGAAAAATTGGGAAGTAAGGATCTGCCTGAACATGATTCCGCAGGAGAGCGGGGACGTAGCGCAGAGGATAAAACGAAAGCCGATCTGTTAACCAATACCCCTGGGTCGCCACGGGTGCCCTCGGCGGAAGAAATGGCCGAGAGTCCCGATGCTGATGGTCAAGATGGCCGTATCGGCTTGAAAGATGATCAAAAGCCCAAAGACGCTAACGATGCATCCAAGAAGTAAGTCCAAGAAGTAATAAGGACGTGAATAAACTGGGGATAGTCCACAGCACGATCTAGAAAATTCGTGGCTATCCCTATTGTTTCCTGATTCTAAATCTAAAACGATCCTCAGGTTTATCTTCTGTATTTTCTAGCTATTTTCTTACATGTTTTGCGATAGCAGAAGGTGCCTTATTGCGCACTGCGTGCCTCTGCGAGCGCGATGGTTAGGTGTTGTACTTTCTTTTTTAATTGATCGCGTTCTGCGTTGAGCTCGGTCACCAAAAGATTCAATTTGTGTATTGTGATTTGATCTGGTGTTGCATCGGCGGGTGGTGGCACTGGCTCGGATTTTGGCGGTAGTTTTGCTTCTCGTACCTGACGCGCGACTTGGCGTAGCTCTTTTTTGCCACCGGCCACCGCTTCTATCTGTTTATCGCTAGGCAAGGACGAGATCGCTGCCGCAGCGTTGATAGAAACAATGCCCGCTTTCACAGCGCTGACTAATTCTGGCGCAGCTGTCTTTTGAATTTTTTCGATATGGCCTAGTATGACCGGACTGACGCGGGCTGCCTTTGCGGCGAGGTTGCGCGTGAGTGCGCGTTCTTCTGTCGCTGGTATTGCCGCTGCAGCATCCGATGCGTCTGACGATCCCTTTGTAGTACGTGCGTGTAGAATTTCTTTCTTACGCAGCGCCAGCACACCACGCTGAAAATCCGATACGCTGCGTCGCCCCAAATGATTGTCGATCATCCACAGATGGACATCGTCCATTGATTTAAACGATGCGTTTTGCGTCGTGTTAAAAGCGATGTCGTGCTTCTGGCAGATGCCATAACGATTGTGCCCATCAATCAGTAGATCGCCCCACAGCACCAACGCATCGCGGCAACCTTCCGCCAGCAGACTGCGTTCCAGCGCCGCATATTCGTCAGGGGTGAGTGGATCGATATAGGCTTTTAGTTCTTCGTTGATGGTGATATTCATGAGTCAGTAACAATTCAGGCAAAAAGAGAGTGGCGCTAGTTTACACATCGAAGACGTCAGCGCCGAATTATTCTGGGCAATGCGTCCGTACGTTTATTCTAGCCAATCCCGCGTGGATCATTCCCCAAGACATTGATATCTGGTACTTTCAACCATCGTGAAAGTACATAAAGAGTGCATAAGGGTTATAGATGATTAGTTTCGATATTCTGGAAACCTTGGTGGCGGCATCGCTGGTATTGTTATTGGGACGAAAGTTGGTCTCGTCTTCTTCCTATCTAAAAACCTACAGTATTCCGGAGCCGGTAATCGGCGGTCTGTTGGTCGCACTGCTGCTGTTGGCATTACGTGGCTTCTCAAATGTGCAAGTACAGTTTGACAGCAGCTTGCAAGGGCCGCTGATGCTGGCCTTTTTTGCCACCATTGGTTTGAGCGCTAATCTCGCCAGCCTGAAAGCCGGTGGTCGCCCGCTCGCTTTGTTCTTGGTGGCGGTGATCGGTCTGCTCCTTTTGCAAGATGTCATCGGGGTTGGCATGGCGAAACTCCTGGGTCTCGATCCATTGATCGGTTTGCTCGGTGCGTCCATTTCTCTGTCCGGCGGTCATGGCACTGGCGCGGCATGGGGCAAGGTATTTTCGGAGCAACATGGCTTGGCCGCAGCGATGGAAATCGCAATCGCCTGCGCGACGTTCGGTTTAGTGCTGGGCGGCTTGATTGGCGGGCCAGTGGCAAAATTTTTGATCCATCGCTTTCATTTGTCACCCGCAAAAACTGCGCTGGTGAGCGATGACGAGATGCCGGAGAGCTTTGAACAGCCAAAATCGATACAAACGGTGACGCCGCAGTCCTTCATTGAGGCACTCGCTTTGATTGCGGTGAGTATTGCTGCCGGGTCTGCGATTGCGCGGCAATTGAGCGGCACGGCTTTTGAATTGCCGACCTTTGTTTGTGTATTGTTCGTTGCTGTCTTGTTGAGTAACGGATTGTCGCTCGCAGTCGGATACAAGATTCTTGAGCACGCCGTGCAGGTTCTCGGCAACGTCAGCTTATCCCTGTTTTTGGCGATGGCGTTGATGAGTCTGCGCTTGTGGGATCTGGCGTCGCTTGCTTTGCCGGTGTTGCTGATCTTGGCAGTGCAGACCGTGGCGATGGCGGCATATGCGGTGTTTGTGACGTTTCGTGTGATGGGGTCAAATTACGATGCTGCCGTATTGGCGGCTGGGCATTGCGGTTTTGGTCTGGGTGCGACGCCAACCGCGATTGCCAACATGCAGGCGGTGACTGAGCGCTTTGGACCGTCGCACATGGCTTTCCTGATCGTGCCAATGGTCAGCGCTTTTTTCATCGACATCGCCAATGTGATTGTCATCAAATTGTTTATGGTACTGCCGATATATAACTGAGCGTGCTAACGCGTCACGCGGGAAAATTAAAGAGATGGATGCACTTTAATTTTCCCGGATAAACGATGCCACCTTGCCCGCGGAGGGCACTTGCATTAACGTCAGCCGCGTCAAAACATCGCGTCACATCGCCTTTTGCCGCGACGTAATCATCCGCTGCGCCAGCTTTACGTATTCGATCTAACCGGTAACTTCCAGTCGGGACGAATGTAGTGGCAGGTATAGCCGTTTGGATAATGTTCCAGATAATCCTGATGCTCGGGTTCGGCAGCCCAGAACGGTCCCGCGGGCGCAATCTCCGTCACAACCTTACCCGGCCATAATCCCGATGCATCGACATCCAGCACGGTGTCTTCTGCGATCTGTTTTTGCTCATCATTGACATAGTAGATCGCTGATCGATAGCTGGTGCCAGCATCATTGCCTTGGCGATTTTTGGTTGTCGGATCATGAATCTGGAAGAAGAACTCCAACAACTCGCGATAGCTCGTTACGCTAGGGTCGTAGATGATCTCAATCGCCTCGGCATGCGTGCCGTGGTTTCGGTAGGTGGCGTTAGGTACGTCGCCGCCGGAGTAACCAACATGCGACGACACCACGCCGGGACGTTTGCGTATCAAATCCTGCATGCCCCAGAAGCAGCCTCCTGCTAAGACTGCGCGTTCAGTATTGTTGCTCATTTGGTTTCCTTCACGTTGCGTGGACTGCATGAACTGCTTGCACTGATTGCTAATGTTATCGCAGTGGCAGCAAAGGCGCTTGCGAACACTGCGAGCGCAGGACTTGAACGGATCAGGCAGGTATAAGCTCTGTCGCTGCCTTGCAGTTTGACCAAACAAATAGAGTCGGGTGCGTATTGGCCTTGCGACTGCCGGCGTTTCGACCCATCGTCATCCGAAAGTGAAGGCGTACGCACTGACGCCGGCATCGAGGAAACGGATCTCGAAAGTGCGATTCTTCACCGCGCCGGACTGTCGCACGAGCTGATAGAGACGTGTTTCGGTGATGACGCCTTTACCGTCTGCATCGGTATCGGTACCATGGTCGCGACCCGGCGCATGGCCATCGATCTTCACCTCGAATCGTACCGGTTTTCGATCGGCGCCAGGTCCCAGCACCAGATGCAGGTCTCTAGCGCTGAAGCGATAAAAAATGCTGCCGCTCGCACGGTTCAGGTTTGCGCGCTCTGCCCCTACAGTCCAGTTGCCGGCAAGGCTCCATTCATTCAGGTCCGGCATGGTGCCAATATACTCATGCGCAACGTCCTGCTTCAAGCCGCCACGTGAGGCAAAGTTCGACGATTGCGCGTAGCCGACATAGGTTTCGCCAGAACGTAGATGCGCGATGTCGGGTGAAGCCTGCTCGTCATTCGCCCGGGGTGCAGCAAGCGGCCCCATTGCATCCGGCCTGCCTGCTTCCGCCAGCAGGGATTGGATGACTTTTTCCGCCTCGTCGTAGTGGCCTTCGCCAATGAAGCGGGCGCGCAAGCGTCCTTGGGCATCGGCGATGTAGAAGACCGGCCACGCAATGTTGTGGAAGGTGTCCCAGATGCGATGCTCGCTATCTACGGCAATCGGGTAATCAAGCTTAAACCGCGCGATTGCCTTGCCGATATTTGTGGTGTCTTTTTCAAAGCCGAATTCCGGCGTGTGGACGCCAATGACGACCAGACCCTGATCGCGATATTTGTCCGCCCACTCACGCACATGCGGCAAGGTACGAATGCAGTTGATGCACGAGTAGGTCCAGAAGTCGACCAGTACCACCTTGCCGCGTAGTTGCGCGGTGGAGAGAGGTGCCGAGTTAAGCCAGGTTGATGCGCCGTCCAGCGAAGGCAGACTACCGAGAAAGGGCAGTTCGCTTTGGTACGCGCTTTCCACGGTCGCCTTGTTCCTGCCCGCTTCGGCCGAGGACATGTTGAAGAAGCTTGCAGCGACAGCAAGGATCGCCGCAAGTGTGCCAGCCGCAAGCCAAGATAGGCGTTTGCGAAAAACGTTTTCTGGATCGGACATCATCGGAAACTCCTGGGAAATAAATTTAAGGGTGCCGGCGGGCTTAATTCGTGCCGCTCATGCCGACACGATGGTTTGCGGTTCGAGAAAGGCCTCAAGACCGAACACGCCAAACTCCCTTCCGATGCCTGACTGCTTGACCCCGCCAAATGGCGCCAGTAATTCAGGCGCGATACGGTTAATCAATACCGAGCCGGCGTCCAGCGCGGCGGCGATCCGCATCGCCCGTTTCGGTTGCGACGAAAAAACGTAGGCCTGCAAGCCGTAGATCGAATCGTTCGCAATGCGGATGGCTTCTTCCTCGTCGTCATAGGCGATGATCGATAACACCGGCCCAAAGATTTCCTCTCGCGCGATATCCATGTCGTTGCGCACATCGACAAACACGGTTGGCTTGACGAAGTAACCTGCGCTTAATCCATCCGGTTTTCCTTCACCACCGACCAGCAGTCTGGCGCCTTGTTCGAGCCCGCGTCGGATGAAGCGCTGAATGCGTTCATACTGCGCGAGACTTGATAGCGGGCCGATGGCGGTTGCGGGATCGCGCGGATCGCCGACGCGCAAGGCTGTCACATAAGAGCGCACGCGTTCGCTGATTTCGTCGAGGCGAGCGCGCGGGACGAGCAGGCGAGTGCCCGCAACGCATGCCTGGCCGTTGTTCATGAAAGCCGCATTGACCGCCAGCGGTATGGCGCTATTCAAATCGGCATCGTCCAGGATAAGAGAAGCTGACTTTCCGGTCAGCGCTAGGCTCACGCGTTTCACCGTTTCGATTCCGGCACTGGCGATCAGCTTGCCGGTGGAGGTCGATCCGGTGAACGAGATCTTGGCGACGTCCGGATGCCTGGCCAGCTCATCGCCGACGTCACTGCCGCGCCCGACAATGATGTTAAAGACGCCCGGCGGCAAACCGGCTGCGTGCAGTGCTTCGGCCACGACCTGCGTCTGGATCGTACTGAGTTCGCTGGGTTTGATCACTGATGCACAGCCTGCTGCGAGCGCAGATGCCAGCTTGCTGCAGATTGAGCCGGCGGTACTGTTCCATGGCGCAATCAAGGCGGCGACACCGACCGGCTGCATCACCACATCTGCATCCCCAATGCGCCGCGTCAGCTCATAATCCCGAAGCACATCGGCAGTGTTTCCAAAGCATTGCGATGCATACTGGCTTATCCACTGCGCGCGTGACATCGGTCCGCCGTATTCCTCGATGGTGACGTCGCGGATTTGGCTGGTACGCGCCAGCACTGCAGCTTGCAGGCTTTTCAACATGTCGATGCGCTCGGCTTTGCTTGTTTGACGCATTTTTTCCTGGACGCGTTTTGCGGCAGCGATGGCCAGTTGTGCGTCATGACGATTGGCCAGGGTCGAGGTGCCGATAATCTTGCCAGTCGCGGGGTTGATGCTCTCCACGACCTCGTGTCCCTGTACCGGCACGAAGGCGCCGTTGATGTATGCGCTGTCGATTTTCCATCGTGCGCTGATCTTGTCTGACATGATTTTTCCTTTGCTTAAGTTGATGAGCCGTTATTGGTCGGCCCGGTTATTTGTTCGAGGCAGCCTCTTCGATCAGCTTCGCCACTACATCTGGCCTCGATACCATGACGACGTGTGACGCACCTTTCACTTCGACGGTGTGCTTCGCATGCGCGCGCTTGGCCATGAAGCGGTAGGTTTCAAGTGGAATGTTTTTATCGCCCGTGCCATATACGAAATAAGACGGCAGTTGCTTCCACGCAGAACCGCTGGCTGCTTCGTTAAGTGCGGCTGCCGTCACCGGACGTTGACCGGCAGCCATCAGGGCGGCCTGCGAAGGCGCTACATCGGCGGCGAATTGCTGGGCGAACTGGTCCTGGCGAATGTAGAGGTCCTTTCCACCGTCAGGCAGAGGCACAGGTTCGGCAAGCGCACCGCCCAAGGTGCTGCCCGCGAACTTCCCTGCAAGTCCTGCCACGGTCTCGCCCTTATCGGGGGCAAAGGCGGCGACATACACCAGTGCTTTCACCGCCGGATTGTTTACCGCTGCTTGTGAAATCACCATGCCACCGTAGGAATGGCCGATCAATACCAGCGGTCCTTTGATGGTGCCGAGGATGCTTGCGGTGTACTGCGAATCACTGCTTACGCCGCGCAAGGGGTTGGCGACACTGACCACGGGGAAACCCTCGGCGTGCAGCTTTTTCACGACGCCATTCCAGCTGCTCGAATCGGCGAAAGCGCCGTGGACCAACACAATTGTGGGCTTGATCGCTGTTCCCGGTGTAGCGATATTGGATGTATCAGCGTGTGCCGACAGTACGCAGGCCGCGAACACAAAGGAAGTGGCGGTAAAGACAAAAAGTTTTTTGATGTTCATGATTGATTCCTTGGTTAGATCAAATGGATGCTGACGTCGATGTTGCCGCGCGACATTTTGGAGTAGGGGCAGATTTGGTGCGCGGCATCGACCAGCTCTTGCGCGAGATCGCGGGGCAGATCGGGCAGGGCGATGTTCAGCCGCGCCTGAAGAAAGAAGCCATTGGTTCCCGTGGCGAGATCCACTTCTGCATCGACGGCAACGCCTGCCGGCAAGGACATGTTTCTATCCTTGGCGGCTATTCCCATCGCACCGATGAAGCAGGCCGACCAGCCAGCAGCGAACAGTTGTTCTGGATTGGTGCCGTTGCCATGAGCGCCGGGAGGGGACAGCATTAAGTTGAGACGACCGTCGTCGCTGCGCGCCGCGCCGTCGCGGCCGCCGGAAGTATGGGTCTTGCCGGTGTAAAGAACTTTCTGAATATTGCTCATGATATTTCCTTTCAAGTGTTGTTCATGGGGGAGCGCGCGAGGTCTTGATTGGTGAGACATCGCGCAAATGTGATCAGAGATGGTCGACTTCGATGACGGCATCAGCAAACGCACGCGGCGCTTCCTGCGGCAGGTTGTGGCCGATGCCGCCCGTGATAAGTTCGTGCTTGTACTGTCCGGTGAAACGTTTGGCGTAGGCCGCCGGCTCCGGATGCGGCGCGCCGTTGGCATCGCCTTCCATCGTGATGGTCGGCACCGTGATGGCGGGGAGGGTGGCCAGGCGCGCTTCCAGTGCGTCGTACTTGGCCTCGCCTTTCGCCAGGCCCAGACGCCAGCGGTAGTTATGGATCGTGATGGCCACCTGGTCCGGGTTTTCCAGCGCTGCAGCGCTGCGCTCGAAGGTGGCATCGTCGAAGTGCCATTGCGGCGACGCGAGTTGCCAGATCAGCTTGGCAAAATCGTGATGGTTCTTTTGATAGCCGGCGCGACCGCGTTCGGTGGCGAAATAGAACTGGTACCACCATTGCAGCTCAGCATTCGGCGGTAACGGTTGTTTGGCCGCCGTCTGACTGCCAATCAGGTAGCCGCTGACTGCAACCAGTCCCTTGACGCGCTCCGGCCACAGTGCAGCGACGATATCTGCGCTGCGTGCGCCCCAGTCGTAACCAGCGACGATGGCCTTGTCGATTTTCAGCGCATCCATCAACGCGACGACATCGGAAGCGAGCGCTGCAGGTTGGGCGTTACGCGGGGTCTTTGCATTGAGGAAGCGCGTTGTGCCGTAGCCGCGTGCATACGGCACGATCACGCGATACCCTGCCCGGGTCAGCATGGGCACGACATCGATGAAACTATGGATGTCATACGGCCAACCGTGCAGCAGGATGACGGCAGGACCGTCGGCTGGGCCTTGGTCGACATATCCGACATTGAGTACGCCCGCGTCGATCTGCTTGATGGACTTGAAGGTGGCAAGCGTCTGCTTTGCAGTCGCAGTAACGCTTGTGGTCGCGCTCGCTTGCTGTGCGTGCGCGGCGACCGGCAAGAAGAACTGCGTACCGGCAATAACGAGTGCGGCGGCGATATGACGATGACGAAGGGTGATGAGTTTATTGTGCATGGGTGGCTCCGTTGTAATGGGTCGGCGACTACGCTTAATCTATTTACTTATTACGATAATGATTAGTGAGATAACTATATCTGAGCCGGAAACATCAATCAAGTAAAATAATCATTATTGCGATAAATATTTTGGGAGATTTCAGATGAGCAATAAATCGAGCAGTGGCAAGAACACGGCTAGGCTGGGCGACTTCATGTGCTTTGCCATCTACTCCACCAATCTTGCCTATTCGCGGGTCTACAAGCCGGTGCTGGAAAAACTCGGCCTCACTTACCCGCAGTACGTGACCATCATTTGTCTGTGGGAGCAGGACAACCAGACGGTCAAGGGCTTGAGCGAAAGCCTGTTCCTTGAGCCGAGTACGATGACGCCCATGTTGAAACGCCTGGAGGCAGTGGGCTATGTGCGGCGCGAACGCGATAGCGAGGACGAGCGGAGCGTGCGCGTGTCCTTGACCGAAGCCGGCAGGAATCTGAGAGAAAAGGCTTTTGATTACCGTGAGATCACGGCCAAGGCTGCGGGCCTGTCGCCGGAAGAATTCCGTGTGCTGCAAAAGGCTATTGTTAACTTGCGCAGCAATTTGATCAATGCTTCGGAAGGCGCTGTTTTGCCGTAAGCTGCTCCGATAGCGCATTACAATAATTCGTTAAATAATTTTTCTCTTGGATTCCGTATTCATTAGATAGAAATACCACCGCTTAATCGACCTTCAATGTTTGGCGTCGATCCAGCGTGATGCAAAAAAACTCAATTACACCATCAGGCTTAGCTCGATAAAATTTCATTAAGCCGTTCCAGCGAAGCGGGCTTGGTCAAATGGTAGTCAAAGCCCACGGCAATCGCTTGCGCCTTATCAGTCTCGGCGCCGCGTCCTGTAAGAGCAACAAAACGAGTGCGTTTTAGACTCGCAATTTTTCGCATCTCGATCACGACTTCGTACCCCGACATATCGGGCAGACCAATATCCAGAAACACGATGTCTGGTGAGATATCGACTGCGAGTGCCAGCGCGGCCTTTCCGGTTGACGCTAAATATGCCGTATGACCGCAATACTCCATCAACATCGATAGCGTTTCGGCGCCGTCGCGATTGTCGTCGACAATTAAAATACGTAATGCGGATGCACTCTCGGTTTGTGTGTCGGCTTCGACACGCAGCGAGATCGGTGCCGTCACAATACGCGGTAGCCGAATCGTGAACGTGCTGCCTTCTCCTTTGCCGGGGCTAGTGACGGCAACGGAACCATCGTGCAAATCGACCAGCCGTTTAACCAGATGCAGGCCGATCCCCAAACCACCTTGCGCGCGATCGACTTCGGCTTGAATTTGTGAAAACAGCTCGAACACGGTAGACAACGCTTCAGGTGACAAGCCGATACCGTTGTCTTTCACTGTTAAGACCGCAACGTTTCCCTCTGGAAAAGCGTGCACGACAATCTTGCCGCCATTTGGCGTGTATTTGGCTGCGTTGCTTAATACGTTACTAATTACTTGCGTAATGCGATGCGGATCCGCGTCAATCGTCAAATCGTGCTCGCCTATGTCGACGATTAACTCATGCTGATTAGCCTCGATCAGAGGCATGCTGATCTCTATTGCGTTGGTCAAAACCGTTTTTAGAGCAACCCACTCTTTTTTTAGATTGATCTTTCCCTTGGTAATGCGCGCAATATCGAGCAGGTCGTCGACCAGATGTGTCAGATGATTCACTTGCCGATCCATCATTTGATGGACGTTGTTGACACGCTGATTGGCAGATGTTGACAAGCGCATGACGTCAAGACCATTGCGAATCGGTGCCAGCGGATTACGTAATTCATGCGCTAGCGTGACAAGAAATTCTTTTTGTCGTTGGTTAACTTCGGTCAAATCCTTTGCAAGCACTTCCATCGCATCCTTGGCTACACGTTCATCATGTACGTCGACGACGGTCCCGACAAAACCGGTGATGGCACCGTTGTCATGCAAAGGTGCTCCTGAGTCGACGGCCCAGCGGTAGTTGCCATTGGCATGCCGCAGTCGGTAAATAATGTTAAACGGTTCGAGAGAATGCTTTGCAAGCGAGAGCGTTTCGTGTGTGTGCTGCCGATCGTCCGGATGCACGTTATCGATCCAGCCGAAACCTAGATCCAAGTTGATATCACGGCCAGTCACTTCGCCCCAGCGCTTGCTTAAAAAGGTGCAGGCACCGGTTGCATCGGAGGTCCAGATAATTGCTGTTGAGGCATCCACTAGCGAGCGAAAATATTTTTCACTCAACGCCAACTCGGACTGTGTTGCCTGACGGCGGCGCGCTGCATCGACTTGATATTTGACCCGACTCAGTAATTCATTGGCAGAAAAAGGTTTGACCAGATAATCGTCAGCACCGGCAGCCAAGCCTTCGATCTTGGCTTCCTCGCCTGCACGTGCCGACAGCAGGATGATCGGGACATCTTTAATCGCTTCGTTATTTCTGATTTTTTTGATTAGTCCGAAACCGTCCAGCACAGGCATCATCACATCGCTAATGACCAAATCCGGTGGTTCACGACAGATTGCCTGATACGCGGCCTCGCCGTCGCCATGGGTTTCGACCGCGGCGTAATTCTGCATTAGGCGCTTCAGGTAGCCTCGCATATCGCTGTTGTCGTCCACTAACAAAATACGAATTGGCGCCGCGTCACCTGTGACGATTGCTTGCGCCGTTTGCACACCGGCGTGCGACGGCAATTCTTCTGCAACCTTTTGTGCCTCCGGCAGCCAGCCCAGCGCTTCCTGGATATACGAGGTGCCCAGTGTGTCTGCCGGTTCAGCAACGATGGCTTTACCCTGCGTCGTGGCACCAGCAAGATCGGCTGATGGAACATGCGCAGTGCCAAATGGCATCTCAACGTAAAAAGTTGATCCTTGGCCCGGCTCACTGGTGACGCCGATTTTTCCTCTATGCAGGTTGACCAGTTCTTGAATCATCGCGAGACCGATACCGGTACCTTCGTACGTGCGACCTTTTGAATTTTCAATGCGATGGAAACGCTCGAATACGCGCGGCAATTCTTCAGCGGCAATACCGGAACCCGTGTCCTTGATCTCCAGTCGAGCAAATCCTTCGGTACGCTTCAACGTGACGCCAACGCTGCCGCTAAAAGTAAATTTGAATGCATTGGACAGCAGGTTGAAAACGATTTTTTCCCACATGTCGCGATCGAGATAAACGTCTTCGCCAAGATTGGCGACGGAGACGTTATAACGCAGCCCGGCCTTTTCAATCGCGGAGCGAAATACGCCGCTCAAATCTTCAGTTAGTTGCGCCAGATCAGTGGCAGCGAAGTTAGCCTTGGCGCGCCCAGCTTCGATCCGCGAAAAATCCAGCAATGCGTTGACGAGCTTCAGCAATCGCAACGAATTACGATGAGTGACTTCCAGACGCTTGCGTTGAGCATGGCCAAGCGGTTCGTCCCTGTCAGCCAGTGCATCTTCCAAAGGACCAACCATCAACGTCAGCGGCGTGCGGAATTCGTGCGAGACATTCGAGAAAAAAGCAGTCTTGGCCCGATCGATCTCGGCCAGTTCCTCCGCTTTGCGTTGCTCATGTTGGTAAGCCACGACGTTGGCGACTGCCGTGCTTACCGCATTCGACAGTAATGCATAAAAGTCCGAATATTCGGCATCGAGCGCACGACGTGCGCTGACACCCGCGATGAGAAATCCGTACGGCCGTTCGGACCCGACAACCATAATCGGCAGCATCAGCGCGCTCGACGGTATTTCAGGATAGGGCCCCGACGGCTCGTTGCCGAATCGCACTAGAAGATCGTTGACCTCGGTAATGGTTAGCAACTGCATTGCCTTGTCAAAGGGCCAGCCATCGGCGTCGCCAAGTTCCACCGATTCCGGCGCCATCCTGGAGTTGCTGCTGAGCCCGGCAACACCCATGCGTCGCAGCGTATTGCCATTCAGTTGGTAAAACAGAACGAACGGCAAATCCAGTTCCATCGACTCGTAACGCTGTGTCAACGCTTGGCACAACTCTTCGGTAGACAGACTCTTCGCAATGCCGGCCGAGACGTCACGTAGTACGGCCGTGCGCCGAGCGCCGAGCACCTTGTCGGTCGATTCTGAAATCGGGTGGAACACTCCCCCCACTTCACCTGACTCCACGCCGATCGGCGAGAAAGAGAACGTCATGAACGCCTCTTCCAAATAGCCGTAGCGATCAAGAAACATGCGCTGATCGCGAATATAAGTACCTTCGCCTTCATGTGCGCGATCGAATGCATCGCCAACGACAGGCAATGCGGTGGCCCAACAGATCTTGAAGTTTTGACCGATTGCTTCCGGATGCTTGGGGCCACAAATCGGACGATAGGCGTCGTTGTAGATTTGGATATCTTCAGGTCCCCAGGCAATCAGGATCGGGAACGTCGACGACAAGCACAAGCTGACTGCCGTCCGCAGACTTTGGGGCCATTCTTCGATAGGACCCAATGGCGTCTTCGACCAATCTTTCAATCGGATGAGCTCGCCCACTTCGCCGCCGCCAGTTAACCAATTCATTTTTTGCTGCTCGCTCACAATTCACTCCGTTTTGGACCTGCATCGGCGCCGTCAAGCTTCTTGATAGTTCTTGAGCAATGCGATTTTATTTGAGTTCGCCGGCGTCACCACGTAATTGTTAACACCGGCTTGCAACCACGTTTTTACTCTCCAAAATAATTTCCATACCGGTTAGCTCACAATAAGAAGAGAGGGACGGAGACGCGTCGAATTGAGCAGAAAAGCTGGGGGCCATAGGTCATTGGTCGATTTTGACTGAGGCCGGCCAACTTTGCAGCATACAAATGCTTTCAGTAGCAGATTGGATATAGAAGCAGCAAGATACCGTGGCCGCAGTGTTCTTGGTGAAAGCAATTAATGTCCGCTTTTGGCCGATAGCATACGCCACCGCCTGCCAAAACCAAAACGGTCATTAGGTTTGCTCAACGCAACCTCGGGCAGACTCGGCATGTTCAGTGTTATTGCTTATTTTTGTTCGTGCACGTTAAGTGGGCGAGCGGCACTAGAGATTGTCTGCCAGCGTAGCGTAAATTTTCAAAGGATGTGCTCGTTTTTTAAGCTCGTACATCAAAGCTGTTGGTATTGCATTGCTCGCAAACGCATGATGTCGATTTGCAAGGGTAAGCACGACGACGTTGCAAAGTCGTGCTGATAGTGTAAAGGTTGATGAAGGACAGCGTTGATCTTCAATCCGATCCCGAAAATGAAAGAACCCCGACGAGTCGGGGTTCTTTTTGCTTAACGCATGTGCGGAAATAGAATGCGCTGCAGAATTCTGCCGCAGCGCATCGGCGATTTCACCTATTGCGTCTTACATCTTAGGCATGATGACGGTGTCGATCACATGGATAACGCCATTGTCTGCAGCGATATCTGTTTTAACGACGTTTGCTTTGTCCACTTTGACTTTGCCGCCAGTTGTGACCACTGTCAGCTCTGAGCCTTCAACAGTTTTTACTTTGCCTGCTTTGACATCTGCTGCCATCACTTTGCCAGCGACAACATGATAGGTCAGTACTTTGGTCAATGCAGCTTTATCCTTCAACAACGCATCCAGTTTTTCTTTAGGGATTTTTGCAAAAGCTTCGTCGGTTGGCGCAAATACGGTGAAAGGGCCCGGACCTTTTAAGGTATCAACCAATCCAGCTGCTTGTACTGCAGTCACCAGCGTATTAAAAGAGCCTGCCGATTTCGCGGTATCCACGATGTCTGCGGCGTAGCTCAAACCCATTGTCAAAGCGAATGCGGTACCAACTAATAATTTTTTCATGTTGTGTCCAATCAGTAAAAGGGTCGTGTGTATTAAAAAATCGATCGCAGAAAGTTCGTCTAACTACCATGCACAGGATGGACATGGCGTAGTGGTACTGTAGCCACAGGATAGCTTGTTGTTCACATAATGAACCTATATAATCAACGTATTGCGGTTCACAAACGGGTCAATAATGAATAATCCAGTCAAAGACGTAATGCCGGCGGTGCAAGGTGAGGGCAAATCCATTACCTATCGTAGCGGCACGGCAGCGCGCTTGGCCGGCCTATCGGCCGAGACATTGCGGGTTTGGGAGCGGCGCTACGCCTTGTCCGATACCGAGCGCTCAGACCGAGGGCAGCGTCTGTATACCGCAGAACAAGTGCATAGGCTGCGCTTGCTTAAAAATCTGGTCGATCAAGGACACGGCATCGGCGTGATCGCCGATTTGCAAGTGGCGCAACTAGAAGAACTGGCACGTAGCCATGCGACCGATCAAGCACATCGCGCCGGGCCGATACGCGTCGCCCTGGTTGGCCAGCGTCTGCAACAGCGATTGAGTGCCAGCGGTCGCGATAACTTTTCTTTGGATATTCGCAGCAATAGCGCAACGCTCGCTGCGGCAATGACGGCGCTGCCAGATGCAGGCGCAGAAGTGTTAGTGGTGGAGATCGCCGAGCTCGACGACAGCGCCGTGCCACTGATCGAGCAAGCGCGCCTAGCCGCCGATGTACAGGCCGTGGTGGTGATGTACCGCTATTGCGCAAGCGCCACCATCCGCCAACTGCGCAACAATAATTGCCTGGTGGCGCGCGTACCAGCAGACATGGGTGAGCTGGTTGTATTGTGTCGCACTGTGTTGGCAGGACGGCGCGCATCCTTGCAAGTAGAAGAGGGCCCAGAACCTAGTCCCCCACGATTTGACGACGACGCACTCACCAGCTTTACCACCGCGAGCAACACCGTCGGTTGCGAATGCCCACGTCATCTCGCCGAGATACTGTTAATGGTCAGCAGCTTTGAGCGCTTCAGCGCAAAATGTTTATCGCGCAATGACGATGACGCGCAGTTGCATCAAGAGCTGGGTCGAGCGGCGGGGCAGGCGAGAAATATTCTCGAAGTAGCGATGGCGCGCTTGGCGCAAGCGGAAGGGCTCACTTATTAATGCGGTGTTGTGGATCTCGCCATCGAAAATCGATAGGCATCGATACAAAGTCGGGTGGGTATTACAAGCCACCTTCCACCATATCGATAACACGCTGTCCCATCGCCTGCGCCTGCGCCGCGTCCAACACGCGCAAGGGACCGTCGATCAAAAGCATTGCCAGGCCATGCACGGCGGACCACGCAAGCACTTCGGCAAACGGGCGTCGTTCGGCTGGCAGGATGCCAGCTTTCACCATCTCATCCAACGCCGCTCCCAACAGTTGAAACGGCGTTAATCCGCTTTTGCCCGCCATCGCCGGAATCGTCGCCTGCTCCAGATTTTCGTGCACAGAAAACGCGGTGCGAAACAACCCCGGCTCCGCCTGTGCAAAGCGTAGATAACCAGTGCCCACCGCGCGTAGATGCGCGCGCGCAGATTGCACCGCGTTCTTCTTGCGCGGGCAAGCGGCCAGTTCGGCTTCCATTGCCATCGCCAGTTCTGATAACGCAGCCGAACAGACTGCCTGCAGCAACGCATTGCGATCTGCAAAGTGCCGATACGCCGCGTTGGGTACCACACCCACCTGTCGCGTCGCCTCCCGCAACACGACCGCATCCGGCCCACCAAAACGGGCAAGTTGCACGCCGGCATCGATCAGCGCCCGCTGTAAATCACCATGGCGATAAGTGCTGCGCGTCAACGATTCTGTTTCTTTTTTCTTGGTCATTTCTTGGATATATTTCTATTGTGGACACTGTACACAATCTCGTATTAGTATAAACACTCTACACATAAATCACTTGAAAAGGAGAAAGATCATGACCGGAGCAGCCTCTCTATCTACTGCAGCGGAATCTGAAATTCGTACTGTCATAGACCAATGGCAAAAGGCGGTGGTCGCCGGCGATCTCGATCGCATCATGGCGCATTATGCCGATGACATCCTGTCCTTCGATGCCGTCGCCCAATTGCAATTCAAGGGCACCGCTGCCTATCGAAAGCACTGGCAGGCATGCATGGAGATGTGCAAAGGCCCGATGATTTTTGATATCCATGAGCTGGGCGTGACCGCCAATGATGACATCGCCTTCAGTCACTATTTAACGCGTTGCGGTGGTGGTGCGGATAGTGGTGAAGAACAGACGGCATGGATGCGCGGCACCGTGTGCCATCGCAAGATCGGCGGCAAATGGCTGGTTGTGCATGAGCATTTTTCCGCACCTTTCGACATGCAAAGCAGCAAAGCACTATTCGACCTCAAGCCTTAGTTTTGCGATAGGGCGCTGCAGATTCATTCACTCGCTAGAAATTGATGAGCCAACATTCTTCAAGGGTAATCAAACCGTTCACAGACGATGCGGATGGTGACAATTACCAACGCATGATTGAACGCTTCGATACCTTGTGGGCGGCTGTGCCATCACAACGAGCGCAGCAAGAGACACAGCACGAAACGCAGCAACAAATGCAACAAGAGATGCAACAAGAGATGCAACAACTATTGCTACGCATAGAACAATTTGAAGCCGAACAAGTTGAAGCGGCGCGCGCGACAGCGCTCTTCAAGCTGCCGGAGCGGAACGAAAATCCAACCACCTCCCAAGCCGCATCACCGTCGCAGCCAACCCATCCAAGTAAATAAAGGAGATCGTCATGACGCAAAGCAAAGTAAAACCGATACCCCCCGATATGCACACCATCACGCCACATCTTGTGTGCGCCAACGCATCAGACGCGATTGCGTTTTACCAAAAAGCATTTGGCGCGACGGAACTGACCCGCCTGCCTGGCCCCGACGGCAGGCTGATGCACGCCAGCGTGCGTATCGGTGATTCCACCGTGATGCTGGTCGACGAATTTCCGGAGTGGGGATCGGTCGGCCCTAAAGTCTTGAAAGGCTCGCCGGTCACGCTGCATATGTATGTGGAAGATGCGGATGCCGCGTTCAAGCGCGCGGTCGATGCCGGTGCTACCGTCAGGATGCCGCTAGACGACATGTTTTGGGGCGATCGCTACGGTGTGGTGACTGATCCCTTCGGCCATGAATGGTCGATCGCAACGCACATCCGCGATCTGACACCGGCGGAAATTCAAGAAGGCATGAAGAAGATGGAGTGCCCCGGAGAAAAGTAATAGCGCAATGAGCCGGCCAGCGCGGTTGCTGTCACTAACGCTATCGTCCCGCCCGGCTCCGGCACGGGCGACTCAATCTTCGTAAGTCTCGTTTTTGAATTCGATCAGGCAAAAGCCGTGGCCAAACGGATCTGAGAAAGTTAGGCATTTTGAGCCTTTCCAATCTATGCATTCACTTTCCTGAATCGCGCCAGCATTCATGACCTGAGTTGCAAATGCCGCGATGTCTTTCACAACGAAATCGGGATGTATCGGCGTCCAATGCCGTGTGTACCGGCGAGTTTCCTTGGCGCCAGTGCCAACAGTTGACTCAGCAGCCTTGGCTAAAAGATAGATGACATAAGAAGCCCCCTTAAGCTCGGCGACGTCTTCATCGATGATGCGACTGAGCGTTAAACCAAACGCAGTGGTGTAGAAAGCGATGGCAGGATCAAGCGCGGGCACATCAATGTTTAGGACTATGCGCATTTGTCGGCCTTCGTTGAAGTTAGACCCAATATGCTTGACGCAGTGTATGTAGTGGCATATCAGGAGGCGTTAGCCAAAGTAGCCAATCCCTTTTGCCATCATTGCCGCGCATAGAATCATCAACGCCAGCAAAGTCAGTTCCACATGGATGATCAGGCGCAGCTTGCGGTTTTGCGCATCGCTCAATGTCGGCACGACGCCTTGCTTGAGTGACTTGCCCCATTTGATGAACGTGACCGTCGGCTGGATGGAAATCAGGCCAACGATGACGAACAAAATCATCTTCACAATGAACGGCGCGCTGTGCAGGTAGTAGTCCGCGCCTTTTTCAAAATACATCACGCGCAAACCACCGATGATCAGAATCAGGATGGCGGATACACCGTAGATGGCGTCGTAGATTTGGATCTTTCTTGCCGACGCCAATGTCAGCGGTTGCTTTAATGTCAGCATTTCTGCTGACAGGATCAACATGATGGCAACGAAGGCGATGTGATGAAAAAATGCTGCGATAGCGTTCATGTTTATCACTCCTTTCCCAAATTTACGCTGCAGCTTTTGTCATCGCTTCGTAATGCTCTGGATAGCCACTTTCGACGAATAGTAGTTTGAAAGCTTCGCGGTAGCCTTCATAGTCAAATTCCTTGAGGTCGAAAATGTTTTGACCTATTGAATGTGATTCTCTATTCATGAATCTATAAAATGCCTGATGCTTCTGGTCGGTAAGCTTAGGGTTTGAAAATACATTATTAAATTCATGTTTTTTAACGAATGCGAAAAAATATTCCACTATGTTACGCATACAGTTTGCAATCAGGACAGGCGGTTGAAGTGGGTCAGTGACGACACGCCAATAGGATTGGTAGTCGTTTTGAATCTCTTCGTATCGCATTTCTACTACTTTGCTCCCAGTGGAATTTTTTACGATTCTAAGTAATTTTTGACTTTCTTTGCGTCGTTCATGGTTTGTGTCTGTCAGCTCGTAGAAAAAGTACAAACTGTGGGTCATAACAATGATTCTTTCAAATTGTTCTGACTTAAATAATTCGTGCTTAATCATTTGCCCGACATTGAATATATAAATATGAGATAGGCTGGAAATTGGGTCATCAACAACGACAATTTTTCGGTAGGAAGTATCGTCAGCCGTAACTTTTCCTTTGCAGAGTTCTATAAAGTAGAGAAAACTAATCATGGTTTTCTCGCCTTCACTTAAGGTATGGAAATCTTCTGCTGCTACGCCATTTCGGGATAGTCTGTAAGTATTTTCTTCGTGTTTGATAATGCTAAACGACTCAATTCCCAGTTCGAAAAGTTTTGTATTAATCACCGCAATCGCTGCGTCGACATTTACTGTCTGTGTTTGAAGGCGCGCGATCTCAAGCAGCAATCTTTGAATGCCTTCATTTGTGGTGGTTAGCTTATTACTCAGAGCTTCTAATTTTTCTTCTGCGTCGGTAAGTGCGGCCTTATATGCGATTAATGTCTGATCATAGTCTTTGCGGCAGATCATCCAGAACTCCGCGCCGAGATCATCTAGAGCTTTCGTTTTGTTATCTATTTTTGTGTTGTGTTCTTTGATTTCTGTATTTACAGATTCAATGATGTCGTTGATCTGTGCGATCAGGGACGAAGAGTCAGCTAGCGTTACAGTGTTTGATGGAGATTGAATTTTTCGTTCGATTAGTTGGATGTTTGACGACAGCGCACTTTGAAGTTGCACGTATAAGGCTTGGAATTCATCCTTCCGTTTGATGGGGAAAGTATGTTCCTGAAACGATATGAGGGAAGGAATTGAATCGCAAAACGTTGAATAGGAATTTTGTATTGATTTTACTGATCCGACTGCTTCTGCGAATGCGCCGTCGAAGTAATCAATTATGGTTTGTTGTAGAGATTGGGTAATAGTCTTTGATTGGCAGAACGGACAGGAATCATTATTTTCGGTTTTTAATGCCGTCATCAAGGGAATGCCTTGATTTACCCAGTCGGCGTTACCAAGTTTTTCAATTAGGCTCGCGATTGGACTGTCGTGTTTTCCCGATATTGGCGTGGCCAATAAAGTAGTTTGTTCTACCGATATATCTACGGCGGGCAACTTTGGCAACGGATCGTGCTTTTGTGCGTTTCCACCTTGTAGAGCCTCAGCTTCGTCCCTCAGCTTGTCAGTGGTTCTTAGTATCTTAATGGTGTCAAGTGGTAGTGTGACGAGATGATCAAAAAGACGCGATTTTCCTTTTAGGCCAGCTAAACAATATTCTAGGACTCGGTCGCCTCCTGAATATTTTGTTTTGATTTCCCAAGTAACTTCTTCTGCTCGTGTTTTAGACTGTTCAAGATTTGTATTAACGTCGGCTATGGAATTCGTAATCGATTCCTTGCGAGCGTTTTCGGCTTTTAGCATCCCTCTGGATGTTCGTAGCGCATCGTCAATGTCTTTATTCGCTTTGGACAGAGTAAAAATTCCTCTCAACTTATCCATTTCGTGAAAATTATCTTTTACGAAGCGCGTGTTGTAGACATGGACGTTGGTGTTGTCCAATCCTTCCGACTTGCATTCAGCGTATCTAATATCTTCCTTATCTAACAGGTAATTGGAGATGGTACTTTTGCCACATCCATTTAATCCGTATACCAATGTAACTTTTTTGTCTGTCTCTAATACTGAAGGATTTGTATAGCTTGCGACCTTGTTCATTGTTATACGTATGGTCATTAATATCTCCCCTGTTATTTGAAAGCTACTTCCCCCAACCATCCTTCAACGTCACCACCCGATTAAACACAGGCTTGCCCGCTTTACTGTCCACACGATCCGCCACAAAATATCCATGACGTTCAAACTGCAACTTCTCATTTGGCTGCACCGCTGCGACGCCCGGTTCTACAAACGCTTTGACGATTTCTTTTGAATCTGGATTTAACGCCAGCTTAAAGTCTTTGCCGCCAGCATCGGGTTGCGGATCGCTAAAGAGGCGGTCGTACAAACGTACTTCTGCTTCTAGCGCATGCGCGGCGCTGACCCAGTGGATGTTGCCTTTGACTTTGTAGTTGGCGCTGCCTTCTGTGCCGGATTTGCTGTCGGCAAAGTAGGTGCAGTGCACGGTGGTGATATTGCCGTCTGCATCTTTGTCCGCGCCTACGCATTCCACCACATAGCCGTAGCGCAGGCGCACCTTGTTGCCGGGGAAGAGGCGGAAGTAGCCTTTGCTCGGCACTTCCATAAAGTCTTCTTGTTCTATCCATAGTTCTTTACTGATCGGAAAATTGCGGGTGCCGCGCTCTGGATGATGCGGATGCACGGGCGCGCTGCAATCGACGGTTTCGCCTTCCGGGAAGTTGTCGATGATGAGTTTGAGCGGACGCAGCACGGCGGTGGCGCGTGGTGCTTTTTCGTCGAGGTCGTCGCGCAGCGCACCTTCGAGCGTGCTCATGTCGATCCAGCTATCGGATTTGGCGACACCTATGCGTTCTGCAAACAACTGGATCGATTCTGGCGTGTAGCCACGGCGACGGATGCCGACGATGGTGGGCATGCGTGGATCGTCCCAGCCATCAACGATGTTTTCTTCTACCAGTTGCAGCAGCTTGCGCTTGCTGGTGATGGCGTAGGTGAGGTTGAGGCGTGCAAATTCATATTGATGTGGCAGGGGTTTGGTGAAGAAGCCGCCTTCGGCCAAGCGTGCCAGCACCCAATCGTAAAACGGGCGGTGATCTTGAAACTCCAGCGTGCAGAGCGAGTGCGTGATGTTTTCTATCGCGTCTTCCAGCGGATGCGCAAAGTCGTACATCGGATAGACGCACCATTTGCCGCCGGTGCGGTGGTGATGTGCGTGACGGATGCGGTAGATGGCCGGATCGCGCATGTTCATATTGGGCGAGGCCATGTCGATCTTGGCGCGCACGATGTGTTCGCCATCTTTAAATTCGCCTGCCTTCATGCGGCGGAACATATCCAGCGATTCTTCTGCCGGACGGTCGCGGAAGGGCGAGTTTTTACCCGGCTCGCCAAAGTTGCCGCGGTTCTTTTGCATGTCGTCGGGCGATTGGCTATCGACATAGGCGTGGCCAGCGGTGATCAGATATTCGGCCATTGCGTACAGCTGGTCGAAGTAGTCGCTGGCAAAGTACAGGTGCTCGCCTTGCTCGTCCTTCCAGTCAAAGCCCAGCCATTTGACGCTGTCGATGATGGTGTCGACGTATTCCTGCTCTTCCTTGGTTGGATTGGTGTCGTCAAAGCGCAGATTGCAACGGCCACCAAAATCACGTGCCAGACCAAAATTGAGGCAGATCGATTTGGCATGACCGATGTGTAGATAACCATTCGGCTCAGGCGGAAAGCGCGTGATCACAGGCGGCAACGGCTGGCCACTCTTGTCTGCACGGTTGGCGTGCTTGTGCTCGGCCAGATCGTTCTCGATGATGCCGCGCAAGAAATTGGATGAGGGGGCGTTAGCGGTTGCTGCGTTAGCTGCGTTGTCGTTTTTTGGTTTGTTGCTCATTGGGTGCTTTGTATTGTGCTGATGATACGTAAATGTATCTGGCATTTTACCGTAGCGAGCAAGCTGTTCGGGGCATAACTTGAGGGGATTTAAAAAACCGCGTCGGCGCAGCCAGGACGGCGCGTATTGCATACGCCGTCCTTCGGGATTATTGATCGCCGGAACGCTGAAAGACAGCGGCTTCAGGCTTTGTTGACGTGCTTCCCTTTGCGCATCATCCGGCGCTCCAGCGTCATCAAGTAGATCAGGATGGCAATGGGTAGCAGCAGCGCGGGGAAGCCAGCATAAAGATAAGCAAACGCCGCGCCGATGGCGCCGATGCCAAACGCCAGCACCGGCCACAGAAACTTGAAGCAGCGCTCGCGTACCGCATCGCTGGCTCTGCCGCGTAGTACATCGACCGAATCAATCGTGAGCTGGGTGACATTGCCGGTCATCATCGAGGTTGGTGCCAAGTGAGATAACAACAGGCGGCCGGTACCGCTATGCGTACCCATCGCCATTGCGCCGACGATACCGGCAAGTTCGGACATCAGAGACGGTGCCTCACCGATCGGGGTGGCGAGATAGCCGAGGATCATAAAACCAGCCAGCAAAAGCGCCTGCAGCAGATAGGCAAACCACAGCGCGTGCATTTCACGCTTGAGTAGCGAGCCGATAAAGATGCGCGCAAAGGCGACGCCAAAAATAAAAGCAGGGAAGGCGAGAAACTTGAGTAGCAGTGGGCCGCCGTGCGGTTGTGCCATCTCGGAGCCGATGATGACGAAGTTGCCGGTGACGTGGCCGGTAAATAATCCGAACAGCGCGACAAAGCCGAGTGTGTCGACATAGCCGGCGATAAAGCCGAGACAGGTATTGATGGTCTTGTTACGAAATTCACTACGCCTCATTGATTGCCCTTATGTTTCGTCATGGTTTTTTGTCGCTGCATTTAACCATGTTGCTGTGACGTGATAATTACACTGATCAACATTCCACTTGCACATCCAAAAACGCATTTACACATTACGTGCTTGCGTAGGTTCTGTCTGTTTTAGCGTTAGTCTCGTCTTCAATAACCCACTGCTTGTCCGTCACGACGCGGATCGCTGGCGGCGATATACCCATCCGCTGTCTTCCAGATAAATTGGCCGGAGCCAAAATCCATATAGCTATCCATTACTTTTTCGATCTTGTGTCCACGCGCGAGTAATGCGGCTTTGGTTGCTGCCGCCATGCTGTCTTCAACGTCGACCGACATGCCGACGTTGACTTTCCAGCGCGGTGCATCGCACGCTGCTTGTGGTTGCTGCTGGTATTGCAACATACGTACCAGCGCTTGCACATGGCCTTGCGGTTGCATATTGCCACCCATGACGCCAAAGCTCATCTGCGGTTGACCTTCTTTGGTGAGAAAGCCGGGGATGATGGTTTGGAAAGGGCGCTTGCCGGGCGCAACGCAGTTGGGATGCGTGGGGCTGGTGTTAAAACTGTGACCGCGATTTTGCAGGCTGATGCCCGTGCCGGGTACCACAACGCCGGAGCCAAAGCCCATAAAGTTGGATTGGATAAAGCTGACCATCATGCCGCTCTCATCGGCGGCGGTCAGATAGATGGTGCCGCCTTTGGGTGGCGTGCCGTACGAGAAGCGTGTGGCCATATTTTCATCCACGAGTTTGGCGCGCTCGGTCAGATAGCCATCGTCGAGCAAATCGCTAACGCGCATCGTGGTCATGTATTTTTCATCGGCGACCCATTTATAGGTATCGGCAAAGGCGAGCTTCATCGCCTCGATCTGTAGATGCTGGCTTTCTACCGAGTCGGCAGCGAAGCGTGTGATGTCGAGCTTGTCGATAATGCCAAGCGCGATCAGGGCAGCGATGCCCTGGCCGTTAGGTGGGATCTCGTGCACGGTGTGCCCGGCAAAATCTTTGCTGATCGGCGTGACCCATTCCGGCGCAAACGATGCCAGATCATCGCGCGTCATCGCACCACCAAACGCCTTCGCATGGTTGGCGAGGGCATCTGCCAGTTCACCACGATAGAAGGCTTCGCCTTTGCTGTCGGCAATCTTGCGCAGCGAGCTAGCGGCATCGGGAAATTTAAATATTTCGCCTATCTCTGGCGCGCGACCATGCGGCATAAAGGTTGGTGCAAAGCCGGGTTGCGTATGCAAAATCGGGATCGCGTTGGTCCATTTTTGATGCACCACTGGCGACACCATGTAACCACGCGCAGCGAGATCAATTGCCGGTTCCATCAAATCGGCAAACGGCAATTTGCCAAATTTATCCGACAGCGCGACCCAACTCGCAACCGCACCAGGAATATTGACTGAATCCCAGCCGCGCTCCGGCATCAAATTATTGTGTTTTTGTTTGAAGTAATCGGGCGTCCATGCCGCGGGTGCTGGCCCCGACGCATTTAAGCCATGTAGTTGCGTGCCATCCCAGACCAACGCAAAGGCGTCGCTACCAAGCCCGCACGAGATTGGTTCGACGACCGTGAGGGCAGCGGCGGCAGCGATGGCTGCATCGACGGCATTGCCGCCTTTGAGCAACATCCGTAAGCCCGCTTGCGCGGCCAGTGGTTGCGATGTCGCCACCACATTGCGCGCGAAGATTGGCTGACGAATGGATGGGTAAGGGTTGTGCCAATCAAATCCCGCTTGCATATTAGGTGTGGCCTTTTTCTTATAGGCTTGCTGCTTGGGTTAATGCATCGACGCGCATACAAACGCGTGTGCCTGCTCCGCTACCTTGCTGCTTGATTAAGGCGGTAACGTTTTGCATCGTTTCTACTATTTGCTACTGGTTACCGCGTGGATATTCTATCCGCTTGCACGCGAAGTACATGCCGTATTGGCAGCTTTGTCAGTTTTTCTGCAAAATGTTCTCTGCATGCTGTTTCAATTTGGTCTACATTCCGACTAAAGCAGTTATATTTAAAGCATCTATTTTTCGGCATCTATTTTTGAGATAGCTGTTTGCGACTGACAGATGGGCCGCATGCAGTTTTTTTACCCGAACTTTATAGCGAGGATGTTCAGCATGTGGCCTTACCCAAAAATGATTGCGCATCGCGGCGGTGGTAGCTTGGCACCGGAAAACACAATTGCAGCGATGCGTTGCGGTTTGCAGCATGGGTTTTCTGGGGTTGAGTTTGATGTGATGCTGAGCAAGGACGAGGTGCCGATCGTGATGCACGATCCGCAGCTAGGACGTACCGTCACCGGTAGCGGCAGCGTGGCAGATTATTCGGCGCATGAATTGACGCAACTTGATGCAGGCGCATGGTTTGACGAGCGTTATGCCGGCGAACTGGTGCCGACTTTTGAGCAAGTTGTGACGTTTTGTCGGGCAAACGGTATCTGGATGAATATCGAGATCAAACCGGTGCCCGGGTTTGAGGAAGTGACGGGCCGTGTGGTGGCGGAAACTACTGCGCGCTTGTTTGCTGATGTGCTGGAATTAAAAAAGAATGAGGCGAAGAATAATGCCGCCGTCAGTGATAACGCGCGCGCAGTTTTGCCGCTATTTTCGTCTTTTTCTTGCGAAGCTTTGCGCGCTGCGCAGCGCACTGAGCCGGATATTCCGCGTGCCTGCTTGTTTGATAGAGTGCCTTTGGATTGGTGTGAAAAACTGACCTCGTTGGGTGCCGTGGCAATCGACACTAACCATAAGTACTTATCCGCCAAACAAGCGCACGCGATCAAACGCGCTGGCTTTGGTTTGTTTTGCTACACCTTGAATGATCCGGAGCGCGCACGCGAAGTGTTGTCCTGGGGCGTGGATGCTATTTGCACTGATCGTATTGATTTGCTTGGCGCAGACTTTGCCGAATCAAAGGATCAAGAGGTGGTTGAGCGATAGCGTGTTTTAGTGTTGTTTTAGCTCGCGCCCAACCATGACAAGCACAGGGTTATCGGGCGCTTATCACGTATAATCGTCGCTTTGCAGCCTTACTATCTTAGGCTACTAACCCATACTGTTCTGCGTCGTCTACAACATGAAATCGTCCGAAATCCGCGAAAAATTCCTCAAGTTTTTTGAATCAAAAGGTCACACCATCGTGCCGTCCAGCCCGCTGGTGCCGGGTAATGATCCGACACTGATGTTTACCAACTCGGGCATGGTGCAGTTTAAGGACGTGTTTTTGGGCACGGATAAACGCCCTTACGTACGTGCGACCTCGGTGCAAGCTTGCTTGCGTGCTGGCGGCAAACACAACGATCTGGAAAACGTCGGTTACACCGCGCGTCACCACACTTTCTTTGAGATGCTGGGCAACTGGAGTTTTGGCGATTACTTCAAACGCGACGTCCTCATGTGGTCGTGGGAATTGTTGACCAAGGTTTACGGGTTGCCGGGCGAAAAATTGCTGGCCACCGTGTATTTTGAAGATCAGGAAGCCTACGACATTTGGACCAAGGAAATCGGTCTGCCGCCAGAGCGCGTAATCCGCATCGGCGACAACAAAGGTGGTCGCTACAAATCGGATAATTTTTGGATGATGGCGGACACCGGCCCTTGCGGTCCATGCTCGGAAATTTTCTACGATCACGGCCCCCACATTGCTGGCGGCCCGCCGGGTAGTCCGGATGAAGACGGCGACCGTTACATCGAAATCTGGAACAACGTGTTTATGCAGTTTGATATGGCTGAAGATGGCTCAGTCAAACCGTTGCCTGCACCGTGTGTTGATACCGGTATGGGGATGGAGCGTCTGGCGGCGATTTTGCAGGGCGTGCATAGCAACTACGAGATCGATATTTTCGACGCGCTGATTAAGGCAGCGGCGCGTGAAACCAACATCACCGATCTTAAAAATAATTCATTGCGCGTGATCGCTGATCACATCCGCGCGACTGCATTCTTGGTCGCTGATGGTGTGATTCCATCTAACGAAGGTCGTGGCTACGTGCAGCGTCGCATCATCCGCCGCGCGATTCGTCACGGTTACAAGCTGGGCCAGAAAAAACCGTTCTTCCACAAGTTGGTAAAAGATTTGGTCGAGCAGATGGGCGCAGCGTATCCAAAACTGCAAGCCGATGCGCAACGGATTACCGACGTGCTGAAGGCAGAAGAAGAGCGCTTCTTTGAGACGCTTGCTAACGGTATGGAAATTTTGGATACCGCATTGGCTGGTACCAAAGTATTGCCGGGCGAAGTGGCGTTTAAATTGCACGATACGTTTGGATTTCCGCTCGATCTGTCCGCTGACGTCTGTCGTGAACGCGGCATGAGCGTGGATGAAGCTGGTTTTGCGGCGGCAATGGAAAAACAAAAAGCGGCGGGTCGCGCTGCTGGCAAGTTCAAGATGGAACGTGCTGTTGAATATACCGGGGCGAGCAATGTATTTACCGGCTACGAACAGCGGGAAGAAAACGCGAGCGTGGTTGGTTTGTACTTTGAAGGCACGGCGGTTGATGCATTGCAAGAAGGTCAGGCTGGCATCGTGGTCCTCGACACCACACCGTTTTACGCTGAGAGCGGCGGTCAGGTCGGCGATCAAGGTGTGATCGTGGCAGAAGGTGTGCAGTTTGGCGTCGAAGATACACAAAAAATCAAAGCGGATGTCTACGGCCATCACGGTACGCAAACGCAAGGTACGTTGAAGATTGGCGATAAGGTCACAGCCTCGGTTGATGTTGCACGTCGTGCCGCCACCATGCGTAATCACTCGGTGACACACATCATGCACAAGGCCTTGCGTGAAGTGCTGGGCGATCATGTGCAGCAAAAAGGTTCGTTGGTTGATGCCGACAAAACACGTTTTGACTTTACGCATAACGCCCCCATTTCGCACGAGCAGATTCTAGAAATCGAGAAACGTGTTAACGCAGAAATTCTCGCCAACTCGGATACGCAATCGCGCGTGATGGATATCGAATCTGCACAACAGACTGGCGCAATGATGCTGTTTGGCGAAAAATACGGCGAAACAGTGCGGGTGCTGGATATTGGTAGCAGCCGAGAATTGTGCGGTGGTACGCACGTATCGCGCACCGGTGATATCGGACTATTTAAAGTGGTGAGCGAAAGCGGTGTCGCTGCCGGCGTGCGTCGTATCGAGGCAATTACTGGTGTCAACGCGCTTGCCTATATGCAGGATTTGGAAGCGACCGTGCATAGCGCCGCCGCCACGTTGAAGTCGTCACCGGCAGAGTTGCAGCCGCGCTTGGCGCAAGTGATGGAGCAAATGAAAACGCTGGAGCGCGAACTCAATAGCTTGAAGGGTAAACTGGCATCGAATCAGGGCGACGAGTTAGTGTCACAAGCGATTGACGTTAAAGGCATCAAGGTATTGGCAGCGCGATTGGAAAATGCCGATGTCGCTACCTTGCGCACCACGATGGACAAACTGAAAGACAAATTGAAAACCGCTGCCATTGTGCTGGCTGCAGTTAATGACGGCAAAGTGAGTTTGATCGCTGGCGTGACTGCCGATAGCGTCGGCAAAGTTAAAGCCGGTGATTTGGTCAATTTTGTTGCGCAACAGGTGGGCGGTAAGGGCGGCGGCAAGCCAGATATGGCGATGGCTGGCGGCACTAATGCAACCGCGTTGCCGCAGGCGCTGCAAGGCGTGAGCGCATGGGTGAATGAGCGCGTTTAACTATAAATGCAGATCATAAGTACCGATTGTTGTGACTGACGAAGGGCGGCAGAGTATCAGTAATGATGCTCTGCCGTTTATGTTTTATAACGCGGGTAATTCACCTAAGTATTTGTTAAATAAAGACAAATGCTGGCATTGCACGGCGTCAACAGTGCGATTGCGGTAAAATCGAGGTTGTTGACAGGTTTGTAAAACAATCTACGGCAGACGTAAAACCCAAGCCGATAAGCGCCATGCGCGCTAAACCAGCGTTAACATACGCCGAGCAAATGCAGAACAAGTCCCGAATAAGCGTGGAATGAAATTGATACTGAAAGTGAGAGTATGACTGTTGAATTTTCCAAAGATCTTGACGCACGCGGTTTGAATTGTCCGCTGCCGATTCTGAAAACCAAGAAGGCCTTGGCAGAAATGGCGACTGGCGAAGTACTGCGCGTGCAAGCAACCGATCCTGGCTCAGTGCGCGATTTTCAGGCGTTCTCCAAGCAAACTGGCAATCTGTTAGTAGCGCAAAGTGAAAACGCGGATGTATTTACGTTTTATATGAAGCGCAAATAAAAAAGTTTCGATAAGCCGTGTAGATAAAGTTAAAGCGGCGTCTGTTGCATATCTGTTGTTCTCGTTGTTTTCCCTTTAGTTTCCCCAAGCCGCATCTTCCCTAATCGGTTCGACCTGTTTTGCTTCCTTAATGACTGGCCTGGCATTGATAGCGATCTGAGACAACCGACTGGCGGTTCAATCAATTGTTCGTCAACGTATGGTGCTCCAACGTTCGTGGGGAGGCGGGCAGCCCCGCTTGAGCGAGCTGGATGTGGCGGCAAGACCGCTAAACCCATTGTAGGAACCGGGCCAGCTGTTGTTTCCCCTACATCGCTTACCCAGCCCATCCTGCACGTTGACGCCAATCTCTTATATATGTTGCCTTGTGTTCGAGAACGAACGGTCAAGCGATGCCGCACGCTTTACTCTAGACTTTTTGACCCCCAACCGGAGCTACCAATGAAATCCAAGATGCTGAAAGTCACACTGACTGCAGCGACCGCACTGATTGCGGGTCAAGCGTTTGCTGAAGTAACATTTTTTGAGAAGGAAAACTTCCGAGGTCGTACCTATACGTCACAACAGCCGGTTCAAAATTTGCAGCGTGCGGGCTTTAACGACCGGGCGTCGTCGATCATCGTAGACGGTAAACGCGGCGAGCTTTGGGAAGTGTGCGAAGACGTGCGCTTCGGTGGCCACTGCATGATTTTGCGACCAGGTCAGTACCCCTCTTTAAGTGCGATGGGTTTGAATGACCGCGTGTCTTCTTTCAAGCCTGTGGATAGCAAGGGTCGCGATATTGCTGACAACTTGGCACCGGTACCATTGCCATCGCAGGTCATATTTTATGAACATGACGGCTTCAAGGGCCGGACTTTTTCTTCTGAAAAATCGGTCGAAAATTTCTCACGCGCCGGTTTTAACGACCGCGTCTCGTCGGTGGTTGTGATGGGACAGCGTTGGGAGGTCTGCGTAGACAGCAACTTCAAAGGCTCATGTAAGGTTCTGAGCCCAGGCCGTTACCCATCGCTAACTGCTATGGGTATGAATGACCGCATTTCTTCTGTGCGTGCCATCGACTGGAAAACCCGCGTCGATGACCGCCGCTATGTTCACGCACCTATGCCGGTTTATGACAGTCGTCGCCGTGGCGAAGAGCGTATCTATGAGGCCAATGTGACCTCTGTACGTGCTGTGGTCGGCCCTCCTGAGCAGCGTTGCTGGATGGAGCGCGAAGAGGTGGCCGCAAGCCGTGGGGACCTTAATATGGGCGGTGCTGTGTTGGGCGGACTGATCGGCGGCATTTTAGGTCACCAAGTGGGCGGTGGTTCGGGCAAAGACATCGCTACAATTGGCGGTTTAGCAGCCGGCGCAGCAATTGGTGCCAACGTGGGCCGCGACAAGAATGGCAATCCCGCAACAACGCGTGATGTAAAGAGATGTGAGACTCGCCCAAGCAATGACGCTCCCGCTTTTTGGGATGTGACATACAACTTCCGGGGCGTGAATCACGAAGTCCAAATGACAGCTCCTCCAGGCGCGACCATTCCTGTCAACGGTCGAGGCGAGCCACGTAGCTAATCGGCTGCGGTAGTCCAGCGACAAAACGCCCGGTTCGACCGGGCGTTTTGCATGGGGCGCAAATGTTTAGGCCTGGGAGTTGAAGTAGTTGAAAGCATGCGGAATGCGTCGCGAACTTTTTCCATTTCTACAACCATGTTTCCCCATTTGCCTTTGTTGGCGACCTTCATTCCATTGGGCTTGGCGACAGCCTGCTACTTTAATGAGTATCGTCCCCCTCTGAATTCCGGCTTGTAGCGTGCATCCGTGCATGCGCCGATCGTTTTGCGGGTGCTGGCATGCCAGGTAAATTTCCTGCGACAGCGCCTGAGGGAATGACGACAAGTTTGCTTCAGTGACGGGTATTGGGGCTTGGTTGCGCTAAGGTGCGCTTAGGCACATTCAGTTACGACGCTAACTTGCGTTTATAATTCTGCCTTGGTTTGATTTTTACCATCGTGTATTTTGCAAAGGTAACGCTATGAAAGTATTGGTTCCCGTTAAGCGCGTGGTCGATTACAACGTCAAGGTTCGTGTCAAAGCGGATCAGACTGGTGTCGATATCGCCAACGTCAAAATGTCGATGAACCCATTCGACGAAATCGCGGTTGAAGAAGCGATGCGTCTGAAAGAGGCGGGCAAAGCGAGCGAAATTATCGCGGTTTCTTGTGGCACCTTGCAATCGCAAGAAACGCTACGTACCGCGATGGCAATTGGCGCTGATCGCAGCATATTGGTAGAAACCGATGTGGAGTTGCAGCCATTGGCAGTCGCCAAATTGTTGAAAGCGGTCGCTGACAAAGAGCAGTCGCAGCTCATTATTCTCGGCAAGCAGGCGATTGATGATGATGCCAACCAGACTGGTCAGATGTTGGCTGCGCTGTTGGATTGGCCGCAAGCGACTTATGCGTCGAAAGTGGAAATCGATGGCGACAACGTTAAAGTTACACGCGAAGTTGATGGTGGCTTGGAAATCGTATCGCTGACATTACCTGCGATTGTCACGACCGATTTACGCTTGAATGAGCCGCGGTATGTAACGCTGCCTAACATCATGAAGGCGAAGAAAAAAACCATCGATAACTTTAAGCCGGAGGATCTCGGCGTCGATGTGACACCGCGCTTGAAAACGTTGAAGGTAACCGAGCCAGTGAAACGCTCGGCCGGCATCATCGTGCCCGACGTTGCTACGCTGGTAGAGAAGTTGAAGAACGAAGCCAAAGTTATTTAAACATTTCACTTTGCGGTCTGCAACGATACCCATCATGCGCGGCCGCCGAATATTGTGAATTAACTTTGATGTACCAACTACATTACGGAAAAATATCATGACTGCACTCGTCATTGCCGAACACGATAATGCTTCGCTCAAGAGCAGCACCTTACATACCATCACTGCCGCGTTGCAATGCGGTGGCGATGTCCATGTGCTGGTGGCTGGTCATCAAGCCGATGCCGCCGCACAAGCAGTCGCTAAAATTAGTGGCGTTGCCAAGGTATTAGTTGCCGATGGTGCGCAGTTTGCCGATGGACTGGCCGAAAACATTGCGGCGCAGGTGCTCGCGCTCGCCGCCGACTATTCACACATCCTTGCGCCTGCAACCGCCTACGGTAAAAACATCTTGCCGCGTGTCGCTGCCAAACTCGACGTCGCGCAGATTTCTGAAATTACTAAAGTGGTGTCGGCCGATACTTTCGAGCGCCCGTTCTATGCCGGTAACGCGATTGCGACCGTGCAATCGTCGGATGCAACCAAAGTCATCACCGTGCGCGGCACTGCATTTGATGCAGCAGCTGAAGGTGGTAGTGCGGCTGTCGAGAGCGTGACGGCGGTTGCCGACTCAGGTAAATCATCGTTTGTTTCACGCGCCTTGGAAACCTCCGCACGTCCTGAGCTGACCGCTGCAAAAATCATTGTCTCCGGTGGTCGCGGTTTGGGCTCTGAAGAAAATTTCAAGATTCTCGATCCATTGGCCGACAAGCTCGGTGCAGCATTGGGCGCATCGCGCGCTGCAGTGGATGCCGGTTATGTACCAAACGATTGGCAGGTTGGACAGACCGGCAAGATCGTGGCACCGGATCTCTATATCGCAGTCGGTATCTCCGGCGCGATTCAGCATCTGGCTGGTATGAAAGATTCTAAGACTATCGTTGCGATTAACAAGGATGCAGAAGCACCGATTTTTTCGGTGGCGGATTACGGTATTGTTGGCGATCTATTTGAGATCGTGCCGCAATTGGTGAAGGAATTGGGCTGAACTTAGCGAGATTGAATTGAGTTAGGTTGAGCTGGATTAAGCTGAACTGAATTAAGGTGAGCTGATAACAGCGTGCGTGAGCGATGTGGATGACGGCAAGTCATCCGCTTTGTGACGGCAGCAAGCATGGGTAGGACAGACAGTTGAAACTAGTGCGCCGGGATTTTTTTCTGGCACACTATCTGAACTGAATGTCCTACCCATTTTGTTTAGGAGTCTCGCATGCCTTACGTCGCCCCGTTAAAAGACATCCTGTTTGCAATGACTGAGCTGGCCGATTTATCGGCGATCAGCGCCTTGCCCGGTTGCGAAGATGCGACGCTGGAAACGGTGGAAGCCATCCTTGAAGAAAACGCGCGCTTTTGCAGCGAGGTGGTGGCACCACTCAATCAAACCGGTGATCGGCAGCCAAGCACATGGAAAGATGGCTCGGTTATAACCACGCCAGGATTTAAAGACGCGTTTCATGCATTTGGTGCAGCGGGTTGGCAGGGGATTCAACATCCGGCCGATTTCGGCGGGCAAGATTTACCTAAGTTGGTCGCAACGCCGTGTATGGAAATGTTGAATGCGGCGAATCTTTCGTTCTCGTTATGTCCGTTGCTCACGGATGGTGTGATCGAGACATTGTTGGCAGCCGGCTCCGACGAGCAGAAGCAGCGATTTATTCCCAATTTTATTGCCGGCAAATGGACTGGCACGATGAATCTGACCGAGCCACAGGCCGGTTCTGATTTGTCGTTGGTGCGCGCACGTGCGGAGCCGCAAGCGGACGGTAGTTATAAAATTTTTGGCACTAAAATTTTTATCACCTACGGCGATCACGATATGGCGGAAAACATCGTTCATCTGGTGCTTGCGCGCACGCCGAATGCGCCGGAAGGTATTAGAGGCATCTCACTGTTCGTCGTACCGAAATTTTTGTTGAGCCAAGATGGCTCGCTCGGTGCGCGTAACGATGTAACTTGCGTCTCCATTGAACACAAGCTAGGTATCAAGGCCAGCCCAACTGCGATGCTGCAGTTTGGTGATAAGGACGGTGCTGTCGGCAATCTGGTCGGGCAAGAAAATCACGGCTTGGAAACCATGTTCATCATGATGAACGCGGCGCGCTTTGCAGTCGGTATGCAGGGCATCGGTTTGGCCGAGCGTGCCTATCAAAAAGCCTTGGCGTACGCGAAGGAGCGCGTGCAGTCGAAAGATCTGGAAGGTTCGACCAACGCCGTATCGATCATTCATCAACCAGATGTACGCCGTATGTTGATGTCTATGCGCTCGCAAATCGAGGCGGCACGCGCATTGGCGTACGTAGGTGCAGCAGCTTTCGACATTGCGCATCATCATGCGGATGACACTGTGCGCGCCGACAATCAAGCTTTCTATGAATTTTTGGTGCCGATTATTAAAGGCTGGTCTACCGAGATCACCATCGATGTGGCGTCGACCGGTTTGCAGATTCATGGCGGCATGGGATTTATTGAGGAAACTGGCGCTGCGCAGTATTACCGCGACGCGCGCATTCTGACTATTTACGAAGGCACCACCGCAATTCAAGCCAATGATTTGGTCGGACGTAAAACGGTGCGCGATGGCGGCAAAGTTGCGCAGGCAATACTGGCAAAAGTGCGTGCCACCGAAATTGAACTGGCCGCAACCGCATCAGCTGATTTGATCGCGATCCACATTCTGTTGCATGCAGCTACGGATGCGATGGAGGAAGCTGTCAATTACATCGTTGATAACATCGAATCTGATATTAAAGCCGTGTTTGCCGGTAGCGTGCCATACCTGCGATTGGTCGGCATTGTGCTGGGTGGTTGGCAAATGGCGCGCGCTGCAATGATTGCGCAGCGCAAACTGGAGAGTGGTGAGGACGGGGGTAATCGGAAGATTGATCCCAAGTTTTATCAGACTAAAATTGCTGCTGCACGTTTTTTTGCCGATCATTTTCTATCGCAAGCACCAGGCTTGCGCATTGCGATTGTGACTGGTAATCACGATCTATTAAAACTGGACGAAGACCAGTTTTAATTTCTCCTATCTCTGCCAGATTACGATTTAGCGTAAGCGGCCAATGTAACCGCGGTCAACCTGATCGTCGGTGCCCGGTGCACTTGAACTTGCGTTCGTTGGAGTTTTACTTGTAGCTGGGGATATGGCCGGGGGTGCCTGCTCAAGATCAGTTTGTCGCGACAATAGCGGCGCTTTGGGTTCTTTGCGTACGAACAGACCATCGTCGCCGAAAAAAATTTCCTGCAATCTCAGGCCGACTTCCTGTAGATCTTCATTTGGCGATAGCGACGCCATTTTAAGTAGATAGCGACAGTAGCCGGGATCAATATGCATGTATTCAATATCGGTCACCCGGCCACTTTGGCGACGCAGCATGACATGCATCCTTCCCATTAAGGCGAAGGCCTGATTTTCCAACGATGCGCGCGAGTTGTATTCTTCGCTCATAGTACGTGCTCACCATGTTGTTCAAGATCGAGGCCGTCGCGTTCCGCTTCCGGTGTTACGCGTAGTCCGACCATCATATTGACGACCGAAAGGATGATGGTGGTCATGACAGCAGAGAAAATAACCGTCACAACGACGCCGAATGCCTGCGTCGCAAAATCGCTTGTTACGCCACCGATACTCTTCACCGCAAAAACACCAGTCAGTAGTGCGCCAACGATGCCGCCAATCGCATGCACGCCAAATACATCCAGCGAATCGTCGTAGCGCAACACGGATTTGAGTGTGGTCGCACCCCAATAACAGGCAATGCCAGCAGCGGCACCGATGGCGAGCGCACCGGTTACGCCGACAAAGCCGGATGCTGGTGTGATGGCGACCAGGCCGGATACCGCGCCCGATACCATCCCGAGTACCGATGGTTTGCCGCGGCGCGCCCATTCGACCAGCATCCAGGTCATGGCGGCGACGGCTGCCGCCAGTTGTGTGACCAGCATGGCCATACCAGCGCGACCATCTGCGGCGACTGCTGAGCCTGCATTGAAGCCGAACCAGCCCACCCACAACATGCTGGCGCCGATCACAGTTAAGACCAAATTGTGTGGTGGCATCGGCTCTTTGCGAAATCCGAGACGTGGGCCAATCATGATGGCGGCCACCAAGCCGGACACGCCAGCGTTGATATGCACGACGGTGCCACCAGCAAAATCAAGCACGCCACGACTAGCCAACCAGCCGGATGGCTCCCATACCCAGTGCGCGACTGGGGCATAGACCAAGACCGACCATAGCGCCATAAACAGCAGCAAGGCAGAAAATTTCATCCGTTCGGCAAAGGCGCCGGTGATTAGTGCTGGGGTGATGATGGCAAAGGTCATCTGAAACATAACGAACACGCTTTCTGGAATCGTCGGTGCAATTTCACTGACGCTAACCTTGCCCGCATCCTTGAAGAAGTCCATGCCATGTAAAAACATACGATCCAGCCCACCTATATACATAGAGCCTGGGGTAAAGGCGAGGCTGTAGCCAATCACTACCCACAGGATAGTTACCAGACAGGTGATGGCAAAGCTGTGTGCGAGTGTCGACAGCACGTTTTTCTTGCGCACCATGCCGGCATAGAACAGAGCAAGACCGGGGATCGTCATGAACAGAACCAGGGCAGTGGATGTCAGCATCCATGCCGTATCGCCAGCACTTATCTTGCTGATATCGACCAGTGTTGGAGCTGTAAGCGGCGCCTCGGCAGCTGCGGCGGTTGGTTCAGAGGATGTGACTTGAGAGGCCGAGGGGTCGGTTGCTGGTTCGGCGGGTTCAGTAGCAAGCGTTGATTGCTCTAGCGTGTCTGAAAGCTGCGCGCGGATATCGTCGCCTGATGCGGTTTTGGCATTGCTAACACCGCAAAACAAACTGAAAACGATGGCGGTTAGAATCACCATGTTAGAGACGCAGCGCTTGCTCATTAGTTATTCCCCTAGTGCATGATTGGGCATCAAGGTGATGCCGCTGATATATTTCACAAAAGCACTATGCGTGCCATGTGATTACATGCTGTTTTGAAGTGGGGCAATGCGAGATGGAGGGGTTTGTGTTTATCTTGTGCACTAAGCACTCGCACTAAGGATGCGCGAAATCAAAAGTGGCGCACCTTTATGGATTGTTTTGCAGCAATAGCGCCTTAGCCGTAGCTACCGCCAGTGAGATAAAGATCCGTGACGCGGGCAATGCTAGCGATCAAGGCGGTAGTGCCGATGGCAAAGGTCAAAATGACCAACACCACCACAATCCAGTTTGAATCAGAGTTTTTGCCCGAGTTGACGTTGTGCTGAGCATCCCATTTTTCATCAGGTGTTAGACCAATGATGAGTGCAGCGATAAAGCCAGCAAAAATCGAGAGCGGAAACAGCAGAATATGTATCCACGCCCAGATATCTTTTTTGCCATATAAATAGAAGCGATGCGCGCCGAAGCCGCCAAGTAGCATGGCAAGGAGCGTGCAAAGTGTCTTATTTTTGTGCGGGCTGGTCATGCGATTTGAATCCTGGAAACAAAGTGAAAGGAGGGAAAGGGGGTGCGTTTAATCGCAGCCGCAGCGTGCAAGTTGCCGTTCTGCCCCATTCTAAGCGGTCAAAGCCCGTCTGTGAGTAGCTTGTTGCTTGTTTTGTAATAATCGACATCTGTAATTTCAGCAATAATTGTAGCAATACAACGCAAAGATCTGGGATTGTGGTTGCGGATAGGCGGCTAAGCGCGTTATAATTTACGGCTTTTTCCGTGTTCGGACACACTTTTTGGAAATATTATGGTCGTTATTCGTTTAGCTCGTGGTGGTGCAAAAAAGCGCCCTTTTTATAACATCGTTGCAACTGACTCGCGCAATCGTCGCGATGGTCGTTTCATCGAGCGTATCGGTTTCTTCAATCCAGTCGCATCTGGTGCTGAAGAAAGCGTTCGTATCGCTCAAGACCGTCTGTCTTACTGGCAAGGCGTAGGCGCACAATTGTCGCCAACCGTTGAGCGTTTGATCGCTCAAGCTAGTAAAGCACAAGCTGGCAAAGCTGCTGCTTAAGTTTGTCTGCTGTCGTTTTGTCTGATTCTGTTGCGGCGCTAGATGGTGTTCCTGATGACCTGATTATGGTCGGGCATATCACTGGCGCGTATGGATTAAATGGCTGGGTGAAAATCAAGCCTTATTCCACAGAAGCCGATGCTTTGTTGCATGCAAAAACGTGGTGGCTGGATAAGCCAGCGCTGCGTGATGTGGTGATGATGCAGGTCAAGATGCATAGCGACGATATTGTCGCCCAGTTGATGGGTGTGGCGGATCGTAATGCGGCAGAAGCGCTGAAGGGCGCAACTGTACAAATTTCGCGTAGACACTTTCCGGCCTTGTCTGACGATGAGTTTTACTGGATTGATCTAATCGGTCTGGATGTCGAGACAACGCAAGGTGTGCTGCTTGGGCAAGTCAGCGACATGATGGACAACGGCGCGCATCCTATTTTGCGTGTTGCTGTGTCTGCCGCTGCTGCTGATGGTTCCAAAGCCGGTCAAGAGTTGTTGATTCCGTTTGTCGAGCAGTTTGTGTTGACGGTGGACAAAGCAGCGAGAAAAATTACGGTGGACTGGGAATTAAGCTATTGAATCGAGACTTGTTTCGAGATTTTTGATCTGGCTTATGGGTCAATTTTGAAGAGTCTTGATCAAATAAGGGGACGAGATGCAATTTGATGTCGTCACGCTATTTCCCGAAATGTTCACGGCGATTACGCAGTCGGGTATTACGCGACGGGCGTTTGAGCAAAAAACATGTGAGTTGTCGTTGTGGAATCCGCGCGATTTCACATCAGATAAACACCGTACGGTAGATGACCGGCCTTATGGCGGTGGTCCTGGCATGGTGATGATGGTTAAGCCGCTGGAAGCCGCAGTGCATGCAGCGAAGGCGCGACAAATCGCGGCTGAGTTGACGACACCAAAGGTGATTTATTTGTCGCCGCAAGGTAGACCCCTGACGCATGAGCTTGTGATGCAGTTGCGGATGGAGCCGGGTTTGGTGTTGTTGTGCGGGCGTTACGAGGCAGTCGATCAGCGTTTTTTAGACGCGAATGTCGATGCAGAAATTAGTCTTGGTGATTTTGTGTTGTCGGGTGGCGAGTTGCCTGCGATGGCACTGATGGATGCAGTGATCCGGCAATTACCGGGTGTGTTGCATGACGATGCGTCGGCAGTGGAAGACAGTTTTGTCAACGGCTTGCTCGATTGTCCGCATTACACGCGTCCTGAAATGTACGAAGGTGTCGCAGTGCCAGCAGTCTTGATGGGCGGGCATCACGTTGAAATAGAAAAATGGCGACGTGAACAAGCGCTGCAAGCAACGGCAAGTAAGCGTCCAGATTTGATAGTGGCGGCGCGGGCGGCAGGTTTGCTGAGCCCAACTGATGAAAAGTTTTTAAAAGGTTTGTCACAGAAGTTGGCAACAAAATAAGTGGCAAATTAGTAGTTGTAGTAATCGAGCAGGGCGGCAATTGGTCTCTGCAATGCGTATAACCCCATCCTCTACCGGGCAAATTAAGATCAGCTCAGCGCCGGCAAGATGGTTATTGGAGTATTAAAATGAATTTGATTCAAACTTTAGAGCAAGAAGAAATTGCTCGCCTTAATAAGAATATCCCTGACTTTGCACCTGGTGATACCGTGGTTGTGAACGTTAACGTGGTCGAAGGTACGCGCAAGCGCGCTCAGGCTTACGAAGGCGTCGTGATTTCACGTCGTAACCGTGGCCTGAACTCGAACTTCATCGTTCGTAAGATCTCGTCGGGCGAAGGCGTGGAACGTACGTTCCAGTTGTATTCACCACTGATCGCTTCGATCGAAGTGAAACGTCGCGGTGATGTTCGTCGTGCCAAACTGTACTATCTGCGTGAGCGTTCAGGTAAGTCGGCACGTATCAAGGAAAAGTTGCCAGCGCGTCGCGCCACAGCAAAGAAAGAAGCTTAATTTTCACTTCGAAATATTGAAGCGCAATCAAGCTAATAAAAAGGCACCTTCGGGTGTCTTTTTTTATGTTGCAAAGCTGGCGGGTGTCGGCGATTCAATAGTTAGCCCCGTTGTAATTGGCGTGGCGCTGTTACTCATAGGCGCGATAAATTTTTACAGTACGTAATTTGGATTTTTCATATACTGTGACTTCTGGCATGAGTAGTAGCTATCGACGTGAGTGACATGCAAACGCAAGCCAAGTCATTTCGAGCAGTACCTAATTACATTTATATTAATAGGAATGAGTTTGGCTAGATTGGATTTTGATCCGGAGTTACTGCCGGTAGATTCTCTTGGTGGCGAGCCATTGGTGGGATTAGAAAAGTTGAACGCGACATTTTTGCGTCAACGCTTTTCTCAGCCACCTATATGGACGCCGGAGATTACCGTAGAGCGGCTGGTAAGGGAAATGAGTGGGCCGCCGATTGATGCAGCGGTATTAATCCCGATCGTGCTGCGCGAAAATGGCGCAACTTTACTGCTGACGCAGCGTACTGCGCATTTGCGCGACCATGCGGGCCAGATCAGTTTTCCCGGTGGACGAGTGGATAGTACCGACGCTTCTCCTCTTGAGGCTGCTTTACGCGAAACAGAAGAAGAAATCGGTTTGGATCGAAAATTTATAGAGGTCATCGGTCAACTGCCCGAATATCGAACTGGGACCGGTTTTCGGATCGAGCCCTTTGTCGCCTTGTTGCAACCGCCTTTTGAGACGACTGCAGAGCCGTTTGAAGTGGCAGAAATTTTTGAAGTGCCACTTTCGTTTCTGATGGATGGCAATCATCATCAACGTCGTACCGCAAAGTTTCCTACCGGCGCACGTACTTTCTATGTGATGCCGTATGAGCATCACTTTATTTGGGGTGCAACCGCAGGGATGTTGCGTAATTTGTTTCATTTCTTACGCGCCTGATTTTGCTAAAAAACATACAAATCTCACAGGCAAATAAGCTGCACGCTGAGTCACAGAAGATCTAAGGTTCCAGCTGCGGGAAAACTGTGTAACTATTGCAGTGCAATGATCGTTCCGGTCACGGGCGACGCAAAAAGTTTTCATTAAAACGGGTGCCCAATGCGCGCACTAATTGATTAGCGCAGGGCACTGCGTTATCTTATGGACTGGTTTGATTAACAAGGCGATTTAATGACATTCTTCTCCATCCTTTTTGCGCTTCTGATTGAGCAACTCAAACCATTGCGCGCGGACAACCCTGTCTACGCAGGCGTGAGAATGCTGGCTGCCAAACTGGAAGTCTCATTTAATGCCGGCCAAGTGCAGCATGGGCGCCTTGCTTGGTTCTTGATGATTGCCGCCTTTGCGATACCGATTGCCTTGTTGTACTGGTTATGTATCAAGATGGGTTTTTTTGCCGTCTTAATTTTAAATGTGCTGGTCGTTTATCTAACTTTGGGCTTTCGCCATTACAGTCATTTTTTCACGTCTATCCAGCAGGCGGTCAATAGTGGTGATGAAGCGGGCGCCCGCTCTCTGTTGGCAGAGTGGACCAAGCTTGATACTGCTGGTATGGACATGAGCGAAGTGTCACGGATCGCAGCGGAGACTGCTTTAGTCACCACGCATCGCAATGTGTTTGGGGTGTTTTTCTGGCTGCTTACGCCACTCGGCCCAGTCGGTGCCGTGATTTATCGTGTTGCTGAATATCTTTCACGTATCTGGAGCGAGCCTCAGAACGCCGAGCGTGAAGCGTTTGGCCAGTTTGCGATTAAAACTTTTTATTGGATAGACTGGATTCCAGTGCGTCTTACCGCTGCCGCGTTTGCGATTGTTGGAAATTTTGAAGATGCAATTTATGCGTGGCGTAATTTTGCAGGGCGCTGGAGTAACGAGTCACTCGGTATTTTGCTCGCCACCGGTGGTGGTGCAATGGGTGTGCGACTGGGTACGCCACTGGAAAATGCGGAGCAGATGACCGGGAGGACCGGCGCCACCGTTAATACAGGTATTGACGAGGAATTGATTGCAGAGCCAGAGTTGCCGGTTGGAGAAGAAGCATCGGGTCGCACCCTCAATAGCACAGTCGGTTTAGTCTGGCGTGCGTTGCTGCTGTGGATGTTGCTAGTATTGTTGCTATCGATTGCCACATGGTTGGGTTAAGCGCGGCGGTCAACCTTAGCCACTACGTGTGCGCAAAATATTTAATCGTGCCGTGTTGATTTGCTTTTGCTTTGGCCGGTAAAATTATGGCTGTATCTTTATATGTTCTTTGACAGTTAGGTATTGCAAACTATTTTCATGACGCAGCGTATGCGTAGATCTCGGATTCTTGATCAAAATGGGAGAGTTCGCTCGGTTATTCGTTGTGGCCAACAATGGATATTGTTCCTTGAGTGATAAATGGAAAGAGTTCATCATGCCTAACCGCACCTCTTCGCAGATTGCATTACCAGCAGTGCTGGTGTTTGTGATCGGCGTAGTAATCAGCGTGCTGCTGTTTGCATCGGTGCGTCATCTAGAACACGAAAAAGCAGATCTTGATTTCTTGCAGCGTGCGCAGCTTCGTGTCGCAGCTGTGGAGGATGGATTTGCCGACGCAATGAATGTTCTGACAAATGTGCATCAGCTATTTGTTTCGTTTGGCGCAGTCAGCAGAGAAGAGTTTCATATTTTCACTCAACCTTTGTTAGCGCGCAATCCTACAATACAAGCACTTAATTTCCATCGTTTGATTCAAGACGATCAGCGCGCGGCCTATGAGGCGGAGATGCGCGCGCAGTTTCCAGATTTTACGATTCAAGATATTTCCGGACCTCGTCCCGTTCCTTCGGCGCGAAAAAATCAATATCGTGTGGTTGATTACATCGAACCGATGGAGGGTAATCGTGCCGCGTTAGGTGTTGATGCCGATTCATACACATTTCAGCAGGACGCGTTGCACCGAGCAATCATCACTGGGGAACCATCGGCAACGGGACTATTGACACTGACGCAATCACCTGGTCAGAAAAAAGGTGTGATTGTCTTGATGCCACTTTATCGATCAGACGCTACGCTGGATGGTACGGCAGCACGGCAGCAAGCTTTGATCGGCGATGTCGCTGCGGTTTTTCGCAGTGACGAGATGATCGCCAAATCACTGGCAGAAAATGACAATAAAGAAATAAAAGCGAACAGACCAGATATTGATGTCAGTGTGTACGCAAGCCTACAAGCGAATGAAGAGAAGTTAATTTTTCGTACAAATAAAATCTCGCTAACGACGGACTCGTATTTCGGCTTGCCTACTTGGTTTTTGTATGATCAGCCAGTCCCTTATCGACATCAGTTTGACGTTGCCGGTCAAACCTGGTTTATGGAGGTATCGACTGCGCCAATTTTCTTCGTCAATAAGGCAAGTAATGCTTTGTGGGCGTTGTTATCCGGCTTGCTTTTTAGTATTGGCGCCGCAATTTATCTGCAACAACTAATCGGTCGCTCACGTCGTATTCAGTTGCTGGTAGATGAGCGTACTGCGCAGTTACGTGTATTGAATCAGGATTTGAGTGCTGATATTGCGGCACGCAAGCTGGCGGAGCAGGCCTTGCATTTGCGCGAGCGTGCAATTGAAGCAAGTGCCAACGCAATTATCATTACTAGCGCATTTGCACCAAATCACGCGATCGAATACGTCAATCCTGCATTCGAACGCATTACTGGCTATACCGCAGCAGAAGTCATTGGGCGCGACGGTAGTTTTTTGTGGGGGCAAGATAGTAACCAAGCTGGTGTCGAGGAGATACGTGCGGCAATTCTGGATTGTCGGGAAGGGCATGCGGTTTTACGTAACTATCGTAAAAACGGCACCTTGTTCTGGAGTGATTTTTACATTGCACCAGTTAAGGATGATGCTGATATCGTTTCCCATTTTGTGGTGGCGCAATACGATATTACGGCGACCAAACGTTACGAGTCCGAGCTAGAGTTCCAGACCAATCGTGATGCATTAACGGGATTGGCCAATCGTAATTTGCTGCGTGACCGTTTGAGCCAAGCTATTTCATATGCGTATCGCTACAACCATCCGATCTGGATATTATTTATTGATCTGGACCGCTTTAAGTTTATTAACGACACTTTAGGTCATCGTGCTGGCGATACCCTGCTAAAAGCGGTCTCGGCACGATTACAGGCTGCCGTACGTGAAACGGATACGGTTGCACGTATGGGTAGTGATGAGTTCGTATTGATCTTGCCTGAACGTACTGACGCGGGTTTGTCGACTAATATTGTGCAGCGCATTATGGATGCGGTGGCACAGCCATTGCAGATTGAAGAACATGAGTTCTTCATCAGTAGCAGCATCGGTGTCGCAGTTTATCCGGCCGACGGTGAAACACCCGAAGATTTACTCAAGCATGCTGATATTGCCATGTATCGCGCCAAGGAAACTGGCCGTAATAATTTCCAGTTCTATACCTCAACAATGAATGAACGTGCTCTTGAACGGTTACGTATAGAGAGCGATTTACGCAATGCTTTAGAGCGAGATGAATTCATTCTTTATTATCAACCGCAAGTTGATCTGCGTACTTGTGAGATTGTCGGTGTGGAAGCATTGATTCGTTGGCAGCATCCTGAATGGGGTATGGTGCCACCGGCGCGTTTTATCACGTTGGCGGAAGAGACTGGCATGATCGTACCGATAGGCGCATGGGTGATAAAGACCGCTTGCCATCAAGGCAAGGCTTGGCAACAACTTGGACTGGGGAATTTCCGTGTTGCGGTCAATTTATCGGCCCGTCAATTTGCGCAGCAAGATTTGGTGGAAACAGTAGCGCAAGCCTTGAATGAATCTGGGCTGGATCCGACCTGCCTCGAAATTGAGCTGACTGAAAGCTTAGTCATGGCCGATGTGGATCGCGCGATTGGTATTTTGCGTGAGTTGAAAGCGCTGGGTGTGACCTTGTCGATTGATGACTTTGGTACGGGTTATTCGAGCTTGTCGTATTTAAAGCGCTTCCCGATTGATGTATTGAAAATCGATCAATCGTTTGTCAACGATATTTCAGTTGATGCAGATGATGCTGCGATCGTCAGTTCCATCATTTCTCTGGCGCATAGCTTGCGTTTGCAAGTTATTGCAGAAGGGGTGGAAACCCAATCACAACTCGATTATTTACGTGAAAATGGTTGCGATCAGATGCAGGGATATTTTTTCAGCCGTCCGATTACGCAAGAAGCCTTTGTACAGATGGTTGCGGAAGGCAAGCGGCTTTAAAACCAAACGAGTAAAGCGCCTCAACTCGTTACCGTCATACTTATTCTCATACCGAGGTGGCACTCAGCATCTTGCGCCATGCTCTTCCGGCACAGATTTCTCAGAGTGGATGCGTGTTTTTTAGCTGTGCTTATTGCCGCCGGGTTTGCGACCTTTTATCCATCCTTGTGTTACCGCCAGCGCACGCCAATAGGAATTCCACTGACGGAAACCAAAATTTCCGATAATGGCAATCACAATGAGACGTGCCAGGTCACTGCCTTTAGGGTAAAGACGAAAGGAAATTTCTTCCAGTAGCAGACTGGATACTGATAGCAATATGCCGAGTCCTATCGCCAGCGTGAAGAAAGCCACACAGGTCTGCCAAGGGATGATGCCAGTGATAGTTGCGATCACGATAAACGCATAGCCAAATATTTCAAGCAGCGGCCCCAATAATTCAAATAACAGTGCAAATGGAAAAGCAAGCGTGCCAGGGACGCCACCATGCCGACTAAACAAGAGCTCGAAATTAAGACTCAGGCCATCTAGAAGTGCGCGCTGCCATTGTATGTGTCGGTGTTTGAGAGTGGCAATATCGGCTGGAATTTTGCGCCAGCAGACCGGATCGGCTACAAAGCGAATTTGATATGGGCGCTGTTGTTGGCGCATCAGACGATGCAATCGCATCACTAGCTCCACTGCGGCGTTCGTGACATCAGTTCGATACCCACCCGCCTCGATAGCCGCTTCCTTACGAATCATATTGATGCCAGGCGGACTAATCAACATGCCATTGAGGGTTGACCATCCTAATGGTGTAAATAAAAAATTACGTAGATAAGCGACGCTCTGGAGTAACGGGAGTACACGTTTTGTCACCCCAGTTTTTTCTACCAAACCATCTTTTAATTCACAGCCGTTGGCCATTCGTACTGCGCCTATGCTGACAATCGCAGAAGGATCATTTAAGAATGGCGCCGCCAGCAGATTCAAACTGTCACGTTGTAACAATGTCATTGCATCGAGGTTGCAAACCAGCGGATAGCGCGCCGCATTGATGCCAGCGTTTAATGCATCTGCTTTGCCGCCGTGGACCTTATCGATGACGCGTAAATGTGGAAAGCGTGTTGAACGATATACATTGGTAACTGGTTGTGTCGCCAGCTGGATACGGTAGGCTTCCGGAAAAGGTAATAAATCAAAGGCTTGTATCAAGACATCCATGGTTGCGTCTTGGGAGCCGTCATTGATGACGATAATTTCGAAGCGCGCGTAATGCAAACCTAACAATGCGTTAATCGATTTGAAGATATCGGCTTCTTCGTTATAGGTGGTAAATAGTAAGCTGACCGGTGGTTCCAGACCGGACTGGATATACGGCAGGTCGAGCAACATTTTTCTTTGTTCGATGCCGCGCATGCTGAAAATGGAAAGTAGATTGAGTATCAGATAGCCGCCGTTTGACAACAAAAAATAGCCAAACAAGACGGACACAATGCCGCTGAAAAAAGTCTCCAAAGTCATGATGACTTTCTTTCTGCCATTACCTGGCTCAACATATCGCGTGCAAAACGGTCAGAGAGATGGGTTTGCAAAACAGCGATCTCATTGATGCTGAGAAAAGGCATATTGACCAAGGCTTGGGTGGATCGATAACGTACCCACCAATAGCTGTCTGCCAAAAGCGGAATCAAGCGATTGACGTCGGAATATTCACCGATTCGGCCCAATGCTTTCGCTGCCTGTACGCGAAGGCGCCAGTCGGCGTGGCGTAGGAACACGCGGATGCGCGGTAACATGCTGACGTCATTGGTGATGCGTAAAGTTGCAATAATGGTTTCGACGTTGTTGGATTCATTCAACAGTTGCAATAATGACGTTTGGGGTAGCGCGATATGCAGCGCCTCAATCAAGCGCAAAGTGCGAACCAAATGAGTTGATTTTATTTCGTTGGCGGCTACGATCAGCGGTTGCATAAAAGTGCTTTGTTCCCGCTGCAAAATCGATGCGATATGGGTAATCGGCCAATCGGTGCGCGCCAATAGCAAAGGCATTAGTTGATGGGCAGTGGTATCGGGATCGATTTGTACCAACGCGTGAAATGCATTGATCGACGTCACACTGTCGGCGTGTAGGGTTTGGGTTGCCAACGCATCCCACGCTGATATGTCGCGAAGATGTGAAAGGGTAAGAATTGCGAGTAGACGCTCGGTGCGATCACCATGCGTGAGCAATTTTTTTGCGTAACGTTCGCAGCCAAGCGCGTAGGCGATGTCGAGCATATCTTCACGTCGTTCACCGGTACTGGTGCGTACTAACTTATTCCAAAGTTTGAGAAATGGCAGATAGTGTGCAGCCGGTAACAGGGGAATGATGGTTTCTGCCAGATTGGCTGATGGGTTAGACAGTAAAGGCTGCCAAATCGCCAGAAATTTAGCTTCGATGTTTCGGTTTCGATTCAGAATGATGCGCAAAGTGGTCATCACCAAAATCAGAAGCAGCGTCAATCCAATGGCAGTCATGCCTATCCAAAGTGCGTAATCGGCGTGTAGGGCAGGAAATGAAGTCGACATTTACAGTCCGTTTCTGACGGCGTACTAGCACTGATGCGATATAGGTGTGCATGCGATCTTGCATGCTGGAATCTTATTGTAATGCGAATCACCAATTGAATAGGGCAACAGTAGATAACACTCTGAAAACACGTATCCGAATAGCGACAGTACACGTATTTTGTTGCGGTGCGCATTTCCCTCGACCAGACTTTTAGTTTTTGAATTTCTATACTATTCCGCTGCTACATCACTTCTATTCTCCGCCGCGGCAGATTTTTATTTGTGCGCTAAGCATGTGATAATCAACGCTTCTGTGTTGATTAATATTATGCAAATAGCCAAAAATTTCATCCTCACCTCCTTGCTTTTTAGTTCATGTAGCTTGTTTTCAGCCAGCGTGGTTGCAGCAGAGTTACCGCCGATCGTGGCGGCTGCGATGCAACGCAGCGCGATTGCACCATCGGCGATGGCTACCTTTGTACAAGCCGTGGATGCATCTACACCATTGCTGACAATTAACGATACGGTAGGAATGAATCCGGCATCGACAATGAAGTTGGTGACAACCGCTGCGGCACTTGAGTTGCTCGGTCCAACCTATAAATGGAAAACCCGTGCCTATTTCACCGGTAAACAAGTCGGCGATGTACTGCATGGCGATTTGATTATCAAAGGTGGCGGTGACCCAAGTTTGGTGACGGAAGATCTATGGCGATTTTTGCGAAAAATACGCGCTGCCGGCATCCGTAAAATCAGAGGTAATCTGATCCTTGATCGATCGATGTTCTCTGACACCAACTTTGATGCCGCATTGTTTGATGGAGAGCCGCTCAAGCCATACAACGCTGGTCCTGATGCGCTGCTGCTGAATTATCACGTACTAGCATTTCATTTTCTACCGCGCGCTGATAAAAAGCGCGTTGAGATCACGATCGACCCACCGATCGCCGACTTTCCGGTGACGCCGCCACAATTGGGTAACGGGGATTGTGGCGACTGGCATGCGAAATCCGGCCTCACTTTGGGCGTGCGCAGTGTGCAATTTAATGGCACTTTGCCGCTCAGTTGCGGCGAGAAGACTTGGTATCTGCATCAATACCAGATGAGTCATGTCGATTATTTCGGCGCCGTATTTCGTCAATTGTGGCATGACGTCGGCGGGAGTTTTAGTGGTGAGACACTGAATGGTTTGACGCCTTTAGATGCGCATCCGGTTACGGAATGGGAATCACCGCCGCTGTCAGAGGTGATTCGCGATATCAATAAATTTAGTAATAACGTCATGGCACGTCAGGTGCTTTTGACGATCGGTGCTGAGTTAAGCGGCTCACCAGTCACACCAGAACGCGGTGCGGCGGTGATCAAAGCATGGTTGGCTGAAAAAGGTATTAATGGCCAGCAATTGATGATCGAAAATGGTTCTGGTTTGTCACGCAGTTCTCGGGTTTCGGTTGACACGATGGGAAGTATGTTGGTCGCTGCGTTTCGCTCGCCGTTGATGCCGGAGTTGATCTCGTCATTACCATTGGTCGGCTATGACGGCACGATGCGTAAGCGCTTGCGTACGGAAGACGTCTCTGGCCACGCACATATCAAGACCGGATCGTTGGAGGGGGTAAGAGCAATCGCTGGTTATGTATTGGCCGCATCGGGTCGACGTTATGCGATTGCCTGCATTATCAATGATCCAAATGCCGGTGCTGCGCGAGCGGTACATGATGCGTTATTGCAGTGGTTGTACGAAAACGGCTGAATCTGAGGAATGTCGTCTGAAAACGACGTTCATCGAATCAAGGTTGAGGTTCGTTGGTTGACGTTAGTAAGTCGCCAGCGCAAATGTAAGCATGTCATAGCATGATCGGCTGATCCGACAATTGATTTTGCTGTGGGATTGCGTCTTCTGGTAAATATTGCTGCACCAATTCATTCAACTGTCTGATGCCAGCGATTGCACTATCGCGATAATTTCCGCGCGCAAATCCGGTGGTCATGGTTGCGCAGATAGATTGCCAATGCTCGTTTGTAATTAAACTCGCAATACCGCGATCAGCGATGATCTCGACTTGATGGTCAGCCAGATTGATATAAATCAGCACGCCGCAGTTACGCTCGGTATCCCAAATTCTGTACAGACCAAATAATTCGGCCGCCCGCTGGCGCGACCCGACATTAGCCAAGATTGCCGATAGGTCGTGTGATGGCTCGACAATTAACCGCACTTCGGCTTTGTGCATGGTTTCCCCTTCCGCAATCGCTGATTGAATATCCATCAGCGTCTGTTCTGGGAACATGCGTTTGCCGTTCGCTTTTGTCATCGTCAAATGACGCCATAGTCGTGTGAATGTATGCATTACCAGTTCCCCGAAGCGCCGCCGCCATCAAACCCACCGCCGCCACCGGAGAAGCCTCCTCCTCCGATGCCACCACCGAAACCGCCATTTGATGAACTGCCGTATCGACTGCCGATCGCGCTACCTAAAATAACGCCACTCGCGGTACCCCAATGATTTTCATGATAGCTGCCGCGCGGCCCGCGACCACCGCGGCTGCGGGCAATCGTGATGACGATGATGAAAATGAAGAATAGAAATGGTGACCAACTAAAACCGCTTTTATTTTTTTGCGCGCTTTGCTGAGGCTCAGGAAACGGTTCTTTGTCGAGCAGAGTGGTGATGACGGAGACACCGGCAGCCAGGCCCCCATAGAAATCGTCTTGACGAAAATGTGGTGCGATCACATCTTGCAAAATGCGTTTTGATTGCACGTCTGTCAGTACACCTTGCACACCGCGCCCCGTTTCAATACGCAGACGTCCTAATCCGGCCGTATTGTTTTTGGCGACCAATAAGATGACGCCATCATCCACACCTTTACGGCCGAGTTTCCAAGCGTCTGCCAGCCGTATGCTGTATTGCTCTATGGTTTCCGGCGCTGTGCTGGAAACCAGTACCACCGCAATCTGGCTGCCAGTACGTTTCTCATAATCGGTTAGCACTTTTTCTAGCGTTGAACGTTGTCCGGCATTCAACATGCCAATCTGATCAGTGACATGTGTGCTTAAAGCAGGCACGGCAACGAAATCCTGCGCCGACGCTGGCGACGAAAAAAACAGCGTGGCGAACGTCAATATAGTTAGCGATGCAGTCGTCAGAAGGCGCAGTATATTCATGCTTTGGTTTGGTTTTTTCAAATTCTCTTTTCAATCACAGCTTATTTATTCAACGTACTGTTGAAACTCATTTATTGAAATCGACAATCGGTGGCGCAGAAATCGCTTTTTCATTTTCCACAGTAAAAGATGGCTTGACTGGATAGTCAAACATTTTGGCCGTCAAGTTGGTAGGAAAGCTGCGTACCAACACGTTGTAATCGCGTATCGCCACGATATAGCGTTGGCGTGCGACGGTGATGCGATTCTCTGTGCCTTCAAGTTGTGATTGCAAATCACGGAAGCTGGTATCTGCTTTTAGCTGTGGGTAGTTTTCCGAGATCGCCATCAGGCGTGATAAAGCAGAGGATAATTCACCTTGCGCTTGTTGGAATCGATTGAAAGCTTGTGGATCATTCAGCACTTCTGGCGTGACTTGAATGCTGGTGGCAGCGGCGCGCGCCTTGGTGACCGCTTCAAAGGTGCCACGCTCGTGCGAGGCGTAACCTTTGACGGTGTTGACCAGATTGGGGATCAAATCGGCACGTCGTTGATATTGGTTCACTACTTCGCCCCAAGCAGCCTTGATGGTTTCATCTTTGGCTTGGAAGTCGTTGTAGCCGCAGGCGCTCAGCGTGGTTGTTAATGCAGCGATCGCTAACCATTTCATTAATTTATTCATTTTTTTCCTTCAAACGCAATGTGCGTGAAACAATAGGGTAACGCGAAATTGCCGGATGCTTCAATGCCCCGCGATTTTGGTCGGTGGTAAGACGACGATTTGTCATTGCCGTTACGATACCATGGCACGTTACAATAGCGTCTGTTTGAAATATCAGGAAATATCGTGCGCTTTATCGACCATCTTTCTGCCGCTTGGCAGACCCAAAATTCGCAACTCTGTATCGGGCTCGACCCTGATACGGCAAAGTTTCCTGCGCATTTGCAAGGTAAGCCGGATGCGATTCTGACTTTTTGCAAAGCGATCATCGATGCGACCGCAGATGTCGCCTGTGCGTTCAAACCGCAAATTGCGTATTTCGCTGCGTTGCGCGCGGAAGATCAATTGGAAGAAATTTGTAAATACCTGCGTCAACGTTATCCGCATATTCCAATTGTGCTCGATGCCAAGCGTGGTGATATCGGCGCTACTGCAGAGCAATACGCTCGCGAAGCTTTTGAGCGTTACGGTGCTGATGCTGTGACTGTCAATCCATATATGGGCTTTGATTCAGTGCAGCCTTATTTGGAGCGTCAAGATCGCGGCGTGATCGTTCTGTGCCGCACTTCTAATCCTGGTGGCTCAGACCTGCAGTTTCTGGAGCTTAATGGCAAGCCGCTGTATCAACACGTGGCCGCTTTGGTAGCAGACAAATGGAATACTAACGGCCAATGTGGCTTGGTGGTCGGTGCGACTTTCCCGAACGAATTGTCGCAGGTGCGCGCGATAGTCGGTGATATGCCGCTGCTGATTCCAGGTATAGGCGCGCAAGGCGGTGATATTCAAGCGACGGTGACCGCAGGCCGCACTAAAGCTAACAACGGCATGATGATCAACTCATCGCGTGCGATTTTGTATGCGGGTTCAGATGAAAATTTTGCCGATGCTGCGCGTCAAGTTGCATTGGAAACCCGCGACGCGATCAATCTTTACTGCTTGTAAGTTGCTTTGAAATTTATCTCAATAAATTTTAGCAAGCCGCGTAACGCATAGTCCACACTTTGCGCGCGGACTGCAGCGCGATCGCCGCTAAAATATTTCGTTTCCACCTGTACGGTGTGGCTACAGGCCCAGCCAAAGCAAACGGTTCCGACCGGTTTGCCCGGCACGCCGCCATCTGGGCCGGCGATACCGGTAGTTGATAATGTTAGTTGCGCGCGACTATTACGCAATGCGCCCTGGCACATTGCGGAGGCAGTTTCTTCGCTGACAGCACCGTGTTGATCCAATATTTGTGCGGACACATTCAGTAACGCGATTTTTGATGCGTTGGAATAAGTGACGAAACCACAATCAAACCATGCGGACGAACCAGCAATGTCAGTCATCGCTTGTGCCACACCGCCACCAGTGCAGGATTCCGCAGTCGCCAAAAGCAGCCCGCGTTGCTTGAGTAGTTGGCCAGCTTCGGTTGCGATTGCAAACACATCAGTCATCAGTGCATCCAAACATCAAAGTTAGAGCGAACGCCAGATCGCAAATACTAGCAGCGTAAAGAACGCAGCTACCAGATCGTCAAACATGACGCCAAAGCCACCTTTGAAGCGGCGATCAAAATAGCTGATCGGCGGCGGTTTAACCATATCAAAAAAACGAAACCACAGAAAAGCTGCAAGCTGGGTCCAGCCACTGCTAGGCGAAACGAAAAGCAGTACCAGCCAGAACGCGATGATCTCATCCCACACCATGCCACCATGATCGGCGACACCAAGATTGCGGCCGGTTTTGGCACATGCCCAGACACCGATTAAAAATCCAATAGCGATGATGAAGCACCAGTTGAGCGGCGAAAAAACAGTTGGCCAGCGCAATGACAACACATTAAAGGACAGCCAGCTTAATAGCGTGCCGAAGGTGCCTGGCATTAATTTTGATAGGCCACTGCCAAATCCTAGCGCGATCATATGCGCAGGATGCGAGAGCATGAAACGGGAACTGGGTTTGATAATGTTGGGAGCTGAGCGTGCGGCCGAAGTATTCATGTGTTCGTGAAATGGTCGAATGAGTGACTATCGAATGTATACGGCGCATCATCTTGGTCGATCAGGCGCAACCCTGATTGCGTTTCTATCGACCCTATGCGTGTCACTTGTGTGTTGGCGGCAAGGGCGGCACCTAACACTTCTTCCCGTCTGTTCGACGACGCGGTAAAGCAGAGTTCGTAGTCGTCGCCCCCGGACAATGCGAGACGGCGCTGCACGTCTTTTGTCTGTTGTTGCAGTATGGGCCCTAATGGCAAACGATCGATATACAAGGTCGCGCCGACCTTGGAGCCTTGCAGGATATGTCCTAGATCACCGATCAGCCCATCTGACACATCCAACGCTGCATGTGCGACGCCACGCAAAGCAAGTCCAAGCGCAACTCGCGGTTGCGGCATGTGTAAGCGCGAGGCAGCACAGGTCAATTGATCGTCATCTAAAACAATTTTTTTATTCAGCGCATCGAGCGCCAAGCGGGCGTCACCCAAGGTGCCCGAGACCCAGATATCGTCTCCCGCTTTGGCCGTACTGCGGCGCAACGCTTGTCCTGTCGGCGTCTGCCCAAACACCGTAATGCAGATGTTGAGTGGTCCTTTGGTCGTATCGCCGCCGATCAATTCGCACTCGTGTAAATCGGCGAGCGCGAACAGTCCCTTGGAAAATTCTGCTAGCCAGTTTTCCTCCGCTGCGGGTAATGAAAAGGCGAGAGTAAAGGCTTGCGGCTGCGCACCCATGGCGGCCAGATCAGACAGATTCACTGCTAAGGATTTATGTCCCAGTTGATAAGGATCGCTCCCAGCAAAAAAATGCCGTCCTTCGACCAGCATATCGGTAGAAATCGCGGTTTGCATGCCGTCAATATGATTGAGCAGCGCACAGTCATCGCCGATCCCGAGTGCGGCGCGGGATAGAGCATGGTTGGAACGCAAAAAATAGCGTTTGATCAGTTCGAATTCAGACAGCATATTTAAGTATTGTACAGAAGGTGGTGGTGATTGAATCCTACCGCTGACGACTGCAAAAATTAAAAAACGCTTCAACTATTTTTATAGTGAAGCGTCCTTTTTTATGACGCGAGATCAGTAATGAGAAAACAAGGCACTGGCGAGTGCTGACCTCTTAGGCGTCGCTAGTCGATGCTTCTGCTTTTTTTCCTAGTCCGGCCATTAGTTCTTGGCGGATGGCATTATCATGAGGCGATACGCCAAATCCTAACATGACACCTTCTGCATCGTAGAAGCGACAGACGTGATGTGCGTCACGCTGCTCCGCGACCCAATTGCCGTTTTTGGCAACATGCGGCAGTGGCGCAATCAATGCCAACGGATAACTTGGCGTTTTGATCAGCACCGGAGAGTCTCTGAGATCAATTTCGGTACGTTCTCCGCTCAAGGTCTTTGCAATCGCACGACCGGCTGGCAAGATCGGTGCGATATAAGGCAATGTACGTGTGCTGCCATCATTCCGGAGCGTGTACTCTGCGCAGTCACCGAGCGCGTAAATATCTGGATTACTGGTTTGGCCTGCGGTATCAATGATGACACCACGTTCCACCTTTAAACCGGCGCTGGTTGCTAAGCGCAAATCGGGACGTAAGCCGACGGCTGACAAAACGATATCTGCGTCCACTATGGTGCCGTTGGCGAGCGTAACCTGCAAGGTAGCTTTTGCATCATTACTTGCTTGCGTCACGCTCTCCGCGACGGTATTGAGATGAAAAGTAACGCCGCGTGCGGTGAGGGCAGCATGCAAGCCTTCTGACAGCATCGGTGCCGCAAGCGCCGCGAGTGGGCGTGAACTTGGGTCGACAACCGTAATTTTGTGTCCGGCACCAGAAAAATCATCAGCAAACTCACAGCCAATCAAGCCGGCACCGAGTATAACGATACGGACAGGTGCGGTATTTTTTCGCTCATCAATATGCTGACGGAAACGCGCGTAGTCGTCGATGTTATTGACCGATAACACCTTGTCAGCGGCGTCACCTTTTAGTTCAAGTCGAATCGGTTGTGCGCCTACCGCTAGTACCAGTTTGTCATATGCAAAAGTACCATTGCTGGTGACGACGCTTTTTTGCGCACTGTCTATGCTTTGGACCTGCGTGTTGGACATTAAATTAATATCTAGTTGTTCCGTCATTTGCGCCGCACTTTGCGTGATCAGTTGTTCGGCTTGTTTGTTCTGCGCGCAGGCGTTCGACAACATCGGCTTCGAGTAATAGCCGCCGCTATCGGAGGTCATCATGATTAATGGTGTGGTTTTGTCCAGTTTGCGAAATTCGCGTGCAACGGTATAACCGGCCAGCCCTGTTCCGATAATGATGATAGGTTTCATGTCCATCCCTTATATGCTGAATACATTGTCGTCGTCATTTTGACATTGCGGTATTTTACGACGCCATGCAGATCGATGCGATTTTTCCATTTTGATTGCGTATTTTATTTTTCGTTTTCGGTGTGCGCGCTGATTTATTCAGTCAGTGAAGTATTGCATCGGTCGCCCAAATATCGTTTGGTGCTTTCTTTCTACAGACGCTAAAAATACCGCAATTTCGTTCTATGCAGCGTCTATCCGTCTGCTAGAATCAATCACACCTCAAGCTCGAAAGGATGGCTGCGCAACATGGATTCAACCAAACAAAAAGAAGAAATGCGTCTCAAATTGCGCCAGGCTGCACTCGAATATCATGAATTCCCTACACCGGGAAAAATCAGCATTGCGCCGACCAAGCAGTTGACCAACCAACGCGATTTATCACTGGCCTACACGCCGGGCGTGGCGGCTGCGTGTGAGGAAATTGCCGCTGATCCTGCCAACTCCTATCGTTATACCTCGCGCGGTAATTTGGTTGGTGTCATCACCAATGGCACTGCAGTCCTGGGGCTGGGTAATATCGGACCGCTAGCGGCCAAGCCGGTGATGGAAGGCAAGGGCGTGCTGTTCAAGAAATTTGCTGGCATCGATGTATTCGATATCGAAATCAATGAGACCGATCCTGACAAATTGTGCGACATCATCGCAGCACTGGAGCCGACCTTTGGCGCGATCAATCTTGAGGATATCAAGGCACCAGAATGTTTTTATGTCGAGCGCACGCTGCGCGAGCGTATGAATATTCCAGTGTTTCATGACGACCAACACGGTACTGCGATCATTGTCGCTGCTGCGTTGTTGAATGGTTTGAAAGTGGTCGGCAAGGATATTCGCAACACCAAGCTGGTGGTGTCTGGTGCGGGCGCCGCTGCGTTAGCTTGTTTAGAGTTGATGACGGATCTAGGCTTCCCACGCGAAAATATGTACGTCACCGATTTGGCTGGCGTGGTGTATCAAGGACGAGTCGAATTGATGGATCCAGCGAAAGAAAAATTCGCGCAGAATACGGATGCACGTACCCTGGCGGACGTGATTGCCGATGCCGATGTATTCCTCGGTCTGTCAGCCGGTGGTGTGCTGAAGCCGGAGATGGTGAAAGTAATGGCGGCTCGGCCATTGATTTTGGCGCTGGCTAACCCGACACCGGAAATCCTGCCTGAGGAAGTGCGTGAGGTACGTGACGACGCGGTGATTGCGACTGGCCGTTCGGATTATCCGAATCAGGTTAATAACTCACTATGCTTTCCGTATATTTTCCGTGGTGCGCTCGATTGTGGCGCCACCACCATTACGCGTGCGATGGAAATCGCCGCCGTGTATGCGATTGCCGAGCTAGCACAAGCTGAACAATCCGATATTGTGGCGACCACCTACGGCATCAGTAATTTGAGCTTTGGTCCTGATTACTTCATCCCTCTGTCTTTTGATCCGCGTTTGATGATGCGGATTGCGATGGCAGTTGCTAAAGCCGCCGAGGAAGATGGTGTGGCCGCGCGTCCGATTGAGGATATGGATGCGTATGCGACCAAGCTTCAGCAGTTTGTTTATCGCAGTGGCACCTTCATGAAGCCGATTTTCCAAATTGCCAGATCGACCTCGCCGGAGCTCAAGCGCATCGTGTTTGCCGAGGGTGAAGAAGAGCGCGTGCTGCGTGCGGTACAGATCGTGGTGGATGAAAAACTGGCGGTGCCGATTTTAATCGGACGGCCAGCAGTGTTGGCACAACGGATAGAGCGGTTTGGTTTGCGTATCCGGCCGGATGTGGACTTTACGATCATTAATCCGGAGCACGATGATCGCTATCGTGATTTTTGGCAGACCTATCTGGCAATGACGTTGCGTAAAGGCGTAACTGAGCAATACGCCAGATTGGAAATGCGTCGTCGTCACACGCTGATCGGGGCGATGGCAATCCATAAGGAATATGCGGATGGCATGATCTGCGGCACTTTTGGTTCGACCGACCAGCATTTGAAATACATCGATCAAGTACTGGGTAAGCGCGCCGGTGTACAGGGGTATGCAGCGATGAACTGCCTGATTCTGGCAGATCGCCAACTCTTTTTGGCTGATACGCATGTGAATGAAAATCCGAGTGCCGAGCAACTGGCAGAAATCACCTTGCTGGCAGCAGAAGAGATGCGCCGTTTCGGTTTAGAGCCGCGTGCTGCATTGTTATCCCATTCCAACTTCGGCTCTAGCGATCATGCCTCTGCGCAAAAAATGCGCACTGCGCTGGCGCTGGTCAGAGCGCGCATGCCAGACATGGAAATCGATGGCGAGATGAATGGTGATGTAGCACTTGATGCCGCCTTGCTGAAAAAAACCATGCCTGACTCGACCTTGAAAGGCGATGCAAATCTATTGTTATTGCCGGATATCGACTCCGCCAACATTGCTTATAACCTGCTCAAAACTACCGCTGGCGATGGTGTCGCCATTGGCCCTATTTTGCTGGGTTGCGATAAGCCGGTGCATATTCTGACACCCTCGGCAACGGTGCGCCGTATCGTGAATATGGTGGCACTGTGTGTGGCTGATGCTGTGGCGGAAAGACAGGTGTGACGATAAATGTGTTGAGCGTTGCCGCTTGGTCTTACACGCAGGTATCGTCAAGGTAGTTTTGTTTCGCCGCGCACGCGTAGTGGTACACGGCCGGTCTGCACCAATGTTGAGGCGCGGTCGCAATGACCAGGTTGATCGTCAAAGAACATATGCGGTTTGAACGCAGCTAAGACGTCTGATTTGGCGACACCACCCATAAAGAAAGTTTCATCTATTGTTACGTCCCAGGCACGTAGCGTGCGAATCACACGTTCGTGCGCTGGCGACGAGCGCGCGGTCACTAGTGCGGTGCGTAGCGGTACCGGTCGCGGTGCTGGGTGTGTAGTGTTGTCGCCTTGATTTGCCGTATAGTTGAAATTGTTTTGGATGAAGGAGAGCGCCTTAAGCAACCGTGCAAACGGACCTTCTGGTAGCGGCTTCAACGCATTTTCACGTTCATGATTTTCAAATGCTTCAATACCTTGTGTTTGATAAATGTGTTCTGATTCATCCGAAAAAATCACTGCGTCGCCATCGAAGGCAATACGGATCTGATCCAACTCTTCCAAGGCATTGTCCGGTTTTTGATAGAGCAAAGCTGAGGCGACACCAGAGTCAACTGCTGCCTGCACGTCGTCTTCGTGCAGGGATAGAAACAAGCTGACATTAAATGCGTGCAGATACGGTGCCAATGAGGCGCCACCAGACAGTACGGCGCGCGTGATATCGAGATCGTAATGTTTGATTGCGTTGAAAATTCGCATTGATGTCTCGGAAGAATTGCGCGACATGATGACGACCTCGACCAAGCGCTGCCCGGGCGCAAGGACATTTAATTTCAGCAAAGCACGAACCAAAGCGAAGCCAGCACCAAGCTTTAGAATCTCACTTTCGTTATCCAGTTGATGTTGGCGATAGGCATCCAGTCCTTGCGTGCGAAAAATGTTTTCCTCTGCTTCTAGGTCAAACAGTGCGCGCGAAGATATGCCAATGACCAGTAAGTTATTAAGTGAAACCGGCATGTTAGAGGACTCCCGAGATTGGCGTGTTCAGACAGATTGCTAGCGTAAAATGCATTTAGATTGGCTTGCGAATTATGAAGCCATTATAAACATGCGATAGAGATGTTCTGATTCTGCAAAAATAGCGGAACAAAAGATGGACGCTAATTTAAGTAGATCACATTTTCTACACGGCGACGTGACGCTGGAAGGTTAAAAAGAGCGCATTATGAAAATGATCAAAACTATCCAAAAATGGGCGAGAGTGATCAAGCGCGATGCGGTGATGTTGTGGTTTGCGCGCAAACATCCCGATACTCCGTTGCTGGCAAAGATACTTTGTGTGATGACATTATTGTATGCCTTAAGTCCGATTGATTTGATTCCAGATTTTATTCCGGTACTGGGGTTTGTCGATGACGCGATTTTGCTGCCGCTATTGATCTGGCTGGCGATCAAGATACTACCGTTACAAGTAAGGACTTCCTGTCGACTGCAGGCAGACCAATGGATGAGTCTTGGTGGAGGTAAGCCTAAAAGTTATGTGGGTGCAGCACTGATCGTGGCACTATGGTGCGTGGTCATTTATCTTATATGGCGTTCCTCATCAATATGATTCAGCGCAGCTCTATTGCCGCTAGCGATAGAGACAATATCAACTTTATGTTTGAGGCTTGCTGATTTTATTCAACCTGATAATTTTTTATCTTTTCTCGAGGTCTTGCCTTATCGTATGAGGATGCTGAGCAGCTCTTTGCTTTATTTGCGTAACGCTTTTGTCATCATCACGATGCTGATGATAGTGGCTTGTTGCGCCTATTTCTGGAGCCTTTATCAAGGTGTAGAAAATTTACGCCACGAAGCTGAGCGGCGTTTGAGTATCGTCAGTGCAACCATGCTGACTCCTACCGATAAATACAGTTATTTACCTGCGGTGATCGCGGAATATCCAACCATCAGTCTGACCCTATTATTAAAATACGATGCGGATATTATTCTGAAGGGAAATCAATTCCTGCAAAAACTGAAGAGTGAGACAGGGCTGGCAGTTATCTATTTATTGGATGAGCAGGGCATGACGATTGCCTCCAGTAATTGGCAGGAGAAAGATACTTTTGTCGGTCATAACTACAGTTTTCGTCCGTATTTTCAGGATGCGATTAAGCATGGAGAGGGACAGTTTTATGCCATGGGCACCATCAGCCGCGTGCCTGGCTATTATTTGTCTCAAGCGGTGAGAAGTGATGGTGTGCTGTTGGGCGTCCTAGTGATCAAGGTCAACATGGATAATCTTGATAGCTTGGATCGCGTGCATGTACGCAAGCAATCGGAAGTTGCCGTAACCGATGAAAACGACATCATTTTTCTAAGCACGATAGATGACTGGAAATTTCGTCCTTTTACAGCTCTGGACGAAAAGGCGAAGCAAAAAGTAAAGAGTACACGCCAATATGAGGGGGTGTTAAAGCCGCCTCTGCAAATTACGGTAGAAAAAAAACTTTCTGCAAATGAAAGCATCGTAAGTATTACGAATTCTATCGAAAGCTCGGCTGCTGACGGCAAAGATATGGAGTCGTATCTGGTGCGATTCGCGCCATTTTCCGGCTCATCATGGATGGTGCGTGTCTTTTTGCCGATGGAGCCGGTTAAGCAAGCGGCGGCACGTATGGCGGTACTCAGTGCCGTTATGTTGCTACTGCTGTTATTGGCATTGATGTACCTGATGGAAATTCGCAGTCGCGTGAGGGACCGGGAGCGCTCGCGTATGGCATTGCAGCAGGCGCATCAAGCCTTAGAACAAAAGCACGCTGAACTGGAAAAATTGAGTGAAGATTTGCGAGTGGTGTCGATTACCGATGCGCTGACAGGTGCTTATAATCGGCGCTATTTTATCGACACGGTTGTTAAGTCGCTCGAGGCCACAAGTAAGTCAGGTGGCGCTTTATCGATCATTATGATCGATATGGACTATTTTAAACGCATCAATGACGTATTCGGCCATCCGGTTGGCGACAAAGTATTGCAGTTATTGACCACACTTTGTATGCAGGATTTACGCGTCGACGATGTGTTCGCACGTTTTGGCGGTGAAGAATTCATCATGGCATTGCCGGGGACGGATGAAGTCATCGCTAGTCAAGTTGCGGAACGGCTACGTAAACGCGTAATGGCGCACGTGTTTGAAGTGAATGGGCAAGTGATTAATCTAACGATTAGTTGTGGTATCTCACGTTACCGACTTGGAGAGAAGGGCATCGACGAAGTGATCAAACGTGCCGATGATGCCTTGTATCAGGCAAAAAGCAATGGTCGTAATCAGGTTGTGGTGCAAATATAAAACATGTTCTGATACTAATGTACAGCTACAAGGCACACAACTTGCATAACCTTTAAAGTGCTAGGCAGGTGGTGCTTGACGAGGAATTAGTAGCGATTATTTTGGTGTTTCGTTGCCATCTTCGTAAAAAGAAACGCGTACGGTTTTTTCTTGGCGCTGCAGCTTTTTTAAACCGGCTTTAGTTCCGATGTAGGCGGCGACCAAACAACCTAACAATGCTTGCCAGCCGAAATAATAGAGCCCGACAAACGGCAATACGATGACCAGCACAGTGGAAAAAAAATCACGTTTGTTAAGCGTAATCCAATAATGGGATAGTGCGTAGACGATGATTAGTCCAATGAAGGGTAACAACATAATGCGTTCCTTAATGCGAGGGTATGCAAACTGTGGCTGCATTTTAGCATTGCGATATTGCCTTGTCTCGCATCTGCAGGGGAGTGGTTTGATTTGTGCGGACAATGCTTGTTTGACAAGGAGCAAGGGTGAGATTTCTTTTTCGTATAAATATGTTGCATATTAAATGCATATTTAATAAAATATGTTTAATGGAGTGTGATTTCTAATGAAGCTAACTCGATTTTCGGATATAGGATTGCGTGTGCTCATGTACTTGGCGCGGACTCCAGACGGATCATCAGTAACAGTCGCGGAAGTGGCTAGCCAGTTTGATGTGCCACATAATCATCTGGTTAAAGTTGTTGGCGCGATGGCTAAATTAGGATGGGTAGATGCCGTGCGTGGTCGCAATGGCGGTATTCGCCTAGCAGGCAATGCAAGTGATATTCGGATAGGTACGGTTCTGCGCGGTTTGGAAGGCGATTCCGAAGCAATTGATTGTGAAGGCATAGGTTGCCGTCTTGCCGGAGATTGCGCTTTACGTCATGCGTTGAAATGTGCGGTTGATGCTTTTTACAAGACGATGGACGAGTACACGTTGGAAAGTATTATGAATGTTGGTATGGGTGAGCAAATCATCATGATGCGTCGTAATTTTATGTTGGAACAGCGAATGATGTAATTTTGGACTTTCGCTGACTGATTCAAGTAAATTTTTTGAGTAGGGGAGGCTCATCACGGCCTCTTTTTTTAAACTTTAAAGTTGCATATACAATGCAACTTATTAAGGAGTTGCTGTGTTATCTGTTGAATCCCGTCCTTATATCGATGCGAGTGTTCCTGTTTTGCGCGAGCATGGTTTGACCATCACCAAAACTTTTTACAAAAATATGTTTGTTGCGCATCCAGAGTTGCACAACATTTTTAATGCTGGCAACCAAGCCAATGGCTCCCAGCAACAATCATTGGCCTCTGCAGTGTTTGCCTACGCTGCCAATATCGATAATGCCGACGCCTTGTCACCGGTGATCTCGCGCATCGTGCATAAACATGCTTCGTTAGGCATCACTGCAGCACACTATCCTATCGTTGGCGAGCACCTGCTGGGTGCAATCAAGGAAGTACTAGGCGATGCAGCGACGCCTGAACTAATTGCTGCTTGGGCCGAAGCGTATGGTTTGCTGGCCAAAGCGCTGAGCGATGAAGAAGCTAGAATGTACAAGGCAGCTGGCATTAACCCCGGTGATTTATTTGAAATGCGCGTGACGGCAATGGAAGTACAAAGTACGCAAGTGAAATCATTCGTGCTGACGCCGGCAGATGGTTCTGCTGCGCCTACTTTCCATCCTGGCCAGTATATGAGTGTGGCAATTGATCTGCCGAGCGGTTTGCGTCAATTGCGTCAATATAGTTTGTCGGACGCACCTGCTGTCGATCATTTGAGAATCTCGGTCAAACGCGAAGTCGCTGGTAAGGAGACGCCGGCCGGTACGGTATCCAACTGGTTGCACGACAATTTGCAAGTCGGCAGCTGTCTCAAAGTGAGTAAGCCATTTGGTGATTTTCAGCCGGACACAGAAGGCACCGATCCTATCGTGTTGTTGTCCGCTGGCGTGGGCGTTACGCCGATGATCGCAGTGTTGAACCGGATTGCGCAAGTAACACCACAACGCCATGTCGTGTTTGCGCATGCGGCACGTAACGCCGCACATCATCCGCATCAAGAAGATATCAATAAGGCGCTCACGGTGATGCCTAATCTTCAAACGACTTTCTTCTATGAAGAAGAGCAAGAAGGGAAAGATAAGAGCGGCTACGAGTTAGGTCGGATGAAAATTTCCAGCCTCCCTACATGGGATAAGGAAAAAGCGAACGTGTATATGTGCGGTCCACTGCCATTCATGCAGCAACAATGGGCTGATTTACTGGCGCACGATGTGCCACAGCAGGCATTACATCGTGAAGTGTTTGGCCCGGATATGCTGGATAATCTGATTTAAGAGTTGTATTGAGTAAGTGGTCTAGTGTGAAAAAATGGTCTTCATCTGGAAGACCATTTTTTTGCTCTTTTTTTTTAGTGCAGCGATTTCATAAGCATTTGAGGCGTGCATTGATAATAGTTGACATACGAATACATGGCCTTTTTGGTGAACAGGATTCGTTGTTGTGTAGATTTCATTGTTGAGTGTATGTTGAACCTGATGATGAGATCCAATTAACTATGCCATGGCGCGACAGACATAGTTTCCATTATCCTTGGGCGTAAAACGCGCTACATGGGAATTCAGATCGCATAGGTGAATCTAGACGGGTTGTACGCACTATAATTACTCATCTCCCTGTTTTTACGGCCCATCTTGAAAACTCAACTGCCCCGCTCATCGACTGTCCCTCTGTATACGCAGATCAAGGAGGCGATACGTGCCAAGATTATCGATGGCAGCTATGTCGCACACCAACAGCTTCCTTCCGAAAATGAAATGATCAATGCGTTTGGCGTTAGTCGCATCACGGTGCGACAGGCTGTCAACGATCTGCAAAAGGAAGGGCTGCTTTTCAAAGTACACGGCAAGGGAACCTTCGTTGCCAGGCCAAACGTATCTCAAGAGCTAATGCATTTGCAGGGCTTTGGCGAAGCGATGCGCTTGCTGGGGCACGAAACTTTTTCCGAGGTATTCGGCTTAAAGACGGTTAAGGCAAACCAACTGGTTTGCAGCAAGCTTGCGGTTGCGCTTGGCACGCAGGTAACCGAGATTCATCGTGTGCGTTATCTAAATAGAGAGCCGATCTCGATCGACTACTCATGGGTCAAACATGAAATTGGCACCAAGCTGACAGAGAAAAATTTGCGCGAAAAAGATCTGTTCTCGCTATTGGAAAATTTTTTACACAAGGGACTGCATTCGGCTGACGTCGAAATTGATGCGACCACCGCAACCAATGAAATTGCATCGCGTTTAAAAATTCCTGCGGGCTCACCGATACTGCGTATCGAGCGTCTGACTTATTCCGCAGAAGATAATCCGCTAGTGTTCGAATATCTGCATTACCCGGCCGAGACCTTCAAGTACAAGATGAAGGTGCTTCGTTAATACCTATTTAACGAGTTTCTCCCTGCCTTAGCGCCCCATCTTGGCGTTATTTTCACCAGAACGGGTTGATGCGATCTCGCTTCGCACCGTTTCTGTCCACACAAACCTCCAGATCACCTGTTTAAGCGCGGAAAAGTGCTAAAAACCGCTGGCACACGTTTTGCTCTACTTGTTATGACGAGTTATAACAAGTAATTCTGCAGAGCAAAATAAGATTTGAGCGATGACCTGTTGCTCTGACTTTCAGAAATTCTTGTTACGACGAAGCTTGATGACGCGAACGTCAATCAGACGTTGTTCGTTACGCAGTAACAACTTACTGAAAGGGTGACATGAATACCATCGAACTGGAATACGACCTTGTAATCGTTGGCGGCGGCACTGGCGGCCCTATGGCGGCTGTCAAGGCCAAGGAAAAAAATCCAAAATTACGTGTGCTTGTGCTGGAAAAAGCCAACGTCAAACGCAGTGGCGCCATCTCGATGGGAATGGATGGCTTGAATAATGCTGTTATCCCAGGACATGCAACGCCTGAGCAATATACCAAGGAAATCACGGTTGCCAACGATGGCATCGTCGATCAAAAAGGTGTGTATGCCTATGCGTCTAATAGTTACGCAATGATCGAAGAGCTGGATCGATGGGGCATCAAGTTTGAAAAAGATGAAACAGGTGATTTCGCGGTACGCAAGGTGCATCACTTAGGTAGTTATGTATTACCGATGCCGGAAGGGCATCACATGAAGAAGGTGCTGTATCGCCAACTAAAACGTCAACGTGTTGATATTACTAATCGCGTCGTTGCCACGCGTTTGATTACTGGCGCAAATGGTGAAATTGCTGGTGTGATGGGTTTCGATTGCCGTACCGCTGACTTTTATGTGATCAAGGCCAAATCGGTGGTGTTGTGTACCGGTGCTGCAGGCCGTCTCGGCTTGCCAGCTTCTGGTTACATGTTCGGCACTTACGAGAATCCAACCAATAGTGGTGAAGGCCATGCGATGGCGTATCACGCTGGTGCAGAGCTGACCAATCTGGAATGTTTTCAGGTCAATCCGCTGATCAAGGATTACAACGGCCCAGCCTGCGCATATGTGACTGGTCCGTTCGGTGGTTACACCGCCAACTCGCAGGGCTCTCGCTTTATTGAGTGTGATTACTGGAGTGGCCAGATGATGCTGGAGTTCTATAACGAACTTGAAGGTGGTCGTGGCCCGGTCTTTCTCAAGCTGGATCATCTGGCGGAAGAAACGATCGCCGAGATCGAGCACATTCTGCATACCAATGAGCGCCCAAGTCGTGGTCGCTTCCACGAAGGTCGTGGCAATGATTACCGGCAAAAGGCAATCGAGATGCACATCTCCGAAATCGGTTTTTGCAGCGGCCACAGTGCCTCCGGTATCTGGACCAATGAAAAGGGTGAATGCTCGATCCCAGGTCTTTATGCCGCCGGTGATTGCGCCAGCATTCCGCATAACTACATGCTCGGCGCTTTTGTTTACGGCAAGTTCTGCGGCGAGAACGCGGTCGATTACGTTTCTGGCAAGCCTGATCCAGTCATTAATACCGACATGGTGGAAGCCGAGCGCAAACGCATCATGGCGCCGCTGTCGCGCAGCGAAGGCTTGACGCCGTTCCAGGTCGAGTACAAGACGCGTCGTATTGTCAATGACTATCTGCAGCCGCCCAAGATCACCAGAAAGATGGAAATCGCACTCGAGCGTTTCGGCGAGATCAGCGATGACCTGAACGAGATCAGTGCAGAAAATCCGCACGAATTGATGCGCGCGATGGAAGCCTACACGATCCGCGATTGCGCAGAACTGGCAGCACGTTCCTCTCTGTTCCGCAAGGAAAGCCGCTGGGGTTTGTATCACCTCTGTGTCGATTATCCAGAAAAGGATGACGAAAACTGGTTCTGTCATACCAACGTCGGCAAATCCGCAGAAGGAAAAATGGCTTTCAGAAAACGCGAGATCGAGCCTTACATGGTTGAGCTGAACGACGAGGAAAAAGCGGCATATCAACGACTGCGCGTCGCTGGTGGAAAAAACTAATTAATACGAGGAAAAGATCATGACTATTGCAACGACAAGAACGCAAGCCCCAGTGGTGGTGGATCAGTCCAAGTGCATCGCAGAAAAAGGTTGCACCGTATGTGTCGATGTCTGTCCGCTGGACGTGCTGGCCATCGATTTCGTCAGCAACAAGGCTTTCATGAAATTTGATGAATGCTGGTACTGCATGCCGTGCGAGCAGGACTGCCCGACTGGTGCGGTACACGTCAATATTCCATACCTTGTTCGATAGGAGATCACGATGCTTGCCAACACTATTCACGACCGACTGCAAAGCGAAGACCCAGGCGTGCGCCGGATTGCGGTAATTGATTTGCCTTACACAGAAGAGGAAGACGATATCGTGCCGCTGCTAGTGACTGCAATGGCCGACGAAGATGCCAACGTGCGTCTCGAAGCGGCCAAGGCGATCGAAGGCTACGAGGAGCCCGAAGCATTGCAGGCATTGGTGCCGCTGTTGAAGGATAGCAATCCTGACGTTAGGCAGGCGACGGCAGTAACGCTGGCCGAGCTGAAAAATGCCGAATCTGCAGTCTATCTTTTGCCCTATCTTGCTGACCAAGATCCAGAGGTGAAAGCCTCGGCCTTACACGCCATCAAGGCACTCAGAGTTGAGGAGGCGTTCATTCCGGCGATGGAGGCATTGAAAGATGTCAATCCAAATGTACGTCGCGAAGCAGTAGGTGTTCTCGGTTATCTCAAAAAACCAGAAGCGATTGGCGTGCTGACTAACGCCGCCGCCAACGATTCGGATCAGGAAGTGCGACGGATCGCCGTTGGCGCACTTGGTTACTCATCTGAAGTCAGCATTCAATTGACGTTGAGTCGCGTCCTGCTGGATTCGGTCTGGCAGGTGCGCGAAGAAGCTGCCTCCACCATGGGCAAACTTGGACTGACATTGGGCGTGCCGGATCTGGTGCGTGCGATGGAAGATGAGTTCTGGCAAGTGCGCGTCAAAGCTGCTCGCAGCCTGGGTAAGTTGAAAGCCAAATCAGCAGTGCCAGCCTTGTGTACTGCCCTGCAACACGAGATGAGCAATCTGCGCAAAGAGTCGGTGATTGCGTTGGGCGAAATCGGCGATGCGCGCGCGATCCCGTTTCTGGAAGTCGCGCAAAGAGATAACGACTCTGATGTACGCAAATTATCCAAGCTGGCCATCACAACTATTCATCTCAATGGAGGAGTGTCATGACACACGTCGTTGGAGAATCCTGCATCGGCTGCAAATACACGGACTGCGTCGCGATATGCCCGGTCGAATGTTTTCATGAAGGTCCCAATTTTTTGGTGATCGATCCCGAAGTTTGCATCGATTGTGGGGTCTGCGTGGCGGAGTGTCCGGTCGAAGCGATATACGACGAAAAAGTATTGCCCGACGACCAAAAGGAATATGTCGCTCTGAATGTGAAGCTGGCGGCGGAGTGGCCATTGATCACCGAGTCTACCGAGCCGTTGCCGGATGCTGAGAGCTGGGCCGAGAAGCAGAACAAGCGTGAATATTTGATGGAGATGGTTTAAAAAAGCGCCGTTAGTGCGTCCGGTTAGTGTTTTGAATGATTCGAAGTTAAATCAACCTTGAAGGAAATCAACATGGCTATCTTGTTTTCGAACATGCATCGCACAGGGAGAGGCAAATCCATTGCCGGCACCCTGACGTTATCCCTCGCCTTACTTGTCTGCGCAAGTGCGCAAGCTAAGGAAACGGTCACCATCGGCATTGGCACGCAAAACACCACGACTAATACAGTCACTGGTGGCGTGGTGATCAAGGAGATGGGTCTGCTGCAAAAATTCTTGCCGAAAACAGGGAAGTACAGTGACATTGATTTCAAGCTGGAATGGCAGAACTCTACCTCGGGCCCCCCAATCACCAACGGCATGATGGCCAACAAGATTCAGATTGGCATGATGGGTGATTATCCATTGCTGGTGAACGGTGCAATCGGACAAAACAGTAGTGGTAATGAAACTGAGCTGATTGCGATCATTGCCTACAATCAGTTTGGCGCTGGCAATGGTGTGGTGGTACACAAGGACAGTCCGTATTACCAACTTTCTGATCTGAAAGGTAAGACCTTGTCGGTGCCATTCGGCTCGGCGGCGCATGGCATGGTATTGCAGGCGATGCAATCGCGTGGTTGGGCCGGCGATTACTGGAACATGGTGAGTCAATCACCTGAAGTGGGTACCACCAATCTGCAAGAAAAGAAGATTGATGCCCATGCCGACTTTGTACCATTCCCGGATCTACTGCCGTACCGCGGTTTTGCGCGCAAGATTTTTGACGGCGTAGAAACTAAGGTGCCGACCTTCCATGGCGTCGTCGTACGCAAGGACTTCGCCGAGAAATATCCGGAAGTTGTCGTGGCTTACATCAAGGCCTTGATGGCTGCAGATGACTGGCTCAGAAAAAATCCCAAACTGGCAGCAGAGAATGTTGAAAAGTGGACTGGCGTCGAGAAAGAAGTTGCGTATCTGTTCCTCGGCCCTGGCGGTATCCACACTCTGGATCCAACCATCAAACCAATTCTGGTCGATGCCATCAAGACTGATCATGCAGTTCTAGAAAAACTGGGTCGTGTCAAGCCGCTGGATGTGAACGCATGGGTTAATGAAAAATATGTGCGTGAAGCTTTCAAGGAAGACGGACTCGACTACGACGCGCAAAAGAAATCGCTGCAGAACTACTACAACATCAGTGGTCATGATCCGATTTGCAACAAGGACATCACTGATTCCAAAGTGGCAGCAGAAATCTGGATTGATGGCGGCGATATCGTTCCGGTCAGCTCTACTACCTGTGCGTTCAAAGGCATTGCGCAGTACGAAAAGGCTGGCAAGAAAGTTGCTGTGTCCTATGTGTACGACCACGCATTAGGCATCAAGGTGTTTGGCAGCAAGGCTTTTTACTCGGTGTCCGGCAAGCTTGCTCCCGTGCCGTTCCTGCTGAAAAAAGATGCAGAAGCGTATGCCAAGAAAAACAGCGGCACCGTTGTTACCTATGAGTAGATTCTAGCCAAACTGGAGAAATAATCATGGCCATGACCGATCGCGCCATCGAGTCACCTGCTGAGGTGGTTCCTGCGGCGCACAAAAAAAGTGCATCGCAAGGTGTCTCAACATCCAGACCGCCGTTACAGGCAATAAAGGGAGGTATGGGTGCAGATGCATCCGTGTCAACCAAACAGGGCTTGCAGTGGAAGACAGTGTTTGAGTCGACCTGGATGCAATACCTGCTGGGTGTGGTGTCGATCGGAAGTGTGCTGTTGTTCTGGTATCTGGCAACCGAATATCGTTGGGATTTTTATATTCGCTTCAGCAATATCCCGACACCCGGCGATGTCTGGAACACCATGATTGAGGTTAATCAGTCCACCAAGTTCATTACCAATGTCTGGATGAGTTTGCGCCGGATTATGGAGGGCTTCTTCATTGCTGCGGTGCTCGGTGTTTTCCTCGGTATTTTGGTTGGACGTTACCGTCTGTTCCGTTCGGTGACGATGCCGGCGATGGAAGTGTTTCGCCCGATTCCGGCAATTGCGTGGGTGCCGATGGCGATCATGATCTGGCCTAGCAATGAAGGCAGCATTATTTTCATTACTTTCATCGGTGCCTTCTTCCCGATTTTGCTCAACACGATTCACGGCGTGGAAGAAATTGACGAAGTGTTGTTTCGTGCAGCGGCCAGTTTGGGAACGAAAGAAAAGGATCTGATGTTGTACGTGATTCTTCCGGGTGCTTTGCAACACATCTTTACCGGCTTGGCAGTTGGTATGGGCGTGGCCTGGGTGTCGCTGATCGCCGCAGAAATGATATCCGGACAGTACGGTATTGGTTACTTTACTTGGGAATCTTATTCATTGATCGAGTATCCGAAAATTGCGCTCGGCATGCTGACCATCGGTGTGCTCGGTCTGTTGTGCAGCAAGGTGATTCAGTTATGTTCCAAATGGTCGACGCCGTGGATAGGTGCGGCTGCAGGAGGTAGAAAATGATGACAGAAATGAATAGCGCATTCGGTCACGTCAACGTCAAGGATGTCAGCATCAGTTTCACCGCAAGAGGCAGTACGGTACACGCGGTGCAATCGGTTTCCATCAATGTACAACCCGGCGAGTTCGTCTCCATTATCGGGCCGTCTGGCTGTGGCAAGTCGACATTGATGAATGCAGTCGCCGGTTTTACCAAAACCAATAGCGGTGTGCTGACACTAGACGGCAAAGCAATCACGGGGCCGGGCTCAGATCGCGGTGTCGTGTTCCAGCAATACTCGTTGTTTCCCTGGATGACAGTCAGAAAAAATGTCGAATTCGGATTGAAGATGCAGGGCATGGCCGCGGGGCAGCGACAAACACAGGCACGTACCTTACTGGGTTTGGCCGGCTTGCTGGCATTTGAAAATCACTATCCATCGCAACTGTCGGGCGGCATGCGTCAGCGTGTCGGCATCGTGCGAGCACTGGCCACCAGCCCGCAAGTCTTGTTAATGGACGAACCATTTGGCGCGCTTGATTCGCAAACGCGCACGGTGATGCAAGAAATACTGACCAATATGTGGCAGCGCTTGCGCCTGTCAGTGCTGTTCATTACACACGATATTGAAGAAGCTATTTTTCTGTCCGATCGTATCTATGTGATGACTGCAAGACCAGGACGCGTGAAGGCAGAAATTCAAGTGCCGCTGCCGCGTCCGAGAAAACCGGAAATGATGGACACACCGGAGTTCAATAACTTGCTGCGTTCTATCAAGGCACTGATACGCGAAGAAAGCCTGGCATCAATGGGTGGTGAATTGTCTAGTGGTGGCTGTGAGGGCTTCAGCATGGAAATCGGTCCTGAAGGTGTGCGTACCTTATTGTGAATGCAGGGTAGGAGAATGAGATGTCGTCTGAATGGCCATCGGAAATCAGTATCAGCAGCAAGAGCAAAACCCTCAATTTGGTGTGGGATGGTGAGCATGCAACGATTTCACACAAAGCGTTGAGGGTGTCCTGCCGTTGCAGTAGTTGCGAAAGCTTGCGTAGAAAACTCAATGACATCATTCCGGTCGATCCGGATGTCAGCTTGCTAAAAATTGAACAGCTTGGGTCGGTCGGTTTGCAACTGTTTTTCTCAGATCAGCATGAGCGTGGCATTTATCCGTGGACTTATCTAAAGCAGATGGCCTTTGGTGCAGAGCAATCTGGTTTCACAGAAACGTTGATGAAAGGTTGGCATCATGAGTAACTTTTATGAAGCAGAAGTGTTGTCCGTCCATCACTGGACCGATAGGTTGTTTTCGTTCACCACCACGCGCGAAGCGAGCTTTCGTTATCAGAGCGGACAGTTTGCAATGATAGGGCTGGATGTAGATGGCAAGCCCCTGATGCGCGCCTACAGCATGGTGAGCCCGCATTACGATGAGCAACTGGAATTTTTGAGTATCAAGGTACCGGACGGCCCGTTAACCTCGCGCTTGCAGAACATCAAGGTCGGTGACTCGATTCTGGTTGGTCGCAAAGCATCTGGCACCTTGCTGAGCCAAAATCTGCTACCTGGCAAACATCTTTATCTGTTGGGTACTGGCACCGGTCTGGCGCCATTCATGAGCATTGTGCAAGACCCGGATATCTACGAAAAATTCGACAAGGTGATCCTGGTGCACGGTTGCCGTCACATCCATGAGTTGGCATATCAGGAACGTATTGCCAGTGATCTACCCAGCCATGAATTTTTGGGAGAACTGGTGTCGGATCGATTGCTTTACTACCCGACCGTGACGCGCGAGCCATTCAAAAATCAGGGGCGGATTCCTGATCTGCTGGCTGGCGATGAAATGTACGAAAAACTCGGTCTGCCGACATTCAATGTCGACGACGATAGATTCATGTTGTGCGGCAGTCCAGCGATGTTGAAAGACACAGTCGCCGTGCTGGAATCACATGGGATGACCGAGGGCAATATGAGTCATCCGGGGCATTATGTAATCGAGCGGGCCTTCGTGGATAAGTAGGAAAGCCATAGCCGCATCCAAGCGTGCGGCCAACCCATCCATTTCTCGTTTTATCAGATTGATTGTGCGTCCTTTCGGCTCGCATGGAGAAGTGTTGTCTAGCGTAAGCGGAAGAGAGAGCGACGTGAACGAAAAAGTGAGAGCGTCTGGCATCACATGGCACGGCAGGTCCACGCAATTTTTTTCGGCATGGCATCCGGCTGCTCTCAGAAAGAACTGGCCGGGTATTGCCATAAGTGTGGTCATTGCGTTAGCGGCCACCTTTGTTTCGACTGCTTATGGTGGGCCGCAATTGTTGTACGCATTGTTCTTCGGGTTGGCGTTTCACTTTTTGTCGCAAGATCCGATATGCCAGCCTGGAATTAATTTTTGCAGTCAGACGCTACTGCGCACGGGCGTAGCCTTGTTGGGTGCGCGCGTTACGCTTGAACAGATTACCTCACTTGGTGCGGCACCAATGATCATCGTGTTACTTGCCGTTGTGTCGACGATATTATTGGGATGTGTGGTCGCAAAAATATTTGGGCGCAGTAGGGTCGAGGGATTATTGTCGGGCGGTGCAGTCGCAATTTGTGGCGCATCGGCGGCGTTAGCAATTTCTGCCGTTCTGCCAAAGACGAAAGAGAATGAACAATTTACGCTACTTACTGTAGTTGGTGTGACCTCTCTGTCGACAATGGCGATGATTATTTATCCGCTACTTGTGCATTTCTTGAAACTGGATGTGACAAGTGCTGGCGTTTTTCTTGGTGCCACGATTCACGATGTGGCTCAGGTGGTTGGCGCTGGCTACCTTATCTCAAATCACACTGGTGAGGTCGCGACTATCGTCAAGTTGGCGCGCGTCGCCTGCCTTGTACCAGCGGTGGTTACGATCGCTTTCTTGTACCGAAAGCGTGATGATATAGCCGACACCGTGCGTTCACCTTTCGTACCTTTTTTCTTAATCGGATTTGTTTGCATAATGTTGGCCAATAGTTTTCATTTCATTCCCCATCTGGCTTCCGTATGGATCAATGATGTATCGCGTAGTTGTCTGGTGTTGTCCATCGCAGCACTGGGCGTGAAAACTTCTTTTCAATCACTGGCATCCTTGGGTTGGCGACCGGTTTTGATGTTGGTCACAGAGACCATCTGGATTGTGCTTCTGGTTCTCTTACTGCTGGAAGCAAATATTTAGTTTATTGGTTAGAACACCGAACGAGAAAACATTACGCAAGCAGCATCTTATGATCGAAAGGATACGCAATGAAAATAATGGTCCCTGTAAAACGTGTTATCGACTCGAACGTCAAAATTCGTATTAAATCAGACGGCTCCGGCGTTGATAGCAGCAGTGCGAAGATGTCCATTAATCCTTTTGATGAAATTGCAGTAGAAGAAGCTGTCAGGTTGCGTGAAATGGGAAAGGTAACTGAGATCCTCGCTATTTCATGCGGCTTAAATACTAGTCAGGAAACGCTACGAACGGCGATGGGGATAGGTGCTGATCGCGGCATGTTGATAGAAACAGACTTGGAGCTGCAACCTCTCGCCGTCGCAAAAATTTTGGCTGCGATAGCGAAAAAGGAAAATCCAGAATTAATTATCTTAGGCAAGCAGGCGATTGACGATGATTGCAATCAAACAGGACAAATGCTGGCCGCATTACTCGATTGGCCACAAGCGACCTATGCATCCAAAATAGTGGTCGAAGATGACGGCATCGTTGTGCGACGCGAAATCGACGGCGGCACTGAATCTGTACGGTTGACGTTGCCGGCGATAGTGACAGTTGATCTGCGCTTGAATGAACCGCGTTTTGTAAGTTTGCCGAATCTAATGAAGGCGAAGAAAAAAATATTGGAGGTAATAGCAGCAGCATCGTTGGACATCGATGTAGCGCCGCGCTGGCTCACGCTAAAGGTCAGTGAGTCTGTGCAACGTGCACCAGGGATATTGCTGAATAACGCCGCCGAGCTTGTTGATAAATTGCGCAATGATGCAAGAGTGATCTGATTGCCATTAACCCAATAGAAGGGACTTCATCATGACGGTATTAGTGATCGCCGAACACGACAATAAGACATTGAATAGCAGTACCTTGCATGCAGTCACCGCCGCACTTGAATGTAATGCCAAGGTGCACGTGCTGGTTGCTGGGCATGGCTGTGATGCCGTCGCACAAGCTGCTGCACAAATCAGCGGGGTTGAAGAAGTGTTGTTGGCCGACGCTGTTCCGTTTGCCAATGGTTTGGCCGAGAACGTCTCACAGCAAATTGTGGCATTAGCACAGTTGCATACTTATTCGCATCTGCTTGCACCGGCAACAACGTATGGCAAGAATATTATGCCGCGCGTTGCCGCCAAACTGGATGTAGGTCAGATATCTGAAGTGACGAAGGTGGTCTCGGCAGACATCTTTGAGCGGCCTATTTATGCAGGTAACGCGATTGTGACAGTGAAGTCATTAGATCAAATTAAAGTACTCACGGTAAGGACTGTCAATTTTGCAGCGAGTGCGATGAATGGAGCTGCCACTATTAAGACGATCGTGGCTGTCACAGATTCAGGTAAATCAGTGTTCATTTCACGTGAATTGGCAGCCTCGGGTCGACCTGAATTAAGTTCGGCACGCATCGTTGTATCCGGCGGACGAGGGTTGGGGTCTAGCGAAAATTTTCGGCTACTGGAGCCGTTGGCCGACACATTGGGAGCTGCATTGGGGGCATCCCGTGCCGCCGTCGATGCGGGTTTTGTGGCCAATGATTTACAGGTAGGTCAAACGGGAAAAATAGTAGGGCCCGATTTGTATATTGCGGTTGGTATTTCGGGGGCGATTCAGCATTTGGCTGGCATGACTGATTCTCGTGTAATTGTAGCGATCAACAAGGATTCGGAAGCGCCTATTTTTGGTGTGGCTGATTACGGTATCGTTGGCGATCTTTTCGAGATAGTTCCAGAGTTGATGCAGGCATTGCAAACGCCACAGTAGATGTTTTTTTGTTTGCAGTACTTATTATAACGAGTTATAATAAGTACTGTGAAATCAAACATTTACGGATAATTATGTGGACATCATTGGGGCCTAATGCTGGCCTGATTCTGATTTCGCTCAGCATAGGTGCGATGGTGGGAGCGGCTGGTGTGGGTGGTTTTTTGATGCCGATGGCATTGACGTTAATTACAAGCATTAGTCTGCATGAAGGTACGGCAACATCCTTATTCACGTTCATCTTTATCGGTCTCGCCGGGACGATTTATTTTCAGCATAAAGGCTCGATCAACTGGTCACTGGTCTGGCCTATATGTGCAGGTGCTGCCGTTACAGGATTTGCCGGTGCCTGGGTCGGTTCTCTACTTAGCCCCGTCATATTGTCGCTGGTTCTGGCAACACTCATTATCATTGCCGGCGCTTATACTTTTTTTAGCAGTGCGTACAACGTGATATTCAAGTTGCCACAAGGAGGCAAGAAGGAGTGGGTGACGTTGGCAACAATTGGTGCCGTGACTGGATTTCTTTCGGGCATGACGGGTATCGGTGGTCCAGCGTTATCGGTGCCCTTGATGGTGTTGTTCGGCTTCTCGATTCTGACGGCAATAGGTGTCGGCCAAGTTCTGCAAATTGTCGGCGCTTTGTCGGGCACCATTGCTAATTTACAAATGGGAACCATCGATTTCGGTCTTGCTTCATTCATCTGTGTTTTTGAAATTTTTGGTGTGCTGTTGGGAGCCTATCTTCTTCACCGTATGGATAGTGCATTGATCAAGAAAATGGTCGGCACGCTTTGTCTGGTAGCCGGTTTTGCGCTGATTTTCCGTACTCTGTAATGAATAGTGTCGTTTATACCTGCCGATTCATTTATGTCATCCATATCCTCTTTGAATAATTCATTTAATCCATTGCTCTCCCAACATGGCCCGCGCGAAGCGATGGACTATGACATTGTGATCGTCGGTGGCGGCCCCGCCGGTCTGTCTGCTGCGATCCGTCTGAAGCAGCAAGCTGCTAACAGTGGTCGCGAGGTCTCAGTATGTGTGCTTGAGAAAGGCAGCGAACTGGGTGCGCATATCCTGTCCGGAGCCGTGATGGACCCGCAAGCGCTGACCGAGTTGCTGCCAGATTGGAAAGAGCGCGGTGCGCCTTTGCATACGCCGGTGTCGGAAGATCGCTTTTTGTTTCTGTCTCAGACCGGTAGTGCCAAGGTTCCGAACTTCCTGCTACCAGCCTGTTTTCAAAATCACGGTAACTATGTGATCTCGCTGGCGAATGTGGTGCGCTGGTTGGGGGAGCAAGCTGAAGCATTGGGCGTGGATTTGTTTCCGGGCTTTCCAGCGGCTGAGATTCTGTATGACGAGTACGGGGCAGTACGTGGTGTCACCACCGGCAATATGGGTGTCAATCGCCAAGGTGAAGCAACTGCTGCTTTCCAACTCGGTATGGAGCTGCATGCCAAGTACACGCTGTTTGCCGAAGGGGCACGTGGCCATTTGGGTAAGCAACTGATTGCCCAATACGGCTTGGATCAAGGCAAGGCACCACAAAGCTATGCAATCGGTATTAAGGAGTTGTGGGAAATCGATCCGGCGTTGCATCAGCCGGGGCTGGTGATCCACACCGCTGGTTGGCCTTTAGCGAGCGATACCTATGGCGGATCGTTTCTGTATCACCTGGAGAACAACCAGGTCGCGGTTGGTTATGTAGTCGGTTTGGCCTATCAGAATCCGTATCTGTCACCATTCGAAGAGTTTCAGCGCTACAAAACCCATCCCGCAATTAGCCGCTTCTTCAAGGGTGGCAAACGGGTGTCGTATGGTGCCCGTGCAATTACTGCGGGTGGCTTGCAGTCTTTACCCAAGTTGGTTTTTCCCGGTGGTGCACTAATCGGTTGTGAGGCAGGCTTTTTGAATGCAAGTCGCATCAAGGGTAGCCATGCGGCGATCAAGAGCGGCATGCTGGCAGCCGAAGCGGCATTTGCTGCACTCTCCGCAGAACGTCAGGGCGATGAACTCAGTGCTTATACAACAGCATTTGAACAATCATGGCTGCATGAGGAGTTGCATGTGGCGCGCAACTTCAAGCCGTGGATGAGCAAAGGCTTGTACACAGGCGCGTTGATGGTCGGCATAGATCAATTGCTGCTGCGTGGTAAGGCACCGTGGACTTTGCGTAACAAACATGCTGATCATGCATGCCTGAAGCCAGCCAGCGCTTATACGCCGATTACCTATACGAAACCGGACAACCAACTGACCTTTGATCGCCTGTCTTCAGTATTTGTTTCCAATACCAATCATGCAGAAGATCAGCCTTTTCATTTGACGCTGAAAGATTCAACGATTCCGGTACGAGTGAACTTGGCTCAATATGCAGGGCTGGAGGCACGTTATTGTCCGGCGGGTGTGTACGAGTTTGTCCAGGATGCAGCGGGTCAGGATGCCTTGCAGATCAACGCGCAAAACTGTGTGCATTGCAAGACCTGCGATATCAAGGATCCGACCCAGAATATCGTATGGGTCACGCCAGAAGGGGGCGGGGGACCAAATTATCCGAATATGTGACGCATGTAGATAGTCAGGATGCTGAAAAATAAAAAAGCCCTCAACGATGTGAGGGCTTTTTAACTATTACTTAGTACTGCATGTATTTCTGGTGCCGAGAGCCGGAATCGAACCGGCACGCCTTGCGGCGCGGGATTTTGAGTCCCGTGCGTCTACCTATTCCGCCATCTCGGCAACGCAAGGCGATATTATCCTTGATTCCGGACATTTGAGCAATACGCTTCGCATATTTTATAAATCATATTGTCGATTATTGCGTCGACTTAAATGAAATGATTTGCGAGATTTCCTTCTGCTGCCTGTTTATTTAGCATTACTACGTGTGCGCCGACAGTATTTATGGCGACGACTTTTTCTTACTCTTCTGCAGATGGTATAGACGGAAGCGCTCATCTCTGTCAGAAGGGCGGCGTCCTTGCCAGATTAATCGCCATGACGCATCACCACGCCGCATCAGTGAGGTCGTGTTGTTGCTGCGATGATGATCTTGCAATAGCAGGTAAGTGCAGTCTTTTTGAGAAAACTGGGCGAATGCAATATCGCCGAAGTAGGCAAGCGATGCGCGTTGCGGTGAACCGATATCTGTTTCTACGCAGTGTTTGGTAGCGGGAAGTACCGCATGGATTTGGCGTGCAACACTGGCGTAGCTTTTAATGTAATTGCCCCATGGTAGCCACAGGGTCATCAGTAGCAACCAGCATAAAATAATACCGCCCGACGAGAGCACCACTGCGCGCCATAACACTGATGGCCGACGTGAGACGCGCCAATACACCAGCCAAATCCAGCCGGCTGAGACCGCAAAGGCAACCAACGTGGCGATCCAACTAAATTCCGGTTTAAAACCTGGGGCGATCTTAAATGCGTTTTTTGCGATCTGTGCCGGCCAGCCGGTTTGCTTGGCGATCCAGCCTATCCAGATAAAGGCGGCACAGGTGGTGAGCGTCATCACCGAGAACCAGTCGACGGCATTAATCGCGCCACGTTTCATCGTGGGTAGACCAAATGCGGCCAGTATTGCCAGCATCGGTAATAGCAGCAACAAGCTGGATTCGTCAGTACTTGGATTGAGTAGTGCAAGTATCAGTAAGGTACTGAAGAATGTCAGCGGCAAGGTAATGTGCAGGGCTTCATGTTGACGTCGCCATGCATACACGGCCCAGATTGCAAACGGCCATGCCGGCCAGGCAAACCAGATGCTGTTGGACGAGAAATAACGCAGCGTATGCCACGTTGGCGTACCTATTTGCGTGAGATTCCACGTCAGCCAAGCATCGGTTTGCACGCTGCCAAAAGGATGCAGATAAGTGTCTGCTGCAATCCATACACCAGGTATGAATATCGCGAGTGGCAGAACGATTACTGCAAGAGGAAGTAGTAGCTTGCGGGTGCGTGCTGAGGCCAATGCTAGTGTCACGATACCCAGCCATAAACCAGCAGGGATGAGCCAGCTACGTGTCAATGCGAGCAGTCCGAGCACCAGTCCGAGCCAGATTGCGCTGCGCCAGACACTTGATTCAAACAGGCGCACGGTGGTGTACATGGCCAGTGCTACCAGCGAAACCTGCAATGCCGCCGATGTGGTGCTGTGGCTATGCGTCAGTAAGCCGAGGCAACCAAGATAAATCAACAATGCACCATCTGCCAGGGTGCGGCCGAAATCTCTAGGCTCTGGTTGGCCGCCGAAGGCGAGTTTTAGTGGTTGTGCATCGTTACGCCGTCCGAGCAAATAAGTGGTGTACCAGACAGCAAGTGTGCCGAGCAAGAAGAAGCCGATAGGGGCAATCCGTGCTGCCATCGCTTCACCAAGCAACCAGCCAAATAGCTTGATGCAAATAGCACCAACCCAGAAAGCGAGCGGGCCTTCTTCCGGCATTGGCAGGCCCGCGATATGGGGCGACAACCAATCCGGCAGTGTGCCGTGTGCCATCGTCCACATAATGCCAAAGCCGGAGGCATCATCAGTCTTCCACGGATCGCGACCAATCAAACCAGGAAGAATATAGAGCAGACAAAGCGCAAACAACCCCCAGCGGGGAAGTGCTTTGGTCGCGGCGGCAGGGAGACGAACTGGCTTCATCAAGAAGTTTGGAAGTTTGTTTTTATTTAGACTGGCGTTATTGTGCCGTAAAAATCCGCACTGGCGGGCAATTCAGCAAAAAACGCAGATGCAGGTGCAGAAAATCACCAATAAAAAAGGCAGCCGAAGCTGCCTTTTGATCCTGCGCAAGCAGGCAAAGTGGTGAACTTATTCTGCCACTTGTGTTTTGGAGCCGACCGTGCCGAACTTCTTGCGGAACTTGTCCACACGACCTGCGGTATCGACGATCTTGTGTTTGCCGGTGTAGAACGGATGCGATTCCGACGACACCTCGATTTTTACCAGCGGATATTCTGCGCCTTCAAATTCGATTTTTTCACGCGAGTTGATGGTCGAACGGGTGATGAATTTGAAATCGTTCGACACGTCGTGAAACACGACGTCGCGATATTCTGGGTGTATGCCTTCTTTCATGATTTACCTTTAATAGTTGGGTAGCCAATCGTCACTTCGTCGGTCGACCTGCTTCTTGACCCGATTGTCGATCACTTATCCAGGTCGGAGTGAGCCGAAAATTATACAATAAAATCAGCAACCTGCAGAGAAGTTCTTATGAAAAAAGCCCGTTTCTCAGCCATTTAAGGCGGAAAAACGAGCTTTTTATACAGGCGTAAGCTTGAATATCTTATTACTTAATCATTTGTTGATTATTGGTTGATCAATCATCAGGAATTGCCGCGTCGCATCATGTCAAAGAATTCAGCATTGTTCTTGGTTGCCTTCATCTTGTCGAGGATGAATTCCATCGCTTCGATCTCATCCATGCCGTACAGCAGTTTGCGCAAGACCCAGATTTTTTGTAGTTGATCCGGTTTGATCAGCAACTCTTCGCGACGTGTGCCGGATTTATTGAGATTGATCGCAGGGTAGACGCGCTTCTCGGCCAGACGGCGCTCGAGATGCACTTCCATATTGCCGGTACCTTTAAATTCTTCAAAGATCACGTCATCCATACGGCTACCGGTTTCGATCAGCGCGGTGGCGATGATGGTCAGCGAGCCACCTTCTTCGACATTACGTGCAGCACCGAAGAAACGCTTTGGACGTTGCAGCGCATTCGCATCAACACCACCAGTGAGGACCTTGCCAGAAGCAGGGATTACGGTGTTGTAGGCGCGTGCCAAACGAGTGATCGAGTCCAGCAAAATCACCACGTCTTTTTTCATTTCAACCAGACGCTTGGCTTTTTCCAGCACCATTTCGGCGACTTGGACGTGTCGGGTAGCGGGTTCATCAAAGGTTGATGCCACCACTTCACCGCGCACTGAGCGCTGCATCTCGGTGACTTCTTCCGGACGCTCATCAATCAGCAGTACGATCATCACAACGTCTGGGTGATTGGTTGTGATTGCATGGGCGATGTGTTGCAAGATCACGGACTTGCCAGATTTAGGCGATGCGACCAACAAGCCGCGCTGGCCTTTACCGATCGGCGCGATCAAATCAATGATGCGGCCGGTAATGTTTTCTTCACCGCGCATGTCGCGTTCCAGCAGCAATGGCTTATCTGGATGCAGTGGCGTCAGGTTTTCAAACAGAATGCGATGTTTCGATGCTTCAGGTGCTTCGCCGTTGACCTTGTCAACTTTGACCAATGCAAAGTAGCGTTCGCCGTCTTTTGGCGTGCGGACTTCACCTTCGATCGAATCGCCGGTGTGCAGATTAAAGCGGCGGATTTGCGACGGAGAAATATAAATGTCGTCGGTAGACGCCATGTAGCTGGCGTCGGGCGAGCGCAGAAAGCCAAAGCCGTCAGGCAAGACTTCTAGAGCGCCATCGCCAAAAATTTGTTCTCCTGATTTCGCGCGTTTCTTCAGAATCGCGAACATCAGTTCTTGTTTGCGCAAGCGCGCGGCGTTGTCAATGTCGAGGCTAACTGCTAGTTCTAGCAATGCGGAGACGTGTAACGCCTTTAATTCAGATAAATGCATAGTGTGTGGTGTCCCGAGATGGGAAATATATAGGTGGGGGAGGGAAGTGCGTGGGTACTATTAAGGTCTGGCTATTTATTTTTAATCAGGTAGCGATGCGAGCGCATCGCTACCTTGTATTTAATATTGTTTAGATATTGCCGTCAATGAAAGCTGTCAACTGGCCTTTGGCCAAAGCACCGACTTTTTGCGCTGCCGGGGCACCGTTCTTGAACAGAATCAAGGTCGGGATACCACGAATGCCAAACTTGGCTGGGACTGCCTGATTGGCATCCACATCCATTTTTGCGATCTGGATCTTGCCCGCGTATTCTTTTGCGACTTCTTCCAAGATCGGTGCAATCATTTTGCACGGACCGCACCACTCAGCCCAGAAATCGACCAGAACCGGCAGATCGGATTTGAGTACGTCAGCTTCAAAAGATGCATCACTAGTATGTTTAATGTTTTCGCTCATATTGGTCTCGATTCGAGAAGAATGGGATAAGTCAGAAATCTGCGCCTTGACGACATGAAACATTTGTCGTGCATGTTGTTAGCGCCTCAGATTGTTTCAAACGGCTTGAACTTGCATAAGCTTGCATTGCGACAGATGGTGACAGTGCAGTGTAATTCAAGTGTTTTTGATGAACAAAACAAGAGGTGATCAGGCGGGGTTTTGCAAATCATAACTCATTTTATATAAAGTGTGGCATCGATTGGTAAATTTGCCACTTGCTCGCATAAAATGCAGAACCGATGAGCGTCAGCATTGCGTCTTCAATGTCATCGTTGATCGTTCATTCGTAGACTGCCTGAGTGCTAAATACGATTGAGCACTGGTAGTCAGACGATTTTTTCTTGCATAGTTGCCATTCAGTTATTAATTTGTCGTTCAATTTTTTAGAGTCTTGTCCATGCCGCTGCGCACCCTTGCTTTTCCGCCGACATCTATTTTTTGGAATCAGGCTGCGCGCGCGTTGTTAAAAGATCCGAGCTGGAGCGATAGCAAGCACATTACGCAAAACACTGGCGACGGCATCCACGATTATGCGGCGATGTCGGTGATGGTGCCGACCTTTGTGCATATCCAGCTATTGAAGAGCGCATTGGCTAGCGAGATAGGTGGTAGTTTTATCCCGCCTGTGATTGCAACGCTAGGTGAAAATTTAAGACAACTGCCTCCCAAGGCGGGCCCGTCGCCGGTGTCATCGAGTGAACGCTTGATGACGCTCTACGACAGCTTGCGCCAACAAGCGTGGCTAAAGAAGTTGTTCACTGCGCGTCGTAATACTGATCTGCTGTCCTTGGCAGAAATTCTGTTGTTACTGTCTGATGAATTGACGCACGCCATGTTGCCTTATTTACAGCGCGACACTCAGAGTGGCAGCGACGCCGCTGATGAAACTTTTACCTTTGATATTGACGCGATTGCGGGAGCGCGTTGGCAGGCTGCATTGCAAACCTTGTCGCCGAATGCGCGCACCTTGCTATCGGATGAGTCGCAGTTAGTGTGGTCGATCTGGAAGACACAGCTAGATGCGAACGATGCAATCGTCTTACGTAACCGGCAAATGATGCAGTTAGCGGGTGCTACTTCGCATCTGGGCTCGCAAGCTTTGTACTGGATTAGCCCCGTCACACCAGATGCGATGGAGCAGGCTTTTTTAGATGCTTGTAGCGCCCATCGCGAAGTGATCGTGGTGACGCTGGATTGGCAAGCACAACATTTGGATAAATTATTAGTAGCTGCTTGGCCAGAAGTCTCGTCGGATGAGCAACTTATCGACAATTTGGAGGTAGGAGCGACAAATAGTGCATTAGCAAATCTGTCGCTGCATGCATCTGCAAATTTGGAAGCTGAAGCGCTTTATTGTGCACAAACCATTATTAATTGGCTGCAGCAAGGCAAAACCGCACTGGCAATCGTCGCGCAAGACAGAGCGGTAGCCAGACGTATACGTGCGCTATTGGAACGCGCAGATATTTTTGTGGCGGATGAGACGGGTTGGAAGCTCTCCACTACGCGCGCTGCGGCGGCGCTAGCAGCATGGTTTGAATTGATTGCTGCTCGGGCTGATACCGTCGCTTTACTGGATTTTTTGAAATCACCGTTTGTCTTTGCGAAGATAGAGAACAAAGTCGATCATGTGATGGCGATAGAAGTGGCATTGCGACGCGCCAATATCCAGGGCGGTTGGCAAGCGATAGAAACTGCGCTCGATTCTTTCCCGGCGGAGCAGAAGTTGATTGAAAAGTTGGCGCGGCAAGCGGCCGATTTTTCTGGAAACAGGCATAGAAAACTGGGTGATTGGCTAGCGCTGACGCAAAAGGCGCTGCTTGCGATTGGGATGCAAGAGGCGCTACATGCAGATGCCGCCGGGTCCCAGATTCTCCAAATGTTGCAATCTTTGGAGCAAGATTGTCAGCAGATTACGCACACCTTCTCGTTTAAGGAGTGGCGTGCTTTTATTAATTTACAAATGGAGTCGACCACCTTTATCCAGGCGATTGTGGATCGTCGCGTCGTGATGTTACCGTTGAATGGTGCGCGGTTGCGTACGTTCGATGCGGTGGTCGTGGTTGGTGTGGACGCTGATCATTTGCCTTCACAGCCAGCCGAAACGCTGTTTTTTGCAAACGCCGTCAGACGCGAACTAGGTCTGGCGACGCGCGAGACTTTGCAACAGCAGCAGCTGCGCGACGTTACTGAATTATTGTTGGCAAATCCAGAAGTGGTGTTTTCCTGGCAAGCGCACAAAAATGGTGAGCCCAATTCGCTGAGCCCTTGGGTAGAACGCTTGCAGCTTTGCCGCTCACGCGCCGCAAATGCTAGGTTCATATTGCCAGATCATGTGGCCGAAATTACCTCCCATATACTGCATGCAATACCAAGCGCGATGCCGGCTCCGATTGCGCCACAACTATTACCAAAAAAACTTTCTGCCAGCGGTTACAACAGCCTGGTGGCATGTCCATATCAATTTTTCGCTACCCGCATGCTTGGTTTGTCGGGGATTGCTGAGTTAGCGGAATCGCCGGACAAGCGCGATTACGGCGATTGGTTGCATTTAATTTTGGCGCGCTTTCATCAAACCGTCCAGCAACAAGCGAGTGCTGACCAAATCGATACCAGCGATGCGCGAGAACAATTGTTGTTGCAAATTTCAAATGAGGTTTTTGCCAAAAGCCTAGATGTCAGCGCCGCCGCACTCGGTTATTACGAACGTTGGAAAAAAACCATGCCTTCCTATCTCGCGTGGGTTAGTGAGCGTGAGCAGCAAGGTTGGGTCTTCAAATTTGGTGAAGAACAGCTGGAAAAAACCTTGGCGTGGACGGATGGTGAAATCAAGCTGCATGGACGTGTCGATCGTATTGATGCAAATGCCGATGGCGAGCTTGCAGTGTTGGATTACAAAAGCTCGAGTCGCGACATACTCAATAAAAAACTCAAGCAAGGTGAAGATCATCAGTTGCCCTTTTACGGTCTGCTTTCCGTGGTGCCACTGCACAGTGCTGCCTATGTGCCATTGGATGCTGGTGAGAAAAAAACGCAAACGATCGATGCGCCAAATTACGATGTTTGGCAGCAGTCGTTAGCAGAGCAGATCGTCAACAATATGCAAGCGATTACACATGGCGCAGCATTGCCTGCCACTGGGCCCGAGTCAGTTTGTCAGTATTGCGAAGTACGTGGGCTGTGTCGCAAGGGAGCATGGTAATGAGCGAGCAAACTTTGCAACAACCTACGCATCAATCTTGGCCAGCGCGCGCGTATGAAGTGAATGGTGAAAGCGCCGATGCGGTGCGTTTTATCGCAGTTGCATGCGATCCCACCCGCTCGGTGGTGGTCGAGGCATGTGCCGGTAGCGGCAAGACCTGGTTGTTGGTGGCGCGTATGTTGCGCCTGCTGCTGTCGGGTGCTGATCCTTCTGCTGTACTGGCCATTACATTTACGCGCAAGGCGGCACAAGAGATGCGCGAGCGCTTGTTGCAATTGCTAAAAGATCTAGCGCTGAAATCCGACAGTGAGGCGACCGAATTATTGCTAGAGCGCGGTGTTCCAGAACAGAGTTTGGCACTTTCCTTGCCGCTGGCACGCAGCTTGTACGAGCGCGTGTTGCGCAGCCCGCAGGCATTGTCTATCGATACCTTCCATAGTTGGTTCATGCGCTTACTACGAATCGCACCGTTGGCATCTGGCGTACCGCATGGTTATAGCTTGACCGAAGCAACGGCAGAATTACGTGCTGATGCGCTGCGTCGTTTTATGCAGTCTTTAAACGACGAAGAACAACACGATATTAAAACAGCGCTGGTTTTTTTGTACCAGTCAATTGGCGATACCAACACGCTTAATTTGTTAGATGCTTTTGTCAATCAACGCGCAGAATGGTGGGCGGCACAGCAGCAGGGAGAACCGATAGCTTGGTTAACTGAACTGTGCGGTGAAGATGCAAATTCAGATGCTAGATTGTCGCTGTGGTCAGATCAAGATTTGCAAGCACGCATGATGCGTATTGCTTCGTTATTGGGACAAGGCACACCGACCAATCAGAAGCGTGCGGTAGCAATCGAAACAGCTGTCACAGCCGGCAACCAAAGTGAGGGTTGGCTTGCTCAATTTGAGACGCTGATGACGCAGTTTCTCAATGACAAAGGTGAGCCGCGTGGTAACAACGCCGCTAAAGGTAAGTTGTTTGAGGTGCTACTGCGTAATTTAGGCGAAGAGGCAAGCGCAGCATTCGACCAAGAGTTTGCGGCTATCGGTGAAGCATTGAAGACGCTGCAAAAGCGCAGTATGGAAATCAACGTAGTTGCACTCAACCGCGCTTTGTTTATGGTCGGCGCCGCGTATTTGGAAATTTATCAAGCGGTGAAAGCCGAGCAACGCGTCTTCGATTTTTCTGATCTTGAGTGGCAAGCGTATCGCTTGTTGCTGAATGAAGATCACGCCGCGTATATGCACAGCCGTTTGGATACGCGCTACCGCCATATTCTGCTGGATGAGTTTCAAGATACAAATCCGCTGCAATGGAGCATTGTGCAAGCATGGCTGGATGCCTACGATGGCGATCAGGATAAGCCAAGTTTGTTCATCGTCGGTGATCCCAAACAATCTATCTATCGTTTTCGGCGTGCTGAGCCGCGTGTTTTTAACGCGGCTCGCGACTTGCTAGTGGCGCAAGGCGCAGATTTTTTACGCACTAATCAGACACGTCGAAATGCGGCGGGCATTGTGGACGTGATCAATACCAGTTTTGCACTGAATCCTTTGTTTCACCCGCAGACGACGTTGATGGCGGAGCCAGGAACCGTTTGGCGCTTGCCGTTGGTGCGGCAACAGAGCGCCGAAAAAACCGTTTGGTCAGCCGCTGAGCTACGCGATCCGCTGACGACACCACGCGAGGAAGAGGAAGATGAGAGTCGCCTAGACGAAGGACGGATGGTGGCTCAGGCCATTTTGCAAGCGCGCGCGCAGTTTAAAAACAGCAGCCCTGAAAACGATGGCGATGCTACCAACTCGGCATTCCGTTGGTCTGATGTGATGCTATTGGTAAAAAAACGTAAACATTTGCGCGCTTACGAAATCGCATTGCGCGAAGCTGGCATTCCATTTGTTTCTGCCAAACGCGGTGGTTTACTGACGGCGCTGGAAATTTCGGATTTAATCGCGTTGCTCAATTTCTTGATGACACCAAATGACAATCTTGCGTTGGCCCAGGTATTGAAGTCACCATTGTTTAGTGTCAGTGATGACGACCTGATCGCGCTCGCAACATGTAGCGACAAAACCTGGTGGCTACGCTTACAAAATATAACGGCGTATGACTCTGAACAACCGATTTCCGAGAATTTGCAGCGTTCGCAGCAATTGCTGACCCATTGGCTGCATTTAGCACCACGATTGCCAGTGCATGATTTGCTCGACCACATTTTGCATCAGGGTGATGTGTTAGCTCGCTATGCGCAGTCAGTTTCGGCTTTGATGCGCGGGCAAGTGCTAGGCAATATCGAGGCATTTACCGAGCTTTCGTTAAACATGGATGCGGGCCGTTATCCGAGTTTGCCAAAATTCATTGCGGCTTTGCAGCGCTTGCAGCAAGTGTCGGAGCACGATGCGCCGGATGAGGCGGATGTCGATGCTGCGGTTGACGCCGTGCGCATCATGACGATACACAGTGCTAAAGGCTTGGAAGCGTCAGTGGTAGTGATGCTCGATACCAACCACAGCGGCGCAGCGTCTGACAATCTAGGCGTGCTGTGCGAATGGCGCCAAGATGAGCAAGCACCGCGGCATTTCTCTGTGTTTGGCAAGAAAGATGAGCGAGGGATCGCACGCGACGCATTATTTGCCGACGAACAAGCGTTGAAAGCTCAGGAAGACTGGAATCTTCTGTATGTTGCAGCCACACGCGCTAAGAGCTTGCTGATTGTCAGCGGTGTGGTCGCCAAAAAAGGTGCAGATGCGGAGGGCGTCGCCCCCGATTGTTGGTATCAAAAATTTACTGCGCTAGACCCGATCGAGTTATCTCAATTCACGGTCGAAGCAGAATCAGCAGATGCGGCGATTTTTCCGCTGCGCATTTTTAAGCCCGCATCGCTACCAGCGCCATTGCGTGAAATCGTGGTCGCGGCATCCAGTAATGAAATCGATGAAGGCATTGCACTGCACGCGCTGATGGAGCGGGTTACTAGAGTGTGGCCACCAGAGTTGCCAGCGGTTGAATTGATTGCTAAATGGCTGTCATGTCCGATTCCGATTGCGCAAGCCGTGGCAGTCCAGGCAAAAGCCATTTTGTCGCAATCCTCACTCACGCATTTTTTCGACCCAGCACAACATCGTTTTGCGCGCAACGAATTAGAGGTTGTGAGCGATGCCGGTAATGTGCGGTTCGATCGAGTGGTGATGTTTGACGATGAATTATGGATACTGGATTACAAACGTAATTTACTTGATAGTGAGCGAGCCGAATATGCACAACAAATGCAACGCTATGGCGAGCTAGCGCGTCGTATTTTCCCCATGATCCAAATTCGTACCGCGTTGATTACGGTTGACGGCCGCCTGACTTTGATTGATTAGTGATTACCCCAACTTTTGCCAAATCGGCATTTTTGTCCCTGGTTTATGGGGGGCTCGCCAGCTTGATGCGATTAAATTTGTCGGACATGGGTGAAAAGTGACGATACCGCATGCAATCTATTGACTGTAAATCCCCTGCCACACTATAGTGGCAGGATGATTTCAGATTTCCACGACCTCGCCGAAAAAATCAGTCAATTGGCTGAGTTGACCCTATCGCTACGCGGCGAAAATGCAGAATTGCGCGCGCGCGCGCTGACGCTGGAGACTGAAAACGAAGATCTAGCGCGGCGTATGCAGGAAGCGCACGACCGTATTTCGCTGTTACTGAAAAAAATTCCGTCGCTAGACAACGTACAGGATGAGGAAGCGGTATGACGCAGCTTGATTTGGCAATCATGGGGCAAACCTACAAGCTTGCCTGCAAAGAGGGTGAAGAAGATGCCTTGCGTGATGCAGTATCTTACCTAGATGAGAAAATGTGTGCAATCCGCGATAGCGGAAAAATCAAAGGCACCGATCGTATCGCGGTGATGGCTGCCTTGAGCGTAACCGCAGAACTGCTGTCGACTAGAGCGCCAGCCGGGCCTTTCTCTGACATGGCGATGTCAGAAGTAAAACAAAAAATTGCCACCATGCACACTGTCTTGGATGCCGCTCTTGCTCCGCAGGAAAAATTGTTCTGATTTTTTGTGGATTTTCTTGGAAACGAGCTTTTTCTTTTCAAGTTTTATTTCCGTATTTATTTTTATTTTTTCTTCCCTTCATCTTGATGCACAAATTGGAGTAAACTAAAAGTTCCTGCCGTGTTCGCCATTGCCATAATTCCTTGAACCATTTATGCGCAGCGGTCGCGGAATTTTGTTCGATGGGCGTGATCGTCGCTAGTCCGATGAACCCGAAGTTGAACTAACTGCGGCCACCTTGAACCTCTTGGTTCAGGATGCCGGCAAAGCGGCACTGGCGGGGCTTTATTTCAAAACGGTTGCATGAAAATGCAGCCGTTTTTTTTTCGTTCTTCCCTTATTTTTTCGGCTGTCGTGCAAAATGCATAGTTAGGGCAAATTTGGCAATTTGCTCATCTGGATCAAATAGGAGTTTGTATGCGTTACTGGTTAATGAAATCTGAGCCCTCGGATGTCGGTATCGACGATTTAGTCAAATCGCCGCAAGCGCATTTCCCTTGGTTTGGCGTGCGCAACTATCAAGCGCGGAACTTTATGCGTGACCAGATGCAGATCGGCGACCGTGCGTTCTTTTATCACTCCAGCTGCGCCGAACCCGGCATAGCGGGCATAGTCGAAGTGGTAAGTACGGCTTATCCAGATGCGACCCAATTTGACGCCAGCAGTAAATACTTTGACGCCAAGGCAAGCCCGGAGCAGCCACGCTGGATGCATGTGGATGTCAAACTGATACGCAAGACCAGATTGCTGAGTTTGAAGGAACTTCGTGATACTTCTGCACTCGCATCTATGCGTTTGCTGGCAAAAGGAAACCGGCTTTCGATCATGCCGGTGACACCTGAGGAATGGACCTTTATACAAAAGATGTTAGAGGAATAGACACCGATAAGTACGCTAAGGCGAGCGATGCCTCTGCTATTTTCGCCTATCTTTGGCCTGCCGTTTTTAGTTAAGAGTTCATCCGTAGCAGCGCATTCCACTTTCAACTGTGAGAGGTAAGGCATGCAGATTCAACTCGATGGAAAAGTCGCCCTGGTTACTGGAGCCAGCTCCGGTATTGGTCAAGCAATTGCAAAAGCCTTGGCGGGCTGTGGCGCCAAGGTTGTTGTCAATTACATTGGTAATCCAGATACGCCAAAAGAAACAGTGGAAGCAATAGAGCAGGTAGGTGGTATCGCGCATGCTGTATTAGCTGACGTGTGCGATGCAGGGCAGGTTGACGCAATGTTTGCCGAAGTGGATAAAACCTTTGGACAGATTGATATTCTGGTCAACTGCGCTGGTATTGATGGCGATCATCAACTGAGCTGGGAAGCCGACCTCGACAGCTGGAAAAAAGTCATAGAGATCAATTTGTTTGGCACCTTCCACTGCGCGCAACAGGCGCTCAAGCGGATGACGAAACAGAAATCAGGTGTGATTCTCAATATCACCTCAGTGCATGAAGTGATTGCATGGACCGGCTATAGCGCTTATACCGCGAGTAAAGCTGGCATCTCGATGTTGACGAAAACATTAGCGCAGGAAGCCGCACCGTTTGGTGTGCGAGTCGTCTCGCTAGCACCGGGTGCGATACAAACCAATATCAATAAGGCGGTTTGGAGCGATGAGGAAGGTAAGGCCGATCTGCTGAAAAAAATCCCGCTGGGGCGAATCGGGCAGGTCGATGAAGTGGGTCGCTTGGCAGCCATCCTCGTTTCTGATAGCGCCTCGTATATCACCGGCACTACCATCTTCTCGGATGGCGGCATGACCGATTATCCAAGCTTTGCTCACGGCGGATAAGACTGAGCTTGTTTGTGCCGAACAATTCAGCGCAAACAAGCTTTTTAACTTCTTTTACGCGCTGCGCTGTCGATATGCCAGCGTTAGCATGAAGATCCCGAGCAGGACCAGTGGAATCGACAACATTTGTCCGGCAGAAATCGTGATGCCGATAAAACTCACGCTGTAATCCGGTACGCGGAAATATTCGGTAATAAAGCGTCCCATGCCAGATAGCAGGCAGAACATACCGCCAACTGCCATGCGTGGTCTATCGCGCCGCGCGAACATCCATAGCAAAGTAAATTCGATCAACCCTGACAATGCTTGATAGATAGGTGAAGGATGTCGCGGTAGATTATCTACATTGGGCCAAATCATCGCCCATGGCAAAGTCGCATCGGCGACGCGACCTGGCAATTCTGCATTGATGAAGTTGCCGATTCTGCCAAACGCATAGCCAAGTGGTACCAACGGTGCGATAAAGTCCCACACATCGAGGACATGGCGCTGCTTTTTGTGTGACCACATGCCCATCGAAAAAAGTACGCCGAGAAAGCCGCCATGAAATGACATGCCGCCTTTCCATACCTTGAGTATTTCTAATGGGTGCGAAAAATAAAATGCGGGATCGTAAAACAAGACTTCACCCAGTCGACCGCCGATGATGACGCCGAGTACGCCATAAAACAGCATATCGTCGATGTCGTCGCGGCTCCAGTTTTGGCGGGCGATATGCGGTTGCTTGATACGTGCACGCGCCAACAAAACAAACTGTGCGAATGCGGCGAGATACATCAGGCCGTACCAATGGATGGCGATAGGGCCGATAGCGAGCGCAATCGGATCGGGCATAGGATGAATCAGCATGTTTTATTTCTTTCGCAATAATTCAACAAAGGCGTGCAGTACTGGCGAGCTATTGTCGCTGCGCCACGCGACGCCAGTTTCTACCAATGGCGTTTTTTTCGCTAGCGCACGATATTCCACACCTGTGCGTTTTAAATTTGATACGGATTGTGGCACAAGCGCGATTCCCATGCCGGCCGACACCAAGCCGATGATGGTCTGCATCTGAATGGCTTCTTGCCCAATATGCGGCGTCAAGCCGGCATCGTGATAGCAAGCGAGGATCGCATCATGAAAAGCGGGCGCAATCCGGCGTGGGAAAATAATCAGTGGTAACTCCGATAAAGTCCGCAGACTTACTGTGTGCTTGCCGCGCAATACGCTCAATCCTTTGGGTATGGCGACGATCAAAGGTTCCGATAGCAGCGGCAAATATTGAAGTCGTGCTTTTGCCTTATCTGGCAACGGAGGGATGAGCAGACCAGCATCAATACGCCCTTGCGCTAGTTCCTCCAACTGCACATCGGTGGTGGCTTCACGCAGATCGATTTGAACCGCCGGATAGGCGCTACGAAACTCACGCAAGGCTGGCGGTAACACGTTGTAGTCAGCGCTGGAAACAAAAGCCAGGGACAAACGGCCAGATGCACCTGACGCCGCGCGATGTGCGAGATCCGGGAGGCTCGCCATTTGCTGCAAGATGCGCTGTGCTTCCGGTAGTAAGGCAAGCCCGGCGGGTGTGAGCGTTACGCTGCGGCTGGTGCGATAAAAAAGCGCCTCCCCCAAATTGGCTTCTAACGATTGGATCGCCTGCGACAATGGTGGTTGCGTCATATGCAATCTGTGTGCGGCGCGGCCAAAGTGCATCTCTTCTGCCAGCGTGACAAAATAGCGTAATTGTCTGAGTTCTAGGTTCATAAGTAATACATCGTAGGTAAAACTTCATGGATACAACTGCATAGACCAAGCGCCATAACAAAATCTATGAACCGATCATCATTTAGATTGATATGTATAGCATATCAATGATGCGATAATCATATATTTGACACGTAGGACTGCGCAAGGCACTCTAGCCATTCTTTTACGGAATTTGCCCTTATTCCCTTTTGCAATGCAAGTAAATGGCAGGCAATTATGGAGTGCGGTTTTCGTCGCTTTCATGCATTACCGATTTGTATATTTTCTGGAGTCATCATGGCCTTTAATCGTCGTTCCAAAAACATCACGCAGGGCGTGTCACGTAGTCCTAACCGTTCCATGTATTACGCCATGGGTTACGAAAAGGATGATTTCGACAAGCCTATGGTCGGTATCGCCAACGGCCACTCGACCATCACGCCATGTAATTCCGGTTTGCAAAAATTGGCTGACATCGCGATTAAGACAATTAAGGAAGCTGGCGGCAACCCGCAAGTGTTTGGTACACCCACTATTTCCGACGGTATGTCGATGGGCACGGAGGGTATGAAGTATTCGCTGATCTCACGCGAAGTGATCGCCGACTGCATCGAGACCGCGGTCAATGGTCAGTGGATGGACGGTTGCGTTGTTATCGGTGGTTGCGATAAAAATATGCCAGGCGGCATGATTGCAATGTTGCGTACCAATGTGCCGAGCATCTACGTCTACGGTGGCACCATCAAACCGGGCAACTGGAAAGGCAAGGATCTGACGATTGTGTCTGCGTTTGAAGCGGTTGGCGAGTTCACCGCCGGTCGGATGTCGCAAGAAGATTTTGACGGCATTGAGCGCAATGCTTGCCCATCATCTGGTTCATGCGGTGGCATGTACACCGCCAATACCATGTCGTCAGCATTTGAGGCACTGGGTTTGTCGCTGCCGTATTCGTCAACAATGGCCAATCCTGATGATGAAAAAGTTGGCTCTGCTGCTGAATCAGCACGCGTGTTGATTGACGCAATCAAGAACGATCTGAAGCCGCGCGACATCGTGACTCGCAATGCCATCGAAAACGCGGTTGCCGTCATTATGGCAACCGGCGGTTCCACCAACGCGGTATTGCACTTCCTGGCGATTGCGCATGCAGCTGAAGTGGAATGGACTATCGATGATTTTGAGCGCATGCGTCAAAAAGTGCCAGTCATCTGTAATCTCAAACCATCAGGCCAATATGTCGCGACCGATTTGCACAAAGCTGGTGGTATTCCGCAAGTGATGAAGGTTTTGCTGGATGCTGGCTTGTTGCATGGCGATTGCATGACTATTACCGGGAAAACCGTCACCGAGATGCTGGCCGATGTGCCGTCGGTACCGAGCGCAGACCAAGATGTCATCCGTAGTATCGACAACGCGCTATACAAACAAGGTCACCTCGCGATCCTCAAGGGCAATCTGTCACCAGAAGGTTGTGTTGCCAAGATTACCGGGTTGAAAAATCCAGTGATCACTGGCCCCGCACGTGTGTTCGACGATGAGTACACCGCAATGGATGCCATCATGGCTGAGAAGATCAAGGCAGGCGACGTATTGGTGTTGCGTTATCTGGGCCCGAAGGGCGGCCCCGGCATGCCAGAAATGTTGGCGCCTACTTCGGCACTGGTAGGTCAGGGATTGGGTGAGTCAGTTGGCCTCATCACCGATGGTCGTTTCTCCGGTGGTACCTGGGGCATGGTGGTCGGCCACGTTTCACCAGAAGCGTTTGTGGGTGGCTTGATTGGTCTGGTGGAAGAGGGTGACTCTGTCACCATCGACGCTCATCAGTTGCTGATTCAATTGAACGTGTCCGACGAAGAAATCGCTCGTCGTCGAGCTAACTGGAAGCAGCCTGCACCACGATATACACGTGGCGTGTTGTCGAAGTTTGCAACCTTGGCGTCGAGTGCAAGTAAAGGTGCTGTCACAGGTTGATGGCAAACTGTTGCAGACAAAAAGCCGGGCACATGCCTGGCTTTTTTATTGTTTAAAGAATAGCGGTTTTTGTCTGCTGTTAGATCGAAATTTGAAATTTAGCTTTTATAGTGCATCATTTGACAAACAAAGACCGGAGTGATGGTGTGACGAGCGAAAAACATATCAAAGAAAACCAAACGAATTCTGACACGCGTCATGAATCGCCGACGCATTTTGGTAAACCTCTTAGTGGTTGGCGAAAAGAACTTTTTATTATCATTTTTGAGGCCGAAACCAAAGCCGGAAAATATTTTGATTTTTCATTGATCGCTGCGATTGTAATGAGCGTGGTGGTGGTCATGCTGGATAGCATTGCCACGGTCAGTGCGCGCTATGGTGACATTCTTGGTGTATTGGAATGGTTTTTTACCATTGCTTTCACGTTGGAATACATCGCCAGACTGCTATGCGTCAACCATCCTACGCGTTACGCCAGAAGTTTTTTTGGCATCATTGATTTGTTCTCAATTTTCCCAACGTACGCGGCTTTTTTGGTGCCAGGTTTGCACGCGATGGTCGATTTCCGCTTGCTGAGACTGTTGCGCATTTTCAGATTGCTGAAACTCGCGGCCTATGTTGATGAGTATTCACAACTGACCAAGGCGATTGTCGCAAGTCGTCGCAAAATTTATATATTTTTATCGGTGGTCGCGATCTTGGTAGTGATCAACGGCTCCTTATTGTATGTAGTAGAGGGTGGGCCAGGCACGCACTTTACTAGCATTCCGACATCGGTTTATTGGGCGATCACCACGGTGAGTACGGTTGGTTTCGGTGATATTTCCCCACAGACTGATATAGGGCGTGCGATCGCATCCGTCACCATGCTGATCGGTTGGGGGGTGTTGGCAGTGCCGACCGGTATCGTCACATCAGAGATGACCGCGCAGCGATTTGGTGGGCGCAAAGTCACCACGCGCACTTGCCCAGAATGCTTGACTACTGGGCATGAGGTAGACGCTAATTTTTGTATGCACTGCGGTGAGACCTTGCCGGATCACTAGGATTAATTATCCCAATCGGCTTGCCATGGATTTTCTGAATATCTTAAGGTGCACGCAGCTTGCGAGCCAAGTCGGATAATTTATAAGGCTTGTTCATAAAATCGTATTCGTCGAGATTGCCATGTTCGGCGGTTAGCGCCGGCAACGGAAATCCAGAGGCGAGAATGATTTTTAAATCCGGGCGTTGGATTTTTGCACTGCGCGCCAATTCTATGCCGCTGATGCCGTTCGGCATGATGACGTCGGTAAACAGGATATTGATTTCTGGACGTTGCTGTATCAGCGTCAATGCATCGTTACCATTAGCTGCGGTAATGACGTCATAGCCGATGCTGCGCACCAGCTCAGACGCTACTTCAAGAAGATCGGGCTCATCCTCTACCAACAAGATCAAGTCCAAAAGCTCGTCTTTTCCGGTTGGATGTTGCGCAATATCGATGATTTCTTCAACAATTGGCAAGTACATGCAAATACGCGTTCCTTCACCCAGTGTGCTGTGCAATACGATGTCGCCACCTGATTGCGTTATAAATCCATACACTTGACTAAGACCAAGGCCGGTACCTTTTCCGATTTCCTTGGTGGTGAAAAACGGTTCTAGCGCCCGCTTCATTATCTCTTCCGACATGCCAACACCATTGTCACTGACCGTGATCTTCAAATAGTCGCCGGCGCAAAGGTTGCCGATCTGCTTTTCCCGCAGCGTCACATTCTTAGTAATCAAACCTATTTCACCACCGTTCGGCAAAGCATCACGCGCGTTGACGATCAGGTTTAGCAATGCTGCTTCAAAGCGCGCTGCATCAATTGCAACTATGGACGAGCTGGCCTTCAACTCAACATTTAACTTTGCTTGATGAGTGTTGGCACGACGAAGCACCGGCTCAAAAGCGGAGATCAAACTGTTCAAATCAAAGTGCTCCACTTTCAGAGGTTGCTGCCGTGAGAACGATAGTAATTGTTGCGTCAGTGTCGCGCTACGTTCTATTGCACGGCGCATACTCTCTATCATTTTTATGTCAGTGTGATCCTTGCTTTTCAAGCTGATTAAATCTAGGCCACTTGCGATCACCCCAAGCAGGTTATTGAAATCGTGCGCGACGCCACCGGTCAATTGACCTAGTGCTTCCATTTTTTGAGATTGGAATAAGGCAGCATTGGTGCGTTCTAGTTCTTCCTGGGCTGCTTTTTTCTCGGTAATGTCGCGGGTTATTTTCGCGAACCCGATCAAGACGCCATCGTCATCGTAAATCGCGTCGATAATGACGTGCGCCCAGAATTTACTTTGGTCTTTACGGATACGCCAGCCTTCGCTTTCAAAGCGATCCTCTGTTGCCGCGATTTCCAATGCCCGAGAGGGTAATCCTGCTTCTCTATCCTGCTCAGTATAAAAGCGTGAAAAATGGGTATTGAGGACTTCACTTTCTTGATAGCCTTTGATACGTTGCGCACCACTGTTCCAATTAGTTACCAAACCTTCGGGGGACAACATATAAATAGCGTAGTCAGCCACCCCTTGTACTAGCAGACGAAAGCGTTGTTCGCTTTCGCGCAGAGCGTGTTCCGATTCTTTCTTTGCTGTGACATCGCGGGTAATTTTTGCGAAGCCGACATGCTTGCCGTTGTGATCGTAAATCGGATCGATGACCACGTGCGCCCAAAATCGACTGCCATCTTTACGTACGCGCCATGCTTCAGCCTCAAATTTTCCTTCACGTAAGGCGGTTGCGAGCGCGACCGCCGGGAGATTGGCTGCTTGGTCCTCCGCAACATAAAAGACGGAAAAATTCTGACCGACGATTTCTTGCTCTGCATAGCCTTTAAATTTTTGTGCGCCTGCATTCCAACTATCGATCAAGCCACTTGGATCGAGCATGTAAATTGCATAATCTCGGATGTTGGCGACCAACAATTGATAGCGGTCGTTAATCGATAGTGAAGACGAATTTTCTAAGGAATTTTTTTTCATTGTGATCGTAAGCGTAAGCCTCGAAGAGCTGAGCGTACCCTTGTCGAAAATAATAAGGTTCAGACATCGTGGACCTCAGGCAGTAGATCAGTATTCTACAAATTTGGATAAATATTGAAAATATTTCATTGTGGAAATAATCGCGACGATTGATGATGGCGGAAAGCTCACCATGGCCTGGGCGTATCGGCGTAATGCTGACTGTGTATCGGATTACGCAGACTTCTCGTCGAGGGCTTATTTTTTAAAAGTCTTCTTTACACGCTCTTCGCGTGCTTTATCCATTTGTTCATGCGCTTTACGTTTGTCGAAACCAAAAATGCGCTCGCCGAACTCGAACCAGATAAAGGCAACAACAAACAAGCCTATGACCCACCACCACGACATGTTGGCAAACGGTCCAACCGTAAAATATTTGAGTCCCGCTAATAAAACGATTGCGATGATTAATGGCATGAGGCTCCCCTTTTTTCAAAGCAGCATATTGTGAAAGTATGTAACGGTCAATCAAGGCATGCCATTGCGGTGATATCTTGATTCAATTGCGCAACTCGAGGCTTGGGAAAGCGCGTTAAAATGGCAGTTCTTTATCAAGGAGAGTGATATGAAAGCGACATGCTTGGTTTTTGCACTGCTGACTGCGGGCGCATCAAGTGCGGCATTTGCCGATGCGGGTCTGGATTTAGCGCGGGCGAAAAATTGCATGGCCTGTCACTCAGTCCAGAATAAAGTTGTTGGACCCTCATTTAAAGATGTGGCTGCTAAATATGCAGGGCAAAAAGGTGCGGAAGACAAGCTGGTGCAAAAAATACTAAAGGGCGGTAGTGGCACTTGGGGCCCGGTACCTATGCCAGCAAATACGCAAGTCAGCGACGCTGAAGCGCGTACTTTAGTGAAATGGATAATGGCGCAGAAATAATTTCGTCGGCAATTAGCGCGAAAATTAGTGGGCAATAATTCATAATTAGTTTTTTATTAATTGACAGCCCGTACGCGCACACCTCGCTGTTAGCGACGATATAAAAAAATCCTCTCGAATCGAGAGGATTTTTCTTTTTGTGGGATTGTTTAGTGAGTGACGGCGACTACTGAGCGCTCGCCTTTTCTGAAAGTATAAAGCGTTAATGCCGCATCTTTTAAATCGCCATTGGCGTCAAAAACGATGGGTCCAGATACGCCTTGATACTGGATTTTGGCAAGCTTAGGTAGGTATTTAGCTGGCTCAGAGGACTGTGCTTCCTGCATCGCCTGCGCCATTGTCATGACAGCATCGTAGACGTACGCAGCATAGAGTTTAACGTCGTAGCCAAATTTTTTCTTATAGGCAGCTTTGAATGCTTCCAATTGTTTTTTCTGTTCGCCTTCGACACCGCCAGCCTCTGCACATATCACCTGACCATCTGCCATGCCGTCACCAGCGAGCGGCCCCAGTTGTTCCGTACAAATACCATCACCACCCATAAAGTGCGCGTTGATCGCAAGCTGATTCATTTGCCTCAACATCGGACCAGCAACTGCATCCATGCCGCCGAAAAAGATAATGTCAGGATTTTTTGCCTTGATGGCGGTCAGGATGGCGTTGAAATCGGTTGCTTTGTCATTGGTGTATTGTTTGGAAACGATTTTTAGCCCAGCTTTGCGCGCGCTGTTGGCAAACTCTTGCGCCACGCCTTGGCCGTAAGCAGTGCGATCGTCAATGATCGCCGCCGTCTTGGCATGCATTTTCGATGCCGCATAACGTCCGAGCGCACCACCCAATTGGACATCGTTGGCAACCACGCGGAAGGTGGTATTAAAACCTTGATGCGTGTACTTAGGGCTAGTGGTGGACGGAGAAATTTGCGGAATGCCAGCGTCGTAATAGATTTTGGAGGCGGGGATCGAGGTACCAGAATTGAGGTGACCGATCACGCCGCTGATGCGTGCATCGACTAGTTTTTGCGCTGCTGCATTGGCTTGTTTAGGATCGGCAGCATCGTCTTCCGTCAGCAATTCAAACTTTACTTTCTGGCCACCGATGGTTACGCCTTTCTTATTTAACTCATCGATCGCCATTCTGGCGCCGTTTTCATTGTCTTTGCCAAGGTGAGCGATTGGTCCGGTGATCGGTGCGACATGGCCGATTTTAACAATTTTTTCTTGTGCTACGGCGCTACTGGCGAGCGAAAATGCAAGCGTGCCGAATAGGATAAACGCGCTATTTTGCGCGATACGAGCGGGCAGTCTTTTATTTTTGAGTTGCATCAATGCGTCTCCAGAATAGGGTATGGGAAGCTACTTGCAGCACGATAAGCATAATCGCCAGCATGGAAAATCCTGACGTTACAACAGAAGAGAGCACAAGCAAAGTTTTTTGTTCCGCAGACTAATGACTTGACTGCGTGCTCATGCATCGAATGCCCGTTTTTGCTGTTATTGATGGCGGCATTAAATCATCAGAAAAATTGCCTTAAGCATAGCTCGACTAATGCGCTGGATACGGCAAGCCGGTAAATTTAAAATGAAGCTCGGGTTGGCGGCCTGACACAATTTCTGCCAATGCGCGTCCGGATCCGCAACCCATGGTCCAGCCCAAGGTGCCGTGCCCAGTGTTGAGAAATAAATTACTGATTTTTGATTTGCCTATGTAAGGTACATTGGATGGCGTCAGCGGACGCAGCCCAGCCCAGTAGCTCGCATTCTCATAGTCGCATGCTTCAGGAAATAACTCGCGAGTGCGTCGCGTAATTGCTTCGCAGCGCGTCGTGTTTAACTCACGCGTGTAGCCGTTGAATTCACAGGTTCCCGCGACACGCAATCGGTTGCCCAAACGCGACAACACCAGCTTATGGCCATCATCGGTAAGTGATACCGTGGGCGCAGCGTTTGTGTTGGTGATGTCATAGGTAGCCGAGTAGCCCTTGCCGGGATAGACCATGAGCCCGATACCGACCGGTGCTAACAGTTGCACCGAGAAGCAGCCAAGTGCCACCACAAATGCATCGGCGTGCAAGGTTTGATGACGACCTTCCGGCGAAATAATTTCAATCCCCGTGATTTTTTCGGCGCTACCACTGCCTTCTTTTAGTAAGCGGGTGACGGTCGTATTGAATTGAAAATCTACACCAGCTGCAGCCGCTTTGCTGGCTAGTGCAGTGGTGAATTTATACACATCACCGGATTCGTCCGTCTCGGTAAAGTCGCCACCCACTAATTTGTGGCGGACGCTGGCTAACGCTGGCTCTATACGCACCACTTCATCGGCGCTAATCGATCTCCGTTCGCAGCCTAGATCAGACATTAACTTGGCCGCATTGAGCGAGGCGTCAAATTCTTTTTGATCAGTGTAAAAATGCAGGATGCCACGCGAGAGATGATCATATTCAATACCCGTTTCTGCACGCAAAGCTTGCAAGCTGACGCGACTGTATTCAGCGATGGCAATAATCTGACGGATATTATCGGCAGTATGTACAGGTAAACATTCGCGCAGAAAGTTTAGGCCCCATTTCCACTGCAGCCATTCTGGACGAAAACGATACAACAGCGGCGCATCTTCTTTGCCCAACCATTTTAGAATTTTGAGCGGCGCAGATCGGTTTGCCCAGGGTTCTGCATGGGAGACAGAAATCTGGCAGCCATTGGCAAAACTGGTTTCTTGTGCGGCGCCGGGTTGACGCTCTATGACGGTGACTTCATGTCCGGCCTGATGTAAATACCAAGCGGAAGCCGTACCGATGATGCCCGCGCCTAAGACTATGACTTTCATACTACGGTTTAACCTTGTTCATGTTTCCCTATGCAGTGCGCATAGTGGACAGTGGGTATAAATTGCGCGGGTTTATTGATCTTTTCCCGCTTTATTCTTTGGAAAACTTGACCTTAGTTATCTCGTGCTTGACCGCATCGTTGATGACGTCTTCTAGTGTGTGCTGCAGCCCAGCGCGGATTTCTTCAGACAGCTTGTGGATGGCGAGTTGTAATACATCCGCTAGATTATCGCGCACCCGTAATTCAAGTTGTGAATCTATCCGACGCATGATTTGCGCGAGTACGCGTTCGGTAATTTGATCTTGTAATAAGGCCCATTCCTCATCTTGCGCTTGATTAAGTATGGTTGAGGACGGCGCCAGAACATCGTCAATCATGTTTTGTTCGGGTGGTGCGTTTGCAGTAACTTTTCTTGCCTCGTCCTCGGAGCCAGTTGCGCTAGCATGCTGCACACTCGGCGAAACGCGATAGGGCGATAAGTTCAACGCAAAATCGGTTACCGCAGTGTCCTCAATCTTTGTCTCGACCTTGCTCGGTGACTCTACCAATTGGGTGAGTTCCGGAATGTCGGTCATTTCATCTGCGCCATGTGTCGGCGTATCAAGTACCTCGGTCAGCATCGGAATGCCGTAATCCTGTGGAGGCTTGTTCATGATTGTCCCGCAACAAAGTGGGTGAGTGGATAACCGCGCTCACGATAATATGCATAACGTTCGCGTCCGACGGATTTATCGGCGTCATCGGATGCAATAATTTCAAACATGCGCTCAAAACGGGCAAAGTGCGTGGGCGGCGTATCTGAAAGATTGATTAGTATCTGATGATGCGGCGATTCCATTGCGCTATTGGTCGTCAACAGTATCGGTGTCTTGGCCGCAAGCGTATCTTCCAGCATCACATGCGGTAAAAAATCTTGCTCGGAAAAACTCCACAATGCTTCATCCAGCGCAAGTAGCTGACTTTGATCTTTAGTCAAAATCACAATCTGCGCATCGGTGCCGCGCGCCTTGCGCGCAAGACGACAAGCGTAGGCAATTTTGTCTGATACGTTGCTGTGAAAATCTATGCGCGTCATGAAATAAGCTAAACGGATTGAAGGGCGATTCGGTAAATGGAATTAACCCAATAACGGAATTTACAAGAGCTAAAACTGAAATCCCGGCGGCACATTACCTGTTGCAGCGGGCACTGTATCGCTAGTTTCGGTCGGTTTTTCAGTTACGGGGCTCTTTTCTTGCGCCGCGGCTTTTGGCGCGATTGATTGTGCCGGTGGATTTTTATAATCCTTGGGCAAAATACTGGTGGTCGGATAGGCAGCAGCAGTCAGCATGGCATCCCACTCTATCGATTGAAAGCCTTGATGTTTCTGGCTGCCGACCATTAGTAATGGAAACTGCGGCTTATCATTCAATGAACGATATTTTTTCAACTCATCATTGGTGTTAACGGTTTTTTCCGCATAAGGAACACCACGTTGCTGCAACATGCTACGACCTTCTTCACAAGGCTCGCATTTGCTGGTGGTGTACAAGATCACTGGACTTGCTTTGGCGGCACGCGCCAGCTCAAATGGCAGTGCGGGATTGTTTGTGCTGTCGTTAGCCAATGGCTTTTGCTCGACACGCTTGGCTGAATTGGGCGGCGGTGTATCGCTATAAGTAACTTTACCGTCGGCACCTGTCCATTTGTACATTTGCGCGTGCGCGCTAGTCGCAACTAACAGGGTGAGCAACAAGCATGGCCAGTTTTTCATCGTGTGCCTTTTTATCGAAATACAGCAATATTTTGATGGTTACCGTTAGTAAATGCAGTAGCGTCAATGACTGCTGCATTTACATCACCGCTTTGTATTGTTAGCTTCTACTATTGCTATGCAGCCATGCCACTGTGCCGTAACAAGGCATCGATGCTTGGCTCCCTACCGCGAAATGCCTTGAAAGACTCAATCGCCGGACGTGAGCCCCCTTGCGACAAAATTTCTTGGAGAAAGCGTGCGCCCGTTTCAATCGATACGACATTGCCGCTACTCTGGCCCGCTTCTTCGAACGCGCCATAGGCATCAGCCGATAGAACTTCTGCCCACTTGTAGCTATAGTAACCGGCCGCATAACCGCCAGCAAAAATATGTGCGAACGAATGCTGAAAGCGATTGAACACGGGAGGTGTCATCACCGAGACTTGCGTTCGTACCTCATTCAAAACATCCTGCACAGTTTTCGTACTGTCGGGCTGATAGTCAAAATGCAGGTGCATATCAAATAACGAAAATTCTACCTGACGCAAGGTCTGCAAGCCGGACTGGAAGTTTTTGGCAGCGATCATTTTGTCGTATAGTGCGCGCGGCAATGCCGCGCCGGTATCGGCATGGGCTGTCATGTGCTGCAGTACATCCCATTCCCAGCAGAAATTTTCCATAAATTGCGATGGCAATTCGACCGCATCCCACTCAACTCCATTGATTCCAGAAACGCCGAGTTCAGTCACTTGCGTCAACATGTGATGCAGGCCGTGGCCAAACTCATGGAATAGTGTGATCACTTCATCGTGCGTGAACAGCGCTGGCTTGATTTTGCCATCAACGACTGCAGGTTCGGTGAAGTTGCACGTTAAATAGGCGACTGGCGTCTGAATACCGTTTTCATCCTTGCTGTTTGCTCTTTCGATCTGGCGGCGACCGCGCGCATCATCCATCCATGCACCGCCACGCTTACCTTGACGTGCATACAGATCGAGATAGAACTGGCCAATCAATGCGCCATCTTTTTCGATGCGGAAGAACTTGACGTCCGGCTGCCAAACAGGCGCGGTGTCGGATTTGATGACGACGGAAAACAGTGTCTGTACCACGCGGAACAAACCGTCTATTACTTTCGGCTCAGGGAAATACTGTTTCACTTCCTGTTCGGAAAATGCATAGCGTTGTTCACGCAGTTTTTCTGAAGCATAGGTAACGTCCCAAGCTTGCATCTCTTCTATGCCGAGTTCTTTTTGCGCAAAGCTGCGTAACTCGGCCAGATCTTTCTCGGCAAATGGACGTGCGCGTTGCGCCAGATCCTGCAAGAAGCTGATGACTTGATCCGGCGTATTTGCCATCTTTGATACTAGCGAGACTTCAGCGTAATTTTTATAGCCCAGCATTTTCGCTTCCTCATCGCGCAACTTCAGGATGTCGATGATGTTTTGCGTGTTGTCCCATTCTGGATGCGCAGCTTGATCAGATGCCTTGGTCGCATTGGCGCGATAAATCGTTTCGCGCAGTGCGCGATTTTCCGCATATTGCAGTACTGGAAAATAAGAGGGGAAGTGCAGCGTGAACTTGTAGCCGTCCTTGCTATCTTTTTGTGCCGCTACGCGTGCCGCCTGTTTTGCATCATCCGGCAGACCGGCAAGCTCAGCTTCGTCAGTGACAAAGAGCGCGTACTCGTTGGTGGCGTCGAGGATGTTTTCGGAAAACTTGGTTTGCAAGGAGGCTTGCTGTTCCTGGATTTCACCAAAGCGCGGCTTTTGTTCCTCCGACAGTTCTGCACCACCAAGGCGGAAATCGCGTACCGCGTTCTCGATAATTTTCTTACGTGCGGCGCTATAGCTCGCGTAATCTGGCCCCAATTGCAAGGCTTTGTATTGCGTAAACAACGTCAGGTTCTGCGACAGCTCGGTCCAGAATTCGGTGATCTTTGGTTGATTCTCGTTATAGACGGCACGCAGTTCTGGCGTATCAACCACCGCGTTTAAATGACCGACCACGCCCCACGCCCGTCCTAATTTTTCCGTCACCTCTTCTAGTGGGGCGACAAAATTTTCCCATGTGACTTGCGTGTTCAGTCGCTCCAAATCAAGCACCACGTTTCTGCATTGCTCTAGCAGACTATCAATAGCAGGCGAAATAAACGCCGGTTTGATTGCGTCAAAGCGCGGTAGATCGGAAAAATCCAGTAACGGGTTCAGGGCAATGTTGTGATCAAGATTCGTCATTAGTTCAATTCTCTCGTTTCAATTTTTTTCCGCAGCTTCAATGGTGTTAACCAACAGCATGGTGATTGTCATTGGGCCGACACCGCCGGGTACCGGCGTGATATGCGCGGCCACTTCTTTGATGGCGGCAAAATCGACATCGCCACAGAGCTTGCCGTTGTCGTCGCGATTGATACCAACATCAATCACGATGGCACCGGGTTTGACCATCTCGGCCGTCAAGGTGTTACGGCGACCAGTGGCCGCCACCACGATATCGGCTTGCTTGGTGTGGTACGCCAAATCCGGTGTACTGCTATGACATATGGTGACGGTAGCATTGGCTTGCAATAGCAGCAAAGCCATCGGTTTGCCGACGGTATTACTGCGGCCAATGACGACTGCGTGCTTGCCTTTGATTTCGACGCCGGTACTTTCAATCAGTTTCATGCAGCCATAAGGCGTGCAAGGGCGAAAGCCGGACAGACCTGTCATTAATTCACCGGCGCTGAGTACGGAGTAACCATCCACATCTTTGCGCGGCGAAATCGCCTCGATCACTTTGCTGGCATCGATGTGTTTTGGCAAAGGCATTTGGACCAAAATCCCGTGGATTTTTGGATCAGCATTTAATGCAGCGATACGCTCAAGCAACGCAGCTTCGCTCAAATCGGCTTCATATTTTTCTAACAACGAATACAGACCGCTGTCTTCACAGGCTTTGACCTTGTTGCGTACATACACTTGCGACGCCGGATCAGCGCCGACCAAAATCACCGCGAGGCCAGGTTGCCTGCCTTTGGCGGTCAGCGCGGCAGCGCGCTGCGTGACTTGCTGGCGTAGTTGTTGGGAAAGCTGGGTACCGTCAATGATTTGTGCAGACATGAGCTGTTATATAGAGAGTAAATATAAGATGGAAAGAAAAAAGCGATAGCCACTGATTATAGGGGATGTAAGCAGTGCGGACATCTTGCGAGTGCAAACAAGCTACGCTTGCGAGATGATGTGGGTTGATGTTGAAAGACGGGAGATGCGGCGCGGCTTGCTAGTCTCCTGGTGAGCGATTATTTAGTCAGTTGCAAGCGCGCTATATTTAATTGGCAAAGACGCAGGGGACGACGTTATCTGACGTGTGGTCGAAAGATTGCAAAAAGACACTATTATTAATTAAATTTCATATTATGAAAAATAATATCGTAATTTGAAAATAGTAAAAACTGCTGTTAAAATTCTGAGCATTCGCACGACAATACACTTGTCGTGCTGTTTGTTGCGCGGTACTGATTGCCCTTATTGCTCAGTGCCTCCATCGTTTCAATAAGTGATGTCGTCTTTACCCAAGGCGGCACGATAGATAATTCAGGAGACAACAATGTCAGCCCAGATCGACCAGGTATTGGACCAAGCCGCCAATGATCCCGATGTAGTTGAAACGCAGGAATGGCTGGATGCATTGGCCTCCGTGATTAATACCGAAGGCCCGGAGCGTGCCCATTATTTGATGGAGCGTCTGTCCGATCTGGCGCGTCAGCGTGGCTCAAAAATTCCGTTTTCTGTTGAAACTGCCTACGTTAATACGATCCCGGCTGAACTCGGTGCGCGCTCGCCCGGCAATCAGGAATACGAAGAACGTCTGCGCTCATGGATGCGCTGGAACGCGATGGCGATGGTAGTTAAGACCAATCGTGTCGATGGCGATCTCGGTGGTCATATCTCCAGCTTTGCGTCGCTCGCAAACATGCTGGGTACCGGCTTCAATCATTTCTGGCATGCACCTACTGAAGATCACGGTGGCGACTTGCTCTATATCCAAGGCCATTCATCGCCTGGCGTGTATGCACGTGCTTTCCTTGAAGGTCGTTTATCGGAAGAGCAATTGCTCAACTTCCGTCGCGAAGTTGATGGCAAGGGTTTGTCTTCCTATCCCCATCCAAAACTGATGCCGGATTTCTGGCAGTTCCCAACCGTATCCATGGGCCTTGGCCCGTTGATGGCGATTTATCAAGCGCGTTTCCTCAAGTATTTGCATGCTCGTGAAATTGCAAAAACCGATAATCGCAAAGTCTGGGTTTTCTGCGGCGATGGCGAGATGGATGAAGTCGAGTCGATGGGCGCGATTGGTCTGGCCGGTCGTGAGAATCTCGACAATCTGGTGATGATCATTAACTGTAACCTGCAGCGTCTGGACGGACCAGTGCGCGGTAACGGCAAAATCATCCAAGAGATGGAAGGTGAGTTCCGCGGTGCTGGTTGGAACGTGATCAAAATCATTTGGGGTTCCAACTGGGACCCACTGCTGGAGAAAGATACAGAAGGCATTCTGCAGCGCGTAATGATGGAAACGCTGGACGGCGAATACCAAAACTACAAAGCCAAAGACGGCGCTTACGTGCGCAAAAATTTCTTCGGCAAGCATCCGAAGTTGCTGGAAATGGTCTCGCGCATGACCGATGACGAAATCTGGCATTTGCTGCGCGGTGGTCACGATCCACAAAAAGTTTACGCTGGCTTTAAAGCTGCGCAAGAGCATAAAGGTCAGCCAACGGTCTTGCTGGTCAAAACCGTTAAAGGTTATGGCATGGGCAAATCGGGTGAGGCACGTAACACTGCGCATCAAACCAAAAAGCTCGATGACGAGGCAGTACGCGAAATGCGTGATCGTTTTGCGTTGCCGATTGCAGATGAGCATCTGGCCGATATTCCATTCTTCAAGCCCGCCGACGATGCGCCAGAGATGCAGTATCTACACGAGCGTCGCAAGGCACTTGGCGGTTATCTGCCACAACGTCGCATGCAGGCAGATGAAAAGCTGGCAGTGCCAGAGTTGTCTGCCTTTAAAGCCATTCTCGATGCTACCGCTGAAGGCCGTGAAGTCTCGACCACGCAAGCCTATGTACGCTTCTTGAGCGTGCTGCTACGTGACGAAAATTTGAAACAGCGCATCGTGCCGATTTTGGTTGATGAGTCGCGTACTTTTGGTATGGAAGGTCTGTTCCGTCAGATCGGTATCTACAATCCAAAAGGGCAGTTGTACGAGCCAGTCGATAAGGATCAAGTCAGCTACTACCGCGAAGACAAAGCAGGTCAGATTTTGCAAGAAGGGATTAACGAAGCCGGCGCAATGGCGTCGTGGATTGCCGCAGCGACTTCGTACTCGAGCAACAATCGCGTGATGATTCCGTTCTACACCTTCTACTCGATGTTTGGTCTGCAACGTATCGGCGATCTGGCATGGGCGGCAGGTGATATCCGTGCGCGTGGCTTCCTGCTCGGTGGTACGGCTGGTCGCACTACGTTGAATGGCGAAGGCTTGCAGCATGAAGATGGCCATAGTCACGTATTGGCATCGACCATTCCAAACTGCATTCCTTATGATCCAACCTTTGCGCACGAAATCGCCGTCATCATGCACGACGGTTTGAAGCGCATGGTCGAGAATCAGGAAGATGTTTTCTATTACATCACCGTGATGAACGAAAACTACGCGCAGCCAGGTATCAAAGCAGGACAAGAAAAGAACATCATCAAAGGTTTGTATTTGCTGCAAGAGGGCGCTAAAAAAGCCAAGCAGCGCGTACAACTGATGGGCTCCGGCACGATTTTGCGTGAAGTGATTGCGGCTGCTGATTTGCTAAAAGACGATTGGGACATCACCGCCGATATCTGGTCAGCACCATCGTTTACGTTGCTGGCACGTGATGGCCAGGATGCAGAGCGCTGGAACATGCTCAACCCAACCAAAAAAGCACGTGTGCCGCATATCACCGAGTCCTTGCAAGGCACCACCGGTCCGATTGTGGTCGCAACCGATTACATGCGCACCTTTGCCGAGCAAGTACGCGCTTTTGTGCCAAAAGATCGTACATATAAAGTGTTGGGTACCGATGGTTTTGGGCGCTCCGATAGCCGCGTTAAATTGCGTGAGTTCTTTGAGGTCAATCGTTACTTCGTCACCGTTGCTGCACTGAAGGCATTGGCAGATGAGGGTGTGATCGAGATGTCGGTGGTAGCGAAAGCGATCACCAAGTACGGCATTAATCCGAACAAGCCGAATCCAGTGACGCAATAAGCGAGACATAAAACCTTCTTCATCAGTTGATGACGGAGAAACGAATCGCAGGCAGCAATGTTGCAATTGGTTTCCCGTTATCCTGATGCAAGTACGCAAAAACTACGCAAACAGGCGGAGATAAACGATGAGCATGGTAGAAATCAAAGTCCCAGATATTGGCGATTTCAAGGAAGTTGAAATTATCGAAATGCTGGTGAAGGCAGGCGATACGGTCAAGGCCGATCAGTCATTGATCACGGTCGAGTCCGACAAAGCCAGCATGGAAATTCCATCCAGTCACGCAGGCGTCGTCAAAGAGATCAAGGTCAAGCTCGGAGACAAGATTGCAGAAGGCTCGTTGATTTTGGTGCTAGAAGCTGAAGCAGAAGCAGAGAAAGCACCGGAGAAAGCAGCGGAAAAAACTGCAGAGAAAACCGAAGCAAAACCGGAAGTAAAACCAGAAGTAAAAGAAGCAGCGAAAGCGGAAGTGCAAACTGACGCGGCAAAAGCAAGTGCACCTGCGCCAGCTGCTGCACCTAAGGCAGAACCCGCACCTTCATCCGTAACCGCTGCGCCAACGCAAGCGGCACCTGCTGCTACTTCAGCCACAGCACCAAGCGGCGACAGCAGCAACGCGCATGCCTCACCATCGATCCGCAAGTTCGCACGCGAGTTAGGTGTTGATCTCGGCAAGGTCAATGGCTCAGGGCAAAAAGGTCGTATTACGCAAGAAGACGTACAGAGCTTTGTAAAGTCTGCACTCGCTGCCGGTCCGACCACAGCACCTGCTGCCGCTGCACCGGCCGCCCAAAATGGTGGTGGTCTCGGCTTGTTGGCATGGCCATCGCTGGATTTCTCCAAGTTTGGCGAAACCACTTTGCAACCGTTGTCGCGCATCAAGAAAATCAGTGGCCCCAACTTGCACCGCAACTGGGTCATGATCCCGCACGTCACGCAATACGACGAAGCCGATGTGACCGAGTTGGAAGAATTGCGCAAGTCCAGCAACGCAGCCAATGCAAAATCCGGTGTCAAGCTGACGATCTTGGCATTCGTGATCAAAGCGTGTGTTGCCGCCTTGAAGAAATATCCCGAGTTCAATTCTTCGTTGGATGCCGCCGGTGAAAACCTGATCCTCAAGCAGTACTACAACATCGGTTTTGCTGCCGATACACCAAATGGTTTGGTGGTGCCCGTGGTCAAAGGCGCGGACAAAAAGAGCGTGACGCAAATCGCGCAGGAAATGGGCGAACTCTCTGCGCAAGCACGCGAAGGAAAATTGTCGGGCGCCGACATGCAAGGTGCAACCTTCACCATTTCTTCGCTAGGGGGTATTGGTGGCACTTACTTCACACCGCTGATCAATGCGCCAGAAGTAGCAATCATCGGCCTCTCCAAAGCGACAATGAAACCAATTTGGGACGGCAAGCAATTTGTACCGCGTCTAATCATGCCGTTGTCACTGTCTTACGATCATCGCGTCATCGATGGTGCAGGTGGTGCACGTTTCGTTACGTATATGAGCGAAGTGTTGGGTGATTTACGCAAAACCTTATTGTAAATGCGAGCATTAATTGCGGACCTTAAGTGCGTACCGCGAATACTGATCGTGACTAAGCCATGATCATCTGCGTCGTCACATAACTAACGAGATCGCAATTGCCTGCGACTCGTTGGTGAACGGAATAAAAAATACGGAGTAAAACGATGAGCACGATAGAAATGAAAGTCCCTGATATCGGTGATTTCAAGGAAGTAGAAATCATTGAAGTGCTGGTCAAAGTGGGTGACACCATCAAGGCCGATCAATCGTTGATTACGGTCGAGTCCGATAAAGCCAGCATGGAAATCCCAGCTAGCCAAGGCGGCGTGATTAAGGAATTGAAAGTCAAACTCGGCGACAAAATCGCTGAAGGTTCGGTGATGTTGGTTCTGGAAACAGCGGAACAAACATCAGAGCAGCCAGCCGCAGAAAAACCAGCTGCAGCACCAGAACCCGCGCCAGCAAAAGTGGAGGCGCCTGCAGCAACAACGGCATCGGCTCCTGCGCCTGCTGCATCAACTTCTGCAGCACCAGCCAAAACACAGCCGGCAGGTAAGATCGATGTCACTGTGCCCGACATTGGTGATTTCAAAGAGGTCGAAATTATCGAAATGCTTGTCAAGGTCGGCGACACCGTTAAGGTCGATCAATCATTGATCACGGTCGAATCTGACAAAGCCAGTATGGAAATTCCATCCAGCCATGCCGGTGTAGTGAAAGAAATCAAAGTTAAATTAGGCGACAAGGTCGGTGAAGGCTCGTTGCTGTTGGTATTGGAAGCGACCGAATCTGCCCCGCCCGCAGTGACGCAAGCTGCTGAACCCGCCGCAGCTCCAGCTCCAGCGCAAACTGCAGCGACAGCACCAGCTGCATCTACGTCAGCGCCAGTGCCGACCGCTGCACCAAGCGCCGCCAACTTCAGCGGCAGCGCAGATATCGAGTGCGACATGATGGTACTTGGCGCTGGCCCTGGCGGTTATTCCGCTGCGTTCCGTGCTGCCGATCTGGGCATGTCCACCGTACTGATCGAGCGCTACGCAACGCTCGGTGGTGTTTGTCTCAACGTTGGTTGTATCCCATCAAAAGCGCTTTTGCATGTTTCCGCGATTGTCGATGAGGCGGCCGCGATGTCTGCACACGGCGTCACCTTTGGCGAGCCACAGATCGATATCGACAAGCTGCGCGGCTACAAAGAAAAAGTCATCGGCAAGATGACCACCGGCTTGGCTGGTATGGCAAAAATGCGCAAGGTCAATGTCGTGCAGGGCGTCGGACAGTTTGTGAGCGACCATCATATTGAAGTCACTGCAACCGACGGCAGCAAAAAAACCATCCAGTTTAAACAAGCGATCATCGCTGCTGGTTCCTCGGTGGTGAATTTACCGTTTGTCCCTGAAGATCCACGCATCGTTGATTCGACTGGTGCGCTGGAACTGCGCAGTGTACCTAAGCGTATGCTCGTGATTGGTGGCGGCATCATCGGTCTGGAAATGGCAACCGTGTATTCCACACTTGGTTCGCGCATCGACGTGGTCGAAATGATGGATGGTTTGATGCAAGGCGCCGATCGCGACATGGTCAAGGTCTGGCAAAAATTCAACGAGAAACGCTTCGACAAAATCATGTTGAAGACCAAGACTGTCGCAGTCGAGGCATTGAAGGAAGGCATCAAAGTCACTTTCGAAGCAGCGGAAGCAGGCACCACTGCACCTGAGCCGCAAGTCTATGACATGGTGTTAGTCGCTGTCGGCCGTAGTCCCAATGGCGGCAAGATCGCAGCCGACAAGGCAGGCGTCGCAGTAACGGATCGCGGCTTTATCAATGTCGATAAACAGATGCGTACTAACGTGGCCCACATTTTCGCCATTGGTGATTTGGTCGGTCAGCCTATGCTTGCGCACAAAGCGGTGCACGAAGGCCACGTCGCCGCTGAAGCAGCCTCGGGTGAAAAATCATACTTCGATGCCCGCGTCATTCCATCCGTCGCCTACACCGATCCAGAAGTCGCATGGGTCGGCATTACCGAAGATGAAGCCAAAGCTCAAGGTATCAAGCTAGAGAAAGGCCATTTCCCGTGGGCCGCATCCGGTCGTGCGGTCGCCAATGGCCGTGACGAGGGCTTTACCAAATTACTGTTTGATGCCGACACACATCGCGTGGTTGGCGGCGGCATTGTCGGCACTAATGCTGGCGACATGATCGGCGAGATCGCGTTGGCAATCGAGATGGGCGCAGATGCAGTCGATATCGGCAAGACGATCCATCCACACCCGACCTTGGGTGAATCGATAGGTATGGCGGCGGAAATGTTTGAAGGTGTGTGTACTGATTTGCCACCGGCGAAGAAAAAGTAATCGAGAAATATGCAGTGATCTCAAAAAAACGACGCACTTTGCGTCGTTTTTTTTGGATTTATCAGGGGCAGTTTTTATTATTTCCCCTTAAATCTATAAACGCATATAAGCATATTCAATGCGAGGAATGCACACAGCTGGAATTCCATGTTTATAAATTTTTTGATTAGTTTCAGAGATTTTTCATCTAAAAGGGCATGCTGCTTTTGCGGTTTTGTTTACAACTGATTATTGGCACAGTACATTCTGTTTTAGCCAATATCTACAAGGATTTTCATGGAAGCAGATTGCCGAGTTATACAGCACGCTCCAGGTTATCCATCGCTTTTGCTGTATAAAACAAGTTATGCGCCAGGAGCAACCATTGGCTGAATCGTTCGCTGTGCGCTGGGCAAATAAAGAGCGCGACCTTGGTATCGAAGAAATCGCAAGTGAGATGGTTGCCTATGGCGGAATTTTTTTGCCTAGCTCAGCCGCGCCATGCGGATCGTTTGAAGCTGCAGCAAAGCCAGCTCATATCCACGATGTTTTCGGGAACCCTGCAGACTGGACCGTTTCAGAACAAGAGTATTTCACCCAATTCTTAGTCATTGGTTCCGATGGCGCAGGTAATCCATTTTGTGTCTCAACCCAAAGTGGCATTGTTTACCTTTTCGATCACGAAGACCGCTTCAAGACTCAACAGTTTGTCAATTCGAGTGTTGAGCAATTAGCTGAGTGTCTGTTGGAGTATCAAGGTGAGGAAAGCTCGAGCTCTTTCAAGGCATCGGTGAGCCGCATTGATGAAGAAGCCCTTTCCCCCGGGTCATTTTGGGATAGTGAAGCTATGGGTTTAAATAGCCATGTCGCATAACCTTTCGGTCAACCGGACCCGCCTCCGGCAGGCCGGTTACCTCCAACGTTAAGTAGCAAGACCAAGCAACGTTGAGCCCGATAGAAAATTAAATTTTTAGTGGATTGTCTTTTAAGGAACCTATGAAACTCTCAGCACTTCTTGCAACGCTCTTCTTAGTTTTACTAACGGGCTGCGCAAGCACAACGCAGAAAAATGGCTCAGCTCCGGAATCAACGCAGAATGCGGTTTCATCTCAGCCTGTTCCGGTGCCTGTCACGTCAACCAAAAAAGTAGTTTTGAATCTCACTGGCCCGAAAACGGTGACAGAATCCTCAAGCTGGGCAAGCTTCAAAGAAGAATGGAGAGCGACTTTTGAAGAGCATGCGAGAGACGCGGGTATTCAATTTTCTATGCTAGAAGGTAAGCCAAAGCCGACAGGAGAAGCTGGAACGCTGCTCTCTACCTATGTTAACGATTTTCGTCAGGTCGGCATTGGCGCCAGAATCTTCCTTGGCGTCATGTCAGGTAATGCGTTCATCGATGCCAAAGTTAATTTCAATGACTTGAAGACTGGTAAGTCGTTTGGCTCGCAAATATACAACACCACATCGAGTGCATGGCATGGCGTATTTGGGAAGATGACGCCGCAGCAGGTCGACGCTATCGCCGCAGGCGTATTTGATCAACTGAAACAAGTTCACCAAACATCAACGCTCACTCCGAATCCTGTAAAAAATTAGAAGCATGTGCCGTCAGCTATTTAACTTGTCGCTCGACCCAGCCACGCACGCCTGCCGTTCAGCTCTGCGTTAGGCTTCTACAACCGCGGCGATGTATGCATAACCAAGTTTTTTTCTAAAGGAGTTCTCAATGTCAGCTTACGCAGTAGCAGTCATTCGCGAGACGCGTTTTGGCCCTGAGATCAAAGAATATCTTGAAAGGATTGATGAGACTCTGAAGTCATATTTCGGAAAGTTTCGCGTACACGGTGGTCCGTATCACCCGCTGGAAGGCACGTGGTCTGGAGACCTCATCGTTATAGAGTTCCCGAGCCTAGAACAGGCCAAGGCCTGGTACAACTCACTTGCCTACCAAGCAATAAAGTCACTCCGTGCGAACAATACCGACGGTGACGTATTCCTGGTGTCTGGTGTCTCAGATACACACAAAGCTACCGACATTCTAGGGTAGGGTCCAACCCATCATTCGAGGGTCCTGCGTAAAAAGCCTCGCAGGCCCCTCACTTCAACCGGTTAGGAGTCACATGGAACTGAATCGTAGTTTACTCAAAGAAGCCGTAGAAAATGAGTTACTCAGCGAGTCTCAATCTGAGCAACTTTGGGGCTTTTTGAGCGAGCGAAGCAAGGACACACCGAGCTTCCGCTTTACGCATATTCTTTATTACGTTGGTGGATTGATTGCTATTGGCGCAATGAGTTTGTTCATGACGCTTGGGTGGGAGCGCTTTGGTGGATGGGGCCTATTTTTTATTTCTCTCGCTTATGCTGGCGCAGGGCTATGGCTAACGGAGTTTTTTCTGAGCCGTCGAAGTTTACCGATTCCAGCAGGGATTATGGCGGCCTTTGTTGTTGTCCTCACACCTTTGGCCATCTATGGATTGCAAGCCGCACTTGGTTGGTGGGCCGAAGGTAGGGTTTATCGCGAGTTTCACACACACATTGATTGGCGCTGGATGCTGATGGAATTTGCCACGCTTGCAAGCGGTGCGATCATGCTGTGGCGCTACCGTCTACCGTTTTTGGTGATGCCGATCGCGGTGACGCTCTGGTACATGAGTATGGATTTGACGCCATTTCTATTCGGCGAAGCCGACACAGCATGGGAACTTAGAAAGCTCGTGTCATTGTGGTTTGGCTTGTTGATCGTCTTGCTTGCTTTCTGGGTGGATATCCGCACACGGCATGAGAAGGATTTTGCATTTTGGCTTTACGTGTTTGGCGCTATCGCTTTTTGGACTGGCTTGTCGACGATGCATTCAGATAGTGAATTGAATAAATTTATTTATCTGTGCATTAATCTCGTAATGATCATTGTTGGCGCGATGCTTTCGCGCAGAGTCTTTGCCATTTTTGGTGGCTTGGGTGCTGCCGGGTACCTTGCCCATTTGGCATACGATGTGTTTAAGGACAGCATGATCTTTCCTTTCGCACTGACGCTTATTGGCCTTGGCGTGATTTGTCTCGGCATTGTCTGGCAACGCCATGAAATGACTCTTAGCCACAAGCTACGTGGTCTCCTTCCACTGCCAATGCAAGAATTAATTGAGAGGCGAAATTGATTACGCTTAGAGCGCAGCGCACTTCTGTCTCCTCGACTTGTGGTTAAGGCGCACTATAGTTGTGACGAGCTGTGCGTTATTCAAACGGCTTGAGTTATAGATGCGTTACTAGGGTTCATTGTTTTTATGTGTACGCCTAGTGATGCACATGATTGACTTATGTAATAATTAAAATCAGTCAATCAAGTATCTACAGAATTAGGCGCTGCTATGTCTGCCAAGGATCATGAAGGCAATAATGTATTGCCCTTCAAACGTGTTGAGAAACGGGTACCGCCATCTATATCGGTGATCTCGGAGCTTCAGGAATTGTTGATTATTTACGATCATCTGATTGTGCTACTGAGAGATACCTGCGACGAAGGGCTTGATATGCTAACGGACAGTATTGTGGTGTCCGTTGTCGCTTGTCGAGAGGCTATGTCGAGCGGGCTGGAAGAAAATACTGGTCGGAAGTTGTTGAAGGAAATGAAAGAAAATTTGCGTCAATTTCCGCAAACTGTGCGTTCGATGTTGCCGGGTTTGGGACCACGTTTGTGCGAGAGTTTGGAGCGCAAGTTGGGAGTGCGTTTCTCTCAGTATTACTAGTATGGATGTGGATAAATTGGCATGGACTGATGGTCGATAAATTTAATCTCAACAAAAAAGCGAGCTCGGAGGCTCGCTTTTTTGTTGAGATTGACTGGATCAGGCTGTTGCTGTTTCCAGTTGAACATTGTCTATCAGGATGTGTTGGTCTCCTGCTTTTATCGATGCCTGCAAGGAGGAAATCGACCCGCCGGCACGATAGGAAAAACTTACATATAACTGGTCGCCAGCCTTGACAGTGATCGGATCGGCCAGTGGTAGCGATAGATAATGGTTGAGCCAATCTATCGTTGTGCCGCGTTCCATCACAACGGACAATATGTTCTTGGTAACGAATCGCAATGCGTTGACAGCGCCATCACGCTCGATGTTGAATGCGCCTTGCCAGACGATTTTTTCTGACACGGCTTGCGTGAAATCGAGAATGGTGTACACGCTAGGCGCTGCCATTTCAACCGTACCTGCATACAGATACGATGGTTCGTGGAACTGTACGATCGGTGCTTGATATCCCTCGAACGAATAATCCTGCTGCATAGGTTGCACCGCCATGATCATCGCTTCGGGAATGAATTTTGGCAGCGGGCCACCGAATTTTTCTAGATAGCGTTTCTTGAACGCCTCAATCACCTGCACTTGTTTTTCGCGCACCATCGCGGTGTGGATCATTTCGCAGATCACGACATCGACCGGCTCCGGTGGCAGGTAATCGAAGGCATCGCCTTGAATAACAGTAACTTTGTCGCCGTTTTTATTTTTTGACAAAAAGCGTTTTGCTTCGCGTACCAGATCGGGGTTGTATTCCACACACCAAACTTGCGACGCTTTTGCTGACGCAAACCACGACAGCACGCCGGTACCGCCACCCAACTCTAATACCTTTGCGCCGGGCAAAACAGCGTAATCGATTGCTGCCTTAAAACCAGACATACGTCGCTCATCCATCAGCATATTGTGATGGTAATGAACAGGGATGAACTGTCCCAGATAACTGCTTTCAAGTTCGCGTTCGGTCAGCATGCTTGATCCTTGTCGTTGATCTTTTGTGTCGCCACATCATTAAGATTTTTGGCGGATAGTCGGCGCAACGGAAGATTGCGCGGGAGTTGGATCATTATGACGACAAGACAAACCGGCAAAGTTGCGAAAAACGGCGGCTTTACACAGCTATTCGCGCTTTAAGAAATGCTCGGAAAGGACGAGCTGAAGGCTGGATGTGCGAACACGGGAGTGTTGAAGATGAACAAGGCTAAGCCAGGTGAGAGCTAAACGGACGGCGTTCAACTCCCGCTAAACCACCATTGTGGCCACGCTTGCACCAATGCTGCCAACTTATCGTAGCCGTATTGGCCAGGATGTATGCCATCGTTTGCTACCGCCTCACTTATCCAGTGTTGGTCAGCCAGCAATGCATCAAATACGGAAAGGTAAGGGACTTGTAGCGTTGTTGCGATCTTCTCAAATTGACTATCTAAATTTTTTACGCGCTGATTTTGCTCGGTATTTGGCACAGGTGGTGGGCCGACTACTAAGGTCGGGAATTGCTTGGCTGACGTATCAATAATGGCAAAAAAATTGGCAAGACTTGCATCAACTGGGATACGTAATTGGCCATCGACCAAGGCGGTGTCATTGACACCAAAGGCAAACACCGCGCGTTGCTCGAAGATGCTTGGTAGTCGTGCTGTACATTCTTGTTGCCAACGCGCGGCAATGTCGCGACTGGTGTCACGCCGGATACCAAGGTTGTAGTGCGTGAGGTTGTAGCCGTTAGCAATTGCCTGCTGCGCCAGTCGTCCCGGCCAGCCGAGACAGCTTGCATCACCAGTACCTTGTACAAATGAGTCGCCGACAAAACAAATGCGCTGATCCTTGCCGCGCAGTGGCGACTGTAATGGCGGCTGAGCTGGCGACTGAAGTTGAGGAGTAGTATGCATGACCGTATGTTAATAGAATTGGCTAGAAACGGGTGTTGCCACATTAGGTCTTGTGCTTGGTGCGCATCTTTTGGCACTGGCGTAATCAGGTGCGATGCGTACAGTTTGTGTCAGTAGCTGTAAGTAATCAGGGAGCGATAATACAGCGGAGAAAAAGATTCAGCTCAAAATGAGAAGCGTTGGGTTTGGTGGAGTGGCTGGCACTCATTTATATCTTTGCTGCCTTGGGCGGCGCTGGGTCGACCGAGGCGGTTCGGTTTTTGTTTCGCTGCTGCTGGAGTGCGCGCCTGCACTTCATATGTTTAGTTTGACGGATAGTTTGGCGCATAGGTGGCTATGCGCCAGGGCGCAATGTATTGGCAACGCAATCCGCAGCTACGTTAAGGTCCGTATCCAGATCGCTGCATTGACCATTTGATCGTTGGCCGCGATTTTACTAGTGGCGCGTTAGTAAAAAAAGCTGCGCGCCATTTCAAACCGTTTGGCGAAATACACATTATTCATTTTGACGATGCGCACTGTGCCATTGGTGGAAGGCGCGTGGATAAAACGGCCATCACCTATGTAAATACCGACATGCGAGAAGGGGCGGTTCTGTGTATCAAAGAAAACCAGATCGCCAGGCTGCAATTCTTTCTTATCGATTTCTCGCCCTTGTCGTGCCATATCCGCGGCGCTTCCGCGTACTTTAAGCCCAAGCGCTTCGCGGTAGACATAGGACACCATGCCGCTGCAATCGAGTCCCGCTTCCGGGTTTTTACCTCCGAAGCGATAGCCAGTGCCGATCAAGCCCATCGCATACATCGCCACTTCATTCCCTTGCGACACGCCGGCAGAACTTCGTGGCGGTGCCATCGTGCCGCAAGCGCTGAGGATCAGCGCGGCGACCACCACGAGCAGAGCGTTCTGAAAGCGACGAGAGCGGATCATGCGAGGCAAAGTCCTTTTAAGATTTTAATTCTGTCAGCACCTCGGACAACATGGTGATCATCTGATCGATTTCTTCTATCGTCACATTGAGCGCTGGCATAAAGCGTAACAGATCGGGACGTGGTGAATTGAGCAACAGACCCACCGGCGCCAGATCGCGTGCGTTTTCTACAATTTGTGGGCCGATGTTAGAGCCCAATTTGAGCGCACGCAACAAGCCATCACCACGTTCACCAGCCAAACCATGTTGCTCGGACAGTTTGAGTAATGCCGCGCTTAGATACTTGCCTTTGTCTCTGACCGATTGCATAAAGCCAGGTTCCAGCAAGGTTTGCATTACCGCTATACCGACTGCTGTCATCACTGGATTGCCGTTGTAGGTGCCGCCTTGATCGCCGGGTTCAAAGCAGGCAATTTCTTCACGACATAGTAAGGCCGACAAAGGCACGCCACCACCAATGCCTTTACCCAAGGTCATGATATCGGGCTCGATATTCGACAACTGATAGGCGAACATTTCGCCACAACGCCCCATACCGCTCTGTACTTCGTCGACGATTAGCAGCATCTTGTGCTTTTGCGTAAGCGTGCGCAGTGCTTGCATAAATTCTGCGGTGGCTGGTAGCACGCCGCCTTCACCTTGCACTGGCTCCAGCATGACGGCAACGGTTTTGTCGGTGATCAGTTGCTTGACGCTGTCGATATCGTTGAGTGTGGCTTTGGAAAAACCGGGCACTTGCGGTGCAAAAATTGTGTCCCAGCCGGCTTTGCCGCTGGCGGACATTGCCGCGATGGTACGTCCGTGAAAGCTATGGTCGAAGGTGATAATTTCATAGCGGTTTTCACCCGATGCATTTTTGTTGAGCTTGCCCCATTTGCGCGCCAGTTTAAACGCACCTTCATTTGCTTCTGCGCCGCTATTGGCAAAGAACACGCGATCAAAGCACGAGTGCTCGGTCAGCAGCGCGGCCAATGCGATCGACGGCTCGTTGTAAAAAGCAGGTGATGGATTAATCAGTTTTTTGCTCTGCGTAATCATCGCGTCTTGTATGCACTGCGGCGAATGGCCGAGGCAGTTGACCGCCCAGCCTTGTAGATAATCGAGGTAGCGTTTGCCAGTATGGTCAGTCAACCACATGCCTTGTCCTTCGACGCACACAATCGGTGGACGGGTGGTGATGTTCATCAATTTGTCGGTTTGGTACTGGCTGAAATCCATTTGATGCTCCTGAGGGCGAAGGGTGATGCAGGTAAATATAATTAAAACTATAGCTATAGGTTTGCCTGTGAGAATAAAAGAAAGCCCCAGGATTGCCTGTAAAAATAAAAAAAGCCACAGGAGTTGCCTGTGGCTTCGTGATCAGCAAACGCTTACACGCACGGCATTTCCGATTGCGGATGCGGGTTGCGGCGTCGCAAAAGCATAGTCGTGTGTGTGATCTTGTTCATGCCTCAAAGTTTAGGTGGTTTTGCGCGATGCGTCAAAACGTTTTCTCGCTTCGCTACCTGCTCTAACCATCGCTACAACATCGCCGCATATAACGCGTCAAAGCTACCTTGTACGACTATCAGTTGGCCGCCAAATCCGCTTCTGAAGTAAACGCATCGGCGTAAAACTCGTCAAGCGGTAAGCCGCATTGGTTGGCAAAATCGGCTTTTGCCGCGTCGACCATCGCTGGGTTGCCGCAGGCGTACACCTGATAGCCGGATAGGTCAGGCAGATCCGTCATCACCGCTTGATGCACCAATCCGCTGCGGCCTTGCCATTGAGCAGTGTCATCTGCGGCCGAGATCACCGGCACATAGTTGAAGTGCGGGATGGTACGTGCCCATTCTTCACACAAATCATGCATGTACAAATCGCGTGGGCGACGACCACCCCAATACAGCGTCATTGGCCGTTCGCTCTTGTGATATTGCGCTTGCTCGACGATCGCCTTGATCGGTGCGAAACCGGTACCGGATGCCAGCAGCACGATCGGTTTGCGCGAGTCTTCACGTAGGAAGAACGTGCCGAGCGGCCCTTCAAAGCGCAAGATATCGCGCTCTTTCATGGTCGCAAAAACATGATCGGTGAACACGCCGCCGGGCATGTGTCGTATGTGCAGCGTCAAATGTTCGCCAATATGGCTGGCGTTAGCGATGCTGTAGCTGCGGCGCTTGCCGTCTTTGAGTATGAATTCGATGTATTGCCCCGCGCGGTAGTCAAGCTTTTCGCTAGCCGGTAGTTGCAACGAAATGGCGATCACATCATCGGCCAAGCGCTCCAGCTTACTGACGCGCGAAGGCAATTTTTTAATTTGAAATTCACCGATACCGAGCACTTCGCGCGCTTCGATCAGCACATCGCTGGTCGGCCGCGCGCAACAAAAGAGCGCATAACCTTTCGCTTCGTCGGCGGCCGGTAACGCTTTCTCTTGATGGCTACCGTGGGTAACCGAGCCAGACATAATCATGCCTTTGCAGGTACTACACGCGCCATTTTTACAGCCGTAAGGTAGGCCGATGCCAGCGCGGATCGCGGCATTGAGGATGGTTTCGTCTGCTTCGCAGTCAAATTGTCGGCCGCTAGGCTGAACGGTTACGTGGAACGTCATACAATCCTGCTCATGAACTATCAAATTAAACATGCGATTAAAACGCACGATGGCAAAAAACTGGATAAACCGCGCTTGCTGATTTTGGGCTGCGGCGATGTTGGCATGCGTTTGCTGCCTTTGCTGCGTCATCGTTTTCGTATTTTTGCGGTGACCACGTCAAGCGCGCAACAGAGTGCATTGCGCGCAGCCGGTGCGATCCCCTTAGTGGCGAATTTGGATAACCCGCATACGCTCAAGCGTTTGGCACGATTAACGCAAAACATCATTCATTTAGTACCGCCGCAATCCGATGGCAAGGTTGATCGCCGCACGCGCAACCTGACCGCCATTTTACCTGAGCATGCCAATCTGGTTTATGTCAGCACTTCTGGTGTTTATGGGGATTGTGGTGGCGCCGTAGTCGATGAGACGCGACCCACCAATCCTGCCAATTCGCGCGCGATTCGACGCGTGGATGCGGAGCGGCAGTTGCGTCTATGGGCGCGGCGCTCGCAATCTTGTCTAAGTATCTTGCGTGTGCCTGGTATTTATGCAACCGAACGCTTGCCGATAGAACGTTTAAAAAAAGGTTTGCCAGCATTGAATGCCGATGAGGATGTGTACACCAATCACATCCATGCAGACGATCTGGCGCAGATTATCATCGCCGCTTTATTTCGTGGTCGTAACTGTCGCATCTATCACGCGGTGGATGATTCAAATATGAAGATGGGTGACTATTTTGATGCGGTCGCCAACGCGTGTGGGTTGCCGCACGCGCCGCGTTTGCCATATGAGAAGTTGCAGCAACAAGTGTCGCCGATGATGTTGTCTTTCATGTCTGAATCACGCCGTTTGAGCAATTGGCGTATGACAAATGAGTTAGGTGTGCGCCTGCACTATCTGACCGTGACGACTTTTTTGCAAACATATATACCTGAATAGTCGAGTGAATCCGCTTGAAATCAACTCGGGCACACGCTTATTAATCTATTATTTATAAGGGAAACGTTAAGATTCTCCACGTGCTACTGCGATAGATTTTCTAGTGTCGAATTTCATCACGACGATTAAATACTTATTTCCATCAGCTTGTTGATTTACACATTTAAATCTTAAATATAGTTTAATATCAATAACTTACATATGAACTTGGCTTTTTTTCAAGTTTCTGCTTACTCTCAATACTCTGAATTTTCCTCGAAATTTCTTGAACCATTCGGTTTTTTCGCATTTAAATCACACTAAAATCGATTTTCCCTTTCGTTAAGATTGCGTTAAACTTTGACGCAAATCGAATGTCGCTGTGACTATCAGGTGGCTCGAAAATGGGAGGCGAAATGTAGGATGAACTTGTTTCTCGCATTAATTTGATTTTAAACACTGTGTTGCGGCGCTGTGTTTTGGATCAAATGCATGGTTCGAGAAAATAGTCTTGATCAAACAGAGCCAGAAGTTAATTTGGCCCACGTCATTGATGATTAAATTAGAATAAAGAAGCGAGATAATTATGGAGTTTCTACAAGTTTTTACGACACCAGAAGCATGGATCGCACTGGCAACACTGGCGATGCTGGAAATCGTTCTGGGGATCGACAACATTATTTTTATTTCTGTTTTGGTGGATCGTTTGCCGAAACATCAACAGCAGCGTGGTCGCATGATCGGTCTGGGCCTTGCAATGGGTACCCGCATCCTGCTGTTGCTGAGTTTGTCGTGGATGATGGGCTTAGTTGATCCTATCTTTACTGTGGCGGGCATGGGTTTCTCTGGACGCGATCTGATTCTTTTCTTTGGTGGCCTGTTTCTGCTGTACAAGGCTTCGACTGAAATCATGGAATTAATGAGCGGCCATGAGGAAGAAGGGCATGTAGATGCTTCTTCTGTTAAGAAGGCAAGCTTCATGATGATCATGGCGCAAATCGCTGTTATTGATATCGTGTTCTCGCTGGATTCTGTGATTACCGCAGTGGGTATGGTTAGCGATGTGGAAATCATGATCGTTGCTATTGTGATCGCAGTCGGTGTGATGATGTTTGCAGCAAAAGCGATTGGTGAATTCGTTACTGCATACCCAAGCATCAAAATGCTAGCGCTCTGCTTCTTGGTGATTGTTGGTGCAGTTTTGATTGCCGAAAGCGTGGAGATCCATATTCCGAAAGGCTACATCTACGGCGCAATGGCTTTCTCGCTGATTGTTGAACTGTTTAACATCCGCATGCGCAGAAATAACGAGATGGCTGTGTGCGACACTCGGGAATCAATCGATCATCCGGTCCAGACTGCCTAATTGGTTAATGTCTAGCGGACGCCTAATTTAAAAGGTGTCACACGAAAAGACGACGCGAGTTTATCGCGTCGTCTTTTTTTTATCTTCGATTTTTCTGTACGTCTGGAGGATTTTAATCAGCCAGAAATATAGCTTTCACCGTGCACTTGGAAGTGCCCAAACGACAGTGTTAATTAACGTACATACATGCGGGCAACGAAATCAATAGACTTGACACCGTGCTCTATATTGTTGATTGAGTTATAAGAATTTGTGCGGGTAGCCACTCAATGCGGCTGCTCAATGGAAATTGCGGATGAAATATTTGTCGTAGTTCAGAACTGAGATGGCGTGGTAAAAATTGTCTGGAGATTAAATGTTGAAGCAGAAATGGGTGAGCGGCAACAAGGTGGCGTTGCTTGAAAACGGTGAGGAATTTTTCCCGCGCGTATTCGAGGCGATTGCCGCTGCGCGCGAGCAGGTTCTGTTGGAGACATTTATTTTATTTGAAGATAAAGTTGGTCAGGCTTTGCATGCCGCTTTGCTAAAGGCCGCCGAGCGCGGTGTGCAAATCGATATCACCATTGATGGCTGGGGCTCTCCCGATCTGTCGGAAACATTTATCAGCGGGCTTACTTCGGCAGGTATCCGTGTGCATGTATTTGATGCAGTGCCTGGGATTCTGCGTAGAGCGAATATGTTTCGTCGGCTACACAGGAAAATCGTTGTCATCGATGGTACGCGCGCTTTTATCGGTGGTATTAATTACTCTGCCGATCATTTGGTGGACTTTGGTCCTGAGGCCAAACAGGATTATTCGGTCGAGATTGAAGGTCCGATCGTCAAGCAGATCCATACTTTCGCGCTGAATATGCTTGCCGGCAAAAGAGAGAGACGTCGATGGTTTCGTCCCAAGCCACCTGTCGCCGAGGCGGGCGCTGTTGCTGGAGACGCTGAGATTGCTTTTGTGTGGCGCGATAATCATCTTCACACCCGCGATATTGAGCGCCACTATCGCTTGGCGATACGCCTTGCGCAACGTCGCGTAGTGATCGCGAATGCTTATTTTTTTCCAGGCTTTTCATTTTTGAAAGAATTACGAAACGCCGCTAAACGCGGTGTTGAGGTTTCGCTGATTTTGCAGGGTAACCCAGACATGCCGATTGTGCAGACTGCTGCCTCCATGCTTTACCATCACTTGTTAAATGATGGCGTACAGATTTATGAATACTGTGATCGCCCTTTACATAGCAAGGTTGCGGTGATTGATGATGCGTGGGCGACGGTCGGCTCCAGTAACCTGGACCCTCTCAGTTTGTCGCTGAATCTGGAAGCGAATGTATTGATTCGTGATCCCCAATTTACCGAAACGCTGGGGCAGAGTCTGCAAAGGTTGATGGATGAAAGTTGCAAAAAAATCGACATCCGTGATTTGAAAGAATCGAGTTGGTGGCGCGTAACACGCAGTTTTTTCTTGTTCCATCTGCTGCGCCGCTATCCAGCGTGGATAGGCTGGTTGCCGGCGCATGCACCAAGCCTAAAAGTACTGCAACGCTCACCAGCGATCAGTGATGCGGATAGCACAGAACACAAGGTTTACCAATGACGGCCACACGTGAATCTGCCATTGCTAGCAACGATTTGGTTGAAAACGATCGGGATAATTCTTCCAACCAAGGCACATGGCAGAAATTGCGAGCAATAACCACACGTCCTTGGTGGCCGTGGTTGATGCACGCATTAAAATTCGCTTTCTTTATCGGTGTTACTTATTTGATTGTGACGCAGGCGCGCACCGTACATTGGGATGAAGTACTGGTGGCAATTAAAGAAAAGCCGCTCACAGGTTTGTGGCTCGCTGGTGCGTTCGCGATCGGTAGCCATTTACTGTATAGCTGCTTTGATTTACTTGGTCGATATGTGACGGAACATGGACTGCCGAAGTTAAGGGTAGTGATGATCACCTTGATCAGTTATGCCTTCAGTCTCAATCTAGGGACATTGGTTGGTGGGGCGGGATTCCGCTTTCGGTTGTATTCGCGTTTTGGGCTGGATGCTAAAACCATCACGCGAGTCATCGTCACGAGTATGTTCACCAACTGGTTTGGTTACTGTCTTCTGGCGGGTTTGGCGTTTGGGTTATCACCGCTAAAACTTCCGCCTGATTGGAAAATCGACAATATCGGAATGCACGTCATTGGCATTACGTTAATCGTTGTTGCCATAGCGTATCTGGTGTTATGTGCGTTTGCAAATGGCCGTAGCTGGACAATTAAAGGACATCCATTGACGGTGTCCTCTCTGCGTTTTTCATTGTTACAGTTAGTAATGTCTTGTACCAACTGGATGTTGATGGCTGGTGTGCTGTATGTATTGTTCGAGCAAAAAATCGCGTATACCGATGTGTTATGCGTGTTTCTAGTGGCGGCGATTGCAGGTGTAATTACGCACGTGCCAGGTGGACTAGGCGTGACAGAATCGGTGTTCGTTGGATTTTTGTCGTATCAAATGCCGAGTAAAGATTTGCTGGCAGCATTGTTGATCTTTCGCACGATCTATTACTTTATTCCGTTGGGCATGGCGACGATCACCTATCTTGTGGTCGAGGCACGTTTGGGAACAAAGAAAACATAGCCCGCTACCGCTTCATTCACAACATAAGGAGAGGGCTGGTTCTTACTGGTTAAGCAGCCAGTTGAAAAATTAGAGGTGCGCGGAAGATGTACGCACTAGTTGCTCGCGATTGAATATTTTTAGGTGAGAGCGGCAGTTACTTTTAGCACTTCTTCTGCGGTTGTCACGCCTTCGATGATTTTCAACGCGCCAGCTAGTCGTAATGGTTTCATGCCGTCATCGATACTTTGTTTTTTAAGCGCGTGAATATCGGTCTCGGCTTGGATCATTTTTGAAAATGATTGTGTGACCGTCAGTAATTCATACAGACCGGTACGACCACGATAGCCGGTCTGCCTGCATTCTGGACAACCCACCGGTTTGTAGATGGTGGCTGGTTTTGGCAGTTTCCAACCTTCCGTCAAACTTTTCCACACTTCATCCAGCATTTCACCGTCTGGCGATTTGCATTTCACGCATAGCGTACGTGTTAGACGTTGCGCCATGATGCCGATAAGAGTCGATTCCAGCAAATAGTAGGGCACACCAAGTTCTAGCAAACGCATAACCGCCGACGGCGCGTCGTTGGTGTGCAAAGTAGAAAGAACTAGATGGCCGGTGAGTGCCGCTTGAATTGCCATCTCGGCAGTTTCCAGATCGCGGATCTCACCGATCATGATGATGTCTGGATCTTGCCGCATCAGCGAGCGCACGCCGTCAGCAAACGATAGATCGATGCCGTGCTGTACCTGCATTTGATTAAAGGCCGGCTCAACCATTTCAATTGGGTCTTCGACTGTGCAGACATTGACTTCGCTCGTCGCCAGTGCCTTCAACGTCGTGTACAGCGTGGTGGTCTTGCCGGAACCAGTCGGGCCAGTTACCAGAATGATGCCGTGAGGACGAGCAGTCAGGCTGTCCCAGCGTGCTGCATCGTCAGGTGGAAAGCCAAGTTCAGGCAAGGATTTGACCACGACATCCGGATCGAAAATCCGCATCACCAGTTTTTCACCGAAAGCGGTTGGCATGGTTGCCAGCCGCAGCTCAACTTCCTGTCCATTGTTGGTGCGCGTCTTGATGCGACCATCTTGCGGCCTGCGCTTTTCGATCACGTCCATGCGGCCGAGTAATTTGATGCGCGCGGTCATTGCGATCATCACCACGGCTGGTACTTGATAGACCTGATGCAGTACGCCATCGATACGGAAACGGATTGCGCAAAATTCACGCTTGGGTTCCAGATGAATATCAGACGCACGTTGCTCAAACGCGTATTGCCATAGCCAATCGACGATATTGATGATGTGTTGATCGTTGGCATCAACTTGTTTACTGCTGTTGCCGAGTTCAACCAACTGCTCAAAGTTATTGCGCAATTCGAGATCGCGACCATTGAGTTTTTTGGCGCCCTTAATCGATTTAGCCAACGCAAAAAACTGCGTCGTGTATTGCGCCACATCGAGCGGATTGGTGATCACGAGTTTGACATTGCGTCGCGTGAGCTTGGCAATTTCGTCGGCCCACTCGATCGCAAAAGGCTCGGTGGTAGCAACGACCAGTTCACTTGGTGTTAACTCAATCGGTAGAATCTGGAAGCGTGCCGCATACGAAGCCGACATCACATCGGCGACGCGGGCAAAATCAATCTTGAGTGGATCAATACGGAAGAAGGGCAGCTTCACTTTTCCGGCCAGCCATTCGGTCAGCCAATCTAATGTCAGTTGACGTTGCGCAACATCGGCAGATACCAGCTTGCATTGCGCAACCGCGACCAGCGGATGCATCGTGGTCGGTGCATTTTTGTAGATTGCTTGCGCTTGATTGTAGAGCTTTTTGACATCGTCCTTGGTGACCAACTCATCTGCCAGCAACCAAGAAAAAATCTGTTGAAGATCCAGTCTTTTAATGACAGGTTTGTTCGCGGCAGTGGCTGCGACGGAAGCGGTTGACATGGCGTCGAGATCCGATCAGTAGGCTATAAAGAAAGCAAAAAACATACGAAAACCAGCATTAGATTAGCATCAAGCTAGCACATCGCAGCAACAGCACAGTAAAAAATTATTACTGAAAGTAAGGCTAAAATTTGATCCTAACACGACGCAGTTTGTTATTGCTGCGCCTGCCATGCCTTGATGCCATTCACCCACGATTTTGCCGGCATACGTGTGGCGGCAGTGATTTCAGCGGCGCGCTCATATAATGCGGCGATATCGATGGTTGGGCTGCGGTTGAAAGCAATCGCGACCACATTACCTTCATGCACTTCGGGTAGCGAAATGACGGTATCGAAAGCGTAGTGCATGGCGCTCAAATTTTTCGCATAGCTGGGATGATCGCCAAACAAGTTGACCGTCATGATGCCGTCTGCTGTCAGGCAATTTGCGCACGCCTGATAAAACTCGGGGGTATCCAGTACGGGGCCGCGCGCAGTGGCGTCGTATAAATCAACCTGCATGGCGTCGAAGCGACCGTGATTGACACTATCGTTGACATATTCCAGCGCATCCATCTCCAGTACATGTAAACGGTCGTCATTTTCTGGCAGCTTAAACATGGTGGTGCAAATTTGAATCACCGAGGGATTGAGATCGACTGCCGTAACCTGTGCTTGCGGAAAGGTCTTGTAACTAAACTTGGTCAACGCACCGGTGCCTAAGCCAAGTTGCACGATATGTTGCGGGTTGGCATTGAAAAGCATCCACGCCATCATTTGCTGTGCGTACTCCAACTCTATCCAGTTAGGTTTGCTGACGCGCATCGCTCCCTGTACCCACTCCGTTCCAAAATGCAGATAGCGGATGCCGAATTGTTCGGACAGTGTGACTGGTGCAAATTTGGGTTTGCGTGCAGGTTTGGCGGTAGGGGCGGTTGTACCTTTTGACGATTTGCGTGGACCGCTTTTGAGATTGGCGTCAGCTTCGATAGATTTGCGTTTGATCAGCATGAAATGAATGAGTGAATTTTTCCTAACGCATCATACCGCGTCCGCATGCCGTGGTCGCGTTAGCCGACCAATGTCTTTTACTGGTTGTAGGTTAAATCACCAAGGTTTCCTTGGTTTTTGGCAAGTCGGAAAGATAGCTGATTCTATATTGAACGTTAGGACAAAAGTAATGCCACACCTTGGTGACAACTTAATTTGATACTAATCAAAGAATGCTTAGCCGATCTGGCGCACAATCAAACGGTTCGCCAGCATCTGGCGCTATTGCACAGGAAGATTGACATGACCAGTGACATGCCTTGCGTCCTCGCTATCAACGGAGGTTCTTCCAGTATTAAATTTGCGCTGTATGAGTTTGGAGAGCAGCGCATCCAGCTCCTATCCGGAAAAATAGATGGCATAGGCTTGCCGAGCAGCCGTTTTGTGATGCAAGGCTTGCACGCGGATGATCAGATCGACAGAAAATCAGATGCAACCTCTTATTTGCAAGCGATTCAACAATTAACCGCTTGGATCAGCGAGCGCTTGCAACAGCGTCCTTTGTTGGCGGTCGGGCACAGGATCGTACACGGCGGTGGACAGCAACGGCAGCCGCAGATCATTACCCCCCAGCTATTGCAACAGTTACGCGATGCCAGCGCCTTTGATCCTGAGCATTTGCCGCAAGAGTTAAGGTTAATCGATGCGATCCGCAGTGATTTTCCTGATTTGCTGCAGATCGCTTGTTTTGACACGAGCTTTCACGCCAACATGCCGGAAGTCGCTAGGCGGTTACCGCTACCGCGTCGTTTTCATGAGCAGGGAGTACAACGCTACGGATTTCACGGCTTGTCTTGCACCTATGTAATGCAGCAACTGACGACGGCACAAACAGATTCGGCGTCCCGAGGACGCGTCATCATTGCGCATTTGGGTAACGGCGCTAGTTTGACCGCGGTGAAAGACGGTAACAGTATCGATACCAGCATGAGCTTTAGCCCCTGCGGCGGCGTTATGATGGGGAGCCGATCGGGTGATCTTGATCCTGGACTGGCGTTTTATTTTTCAAAACAGGAGTTGATGACGCCCCAACAATTTCATTACATGGTCAATCATGAATCTGGTTTATTGGGTGTTTCGGAAATCAGTTCTGACATGCGTGAGTTGTTAGCACAAGAAGCGACTGATCATCGAGCTGCCGAGGCGATTGCGATGTTCTGTTATCAAGCAAAAAAATGGCTATGCGCATTGATAGGGGTAATGGAGGGCATCGATACCTTGGTATTTACCGGTGGTATAGGTGAGAACCTGCCTCAAATTCGTAGCCGCATCTGTGCTGGCCTCGGTTTTATGGACATCACGCTAGACCCTCAAGCCAATGACAACAACGCCGCGTTGATCTCTTCATCGACTAGCCAGGTCGCGGTGCGTGTGATTCGTACTGATGAGGAACAAATTATTGCGCAAGCCACTTTTAACGTCGCCACACTGCTCACCGAGGATCAATAAATGAACACGCAACTCAAAGTAGCACCATTGAATCCTGAATTATTGAACAAGATCGACGCCTATTGGCGCGCGACAAACTATCTGTCGATAGGTCAAATTTATTTATACGACAATCCCCTGTTGAAAGAAAAGCTGACGCTGGATCATGTCAAACGTCGCCTGCTCGGGCACTGGGGAACCACGCCGGGATTAAATTTTATCTACGTGCATTTGAACCGAATAATCAGCGATAACGATCTGGATATGATTTACATCGCTGGCCCCGGTCATGGCGGTCCTGGTGTTGTCGCTAATACTTACCTTGAGGGCACGTATAGCGAAGTGTATCCAAACATTTCGCAGGACGAAGCGGGGATGATGCGCTTGTTTAAACAGTTCTCTTTTCCTGGTGGTATTCCAAGCCATGTCGCGCCAGAAACCCCGGGGTCTATCCACGAAGGTGGTGAGTTGGGTTATTCACTGTCCCATGCATTTGGGGCGGCATTTGATAATCCCGATCTGATTGTCGCCTGCGTGGTTGGCGACGGCGAAGCAGAAAGTGGCCCGTTGGCTACCAGCTGGCACTCGAATAAATTTTTAAATCCAATTCGCGATGGGGCGGTGCTGCCGATCTTGCATTTGAATGGCTACAAGATCGCTGGCCCTACCGTGTTGGCACGGATCCCAACTGCTGAGTTGGACGCATTATTCCGCGGTTACGGCTACACGCCTTATTTTGTCGAAGGCGACGATCCAGCGCATATGCACCAATTGATGGCGGCGACACTGGACACCGTGCTGGCAGAAATTCAACATATTCAACATTGCGCGCGCACCAGTGGCTACACAGAACCTAGTTGGCCAATGGTTATTTTGCGCTCGCCTAAAGGGTGGACTTGTCCCGATATCATTGACGGCCTAGAAGTTGAGGGGACATTCCGTTCACATCAGGTACCTTTAGCCAATATGAAGAAGGACGGCCACATCGAAATTCTTGAGCAGTGGATGAAGAGTTATCGGCCGGAAGAATTGTTTGATGCAGATGGCAAGTTGCTAGAAGAAATTGCAGCGTTAGCTCCCAAGGGAGAGCGCAGAATGAGCGCTAACCCGCATGCCAACGGTGGTCTTTTACTGCAAGATCTGGTGATGCCTGATTTCCGTGATTACGCCGTCGACGTGCAGCAACCGGGCGGCGTGCTTGCGGAAGCAACCCGCGTACAGGGGGAGTTTATCCGCGACGTAATGAAACTGAATATGCACAATTTCCGCGTCTTTAGTCCAGATGAAACGGCTTCTAATCGCTGGGCCGCCTTGTTTGAAGTGACTGACCGCTGCTCGACTGCACAAATCCTCACCACAGATGAACATGTCGCACCTGATGGTCGCGTGATGGAAATGTTGAGTGAGCATCAATGCGAGGGCTGGTTAGAAGGTTATTTACTAACCGGACGACACGGTATGTTTTCCTGCTATGAGGCGTTTATTCACATTATCGATTCAATGTTCAACCAGCACGCCAAGTGGTTGAAGAGCGCCAATCAATTGGCGTGGCGCAAACCGGTGGCGTCTCTGAACTATCTACTGACATCGCACGTCTGGCGGCAGGATCATAACGGTTCTAGCCATCAAGACCCAGGCTTTATCGACCACGTCATCAATAAAAAAGCCGAAGTGATACGCGTGTACTTACCGCCGGATGCGAATACCTTGTTGGCGGTGACCGATCATTGCTTGCGCAGTCGAAATTACGTCAACGTGATCGTCGCTGGCAAGCAGCCAGAATGGCAATGGCTCGATATGCCGTCAGCGATTGCGCATTGCCGCGCCGGCATCGGCGTATGGGATTGGGCTGGCACTGATAATGGTGGCGAGCCTGATGTAATTTTGGCGTGCGCTGGTGATGTACCGACGATGGAGATTCTTGCAGCGGCAGAATTGCTGATGGGTTTTTTCCCAGCATTGAATATTAGGGTGATCAACGTCGTTGATCTGATGAAGCTGCAATCAGCGGTCGATCACCCGCATGGTTTGAGCGATGATGAGTTCGATCGACTATTTACGATCGACAAACCTGTCATCTTTGCGTATCACGGCTATCCGGCATTAATCCATAGGCTCACATATCGTCGCACCAATCACCGCAACTTCCACGTCCATGGTTACAAGGAAGAAGGCACCACCACCACACCGTTCGATATGGTGGTGTTAAATGAGATGGATCGTTTCCATTTGGTTGAAAACGCGTTGTCGCGACTACCGGGGTTGCAGGATCAGGCGGCGCAGGTGACGCAATTCGTGCGTGAAAAATTGACCGCGCATACCGACTACATTTGTCGCTATGGTGAAGATATGCCAGAAATTCTGAACTGGAAGCGGCGCGATAGATCAACGCCAAAATCTGTTTGATCAACGTAAAGGTGATTGCGATGCTGAATCAAGCGGTCGCAACAGGATGATAAAAGGAGAGGTGATCAAGCGTGCATCAAACATCGATCGCTGAGATGCCGCGCCACAGCGTCAGCTTCTGTTCAAACGTCATTGATGCGTAGGCCGGAGACGATGATGGCAACACCAATGTTGCAAAGCCTGCGGCAGCAAACAGCGTTTGGTATTTTGCTGAAGTTTTGCCGTTGAAAGCGATCAGGCGCAGCTTGGGGCAACGTTTTTTGAGTTGGGTGAAATCGTTGCTTTGCGCCTGACGGATGGCGCTATCGAGGCTGCCTTCTCTCTCGCAGGCGGCGATCACATCCCACAAACCGATTCGATGTTGCAACATTGTTACGAGTTTTTCATCGTAGGCCAGCGACGTAATGTCTTCTGCAATGATTGCCGAAATCAGACGCCAGAATTGATTACGCGGATGGGCATAGTATTGTTGCGCATCGAGTGATGCTTTACCTGGAAAGCTGCCGAGGATAAGAACGTGTGTATCGGCATCAATAACCGGCGCAAATCCGGCAAGCAAGGTGCATGATTCTAGTGGAGGCATAGCGCATTTTAATCCAGGTATTCGGTTTGTAGCAGGGAACGTCTGTCGTTCTGCAAGGACAAAGCATAGATGGGACTTCTATTTCTACAAGAGCATTATGCTATCGCCAATAGCAGTTGCCTTAGTCGGTGGCAGACCACGCTTCTTATACAACAAGTACTTATTGGACGTAACCGGTGGTGAATAAAAATAACCCAACAGGGAGAAAAGCATGAAGGCTATTACGTTAACGTTTCGCGTTGTTCATGGGTTGATGGGATTGTTGTTTGCCTGCGGTGCGCTGATGCTGATTGTGATTGCTGCGCGCATGGGTGGCGTTGCTTTTTTTGAGGGGCTGGATCAAGTTTCTGCACAAACCATTATCGAGGCTGTTGGTTTATTGGCGGCGGCAGTAGTTGCTCTACAGATTGCTGAAACTATTTTCGAAGAAGAAGTCGTACGCAATGCTGATATCAGTGCTCCGACGCGCGTGCGACGGTTTTTGTCGCGGTTTTTTGTGGTTGTGATTGTGGCGCTGGCAATTGAAGGGTTGGTTGCCACCTTCAAGGCCTTGCATGAAGAACCAGAGCAGTTGATTTATGCGGCCAGCCTGATTGCGGCAACTGGGCTGCTACTCGTTGCATGGGGATTATTTGTGCATCTCAATCGCTCTGCCGAAGAGCTGGAGCCGGAGGCAATGGAAGATGCCAAGCAGGAAGATGAAAAACTAAAAGAATAGTCGGCTAATTTAGGGGCAGTGTTAAATGCTGCCTATTGCAGTTTTCTGCTTTAGTCTAGCAAGACTGGGCTGCTTAGTTTTAGTCGATCGCTTTCCCTATTAACTTAGCGAAAGCGATCTTGTTTTTCGTCGTATCTTTCACACCGTCCGCTTGCTCTGTCGTCAGGCGCTCCACATCGTGTGTACGTTTTTAAGTCCTAGTTTTTCAGCATCGCCTAATTCGTGGATGCTGTCATGCGCATCGGCCCTAGCAAGATCAATCATCTCGGGTGTGATGTAGGTGTTGGATTTGAGCGAGAAGAATACTTTTACTTTAGGCGTCAGCAAAGATTGTTCGCATTGTTCAGTGACGACGCCGACCCGGCCCGATTTGAGTTTGACCAGCGAGCCCGTCGGGTAGATACCCAGGCATTTTACAAATGCCTGGAAAATAACCGGATCAAAATGTGGGCCGCTCCATTCCGCCATTTTGCGCAATGATTCGGCCGGTTCCCAGCCGGCCTTGTAGGCGCGATTTGAGGTAATGGCATCATACACATCGCAGACTGCGCCCATGCGTGCTAACAAACTGATTTGTTCACCTTTTAACTGATGTGGATAACCAGTGCCGTCCATGCGTTCGTGGTGATGCAAGCAAACTTCCAGCGCGCCTTCAGTAACGTTTGCACCCGCCAATAGTATTTCGTGACCTTGCGTTGGATGCGCCTTGACGATCATAAATTCTGCGTCGGTCAATTTGCCCGGTTTGTCTAGAATCTCTTGCGGGATCGCCATTTTGCCGATGTCGTGTAGCAGGCCGGCCATACCGGCATCGCGGATTTGCGGAGCGTCGAGCCTCAATTTTTTTGCAAGCGCAATCATCAAGGCGCACACCGCCACCGAGTGCATATAAGTGTAATCGTCCTTGTTTTTCAATCGCGCCAGACCGATCAAGGCATCTGGATTACGCATCACCGAGGCCGAAATTTCGTCGACTAGCGCCGCCGCTTGCTCGGTATTCAATGCCTTGCCCATACGGGCTTCCTGAAACATCGTGGTGACTGCTTTTTTGCCTTTTGCGCAGATATTTTTTGCTTCTGTCATCTCATCGCTAAAGGCGGTGCGACGCGGTGCTGTAGGGACGTTTGAGGTTGCTTTCTGTGTCACCTCAGGGGTGGAGGCGGCAATTTTTTGAGAGGCGATGACATCCAGACCTTTGTCGGTATCGATCCAGACTTCTTTTACCGTGCTGGCTTGCAGGTCATGCAAATGCTGTTGCTTCTCCAGCATCAAAGAAGTGCGCCAAAAGGGCGAGTCGTCCCATGTACTGCAAAGCTTCTGGATATACATGCCGATACGCACCTGATCGACATCAATTTTTTTCAACATATCTTTACTCGTTCTTTGGCCTGCTATCTTTAACCAACCCTATTTTAGTTCCTTAAAGCAATTTATGTGGTGTATTGATTGCATCAGAAACGCTTATATTTTTGATTGCGAAAACGATGAATCGCAAGCCAGCAGGGCGGCTGAAAAGTGAACGTTGCAAAAAACATGTATTTTTGACATGCACTTTAAATGTGCATGGGAGAGACGAGGCTTAGCTGGCAGCTAGCTCTTCTTCCGATTGCGCTTTTACCCAGAGTTTCATTCGAACCCCCCAACTGCGCTCAAACGTAATAATTTTGTCGATTAGTCTCTCGTCTAAAACATGGTCGGCTGACAGTAACAAGAAATTATCCTGACCAATTAAGTCGCGCGCGATCACCATGCCCGGCTTAAGTTGGGAGGTAAACAGTTCCACGTGTTTTTCATCGTCTGGATTGCTAATGCCGTTGATTACTTCATGGAAGGCGGTGAGAACCGCCTTTTCATAACGTTTCCCTTCACCGCGTAGTACCAGATTCAAGGCTTCGTCCTCACGCAGTTTTCGCTGTAACAAAGTACCGTTTTGGAGATTTTCGTAATCACTGGCGATCGCCAAAATGCGCGCGCCGACTGGGATTGCGTCGCCGCGCAGATGGTCAGGATAGCCAGCGCCATCGTGGCGTTCTTGCTGAGAACGGATGAGACGGGCGATTGACGTCATATCTTCCAAAGGCATCAACAATTTTTCTCCGTGCACCGGAAATTTTTGATAGGTGCTGAGCGTGTCGCTGTTCATTTGGCTTACTGCGGTCGCCAACAGTTCGTCCGAGAAGCCGATCTTGCCAATGTTATGCAACAAACCGGCAATGAAGACATCCTGCGTATCATTAAAATCCAGATCCATACGTACTGCAATGCGACGCGCTAGATCGGCCACACGACGCGAGTGGCCTGCCATGCTATTGGCGCGCATCTCGATCAGATTAGAAAAAATCTTGATCGTGGTCAGAAAACTGGTTTTTAGTCTCTTGTTAACGTCGGCCAAATTGGCATTCGTTTTTTTGAGTTCAACCGTGCGTGCTTCTACCTGTTGCTCAAGGTCGTCATGCGCAGCCTTCAAGGCCAGCTCAGCGGTTTTTTGTTGTGTGATGTCTTGCAGCACCTCAATCGCGCCGATGATCTTGCCTTCGGCATTACGCAATGCCGATGCCGAAAACGAGAGCCAACGTCCGTTTTCACCAAGATTAGGAAAGTAATCTTCAATGAGGTAAGTGCCTTTAACCGCACTGGAGCTGCGCGGCTTGTTGCGATAGAGCTCTTCGATTTTTTGCTCAATCGTGCCAGACACAATCAAATCAACTAGTAATGGTCGATCGTGCGAATACAGTAGACGCCAATGATCGCGCGTGCCCACCATTTCAGCGGTAGTTAAACCACTAATGAGCTCGCAAGCCCGGTTCCAGTGCGTGATGATGTGCTGGTCGTTGATAGCGAAGGTTGGTACCGGACTACCCTCAAAAAATTCAGAAACATCTGCGCCTGTCAACTGGGCGCTAGTAGAAGAGAGTGAATGCGGTTGATTGCCTACAGCCATTTTTTTCCTTATTTATTGGTCGGAACATTTTAGCTCACCCAGCGAAGAGCGACGATTGCGACCATGTGTTGATACCTTCAAGAGAATGCGGACGATAACGAATACTGCTAGCGCTGATGGCAGGGCAGATAAGACGCTATGTGTCTTGCGTAGCGTAAGGAATAAGTGGAGTTGTAGCAAGTGGCCCGCGATGATGTAAACGTCATCGCGGTGATCTTTAAAGAGCCTGGATCAGTTTCTAAATTAGCGCTCGTGCCCAATCGGTGGCGTGGCAAAGCCGACTCGATTGTCAAATGGTGGCTCGTTTTTTTCTGCTGCTGCTTCGTTGCCGCGTTCATACGCATCATGCACGGCTTGCCTATCAGTAGCATGGGGGTAGATGTTTGATGTTTGTCCTACATCAATTGCTTCTACGGCATCGGCTGCGGGTGGAAGAACGGCTTGTGAATGATGTTTTTTAAGCATGATTGCCTCCTTGGTAGGGTTCTTCAGCTTAGATCAATTTGCCAGATATGCAAGTCAGACATGGTGGCCGGGTGGTGTAGGAGTTTTAACGTATTGGTGCGGTAAAGTTGAGATTCTATTTATTTTTAGATCGAGAAATTGTGCGTTCAACGACGCTAGCGTTTAACGCACTTTTACTTTTAATTACTGATGTTATTGATGGCCACAAGCTGGATTTTACTTATGTCGCTTTTTGTCCAACCAGTACAGACTTTCAATCGCGCAACGCTCCCAAAAGTCGCAGGCCGTGTATTCTGTATAGTTCAGATTAAAAAAGTAAGTCCCAGCCGCCATGACCAGCAACAACGAAGAGAATCTCAAGAACACCAATTGCGTCGAGCTTTCGCCAACCTCATTAAAAATGCTTGAGTTGCGCGATCTCGTGCTCAGTGAATGGGAAAAACGCATGCGCGCTACCATATCGAAAGCGGCGGTGCTTTCTGAACCAATTTTGATCAATACGATGCCGGTGGTGTACGCCAATATCGCTGAGGCGTTAACGCCCGATCACGCTGGTACAGGTAGCGGCGTGTTAGGTACCACCGTTGCCTCCGAACATGGCAATGAACGCGCGCGCTTAACCAATTACGATTTGACGACGGTAATTACCGAGTACCAAGTTTTGCGTGAGGTCATCTTTGACGTGTTGGCAGAAAATGGCTTACGTTTGACCGAAGCAGATATGCGCGTCATTAATTTAACGTTGGATGCCACCATCAAAGAGTCAGCAACCGCATTTGCTTTGGTGCAAAGTGCGTTTCGCGAACGCTTCGTCGCGACATTGGCGCACGACCTGAGAAGCCCTTTGAGTGCGGTGCAGATGTTTGCAGAACGTATCGCAAGAACCACCGATCCACAAGCAATCGTTGAGATATCGGGGAAGATAAAACAGAACGTCGGCCGGATGGATAGGATGATCCGTGAATTGTTGGATACCGTGGTGTTTGAGCAAGGACGGCGCCTGAAACTGCATTTGACTAATTTCGATCTGATGGAGGTCATTCAGCAGCTACGTGATGAATCTTTCGAAATTTACGGTTCACGTTTTGAGGTAGTGGGTGACGGGGTAGTGGGATGGTGGAGTCGTGATGCTTTACTACGCGCGCTAGAAAACTTGATTGGCAATGCCTTGAAATATGGCGATAAAAAAACACCAATCACGATCAAGATTGATCATTACCACGGACGGGTATTGATTGCGGTACATAACGAAGGGGTCCCGATTCCGCCGGATCAACTTGAGTCTATCTTTCAGGTGTTTGAGCGCGCAAAGATTGCCAATGAAGAAAATGAGCAAGGGTGGGGATTAGGTTTGCCATTTGTGCGCAGCGTGGCAGAGAGCCATGGCGGCAGTATCGTCAACGATAGTTCTGCCGGTAGTGGCACGACTTTTATTATTGATATTCCGATAGATGCGCGACCTTTTCTCGATTCGCCTACGTTGCAACAAACGAAGTAAATCTTGGTCGTGCAATGTGCATGTAACCGTATTGGTAGCAGTTCTTTTTTTTAGACCACTGCATTACTAAAAGTGGGTGAATATATCTCGATAGCTACGAATCAGTAATCTAGAAGCTGGCGGTATTTAAAACCGATATTTCTTGTTGATATTAGGTATGTCGAATATGACGCAAAACCAGATAACGCATCCTACCGTTGACGCTATTCTTGAGAGTATTACCGACGCCTTCTTTTGTGTCGATCTCGATTGGCATTTCACCTACGTTAATCAACAAGCAAATACCCTAATGGGGTTTCAGGCAGGCGAGCTGCTGAGCGTTTCTTTATGGGATGCCTGTCCGGGTCTGGCCGGCAGCGAGTTCGAGAATGTGTATCGCAGAGTGGTTCGCGACCAAGAATCTGAATCCTTTACATCCTATTATCCTGATCATGATCGTTGGTATGAGGTGCGCTGCTATCCGGCCGTCGACAGCATGTCGATTTATTTTAGGGATGCCACCGAACGCATCCGAGCAGAAGAAAAATTAAGAGAAAGCGAGAGCCGTTTTCGTCTGATGGCAAACGCGATTCCACAAATAGTGTGGATTGCAGATGCTGAAGGAAAAATTGAATTTTTCAATCAACAATGGATAGACTACAGCGGTGATCTTCCGGATGGCACCCTGCAGCAGTTGATTGCCCAACATTTTGTTCATCCAGACGATCAGCAGACAACCACAGACGCATGGCTCGCTGCGGCGCAGGGAGGCCGTACCTTTGTTGTTGAGCACAGGATACGATCCAAAACCGGCACTTATCGTTGGTTCCTTGCGCGTGCAGAACCGCATCGTGACACAGCGACAGGGCCTGTCGTTCGCTGGTTTGGTACTTCGACCGACATCCACGATCAAAAATTAATTCGAGAAGAACTAGAGTGCCTCACTGCTGAATCCGAGCAGCGTCGCAGGTTGTACGAAACGTTCTTATCGCATACGCCTGATTTTGCGTATGTATGGGATCTCAATCATCGTTTTGTATATGCAAATGAAGTACTGCTAGAAATGTGGGGTAAATCTTGGGACGAAGCGATTGGTAAGAACTGTCTTGAGCTGGGTTATGAACCGTGGCATGCAGAGATGCATGATCGGGAAATTGAGCAAGTGCGCGCCAGCAAGTTGCCGGTGCATGGTGAAGTGCCGTTTCATGGTGCTTTCGGCCCCCGTATTTATGACTATATTCTGGTGCCGATTCTGGGACCAGATGGCGAGGTGGAGGCAGTAGCCGGTACCACGCGTGATGTGACCGAACGTACGCAGGCAGAAGCAAGGCGTGATGCCTTGGTCAAGTTAACTGACATTATTCGCGATACGAAAGATGCCGGAGAGATTGCATTTGCAGCGACTGAAATTCTTGGTCAAGTATTTGGCGTCAGTCGCGTCGGGTACGGCGTCATCAACGAGCAGACAGGCGCGTTTTATGTAGATAAAGAATGGAACGCACCAGATGTAAGTGGCCTGCCAAAGTCGCTTAATTTGCACGATTTTGGCTCTTTTATCGACGATCTGAAACGCGGAAATTTTATTGCCATCGATGACGTCGAAAATGATGAACGCACGCGTAATGCAGCAAGCTCGCTCAAGGAGCTTAGTGTCGCTTCGTTTGTAAATGTCCCAATCATTGAACAGAATCGTTTGATTGCCGTGCTCTACATCAATCATGCCGAAAAGCGAAATTGGTCGTCAGAAGATCTCGCGCTTATTAACGAATTTTCTGAGCGTATTAAGACGGCGACGGGTCGCTTGAATAGCGAAATGGCTTTGCGTGAAAGTGATTTGCAACTGCGCAAAATCAACGAAAATCTAGAGGCCGAAGTAATTACACGCACGAGTCAGTTGATGGTTGCAGAAGAGGCCTTGAGGCATTCCCAAAAGATGGAGGCGGTCGGACAGCTTACCGGTGGCTTGGCGCACGACTTCAATAATTTGCTGGCTGGGATTATGGGCAGTCTTGATTTGATGCGTGTAAAACTGGCACAGGGAAGAACAGATGGAATGGAACGCTATGTGAAGGTTGCCTTGTCCTCTGTCAACCGCGCTGCGGCGTTAACGCATCGCTTGCTTGCATTTTCAAGACGTCAAACGTTGGACCCCAAACCGACTGATGTCAATCGTCTGATTAGCGGAATGGAAGAACTGGTACGACATACGATAGGGCCGTCGATACAACTTGAAGTTATTGGCGCGGGTGGAGTGTGGACTATCTTGGTCGATTCTTCACAACTGGAAAACGCACTTCTGAATCTCTGCATCAATGCACGCGACGCGATGCCCGATGGCGGTCGCTTGACGATAGAGACGGCTAATAAATGGTTGGATGACCAATGGGCGGGCGAAAGAGATCTTGCGCCGGGACAATACGTATCACTCTGTGTGAGCGATACCGGAGGCGGTATGACTCCCGAAGTAATCGCACGTGCTTTTGACCCCTTCTTTACCACCAAACCACTAGGCGAGGGCACGGGCCTTGGCTTGTCTATGGTGTATGGTTTTGCGCGCCAATCCGGTGGGCAAATCCGTATTTATTCTGAAGTTGGTAACGGCACCACGATGTGTATTTATCTCCCGCGTTTTCATGCGGAGTCGGTAGAACGCGCTGAACAAAACACCGCAGACGTCGTCAACGCGAACGGCATGGGCGAAGTCGTGCTGGTCGTTGATGATGAAGCCGCGATCCGTAACCTCATCGTCGAGGTGTTGAATGAGGCCGGTTACGCCACCATCGAAGCAGATAATGGCGCTGACGCACTGCAAATACTGCAATCGAATACAAAGATCGATTTACTCATCACCGATGTTGGTTTGCCCGGCGGCCTGAACGGACGTCAAGTGGCTGATGCCGGACGCGGGGTACGCCCAGACTTAAAAATCTTATTCATCACTGGTTATGCAGAAAATGCGGTCTTTGGAAATGGTTTGCTGCAACCAGGCATGCAATTGCTAACCAAGCCTTTTACGATGGAAACGCTATCAAGGCGCGTCAGAGAAAGTCTACAAGACGAGAAGTAAAATTTTAGTAGTTTAGTCATCAACATTTAAAGAGCGCGCGATGTTATTTTCTCGCGTATTGAAGTGTCGATCAGTATCTGCGCACTGCGTACAATGAGCGCTTTAAATCAACAAGGCCATAAAAATGAAAAAAACAGGACTGGCAAAGAGCGACGCCAAGAAGCTAATGGGCAAGATGGCTGCGCCTGGTGGTGCAAATTTCGGTGGCGACAACGTCGTCGTCATCGACCGACGCGAGCAACGTAAACGCGATCAGGCGCTGGGTTTGATACCTTTTGCGGTCAAGCTTAATAGCGATTTGGTGCAGCAATTGCAGGCATTGGCAAAAGAGCGTGGCGTTGATTTGAATGAAGTGACGGCGGAGGTGTTGCTGAAGGGACTAAAGGCTTAATCTTTTTATTCAGACCGTGAAAAAGCCGCGCTCATGAACGCGGCTTTTTTGATGGAGTAACAGACGAGAAAGGTGTCATCACTTCGTCAACCGGGAATCTCCGGTTCAACCAGCTTGGCAAGTTGCATCAGCGACTCCTGCCATCCGAGATAGCACATCTCTACCGGTATCACAGCAGGGATGCCTTCTTGCGTAATGTTGAGCTCGGTGCCGCAAGACAAATCCTTCAAATCTATCGTTACCTGTATTTCGCCGGGTAAGTGGGGATCGTCGAACTTGTCGGTGTAACGAATCCGTTTATGCGGTACCAACTCCAAATACTCGCCGCCAAACGAATGGCCGTTGCCCGCTGCAAAGTTTGTGAATGACATTTTAAAAGTACCACCTACCTTGGCATCCATGTGTTGGACCTTGCAGGTAAATCCATAGGGCGGTAACCATTTCGCAACTGCATCGGCATCCAGAAATGCGCGGTACACGCGTTCTGGCGGCGCACGCAGTACGCGATGGATTTTTACAGTGCCTGTCGTCATAAGTGTTTTCCTTTGGTAGTTGAGTCAGCGTAAGGCTGGTTATTAATGTAACGAGCGTTTTTTGATCGAGGCGCACGAGTCATCGCGGCCCGACAGTTGCACAATAAAAATAAACACCGACTCTTTCATGTTTGAGACAGCTTTGCCTACACGCGTCCAAAATTTGACTTCGGGATGATCTTTATGCTGTTGCAATTCATTTTATCGTGCACGCAATTTTTGTAATTCGCTCGTAATAATCGAGTATTAGCATGGCCTCATTCGAATTCGTAATCAATCAATTTGATTGATTGCGAATAGAAATCAAAAGGGGCTAGCCATGATTCAGCTTAATGATGTATCCGTGCGCTATGGTGACATTTATGCGTTACGGCCCACTTCGCTAAAATTTCACAAGGGACAGTTCACCGTGTTGCTTGGGGCATCCGGCGCTGGTAAGTCGACACTGCTTCGGTGCATCAATATGATGTGTCAGCCCAGTGCTGGCACGATTGATGTCGCTGGCTTGGGCTTATTAAAAAACAGACGTGCATTGCAGGAGCACCGCCGTCAAACTGGCATGGTCTTTCAACAGCATCAATTGATCGCTCGTCGCACTGCTTTGCAAAACGTACTGATGGGCCGCCTTGCCTATCATTCCACGCTCCGTAGTCTTTTCCCGTTATCGCAAGATGAACAGCGCATCGGATTGCGTGCGCTGGATCGCGTCGGATTATTGGATAAAGCACTTGCGCGAGTGGATCAATTAAGTGGTGGCCAACAACAACGCGTTGGTATTGCTAGGGCATTGACGCAAAGGCCAAAGTTGATATTGGCCGATGAACCGGTCGCCAGTCTTGATCCCTCAACTTCAGAGAAGGTGCTTGAAATTCTTCGTCAAATTTGTAAAGAGGATGGCATTTCAGCAGTGGTCAGTCTTCATCAAGTTGACCTTGCACTCAAATACGCAGACCGAGTCGTTGGACTCGCCCACGGCAAAGTGATTTTCGATGCAGTGCCAGCCGATTTGAATGAGAACGTGTTGGCAGCGCTGTATGAAGTTAAACAATCTAATGTTTCTGAAGAATCGACCCTCCCGTTCGCACCAATCCTAAGTTTCTCAATGTAAGGAATGACAATGAAATCAATATTCACGGCTTTACTGCTCTCAATAATCACGTTGTTGTCCGGCACTGCAATTGCGGCACCTAATCCTGATCCAAAGACATTAAAAGTAGCATTGCTACCGGATGAAAACGCATCTACGATCATCAAAAACAACAAGCCTTTAGAGCTGTATCTTGAAAAGCAGCTAGGTAAGAAAATCGAGTTGATCGTGACAACCGATTATTCGTCGATGATCGAAGCAATGCGTCATGGTCGGATCGATTTAGCTTACTTCGGGCCGCTGTCTTATGTACTCGCGCGGCAGAAAAGTGATATCGAGCCGTTTGCCGCTCTCAAGCAGAAGGGCAGCACAACTTATCAGGCCGTATTGATTGTCAACACCGCAGCGGAAATCAAAAGCATTGCTGACATCGGTAATAAAGACGTCGCCTATGGCGATAAAGCGTCGACATCAAGTCATCTGATTCCTAAATCCATGCTGGCAGAAGGGGGCTTGATGGCGGGTACGCAATACCGCGAACATTTTGTCGGTGCGCATGATGCGGTAGCCATGGCGGTGCAAAACGGTCACGCACAAGCAGGTGGTTTGAGTAAGCCGATCTTCGAGGCGTTGGTTAAGCGCGGCATGATCGACCCCAACAAGGTGAAGATCCTTGCGGAATCGAAGCAATTTCCGCAATACCCATGGACTATGCGTTCCAACCTGAATCCTGAATTGAAAGAAAAAATTCGTACAGCGTTTCTGGAATTGAAAGATCCGGAAGTACTGAAGCCATTCAAGGCAGATGGTTTTGGTCCGGTTTCCGACAAGGACTACGACGTTGTTCGCAACCTCGGCAGCCTGCTCAAGCTTGACCTCTCCACATTCTAAATAGTTGGGTATCTAATGCAAACTGAATTCAACGTTGTGCTGGCACAGCATCGGCAGGGCTGGAACCGGACATTTATTTATGCCATTGCTGTTTTTACTGCCGTCATTTTTTGCTGGTACTACGTCGATCTGTTCAATGGTGAGCGTCTCGCGGAAGGCGTACCTAGCCTGATTAGCCTGGTGGGGGAGATGTTCCCGCCAAACTTTTCTCAATTTCCTACGTGGATCAAGCCGTTAGCGGACACGCTAGCCATGAGCATTGCGGGCACGTCGATTGCTGTGATGTTGTCTGTACCATTGGGTTTTTTTGCCGCGCGCAATACATCACCTCATCCGTTTGTGTATTACTTTGCCCGGAGCTTGCTGAATGGACTGCGATCAATTCCCGAGCTAATTATGGGCATTATCTTTGTTGCGGCAGTTGGGTTCGGTGCGTTACCCGGTGTATTGGCGTTGGCGTTGCATTCGGTAGGTATGGTTGCAAAATTTTTTGCTGAGGCAATTGAGCATACCGATCAGGCACCCATTGAAGCAGCTCGAGCTGCCGGGTGCAGTCCGCTGCAAGTAATTTTTCATGGTGTTTTGCCGCAGGTACTGCCGCAAATGGCAGATACCGCCATCTATCGCTGGGAATATAACTTCCGTGCTTCAACCGTGATGGGTATGGTTGGTGCTGGTGGAATTGGTTTTGAGCTGATAGGTTCATTGCGCATTATGCAGTATCAGGAAGTATCGTCAATTCTTATCGTCATTCTCTCCATGGTAACGCTGGTCGATGGATTCAGCGGCTATCTTCGTAAACACTTCAAGTAAATTAAAGATGAAACCTAAAATTGTAATTACGCATTGGGTGCATTCAGAAATCGTCGAAATGCTGTCGGCTGTTGCTGAAGTCGTGACCAATGACACGCTGGAAACGCTCTCTCGTGAAGAATTACTTTATCGTTCAAAGGATGCAGATGCCATCATGGCATTCATGCCTGATAGTGTGGACGATAACTTTCTCGCTGCTTGTCCAAAATTGAAGATTGTATTTGCAGCACTGAAAGGCTATGACAATTTCGATGTCGATGCATGTACAAAGCGTGGCATTTGGTTCGGCATCGTGCCGGACTTGCTGACGGTGCCAACCGCCGAGTTAACCGTAGGTCTTTTGCTTGGATTGACCCGTAATGTGATGTCAGGTGATGAGCATGTGCGAAGCGGGATGTTTCATGGATGGCGACCAAAGCTTTATGGTGCGGGTTTAGCAGGTAGCACCGTAGGAATAATCGGCATGGGTCGTGTCGGAAAAGCCATTGCCAAACGGTTGTCCGGATTTGAAATGGACATCGTTTACTGCGATAACGTTGCGCTCAACCCGGTCGATGAAAAAGCTTGGAACGCACGGCACGTATCATTCGATGAATTGCTGACTTGCAGCGATTTTGTGGTTCCGATGCTGCCTATGACCTCTGATACTTTCCATTTAATTGACGCTCATGCAATTTCAAAAATGAAGCGTGGTAGCTACCTTCTCAATACATCGCGTGGCTCTGTCGTTGACGAAAATGCAGTGGTTGAAGCTTTGGATCAAGGTCATTTGGCAGGCTATGCTGCCGATGTATTTGAAATGGAAGAATGGGCACGCTCGGATCGTCCCTTGGTAGTGCCACAAGCCTTGCTCGACAATCGGACGCAAACACTTTTCACGCCGCATGTGGGCTCTGGCGTAAAAAAAGTACGACTGGAAATCGAGCGATATGCTGCCAACAGTATTCTTCAGGCTCTCGCCGGACAACGGCCAGACGGCGCACTGAATGAAGCACTTAAGGCATCAGTAGCAGCGTGATCGATTTAGAAAAGTTGGAGACCTTCCTGACGGTTGCGAAACATGGCGGATTTCGTGGAGCTGCCAAACACCGCGGGCTTTCGCAGTCGGCTGTAACCCAACATATCAAACAGCTGGAGCGATCCGTAAATGCCGTATTGATTGATAGAAGTAATGCAGTCAGCAAACTTACCACCGAGGGGCAAGCGTTACTGCCCTACGCTCAGATGTTGATCGATATTTCGATGAAGGCTAGCGCTCTTTTTCGCAGGTCGTCGTTGACAATTGGGGCAAGCTCTAATGTCGGGATTTATTTATTGCAGCCCTATTTAAAAGAATTTCAGAGTCAATGTGGCTGCAAGCTAAATGTCGTTATTGCAGACAACGCGAGTATTGCGAATAAATTGCAGAGACTGGAGATTGATGTCGCCGTGATGGAATGGTGGGATCATAGACCGGGATTTACTGCAAGTATTTGGCGGTCCGAAGAGCTGGTATTGATCGTTCCCACATCCCACTCTTGGGCTGCTCGATCTTCGGTTCAAGTCGAAGAACTAAATGGTCTTGAACTGATCGGTGGAGAGAAAGGGACGGGGACTGGTCGAATCATTGAGAGAGTGCTTGGTGCGAGAGATTTGCGTATCGATATAACGATGCAACTTGGCAGTACCGAAGCCGTAAAACATGCGGTTAAGGCCGGTCTTGGCATCTCGTTGGTATTAGCTGACGCGGTCGCTGATGAGGCTTTGAATCGCCAGTTATGTGTCGTGCGTATTGACGGGGATGTTTTACAAAAAGATATTTACGTCATACATCGTCATTGCCCTTCTGCTGATTCTGACGAAGCCAAGTTCGCTGCTTTCTTGCAACAGTAGTGCGTTTTTCCAATCATAGGCCACCCATTATTTCGATCTTTTTCTAGAGAAAAATAAGGCCACGTTATCGCTAACGGGGCCTTATTTAATTCAGTTCTAAAAATATAGAATTATTTTCCTGTCATCCCCAACAACATCTCATTCAAACGTTTTACAAATCCGGCTGGATCGCTGAGGTTGCCACCTTCTGCCAGCAAGGCTTGATCAAAGAGGATATTCGACCAGTCGTCGAATTTGGCTTCTTCGTATTTCAGCCGCTGCACCAGTGGATGATCTGGATTGATTTCCAAAATCGGTTTGGCGTCTGGCGCTTCTTGTCCGGCGGCCTTAAGCATGCGCAGCAGGTTGCCTGACAACTCGTTCTCTTCTGCGACCAAGCAAGCTGGCGAATCGGTGAGGCGGAAGGTGACGCGTACTTCTTTCGCCTTATCCGCCAACGCTGTTTGCATTTTGGCTACCAGTTCTTTGTACTGATCTTCGGTTTCCTGGTGCTGTTTTTTCTCGGCTTCGTCTTCTAGTTGGCCGAGATCCAGATCGCCTTTGGCGACAGAGGCGAGCTCCTTGTCTTCGAACTTGTCGAGGAAGGAAAGCATCCACTCATCGACGCGCTCGGTCAGTAGCAGGACTTCGATACCTTTCTTGCGGAAGATTTCCAGATGTGGACTATTTTTGGCGGCGTTATAAGTCTCGGCAGTGGCGTAGAAGATCTTGGTCTGGCCTTCTTTCATGCGTGAGACGTAATCAGCGAGCGAGACATTCTGTGCATCGCTGTCGTTATGCGTGGAGGCAAAGCGCAGCAGTTTGGCGATGCGCTCTTTGTTGGCTTCGTCTTCGCCCATGCCTTCTTTAAACGCTTGGCCGAACTCGGTCCAGAAGGTGGCGTACTTGTCTTTCTTCTCTTGCTCGTCGCTGTTGGCGAGTTCTTCCAGCATGCTGAGCACGCGCTTGGTCGAGCCTTCGCGGATCACTTTGACGTCGCGCGACTCTTGCAAAATTTCACGTGAGACGTTGAGCGGCAGATCGGCAGAGTCGATCACACCTTTGACGAAGCGCAGATACACCGGCATCAATTGTTCGGCGTCATCCATGATAAAGACGCGCTTAACGTACAGCTTGATGCCGCCGCGCTTGTTGCGGTCCCACATATCGAATGGCGCCTTGGCGGGGATGTACAGCAGTTGCGTGTATTCGCTACGACCTTCGACGCGATTGTGCGTGTAGGTCAGCGGATCGCCAAAGTCATGCGAGACGTGCTTGTAAAACTCAGTGTATTGCTCGGGCGTGATGTCATTCTTGCTGCGCGCCCACAGTGCGCTGGCTTGGTTGACGGTTTCCAGCTCGTCTTTGGTCGCCATCTCCTTTTTCTCTTCGTCCCATTCTTCTTTCGCCATCATGATCGGCAGCGAGATGTGGTCCGAGTATTTGCGGATGATGGATTTGATTTTCCATGCGGAGAGAAACTCATCTTCGCCTTCGCGCAGATGCAGCGTGATGTCACTACCACGCGTCGTCTTGTCGATGGCCTCAATGCTGAAGTCGCCAGCGCCTTCGGATTCCCAACGTACGCCTTCATTGGCTGGTGCGCCAGCGCGGCGGGTTTCTACTGTGATGCGGTCGGCGATGATAAAGCCAGAGTAGAAGCCGACACCAAACTGACCGATCAATGCAGCATCTTTTTGCTGGTCGCCGGAGAGTTTTGAGAAGAATTCTTTGGTGCCCGATTTGGCGATGGTGCCAAGATGCTCGATGGCGTCGTCGCGCGACATACCGATGCCATTGTCGGAAATCGTGATCGTACGTGCGTCCTTGTCGAAGCTGACGGTGATCTTGAGATCCGGATCATCCTCGAACAGCGCGCTATTGTCGATCGCTTCAAAACGCAGCTTGTCGGCGGCGTCGGAGGCGTTGGAGATCAGTTCGCGCAGGAATATTTCCTTGTTGGAGTACAAGGAGTGAATCATTAGTTGTAGCAGTTGCTTTACTTCAGCCTGGAAGCCAAGGGTCTGTTTTTCCGGATTTTTTTGTTCGGTTGCGGCCATTTTGTCCTCAGAGTTGTTGACGTTGTTGAATATGCGAAAAATTTAATATTAAGCTAGTTTGAAAGAGATGCCGGTGACACGTCGCCCGAGGGCGCTATTGAAACACAACATTGCGGAGTTGTTTCCACCAGCGCTATCCCGCTTTCAAAGCCTTTGTCGGGAAGTTGGGGTGATCTGGCCGATTTCAAGTCTGACAGAGTCCGATTTGATGCCTGTACAGCAAGACACACGTTTTTGCGCGATCATGATGGTCTTTAGATTTTACGGTGCTGCTCGGCAGGCAGATGATAATTGCGTCGTCACCACGTCAGAAGCAGCCTCACTAGAGTAATCAGCAGAATCACCGCTTTGGAATAATTGTCGGCACGCGCCGTTGGATTTGAGATAATCCACGCTTCGCTGTGTTTTTCGGTCTCGCGCGGCCTTTTGTGCGTATGACTTTTTGCTACGTTTTTTTGGAGTGAACCATGTCTTTTTACGAAAAACTGAAAGCCCTGAATATTGAATTACCGACTGTGTCGGCACCGGCCGCGTCCTATGTGATGTTTGCGCAGACCGGCAATACCGTATTTTTGTCCGGTCATATCGCAAAGAAGGATGGCAAGCCGTGGGTCGGTCAGCTCGGCAAAAATCTCAGTACGGAAGAAGGCAAACAAGCGGCGCGTGCAATAGCGATTGATTTGATCGCAACGTTGCAAGCAGCATGCGGCGGCGATCTCAATCGCGTTAAGCGTATCGTCAAAGTCATGAGCTTGGTTAACTCGACGCCTGATTACACCGAGCAGCATTTGGTGACCAACGGCGCCTCTGATTTGTTTGGTGAAATATTTGGTGAGCAGGGTAAACACGCGCGTTCCGCATTTGGCGTGGCGCAAATCCCGCTCGGTGCCTGTGTTGAGATCGAACTGATCGCAGAAATAGATTAACTCTGCATCGTATCGATCACATCACGCTGCACGTAAATTCAAGTAGTACTCTTTATCACGTTGTACTTAATATCGCGTAGTAGTTAATGTCGCGCCTTACCTTTCACTCCGACAGCATCATGACAATCGACAATCCAAGACCGATCAACTGGCAATTTTCGCAGCGTGCAGAACAGCTGCAAAGCTCGGTCATCCGTGAAATTTTAAAAATCACGATGCGTCCGGAAATTATCTCCTTCGCTGGCGGCTTGCCATCACCGCTGACTTTTCCGGTTGAAGAGATGAAAGCCGCCTTCGATACCGTTTTATCTCATCAAGGCAAGGTCGCGTTGCAATACGGCCCGACCGATGGCTATGCGCCGTTGCGCGAATGGATCGCCAATTCGCTGTCGATACCAGGTGTGACGATTACGCCGGATCAGGTATTGATGGTGTCGGGCTCACAGCAAGCGCTGGATTTGATCGGCAAAGTATTGATCGAGGAGCACAGCAAAGTATTGGTTGAGACGCCTAGTTATTTGGGTGCGTTGCAGGCGTTTTCAGTCTATCAACCGCAGTTTGTTTCGGTACCTACCGACCAGCACGGTGTGTTGCCCGAAGAAGTGGAACAAATCGCTGATGGTGCACGCTTGTTGTATGCACTACCAAATTTTCAAAACCCAACTGGCCGCACGATGTCAGTCGAGCGCCGTATCGCGCTGGTGGAAACCTGCGCACGTCTCGGTCTACCGCTAATTGAAGATGACCCGTATGGTGCACTCAGTTACCGTGGTGAGCCTTTGCCGAAAATGTTGACGATGAATCCGCATGGCGTGATTTATCTAGGCTCCTTCTCCAAGGTGCTGACGCCAGGGATTCGCCTTGGTTACGTGGTTGCACCCACAGCCTTGGTGCGCAAGCTGGAACAAGCTAAACAGGCAGCCGATCTGCATACCTCACAGCTGACGCAGATGGTGGTGTACGAGACCATTAAAGATGGTTTTTTAGATCAACATATCCCATCTATACGCACGCTGTACGCAAATCAGTGCCAGGTGATGTTGGATGCGCTGGAAGAATTTTTCCCCGCTGGTGTTAAATGGAACAAGCCCGAAGGTGGCATGTTTATCTGGGTCACCTTGCCGCCGCAACTCAACGGTATGCAATTGCTGGAAGAGGCAATTGCGCAAAATGTCGCCTTTGTGCCGGGCGCGCCGTTCTATGCGAATGAGCCGGAACACAACACCTTGCGTTTAAGCTTTGTCACGGTGCCGCCAGAGAAAATCCGCGAAGGGATTGCAAAACTGGCTAAGCTCATTGCAGCCAAAATCTGATTGCCCATTTAGTTGGGCTGTCCCTGCCTTTTTCAACGACACTTTTCCCGCAAAACGCCGTAAGTTTTTGTTTCTGCTGGATTTATGTGACGTTTCCTGCGCTCATTGAATGAGAATGATTGTTAATAAATGGAAGTTTTGCTAGCATGGCTTCCACCTCCAACTTTTAAGATGACGTTCATGAAACCTTTGAAAATCGCAGTGACTGTTGCCGTCTTATTCGGCTCTTTTGCAAGCATGGCACAGGCCCAAGAAAAAGTATTGAACCTGTATTCTGCCCGTCATTATCAGACGGATGAGGCGCTTTACAGTAATTTTACCAAGCAGACTGGGATCAAGATCAATCGCATCGAAGCAGGTGAGAACGAGTTGCTGGAGCGGATCAAAAATGAGGGCGCGCACAGCCCAGCCGACATTTTTTTGACAGTGGATGCATCACGTCTGGCCAAGGCGGATGAATTAAATCTATTCACACCAATTACTTCGCAAATACTGGATGCGCGTATTCCTGCCAATTTGCGTACCAAGGATTGGTACTCGTTTTCGACACGTGCCCGCGTGATTGTCTATAACAAGGGGACGGTGAAAGCTGACGAGGTGCAGAATTATCAAGACTTGGCAGCACCAAAAATGAAAGGCAAGGTCTGCGTTCGTTCAGGCGCACATCCTTACAATCTGTCACTCGGTGCCGCAATGCTGGAGCACCACGGCGAGCAAAAAACTGAGGCCTGGGCCAAAGGTTTGGTTGCTAATTTTGCGCGTAGCCCAAAAGGTGGTGATACCGATCAAATCAAGGCAGTGGCAGCAGGAGAATGCGGTGTGGCACTGGCAAACTCATATTATGTGGCGCGTCTAATGCGTTCAAGCAAACCAGAAGACAAGAAAGTAGTGGAGGCGATTGGCGTCGTGTGGCCTAACCAAAACTCTACTGGCACGCATATTAATATCTCGGGTGGCGGCGTATTGAAGCATGCACCACACAAGGAAGCAGCGATTAAGTTTCTCGAGTATTTAGTGTCGGATGAGGCGCAGATTTATTTTGCCGATGGCAATAATGAGTGGCCCGTTGTTAAGAGCGTCAAGGTAACAAATCCGGCGCTTGAGCAATTGGGTGATTTTAAGGCCGACAGTATTAATGTCGGCGCACTGGCAAAAAATCAAGGTGCGGTGCAAAAAATTTACGATCGCGCCGGATGGCAATAAGTGATGGTGTGAAGTAAACGGCATCCACTAAACAAATAAAAAAGGAGACTGAGGTCTCCTTTTTTATTGCCTACGCGTCAGCGCATTTGTTGCGATTATTCTATATGCGCTTTATGTCGCCCCGGTCTGCAATGCGTCCGATTTTTGTATGACTGATGAATCATTGTGTCCGCTTACGACGCGCAATCTGCCACGACAACACCATCAATGGGATCAGGCCGACCGCCACAATAGTTAGGGCTGCTGTGGAGGCCTCGCTCAAGCGCTCATCGGACGCTAGGGTATAAGCCTGGGTGGCCAAGGTGTCAAAATTGAAGGGGCGCATCACCAGCGTTGCTGGTAACTCTTTCATGACATCGACGAAAACCAATAGTCCAGCCGTGAGCAGGCTTTCTCGCAACAACGGAAAGTGTACGCGTCGCAAAGTGTCGACCCGTGAGTAGCCGAGCGAGCGTGCGGCATCATCCATCGTTACCGTAATTTTGCTCAAGCTTGCTTCGACCGTATGCAGGGCAACAGTCAGAAACCGTACCAGATAGGCGTAGACCAGCGCAGCAATGCCGCCGGTGAGTAGCAAGCCCGGTTGATGGCCGGTCAAATCATGCACGGTTGAAGCTAACCAGATATCGACCCGTGTCAGCGGTATCAAAACGCCGACTGCAATCACCGAGCCGGGAAACGCATAACCTAAACCCACGATCCGATTAATCCAGCCAGGCAGGCGATGACGTGAAGTGCGCGCCACATACGCTAGTAACAAGGCAATCATGACCGCCGCCAGCGCACTAACGGCACTGAGCGTAAAGCTATTACGGGCGAGATGTAGAAAACGCTCGCCGAATTGCGCATCGCCGCTAGTAAAAGCCATATGCAACAAGATTCCCGCCGGTAGTAAAAAGCCGAAGGTCAATGGCACGGTACAAATGGCCATTGCGCCAAATGCTTTCATCCCTGTCAATCGTTGGCCGCTGATAGAACGATTGCGTCCAGTAGTGTTGTGAAAGCGTGCTCTTCCTCTAAACGCGCGCTCCATAAACAGAATGAGTATGACAAAACCGAGCAGTGAAGCAGAGAGTTGCGCTGCTGCGACGCGATCGCCCAAAGAGAACCAAGCGCGATAGATACCGGTAGTGAAGGTGGGTACGCCGAAGTAAGACACTGCACCATAATCGGCGAGCGTTTCCATTAGTGCCAATGCGGTGCCCGCCGCAATCGCAGGTCGCGCCAACGGTAGTGAGATGCGAAAGAAACTTTGCCAAGGACTCAAACCTAGCGAGCGGCCAACTTCCAGCATGCCGGTTGAGCGTTCGATGAAAGCAGCTCGCGTCAGTAGATAAACATAGGGGTAGAGGACAAAGACAAAGATAATAATTGCGCCGCCGACCGAACGTATATCTGGAAACCAATATTCTCCTGCCTGCCAATCGAGAGTGGTGCGCAACCAAGTTTGCAACGGTCCCACGAACTGTAAGAAATCCGTGTAGGTATAAGCCATCACATAAGCAGGTACTGCCATCGGCAGAATCAGTGCCCACTCAAATAGGCGACGTCCGGGAAACTGATGCATGCTAATCAGCCATGCGGTAGAGACGCCAAGCAGCATCACGCCGATACATACACCTACACACAAATACAGTGTATTAAGGATATAAGACGGTAATACGGTAGAAGCCAGATGGCTCCACGCATCGCTCTCGCTATCTGCGATCAGATTGGATAATACGCTTGCAATTGGCAGCGCAATGAGTAGTGCGATGACAAATGCAAACCAAACCATCAGAGAAGGACGGGACCTTTTCAAAGAAAGGAAAGGTACGGTAGGCAGCACACAATATCCTGAACAAACAGGAATTATAATGGACACTCATTCCAACTGGCTTTCTCAATGTCACAACTTTCTCTGCAACACGTCGCCTATGCATATAGTCACCACCAAGTGGTGACGGATTTTTCATTTGAGTTGGAGCCGGGAAAGATCGGTTGTTTACTCGGCCCTTCTGGTTGTGGCAAGACCACAATACTGCGGTGTATCGCGGGGTTTGAACATATCAGTGCGGGTGAAATTTACATTGATGACCATTTGATCAGCGATGTAAATAGGCATGTACCGGCCGAGCAGCGCCAGATTGGGATGGTGTTTCAGGACTATGCATTGTTCCCACATTTAACCGTCGCTGCCAACATTGCATTCGGGCTGCGCGCATTGTCTGCTAATGAATCTAGCCAGCGTGTGGCGGATCTATTAAAGCTCGTCGGGCTGGATGGCCAAAAGAATAAATTTCCGCATGAATTATCTGGTGGTCAGCAGCAACGCGTGGCGTTAGCCCGAGCAATGGCGCCACGTCCGCGACTGTTGCTGATGGATGAGCCGTTTTCTAATCTTGACGTTGATCTGCGCGAAAGATTGGCGCTAGAGGTTCGTAGTATCCTGCGCGCAGAAAAAATTACCGCGATTTTGGTCACCCACGATCAGCATGAGGCCTTTGCGATCGCTGACGAAATTGGTGTCATGTATCAAGGACAGATCCAACAATGGGACACCCCCTATAACTTGTACCATCGACCGGTGAATCGTTTTGTCGCCGATTTTGTCGGACAGGGAGCATTTGTCCCAGGGCAGGTCATGACGCGCGGCGACATACGGATTGAACTCGGCATGTTGTCGCGCTCGTTAATTACTGGTGGCGATGCGGAGGAGGAAGTACGTGAGCAAGGTAGTCACGTAAATGTGCTTTTGCGGCCGGATGACGTCATGCATGACGATGACAGTGAACTAAAAGCTGAAGTGGTCGCCAAGGCGTTTCGCGGCGCTGATTTTCTGTACACTTTGCGACTTGCCAGCGGCGCTCAAGTTCTATCGCTGGTGCCGAGTCATCACAATCACGCCATTGGTGAATGGATAGGGATACGATTGGACATTGATCATGTGGTCGCCTTTCAGATCGAAACACCCGATTCCACGCCATCGACGCAGCCACTGTTGTCATCGGCAGACTAAAAATGGCGTGCGCGGTGTGCCCGTTCCTCGCATGCAGGCTTGCATGCATCAAGTAGATTTTTCAAGAAAATTTCTTAAACGGCGAGATTAAGAGCGGCTTTTTTAATTCCGTTTACTGAACCGCGGTTAAAGTACTCGCTTTGATTTTCGATTCTAGCGATTTGCCCTTGCGAGCGCGTTTGCCAATATGTGTGGCAAGACCGGATGCAGATAGCAAAATTTCTTGCGCTTTATTTCCACGGCCGATACCAGCAACGATCACACCACGTTGACTGATGGGTTGCGCAGCGACCAGCTTCTCATTCTTTTCTACATCCATCAAAATCACCCCGCGACCACCGGTAGTCAATGACTTGATTTCATCAAGACCAAATACCAATACACGGCCTTTTTCCGACAGGCAGGCAATGGCGCTATCGCTGGTAGCGACCGGACGCGGCATTAACGGTTGTTCGCCATCGTTGAGGGTGATAAAAGCTTTGCCGCCACGGGTGCGGCTGATCATGTCGCCACTCTTTGCCGTAAAGCCGTAGCTACCGGTCGATGCGAGCAATAAGGTAACGTCGGCAGTGCCAGCAAAATAATGCAATACGCTGGTGCCGCTGGCGAGATCAATCAGCGTGGTGATTGGTACGCCATCGCCACGTGCGCCGGGCAGGGCGGCGATCGCGACTGAGTAGACGCGGCCGTTGGAGCCGAACACCAGTAGCGTATCGACGGTGCGGCACTCGAAGGTGTCATATAGCGCATCGCCGGCTTTGAAATTGAACTGTGCCGCGTCGTGACCATGTCCGGTACGTGCACGCACCCAGCCTTTTTGCGAAATGACGACGGTGACTGGTTCATCAATCACCTTGGTTTCGACCACTGCTTTTTCAGCGACCTCGATCAGCGTACGTCGCGCGTCGCCGAATTTTTTGGCATCGGCTTCAATTTCTTTGATGACCAAGCGCTTCATCGACGATGGATTGTCGAGCAGATCGTGCAGGCCGGATTTTTCGTCTCGCAATGCGGAGAGCTCTTGCTGAATCTTGATGGTTTCCAGTCGTGCCAATTGGCGCAAGCGGATTTCTAAAATGTCGTCGGCTTGGCGCTCGGATAGTTTAAATGCCTCCATCAACGCCGGTTTAGGCTCATCCGATTCGCGAATAATCTTGATAACTTTGTCGATGTTGAGGAGAATCGCTTCGCGACCTTCCAGAATATGGATGCGGTCATCAACCTTCTGCAGACGGAAGTTGGTACGTCGCGTGATGGTGTCAAAACGGAAGCTGATCCACTCACGCAGAATGTCGCCCAGTGATTTTTGGCGTGGTCGGCCATCGCCACCTATCATCACCAGATTGATAGAGACACTGGTTTCCAGCGAAGTGTGTGCCAACAACAGATTGGTAAATTCGGTCTGATCCTGGTTTTTAGATTTTGGCTCAAACACCAAACGCACCGGCGCTTCACGTCCGGATTCATCGCGAACAGCATCGAGCATTGCCAGCATGGTTTGCTTCAATGCCAGTTGTTCCGGTGACAGCGATTTTTTGCCTGTCCTGATTTTTGGATTGGTCAGTTCTTCAATTTCTTCCAATACGCGCTGCGACGAAACGCCGTGCGGCAATTCTGTCACGATGATTTGCCATTGACCGCGTGCCAGGTCTTCGACCTTCCATGTGGCACGCACTTTCATGCTGCCGCGACCGTTGCTGTACATCTCGTTGATCGCAGCAGGTGAGGTGATGATTTGGCCGCCACCGGGGAAATCTGGTCCCGGTACGATTGCCATCAATTCTTCATGTGTCAGCTTGGGATTACGGATCAGCGTCACTGCCGCAGTCGCGATCTCGTGCAGATTGTGCGACGGGATTTCGGTCGCCATACCGACCGCGATACCGGAAGCACCATTCAATAAAACGAAAGGCAAGCGGCTCGGTAACAGCGTAGGTTCTTCACTGGCACCATCGTAGTTAGGCTGAAAATCGACGGTCCCCATATCGATCTCGTCCAGCAACAGCGACGAGATCGGTGTCAAACGCGCCTCGGTATAACGCATTGCCGCTGCGCCGTCACCATCGCGCGAGCCAAAGTTGCCTTGACCATCGATCAACGGATAGCGCAGCGAAAAATCCTGTGCCATACGCACCAGTGCGTCATATACCGATTGATCACCGTGCGGATGCAATTTGCCCAGCACGTCACCGACGACGGCGGCCGATTTGCGCGGTTTGGCGGTTGCGTTGAGACCCAGCTCGTTCATCGCATAGAGGATGCGGCGCTGCACCGGCTTTTGGCCGTCGCTGACATCGGGTAGCGCACGACCCTTGACTACCGAGATCGCGTAATCGAGATACGCGCGCTCAGCAAAGGTAGCGAGCGTCAGCGTTTCTCCATCGTCGGCAGGGGCTGCGGTTTCAAAAAGATTGGCTTGATCGGTCATAGTTGTATTCGAAATTCTTTAGTCGGTTATCAATTGCGAGTCGTCAGTTGTCAACTACGGCTTCGGCATCAAGGTGAGGACAAGGCGCGCGGCTGCAGGCAGTGCTGTAGCACGGCCAAGCCGCGCAACACCGTCATCGCCTTGATGACGAGACCGTCAAATGTCAGCTTCGGCTTCGTTGCCATGCTCTTCTATCCACGCACGTCGTGCCGCGGCTTCGCCTTTGCCCATCAACATATTGAAACGCGATTCCGAGCTATCGACATCGAATTCGCCCAACGATACCGGTAGCAGGCGACGCGTATCTGGGTTCATCGTGGTTTCCCACAATTGCTCGGCATTCATTTCGCCCAGACCCTTGAAGCGCGAGATGCCCCAGGCATTGTCCTTGACACCATCTTTGCGCAACTTATCTTCAATCGCTTCCAGTTCGCCATCGTCGAGTGCATACAGTTTTTGTATCGGCTTCTTGCCACGTGCCGGGGCATCGACGCGATAGAGCGGTGGACGTGCGATGCAGATGTGGCCTCTATCGATCAGTTGCGGGAAGTGCTTGAAGAACAGCGTCAGCAACAAGACTTGAATGTGTGAGCCATCGACGTCCGCATCAGAAAGGATGCAGATACGACCGTAGCGCAGCGTGCTGAAGTCGATGGTGTCGCTCTTGCCGTGTGGATCGATGCCGAGTGCGACCGCGATGTCATGGATCTCGTTGTTGGCAAACAGTCGATCACGCTCGGTTTCCCATGAGTTGAGCACTTTGCCGCGTAGCGGCAAAATCGCTTGAAACTCTTTGTCACGCCCCATCTTGGCGGAGCCGCCAGCGGAGTCGCCCTCGACCAGAAAAATTTCGTTGCGGGTGATGTCGGTGGATTCGCAATCGGTCAGCTTGCCGGGTAACACAGCGACGCCGGATGATTTTTTCTTTTCCACTTTTTGCGCCGAACGCAAACGTGATTGCGCCTGCTTGATAACGAGCTCGGCTAACTTTTTGCCGTAATCAACGTGCTGATTCAGCCACAACTCAAGTGATGGACGCGAGAATGAGGAGACTAGTCGCACCGCATCGCGCGAGTTTAGACGCTCCTTGATTTGTCCCTGAAATTGCGGGTCGAGCACCTTGGCCGACAATACAAAAGAAACGCGCGCAAACACGTCCTCTGGCAACAGCTTGACGCCTTTTGGCAGCAGCGAATGCATTTCGACAAAGCTTTTAACTGCGCCAAACAAACCTTCGCGTAGACCAGATTCATGCGTACCGCCGTTCGAGGTCGGGATCAGATTGACATACGATTCGCGCACCACTGGGCCGTCTTCTGTCCATGCCACCACCCAAGCTGCGCCTTCGCCTTCGGCAAAACCTTCGGCATCGGCGTTGGCATATTGCTCGCCTTCGAATAGTGGAATCACTAATTCTGCATTTGATGTTTGCGCCAGCGTTTCAGTCAGGTAACCGCGCAAACCTTGCTCGTACTGCCAAGTTTGCACATCGTTATCCTTGCCGGTTTTTGCATGCACCAGTGTGACTTTGACGCCCGGTAGTAATACTGCTTTGGAGCGCAACAGACGCTGTAACTCCGCCAGCGGAATTACAGACGAATCGAAATATTTACCGTCCGGCCAAGCCGTGACGCGGGTGCCGCTGCGTTTTTCATCGCGCGAGAAGGGGCGCGACTGCAACGGTTCGATCACATCGCCAGCGGCAAAGGTCAGCGTGTGGACGCCGTTGCCGTTATCTTCCTTGCGCCAGACCGTGATTTCCAATCGTTTCGATAACGCATTGGTGACCGAGACGCCGACACCGTGCAGACCGCCGGAGAATGCATAGGCGCCGCCGGAGCCTTTGTCGAACTTGCCGCCAGCATGCAGACGAGTGAAGACAATTTCGACGGTGGGTACTTTTTCTTCGGGATGCAAGCCCACGGGGATCCCGCGACCGTCATCCTCAACGCTGACGCTACCATCTGTATTCAGCGTGACGACAATGTTCTGACAAAAGCCGCCAAGCGCTTCGTCGGAGGCGTTGTCTATCACTTCTTGAATGATATGCAGGGGGCTTTCGGTACGGGTGTACATTCCTGGGCGTTGCTTTACCGGCTCGAGTCCTTTAAGGACGCGGATGGATGATTCGCTGTAGTCTGAGGTTTTTTTAGTGGCCATGCGCTTGTGGTTGAGTGCGTAAAACGAAATGCCAAAATCTGGGAAATCGTAATATTAAAGTGTCTGCATTCTAATGAAAAAGCACTATCGCATGTTTTGGGATTAAAAAGTTTCCAATTTGCAATATATCAATGAGGGTAAAAACTGACGGCCTGCGACGCCGCGCTGGTGTTTTTACATCAAACACGTTCCAATATTACCTTGCGCTGTTTTAAATATCTGGGAGATTCCGCTCCACCTGCTTTTGCCGGAGCGAGGTCATTGATCACGATGCAGACAAATATGGTCGTCGGTGTTTCCTGTTAAAGTTCAGCCTTTATTTGTTCAAAAACATAATCATGCGTTCCTCGCCTTTGGTGCTACCAGCTCAGTCTTTTCAAACCGTAGAAAAAGCCGTCCTTGCGGGTTTGCTGTTGTTTTCTGCAATGTTGTTTTTTATCATTTATACATTGGATGTTTCGGTATCGAACAATTTGACCAGTGAGCAGGGTCTTTTTGAAGTGATGTCGAAATTCTTGTGGGTTGTGCTGGCAGTTTTATGCGTGGTTAAACTAGGTTTTCGGAAATGGGGAATCTTGACCGCATTATTGAGTTTGATTTTTGCCGCACGCGAAGCCGATCTTCACAAGGCATTTACCGCCGACAGCATTTTCAAAACTAATTATTACAAAATGGATATTCCATTTGCAGAAAAATTCTGGGGCGGTTTGGTTGGCATTGCATGCATTATTGTTTTGGTATGGGTTTTGTTTTCCTGCTGTGTGTATCTGTATCGCACCAAAGCTTGGCGTCAAGCATGGGGGCGGTTAACCATATTGGCGATTGCAATGGTTTTCTTTACCAAAGTTTGTGATCGTTTAGAGTCCGTACTGTATGACGATTTCCAAGTTCAAATTTCTCAATTACAGGCGGTAATTTGCAATATGTTTGAAGAGGGCTTTGAGATGCTATTGCCGATCTTGTTTGCTATCGCTTTGCTATGCTGGTGTCGCAGGGTTCGCGGCAGCTAACGATAAAATGCCAATTCATTTTTTAAATTTCGCTGTACAGCGCAGAGATCGATATTCGCATAATGCTTAATAGCTTTCCATTTGCTGTCCAACTGATTGGTTTTAAGCCACAGGAGATCGAAATTTTCGATGCGACTTTTGCGCTTGATCGCGGCAAAAGTTATGGTTATTTTCGTCTGGCGGAAGATAATTTGCAGGATCCAGATTTGTATATCGCCAATGCGGAAAATCTCAAAGCATTGGTGATCTTGTCTGACTTGGTTCCCAGTGATGTGCGTCCCGTGCTGTTGGTGGGTAAGCCGATTATTCCTTTGCACTATGTACGCGTCGAGCATCCTATACGCTGGCATCGCCTGTTTGAAGCGCTCGACAAGTTGGTGGAGAAGCGCGCCGATACGCTGGCGCGATTAGAGGCTTCAGACATTATCTCGGTGCCGGAACGTAGACGTTTGAATCGCGTTGATATCGATTTGACCGATCCCGCCGACTATCAAAGTATGCGCACAAATTTACAGCCTGGCGGCGCGATTTTGGTGGTCGATAAATCACCTGCATTTCGCGATTATGTCACCGAGTTGTTGCCGCGTAACGAAGTCGAAGTGGTGTGGGTGGATACCGAAATGGAAGCAGCAGTAGCCTGCGCACGGCAGCGCATGGCCGTGGTGTTGATCAATACTTCGTTGGTAGACATTAATCCTTATCGTTTGTGTACCAGGATCAAACATATTCGAGCACGTAACAAAACAGCGGTAATTTCGCTGGTCAGCAAGGCGAGTGATTATGATTTAGTGGCGGCGCGTGGTGCTGATATGGATGGCTTTTTGATCAAGCCGGTTGCTAGCAATCACCTACTGAATGCGCTAAAAAAATTCATGCTGTTACCGCGTTAGAGGATATTCTTTGCAGTCATTAACTTAGTCGATGACCACAGGCTGTTCTCTCGTATCACTTTTAACCCAGCAAATTTTTGCCAAGCTAAGCGCCCCTTAATTTGGCACCTTACTTAATTAACATCCGCATTCCACGCGCGAGCCCTTCCAGTGTCAACGGCACCATGCGATGGTCAATTTGTTGTTGGATGATGCGCACTGATTGCCGATACTCCCAAATTGCTTCCGGTTCTGGATTGAGCCACACATAGCTAGGGAAGGCTTTGGTGAAGCGTTGCAACCATACTGCACCCGCTTCTTCGTTGTGATAATCGATCGCGCCACCGGCATGCAAAATCTCGTATGGACTCATGGTTGCGTCGCCGACAAAAATCAATTTAGTATCTGGCGAATATTTCCGCAGTACATCCCATGTCGTAAAACGCTCGGCATGTTTGCGCTGATTATTACGCCACAGATAATCGTAGACGCAGTTATGGAAATAATAAAATTCCATATTCTTAAATTCGCTTTTGGCGGCAGAGAATAGTTCTTCTATTTGCTGCACATGATCATCCATCGTTCCGCCCACATCCAGCAACATCAGTATCTTGATATTGTTGCGTCGCTCTGGCCGCATCTTGATGTCTAAATAGCCGGCATTGTTGGCGGTTGCGCGGATAGTCGCATCCAGCGCCAATTCGTCGGCAGCACCTTCCCGTGCAAATTGACGCAAGCGGCGTAGTGCAACTTTGATGTTGCGCGTGCCGATTTCACGCGTGGTGTCGTAATCACGATAGCTGCGCGCTTCCCACAGTTTGACCGCACTACGATGGCGACTTTCTCCGCCTATGCGTATCCCTTCCGGGTTGTAGCCGCTATGGCCGAATGGCGAAGTGCCGCCAGTGCCGATCCATTTGTTGCCCCCTTCGTGGCGTTCTTTTTGCTCTTGCAATAATTCCTTTAGCCTATCGATTAGCTTGTCATAGCCAAATTTTTCGATCTGCTTGCGTTGCTCTTCGCTCAGTTCTCTGATCGCGCGTCGCAACAACCAGTCAGGTGGAATGTCTGCATTATTTTTAAATGCGGTTTCTATCCCACGAAAATAGTAGGCGAAAGCTTGATCGAACCTATCGTAGTGCGCCTCGTCTTTGACCATCGTTAGACGCGCTAGATAGTAAAAATCGTTGAATGAGAAATCGATGACGTTTTTCTCGAGCGCCTCCAGCAGCAATAAAAATTCCTTGATTGATACGGGAATTTTTGCGTTCTTGAGCGTAAAGAAAAAGTCGATCAACATGAGCTTGCGGGTTTAGGTAAAGGCGGGTGACGATCAGCGATTGGTACGCGCCATATAAACCAAACGTTCGAACAAATGGATATCTTGCTCGTTTTTCATCAAGGCACCATGGAGTGGCGGCACAATCAGTTTTTCATCTGTGGCGTGCAAGGCTTCCGGCGGAATATCTTCTGCCAGCAATAGTTTGAGCCAGTCCAGCAATTCCGAAGTTGATGGCTTTTTCTTCAAACCATTGATGTCGCGGATTTGATAAAACACTTCGAGTGCCGTGGCTAATAAGTCCTGTTTGAGCGTTGGAAAATGCACGGCAACGATCTGCTGCATCGTGTCGCGGTCCGGAAATTGGATGTAATGAAAAAAGCAACGACGTAAAAATGCATCCGGCAGTTCTTTTTCGTTATTCGATGTAATAATGACGAGCGGTCGGTGCTTGGCCTTGACCATTTCACGTGTTTCATAGACGTAAAATTCCATACGATCAAGTTCGCGCAGCAAATCATTGGGAAACTCGATATCGGCTTTGTCGATTTCATCGATCAGTAAGACAACTTGTTGATCGGCGGTAAAGGCTTGCCATAACACGCCTTTGACGATGTAGTTATCGATCAGCTTGACGCGCTCGTCACCGAATTGCGAATCACGTAGGCGCGAGACGGCATCGTATTCATACAGACCTTGCTGCGCCTTAGTGGTCGATTTGATATGCCATTGCATTAATGGCATCTCGAGCGCTGCAGCAACTTCTTCGGCCAGCATGGTTTTGCCAGTGCCGGGTTCGCCCTTGATCAATAAAGGGCGTTGTAAAGTCAGTGCAGCATTGACCGCCAACTTAAGATCGTTTGTTGTGACGTAATGTTGGGAACCTTCGAAGCGTGCGTCTGGTCGCATAACGGAATTATTAAGATAGATAGATAGTTAAAGTAAAAGCCTGAAGGACAAACATGCAGGTCAGTGCGCAGTATAAGCGAGATGGTCAATTGACGAAGTGACGGGCAGATTTGCTTTTACCGCTCTTGGCTTGATGCAGCACATAACGCATGCGTGTCCACGCTGTTAAAAATATGAAAATTTCTTTTCTCAAAATTTGCGCAGTTTGGCGCAGATTCCGACGCGGCACCTTGCGTCACCACATCCATCACGCGCGATATTTGCCGCAGATAGAGTCGCTGATGCGCCGCGCTGATCCGCGTGCATCTTGGTATGTGCGCGCCAACTGGATGATAGATCTGGCCGATTGGATTCGACGTGAACCTAAGGTTTCTCTGTTGGATGCGACTGAATGGCGACGCATCAAACTACAGCGCATTCGTTTTTTACTAGATTGGCTAGATGCTAATCGCGAGGTGCGGCAGAGCGTGCAGGGCACAGTACAAAAAACGCTGCGCGAAGCAACTGGACATGAGTTGTTTTCATCAACCGGTTTGGCGCGTGAATCGGGATTTTTTGCCGAACTGTCGGAGCGTGTAGTCAGAATGATCTTGCCACGAGCAGTTGGGCAGGGCGATTTATCGACGTTATTTACCGCTATGTTTCCTGATCAATCCGATGCCGAATGGTTGCTTGGCATGGATCAAAAAACCTCGTCGCGCTTGTGGAAGCTATGCGCAGATGACGGTATCGCGCACAGCTATCAAAAACAGATTGATGAGGCGTTACTGTATCTAGTGACGATGGTGATTTCGGTAGGGGTTAGCCCCGCCTTTCGTCAGCGCTTGGAATCACGCATACCCTTGATGGGCACGCCTTTCATGTCTTTACGACGTGAACTTGAAAGCTTTTTAATGACACCGGTACATGATCCGGCTGCACTGCGTAGCGTGCGGATGTTGATCGCCGTGTGCCAAGCACAGACCGATAAAATTTACGCCCATCTGGATGAATACGGTGTCTCCGTGGCGTTGGTTTATCACGTTGAGCGCATGCGCTCGCAACTGGTGCGCATAGGCCGCCTGCTTGATCTTCGTACCGCGCCGTATATTGAAAACACGTCTAGTCAGGTACAAAGCGTATTGGTGGATTTGATCGTCGCACATCATCATCGCGCTTCGATACGTAACCTAGCTGGTAGAAGCTTCTCGCTATTAGCGCGGAAAATGGTCGAGCGCAATGCTGATCACGGTGAATACTATACTGCGCGTGATGGCTTTGAATACAAACGTATGCTGCACGCTGGCTTGCGTGGCGGCTTTTTTCTGGCGTTTTCCGCCTTGCTGGCAATGGCGATTATCAAGCTCAACTTCGCTAATTTTTTTGAGGGCTTACTGCTATCGCTTAACTATGCACTGAGTTTTCTCGTCATTACTGCCATCGGTGGCGTTGTGGCGGTAAGACAGGCAGTGGTGACGGCACCGACTTTAGCGGCAGAAATGGGTGCAGTAGACACCGTTGAAGGCTTACGCAAGTTAGTGGCAAAAATCGTGGTGGTGGTGCGTGCTCAGGTGGCTGGCGTGTTTGGTAATGTATTGATGGTGGTGCCGACGATAATTGCGATAGCAGTTGTGGTGCTGTTAATTGCAGATCGGCCATTAATCAATGAGGCGCAGGCAGAGCTAACCATACATTCGCTGTCTTTGATCGGCTGGACGCCTTTGTTGGCGGCTTTGACCGGTGTGCTTTTATGGCTGGCTAGTTTGTTGGCAGGTTTTGCCGATAATTGGTTTGCATTGCGTCGCTTGAAAGAAGCCATTACGTATCACCGACGCATAGTGCATGCGCTGGGGCCACAACGTGCCGAGCGCTGGGCTGCATGGTTGGAGCGAAATATTGCTCGTATCGCGGGGTGTATTTCGCTTGCGGTGTTGTTGGGGATGACACCAACGATTACACAATTTTTCGGCTTGCCATTAGATATTCGTCACATCACACTTTCAACCGCTCAGTTGGTCAGCGCCGCGAGCGCGCTTGGTTGGTCGGTCTTTACCGAGCCGCAATTTTGGCTTGCGGTGGCGGGGCTGCTGGTAGTCGGCATATTAAATATAGCAACTGCTTTCTCCTGTGCGTTGCTCCTTGCCTTGCGTGCACGTGAGGTACCGCAGCGTGCATGCAAGCTGGTGTTCCGTTCTATTGTCAGGCGTTTTACATTTAGTCCTTACGTATTTTTTTGGCCGCCAAAATCGGCGCGCAATGTAGTTGAACACAATGCAGCCGAGCGCGATGCAGCGCAACAAACCAGGCAAGCAGATGTGGCGTTGACGGGTCAAGCGCTATCCTCCCACGAGGTACTTCCTGACGCCGCTTCGAGATTTGGACCGATGCCCGAAGATGAGGTCGTCGATAATGACCAAGCTGCGCTGCCGAAATGACGGCCTGTCAAGGACTGCAGCCGAGATGTTGATTGGACTGTGGACGACAACCGACGTTGTCGTTGCATATCGTGGACTGTCGCTTTTTCTTCGGGTAGAATCGGCAGCACTTGGTGTGGTAAAGCAATGGAGACGCTCGTGTGGCAACCCGTTTTACCGCCACCCGCACCAGCTGGTTTCGTCATAACTAACTCACGCTAATATGAAAAAACTAATCGCGATGATCGCGCTTGCGGGAGTGGGCCATATTGCCACCGCAGCGGAAATTGTTGGTGATGCCAAGGCTGCGGCCAATAAGGTATCAATGTGTATCGGATGCCATGCCATTGGCGGATACAAGGCTTCATTTCCCGAGGTCTATAAAGTCCCTATGCTGGGTGGACAATCAGCAAAATATATAGAAAATGCTTTGCATGCCTATAAAAAAGGCGAGCGCAATCATCCGACCATGGTTGGCGTCGCTGCCAGCCTGTCTGATCAAGATATTGCAGACGTTGCTGCCTACTACTCACAGCAAAAATAAGGGGAGCCATCATGAAAAAACTATGTGCATTGGTGCTTGCTCTGCTGTCGACAGGATTTATGTTTAACGCTGCAGCTGAGAGTCAGATTGAAGCGGGTAAGGCGGCAGTGACCAAAGCTAATTGTGCTTCTTGTCATGGTGCGGACTTCAACTCGCCGATTGACCCTGCCTATCCAAAGCTAGCAGGTCAGCACAAGGACTATCTGGCGCACGCAATGAACTCCTATCGGCGCGACAAAAGTGATGCCAACAGTCGCAGCAATCCGATCATGGGGCCAATTGCCAAGCAATTGTCGGATAAAGACATCAGCAATATCGCTGCTTATCTGCACAGCTTGCCAGGGTCGCTGGTACTGAAGAGATAAGTATTTGCATTGAATAAAAAAGCCACGATGATTCGTGGCTTTTTTATTGCTGATATCGTTGCATGAAAAATACGAGGACGTATTTAAAATACGTTGTACTTTTATGTCGATTAATTTATACAACTAGCGCATTCTGACGCACTCGATGTAAGCAGCACCATCCGGCGGTAGTCCGCTGCGTTGTGAAGCCCAGATCATCTCGCCCAAACACTCCATCACTTGATGATGGGCATCGTGTTCCGACCCGAGCCTTTGCGCGAGCGCTGTATAAGCGGCGCGAATGCCGGGCGGCTGATCAATCGAAATTTGTTCTGCGATTGATAGATGCATGGATAGATGTAAAAACGGATTGGCCTGACCGGATTCGACGGAGTAATCCATCGCCAACGCCGCTTCTATATCCTTTAGCTCGGCGTCATATTCTGGATGTTGGATGATCCAGTCGCGTGCGATCGCCTCCATTGGCGTCAGGATTTGATTGGTCTGCTGTTTGCGAAAAGTTTCGCAAAAAAAGCGGCGTACATCGTGTTGGGAAGGTGTGAACATGGCGTCTAAACTTACGTGTAGCCTTAATTGTACGTGTCTTGCAGTTTATCTGCTCAAGCTTGCGTAGGGACAGGCGGCAAATACGTTTGGCAAGTGCCTGCATGTAACAGGACTGGCAAAGCCCGTCAAAACGCAAAGTGAAGGCCGTAACCAAACACGCATTGTGCTTTGCGCTACCATATCGTCTTGACGATTGCTGACTGTAGCGGTGAACAATAGCAATCAACGTTAACATTAGCGGAACAGGACATACCTATGTTGGATCAAACAGCACTCGATACCTTATTTGTAAAAGCACGTACGCATAAAGTCTGGCTCGATAAACCAGTGACGAATGGGCAGTTACGCGACATTTACGAATTAATGAAATGGGCGCCGACATCTACCAATTGCATGCCAGCACGCATCGCCTTTATCAAATCACCAGAAGCAAAAGCACGTTTGTCTGCCTGCATGGACCCCGGCAATGCCGAGCGCGTCAAGCAGGCGCCGATTACCGCAATCATTGGTATGGACATGGCCTTTCCGCGCAAGTTGCCGCAGCTATTCCCGCATGCGAATGCACAGGCATGGTTTGAAGGGAATGATCAAAAAATCGAAGAGACTGCATTCCGCAATTCGTCTTTGCAAGGTGCTTATTTCATCATGGCAGCACGTGCGATTGGCTTGGATTGCGGTCCTATGTCGGGATTTGATGCAGAAAAAGTAGACGCTGAATTTTTTGTCGGCACCAAGGTAAAAGCCAATTTTATCTGCAGCATTGGTTATGCTGATCATGAGCAAGTCAAACCACGTTTGCCGCGCCTCACCTTTGAATCCTGCTGCGCGATTGTTTTATAACTCTGACCTTCAGCGTGGATATATAAGGCCGTAGGATACGAACCTCAGACGCCTTTAGACGGTAAAGGCGTTTTGGCTTTGTACTCGCATAAATCGGCAATCATGCAGTTCCAGCATTTTGGAGTACGTGCAATGCAGGTGTAGCGCCCGTGCAAAATCAGCCAGTGATGGGCATCGTGACGAAATTCTGGCGCGATGAACTTCATCAATTTTTGTTCGACGATATCGACATTCTTGCCCGGTGCAATGCCAGTGCGATTGGAAACACGAAATATATGCGTGTCGACTGCGATGGTGGGGTGGCCGAAAGCTGTATTCAAGACCACGTTTGCCGTTTTACGACCCACACCTGGCAATGCTTCTAAGGCTTCGCGAGTTTGCGGTACTTCGCCTTGATGTGCCGTCATCAAGATATTGCAGGTAGCAATCACGTTTTTTGCCTTGGTACGAAACAGCCCGATGGTTTGGATATAGGTTATCAAGCCATCGACGCCCAGCGCAGCCATCTTTTGCGGTGTGTTCGCTACCGGATACAGCTTGCGCGTGGCTTTGTTGACTGAGACATCGGTTGCTTGCGCAGAAAGCAGCACCGCGATCAACAACTCAAATGGGGTTTTGTATTCCAGCTCGGTGGTCGGGTGAGGATTGGCGTCTTGCAGACGTGTGAAAATTTGACGCCGTTTTTCGGCATTCATGACGGGTCTTTGTCCTTATTTTCGCTGGCATCTTTTTCTTTATCGGCCTGTTCTTTTTTCACCCGTGCGCGTTCCATCGCCGCCTGAATGATGGCTTTCTTGCGCGCTTGCTCTGCCAGCTCCGCTGCCGACGTTGGGGCTTCTGCACTCACTGCTTGCAGTTTGGCCGCGGCCTTGGCGGCGAGGCGCGCATCGTTCTCTTCCTTTTCCTGCAGCAGGCGCAGGGTGCGTGCATCGTGTCGTGCACGCGCCGCATCGGCTTGCTGTTGCGACCATGCGTCCCAACCGGTTTTCCCTGGCGTTACTTCGACCATGGCAATGCAATCAACCGGGCAGGGCGCAACACATAAATCGCAACCAGTGCAAAGATCACTGACTATGGTGTGCATCTGCTTGGCGGCACCGACGATGGCATCGACCGGACACGCCTGTATGCACAGCGTGCAACCGATGCAGAGTGCTTCGTCAATGAAAGCGACCGGACGTGGGCGTTCGATGCCATTATCCAAATTGATAGGGATGACTTTTTTACCAAGCAGATTGGCCAGTCGCGCCACGCCTTCCAGACCGCCAGGAGGGCATTGGTTGTAATTGGCACTGCCGTCAGCGATGGCCTCTGCATAGGGGCGACAAGCCGGATAGCCACACTTTGTGCACTGCGTCTGCGGCAGCAGATCTTCGATCTGATCGGCGAGTGTTTTGGAAGAAGACAATGTCGTTAGGTGCCAGATGGGAAAAGAATCAAGAAAACATGAATGCAAGATTAAAACAGATTATCGTCGTATATGACAATCATGCCAAATAGCGGATGCGCAGCTTGTGCATAGTGTCCCACAATAAAAAACGCCTCTTGATCTGACAAGAGGCGTTTTTTAATTACTTTTGGATTCGCTAATGCTTACGTCACGATCTCTTATCGTGCCGTCTTCAGACACCGCGCTTGTTATCGTTTCAACTGCGCTAATTTGTTAGGCGTATCTTTCCATTCATCTGCTTCTGGCAGTGCGGCTTTGGTCTTGGTAATCGACGGCCAGTCACGTGCTAGTTCGACATTTAACGGAATAAAGTGTTGTTGATCCGCTGGCACATCTTCTTCTGCAAAAATGGCGTTCACAGGGCATTCGGCCACGCACACGGCGCAATCGATACACTCATCGGGATCAATTGCCAAAAAGTTGGGGCCTTCGCGGAAGCAATCCACCGGGCATACATCAACGCAGTCCGTATAGCGGCACTGGATGCAGGAATCGGTTACTACGTGGGTCATACCAGTCCTAACAGTAAGTTTCTTAAAGCAGAAAAGGCTGTGTACCCATAAAAAAGTTGGATTTACAGCCATCAAGCCCCGTATTTTAAGCGATATCGACTTTTCCCACAAACGGTGCATTGCCGGTTTTTATACTGTTTATGCATAAGCAAATACTCATAACTGCCGCTGGTTTTGCGCCTGTCGTGCTCTTGGGTGAAATTGCGTGCACTTGTTGGTGGGTAAAGCGCCATTGTCGGGCTAAAATAGCGGCCAAATTAAAACGGAGCCTGAAATGAAGTGGAAGTGCGTAACCGAGTGCAAGAGCGGCAATGGATGTGCATCATGCGTTTAAAGCGGCTGATTGGTTTGCTGGCGCTAGTGCCGATGCTGTGCAATGCGGCCGAATTGCAGGGTGGGAGCTTGTCGGTGGTATGGGCGATTCCCTTTGCCGGCTTATTATTATCGATTGCCTTGGCGCCTTTATTGGTGCCGCAGTTCTGGCATCATCATTACGGCAAAGTGACCTTGGCTTGGATGCTGGCCTTTCTACTACCTTGCGCGCTGATCTTTGATTGGCACATGGCTTTCGCCGTTTCGATACATGCTTTTATCACGGAATTTTTTCCATTTTTGATATTGATTACGACCTTGTTCGTAGTGGCAGGTGGTATTTGTGTACGAGGTAACTTGCATGGTGCGCCGGGACTCAACACCGGCTTGCTGGCGCTGGGTACCTTGCTGGCGAGTGTGATGGGCACCACCGGCGCGGCGATGCTGTTGATCCGACCACTATTGCGCGCTAACGATCATCGGCAGCATGTAACGCATACGGTGGTATTTTTTATCTTCCTCGTTGCCAATGCTGGTGGTGCATTGACCCCGTTGGGCGATCCGCCGTTGTTCCTTGGCTTCTTAAAAGGGGTCGATTTTTTCTGGACGACGCGCCACATGTTTTTACCGACACTGTTTTTGTGCGTGTCTTTACTCACCATTTTTTATTTCCTGGACCGCCACTTTTATCAGAACAAAGAGGAAATACCGCCAACACCAGATCCGACACCGGACTCCGCGATTCGGTTTGAGGGTAAGTTCAATTTTGTACTGTTGGGTGCCGTGATCGCGCTGGTGCTATTAAGTGGTTTATGGAAGCCGGGCATATCGTTTTCTATCCTTGGACAAGATGTCGAATTACAAAATCTTGTGCGCGATGGCTCGCTGTTATTGATTATCGGATTGTCGTTGTACATGACGCCGGATAGTGCACATCGCGGTAATGAATTCTCGTGGGAGCCGATCAAAGAAGTCGGAAAATTATTTGCCGGTATTTTTATAACCATTATTCCGGTGATCGCGATGTTACGTGCGGGTGAGCAGGGCGCGTTTTCCCGCGTGGTTCAGGCGGTTACCGATAGCACAGGTCAACCTATCGACATGATGTATTTCTGGGCCTGCGGATTACTCTCATCGTTTCTCGATAATGCACCTACCTATCTGGTGTTCTTCAACACCGCCGGTGGCGATGCGCAGACGTTGATGACGACGATGGCCACCACGTTGACAGCGATTTCTTGCGGTGCAGTTTTTATGGGTGCCAATAGTTACATCGGTAATGCACCCAATTTAATGGTCAAAGCGATCGCAGAAAAACGCGGGGTGCGTATGCCCTCCTTTTTTGCTTACATGATGTGGTCGGGTATCATTTTGATCCCGTTGTTCGTTGTCATGACGTTTATATTTTTTTGATTGAAAGAGTCAAAGATAATTAACTGCGGTCCAGATGAGTGAACTAAGCGTCTGGATTATAGCGATAGAGACTTTAAGGAAAGCAGAGTAATGGCGGATATCAGTATCACTCAGGCACACAGTATGTCGCTGCCACAAGCTAAGCAAGCGGCGCAAACGGTGGCCGATAAAATGGTCGCCGAGTTCGACATGCAGACTGAATGGCAGGGTGATACGTTGTCGTTTGCGCGCGAAGGAATATCGGGCACATTAGTCTTGCGAACAACCGAGGCGCAGATCGAGGTGACGCTAGGAATGTTGTTCAAGGCGTTTGCGCCGATGATAGAAGAAAAGCTGAACAGAAAAATGGCGAAGGCATTTTCTGCAACTACTTAACATTGCAGTCACAATAAAATTTTCGTGATGCGCCATTGTGTGAGGTAGCCAAAACTTATAGCAGAAGATGCTGGATGATCAATCTGAAATACCTGAATCGCCAATAAATAAGCCCGCATTTTTTGCGGGCTTATTTATTTTTACTGTCGCTAACGCGACAGTTGCGGTGATGTTTAGACGTCCAGCAAATCGACTTCAAAAATCAGTGTCGCATTTGGTGGGATCACACCACCTGCACCGCGCGCGCCGTAACCGAGCGCAGCAGGGATGATCAGGGTACGAGTGCCGCCGATTTTCATTCCTTGTACGCCTTCATCCCAGCCTTTGATGACGTGACCGCCACCAAGTGGAAACGAAAACGGATCGCCGCGATCTTTGCTGGAATCGAATTTGGTGCCGGCGCTGCCGTCCGCATTCTGCAACCATCCAGTGTAGTGCACGCTAACGTGATTGCCAGCAACTGCTTCGGCGCCGTCGCCAACAACTTTATCTTCGTATTGCAGACCGGAAGAGGTCGAGATAGTAGCCATAGTAGATATCCTTTATAACTTTTTAAATTAAATTATTAGTAACGAGATTGTAGCAGGTGAGCAGGTCGTAATACGTATGAGCGAAGCGTTAATATCAAGGCTAATAGATGCCTGACATGGGACGTAAGATTACTGCGGCACCATAGGTGGCGATGTTCATCTTGTGCCAAAGTGAAGAACTACAATTTTGCAAGCGTACAAGCGCGTTAGAATGAGGAAAGAATATTGATCTCCACCACCTGCAAGATTTCTGTATAGCAAACCGAAAAGGAGTTTCATGCGTCCGATATTGATCGCATTTGGCCGTGCCCTAATGTCGCAGTTGCACTTTCGCATGCTGATGTTGACGGTGATGCCGTTTTTACTATCACTGGCGATCTGGGGTTTCGTTTTATGGTTAGGCTTGCCGCCGTTATTAGATCGACTGCATCTGTTTTTTACCGATGCACAAGGGACAGCGATTGGTGGTGGAATTTTAAGTTGGGTCAATGGCGGTGCGATTGAGGCGGTCGTTGTACCCTTGTTTGCGATGTGGGTGTTGCTGCCATTGATGATCTTAACCGCATTGATTTTTGTCGCGACAACCGCGATGCCAGCGATTGCCAAGCATGTAGGGCAACGTCAGTACGGTGATATAGAGAAACGTCACGGCGGTAGCTTGCTGGGTAGCTTATGGATATCGTCTACTACCTTTTGCATTTTTTTGTTTTTGTGGATCGTTACTTTGCCGTTATCGGTGATTCCACCACTGACGTTTGTAATTCAACCTGCGCTGTGGGGTTGGTTGACTTATAAAGTTATGGCCTACGATGCGTTGGCAGATTACGCCGATGTGCAGGAGCGGCAAACGATATTGCGTCAGCGGCGCTGGCAATTGTTGGCGATCGGTGCGATTGCGGGCGCGATGGGTGCAGCACCAACCTTGCTGTGGTTGGGTGGTGCACTGTCAGTGATTTTTTTCCCCTTATTAGCGGGGGCGGCGATCTGGCTTTATGTATTGGTGTTTGTGTTCACTGGACTCTGGTTTCAGCATTTCTGCATGGAGGAGCTGGCAACCATGCGTATCGCTGAGGGTGCAATGAATGTGCGAGCGATTGAGGACTAGCGTACCTGCGTTACCGCATTAAAAATCACTGTCAGAATTATTTTAAGTGATGTGCGCTACGCGAAGCTTGTCCGCATCACGCGATGAAAAAATGCTGGTCTCAATAATCGACATTCAGGAGTGGTATGGGATTTGGACTGATTATCATCGGTGATGAAATTCTGTCAGGTAGGCGCAAGGACAAACATTTCGATCAAGTGTTGGGGATGCTCAAAAAACGCGGTTTGTCGCTCTCTTGGGTGGAGATTATTGGTGATGACAGGCCACGAATTACGACCGTCTTACAACGCACATTTGCTACTAATGATGTGGTGATCAGTTGCGGCGGTATTGGTGCGACGCCTGATGACCATACGCGTCAATGTGCGGCGGCAGCGTTAAGCGTGCCGCTGGTGTTGCATCCAGAAGCCAAGCAAAAAATTCAGCAGCGCATGCTCGACACTGCGCGCGAAGCTAATGTGTCATGTGATCTAGCAGCACCAGATAATTTACATCGTTTGAAGATGGGCGAGTTCCCCCAAGGTGCATCTATCGTGCCTAATCCTTATAACAACATCCCGGGATTTTCGATTGCGCACGGTAGCGGTGGCGCGCATTACTTTGTGCCTGGTTTTCCAGTGATGGCATGGCCGATGATAGAGGCGGTACTCGACACGCATTACAGCCATTTATTTCATCAGCACGCGTGGTTGGAAAAATCCTTGATTGTGTATGGTGCGATCGAGGCAGCGTTGACACCGCTGATGGAAAAACTGGAAAGCGAATTTGCCCAGGTAAAGATATTTAGTCTGCCAAACGTTGGCGATGCGCAAACGCGTCGACATATTGAGCTGGGCGTAAAAGGCGAACCGCAACAAGTCCTGCTGGCGTTTGAAAAATTGCAGCACGCGTTGCGCGATTCAAGATTAGAAACAAGTGAGCCGTAACAAAACTGTGACCTATGATGACGAGCGCGTTATTTATTTCCAAGTAGCAATGGCTATGTATTGTTTGTAAATTGGCAATAAAATTAAGTTTCAGTTAGAAAATGGATTAATGAAAAACGCTAACTATCTAATTCTCTTGCGCTTTTTCATGTTTTTGCTACACTGCACCAATAATTAATTGTGATTGGGGAGCCGCAGATGCGTAAGTTAGCTCTGGGAATATCTTGCGCACTATTGCTTTTCGTCAATGCCGCGATGGTGCGCGTAGTCGAGGCGTCTCCTCAAACGGGCAAAAATTCAGCCGTTAAAAAGACTGCTGATCGCAAAACTGCCTCCAAAAAGTCCGCAACAAAAAAATCAGTCGTCAAAAAATCTACCGCGCATGCAAGTGCAAAAAAATCGTCAGTAAAAAAACATCGCGTCTCATCCAGCAAACGAAAGTCCTCGCAAGCTCAATCTGTTTCTCTCAATAGCAGCGAAAAGCTCGTTAGAAAAAAAGTCGTGTTCCATGGCCGTACCAAGGTCATCTATGAACGTGAGGCAAAGCAAGCGATCCCCATTGTCCCTCCGATTATTTCGGATGGCGAGCTGGCTGGTTTAAATTTAACGCGTGATCCTTTAGCGTTAGCATCGAACGTTGCTTTGGTACTCGACCAATCAACATCGGAAGTATTGTTTGAAAAAAATGCCAATGTGACTTTGCCGATCGCTTCGATCACAAAACTGATGACGGGCTTGGTTGTGGTTGAGGCGCGTCAAGATATGGACGAGGTGTTGGAAGTAACCGCGGACGACATCGATAAAATTAAACATACCACTTCACGTTTGCGCGTCGGTTCGCGTTTGTCGCGGGCAAATATGCTGCACATCGCTTTGATGAGCTCAGAAAATCGCGCTGCCTCCGCTTTGGGACGTAATTATCCCGGCGGTTTGAAAGCATTTGTCGCAGCGATGAATGCGAAGGCGAAAGAATTAGGCATGACCGGCACGCATTATGTTGATTCGAGCGGTTTGTCGAGTATGAATGTGGCTAGTGCGCGCGATTTGTCGAAGCTGGTGATGGCAGCGCAGAAATACCCGATCTTGTGTGAATACACGACGGATACGCGTTATGTGGTTGAACCTGGTCCATACTCTTTGCAATACGCCAATTCAAACCGTCTCGTCACCAGTCCAGATTGGGAAATCGGCATCCAGAAAACAGGTTATATCAGTGAAGCCGGACGTTGTCTGGTGATGCAGGCAAACATTGACGGGCGTCCAATTGTGATGATTTTTCTTGATTCTAGAGGTAAATATTCACGGCTGGGCGATGCGCAGCGTATAAGGAAATGGTTGGAAAAGCAGGAGCCGCAAAATGCTTCTCGTAAGCTGCCAGTGAATGAAGGTTGATGAAATAAATATTTCAAACAGCTGACTCGAAAATAAAAGAACAGAAATAAAAAAGCGGACTAAAGTCCGCTTTTTTATTTCTACCTAATCGATCGCTTTATTAAGAAATCGTCGTTAATAGTCTTCAGCGCTGATGGACGATGCTGTTTTCAGGGCATCCCAATGCTACTGAAATCTGCTTGGCAGTTGTAATCAGAGCATCCAACCAAGCCTCTTGCAGACGATCTGCTGGTGCAGAAATCGATAGTCCCGCAATCAGCTTGCCGTTATCGTCTTGGATACCAGCCGCCATACAGCGCACACCTAATTCCAACTCTTCGTTATCGCGCGCATAACCATGTTGACGTACGAAGTTTAATTCTTGTTCCAATTTTTCTAGATCCGTAATCGAATTTTTATTATGTCCGGGCAGCCCTGTGCGCGTCGCATAATCTCGTACGGTCTTATCGTCGTCGATGGATAAAAAAAGTTTTCCAGTGGATGTCAGATGTAAAGGTGCGCGGCCGCCAATGGCGCGTACCACTTGCATGCCGGAGCGCTCAGAAAAGGCACGGTCGATATAAATAATTTCATCGTTCTGGCGTACTGACAGATTGATTGTTTGATTGGTTTTGCGATGTAGATTGCGCATTAAATCGAGCGCGGCTTCGCGCACATCGAGTCGGCTTTTAACAATGTTGCCGAGCTCGAGCAAACGCATCCCTAAGCGATAACTGCCATTCGGAGAGCGGTCGACCAAGCGTTTAAGAACGAGGTCATGCAGAATACGATGGGCGGTGGATGGGTGCAGCGCGGTTGCAGCCGCCAAATCTTTGAGGCTGACTGGATCTGGATAGGCCGCGAGAGCATCGAGCAGCGTCACCATGCGCTCGATCACCTGAATCGAGGTTTTTTCTTGGTCTGCAGAATGGTCGGATTTCATATTGGATGGAGGCATTGCATGGGTAATGTTATATCACATTGTGAAAGTCCAAAAAAGCACAGCTTGTTTTATCTGCCTCAAAAATTGTCCATAACATCAAGGTCTTACTTCTTTTTAAACATACAAACGCGCATACTTACGCGCGAAGCACATCTTTTCCCATCCATATCGCTGGACGCTAATGCTAGCGGCGCGACTATTTTGTAACTATTCGAGACAGTATGAATAATTCTGAGCAACCACTTAGCGAATTTAAAAGCACAAGCGGATTAAAGCGCATCCTGACCGCCTTCACTTATTCGATAGATGGTTTTAAGTCAGCGTGGCGGTACGAGCATGCATTTCGCCAAGAGCTAATGCTGATGGTCACCGCAAGCATTGTGGCTTTGATTTTGCCAGTTAGTGCATTTGAAAAATTGCTATTGATCGGTGTGTTTGTACTGACCTTGATTGTTGAACTCATCAATTCTGCGATTGAAGCAGTGGTCGATAGAATATCCCTTGAGCGTCATTCACTCTCAAAAAATGCCAAGGACTTTGGTAGTGCGGCAGTAATGCTGACATTGTTATTAGCTGCAGCGACTTGGCTAATCATTTTGTGGCCGTTGTTACAAAGATGGATGTCGTGAGGCAGCTAGCTTGACGCTATCCTAGGAAAAAATAGCGATACAACAGAAGAGGCCGGGCAACAAAGGAGATTGCTCAGCCTTTTTTTAGCTCTCGTTCGACGCGGTGAATAGTAGATGACACCAATGCCATTTACTCCAGTAGCACGGGTTTGGCATGTATTTTTTGACTGGCGCCCAACACCGCACCACACGTGACTAGCAATACACCAACGATTGTCATCACCGTCAAGGTTTCGCCCAAAAATGGTACGGCCGCCACCGCGGTAACCCCAGGCACTAATGCCAACATCAGGCTAGCCTTGTGCGGGCCGATTGTGTGATTGGCATAATTGTAGAAAATGCCCGCCATCGTCGCCGCAATCACGCCTTGATAAACACCTTGCAATAGCAGCTGATCGGTCGTTGCCTGAGCCAGATTATGGGGCAAAAATAGCAGATAGATCGGTATATACAGCAGCATCGAAATGCCGACCATCATTGCAGTGGTGTCTATCGGTTTCATGCGCCACTTACGCATCAGCAAACCGGCGATCGCCCACGATACCGCCGCATAGAAAAAGGCCAAGTCGCCTATCCATTGCCGACTATCTGCGTCGCTATGCGTAAAACTTTGAATGCTGATCAAGCAAATTCCGGCCAACGCAATTGCCAGCGCGACCAGACCGCGACCAAAAGGTCGTTGGCCTAACGTGAGCCAGGCAATGATCGCCGTTGCAAATGGAATCCCGCCATTTACCAACACACCGGCATGTGCCGCTGGCGCAAATGAGAAACCGGTATATGCCGCCAGCGCATAACCAATGCTGCCGAAGAAAGTGACAACTGAAAATTGTATGAGTTGGGTTTGACTTGAACGCAGCATAATCCGGACGAACAAAGGCAGCATCACTAAACCAGCAACCCCAAAGCGCAACGCGGCAAGATCATACGGCGTTAGTACGCTAGTACCACCAAGGCGGGACACAATGTTGAAACCTGACCAGCACATCACAACAATCGTGGCCGCCAAAAAACCCTTGCTACTGTGATTAATTTCCATGGTTCTTAAAGAGAGAATCGCCCGGCCACTAGTAGATATTTTTTTGGCCGGTTGAAATGTTACTCTTCGAACTTTACCGGAGAAACGTTGCTGCTGTATTTTGGGTGATGTTTTGAGCTTTAGAAGCTCCTGGTTTAACCAGTGAAGATCGCTTCGTAACGACAACGCTGCCACGCACCGAAACCACAACCCCGCAATTTGGGGAAATGCTAGTCGTGTTCATTTGACTTCCGGCAATCGCGATCGGTGCTGGTTCTGAAGTTCACCGCCTTCGTTTTCCCAGCGATCAATCACACGTTTCTTTAAGATCAGTGGATCGTTCTGGCTGATATTGAGTGACGGATCGAAGTTGACGTGTGCTGTGCTATTCCAAGACGCAATGACGGCGATGTCGTTATGGCGTGCGTCATAGTTAAGTATGCTGATTGAGGCCGTACTGAGTGGAAAGTGGGCTGCTTCTTCGATCGCAAATTCTATCCACCGTGTTGCCAACACAGCGCCAAAATGGCCGTGCGAAAAAAGCGCGACATTCCCCTCGAGTTTATTCAAGCGAGCGATCAGACGGTCAGCGCGTGTGGCAACTTGCTGGGGCATTTCGCCATTCGGACAGCCGTCGCGAAATACATTCCAGTTTGGATGCTGCTTGTAAATGTCATCGGATCGGAGTTTTTCGTAGTCGCCGTAGTCCCATTCATCAAGATCAGGTTCAATCTCGGCTAGTACGCCTAGGCCGGATAACTCACAGGTTTGTCGCGCGCGCTGACGCGGACTGCTAAATATGTGGGCAAACGAGATATCCCGTAATGCGAGCGTCAATCCACGCGCTTGTTGTTCGCCATGTTCAGTTAATGGGATATCAGTGCGGCCGGTGTGTTGGCCCGAGAGCGACCAATTTGTTTCACCATGTCGGATGAGATAAAGCTGGAGCGGAGCCCCGCTTTGCTTATTCATGCATTTTCCCTTGCAGCAATTTATTTGCTTGAGCGGCAGTGCGCAAGACTTAGTATTTCTAATCGCGCTTTCTATTGCATGTGGCGACTAGTGGGCATGTCGTTATGGGAATTCAACATAGTATGTAACGCATGCGTCGACGTTACCTATGCGAACAATGTTGGTTGGATCAACGCTTGATGTAACTAAGTGTGAGTGGCGAGACTTTGTTGATAGCAACGCCCCGGCTGCTCAGGCTATTCTTGCTGAAGGCCAACCCTTGTTGAAGTACCAAGCCTTTCTAGCTGTGTATCGCCGATGTGTTCTACCTCAAGGTATACACCATCATAGGCGATCCCGGTAGCGCATTTTGTTTTTCATCATAAATACTGTACTCACCAAAGTATCTAAAACAGATTGCAATTAACGCTGACGATTAAAGATGAGCTCCTCATGATGTTCGCCGTCCATTGGATTGCGTTGGCGTACTGTTAACTTGTGCTGTTACCTGCCGTTACATTGCCGAAACACGGCGGCTGAACTTCATCTCTTGGTACTCATCTGATTCCTAACAGTCGTTGTGTTTTATTAAGACTGTCAAAACGTCACCTCAAGGAATCATCATGTTTAGCCTACGCACTTGTTTTTCACGGATCGCTCTGATCGCATGCTTGACAGTGCCTGCGGCAGCATGGTCTCAAGTTATTTCCATCACGATTGCGCCGCCGCCGCTCCCTGTCTATGTGCAGCCGCCGATTCCTGATGAGGGCTATTTGTGGTCGCCGGGCTATTGGGAATACGACGCTGGCGATTATTACTGGGTGCCAGGGACATGGGTGCGTCCGCCAGCAGCTGGGCTGTTATGGACGCCCGGTTACTGGGCCTGGAATAACGGTTTTTATGTTTTTAATCGTGGTTATTGGGCGCCTCGTGTGGGTTTCTACGGCGGTGTGAACTATGGCTATGGATACAACGGCTCCGGCTATCACGGTGGTTATTGGCGTGGTAACGCGTTTAATTACAACCGCTATGCCAATAATTTTGGAAAACGGCGTATTAGCCACGTCTACAACAAGAAAGTTGTGAACAACATCACGATAAATCGGATCAGCTATAACGGCGGTCGTGGTGGCGTCAACGCGAGACCGAATGTTCAACAACAAAATTATTCTCGCCAAAAACATATCGCGCCGACCAAAGTACAAATGCAACACGCGCATAACGCCATCAACAATCGTGAGCAGCGCGCGTCTGTCAACCACGGCCATCCGCCAATTACCGCTACCAATAGACAAGGCCGATATAGCAGCACAGGGGCTGTGACCAAGCGTAGCGAGGACCGCAAAACGTCGACACGGCCGCAGCAAGGGGTGACACCGCATCAAAGGGATAACCGGGATGATTGGCAGCATCGTAAGCCCGATTCTAGATCCGATGCCAAGTCCCAAGCTAGACCAGATGCACGCAACCCACGTCCGGAATTTAATAACGTGCCGCTGAACCATGCGCAAGATCAAATGCTTTCAGCACAATTGCAACAACGCGAACAACAGCAACGTGACCAAGCACAACAACGCGAGCAGCAGCGGCGGGAACAAGGACAACGACGCGATCAGCAGCAACGTGAGCAGGCGCAATTACGTCAACAACAGCAGCGTGAAGTGCGCCAACAGGAACAGCAACGCGCTGCTCGCCCGCAACCGCAACAACTGCCGCAAGCACAAATAAAATCTGCGCAGCAACAACGTGAACGGACGCATTCGGCGCCGCAGCAAGGTCAGCGTGCTCAAACGCATGGTTTTGCGCAGGCGCGCGGAAAGCCGGAGGAACGTAGACCACAAGGCCAGTCGCGTCGTGAAGGACGGCATGATTGATTTTTAAGGGATTGCGCGATGAGATTTAAAAGTATAAGTCTCATGATGTGATCAACGGCAGCCGCGCGATGGCTGCCGTTTTTATTGAAGCATCTGCGATAATGCTTCAAGGGTAGATATCGGGCGGGTAATTGCTACCGCTAACGCTCGCTTGATGGATGGTGCTGCAGAAGGGGGTAACAATACCTGCAGCATCGTTAAGAAAAATACAGAAGGTGGTGGTTGCGCTATCGCGCAGCTGAAGCCGGTTAGCAACGCGGATATCCTTCTTGCAAGAGCAGTTATGTATAACGAATACGATTCTTCTTTGCAAGGCGCGCTAACCCAAGACGTTTTTTGGACGCCGTTTTACAGGCGGACGCAGTCAAAATGAAAAGCAGTGGATAATACGTCGGGTAAACGGCAGAAGAAGATTGTTTTCTGGAACAGAAATTATGAGTATCGAAGTTAAGAACATACACAAACAGTTCGGTAGTTTTGTTGCACTTAATGATGTCTCGCTAGATTTTCCGGCGGGTGAGCTGACGGCATTGCTAGGGCCTTCGGGTTGTGGCAAGACGACCTTGCTGCGCATTATTGCGGGACTGGAAACGCCGGATCACGGACAGGTTTTACTGGACGGTGAGGATGCTTCGGCACGTCACGTGCGCGAAAGACAGGTTGGTTTCGTGTTTCAACATTACGCTTTGTTTAAGCACATGAGTGTTTTTGAGAACATTGCCTTTGGTTTGCGCGTGCGTCCCTCGGCTACGCGCCCGTCGGAACAAAAGATTCGCGAAAAAGTGATGAAGCTGCTGGAACTGGTGCAACTGGATTGGTTGGCAGATCGTTATCCGCCGCAATTGTCAGGTGGACAGAGACAGCGGATTGCGCTGGCGCGTGCGCTGGCAGTTGAACCGCGCGTGTTGCTGCTAGATGAGCCGTTTGGTGCGCTAGATGCCAAGGTGCGCAAGGAGTTACGTCGCTGGTTACGTCAGTTGCATGACGAGTTGCATGTGACCAGTATTTTTGTCACCCACGATCAGGAAGAGGCACTGGAAGTTGCCGATCGTGTGGTGCTGATGAATAAAGGAAATATCGAGCAAGTTGGCGCACCGAAAGAGGTCTACAACCATCCTGCGACGCCATTTGTATTTGGTTTTCTGGGCGACGTTAATGTGTTCCACGGGCGTGTACATGAAGGTGTGTTGGAGTCTGAGGGCATTGAGTTTGGTGCACCGGAACATGCAGAGATTCAAAATGCACATGGCATAGGGTATGTTCGACCACACGATTTAGATGTGGAGCGTTATACCGCTGGTTCGGCGGTTGCTGCTGGCATGGTAGTGAAATTGCAGCGCTCACATTCGATCGGGCCGTTGGCACAATTGGAACTGGCACGCGAAGATAATGGTGAATTGATCGAAGCGGTGATTCCGAACGAACGGTTCGCACAGTTGCAGCTTAAGGATGGTGATACCTTAATCGTGCGACCGCGACGTTTGCAAGTATTTGTTAGTGACCCTGCATGATGTGGAAGTGCGATTTTGTCGCCTTTATTTGAGACCTAATAAGTATATGTTGATGTGTGTTCGTTAGCGTAAGGTCTGACGTAGATTCTCTAGATGATAAAAAAGCCGACCCATTTGAGTCGGCTTTTTTGTGGAAAATCAATGTATCAACTAACCATTAACTCAAGGCGTGATCGCCTGATTGCTAGAGATTTTTGATTTGATGTCAGTCACGGTGCGATTAATCACCGAGAGCCGATAGGCAGTAGCTGGATGAATAGCGGTGTAGCTATTTAAAACAGTCGGTGGATATTGCGCCGCCAGACGTTGCCAGAAAGCAGCCGCGCCATCAATCTCGTAGCCGGCGCGCGTCAACATATACAAAGACAAGGTGTCGGCTGCTGCGTCGAGATCTTGCGGCATGGCGGTAACGCCGCCGGTGCCGTTAAGCATGCTGGTATCCGGATTCATGCTGCTGAGATTGTTGATGATGCCGCCGATAGTGCCGGTCATGCGCTGTTGTACTGCGTGACGCAGTGCGCTATGGGCCAGCTCTTTAGCAACGACGTAAGCCAACTCGGTATCGCTACGCACGAAATTCATCATGCCACGCGTCACCATGATGCGTTGCCCATCGTTGTAGGCATTGACGCTATCGGTGTTGCCGACCTTGAGCCCAAAGCCACAAGCTTCGGTCAGCGGTACGATCACATTGATGTCTTGGCCGTTACGCTGCAAGCCGAGTTTGATACGGCTCAATTGGCCGACCAAAGGCCCCAGCAATGCCGATGCTTGGCGTTCTGCGTTAGGTCCTGGTGGGACAGGCTTGCCTTCTATCGAGCGTAGTACGTCGCCTTTTTGGATGCCCGCTTTCGCGGCGCCGCTACTGTTTAATACGCCCGTAATCTGTAATGCTTCGCCGAAGCCGAGTGCCTGCGCTGCGGCGACGTAATCAGAAGTAAATGAATATTTATTGACTGCGCTAAAGCCAATCAAATTACGGATATTGCCTCTACATAGAGGCACGTTTCTCACCAATAGTGGATCAGCAACGCGATACAAGGTTTCTTGTTCAGTCGTCAAAATTCTTAATGCATTCAACTGGCTAGTATCAACGTTGGCTTGCGCGCTAACGATAGGTACAGGCGAGGAGCTAGGCGTGTTTAAGGAGACAGTGCTACAACCGGCAACGAACAGTACGATCGGAACACAGGCAGCGTATTTGAATGAGGAAACACAATGCAGTTGATGACGCACGCTGGTCCCAAGATTGTTACGAACGCTATTACCAACGCTATGAAGCAGGCCATACATAAATGATTCTCCTAAATTAATGTTTGCCGGTGCTGCCGAAACCGCCGACACCGCGTTCGCTGGACTCAAAAGAATCAACAATGTTGAAGCCAACCTGCAGCACCGGCACGATAACCAGTTGTGCCAGACGCTCCATAGGATTTAGCGTGAATGCGGTTTGGCCGCGATTCCATGTTGATACCATCAATTGACCCTGATAATCGGAGTCGATCAGACCGACCAAATTGCCCAATACAATACCGTGTTTGTGCCCCATGCCACTACGCGGCAATATCATCGCAGCGTAGCCCGGATCGGCGATGTGTATCGCGAGGCCGGTCGGGATTAGATGCGTTTCGCCCGGTTGCAATATCAGCGGGGCGTCTATGCAGGCACGCAGATCGAGACCGGCACTACCAGTGGTGGCGTAGGCTGGCATTTGTTCTTTCATGCGGGGATCGAGGATCTGTACGTCTATGGATTTCATTGGCTTGAGATGTAGGTCGAGATGATTATTAAGTGGTTACAGCCGCTGCGCAATTTCAGCGATTAATTGGCGTGCCAATTGTTGCTTGTCGGCGCGCGGCAGTACGGTGTGACCCTGAGCGTCAAACAATACTAGTTCATTATGGTCTTGACCAAAAGTTTGGTGACCAATGTTGCCAACCAGTAGTGGAATGTTTTTTCGCACGCGCTTGGCTTCACCATACTCGATCAGCTTTTCCGACTCAGCGGCAAAGCCGACGCAGTAAGGGCGCGGCTCCAGCGCAGCGACCGCGGCGAGGATATCGTTGTTGAGTTCAAACTCTAGCGCTGGCGCTTTGCCATCCGCATCTTTTTTTACTTTTTGCGTGCTGACATTGGCGACCTTCCAATCGGCGACGGCGGCGACGGCGATAAATACGTCTTGCGCACTAGCGCGTGACATCACAACGTCGTGCATTTGCTCTGCTGTCTGCACATTGATGCGATGTACGCCATACGGTGCGGTCAGCGCAGTTGGCCCGGACACCAGTGTGACATCGGCACCAGCCTCACGTGCGGCGCGTGCAATTGCGTAGCCCATCTTGCCGGAAGACAGATTGGTGATGCCACGTACCGGATCGATAGGCTCAAAGGTTGGGCCGGCCGTGATCATGATGCTTTTGCCGACCAGTAGATTGGGTTGAAACAGCGCGATCAGCTCTTCCAGCAATTGTTCTGGTTCCAGCATGCGACCCATGCCGGTTTCGCCACAAGCTTGTTCGCCAGCGTCGGGGCCGAGTATCGCAATGCGATCCATCTTGAGCTGCGCGACATTACGCTGGGTTGCAGGGTTTTGCCACATCTCGACATTCATCGCGGGTGCAATCACGAGTGGTAAATCTGCCGGGCGTGCGACGCAAATCGTTGAGAGCAGATCGTCACAAGCGCCATGTGCCAGCTTGAAGATGAAATCAGCCGAGCAAGGTGCAATCACGATCGCATCGACGTTGCGGGTCAAATCAATGTGCGGCATGTTGTTGGCGATGCGCGCATCCCACTGATCGGTAAACACCGCATTGCCAGACAATGCTTGCATCGTGACTGGGGTGATGAACTGAGTCGCGCCGGCCGTCATCACGACCTGTACTGATGCGCCTGCCTTGCTCAACGCGCGCGTCAATTCCGCCGCCTTGTAGCAGGCGACGCCACCGGTCAGACCAAGTACGATTTTTTTGCCAGCAAGATCCATCTATATTCCCCTGAAAGACGCCGCGGCTAGTGTAGCAGTTTGCGCATGGCGGTTAGCGGTCAACCTTCATTGCTTAGACCAATTTTCAATTCGCTCATCAATTCAGTTCATTAATTCTATTTACCTACGCGCCGCAATTCATCAAGAATAAATAAAACGGCACCGATGCAGATTGCGCTATCAGCGATATTGAAAGCTGGCCAATGCCAACGACCAATATAAACATCCAGAAAATCGATCACGTGACCGTACAAGACGCGGTCAATCACGTTGCCAATCGCGCCGCCGAGCACGAGCGCTAAAGCCCAACTGAACATGCGTTGACCGGCATGTTTTTTGAGTAGATAGACAATGAAGATTGCAGCACCAATACCGATTGCCGTAAAAAAATAACGCTGCCATCCGCTTTCACTGGATAGAAAGCTAAAGGCTGCGCCCTTGTTATAAACCAGCACTAAATTGAAGAACGAGGTTACTGGCAACGATTCTCCATATTCGAATAATCGTGTGACCGCGATTTTGCTGATTTGATCGAGCAAAATGATGATGAAGGCGACGCCTAGCCACGGTGTCAAGCTACCTTTGGAGCTGGAAAAGACATTTTTTCTAAGAACCATGTTTTATGACCAAACTATGAGTAGGTTATGAACCAATGAGGTGGATGAAGATTGCTCCAACCGCGGTTGGAGCAAAACATGATGCAAGATTGATGCAACGCTTCGTTAATATACTTAGTTAATATAGTTAAGCAAAACGCCGTGCCTCGCCAGCACCGAACAAATTATCGATACAGCGATCGCACAAGCCCGGATGTTCCGCATGCGTGCCGACCGCTGGCCGATAATGCCAGCACCGTTCGCACTTCTGTGCAGCTGATGGTGTGACAACAACGGTTTCTTGATCCGCGCTACTGACTTCACTGACACTGGCTTGTGACGTGATCAGTACAAATTTCAAATCATCGTCCAAACTATTCAGCGCTACAAACTTATCGCCACTGGTCTGTAATTTTACTTCGGCTTGCAATGATGATCCTATGCCACCGGCCACGCGTACTTCTTCCAGTTGCTTGGTGACATCGTTACGCACTTCGCGTAATAAAGCATATTTTGCGAGCAAAGCGCTGCCGTCTGCAACTGTTGGCAACTGGTAATAAGTTTGCGTAAAGATCGTATCGCCGGCTTCTTCTGCGGCAAAGATAGTCCAAGCTTCTTCTGCGGTGAACGACAGAATCGGCGCCATCAACGGCAGCAGCGCTTGCGTCAAATGCCAGATTGCACTCTGCGCCGAGCGACGCGCATGCGAAGTAACGCCGCTGGTGTAGAGGCGGTCTTTCAGGATATCGAGATAGAAGCCACCCAAGTCTTCCGAACAATAACCTTGCAATTTGGCGACCACCGGATGGAATTCATACACTTGGTAATGCGCACGAATATCAGTTTGCATCGCATCCATTTGCGCGATCGCATAACGGTCGATCTCCAGCATATCGGCCACTGCTACCAAATCTTTACTGGCATCAAAGTCGGACGTATTGGAGAGCAAAAAGCGCAGCGTGTTACGGATGCGACGATAGGATTCGGTCACGCGTTTCAGAATTTCATCCGAGATCGACAACTCGCCAGAGTAATCGGTGGAGGCAATCCACAGACGCAGAATGTCGGCGCCCAAAGTATCGGAAATCTTTTGCGGTGCCAGCGTATTACCCAATGACTTGGACATCTTCTTGCCATCACCGTCAACGGTAAAGCCGTGTGTCAACAAGGCCTTGTACGGCGCGCAACCGTTCAACATGGATGAAGTCAACAACGACGAATGGAACCAGCCGCGATGCTGATCCGAGCCTTCCAGATATAGATCGGCAGGGAAGGCGAGTTGTTCGTTATGTGAGCCACGGAGTACGGTTTGATGCGTACAGCCAGAATCAAACCAAACATCTAACGTGTCTTTATTTTTCAAATACATATCAGCATCGTCACCGAGCAAATCTTTTGGCTCTATCGTCAGCCATGCCTCGATGCCATGTTTTTCGACGCGTTGCGCAATCTGTTCCAGCAACTCTGGTGTGCGCGGGTGCAGATCACCGGTTTCTTTATGCACGAAGAAAGCCATCGGCACGCCCCATTGACGCTGACGTGACAATGTCCAGTCCGGGCGATTAGCGATCATGCCGTGCAGACGTGCCTTACCCCATGCGGGGAAAAACTCGGTTTGTTCGATTGCTGATAATGCGGTCTCGCGTAAGGTGGCGCCGCTGTTTTTAGGCATTACGTCCATGCCCGCAAACCATTGTGAGGTGGCGCGATAAATGATCGGCGTTTTGTGACGCCAGCAATGCATATAGCTATGTTCAAACATATGCAGTTTGAACAACGAGCCGACTTCATCCAGTTTGGCGCAGATTGGTTTGGACGCTTCCCAAATCGTCAGGCCGTTGAAAAATGGCAACCACGATGCGTATTTGCCGTCACCCATTACCGGTGCGATGATTTCGTCGTCACGCAGACCATGCTTTTTGCAGGAGATAAAATCTTCGATACCGTACGCGGGTGCCGCATGCACAATGCCAGTACCGCTATCGGCTGCGACGTAATCGGCTAGATATATAGGCGCAGTGCGATTGTAGGCGGGATCAGTATCGGCGAATGGATGTTTGAAGCGCACGCCTTCCAGCGCCGCCCCTTCGCAAGTCGCGATGGTCTTGCCTTGCAAGCCGTAACGTTGCAGCGTGTCATCGACCAGATCGGTTGCCAGAATCAACAGTAGCGGTTCATTGTTACGTACGGTTTCCACCAAGGCGTAAGACAATTCTGCATGTACGTTGAGTGCTTGATTGGCGGGAATGGTCCACGGCGTGGTAGTCCAGATGACGACATAACCTTTTTCCAGCGGTAGCTTGGTCAGGCCAAATGCCTTGGCAATTTTTTCTGGTTCGGCAAAAGGGAAGCCAACATCAATTGCAGGGTCGCGCTTGTCTTGATATTCAACTTCTGCTTCGGCTAGTGCCGAGCCGCAGTCGAAACACCAATTGACCGGCTTCAAGCCACGATACACATAGCCTTTTTCCATCAGCGAGCCGAGTGCGCGCAACTCATCCGCCTCGTTGCCAAAGCTCATCGTCTTGTATGGGTTGTCCCACTCGCCCAGCACGCCGAGACGGATAAAATCCTTTTTCTGGCGCTCGACTTGTTCGTCCGCATAGGCACGCGCCTTTGCCATTACTTCGGCGGTCGGCAGGTTTTTGCCATACAGTTTTTCGATCTGAATCTCGATCGGCATGCCGTGACAATCCCAGCCCGGTACATAGGGCGCATCAAAACCGTCGAACTGACGCGTCTTGACGATCATGTCTTTCAGGATTTTATTGACTGCATGGCCAAGGTGGATGTCACCGTTGGCGTACGGCGGACCGTCATGCAAAATAAACTTGGGGCGACCTGCCGAAGCGGCGCGAATCTTCTCGTAAATCTTTTTTTCTTGCCACTGCTTGACCCACTGCGGTTCGCGCTTGGCCAGATCGCCACGCATCGGAAATGGCGTATCGGTCATATTGACCGGATACTTGCTGACCTGTTTTGCTGGCTTGTTTGTTTTAGCGTCCGGCTTGTTCTGATTGTCTGACATGGTGTGCTTTATCTATAGGTATTTGGTAAATCAATGAAGCGCTATGTTGTTCTCTAGTAGGCTGCTTCATACATGCATCTTGTCATTGCGGGTGAGCTTCAAATTCGGTCAGTGGCAGAGGTTGCTGCATCGGCCATTTGCTTGAAATAGCTGCGCGCGGCATCGGCATCACGCGCAATCGCATCGGTCAGTGTAGGTAGGTCAATGTATTTTTCTTCGTCGCGCAACTTTTTCAAGAACTCGATTTGCACCAAGCGACCGTAACACTGTTTGGCATAGTCAAAAATATGCGTTTCCAGTAACACGCGACCGCTATCGTCGACTGTCGGCCGCGCACCGATGCTGGCGACGCCATGCAAGGGCTGATCTTCCAATCCGTGTACTTGCACAATGTAAATGCCAGATAGCGCAGGATGCTTGTGTGCGATGCGTAGGTTAATGGTCGGAAAACCGATGGTGCGCCCCAGTTTCTTGCCGTGTATGACATGCCCCGAGATTGCATACGGCTGGCCGAGCAGTGCTTGGGCTTTGGCAAAATCGCCTGCGCGCAACGCAGCGCGAATTGCTGATGAGGATATGCGCGTGTCGCCGTTATTGATGGTGGGCAGCGTTTCGACTTGAAAACCATATTTCTCGCCGGCGGCGATCAGCGTCTGCACATTGCCGGCACGCTTGGCACCGTAACAAAAATCTTCACCGACGATCAGCCATTTGACGTGCAATCCCTGCACCAGTACTTTTTCGACAAAGGTTTCTGGCGACAGTGAGGCAAATTGCAGATTGAAGTGCTCGACGATGACGCGATCAACCCCAGCGCGTGCCAGCGATTGCAGTTTGTCACGCAAATTGGCAATACGCGTGGGTGCCTTGCTCGGATCACCGGACAGATGGGCAAAAAATTCGCGTGGATGCGGCTCAAAGGTCATCACCGCTGAGTCCACCCCAATTTTCGACGCGGCTTCGCGCAGACGCGCAAACAGCGCCTGATGGCCAAGATGCACGCCGTCGAAATTGCCGATCGCCAGCGCACAGGGCGCGCGCGACGCAGCATTGGGAAGTCCGCGAAATACCTTCATTGATCTAAATAGAGGAAAGTGCTGCAAAACCTTGAATTATATATGTTTCCACTGCGGTTTTCAGCCTGATTCCGTGGAGTTACGGCATGCTTGACTGCGATCCGTTGTACATAAGGGCTGCTTAAAAGGGGGGAGATCAACTGGGTCAAGGCGCAGACTACATTGCACCCCACACCGCATTCAAAGCCGCCAACGCAGCCAGACCGGCAGTTTCGGTGCGCAATACACGTGGCCCCATCGACAGCATCAAGACGTTTTGTGTGATCGCCAATTCTTCTTCTTTATCCGTAAAGCCGCCTTCTGGCCCGATCATCAATGCCACCGATTGCGGTGGATGATGACGCGCCCAGTCCGACAGCGATTGCTCGGCGCGCGGGCTGAGCATGATGCGAACATGCAAATCCTGTTGTTGCGTCCATTGCTTGAACTCGACCGGTGCTGACAGTTGAGCCAGTCGATTGCGGCCACTTTGTTCTGAGGCGGCGACGATAACGCCTTGCCAGTGCTGCAGTTTTTTTTCTGCACGTTCGGCTGATAGCCGTACCACGCAGCGTTGCGACGATAGAGGTTGAATCGCGTGGACGCCAAGTTCGACCGCTTTTTCTACAATCCAATCCATTTTGGATGCTTCTGGCAATGCCTGCGCCAGCGTAATGGCGTACGGTAATTCAACCTCGTTTGGCTCGAATAGTTTGATCTCAGCCGCCACGCGTTTCTTTTCTATGCTGCTGATGGTGGCCGTATACTCGCCGCCTTCGCCATTAAACAAAGTAATGCGGTCGCCCAGATTGAGTCGCAGCACTTGAATATGATGGGCGACATGCTCGGGCAAACTGACGATGTTGCCGAGCGCGAGTGCTTGAGGACAATAAAAACGGGGCATGCGGAATCCAGTTGAGTTTGAGCTGTGGTTGCGTGGCAGTTGCGTAACAACGCAGCGACTAGGTGACCTGTATTGTCGCCTGAATTAACCGCGAAATTGCCAAGTCAGCCGCAAATAATGCGGCAATCCGATTTTAGTCCAGGGGCTCACTCTGGTAAAATAGCAGTTCTTCGCAGCGCGTCACGGGCTCGGCAGTTTTAGGTGTTGCCACGACGCACTGATCGAATCCTATTTTCTTCGTATTTTTTAGACTTACGCCTTCAAAAATCACATGACATCGACCCTCCCGACTACCAAAATGGCTAACGTAATCCGTGCGTTGGCAATGGACGCAGTACAAAAAGCTAATTCTGGCCATCCTGGCATGCCGATGGGCATGGCTGATATTGCAGTTGCGTTGTGGGCGAATCATTACGCGCACAACCCGGCTAATCCGCACTGGATCAACCGCGATCGTTTCTTGCTGTCAAACGGCCATGGCTCGATGTTGCACTACGCGCTGTTACATCTGACTGGTTACGATTTGTCGATGGACGAGATTCGCAATTTCCGTCAGTTGCATTCAAAAACCGCCGGTCATCCAGAAGTGGATGTGACACCAGGCGTAGAAACCACGACGGGCCCACTTGGGCAGGGTATTACCAATGGTGTCGGCATGGCGCTGGCAGAACAGCAATTGGCAGCAGAATTCAATCGCCCCGACTTCAATGTGGTTGATCACCATACCTACGTATTTCTCGGTGATGGTTGTTTGATGGAAGGTATTTCACATGAAGCGTGTTCATTAGCAGGCACGCTGGCGTTGTCCAAATTGATCGCGTTTTACGACGATAACGATATCTCTATCGACGGACATGTTGGCGGCTGGTTCCAGGACGACACACCAAAACGCTTTGAAGCCTACGGTTGGAATGTGATTCCGGCGGTAGACGGTCACAGTGTGGACGCAGTCAATGCAGCGATTTTGGCGGCTAAGGCTTCCAGCAAGCCGACGCTGATCTGCTGTAAAACCGTGATTGGCAAGGGCTCGCCAAATATGGCTGGTACACACAATGTGCATGGCGCAGCGTTGGGCGACAAAGAAATTGCCGCTACGCGTGAGTTATTAAATTGGAGTTCCGCGCCGTTTGAAATCCCTGACGATGTTTACAAAGCATGGGATGCAAAAGACAAGGGTGCAAAGGTAGAGGGCGAATGGAACAGCCTGATGAAAGCTTATGCGACAAAGTATCCTACTGAAGCAGCGGAACTTGAGCGCCGTATGGCGGGCGACTTGTCGAATAAATTTGAGCAAGTAGTAGCTGACTATATCGCCAGCTGCGTTGAGAAGAAAGAAACCATCGCCACCCGTAAGGCGAGCCAGAACGCGATTCAAGCTTACGCTGCGACGCTGCCGGAGTTTCTCGGTGGATCAGCCGATCTGACCGGTTCCAATCTGACCAACTGGAAAGAGTGTGTACCGGTGCGCCCCAACCAGCCAGGTAATTATATTAACTACGGCGTGCGCGAATTCGGTATGAGCGCGATGATCAACGGCATCGCGTTGCATGGCGGTTACATCCCATTCGGCGGCACCTTCTTAACCTTCTCCGATTACAGTCGCAACGCCTTGCGTATGGCGGCGCTGATGAAAATTCGTTCGATTTTCGTGTTCACGCATGATTCGATCGGTCTTGGTGAAGACGGTCCGACCCATCAATCGGTGGAACATGTGTCGAGCCTGCGTTTGATTCCTAATTTGGATAATTGGCGTCCGTGCGACACAGTTGAAACTGCAGTCGCGTGGGAACAAGCAGTCAAGCGTCAGCACGGTCCGAGCACACTGATTTTCTCGCGTCAGAATTTGCAATTCCAAGAACGCAATGCAGAACAAATCGCCAACATCAAACGCGGTGGCTATGTATTAAAAGAAGCGGCTAATGCTAAGGCGATTCTGATTGCAACCGGCTCTGAAATCGAGTTGGCAATGCAGGCTGCTGAAGTGCTGGCAAAAGAGGGCGTCGCAGTACGCGTGGTTTCTATGCCATCGACGGATGTATTTGATCGGCAAGATGCGGCCTATAAGGCTAGTGTGCTGACCAAAGGCATACCGCGTGTTGCAGTAGAAGCTGGTGTGACTGACTTCTGGCACAAGTATGTTGGTCTTGAAGGTGGTGTGGTGGGCATAGATACTTTCGGCGAATCGGCACCTGCGAATGTGCTGTTTAAGTATTTTGGCTTCACTGTCGAGAACGTCGTCGCGACTGTTAAGAAAACTCTGGCGTGACCGAAATCAGCTTTCGTCCTGCAAAGGTTGAAGATGCGGCAGCCATTGCCGCTCTGCGCGTAGAAAGTTGGCGCGCCACTTATCGCGGCATCATGCCGGATGCTTATCTAGACAATATGCAGGCCGAACAAAGTGCCGCGATATGGCAGCAAGTTTTGTCTATTGATGCCAGTGGTATTTGCGTGTTTGTGGCTGAAGCGGGCGTGGGTGCCGAAGCAGAGATTGTCGGCTTTGCGTCTGGCATGTTGCTGACGCCAGAAAAATTTGACTGCAATGCTGAGTTAACAGGCATTTACATCAAGCCGATTGCGCAACGTGGCGGTGTAGGGCGACGCTTATTGTCGCTGGTGGCGCAGCGCCTACAGCAAACCGGTGCGCTCAGCTTGTTGAGCTGGGTGATTAGCGAAAATCAAGCCGCGCGCAATTTTCATGAAGAACTGGGCGCCGAATTGTTGGTCGAACAAGCATTCACATGGGATGACCTGGATTTAATGGAAGTTGGTTATGGCTGGAAAAATCTGGATGCGCTGCTGGAAAAATGTGAGGCTTGAAGCCTACAGCCATAGACGCGACCACGTATTTAGTCAGTATTAAGAAATTATTTGGCGTGTAAAGAATAAGCTTTTGATTTGCATTAAGTTCTTTACCGCCTGTTTTATATAAGCTTGAACAAAGTTTTAAATAAACTTGAACCAAGCTTGAACCAAGTTGAAATTAGTAGCATCCCAAATACTCAGAACCTGAATTTCCTGGAGAAAAAGATGACCATCCGCGTTGCAATTAATGGTTACGGCCGCATCGGCCGCAATGTCCTTCGTGCCCATTATGAAGGCGGCAAAACAAACGATATTCAAATCGTTGCCATTAACGACTTGGGCAAGCCAGAATCCAATGCGCATTTGACTCGCTACGATACTGCACATGGAAAATTTCCTGGCACGGTAGAAGTCGATGGTGATTGTATGGTGGTGAATGGTGATCGCATCAAAGTGTTTGCAGAACGCGATCCATCTAAATTGCCGTGGGGTGATTTGAATGTTGACGTCGTGATGGAATGCACAGGTTTATTTACGACCAAAGAGAAAGCTTCCGCGCATCTTAAAGGCGGCGCCAAAAAAGTCATCATTTCCGCTCCCGGCGGTAAGGATGTCGATGCAACCATCGTCTATGGTGTCAATCATCAGGTATTAAAATCTAGTGATACCGTGATTTCGAACGCCTCGTGCACCACCAACTGCCTAGCGCCGTTGGTGCAACCATTGAACGACAAGATCGGTCTGGTCAGTGGTTTGATGACTACCGTGCACTCCTATACCAACGATCAAGTATTGACGGATGTGATGCATGAAGATCTGCGTCGTGCACGCTCGGCCACGCAATCGATGATCCCGACCAAAACCGGCGCTGCAGCAGCAGTTGGCTTGGTGTTGCCAGAGTTAGATGGCAAGCTGGATGGTTTTGCGATTCGTGTGCCGACCATCAATGTGTCGCTGGTCGATCTGTCGTTTATCGCTGCCCGCGATACTTCAGTAGAAGAAATTAACGCCGTCATGAAAGAAGCATCAGAAGGCGTGTTGAAAGGCATCCTGACCTATCAAACTGAGTTACTGGTTTCGGTAGATTTCAATCACAATCCGGCATCAAGCAACTTTGATTCGACGCTGACCAAGGTGTCAGGCCGTTTGGTCAAAGTGTCGTCATGGTATGACAATGAGTGGGGCTTCTCGAACCGTATGTTGGATACGACCGTTGCATTGATGACAGCAAAATAAGTTTTAGAAATTACCAGTAGAGCGGTGAAAAAAATGCCCCGAATTTGGGGCATTTTTTATGGCTGCTGCATGTGCATGCGAATGTTCAGACGCATGCACGTGTTTCGTTGCAAGACGTTTCAATCGCGACCAAAAAGATCGTGTGCATCCAGAATTGCGTAGACAATATCCGGATTCTTATCTAAGCAGCGACGTATCGCAGCGGGGATAGATTGGCGAATTTTTTTGCATAAACCGGGTTGTTCCTGCAATTGGATCAGCAAGCCGCGTATCGTACGCACCTCGTTAGGCCCTGGCGCGATATTAAGCGTGATGCCAAGTTGGCTCTGTATGCGTTCGATTAACCGCAGCAACTCATCGTAACTGGTGATTTGCTCTATCCGCGCAATTAATTTTTTCTCTTCCATCTGCGTCAAACGCAGGATGCGCACATCCGCGTCAGGATGTTGTAACAGCTGCTCACGATCACATACGCAGGTACCGGGTGGGCACTCTGTGCGTATCGCAATATTTGCAGGAAGGGATGACGCTGGCAACATGGGCTTTGCTGATCCGTTGGACGCGAAGGATTTTAATCGCTGCTATGAATTTACAAATGCTTGTTTATATCTACAAGTTCACATTCCTTGCTTGTGATGGGGGCGTTTAAACTTTTTTGACAAACTCGGTTTTCAAGCTCATTGCGCCAAAGCCGTCGATTTTACAATCGATATCGTGATCGCTATCGACCAGACGAATATTCTTGACCTTGGTGCCGACCTTAATAGTACCGCCAGAGCCCTTTAGTTTCAGATCCTTGATCACGGTGACGGTGTCGCCATCTTGCAAGATGGCACCGGTGGAATCGCGATAAACCTTGCTGATTTCTTCAACAGATTCTGCTGCTGCTTGCAGAACCGGCCATTCGTACGCACATTCTGGGCAGATATACATGCCGTTGTCTTCATAGGTATATTCGGAGTTGCATTGTGAGCATGCGGGTAAAGCGCTCATGGTAGATCCTTTGAGGTGAGAACGATTGCCGTAAAAGCACCAGTATACTGCGTGCTCAATGAATGACGTCTTCTTTACAGCGAGTATGAATGCCGCGTCCGTAAGCGCGGTGCTGAAACCTACAAGGTACTGCCATGCACTGAGGCTTTACTTGTTTGCCGATGAAAAATCCGTCGCCACGCTAATGAATAAAATTTATTTTCAATTGACTGCATCCAAAACGGCATCTGGCGGGTAGTACTAGTATCAGCGCATCAATATCCGAGGTTTGGATTGTCAGCTGATCTCTTTTTAACTACCAAGGAAAACATCATGCAAACTACTCTTTCTGCCGTTGCACTCGCTTCCGCTGCTGTTCTGTTGTCAGCATGTTCCACTGCATCTATGCATTCACAGGATGGCGTACCAACAGCGGTACAAGTACCCGCTGGCAATGTCGTTGCAATGCATACCGTCGGCGCAGGTGATATCACTTATCAATGCCGTGTTAAAAAAGATATGGCAGGCCAGTTTGAATGGGTTTTTGCCGGTCCGGATGCCGTTTTGTCTGATCGTAGTGGTAAAGCAGTGGGTAAATATTTTGGCCCGCCAGCAACCTGGGCAAGCAATGATGGCTCGAAAATCACCGGCACCCAGCTCGCCGTATCGCCAGGCGGCACTGGCAACATTCCATTCCAGTTAGTTAAAGCCAATCCTGCGATGGGTAGCGGCGCAATGACAGGTGTGACTTACGTTCAGCGTATCGCAACTAAAGGTGGTGTTGCGCCAGCATCGGCTTGTGGTGCTAGCAATGTAGGCGCCAAGGAAATTGTCAAATACCAGGCTGATTATCTTTTCTGGAAAGCTGCGTAAATTTGCTTAATAAGTTTAATGAGTAAGGTTAATTAAGCCAGCAAGAAGTCGGTAGGTGGATCGCGTCCTATATAATCAATTGGAAATTCATTAGTAGCGCTCATTCCAATTTTTAAAGACAGACTATCTTGCCTGCCGACTCAGACTCTTTCGATTACAACGCCGCTTTACATGCTTGCGCCTCGGGCGATGAGCATGCGTTGAAGCGTATCTATATACAAGACAGCAAGCGTTTGCTTGGTGTAGCTTTACGTATCGTACGTCACCGGCATTTGGCTGAAGACGTATTGCACGATGCGTTTGTCAATATTTGGAGCAAGGCAGCCAGCTTTGATGCCAAGCGCGGCGAAGGTCGTGGCTGGATCTACAGCGTGGTGCGCCATCAGGCTTTGGATATGTTGCGTGAGCGTGACCGTGAAGTGTATGCGGACGAAGAAGCAATCGACAACATGCAACAGCAGAATGAAGAATTGATCGTTGATCAATTTGAGTTGAATGCCAGTTTGGGGCAGTTACAGGATTGTTTGTCCCATCTCGATAGCGCCAAGCGCAATAGTATTTTGTGCGCCTATGTGGATGGCTGTAGTCACAGTGAAATTGCGCAACGCCTGAATGCGCCTCTGGGATCAGTGAAGGCGTGGGTCAAACGTGGTTTGGCCGCATTGCGGGAGTGCATGGGATGAATGAGTCATTCGACGAGTTACACCATCTGGCAGGCGAGTATGTTCTTGGTACGTTGGCAATTGCGCAACGTCAGCAAGTCGTGCAACGCATGCAGAATGAACCGGTATTACGTACCGCCGTGGACGAATGGGAGCGACGCTTACTGCCATTGACCTCATTGGTGGAAGAGCAGGAGCCATCATCACAATTATGGCCGCGCATCGTGAAAGATTTGCGTCGTCAGTCAGCAAACGCGCAATCTAGTTGGTCTGCATGGTGGAGTAATGTGCGCTTCTGGCGTGGCTTGGCAGCGAGCGGTTTTGCCGCGGCAGCAGTGCTGGTCGCGGTAACGGTGATGCGCCCAACTGCACCGGTAGTAGGACCGAGTTTCATGGTAGTGCTGGTGGATCCACAAGAGCGTGCGCCTGGCTGGATAGTCCAAGCCAGCGTGGATAAACAGCTGACGCTGACGCCATTGGGCACGATGAATGTGCCAAGTCATAAATCCCTGCAATTCTGGACCAAAGGCGAAGGGTGGGATAAACCTGTTTCTTTAGGTTTGGTTGAGCCAGGTAAAACGATCAAAGTGGCATTGGATACATTGCCGCCGTTGCAGCCAAATCAATTGTTTGAAATTACCTTGGAGCCTGAAAACGGTTCACCTACCGGCAGACCGACTGGTCCTATTCTGTTTATCGGCAAGGCCGCCAAAATGACATGATTACGTCGGTGATCCTGTTGTTCAGGATGCAGGTGGAAGATCGTTTTGCGCACATTGTGCAGTCAATTATTTGTCTTTGTGATCAATGACATAGTCGGCTTGCACTCAGCTTATCCACAGGACTGTGCACAAAAAACGGGGATAACTTTCCCTGTTTTTAGATGCGGTTCTTTTATTCAATAAGCGCTGACACTTTCGCATAGACTGCAAGTGTCAACGCTCGTATCTGCAGCCGTGACAGTATCTTTGTTAATCGCGCCAAATTATCTTCAAGAAAATAATGAATGAGGACAATCGGATTTTAAAAACGATGCAGCAGGAATTGATGCGTCAACGACCGTCCGCGCGCTGGTTAGTCACCGATCCTGATGGACGCGTCTTGCTGTTTCGGTTTGAACATCACGAAGGCGCATTAGACGGCGTTAAATATTGGGCGACGCCAGGTGGTGGTCTTGAGGGAGATGAAACCTTCGAGCAAGCTGCAGTTCGTGAGTTGCAAGAAGAAACTGGCATCTGTGTTGATACTGCCGGCGAACACATCGCGCAGTGCGAAGTAGTTTTCCAGTTAGTGGATGGTTCTTACGTTAACAATGTAGAACGTTACTTTCATATCTGCGTTAGTCACACTAATCTGTCGAAAGAAGGCTGGACCGATTATGAACGCAAGTGTATGACGGCGAGCCGATGGTGGAGTCAGCAAGAGCTATCTGACTCGCCAGAAAAAATTTGGCCAGAAAACTTACGGAGCCTGCTCAATAGCGTGCAGCAAAAGAATAAGCTTATGGATCAATGAACTAAGGTAGTTACACCTCGCTTATCCACAGGACTGTGCACAAAAAACGGGGATAACTTTTCCCCGTTTTTAAAAGTCTCGTCTGTAGGTCCCTACACAAAAACACTTTCCCACAGTTTGACGACGGCAGCGACTTGATCGCTTATCCCAGCCTTGTCGACCTGTGCTCTCTCTTTGCCTTGCAGACGGATCTGATGTTGCAGTTTGCGGAAATCACGATACGCATCCGCGACTTGCAACGCCATGGCTGGGTCGATCAAGCCAAGTTCGCCGCAAAGACGCAGCAGTGTGATATTGCCAAGACTCGCAGTCAGCGACACATGTTTGGCAGCGTCGCGCAGCACCAAAAATTGTACGATAAATTCGATATCGATCATGCCGCCGCGATCGTGCTTGAGATCAAATAATTCGCTGCGGTTTGGATAGGCATCGCGCAACTTTTGCCGCATTTCCAGTACTTCCTTTTTCAGCGTGCTGACATCGCGAGTTTGTTGCAATACTTTTTCTCGAATCGCTTCAAAGTGTTGCCCGATCGCCGCATCACCGGAGCAAAAGCGTGCACGGGTCAACGCTTGATGTTCCCATAGCCAAGCTGATGTGGCCTGATACTTTTCAAACGAGGTAATACTGGAGACCAGCAAACCGCTGGCACCATCAGGTCGCAACGCAATATCGACGTCAAATAAAATACCCGCCGGTGTATGGGCGGTCATCCAAGTAATAAACCGTTGCGCAAGTTTTGCATACAGTGCGGGCGCTTCTTGATCATCGTCGTCGTACAGAAAAATCACATCCAGATCGGATGCATAGCCGAGTTCCTTGCCACCCAATTTGCCGTAAGCGATCACTGCAAATTTAGGTTCTTCGCAGTGACGCTGCGGAAAGGTTTGCCAAATCGTATGCACGGTGACGGCAACTAGACGATCTGCCAATTCCGAGAGTTGATCAGCCAGATGTTCAACGCTCAATGAACCGATTAGATCTTGGGCTAGCAGACGGATCAATTGCGCGTGGTGCATTTCGCGCAGTACATCCATTTGTCGCTCAGTATCACCTGGGGTTTCATCCAGTTGACGCTGGCAATTGAGCGCAAATTCATCCCAATCTGGTGCCGCCTTTAAGGTGCGATCATCCAACAACTCATCCAATAGCAGTGGATGGCGTGTCAGGTATTTAGCCGCCCAGTCACTAGCTGCCATCATGCGGATCACACGTTCGACGGTATGAGGATATTCGGTCAGCAACGCAAGGTACGAGGCGCGTCGTGCGATCGCTTCAAGAAAATCGAGCAAGCGTCCGAGAGTGACCAAATGATCTGAAGTGACGTCAATGATGATGGGCAGGGATGCATTGACTATCGCCAACAGTCGACTCAGACTGACTTCTGGCAATGTTTGCAGCCGCGGCGAGCGCCAAGTGTTCAACAGCCGTTTGGCGGCTTCCGGCGCGTCTTGCAAGCCAAGTTGATTCAAGTAGGCGATGATCGTTTCTTCACTATCCGAAGCGCTCAGCACTGCTGTCATTGCGGCAGGGTTGTTTTTATCTGCATCCGTTTGTTCACTTTTCTTATCTTTGAAAATCTCATCGAATTGCTGTGCAACAAAGCTGCGGCGTTGATCGAGCGCCGCGATAAAACTATTCACATCCTTAAATCCGCTCATTTGAGCAACCGTCAATCTATCCTCATCCTTGGATGGCAACGTGTGGGTTTGCGCATCGTCTAGATATTGCAGCCTATGTTCTACATTACGCAGGAAGGTATAAGCTTCCAGCAATTTTTCTACCACTTCTGGTTTGAGCAATTGTTTGGTGCCGAGAGTATGTAAGGTGGTGCGTGTAGAGCGATCGCGTAGCGCCGCGTCGCGGCCTCCGCGTATCAATTGAAACACCTGTGCCAAAAATTCTATCTCGCGAATTCCGCCACGTCCGAGTTTGACGTTGTAGCTGCGTTCAGGATGACGTGTTTCTTGCCGTGTGACTTCTGCACGAATCTGCGCATGCATGTTACGGATTGCATCAATGGAGCCATAGTCCAGATAGCGGCGATAGACAAACGGGTGAATGATTTTTTCCAATTCTTCTATGCTTGTCTGGGTGCCTGTCAAGGCACGTGCTTTAACCCACGCATAGCGTTCCCATTCGCGACCTTGTACCACCAAGTATTCTTCCACCATCGCAAAGCTGGCGACCAGGGGGCCGGAAGCACCGTTGGGCCGCAACGCCATATCCACTCGGAAGGTAAAGCCGTCTTCGGTGATTTCAGACAGCGCGGCAATGAGTTTTTTACCGACCCGGATAAAAAATTCATGATTGGAAAGAGATCGTTGTTCTGCCGTGGTGGTAACGGTATCGCCATCTTCTGGATAGACAAAAATCAAATCGATGTCGGACGACACATTCAGCTCACCGCCGCCCAATTTCCCCATGCCGAGGACGATCAGTTCTTGTTGCTGTCCGGTTTCACCGCCAATTGGCGTGCCATGCGTCGCTATCATCTCCGCGCTGATCGCGGCCAGATGGGTTTGCACGGAAAAATCACCGAATGCGGTCATCGTATCCAGCACTTCGGCCAAATCGGCTTGACCGCTGAGGTCACGCTGGATGAGGGTGGCAATGGTCAAATTACGCAAGCGACGCATTGCAGCAGGCAAGCTCGCTCCGCCGGCTGTTTCATTTTGTAAAATCTGCGCGAAGAACCCGGCGCTCAGCGATAATTTGGCCGCTTCGGCAACTTTCTCTGTGCGTTTACTGTCCCCATTAAGCCAGCGCGTGTAAAACCGTGATGTCAGATAGCCTTTGTTTCCAGTATCAAGACCAGTATGGATGACAGCGTTGGAGCCAGTGTCAAGGCGCGCATCGTTGCTTGATGTGGAAATATTATTAGTGGGATGTATGTTCGTCACGGTGCTGGGCAGGGTATCCTAGAGGTTCTAAAAATATCAGTGATATCAGCGGCTTGCGGTCTGTATCAAGATATCGTATCCGATTCTTGTGTATCTTGTGATTTTTGCGCTTATTGCTTTTCCGATTCATTTTACGCCAAGTCGTTTATCGACCTTTTTGCTTGATGCCTATAGATCAACCGCCATCCTCTGAGCACACCGTTTCCAACCGGGTATGGACGATAGGCTACTCGATACGACAATCTTATCGCAATGCAGATGATGCCACTCATCATGTTTTGGGATGGTGTTTGAAAGCATTGCTTCTGCTGTACTTCGTTTTCTGTGCATTGTTTCTCGTGGTGCGTTATGCGGTGATGCCACAGATTGAGAATTATCGCGTTGATATCGAGCAAGCAGCAAGTAAGACGATCGGGTTGCCCGTCTCGATTGGCGCTATTACGGCGTCATGGGATGGCTTACGTCCGCATCTGTCGTTGAAGGACGTGACGATAAGAGATCGCGACGGTAATCAGGCATTGAGTTTGCCCGGGGTATCGGCCACCGTGGCGTGGAAATCATTAGTACTGGCAACGATTCGCCTGGAAAGCTTGCAAATCGACAGCCCGCAGCTAGACATAAAGCGCGATGCAAAGGGCGATTTTTTTATCGCCGGTTTGCCGCTGGATATGAAAAGTGACAGCGATGGAAAAGGCGCTGACTGGGTTCTATCGCAGCACAATATTACGATTGTGAATGGGCAGCTTATTTGGCAAGATGATTTACGCCAGGCGCCTCGACTGACTTTGCAGCATGTTGATATTCGTTTGCGCAATCATGGACATACCCATCAATTTGGATTAACCGCAACGCCGCCGACCACACTTGCCGCGCCAATCGACATTCGCGCCAAATTTACGCATCCGTATTTTAGTGAAAAAATTTCCGATGCGACACGTTGGAGCGGGGTGATTTACACCGACCTGCGTAATACCGATTTGGCACGTTGGAAACCGTATCTAGATTTTCCATTTGATTTGCGTCAGGCCAAAGGCTCGGTGCGCGCATGGTTAAAGTTCGATCATGCTCGCGTGGCGGATTTTACTGCGGATCTTTCTTTGTCTGATGTCGATGCGCAATTGCGCAAGGATTTGCAGCCACTGGAGTTGACCAAGGTAGATGGTCGGATTTCAGTCCGAGAAACGCTGAGTACGCAACAGGGCGATGGTGTACCAACCTTCGGTGCTAATGGACATGCGGTTGCATTAGAAAACTTCTCAATGCAAACCAAGGATGGATTGGTGTTGCCGACTACCACGCTAAGTGAACGCTTTGTTGCGGCGACGAAGAGCAAACCTGAGCATACCGAGGTAAGTGCAAAGCAACTTGATTTGCAGGCGATGAGTAATTTTATCGGACGCCTACCATTATCGCCTGATCATTTGCAGATGCTGCACGACTTTTCACCGCGCGGCCAGCTAAAGAATTTTTCTGCGCAATGGGAAGGTCGTTATCCAGAGGTTTCTTCGTATCGGATCGAGGGACAATTTAATCAGTTGGCGCTGCATGCGCAGGCCGCTAAAGTGGCGCGCCCGGCAACGCCGAGTGCACCCGCACAAGCGGCGGTGCCAGCGATTCCCGGTTTTGAAAATATTTCCGGCAGTATTAATGCAAACAACAAAGGCGGCGCGCTGGTGTTAGGCGCGCGTCAAGCCAAATTTTTGTTGCCTGGCTATTTCATCGAGCCGGAATTGGATTTCGATGTAATGAATGTCGATGTGAAATGGACTTTTCAGAAAAATGATCAATTGTTGGTGGATGTACGCAAATTAAATTTTACCAAACAGCAAATGCACGGAGCTTTCGTCGGCACACACTTAATGCCACTGAATAAGAATCCCAATGATTCGTTGGGCGTGGTTGACATGCATGGCAGCATCACCGGATTACCCATCGCTGAGGTTGGACATTATTTGCCACTTCAAATGAATGATGATGCCCGCAGATGGCTGAGCGATGCCTTAGTGGGAGGCACCTTGCGTGATGGTGAAATCAGAATCAAAGGCGATCTCGCGCACTTTCCCTTTGCGACGATTGCTAGCAGCGCGACGACGAACAAGAATGGCGAAGCCAATAGTGTTACTAAGAATAAAAACAAAGTGAAGCAAGACCGTAAAAAGGAAAACAAGAATAAACCGCAGGGCGAGTTTTTGTTTACCGGGCGGATTGACGATGGCAGTTTGAACTACGACCCTGGATTTTTTGGGCGAGATGGAAAAATGCCGCTTTGGCCGCTGTTAGAAAAAATTCAAGGCACGATAAAGTTTGATCGTGCCCGCATGGAGATTGAGGCCGACAGTGCGACCACCCACGGTGCGGAAGTTAGTAAGGTCAAGGCCGTCATACCTAATCTTCTCGCTGAGAATCTGATGTTGAATATTGATGGTCAAGCGAGCGGTGCCTTGCAAAATTTTATCGACTACACCATCGACAGTCCTGTTTCAGATTGGATCGCACGCTTTACCGACGAAACCACGACGAGTGGCGATGCGACGTTAGCGCTAAAACTAGCATTGCCACTTAGCCATTTGACTGATGCAAAGGTTACTGGTGTTGTCAAACTCGATAACAACAACGTGACTTTAATGCAAGCGATGCCGACCATGTCGCAAGCAAATGGACAGCTGGAATTTAACGAAACGGGATTAAATTTAAACGACGTTAAGGCGAGTTTTCTTGGCGGCCCGTTGGTGTTAAGTGGCGGTACGCAAAAAAATAACGACATCATCATTAAGGCAGCGGGCACCCTTACTGCAGCTGGTTTGAGTAAGAGTTTTCCGGTTGCAAATCTTAAAACAGTCACTAGTCGCATTAGCGGAAATGCGCGTTATAGCGCGACGATTGCAGTACGTAACAAGCAACTCGATATTTTGGCCGAGTCGAATTTACGTGGATTGGGATTGAATTTCCCTGCACCATTGAACAAGGCTGCCAACCTAGACTTACCACTAAAATTTACCCTGAGTGATCAGCCCGCCGCGCAAAAAGATATAGCGCGTGACGTCGTCAAGGTAACCGTAGGGAATATCATTTCTGCCAGTTATCAGCGCGAGAAAAATACACAAACAAATGCTGGATGGCGTGTAGTGCGCGGTGGTATCGGTGTGAATGTGCCAGCTCCTGCGCCCGATAGTGGAGTCGTTGCCAATATAGATTTACCAGAGCTGAATGTGGACGACTGGTTAACGATCGTATCCAGTGTTTCTGCCACTTCTGCGGCCTCTTCATCCAATGCAAAATTGAGCAATACGACAGCCAGTACAAACGTATCTGATGTAACGCAGTACATTGAGCCCAACATGATTGCCGCGCGCACCGATAAATTGACGCTACTCGGCAAGCAATTGGATAAGGTAGTGGTTGGTGCATCGCATGATGTCAATGTATGGCAGGCGAATATCGATGCAACGCAGATATCTGGTTATGTCACTTGGCGCGAATCATCGAGCGGGCGCGGTTTGGGTAAGGTGACGGCACGACTTGCATCGCTAATCGTGCCAGACAATGCCAAGGAGGACGTCAAGCAATTGTTGCAACAGGATGAGGCCGATACAGTGATGCCGGCACTAGATATCGTCGCCGAAAATTTTGAGTTATTTGGTAAGAAACTGGGGCAATTGGAGTTGGTTGCACATTATGTGCGCGCGTCCAGCGGACGTGAGTGGAGTATTCAAAAGCTCGCACTGCGTAATGCGGACGCCTTATTGTCAGCAACCGGTAAATGGGTTGCGATGGGTAAGCACAATACGAGCAACTTGGTTTATAAGCTTGAGATTGCCGATGCTGGCAAATTATTGAATCGCTTTGGCTATGAAGATGTATTGCGGCGCGGCAAAGGAAATATGACTGGCGACGTCAGTTGGCAAGGTGCGCCGTTCTCGCTGGATGTTCCTAGTTTGACGGGTGCGATCCAATTAGATATCTCAGACGGCCAATTTTTAAAAGTTGACCTAGGCGCGGCAAAGCTACTGGGTGTATTGAGCCTGCAATCGATTCCGCGACGTTTGACATTGGATTTTCGCGATGTGTTTTCGCAAGGCTTTGCCTTTGACGATATCAAAGGACTCGCCACTATTAAGGATGGTGTCGCAGCAACCAATAATTTCAAAATGCGCGGTGTCGCAGCCACGGTGCTGATGGACGGTACCGCTGATATTGCAAAGGAAACGCAGGATCTTCATGTGGTGGTTATCCCGGAGATCAATGCGGGAGCCGCATCGGTTGCTTATGCATTGGCGATCAATCCGGTCATTGGCGTTGGTACCTTTTTGGCACAATTGTTTTTGCGTGAACCTTTAGCCAGAGCATTTACCTTTGAATATAAAGTCACTGGTCCATGGAAGGATCCGGTCGTGACCAAGATCGATCGTAAAGTAAATCAGAGCTCAAACGCCGACGGTAAGCAGGAAGCAAAGCCAGACGATAAACTTGAGCAACAGAAAGAAGCGGGAACGCCATTAGTGCCTGCGGGTAAAGCGTCCACCAACAAATTGCCGGTTATTACACCTTCCATGTCCAATAGTAGAAAAATAGCGGAGTAAATCATGAACGAAAGCGCCAACCGTATCGCCGCGATTCAAATGATTTCCACGCCTGTGTTGGAGGAGAACATGGCGACCGCAACTCGCTTGATTCGACAAGCTGCGCGGCAAGGCGCCGAGTTAGTGTTATTGCCAGAGTACTGGCCGGTCATGGGTATGCATGAAAACGATAAAGTCGCAATCGCTGAGCAAAACCAAGGCGGTGTGATACAGGATTTTATGTCGCAAGCCGCACGTGAAAATTCAGTTTGGTTGATAGGCGGCACTTTACCAATGGTGGCAGGTGAAGCTGGCAAAGTGTTGAACACGATGATGGTGTACAACCCGCAGGGAGAGCGTGTGGCACGCTACGACAAGATTCATTTGTTCAGCTTTAGTCGTGGCGCCGAATCTTATGATGAGGCGCGTACCATCGTGCATGGTAACGAAGTGAAGACTTTCGAAGCACCATTCGGCAAGGTTGGTCTGTCAGTCTGTTACGACCTACGCTTTCCCGAGTTGTATCGAGCGATGGGTGATTGCCGTTTGATCGTGGTACCGGCTGCGTTTACCTACACCACCGGCAAAGCGCACTGGGAAATTCTGTTGCGTGCACGTGCAATTGAAAACCAATGTTATGTGCTGGCAGCGGCACAAGGTGGACGTCATCTTAATGGCAGAACCACGTGGGGACACAGTATGTTGATAGACCCGTGGGGTGAAATTAAGTCTGTGCTGAATGAGGGTGAAGGCCTTGTAATTGGTGATATCGACCCACATTATTTGTCAGGCATACGCCAAAATCTTCCGGCACTAACACACCGAAAATTGTAGGCAAACCGTGCTCTGGCCAGCAGTTTGGCCGAATGCTCTACAATGAACCATTCCGAATCAATTTCCCTACGTGTTTTAAATATACGTAAATAGACATCGCATACACCATGACGCCATTTGAACCGAATCTAGAAACACTCTCCGTAGCTCGTAATGTCTTGCTCACGCCGTTCGGTCTGGATGAAAGTACGCTGATCAAAACCATGGGAACCATGTTCACCCACAAGGTTGATTATGCGGATATGTATTTTCAATTTACCAAGAGCGAAGGCTGGAGTCTGGAAGAGGGTATCGTCAAGACTGGTAGCTTCTCTATCGATCAAGGCGTGGGTGTACGTGCGGTTTCTGGCGACAAAACAGCATTTTCGTATTCAGATGAAATCTCGGAGCGCGCGCTGATGGAAGCCGCGACGGCGACGCGCACAATTGCACGTCAAGGTGCAGGCAAGATCAAGGTTGCCTCTGCGGTGAAGCAGGTCGGTGGCCGAAATTTATACTTGCCAAATGATCCGCTGACTTCGCTAGACGCGACTGAAAAAGTCAAACTGCTGGAACGCATAGAGCGCATTGCGCGCGCCAAAGATCCGCGTGTGGTGCAGGTAATGGCGGGCTTGGCAGGTGAATATGATGTGGTGTTGGTGATGCGCAGCGATGGTGTATTAGCTGCTGATATCCGCCCACTCGTACGCTTGTCGATCACCGTAATTGCCGAGCAAAACGGACGCCGTGAAATGGGCTCTAGCGGTGGCGGCGGTCGTTATAACTATGCTTACTTTGACGAAGCATTGTTGGAGAAATATGCGAGCGAGGCAGTTGCGTCGGCCTTGATCAATCTTGATTCTCGTCCTGCACCAGCAGGTCCGATGACAGTTGTGCTTGGCCCTGGATGGCCGGGCGTGTTGTTGCATGAAGCGATTGGTCACGGTTTGGAAGGTGACTTTAACCGTAAAGGTTCTAGTGCATTCTCCGGTCGCATCGGAGAGCGCGTCGCAGCAAAAGGCGTGACCGTGGTGGATGACGGCACGATTGCTGATCGTCGTGGCTCGCTCAATATCGACGACGAAGGCAATCCTACTCAGTGCACCACGCTGATTGAGGACGGCATCTTAAAGGGCTACATCCAAGACACAATGAATGCGCGTCTGATGAATATGCCAGTGACCGGCAATGCACGACGCGAATCATTTGCCCACTTGCCGATGCCACGCATGACCAACACGTATATGCTGGCTGGCGACAAAGACCCGGAAGAAATTCTGGCCTCGGTCAAGAATGGTTTGTATGCGGTTAACTTCGGTGGCGGTCAGGTTGATATCACCAACGGCAAGTTCGTGTTTTCTGCCAGCGAAGCCTACATGATCGAAAACGGTAAAGTCACCTATCCGGTCAAGGGCGCCACGTTGATCGGCAATGGCCCGGACGTGTTGAATCGTGTTTCGATGATCGGCAACGATCTGAGCCTGGATAGTGGTGTCGGCGTCTGCGGTAAAGAAGGGCAGAGCGTGCCAGTTGGTGTCGGCCAACCTACCTTACGTATCGACGGTGTGACCGTGGGCGGTACTGCTTAAATAGGTAGCTAATTGGGCTTAGTTATAGTGTGAGATAAGGCGCGGTAAGTGTTGGCATTACAGCTACAAATTGGCTGCAAAGTGAACGTCAACAACGCTTTGCTTGCCAAATAGCCTAATTTATTGCACTATTACTCTGAGTTTTTGAGTTGAATTCCGCATTATTGAGCTAAGTAGTACTGTAGCAACAAGTACTGGATCGGCGACAACGCGGCACTAACTAGGTATGAAGAAATGATTTTTTCGCGCTTCCCATTTTATTTTTACTTTAGCTATTCCAACCCAAAGGCGGTGGAGAAGCGGTAAGCGCGTACGATAAAAGCTTAAAGCAAATTCCTTTAAAAACCGCCCGTGATGGCGGTTTTTTTAATTGTATATTTCGTTGTAAATTTTTGTTTCAGCGACGCGAGAAAGTAAGTAGCCCGCTCACAAGAGATTAAACCCTGGAGAAAACCATGCCACGCACCGATGATTTACGAATCCGAGAAATGAAAGAACTGGTCCCTCCATCCCATTTGATCCGCGAGTTCGGCGTTACCGAAAAAGCGGAGACAACGGCTGCCGACGCGCGTAATGCCTTGCATCGTATTTTGCACGGTCAAGACGATAGACTGATGGTGGTGATCGGCCCTTGCTCTATTCATGACACCAAAGCTGCGATGGAATATGCCAATCGCCTGATCAAGGAGCGTGAACGCTTTGCCGGTGAGTTGGAGATCATCATGCGGGTGTACTTTGAAAAGCCACGCACTACGGTTGGTTGGAAAGGTTTGATCAACGATCCATTTATGGATAACAGCTTCCGTATCAACGATGGTCTGCGCATTGCACGCGAGTTGCTGCTCAATATCAATCAGCTTGGTTTACCTGCCGGTACTGAATTTCTTGACGTTATCAGCCCGCAATACATTGCCGACCTCATCAGCTGGGGCGCGATTGGTGCACGTACGACAGAATCACAGGTGCATCGCGAACTGGCGTCTGGGCTGTCATGCCCAGTTGGCTTTAAAAACGGTACCGACGGCAACGTCAAGATCGCGGTCGATGCGATCAAGGCAGCGTCGCAACCCCATCACTTTTTGTCGGTGACCAAAGGCGGCCATTCCGCGATTGTTTCAACCAGCGGCAATGAAGATTGTCACCTGATTCTGCGCGGTGGCAAGGCACCTAACTATGATGCGGCCAGTGTCGAGCAAGCTTGCAAAGATATCGCGGGCAATGGTTTGGCATCGCGCTTAATGATCGATACTTCGCATGCCAACAGCTCGAAGAAGCCAGAAAATCAAATTCCGGTTTGTGCTGATATTGCCAAGCAAGTCGCCGGTGGCGATACCCGTATCATTGGTGTCATGATCGAATCGCATTTGGTGGCCGGCCGTCAGGATTTGATTCCTGGCAAAGAACTTACTTACGGTCAATCGGTCACTGATGGCTGCATCAACTGGGAAGATAGCGTTGCTGTGCTAGAAGGATTGGCAGAGGCGGTCAAGCAACGTCGTCATGTGAAAGATCCAGACGCGTGATTCAAAGATTTAACGCACGTCTTGAACTGACGTCAGTGGTATGAATAAAAAAGCACCGCATGCGGTGCTTTTTTCTTTGTCGACGCAGATCCGTAAACGCTTTGCTTAAAATCGTTTAGTCAGCACCATTTGCTCGCCGCTACGTTGCATTTCGGTACGGTTCAAAAAAGACATGCCAAGCAGCGTGAACGTTAAACCGTTTTCTTGCACCAGCGCCTCAACTTGGTTGAGCACGATATCGCCGACTTTGACGGAGTCTAGTGTCACGCGATAGGCGGGTACGATACCGTTGGCAGTACGTACATAAGCCGGTTGACCTTTTTTGTAATCGATACCAAGGCGTATTGCATCCGCTGCCGGTAGTGCGATCGTGCTGGCCCCAGTATCGACCAGCATGCGTGTCATGTGGCCGTTGATTTGGCCATTGGTAATAAAGTGACCGCGATTATCGGCTTGCAATGTGACGCTGCTATTTGCCGACGGCGTCATGCGATTGACATGTCCACCTATATCAATACGTTGCCGCTTGCCGTTGCTATCGAAGAAGGCCGCTTCTTTATCGACGCCGACTAACTTGATCTCTGGCGTCACCTTGCTACCGATCGAGTAGGTCTTGGGCGATTTGCCATCAATCACCAACACTGCTTTACCAGGAAATAATCCGACCACGCTGATATCTGCTGCTTGTGCTTGGACAGTTGAAAAACTGAGTAAAGCGATGAACAGCAGATTCTTCATGCACAGTCTCCGAATGAAAAATAAAGATGTGTTGATTAAGAGGGCAGCGTTTGATGCGTTTCTGCAGCAGTGTTCAATGACAATCAGTCACGATCAGTCACGGAAGTTGTTGAATTCTAACGGTAGATCAGCAACTTCTTTACGCAATAGTGCCATCGCATCTTGCAGATCGTCGCGCTTAGCGCCAGTGATGCGGACTGCATCACCTTGGATACTGGCTTGCACTTTTAACTTGCTGTCTTTGACGATACGAACGATTTTCTTGGCCGCGTCGGTCTCAATACCGTTCTTGATTTTGACCACTTGCTTGACCTTGTCACCGCCGATTTTTTCTATCTTGCCGCGATCGAGGAAACGTACATCAACATTACGCTTAACCATTTTATTGGTCAGCACATCAAGTACCTGATTGAGCTGAAATTCTGAATCTGCGTAGGCGGTCATTTCGCGTTCTTTCAATTCGACGCGTGCATCGCTGCCCTTGAAATCAAAGCGGGTGGTGATTTCCTTGCCGGCCTGATCGACGGCATTTTTAACTTCAACCAAATTGGCTTCGGAAACGGTATCAAAAGATGGCATGGAATTTCCTTTTATGCATTGCACTCATCGGCAAACAAGATGAGGCTTAAATGGTTCGTATACAAATTTAAGAAATAATTACGTGCAATTGCGTAAGCAAATGTTGACTCAAAGCTTGATCAAGCCAACGCGGGTAGCGCATAGGGATCACGCAAATATTGATGAGCAAGACGCAAAATGCAATTGCAATTATTTATTATTCTAACCACAGCGATACGGTTGCAACGCTGTCGTGATATGGCCCATTCTAGCGGACAAAAAACCGAACCGCTAGGACTTAAGCACAGAGCGATTATAATCGCCTGCTATGGCTTTTCCTCTCCCTATTCAATCTGATTTTTCGCTACTTGCGCACAATACCTTCGGGATTGATGCCAAGGCACAGGCCTATCTACCTGTCCTGTCGGTCGATACATTGCGCGCGGTACGCTCTGATGCTGTGCTGTCAGCTCTGCCGCGCCTGATTCTGGGTGGCGGCAGCAATATCCTGCTGACACGTGATTTCCCTGGCCTGGTGCTGCATATGCAGATGACAGGGATAGAAATCACAAGTGAAGATGAGCATGCGACCTATGTACGCGCTGCCGCTGGCGAAAACTGGCACCGTTTTGTGCGATGGACGCTAGCGCAGGGATTGGGCGGACTGGAAAATCTGTCGCTGATTCCGGGTAGCATCGGTGCGGCACCAATACAAAATATTGGTGCTTACGGCGTCGAGATCAAAGATTCGCTGCATAGCTTGACGCTGCTCGATATGACGACTGGTGAGCAAAAAACCTTATCCAATGCCGAATGCGCATTTGGTTACCGTGACAGCGTTTTCAAGCACAGTTTGCGTGACCGCGCGGTCGTGTTGGATGTCACGTTTGCGCTACCAAAAAAATGGCAGCCGCAATTACGTTATGCAGATGTGCAGCAAGAGCTGGATAGGCGCGGTAATAGCACGCCGACGGCACAGAATATCAGTGACGCCGTGATTGCGATACGCACACGCAAATTGCCGGACCCAGCGGTGATCGGTAACGCTGGCAGCTTCTTCAAGAATCCAGTGGTTACCGTCGCACAGCGCGATGCGTTGCTCACGTCCTATCCCAATCTAGTCAGTCATGCGCAAGCAGATGGCAGCGTTAAACTGGCCGCTGGTTGGCTAATCGATCAATGCGGCTGGAAAGGTAGAACGGCCGGTGCAGCTGGCGTGTATGAGAATCAGGCGCTCGTTCTGGTTAACCGCGGCGGCGCCAGCGGGCAAGAGGTCGTCCAGTTGGCAGCAGCGATACAGGAAGATGTGGCGAAGCGGTTTGATGTGAAGCTGGAGCCGGAGCCGATTTTTCTGTGATCTTCTTTGGCCTTGCATCATGAAGATCGGCATTCTATGGCCACTACTGGCAACTTACACGACTTGCAGTGTGATTACATTTGTTGCTTATGCAATGGATAAATCTGCTGCACGCAAGGGCAATGGGCGCATCTCGGAAAACACCTTACATTTGTTGAGTTTACTTTGGGGGTGGCCAGGCGCTTGGGCAGCGCAACAGATATTGCGGCATAAATCCAGCAAGCGCTCATTTCGACGTGTGTACTGGCTAACCGTTCTGTTAAATATTGGCATGGTCAGTTATTTGGTGTTCTTTCTTTGACAGCGACGCATGCCGTCATAGCGTTAGGTAGCCTCTGCGCGATGTACACGCAAAGGCTGCACAAAAACGCATTATTTCGATAAGTACTTATCGTTGTCCTTATCCTGCAAGAACACCTGCGTATAACGTTTCATATCCGCTGCCTCATACTGCTGCTCGCCGTATGCACGGCAGGGCGCGCACGCATAGCGTGGTACTTGAACCGCCAATATGTGATTGTGCGTATCGTCGCAACGTGAATCAAGTACTACGGTACCACCGCATTCGGTACATGAACGCACCGTTTCATTGATGGTTTCGCGGATGCCATCGGTATCGTAATACACATCGAAATTGCGTTTATGAAATTCCTGCTCTGGATAGACTTGATCGCGTAAGGTGTGGCGGTTGTTCCAGTGATGGAAGGTCGCGTCTTTCAGTTTCTCTAGATACGCGCCTATCGCCGCTGGCTGTTTCTGATCTTCTGCATCGTAGTCCGGCTCCTGGATGTGGCTGAAATCCATACCCGCCATCGCGAGGATGATGCCGGTGTTGATGTAGGGTAGAGCGGTCTCGATCGAATAGCCGCCTTCCAGCACTGCAAGATCAGGTTTCAGAAGCTGATTGAGCACCGCATAACCGTGCGCGGTAAATTTCATGTTGGTGATCGGGTCAGAGTAATGATTGTCCTGTCCGGCCGAATTGATGATCAGATCTGGTTTAAATTCTTCCAAGATAGGCATCACGATTTCATCCAGCACATACAGGAAACCTTCTTCGCAGGTTTCCGGCGGCATCGGCAGATTGATGGTGGTGCCGAATGCATTCGGCCCCCCGAGCTCATCGGCGAAGCCGGAGCCGGGATAGAGCGTGCGACCATCTTGGTGTAGCGAGATAAACAGCGTATTCGGGTCGTGCCAGAAAATATCCTGCGAGCCGTCGCCATGGTGACAATCGGTATCAACGATGGCGATTTTCTTGACGCCGTATTTTTCGCGGATGTACTCGACCATGATGGCTTCCATGTTCAGCGTACAAAAGCCACGGCTACCATGCACTACGCGATAAGAGTGATGGCCGCAAGGGCGCACCAGTGCAAATGCATTGTCGACTTCTTTGGTCATCACCTTGTCGGCCGCGGTCAGACAGCCACCGACGGCGATCAAATGCGAGGCATGCACGATCTCGTCGATGCCCGGCACGCAAAAATGTACACGCTGAATATCCTCGGCGGTGGCGACGCCGGGTTTAAATTCCTTGATGTTGTCGAAGTCCAGCAAACCTTCTTCAAACACCTGATCTTGCGTATATAAAAGCCGTTCTTCGCGCTCAGGATGCGTAGGCGAAATCGCGTAATCAAATGCCGGAAAAAATACCAGTCCTGTTTTTTTCTTCACGATGTGTTCCTCAGATTTGTTCGTGCTCATGCTCATTTTTTGTTTGTTGTGCGTGCTTATTCTTCATGCTTGATCAATCCGGGTTTGATCTGCAACCGGACACGAATGTTTTTACCGATGGTCGAGTAGCCATCGATGACGTTAAACGATTGGCAGTCTGCGATTTCGATTTCCAGATCTTCTTCGCGCGCGCCCGATGCTCTGGCGATTTCTAGCAGTCTTTCCTGACCCGCTGCCACTACATCATCGACTGTCGCACGTGACGAGATCGGTACCTTGCGACCATCTTCCGCAAAAATCAATTGCTGCAATTTGGTATCGGCCAACAGGTTGAGTTCGACCGTAGTCCGTGCCATTGCTGCGCCACAGGCGTTGATGACTTCTGAGTCTTCCGGTACCAAGGCCGGGATTGCCAATAGCGCGCCAACTTGTTGTGCGAGATAAGGCGCGGGGCCACCGACCGCGATCAATTGCTGTGGGTTCAGCACTTTACCTTCCAGCAATTCATGGATCGTATACACCGGCTTGCTGTTAGCTTCGCTAATCATTTGCGTGACCTTGTCTGCGATGCTGGCGCACATCTGATCCACGATGGCAGTAGCAACCTGCTGTGGCGTTTGTTGCAAGCTCGCAGCCAGACTTTCCATCGCGCGCAACGCTTTCGCCTGATCGCCGAAGGTAGCGCGACCCAACACGATCAACGCATCGGTAGGCGTAGGCACTGGACCATCGAAGGCCATTGCCGAACCTTTACGCTCAGGGCCGATCTGCAATGCACCGTTCACGATCTGCACATGACTGTCGCCACCGAGCGCCATCGAGTGCGTCAGCAGACCGCGTATCAGGGTTTTGTGTCCTTCGATTTCCACGCCTTGCGGTTCTAGCAGCGGTGCGCCATCGGCAAACAGCGCGATATCGGTGGTAGTGCCGCCTACGTCTATCGAAACCGAGTCCATCGTCGATGACACAAATGGCAATACGCCCATGATGGTGGCGGCCGGGCCGGACAAGATGGTTTGTACCGGCGAGTTACGCGACGCCTCTACGCCAATGGTGCCACCATCGGCCTTGAGAATGAATAGCGGCACATCAACCGCCAACTCTTGCAGATAGCCGACCAACTGGTCAACCATGCGGCTGTGCAGGCGCCAGATTGCGCTATTCAGATAGGTGGTGGCAATGCGACGCGGAAAATTCAGCACGCCAGATTGATGATGGCCGAGCGAAGTATGTTTGATTTTGTGTGCGCTCTGATCGGCAAAAAAATCAGCGACTTCTTGCTCATGCACCGGATTGCGAGTGGAGAATTTTCCTATGATCGCAAGGTTGTCGATTTTGTCGTCGCTTAGTTGCTGCTTTAACGCCGACAGTTGCTCATCATCAATCGATTCCGCTTCTATGCCGCGATGATTCATATAGCCAGCGATCAAGTGCGTCTGATCAGCCAGCGGCAAATCCTTGGGCGACACGCCGGGGCCATTCATCACAATCAAGCCGACAGCATCGAGCTGGTTTTGCGCCACCGCATTAGTGGAGATTGTGGTGCTGAGCACGATGCGTTTCAGTTGCTTGATATCGTCAGCGGTCGTGACTGCTTGGGTAGCGCGCATCACGCAAGCCAGGATATCGTTTTTATCAGTTAGTGTTTTGGACTTGCGAATGATTTTTCGGTTGTGCATCAATACCGAATCAGTATGGGTACCACCAACGTCTATGCCAAGGATCATACTTTTCTTTCTGGGGAAGAAGCTACAGCGTGGCTGTCGTGATAAACAGCGCCGCGCTGGATGAGTCAATTCAATCCAGCCAAGCAGGCTGGATCGCTGTCTTAAGCTTTGTTACCGTAAGCTCTATTATAGGTAAAAAGAGGTGTAAGGCTGCCGATGGTCTGAGGATGAAAAAATGACAGGAGCACCGCGCTTGAATAGACATGTTGTGCGATCAATAAAAAGCCCGGCATGATAAATCCGCCGGGCTTTTTATTTCTACTGTCTTGTTAAATTACAGATAGTGGCAAATGTAATCCAGCGTTTCTACAATCTCGATATCGAAGCTGGAGTTAGCCGGCACTTCAAACTTTTGACCGCCTTCGTAGGTTTGCCATTCCGCTGCACCATCCAGACGGATGCGGCATTTGCCTGCGTTCAGTTCCATGATTTCTGCTGCAGCAGTGCCGAACTTGAGCGTCGCTGGGAAAATCACGCCTAAAGTCTTCTTGCTGCCATCTGGCATTACGAGTGCATGTGAGACGCACTTGCCGTCGAAGTAGATATTGGCTTTGGTCAGTGCGGTGACGTTGTCGAATTGTGTGGTCATGTTAGCGATGAATAAGGATGATGAATTATTTGTTGTCAGGTGTCTTGCTTTTTTCCAAGCGCGGCAAACAGACCGATGAATTACCAGTCAGCAGGCCGATGTCGCCATAGATACCGAGTTTTTGACGCGTATCCGTGATGTCCAGGTTGCGCATTGTTAGTTGACCAATACGATCTTGTGGCGAGAACGGTGCATCTTCAACTTTTTCCATCGACAGACGTTCCGGCGCGTAGGTCAGATTAGCCGATTCGGTATTCATGATCGAATAGTCGTTACCACGACGCAGTTCGATGGTTACTTCGCCCGTGATCGCACGCGCAACCCAGCGTTGTGCCGCTTCGCGCAGCATGATCGCTTGCGTGTCGAACCAACGACCTTGGTACAACAGACGACCCAGCTTGCGACCATTGTCGCGATATTGCTCGATGGTGTCTTCGTTGTGGATGCCGGTCACCAGACGTTCGTAGGCGATAAACAGCAAGGCCAGGCCTGGCGCTTCGTAGATGCCGCGGCTCTTGGCTTCGATAATACGGTTTTCGATCTGATCGCTCATGCCGAGGCCATGACGACCACCGATGCGATTGGCTTCCATCATCAGTTCGATTGCGCTGGAATAAGTAACGCCATTTAATGCGACCGGCTGACCTTCTTCAAAACGGATGGTGACTTCTTCGCGTTTAACCTCAACATCGTCACGCCAGAAAGCAACGCCCATGATCGGCTGAACGATCTTCATACCGGTATTCAGGAATTCCAGATCTTTCGCTTCGTGTGTCGCACCCAGCATATTGGAATCGGTCGAGTACGCTTTCTCGGTCGACATTTTGTAGTCGAAGCCGGACTTGATCAAAAATTCGGACATTTCCTTGCGGCCGCCGAGTTCATTGATGAAGGCGTCGTCCAACCAAGGTTTGTAAATGCGCAGCGCCGGATTCATCAACAAGCCATAGCGATAAAAACGTTCGATGTCATTACCCTTGTAGGTGCTGCCATCGCCCCAGATGTCGACGTTGTCTTCTTTCATCGCCGCTACCAACATGGTGCCGGTAACTGCGCGGCCAATCGGCGTGGTGTTGAAATAGGTGACGCCAGCGGTAGAAATATGGAAAGCGCCACTTTGCAAAGCGGCGATGCCTTCTGCTACCAGTTGTTCACGGCAATCGATCAGGCGTGCAATTTCTGCGCCGTACTGTTTGGCTTTCTTTGGAATCTCTTCGTAATCCGGCTCGTCAGGTTGTCCCAGATTGGCGGTATAGGCATAAGGGATCGCGCCTTTTTGACGCATCCAGTGCAAGGCAGCGCTAGTGTCGAGGCCACCGGAAAAGGCGATACCTACTTTTTGATTGACGGGAACAGATTGCAGAATAGTCGACATAATTTTCTTCGTATGCTTAAGATTTACTGAGTTTAAATTTACTGAGTTGCGATGCACTCAATTGTTAGGTACTGAAGATTTAAGACGTTTTCGTTTTGTACGTTTTGTAAGCATTTAGCGCGTAGTCAGTTGATCACTGATGAAAAGTCAGCAACTATTTTTTCTGACGACGCTGCTGACATTAATTGATCTTGCCGAGAACCAGATATTCAAGCAGCGCTTTTTGAACGTGCAGACGATTTTCTGCTTCGTCCCACACGACTGATTGCGGACCGTCGATCACTTCCGCCGCAACTTCTTCGCCACGGTGCGCAGGTAAACAGTGCATGAAAAGCGCATCGGGTTGCGCGCGGCTCATCTTCTCTGCATCGACGATCCACCCTCTGAATGCTTTCAGACGTGCAGCGTTCTCTTCTTCAAAGCCCATGCTGGTCCATACATCGGTCGTCACCAAATGTGCGTCTACGCAAGCGTCGGAGGGCGAGGGGAACAGCGTGTAATTCGTATTGTCTTCAGCCACCAGCGAAGGATCGATCTCGTAGCGTTTTGGCGTCGAGACATTGACGTGAAAGTCGAAAACCTGCGCTGCCTGTAACCACGAGTACAGCATATTGTTGGCGTCGCCGATCCAGGCAACTGTCTTGCCTTTGATCGAGCCGCGCTCTTCAATAAAAGTAAAGACGTCGGCCAATACCTGACACGGGTGATGTTCGTTGGTCAGACCATTGATAACCGGCACGCGGGAATTAGCAGCAAAGCGCTCGATGATGTCTTGTCCAAAGGTACGAATCATGATGATGTCGCACATGCGGGACATCACTTGCGCCGCATCTTCTACCGGCTCGCCGCGTCCGAGTTGGCTATCGCGGGTATTCAGATAGATCGCCGCGCCGCCAAGCTGATGCATGCCAGCCTCAAACGAGAGGCGAGTGCGGGTCGAGTTTTTCTCGAACACCATCACCAGTGTGCGGTCGGTGAGCGGATGATACGGTTCGTAATTTTTGAACTTGTGCTTGATGATGCGACTACGCTCGATCACGTATTCGAATTCGTCCAGCGTCAAATCGGAAAATTGCAGAAAGTGTTTGATTGCCATAATAAGAAACGGCGGCTAGGTGGGCGCCTGCCGCCGAAGTTTATAACTTGTTCAATTATAAGGGATTTCTCACTAAAAGCCAGCTAAAAGCGGGGTAATAAGCCAGATAAACGACCAGCTACAGACGCGCTTTTACGTCACGGCATCAATATAATTTTTGCGAAGACTCATGCAATAGCTGTAAATACAGTGCATGACGCATGGCCGTGATCTCACCATTTTGTATGGCCTTCCGCACTGCACATTCCGGTTCATTGATGTGGTGGCAATTATAAAATTTGCAGTGCCCCAGATATTGCGCAAACTCAGGGAAGGCGCGCTCCAACATGCCTTCGCTCAAATGATAGAGACCAAATTCTTGAAAACCTGGCGAATCGATGATCGCAGTGTCGTCATCGACGATATACAGCCGCGTAAAGGTCGTCGTGTGTTTGCCGGTATCCAGTGCGGCAGAAATTTCACGTACTGCGATGTCGGCATCCGGCACAATCAAATTGATAATCGATGATTTACCCATGCCAGATTGGCCAATCAAGATGGTCGATTGCCCTTTTAACAGCGGTAGCAAGGTATCGCAAGTTTGTTGTGGCTGCGCAGTTGCGGATACCTCATGCACCGCGTAACCGAGTTTTGCATAAGTGGCGACGCGCGCACGCGTTTTTTCGAGCAAGCTGGTGACATCGATCTTGTTGAGGATCAGATGCACTTTTACGCCTGCGGCCTCGGCGGCGACCAGTGAGCGCGACACCAGATCATCAGAAAAACCCGGTTCGGTCGCGATCACGATAAATAGTTGCGTGACGTTGGCGGCTAATAATTTGGATTTGTATTGATCGGAGCGATACAGCAAAGTGTCGCGTTCCGCTATCTTTTCAATCACCCCCTGGTTGGCAGAAGTGCGATTGAACTCGACTCGGTCACCCACTGCAACGTCACTTTTTTTGCCACGGGTAACGCACAGTAGTTTTTCTGTGCCGGCCTGCGTCAAATAATGACGGCCATGAGCAGCAATCACGGTGCCGATGATCGTGCTGTCAGTAGCAACCGTCTTGGCGTTCGATTTACGCGGGGAGTTTTTCACGCGGTAAACGACTGATCAAAAATCGCATCAATTCTGGCGGCGCAAATAAAATCGTTTTCCGATAAGCCGCCACGTCCGTCGTTGACGGAATGGGTGTTGTAACTGACCTTGCATAGCTTATAGCTAACCACCAGCTCAGGATGATGATCCTGCGCGTGGATCATCTCGGCGATGGCATTTACGAATGAAAGCGTGGCGTGGTAATCGCGGAAGCTAAAATTTTTGACGATTTTGTTGTCGTCCAACGACCAGCCATCAACCGCCTGCAGATAAGTTGACACCTCGTCTGCAGCTAATGCGGTTTGGCGTGGCGCACATTGTTGTGTGCGTAGTTCTTCAGCGCTGATCATGATTTTTGCTGGCCTTTTATTATTGCGCAAGCAATTTGCCAATACGTACGGTCGCCGGTGGATGGGAGTCGTAGAACGCCGAATGCAGCGGATCTGGCGTCAGCGTCGATGCATTGTCTTCATACAGCTTGACCAGTGCCGATACCAAATCCGGCGCGTTGGTGTGTTCTACCGCAAACGCGTCCGCCTCAAACTCGTGTTTGCGTGAGCTGAGTGAGGTCAACGGTGAAAATACAAAAGAGAACACCGGCAGTACCAAAGCAAACAGAATCAATGCGGCCGCATCGTTGATCGACGGGTTGGCAGCGTCCATGATTGGCTGCAAACCTAAGCCGGTGTAAAACCAGGTTTGTGTTTTCAAGAATCCCAGCAGCGCCAAAAATCCCAGCGAGGCGATAAACATAAACACAATACGCTTGGTAATGTGCTTGAGCTTAAAGTGGCCAAGTTCGTGTGCCATCACTGCCTCAACTTCTGCTGGCGTCAGACGCTCCAACAGCGTATCGAAAAACACGATGCGTTTGGACGCGCCAAAGCCGGAGAAGTAAGCATTGCCATGCGCGCTGCGTTTAGAGCCATCCATCACAAATAAGCCGTTGGCGGCAAAACCGACGCGTTGCATCAGGTTTTCAATACGACTTTTTAAGGACTCATCTTCTAGCGGTTTAAATTTATTAAACAGAGGCGCGATAAATAGCGGCACCGCCACCAGCATCACCATCTGAAAACCGCACCAGACCAACCACGCGTACAGCCACCAGAAGTCGCCGGTTTTCTTCATCAAAAACAACGTGATGCCGACTAATATCATTGCAAACGCAATCGAAAAGACCGAGCTTTTCATCAGATCGGTAAAGAACAAGCGTGGCGACATGCGGTTAAAGCCAAAGCGCGCTTCCAGCACAAATTGGCGGAAGTAGTCAAAAGGCAATTCCACCACGCCGGAGATCAAGATAAACGACAGTACCAGTCCGAGCTGATAGCGCCAGCCAGGGCCAAAAGCAAACAAGAGGTTATCGGATAGCCATTGCAAGCCGCCCAGCAGCGTAAAACCGATCAATACCGCCGCATTCAAGATCGCGACAAACACTGCAAACTTGGTTTTGGCGATTGAATAAGCGGCCGCACGTTGATGCGCTTTCAATGGAATCTTGTCAGCGAATTGCGCTGGGACAGCGTCGCTATGCGCCATGATGTGGCGGATATGACGCGAAGCAAGCCAGAAGCGCAATAACAGTGAGACGGCCAGAAAGACGACAAACAAAACGGTAAACGAAAGTGAAGACATGCTTTTCCTGTGAGAAAATGGCGAATTGCGCAGTTGTATTGCACAGTTCAAGGGAACAATTATGTCACAAGCTATCGAAGCGACCGCTGAATCAGTTACGAAAACACCTGAAACCGCGGTTGGCCGTCCGAACGAGTTCAATCTGATCTGGGTTGATATGGAAATGACCGGACTCGATCCGGACAACGATCGCATCATTGAGGTGGCCGTCGTGATCACTGATCCAGAGTTGAATATTCTGGCAGAAGGCCCCGTGTTTGCGATTCATCAGCCGGATGAAATTATGGATGGTATGGATGCGTGGAACAAGGGCACCCATGGTCGCTCAGGCTTGATTGATCGCGTTAAGGAATCGACCGTGACCGAAGAGGAGGCGGAGGCCGCCTTGATCGAGTTCATGAAAAAGTATGTGCCCAAGGGCAAGTCACCGATGTGCGGCAATACGATTTGTCAGGATAGACGGTTTATGGCGCGTGGCATGCCTAAGCTGGAGGCGTTTTTCCATTATCGTAATTTGGATGTGTCGACGCTGAAGGAGTTGTGCCGTCGCTGGAAGCCGGATTTGATTAGTGGCTTCAAGAAGCATCAGAAGCATACGGCGTTGGCGGATATTATTGAGTCGATTGAGGAGTTGCGGTATTACCGTGAGCATTTCATTAAGGAGTGATTTCTTCTTTAATGAGTGGGTGAGGAACGGATGCGAGGGTTGCGTCCGTTTTTTTATTTCTTCGAAGTTCAGATTGTCTTGCTAACTTGGTGTAACAATGAAAAACGATGGCCGTTTTCAAAGTTTGTGTATAAATACACCGAATTGAATATAGGGTCATGATCTAAAATCACCTCTGATATTTCTTTACCCGCCAGTTCAATTATTTCTTGAGGGGTAGTCAAAGGTGTATATATGCCAACGAGAAGTATTCCTGCTCCACGAGTTTGGTAAATACCCTTTATTGTTTGTTTTTGGTATTTGTTAATAATGACTTCTTTCACTTTTTGACATGCTTCTTTATCGGGTTCGTGAATTACCCCGCGCTGGTAAGGAATATGGACTTTATCTTCAGCGGCATAAGTGGTCATGCTTCTTGCCCAAGCGGAACTTTGAAAAGCATCTGTGATTTCAATCCAGTTGGGTTGACCATCGAAACTTACAATAGCATCAGGAGGATCGGGGCGTGAGATGATATCCATATTCACCCCTCGTTGTTCAAGGAATTTGCTAAAGCTGTTTAGAACAGCTGTTTCATGAGCTTGCTGGATGTCTCGGAGTTTCATTTGATCGCATAACTTTTGATTGTCGCTGACATTTCTTTTTCTCCGTTGATATTCAGTTGCCGGGGGTGGCCCGGCTGCCACCTTCTTTCTTTGCTTCGCCAAAGAAAGAAGGCAAAGAAAGGCGACCGCAAGCCGCTGCCCTTCGGGTTCCCGTTTGTGCGAAGCAAAAAATGGGAAGTGAACGGAACTCGCTTCGCTCAAACATCGTTCACTTCTTATCCATTTTTTGCTTCGCACAAACAGCAGCGTCACAGCGGGAAAAAGCAACAGCAATTTTTAAGTGCCGAGCTTTCTTCTATAAATTGGGATTTGAAAAATATCGAGCCTGCCCTTTTAATGCGGAGGCTTAACGCCAGATTTAACGGGCTGCGTAGTTGTATCACGTAGCGTTCAGCGATCAAATAGGGCGAAATAGAGCGCTATTTTAAGAGCTTTTAAGGGTCGCAAGCCTCTTCAAATCTTCTTCCACTGTGGCTTTTATATCACCCTCGATCAGGTGGTTCACTGGGGCGAAGTATTTGTCCAACAGACCATCAGTAGCATGATCAAAGCCATATACAGGAGCATTTTCGCTACTAATCATGTAAATCGATTTAGCCAATGCAGTTACTGAATCTTTCAGTTCTGTGTTTTCTTTCTCTAGGGTGTTTACTCGTTTTTCTAGCGTTAGCTGATTACCACCAACTTTGTAATCTAAAACTCCTACGGCAAATATTCCAATAAATAATAGAAGAGCAACGCCGGAAAGAGTAAATGCACCTGAAGAGTTTAGATAGGCAGCAGTAACAAAAGATAAGCAACAGAATGCAAAGAGAAACCACAAAATTAAAGTGAGCGGTTTTTTAGTGGATGACGTAAGCATAGGATTAGTAACCCATAACGTGATGCGGCAACTCCTGTGGGATAAAATTACCATTGCGGCATGTGCCGCTCATACAATTCGTTGGAAACCGTGGTGCCATATTACCCCTTAGTATCGTCTACGTTTTTATGCATGGTTAAAAGAACCGTGAAATTAGACAAATCTCTATTACGTTCGCACGAATTTAGATGAAAGTCGTACTTATGAAATGCTTAGTTCGCGGTTTCTGCACCACAGCACTTCTTGTATTTCTTGCCGCTGCCGCATGAGCATTCGTCATTGCGACCGATTTTTGGGGTGTCGCGTTGAATGGTTTGTACGGCTGATTTACGCAGCGGTGCCCAGAATTTGTGGATTTCTGGGATGGCGGACTCTACTTCGATTGCCAGCTTGTGGCATTTGAGCGGGTTGTCGACCAAGACCATTTCTTCTTCTTCGATTTCTTCTGCGCCTAATAGATAAATTGGGTGCATCAGTGGGGCGAGGTTGGATTCGAAGATAGGGTCCCACGCATCCTCACGTAATGCCATCCCTTCATTGAAACCCCAGGCCCAGGCTTCGCCGTCGATGACAGGCTTGCCTTCCCATTCGTGTTCGCAGAACAAGGGCTCGTATTCTTTGGGGGCGACTTCCATCGTGATGGCGATCTCGTTCATGTAGCGTGCGATCAGGCCGACGATGTGCTCGTAATCTTTTTCGTTTTTAAAAGTCGGGATGGCTTTTTCATCTGCGCCCCAGACGTGCGGTAGCCATTCGGCCAGTGGGATTTCTTCTGGACCGATCACGATGGCGGTTAAAAAGCCGTGCAGTGAATCCATCGCCATGCAGTCGTCGGCGGTGCGGTCGGAGAGTAGAAACTTGTCTAGCTCGTTGAATTCTTTGTCTGAGAGGGGCTGGTCGAGATGCATGGCGGACTTTATGTAAATGCGGAGAAGATCGCTAGTGTAGCAGCGTGCTCGCGGTGTGGTGCATCACGCTATCGGCATTGCCAACGAAATCGTCGCGTCGGCTGCATGGTGTGCCCGTACAATGGCTGGCATGGAACCTACTGAAGTAATGTCTTTTGCCACATTGAGCCCCGATTGCGTGCTGGATGCGCTGGAAAGCGTCGGGCTATATAGCGATGGCCGGCTGCTGGCCCTTAATAGTTACGAGAATCGTGTCTATCAAATTGGGATGGAAGATGGGCCGCCGCTGGTGGCTAAATTTTATCGTCCTGCGCGCTGGAGTGATGCTGCGATTTTGGAGGAGCATCGCTTTGTGGCGCAGTTGGTGGAGCAGGAAATCCCCGTAGTTCCAGCGAGCGCGCTTACTGACGGCAGCACCTTGCATAACTTTGCCGGTTTTCGCTTTGCGGTATTCGCCCGGCACGGTGGGCGCGCGCCGGAGTTGAGTGATCCAGATACGCTGGAGTGGATGGGGCGCTTTATCGGACGCATCCATGCGGTCGGTGGTTTGCGGTCGTATCAGCATAGACCCACACTCAATAGTCTGACCTTCGGCGAGGAGCCGCGCGACTATCTGTTATCGCATGATTTTATTCCGCCAGAGTTGCTGGACGCGTATCGCAGCGTGGTCGACCAAGCGCTAGATGGGGTGCGTCGTTGTTACGACCGTGCCGGTGATATCCGCGCGATTCGTCTGCATGGCGATTGCCATTGCGGTAACGTGTTGTGGACCGACAGCGGGCCGCACTTTGTCGATTTTGACGATAGCCGTATGGGACCAGCGATACAAGATTTATGGATGTTGGTATCGGGTGAGCGTGGCGATCAAGTACGGCAACTGGCTGACTTGTTGGCCGGCTATGAAGACTTTGCCGAGTTTGATCCGCGGGAGTTGTATTTGATCGAGGCGTTGCGTACTTTGCGTTTGATTCACTACGCGGGATGGTTGGCGCGGCGCTGGGATGATCCTGCTTTTCAGGTGGCTTTTCCGTGGTTTAACACGCAGCGATACTGGCAAGATCGGATATTGGAATTGCGCGAGCAGATTGCATTGATGGACGAGGCGCCGTTATGGCCAGTGTGATCAAGGTTTAACAGCGTTAGCGATTGGATTGCTGAAGCTTCTGACGATTAAAAAACCGCGCCTCTTGTTAAAGGGGGCGCGGTTTTTATTGGATGACGATTTTTAGCTTACGTCTTCATCACCGGTACTTGTTGCTGCTTTGTCTTTTAGGAGTTCTTTCTCGCGTTCCGTCATGATTTTATCTTCGCCCGGTACGGTTTCATGGACGATGGTTTCGCGTTCTGAGCGATCTCGTAATTCTTCATTTTGTTGGTTGACGGCATTAATTTGGGTCATCATGGCTATCTCCTCTAAATGATTGTGACTTGATCTTACGATGCTTGATCAAAAGAAAAAATCAGACAAGACGCAATTCTGTTGTGGGAATAGACTGTCATTTAGCTTTCCTTGGGGGAACTAGCTCATGCGTATTACGTGATAACACGCGCTGTACCTAGGTAGGCCGGAGAAATAAAAAAGCCGCAATACCTGTTGGTGTTGCGGCTTACTTTTACATCGCCAGAACGCGATTGCGTCTGCCGCGTTTAATTTTTACTTGGACACGCTGAAAACGTCATCGCTTTCTGTGATCTTAAATGTGCCGTCGGCCTGTTTTTGGGCAGTGCGGTCAGTATATTTGACCCGGTAGCCTTCAAAATCACGACCGAGTTTGGTTTTGCCGTAATCCAGATAGCTGATACCTTTTTTTAAGTTTTGCAAAATAAGTGCGTGTCCTGCTGCATTTTTCACTTCGAATTCTTCAGTGACGGTCATATATAGCCTCCTTGAAATGGACTGATAACGATACATTGCAGATACAAAAGCAATGCATAAGTCTGTCGAGTTTGTTCATGGTGGCGACATCGATTGCGCGATGTCGATCTGCAATCACTACCCGATAGATGTTTGAGACGCTAATCCAACTTTCGTTCAGACCGAGAGCAAATTTTCTCTGGCTAGGCTTCGAGTTGAGAACAGCCTGCACTTTATTGTGCAGTTACTCTCAACCCACCTTATCACACCTTTTGCGCAGCGCGCGCTAAGGCATCGAGTGCGCTAATAATATTATCGACGTTAGTATCGCTATTGGCGATCAACACCGCGCGCTCTATCGCATCGTCACGACTGGTTTTGCTCATATAGGCCAACAGATAGTCGCCGTTTTCAACGCCACCTACATTGCGCTTGTCATCTTTAGAAAGGCGTCGTGCATACCAAACAGCATAGCCATTAGATTCTTCGCAGCAATACACCTCAACAGAATGATGCGGCCCTAGCGGAAATTCTTCTGCATTGGTATGCCATACGGTTTTGCGCCATAAATGGTTTTTCTTGGATTCTGGAATCTGCGCCATGCGTGTCTTGCTTTCGTTTCGAGTTTGTGCGAGTTGGTTGGTATTTATGGTGACGATATTGGCGGTTGTTGTGGGTTTTATCAACAGCTGCTTATAGCATCGTCTGCAATTTTTTTTCTATTCTTGCATATTCAGTTTTAATTGCTTGCAAGCGCATATCGGCTTGCTCGCCTATTTTGTTCCTCGCGCGTAATTCTAGTTCGCGACACATGGCAGCTAACGATGTGGCGCCGATGGATGAAGTGCTGCCGCACAATGTGTGTGCGCCCTGTGCTAGCGCGGCACAGTTGCCAGTCATGGCTGCATCCTGCAAAGCGATCAGACGCGGTGCACTGTCTTCTAAAAAAAGTCGTGCCAGCTCAGCAAAACCATCGCCAAAAATTTCTTGGGTTATTGCCAGTTCATCTTCTGCTTGCATCGGGGTGTTGCTGCCTGTGTTGTCATTACGCAGGCTGTTAGCACGCGCCTCATCTACTACCTCTTTGCCGTTAAGTGCCGTGTGCAGTAGGGGCAAGATACTATGCAAGTGGTCGGTGTCGTAGGCCAGCTTGTCGATCGCTTGATGTTGCTCGGGTGACAGGACGGTTTTTTTTAGGGTCGCAATTGTCGTGTGCAGACCAGTGATGCAACTCTGCAAGATGCGCTGCAAATCAGAAACAATTTGTTTGTCGGAATCGGACTCTGATTGTGAAGGCATGATTTTTTCGTACGTGCGTCAAACTTTGCATCGATTTTGCTCAATCAACATAGTGTGCCCGCGCAGATCGTGGTGGTTAACAACAGCTTAGCAAGACGGGACAGCATAATTGTTGCCAACATTATATGCCTGGATGTAATCTTTCCTGATTAAATAAAAATAGCAGTTAATTAACATAAAGCAACATATCGGGCGATCATAAGTAAAAAGTAAACGCAGCACGCCCTACTAGCCGGTAGCGCTAAAAAATTATCAGCAAAAGGGGAGGCGCATGTCCAATATCGCGGGCAAAGCATATGCCATGAATGTCATTACACCGATCCGTGGCTATATGACATGGATCAATAAGGTGATTTTCTGGGTTGCGTTGAAGTTGCCATCGACGCTCAATGGTTTGATCACTTTGTCGCTGATCCATTATGCGCGCTGGGTCATCATAGGCAAAAAGCAGTTTCCGCATCTGGACGCCAGCCAGCCCAAGGAAGATTTGCATTATTCGTACATGCTGTTCTTCAGTAACTTCAATGGTAGTTGGGCGCAGTATGTGGACTCGTTCACTTTCGCCATTCCCAGCGGGCTTGATTTGTTCTGGAAATGGAATATTCGCTATCCACGCTCAGTGCCATTGACACCGTTTCATTCGTACATCCAGTTTAATCAGATTCAGACCGATCATTACTACAACGCTTATCCGATGGCGGCGGCTAACGATATCAAGTCAGCCAAAACACTGAAGTCTGCATTGCTGGCTTTTGATGCGCAATATGGCGAGGCTGCCTCTACCATTTCTCCCGAACAGTTCTTGACGCATTACAACGCGTTGTTGCGTAGTTTGCAGCATGATATGGGCGCGCTGCAGCCGTTGCCGATTGTCAGTCTGGCCGACCAAGCCAAGGGGGGCTGAGATGGGTAACCATAGCGGAAAGGCATACGCGTTGACCGGTCTTTGTCCTATCAAAAAAGGTCACTTAGACGGTACCGCCTACAGCGATGAAGTGCGCTATCGCTTGCACAACTGGGGACTGCTCGAACATAGCCCGATGGCAAAAGTACCGCAGACTTATTTGTGCCGTTACTTTGTGTTGAACGATGTGTATTACGAATCGCTACCAGGCACAGAATTCGGCGGTACGTTTTTTGATCTCCTTTCTATTTTCTCCGATAAGTTTCGCCGTAAGGCCTTGCCTAAAGAGGATCATCTCAAATCCAAATACATCGTATTTTCGTGCAATCTGCACGGCGATTTGGACAGCTATTTGCGCGCGATGTGGGATGCGATCAGTGAAGATATTCGACACATCTGGGGATTTTGCTATGGCTTCGAGCAAGTCAACGATGCCGACTCGTTTGTTACCTACATTAAAAAATGTCAATTGAAGGCGTCGTTGTTCTTCAACGGCTCCAACGATGACCCCTTGCCAGAGCAATTAAAAGCGTTGTATGTGAAGCAGGAATTTTCCCATTTTGCGGAACAGCATCAAGGTATGCCAGCGGCGCAGCTGCAACAGGCTTATCAGGCATTTATCACACGCATAGAGCCGCGTAATCTGGCACAGCCGAGATGGCGGCCGGGCCAATCCTCGCTCTAACATCAGGGGACATCGTGCAAAAAGAACTCGATCTATTGGATATCCAGGGCAACATTGTGCGCGCTTATGGACGTTACAATTTCCCCTACGCGCGCTATGTATTTCTTAATATTCGTGACGGCAAACGTGGGCGTGAATTTGTCGCCGCAGTGACAAAAGAGGTTACGACCGCGGGCAAATGGGGTGAGGGTCCAGATGATATTAAGAAGCCGCTGTCGACCGTCAACATCGCTTTTGCCTATCAGGGGCTGAAAGAGCTCGAACTACCCCGCGCTTCGCTGATTGGATTTCCGATGGAATTCGTGATGGGGATGAAAAAGCGAAAAGACATACTGGGTGATGATGGCAACAGTGCGCCTGAGCATTGGGACCCGATCTGGCGTGAAAATCGTGAGACAGATCGACACAAGGATGTGCATATATGGATGTCAATCAATGGCCAGACGATGGCAGATGTGCAGAACCGCTATGAATGGTTACAGCAACTCGTGACGCATAGTGCAGGAGGTGTGGCGATTTTGAGCGGTCATCGTGGTGACAATGGTGCTGATCATTTACCGTTTCAGGATGTGCATGCAGTGTTTGAAAATGAAAGGCCAACTAGCAAGGAGCACTTTGGCTACACCGACGGCATTGGCGATCCGGTGTTTGCTGGTTTGCCATGCAAACCAGGGCGTGTCATTGGGCGTGGCAAGTTGTTGAAGAACGGTACGTGGGAGCCACTGGAAACCGGTGAGTTCATCCTTGGCCATCGTGATGAAGCCAACGAATACCCAGCCGCGCCTGCACCGCAATTGTTGTCCCGTAATGGCACTTTCATGGTGTATCGCAAGCTGCACGAAAATGTGGGAACTTTCAATGCTTTCCTTGAAAAAGAAGGACAAAAATATCCGGGGGGCAAGGAGCTGCTGGCAGCCAAATTTGTCGGACGTTGGCGTGATAACGGCGCGCCCTTGGTATCGGCACCGGATGCAGAGAGTAAGACAAAGTGGGATACGGCATTTATCGCTGCTGATCCGGCAACACGTGACAAAATGTTGAGCGACTTCAGCTTTGCAAACGATATGGATGGTGCCAAGTGTCCGTTCAGTTCCCATCTGCGACGTATCAATCCGCGGGCCGCGCTGGAGTTCAAGCCGAATGCATTTGAGACGCCAACAGCACTTGCAAATCGTCGTCGTGTGATGCGGCGTGGTTTACCTTACGGCGAGGTGAAAGACCCCGCAAAAGACGATGGTAATCATGGCATCGTCATTATGATGATCAACGCGAGTATCAGCCGCCAGTTTGAGTTTGTACAGCAGCAGTGGATTAATTACGGCAACGATTTCAAGGCCGGTAATGACAAGGAAATTATTCTAGGTAATCACAGTGAAAAATTTCCTAGCCGAGCCGTGTTGGAGGTGGCACCGGATAGTGATCAAGCACCCTATTTTTTATCGAATATTCCACGCATGGTGGAAACTCGTGGCGGCGATTACTTTTTTATTCCGAGCTTGACGGCATTGCGTCTGATCGCGAAAGGTTTGGTTGATCCAACTTGAGTTGAGTGGTGCAACATCGGCTTTAGCTTCAGTTTCAATTTTTCTCATCGATGTCGTCAATATCCCAGCTGGTCGGTTCACGGCGAATAACATGATTGCGCTCGTGGCGGAAAGCTGAGATGACGTCATAGACGATTTTTCGTGCACGGTTGATACCACCCAGTGGTCTGTGCGCCGGCAACGAGTGCCACGGAGTAAAGGAAAGATTCTCGCCAAAGACAGATTGCTGTTCGCTGTCGAATTGTTGTTGCAGAATACGAATGGTGGCAACTTTGCGGAAGGGTGACTGTGCTTCGCGCCATTCCTTGCCTGAGTCTTCGATTGGCATGCTCGTGGCATCGGTTTGTAATTGCACACAAAAGTCAAAGTGCGCCTCGCGCTCCGCCAGTTGACGCATCATGGCCAGACGCAAATAGTCAGGTTCGGGATAGTTAGGAATTGCGTCAGCATCGACCACATGCGGTATGGCGGAATATTTGACCGCAGTATCACCAAACAAATAAGGCGTGGTACTCCAGTAACGCATTTGTAATGGATTGGCGAATTTTTTCAGGGAGCTCAGTAGATTCCAGATCACGCGCCAACGTGTTGCGAAGAAACTGATTTTTGCCAGTATGTTGCCGGTCATAGCCTTGATCAAGGCATCAAATTCAGCAACGTTTTTGGTAACGAACACATTTGTACTGATCAGGATGAAATCCTGGGTGTGTGCATCGCGGGCGGCTGTCAGTAATTTGTCGCCGGGGACGCCCATTAGCTTGATGGCCATGCCACGAATGTCGCGCACTTTGTCTGGCTGCATGATGCCGTCTTGATTGGAAAATCGAATCCATGCTTGATATGTTTTTGGGGTGCTGAAAATGCCGACTTGCAGATCAGCGGGCAAATCTGGCTCAATGGCAAATTCGGCCTTGACCACGCCATGCATCTTCGGATGAGCGTCGCGTCGCATGATGCCGCCCGGATTATCCTTGATGATCTTGGCTTGTAGGCGGTCTGCCAGATCACGTGTGCAAATCGCTTCGTCGGGTGGGATGATTTCCTGAGCCAGTGTTTTATCGGACATGATCTTCTTTTTGGTTTGTCTCGGATGGTGATCTGCGCAATACTCTGTCTGGTTAAATCTTGCCGATAACAGAGCTGAGTCATTGGTATCATCGGATGGAATAGTCTGTATTGCAAGTGCTGATTATCTGGACGCTTTTTATCTGTTATCGAAATCGGAGCATCACATTAAAAGTCTTCCTTCGTCTGAGCGCGCCACCATGCCAGCTTATTCTGCAAGCAAATTGCATCGTGCAATGTTTTTTCGTGCGCCTGCGTCGGCACAAGATGCTTCACACAAAAATCCATCAACTGCAATATATGACTTGAAAGAGGCGCTGACGCTTTTTGCAGCGCTTGCTGCCAGCTTACGTGAGCTACACGCACAGCCGAATTTGCAGCAAATAATTTGTTTGGCCAATTTACGTCTTCTGACGAGTGGCGGCATAGAGTTTCGCCAGGATACGCGCCCATCATTCGCTTATATTTCACCCGAACAAACCGGTCGTATGAATCGCCAAATTGATTACCGGAGCGATTATTATTCGATCGGCATTGTGATGTACGAGTTGGCGACCGGTCATTTGCCATTTGAATCGGATAATGCGATGGAGCAGATGCATAGCCATATCGCAAAAAAACCGGTACCACCGAGTCGCTCCAATCCAGCGATTCCAGAAGCGTTGAACAACATTATTTTGAAGTTGTTGTCGAAAAATGCGGAAGACCGATATCAGAGCTTGCACGGTTTATTGCACGATATCGAACAATGCCGTCGCTCACTGGCAGAAACAGGTGTCGTCGAAAGTTTTACGCTCGCAAGCCAGGATATTTGCGACCGTTTGCAGATATCGCAAAAATTGTACGGACGTGAGAATGAATATTTACATTTATTGAATGTATTCAAACGTGTACTGGCGGGCGGTACAGAAATGCTTCTGGTGAGCGGTTATGCGGGCATTGGAAAATCTTCTTTGGTGAATGAAATTCATCGCTCGGTGGTGGTGCAGGGTGGTTATTTTATCTCAGGAAAATTCGATCAATTCAACCGTACGATTCCCTATTCCGCTTTAAATCAGGCGTTTCGTGAATTGATTCGCCAGATATTGACTGAGAGCGAAAGTCGCATCGCAGTATGGCGCAGCAAGTTGTTGAAAGCGCTCGGGCCGAATGGGCAATTGCTTATCGAGGCGATTCCAGAACTAGAATTTATTATCGGCAAACAGCCTCAAGTTGCGACACATACTGCTACGCGTAACAGTTTTAATTATGTGATGCAGAATTTCGTGAGTGTGTTTGCAGGGGTTGATCATCCCGTTGTGTTGTTTCTCGATGATTTGCAATGGGCTGATTCAGCGTCGCTGAAGTTGATTTCACTATTAATGAAAAATTTGGATGCGCCTTGCCTGCTGTTGATCGGCGCTTATAGAAATAATGAAGTCGATAGCACGCATCCACTGCATCTCACATTGGATCAAATTCGCAAGGATACGAGAGTATCAAGTATAGAAATGCATCCATTAAGCGAAGCCAGCATCGTCGAGTTGTTAAGCGATACGCTTAAACGAGACAAGATGGAGGTTGCGCCGTTAGCTCAGCTTGTATCTCGCAAAACCCTCGGAAACCCCTTTTTTATTGCGCAGTTTCTTAAAAATTTGCATAACGAAGGCTTACTTGGCTTTGAGAGAGACGGATGGCAATGGGACATCCTGCAATTAGAAAAGATGGACATCACTGAAAATGTGATCGATTTATTGACCAAAGAATTACAGCGCCTGCCGAAACAAACGCGTTATTTATTGACGACTGCGGCATGTATTGGCAACCGGTTTGAGCTGCCTGTTTTGAGTGCGGTCAGTGAGAAGTCGCAAGCAGAGATTCGCCAGATATTGGGCGAGTTGATCGATGTTGACATGATTTTACCCTCTGAAAATTCAAAAATAGAGGATGACGGTGCAGTACAACGGTATCGTTTTCAGCACGATGAAGTGCAGCAGGCGGCCTACCAGGCTGGCGCAGAAGATACTGCCGCCATACATCTGCAAATTGGACGTCTGCTGTTAAAAAACTTTAGGGAGATAGGGAAAGGCGAGCGCATTTTTGATGTTGTTGGCCAATTGAATCAAGGTCGGACGTTGTTGACGTCTAACGAAGAAAAGGAAGAGTTGGCAGATCTTAATTTGTTGGCGGCAAAAAAAGCACGTCAGACGGCAGCGATCGAAGTGCATCAAAAATGCATTGCAATTGCTGATCAGTTTGGCAGTGTGGACAAGTGGAGCGACAAACAAACATTCATGCATGAGTTGTACATGGAGAAGATTCATGTTGCTTTTTCTTGTGCAGATTATCAAGAGATGGAGCGTTTGTGCCAGGTGGTATCGGAGAACAGCGCAACAAAACAGCAGATTATTGCTGCTAACGACTATCTGATTCGTTGCTACGGCGCGCTCTACAAACCGCAGGAATTATTGCATACCGGGCTCGAAATGATCCGTATTGCAGGCATTGCATTGCCTGCAGATATCGATGAAAAGGCGATACGCGTCGCGCGCTTAAAGTTGACGATGGCATTGCGTGGTCGCGACATCATGACGTTAGCGGATTTGTCGCCTGCCATGGATCCAGATTATCTGTTGAAGCTACACGCGACGATGGCGTTTCTCGGTTACGGCTTTACGTATCTGGCAGACTCAAAGATCGTTTTATGGATCGCGTTAGAAATCGTACGTCTCTCGGTTCATCATGGTTCATCGCCTTTTTCTGCTTATGCGTATGCGGTATGCGGTCGTACATTAGCAGGCAAATACGGGCAAGTGATGGAGGGTTATAAGTTTGGCAAGGTCTCTTCTATTCTCGGCGGCGACAAGCATTTGCTCGGTGCCGTTGGAATTTTTCACGGCATTATTCGTCATCGACACGAACATTTCGCGCTGTCCTTAGAGCCCTTAGTCGATACCTATATCAAAGCGATGGAAACGGGAGATAGGCCCGGTGCGATGGTGGCATTGTCATTTTCAAGTTCGATACGTTTTCAGGCGGGGTTGAATTTGGCAGACGTGTTTACCAATATCCGCAAAGACGTCGGCATTTATCGGAAGATGGATTATGCGGCATTAATCGGTGTGATGATTCCATGGGCGCTACTGTGCGCGCGATTGATCGGTGAGTCGGTTGACGATATTACGCAAGGAAGAACGCAAGAAGATTACGCGATGGCGCGCAAAAATTCAGCGGATCCTTGGGGCTTGTTTTATGTGCGCTCGATTCAAGCCATCGACGAATATTATTTTGGTGAGTTTGAAAACGCGTTACAGCACGCGCAAGAAGCAATCGAGTTACCGGGCTTTGATTACGGTACACCAGCGTCAGGTTTCCTGATGTGGGCACATTCTTTGTCTTCATTAGCGCTATGCAATAACAGACCAAGCAACCAGGCGGAGATTTTAAAAACGGTTAAAGCGATGCAACGTCGTTTCAAACCATGGGCCGATCATGCACCCATGAATTATCTGCATAAATGGCAATTGATCGAGGCGGAATATTGCCGTGTTTCGGGAAAATTCAAGCATGCAGAGCAGTTATACGATCAAGCTATCAAGAATGCGCGCAATTACGATTTCGTCAACGATGAAGCCTTGTCGCATGAATTGGCAGGGAAATTTTATCTGCAACGTGGTCATGATATCAATGCACGCATGCATCTAGAGCAAGCACACGCCAAATATGAAGAATGGGGTGCATTGGCCAAAATGCGCCAGCTGGAAGACACCTATATCGAACCATTGTCACGTTTGTCCAAGCAACGACGGGTTATCGCGCACGGGATGGAAAAGGCTGATCGGCAGCAAATTGATATTGATACCGTTATTCAAGTTGCACAAACCTTATCAAGCGAAATTCATTTGGATAAATTACTGTCCAAATTGATGTTGCTATTGATCGAAAATGCCGGCGCGCAAAAAGGCGCATTGCTTTTGGTAGAACAGGACCGGCTCTTGATTCAGGCGGAAATCAATGCAGAGGGGATTGTGCTTCAGCAGAACTTGGCAGTAGAACAAAGCAATAATCTGAGCCTCGCTGTTATCAATTACGTCAAACGTACGCATGAAAAAGTAGTGTTGGGTGATGCGGGCAATGACAGTCATTTTAATTCTGATCCTTATATTTCAAGCTGCCATCCAAAATCGATCTTGTGTTTACCTTTGCAGAAGCAGACACAGCTGGTCGGTGTGCTGTATCTGGAAAATAATCTTGCGGTCGATGCATTTACAGCAAGGCATGCGCAGCTATTGCAAATACTGTCATCACAGATTGCGATTTCGTTGGAAAACGCGATGTTGTATAACGAACTGGAACAAAAAATTGAGTTGCGCACGCAAGCGCTGAGCCAGAAAAACATTGAGTTAAGTGACACACTTAATTCGTTGCGGAATACGCAAAAGCAGTTGGTGGAGTCGGCAAAAATGGCATCGCTGGGACAACTCGTTGCTGGTGTCGCGCACGAAATTAATACGCCCGTTGGCGTAAGTGTTACTGGTGCCTCTACATTGGCCGAAGAAACGGCGCATTTGAAAACGCTGTTTCAGAGCGGTGAAATGAAACGTTCGGATCTAGAGAGTTATGTCAGCACGGCGTCAACGGTGAGTAAATTACTGCTATCCAATATGGAACGTGCAGCCATATTGATTCAAAGTTTCAAAGGTGTAGCGGTCGATCAAAGTAGCGAAGAGCGTCGCACATTTACTCTTAAACCTTATATCGAAGACGTACTTTCTAATTTAAGACCGATGCTGCGCAAGTCGCCGCATCGTATGCATATTGATTGCGATGAAAGCATAGAAGTCGACACCTATCCCGGCGCGTTGGCGCAGATTATTACCAATCTGATTACCAATGCGATGTTGCACGCTTTTTCAGATGACGCCCAAGGCGAAATATTGATCGTGGTGCGCAATATTTACGTGAAGGGTGAAAAGACAGAATTGGTTGAATTACGCTTTTCCGATAACGGCATGGGTATTCCGCAGCAGAGTTTGGCAAAAATCTTTGACCCATTCTTTACCACCATGCGTGGGCGGGGTGGTAGTGGCTTGGGGCTGAATATCATTTACAACTTGGTGACCGGTAAATTGGGCGGACAGATTGTGGTTGAGAGCGAGCTGAATGTTGGCACCACATTCATTGTGCGATTTCCTCGCAAAGTTACGGCTGAATCCAATGCGTCTACGCATCAACTATTGGATGCATTGCAAGACGAAGTCCGCCCCCTGCCGCCGATTCAAGCACCCTTATTCGATCAATAGGATTCGCCATGTTTGAAGATTTTGCATTCGCACCGGAGGAAGAGACTGGCAATAATATGTTGCCACCATGGCAGATTCTGATTGTTGATGACGAAGAAGAAATCCATGAAGTCACCGAAATTGCGTTAATGGATTTGATTTTCAAAGGGCGCTCACTTACTTTTTTACATGCTTACTCTGCTGTGCAAGCAAAAGAAATACTGGCAGCACATCAAGACATTGCAATCGTATTGCTAGACGTCGTGATGGAAAATGACGATGCCGGACTGCAACTGGTGCACGCTATCAGGGATCAATTACAAAATCGACGTATACGCATTGTGCTGCGTACCGGACAGCCAGGCCAAGCGCCTGAACGCGATGTCGTGATCAACTACGATATCAACGACTACAAATCAAAGACGGAACTGACGCGGCAAAAATTATTGACTTGTGTAATAGCAGGGCTGCGTGCTTATGACGATATCGTTGCTTTGGAAAAAAATCGTAATGGATTGATACAAGTTGTCCAGGCCGCTGATGCATTATTACAGTCCGTATCAGAGCAGAGTTTTGCGGCGCAGGTACTGCTACAGATTAATCAATTAATTGGACAAGCGACAAATGGCACAGTGCTGCGCCGTCTCTCTGGCTGCGCGGAATTGACAGTGGTGGCGACACTTGATGCGGCAGATCAGAGGCTGTCGTTCGAAGAGAAAAGTAGTGTGGAGCTGGCGATGACGGCGCAAGTAAGTCGTTATGCGGACAAACATGCCTACCTTTATATCAAGCCTTTGAACGGGACTGGCGAATACTTGATATCGCTGACTTTACAGCGCACATTGAGCGAACTGGATCAAAAACTGATCGAAGTGCTGTGCACCAATATTGCAGCGGGCCTAGCCAATGTTCAGTTGTATGAGTCATTGCTTAATCTGACCCGCGATTTGGAGAGTCAAGTTGTGGAGCGCACACGTGAATTATCGGTCGCCAAGGATATTGCCGAATCCGCCAACCGTGCCAAATCAGAATTTCTCGCGATCATGAGTCACGAAATCCGCACGCCAATGAATGGCATCCTCGGCATGATGCAATTGGCACGCAATGAGGCCAGTAGCGATGCGCAACGTGAACATCTCGAGACCGCGCACTACTCCGGCGAAGCTTTGCTGCGCATACTGAATGACATCCTCGATTTTTCTAAGCTGGAGTCCGGTAATCTCCAGTTCGAGAGCGTCGATTTTGATTTGATAAAAATAGCCGAGAGTACGATCAAGTTGATGGCGTGCGGAAGTGGCGACAACTCCGTGCTCTTGAAGGCAGATTATCCCGCCGATTTTCACGCCATGCTTAGCGGGGATGCGGCACGTTTGCGTCAAGTTCTGTTAAATTTGATTGGCAATGCCTTGAAATTTACCGAGCAGGGGCAAGTGGTATTAAAGATAGAGCCACTTGTCAGCGAATCTGATCAGTTACGTGTGCGCTTCAATGTCATCGATACTGGAATCGGCATAGAGCCGGAAGCACAAGCGCATTTGTTTCAATCGTTTTCGCAAGCAGATAGTTCGATCTCACGGCGTTTTGGTGGCACTGGGCTAGGCTTGTCGATCTGCAAAAAAATTGTTGATATGCAGGGCGGCAGGATTGGTTTTGAAAGTACTCCAGGTATCGGCAGTCGTTTCTGGTTCGAATTATCGTTTGCATTAGCGAAGGCAGGCGCAGCACGCGATGTGTCTGCTACTAAACGAGAACACACATCGCGTACTGCGCGTTTACATATATTGTTGGCAGAAGATAATCTGATCAATCAAAAGGTCGCCATCGCCTTATTGGAAAAAGCTGGCCATACTGTGCAACTTGCACAGAACGGGCACGAAGCTGTATTGGCGGTGCAAACCGCACAGTTCGATGTCATTCTGATGGATATGCATATGCCAGAAATGGATGGCCTAGCGGCCACCCGCGCGATACGCTGTTTGCCTGCACCAACCTCAACATTACCGATTATCGCTTTGACAGCGGCAGGTACCGCCAGCGATATTCAAACCTGCAAAGACGCCGGCATGAATCATTTCTTGGTCAAGCCGTTTAGGATTGAACATCTCAGTAAGTTATTAAACAACTTGTCAGTAAATTAAGTTTAGAGTGCCTGACTCTTGGTTTCCCCTGCGTCTTTTTGATTCTGTTGACTGTATATTAATTTTCAGTATCGGTTACCGCGGCGTCTGTCCTCAGCCGCATTGCATATTGCTGAAATAGCCCGCCTTTTCCCCTTTATTCCGCGCCTGATTTATACCCCGTCCCTCGATAATGCCTATTAAGAAACTCCGGCAGGCATCAACAAAGCTTGGCTGGCTTTGATTTTCAAACGAGGATCCATGATGGAAACAAATCAAGCGGTGCGACAAACTCTCTCTTTGCAGGACACAGAGGCCGATAACGACGCGTTCATCGACAACGAGATGCCTCATCAAATCAATGCGCCGATCAAGGAAAAACGTGTTGCTGGCATGGATTTAAAGGCGATTCGCGAAGCAATTGCGCGTGTCGAAGCAGAAGCAAAAGCCACCGTTACCGCCGAAAATCGCGCTTACGCCGAGGCGCGTGCCCGCTCATTAGCAGAAGATCGTGCCCAAACCGATGCTGACGCAATTGCAGAAGCTAACCGCAATGCTCGTGCCGCTGAAGAAGCGATCGCCGCCAGCCGCGCCCGTTTGGAAAGTGAGCGTCAAGCACGTGTCGCCAGCGAAGCTCGCACCGTCGCCGTCAATAAGGAAATCGCAGAGTTACGCGCACGTACCGAGGCCGATACACAGCTTGGCATTATTTCTATTAGCCGTGCCAAGGCCGAGCAAGCCGCGCGTAAAAACGCAATCGAAAAAATCGCGGAAGAAACCGAATTAAACGCGCGCGTGACAGAATCCGCCGAAAAACTGGCGCAAGAAGTCTCGTACACGCGTCGCGCAGTAGAAGAAAATCTCGCCGCGTCAGAAGCGGCCGCTGCCGCCGCACGTGCAGAAGCCGAAGAGCGTGCTCGTGCGGAAGCGCGCATGACTGAGGTGGCGCGTGAACATGCACGTCGCGATAAAAGTGCACGTGAAACCAGTGAATCCCTGACACAAGCTAAACGCGAAGCCATCGCTTTAGTGCAGCAGCGTGAACAAGCAGAAACGCTGGCACTCGCCTCTCTGCTCAACCGCGCACCGGTTGAAGTGCGCGCACGCGAAGAGGCTACGGCCCGCGCCACCATGGAGCAAGAGCAACAAGCCGCAGCACAGGCCAGAGTCGAGTCCGAGCAGCGTGCATTGGAATCTGTGCAGTTGCGTTTGAATGCAGAAGAAACCATGCGCGCGGCAGCAGAACGCCGCGAGCAAATGGAAAATATGGCAACGATTGCGGCGCAATCGCGTCGTGAGGCCGACGAACGCGTGCGGCTCGCGACCGAGGCGCGGATACAAGTTGAGAAACAACTACAAGATGCGGCAATTGCCAGAGTAGAAACCGAGCATCAAGCTGATGCGCAAGCGCGCGCAAGGGTAGCAGTCGAAGCACGTGCTACCGAAGAAGCACGTCAACGCCAGCTCGCTGAGCAGCAGGCAGAAGCCGCCGCACGCGTGCGATCGGAAGAAGAGCAGCGCGTACGCACGCTAGCAGAACAACGTTTGGTCGCAGAGCGTGAGGCTGCCGATATGGCGCTTGCACGCGCTGCAGCAGAGCAGGATGCACTCGACAAGGCGGCCGAATATATCGCCTTGCAACAGCAAGCAGCCGAGATTGCTAGCAAGAAAGCACAACAAGCGATGGCGTTGGCTAACGCAGAGCGCGAGCGTGCTGCGGCAGAACAACGGGCCGTCGAGGTGATGCAGGAGAAGGCGAGCGAAGAAGAAAAAACTACCGCCAGCGTGACAGCACGCACCTCTTCGGAACAGAAAAAAATTGAGTTGCTGCGTATGCAGCAGCAAGCCGAACAAAAAGTAAAAAGTGCAGAGGAAGCCGAAAGCGAAGCGATCCAATTAACGCTGGCACAGACCATTGAACAGGCTAAATTAAAAAGCAAGGCTGCCGATGCTGCGCTCGCCAAAGCACGTCAAGCAGTCGAACTGGCACGTGTGCAATCAAAACGGGTCGAGGATGAACAACAAGCGCTTGAATTGGCGCAAAAAGAATTAGCCGCAGCGCGTGCGCGGGCTGCTGTAGTGCAACGGCAATTGCAAGCAAGCGTGCAGAAAATCGCGCGTGAGAAAGCCGCGCAAGCAGCAGCAGAAGCTCGTATCCGTGCTGATCAAGAGCAAGTCGCATTATTGGCAGCGCAACAAGCGGAAGATCAGCAACTGCGTGCTGCACGTGAAGCAGAAAGCACCGCCAGCAAACATATATTGACTCAGACCAAAAGCAAGACGGCATTGCAGCGCAAGGCTGCTGGCCTAGCACTGGAAAAAGTGCGTCAGATGATGGCATTAACCAAGGTTGAGCGCGAACGCGCAGAAGCAGAACAACTGGCACTGGCCGCAGTAGAGGAAAAAAAGCAAATCGAAGCAGCGGCCAAGGCTGAAGCGGAAGCAAGAACACAAGCTGAATTGCAAAAAATGGAATTGTTGCGCGAGCAGCAATTGACCGAGCAAAAGGTGCGCACGAGCACGCAGGCAGAATGCGAAGCGACACGTCAGGAATTAGAACAAACCAAAATCAAGGCCGATTTACAGCAAGCTACGGCTGCTGCTTCTGAACAGCGTGCCAAACAGGCATTAGCGTTGGCGCAGATGGAGCGGGCTCGTAGCATCGCCGAAGAGCAGGCATTGCAAACAGTGCAAAGAAAACTGGCGATGGAGCAAAGTGTGCGTTTGCAAGCCGAAGCACGCGCAGCGATGGAGCAGCAACAACTAGGTATTTTGCAGGCACAGGCTGAGGCAGAACAAATTTTGCGCACCGCGCGCGAAGCAACCTTGATATCCGAGAAGCAGGTATTGGAAGCCGCCACAGAGCAGGCAGAATTACGTCGCAAAGCAGCGGAAGTGGCAGAACATAAGGCACAGCAGGCACTGGATCTAGCTAAAACGGAGCGTCATCGTGCTGAACTTGAACAAAAATCGGTCGACGCCATTGAGAAAAAATTGAAGCTGGAACAACAGCGTGTTGAAGCCGCGACGATTATCCTGCAGGCGACCGAAAGAAAAATCGCCGAAGAGCAACAGTTGTTGGTTGCGACCGAAGCAAGGATTCAGGCCGAGCAAGAGCAGGCGGCCGTTTTAACCAGCAGAAAACAAGCGCAGCAAGCATTGCAACGCGCCACCGCAGCGTCGGCTGCAGCAGAAAAGCAATTGCTGGAAAGTGAAATGCAACAAATCGAGGCGCAGCGACTGCTGACAGAGGCGAGTGAACGTCGGCTGCGTGAAGCCAATGAACGTAGCGCGTTCGAAGCGTTGCGTATGCAGGACGAACAACGGTCGCTGCAAGAATTAGAAGAACGTAAAGCACGTGAACAAGCTGAAGCAGAGGGTATCGCGCGTGAATTGCTATCTCGTCTGAACCAGCAAGGCGAGCAGCATCAAGCTTGGCGTTTGCGTGCTGATGCGGTATTGGCAGAATCCACTGTTACGTTGCCGAAAGCATCAATTTGGCGCATGTCCAGTGTGCTGGCGACAGCACTTACTTTGGTGATCGCGGTCGCGGCATGGAATTTCCAAGGTAATTGGCTGACTGATGCACCTTCGGCCATGACTGCATCGGCACCATCCACGGCGGTTACGGTGGCAACAGCGCCGACGGCAAACGATGAGGTCTTGTTGAGCGCGCCAGCCACATTGCAGATGTCGTATGCGTTATCGAGTGTTCCTGCTAGCGTACAAACTGTTGTAAATACTGCTCCCACAGTTCAATAAAGAACACCTACAGCCGAGAAAAGCATCCTTAACATGATGCTTTTCTTGGCTTGCTTGGCAGACAATCCAAGTGATTGTTGTTCTCCTCAGTCTCTACCGCCTTGCGTTGCCGTCTTGCAGTAATGCCGCAAATACGGGAAAATCGGGCGCGCCAAAAGCGATAAATCCTACTTGTAAACAATTAGATAATGCCGCTTTTTTAGGGTGGAAGGCGCTAGTGCTAGGGGTACGTTGATTCCCTGTCCAGCAAGGTGAACTTATATTTCCACAGGCAAAGACGCCGATTGGCGTACTATATTGGGTGTCTGAATTTAACTAACGATCCTCACAAGGAAAACCATGTTTTTTGCGCCATGTCGCAGTGCTCATTCTGATTTTGGTCGTATATCAAACCGAACCTCAGGTCGTAATCTCATTGCAGTGAGCGTTGCGTTAGCACTGGTGGCGGGATTGTCTGCGGCTCCTGTCTTTGCCGATGAGTTGAGCGATGTCTCACAGTTGCTGCGTTCTGGCCAGCAGTCGGCGGCCTTGTCCAAGGCTGACGCTTTCTTGAAAAAAAATCCCAAGGATGCGCAGATGCGCTTTCTAAAGGGCGTGATTCTGACTGAGCAAAACAAATCGGCAGACGCCATTGAGGTGTTCGCCAAGCTGACAGAAGATTATCCGAGCTTGCCTGAGCCTTATAACAATTTAGCCGTGTTGTACGCTTCTAGCGGACAGTATGAAAAAGCGCGTAGTGCGCTCGACAAGGCAATTCGGACGAATCCAACTTACGCTACTGCCTATGAAAATCTGGGTGATGTGCATGCCAAGTTGGCGAGTCAGGCATATGACAAGGCATTACAGTTAGATGGCAGCAATTCCAACGCAAAATCAAAATTAACGATGGTGCACACCTTGGTTGGTAATAAAACCGGTGGCACCAATCCGCAAATGGCCGCATTGGCGGTAAACCCTGCACCAGCTAAAGTAGCGCCACAAGCCGAAAAAGTGGTGCCACCAGCAGAAGCACCAGTTAAATCTAAGCCGCTGGAAGTCGCCAAGTCTGAGCCTAAGCAAGACGCTACAAAAGAAGTGAAGAAGGAAGAAACGCCAGAGACAAAAATCGCGCAACAGGAAAAGCTAAAGCAAGAAAAATTGAAAGAAGAAAAGGCACAGGAAGCGCAAGCTAAACTCGAGGCTAAGCAAAAAGCAGAAGCCGCTGCCAAAGCCGAGCGTGATTTGGTGGTGAAGACTGTCTATGCGTGGGCCAAGCAGTGGAGCGATCGAGATGTAAAAGGTTATCTCGAGTTTTACGCACGTGACTTTGACCTACCTAAAGGGGTGTCGCGTAAAGATTGGGAAAAAGAACGTCGTGCGCGTATTGAAGACAAAAAACGCATCAATGTGACTATCAAGTCGATCCAGGTAAGTATCAACGGCGATACAGCTGAAGCAAAATTCCATCAGATTTATGATTCGAATACTTTTCAAGCGAGCGGCATGAAAGTATTAGATATGAAAAGACAAGGTTCAAAATGGGTTATTACGCAGGAGCAGTCGGGTAGCTAATGGCTGTTTCTAAAATGATATTCCTGTTGCGCCAAGCTGATGTTGCAGCGCTGGCGTCTGTAGCCAGAATAAGTTTGGTCTTGCTATTGCTGGGCGGCTTGGTTTTGCCTGTCGCCGGTTTTGCCAACGGTAATAAATCCGGTACACCAAGTCAGCTTGATCCAGAGATCATGTTGACCGACGTTTACAGATCGCTGGAAGCTAATCGTCTACGCGATGCACAATCCAAAGCGGATGCTTTGGTCGCTGCTTTCCCTAATTTTCATCTCGGCCAGTTGGTGCGCGGCGATTTATTGTTACTGCATACGCAGCCAATCAAATCGTTTGGTACTGCTTCACGCGGCCCTGCTGACAAACTCGATAACCTGCGCCAAGAGGCGATCGTCAGATTAAAGTCCTTGCGCGAGCGTCCCGATCCACACTGGATTCCGAGCGAAATTATACAAATGCGCAGTGATCAGAAAAATATTCTGGTGGTCGACGCACGCTTGTCACGTTTGTATATCTATGGCAATGACAACGGTAAATTGACGCTGCTCAATGATTATTACGTCAGTCAGGGACGTTTAGGCGTGAATAAATTTAAAGAAGGCGATCAAAAAACGCCGCTAGGTGTTTACTACATCACGAGTCGTGTAGCGGGCGCCAAGTTACCCGATTTTTATGGGACTGGTGCCTTGCCGCTCAATTATCCGAACGAGTGGGATAAGGTGAATGGCCGCGGTGGTTCTGGCATTTGGTTGCACGGCACGCCGTCGAGTAGTTATAGTCGTCCGCCTTTATCGTCCGACGGTTGCGTGGTGTTGACCAATGCTGATATGAAGTATGTGTCGCAAGAAGTGCAAATCGGCAATACACCGGTGATCATTAGTGATGACATAAAATTTGTCAGTAATAAACAGGCAGATGCAGATCGCCTTGCTGCCAATAAAATGTTGGAGGCATGGCGTGCCGATCTTGAAACCACAGACGAGCGACGCTTACGCCAGCATTATTCAAAAAACTTCAAACCTGTGCGCGGGCAGAGTCTCGATGCTTGGCTGAAAAAAACCCATCAATCCATGCTGGGCGCACGCAAGATAGATGTGAGCTTGGATGAGATTACATTTTTCCGCTATCCAGGGCAGAAAAATTTAATTGTCGCTGCTTTCACGCAAGCGATGACAGTAGGTAAAGGGATACACTCAGTACGCAAACACCAATACTGGTCCAAAGAAGGCACACAATGGAAGATCGTCGCAGAAGCGATACTGTGACGTAATAATCTCTAAGAATCTGGCGTAACGTTTTTTTTACAGCCTGCGCTCTGATTCTTATTACTTATCTAGATCGCCGCTTTTTTTATCCTTGAAGTTATCTTCATTTCAACTCTTCCTCGTCTTCCCGCCTTTCGGTCGCTCAGGCCTTGTGAATAAATCGCCGTGCAACAGAGTCATTGCATAGTTACAACTATATATATCTTTACAGTTGTAAAAGACTATTTCCCTTCGTGGCATTTACCAAGCACCTCTCTATAGTGATTCCATGGCGCCGTGACTGACTGGCCAATTCTGGCTTACGCGGTGTAGAGGAAACATCATGTTAAATAAAAAATGGGTCGGCATCGTAGTGTTGGCGAGTGCAGCATTCTCTACCAGCGCAATGGCGAGTGATCGCGGCGTCAATACCGCATTAGGCGCTGTGCTTGGTGCCGTGATAGGCAATAGTGTCGGCGGCCAAAACGGTACCGTGATTGGTGGTGTAATTGGAGCGGTCGCGGGCGCCAGTTTTTCGTCGCATGATGATCGTGACTATCGTCGCCAATCGCAGGCATATGGTGGACACGGTGGTCGCTCACACGGCTATCGCGAACCAACTTACTACAGACAAGCGCCAGTGCGTTCGCAACCGCGCTATCAAGATCGCTACGCGCGCGGCCACGCTGGGCAAAGACGCGATTATCGCGACACACGACGGGTTGAATACGTCGCCTACGGACACGATCCTTATCGTCGTTAATTGAAATATCCATGGCGGTGCAAGCAGGTTCAAATGATCACTATGCATTTTGAAAATTTGAACCGCTTTCTTAAGGCGATTAGCTAGGATATTTTTCGAAAGGTTATAAATGAATAAGCAAACTCACTCCAAAGCCAAGCGCATATTGCTCGCTCTCGCGGCCGTGGCTGCTTTAGGTGGTTGTGCGGTAGTGCCATATGATTCCGGCTATTACCAACAAGGCTATGTAACATCGCCGGTCTATGTTGCACCTGCGGTCAACTTTGGCTTTTACGGCAGTAGTGGCGGCGGTTATTATGGCCATCGTCATCGTTACGGCGATGGTCGAGGTTACGGTCGTGGACATGGCCATGGGCGCGGGCATCACCGTAGGCATTGAGAAAAACAAAATAGGCTGGAGGTAGATTGCGCTGATGAAGTTGTCATCTAATAAAAAAGCTGATCATGATGATCAGCTTTTTATTTGCTGCCAGTCACAGCAAAATCAATGCAAAAAATAGTGGAACGATCAGCGTCGATAATCTCGGTATTCGCGATAGCCGCGACTGTAGCCGTATCCATCAGGTGTGACGGGTGCTGATTCATGGTGATGGCGTGGATACCCCTGACGAACCGGTCTGTCATAAACGACAACCGGTTGTTGATAGATTACTTCTGGTTGGGAATACACAGGCGCAGCTTGATACACGACGGGCGGCACAGGTTGATATATAACAGCCGGCGCAGGATAGTAATATGGACGCGGTGCAGGGTAGTAGGCGCGTGGCGCAGGGTAATAGCCGCCAAATCCTACGCCAAGATTAACTGACCAATGGGTGCGCGCTTGCGCTGGCGCAGTGGCTAATAATGCCGCTGCGCTGAGCAGGCCAACTAACAGGGGTGTACGGATAGGGGTCATGGTCGAATCTCGGATCAATAAACATATTAGACGCCATGCTATCTAAATTTTCCAGCTGCATTTGGTAAAAAACTGTAACCGTGCCAGCAGAGTGGTTGGCGCATTAAATAGATGACGATCAGAGAGATGGCATCTTGATAAAGCAATGGCGTAAATCAGCTACCGTGCAAGCAAGAAATTAGGTCGGATCTCTTGCTACTAATAAACTGCAGCGTATTTTTTCCACTAACAAGGTGTCGGTTGCGCCACGCCACCAGCGTGCAGCCAGTGATTTATGGCGTGAATGGCCGACAATAACCAGCTCGATATCTAGGCTTTCGACCAAATTTGCAATCACCGGTACGGCTTCACCCACCTCGATATGCGTAGATACGGACAGACCGGCGTTTTGTAAAAATATCAAGCCATCTTGTAGTTCGGATTCCATTTTCTTTTTCTCTGCCGCCAGCTCTTCCTCGATACCAAGCATGGATACCATCGCGTATTCGCCGATGACGACAGACTGTGGCGAGCTAATGACTGCCAACAGATGGACTTCGGTGCTGGCAGGTGGCGCCAATCGCGCGCATTCCTGCAAAGCGGAGCGGCTTTCTGGTGAGCCGTTGTATGCGACCAGAATTTTCTTGTACATAGCGCCTCCTTGCGTTCGTCGTTGAGGTCAGTATAACGCTGAATTTCTTCGAGATTTCCCAAACGACGAAGATAGAACCTACCTCAGGCACACTTGTATCATCACGGATTGCGGCTAGACAAACATAGGCTAAACACCTGCCCCACAGCTAAGACGCCCATAGCGCCGCACACAATCAATGTGGCGGTACCAAGTCGCGCGACCAACAAGCCGGCGATGCCAACTCCAACCGACTGTCCGAGATAGTAAAAGGAGGCAAAGGTAGAGACAGCGGCGCCGCGTCTTTCTGGTGCCATTTGCGTCGCATTGATTTGTAACGTGTTGTGCAGCATGTAAAAGCCTAGTCCTGAGGTAAAGCAGGCCGGTACGCTCCACCACCATGACGGTGCTAGCGCAATTAAAATAAACGAAATGGTTATCAGCACGCTGCCCCAGCGGGTTAAACCGTGTTCACCAAAACCTTTGACTAATCGACGCGAAATGCAGGCGTATAAAAACCCGCCACCGCCAAATAACATCACAATCGTCGCTGCCGTCGTCAGGGATAGATGATGTACGCGATGCAAATGGGTCGCGATAAATGCAAATGCACCAAACAAAAAAGTCCCTTCAAAGAAAACCGAAAGCAGTACCACGCGTGCCCATGGCTTCGCTAAGACTTGTCCCAGTTCCGAAAAAATACGATGCAAGGCTGAATTGGCGGGATGTTGATGCGCTATTTTGGCGTGTATCGGCAAGCGGCGATTTATTGAAAAGAGCGTGATGCTAATTAATACAAAACCGAGGGAAATAGCGAAGAACGGAACGCGCCAACCAAGATAGTCGGCCGCCAGTCCGCCAAGTAAAACGCCGGCAGATACGCCAAGAATTTGCCCAATTAAAAATTGTGCAAGCACGGGCTGACGTTCTTCGTACGGGACGACGTCGCCGATCCATGCCATTGATAGCGGGATGATGGCTGCGGCGGTAGCGCCGGCCATTAAGCGCGTCAGCACTAATATTGGGTAATTAGGAGCCAAGCCGCACAGCAACGCAGTGACGGCACAGGCGACGCAAGCACAAGCAATTACCCAATATTTACCGAAGCGATCGCCAACTGGCCCAAAAAATAATTGTGCAATGCCATAAGCCAAAGAGAAGGCGGTAATGATGTACGCGACTTGACCTAATGAGATACCAAACTCATGCGCCAAGGCGGGCAGCAAAGGATCTGTTACCCGTAATGAAATTGCGCTGCCAAAGGCGGCGAGTGAAAGCATGGGAATAGCGAAAAATGGAATTGCAGAGGTCTTGGAAGAGGGCATCGTGCTGGCTGATCGGCTGATAAGAGGTCGTTCGGGACTAAAACAGCAGCCAAGACTACCGTAAATATGGCGCGGTTGCTCAAGCGTGCCAAGTTTCGTGGCGGAAACATCGTTTTCTGGAAAATCTTCGCTTTTTCCTACAATAAGTCGAGCCGCTTTCCTATACATCTGACAACAAATACAGCTTACGATCCATCTCAAGTTGCAGTCGTACGTGACGGTAGCGGAAAAGTTCCACGCTTCCTGATGTTTCTACCGTAATCGCATTGCATTACAAGAATTTGCAAGCAAGGTTAAAAAATAGGGAGTTGATTATGTCCATCCTTCAAATTAGTCCGAACCAAAACGTGTCTTCGCTATTGCATTCGATGCTTAAGGCCAAACCAGCTGATATCGAATGGCCAAATTATGCGCACGCGCGTGATCACGTTAATGAGCATCAAGAAGATATCGGCGAAAGAATTTTAAATAAAAAGCGTGCAATGGCACATAAGTTCCTGCGCGTCAGAAGAGACGTCAAGTCTTATCGCAAGGATGAATCTTGTGTCTTTACGCCGCAGTTTGTTAGTGATTTGGGTAATTCCAATGCTGCGCGTCGCACGCACCGTAATCCTTGGCTGCAATCGATGGCAAGTGACTCGCTGGAAAATGATCAGGCTGCTGCCGAACACGCCAATGTCTTGCCATTTGGGCCTCAGATCGTTGCACAAAATTAAATAGCAGATTATTAGTGGCGCGGCTTTATAGAGCCGCGCTGTAGTAGAACAATCAAATCAGGGCGAGAATTATCATGAAACTACGATATGCTTTTTTTGTGTGTGCATGGACTGCACTGTCCACGATGTTTGTTATTTTCAATCCCACGTTGGTGTCGGCAGAAAATAAAAGTGATTACGTCTCGGCGCAACCGGAAATCAGCGCCCTAGTATCACTGGCCGTAGCCCCGTATAAGTGGGAAAAAGAATAAAGATACGCGGCGCGAGTGGCACATCTTAAGGTCTAAAGTAAGACTGGGATGGAGTGTAGTTAATACACAATGTTGGATCATAGCGCGCCAGAATTTATTGGCATAAAAAAAGCACGCACATCGTTTAGATATGCGTGCTTTTTTAATCAAGCTAACTTCAAATAAGCATCATCATTGTTATTCGAGACGCAGTTCGCCGTCGAAAGTGACTTTCATTTTGATACCAGCAATTTCGATCGTCGCTTTGGCGGGCAAAGTTTCGTTGCCTTTGATCGTGCCATCGGCAACCGCTTTTTCTACCGCTTTCTCGATTTCATTTTGCGTACTGACGCCGACCATCTTCAAAAATTTGCGCATGCTCATGTTAAAGGTTTCTTCATCCATCTCGAACTCCTTGTTGTCGTCGTAAATGATCAATCACAAAAACAAGCCATGAAAATTACTGCGCAAGACCAGCTCTCAGCAGAAATTATTCGTGGCACCTGGTCGTCAGCTGTTTTTGACAGCACAGCGGACAGCAAAATAATGAAAAAATATTTAAACCGGCCAAGCTTCCAAACGATAAGCAGAATCCCAGAACATCCATTCTAGTTTTGCTGCATGCGTGTACGCTTGGTGCATCGCTGCGCGCGTTTCATCGCTGGCGACGGCTGCCACGCGATCAATGGTTGCGATAACCGCGCGCACCGCCTCATTAAACTCTTCACCGCCGTAGGCGTTGATCCAAGAGGCATAAGGATTATTGGGTACGGTTGTACCGAGCAACTCGGTGCCGATTTCCGCATAGATCCAGAAGCAGGGCAGCATACCTGCCAGCACGACGGGATACGATGAGCCCCAAGCATTTGCCATGATAAAGCTGGTGTAATGATGGGTTGCTGGTGACAGCGGTGTCGCCGCAAAGGTTTTTTCGCTGACACCATATTGCTCCATGAAGTCGGCATGCAAGCTGCGCTCTACGATCACTGCACCTTTGGCGCCATCGGCAAATTGCACGATCTCATCGGTGGTGTCTGCCTTGGCAGCGGCAATTGCCAATGCGCGACCAAATGCGATCAAATAGTGGGCATCTTGAATCATGTAATGACGAAAACGCTTTTCGTCCAAAGTGCCATTGGCAAGTTCTTGATTGAACGGCATGGTACGGATGGTTTCATACAGGGCAGCGTTCTTTTGCCAAATTTCAGCGGTAAATGACATGTCTCTCTTTCGTAAAAATATTGCTCAGCTTTTCGCCGAGCCAGCAATTTAAAACAAGGGAATATAGCGAACGATGAGCAAACGCGCCAGTTGCACGCACTTTGTCTGTCGCTAAAAATCAAGAAGCTTTATTCTACAGGGCTGGGTATTTTTGTGCGTTCAATACCAGTTTGTCGCGGATCGCAGCATCCAAATCGACCTCTAAAACCGAGGCTAATCTAAACAAATAAAGTGCCACGTCGGCCAATTCTTGTCGCACATGCGCTGCGGTCTCCGGCATCTGGGCGACCAGTTTTGATTCTTCTTCGGTGCGCCATTGAAAAATTTCCACCAGCTCACCAACTTCGCCGGTTAAGGCCATCGCCAGATTCTTGGGCGAATGAAATTTCTGCCAATCACGATCATCGGCAAATTGTTGCAGCACAACTTCAAGCGCGCCGGAATCGAGCAATTTATGTGTCATAGCGACCAACCGTACGAGGAAACAGATGGCATGATAACGCAGGCATCTATGTCCAGCTTCCTTTAGTCCTACGCAACTCTGTCAGAAGGTCCTATGGTCACGGTTGCCAGTCAGTGCTACTGTGAAGTAAGCCTAAAGGAGAATCACATGTCAAATACACCTAAAGACGTTGAAGATAAAGATAACAACCATAATGCCAATCCACCCGGTAACCCTATGTTGAAGCAGGATGAGGCTGATCTAGATAAGGCGAGACAAAATGAATTTGCTGCGGCGGAAGACGCCAAAGCCAGCCAGACGGCTAACGTTAATCAGCACAACCTGCCGATTAAGCAACCCAACAAAGCGACCAACAACAGCTGATGTTGTTGGATGGATCGCAAAAAGCCCGCAGAAATGCGGGCTTTTTTGATTGCCAAGATCATTTCTGTATGAGGCGCTGCATTGAAGACCCGTGTTGATAACGGCATTGATAACCCCAAGCAAATGCGTAAACAGAAGTACCAAACAAAAAGCCGTGCCGCATGTTTTCACATGGGGCACGGCTAAAATTCTTGGGGTGGCTGATGGGGCTCGAACCCACGACAACAGGAATCACAATCCTGGACTCTACCAACTGAGCTACAGCCACCACTGGTTACAACAAGACTGCATTGCGATGTTTTGCAAGACAGCTGGAGATTATACAAAATTCGCCACGTGCTGGCAAATCAAATTAATTAAATCGGTCGGACAATTTCAACAGACGTTTGGCGCCGCCGTTTCAGACGCAATTTCGGCGACCGGCGGTGATAAATGCAAGAGTTGCTCAAATGACTGGATTAGTGCGGCTCCGCTGCCAGTGGTGTAAGCCGCCAAGCTGCCAGCAAGGCTTTCTTCCCGCTGCAAGCCATGTTGCTGCAACAGACGCTCTAATTGGCGCGAGACGGCTTCGCCGGTATCGATGATGGTGACGGGAGGTATGCTTGCCTGACTCTTCTCACTTATTTTTTCACTTTCACGCGCAATGATGGTTTCAATCGCAGGTTGTACGAAAGGATAGTGGGTGCAACCAAGCGCCAGCGTATCGGCGCCGCCATGCAGAATTGGCAGCACATAGCGTTCCAGCATTTCTATTGTTTTCGGCGTTGCCAGCTCGCCTTTTTCAATCTGATCGACCAGCCCAACGCAAGCCTGCGATAAAAACTGCACGCCGGTAGTCGCACTAATCTGATCGCGCAAGCTGCAAAAGCGCGTGCTGTGCAAAGTGCTTTCAGTCGCCAATACGCCGGCTTTGCCGGTATGGCTCAGTACCGCCGCAGGTTTTAAGCCCGGTTCGACACCGACGATGATCAAGGTTGGGTAGTGCTGGCGCAGCGCATCAATTGCCGCAGCGGTCGCCGTGTTGCAGGCGACCACGATTGCCTTGACGTTCTGCTGTACTAAAAACGCGGCAATTTCCAATGTGCGCGCGATGATCTCGCTATCGGGTTTGCCGCCATAAGGGGCATAACCAGAATCGCAAAAACACAGCAGATGTTCGGACGGCAGGCGCCCCTGTACATGGCGCAGCACCGACAAGGCTCCGACGCCTGAATCAAAGATGCCGATCGGCGCTTCCGCAGCGGTGGGGTCGGGGAGAGGTGGCAAGCTCAAAATAGAAAGTCGATAACTAAAAGATAAAAGGTGGTTGAAAGTTCTTTGCCAAGTAATTACGAAACAATATGTCAACCTGCATTGACCGCAATATCGCTGAGCCGCGTTTGCTCGATTTTATCTTTCCATTCTTTTGGTCCGGTCGTGTGCACTGAGGTACCAGTGGAATCCACCGCGACCGTCACCGGCATATCCACCACATCAAATTCATAAATCGCCTCCATGCCGAGATCTGCAAAGCCGAGAACTTTGGCGTGTTTGATCGCCTTGGAAACCAAATACGCCGCGCCGCCAACCGCCATCAAATACGCCGACTGATGTTTCTTGATCGCTTCGATCGCAGTCGGGCCACGCTCGGCTTTACCAACCATAGAGATCAAGCCAGTCTGCGCCAGCATCATCTCGGTAAATTTATCCATACGTGTCGCCGTGGTAGGGCCGGCCGGGCCAACCACTTCATCACGTACCGGATCGACCGGACCAACGTAATAGATGACGCGATTGGTAAAATCCACCGGCAAAGTCTCGCCTTTGGCCAGCATGTCTTGAATGCGCTTATGAGCAGCGTCGCGGCCGGTCAACATCTTGCCGTTTAACAGCAGGGTTTGCCCTGGCTTCCAGGACGCGACTTCTTCTTTGGTGAGCGTATTTAAATCAACGCGCTTGGATTTTTCTGTATCCGGCATCCAGTTCACATCCGGCCAATCCGACAACGAAGGCGGATCAAGATAGACCGGGCCAGAACCATCCAGCACAAAATGTGCGTGACGCGTTGCCGCGCAATTGGGGATCATCGCGACCGGCTTTGAAGCAGCGTGGGTAGGGTGCATCATGATCTTCACGTCCAACACCGTGGTCAGGCCACCCAAGCCTTGCGCACCGATGCCGAGCGCATTGATCTTGTCGCACAACTCGATACGTAACTCTTCCGTCTTGTTTTGCGGACCACGTTTTTTAAGATCAGCCATGTCGATGTCTTCCATCAACGATTGTTTGGCCATTAACATTGCGCGCTCCGCCGTACCACCGATGCCGATGCCGAGCATCCCCGGTGGACACCAACCAGCACCCATTTGCGGGACGGTTTGCATTACCCAATCAATTAATGAATCTGAGGGGTTGAGCATTACAAACTTGGATTTGTTTTCCGAGCCACCACCTTTGGCCGCAACTTGCACATCAACCGTATTGCCCGGCACCAGCTCCATGTGGACCACTGCTGGCGTATTGTCTTTGGTATTTTTACGCTCAAAATGCGGATCAGCCACGATTGAGGCGCGCAAGGTGTTGTCGGGATGGTTATAAGCTTGACGCACGCCCTGATTAACAGCATCGGTAATCGAGCCGCTAAATCCTTCAAAGCGGACTTCCATACCGATCTTTAAAAACACATTGACGATGCCGGTGTCCTGACAGATAGGGCGCTTGCCCTCCGCGCACATACGCGAGTTGGTCAGGATTTGCGCAATCGCATCCTTGGCAGCGGGGCTTTGCTCTGCCTCATAAGCGCGTGCCAGATGCTGGATATAATCCTGCGGGTGGTAATAGCTGATGTATTGCAGCGCTGCTGCCACGGATTCGATGAGGTCGTCTTGTTTGATAATGGTCATGGCATCGCTCGGTTTGATGGATGGTGCGGTCACAATAGTCGATTAGTGATTGCCGCTACAATGAGGCCCGTGCTTGGCTATCAGATCGACACATCGCATTTTACACGCGCTCGATCTTGTCTTGATGGCACTTGATTAGGTTGGGAAATTTTTTTCATCCTACGATTATCGAGACAGGTCTTTTGTATCGCTTTAATATAATGGGTACGCAGGTTCCGGCAAATATTCTGGTAATTTGTTGCTTATAAATAAAAATCTGCACCGGAGGGACAATGTCCGACATAGAAAGCTTTAAACAAGAAGAGCGGGTTTTTAATCCACCTGCTGACTTAGTCAACAACGCCGCCATCAGCGGAATGGACGCCTATCTCGCAATGTGTGAGGAAGCCGCAGAAGATTACGAAGGCTTTTGGGCGCAGTTGGCACAACAAAATTTGCACTGGCATAAACCATTTACCAAAAAACTGGACGAATCGAACGCCCCTTTTTACAAATGGTTTGAAGACGGCGAGCTCAATGTGTCCGTCAATTGTCTGGACCGTAATCTGCACAACGGCAATGCCGACAAGGTTGCGATTATTTTTGAATCGGACGACGGCAAGGTAACGCGTGCCACATTTAGAGAGATGTACGAGCGCGTCTGCAAGTTTGCCAATGGCTTGAAGTCGCTCGATATCAAAAAAGGCGATCGCGTCATCATCTATATGCCGATGTCGATAGAAGGCATTGCGGCGATGCAAGCGTGCGCCCGTATCGGCGCCACCCATTCAGTCGTGTTTGGTGGCTTCTCTGCCAAATCACTGCAAGAGCGCATTATTGATGCAGGTGCGGTCGCCGTATTAACCGCAGACTATCAAGTGCGCGGCGGACGACAGTTGCCGCTCAAATCCATCGTTGATGAAGCACTCGCGATGGGCGGTTGCGACACCTTGCGCAAGGTCGTGGTCTATCAACGAACCGGCGGCGAAGTTAAGTTTGATGCGCAGCGCGATGTATGGCTGCACGAGCTAGTAAACGATCAAGCCACCGATTGCGCGCCGGAGTTTGTCGGCGCTGAGCATCCGCTGTTTATTCTCTATACTTCGGGCTCCACCGGCAAACCAAAAGGCGTGCAGCATTCCTCCGCCGGTTATTTGCTGTGGTGCATGTTGACGATGAAATGGGTATTCGACATCAAGCCAGAAGATGTCTATTGGTGTACCGCCGACATCGGCTGGATCACCGGTCATACCTATGTCGCCTATGGCCCAATGGCGGTGGGTGCTACGCAGATCGTATTTGAAGGTGTCCCAACTTTCCCTAACGCTGGCCGTTTTTGGGAGATGGTGCAAAAGCACAAGGTCTCGATTTTTTACACCGCACCAACCGCAATTCGTTCATTGATCAAGGCGGCAGAAGCCAATACCGAGGTCCATCCGCGCCAATACGATTTATCCAGCTTGCGTTTGCTAGGGTCAGTTGGCGAACCGATCAATCCAGAAGCATGGATGTGGTACTACAAAAATATTGGCGGCGAGCGCTGTCCGATTGTCGATACTTTCTGGCAGACGGAAACCGGCGGCCATGTGATTTCGCCACTGCCGGGTGCAACGCCGATGGTGCCAGGCTCTTGCACATTGCCTTTGCCTGGCATTACCGCCGCAATTGTCGATGACGCCGGTAAGGATCTGCCAGATGGTCACGGTGGTTTGTTGGTGATCAAGCGTCCATGGCCATCCATGATCCGCAATATCTGGAACGACCCAGAGCGCTTCAAGCAAAACTACTTTCCACCGGAGCTTGGCGGCACCACCTATCTTGCCGGCGACGGCGCGATCCGCAATCATGCAACCGGTTATTTCACTATCACCGGCCGCATTGATGACGTGTTGAATATCTCCGGCCATCGTATGGGTACGGCAGAGATCGAGTCGGCCTTGGTTGCCAATCCTATCGTGGCCGAGGCTGCAGTGGTCGGTAAGCCGGACGAGACCACCGGCGAAACCATTTGCGCCTTCGTCGTGCTCAAGCGCAGCTGCCCAGAAGGTGAAGAAGCCAAACAATTGGCCAAGGAGTTGCGTGATTGGGTCGCGAAGGAAATTGGCCCGATTGCCAAACCTAAGGAAATTCGTTTTGGCGACAACTTGCCTAAAACACGCTCCGGCAAGATCATGCGCCGCCTGTTACGCGTACTGGCAAAAGATGAAGACATCACGCAGGATATTTCCACACTTGAAAATCCCGCCATTCTGGAGCAGCTCAAGCGTGTGCATAAGTAGAGCGCATCAGCCGCGGTAATAAGTGGTTTGACAATAAAAAAGCCGTCGCAACTAAACTTGCGGCGGCTTTTTTGCATATAGACGTCGCAAGAATGCCGGAAACAGCCTCTGCTCGACAAAGTTTTGCTATAATCGGCGGCTTCGCTAAAAGTAGTCAGCGAAAACAAAATCAGGAGAGATGGATGAGTGGTTTAAGTCGCACGCCTGGAAAGCGTGTGTAGGTTCATAGCCTACCCGGGGTTCGAATCCCCGTCTCTCCGCCAAGAATATAAAGCCCGCTTATGCGGGCTTTTTCTATGAACGGAGAGAAGCGAACTAACAGTTTGGCTTGCTGGGGATTCGAAGGGCTGCGCTTGCAAGCGCAACCGTGGCCTGCAGAATGCAGGAGAAGCATTTTCGACAGTAGAAAATTCAAGTGCACTTACGGATTTTTGTATTTGATGGGGTCATGTTTGCTGTCATCCGTGATCGTAGAAACATCAAGCGGTACGCTAGCAAATATTTTCGTCGATTTGTAAAAAGATCTAGCTCTCATCGAAAATAATCAAGCTTGATTTTTTATATCTGTAAAAAATATTTCTTATTAATATTTTAAATAACGGATATGCTTTCAAGGTAACGACAGACAATATTCAATCATTTCCTTTCCACCGTAAATGAATCAATTTCCCCTCGCTGAGACAGGGGTGTTCGTACCGTGCAGCGAAGTGAAATTTTAGGGACGTACAAGTGGAAAAATCTTTGATATTGATGCTTACTCAGTGGAGTAAGGGATTGCGGATCGTTTTTTCCCTGCTTTTGGTCTTATTTACCGGACAAGCCTTCGCTTTGTGTAATGGCGGGGTAACGGTCACATCTGCACTTGAAGTTTCTGCGAATTGTAATGGGGGTAATGTAAAAGGTCTGTCGCTTGATACCGGAGCTGATGTCACCATTAATTCAGGCGTTACTGTTTCAAATGATGCAGGTTTTGGTGTAACCGGCAGGGCAGTGGTGGTTTTGGAGACGGCGACCTCATCCAAATTAGTCAATAAAGGCTCAATCTATACTTATAACCAATGGGGACTGTGGGTCAAGCCGGGCGGTAATGTTGATGCCGTCAACTTTGGCGATATAACTGGTGTTGTCAGATACGGGATTAGCAATCAGGGAACAATTAAGACGTTAACCAATGTCGGCAGAATTACAGGAGGATTCGGGAGTATAGGAAATGCGGGAAGCGCGTCAATAAATGTCTTCAATAATTTGCAGGGTTCGCAAACCTCAAGCCCGGTAAAAGTCGTTGGTAACTTGCCTATCAATTACAACGTCATTATCAATAACCCATCTCAATATGGTCAGTTATCCGGCGCAGGCACTGCAGGCAACATGGCATTAAATATTTACGGGAATACCGGAACAACGCTGGTATCGGGGGTGCCGGCCTCAGTAGTCGCTGCAGGAAGATATGTCAATGTTTTGCAAGGTTTTACAGACTTGTCGCGCATCTCAAATACTACAGGCTCTTATGGAAATTTGAACTACAGCCTGGTGGCGAATGGAAGTACCTTGAATGCGTGGGATTTATTATTTGTGCTGGCTGGCCCATCGGTTTTCGATACGCAGGCTTCCATTCGCTCTTTAGCACCCAGCGTGCGTGGCGCTTTTAAAGCGCAGGCGGTTGCCACCAACTTTGCCAACATGAATACCTACGACTGCAATTTGTTTGATGCCAAAGGCGTTTGTGTATCTGTCGGTGGTCAGCAAACCTACGTGGAAAATCCAAGCGCCAACTTTACTTCTGCTGTTTTGGTTGGTGGTTACAGAGTTTCACCTACCTTGCGGGTTGGTGGTTTTTTAAACAAAGGAATTAACAACAACACACCATCCAGTGTGCGCATTTCAAACGCTAATCCTTTAATGGGTTTATTTGCGGTATGGAACCAAAACGAAAACCACCTGGGCTATCAAGTGAAGATCGCTAATGCCTATCAAGATCAAAATGTGACAACCACGCGCCAAATTATAGGTACTGCAGAGGCAGGAACTGGTAGCACTACCCTCAATACACAAAGCTATGTGGGTGAAGTGAGTTACGCCGTCCTTGCTAATCAAGACAAAACATTAGTACGCCCGTATTTGGCATTACGCTATACGAAAATTAAGCAAAATGGTTATACAGAGGACGCCGCAGTCACAACGCCGCTCACTTATGCGACCCTTGAAGATCGTTCTACGACTGGCCTTCTTGGTGTAAAGCTTAACCACAAGTTGACAGAAAAAGTGAATCTCACAGGTAGTATAGGCGTGGAGCAAGACCTCTCTCACCATGTAGATAATTTAAACGCAAGTGGAGTGTCAGGGCTAAGCAGTGAAAATTTCAACGATAGCATCAACCGCACTCGTCCTGTGGCGACCCTAGGTGCGTATTTCAGCCCTGTTAAGAATCAGAGAATTGCGGCCGAAATATACTACCAACAGCTGCCCTTCCAAAGCACAGGTTCTGTCACTGCTTATGTGAACTATACAATTGGTTTCTAATGAAAGAATCTCCCCCGCTTTACTAGACGCATCTGAAACTATAAATTAGGGGCTCACTCAGATATTAAAGAACGAGAACGTAGTGTTATCGAGGTGCCGCCAAGATTTGATCCCTAAACCTAGTGCTCCCAACGCAATTCAGTAAGGTGAGTCCAAGCATCTGCTTCTGATTCTGGTATTGGTGGCGAGAATAGATAGCCTTGAGCAATGAAACCACCTAGTTCTATCAAGACGCGCATCTCATCCTTGGTTTCAACGCCTTCAACGACGCAGCCTAAGTTCATGTCTTTACTCAATCCCAACAGTGATTTGACGATTTTGTAGCTGACAGGATTATTTTGAATTTCTGTTACGAAGCTTCTGTCGATCTTGATTCGAGTTAGGGAAAGCGTATGAAGTTGACTGAGGCTCGAGTATCCGGTGCCGAAATCATCGAGAGTTACGCCACAGCCAAATTGACGGAGTAAGTCTGTCGTTTTTTTGGTTTGAATGAGGTCATACATTATTGCAGTCTCAGTGATTTCCATGTCAAGCCGACGTGGATCGAAATTACTCTTTTGAATCAGATCGATGAGACTGTGTATTCCATTAGACGAATTAAGATCATAAGCTGACAAATTGAAAGATAGCCTCACTTCTTGCGGCCATCGTATCGCTGTAGATAACGCTTTCATCAGCAATACGCGTGTTAGTTGACTGATGATGCCCATGCGTTCAGCCACGGGAATAAAATATTCGGGGGATACCGTTCCAAGAATTGGACTAGTCCAGCGAGCTAAGGCCTCAAAAGCGATAGTGCAATTCCTTTGGACATCCACGATAGGCTGAAAGTGGACGGAGAGTTCTTTTTCAAGATTTGCCTGACGTAGTGCCTGTTCGATGGTCGCATCTCTATGAATTTGATCTCGATGATCGGTAGAAAACAGACTGACAGTTCCGCGATTGCTCTGCTTACTTTGATAGAGCGCATAGTCTGCATACTCATACAACGTGCCTGCACTACTTGCCATTTTTGGAAACGTTGCAATGCCAATGGAAGCAGCGATCTGAATCGTGTTATTAGAGATGTGAAATGGTAGTTGTAGGGTCTCGCAAACTTGTTGTCCAAACTTCCGCAACTGCACATCGCTTAGATGGGTGCCTGTAATCAGAGCAAACTCGTCACCTCCTAAACGCGCAAGGTGAATGTTTTCATCGCATAGGCTTAGAAGTCTCTCCCCAACTTCTATGAGTAGATTATCTCCGACTGTATGGCCATACAAATCATTGATCGACTTAAACCCGTCGAGATCAAGGATCGCCAAGGCGAAACAATTCCCATTTGATCGAGCATTTTCGCAGGTCGTATTTAACAGTGCAAAAAATTTTCTCCGATTAGGAATTTTTGTCAGCGAATCTAAATTGGCGAGCTTGAAGTTTTCGTTACTAAGCGTCGCGGATTGGACTTGCGCATCGATGAGATTCGTAAAGTCTCGATAATGGCTTGTTAAAACGATTAGCATCGCAGCCGTTACCAAGGCGACATTGACCGCAGCAGCAATGAAGGTCGGTATATTCGTAGAGAAAAAGAATATCGCGAAAGCGCTATTGACGATGAGGGCAACCGTCAATGCCGCTGAACGCAGATACATAAGACAAAAAATGCAACTGACGACCGAAATTCCCATGTAGAAGGCGACATGAGCACGCGCATAATCGTCTCCGTAAGGGAAAAGCATGAGTGACCATATCGTGAAACTTAGGGCAACCGGAGCGGCAAGTCGATTAGTTCTAACAAGCGCGCGCCAAGCTTGTTCCGCAGTAGGTGCTGTATTTCGAGTTCGATACCAGCTGATCACGCGTACAACGCAAAGTAAGCTTAACGCGATGGGATAATCGATCACCAACCATCGGGGCGCAAACTCTAGGTGAGTAATAGCCAGTGCCCAGCTATTAACCAGCAAGATAAAGTACATCATCGGAATCTTGCTCGAGAACGCTTTAAACTGGGCTTTTAATAGCTCTGGTTTGTTACGGTCAACTGACCATAACGCTCGCAATTTGGCAAATAATGTTGACGAAGTCATCCCGCTCCTTTTTTATTCAGCCATTTTCCGCGCATTCCATTTTCATCGAGTGAATGTCGATGCATCGAAACTTGCGCAAACCTCACGATTAGTTTTACTTGTTCAAGATCTAAATATGGCCGCTTGTGATGTGTGTTCTGAAGACTACGTGCCGAGTAATACCTTTTTGAGGCTTAAGTCGCTGAGGTCTTTTTTATTATTTTGGGTGGGCCTAGTGCGTCAATCTCCCTATTTTTTTGCGAGACTCGTTTTTATTCGATTGCTGAGCACATTGCTAGATGCAAAAGCGCGCTGAGTATCAGTTTTTCGTCAATGTGAATCATCTTGCATGCATATGGGCGTGAATGCAAATACTTGAGTGTCATGGATGATTGTTAAATATTGATAATTTTTGCAACTGCAAAAAATGATGGCAGAAATAAAAAAACCCGCTGACACGGGTTTTTTTATTTCATATTGGATTACTTACGCATGGCGGTCAATATATGCATGCGCGGTCTTCAGGCCTTGCGTAATACATTCATCGGGCGTCGGGTACGAATGGCCGTTGATGACTTCCCGATCTTTGAAGTCTGCGCCGTTGTGCTCGGTGACGACGATGCGCGGCATAAAATCTGGCAGTTTTCTGTCGACATCGATGCTCGACAGATGCGCTGATACTTGCACCGAAATGTCGCGGCTTTTGTAGGTTTCGTAATGCGATGGGTAGGTAGGGTTATTGGTGTTTTTCATATTGGCTTGCCTCGGCTGTTTGATGATAAATAATCATAGCATGCGATAAATGTTGGCAGAAGTTCTAGCATTGTCGATTTTTTCTGGGCTAAATAATCCCCGTTCGGCAGCATGAGCAGACCTGCGTTATTGTTTAGGTTCCTATTTAATTAAACGGCTGATCGCCGCGACTATGACGCTAGCTTTATTTGATGCCTTTGAGAACGAAGGCGAAGTGCGGCAAGAGAAATTGGCAAGCCATGCATTTGTCTTGCGCAATTTTGCGTTGGCGCAAGCCTCGCACTTGCTCGCTGCGATTGAGGTGGTGCAGCTGCAAGCGTCTTTTCGACATTTGGTCACGCCGGGTGGTTTGCAGATGTCGGTAGCGATGACTAATTGCGGCACATTGGGTTGGGTCTCTGATCGACGCGGGTATCGCTACGCGGAGAGCGATCCGCAGAGCGGACAAGCGTGGCCAGCGATGCCCGCAGTGTTTTTGGATTTGGCGAAGCGCGCCGCAGCAGAGGTGGGGTTTTCGGACTTTACGCCAGAGGCGTGCTTGATCAATCGTTATCAGGTCGGCTCGCGCTTATCTTTGCATCAGGACAAAGATGAGGAAAATTACGCTGCGCCTATCGTGTCGGTGTCGTTAGGCGTGCCAGCAATGTTTTTGTTTGGTGGTTTGCAACGCAGCGACAAGACCGCGCGCGTACCGCTATTTCATGGTGATGTAGTGGTGTGGGGCGGGCCGGATAGATTACGCTATCACGGCATCTTGCCGTTGAAGCAGGCACAGCATGCGATGACGGGTGAATACCGTTTTAACATTACGTTTCGCAAGGCGGGCTGAACTTTTAGTTAAATGAGGAATTTTTTAGTGCGATTCTTTTACTGCGTTGGCGCCAGCATTTTGCTCTTGATGCGATTGCGTTTTTGGGTGGGTAGATATTCGACAAACACCTTGCCAGCCAAATGATCCAACTCGTGTTGAATACACACGGCCAGCCAACCGTCTGCTTTAAGCGAGAAAGTCTGTCCTTTTAAATCTTGCGCAGTGATCGTGATTTCGGCCGCGCGCTCGACGTTGTCAAATACATCGGGCACGGACAGACAGCCTTCGCGATTGATCATTTTTTCTTCGCTTTGCCAAGTAAGGCTGGGGTTGATCAGCGTCAACGGCTGATCGCCTTGCTCAGAGACATCAATCACCACTACTTGCTTATGCACATTGACTTGGGTTGCCGCCAGCCCAATGCCGTCAGCGTGATACATGGTGTCGTACATGTTCTTCACTAATTTTTTAATGTTGTCGTCGATAACGGTCACCGGCTTGGCGATCCGATGCAGGCGTTTGTCGGGATAAGTGAGAACTTTAAGTAGCGGCATGATCTTAGTATAGACAAATAGCTATTGGACAGTAGCGACGGACAGTGGCGAATGTATGTGAACGACGGTCAGCGCCAAATCGCGTACCGTATTATCCTGCTTGCCTCATTGATATGCTTATGAACGGGCGATTTTCAAGCCATGGCTGATGTAAACAAAATAAAGATGGAAGCGGAAAAAAATTGCAAACCATCACGATGATATTGATATTGCTGGTTGCGGTCATCGCCAGCGGGTTTTTGACGCGACTGCTGCCTTTTAAGTTGCCGTTACCCCTTATGCAGATCGCCGTTGGGGCGGTGCTGTCGGCGGGCATAGGTTTTAAGATCACGCTAGATCCAGAGATTTTCTTCCTTCTCTTTATTCCTCCCTTGCTGTTTATTGATGGCTGGCGCATTCCTAAGGATGCGTTTTTTCATGATTTGCGGCCGATACTTGCGCTGGCGATCGGCTTGGTGGTGTTTACCGTGATCGGGATGGGTTACTTTGTTGAGTGGTTAATCCCAACGGTGCCGCTGGCAGTGGCCTTTGCTTTAGCAGCAATTTTGTCGCCAACTGATCCAGTGGCGGTCAAGGCGATCACGTCTGGCACAGCGATGCCGTCGCGCCTGATGCATATTTTGGAAGGCGAAGCCTTGTTGAATGATGCATCTGGTTTGGTTTGTTTTCGTTTTGCGGTGCTGGCGGCATTAACCGGTAGTTTCTCGTTGGTCACCGCTTCTTGGCAATTTGTATTGGTCGCGGGCGGCGGTATTGTGGTGGGCGGCATTATTTCTTGGTTGGTTAACTTTGCCAACAAATGGCTGGTGCGTATGGCGGGTGAAGATCCTGGCATTCAGATTTTGGTCAGCTTGTTGGTGCCGTTTATCGCTTATATTGCGGCCGAACACTTACACTTCTCGGGCATTTTGTCAGCGGTTGCGGCAGGTATCACCATGCATCATGCCGACCTTACCGGTGGGCGGCTGGCGGCCACGCGCACGCAAAGGGTAGCGGTATGGGACACCGTGCAAATGACTTTGAATGGCGCGATTTTTGTGTTGCTGGGTGAGCAGTTGCCGACCATATTGATGGCGGCTCCAAGCGTGGCGGAGCGTAACCATATTGCTAACCCGTGGTATTTATTGCTGTATATCGTGTTGATCGGTTTAGTGTTGACGGCATTACGTTTTATCTGGGTGTGGGCTTCGCTAAAAGTATCGATGATAGGTGCGCCACGTCAAACCGCAGACGGCAAGCGTATCTTCCGACGCCGCATGTTGGTGATGACCTGTTCTGGCGTACGCGGTGCTATCACCTTGGCGGGTATTTTGACCTTACCAATGATGATGGGCGATGGCTCGCCTTTCCCCTCGCGTGACCTCATGATATTGCTGGCGATGGGCGTGATTTTGCTGTCTCTGATAAGCGGTAGTATTTTGCTACCTTTGCTGACGCGCGGCGCCGATTGGAAAGTCGAGACACCGCTGGTGCGTAAAGAATCCAAAGCGCGCGGCGCCGCCGCTAAAGCAGCAATTGCACGGATAGAGCAGTTAGCGCAGAGCAAATCCGGCAGTGAGAGCGAAGCACAGCTCAAGCTAGAGGCGATCGTTCGAGTGACCGACATGTATCGACGTCGCATTGGTGATGACGAGGGCGATGCCGAAGCGCAGGAACGTGAGTTGGAGCGCGCGCGCGTCGCAGTCGAGATTGAACAAAAAATACGGTTAGGGGGATTGGATGCCGAGCGGCAGGAGCTGGATAGATTGCGCATCGCTGGGCAGATTACCGATACTTTGCACCGCCGCTTGGTACGCGAAATCGATTTGATAGAAACAGCGTTGTTGCGGCAATAAATTTGGCGCTTGCCATGCTAAGCTTATCCGCCGATCAGTGGGCGGTTTAGATTGGTTATTTAAGGGCGGCCAGTAGGGCTGAAATAAGTCGTAAAGCACTGACCGTTTACTTGGTTATTTCGCCACGCGTTGTTTAGTAGTTATTTTTTTGTCAGGCTTTATTTGGTTAGGTATTTTTATACTGCGCCTGCAACTGCCAAATAAGTTTGCATCATTGGCACCCGTACGTTTCTTCAACACAATCCGCAGTCACTATGCAGCGAAACAGAAAACTTCTAATATCCGGAATCGGCATTGCCATCCTCGCTGGCATTTTGGCTTATTTTCTATTCGGTAAAGCCGCGCCAACAACCGCCGCCCGACAATCAGCGCAAACGGTGCGTACCACCGTCGCTGAGAAAAAATCTATTCCTATTACCGTGCAAGCCAACGGTTATGTCACCGCGATCAATACGGTGGATGTGCGGCCACGTGCGCAAAATATCGTACGCACCATCCATGTCAAGGAAGGGCAGTTTGTTAAAGCGGGCCAATTGCTGATCACGCTGGATGATCGTAGCGATTTGTCTAGCGTCGCCAAGGCGCGCGCCGAAGCAGGCGCTAGCCAAGCTGATTTGGCGGACGCTGAGGCGATCCTTAGACGTAATCAAGAGTTGCTCGCCAAAAAGTTTGTGTCGCAAGCGGTGGTGGATACTGCGCGCAATAAAGTCGAGTCACTACGCCGTACCTTGCAGGCGAACCAAGCGGCGACACAAGCTAGCGCGGTCGCCTTGGGTTATAACCAGATCGCAGCGTCGATTTCTGGTCGTATCGGTTTGATCAGTGTGCATCCGGGTAGCTTGGCGCAGTCATCTGGTGATCCGATGTTGACGATTACCCAGATCGATCCAATCACCGTCAGCTTCTCGCTCCCTGAGCGTGAGTTGGCCAATGTCGCTGCCAGTTTTGCCGCTGGCGCGGTACCGGTAACGGCGCAAATCCCAGGACGCGACGCGGTGACCGGCAAATTGATTTTTATCGACAATACGGTGGATACGCAAACCGGCACCATTCGAATGAAAGCGCAATTCGATAATGCCAACAGTCAGCTGTGGCCAGGCACCTTTGTCAGTGTCAATTTGGTGACGCGAACCCTGGATGCGGTCTCAGTGCCGGTGCAGGCGGTGGTGACGGGGCCACTCGATAAATTTGTTTATGTGGTGCAAAAAGATAATGCCGTGGTGCAGAAAAAAGTCAGTGTTGATGCGGTCGAAAATGGTCAGGCGGCGATCACTGGGGTTGAAGTTGGGGATAAGGTCGTTGTTGAAGGAACGCAAAATTTGCGTCCCGGTGGGAAAGTGAAGGAAGTAAAAGCGAAGCAAGTAGAAGAAACCGGCGTTGCTAACGACAAAGCGAGCGGCGCTCCGTAAGCAATGGCATTGTCTCTCCCATCAACCGCTGTAGCGTTAGCTCCCTCTTCGGGAATGATCTAAATTGAATATTTCCGAACTCTGCATACGCCGACCCGTCATGACCATTCTGCTATCGATTGCGGTGGTGGTGGTCGGCTTGTTCTGCTATTTCGCGTTACCGATTGCCGCTTTGCCTAGCTATGATCGTCCGGTGATCAATGTCACCGCGTCTTTGCCGGGTGCGAGCCCCGACGTGATGGCGTCATCGGTGGCGACGCCGCTCGAAAAACAGTTTTCAACGATTGCTGGTATTGAAGTGATCAGCTCCAGCAGTACTTTGGGCTCCACTTCAATCGTGCTGGAGTTTGCGCAGGACAGAAATATCGATGCCGCCGCCGTCGATGTGCAAGCCGCGTTATTGCGAGCCCAGCGCGGCTTGCCGGTTGAAATGACCTCGCTACCGGCATATCGCAAAGTCAACCCGGCGGACCAATCCATTCTGCTGTTGTCGCTCACCTCGCCGTCGCTCTCATTGCCTGAGCTGAACGACTACGCCGAAAATTTGATTGCACCGTCGCTATCGACTATCAATGGTGTCGCGCAAGTACAAGTGTTTGGTCAGCGTCGTTATGCGGTGCGGGTCAAGGTTAAACCGGACGAATTAGCGGCGCGCAACATGACCTTGGACGATTTGGCTGCGGTGATACGTGCGGCAAATACCAATACTCCGGTTGGTGTGTTGGATGGCCCGCGGCAGACGATGACGCTGGAGGCCAATAAACAGTTGAAAAATGCGGCTGCCTTTGGCGAGCTGGTGATCAATAGCCAAGATGGTCGAACCACGAGACTGAAAGATGTAGCCGAGGTTGAGGATAGCGTCGATCAACTCAAGAGCGGTAGCTGGACCAACGGTCAACCCGCGATCGTATTGGGAGTGCAGCGTCAGCCTGGCGCAAATACGGTAGCGGTGGTTGATGCGATTCGTAAAGAATTACCGCAATTTAAATCGCAAATGCCGGTATCGATCGATCTACGGGAATTAAACGATAGATCGGTGTCGATTCGAGAAGCGATTCATGACGTCAAGTTGACCTTGTTATTGACTATCGCACTCGTAGTGATGGTTATTTTTCTGTTTTTAAAACGATTTATGGCGACGCTGATTCCCGTGCTGTCATTACCAATTTCGCTGATTGGTTGTTGTGCATTGATGTATTGGTTTGGCTATAGCCTCGATAATATTTCGCTACTGGGTATTACGATTGCTGTCGGCTTGGTGGTCGATGATGCGATTGTGATGCTGGAAAATATTGTGCGTCATATCGAGAATGGTATGGATCCATTGGCGGCAGCCTTGAAGGGCTCGCGCGAGGTGAGTTTTACGATTATTTCGATTTCTATTTCGTTGGTGGCAGTTTTTATTCCGATCTTTTTTATGCCGGGTGTGATCGGGCTGCTGTTTCATGAATTTGCCGCGGTGGTATCGCTAGCGGTGTTGGTATCGGCGGTGATGTCATTGACCTTGGTGCCGATGTTATGTAGTCGCTATTTAAAACATGAGGGTGACCATAATGCATCACAATCCAAAAAAGAGTTGTGGATTGTGCGCGCGTTTGACAAACAATTTCAACGGGGATTGGATGTGTATACGCGCGGCCTCGATTGGTCATTGTTACATCGCCGCACGATTTTGGCGATCGCTGTCGGGAGCTTTTTCCTGACTATTTATTTGTTCATGACGATCCCGAAAGGTTTTTTTCCGAGCGAGGATATCGGTCAGATCGCAGCCACGATTGAAGGGCCCCAGGATGCGTCTTATCCAACCATGGTGCGTCTGGTGACCGAAGCGACGCAGATTATTTTGGATGATCCCAATGTCGATACCGCGACCACTCGCACTGGCAGTGACAATAGTGGCAGGGTGTTTATAGGCTTGAAACCGCGTGCTGATCGCCAAACGATGACTGCAGTATTGAGCGGTTTGCGTAGCAAGCTCAACGGTATTCCTGGCGCAAAGGTTTATTTAACCCCGACGCAAAATTTACGCTTGGGTGGGCGCACCAGCAAGAGTCAATATCAATACACATTGCAAAGTGTGGGTGCTGGTGAGTTGTACGAGTGGTCTGACAAGATGCTGGCACGCATGAACGCAGACCATGATTTTCTCGATGTCACTAGTGATTCTCAACTGAATGGCTTGCAGGCAGTGGTCGACATCAATCGTGATCGTGCGAATGAAGCGGGCGTTGATATTGCAGATATACGCACAGCCTTGTATAGCGCTTTTGGTGATCGCCAGGTATCGACCATCTATACCAGTAGCAATAGCTACTCTGTGATTATGCAAGACGGTAATGTGGGCGCACAGGATGAGCGCGACTTGAGCAAAATTTATCTGCGTAGCAAGACCGGTGGCTTGGTGCCGCTATTGAGCGTCGCTTCTGTACAGCGTGCAGCAGGACCAATTTCAGTTAATCATCAAGGGCAGCTACAGGCAGTGACGATTGCTTTCAATTTGCCGCCTAACGTGCCGCTCGGCGACGCGACCGAAAAAATCAATCAAATTAAAAAAGAAATCAACTTGCCGGCCAGCATTGTGACTTCGTACGCTGGAGATGCTGCGGTGTTCCAATCGTCGCAGAGTAGTCAGGTTGCTTTGATTTTGTTGGCGCTGGTCGTCATCTACATTTTGCTGGGCGTGTTGTACGAAAGTTATATCCATCCAATCACGATTTTGGCGGGTTTGCCTTCTGCCGTCGTCGGCGCGTTGCTGACTTTGTGGATTTTTGGTTTTGAACTGACGATGATTGCAACGATTGGTATTTTGTTGCTGGTCGGTTTGGTCAAGAAAAACGCGATCATGATGATTGACTTTGCATTAGCAGCGCAGCGTGAGCAAGGCATGTCGCCGCTTGAGGCGATACGCACAGCGTGTATCTTGCGGTTCCGTCCTATTATGATGACGACCTTGGCGGCGGCGATGGGTGCGTTGCCGATTGCGCTGGGGTTGGGTGCAGGTGCCGAGTTACGTCAACCCTTAGGTTTAGCGGTGGTCGGTGGCTTGATGGTATCGCAGGTGATTACGCTGTTTATCACGCCGGTGATTTATCTGTTCTTTGATCGCTTCAGCGGCAGTGGCCCGCTACAAATTCCACCGCAACAAGCGCTCGCTAGTCATCAAATTTAGTTCTTTGGTTAAATCGCCTAACTTATTGAGTCAGCGTATAGAGTCAGCTTATTGAGTCTAATTGTTGGCGCAGTTCAATGTGGCCATGCACGCGTAAGATCGGCTCAGCGCGGCCAACTAATCTTTGCGTAAAATGGCGCGCTGGCGCCGCGTGTTGTCCTGATTCCATTTTTTCGTTTCGATTAGAATTTTAGCGCTAAGTGAGCATAGCCAAAATCACACTATACTCATGCATCAGCGCACCTCATGTTCAGGTCCGCAAGCTTGTTTTTCCGCAGTAGACCCATCTAGGTAAATCCTGTGCGCGGCTCAGGTAAAATGGTGTTTGCAGATTCCGGTTTGCTTCTATTTTTTCTATTTGCCGCTATTGGCATTTAATTGCAGTTACACGCATTTACTGATTACACGGCCCATGTCATATCAAGTTCTCGCTCGCAAATATCGCCCCAAAGGCTTCGATACCTTGGTCGGGCAAGAGCACGTTGTACGTGCGTTGACGCATGCGCTGGATAATCAACGCTTGCATCATGCTTATTTGTTTACCGGTACGCGTGGTGTGGGTAAAACGACTTTGTCGCGGATTCTTGCTAAAGCATTCAATTGCATCGGCCCAGACGGTGATGGCGGTGTGACGTCGACGCCGTGCGGCGTATGTGATGCGTGCGTAGCAATTGATGCGGGACGCTTTGTTGATTACATCGAAATGGACGCCGCCTCCAATCGGGGTGTTGAAGAAATGGCGCAATTGCTGGAGCAGGCGGTGTACGCGCCATCCAACGCGCGCTTCAAGGTCTATATGATCGACGAAGTTCACATGTTGACCAACCACGCTTTCAATTCCATGTTGAAGACGCTGGAAGAGCCGCCTGAACATGTGAAGTTTATCCTCGCTACGACTGATCCCCAGAAAATTCCCGTCACGGTTTTGTCGCGTTGTCTGCAATTTAATCTAAAGCAGATGCCACCTGGCCATATCGTTTCGCACTTGGAAAATATTCTAGGGCAAGAAGAAATAACCTTTGAAACGCCCGCGTTGCGCCTGCTAGCACAGGGTGCGCACGGTTCTATGCGCGATGCCTTGTCGTTGACGGATCAAGCGATTGCTTATGCGGCAGGACAAGTGACGCTAGATGCAGTGCAAAGTATGTTGGGCGCGCTGGATCAATCTTTCTTGATACGTTTGTTAGATGCACTTGTGCAAGAAGACGGTGCCGGTCTGCTCGCGGTTGCCGATGACATGGCGGCGCGTAGTCTGTCGTACAGTGCGGCGCTGCAGGATCTTGCCTCTTTATTGCATCGCATCGCATTGGCACAAACTATTCCTGCGGCGTTGCCAGAAGACTTGCCGGAACGCGAGGATATTGTGCGTCTGGCTGGTTTATTCGACGGTGAAGAAGTTCAGCTGTTTTATCAAATTGCCGTACACGGTCGGAATGAGCTCGGTTTGGCTCCGGATGAGTATGCGGGCTTTTCGATGACCTTGTTACGGATGCTGGCGTTTCGTCCCAGCGTCGCTGGTGACGAATCGAAATCATCGTCAGGTGCTGCAGCAAAACAAGCAAAGTCTAGCGTTTCGCAGTCACCAGCATCTGCCAAAACTGCTGCACCAAGCTCTGCACAAACCGCATCAGCATCTGCGCCGTCAGCGGCAAGATTAAGTGCGACACCGCAAGCGGTCACCAGTGCGCCGGTTCGTTCAAGTTCGGCATTGAGTCCGGCGCGTGCCGCGTTGGAGGCGGCGCGCGCAGGGATGAAGAATGCATTGTCTTCTAGTCGCTCAGCGCCAGCGGCTCCGGCCGCATCGGCTCCGCTAGATGCGGTTAAATCAGTAGCGTCATCGAATGAGTCGATTCAAGCGCTGGCGACTGCACCATCGGCATTTGCAGCGGACGCGAAAGCAGACTCGCATGCTGCAGTGACTGAAGCGAAAGTTTTTAAAGCTGCTGAAGCCGATAATGCTGATTTTTCGTTGGAGATGGATTTGCCACCGGCGCCGCCTTGGGATGAAGATGTTTCTTCCGCGGCGCCGTCAGCAACGGTACCAGCAAGCAGACGGCACACGAGTGATACCGCCAACGTTAGTAGCGATTTGCAGCAATCTGCACCTGTTAAGACTGTCGCTAGCAGTGAGGCGATACCTGAACAACCGGCGTTTCAATTGCATCCGGTAGAAGGTGTGGCGTGGGATGGTAACTGGCCACAGTTGGCGGTTAATCTGCCGGTTCGCGGCGTGGCGCAACAACTGGCGCAGCAGAGTGAACTACTCAACTGCGCACGCGATCAGGCTAGTGGTGCAATTCAATTTGATTTGCAGGTTGGGGTGGAGACATTGTTGGCGGCGGGTAGCGTTGATAAACTGTCCGCTGCGCTAGCCGAGCATTTTGGCTTGGTAGTGCGCGTCAATACCAGCTTGGGTCCCGTGCATCATACTGCCAATACCTTCGCGCTGGCCGATATGGCGGTACGGCAGCAACAGGCGGAACAATCGATGCAAGACGATCCCTTTGTGCAAAAACTAATGCGGGAATTTGGCGCGACCATCGTCAGAGGCTCGATTAAACCAGTTTAAATTAGCTTACAAATCGCGCGCTTGAGGAATAAATTCCAGCTGAATAATTCAAGCACGTGACGCATATATAAAATATAGATTACCGATTATTGATATTGAAGGAGTAAAGCACCATGATGAAAAATCAACTGGCAGGTCTGATGAAGCAAGCGCAGGCAATGCAAGATAATATGAAGAAAACGCAAGATCAATTGTCGCAAATTGATGTAGAAGGACAAGCAGGCGGCGGTTTGGTTAAAGTTGTGATGTCGTGCAAAAACGATGTTAAGCGTGTTTCTATTGATCCGTCCTTGCTGGCTGATGACAAAGATATGCTGGAAGATCTGGTCGCTGCCGCATTTAACGATGCAGTTCGCAAGGCTGAGGCGACCGCCGCAGAAAAAATGGCGGGCGTAACTGCTGGTATGCCATTGCCACCAGGTTTCAAAATGCCGTTTTAAGCATTACTGCTTTCGAGCAGGCTTGGAAATCAGTACGTGCTTTGTATACGCATGCGCTGAGACAGTATTTGAAGTATGCGGTAGTCTTAATCAAGTTCACAATACAGATAGCGCTTACGACATCATGTTTATCATTTCGATCAAATACGTCAAGTCAGAAGAAGAAATCGATGCATTGCTCACCGCACATCATCGATTTCTGAAAGAGCAGTATGCTGCTGGTGTATTTTTGATGTCAGGGCGCAAAGTGCCGCGTAGTGGCGGCATTATTTTGGCAGACGCAACGGATCGTGCCGATATAGAGGCGATAATTCAACTCGATCCTTTTTATGAAGCAGGGATCGCCGAATACGACATCACAGAGTTTGTTCCCACCATGACAGCAGAGTCGCTGTCAGCATTTCAGTACATCGCAGAACGTCATTGAAAACACCATCCAGTCTTGATTTTTTGAGTGAGTCCTTGCGTCGCCTTCCCGGCATAGGACCAAAATCGGCGCAGCGGATTGCCTATCATCTGATGCAGCATGACCGCGAGGGTGCTGCCCAACTTGGGCGCGCATTGACGCAAGCAGTTGAAAAAGTTCAGCACTGCGCGATGTGCAATACCTTCACCGAACACGAATTGTGTGAAACCTGCAGCGATAGCGGGCGCGATACTTCTTTGCTTTGCGTGGTTGAAACCCCAGGCGATCAGTTGATGATCGAGCAAACTTTGACGCATAAAGGTTTGTATTTCGTGTTGATGGGACGCTTGTCACCGTTAGACGGCATCGGCCCTAAAGATATCAATTTAGAAAAGTTGATTGCGCGGGCTGGCGACGGCGTAGTGCAAGAAGTCGTGCTCGCAACCAATTTCACTAATGAAGGTGAAGCGACTGCGCATTACATCAGTGAGAATCTAAAGGCGCGCGGTTTGAAGGTGAGTCGCCTTGCGCGTGGCGTACCAGTCGGCGGTGAGCTGGAATATGTAGACGCCGGCACAATTGCGCGCGCGATGCTAGATCGACGCGCTACTTAACTATTTGTGCAAGTTTTTAATCGTTAAATCGTATGACAAAACCACCTTCATCTGGCCCATTAGCGGGCATCAAAGTACTGGAGCTTGGCACCTTGATCGCCGGTCCTTTTTGTTCGCGGATGCTGGCAGAGTTTGGCGCTGACGTAATTAAGATTGAATCACCCAATGGCGGCGACCCTATCCGCCAGTGGCGCGTATTAAAAGATGGCACTTCCTTGTGGTGGTCAGTCCAAGCGCGCAACAAAAAAAGCATGACCTTGAATCTGAAGGACGCTCGCGCACAAGAGATCGCCAAAAAACTGGCGCTTGAAGCAGACATCATCATCGAAAACTATCGACCTGGCGTGTTGGAAAAATGGTCGCTAGGCTATGAGCAATTGAAGGCAGAGAATCCTGCCACCATCATGGTTAGATTATCTGGTTTTGGCCAGACGGGCCCGCTCAAGGATCAGCCGGGTTTCGGTGCGATCGGCGAGTCTATGGGAGGGATGCGTTATGTCTCTGGTTTTCCAGATCGACCACCGTTACGGATCGGCATCTCCATTGGTGACTCGATTGCAGCCATGCACGGCGTCATGGGCGCGATGATGGCCTTGCGTCACCGCGATGTTACTGGCGGTCGCTGGAACGGCAAGAGCGGCGATGCATGTGTGGCGGGACAGGGGCAGATGGTTGACGTTGCTTTGTACGAATCGGTTTTCAATATGATGGAATCGCTAGTACCGGAATACGATGTCGCTGGCGTCGTACGCGAGCGCACTGGCGGCGCTTTGCCTGGCATCGTACCGTCGAATACCTATACCACTGGCGACGGCGAAAACATCGTGATCGCCGGTAATGGCGATGCGATATTCAAGCGTCTGATGTTGGCGATGGGACGTGATGATTTGGCTAATGATGCGCAATTGGCGCGTAACGATGGACGGGTAGCGCGTACGCAAGAAATTGATGATGCGATACAGGCCTGGTGTGCGACGCAGACGATAGGTAGGGCGATGTATATCTTGCAGGCGGCAGATGTGCCGGCTGGCAAAATTTACTCAGTACGCGACATGATGAGTGACCCGCAATTCTTGGCGCGTAAGATGTTTGAGCAACACACATTTGCTGATGGCACGCCGGTCAAAATGCCGGCTATTACCCCTAAATTATCCGAGACTCCTGGCCAGACAAAATGGTTGGGACCTGCTTTGGGCGAACATACCGATCAGGTGTTAAAAGACTTGGGCTATGACGATGCGATGATTACGTCTTTGCGCAAAGACGGGGTGGTTTAAGCTGGCTTGATTTCGTAAAAATCACGGATGCTCAGATGAATAAAGATTTCTGGAAAAAATTTGCGCTGGCCTTGCTGGTTTTTCTATTAGGTTACTGGACGTTTAACTAGTAACTAAATCTTCTCCCATTGCTGATTAGTTGGCCTCAATTGCACCAAATGCCGCCTGACAAGCTACCTCATTTCTCCTTCTGGTAAAGCGCAGCGCTACCCTTCGGAAGTACTTTAAAACCGCGCCCCCGCGGTCAGCATTGCGCCCGCGCCAAACACAATCAATTCCGAACAAACCTGTTTATAACAATAACCGGCGGCTGGCAAAATCACCGGTGCACTACCATATTTGTTAAACGGAATTTTGTCTTTGTATTCGCCTCGATAGCCATGCAGCAATCCGCCAACAACCTTGACATACGCTCCTGGCGCGCTAGCGATTGGGTGAAATTTCGCGCCCCAATAAACCAACTGGGTTGATTGTTCGAAGGTATTGCGAAAAGTGGCAGCACCCACTAACAAATTGCTATCGTAATTCCACTCTAAATTGAGTAAATCCTGACGATTGTTTTGCGTTGGATTAGGCCGAAAATGACGTGTAGCGACGCTGGTCTGCAGCGTAAAGTGATACGGTTCCTGCAAGGAATCGGTCGAGACTTGTTCGGCTTGTGCGGATAGCACGCTAACGCCGAGCAGTATAAAAGTAATTGCATTACGATATTTTGCAGGCGCAAGTCGACATACGCCGGTATTTTCTTGCCGTTTTTCAGTGGGTATTATTGCGTGTAATGTTGGCATTGCGAGTTCTTCTTCGTATGATGCGCTTGCCTGGCTTTTGCGTGTTGGCAAGAACGAGTGGCTATCGAAGTAAGACTCTTACAGTTGGCAGAGGTTCTTCCTATAATTTGTAACTTTGGGTTACGTCAGTGCAGAGGATGCGGTAAGAAATATGGAAATGCGCTGCTGTAGTTTCGGCGTGCTGAAACGCTCAAGGCTTTGTGCAGCCACCAATCAACTACAGATCAAAGCGAGCGTGGAGATAAGTGAACATATAGGCTCCTCTGAGATTTTCTTTCTCAGAGGGATGCCAAATGTTGCTCGTGTGACGAGGGGGCGTTTAAAGGAAGGTTGCACACGTCGCCGATAATTAGCGTAAGGCTTCGACTAATTGATCCAGCTTTTTTGCATCGGCACAAAATGCGCGTATGCCTTCAGCCAGTTTTTCGGTCGCCATGGCATCGTCGTTGAGCATGAAACGAAATGATTTTTCATCCAGCGTTAATTGCTCGATGTCCATATCTTTAGCCATCTCAGGGCTTAATTTGCGCGTCAGTGTCGCGTCGCTTTCAGCGAGCTTTTGCAGTAGATCTGGGCTGATGGTGAGTAAATCACAGCCTGCCAGTTCGGTAATTTGCGAGGTATTACGGAAACTCGCTCCCATCACTTCGGTGCGGAAGCCAAATTTGCGATAGTAACTATAAATACGTTTGACTGATTGCACGCCAGGATCGGAAGCGCCAACGTAATCAGTGCCGGTTGATTTTTTATACCAATCGTAGATGCGGCCAACAAATGGTGATATCAGTTGCACCTTGGCATCGGCGCAAGCAGCCGCCTGCGGCAACGAAAATAGCAGCGTCAGATTGCAATGGATACCTTCTTGCTCCAACACCTCGGCAGCTCGTATGCCTTCCCAAGTTGAGGCAATCTTGATCAGCACCCGCTCGCGGGAAATGCCGGCAGCTTCATACAACTTGATCAGGGTGCGGCCTTTTTCAATCGAGCCAGCGGTATCAAATGACAGGCGCGCATCGGTTTCGGTTGAGACGCGACCCGGTATCACTTTGAGAATTTCAGTGCCAAATGCAACCAGTAGATGATCGATAATTTGCGCGGTGCTTTTGCCTGCATGTTCACGCGCAATTTTTTCCATGATCGGACGGTACTCGTCCTTTTGTACGGCTTTTAAAATTAACGAAGGATTGGTGGTGGCATCTTGTGGTGCAAATGCTTTGATCGATTGAAAGTCGCCAGTGTCGGCGACGACCGTCGTGAATTGCTTCAGTTGTTCAAGTTGGGTCATGGCGCAATAATAAGATTAAGGACAACTCTAGGATTAAAGAACAATTCTAAAAACGATACTAGTGAACGTTACGCCAAAATAGTTAGGTCAAGCGCGTACGTATCTACAAATCACCGTGTAGAGAGCTTACATTTCCGGCAGCGCTTCTTCACGCCATTGCAAACCGTCGCGACCAATCAATGCACTGGATGCAGCAGGACCCCAAGTGCCGGCGGTGTACAAGATAGGTTCGTTACCTTCTTGCTCCCAGTAGCGCATGATAGGTTCTACCCATTCCCAAGCGGCTTCGAGTTCGTCGCTGCGCATAAACAAGGTCAAGTGGCCGCGTAACACGTCGAGCAACAGACGCTCGTACGCATCCATCCGTGGCGTCTTGAAACTTTCAGCAAAATCGAGCTCAAGCTCTACTGGTTTCAGGCGCATGCCATCGCCCGGGGTTTTTGCCATCAAGTTCAATTGCAGGCCGTCATCCGGTTGCAGACGAATCACCAGACAGTTTGGTTGAAAGCTATTGGTCGATTGCGCAAAAATCGAATGCGGTATTGATTTAAATCGCACCACAATTTCTGCCAACTGATCGGCCATCCGTTTGCCGGTGCGTAGATAAAACGGCACACCAGCCCAGCGCCAGGTATCGATCTCGGCTTTGACGGCAACAAAGGTTTCAGTATTGGAATCAGGATTGGCAGTGTCTTCGTTGCGATACGACGGTACTGCCTTGCCATCAACGTGGCCTGCACGGTATTGACCACGCACCACGTTCTTTGCCAGCGTTGTTGGTGTAAACGGTTTGAGCGAACGTAGCACCTTCAGCTTTTCATCACGTACCGCATCGGGTGTCACCGAGAGCGGTGGCTCCATAGCGACAATGCACAATAATTGCAGCAAATGGTTCTGCAGCATGTCACGCAGAGCACCAGAGGTTTCGTAATAACCCATGCGATTGCCAACACCAATTTCTTCGGCGATCGTGATCTGCACGTCGGAAATCCATTCGCGTCGCCATAGTGGCTCGAATAGCACGTTGCCAAATCGCAGCGCCAGTAAATTTTGAACGGCCTCTTTACCCAGATAGTGATCGATACGGAAAATCTGCGATTCCTTGAATACCTTGCCGACTTCCTTGTTGATTTGTTTGGCGCTTTCCAGATCGCGGCCCAACGGTTTTTCTAGCACCACGCGTGAGTTGTCAGTCGCCAGTCCACATGCGGCCAGATTATTGCAGATGCCGGAAAACAGCGAAGGCGAGACCGCCAGATAAAACACGCGGGTCAGATTTTGGTCATCGCGCAAGACATCTTTCAATGGCTGATAGGTGTCTGCATCGGTGGCATCGAGCGCTACATATTTGATGCGTGCGCAAAAAGATTGCCATGTCTCTTCCGTCAGATTTTTTTCTGGGACATTTGGTTTGGCATTCTTATTGAGCGCATCAATAAATTCTTCTTGGCTCCATTTGTGGCGGCCGATGCAAATTAACTGTGCGTTTTCAGGAAGGTCTTTTGCGCGGTCGCGCGCATACAAAGCGGGAATCAGTTTGCGCATAGATAAATCGCCACCGCCGCCGAATAAAACTAGATCGAAATCGTTAAGAGCCATAGAAATAAAAAATGTTATTGTTTTTTAAAAAAAGTATTAGTGTTGGCAAATGATGCTTATAAATTAGGCTATGCAATTAAGCTAACTGATGAGGCTGACATAAAATTCATAAATAAGACTGCTGATCTTTGGTTGATGATGCATTTTGCCAGATATAGAGGTTTCGTTTTTAGTCTATGCATATTTATGCGCCTAGACTAACTTTTGCTCGGGCAATTAAACCGTTAGTAGAACTATCGTGCAATTCAGGATGACTTTGTTGCGTTAGTTCGCTCGCGATGTTCTTCGCGAGCACTTTTCCTAATTCCACGCCCCACTGGTCGAAGCTATTGATGCCCCAGATGACACCCTGCACAAAAACCTTGTGTTCGTACAAGGCGATTAAAGCGCCTAGTGAGTGCGGTGTTAATGCTTCCATCAAAATAGTATTGCTGGGTCGGTTGCCGGGGAACAAACGGTGCGGCAATAGATGTGCGATTTCATCAGTGGCTAAGCCTTGTGCCGTCAGATCGTCGATTACCTCGTCAGCATTTTTTCCACGCATCAGGGCTTCGGACTGGGCAAAGCAATTTGCCAGCAGTAGCGATTGATGACCGGGCAGCGTGTGATTTGGTTTAAGTGCCGCGATAAAATCAACCGGAGTCACTTCACTGCCTTGATGCAGTAGCTGAAAATACGCATGCTGACCGTTGGTGCCGACATCGCCCCAGATGATAGGACAACTTGCTTCGGTGATTGGTGTGCCATCCAGCTTGACGCGTTTACCGTTACTTTCCATTTCCAGCTGTTGCAAATAGCCGGGAAAGAACTGCAAATCCTGATGATACGGTGCGATCGAGACAGAGTGATGCTGATGGAAATTACGATTCCAAATGCCAACCAACGCCAGCATCACCGGTAGATTTTTTGCTAGCGGCGTTTTTTGGAAATGCTGATCCATCTCGTGCGCGCCGGCCAGAAATTCTCGAAATGCATCGATACCGATCGACAACACCAGCGGTAGACCGATTGCGGACCAGATTGAATAGCGACCACCAACCCAATCCCAAAACGGGAACATATTTTCCGCCGCAATGCCAAATTTTTGCACCGACTCTAGATTGGTCGATACTGCAACGAAATGCTGGGCTAGATCAGATTCTTTGCCGGTTTGCAGAAACCATGCGCGCGCCGAATGCGCATTGGTCATGGTCTCCGAGGTTGTGAACGTTTTTGAGGCAATAATAAAAAGCGTGGTCGCCGGATTGATTTTATCTAGCAGTGCCGCCAGATCGTGACCATCTACATTCGAGACAAAATGCGTAGTGATGCGCGGATGGGCGAGCGCGCGTAATGCATGGCACGTCATTTTTGGACCAAGGAAAGAACCACCTATGCCAATATTGACGACGTCGGTAATGGCTTGTCCATCGTATCCCTGCCACTCACCAGAACGAACCCGCTCGCTAAATTCCCCCATTTGCGCCAGCACGGCATGTACATCGGCGACGACATTTTGTCCATCAAGCTCAACGTTTGCCTCGATTGGTGCGCGTAGCGCGGTATGTAGTACCGCTCTCTGTTCAGTAGTATTGATTTTTTCGCCAGCGAACATTGCATCTCGACGTGCTTCCACATCGGATGCTTGCGCTAGCGCGATGAGTAACTCAACCGTTTTTTCATCGATCGGATTTTTTGCATAGTCAAGAAACAGTCCTGCACCTTCCAACGAAAATTTGGCAAAGCGCTCGCCATCTTGCGCAAACAACTCACGCATCAAGCGATTTTTACTCGCTTGATAGTGTTGTTGCAGTGTCGCTGTTTGATCGGTTGCTAAGGTATTGAAAGTGGGGTTTTCGCGCATGGTAAGCAGAAACTAAAAAACACAGAATAAAAACGGGGGACCAACAAGAAGACCAAAAACAAGGTAGTCAGGTTGATTAACTATACATCAATATATCGTAATTCCTTGCGGCTATTGGCCGCAGCAGCTATGAGTAAAGCACTTAAGTAAATAAGGCGCTTTGCTATAGGCACCTGCCTGCTTAATTCTAGTTAATACGAATGGTTTGCTGGCGGGAAAGTTCAATTTATAAAAAGTCTTTTTGGATGCCGAAGTTACTGCATGCAACGAGGTCGCGTCTTTACACCCAGAATACTAGATCTCGCGAGGAGGTCGTTGCGAATTACGAGCTTGTGGTGGGTAGTGTAAAATTTCAAATCTGTTTTAGAGGAATTTCATTATGTCGCTCAATCATGTCTTGTCTGCCGTCACCAAGCGAATTATTGAGCGCAGTCATCCTTATCGCACGGCTTATTTGCAGCAGGTGGCAGCGGCAACACAACAAGGTGTACAGCGCAGCGCCTTATCCTGTACCAATCTGGCGCACGGTTTTGCCGCTTTCCCTGCAAATGACAAACTGGTGCTAAAGCTACAGCGTCAGCCTTCGGTTGCCATCGTTTCTTCGTACAACGACATGTTATCGGCGCATCAGCCGTTTGAGAATTTCCCTGCCATCATCAAGGACGCGGTACGTGCGGCTGGTGGGGTGGCACAGTTTGCCGGTGGCGTACCGGCCATGTGCGACGGCATCACGCAAGGCCAGCCGGGCATGGAATTGTCGTTGTTCTCGCGGGATACGATTGCGATGTCAACTGCGATTGCGTTGTCTCACAATATGTTTGATGCGGCGGTCTATCTCGGTGTGTGCGACAAGATCGTGCCAGGTCTGTTGATTGGCGCATTGCATTTTGGTCATTTGCCAGCGGTTTTTATCCCGGCGGGGCCGATGACCAGCGGCGTATCCAATTCGGAAAAATCGCGTATTCGTCAGTTATACGCGCAAGGCAAAATCGACAGAGATGCCTTGCTGGAAGCGGAAAGCCAGTCTTATCACGGAGCTGGTACCTGTACTTTTTACGGCACTGCCAACAGCAACCAGATGCTGATGGAAGTGATGGGCCTGCATTTGCCGGGCGCTGCGTTTGTTACGCCAAATACGCCGCTACGCGATGCGTTGACGGTGCGTGCGGCGCAACGTGCAGTGGAAATTAGTGAGCAGGGGCCGGCATTTACGCCGATTGGTCGTATGGTCGATGAAAAAGCGATCGTTAATGGCATGGTCGCTTTGCTGGCCACCGGTGGCTCGACCAACCACACCATACATCTGGTAGCGATCGCCAAGGCGGCCGGCATCATCATCGATTGGGACGATTTTGATCAATTGTCGTCGGTCGTGCCACTCGTCACACGCATCTATCCAAATGGCGATGCAGACGTCAATCATTTTCATGCTGCTGGTGGTACCGGTTTTGTGATGAGCACCTTGCTGGATGCTGGCTTGTTGCATGAGGACGTCACCACGATATTGGGGCAGGGCTTGCGCGCATATTGCGCCGAGGCATTTATTGAAGATAGTAAAGCGATCTGGAAACCCTCGCCTGCAGTTAGTGCGGATGAAAACGTGTTGCGATCTGCTGATCTACCATTTGCCGCCGATGGTGGTTTGCGTTTATTGACGGGTAATCTGGGCCGTGCGGTGATCAAAGTTTCGGCGGTCAAGGCAGAACATCGTGTGGTGCAAGCACCAGCATTGGTGTTTGATTCACAAGAAGAGTTTATGCATCGTTATCATGCGGGCGAATTGAACCGCGATTTTGTCGCAGTCGTGCGTTTTCAGGGGCCACGTGCCAATGGCATGCCGGAGCTGCATGCATTGACACCGGCACTTGGTAATTTGCAGGATGCGGGCTACAAGGTGGCGCTGGTGACCGATGGCCGTATGTCGGGTGCGTCGGGCAAGATTCCTGCTGCGATTCATGTATCACCGGAAATTCTCGCCGACGGTCCATTGGGACGCGTAGTCGATGGCGATCTGATTCGACTCGATGCTGACAGCGGTACGTTGCAAGCATTGGTAAGCAATGACGAATGGCAAGACCGCCCGCAGGCAACGGCGGATCTTTCATCCAGCATGATTGGTATGGGACGCAAATTGTTTGCGATGTTTCGTTCTACCGTTAGCATTGCGGAAGAGGGAGCGACGACCTTTGATTTGCCTTATCTTTTTTCTGCGACCTCGCCAGAAGTCAGCTTGCCGAGTGGCGATGCAACACCGTTTAGCGATGAAGATACCAATGTTCAACAAGCGATATGAAAGTGCGTATGAAAAATCTCATGACCTTGACTGAAATTATGTACGCATCGCCAGTGATCCCCGTGATTGCCATTGACGATTTGAATCATGCCGTGCCATTGGCGCAAGCGCTGGTCGCCGGCGGCATCAGAGTGCTGGAAGTCACTTTGCGTACTGAGCATGGTCTCGCTGCGATCCGTGCAATTGCCGAGCAGGTACCAGAGGCAATTCTAGGTGTGGGCACGTTGACGCAGCATGACGAATTTGTTGCTGCGCGCGATGCGGGTGCGGTGTTTGGCGTGTCGCCGGGTTTGACGGCAGAGTTGATACAAGGTGCAAAATCGAGTGGCTTGCCATTGTTGCCAGGTGTGATGACACCGTCGGAAGTGATGGTGGCGCGCGCTGCTGGTTTTCGGCAAGTGAAATTATTCCCAGCTGCGCAGGCAGGGGGTGTGGCGATGCTAAACGCGATTGCCGGGCCTTTGCAGGATATGCTGTTTTGCCCTACTGGCGGGATTTCGCAAGAAACGGCGCCGCAATTTCTTGCTTGTAAAAATGTCGCTTGTGTTGGTGGCTCGTGGTTGACGCCCAAGGATGTGATGGCGCAGCAAAACTGGAGTCGCATTACCGAGTTGGCCAAGGCCGCTGCGGCGTTGCGTGAATCGATGCCGCAATCCGTTAAAATGACGTCTTCCTTTTCCTCAATACCTAGCTGAATTTTCAGTCTGTATTTTCGGGTTGTATTTTTGGCTTTTATTTTTTTGTATTTTTTGACTTCCCCATGACACAAGATGAATTGAAACAGGCAGTCGCTCGCGCCGCGATCGACTATGTAACTGATGGTGAAATCATCGGTGTTGGTACTGGCTCGACTGCCAATTTTTTTATTGACGAATTGGGAAAAATCAAGGATCGCATCAAGGGCGCGGTAGCTTCGTCAGAAGCAACTGCCGAGCGCTTGCGCTCGCACGGCATTACCGTATTTGATTTAAATGATGTCGCCTCGCTGTCGGTTTATATCGATGGTGCTGATGAAATTACTTCAGATGGCGCGATGATCAAAGGCGGTGGCGCTGCGCTGACACGCGAGAAAATCGTTGCTTCGGTCGCAAAGCAATTTGTCTGTATAGCCGATGGCTCCAAGCTGGTTGCGCAATTGGGTAAATTTCCGTTACCGGTCGAAGTGATTCCGATGGCACAAGCCGTGGTGGCACGCAAACTAGCTGAGCTGGGTGGTGAGCCGCGTTTGCGAAGCAAGGATGGTCAACCTTTAGTGACCGATAACGGCTGTTTCATTCTCGATGTGCATGGACTGAGTATCCAACAACCCGCGCAGCTAGAAGCAAAGATCAACGATATTGTTGGCGTGGTGACAGTTGGCTTGTTTGCGCGTCGTGGCGCAGATATCGGCCTACTAGGGACCGCAGACGGTGTCCAACGTCTGGTTTTTTGATCGACTATGCGGCAGCTGACCGCTTACTTCTGCAGCAATCTGATGAAGTCGCGGGTAGCGAGAGGGCGACTCATCAAATAACCTTGACCTTCATCACAGCCGTTGCTCAGCAAAAATTGAAACTGTTCTTGCGTTTCTATCCCTTCGGCTAACACGGTCAAATTGAGATTGTGCCCCAATGAGATGATGGCCTTGACGATTGCTGCACTGTCCTGATCGGTGGCAATGTCACGTACGAATGACTGATCTATCTTCAAGGTATCAACCGGAAAGCGCTTCAGGTAGCTGAGGCTGGAATAACCGGTGCCGAAATCATCGAGTGAAATTTTGATGCCAAGTGCGCGCAGACGTGTCAGTGTGGCGAAGGATTTTTCTACATCGGTGGCCATCACGCTTTCAGTAATTTCCAATTCCAGATAACGCGCTTCCATGCCGGTTTCTGCTAGCACTGTCTCCACAATGTCGACCATATCACCGCGTGCCAGTTGGCGCGGCGACAGATTGACAGAAATGGGGATCGTGGCATGCTCGTCGCGTTGCCATGCGCAATGCTGGAGGCAGGCAGTGCGCAAGACCCATTCACCAATTGGGATGATTAAACCGGTTTCTTCTGCTAGTGGAATAAAACTAGCTGGAGAAATCATGCCGTGCGGACCTTGCCAGCGGACCAAAGCTTCGGCGCCAATGATCTTGCCGGTTGTCAATGATACCTTTGGTTGATAGTGAAGCACGAATTCTGTATTGCTGATTGCTTGGCGCAGACTGTTTAACAGTTCCAGCCTATCGGTAACGGTATCGTTCATTTCAGCAGCAAAGTATTGGAAATTATTGCGTCCCAGTTCTTTTGCCTTATACATTGCAGAATCAGCATTTTTCAGCAAATTTTCTGCATCTCGGCTGTCATGCGGGCACAGCGTAACGCCAATGCTGCAAGTAATCTGAAATTCCATTCCATTGGCAGTCCACGGTTGCGATACTTCGTACAACACGCGTTGCATGGTGTGCGTAATTGTTTCTGCGTTACCTGGGCTGGTTAACAGTAGAACAAATTCATCGCCGCCTTGACGGGCAACGGTATCGCTTTCGCGTAGGCAACTGGTTAGTCGCTGTGCGGTAATTTTGAGCAGTTCATCACCAACTTGATGACCCAGACTGTCATTGATGAACTTGAACTGATCCAGATCCAAAAAGGCAACTGCGGTCAATGTGCCATGACGTGCAGAATGCAGGATGGCTTGCTGCATGCGGTCGTAGAGCAAAGTGCGGTTAGGCAGGCCAGTGAGAGCATCGTGGGTGGCTTGAAACTGTATTTCAGCCTCATGCAGCTTGCGCTCGGTGATCGCTTCTACCGTGCCTTCAAAAAACAGCAGGGCACCCGCATCGTTATAGACTGCGCGTGCATTCTCAGAGATCCAGATGATATCGCCGTTACGGCGGTAAATGCGTGATTCAAAGTTGGTGACGACGCCATCTTGCGCCATCAAGGTCATGAATTCGGTGCGACGTTCTGGCGCGACGTAAAGTTGTCGCTCTATGTCTCGCAACATCTTGATCATATGTTGCGGTGAGTCGTAACCGTACATGCGTGCAAGTGCTGGATTGACTGCCAAATAGCCATCATGCTCGGTCGATTGATAGATGCCTTCGATAGCGTTCTCGAAGATGCTGCGATAGCGCCGCTCGGCTTCGCGCAGTGCTTCGTCTGCGTGCTTGCGCTCGGTAATGTCCTGAATAAAACCTTCCAGCACATCCCAATTGTGGTTATCGTGACTAATATTGGTGCCACGCTCCCACACCCAGCGCACCTCGCCATCGGCACGGACGATTCGGTATTCAAGATCGAAGCGCTCGCTATTTTGCACCGCTTCGGTGATCACGCGTCGGACGTGGGCTCTGTCCTCAACGTGGGTAATATCGTCGTATGAGATGCGGCTATTGAAAAGAATATCTTCTTCCGTGTAGCCGGTCAGGGAAAAGCACCCCTCGCTGACAAATTCCATCGTCCAGTGTGCATCCAGCCGACAGCGATACACCATACCCTCAAGATTGGCGAGTAAGGTGCCGAGCAAACGGGCTTGCAGTGTGGGATCAGCAGCAGAAGATGGCATTGAAAGAAGCATGATGTTACTTGTCATTAAGGAATGAAGACGGTGTAGTGACTATGTCAACACTAGATCGTCACGATAAAGTCCCTTTCAATTGAGCAATAGTTGTGCCACCCAATGAGGCGAGATCCGCGCCAAAATGGGGCAATTTTATAGAGGGGGGGGGTGTTGTCGTGCGTTACTGACGTTAATGCGTACAGTAAAAACGCAGGAATGGAAGTGAGAGTGCTTTGTTCAGAGTCACCACGAGAGCGTTGAATACAATGATCTTGCTTAGCGCGGCTTATCAGTGATTTCACGCGCCAGTCTGTCTTGACGGTCGTAAAAATCCAGTGTGCCGATATCGCCGTGATTGCGTTGACGGGACGGCACCAAATGTTCGATCTCGAGCGCAAACTCGTCATCGATTTCCATATCGTCTTCATTGCCCCAACTGGTATTCATCATTGCTCCGTTTTTCCGCGAGTGTTAATGCAAATTGCATTATAAAGCGCGCGCTAAAAGGCTGCCAAGCACTGGCTAAGTTTTGCTGGGCGGCCCGTTGTTCGTTAGCCGAGCGAATCTGGAAATTCAGCGCGATCCGGTAATTTGGCCGCCAATATGGTCAGATTCTCAACTTTAGGTGAGCCGGCCAACAGATGCGCCACATCAGCAAATAGGGATTTGCAAATCTCACCATCAAGATGTGCTTGTAGACCAGACGCATCATAGAAGGCATGAAAGATGCTGAATGTATTGTCGTCTAGCTTAGAAACAAACCATGCTGTCGTGGCTGGCTCGCCTAGCGCAAAAGACTCTTGCGCCCTAAGAAATTCCTCGAGTTGTTTTTCCTTGCCTGGTAGTGCTTGCAGATGCGTGTGCATCCCAACATTTACTGTACTCATAGCAGCTCCTTTTGATGGGCCTCAAATATCGCGATAACTATCGATGCAATTATGCGCGACCAATTTTGATTGTAGACCTTATTGCTGGAGATTATCCGCAGCTTGCGATGTATCTGAATACATCTTTGCTTAGCCTTGAGTCTTCGATTTCTTGAAGAAACACCAAATCGTAACGACGACTGGGATGCCGAGCGTCAACGCTGACAACACATCCCACATCCCGTCTCCTAGCAATGCTGACAGTAGACCGATTAGCGTTAATATGCCGAGCAAGATGGGCGCACCCCAGAGACGTTTAAAGGGAGCGCTCATGATTTTTCTCCGAGTTGTATTGTTGCGCTGGCGTCGAGCGCAGGATCATGTCTTGCCCCAGCAGGGCGTCGTTTGCGTTTGAACCAGAGATACAGGCCGCTTCCCAGCACAATAATGGTCGCGATATCCAGCAGTGCCCAGAGAATTTTGAGTGCCATGCCACCGTAATCACCGAAATGCAAAGGCCGAGAAAGTTGCAATGTTTGCACGTACCACGGCATGGTTCGGCTATCAGTCACTTGCGTCGTTTGCGCGTCTACCAGAACGGGTTTTAGTAAGCGCAGCGTGACGGGAGTATCGCCACGCAAAAAGATCGCGTAATGATGTGGGCTGGAAAAAGAAGTGCCAGGGAAAGCAATAAATTTCACCGCCATGTTCGGTTCTAGTGCCAGCGCCGCATCAACTGATTTCTGTAGTGATCCGAATTTGGCGGGGACTGGCATGTCTTTGTATGGCGCGGTCATTTCGCTCATTTGATCGAAACGCCAAAAATCGATAATTGGATCGGCGAGGGTATTGATCACACCGGTTAATGCGACGACCGATGCCCATACCAATGTCACGATACCTAAAACGTTATGCAGATCCAGCCATTTGATGCGCGGTGAATTGTGGCGTCTTACAGTACCAAACTCTAGCTTGCGCATAAATGGTGCATACAAAATCACGCCAGACAAGATTGCCAATACTAATAGCAATCCCATCAATCCTAGAAACAAGGTGCCGGGTAATCCTGCAAACATATCGACATGCAAGCGGAGGATCACATGCATGATTCCTTCATCAAGTTTTGGATGACCGAGGACCTCGCCAGTACGCGCATCAATGGCGGCTTGCTTTAAATTTCCGTTAGATCTCGGCGCATCACTCATCGTGACAAACCAGACGCGGTTGTCATCTGCTTCCTGGGAAGCAAACATGCCGTTCTTGCCAGGAAACTGCGAACGCGCAATGTCCATCACCTTATCCAGGCTGATATGCGGCGTAGTTGCGGGCATGGTTGGCGCCTCAACCTCAGTGGCAAGTAGATGGCCGATTTCGTGGTGGAAAATTAACGGCAAGCCGGTGAGGCACAACAACAGCATGAAGATGGTGCAGACCAGGCTACTCCATTTGTGTATCCATGCCCAGCGCCGGAGGGAGTGTGAAGTCATATAAATCTAGGGCTGAATTGAACGTGATGCAAGGAAGACTTAAGCGCCAAGCGTCAGCGCTGAGCACCAACAGCTTGAGAGTGTGTTTTACATCTTTTAGACAAATATTGTAATGCAAATCATTCCCATTAGCATCCTAATGATTTAGAATGAGAGCTATTCTCAATTAAATCAAGTTGAAACGCCAATGTTCAAACGTTTTACTCCCACTCCGATTGCCTTCGCCGCATTTCTCACCGTCTGTGGCGCGCATGCCCAGGAAACTCCCAAAGTCGATGACCAGAAGTTAGGTACGATTACCGTCAATGCATCCGCCGATGCATCTGCTGACGGCTTATCCAAACCGTACGCGGGCGGGCAGGTGGCTCGTGGTGGGCGTGCTGGCATTTTGGGTACGCAGGATAATTTAGATGTGCCATTCAATATCACCAGCTACACCAATGAACTGATTCAGGATCAGCAGGCGCGCACGATAGGTGACGTATTGAAAAATGATTCGTCGGTACGCGTGGCACGCGGTTTTGGTAATTTTCAAGAGTCGTATTTTATACGCGGCTTTATTCTGGCTTCTGACGAAGTGGCCTATAACGGCCTGTATAGCATCCTGCCGCGCCAATCGATTGCAACTGAATTGGTCGAACGGGTAGAAGTACTGCGCGGCGCTAGTGCCTTCCTGACCGGTGCTGCACCGGGCGGTGGTGGTATTGGTGGGTCTATTAATTTGTTGCCGAAGCGGGCGCCGAATAACCCGTTGACACGCATTACCGTGGGAGGAGGTACCGGAGGGCAGACTCGTGCTGCTGCGGATGTTGCGCGCCGATTCGGACCAGACGCTAGCACGGGTATTCGTGTGAACGCCGTCCACGGTGAGGGTGGCACGGGTGTTGATCGTGAAAAAACAACGCTGGATGCGTTTGCCATTGGTGTGGATTGGCATAGTAGTAATGTTCGTTTATCGGGCGATATTGGATATCAGAACAACAGACTTAAACGTGCACGTCCAAGTGTAACTATCGACGGTGGATCGGTCGTACCAGACGCACCAGACAATACGAAGAACTGGTCACAAAACTGGACGCATTCTAATGAGAGAGATACGTTTGGTACCTTACGTGGCGAGTACGATTTCAATGCCAATTGGACAGCATGGGCGGCGTTCGGCATGCGACAAAGCAAAGAGTCCAACGTGCTGAGTGGGCTCACGATCACGAGTGCAGCAACGGGAGACGGTACCGGAACGCGGTTCGATAATAATAGAGAAGATACCGTTAAAAGCGGCGAAGTCGGCTTGCGAGGTAAACTAAAAACGGGTTCAATTTCTCATTCTATTGTGGCATCTGCTTCGACCTATAGAATCAAAGAGAAGGGGGCGTATAGGGGGGCTGAGTTTGCGGTCAATGATCAGTTGAATAATCCACAGCAATATTCAATTCCGAGTCTTTCGTATAGTGCTGGTGATATGGGTGACCCTCTAACCGTTTCACGCAATCAACTCGATAGTTTTGCGGTTGGTGACACTATTGGATTTGCTGAGGACCAGTTTTTAGTTACGGTTGGTGCGCGGCATCAAACAATTGATACCAGCAGTTTCGATTACGTTACAGGGGCATTGAAGCCGGATGACAGTTACAAGCGATCTCATGTTTCGCCAGTTGTAGGTTTGGTGTGGAAAATGAAAGATAACCTTTCGCTTTATGCCAATTACATTGAGAGCTTGAGTAGAGCGCTAACTGCGCCTAATGATCCGACAAAAGTCGATAATCCGGGGCAGGTTTTCGATCCATATGTTTCTAAGCAAAAGGAAGTCGGTGTTAAATACGATGGCAGTAGCATCGGTGGTGCAGTTGCCTACTTTACTACTATCAAGCCGAGTGGCGTTACTGAAAATCGCATTTATAAGATTGATGGTGAAGACCGTCATCAAGGAATCGAATTGTCAGTTTATGGAAAAGCAACGCGTGATCTGAAAATTTTGGGTGGTATTACCTTGTTGGACGCAGAGATCCGTAAAACCGCTAATGGTCAAAATGATGGTAATAGAGTCATCGGCGTTCCAAAAGCTCAAGCAAATTTGGGGCTCGAATGGCGAGTGCCAGGCATACAAGGCTTGTCATTGGACTCTCAGATTGTTGCAACGGGTAGCAGTTACGCAAATAACACGAATACCTTGAAAGTAGCAGGCTGGACACGTTTAGATCTAGGCGCACGTTACATGACAGAAGTGAGTGGAAAAATCCTCACCTTACGCGCAAACATTGATAACGTTACTGATCGCGATTATTGGGCATCCGTCGGCGGAAACGGTGGTAGCTCGGGCTATCTCGCAGCCGGGATGCCGCGCACCATTACCGTCAGCGCTTCCTTGGACTTCTAATTCCCCCTCTGAAAAAGCCGCGACACTTGAGGTGCGTGGCTTTTTTATCGTCTGTTTGTTAGTCGCTTTAACGTTTTCGCTTTACTCCAAGCTCCTTCAATTTTCCCAAGTTGTCCCCCGTTTGCCCGTAATGCCTTATCATCGTGCCCGGTTTGATTGATAGGATGGTGTATGACTAACGCGTGCGGTGTCGATTTCGGCACATCAAATTCCACCGTAGGATGGAGCCGCCCCGGCAGCTCGGCATTGTTGCAACTGGAAGATGACAAAACGACTTTACCGTCGGTGATTTTCTTCAATGCCGATGAAGAGCAGGTTTATTACGGCCGCGCCGCGCTGGATAATTATCTGCAAGGGTATGAAGGGCGTTTAATGCGCTCGCTGAAAAGCTTGCTTGGGACCGCGCTGATCGACGATCAAACTGAAGTCATGGGCAAGGTGTTGCCTTTCAAGATGTTGCTGGCACAGTTTATCGGTGAGCTGAAGCGTCGTGCTGAAGTGTCGGCAGGACGGGAATTCAATACTGCTGTGTTTGGTCGTCCCGTGTTTTTTGTCGATGGCGATGAAGATGCGGATTTTGCTGCTGAAGATACGCTGTATGAGATCGCGCAATCGGTCGGTTTCAAGGAAATTGATTTTCAGTACGAGCCGATTGCTGCTGCTTTTGATTATGAATCGCAAATAGATAAAGAAGAGCTAGTGCTGATCGCTGATATCGGCGGTGGTACTTCCGATTTTTCGTTGGTACGCTTATCGCCGCAACAGGCAAAACTGACGGATAGACGTAGCGATATTCTGGCGACTGGTGGTATTCATATCGGCGGTACCGATTTTGATAAATATCTTAGTCTGCATAGCATCATGCCGTTGCTGGGTTTGGGTAGCCTGCTTAACAATAATAGTGAGATGCCTTCTAGCTATTACTTTAATCTGGCGACTTGGCACACGATTAATTTGGCGTACACGCAAAAGACCGCGTTGCAGATCAAAGATATCTACCGTGATGCGAAAGAAAAAGACAAGCTTGATAGCTTGTTGCATCTAATCGAAAACCGCAATGGACACTGGCTGGCAATGAAGTCGGAAGAGGGCAAGATTGCTTTGTCCGCACATACGCAGACCGCGCTCTTGCTGGATCGGCTGTCACCCAATCAAACAGTACAACTGCAACGCGATGAATTTGAAGATGCGATCGATAAGATGGTGGGGTCGATCGAAGTTACCGTTAGCAAGCTATTGCTGGATGCCGGCATCATGGCAGAGCAAGTCGATACGGTATTTTTTACCGGTGGTTCTAGCGGCGTACATCTATTGCGTGAACGCATCGCGGCATTGTTGCCATCAGCGCGACGAGTAGAAGGCGATTTATTTGGCAGTATTGGCGCCGGATTGGCGTTGGATGCAGAGCGAAAGTTTAGCTGAAGGTGAGCTTGCTGCTGCAACTAAGTAATGAGACTAAGTCTGAGATTAAGTACTGAGATCAAGTACCGACACTAAATACTGAAACCAAGAATAAAAAAGTGCGATCGGCAAAACCGGTCGCACTTTTTACATTCACGTCCACTGAATTTTTAGTGAGTACTATCAATTCTCAATGGCTGCGCTTCGAGTACTTCAACGTGTTCTCGCGTCGCCACAAATTCTGGTCGCGGGGTCAAGTCGTTAGGCGGCGTCTGCAATTGATTTTCTATGCTGTTGTAGACAAAGAAAACATTGCTGCGCGGGTAAGGTGTGACGTTGCTATTCGATGCATGCATGGTATTGCAGTCGAAAAACACCACTGATCCAGCTTTGCCGGTACAAGTTTTGATGCCACCCATATCCGCTAAATAGCGCAATAACATGGGATCGGGCACACCCGTTTCCTGCTTGCGCAACGAGGTTTTGTAATTCTCATCCGGCGTCTCGCATGGACACACTACATAGTGATGGTGCGATCCAGGAATCAACATCAGCGGGCCATTATTGCTGTCGTTATCTGTCAGCAAAATCGAGCAGCTGACAGCACGCATCGCCGGCATACCATCTTCGTTGTGCCAGGTTTCAAAGTCAGAGTGCCAGAAGAACTCCTTGCCATTGAAGCCAGGTTTGTAATTGATGCGTGATTGATGGATGTAGACGTCGCTGCCGAGTATCTCGCGCGCGACATTGAGAACACGAGGGTCGCGAACTAAATTGGCAAACAAGCGATTGATGCGATGCACGGCGAAAATTGAGCGTACTTCACCGCTATTAAGTTCGGCGACGACTTCTTCACGGCCAGTATTGGCAAAGCTTTCACGCATGTTTTGCATTTCTTTAAACAGCGTGTCGATCTCAGTGCGCGAAAAAAGATCGGGCATTAACAGAAAACCGTCCTCTTGATAACGCTCGCGTTGTGTGTGGGTGAGCGTATCAGGATGACTATTACTATCGCTAGCAGGGCCGCTGCTAGCGGGGCTAGATTCTACTTCGTGTAGGACTGGCTCCTGTCGCGCAAGGATCGCGTCACTGGTCTGACTTCGACTTGCGTAGCGATTTTGGGATTGCATGCAGGATTTCCTCCTTATTAATTTTCGGCGGCGGCGTAGACACCTTCAGCGTCATGAACTTCGGTACCGACTACCGGTGGGTTAAACGTACAAACCAAGCGTAAATCGCTGTCAGGTGCGGCACGCAGCCAATGACGATCATGTTCGTTCAATGCGTACAGTGTGCCTGGCACGATGGGGAAGATTTCACCAGACGGAATCAATTCGACTTCGCCTTTTCCCTCTACGCAATAGACTGCTTCGAGATGGTTTTTGTACCAAATATGTGTCTCGGTGCCAGCGAAGATGGTGGTCTCATGCATGGAGAAACCCATGCCATCATCGCGTAATAGCAGGCGACGACTACACCAAGTGTCGGTTTTGACGTCGCGCTCGGTACCGATGATGTCTTCTAATTTGCGTACGATCATATGGTTACCTCTTTAGTTACTTGATCGGGGTTGCTGTATTCGGCAGTCGCATCGGCGATCGCCAATTCCAGCATATCCAGACCGGTTGCCAGCGTGGCGACATCGATGGTGAGTGGCATCAAAAGTTTGATGACTTCATCGCGACCACCCGAGGTTTCAATAATCAAACCTTGCTGGAATGCGCGTTCGGTGATGCGGCTTGCCAATGCTGGATCTGCGCAAGCGATACCTTGCATCATGCCGCGACCACGACGCGTCAGTTCTGCCGCCGGATAGGTGGCAACCAGATTGTCGAGGAACATCTCAATGGTCAGAGATTTCTCTTGAATTTCCAGTTCAAACTTTTTATCGCTCCAATATGTTTCGATCGCTGTGGTTGCAGTCACGAAGGCCATATTGTTGCCGCGGAAGGTGCCATTATGTTGGCCTGGTTTCCATTGATCCAGCTCAGGCTTCATCAGTAGCAACGCCATAGGTAGACCGAAACCAGACAACGATTTCGACAGCGTGACGATATCGGGTTTGATACCGGCAGGTTCAAAACTGAAGAAGGTACCGGTACGACCACAACCAGCCTGAATATCATCGGCAATCAAAATAATCTTGTAGCGATTGCACAGTTTTTCCAGTTTTTTCAGCCAGTTCATGCCAGCGACATTCAAACCGCCTTCGCCCTGCACACACTCAACTACAACCGCAGCAGGATGGTCGACGCCACTACTCGGATCGCCGATCAATTTGTCCAGCATCGCGATGGTATCAACGTCGTCGCCGAAATAACCGGAGTAAGGTGCACGGTGCACATTGGTCAGCGGCACGCCAGCGGCTTCGCGGAACTTGCGATTGCCAGTGAGGGCGAGCGAACCCAGCGAGACGCCATGGAAGCCATTGGTGAATGAAATCACGGATGTACGGCCAGTGATGTTACGTGCCAGCTTGACTGCGGCTTCCACTGCGTTGGTACCGGTTGGGCCCGTAAACTGCATTTTGTACTCAAGCTTGCGCGGCTTCAGGATGTTCTTTTCGAACGTTTCCATGAAATGTTTTTTCGCGCTGGTCGCCATGTCAAGACCATGAATGATGCCGTCTTTCTCGAGATAGTCGATGACGGCCTTTTTCAGGATCGGATTGTTATGGCCGTAGTTGAGCACACCAGCACCCGCGAGGAAATCGATATATTGCTTGCCACCTTCGTCGGTTAACACGGCGTTTTGTGCGGTTGCAAAAATGGTTGGGAATGAACGGATGTAACCCCGCACTTCGGACTCTAAGCGATCAAATATTTTCATGATGCAGCTACTCCTGTGGATGGTTAATTTAAAATTAAAGTAAGACGTAAATTAAAACGTGAATTAAAACGTTATTTAAACTTGCTTATTTGGTTTGTGGCCAAGGCCCCAAACGATAAAGTGGTTCAGCTTGATGATTGCCGCTACCGAAATCGCTGGCAGCAAACAACGGGCTAATTTCCAGTTCGACGCCATGGCGCTCTGCAAATTTCTGAAACAGATTGTGTGACGGTGCGTTATCGGGACTGATCGTGGTTTCGATGCAGCGATAACTACCGTTAGCAAATAGTTGTTCCAACATCCGCGCTGCGAGCGCCTGCCGACGAAAATCTGGTGAAACCGCAACTTGCCAAACAAATAAAGTATCGGGCCGCTGCGGATGACGATAGCCGGTGATGGCACCTGCGATCTGTCCACCGGACTCTGCTATGACACAGGTATCGGCGTGATGTTCACACAGGAGTAAATAAGCGTAGGTGGAATTAAGATCCAGCGGCGGGCAACTTGCAATCAAGCTGTGCAAGGCATCGCCATCGCTACGTGTAGGCTGCCGAAAAACTGCTGGCGGCACAACATTCGTTATTGGTGCATTCATATTTCCTCCCTGTTGCAGAGGTGAATTTCCGATGACACTAGGTCATCGGCCTCGCTCGTCAAGGCAGTAAAAACGGGCAGAAATAGAAAACATGAAAACAGAAACGAGCGTCAGATTGTTTACACAATCGCTGGCGGTACAGTAGCAGGCGATTTTGACTCTAATAGCACGGCAAAGCGTTCTAACGTCGCAACCAAAGTTTGGCGGTCTTCATCTGGCAATGTGCCGAGCGCACTACTAAAACCTGTAGGTAGTGCGCTTGGCGCATTGGCCACCATTACTTGTCCTGTTACTGTCACAGTCACAAAAACATTGCGACGATCACGTGTATCACGTTCTCTGCGTACCAGTCCTTTTTCTTCTAGTCGATCAACAATACCAACTACGGTACTGGGGCTGAGCTGAATCGCTCGTCCTATTGACTTGAGGGTACTGGGACCAGATTGCGCAATCGCCAACAATGCCACTAATTGTGGTGATGTAATGCCATGGGCGATGGTCAGATGTTTGGAATGGTGCTCTACGCATTGCGCGATACGTCGTACGCTTTGCAGAATCCGCAAGGAATCATTTACAGCAATAAATTTGGCGGTTTCGTTCATGTCCGCAAGTGTAGCTACATTCGTCTTATCTGTCTTATCGCACATGGCATGCGACTTTGTGTGACGTTCTGTTTCTCTGTTCTTTCATTTCCTTACTACCTGAACGAGGCTCACATTATACGGGGCAGAACATTCCATGTCAAATGATGCGTACTCAAACTAATATAGTGCAAATCATTTTTTATGGCTTATTTGTACATGTTCCTCACGCACATTTGGCGTACCGGGAGGAATGACGTGTGTAGGGCTTGAGAAAAATATCAACAAAACAACATTCTGAAAATGTATTTCATCATTGTTGTGTACGCCTTGTCCCGCATTTTTAACTGAATCAGGCATTCCTCACCATGCACAATATAAATATTCATGCGCAGTAGCATCTACCATCGTCGTTACACTGTAATAATGAGGGCTTGATGTCACAAAATTATTGTCATGAAATTTTCATATCGGCACAGTAAGCTATATGGTTTCGTGGATAAGGCTGATCAAATGAATCAGCTTGCTGAAAGGGTGGAATGTTTGCTGCAGTAGATTTAGGTTCAAATAGTTTTCGTTTGCATATCGGTCGCTACGATGGCGAAGCCATACGTCTTATCAAAAGTGCGCGCGATCCGATTCGGCTGGGCGCAGGACTTGATGCCAAGGGGAATTTGACGGTCAGCGCGATGGAAGCAGCGATTGAATCGCTGGCACGCTTCAATGCCATTCTGAGTACCTATCCACTGAGTGCGGTGCGGGTAGTGGCTACCAATACGATTCGTATCGCCAATAATTCTGCAGTTTTTCTGCCTGCAGCGGAGGCTGCCATCGGTTACCCGATCGAGATTATTTCGGGAGAGGAAGAGGGGCGCCTGATCTATATGGGCGTTGCCAGTACCTTAAATTCAAACGAGCGGCGTCTGGTGATCGATATTGGCGGCGGCTCGACCGAACTGATTATCGGCAAAGGGCAGCAAATTGAAAGAGTGGAGTCATTCACCGTCGGTACCGTGCCACAGAATCTGGCATTTTTCCCCGCTGGGCGTATCACGGCGGAAGCGTTTGACGAAGCGATTCTTTCTGCACGTTCACGCTTTGAGGATGCGGCTTTGCTTTTCAAGCCGCAATTTTGGTCTGCTGCATATGGCTCTTCTGGCACCGTGCGCGCGATTGCCGATGCCATCATCAAAAATGATTTAGGTGATGGGCAGATAACGCTCAAAAGTTTGCAGTCGCTTAAACGGCGTTTAATTTCGTTTGGCCATGCCGACGATATCGCATTAACGGGTATGAAGCCGGATCGTGCGACCGCGATCGCAGGTGCAGTGGCAATTTTGATTGCACTGATGCAGGAAATAGACATCAAGATTGTGCATCCTGTGGATGCCGGTTTACGGATGGGCGTCATGTGGGACATGCAGTGGCGCATCAGCAAGGTTGATCGGCGTGACCAGTCAGTGCGAGATTTTCAGCAGCGTTTTGCAATAGATTCAGCGCGTGCCGAGCAGGTGGCGCAGACTGCGGTGAATTTATTTACGTCATTGAAGCCGACTGATGAGTCATATGTCGGATTGTTGGGCTGGAGTGGTTTGCTGCATGAGATCGGGATGGTGATCTCACATAGCGGTTATCACAAGCACGCAGCCTACATGATTGAAAACGCCGATCTGCCCGGATTTACCACGCGTGAGCAACGCGTGATGAGTCGATTGGTGCTGGCGCAAAAAGGTAATTTGCGCAAAGTTCAAGACACCTTGTCCAGCCTGGATTTTTCCAAGGCCGTACTTTCTTTGCGGCTGGCGACGATGTTCATGCATGCGCGCATAACGTTGGGTGAAGACGATCTGCATGTGAAAATGAAAAATAGGATTGACGTCGACATGCGAAAGGATTGGATCAAGCATCATCCGACAGTTTCGTACTGGATAGAAAAAGAAAAGGATGTGTGGGACGAGGTTGGCGTGGAATTTTCCATCAAACTAAATACCTGAAAGTGCCCAGATAAGGCCTTAGCAAGTGTTTGTGATTAATCGCTAACAGACGTTTATCTTGATGTCGGTTTGTAGTTGGTCAGAGCTGGTCGGCGGCGAATGAATTTTTTATCGTTGGCGGCATCTGATCATCATCTTCATTGTCAACAAAAGGGAATCTGCCTTGTTTCATCATATTGTCGATTTTGTTTCACAAGGTGGCTATCTCGGTATCTTCCTGTTGATGCTCGCGGAAAATGTTTTTCCGCCGATCCCCTCTGAGCTGATCATGCCGCTGGCGGGATTTGTTGCTGCGCGTGGCGAGCTCAACCTTGTGTTGGTGATTTTAGCGGGTACAGCAGGATCGGTGGTTGGTGCCTTGCCGTGGTATTACGCGGGGAAGTTGTTTGGCGGTGATCGACTCAAGCGCATGGCAAGTCGTTTCGGGCGCTTGATGACGGTTTCACCGACAGATATTGATCAGGCGGCGGACTGGTTTTCCCGGCATGGGCGCGCAGCAGTATTTTTTGGACGCTTGGTTCCCGCTGTTCGCACATTAATTTCGGTGCCAGCCGGCATTGTGAGTATGCCGATGCTGCCGTTTTTATTGTATTCAACGTTAGGCTCATTAATCTGGACCAGCTTGTTGGCGGCTAGCGGATATATTTTGCAAGCGCATTACACCGCGGTTGAAGGCTATGTCGATCCAGTCTCGAAAGGCGTGGTGATTTTGGTGGTAGCAGTCTATATTTATCGCTTCATTCGATTCAAACCACATTAGATTGAATGTCGTCTGCAGTAGCGACCGAGCAGCAGCTCAGAACACCAGCGCATTCTTTTTGAAGAGTGCAATGTCCAGATAGCGGGAAAGATGATTGTTTTGCTGTTTGCTTTGTTTTTGTCCCGGTTCCGCGGTCGATACTATTAATCCACCCAAATCGATGTTGGCATGCTGCGTCAGTAAATCCTGCAGCGCCATCAGTGGTGCTTTCTTCGTGCGCTGAATTGCCTTGACCAATGTCTTGGCGACAGCAAAACCTTCCAGCGTTAACGGTGACATAGGTTCGTCACGATACCTTTGCATCATTTTCATATGCTCCAACTGGATTTGCGTTTTAGCATTGTTGGGGTTGGGTACTACCTGCGAAAACACTGTCCATTCAACCGCCCGTGAACCAGCGAGTTGACGCAGTGTTTCCAAGTTGGTCAACGATGTGCCAGCGACAAAAGTTTGCGTGGCATGGTTGCGGAAAGATTTTAAAAACAAAGCGGAACTAATGGTGTCGGCAATGACGATCACGAATTCCGGATTTTGCATTGCCAACTTGGCAGCTTCCTGTTCATTTTGTGCAGCTTGGTTGCCGATACGGGCTGTTCCTGTCAGTGCCAAGCCATGCGATTTCAGTTCGGCGGATACCATACGAAAGGCGGTCTGTGTGGCTGGCGCATCCTGGTAAGCGATGCCAATATTACGCATGCCGAGTTGGCCAAAGTGCGTCAGGATATGACGAATTTCCTGCAAATAGGCGGGGCGCCAGAACAGTACCCGAGCGTCGTTGATTTCGATTGCATCAACCAGGGGCGCATATAACACTAGATTACTTTGGCGGAAAGCGGGCGTATTCAATACTGCCTGCGTAACGCGGTCACCTACGCCGCCAAGTAGATAGTCGACATGGTCACGTTCTATCAATTCTGTCGTGGCTTTGGTGGCGAGATCTGATTTTCCCTGATCATCGCGCACTATATAACGCACATGTCTTCCATTGAGCCCGCCAGCTGCATTCAGCGCATCAAAAAAGGTCTTGATACCCGCAACATAATCACGCCCAATACTGCCATTTTGACTCGATAGGTCAATTGCCTGTCCGATGACAATTGCATCTCCTGCTTCTGCAGAGAACGAGGTGGGACATACCAGAGATAGGTTGATCAGAAAAAGTAAGTTGCAAAATTGGCGGCGGAATAAGCGAGACATCATGGGATATTTGCAAGCATGGAAAGCACCGAATTTTGCGTTGCAATTGTTACCGGATGATGAAGCGAAAGTCGCTGGAAAGTTTGAATGAAGAGCTTTGCCTGAGGGCTGGACTTGCAGATTTAATATAAATTATATATATTGTTTATATCATTAATAAATATGGGGATAAATATGTTGAAAAAGACCGAATCAGCCGCTGCTGTTGCCAGTCAAAATGTAGCTGCAAAAAATGTCGCTAAAAAGGCTGTAACGAGAAAAACTCCGGCAACCAAAAATCCGGCAAGCAAAGCTCCGGTAAAAAAAGTGGCGACGAAAAAAGTGGCTGCGAAAAAGGTCGCAGCTAAGCCAGCGGTGAAGAAGACTGTAGTGAAGAAAGCGCCAGTGAAGCCTTTGGCAAAAACAGCGGTCAAGCGTGATGTCAACGCTACGGTGAAAGTGCCTGTAAAGTCCGTAGCTAAACCGCTCATCCCAACCGCGGGTATGGTCAAGGGAAAGATCAAAAAGTCGAAACTGGTGCGTGATAGTTTTACCATGCCAGAGAGCGAATACCAAATTCTGAACGATGTAAAAAAAGCGTTTTTGAAGTCAGGCATCGCTGTCAAAAAAAGCGAGCTGTTGCGTGCAGGCGTTGCCTTGCTTAATACGACGAGCGAAGATAAGCTTCGCATTCTGATCGCAGGTTTGCCGCCACTCAAGGCTGGTCGGCCAAAAAAAGATAAGTGAGAATTAAGAAGTAAGAAGTAATTCTGCGCATGCCACTCTAATGCCGTCTTGTATCAAACAAGACGGCATTTTTCGTTTTATTTCTCTTGAAAAATGCTATCGGTAAAACGCCTGCTGACTGTTGTCGTGTCATCAAAATGACATGGTGCTGTCATTTTGTTGAAGTAATCGGCAGTTACGCTTCGCTCGTCACACTACTAAGGACGACATATGCGATTACTGACCATCCCTGCTGATTCCGAAGGAAATTCGACCGCAAATTTTTCCAAGATCGCGCTAAGTCTTGCCACCACTCAGGAAGAAGTGCGTGAAGTGCAACGCCTGCGCTACAAGGTGTTTATCGAGGCGATGGGCTTGTCGTCTCTGGCCAATGCAGAAGGGCTGGATAAGGATGAATACGACCAGTATTGTGATCATCTGATCGTACGTGATACCAAAACTCTAAAAGTCGTAGGCACCTATCGCGTCCTCAGTCCGCAAGCGGCACGCAAGATCGGGCAGTTTTATTCTGAGAGTGAATTCGATCTCAGCCGCTTAAACAATCTGCGCAATAGCATCGCCGAAGCAGGTCGTGCCTGCATTCACCCAGACTATCGTAGCGGCGGCGTCATCATGATGCTGTGGGCAGGTCTGGCGGCCTTTATGAAACGCGAAAAATGCGAATACCTGATTGGCTGCGCCAGTATCAGCTTGGCCGATGGCGGTCATAATGCCGCCGCCTTGTATCACTCGCTGGCTGATACCAATCTGTCGCCGGCCGAATATCGTGTAACACCGCACCTGCCATTTCCTGTCGAGCGAGAACAGGGTTATGTGCCGACCATCCCACCGCTGATCAAAGGTTACCTGCGAGGGGGCGCTTGGATTTGCGGCGAACCAGCTTGGGATCCGGATTTCCACAGCGCCGATCTGTTCATGTTGCTACCGCTAGCAAAGCTGGATAAACGTTACGCACGTCATTATCTAAAGGAGACAAAAACGGTATGAAGCCACGCGACCAATTTTTGACAACTGATTTTATCGGATGTGAAGTTGGGTCGGAAAAGGGGGGTAAGCGTGATGTTCAGCGCTTCCGTACCATCTGGATTTCCGATGTTCATCTAGGCACGCCTGGTTGCCAAGCGCAACGTTTGCTGGAGTTTTTGCGCAAAACCGAGTCAGAGACGCTCTATCTGGTTGGCGACATTATCGACGGCTGGCAGCTCAAGCGTCGCTGGTACTGGGAGCAGGCACATAACGACGTGGTGCAAATCGTTCTGAAGAAAGCGAAGAAAGGCACCGAAGTCATCTTCGTACCTGGTAATCACGATGAAGCGATTCGCCAATACATTGATCTCGATTTTGGCGGCATACGCGTGCGTGATGAGCTAGTCCATACCACCGCAGCAGGTAAGCGGATGTTGGTACTGCACGGTGACCGCTTCGACGGCGTAATCGCCTGCGCCAAATGGCTGGCCTATGTTGGCGACAATCTTTATACCGTCACTTTGAAATGCAATCACTGGCTCAACCGCTGGCGTGCGCGTGCCGGTCTGCCTTATTGGTCGCTGTCGCAGTACCTGAAGCTGAAAGTCAAAAATGCAGTGAGCTACATTTCTTCATTTGAAAATGCGCTGGCAGCCGAAGCCAAGCGCCGCGGTCTGGATGGCGTGATTTGCGGGCATATACATAAGCCGGAAATACGCGACATCGATGGTATCCAATACTGCAATGATGGCGACTGGGTCGAAAGCTTGTCAGCCTTGGTGGAAGATCACACCGGCGCATTGCGGCTGGTGGATTGGCAGGAGATCGTTATGTCGCAATCAACGAGCGAACAGAAAAAGGTAAAAGATTTATGCGTATCGCTATCGTAACCGATGCTTGGGAGCCGCAGATCAATGGCGTCGTCAACACGCTAAAGGCGACGCGTCATCATTTACGTAGTTTGGGACATGCGGTGTTAATGGTGACACCGGAAAACCTGCGCAGTTTCTCCTGCCCGACCTATCCGGAAATCAAGCTCGCCTACAAGCCGTATGCTCACATTGCTACTCAGCTAGAAGAGTTTGATCCTGATTGCATTCATATTGCAACCGAAGGGCCGATGGGCTTGGCGGCACGTCGCTACTGTTTGCAGCACGATCTGGATTTCACAACGGCGTACCACACGCGCTTCCCTGAATATCTGCATGCGCGTATGCGCCTGCCATTAGCTTTTAGTTACCGCTGGTTGAAATGGTTTCATGGGCCATCCAAGGCCATCATGGTGCCGACGCTCGGCGTCCAGCGCGCGTTGGAAAATCATGGGTTTCAACAGGTAGTGCAATGGGGACGAGGGGTGGATACTGATTACTTCAAGCCGGGCGTGCGCCAAGAATTGTCACTGACGCGACCGCTATATCTTTATGTCGGGAGGGTGGCGATCGAAAAGAACATTGAGGATTTTTTGCGCATAGAGTTACCAGGCGAAAAATGGGTGATCGGCGATGGCCCGCAACGCGAGACGTTGGAGAAAAAATATCCGGCAGTACGTTTTCTTGGTGTCAAATCACATGAAGCCTTGCCCGCTTATTACAATTGCGCAGACGTGTTTGTCTTCCCTAGTCGTACCGATACCTTCGGCCTGGTGATGGCGGAGGCCATGGCCTGCGGTGTACCCGTTGCGGCGTATCCGGTAGCAGGTCCGATTGATGTGGTGGCGGATGGGATCTCCGGCATTTTAGACGAGGATTTATCACGTGCCTGTTTTGAGGCATTGCGATTGAAACGCAGCGTAGTACGCCAACATGCGCTTTCGTATTCTTGGGATGTATCGACGCGCCAATTCCTTTTCCATCTGCATCCGGTACGAACTAACAAGCATCAGCCAGTCACACAGCCTATATTGGGCTAAGGTCATCCATTCTGGGATGATGCGGTAATGGACGCAAGCAGCATGCATTCTCAAGAATAAATAAATCCGTTCTGTTTTACCACGCTAAAACATGGCTTGCTTGCAAGTTTACAGAGGCTCGGCATATGATGTGGACTTCTCTGTAATCCACGATTGCACATAATAAAAATGCTGAGCTTTAGTTGATAGCGCCCATATGAACGGAAGAGATGAATAGGGCGTTGTCCAGCGCCCTGCTGGTTCTTGTATGTGCTCTTGCTCTGGCAGCGCCGGTTGCGGTCTCGATCAAATTGGCGCAGTGGCAAGGCAATCAAGACGAACTTGCGCGGCAGCAGCAGCTAGCCGAAGGTTTGATGCGCAGAGTAGACGCGACTAATCAGCAGATGATTGCCGCCTTTAAAACGCTTCATTCAGATCCGCAGATTGTTCCCTGTTCTGATGCCGATATAGCGCGCATGCAACGCATCGCACTGTCGTCGACCTACCTCAAAGGCTTGGCCTACATTTCAGATAATCACATTGCATGCTCGTCAGCGGGAGCAGAATGGTCTGGCTTCGCGCTGGGCGAACCAAAGTTTGTCACGAGTGCAGGTTCCCGCGTGTGGCCAAGTGCGGCATTGGCGGCCACCAACGGTAGCAATTTCTTTGTACTTGAGAAGCGTGGTTATGCGGTTATTTCGCATCAGGATTTGACAGCGGATGTCACCGTAGAGCGTCCCGATATATTTTTCAGTATTTTCGAAATACCTAGCCACGCACCATTGGTGGTACGCGGGAAAATCAAGCAAGCGTGGTTGGACCGTTATAAAGACGAAGCAAGTCTATCGTTTTACGATGATGGCTTTCTGGTTGCAATCCGTCGTTCGTCTCAATTTAATTTCGCAGGTCTGTCTGCAATACCTGTCTCCTACACTCATGCGCATATCGATAGACTGATGTGTCTATTTCTGCCTGCCGGTTTAGTGTTGGGGATTGCCTTTACGGCCGTAATTCTGTTATTGACGCGCCGCCATTTATCGTTGCATAGCGAGATTCAGTCGGCCTTGCGTCGCAAACAGTTTTATCTGCTGTATCAGCCGATTATGGATTTGCATAATGGACGCTGTATTGGTGCAGAAGCATTGATACGCTGGCGACGGCCTGACGGGAAATTTATAGCACCGGATGAGTTTATACGCGTCGCTGAAAAAAGCAGCTTGATTCGACGTGTTACGTCATTCGTGATCGATACGGTGGGCGAGGAGACCTCCTCACTATTGAAAAGCATGCCTGATTTTCATATCGGTATTAATTTCTCTTCGCTTGATTTGCAGGAAAAGGAAACGCTGGAGCATTTGATGCGGATGGTCTCGAACGCGGGGATTGCGTCTAGCAATATCATGGTTGAGGCAACCGAGCATGGGTGGATGAACGCCGAGGCCATGCGCGATATTGTTTCTGCGTTTAGAGCGTACGGCTTACAAGTCGCGATTGACGATTTTGGTACGGGCTACTCAAGCTTGTCGTATCTCGCCAACTTTGATCTAGATTATCTGAAAATCGACAAATCTTTTGTTGATACCTTGGGCACCGATGCGGTCACCAGCCATGTTGCCCTGCACATCATCGAGATGGCCAAATCCTTGCATCTGCAAATGATTGCCGAGGGTGTCGAAACCGAGCAGCAAGCGCGTATCCTGCGAGATCGCGGTGTGCAGTACGCACAAGGGTGGTTATTCGCCAAGGCGATGCCGATGGATGAGTTGCTAGCCTTCATTGACGTGCACAATACCTGAGCGGCCCTCATCGCCTTGGGAGTAAAGGGTTGGCAGGATAGACGCGTAGGACGCGGTGATAAGTGGCGGTATTGGGCAACAGTTCAAACCACCAGCGAAACAAAAACGCGAACCAAGCAGCATGAGAGTGACTCCTATTCATGTACCTTACTGGTGGAGGATGGAGACTTTTATGCAAGTGCTGCAAGAACAACAAGAACAAGCTCAGTTTGCGCAATTAGCACGCATGCGTCGTCTCGCCACCGGTTTGCTGCTGTTGATGGCAATTATTTTTGTCGTCACTAAAATCCTTGAAAAAGACATTCCCGCGTTGGCATTTGTACGTGCCTTTGCCGAAGCGGCGATGATTGGGGCGTTGGCAGATTGGTTTGCGGTAACGGCGTTGTTCCGTCACCCATTTGGCTTACCGATTCCACACACGGCAATTATTCCGCGTAACAAGGACAAAATTGGCGGCAGTGTGGCCAATTTTCTTGAGCATAATTTCATGACGCATGACGTCGTCAGCGTTGAACTACAACGCATCGATTTTTCTGGCGTCGCCGCTGGATGGTTGACGCGGCCGCAAAATAGTCGAGCGGTGGCGCAACAACTTGTGAGTGCGGTGCCAGTTTTGCTAAAGATGGTGGAAGACGATGACGTCGTACGGTTCCTGCAAGCCAGAATTCGCAGTGGTGTGGCGCAAGTTAAGTTTGCGCCGCTACTTGCCGAGGTAGTCGCGGTACTGGTGGCCGATGGACGACATCAAGCGCTGTTTGATCGTGCCGTGTTGATCGTGGCGCAAGGGCTGGAACAGAACCGTGGTTTGATCCGCGAGAAGATCCATGAGAAAAGTCCGCGCTGGATGCCGAAGGCATTGGACCAACGTTTCTTCGTCCGCCTGTTAGATGAGTTACACATCGTACTGGCAGAAATGAAATCACCGGAGAGCGAATGGCGCGCGCGTTTTCAGGAGTTTCTAGAGCAGTGGATCGTCAAATTGCGTACCTCACCTGAAGTAGAGGAAAAGCTCGCGTTGATGTTGCACGATCTGTTTGCGCATCCATTGTTTGTCGACTATACGGAGCAAGTTTGGCAGGATGTACGACAACGCATGTTAAATGACATCGCCGCACCGGAGTCAAAAGCGGTGTCGTTAGTGGATAGAGCAATCCGCGCGATGAGCGAGGCGCTCGTGCAGGATCGTATCATCAGCACTAAATTGAATACTTGGATCGCCAACTTTGCAACGCATGCCATCGTCGCCCAGCGCCACGTAATCGCTGATTTGGTACGACGTGTGATTCAGCAATGGGATGCTGAAACGGTATCGCGCAAGTTTGAACTATATGTTGGCAAGGATCTGCAATACATACGCATCAATGGCACGCTGGTAGGGGGCATGGTGGGATTGTTGCTATATACGTTTTCGCTGATGTTGTGAACACTGCAAGACATCGTGAAAACTATTTTGTCAGTAATTCTGGGGTCATGACGGCGCGTAGATAATTGCCATCGATATCGTCACGTTTGCGCTGTACGATCCACCAGACGTTGCCTTTGCGAATCGTCCAGTTTTGTACCTGGCCGTCGATCAGCAGCGCGGCCAACTGCCCCAATGCCGGCTGGTGTCCTACTACCAGCACAGACTCACGGCTGTTTGGCCAGTGTGTCGCACTCAGGATTTGCGCGGCGCTTGCCTCGGGAGACAGTTCATCTACAATTTTAAATTTGCGACCTAATGCCTCGGCCGTCTGAACTGAACGTGTGGCAGGGCTGACTAGAATTTTGCAGCCATGCGGTAGATTATGATCTAGCCATTCGGCCATTTTTTTGGCCTGCTTCTGACCTTTTGTGGTTAATGCACGACCCTCGTCCGGCTCGCCCATTTCTGCTTCTGCATGTCGCCACAGGATCAGTTCCATTACTTATTCACCTTGCTTATTCAGTGTAATTACTCACCGTAGTTACCCACCTTCATTATTCCAATGGCGTGCCCAGCAATTGCATCAAATACTGTTGCGCGCTGAATACGCTCGTTTTGGTGCGGGGTTTGCGTTTGTGATACACACCGTGCGAATCCAGCTCCCACGCATAGCTGTTGTCCTTGAAATAAGGTGTTAGGCCTTCGTTAATGACACGTTTTTTCAGTGCTGGGTCGAGTACTGGGAAAGCAACCTCAATGCGACGGAACAGATTACGGTTCATCCAATCTGCACTGGATAAATAGACGTCGTGCTTGAGATCGTTGCGGAAATAAAAGATGCGGCTATGCTCCAGAAAGCGTCCGACGATCGACCGTACGCGTATGTTTTCGGACAGACCTTTGACGCCAGGGCGCAGCGCGCAAGCCCCGCGCACGATTAAATCGATTTTTACACCTTCTGATGATGCAGCATAAAGCGCACGAATCACCGATTCATCCAGTAGTGCATTCATCTTGGCAATGATGCGGGCAGGGCGGCCGGACGCGGCAATCTTGGCCTCGTTGCTGATCGCTTTGATCAATTCCTTTTGCAGGGCGAAAGGTGCCAGCCATAAATGATCAAGTTTTTTCGGCTTGGTGAGGCTGGTCAGGTGTATGAAGACTTCATTGACTTCGGTTGCAATCGCCGGATTGCCCGTCATTAAACCGAAATCGGTGTAAAACTTGGTGGTAGTGGGATGGTAATTGCCGGTGCCGAGATGTGCGTAGTAGTGCAGCTTACCTTCTTCACGACGGATCACCAGCGCCAGTTTGGCATGCGTCTTGAGCCCGACCACGCCATAGACAACTTGCGCGCCAGCGCGCTCCAGTCTATCCGCCCAATTGATATTGGCTTCTTCGTCAAAGCGCGCCATCAGTTCGACAATGACGGTGACTTCTTTGCCTTTTTGCGCGGCGATGATCAGCGACTCCATCAGATCGGAGTTCATGCCGGTGCGATAAATGGTCTGCTTGATGGCGACCACACTCGGATCCAGCGCTGCATCGCGGATAAATTCCAGCACCGGCTGGAATGACTGGAAAGGATGATGCAGCAAGACGTCCTGTTTGCGTAGCACGGCAAACAGATCGGCATTGTCTAGCTTATGCGGATAGTTAGGTACATACGGTGGGAATCGTAACTCTGGCTTGTTGACGTGATCAATCAGCTCCGACAAACGCACCATGTTGACTGGTCCATCGACCGCATAGAGACGATTTTGGTCGATAGAAAACTGAGTTAGCAAAAAGTCAGAAAGATGGGGTGGGCAATTTTTTGATACTTCCAGTCGCACACCAACGCCAAAATTGCGGCTTTGTAATTCACTTTGCAATGCTTGGCGTAGATTCTTGACTTCTTCCTCATCCACCCACAGATCGCTGTTGCGTGTCACGCGGAACTGTGAATACGAAATAATTTCTCGCCCCGTAAACAATTCATTGATATGCGCGTGTATGACAGAGGTCAACAGGCAAAACGAAATGCCACCTTTTGATAATTCGGCGGGGAGTTCAATCACTCGTGGCAGTACGCGCGGTGCCTTAACAATAGCGATGCCAGCACCACGGCCAAACGCGTCCTTGCCGGATAGCTCGACGATAAAATTGAGACTCTTGTTAACCACTTGTGGAAAAGGATGCGCAGGATCCAGCCCGATCGGCGTCAACAGCGGTCTTACTTCGCGGTCAAAATATTCCTTTACCCATGCGCGCTGTGCTTCATTACGATCTTGATCGCGCAAGAGATAGATTTCTTGCTGTGCCAACTGTGGCAGCACAGCTTCATTTAACAGACGATATTGACGCTCGACGATTTGATGGCATTCGGTACTAGCTAGTGCCATGGCTTTAGTCAGCGCGGGTAGTTCAATCTCTTGTCCATTCGCTTGATGGCTAGCCAGCAAACTGGCGATGCGAACCTCAAAAAATTCATCTAGATTATTACTGACAATACATAAATACTTCAGCCGTTCCAGTAATGGTACTGCCGGGTTTTCTGCTTGTGCCAGTACCCGACGATTAAACGCCAGCTGTGACAATTCCCGGTTCAGATACGGTGTATCTGCTTTGCTTGGTTGTGGTGGCGGTGGTGAGATCGCACCAGAGACGTCTTTCTTGTGCATTTTTCTGTTTTTTGTCATGACTATGCTGGGCAGTGTATGAGGCGATTATGACGACTTCATGACATCATTTTGTTGCGTTTTCCCAATTAATAACATGTTTTTTTATATGTCATAAAGCGGTCATAAATGTTCTTTAGAGTTCGCCTTGTCTTATTAGACCAACCTAAGGAGCAGTGATGCGATTGAATCAATTTGTCAAAACCGCCGTAATGGCTGCTGGTGCAGTAGCGGTGTTCTCTTCCACGTTTGTGGCAGCACATGCAGCTGACATTACAGGTGCTGGCGCGACATTTCCGTACCCTATCTATTCTAAGTGGGCTGAGTCCTACAAAGCAGCAACCGGTATCGGTTTGAACTACCAGTCTATCGGTTCAGGCGGCGGTATCAAACAGATCAAAGCAAAAACAGTGGATTTCGGTGCTTCTGATATGCCGTTGAAGGCGGAAGATCTGGAAGCAGCAGGTTTGATGCAGTTTCCAGCCATCATGGGTGGCGTGGTCCCGATCGTGAACTTGGAAGGCATCAAGCCAGGCCAATTGAAAATGACCGCGGACATTTTGGCTGGTATCTACATGGGCAAAATCACCAAGTGGGACGACAAGCTTATCGTCGCCTCTAATGCTGGCGTCAAACTGCCAAACCAAGACATTACCGTGGTGCATCGTTCGGACGGATCGGGTACCTCGTTCTTGTGGACCACATTCCTGTCTAATGCCAATGCCGAGTTCAAATCAGTCGTCGGTGCTGGTACAGCAGTGAAATGGCCTGCTGGTGTAGGCGGTAAGGGTAACGAAGGCGTTGCTGCCAATGTACAGCGTATCAAGGGTTCGGTTGGCTATGTTGAATATGCATATGCCAAAAAGAACGATATGTCACACACCCAACTGCAAAACAAAGATGGTAACTTCGTGCAACCTGACGACGAAACCTTCAAGGCAGCTGCTGCTGGTGCAGACTGGGCCCATGCGCCAGGCATGCACGTTATCCTGACAAATCAACCAGGAAAAATGAGCTGGCCTATTACAGGCGCCTCGTTCATCTTGATGCACAAGGAGCAAGCATCGGCTGAGCGCGCTAAAGAAGTGCTGAAGTTCTATAACTGGGCTTATGAAAACGGCGGCAAGATGGCGTCAGAGCTGGACTATGTTGCGATGCCTGCACCAGTGGTTAAGTTGGTTCAGCAAGTTTGGAAAACAGAGTTGAAAGATGCTTCTGGCAAGGCTGTTTGGTAATCACGGTATTGCTTATTTTTAATAAGTTGTAGATATTGCAGCAGTCATCACTTGTGATTGGTGATGACTGCTGTAGTCCGAGGCGCATATTAAAACCATGAGCACAGGTTTAGATTCGATGTTGGCTTCCACCCAGGTCCCTATGAGTTCATCTAGAGTAATAGCCGAAGGCGTAATGAATGGTGCAGAAACGAGCGCGGTAGAGAGTGCGGTCGATAGTGCAGTATTTAGCGACAAGCTGATGGCGACTATGCGTCGGCAACGTTTGCAGGATTTTCTATTTCATAAAATTACGCTGGTGTTCGCGCTCAGCGTTTTGTTGGTTTTGCTTGGCATTATCGTGTCGTTGGTGATCAACGCATGGCCGGCAATCAAAGAATTTGGTTTGCCTTTTATCACCACGGTTGAGTGGGATCCGGTTAACGATGAGTACGGTGCTGCAATTGCGATTGTCGGCACCCTGGTGACCTCGTTTATTGCATTATTGATCGCCTTTCCGGTCAGCTTTGGTATTGCGCTGTTTTTGACAGAGATTTGTCCCGCCTGGCTCAAACGCCCACTCGGCACAGCAGTGGAATTGTTGGCCGGCGTGCCCAGCATTATTTACGGCATGTGGGGATTATTTGTTTTTGCACCGCTGTTTGCTGACTACGTGCAGCCATTTTTGGCCGGTACATTGGGCAAGTTGCCGGTGATCGGCAACTTGTTTCAAGGGCCGCAGATGGGGATTGGTATTTTGGCTGCCAGCATTATTTTGGCGGTCATGATCATTCCATTTATTGCCTCGGTCATGCGCGATGTGTTTGAGATCGTGCCGCCCGTTTTAAAAGAATCGGCTTATGCATTGGGCTGCACACGCTGGGAAGTGGTGCGTAAGGTGGTGCTGCCTTACACCCGCATAGGCGTGGTGGGTGGCGTGATGCTGGGCTTAGGACGCGCACTGGGTGAGACCATGGCAATTACCTTCGTCATCGGCAACGCCAATCACTTGTCATGGTCGCTGTTTGCCGCTGGCAACAGTATCGCGTCGACGCTGGCGAATGAGTTTAATGAGGCCGAATCGGTGTTGCATGTGTCGTCACTGTACGCACTGGGCCTGATCCTGTTTGTGATCACCTTCATCGTATTGGCGGCAGCCAAGCTGATGCTGATGGGGATGGCTCGTAAGGAGGGCGCCAAATGATTCAAGACATGAATGAAAAACTGAACATGCCAAACAACGACGCAAACGTGAAGCCGGCCATCAACGCGGTTTATCGCAAACGCCTGTTAATGCATCGCATTGGTATCACGCTATCGTTTTTGGCGATGTCGTTGGGTCTGTTCTTTTTGATGTGGATATTGTTTACGCTGATCGTTAAAGGCGTGGGCGGCATCGACCTGGCGATGTTTACGCAGACCACGCCGGCACCAGGTAGTGAAGGTGGCGGTTTGATGAACGCGATAGTCGGCAGCCTGTTCATCGTCGGCGCCGCCGTTTTGATCAGTACGCCGATCGGCGTGTTTGCGGGCGTTTATCTGGCGGAATATGGTGAAGTCAGTTGGCTGGCCAAGACCACACGATTTGTCACCGACATCATGTTGTCCGCACCGTCTATCGTGATCGGCTTATTTATTTACGCAATCTACGTCGCTAATGTGCAGCATTTTTCTGGGTGGGCGGGTAGCTTTGCGATCTCGTTAATCGCAATTCCAGTGGTGGTGCGTACCACCGACAATATGCTTAATCTGGTACCGACCAGTCTGCGTGAAGCCGCGTTCGCACTCGGAGCGCCGCGCTGGCGTGTGGCCACCTTTGTGCGCTTGCGTGCCGTCAAGGCGGGCGTGATTACTGGTGTGTTGTTGTCGGTTGCGCGCATCTCGGGTGAAACAGCACCGTTGTTATTCACCGCCTTGAACAACCAGTTCTACAGCGCAGATATGAACGCGCCGATGGCCAACTTGCCGGTAGTAATCTACCAATTTGCGATGAGTCCTTATGATAACTGGCGCTCGCTGGCATGGGGTGGTGCGTTGCTGATCACTTTCAGCGTGCTGGCTTTGAACATCTTGTCACGCACCTTGTTTAATCAAAAAATCAATCACTGATGTCGCGATTGACCGCTAATTTATCGTTTATTAAGCGTTCTGCAAACGCATCTCTTTAGATTATGAAGTGAACTCTATGACTATCGAAACGTCCGCCAATATGACCGACAAGAAAACACTGGAAATAGCTAACCTCAATTTTTATTACGGTAGCTTTCAAGGCCTGAAGGATATCAATTTGGATATCCGCGATAAAAAGGTCACTGCCTTTATCGGGCCATCCGGCTGTGGAAAATCAACACTGCTGCGCACCTTTAATCGTATGTACGATTTGTATCCTGGTCAGCGCGCCGAAGGCAGCATCATGTATCACGGCAAGAATATCCTTGAGCCGGGGCAGGACGTTAATATGCTGCGCGCGAAGGTTGGCATGGTGTTTCAGAAGCCAACGCCTTTCCCGATGTCGATCTATGACAACATTGCATTTGGCGTACGTTTGTATGAAAACCTATCCAAGGGTGAAATGGACGAACGAGTCGAATGGGCACTGAATAAAGCGGCGCTTTGGGGCGAGGTCAAGGATAAACTCAACAAGAGTGGCCTCAGTCTGTCAGGTGGTCAACAGCAGCGCCTGTGCATCGCGCGCGGCGTTGCAGTTAAACCAGATGTATTGCTGCTGGATGAGCCAACCTCTGCGCTGGACCCGATTTCGACCGCCAAGATCGAAGAATTGATCAGCGAACTGAAAGGCGATTACACCATCGCAATTGTGACGCACAACATGCAACAGGCAGCACGTTGCTCTGATTACACTGCGTATATGTATTTGGGTGAGTTGGTCGAGTTCGGTGAGACGGATCAGATCTTCATGAACCCGAACAAGAAAGATACGCAGGATTACATCACTGGCCGTTTTGGCTGATGTGCGATTTTTCTGCCATAAAACAATGAATAAAACGCAGTTTACATTCCCTTTAGGAGAATCTTGATGCAAGGCGAACACTCTTCCAAGCAATACGATCTGGATCTGGAAACGATACGGTCCAAGGTGTTGTTAATGGGCGGTCTTGTGGAAAATCAGTTTCGGGATGCGATTGCCTGCTTTAAAAGCGGCAATGTCACGCAGGCTGAGCAAGTCATCAAGAGCGATGAAAACGTCAATACGCTGGAAGTCTCGCTCGACGAAGCTTGCAGCCATTTGATCGTCAAGCGTCAGCCGGCCGCCAACGATCTACGTATCGTGATGGCAACCATCAAGGTGATTACCGATCTGGAGCGCGTCGGTGACGAAGCGAGCAAGATCGCCCGTGCCGCCAAGAGCATCACAGAACGCGGCGTAACCACCATCAATCATTACGAAAACATCCGTGTGATGGCGGCCAGTGCCACCAGTATGTTGCACGATGCACTGGATGCTTTTGCCCGCTTAGACGAAAAACAGGCAATCAGACTGATCGCGCAAGATGAGGAAGTCGATCATGAATTCCGTTCTGTCATGCGCGCGTTGATCACCTTCATGATGGAAGATCCGCGTACGATTTCTGGTGCGCTCGATACCTTGTGGGTGGCAAAGGCGATAGAACGCATCGGTGACCATGCCAAGAATATCGCCGAATACGTGATTTATATTGTCGAAGGCAAGGATATTCGCCACACTGATTACGCGGCTGAACAATTGGATGGCAAGAACATTGGTCTCGGCTCGACCACTTGAGTGATGGCGGCGCCGCAAGCACACACGCGCACATGCACGTTTTCAACGCGCAAGCATGACACTATTTACATTGAAGAAAAGAAGCTGATTGAACATGGCAACTGCTGAAAAACCGACCATCCTGATTGTTGAAGATGAACTGCCGATTATCGAGTTAGTATCATTTACGCTGAAGGGGGCGGGTTGGAATGTAGTGGCAGTGCAAAACGTCGCCGATGCATGGAGCGCTTTGCAGAAGGGTTTGCCGCAATTGGTCTTGCTGGACTGGATGCTACCTGATCAGAGCGGCCTGCGCCTGCTGTCGCGCATACGTGGCGACAGGCAGTTTAATGATTTGCCGATCATCATGTTGACAGCCAAAAGCATGGAAGAGGACAAGATTGCCGGTTTGGATAATGGTGCAGATGATTATGTGACCAAGCCGTTTTCACCGCGTGAACTCACTGCCCGCATCAATGCACTGCTAAGGCGCAAACTACCAGAACATTCGCAAACCTTGATGACGGCTGGCGATATTAGTCTGGATCCGGTTAATTTCAGCGTCAGTAAAGGCGGTGACAAGCTCGAGATCGGTCATGCAGAATTTAAACTGCTGAAGTTTTTACTTGCCCATCAAGACCGCGTTTTTTCGCGTAGTCAGTTACTCGATAAGGTGTGGGGCGATCATGTGGTGATCGAAGAGCGCACCGTTGATGTACATGTGCTGCGTCTGCGCAAGGCACTGAAAGAGTCGGAATCGCTGATAAAGACCGTTCGTAGTGTAGGCTATATGCTCTCTGAAAAATAAGTCTTAGCCAACGCCAACCCGCCGCCTATGAATCCTCAGTTGTTGTTTTGGGTGCCTGCCGCACTGCGTTTACTCCTGATCCTGCTGGCAGCTGGCGTCGTCGGGTATTTTCTCAACTTGATTGCAGGCCTGATTTTTGGACTGGTCTGTGTGATCGCGATGATCGTGATCCAACTCAATTATTTGTACAAACTGAGTGGCTGGCTGGATCATCCCGATAGTGAAAAGTTGCCAGATGGCTGGGGTGCCTGGACTGATATTTTTTCGCGCTTGTACCGCTTGCGTCGTGATGATGAGCGCAATCGCACCGAACTGACAGAATGGCTGGCGCGCTTTCGACAGGCGATGACGCTGTTGCCAGATGGCGTCGTGATCATGGATGACGTGCTGTTCCTGGAATGGTGCAATCCGGCAGCCGAGCGCCATCTAGGATTGAGTAATGAGCGCGATAAAGGGATGCGCGTCACCAATCTGATCCGCAGCCCCGATTTTATCGACTACATCATTCTTGGGCGTTACGAGCAGCCGTTGACACTCAGCCTGCGCGAGCGCAAGTTTATCGTCCACATCATCCCGTTTGAAAATCGCCGGCAGATTCTGGTGACGCACGACGTCACGGAAGCCGAGCGTATTGAGATGATGCGGCGCGATTTTATTGCCAATGCCTCGCATGAATTACGCACCCCGCTGACAGTCGTCAATGGTTTTTTGGAAATCGCGCAAGGTCAACCGGATCTCGATGCCGAGACCCGCATGTCGCACCTGGCGCTGATGATAGAGCAGGGACAGCGCATGCAGCGCCTGATTGAGGATATGTTGTCGCTGACACGGTTGGAATCTGTCGATTACCCGCTACGTTTAGAGCACGTTAATATTAAAAATTTGCTTGAACAATTACTGCAAGAGGCGCAGGCATTATCGGCAAATCGGCATCAGATCTCTTTGGTCATTGATGGACCGGACATCAGTGGCAGTACCGATGAGTTACGCAGTGCCTTCGGTAATCTGGTCTCCAACGCCGTGCGCTATACCCCTGACGGTGGCAAGATCACGATCGAATGGAAGAACACCCCGACCGGACCACAGTTTTCCGTCAAGGACAGCGGCATTGGTATCCGTGCCGAGCATATCGCCAGACTCACCGAGCGCTTCTATCGGGTAGACAAGAGCCGCTCACGCGAAACGCAGGGTACGGGCCTAGGATTGGCGATCGTTAAACATGTGTTGCTGAGGCATGGGGCGAGCTTGGTGATTGAATCGCAACCGGGGGAGGGGAGTAAATTTTTGGTTTGTTTTAGTTTTTAGAATATTGATGTAGTTAATTCTAATTGATTAGGATGTTATTAGCGTTGTCGACTATTGAGTGATAACGATTTTGGAAATGAGCTTTTTTAAGTAAGCTGAATTCTAAGAAAAAATGCTTTGAGGTATCTTTTAACGCGCTTAGCTAGTTGATCAGAGAGCAGTTGCTTCCGTCTCTTGCTCCATATACACCCAGTCAACGATTTCTTCGTTTGGAACGTAGCCAGAGACTAGCTGCTCCATCATTCGTCGAATGATGTTAACGTCATTAATGTTCAGGGAAAGTGTTAAAGCTTGGAGCTTGTTCTCTAATTCTGGCCACGGCAAAAAATCCTCGTTGGCTTTCATGATTCTTGGATGCGATGTCGTTTGTGGATTGTTTCCTATAAGGAGCTCTTCATAGAGTTTTTCACCGGGTCGTAAGCCGGTGAGTTGTATCTCGATATCGCCATCCTCGTGCTGCTCGTCTTTGACTCTCAGTCCAGAGAGTTCAATCATTCTTCTCGCTAAGTCTATGATTTTTACAGATTGCCCCATATCTAATACGAATACATCGCCACCCTTGGCCATAGCACCAGCTTGTATGACGAGTTGAGCCGCTTCCGGGATGGTCATGAAAAAGCGGGTGACATCAAGATGTGTAAGGGTAACTGGGCCGCCATCGCGAATCTGCTGCCGGAACTTCGGAACGACTGATCCAGAAGAGCCCAGTACATTCCCGAAACGCACCATGGAAAACCTGGTGTCGGGATGAATTTCTGCCAATGCTTGCAATATCATCTCTGCAAGGCGTTTGCTTGCGCCCATGATGTTCGTAGGGCGAACTGCTTTATCAGTGCTAATTAGTACAAAGTCGGTGACGCCGGTTTCTCCAGCAGAAAGCGCTGTACGTAAGGTGCCCAGTACATTGTTTTTTATCCCTTCCGCCGGGTTATGTTCCACTATTGGAACATGTTTGTAAGCAGCTGCATGGTAGACCGTATCGGGGTGCCAAGTGGACATGATCTCTCGCATGCGTTCGTGGTCCTGCACTGAAGCCAGTAGCGGGACGAGTACCTTCTGGCATCCGTCCAGTTTACCTTCAAGTTCTTGATGGATCGCATACAGCGCAAATTCACTTTGTTCGATGAGGAGAAGCTTCGCCGGTCCAACGGCAAGGATCTGGCGGCACAACTCACTACCGATTGACCCACCTGCGCCCGTCACAAGAACGACTTTGTTGGCGACGTTTTTTGTGAGGAGAATGTAATTCGGTGTGACAGGTTCGCGCCCAAGAATGTCATCAATACCAAGCTCTCGCAAATCTGAAATACTGATCTTTCCTTGAGCTAGCTCGGTAAGACTAGGCAAGGTTCGAACGGATACGTGCGCATCTCGGATTTGGCTGAGTATTTCATTGCGGCGTTGGCGGCCAATGCTCGGTATCGCGAGTAGCACTGTAACAATGTTCAATGAAGAAGTGAGGCCCGATAAATCTGCGGGATTGTAGATTGGAAGGCCGTTGAGTATGTGGCCATACAAGCGATCGTCATCATCCATAAAGCCGATGACTTGCATCTCGTGATTATTTGCCATCGCAGTGGCTAGTTGCCGTCCCGCCCCTCCAGCGCCATAAATAAGTACTTTGGGGCGAGAGGCTTGCTTGAGAATACTTTTGTACTGATCGCCGAGCCACAATCGCGCCATTGCGCGGGATGCACCTACGAATAGAAGGAGTAGGATAGGTTGAATAATTCCCAGAGTGCGAGGCACGTCAGTTATACCAATGGCCGTGAAAATAGACGCGTATAGCAAGCCATAGATAGTTACTGCACGCGCCACGGCCAGCAAAGCTGGCCAACCGCTATATCTAAAAATGGCACGATATAGACCAGAAACGATAAAAATAGGAAGTGCGATTCCAATCGATGCCATGGCGGCAATAAGAGCATTGCCGGATAACGGCACCGGTTCTCCTAATCGTAGATAGTACGCAAGCCATACGGTCAGCACACAAAGGCCAAGGTCTACCCATACCGCCACAACGCGTTTGGCTGAACGTGGCAGGGCCAATATCGGAATAGTCAGAGCAAATAGACGTTTATTCATTGTCTAACCTCGAAACTTTGTTTTATAGATTGATCGACTATGCATATGCATCATGGTCTACGGCCGGCATCGACTAATACATCATGGATCGCATCACATGTTTTGTTTATCTCTTCAGCGGTCAAGGTCGGGTGAACCAGGAACATCAGGCTTGTCTCACCTAGTTTCTTTGCCGTGGGAAGGCGTGGCTGAGGTATAAAAGTACTTCCTTCAAATGCCTTTTCCAGGTAGACCTCTGAACATGAACCCTGATAACAAGGAACACCTCGCTGATTGATTTCGGCAACAATGCGATCCCGACTCCAGCCTGGGGCTAGTTTTTCGGGTACTACTTGCACATAGCATTTGTAATGCGCGTGTGTCTCTGATGATGGATAAGTGGGGACATGTAATGCTTCGAATCCGCGACATGCCTGCAGGATGGCGGCTGCATGTTTGGTGCGCTGCATGGTCCATGCCTGCATCCGGCGCAATTGAATACGTCCAATCACCGCTTGCATCTCCAGCATGCGCCAATTCGTGCCGAAACTTTCATGCACCCAGCGAAAGCCAGGAGGATGTTTTTTTTCATAAACTGCGTGGAAGCTTTTACCATGGTCCTTAAACGCCCACATCGTACGCCATAAAGTCTCATCATTTGTCGTCACCATGCCGCCCTCGCCACCGGTCGTCATGATTTTGTCTTGGCAAAAACTCCAGGCACCTATGTGTCCGATACTGCCGACTCGTCGCCCTTTGTAAAGAGCGCCGTGCGCTTGAGCGCAGTCTTCAATCACCTTGAAGCCATGTTGGTTTGCCAGTGCAATGATTGGATCCATGTCGCATGGCCAGCCCGCAAGATGGACGCAAATAACCGCTTTGGTACGAGGTGTGATGACATTCTTGATTGTGTCAGCGGTGATGTTGCCGCTTTCTGCGTCAACGTCAGCAAAAACGGGAATCGCTCCGGCATTGACGACGCAAGATGCACTCGCGATAAATGTACGGGGCGTGACAATCACTTCGTCGCCGGTACCGATGCCAAGCCCCTTAAGGGCAAGATCTAATGCGACGGTGCCGTTCGCCAATGCGATGGCATGCTTTGTCGTGCACCAAGCTGCGAACTCCTGCTCAAATTCGCGACATTCATTTCCGGTCCAATAATTGACGCGATTGGAAAGTAGTACATGCCGAACCGCTTGAGCCTCTTCTTCCGTAAAGGATGGCCAGGGCGAAAAAGGAGTATTGAGCATCAGAGTTTCTTTTATGTATTGGATTTGTCTTGTATTGGCCGGGCTGGATTGCCAACAACTGTGCAGGAATCAGGGACATGTGCGATCACCACAGCACCGGCGCCGACCATCACATCGGTGCCTATAGTTATCCCTTGCTTTACTGTTGCGCCAACTCCAATCCAGCTTTGATGGCCGACAGAGACGTTGCCGGATAGATGTGTGCCGGGGCATATGTGTACTGCATCTGCAAGTTCGCAGTCATGATCAACTGTCGCGCCCGTATTGATGATTCCGGCTTGCCCGACTACTGCATCGATGTTGATGCATGCGCCTGCGAGTACGACGCTGCCGCTCCCGATCGATGCATACTGGCTGACGGTTGCGGACGGATGAATGATTGTTGCAAGGGGAGCATTGAGTGAAGCGAGCTCTAGATGTTTTTGCCAACGTATTTTGCAGTTGCCAATTGAGACAATTACCCCATCAAAATTCTTCAGCTTTTCAAGCAGGGTAGCGGTGTTTCCTTCAACCGGCCATCTGCCATTTTGTTTGACCGATGGCCACGCATCGTCAAAAAAAATGATCGATTCCCATCCGCTGTTCAGGGCGGCCTCTGCCACAACTTTCCCATGGCCGCTAGCGCCCAGCAAGGCAAGTCGCTTCATTTCTTGTCTCCATCGAATTTGGAAGTGGTTGCTTCTCCTGCTGCATTGATGCCATCTCGCACCAATACCTTTTTCACTGTAAGTATCAAGATACGTATGTCGAGCCAGAACGATTGATGGTCTACATACCAGACATCTAATCGAAATTTGTCATTCCAACTGACCGCGTTACGCCCGTTGACTTGTGCCCATCCTGTAATGCCTGGACGCATCTCGTGGCGTCGCGCTTGCTCTGATGAGTAAAGCGGTAAATACTCCATAAGTAACGGACGAGGTCCGACAAGACTCATCTCGCCTTTCAGAACATTCCATAACTCCGGTAGTTCGTCCAAACTGCTTGCACGCAAAAAACGTCCGAAATTCGTGAGGCGCTCACTATCTGAAAGTAACTCGCCTTTTTCGTCCCGGGTGTCAGTCATGGTGCGAAATTTCACCATCGTGAAAGGTTCACCCTGCAGGCCAGGGCGAATTTGACGAAACAGCGCGGGAGCACCTAGTTTGAAGTGAATCAGGCCATACAATACAAGCAATATGGGACTTAGCGCGAGCAGTAAGCCCGCCGATACCATGAGGTCAAACAGGCGTTTCATTCCGGTGGTCGTTTCGCTGGCTGATCGAACAATATATCCAGATAGTTTGCCGCTAGTTTCTCGTAACGACGATTTTCCAGTATCCATTCGCGGCCGCGGCTTCCTATGTCGACGCGTTGGGCCTGATCCATCTCCGCATATTTAAGGATTTCCCGGCGTAATGCAGCAAGATCACCGGCAGGAATGTAGGTGCCGCATTCTGCTTCATTAATCATAGAAGGATAGCCGGTGTAGGAGGCAACAATGGGTTTGCCTGCCAGCATGTAATCAATTACCTTGTTCAAGGATTGTCCGTATTGCCATACTTTGGATACATGCACCGAAAAATACAATAAATCGCAGCGTGCAAGTACAGACTGAACCAGTTGTTTGGGTACGCGCGGCGCGAAAGTCAGATTTGATAAATGAGCATACTTGTCCTGGTAATACGCGCGCAAATCTCCTTCGCCAACGACGAGAAAATGGATGCGCGGATCGTCTTTCATCGACTCTGCGCAATCAAGCATGGTGTCTAGCGCATTGGTGATGCCGATAGTTCCAGCGTGCGTGACAATGAATTTGTCTTTGGGGATGTGTTTTTCGACGTAATCTGCTGGCAGTTCATCACGGGCAGTCAAGGTCGCTTCGTCGACTCCCATTGGAATACAGTAAGTTTTCTTATCTTTGCCTAGAACGCGGGCAACGTGTTCTCCAAGGTTGGGCATCGTGCCGACGATGGCATCTGCATATCGATAGCCTAGTTTTTCAATAGCACCCAGACCGATTACCAAGGGATTCCAGTGACTAAATCCACCTTCTTCGGTGATTGTCAGAGGCCAGATGTCTCGGATTTCAAAAATCAAACGACATTTGTAGCGTGCTCGTAAAAGGAAGCCGTTAAGAATCGTGAGTAGAGATAAGCTCGAAACGATGATGACATCCGGGCGGGGCAGTGACGCTTTCGGCAGGCGCCAAAGTCGCCATTCGAAATCCAGCCAACTCAGGATTCGTTTGAGCGATTTGGCGACGGCATACTTCATGGTCCGTACCCAGAGCAACTGCATACCATCGACGTGCTGTAAAAGATGGGCTTGCTCGAGTTTCGGTACTTCTGCAAGCTGATTGGAGTCAGACGTGATGATCACACTGCGATAGCCCATGCTAGCAAGTTCGCGCATTATCAGGTAGCCGCGTGCGCCTGAACTGCCTTTCGACGGTGGCGATACGTATTTCGATATGTACCAAACACAACGATTGCTTTGCAAAGACATTAGTACATCCGTGGAATATTATTAACTACGGAAATGACTTTCTTAAAGTCCATGCCGACTGCATCCAGATACCATTTAATGTTGGGATATCTCGTGCGATTTTCATCTTCCACCAATGCCAAGGCTTCTTCCCGAGATAAATCACCCTCGCGGATTTGATTGCTGCGGAAGGTGTCATGTTCTGTAAAGCCTGCAACGGTGTAGTAGATGTAATTATAGAAGGCAGCAGTTCCATCACCGATGCGCCATGTCGTGTTGGTGTCGGGGGCTCTTTCCCAATCATACTCAGCCAAGGTGTCATCGATCTGACGTTCATCCCAACGCCAATAATCAAAAATATGGAAGTAGTCGGTTTTTTCTGCAAAGCTGCGGTAATACTCTCCAGATAACGTGTCCCATATGGATGCATTGAAATATCCGGGACTGGCGAGCATAGCCTTGACGCGCAGATACTGATAGCGCAGTTGTTTGAGCGCACCATGTGAATAAACGCGCTTTTCCTCGAAATCTGGCGGGACGCCTAAAAATCCCGATTTGAAATGGGTGACTTCAAGCGGATTCACGCCCCAGAGGTTCAGGCTAACCCCGGTTTGTTTTTTGACCGTCTCGATATGCCGGAAAAAATGCTTATCTCCGGCAGTAAGAATGCTGATCATTCCAAGATGAGGTGATTTGAGCCACGCCGCCAAGTTTTTTTTAATATTCCTACGCTTTTGATCGATATCGTCCGCAACAATAATATTTTCGACACCAAGTTCGGCGCTCATTCTACTGATATTGCGTCGCCCCAGATCCGTCACCATGCCCCAATCATAGGTATAGGTAATCGGTTTCATTTGCAGTTCTTTGACAATTAGGTGCAAACCATAACAACTGTCGCGTCCACCGGAAAACGGCACGATACAATCGTTGCCATTTTTGCGACGATATGACTCCACCAACTCGAACAATTCTTCTTTCGGTCTTGGCTTATTCCGCGGTTTGTAATGTTTGCAATAATTGCAGACACCATCAGCATCAAAGCTAATGTAAGGCATAGTTTCTGGGAGTATGCATTTTGTGCAGCGACGTAAATTGTGTCGACGATAGACGAGCAGCTTTTCTTCTTCTCCGGATAAGGAAAGGCCAGGAATCAAGTTGGTCGTGCGTTCTCTGCGATCACTAATGGTGATGTCCGTTGCCGAGGAAGGGATGTCTACAAATACGGCCTCACGAATCTGTTCGATATTCTCGCAACCAATCACTGTTAATGGATAGCGCTCTGACGCAAAGTAAATAGCGTTATTCTTGGTGCCCGTATAAAGACTGCCGTTGTTCGAAAAGAGACATAGTTTGCCTAATCTGGGAACGGTTAAAGCGCATGCTACAACGCCTCGACACAGGTCCAGAATACTTTCCGGCAGGGTTTCCAATGATTTGCCTGCATCCAGGTGCGCGGATGCAATGGCAGCAATTGCCTCGGTATCAATTTGCAGCTCGCGTTCTTTACCGATCTGAGGCCAGATAGCCTCATCGTTTACGACAATTCCGTTATGAAGAACGCAAATTCCTTCGCGGATCACAGGTTGGTTATCTCCTAAACCATTTGTGATAAGTCTGCTATGGCCCATCACGACATGATTCGAAAATGGACGTACTTCAGTCAGTAGCCGCTTAATCGGATAATCAGCCCTATATGCGTGATAACGCTCATCTGCAAATGTCAGCAATCCACTTGAATCACGTCCACGTTGTTGAGCATGCTTTGCCAATACTTCAAGGTCATCTTGACCAACCAGTGCTGATGACACAACACCAAAAATTCCACACATAGCTTATATTTTCTGCTTAACGCCTTGGTTATGAAGGGCAGGGAAATGAGGCTCCCCGCCATGCTCGCGAACTGAATTGCTGCAATCTAACCATAAAAGCAGCAGGAGAAGTCCAATTCCATGAGTCAGTATTGCCGTAGGAAGATCGCTGCTTGTAAACAATGCCGCGAATGGGTAAAAGCAAACTGCCGCAACAAAGCCTGGAGACCTGCGTCCAAACAGGTTGACTAATCCCACAAGAATTGCTGCTGCAAAGGGATACAAAATTACACCCAGCCACCCCAACTGCATGTATCCGGTCGCAAGAAAGCCGTTATTGGCAGCGGTATCCTTGCCTCCTATCCCCGTGAAATCACCGATGACATTGGGATAAGGTTTATCGAATGGATATTCAAAGAAGTGTCTCAGAAAGCCATTGGAGAACATCAAAGGGGAGTGGTTGGAAAAGAACTCGTAGTACACAAAATCCAAATGAGCCGGAACGAAAAACAAGCGGCGCGTAAAGATGCTTTGGAACAAATATGTATCCAATATGGATACAGACGCAAACATTGCCAGCATTAATAAACCCAGCCCAATCGGTACTACTGAAAATCCTTTTGCAATTATCGGCCACGACAATAGTAGCAAGCCTGCGATGATGACTCCAAACAAGAAGGCTTTGTGCGCAAACAAACCAAACAGCATCAAACATCCTGCACCTGCAAGCAGCATCCTTAGCCACTTGCGACGAACCACTGCATCTATTAGCAGATAAATCACACAAACCTTTGTGGCCCAACTCACCAAGTAGCCCCAGACGCCAACTTCAACTTGAGAGGAAACAAACGCACGTCGACTATAAATCAGCTCTGGCTCCAAGGAAAATGCCAGTTGATCCAGAACTCCTGCTTGGAGTATTCGAAACAGACATAATCCCAGAATGACGAGTATCAATACATAAGCGTACAGAGGTCCTCTATGTGGTCGCCATATTTTCTTATGCCAATAGCTGCGCATCATGGCCAAGGCCGAACAAAAGAGTAAAAATTGAAATCCCAATGCCCAAAACCATATCCGAGCACCTCCTGCCCAGCAGTAATAACTTGTGATCGGGATAATGCAGAGTACAAATAACAAGAGGGTTAGAAAGTCTGATGCTTTTTCAAATTTATGAGGACTAATCGCGATCAAACATCCCAATAAAACCCATGATTCCGCCAGGCGAAACCAGTCCATGCTGTACGGAAAACCATCACCCCACAGATCCGTGCTAACAAAAACCACGTATGAGAGATCTAGGGAGAGTCGAAAAAATACACACCCCCCAAACCAGACTATAGGAGAACTCAGTAGGTCGACACAATTTGTTTTAATTTTCATCGTTTTTACGGAGGTGGCACAGAAGATTAATCTGATTTAAAGCTTGTCGATTGATGCTTCCTCAAGCCATTCCACATCAGTTTCAACAGGTACATATGGCTGCAAGCCAATGCAATAGCCAGCACCACCATCGCCTCGTAAAGATTGAGACTCAGTTCAGCAGCAAGAGCGAAGGCAGCGAGGATACTCAGCAGTCGAATCATATCCCACCACAATTGGCTGCCATGGTTTCCCAGGAAACTCAGCGTCAATGATACAGGGGTTACGACGAACTCTAAAACAAAGACGATGCCAAGTATCTGCATCAAGACCCCAGCATCTCTCCACTCTTCACCAAAGACAATGCTTACTGCCGCGGGCGCGAATATGCCGAGCAATATTACAAATAGCACACCACCCGTTAACATGTATTTGATGATGCTGGAAAATAGGGGCAACATATTTCCAGATGAGCGATGCATTAGATGAGGCGCTTCTGCAGCAAATATTTGACCGATGGCTTGGCCAACCAATGACAAGGGGGCGCCACAAACTCTTTGGGCGATAGCGTAAAAACCTGCCGCTTTTACGCCATATAACCCTCCAATTAAAAGAATTGGTAAATGCTGGCCTGACATATTTAGCAAGGCGGCAGGCGCCATTACAATGGGGTAATTTCGATGTTCTCTTAGAGTCGTTACGCACTTCATCAACGATAACTGAGAGGCTGAAACGGCCACTTGCTTTACAGTGGTCATACCTCCGCCGACTACGGCGCCTAGCAATTGACCGATGGTATGGCCGACGATCAGACCCCAAGACCCGGACGTCATATAGCCTGCACCTAACTGTACCAAAGCCACTGAGCCACCTTGCACCCACCGTGCCCGGCCTGCACCCGAATAGTCCTTGTTCCATAGCAGCCAATAATTAATGGCTTGAAACAGGACAATCGAAAATGCGGCCAAGGGTAACCAGATTGCAGTGTGTTCACCCAAAACTGAATCAAGCCCAAAGAGAGGGCCGAGCCAGGCGACAAGTGCCGCCAGCAAAGCGCTCATCGGACAGGCGACCAATACCGTCAGGAGTAAAAGTTCTGCCGCTGCATCTATTGTCTTGGCTACTGGTATTGCAAGCTCCAAGCGACCGCCAGCAATTCCTGCCATCGTTGCACACACAGCAATAAATACGCCATACGTCCCCAGCTCTTCCGGCGTATATAAGCGGGTCAGTAGCGGCGATATGATCAGTAGAATCGACTGGCTTATGGCGCCGGCACTCATCAAGGTAATAAAAGGTTTTGTGAATCTTCGGAAATTCATTGGACTTTCTTAATCCTTGGCCCCCTTCAGGATAAGGGGGGTGCCATGTATCGTGATCAAAGGCCACGTTATACTCAAGCAACCATCTTGACGGTATGCTTATCTATTTGTGTGAAGCAAGGCCTTCATAGTAGGCATACAGCTTCTTTTCTTCGATCGCCCAATTGTACTTATCCATGACGGCTTTGCGACCATTTGTTCCAATCTGCCGAGCTTTTCCCGGATCAAGAACAAACTCATCAATGGCTCGTGCAATTTCCGCTGGATTGAGAGGGTCAACGCACACGCCACACTTGCTTCCTTCCACAATGTCGCGCCAAAGGGGAAAGTCCGATGCAATTACCGGAATACCCGCTGACATGTATTCAAACATTTTGATCGGAAGCGACTCGATGTAATTGGGCGTCGGATGCAAAGTGACTAATCCAGCCAGTGATCGTGCCATTACATCGCGAACTCCATCTCGCTTTTGCACGCCCCATTCGTTCACATGACTCCATCCAGATAAACTTTTGACTCTCTCTTCTGTATCAGATTCCGCAAAGGAACCAACTAAGTTGAGTCGGACATTTGTGCATGATGTCATCTCAAGCGCTTGCACCATTTCATGTATGCCGCGAATGCCTGCAATGCTTCCCACATAACACACCTCGTAGGTGATGCTCAGATCCTCCGAAACCGAGTTCAGTTCTCCAATGATCGGATAATTATTGATGTCTTGCGAGTTCGCATTGATGGCGAGAAACTTCTTACATATGGTCGGGGTCGCGGCAATGACCCCATCAAGCCGCTTGCACACATACCGCTCGTATCGTGCAAACACCCACGCGATTGTCTTGCGCAACACTGGCAGAAGGTAATGTTTTCCTAGAATTTGTTTAGGCACATCTTCGTGCGCGTCAAAGATTACTTTTTTCCCTCGCCGCTTAAGATGGAGGCAAATAGTCAGTAATTCAGGGTCATGAATGTGATATACCTCGGCATCTAACTCGAGTGCATGCCTCAGTACTCTTCTCGTAGCGCCGAGCATCCGGTCAAGCCTGCCATTTGACCGCCCCGTATCGATGATCGTAACTCCTGAACGGGTTTCATCGCCTAGACCATCGGCAACCACGAGGCTTACTAAGTGTCCTTGTTTTGCCAAACTCTGACACTCTTTAAGAAATATCCGAACATCGTCTCGAGGATGCGCTGAAGTTAAATGAGCTATTCGCATTGTTTTAGTTGGCAGACAGCCGCATGACCTCATTCGTAATAATTTGACCATCTTGCTCGAAGCACAAAGATTGAGCTGCGAGGTGAGATGACTCCTTAAGTGCCCGGATTTTTGTTGCATCCAACCCTGATAAAGAGGCTGCTAAATCTTTAGGATCAAATGATTCAGCAACGATACCGCATTCATATTTTTTTGCGAGTGCTGCCATTTCGGGCGAGGGGCCAATAGCGACTGCTAAACAGGCTTGTACAAATTCGAAGAATTTGTTCGGTAAGGCATGTCGATGATTGAAATTGGCAGGGGGGAGAAGGTATAACCCCACGTCATATTCATTGATTGCCCGACAAATTTGTGGCATAGGGACGGGTTTGATGAATTTGATGCGCGTATCGTGTCGTGCCTTTTGCCTCAAGAATGTCATGTAGGCGGTTTCTACTTCAATCAACATGAGATCCAGTGTGAATCGTTGATCAAGGTGGGCCATCATGTCTATCATTATTTCTAAATGGCGGGCGCTACTCGCTACACCATGATGAATCATTCGAATTGCATCAGGTTGTACAGGCGAGGGTCTTAGCTGCTGATTGGTCGGCGCATTGTGAACAACTAAGGGGTGAACTCCATAGTGCTTGGCATATTCATCAGCAATACCTTGGCACACGGTAAGCATTGAGGTTGCTTGAGGTAAATATTTTTTGCAAAAGGTGTGGTTGTATCGGCTAAATAAAAGACGCCATAAAAACTGGTCTTCATATTCGCTTGGAGCATATTCATGCGCGTCATAAATGACGGGTATGTTTTTGGCCAACTTTAAAGCCAACGGTAGAGCCGACAGATCATTTGCGATCAGAACATCTGACTCAACTTCGCGGAGTAAGGTATGGGTGGTGCCGATATGGGGCTGGCCCCAGTAATAATTCTCAAATGCCCCTGCGAGTAATTTAATGGCCCACCAGAATTTCTGAAGCAAGTTGGTAGGTGGTTTAGGGACCTCGATGAACCGCATGTTGCCGTCGGGTTTTGCTCCGAAGCCCGCAACGGTTAGATCGCAAATAGGCTCCAATTGCCGAATTTGGCGCATCACACGCGGATCGCTATGGATGGCGGAAAAGGAAATGATCAAGACTTTCTTCAAAATATTGCCCGTATCTTCATGTCAAAAAATGCTGATGCCAGCGAATAAAGTTGATCCAGCGCCAGACTTGCCACGAGAATGCTTTTCGGCCTGCGATAATCTCATCGAACTCCCGCAATATTGCTGGTTGATCGAGAAAGGGGAGACCAATATTAACCTGCAGCCATTCGCGCACCGTTTCGGCCATAGATGTCAGCCACTGCTGTTCCGGTGTTTGGAAGCCGATTTTATCTTTGCGGTCCAGGATTTCATCCGGAACAATGCCACGCATCGCCGCACGGAAGACAGACTTGGTTTCACCACTTTGCGAAATGAGATAGTGCTCTGGCAGCGACAAAAGCAACTCGACCTGTTCAACGGTTAAAAAGGGTACTCGACTCTCGACGGAAAATCGCATGGAATTTCTGTCACCATGCCGTAGTAGGCTGGACAGGCCTCGTTTAGTGAGCGAATGCGCGAGTTCGGCCATCACGCGACGTCCGCGAACGTCCAGCTCCGGCCTTAGCCTTGGATGTCGCAAGCTGACACCATGCTGAGTTAGCGCATCACTGCGTATCCAAGCGGGCGTGACTTTGCGACCATTTAGGCGCCGTAGCGTCTGGTATAAGGCGCCATCGGTCATTTCCGCCACGGCCAACTTGAGTCCAGAAGTTCGATTACGATCAGGCCATTTGCTCCACGCGTTGAGAAATTGCCCTGCCTGAACTAAATGTCCAGTTTCCAGCAGGCTGCGCAAACGCAAGCCGGGATAACCGTTGTAACCCGCTAGCATTTCATCTGCACCTTGTCCGTCTAGAGTTACAGTAATTCCGTTGTCCTTGGCTAGCTGATAAACCCGATACTGTGCGTAGATACTGGTGCTGCCAAACGGTTCGCCTTGTGCACGGATCATATCGTCTAGATCACGGGCTAGTTCTTGCGGGGTTACGATAACCTTGTGCGAAACAGCGCCGACATGATGGTTCACGAGATCAGCCCAATGTTCTTCATTGGCCTCGCTCCCTGCTGCAACGTAGGTGAAAGTGTGGATAGGGTGTTCGGGAGCCACATGCCGCATAGCGCAAACGACCGCTGATGAATCCACTCCACCAGAAAGCGCTGCGCCTAGAGGTACATCACTACGAAGGTGTAGCCGGATACTCTGCAGAAAGTTTTCCCTGACACGCTCGGCCGCCTCGTCAAAACTTAGATCATGGCGCTCAGTGATCTTTGGAGTCCACCAACGTTCGGCATGCACGGTCAAATGTTTGGAGAGATCAACGACCAGCATATGTCCCGGTGGTAGATGTAGAACCCCTTCAAAGAAAGTTTCTGGACTACTGTCATAGTCACCATGGACAAGGTAGTCGTACGCTCGTTGCCAATTCAACCGTGCCTTGGTCGCTTTCAATGCCAATAGTGCAGGAGCTTCGGATGCGAACAGGAAATTTTTATTTTCCAGGGCGTAAAAGAAAGGCTTGATACCAAAGACATCGCGTACACAAGTCAGCGTAGCCGATGCCCGATCGAGCACAACGAATGCGAACATGCCTATTAGGCGCGGCAGGCAAGCTCGCCCCCATGTTTCCCAAGCAGCCAGCAATACCTCCGTATCAGAGTCCGAGGTGAATCGGCGACCCAGTGCCTTGAGCTCCTCGCGTAACTCCTTGTAGTTGTATATTTCCCCATTGAACACTATTGCATAGCGCCCCTCGGCGCCGTGCATGGGTTGGTGACCGCCCGTGGAGAGATCAATGATGGACAGCCGCGTGTGGCCTAATACGACCTGGGCCGAATCACACTCGATTCGCTCAAGTCCGCTGTCATTCGGCCCGCGAAATCGCAAGGCATCTATAGCCCTGTCGAATTGAGACGCTACTGGCGACATTCCTCGCCACACTCCACCAAGTATTCCACACATGTTTTTACTCGATGTTCAACGTAAAGCTCGGGCTGCAAACCTGAGAGCACTATGTAATAGGGGATGGGAAGCAACTGCACGCATTACCTTTGCGCGGAATCGCTGACTTCTCCAACGGGATTGGTATTTGCTAGGCATTTCTGCCATATAGCGGGAGATCACGCTACGAGTACGATTGTGATTTGGTAAAAGCTTTTTTTGCGTTGCTAGGTCGCCGATCAGCTCAAGTATCATCTTGGCCTTGTTGCGATAGCGCAGAGCGTCGACACTGAGGATGCTCTCCCTGCAGCGTTTGATCATGTTGAACACCTCAGCGGTATCCGACATAGCTGCGCGCACCTCTTCGAAGTTGCTAGCATCTTGGCGAATAGCAATGTAGTGTTCTCCTGGTTTTATAATGCTGCTGTATTCGCCATCCACCAGGATCTGCGCGCTGTTCAGAAGAGCGGCTTCAAGCACACGCGGAGAAATTGCTGTAAAGCTGTACAACCCTTCCTGTCCCATAAAGCAGGCTGCCTCGACTTCCTCGAACGCGGCTTCCGGATGGGCAAGCAGATAGGCTCGCACATGGCGCTGAATTGCGCCGGTGGGGTCAAGAAGACTGCTGCCACTATTTGCGCCCAGCGTGAATTTTGAGTTATCGATGAACTTCAGCCAATCGTCACCGTACAGAGTGCCCTGATCTCCCAATTCGATATCAATGTTCAAATTGGCTTGGCGCCCTAGCGTGGAAACATCTCTACCGATGGTCCATTTTGTTTGCCCGATCCTGCCGAAGTAGGGTGGTAATTTCCTGGCCCGATAGCCGATATCGATTGTTCGTACGTTAAAAGGTTTGGTTGGTCTGTCAATCAAGCTTTCATCAATATATCCCGTGTAACCTAGGCGGATGTTTCCATATTTGTGATAGCGGGGGTATAGGACATCCCAACCAGATGCGATCACGGAGAACACCACGTCGACATTCCACTCGCACATCCAGTCATCCAGCAAAACATTGCAATCGTACTCATCTTGTGGGAAAGCAATCTTGACGGCGGCTGATTCTCGCACAAAAGCATATGCATCTTTTCGCGCCTGAAGAAACTCGAGTGAAGCCCAACGGGCCGTGAGAAATGTGACGTCTAGAATAATCGCATCAAAATCCTGTTCTGCTACGTACTCCGGCAGCGGTAGCGTGGCATCGTGATAAAGGTAGTCGTGCTCCGGAAAATTTCTCTGTAGCGCAAACACGTGGTGGCTTAGGAAGGCTGGCGCAAAGGCAGGGTCCCCAAGGCTATGTAGAACAAGAATGCTTAGACGATCCATACTTAGTCAATGAATTGTTGGTGCCAAAGCTCGAGGCTCAGCAAGGCCCAGAGATTTCTGCCGTAAATACTCTGTGAATCAAGTAAGGCATCCACCGACATGCCGGGTGCCAGATAGGGGCGTGATTTGGCTCGATCCGAACCAAGAATGTCACCAATCAGATCGCGGGCTTTACCACCGCGCTTGAGCCATAGGTTGATTGGAACAGGAAAGCCCATTTTGTCTTTTCTGTTCGTGATCGCCTGCGGTAGTCGATTGGAAAACACCGTCTTGAGAAGGCGCTTCAACTCTCCGTTTTTGAACTTGATGTCCGCGGGAATGGTGGCGGCGAATTCGACAAGAGGATGGTCAAGGAAAGGGACGCGAGCTTCTACTCCATGTGCCATGCTCATTCGGTCTTCTACCTGAAGCAATGCCGGCAACAGTGTCTTGAAATCGAAATGAGTCATTGCATCAAAATACGATTCCTTGCCAACATTTTCGCCCCAGAAGATGCTCTTAAACTCAGCCATGGTTGCGCGCTGATCCATAGCTTCACTATTTAATATGCCGCCAAAGGTATTCGCCCGATTAACCAAGCGCCAATAGCGATCATCACGCTCTCCAAACATTCCGCTGGCCCAGAATTCCCTTAGCATCGGCTTGTATTGCCGTAAGGTCTCAAGATTGGGAATGATTGATTCGTACGTCACGAGATAATTGCCGCTATGAAGAGTGCCTTCGATAGCCCCCTTGATGCACTGCTCAAAATAAGCCACAAGGTAGCGAGCATAGCCGCCGAATATCTCATCTCCACCTTGGCCGCCGATCACAACCTTCACGTTTTCACCAACCAGCTTTGACACCATGTATTGTGGGAACGCCCCTGGGCCTGCGGTGGGTTGGTCGAGGTGCCAGATTACCTTGGCAATATTATCGACAAAGTCTTGTTCGCCGATATCGGCAACATGCAACTGCATATTCTGCTCATCAGCCAGTGCAGTTGCATATCTAGACTCGTCAAAATCCGCTCCTTCGCTAAAACGCCCATTAAATGCCTGGAAACGTTCATCAGGACGCCTATCCCGCGCTAGCGCGGCAAGCAGGCTGGAATCTACGCCGCCGCTGACGTAGCTGCCAACTTCAACATCGGCGCGAAGATGCATGCGTACTGAATCCTCAAGCAACTCGCGTAGTCGATCCGAGAACCAACGTTCGGTGTGGTCGTAATCAATGTTGTAGTGGACCTCCCAGTACCGCTTAGGATTAGGGGCTTCTTCAGGGCTGGTGATCGAATAATGTGCAGCAGGGAGTTGCCAAACGTTCTGCACCAGATTCTTTTCACCCAAGCAAAACTGGAACGTGAAATAGTCTGATAGTGCGGCGCTATTGACTGTTCGCTGATCTAGGAACGGTAGCAATGCTTTCATTTCGGATGCGAAATACAAGCCTCTCTTCGTGTTCGCCCAGTACAATGGCTTGATACCAAAGCGGTCACGGGCAAGGAACAGCTTCTTCTCCTGCGAGTCCCAGATTGCGATCGCAAACATGCCACGCAAACGTTCGAGACATCTGCTACCCCACTGCTGGTATGCACGCAGGACTACTTCAGTATCCGAGTTTGTTCGAAAATCGACGGCACCAAGTTCTTTACGTAACTCGATATAGTTATAGACTTCACCATTGAAGATGATTGTGTAACGACCATCTGCACTAGTCATTGGCTGAGAACCCGAATCGACATCGATAATCGCTAGTCGGACATGGCCTAGTCCCGCTAGGCCATCCTGACTAATCCAAGTTCCAAAACCATCAGGGCCACGATGCCGGATTATATTTAGTCCATCGGACAGGGCTTTATTCGCGACTTCGGCATTGATAGCACTCTTAGCGACAAACCCAAATATTCCACACATCTTTATTTGCCTTTAATATTTTCTATAATTTTTTAATAACAACCGTAATTTCGACTGGTTGAAAAATGTTTTTAACTATGCGTTGTTTAAAATTCGGAGAAATCCAGGCACATACGCGCAAACCATTTTTAACTAAAAAATTAAGTCCACGCACTTTAATAGGCCATTTAAAGTAGGCAAGATATTCCAAATAAGGGCCGCGAATATCATCTATTACTTTGCCGTTAAATATTTTTTCAAATAATAAACGTAAACTATGTTCGTCAAAATTTCTGAGATGTGCCATTTGATAGGGGTATTCTGGGCTTAAATAAGGTTCCAAATTTTCTCTAAAAGGAACCCTAATTATCAGATGTCCTGCTGGCTTTACTACTCGAAATAATTGTGTGACTGCGGCATTGATGTCAAGAACATGCTCTAGTACATCCGTGCAAACTACAGCATTAAAAAAGTTATCTTGATATGGCATGTCTTCGACTTTCGAAAGACAAATCTCTGCGCCGACCTTAGACGCATAGTTGAGATAAGCAGAGCTAATATCCATTCCATAACGTTCATAATCGGGTAACTTTGCTAAAAGCCTTCCCATCCCGCAGCCTACATCAAGCAGCCGATCCCCGTGTAAAGTAACTTTTCGGACCAAATTGGCAGTGATTTCCTCACTTTCATGCCAAAAGTTCTCTTCCATGAAAGGATTAATTCCATCTTTTTCAAAGACAGCTAAATGATCGGCTGATATCTGATCGTAATTATTGATGTAGTCATCAGTTTCGGAAAATACTGGATAAAAATTTCCGTTGCTCACTAGAGTTTTAATAGGTGGGGATTTGTAAATAGGATGTTTCATATATTTTTTTGAAATTTTTTATATAAAGATTTTTTGTCTGGAAAAAAAGTGAACATTAAAAATCCAGAAAGCAAAATTAGTAATAAAGATGCTATTGCAAATTTTCCTATATGTTCAATTTTCAAGAAAAATGTTATTCCACAACTTGATATAAATATGAGTCCAATAAAAAAGATTTTTTTAAATTCAAGTGGAATCGTAGGTACGTCTACTAATTTTTTATTAATAATTAATTGCACAGCAATCATAGTAAATGTCCCTAAAGCTACTGCAAGACTTGCTCCAAAGATTCCAAAATCGAGCAAGAAGTGCGCTGATACAATCGCGACTACTGCAGCAACGCCCTGCGAAATAAGAACTAAATTAACTTTGCCAGCCATATAAATTGGTGGAAGAACTAAGGAAAACAAGGAAATCATAAAATTAGCGGTTGCTGCTAGTCCTACTACCGTCCAAGCATCAAAATAAACCTGAGGAGTTAAAATATATAAAACTGGTTGTGCAAAACAAAAAAACAATAAAACAAGAAATCCAACACAGATCACATATTGAGTTAGGCGTTTTGCAACCATGTGGCGCGCATCACTCCATTGATCGCTTAATTGCATTGCCCAAGGCATCCATGCTGTGACGAAACCGGACGTGATTAGTGTTAAAACACTTCCAAAATTAGTACCAATAGCGTAAAGCCCAACAGCCTCAACGCCATGTTTAGATTCTAATGACCAACGCACGCCATTCTGCAGAAGGAATAAAAACATGAAGCTTGGTAACAAAGGTAGGCCGTGTTTAAGCAATTCCTTTGCTATCTGAAAATTCGCGCTTCCTTTAATATCAGGACTTTTTGTATGCCGACGGAGTAACAACAGGATCCAAAGTGATATCTGGCCAAGCATGCTTCCCGTTAATATTCCCAATGAAGAAAGATTAAACCAGACAACCAATATTACGCTGCAAAGCGACGCTACTATTGCACTTACCAAAGAACTAATTACAAATTCCAATGGGCGACCGGAAAACTGAAGTTCCAACTGAAGAGGTAGGCATATGATGCTGATGGCAGCTGTGATAATGGCTACTAGGGTATGAGATCTATATTCCAGGTTACTTGTGCTTAATTGAGTGATCCAGTCCAAGTCAATAAACGTCAACATCATCATTATTGCGACGCTGTAATAAGTAATCCAAAGCGATGTTTGTATGACCGATTGACGTTTCTCTGCGTATTTCAGAGAAAAATAGCAGACGCTGATTGATGCAGTCAGCCCTAAAGAAAAGATGGGAAGTAATAAGGCTGGTAAAACTGCAAGCAACCCAACCACTCCATAATCCGTAGGCGTCAGATAGCGCGTGAACAACGGCAGCAATAATAAGCTAATACATCTTTGTGCCGCTCCGCCCAAACCATAGACAAGGCTGCTTGACAGAAGGCCGAATTTCCGAACGGTCATTTATTCGACTCTCGACGCCATCTAATTAAATCGCGCAAGCCCTCTTTTAGGGGCACTGTATATTCAAACCCTAAATCCTGCTTAGCCGCTATCGTTGATCCGACACGTGAATTTACTAATTGTCGACTATCACTTTTAGAGTAGGGTTCAAAACGTGGGAGGACTGAGACTCCAGCCACTTCAATCAAATTCGCTATTAGCTCTCGAATAGAGGTTTTAATACCGCTACCAATGTTGTAAAAGCTATCATTTGTAGAGCTTTGTAGCGCAAGAATGTTGGCACGTGCTACATCTTGCACATGAATGAAGTCGAAGGATTGGCTACCGTCGCCATGAATTACCGGAGGCTCTTCAGCATCGATTTGATTAAGAAAAGTTGGAATTACTCCTGTATAAGCGCCGAGTTGATCTTGACGCGGGCCATAAACATTCATGTACCGTAAGCCCACAAAAGATAGTCCGAACCGTTCACAAAATGCGCGACACATTGCCTCGCCTGATATTTTGGTTGCGCCGTAAAAATTCCGATTGTTAAAGGGATGTGACTCTTCCATAGGTTCTGCGATAGCATTACCATAGACTGATGCGGAGGATGAATAGACTAACTTCTGGACTTTATGACGCACGCAAGCTTCAAGTACATTAAAAGTTCCTGCTATATTCACTTCAAAAGCAGTACGGGGGAAATCGCGGCAATGTAACAACCACATGGCGGCCAGATGAATTACGCAGTCGACACCCCTCATAGCATCGTCAAGAACATCAAGATCTCTAATATCACCGCCATGAGAGTAAATTTGACAGCGAGAGTCCGAGAGTGCATTTTCTAGATTACCTAAAGATCCGCGGGAAAAATTATCAAATACTAAAATTTCTCGGACTGAAGTTTCAAGTAAAGAGTCGATGATATGACTGCCAATGAAACCTGCTCCGCCAATAACTAGTACTTTTTTCCCATCAAGCTTCATAAGTTTTTCATTAAGCTATGCGTTCAATTTGAAGACTGAGACATCATCTTGTCGTGCTTGGCAATACTGCGCTTGATCAACTCAGCATTCGCCTTGGTCCATTCCACGGTACGACGAACCCCTTCACGGATATCAACTTGCGCGGTAAAGCCAAGTTGCTTCTCCGATTTTTCGGTAGATGCAAAGCGCTTACCGGATCTGTCCCAATCTCGTGCAGGCTTCAGATCAAGCGGTGTGGTGTTGCCCGTGAATTCATTGATCAGCATTGCAAGATCGAGAATGGTAGTTTCTTTGCCGGTAGCAAGGTTATACACTTCACCGGATTCGCCCTTGAGCGCGCACGCCATCAGCCCACGGGCCATATCTTCAACAAAAAGGAAGTCCCGGCTTGCATTGCCACCATTATCCAAAGGCAAAGCTTCACCATTGAGCGCACGCCAGATAAAAGTTGGTGTGACATTGCGCCATACCGTGTGAACGGTGCCTCGCCACTGACCGGCCCCAAGAATTTCTCTAGGGCCATATGCGTTGGAGAAGCGCGCTTTGACAAACGGTAGTTGATAGCGCTGGAAATAATAGTTCCCATACAGTTCGCCGATGATCTTGGAGATGGAGTAGGGACTGTCGTGGTAAAGCGTAACTGGCTGCTCTTCGGTGGTGGCGGTAGGTTGATCGAAAGTTTTTTCCGCAACGGCACAGGCAGCAGCGGCATAGACAACCTTCTTCAGGCTTTTTATATCCTTCAGGCGGTCGAACAGCTTGAGGGATGTGTAAGTGTTGTTATCGTGGTCGGCAAACGGGTCGGCAATTGACGACTGATTGCCATGGAAGCAAGCCAGGTGAAATACGTATTCAAGATCTTGGGGGAGGCCTGCCAGTATTCTATCGCTGGTAATTGAGCCGAATACGAACTTGACTCGTGAGTCGCCAGGGATATTGGCGACATCCGATGAAAGAAGGTTATCGACAATGATAATTTCGCTCGGATCTTGCTCCAGAATCTGATGGACCAGATTGCTGCCGATAAAACCGGCGCCGCCAACTACAAGAACCTTGCTTCCTTTAAAGCTGCTATTAGTCATTTACATATCTCCACATGCATCACTTGGATGTCGTAGGGGCCTTAAGATGAGAATACACATCTGTGATGCCGTATTGATCATACCAAGCCATCTGGCGTTTCACTGTTTCGACGAAACCGATCTTCGGCTTCCAGCCAAAGGCTTTGAGCGTTTCGTTCGAGTCGAGCGCGACGACGGGGACGTCATCAGCGGCTGGTGGGGTGATTGGTACTTCCTGGCGGCCAAGGCCGAGGTAGTCCGTCACAATGTCGAAAATTTCCTTGATCGTATGAGCTTCGCCACTGGAAACGTTGAACACGCCCGTTGGCGCGTTTTCGCGGATGGCCAAGTCCATAAACTCCAGAAAGTCGGACATATCCAGGAAGTCACGCGCAGTATCCGAGCAGAAGCAGCTTTGCCCTGCCTTCAGTCGTTTATAAAACGTCGGGATTGGGCCGATAGCGAGGCGAGGGCCGGTAACGTTTGCGATCCGCAGCGACAATGTCGGAATTCCAGACAAGAGCATGTATTGTTCGCCTGCCGTTTTGGAAATCCCATAGCTGGTAAATGGCGCGCTTGGATGGCTTGCAGGAATAGGCAGTTGGTTTGGTCGGCCGTAGCTCAACGCCGTCTGGAAATTGATCAGGCGTTTCACGCCATGTGCCTTGGCAGCCTTGGCAATATACGCACTACCAATGACGTTGGTGCAAGCGTCTTCAACCCAATCATCCGGATCCTTGTATGCCGCTGCGGAATGCACGACCAGCTCCGGTTTGAATTGTTGAAAGCAAGCCTCGACAAGTGCAGGATCGGTGATGCTTCCTTCCTTAACGGTCAGGCCGGGGACTTCAGGTACAACTTCCCGTTTGCCGGTGGCAAAGTTGTCTATGACATATATTTCGTGCCCTTGTGGCAACCAATGCTCGATCAAGTTCGAACCTAGGCAACCGGCTCCGCCAGTAATGAGAATACGCATGGCTTTACTTCTTGTCCTGCAGGCGCAGGTGGGTGTACTCACCAAGTGTGCCGTGCTGTTTATAGTAGTCGATGGCAGCTGACACGGTTTCTTGCATCGAGGTGAACTCGATGTCACCGAAGTCCGCGAAAGTGCGGCTCGGATCCAGCAAAATGGAAAACACGTCGTCGGGACCAAGCGCTTTAACTTCTGCCTGTGGTTTTTCACCGGTGAAACCCATGGCATTCACGACGGCATTGTAGAGTTCCTGGATAGCCACATCTTTACCTGAAGAGAAGTGATATGCACCGTGACCGACGCCGTCGATCGCCTTCAATACTACGCGAGCAAGATCCTTGACGAACACAAAATCGCGGCGAGCTTCGGTAACGAAACATTGCTTGCCGTCTTTCAGACGCTGATAGAAGATGGGCAGAGGTCCCGCGACGTTGCGAGGACCAACGACGTTTGCCAGTCGGAAAGTCACGAAGTCGACGCCGGACAGTTCGAGATAGTACTCATTGGTCGTTTTGGAAATCGCGTAGCTGCTGCTGCCTGGATTGCGTGGATGGTCCAGGCGAATCGGCGACTGGCTAGGCTTAAGCCCATAGCACAGAGCAGTTTGAAAATAAACAAAGCGCTTGACGCCGAACTTCTTGGCAGCGTCCACAATGTTTGATCCACCAACGCAATTGGTTAGGGAGTCGTTGTACCAATCGTCAGGATCCTTGTAGGAAGCTGCGGTATGCACCACCGCATCTGGCTTGAAATCGCCCATAAGGCGGTCGACAAGTCCTTTGTCAGCAATCGTGTCGATGACAATTTTGAGATTGGGATGGTCCGCCAAGTGCTCACGCCGACCTGTTGCCAGATTGTCGATTACAAGAACAGAGTCGCCGCGCTCTAACAGCATTTCAGCCACATGCGAACCAATTTGTCCAAGACCGCCAGTAACCACTACTTTCATGTTTTGTTCCTTAATAACAGTCGTTAATTTTTAATCAGCCGACATGTTGTCGAACCAATTGCGCCAATATATTCTCCGCAGCGTTGCCGTTTCCGTAGGGAGTTACTGTCTTTCTACCATGCTCCCCTTGAATTGCCTTGCTTGCCGCCGATGCGATCAACTCAGCGTTAGCACCGACCAGACAATTCCATCCGGACTCGACCGTCTCCAGCCATTCCGTTTCTTCACGCATAGTGATGCAAGGTACCTGATAAAAAAAGGCTTCCTTTTGAACCCCGCCTGAATCCGTCAGGATAAGACGTGCAGCTTGCTCAAGTGCAATCATGTCCAGAAATGGGAGGGGATCAACAACAACCAGGCGATTCAAACAGGAGGAAAGCTCACGCTCTTCGATTATCTTGCGCGTACGGGGATGTAGCGGTATCACTACCGGCATGCTTTCGGCTACCGTTGCCAAACCTGTCAAGATGGCCTCAAGACGAGCCGAATCATCCGTGTTCTCCGCACGATGGCAGGTTGCTAGCGCAAACTCTCCTGTAGTCACCCCGAGTCGATGCAGTATGGTACTTTGCTGACGGGCTTTGTCGCGATAGTAAAGCGCGACATCATACATGGCATCGCCCACGTTGTGCACACCGCGAGTAATCCCTTCAGAGGCCAAATTACGGACAGCAACATCCGTAGGACAAAACAGCAGGCTTGATACTCGATCAGAAAGAATGCGATTGATCTCTTCCGGCATGCGCATATTGAACGAGCGCAAACCAGCCTCTACATGGGCTACCGGAATATGCAGCTTGGCAGCGGCAAGTGCGCCGGCAAGTGTCGAATTGGTGTCGCCGTATATCAGCAGCCAATCCGGCATTTCGTCGAGAAGAACTTTTTCTATCCCTGCTAGCATGCGTCCTGTCATAACGCCATGGTTACCCCCGGCAATCTCGAGATTGTATTCTGGGCATGGAATGCCAAGTTCTTCAAAGAAGACTTGTGACATGTTTTCATCGTAATGCTGACCAGTATGGATGATGAATTCACTCACCTGATCGGAATAATTTTCTCTAGCGACACGTGATATTGCTGCTGCTTTGATGAACTGTGGGCGCGCACCGACGATAGTCGCAATTTTGATCATTGCTTAATCCCGGCCAAAAGAGCCGCACAGATTTTGTCTTGGTCATCAATAGTGAGGTCTGGGCTCATCGGTAGGCTCATGACTTCACTTGCAATCTTTCTGGATGCCGGCGTGTGTCCAGGCTTGCATAAGTCTCGATATGCAGGCTGTTCGTCGAGTGGGACAGGATAATGCACAGCCGTAGGGACACCGCATTCGTTCAGATATTTTTGTAGAGCAGTGCGGTCTTGAACACGCACGGTATATTGAGCGAAAACGCTAGTGCGATCCAAGCGTTGAACGATCCTCATGACGTCTGATTCGCCAAGAATCGTGTTATAGCGTTGCCCTATCAGTAGGCGCTGTTGTACTTCATGGTCAAAGCGATCTAATTTGGCCAGCACTACTGCGCATTGCAGCGTATCCATACGTCCACCAACACCAACACGCGTGTGTACGTAGCGCTGACTTTGTCCGTGGACGCGAATTTCCCTGCAGGCTAAAGCAAAGGTGTCGTCATTGGTGAAGATGGCTCCGCCATCACCGTAGCAACCCAAGGGTTTGCTAGGGAAAAAGCTGGTGCAGCCGATCGTGGAAAGATTGCAGCTTTTTTTGCCTTTGTATTCTGCGCCGAAACTTTGCGCAGCGTCTTCAATGACAGGGATGTTGCCGTGGCGCGATGCGATGGCATTGATTTCATCCATGTCTGCTGGTTGGCCGTATAGGCTGACAGGCATGATGGCTTTAGTTCGTGGGGTAATCGCGGCTTCGATCAGCTTGACGTCGATGTTGCCGGTATCGGGTTCGACATCCACGAATACCGGTATGGCACCAAGTAACACAATGACTTCGGCGGTTGCGACGAAGGTGAATGGCGTCGTGATGATTTCATCCCCGGCCTTGATACCGATGGCCATTAAGGAGATGAGCAGGGCTTCCGTGCCAGAGGCCACGGTGATGCAGTATTTTGCACCAGTATATGTAGCCAAACGTTCTTCGAGCTCCTTGACCTCAGGACCCATGATGAATTGTCCGTGCTCGAGCACTTGATTAATACGGCGCTGGATTTCAGGTTGCAGAGCGCGATATTGCGTTTTCAGGTCTATGAACGGAATTGTCATCCTTTTACTTTCTCTATTGTTTTGCCGTTCAAGGTATAAACAGATCCATCATGCGGGCAGGTATATTTACCTTCGCCTTCTAGTGGCAGGGCGATTTGATCGCCATATTCGCTCATCCAGCCTATCTGTCTGGCGGGCACACCAACCATAAGAGCGTAAGCAGGGACATCCCTGTTGACGACGGCACCTGCGCCTACAAAACCGAATTCACCAATCGTGACGCCGCAGACTATTGTGCTATTAGCGCCTAGTGTGGCACCCCGTTTCACTACCGTGTCACGGTATTCGCTTTTGCGTTCAATCAGAGATCGTGGGTTGTACACATTGGTAAAAACCATGCTCGGACCGCAAAAAACGCCTTCCTCCAGCGTCACGTTGTCGTACACGCTGACATTGTTCTGAATTTTGCAATAGTCACCGATCAATGTTTTATTACCGACAAAAACATTCTGTCCCAGTGATACCCCTTTACCAATTTTGGCCCCACCACAGACGTGAACGAAATGCCATACTCGGCTGCCATCACCGATTTGCGCTCCGTCATCGACAATGGCACTTGGATGAATTGTCACCGCCATGATTAATATTCCAGTGGGAGGGTCACGGTCTTGCCATCACGCGCAGCAAGGTAGGCGCCAATCAGCAGTTCCAGCGATTTAAGGCCTTCGCGTCCGTCGGTTTCCGGCTCAGCCTTGCCGCGCAATACTTCTACAACATTGTTGTAGTAGAGCGGGTGACCAAAGCCGTACACCGAAGTGGTTTGGTAGTTGGCATCTTTAATTTGCGCATCGTAATCTTGGACATCCGCGAATTGCCACAATTGAATATCGTTTACCGCAACGCCGCCAACACGCACAGTACCTTTTTCGCCGAGGATGGTAATGCTGCCTTCCAGATTTTGCGGGTAGGTAAGCATGGTCACACTCATTGATCCCAAGGCACCGTTACGCCATTTGACATTCAAGATGCCGGTATCTTCAACTTCGATATCCCGCGTCGTGCTCATCATGGCCTGGATTTTTTCTACAGGTCCTATCAGCCAGTCCAGTAAATCTACGTAGTGGCTGGCCTGATTCATGAAAGCACCGCCATCAAATTCCCAGGTTCCGCGCCATTTTGCGGTGTCATAGTATTCCTGTGGTCGGGTCCAAAAGACGTTAATGTTGACCATGTGTATACGGCCAAAACGCTTTTGTTCAACTGCGCGCTTAAGAAGCTGCAGCGTTGAGTTTCGACGATTCTGCTTCACAACGAAGAGGCGGACACCGGCATCGTCACAGGCCTTAACCATGCGCAAGCCGTCCCCCCAGCGCGTTGCCATCGGTTTTTCGGTCATGACATGGCGTCCCGATTTTGCGATTTCGACTGCTTGATCCGGATGCACCCCGCTGGGAGTAGTCAGGATAACGACGTCCGCTGTTGTCGTTTTCAGCATTTCGGTGAGGCTGAGATGACCTTTTGCACCGGTAAGCTCAACAGCGTTATTCAGTGCATCGCTGTTGACGTCACACACATCGACAATCTCAATGTTCGATGCATGTTGTTTCATCGCATTGAAGTGATTGGCCGCAATGCGGCCGCAGCCGACGAGTGCCATGCGGATCTTGCGATCAGTGATGGTGGGGTAATTTCTCATCGTGCTTTCCTTAGAACCTGAAAACTGTGAAGCCGGCCGCTGCGCTGGCATGTCGATCAAATATTGCCTTGAGGTCGCCAAGCACTGGCTTGTCACCACGACAAAGGCTACGCAGTTCGCTAACATTCTCACGCCTGAATTCATTGTGTCCCACTGCGACAATCAAAGAATCAACAGGATGTTCGGCATCTATGATGCCAAGTCGGATGCCATACTCATGGAACACTTCTTTGGCATCGGCCCAAGGGTCGCTCACGACAACTTTCACTCCCCAGCTTTCGAGTTCCTGGACGAGATCGGCAACTTTGCTGTTACGGATGTCAGGGCAATTTTCTTTAAAGGTAATTCCCTGAACGCCGACGGTGCTGCGTGCTACGTCAATGCCATTCTTTAACATCAGACGGATGGTATTGCGCGCCGCATAGCGAGCCATGTTGTCGTTGATGCGACGTCCGGCAAGAATAACTTGCGGGTGGTAGCCCACTTCCTCGGCCTTATGTGTAAGGTAATACGGATCCACGCCGATACAGTGGCCACCAACCATGCCAGGACGGAAGGGCAGGAAGTTCCATTTGCTGCCTGCAGCTTCCAGAACTTCGATAGTGTCGATGTCCAAGCGTTCGAAGATGACGGAGAGCTCGTTAACTAATGCGATGTTGAGGTCACGCTGCGTGTTTTCGATCACTTTGGCTGCTTCGGCGACCTTCAGGCTAGTTGCGGGGAAAGTGCCTGCAGTGATAATACTTGAATAGAGGGCGTCGACCTCCTTGGCAATGTCCGGATTGGAGCCGCTGGTGATCTTGCGGATTTTGGTTAAGGTATTAACCTTGTCGCCCGGGTTAATGCGCTCAGGGCTGTAGCCGCAGAAGAACTCACTGTTGAATTTGAGGCCCGAAGTCTTTTCGAGTAACGGTACGCATACTTCTTCTGTGCAGCCGGGGTAAACCGTCGATTCATAGATAACCAATGCGCCAGCTTTCATCGCTTTCCCAACGGTTTCGCTGGCTTTGATCAGTGGCGTCAGGTCGGGGCGATTAGCTTTGTCAATTGGAGTAGGGACAGTAACGATGAAAATGTCACAGTCGCCAAGTGCTTCTAATTTATTGCTATAGGCAAGTTGCTTGGCCGCGAGGAGTTCGTTGGGAGTAACCTCGAGTGTGCTGTCTTTGCCGGAACGTAATTCCTCGATCCTAGCCTCATTGATATCGAACCCCAAAACAGACCTAGTTTTGCCGAACTCGACTGCCAGTGGCAAGCCAACGTATCCTAAACCAATAATGGCTATTTTTTTATCCCTTAAGGTCACAGTTATTTCCAGTTGTAAAGTCAATAATTGGTTAGGTCCAAACTACCGTATGTCACTACTTTTTTCACCACATTAACTTTGCTCATTGATACGGATTGAGAGCGCCGTAAGCAAGCTGCGCAGGAAAAATTTAATTTCAGACATTCTGAAAAGCAGACGTTCAGATACTTGACCATCATTTCAACGACGATACGGATCAAGGTATTCAAATGATCGCGAATTCTTTTTTTGGTACGCATTAAACTGCGGTAGCGTGAACAAAATTGCGAAAAACAGAGATGATAACACTGTCAAATTCAAAAGACGCGGATTCAATACCGCAGGCTCCTGCTGAAAGTCCTGTAAGAATTTTGCTTCGGTAGGGGGGAGAGCTTTGATGGTTTCAATTATTTTTATAGTAGATCAAGCACGCTACCGCCGTGCCGTTTTACGATCGGCAAGCGCGGACTGCATGGGCAATGACAATCTCAAAATGCAAGCTATGAGACCGAGCTAATTTTGACACAGTGGAAAAACTTTGAAAACACTTTTGTAAAACAGCAGGAAGGGTTTAATTGACTTTTCGCAAGCTGGTGGCAGGGGCGAGTAACGTCACTGACTTGCTCAACAACTCAATGAGCACCATTGCGCGGTGTTCTCCGTCGGTCATCTGATATATGCCCTCTAGGCCGGCGAAAGCACCTTCCGTCAGCCGTACACGTTCGCCTGTTTTGTACAGGCGTTTGGGTTCGACTAGCAGGGTGGTTTCTTGTGCTTGTAGCAAATAAATAAGGCTTTCTGCGACCTTGGCCGGCTCTTTGCCAAAGCTCACCAAGCGGCTGACCCCAGCCGTGGAGCGAATTGGTGTCCAGCTCTTGGCCGACTCGTCTTGACCCAGGTGAATGAACAGGTAACGGGGAAATAATGCCTCGTCAGTAACTTCAAGGATGCCTTGTCGCAATCTTTCTGCCCGCAATGTTGGTAAATAGCATTTATAACCTTGCTGCTCAAGGTTTTGCAAAGCACGATTTTCCTGTCTTGATTTTGTATGGATTAGATACCAGTCCATTATTATCCCTACCCCTCTTTTTAATATATTGCCGTATTATAAATTTTTTAGCGACTGGGAAATACCAACTTGTATGAATACTGCATGAGGCGTAATACTCGCGACTTTATCCGCTCGATTTTAACGGTGACTCATAATGTCCTGTAAATGTGTATTGTCCGAAAATTAAATTGAACGCTGAATACAAAGTTAAGCCGAGTAATGGCATTAAAATGAGGCTTGGCTTCCATTTCTGCACTTTTAAGTGCTAATTCGCATCAAATCTCACCGTTAACACTAATGGCCTATTTCTATCTCTCGAGATATACATGGCTGGAGCAACCTCGTATAGAAAGGCGGTTCTCCCAAGTGTAGGACGAGTGCGGGTTATTTGGATAGCGTAAAACGAGGGGAGATTGAAAAATTTAATTTAAATTGCCCTAACATTTAAACCGTTTAGCGACGAGAGACTATGATTTTAGTAACTGGTGGGGCCGGCTTTATAGGCTCGAATTTTGTGCTTGACTGGTTGGCGCGCGGTAATAAAGCAGTTCTGAATGTCGACAAGCTGACTTACGCTGGCAATTTGAATAATCTGGATGCGCTGCGTGACGACATTCGACATATTTTTGTGCATGCGGATATTTGCGATACCGACGTCATGTTGTCTTTGCTGCAAAAACATCAGCCGACCGCTATCGTTCATTTCGCCGCGGAAAGCCATGTCGACCGCTCTATCCGCGGGCCGATAGAATTCGTGCGTACCAACATCACCGGCACATTCAGTTTGTTGGAAGCGGCGCGTGCTTACTGGTCGCAACTGCAGAGCGCTGAAAAGCAAGCCTTTCGCTTCTTGCATGTTTCCACCGATGAGGTTTACGGCACGCTGGGTGAAAACGATACACCTTTTTCTGAGAGTACAGGTTACGCGCCAAACAGTCCATATGCGGCAACGAAAGCGGCATCGGATCATTTAGTGCGCTCGTATAATCAAACTTATGGCTTACCGACGTTGACGACGAATTGTTCTAACAATTACGGTCCCTATCAATTCCCGGAAAAGCTGATTCCATTGATGATCACGAATGCGCTAGCCGGAAAATCATTGCCAATTTATGGTGACGGCCAACAAATTCGTGATTGGCTCCATGTAACAGATCATTGCGCAGCGATACGCCTGATATTGGCAGTGGGGAAGTGTGGAGGCACCTACAACGTTGGTGGTTGGAATGAAAAAACGAATCTGGATGTCGTGAATACCTTGTGTGAAATACTTGATAGCTTAGTGCCGCGGCAGACTAAGGACAGCTATCGCCAATACATTAACTTTGTTCCCGACCGCCCTGGACACGACCGCCGTTATGCTATTGATGCGCTCAAAATTGAGCGTGAACTTGGTTGGAAACCTAGCGAGACATTTGACAGTGGCATCAGAAAGACCGTGCAGTGGTATCTGGATAATCAATCATGGGTGCGTGATGTGCAGTCGGGCGAATATACGAAGTGTATGGAGAGAAGTTATAGTCATCGTTCGAATTCCTCGATAGTACACATCGGTGCGAAAAAGACATCGTGAACATTCCAATGACTAGTAGCGTTATACGCAAGGGCATTATATTGGCTGGTGGCTCTGGTACGCATTTGTATCCAGTTACGATGGCGATCTCCAAGCAATTGCTGCCGGTGTATGACAAACCGATGATTTACTATCCGCTGACCACATTGATGCTGGCGGGGATACGCGAGATTCTGTTGATTTCTACACCGCAGGATACGCCACGCTTTAAGGAGTTGTTGGGCGATGGTAGTCAGTGGGGCATTAATCTTTCCTATGCGGTACAGCCATCGCCGGATGGTTTGGCGCAAGCTTTTATTATCGGGCGTGAATTTATTGGAGGCGGTCCCTCTGCCTTGATATTGGGCGACAACATTTATTACGGCCATGCATTTGATCGTCAGTTGCGCGAGGCATCAGAACGCACTAGCGGTTCGACGGTGTTTGCCTATCATGTGCAAGATCCCGAACGCTACGGTGTCGTCGAGTTTGATAAAGAACGGCGTGCGGTCAGCATAGAAGAAAAACCGCGGCAACCGAAATCAAATTACGCCGTCACCGGTTTGTATTTTTACGACGCGCAAGTGTGCGATATTGCCGCTGCCATTAAACCATCGGCGCGTGGCGAGCTGGAAATTACCGATGTCAATCGTACTTACTTGGCACGGGGTGAGCTGAATGTCGAATTGATGGGGCGTGGTATGGCTTGGCTGGATACCGGCACGCATGAGTCATTACTGGAGGCGGGACAGTTCATTGCCACGATTGAAAATCGCCAAGGGTTGAAGGTTGCTTGCCCTGAAGAGATTGCGTTTCGCAAAGGCTATATCAACGCCACGCAATTGGAAAAATTGGCTGCCCCTTTGAAAAAAAATGCTTACGGTCGCTACCTGCTAAGCCTTCTTGACGACAAAGTATTTTGATTATGAATGTGGTGCAAACAGAAATTTCTGATGTCCTGTTGATTGAGCCAAAAGTATTTGGCGACGACCGTGGGTTTTTCTTCGAGAGTTTCAATGCACAGCGGTTTGCCGAAGCCATTGGCACGACAGTCGAGTTTGTTCAAGACAATCACTCCAAGTCTACGCATGGTGTTTTGCGTGGTTTGCATTACCAAATCAAACAGCCGCAAGCTAAGTTGGTACGTGTGGTCGCTGGTGAAGTATTTGATGTCGCAGTGGACCTCCGCAAAAGCTCGCCAAGTTTTGGCCATTGGGTCGGTGCTGTTTTGTCCGCCGAGAACAAACGTCAGATGTGGATCCCCGCCGGTTTTGCGCACGGCTTTGTCGTCACCAGCGAGTCGGCGGAATTTTTATACAAAACTACCGATTACTGGGCACCGGAACATGAGCGTTGCATTGCCTGGAATGATCCAGCCATCGGCATAGACTGGCCAGTCGATAATCCGCTGCTTTCCGACAAGGATCGTCTCGGAAAATTACTGGCAGACGCCGAGGTGTTTTCTTGAAGATATTGCTGACCGGCAGTAATGGCCAAGTGGGCCATGAGTTGCAGCAAACTTTGCAAGGTCTGGGGGGGCTTGTTGCTGTCGATCGGTCGAGCATGAATTTGGCAGAGGTTCATCAAATCCGCGAGGTGATACGCTCAGTCAGACCAAATTTGATTGTCAATGCCGCCGCCTATACCGCCGTCGATAAGGCCGAGGGCGAGCCAGATCTCGCGATGCGTATCAATGCCGAAGCGCCAGCTATCATGGCCGAGGAGGCGAAAAAACTAGGTGCGGCGATCATCCATTATTCGACCGATTATGTTTTCGACGGCGTCAGGGTTGGTGCGTACACCGAAGACGATATGCCCAATCCGCAAAATGTTTACGGGCAAAGCAAACTGGCGGGTGAGTTAGCACTGCGAGATAGTGGCGTGCCCCACCTGATTTTACGAACCAGTTGGGTGTATGGCAATCGGGGTAATAATTTTCTGATAACGATGCAGCGATTGCTGCGAGAACGCGACGAGTTGCGAATCGTGGATGATCAGATCGGCGCGCCCACTTGGTGCCGCAGGATTGCAGAGAAAACCGCCGAGATCATCACGCAATTCCAGAGAGAGCCTGACGGCAAGTCTAGCGATATTGCCCAAGATGTATGGCAACGATATTCAGGCCTATATCATCTCACTGCGCAAGGGCAGACAAGCTGGTATGGGTTTGCCAAGGCGATATTAGGAGAGATGGAATTTACATCGGCAACAACTGCTCGAAAGCCAAAGCTGATCCCAATTACGACCCCAGACTATCCATTACCAGCAAAGCGTCCGAGTAATTCTGTGCTGTCGTCGCAAAAACTGATGGCGTCTTTCGGTGCGATACCAAACTGGAAAGATGATTTTTTGCGCTGTTTATCGGCAGTGAACTAAATTTCGATGAAAGCTTGATTGAAGTGTTATTGATCTACTGCGCTGATACGGCGTCCGCCGTTAAATCGTTTTTTCCAATACGACACATCCATGCTTTCAATACGCACGACGTTGCCGCTTGATGGCGCATGGATAAATTTGTTATCCCCAAGATAAATTCCAACGTGCGAAAACTTGCGTTTGAGGGTGTTGAAAAATACTAAATCACCAGCTTGCAAATGTTTTTTGTCAACATGCTCACCTTCTTGGCTGAGCTCACGTGACGTGCGCGGCAAGATTTTTCCCCACGCTTCGGCAAAAATATAATGGACAAACCCGCTGCAATCCAGTCCAGTCTCAGGCGTATTCCCACCATATTTATATTCGATGCCCAACAAGCCCATCGCTTCCATTGCCAACTCGGACGCACGATTACTTAGGCGCTGTAATTTGCTGGGGGTGTTGACAGAGGTGCTTGCTTCGATGCTGAGAGCGGCGGTTTCGACGGACCATGCGGCTGGGCTCATTAAGATGGAAATTCCGAACGCAGCAGCGATCAACGTGCGAACAGACATTCGTTTTCTAGCACGGCTGATGAGTTGGAATAATGGCATCAAATCTGGTCTGATCGTCGAATAAGTCACACAATGTATGTCAATCACGAAGTGCTGTCAAAATTTATTACTAAGCGTTATGCTCAAGGCAATATTGAAATGGTTAGATTTGTATGTCATCCCAATCTTCTGATATTTCCTTAAAGCCTCGTATTTTGATCGCCGACGATTCTCGTATCGTCCGTGCCGTGCTGATTAAACACATAGAGGGATTGTTCGATTTCCGCGAAGCGTTGGACGGTATCCAAGCGTGGGAAATGCTGTTAATCGATCCCAGCATCAGAGTGGTGATTTCGGATTTGACGATGCCAAAACTCGACGGTTACGGCCTGCTTCAACGCATACGTGCTTCAAAAATTTCACGTATCCGTAATATGCCCGTGGTTGTGGTCTCAGGTAGCGATGAACAAGCTGAGCGAGACAGGGCCAAGGCGGCTGGCGCCACCGATTTGATTACCAAAGGTATAGGGACTGCGCAATTGCTATCACGGCTGGATATTTTGTCCAAGCTGGAGAGCACCCAGCATGAGTTCGAAAGAGGGCTGGAGGTATTGGTGGAACGCGGTGAGGGCACGCATCACGCGACACTGCCGAGTGCAGAGGAGTGGCAATTACAAGCCCGAGGGATGCACGCCAATGCCGTCAGACAAGGCAAAAATTTCGTCATTCTGCACGCATGTATCGGACTCAAACATGCTGAGCTCGAGGGCTATCCGGTAGCGCCACCAGCAAGTATTAGCGCTGCCATCGGCCAATTATTATTTCGTACCGTCAGGCAGAGCGATTGTGTAGCGCAAACTGACGCCGCAGAATTTTCGGTCGCCACCGGCAGTATTCATTTTGATTCTGCACGTAACTTTGCCGAGCGCGTGTGCCGCGCTATTGCGCATGCGAATCTGATTCGCGATAGTGAAATGAACTTGATCGCGAGTTGCGGCGTGATGTCGGTGGCTGAATGTGACGAACAAACCAGCAACGGTGACGATCTTGCACAGATGCGCGTGATTGCCCATCAGCGTGCGCTACTCGGCTTGCAACATGGTGTGACAGGTGTAATTGGTAAAGAGGAGGCTGCGCTTCTAGTGCACGGTGCTGCGCTAGAGAAATTGCAGCAACTCGACGTCGCCAGCGCCGCGATTGCATCGGATAGCGAGTTATCAACCAGCATGGCGGAATTATTACAGTTGATTAAAGATGGCAAAGAAGAGCAGGTAGCAAAATATTTTGCGCAGATGTCGACGCAATTACAACCGCTGGTGCGCTTACTTGTTAAGCAGGCGCAAGCTTAGCTGGATAGCTTTTGCAACGCGTGCGTGCTTTTCGATATTGAGGCGATGTCGTACAATTTGCGCTTCTAAACAGGCTGTATCACAGGAGGCACCATGCAATCGAAACAAGTATTGACGCTCGACGATGTCAAAAAAATCGCCGCCGCCGCAGAGACGGAAGCGTCATTAAATAAATGGTGCGTCACGATCGCGATTGTCGATGATGGTGGCCATATGCTATGGCTACAGCGCATGGATGGCGCGGCCCCAATTTCTTCTCATATCGCGCCAGCCAAAGCTAAAACTGCTGCGCTCGGTCGTCGCGAATCCAAAGTATATGAAGACATCATCAATAATGGCCGCTATTCTTTCATGACTGCACCGACCTTGGAAGGAATGTTGGAAGGTGGCGTACCTATTATGATCAACGGTCAATGTTTGGGCGCAGTTGGTGTTTCCGGCGTCAAATCGAACGAAGACGTGCAAATTGCGCAAGCGGGAATTGCGGCCATCGGCGCTTAGGCGTTATCCGCTGCGTGTTAACCACCAGCGGCTAGAAGTTGGCACCCGTTCGTTAGTTAACTAGCGGTTATTAATAGTGGTTGGTTTGCTTGGCGAAAGTCTCCATGCGAGTCGGCAGATTCGATTGCCAAGGTGCGGTGTTTTGCGCTATAATTCGGCGGTTTAGCTAATTTTATTCCGCCGTAGCGCATACCCATTTCCCATCGTCTAAATTTGACCTTTTACCCTTAGTCTTAGCACTCGCTCAGACTACAAGCGCGCAAGCTGCGCAAGGGTTCGACGGTCGTTCTGGCAAGCGTAGCGGCGGTAACAACAACAGGAGTTACCCTTGCCGCCATTCTTTTCCGGCCTTACCGTTCCGGCCATACTAGCGCTCGCGGATGGGACGATTTTCAAAGGTATTTCGATTGGTGCGCCGGGCCATACGGTCGGTGAAGTTGTTTTCAACACCTCGATGACCGGTTATCAGGAAATCCTCACCGATCCCAGCTACAACAGTCAAATCGTCACGCTGACTTATCCGCATATCGGCAATACCGGTATCAATCCGGAAGATGTTGAGTCTTTCCGTATTCATGCGGCGGGCCTGATCATCAAGGATTTGCCGATTCTGACCTCCAATTTCCGTTCTACCCAGACCTTGTCCGATTATTTGAAATCGGAAAACGTGGTTGGTATTGCCGGCATTGATACGCGTAAATTGACGCGCATTCTGCGTGAAAAAGGCGCACAAAGCGGCGCGATTCTGGCGGGTGAAGATGCCACGCCAGAAAAAGCATTGGCGCTGGCAAAATCATTTGGCGGTTTGGCGGGCCTGGATCTGGCCAAGGTGGTCTCGGTGAAAGAGTCTTACCAGTGGTCGGAAACCGAATGGGTACTGGGTAAAGGGTACGGCAAGCAGATCACGCCAAAATATCATGTGGTCGCCTTCGATTACGGCGTCAAGTTTAATATTCTGCGCATGCTGGCCGAGCGCGGTTGCAAGGTAACCGTGTTGCCGGCACAAGCGAGCGCAGCGGAAGCATTGGCGCTGAATCCGGATGGTATTTTCTTGTCCAATGGTCCTGGCGATCCAGAACCATGCGATTACGCGATTGCGACATCGAAAGACTTGATCGAGCGCGGCATTCCGACCTTTGGCATCTGCCTCGGTCATCAGATCATGGCGCTGGCCTCCGGTGCTAGGACGCTGAAGATGAAGTTCGGCCACCATGGTGCTAATCATCCCGTACAGGATCTTGATAGCAAGAAAGTCCTGATCACCTCGCAGAACCATGGTTTCGCGGTTGACCAAGCTACGTTGCCGGCGAATTGCCGTGTGACCCACATCTCGTTGTTTGACGGTTCGCTGCAAGGTTTTGAGCGCACTGACAAGCCTGCCTTTTGCTTCCAGGGACATCCCGAAGCTTCGCCCGGCCCGCATGACATCGCCCCCTTGTTCGATCGCTTTGTGGCGATGATGGAGAAACATAAAAATGCCTAAACGCAGCGACATTAAAAGCATATTGATAATTGGTGCCGGTCCGATCGTGATCGGGCAGGCGTGTGAATTTGACTATTCCGGTGCGCAAGCGTGTAAGGCGCTGCGCGAAGAAGGGTATCGCGTCATTTTGGTCAACAGCAATCCGGCGACCATCATGACCGATCCAGAGATGGCGGATGTGACTTACATCGAGCCGATTACGTGGCAGGTGGTAGAACGCATTATCGATAAAGAAAAGCCAGACGCGATCTTGCCGACGATGGGTGGACAGACTGCCTTGAATTGCGCCCTCGATCTGCATCACAACGGCGTGCTGGAAAAATATAAGTGTGAATTGATCGGCGCTTCGCCAGAAGCGATTGACAAGGCTGAAGATAGATCCAAGTTTAAGCAAGCGATGACCAAGATCGGTCTCGGCTCTGCGCGCTCAGGTGTTTCACATACGCTAGAAGAGTCGTGGGAAGTGCAAAAAGAGCTGGGCTTTCCGGTCATCATCCGTCCGTCGTTCACGATGGGCGGCAGCGGCGGCGGTATTGCGTACAACGCAGAAGAATTCGAGACGATTTGTAAGCGCGGCTTAGAAGCATCGCCGACCTCCGAGCTGTTGATTGAGGAGTCGCTGATCGGTTGGAAAGAATTTGAGATGGAAGTCGTGCGCGATAAGGCCGACAACTGCATCATCGTTTGCTCGATCGAAAATCTGGACCCTATGGGTGTGCATACCGGCGACTCAATCACCGTCGCGCCAGCGCAAACCTTGACGGATAAGGAATACCAGATCATGCGTAATGCATCGATCGCGGTGTTGCGCGAGATCGGCGTCGATACAGGCGGTTCCAACGTACAGTTTTCGATCAATCCAGAAGATGGTCGCATGATCGTCATCGAGATGAATCCGCGCGTGTCGCGTTCTTCTGCGCTGGCGTCGAAGGCGACCGGTTTTCCGATTGCAAAAATCGCGGCCAAACTGGCAGTGGGTTTTACGTTGGATGAATTGCGAAATGAAATTACCGGCGGCGCGACACCAGCATCGTTTGAGCCGTCTATCGATTATGTGGTTACCAAGATCCCACGTTTTGCGTTTGAGAAATTTCCCCAAGCAGACAGCCATCTGACTACACAGATGAAGTCGGTCGGCGAAGTAATGGCCATTGGCCGCACCTTCCAAGAGTCGTTCCAGAAAGCGTTGCGCGGGCTGGAAGTTGGCGTCGATGGGATGAATGAAAAAACCACCGACCGCGAAACCATTGAAGAAGAGCTCGGTGAGCCTGGTCCTGAGCGTATCTGGTACGTGGGTGACGCATTTGCGCAAGGTTTCTCGCTGGAAGAAGTACATAACTTGACACATATCGATCCTTGGTTCCTCGCCCAGATCAAGGAAATCATCGATATCGAATTGTGGTTAGAAACACAGTCGCTATCGGCGATTGAAAAAGACGTATTGTTCCGCTTAAAGCAAAAAGGTTTTGCTGATCGCCGTCTTGCCAAGTTGCTCAAGACTACCGATAAAGATGTGCGTGAGAAACGTCACGCCTTGAATATCCGTCCAGTCTATAAACGCGTTGATACCTGTGCCGGTGAGTTTGCGACCAACACCGCATACATGTATTCGACGTATGAAGAAGAGTGCGAATCGAATCCGACCGACAAGAAAAAAATCATGGTGCTCGGTGGTGGTCCTAATCGTATCGGCCAAGGTATCGAGTTCGATTATTGCTGCGTGCATGCAGCGCTGGCGATGCGCGAAGACGGTTACGAGACCATCATGGTCAACTGCAATCCAGAGACCGTATCGACTGACTACGACACGTCAGATCGTCTTTACTTTGAACCGTTGACCCTGGAAGACGTGTTGGAAATCGTCGCACTGGAAAAACCATACGGTGTCATCGTCCAGTACGGCGGTCAGACACCGTTGAAACTGGCGCTTGATCTAGAAGCTAATGGCGTGCCGATTGTTGGTACCTCGCCAGACATGATCGATGCTGCCGAAGATCGCGAGCGTTTCCAGAAGTTGTTGCACGATCTCAAATTGCGTCAACCGCCAAATCGTACTGCACGTACCGAAGAAGATGCACTGCGTTTAGCGCAAGAGATCGGCTATCCGCTGGTGGTGCGCCCATCGTATGTGTTGGGTGGTCGTGCGATGGAAATCGTACATGAGCAGCGTGACCTCGAACGCTATATGCGCGAGGCTGTTAAGGTCTCACACGATTCACCAGTATTGCTGGATAGATTCCTCAACGATGCGATTGAAGTTGATGTCGATTGTCTGTCTGACGGTGAGCGTACATTCATCGGTGGTGTGATGGAGCATATCGAACAGGCTGGCGTGCACTCCGGCGACTCTGCTTGTTCGTTGCCGCCTTACTCCTTATCTGCAGAGACAATCGCTGAGTTGAAGCGTCAAACATCGTTGATGGCAAAAGGCCTCAATGTGGTCGGCTTGATGAACGTGCAGTTTGCGATTCAAGAGCAGGAGATTGACGGCAAGTTGCAAGATGTGGTGTTTGTACTGGAAGTGAACCCGCGTGCATCGCGTACCGTGCCGTATGTGTCGAAGGCAACCGGTTTGCAATTGGCAAAAATTGCGGCGCGCTGCATGGTGGGGCAGTCGCTGGATAGCCAGGGAATTGTCAATGAAGTGGTGCCTGAATACTTCAGTGTTAAGGAGGCCGTATTTCCATTTGCCAAATTCCCGGGTGTCGATACAATTCTCGGGCCGGAAATGAAGTCGACCGGCGAAGTAATGGGTGTCGGCAAGACTTTTGGCGAAGCATTTGTCAAATCGCAACTCGGTGCCAGCATTAAATTGCCACGCTCGGGTAAAGTGTTTTTGAGTGTCAAGGCCAGCGATAAGCCGCGCGCGGTGCAAGTTGCCAAAGATTTGGTCGGCATTGGTTTCTCGGTAGTGGCGACCAAAGGTACGGCAGCCGCCATCAGTGCCGCTGGTATCGAGGTGCAGTCGGTCAACAAGGTGGCAGAAGGACGGCCACACATTGTTGACATGATCAAGAATGATGAAATCGCCTTGGTGATCAACACAGTAGAGGAGAAGCGTAGTGCGATTGTCGACTCGCGCACGATTCGTACCTCTGCGTTGTTGGCCCGTGTAACCACCTACACCACGATTGCTGGAGCGGAAGCTGCAGTGGAGGGAATGGCCCATCTGGACGAGTTGCACGTCTATGATTTACAAGGTCTGCATAAAACCTTACACTAAGACCAGAGTCAAAACCTAACCACAGAGCTTGTGGGTGGAATCGGAGTCCAAATTCTGGGCTCCGATGTCACGTATGAGCCCTGTGGTTTTCCACTTTTTGAGATAATTACTATGACTACGCCTATTACTGCACACGGTGCAAATCTTTTGAAGGAAGAACTGCAGCGCCTGAAAACCAAAGAAAGACCTGCGGTCATTAACGCAATTTCTGAGGCGCGTGCGCAGGGTGATTTGTCGGAAAATGCTGAGTACGATGCTGCCAAGGAAAAACAAAGCTTTATCGAAGGACGTATTGCCGATCTGGAAGGAAAATTGGGTTCGTCGCAGATTATTGATCCGAAAAATCTGGAGGCTGATGGTCGTATCGTCTTCGCCGCGACGGTTGATCTGGAAGACCTAGAGACTGGCGATAAAGTCTCGTATCAAATTGTCGGATTGGATGAGGCGGATTTGAAAGAGAATAAAGTCTCGATCACTTCACCTATCGCACGCGCAATGATCGGAAAATACACCGGCGATGTCGTCGCGGTGGAAGCGCCCGCTGGCGTGCGCGAATACGAAGTTTTGCAAGTTCGTTATATCTAAATGCTGGCACTGATGTTGTTTCATGCGCGCACCCTGATTGCGACAGCTTGGGTGGGCGCGTTATGGACTACCGGTTTTATCGTTGCACCAACCTTGTTTGCAACGCTGAGTGATCGTGCGTTAGCAGGCACCATTGCTGGCGGTTTGTTTCGTGTGGTGGCATGGGTATCGCTCTGTTGTGCCGCGCTATTGTTCGCACTACTGTTGCAAGCGCGCCGTAGCGAGCAAGAAAAACCGACCAAGTGCCTGTTTTATATCATTATCGCGATGGCGTGTTGTACCGTGGTTGGTTATTTTGCGTTGCAACCATATATGGCAGAGTTGCGATTGGTATTGCATAGCGTGGCCGACAATGCGCAGCTAATAGAGGCAAGAAAACAGTTTGGTATCTTGCACGCTATTTCTGCCGCGATTTTTTTTGCGCAAAGTCTTTTGGGGGTGCTACTGATGATCAAACTACGCTGAGCGTACTTTGATCAATAGATTTAGCTACCCAACGATGATTTTTTGCGGCTTTTTTGACGTGGTTTAGCGCGTTTGATGGTGCCGCCCTGTGTCACTCTCTCATTTCCTTTAACCATTACTTTGCTCACCGATGGACGCTTGGTGCCACTGGCGCTTGGTTTGACGATGGTGACTTCACGCATGCCTTTGCCGCGTGTTTCACTGGATGACTTGACGGCATCTTTTTTAGGCCGATAAATCACCAGCAATTTACCGATTTGCTGAATCGGTGCCGCATCCAGTTGTTCGCAAATCGTGTTGTATATGGCAACGCGCGCTTCACGGTCATCACCAAATACACGGATCTTGATCAAGCCATGCGAGTTAAGGCTATTGTCGATTTCCTTGATCAGGCTGGGTTTTAGACCGTCCTCACTGATAATAACGACAGGGCTAAGAGCGTGTGCTTCGGCGCGTAATGTGCTGCGTTCGGCTGGAGTAAGTTTCAACATAAATGGTTTGCGATGGTTCTTATAACAAAAAAGTGCGGAAGAAGTGCGGTAGGAAGTGCGGGAGAAAGACGATCCCGTTGCGCGCACGCTGACGGAATTTTATTTACTCCTACATAAAACAAGTATTCTACGCGAATGGCAAAGAAGAAATTAAACAAAAACTGGTTACACGACCATATAAATGATCCCTATGTCAAACTGGCACAGAAGGAAGGTTATCGCGCGCGCGCGGTCTACAAGCTCAAGGAAATCGACGAAACCGAGAAATTGATCAAACCGGGTCAAATTATTGTCGATCTCGGCGCGACACCAGGCAGTTGGTCGCAATATGTCCGTAACAAGCTGTCTGGTAGCGTTGGTGGTGGCATTAATGGTTTGATTATTGCGCTTGATATGTTGCCCATGGAGCCGATTGCTGACGTCCATTTTATCCAAGGCGATTTTCGAGAGGATGAAGTGCTAGACCAGTTAGCGACCCTGTTGGCGGGACGAAAAGTCGATTTGGTACTGTCGGATATGGCGCCTAACCTGTCCGGAATCGCGGTTGCTGATGCGGCGCGTGTCGAGGATATTATCGATCTGGCAATCGATTTTGCACGTCAGCACATGAAACCGTCTGGTTCATTGCTGGTTAAGTGCTTTAATGGCTCTGGTTATAGCAATCTAGTGGAGAAATTTCGCAATGAGTTTAAAACTGTGACACAAAAAAAGCCCAAAGCCAGCCGCGATAAGTCATCCGAAATCTTCTTATTAGGCAAAACATTGAAGAATCCGTTATAGATCGTTTCAAATTTACGACTTTTCCTCTTGTTTTCAGTGTTTTAAACCCGATATCGGATACTGCAAGGCTGTTCGATGTCGGGTAGAATCAAGCTACTTACAGTATTAAGACGCGTTGCGCGTCCAAGCGTCCAAGGAGTATTAGTGAATAACATGTTTTCCAAGGCTGCCATTTGGGTGGTTATAGGCATGGTTCTGTTTACCGTGTTCAAGCAGTTTGACGGACGCTCTATGGGCGGGGCAGTAACGCCCATTGCCTATTCCGATTTTCTGGATGAGGTGCATGCCAAACGCATTAAAGATGCGACCATTAACGATCGCACCATCCTTGCGACCACCACTGATGGTAAAAAAATCCAAGCCACGATTACCTATCTTGATCGCGGTCTGGTCGGCGATTTGATCAATAACGACGTCAAGTTTGATGTCAAGAAGCCAGACGAACCGTCTTTCTTGTCACAAATCTTTATTTCTTGGTTCCCAATGCTGCTGTTGATCGGCGTTTGGGTATTTTTCATGCGGCAAATGCAGGGTGGCGGCAAAGGCGGTGCATTCTCATTTGGTAAATCCAAGGCACGCATGCTGGATGAAACCCAAAATGCGGTGACCTTTGCTGACGTCGCTGGTTGCGACGAAGCAAAAGAAGAAGTCAGTGAGCTAGTTGATTTCCTGCGTGATCCGTCGCGCTTCCAAAAGCTGGGCGGTCGTATCCCACGTGGCGTACTGCTGGTGGGGCCTCCGGGTACGGGTAAAACTTTGTTGGCGCGTGCGATTGCCGGTGAAGCCAAAGTGCCGTTTTTTACGATCTCGGGTTCTGATTTCGTTGAGATGTTTGTCGGTGTTGGCGCCTCGCGTGTACGTGACATGTTTGAGAATGCCAAGAAGCATTCGCCATGCATTATTTTCATTGACGAGATTGATGCAGTGGGTCGTCATCGCGGTGCTGGTATGGGCGGTGGCAATGATGAGCGTGAGCAAACGCTTAACCAGATGCTGGTCGAGATGGATGGTTTTGAGCCGAATGCCGGCGTGATCGTGATTGCGGCGACCAACCGTGCTGACGTATTGGATAAAGCCTTGCTGCGCCCAGGACGTTTTGACCGTCAAGTGATGGTCGGTCTGCCAGACATTCGTGGTCGTGAACAGATTTTGATGGTGCACATGCGTAAAGTGCCAATCGATCCGGATGTAAAAGCCGATATTTTGGCGCGCGGCACCCCAGGATTCTCAGGCGCTGATCTCGCCAATCTGGTCAATGAGGCCGCCTTGTTTGCTGCACGTCGTAATAAGCGTGTGGTCGAGATGCTGGATTTTGAGGATGCAAAAGACAAAATCATGATGGGGCCGGAGCGCAAGTCGGCTGTGATGCGTGAGGAAGAGCGTCGTAATACCGCGTATCACGAATCAGGTCATGCAGTGGTTGCTAAGCTGTTGCCGAAAGCCGATCCAGTGCACAAAGTCACCATCATGCCGCGTGGCTTCGCGCTAGGTTTGACGTGGCAGCTGCCCGAGCATGATCGTATCAATATGTACAAGGACAAGATGCTGGAAGAAATTTCCATTCTGTTCGGTGGACGTATTGCGGAAGAAATTTTCATGCATCAAATGTCGACTGGCGCCTCAAATGACTTTGAGCGCGCGACCAAACTGGCGCGGGCGATGGTGACGCGTTATGGTATGTCTGAGACTTTGGGCACAATGGTCTATGAAGATACCGAACAAGATGCCTATTTTGGCCGCTCGTCAGCCAAGACCGTATCGGAAGCGACGCAGCAAAAAGTGGATCAGGAAATTCGTAACATTCTCGATACGCAGTATGCAATTTCACGCAAACTGCTGGAAGACAATCGTGACAAAGTCGAATTGATGACCAAAACTTTGCTGGATTGGGAGACTATCGATTCCGATCAGATCAACGACATCATGGAAGGTCGTGAGCCACGACCACCAAAAGCAGGTATTCCGGTCAAGCGCCAGCCGCCATCGGATAATTCGGATGGTGTGACGCCAACTGCAACAGCACCTGCTTAATCACAATGTCGAAGGTCTGACACTGTTAGCTGAAAAAGGGTGGGGAGAAATCCTCACCCTTTTTTATTCTGTTTGATTTTTAGCCGTTCTATCTCGCGCAGTATTTTTATTCTATGCACACTTATCTGCAATGCGGACGTTATCAGCTCGACTTAGGAAGTTCGAGCCGGCCATTGGTAATGGGGGTATTAAACGTCACACCTGATTCTTTTTCCGATGGTGGTAAATTTCAGTCCCTGGATGCGGCTATTTCGGGTGCGGAGGAAATGATTGCTGCTGGGGTCGACATCATTGATATCGGTGGCGAATCGACCCGCCCTGGTGCCACGATATTGTCGGTGCGCGAAGAGCTTGATCGCGTCATGCCGCTCGTGTATGCCTTACGGGATTGTGGCAAACCACTATCGATTGATACCAGTAAACCGGTAGTGATGAGGGAAACACTAGCCGCCGGTGCCGATATGATTAACGATATCAATGGTTTTCAAGCCGATGGTGCACTGGAAGCGGTGGCACACAGCGATTGTGCTTTGTGCGTGATGCATATGCAAAACACGCCGCAAAACATGCAACTGCAGCCGGATTATCAGGATGTGGTCGCAGAGGTGACAGCGTTTTTGCAGGCGCGAGTCATGCAAATGAAAAATGCTGGCGTGGACGAGGCGCGACTGTGTGTCGATCCGGGTTTTGGTTTTGGGAAAACGCTTGCGCATAATATTGCATTGCTGAAGAATATTGATCGCATGCAGGCAGAACTGAATTTGCCGCTGTTAGCCGGCGTCTCACGCAAATCAATGATCGGCGCAGTGATCGATAAACCAATTGAACAGCGTTTGGCAGGAAGCCTCGCCGGCGCTTTGGCGGCCGTCTTGCATGGCGCCAAAATCGTGCGAGTACACGACGTTGCTGAAACAGTCGACGCGTTAAAAATATGGCAGGCGATGGCTTAAGTAAAAAATAAAGAAAAAATTCAGGAAAAACTTTATAAACATGAGCTGAAAAATAAGTCGAAGTAAAAGCATTCAAAAAATAGATCAAAACGAAAAATAAAATAATTATGAGCAGAAAATATTTTGGTACTGATGGCATACGAGGTAAGGTCGGCGTCTCACCGATTACGCCTGATTTCGTTATGCGACTTGGTTATGCGGCGGGTTGTGTTTTAACGCAATCGCAAACTTTCGTTGGTAGACCAGCGGTACTGATTGGTAAGGACACACGAATTTCTGGCTATATGTTAGAGGCGGCGTTAGAAGCGGGCTTTGCGGCGGCGGGGGTCGATGTGATGTTGGCCGGACCGATGCCGACACCGGCGATTGCTTACTTGACGCGCGCTTTACGCTTGGCTGCGGGCGTAGTGATTTCTGCCTCCCATAATCCATACGACGATAATGGCATCAAGTTTTTTTCTGGCTCGGGTAATAAATTACCTGACGCGATTGAGCTACAAATCGAAGCGGCGTTGGATTTGCCGATGACCTGTGTTTCATCCGAAAAGCTGGGCAAGGCAACTCGGCTCGACGATGCACGTGGTCGCTATATCGAATTTTGCAAAAGCACCTTTCCAAACGAGCTGGATTTGAAAGGTACGAAATTGGTGGTCGATTGCGCGCATGGCGCGGCCTATCATATTGCGCCTGATGTACTGCATGAATTGGGTGCCGAAGTCGTCGCTATTGGCAATCAGCCTAACGGTATGAATATCAACGCGGGATTCGGCGCCACGCAACCTGCAGCACTGGTACAGGCGGTTCGCGAAAATCACGCTGATCTTGGTATCGCATTGGATGGTGATGCCGATCGCTTGATCGTGGTGGATGCGGCAGGCCGTATTTATAACGGCGATGAGTTGCTGTATGTGATGGTCAAGGATCGCCAAGGTATGCGACCAGTTGAAGGTGTAGTCGGCACCTTGATGACCAATATGGCGCTGGAGTTGGAATTCAAGAAAATGCATATTGCATTTGCGCGCGCCAATGTCGGTGATCGTTATGTGTTGGAGTTGTTGCAGGAGAGAGGTTGGTTGCTAGGCGGTGAAGGATCGGGCCATTTGTTATGCCTAGATCAGCATACAACTGGTGACGGCATCATTTCTGCATTACAGATATTATCGGCGTTAAAACGTAGCGGCAAAACGCTGGCGCAATTGACGCAAGATATTACGATGTTTCCGCAGGTTTTGATCAATATCAAAGTCAAACCCGATTACGATTGGCAGCAAGATCAGGCCTTATTGGCGGAAGCCAAGGCAGTTGAGCAGGAGTTGGCAGACAGCGGGAGGGTACTGTTGCGCGCCTCTGGGACTGAGCCATTAATTCGTGTGATGGTGGAGGCAAAAGAGCAAAAACTGGCGCAAAAAATGGCAGAGCGGATCGCGGCAAAATTAAACGTTTAAAATACTTAAGCGAGCGGCATATAAACATTAAATTATCGGGTTTCCCAGCATTTTCCTGTTGACCAGAATGGCTAGTTAACGTATTATCTCTCTTCTTCGGAGTGTAGCGCAGCCCGGTAGCGCACCTGGTTTGGGACCAGGGGGTCCAAGGTTCGAATCCTTGTACTCCGACCAGAACATAGTAGTAGATTTGCTGCGGATAGGTAATAAGTCGGCAGCAGATAAGAAAAATTGAAAAGGCCTTGGGAGCGTAAGCTTTCAAGGCCTTTTTTTTTGTGGCTATTTTTTCTAACTTAGTCAGCTTCTGTCCTGACAATCAAGTCACAAAGTCGGCCTCGGCAATGGGCGAATTTTCTTCATTGACAATTCGCGCCGAGGATCGCGATGATAAGAATGACAGAAAAGATTGCGTGCTATATAGATGCCCAAGATCCATCAACATCGATACTGCATTGCTGTCAACCGTCACCTAAGGTGGCGGTAAATATTTTACTTATTCAAATACAGCATTCGTGGTTGTGAGTTTTTGGGGGTAATTTATGTTGCGTAGTCGCTAGGCGTTAATGCATAAGCTTAGCGTGGCGACCTCGGAAATTTTGAATAAAAAATAAAAGCCTGCAAACGCAGGCTTTTATTTTTTCTGCTGCAGTAAGTACACACGCAATGCAGTGTCACCAATGGCGTTTGTCGAATAGTTGTGCTTATAACGCTTTCAAGAGAATAGATTTGTATTGCTCGTCTCTTTCTTTCACGCAAAATTCCCCTGATGTAATACGTAATAAATCGTAAGTGTTAATTGTCTTTTTTGAACTATTTTATAGCGACTTCCTCTATAGCAGGGACGCGTATTGAGCGTTCTCATGTTTTATTGCGTATGGGAATAATGTTTTGAAAAAGAAAAATTTCATTGGGTCGATCGATGTATTTGAGGCCGCACGCTTTTTCTTTTTGTTAGAAAACGCATGCTGGGAAGTGTGAGCATGACGCACGCAGAATATCGATGCCTCGCATTTGTTTGCTTGTCGTTATTGACGACACTCCCTGCGCAAGCCGACGAAGGTGATGTGTTCACACCTTATGTCGGTTATGGCATGTTCCATGACGATAATTTATTACGTGCACCAAATGGTGGCAATCGTGTTTCTGACTCATGGCGGCGTACGACTTTCGGTGTACGTGTAGACAAGTCGATTAGCCGTCAACAATTGACGGCTGACCTATCCATTAACGATACAAGATATGACCGCTTTGATCAGTACGATCATGATGGCCGCAAATTAGGTGCCAATTGGAAGTGGGCACTCGGCAATCATTTTAGTGGCAATGTTGGTTCGCGCTTGATCGAGGATCTGACTCCTTTTGAAGATACGTTTACGCGTAGTGTAAGAACGCAGCGACGTACCTACATTGATGGCGGCTGGCGTTTCCATCCTTCGTGGCGTGTGCGCGCTGCCTATAGTCGAGATGGGCTTGATTATGAAGAAATTCCGTCGGCTAAATTGCAGCTGAACACCAGTGAAGTCGGTATCGATTATCTTGCACGCAGTCACAATCGTGCTGGATTGTTGTTACGACATAGCGTGGGCGAATACCCCAATTCAAATATTGGTACCGCCAGTAATTACACGCAAGATGAAATCAAAGCGAATATTTTATGGCAGTTGACAGGGAAAACTGGGTTGGAATTTCTAGGTGGTTGGGCGCAACGTCGTTACAACGACGCTTCGGCGCGTGACTTTACTGGGCCTGACGCACGTTTGACAGTTAATTGGGAGGCTACTGGCAAGACCTCTTTCAAGTTGGCGACGTGGCGTGAACTGGGCTCTAGTAGCGACCTATCCGCGAACTACTCGCGCAATACGGGAGCCAGCGTGGCAGCAACGTGGCAGGCCACTGCCAAGATTGGCGTTGATGCTTCGGCGTCGGTAGAAGACAGAGATTACAACGGCATCGCTTTTCTGCCTGACATTCCTCCAAGTGAGCGCAGTGACCGTTACCGCAAAGACACGATTGGCATTACTTATTTCCCATTACGGCAATGGCGTGTCAATGCATCGGTGTACAGACAGCAACTGGATTCTAATCTGACCGATAAAAAATACAGTACCAACGGCATACAACTGACGACACGCTATGAATTCTAAACTTTTAGATATTGCTAGAACTGGCGAGATGCCAAGTCGCACGCTGTATACGAGGCTGCTAGAGCCGTGTATTGCTGTGGTTACTTTGTATGCCGTGGTTTTCTTTATGAATGAAGACTTTAATGGCATTTATGTCTTGTTGGGAGTGATCAGCTTTTTTGTTTGCTCGACGGTATTTGGTTTAACTGGGCAGCGTCATCTATTGCGCGATGCCAAGTTACAGGAATTTTTACGCACCATCGCGATCAGCTGGGCCTGTGTGGTCGCGATTTTGTTAGTGCTCGGATACTTTACTGAGATGAATGATGCGCTTTCGCGTCAAACTTTATTGCTGTGGTTGCTGGCAACACCTTTTACTTTGCTTGCTGGTCAACTAGCGTTGCATCGTTTTACCACTGTCAACATGTCTAAACCCGGTGCAGTGCGCTCGGTCTTGATCGTTGGCGTCAATGAGTTAGCAGTAAAACTTGCAGAACGAATTGCAGAACATCCTGGCTTAGGTATGCAGGTAGCTGGATTTTTTGATGATCGCGATTTATCGCGTCAGCCAGACGGGCAAAATATCGCTGTGATGGGCTCCATGGCAGAGCTGCCAAATTATGCGCGGCAAAAAAATATACATACCATTTTTATTAGTCAGCCTATTTCGGCACAACCACGCATACGCAAATTACTTGACGATTTGCAAGACACAACCGCATCGATTTACTTCGTTCCCGATATCTATGTGTTTGATCTGATACAGGCGCGCTTTGATGAGATTGCCGGTGTGCCGGTAGTTGCAATATGTGAATCACCGTTCACTGGCAATAACAATACCGTCAAAAGAATCAGTGACATTGTATTGGCATTGGTGATCCAAATTTTGCTGTTGCCGATTATGTTGTGTATTGCAATAGCGATCAAATTGACATCGCCAGGGCCGGTTATTTTCAAGCAGCGTCGTTATGGTCTTGATGGCGAAGAAATCATTGTCTACAAATTCCGCTCTATGACTGTCGCAGAAGATGGCGACAAGGTGACGCAGGCGACAAAGGATGATGTACGGCTGACGCGCATTGGTGGATTTTTACGTCGTAGTTCGTTGGATGAGTTACCGCAATTTTTCAACGTATTGCAAGGGCGCATGAGCATCGTCGGCCCGCGCCCTCATGCCGTTGCGCATAACGAGTTGTATCGAAAACAGATCAAAGGTTACATGTTGCGCCATAAAGTTAGGCCAGGAATTACTGGTTGGGCGCAGGTAAATGGTTTTCGTGGCGAGACAGAAACGCTAGACAAGATGGAAGGGCGGATTGCCTACGATCTGGATTACTTGCGGCGTTGGTCGCTGTTGCTCGATCTTTGGATCATCGTACGCACCATCAAGGTGACTTTAAAGCGCGATAACGCTTACTAGATTGTGCTTTTGTGCGCTACAGAAAACGAAGAACAACCATTACAGAAAAATAATTTATCTCATGTTGCGATGAGGAAGGATGAAAACCATGAAAAAACTGATTTTATCGATACTAACTTTTACGCTGTTTGGCTTTGGCGCGGTGGCGTTTGCAGACGATTTTCCACTTGGCCCCGGCGATGTATTGAAGATTTCTGTCTATGGCAATCCTGATCTGGCATTGGATACACGCATCAATGATGCGGGCATGATTTCGTATCCGTTAGTGGGTGATATCAAAGTTGGTGGCATGTCGCCTAGCGATGCAGAAAAGAAGATCGCCGATATGTTGAAAGAGGGCGATTTCATACGTGATCCACATGTCAATCTGATCGTTACGCTCAGAGAGAGCCAGCAGGTTTCGGTGTTGGGACAGGTTAATAAACCGGGTCGGTTTGCGATTGATACCAAGCATGATTTGACCGATGTGTTGGCGATGGCTGGCGGCGTCAATCCAGAGGCTGGCGATATGGTGACGTTGATTCGAAAGAGTGATGGAAAAACCAATAAGCAAACCATCGACCTACTAGAAATCATGCGTGCCCCTGGTACCACTAAAGATCCAGAGCTGTTGCCAGGTGATGTCGTCTATGTCGAACGCGCCCCCCATTTTTATATCTATGGCGAAGTGCAAAAACCAGGCTCTTATCGTTTGGAGCGTGGCATGGATGTAGTGCAGGCGCTGTCGGTAGGTGGTGGCCTCAGCATACGAGGCACCGAGCGTGGCGTGCGTATCAAACGTCGTGATGAAAAAGGAGAAGTGCGCGTCATCAAGGCTAAAGCCGAAGAAAAATTGCAACCCAACGATGTGGTTGAAGTGCAGGAAAGTCTATTTTAATCATGGCTAACTTTAGCTTCAGCGCCACTGCTCTTTTGCTTGCGAGAAAAAAATGAACCTTACTCAATTTTTATTGATACTGCGTGCGCGTTACAAGATCATCGCATTGACCTTGATGCTAGTGGTCGGCGTAACGCTGGCGGCGGTGCTGATACTTCCCAAGACCTACACCGCGACCACCTCCCTGGTTTTGAATTACAAGGGTACAGACCCCGTGACGGGGCAGGCGTTGCCTTCGCAATTGATGCCTGGCTATATGGCAACGCAGATCGATATCATCAATAGCAAGCCGGTCGCGCTGCGAGTCGTGAATGATTTGAAGCTGGCGGAAAGTGCGCGCTACCAACAGCAATTTAATGAAGAGACGGAAGGTAACGGCGATATTCGCGATTGGTTAGCCAATGTCTTGGCGTCAAATTTGATCGTCGAGCCAGCCAGCAATAGTGGTGTCATCAGCATCAGCTACAAAAGTAAAGACCCACAATTTGCTGCGGCACTCGCCAATGCATTTGCAAGTGCCTATCAAGATACAGCGGTACAACTGAAAATCGAGCCTTCAAAAAAGGCGACCAGCTATTTCGGTGGACAAATCAAGCTTTTGCGCGACAACTTCGAAACGGCACAACGTAAGCTTTCTAAATATCAGCAGGACCACGATATCGACAGTGCGGATAATCGCCTCGATGTAGAAACAGCTCGCTTAAATGATTTGTCTAGCCAATTGGTGCAAGTACAAGGCTTGGCGATTGATGCGACTTCGCGCTTGCAACAAGCGCAAAGAAACGCGGGCAGTTCACCCGATGTGATGAGTAGCCCGGTCATTCAAAGTTTAAAAGGTGAATTATTAGCCGCGCAAACAAGATTTGCGGACATCTCCCAACGCTTGAGTACCAATCATCCGCAGTACAAATCGGCTAAAGCTGAGGTTGATAAATTGCGCACCAATTTGAATCAACAGATAGGGCAGGCATCCGCGAGCATACGAAGCAACGCTACTATTCAGCGTCAACGTGAAGCGGAAATTCGTGCAGCACTTGCGGCGCAACGCGAGAAAGTAATGAATCTCAATTTGTCGCGCGATGAACTGAAGCTATTACAAAACGAAGTCGATGCAGCGCAACGCGCTTATGAAGCGGCCTCCAATCGATATACCGACACCCGTTTGCAGGCACATTCGACGCAATCCGATATCGCAGTATTAAATCAAGCGGTGCCACCATTGTTGCCAACCGGACCGAATGCAAAATTACTCCTGCTGTTGTCATTTTTCCTTGGCAGCATGCTCGGACTTGGTTTGGCAATTGTGATGGAAATACTGGATAGACGCTTACGTTCGCAACGCGATTTGTTGGAAATACTAAATGCGCCAGTGTTAGGCGTCATTAAGCGCGAGAAGACGTCACAACCTCGTCTTGGATTTTTCCATCCTTCGTTGCAGAACGCTACAACGGCGCGATGAAATCCAATAAAGCATGGAGAAAATGATGAACCAAGTCACTAACCCACTGGCGATACTGCCGCCACGCAAGCGCGATGCTTGTATCGGCAGCGTATTGCAAAAAATGGGAAAAATTACACAGGTAGATGCCGAGCGAATTATTCAATTGCAAAAAGAGCGTGGCCTGCGATTTGGCGAAGCGGCGCGGATGTTAGGTTTGATTTCAGATCTCGATCTAGAACAGGTGCTCGCTTATCAATTTGATTATGCCTATTTACAGGTGGGTCAAGGTGGCTTCTCGCCAGATTTGGTCGCGGCCTATCAACCGTTTAGCGAGCAGGTCGAAACCCTGCGTGCTATACGCAGTCAGTTGATGTTGCATTGGTTTGCACGGGGTCGAAAGACCTTGGTGATTGCGAGCGTCTTGCCGGATGACGAGGTCAGCATGTTAGTCGCCAATCTCGCCGTCGCATTCTCTCAATTGGGTGAAAAGACTTTGCTGGTGGATGCTAATTTACGTACGCCTCATCAAGCTGGAATATTTAATATACGCAGCGACAAAGGCTTGTCTGACATTTTGGCCGAACGTGCAAACATGGAAGCGATTGCACAAATCGAACCATTCCCCGATCTTTCGATACTGCAGGCTGGCACCATGCCGCCGAACCCACAAGAGTTACTAAGCCGCGTTGCCTTTACGCGCTTTAATCAAGAAGTGACTCACAATTTCGATATTGTTTTATACGATGTCTCCGCTTTTTCTACCGGTGCCGACGCATTCGCGGTGGCGGCACGAGCAGGCGGCGCATTGCTGTTGGCGCGCAAGGATCACACCAAACTAGCTGATATTGCGCGTGCGTCGGCGCAGTTGCGTCGCCACCAAGTGGAAGTGGTTGGCTCGGTTATGCTGGATCTGTGAGGGGTAGATGAAGTTGCTGACAGATCTATTTATGCATAGTGCAAATGTACACCGCGGGCATCGCGAGGAATTACGGTATCGTGCGGTGAGACACACGGCTGGCGTCAGTTTGACGAATATAAGGATTCACGTTTTTACAGTGGCTGAAGCTTGATGATGAGTAGCTATTTTCCGCAATCAGATGGGAGATCGCTCGCGCGAAGCGATCGCTTGGCGCAGCGACTGGTGTTCTGGCTCTTGGTCGCAACCTTGAGCTATCAATCTGTATTGTGCTTGGTTCATACCCATGTCTTTGCCATCCATACATCTACCGTTGCATTGGCTGAGTTTTTAATCTACGCCGGTTGTTTGGCGGCCTTGCTGCGTAATTTGAAGCTGGAGTTGATGGCGATTGCGAGCTTGGTTGCCGCTTACTTATTCCTGCTGGCCTTGTTCCGTGGTGCGCTAGATATCAAGGGATTTCGCGATATTGTCATCGTCATTTTATTTTACTGGTTGGGGCGCACGCAGGGGGATATCAAAATGGCCGATCGATTCCTGAAGGTTGCGATTGCGATTGTGCTGGCGTTTGGTTTCTTTGAGTTGTTTTTTCTGGATTTGTATTCGCGTGTCTTCAACGTCTTTTCTTATTATGTCAATCAAGGTGGTTTGAGCGGTGTAAAGAACTGGGCAGAAGGTAGTTCATTGGCGCTGAACGGTATTCGACCAGCTGGTATAGGGCGCACGATCTTGCCCGCACTACTTGGTAACCATCGCGTGTCGTCTATCTTTTTGGAACCGGTTTCTCTCGGTAATTTTGCCGTCATTGTCGCTGCGTGGGGTTTGGCTAAAGAGCGGTCTGAATGGCGGCAGATGCTGTTTTTCCTGGGCGCCTCAGCCATCATGATTACGTTGGCGGACTCGCGCTATGGCTTGTTGACCGTAATGGCATTGATATTAATGCGCGTTGTATTTATTGGGCGCATGCACGCCCTGGCAATGCTGTTGCCGGCATTGTGTATTGCCATGTTGCTCGGTATGGCGTTGATGATCAACGGTATGCACGCAGATAATATTATCGGACGCTTGTACTTGACTGGTACCACCTTGCTTGGATTAGGTGTGGGTGAAATTTTAGGGGTTAAAGGGTTTAACAGTAATTTTGGCGATATGGGTTATGCGGTGATCCTTACACGTTTCGGACTCCTGTTTTTTATTGTTTTATGGGCAGCGTTCTGGATGATCAAGATGCAGGATCAACGTGGCACACGCTTTCGCGCTTATATCGCGGTCTATATTTCATTGATTCTTGCCATCAGCGGAACCTCGCTGATGGCGCTCAAAACGGCTGGAGTTTTATGGTTCTTAGTTGGCTGTTGTGCTTGGCGCGAACAGACTATTGAAACGAAATTCGAGAACAAGGATAGCGATGCCGATCCAGATAGGCATGCGAGCGCGAATCCTAACTCCAATGCTTATGCAACGAATGGCGAGGTGAATTATGCCTATTAAAGTTGCCCATATCGTGCGGCAATATGCCCCTTCCATAGGTGGCATGGAAGATGTAGTGCAAAACATCGCACGCCACCAGCAATTGCATCATCAGCATCTTCCTACCGTGATTACCCTGAATCGCTTGTTCCGTAATTCCTCGGACTTGCTGCCGACACAGCAGGTGATCGATGGTGTGCCGGTGATTCGATTGCCTTATCGCGGCTCGTCACGTTATCCGATAGCGCCAGAGGTATTGCGTTATGTGCGCGACGCCGACGTAGTTCATGTGCATGGCGTGGACTTTTTTTATGACTATCTAGCACTGACGAAATTTATTCATAAAAGGCCATTGATGGCGTCGACGCATGGCGGGTTTTTCCATACTGATTTCGCTTCGACGCTAAAAAAAGTTTACTTCAACACCGTAACGCGCAGCAGCTCAACGGCCTATGACCGTGTGGTTGGTACTAGCGACAATGATGGTGAAACCTTTAGAGAAATTATTGGTTCGCCGAAATTGTCAGTGATTGAAAATGGCGTCAATGTCGAAAAATTTGCAAATCGGTGCGCAGGCCAGCGACAACCGACATTGATTTATTTCGGTCGTTGGTCGGCAAATAAAGGTTTATTGCAAACGATCTCCTTATTTAAAGCGTTGCATACACGTCAGCCGCAGTGGCGTTTGATTATTGCAGGCCGAGAATACGACCATACCAAAAGCGAGCTAGCGGCATTAGTTACGCAAAATCAGCTTGGCGATAGCGTGCAATTAGCGTCATCTCCCAGTGAATCCGCGCTATGCGATTTAATTGCCCAGTCTAGTTATTACCTCTGCCAGTCGCGCCACGAAGGTTTTGGTATTGCGCCGATTGAGGCGATGAGCGCCGGATTGACGCCGATCTTGAGTGATATCCCACCGTTTCGAAATTTGATTGAAAAATCCAAGCTGGGAATTCTGTTGAGCACAGTGAGTGAGGAAGATCAGGTGGCGCAGATAATCGCATTGCACGGGCTAGGCGATGCCGCTTATCAGGCGAGACGTACAGCCGCGCAAGATTTTGTTCAGCAATACAGCTGGCGTCATATTGCAGATCGCTATGTGCAGATATATCAGGAACTAGCGCATAACAACGCGTAAAAACGCACAAACAGTTTTGATGTGGAGCGACCTAAGGTTTGGCAATGCCTTAATGAAGTCAGAAGTTTATAGCGTGGAAAGTTAGGTTGTTTCTGAAAACAGTGATGCCGTAAAAATCACAGGCTATTTTAGAGGTGCGGAAAATCGTTCGAGACGAAGAATAATTTGATGTGCGTTTTAGAGCGACGAGGACATTACAAAATATGAAAAATTTTTTTATAAATCGAAGGATCATGCAGGCACTGAGCTTGGCACTGTTGTGTACTTCAGCGCAGCTAGCTTCTGCGCAGTGTATGCAAAGTGACCAACTCAAAGGCGTGAATATAAGCGGCGCCGAATTTAAGAGCAAGGAGTTGCCCGGTAAACAGGATAAGGACTACGTCTATCCAAACTCGGCCGATCTCGATTTCGTCAAAAGTATCGGCGGTAATGTCATACGTTTGCCATTTTTGTGGGAGCGCATACAGCCAGAACTGAATGCACCATTGAATCAAGATGTATTGAATGCTCTGCACAAGATCGTCGACGGCGCATATCGTCGCGGTCTGTGCGTCATTTTAGATGTACACAACTATGCTGCTTATCGCGGCAAGCCTCTAGGTTCGACAACGGTGCCAGCGACTGCTTTTTATGATTTATGGACGCGTCTAGCGCAGCAATTCCCCGAGCCGGAGCAAACCATTTTTGGTTTGATGAACGAGCCTGCCAAGATATCTATCGATCAATGGGCGCCGATTGCACAGCAAGCTGTTAATGCAATCCGAAAATCCGGATCAAAAAATATTATTCTGGTTGCTGGTGGCCGCTGGAGCGGGGCGCATGAGTGGCTGAAGCCGCAAGGTGCCACATCTAGCGCAATTGCCTTTGCAAGGCTAACGGATCCGCTACAACGGACCTGGTTGGAAGCACATCAATATGCAGACAGCGATTACTCCGGTACCAAATATGAATGTGTCGACGCGGACAAGATGAAAAGAATCTTTGGTGGTTTGACGACATGGGCCAAGGAAAACCGACAGCGGTTGTTTTTGGGTGAGTTTGGCGTAGCACCGAATGAAAAATGTTTGACCGCATTGGATACGATGCTGACAGAAATGCAGGACAAGACCGTGTGGCGCGGCTGGACCTACTGGACCGCCGGGCGTTGGTGGGGCGATTACCCGATGAGCATACAACCCAAAAATGGTACGGAAGCAGCACAAATTACGGTCTTGAAAAAATATTTAAAGTGAACCATGGATGGATAGGTTTGCGGCTATCGCAGTAAATCTGGTATCAGTTGAGGTGAATAAAAAAATGAGAAAAAAATTATCGATTGCTTATTTTCCCTTCGAAAATAAGAACAATCGTTACACAGATAATTTCAAGAAAATATTATCTGGTTTCGGCGATATTGCCGAAGCACCACCGTTGAAGAATGTATTGCAAAGATTTAGATTCCGTCGCTTTGATGTACTGATTCTGAATTGGTCTGACAATAATTTTGTTGATGAAAAATCCGGTGCGATCAGCCCGTATGGCGTAGTAAAAGAATTTTTTCGAATCGCGGTCTACAAAATAATTTCGCGCAAGCTGGTTTTTGTACGGCACAACGTTTATCCGCACGAAGCCAAAGGTGTGACTCGAGCGCGCGCGAAAAAGCTGATTGAATACTATGAGAAGTGCTTCGATCTTTGCTGGGTACATTCTGGCCATATGGTAGAGCGTAAGAGATTGTATGTTCCACATCCTCTATATCAAGCGGCGTCGGCGGACACGGATAGTCAGATAGATACGCGCTTGCGCGCTGAATTGTCACTTCCGTCGGAATATTTCATTGTGTTTGGCCGCATTCAATCCTATAAAAAGATAGATCAGCTGATAGAGCAACTCCCGGCTGATATGCATTTGTTGGTATGCGGTAGTTGCGGTGATGACGATTACAAGCAAAAGCTGATCGCCTACGGTAAACCAAACGTCACCATCATGGCGGAGTTTATCTCGGATGAATTGGCAGAAATATTGATGCGCGGATCTTGCGGCGTCGTGATCTGCCATGCCGACGACGACATGATAGTAAGCGGCAGCATCGTTTTTGCTATCTCACTTGGTATCCCAGTGTTGGCGATCGAAACGCCTTTTGTACGTTGGTTTCAGGACACCATCAACGCGAAGATGATTGTCGCGGCAGATGATTTCCCAGACCTGATCAAGCGCATGCGCGTGCATCAATCCAGCATCTCGTCATGTGATGTTCGCATCTCGCAGCAACACTTTTCCGATCAGGCGGTCAGTTCGCATGTTGCGTCTAGCTTTGATCGACTCAATTTGGCATAGCGTCGTTAACGACAACTGCTGGCAGCTTGAATCAAATTTTAAAAAGCGGTGATATGAGTTTGGTAAATGGACTATTCAATAATCTGGCTAAGCATCTCAGTCGAGCGGACGAGACACAGGGGGGAGCTCCTTTTCCTCATGTCGATCTGTTTTACTGGAAGCCGGCTGGTAATCGTCTGAATTTTGGCGATCATCTGGCTAAGATCATTGTCGGCAAATTATTGGCCGAACATGGCCATATGCTGGAGGAAGAAACGTCCGCGCATCGGCGCTTACTTGCAATCGGTTCGATCCTGCATTTTGCCGATGATGGCGATGTGGTGTGGGGCTCAGGTATCAATGGCAAAGTCGATCTAGCAGCGCACCAGTTTAAAAACTTGGATGTACGCGCAGTGCGCGGCAAGTTGACGCGCGATTTTTTGGTGCAACGCGGGATTGCTGTACCAGACGTGTATGGCGATCCGGCCTTACTTCTGCCGCATCTTTTCCCCGGTTGCTTCGTCAAAAATATACAAACCGAGTATGTGGTGGTTCCCAATCTGCATGATTTACTGCTCACCCAAAAATCGAATATGCAGCATATCGTCTCGCCGTTGTGGAGTTGGAATCGCTGTGTCGAGCAAATACTCAAAGGCGAGTTGGTGATTGCCAGTTCGCTGCACGGCTTGATTATTGCAGAAGCGTATGGCGTGCCTGCGCGTTACCTGCGTCTTTCGGAAGAAGAAAGTATTTTCAAATACAACGACTATATGTCGGGCACGGGTCGCGCTGAAATTACGCCGGCTTTTAGTATTGAGGAAGCATTGGAAATGGGCGGCATGGCGCCCCCTAAATTTGACCCTAAACCGTTGTTGAAGGCGTTTCCACTCGATCTGTGGGATGGGCCCGCATGACGCAGCCTGCGCATTTCAAGAAAGCGATATTTCACGGCACGATATGGTCGCTGATTGATAATTTCTCGCGGCAAATGATTACTTTGTTGGTGTTTGTCGTGCTGGCGCGTATGTTGGAGCCAGCGTTATTTGGTTTGCTGGCGACCTCAATTTTGATCGTACAAGGATTTAAATCGATTGCCTTCGATAGCATCGGTACTGCTTTGGTGCGTAAACTGAAACCTGAGGACGTTGATTACGACACCGGATTTTGGATGTGTGTAGCGCTGTCGATTCCATCTTTTTTGATCATGTTCAGCATCGCCGGTTATGTAGAAAGATGGACCGGCGCTGAAGGCTTAGGCACAGTAATGCGCGGTGTAAGTCTTATCGTGCTGACCACTGGTCTGTGTCGGATTCACGAAGCACGCTTGACCCATGAAATGAATTTTCGTCCGTTGGCGATCCGTTCGTTCTTTTCGGTATTGGCGGGTGGCGCGGTCGGTATCGGCATGGCGATGAACGGCTATGGCATCGAAAGTCTGATTGCACAGCAGGTGGTGACATCGATTAGCGAGTTTATTTTGCTATGGGCGGTTTCTAAATGGAAGCCGTCATTTAGGTTTTCGATGGCATCTTGCAAGGAAATTACCCATTTCAGCAAGCACGTCGCCACAACCGCGGGCACCAATTTTGCCAACCAGAATAGCGATATTTTTTTCGTCACCTATTATCTCGGTGCCGCTGCCGCTGGTTTTTATGCCACCGGTAAGCGGATCACGAATACCTTGAATATCGTTATCTCTACTGCCTTGATGCGCGTTTCTTTACCGGCATTTTCGCGCTTGCAGGAAGACGAGCCAGAATTGCAAAAGACTTTTTTACATTCGGCTGCTTTGACCGCGATGGTCACGGCGCCTATGTTCGTTGGACTAGCGGTATTGTCCCATGACGTCGTGCTGCTGTTGCTCGGCGAGAAGTGGTTGCCGTCGGTACCCGTGATGCAAATTATCACGGTGATCGGATTTTTGACGTCGATCGGTTATTACAACCAAAGCATTATGTTGGTGAAAAATAAGCCGCAATGGCAGGCGCGTTTAACCATGCTGTATGCAGTGACCAATCTGATTGCGTTCTTTCTATTTACCCGCTTTGGTTTGGTGTACACGGCGCTGGCATTTGCGGCACGCGCCGTTCTGTTGTTTCCGATCTCAGTTTGGTGTGCGTTGACTTTGATTTCTGTGCGTTGGAAAGATTATCTGATGGCGATACTGCCAGCGTTAGTTTCTTCACTAATAATGGCATTAACTATTTTGTTTGCTATGGAATTTGTCGCTGCCTTGCCTGTCCTATTCAGGATTGTCATTTTGATCTTTATTGGTGCGGTGAGCTATGCCGCAGTGCTTTATTTTTTGATGGCGCAGCAGTATCGCAATCTTCTGATGGCGTTTGTTCATCGTTATGTTTAGTAAGTGTCGCTGAGCATCTATAAACGATACGTGACCAGCGTATTGATCGTAATAAATAATAGATTTGCAGCGTGAGCTGAGGAAAAGTATATGAGTTATTTGATTATCTCTGCGCATGATTACCGTAGCCGGCGCAGAGCGGGTGTGCATTTTGTAACGGCTGAATTGGCAAAGCGTGGAAAGACGCGGTTTTTCTCGTGTCAGTACAGCTTGTTGTCTGACCTAAAGTCAGACCCGCGTAAGTCGCTAGCGGATTTGATCAATGAAAAGTCTATGCACGATGGCGTCGAATGCTATTTGTGGAAAACCATGATCCACCCATTCAATTTGCGTAAATCAATGTTGAATTCGGTCGAGGCTTTCCTGTTTCGGCGTTACGTGGCCAATGCCAGTCCGGTCTTGCGAGAGTGGATTAAGGATGCCGACACCATCGTTTTTGAAAGTGGCATTGCGCCGATATTTTTTGAGTTGGCGGCAGAGTTGAATCCGCGTGCCAAGAAAATATATCTCGCCTCCGACGATTTGGAAACGATCAACGTCGCGTCCTACGTCAAACGCACCTTTCAACGCATCGCACCAAAAATGGATGCGCTGTGTTTGAAATCACGCTTCATGCTGGATGGTGTGCCAGCGTCGGATAACCGCTACATCGTGCCGCATGGTTTTGATTTTTCGGTGGCCGAGCATGCTGATCCGTCACCGTATCCGGTCGGCATACACGCGGTGGCGGTGGGGTCGATGTTGTTTGATCCCTCGTTCTTCGTGGTCGCTGCAAAGCTATTTCCGCATATTACTTTTCATGTGATCGGTTCAGGTCATGCGCGTCGCGATGATTACGCTAGCAACGTCAAGGTCTATGACGAAATGCCGCATCAGCAAACGCTGCCTTACATCAAACACGCCGATATCGGGCTCGCACCTTATCGCGCAGCTGGCTTGCCGAGTTATTTATCGGATACCTCGTTAAAGCTGATGCAATATGATTTTTTTGCCTTACCTGCCGTTTGCCCGCATGGCATCGTTGGTGATTACCGCTCCCGCTTTGGTTATACGCCTGGGGACGCAGATTCAATCATGGCAGCAATCAATGCTGCACTGACAGCACCGCGGCAGACGTTTCGCACGCCCTTGCCATGGTCAGCGGTGGTGGATCGTTTGTTGTCGCCGCAGGATTTTGTGGATACCCACGTCGCTGAAATCGAGCAGGTGTCACTTCCACAGCCAGCCGCCGCTTAAATTATTTGTTGGATAAACATTTCCGCAGCGCATTTTCGCCCACAATTCTTTTATAATTTTGTTAATTAGATGTATTTGAAGAAAGTAGAAACATGAAGATTACCGTTATCGGTACCGGCTACGTAGGTTTGGTCACCGGCACTTGTTTGGCTGAAATGGGCAACGATGTCATGTGCCTAGATCTTGATCACAAGAAGATCGAGATTCTGAAGCAGGGTGGCATACCTATCCATGAGCCGGGCTTACTCGAAATGGTCAAGCGCAATGTGGCCGCAGGACGCTTGCACTTTACGACCAGTATTGAAGAAAGTGTTGCTTATGGCGTAGTGCAATTTATCGCAGTCGGCACGCCGCCAGACGAAGATGGCTCGGCGGATCTCCAATACGTCACTGCCGCCGCACGGAATATTGGCAAGCATATGACCGACTACCGTGTGATCGTTGATAAATCGACGGTACCGGTTGGTACCGCAGATAAAGTACGTGCCGCCGTCGCGGAAGAGTTAGACAAGCGTAATTTAGATGTGCCTTATTCGGTGGTGTCGAATCCAGAGTTTTTGAAAGAAGGCGATGCAGTAGCCGACTTTATGCGCCCGGATCGTATCGTGATTGGTGCTGACGATGAACGCGCGATCGGCTTGTTGCGCGAGTTGTATGCGCAATTCACGCGCAATCACGATCGCATCGTGGTGATGGATGTACGTTCTGCCGAGCTGACAAAATATGCAGCCAATGCGATGTTGGCGACCCGTATTTCGTTTATGAATGAGTTGGCGAATCTCGCTGACAAGGTCGGTGCCGATATTGAGAATGTGCGTATCGGCATAGGTTCCGATCCACGTATTGGTTTTCATTTTTTGTATGCGGGCTGTGGCTATGGCGGCTCATGTTTCCCAAAGGATGTACAAGCGCTGATTCGCACTGCGGGCGAGATCGGCTCTGAGCTAAAAGTTTTGCAGGCAGTAGAAGCGGCGAACGAGGCGCAAAAATTCGTGTTACTGGATAAAATTACCAGTCGTTTCGGCTCTAATTTGAAGGGCATGAAATTTGCGGTATGGGGCTTGGCTTTCAAGCCGAACACGGATGATATGCGTGCTGCATCCAGCCGCGTGTTGATTCAAGGCTTGTGGGAGCGCGGTGCGACGGTAGTGGCTTATGATCCGGTCGCGATGGCGGAGGCGAAACGTATTTTTGGCGATGACCCGCGTTTGACGTATGTCGATACCGCGATGCAAGCATTGGATGATGCCGACGCATTGGTGATTGTGACTGAATGGAAGGAATTCCGTACGCCGCATTTCAATGCGATCAAATCATCGCTAAAAGCGCCTATTGTGTTTGACGGACGTAATCTTTATAGCCCGACACAGATGCGAGAAAGTGGCATCGAGTACTTTGCCATCGGTAGGCGTTGAATTGCTCAATAAGCCGATAATCGCGTCTGTGTATTGTAATTCCGAGATTGTTATGATGCTGGCTGAGCAGCGGTTCTATGGCGAAGTATTCAGCGCTAGGAATACCTGATAGTCAATGGCATGTCGCCTCTAAGGCGTTGATGCATACCATCTATTTCCTGTTCATCTTGCCTACTTTATAAAGTAGGCAAGAGATTTTTAGTAAAAACAGGCTACTCACTCTAAAACCACTTACAAAACATTGAACTTTCCACATGTTTTTTCTTCTTATAAGACAAAGGCTAGTAATTGTCTGGACGATGCAAAATAGGAAGAAGAGAGCACATGGATTTGCCGAACAAACTACCGATTGCTGATTTTCCAGTATGCGATATGACGCAGCAGGAATTGGCGGCCTTGTTGTTGGGTGCAATATGTGAGAAGCGCAAACTCACCTTGTTTTTTGCGAACACCAATTTCATTGTCAAATGTCGCTCTTTGTTGAGCCGCATGCGCGATCGTTCTGTGGTGATCGTCAATGATGGTGTGGGAATGGATATCGCCGCAGCTTTATGTCACCGCCGTCGTTTCCGCGACAATCTGAACGGTACCGATTTCACGCCATTTTTTTTTCAATGTGCGGCCGCGCCGTTACGGGTGTATATGGTTGGTAGCAGGCCCGATGTATTGTTGAAAGCTGCCGAGCATGTGCACGTGCGACTGGGGCAAAAAGTGGTTGGCGGTTGTGACGGTTATGATGGCGTCAAAGATGTCGATGGCCTATTAGCTGATATTAATCAGGCGCGGCCAGACATCGTGTTGGTGGCAATGGGCAATCCAATTCAAGAAGCTTGGATATTGCAGAACCGTCAATTATTGGATGCGCATTTGGTCATGGGCGTGGGCGCTTTATTTGATTTTTGGGCGGGTGATAAACCGCGCGCCCCAACCATGGTGCAAAAATTGCGGCTGGAATGGTTATATCGCCTTGCATTGGAGCCACGGCGCTTGTTTCGCCGATATACGATCGACATAGGCGTATTTCTTGGACATTGCTATAAATACCATCGCGTTTCAAAATCATCATCAACTACTACGCAATCGTTATGAATTTTTTTGAATTACCTATAAGTGTTTTTCTTCTCTGTTGTTTTAATCGTTCGTGATAGACAGGCATTAGACGTAAGGCATACTCATCTAAACGTACTCAAATTTTACGGAAATATATGAAAGCAATGATACTGGCAGCGGGTAAGGGCACACGTGTACAACCGTTGACCTATGAGATGCCAAAGCCAATGATTCCGATCCTCGGCAAACCAGTGATGGAATACCTAGTCGAGCATTTGGTGAAATATGGCGTCAAGGACATCATGGTCAACGTCAGCTATATGCATGAAAAAATTGAAGAGTATTTTGGCGAGGGCCAACGCTTTGGCGCACGCATAGGCTATTCGTTTGAAGGCTATACCAATGACAAAGGCGAAGTCATGCCAAAGCCAATTGGTTCTGCGGGTGGCATGAAGAAGATTCAAGAATTTGGCGGTTTTTTTGATGAAACCACATTGGTCATTTGTGGTGACGCATTAATTGATTTGGATATTCAATCTGCGTTGTTTGAACATCGCAAAAAAGGTGCGATGGTCAGCATTATTACCAAAGAGGTACCGCGCGAAAAATCATCAGAATACGGCATGGTGGTAACTGATAAAGATGGTCGCGTGCTGTCTTTCCAGGAAAAACCGAAGCCTGAGGATGCGCTCTCCAATCTGGCTAGTACCGGGATTTATATTATGGAGCCGCAGGTGCTGGATTTGATTCCAGTTGACGAAGTTTTTGATATCGGCTCCGATCTCTTTCCGTTACTGGTCGAGAAAGGTATGCCGTTTTATGCACAAAATCGATTCTTTAACTGGATCGACATTGGCAACGTCAAGGATTTTTGGACGGTGCAACAAAGCGTGTTGAAGGGCGAGGTTGCGCATATCACCGTGCCGGGTACCAAAATAGCGGATGGTGTCTGGGTGGGATTAAATACGCATATTGATTGGCAAGGCACCACGATTCAAGGGCCGGTTTATATCGGCTCAGGCTGTGAAATTGAGGCTGGCAGTACGGTTATAGGGCCTGCATGGATTGGTCATGGCAGCAAAATTTGTGGTGGTTCACGCATAGAGCGCAGTGTTTTGTTTGAATACACCCGTATTCTGCCAGCATCCAAAATGATTGATGTGGTGGTTTGTAATGACTATTGCGTCACGAGTGATGGAAAAATTACCCATGTTTCCGAATCATCGGAAAATAGTTGGCAGGATGCGCGTGATCGCCGCAAAGAGCAACGTGAATAAGCGATACCTGAACGACACGGCAAAGCGACGAAACGATTAAATGCAAGAAGGTACAAACGAACGATGAAAATTTATCCCGTAATACTTTCGGGTGGCTCTGGCACACGGCTGTGGCCATTGTCGCGCTCGGTATTGCCAAAGCAATTATTGCCGTTGGTGAGCGATAAGACCATGTTGCAAGACACAATTCTGCGAGTTTCGAGTTGGTCGGAGATGATGCCTCCACTCATCGTTTGCGGTAACGATCATCGTTTTTTAGTCGCAGAGCAATTGCGTCAAATCGATATCACGCCGACCGCGATTTTGTTGGAACCGGAAGGGCGCAATACGGCTCCAGCGGTTGCAGCAGCGGCCTATTATCTGCAAGCCAGTGATCCAGATGCGATGATGTTAGTGCTACCGGCGGATCACGTGATTGACGATGTGGATGCATTCGAGCAGGCCGTGCGTTCTGCGTTGGTTGCTGCGGAAAATATATCTCTGGTCACTTTCGGTATTGTGCCGACTAGTGCGGAAACCGGCTATGGTTATATCAAGCGTGGTGCTGCATTGACTGAGCGTTCTTTTTCGGTGGCGCAGTTTGTTGAAAAGCCGGATGCAGAAACCGCACAAAAATTTGTTGCGAGTGGTGAGTACTCGTGGAATAGCGGCATGTTTCTGTTTCGCGCCAACAGCTATTTGGACGAGTTAAAACGCTTACGACCTGAGATGGCGGATGCCTCTGAAAAGGCGGTGCAATCCGCATACAAGGACATGACTTTCTGTCGGCTGCATGAAGCATCGTATGCCGCTTGCCCATCTGATTCTATTGATTATGCGGTGATGGAGCGCACTCAACATGCAGTCGTGGTGCCAGCAGATATCGGTTGGAACGATGTGGGGTCGTGGTCGGCGCTGTCACAGGTGCAAGATGCAGATGCTGATGGTAATGTGCTGCGCGGCGACGTCTACATTGATGGTGTCAAAGACGCATTGATTCGCGCCGAAAGCCGTTTTGTGGCCGTAATCGGGTTGGAAAACGTGGTCGTAGTCGAGACCAAAGATGCGGTGCTGATCACTAATAAAGATCAAGTACAACGTGTCAAGAATGTGGTCGAACATTTGAAGCAAAACAAACGTAGTGAACATCTTAACCATACCAAGGTATATAGACCATGGGGTTCGTACGAGGGGATAGATGCAGGTGAGCGTTTTCAGGTCAAACGCATTACCGTTAACCCGGGCGAAAAGTTGTCATTACAAATGCATCATCATCGCGCCGAGCATTGGGTGGTGGTAACCGGCACCGCGCAGGTGACGAATGGCGAAGATGTGCGACTGTTGAGTGAAAACGAATCTATCTATATCCCGATTGGTAATACCCATAGATTGGAAAATCCGGGCAAGTTACCTTTACATTTGATTGAGGTGCAATCTGGTAGTTATCTTGGGGAAGACGATATCGTCCGGTTTGAGGACGTTTATAAGCGAAATTAACAGCGCTTGAATTAGCAGAGGTTGTGATCGTCTTGTTAGGCCAAGTCTGATTAGGAGATTAACTTCCAGCAAAACGCCGTGCTCCGCTTCGCGGCATGGCGGTTGTTTTTGTGCTTCTATCATCCTTAGCGTCTACGCTGCATAATAAGGTATGCCGTTGCGTGAATGTTGTAATTGGATAATTGATGCGGATTTCGGCGGTCTATGTTTAGTTTTTAAGTTGTTGTGACGTCGCATAACAGAAATAGGCGAAAATATTTTGAAACATCATCGAGATTGGAAAAAACATGTGGTCATCAATAGTGCTTCAAGGTACAGGTAACCAGCACTATCCTAACTCACGCTTGAACAGCTTGTCGTTGCATAGAGCCCCGACGCCGGAGCCTGATGACGACCCATTGCCAGGTGAGCATCCAGTACCACAGCAGGAGCCAGTTCCGTCGCCGTTTCCTGAAGCTCCTGTGAAAATCGTGGCATCGATTACGTATTGCATCAGAGAATCTGCATAAAATATCAACACGGGTGGAGGATATCTATGGAAAAGCAGCAAAACTGGAGTACCGAATTATATAAAGGTATGGACGTGCATGTCACCGTACTGCAAAAAGAAGATGCAGCGCACAAGTGGGACTACACCGTGCGCATCTCTGAAGAAGGTGTCGATGCCTCCGCGCAAAGTGAGTTGATCGCAGCTTCCGGTGATGACGCTGATTACAGCTCGCCCAATGAAGCGCTGGCAGCAGGCTTTGCCAAAGGGTATGCGATGGTCAATCAGATCAAGCAGTGATTGTGTTGGCATTGGTGGCGCCGCGGTTGTCATCCGCTTCAAACGCTGGACGCAAGTCGTCATAAAAATATCAAAACGCCACACTGTTCGCTTCGAATAATTGCACCTCTCTGGATCACACAGTTGGTCGTTTTTCTAGGACGAATCTAGGATCGCTTAGTAAGTTATCTGATTCGACCAGTGGTTTTGCCAATCCTGCATTGATAGAGCGCGATAAAAACGGCATAATGTCAGGCCTTTGCTGCGTGCGCGTTTTTCTTGCCCCACTGAGGTAATACCTCACTCCTCTTTACTGCCCATAGCTCAGTTGGATAGAGCATCAGCCTTCTAAGCTGAGGGTCGCAGGTTCGATTCCTGCTGGGCAGACCATATACCGCAACGGTTACAGCCTGATTTAATTATATTTTTCAGTCCGCGCGGAACGGCTCAGTCCGCAAAACTACCTTGTTGGCATAACAATTTTGCCGCGTCTTAGGTAGTGTCGGCGGGTCGTTTTAACGTTGCCATGACCTAGCAAATCACTCGCTGTTTCTTCGTCTGTTCTCTCTGCTACATCGTCGGCTGCTTTTGAGCGCAAGTCATAAAACCAGAATGCTTTGATCTGATCTGCTAAGTCTGGATTGTCTTGCATCGCCTTAGTTTTTGCCTTGTCGAAGTGCTTACGCAATACGGCTGGCGTTAGCTGCATACCGTGCATATTGACGAGCAGGGCAGTGTGCACAACCTTGTGGCCTTTCTTGCGTGCTCTGATACGGTCGATAAGTGCCGCCAATTCACCGACTATTTCAATGCGTAGCTTCTGGCTCGTCTTTCCTTGTTGCACGTTCAAACGTCCATCAACAATGTCATGCTCGGTTGATTTGAGCGCGTCAGCAGGGCGCTGGCCGGTTAGATAAGCCAAGTCCATCGCATCGCGCAATGGCTCACTACCAGCGTCCCAAACAGCCTTAAATACAGCGTCAGTCGTGAATACCTCGCGCTTACCTAATGTAAATCCTTTGATACCCTCTGTTGGATTAGGCTTGTCTGTATATCCCCATGACCTAGCCGCGCTCCACATAGCAGAGAATAGGCGTTTGCACCGGTTGGCTGTCGTTGGCTTGTCTTTCATCTTCTGCAAAAACTGGTGAATGAACATCGGCTTAATCTCAGCCAGTGGCGCACCCTCAAAGAATTTATCTAGGTGCTTAATGTCCGACATCTGCACTCTGATCGTATTGCGCGCCTTTTTTGGTATTTCTTCCACGCGATACTTTAGGCTTAAATCTTCCCACGTCGCTTGCTGAACCGGTGCGCTATCCATTGCAAGGTCGGCATACTTACGCAGCGCCTCGATGTAGTCACTGCCAAGCGGGATCTCTTTGCGTGGCTTGCCGCCTTGGTCAAAGTAGTAATAGACCTTGCCGGACGGCTTTAACCGTGGCCGCATGTTTGGCGGCATGTTCTTATTCTTAGTTGGCTTTCTTCCCATGATTTAGGCTGTTGCTAGTTTTGGTTGCCACTGTTGACGGATAGGTTCAATTTTACGGCCTTCAATAGCGGCAATGGCAATAACAGGGCGACCGCGCGCGCTCTCTGTAAATGGTATCAGGCGGCTACGCAGTAATTCACGCTGCAAAGCATATTTTGCCTGACCGCCTTTACCTTGATGAATATCGGTCAACTCATCAACTTCTGATTCTGTCATAAGTATGCGCTCGTTCATCCTGCCTCCTGCGTAGATGTATCAGCCATACCGTAGTCAATAGCACAATCAATTTCAGCGTGGCATGGCATAGTTCCAAATACACAATATCGCTCAGGATCGCATGAGAACTTTGCCTCTCTATGCAAAAAAATATCGGCATTCTTCTTAACCCATGCGTACCTCTCCGCATCTTCCCGATTAGCCGCAACCATCGCCTCTAGCTGCGCTATGTGGTAGGCTGCTTCTTCTAATAGTGGGATTGACTCGCCAATCTCATCTTTTGCGTTTCGCAACCGTTCTTTAATATCGCTCACAATGCCCCCTTCACAATAACCCGTTCACCCGCAATAACCTTCATACGCACCCATTGTCCTGCTATGTATGTGTAGGTCATGGCTGTTCCTTTGAATTATTTTTCTTGTTGCTTTTAAAAATCCACATCGCCCAACATGAGAACGCTACAAAGAAGCCAGTACCAAACATGACGCCATCTAGAAAGTGATTAAGTATTTCTATCCAGTTGATTGTCATCCCTCTGCGCTCCCTTCTAATGGTTCTGTGGTGGGTGACGTATAAGTCAGTTCGCCGCTGATAATCGCTTCTTTGATAGCGTTAAATTCCCATGCGTAGTATTGCGAATCAACGTACACGCGCATTCCATCGCGGTAGTCATGTTTCTTGCGATTGATAAACGCCTCTGCCGCATCTTTGGTGAAGTGAGCATTAACGTATTCCCACCGATCAGCCCAGCCCAATACGCTGTGTTCTGGCAAGTCATCTAGCATGTCCCATTGGTCTGATATATTCGCCTTCAAAAAATCGCATGAATAATCATCGTTTGCTAGCGCGTTTAAACTTTCCCGCTCGGCCTCGCCAAGATCATCCCAATATTCCTGAGGCGTGAACCATTTGCTATCTTCGCAATAAACCAGATACTGGTCTGTATAGTCCTTATCGATACCAGCAACAATGACTCGCGCTTGAACAATAAAAAAGGCATCCGCCGTACAATGATCGTCAACCCCCACTCCCACACAGTCATGCTTAAGTCGGGCAACGAAGTCAACCCATGTTTCAGCAGATAATCTTGCGCCGCATGCCAAGCTATTTTTTTGTTCTGCACCCATCACTGCACCTCCGATTTACTAGGCTCTTGCGATTGTTGTTGCAGTACGGCTAGTGCAGCTTCAAGGCTTACTCGCGTTGCCTCCATAGGAGTGCCGTTCCTAAACTTGCTAGGGCTAGTGCGCGGCATTGCATCCGACTCATGCCAATATTTATCATTGGCTGCGAGATACGCTTTCACCATTTCATCGGTAACTTTCAATCCATGCACAAATACGATGTCGTCAGGACAATCGCACCATGAATCGCCATCGTTATGGGAATAGCAGTCTGCAATTGACTCACTCGGCGCACCTACTGGCGGCACTGTGGCGGCACACTCGCCTAATTCTTCTAGCATTGCCGCCAGAGCGTCCTGTGGAGTCTTACGAATAATAATCCTGCCATGATCCTTCGCGGCTTCTGCGTTGTAGATTCGCGCCGTTGCATCCCATCGCTCACCCGCGTTAATTTTGTGAAGCGTGATGGTGTAAGCATCCTGTACGGCATTGGATGGCCGCGATGCGGTGCGCTCAAGGCAAGACTTCCAGATGTACTCATAGCTGTTGTAGCTGATCTCTGGCCGGCACTTGTGATACATGTCGTTCCACGCTTGACGACAAGCCGCTGCTAACTCCGAAGTCCATTCGATTGCATCCCCGCTCATCAGCGCTACCGCCTCCCCATTACCTCCATCCTCTTGGGTAGCTACCGGCTGACTAGGTGCGGCACCAAGATACGCATCCCAAACAGATTCGCGCTCAGGATCGGCATTCACAGCCGCTTCAATCATTGCACTGGTCGGCTTGATCGGCACCAACACCCACTCATCACCCGCTTGCACGTTCTGCACTGCTGGCTCGGCTAGTAGTCGTTTCAGTTCCTCAAGTTCTGACTTTTGGATAGTGATGCTTGAAAGCTCCATTCCGTCGATCAGTGCTTGCAAATATTCAAGCGCGCTCATTGTTTAGCTCCTTGGGATGGTGCGGCGTCTAGTGGTTTCCAATGTGTTGGCTCTCTTGGCGCAAGCGAACATCCCGGAGCTATGCAGCACCACCCAGCCACGGCGTAGTAGCCGACGAATTGCAATTCAGGCGCGTAAAGCTGGATATGAGAGCCATCTGCCGGCGCAGTCTCAATCGGTTGCCACGCCTCCCCTGCAATTGCTTGGGTGGGGGGTACTGCGTAGAGTGTATTGAATCCAAGTTTTAAAGATGTGTTGTAGGGCACAAACCCTTCGATCATGTAGCCCTTCTTGGTGTCGATAAGATAAACCTGAATCGGTTCGCTCGGCACAGTGGCTACTATGGGTGGGGCGGCGTAGAGCGTACTACCAATTTTCGGCATGTTGTTGTGACTGCATATCCAGTTCACCGTCGTGCCGTCACGCGAATCCACAACCTTTGCTAACGGCACTGCTTGCGCTGTCTGTGCTTGGGATAGGGCGTATTCTGTTGCACACTTCCATGCAGCAGCCCAAACAGACGTCTCATTGCGCCATTCTTTATCGGTGAATGATTGCCCGTAACGCACCTCAAATTTTTCCTGCATCATTGGGTACGGCACAGGCGCTTCCGCTACTGGCGGGAACGTTGCAAAGGTAGGTTGCTCACTAGATTTATTTTTGTTAGTCATGGTTTCACCATTATAAAAATTGTTATTTATTTGAATCAGGATTTATCATAAAAGTGGCGGACACGTGATATTGCAAAACATGTTTTTCCAAACGCTTATATTTTTCAATCGCCTGATACGCAAGAGCAACGTATTTATCCTCGCCAGATAAACCCAAATGTCTAGCTGCATCAAATACGTGTCTGACCATAGGATCGTCAAAATTCATTTCCTCGATCTTCTTTCTCATGTCATTGATGTCCATATCTCACCCTAATAGTTGTTCTTGCTTCAAAATATCAGCCGCCCATTGAGGGTAGGCAATCTCACCACCAGCTGCGTACGCTGCGTTGTATTCAGCAATCGCATCGCGCGCTAATTGCTTCATGTCTTCGGGTGTTGTGCTGACTAGGCGGGGTTCGGTCATGCTGTTCTCACGATCTGATACTCGGCTGCGTAAATGTCGACCATCTGAATACGGGAGCCGATCCAGTGCATGACAGGTACAGCCATTGAGTTGCCAAGCGCTTTGTAGCGCGGGCCATCTGCAGCTAACCTCGTCACATCATCGATCGTCAAATGTTTTGGATTGCCTCGCATTTGATATTTAATGAAGTCGGCATTTAATTTTTCTGGGCGAACGGATCGGCCATAAGGCACAAGCGAATAGTCATCCTCAAAACCTTGTAGACGTTCGCATTCGCGCGGCGTTAGGCGACGCACTTGCATGCCGCGTTGAACTGCCATCCAATTGCCACTATTCGCATGCGATGTATCGTGGTTGCCGGCACGTAGAGTTGGTGACAATTCCGTGGTTGCATCGGCGCCATAATCTTTTGCACTAAATGCGGTAGTGGCGACACCATGCCGGTCTGTCTTTGTTAAACATGGTGCGACGTTATGCATAGGCTCAACGGCATTGCCGCCGTTCTCTGGCTTGCGACCGATCCAGTTGCCTGGTATGCCGTATGCGACAACGTTTGCATTTTGATCTGTGCCTGTTGTCAATGGTGCTGTGCAATTTCCTTCTTCATACACAGCACCATCACCAGCCGTTCTGTATGCGACTGGCTTGCGATCAAAAACAATCGGTGCTTCGTGATTGCAGTTAAGAGTCGGCGAGATTTCGGCACTGATTTCGGCACTGATTTCGGCACCGGCTTGACCAGTTGCCATGCACATGGTTTCAACGGCAGTCAAAATGCTGACAGGCGTACCAGCACCACGACTACGGCCAATGGACGCTTCCAGCGTCGCGGCGACAGCAATTACAGGGTCTTGTCCTCGAGTTTCTCCGGTTCGCTCGACACCCCTGCCACTGCTTGTAAGGCATGGTGCAGTGTCGTAGGTAAATCCTTGCCCCGTTTTTCTGCTCGGCGCAGGATTCCCCGACAGGCTGTGGCGCTCAAAAAGTACCGCTGCGGCACTTCGCCAGTCTCCAAGACATCCGACAACGAACACACGGCGGCGTCGCTGTGCCACTCCGTAGTATTGAGCGTCAAGAACTCTGTAGGCGAACCCATACCCGAGTTCTGCCAGCCCTCCGAGGAAGGCGCCAAAATCTTTTCCTTTGTTGGATGACAGGACGCCAGGGACGTTTTCCCAAACCAGCCAGCGGGGGCGATATTTGTCAGCAATGGCAAGATAGGTAAGCATGAGATTGCCACGCGGGTCGTCCAGTCCTTTTCTAAGTCCGGCGACGCTGAATGATTGGCAGGGGGTTCCTCCCACAAGCACATCGATGTCATAGTCTTTCCATTCCTTAAACTTTGTCATGTCGCCCAAATTGGGAACGGTCGGGTAGTGGTGGGCTAGAACAGCGCATGGAAAAGGTTCTATCTCGCTGAAGAAAGCTGGCTTCCAACCAAGAGACTCCCATGCGCAAGTAGCTGCTTCAATACCGCTGCAGAGTGAGCCGTATTTCATGCTGGCACCTGCTCGGAAAAATCAAGCGTCGGCTGTGGCAGTACATGGATGTCAACTTCATCCATGACAAACTCGGCCAGTTTTGCAACGTCATCGCCGTTCGGCTGAATGCTTACAGAGAAGGTCATCGCTACTTGATTACCGTCTTTTGGCTTCAGCGAAAATTTGTTCGCATCTACTCCGATATAACGCTGATCAAGAATAACTAATTCACAGTTCAGAATTGAATTGCTGAATTTGAGCGGCTCGAGCATGACGTTTTTTACGGCGCCTGCATCGGTGAATAGCGCGGCCTTCAGACCTTCGTGGAAGAAGTCGAGCATGTCAGCGCTGGTAATGCATTCAACTTTAATGTCTACCGCGAGAGCCTTTTCATCGTCAGGCCCTTCTTTGCGAACATTAAGATGCCGAATTTCCGCTTTGCCTTTGTATTCAAATTTGTCCATGCTCATCCTCTGTAATTTGTCCATCCCTTGATTAGCCCCGCTGTTCGCAAGGCTACGGCTCAAGGGTAAGCCTCTGAAAATCAACTAATTTTCGTGAACGGATACTTTTCTTTGAACGGCTTGATGTACTTGCCGAAGTGCGCGCCCTTGGATTCGGCTTGCTGGAATTTGGCGAAATCCTCCGCATCAAAATTGCCGTAGTGATAAACAGAACCGGCACCGGATTTAGACGGGAATTGAATAGCAAGCGTGTTTGTTTCTGGATCGTGGCCGATGCTAGAAATTTGGCTAGATTCAACAGAGTCCATTGCGATGATTGGGTGAGCGGCTTCCATGAATTTCTCCTTCGTTATGCCGCTGTCGCGACTAGGTTTTTACGTGCTGCTGCGAAATTGATGCGCTCAAGACGATCGATTGCATCGGATTCGGATAAGCCGAAAACATCCATCACGACGTCGATAATTTGGCTGTCGGTGGTTTGTGCGACTGATGATTTCTTTTCTGGTACCGGCGAATGCTTTGATTCCGTCAGTGGTGCTGCGCCGCGATTTGTTGCTGGTGCTTCTGTCGCAACGGCTGGCTTTTCCGCTTCAATTGCTACTGATTCTTCCTGGCGCTGTTGTTCGTCCTTACTCGCCTCTTCAAGTTTTAGGCTCATTTCCGCGCGTGCTTCAGCGATAGCAGCAACTACTCTTTTGCGGGTATCTCCGTCGAAGTCCTTGGCCCCTGATTCAAAAGTATTGATGGCCTTCTGGATATATGGAGCGCTGTCAAACTCTATCCGTCGAGCGTTCTTCCAGATGCTCGCGATTAATGCGTCCTCTTCTTCCTGAAGGCTAGCCAAGCGATTGACCTCTTCCAGACGAATCTTTTCTCGCGCAGCTTCTTCTTTCGCTTTTTCGGCGGCTTTGTGTTCGGTCACACGGCTATTCACCAGCAACTGAAAATCATCGGTCTGCTTATGGATGATGGTTTGCAAGTCCATGAACAGAAAGCCGTACTCTGGATGGCTGCCTTTAATCCACGTCAGCTTGGCGCGCAGGTCGGTTGCCATTTCATTCGTGGCGATCTTGGCGTTTGCCAGCAAGGTATCGACAGCATCGTGCAGGCTGGCCAGCGTGCGCTTGTTCTTCATGGCGCCAGCAAAATCAGGCGCGGTATAGACCAGACGGATCGGTTTAATTTCCAGTTCAAGCGCGGCGACGTGTTCCGAGTAAGCCAGTTTTGCACCTGACAGAATCGACTCGCGGATTTCTTCTTTCTTAGATTTAACCAGCTTGTCCAGCATCAAGCGCTTTGAGCGTATCTGCTCGGATACCTGGTCAATCGTCAGCATCACATCTTCAATCGTTGCCGTTTGCGCGATGATGTTTTTCTTGGCTAGAGCGAGATTTTCCTCAACGCCGGCGCAATACTTAACCGTGGCTTCTGCGTTAGAAAAATCCTCATCCGTCTTCAGGTCAACATTGATTTGTTCAATGAAGGCATCGGCTGCTGCCTTGAATGCTGGCAGGTTGCTGTTGATAACTTCACCGCGAATCTGGATGGCAAGGGCTGGCAGGCTCTTGATAGCATCGGCTTCTGGCTTCTCGGCCAACAGCTTTGGCTTGTATTCGGCCAGGTCTTTTGTAAATTGCTCCCATCCAGAGACGATGCGCTTGAACCATGATTCATCAGGGAAAATTTCCATCGATTCAAATTTTTCAGACGTGCCGTTCGAGCAAACAAAAATAAGTTTCTCGGCGCCGGTTACCATCAATACCTGTTGGCATTGCGGCATGTATTCTTCTGGCAATTGACCAGCACGGACAGCAGCGGCTAGCGCCTCATTCCATTGCTTGTGTTCAAAAGCAATGTCTTCGCCAATCGTCAGGCCATCGCATGATGCCGACAAAATGCCTTCTGAGCCGGTAACCGGATACAAGTCCTCACTGATCATTGCTTCGACCAGTGGTCGCGCCATCGCTTCGACTTCATGGCCGTAGTCCAGAATATTTGCGCGTACCCAGTCACTAAACTCTTTAGCGTTACCGGTGTGCTTGATGTGCAGAAGTTCGGTGCGCTTGACCTTGGTGGATATGCCAAGCATCGCAGCGGCTTCACTTGCGCCGTAATGCTTTAGGCGAAAGTCATCCCACTCTGGACTGCCTTGAATTAGATTTTCGGTTTTCATGTTTTCTCGCTTTAATTGGTTAGTCGTTTTCGTGCGCCCATGCGTCGATCGTGTTTTTCTGATCGTCGGTCAGAAGCTCTTTGGTTTCGATCGTGGCGATCAGGGCGGCTGGTGTCTTCTTGCCTTCGATGATGGTTTTTCTCCATCCAGCTGACTTGGCTTTGAAGTTTTCATCGGTGCAGGTTGGCAAGGTCTTCTTGTCGGTTGACGTTTTGCCGTCATTGTCGTGCTCGGCTTTGTTTTCCATTACCGTTGTCCACGTCGCTTCGCCATCGCGAATCGCGCTGTAGATGCCGCGCAGGTTGACCAGTTCTGCCGGTGAGCATCCGTCCAGTGGGTGCCCCAGGTAAGTGGTGAGGTCGGTTGCTTTGACGCCCATTTCCCCGAATGCATCGACCAGGCGTTTGCGTTCTGCCGATGGGTCGGCGGCGGCGTCATCAAGACGAATCTTTTTGATTATTTCGATTGCCTCATCCTGAATATCGCCAGGAACGATGCGCAGGCCGAGCGTGCGGACGGCCTTGGAAATCAGTGCGCCGCGCTTGTTCAGCAAGTCGTCATCGTTCGCCGGCACCGTATAAACAGGCTTTTTGTAGCTATTCGTCCGGACTGAGATATATGAGCCATCATCCATTGGCTTGCTGCGCTCAACGGTTTTTGATACGCGCACATCCATCGAATAGGTGATATTCGATTCAAGATCGGTGACTGTTACTCGCTGGATTTCTTTGGATTCATCCTCAAAGATCATGACCGGCTCAATCAGTACGTTTTTCATGTGACGCAGTGCGGATTCAACAAAGCGAATGCCTAGACCTTCCACGCCGTTGCCGATTGGTTTGACGTAATAGACGCTCTTGTTATCGGCGAACGATGGGCGCTTGCACTCGGTCAGGATGTCGAGTCGAACCTGATCCCACAAACGCGGTTGACGCATCGCCATGACATAACGGGCTTCAACCATTGCCTTGCCTTGTGCCGCCGCCATCGTGGACGCGGTTTCCTGTACTGCGAATTTGCTTTCCGATCCGTTAAAGTCTTGGCGGGTAGCAATTGCTGTTGATTCGCTCATCATTTCCTCTTTTGTTGTCGAGTAGCCTTCAATGCGCTACGGATTGCGGTTGTAAAGTTGGCGCCACTTTTAATGCGGTAGCGGGTCCAGTAGAAAATTGCTTTCATGTTTGTCGTGTGATGTGGTGGTCAAGAATCCATTTGGATTGGCTAGATGCGCGCAGCAACGCAACGCTGCGTAACCAAGCGCGGCGCGCATGGCGCACTGCTGATACTTCGATGTAATCGGCGCGCGGGAAAAGAACGACAGCGCGTTTCAGTAGTTGAATGTTTGTTGCCATGTCTTACCCCTTAGTTAAATTGCCGGACGACGACACCGGCTTTCGATCCCGGCGCCATGAACGCCTAATCCGTCGTTTTGAAACCTGATCCGTTCCAACAATTTGAATTATCACGTATGTGTTTAAAGAAGTCAAACACATTCGTGATAAATATTTAATTTGTGATATTTATCTCTGGATTTAGGCAAAAAAATACCCGCCGAAGCGGGTTGTTTAAAGTGGTCTAGTTTAGTTTAGCCAGCCAAATCCTTTGGCCATAATGCCGCCAAGACCTAAAGCTACGAAAATGATCTCACCAAATAGCAATCTAAAGTCGGTAGTTCGAATAGCTCGCACGTCATCCTTCAACTCTTTAATATCACGTTGAATGTATTCGATAGTGCTTTCAAGTTTTGCGACACGAGCTTCCATGCCGCCATCATGCGGCGGCTCGCCGGTTCTGTCAATTTTCTTTCCAAGGCGATCCAAGCGATCGGAAAGAGTAAAGTCAACGTTATTCATCATTTTTTCTTTCCACTACCGTCACCCAAGCGGCATCCATAAACTCTAACGTTTTAATTCCCTCATCGACGAATTCATTCATTAGTACTTTTAATGGAGCTTGTTGATTTTCTGGCAAAGCATCGATAGTGTGCTCAACAACTCGCCCAAGTCGTGAAACAGTTCGCATCAATTGTAGGTAGAAATTCAACTCGTCTTTTGTCATTTCTTAATTTCCTTTTTACTTTTGCGCCATAACCAAGGAGGGATCGGCGAAACATCAGACCACAAACCAATTCCGCTTGATTTCACCTCTTGCTCTAATGCTGGCAAACGCTGATCTTTGTTGTACTTGGTATAAACCCACGCTAGACCGCGCTGCACCTGTGTCGTATTAGCGTTGATGCCATCACACGTAACCACCGCTACCGTACGTTTATAGCGATCAATTGCCTGGGCCTGGTATTGCGCATCTTTCTTCCAGCAAAGATCAGATAGGGATTGCTTAGATCGTTGTCCGAAAGGCTGCTTTTTCTCAGGTGCGTCTATGTTTGCCAGTCTGATCTTAAGTGGTTTGCTATCCACCAGTAGAGTCATTGTGTCGCCGTCTGCTATTCCTATTACTTGATGGGCGTAGCTCGGCACGCATGCGATGACTAATATCGCCAGCGGAATTAAGCGCACGCCTGTCTTCAGCAAGGGAATTTATTTTCAATTGAGTCAAGTAATGTCGCCTTGTAATCTTCGGACATTCTTTGAGGGTTTCTTCCCATGAAATCCAAATAATTTCTTATAAAGTCACCGTAAGTAGTGCTAGCAGGAGCACAATATGCTAATGACCGGACTGCATCAATTCTATTTGTAAGGTCTTTTATCCCCTTTACGGTATGAGCGGCTTGCTTGTCATTAATTAGGGCTGTAGACAAACCTTTATTTACCCCTGATTTGAAACCATCCACAAATCCTTTGATTGCAAAGATGCAAATTGAATCGACACCCGCATTGGTTGATTTACCGGACGTCATTAGTTTGCAAGCCCCGACTAATGTTGCTGCATCTAGCGACCCGTCTTCAGCAACGGCATTAATTGAGGTAATCGATAATACGAAAATCATCGTCGAGACTAATTTTTTCATCATTGTCCTTAGAATTTATTATTAAGTCCGCTGTTTAATTTTTCTTGCTGGCACAGGATGTGCAACGTAATACATCCATACGAGAGTTTCAGGCGGCGCAGAGATAATTTCGTTGCTGTTATAACTGCCCAACCGAATTACTCCGCGCTGTGACAGCAATCTTTTTATCATAATTTTGCCGTCACCTAGCTTCACCAGTACATCATCTTCTAATTCTGGGGCTGTATTTGGCTCTACTAAAGCAAATTCACCTGGGTTGAAACGTGGTGACATTGACTCGCCTTCAATCGGCACAATAAAAGCATTCGGATCTTGGGATGCAATCTCAGCATAACAATCTGAATCGCCAGCAGGATAATCGCCATCCCCCCAAGAGCGATCAGGCAAACCCCCCATGGCGCGGCCAACAACTGGCACTTGGCGGAACCGCGAGTGATTTACGTCGATAGCATTGGTTGGGCGGGCAACCGCGCCGCCTGTATCCGCTGACTTGATTGGACCTACTCCATCGGATAGCCATAAAGGATTTACGTCAAGAACCGCCGCTATAGCTGCGATTCTACGAGCGGAATTGCGTATCCCCGCCTCAAGATTTCCAATGGTTGATTGAGAAACTTCAGCGGCCTTTGCTAAAGACTCCTGAGACATGCTCTTTTCAGAGCGGGCCCACGTTAAACGTTTTGCGAATGTATCCATATCACGAATGTAATAGAAAGTTTAATCACGTTGGTGTTGACTGAATCAAACACATACGTGATAATTAGATTTATATGGATACCAAAAAGATCGTTGAAGAACTTCTCGCCACTGGGCTAACGCAAGCGCAGTTAGCAGAGCTTGTGCCTTGTTCACAGTCTCTCATTGCTGCCTTTGTTGGTGGGAGTCGTGGAAAGCAAACATCGTTTGTAATTGTTGACCGACTTCAAAAGCTGCACGCAATGCGTTGTGATGAGCAAAGCCAAGAGCCAGAAGCCGAAAAAGAAACCGTTTAATTTTTTGAGGATAGCCATGACCGAACGCAAAGTTTCTGCTCAAGGGGTTGAAGTGGACGCCGATTACGGGCGCTTTCTGAGTATTCATCCACGCCTACTCAGAGCAGATTCTGCTTCTTCTGTGCGCTGCGAGTCGCCATGTCTTGAAGACGCAGCATCACGTCGTCGATCCCCATCAAAAAATCATCAGAAATCGTCGTTGGTATTGCTCTGCCTTCGGCTGCGCGGTGCACTTTGTGGAGTTGCTGCAAAAGTAAGTCGGGCGTTGGGTGCGTCTCGATGAGCGCTAAAAATCCAGCGATTAAGCCATGCACTTGTCCGGCAACGAATTCGAAGCGGTCGTCTGTTGCGTCATCTGGTTTCACGGGGATTCCTTGGTTAATTGATGTGTGGAAACTGAAATTTAACACGCTGGAATCTCCCTTTTGTTTTTTGGATGTATCGATTAATTGAAAAAATTTTCCCATTAATCTCACTGGGAATGTCACTGGGAAGTTGATTGTATTTTTATATGACGATAGCCATGAACCTACTTGAACGCCTTGATGCGCCTAGCGTTGCGCCGATTTCTCTCATATCCACGCTGAAGTCATACCGCGATGTATGCCGCATGGCATTTGAGCGCCGCCGGGTCGTGAATATGACCAGGGCAGGGTTGTGCGAGCGCACCGGCATGCGTGCCAGCCACGTTGCTGATTACCTTTCTGATCGGGATATTGACGACCGTGGCAATGAAATGCGCGACATGCCAGCAAAGTACATCCCGGCATTTGAGCAGGCGGTCGGTAATACATTCGTCAGCCAGTGGCTAGCCATGCAAGCGCAGCTGACCATCCTCGAAGCGCAAATCGCAGAACAAAAGGCATCAGCATGATGGCAAGTCGCAAATCTGTACGGGCTGAAGTCTCGTTTCAAGAATACAAAGAAGCCAGTGCCAGCGGTATTTATGGCGACAAAACGAAAGACGAATTATTGATGCAGATGTTTAGTGAGCGCGGCATCGAGATAGGTGCTGACGGAAAGCCAACACAACCGGCTGTGATTGTTACGGACGTGGCAAATCAAGCATTTGTGTTGGTGCAGGGCTAAACGATGACACCGACATCGCCAAACGCAGAGCATCGCTATCGCGCCTTGTCGTATAACCGGCCGATGTCGCACATCCGCAAGCGCTGTGCATGCGGCAAGGTGATAACAGAGCGGCAATTAAAGCAATACGGGGTTTGTGTAACTTGTTGGGAGAAAAATCAATGAGAACCGCAATGGCAGAAACAAGCCTTGATGCATACCGCTCGACGCCGGCACGCGAACTCAATCGCCGTGAGCGCGAAGTGATGGCGCTGTTCACGAATACGGAAATGGCGATCAGCCGCAAGCAGATATTCGAGATATTGCAGAAGAAACTCGGCGACGATGCGCCGGGTGAGGGCGGCGTAACCGGCCGCGTCAATGCGCTGGTCGCCGCAAATCGTTTGGCACATCGCGGTGAACGCATCGATCCTAAAACACGCAAGCCGCAAGAACTGGTTGGTTTGCCAGTGGCGGAGCAACTGGAATTGCTGCAATGACTCTATCTAGCCATCAGTCAGCAAAGATGAAGAACGATGAGTGGTTGACGCCGCCTGAGATTCTTGACCATTTGGGCGTTTTCGATCTAGATCCATGCTCACCGGTGGATCGCCCTTGGTCAACTGCAAAGAACCATCTGTCAATTAAAGACGATGGTTTGTCAACTGAATGGGGTGGTCGTGTATGGCTAAACCCGCCATTTGGACGTGAGGCCATTAAGTGGTTGCGCAAGATGGCTGCTCACGGCGATGGCATTGCATTGATACCGGCGCGCACTGAAACGGCTATGTTTTACGAAACTATTTGGGCGAAAGCTGACGCAATCCTTTTTATCAAGGGAAGACCGCACTTCCATTATGTTGACGGGAAGCGCGCATCTTTCAATAGCGGCGCGCCGATATGTCTGGTCGCTTATGGAAAAAAAAATTCCGAAGTGCTAAAAAATTCTGGACTAGGTATCTCGCTAGATATTGAAAGGGCATCCAATGGCTGAAATAGTGCTAATGAAAGCCGGTCCAGAAGCATTGATTCCATTCGATGAGGGCGCGGCTGAGTTTATACGTAAAGCGAAGACAGGCAGTCTTGTACATGCCGACTTCAAAAAAATGCGCAATTATGAATTTCATAAGAAGTATTTTGCGCTGATAAATTTCGCTTTTGAACAGTGGGAACCATCTGAAGTTAAATACAAGGGCGTCACGATTGCGAAGAATGTGACTCGATTCCGTAAGGATATGGCCATTCTTGCTGGATTTTGTGATGCTACATTTACAGTTAATGGTGATGTCAGATTTGAGCCGCGAAGCATCAGCTTTGCAAGCATGGATGAAATCGAATTTGAAAAGCTGTACAGCAAAACAATTGACGTAGTTCTGGCGCGTATTTTGACAAAGTACACCCGCGCGGATCTGGACGAAGTGGTTGCAAGATTGTTGCAATTTACTTGGAGCGGTCGATGATGCGCCGCACACCGATGATCCGCACAGGATTCAAACCCCGCGTAAAGCCAATGTCAGGCATATTGCGCGCGGCAAATCTGTCGGCGCAAAAGCCTATCAAGCGCATGAAATCTAGCCGCCCACGCATGACACCGATCCGCGCGTCTGCATGTACGGAAGAATGCACGCTTAGATTGCCAGGTGTTTGCAACTTCGATACTGAAACAACGGTTCTATGCCATGAAAACGGCGCTGGTGCCGGCATGAAATCACCCGATGAATGTGGTGCATACGGCTGTTACGCCTGCCACATGGTGTTGGATGGTCATGCCAAACGTCCGGAATGGTTGACCCGGGAAATGGTGCAGGCGGCTTTCGTTGAAGGCAATCGCAAAACACGTCTGATTCTGAAACAGAAGGGATTGATTCAATGACTTCCGCTGTCCGCTGGACTCCTGAACAATTATCGGCGCATAACAAGCGCACAGCGAAACCGGCACCACAACGCGCCATGCAAGCCCTTGGTCGTTTAAAAGCCGGCGTCATGAACAAGACAGAGGCCGCATACGCTGATCATCTGACAGCGCTGAAGCATACCGGCGTAATCGCCTGGTTCAAATTTGAAGGTTTCAAGCTGCGGCTTGCTGATAACACGTTTTACACGCCTGACTTTGCCGTTATGTTGTCGACCGGTGAATTGCAGGTCCATGAGGTTAAAGGGTTCTGGACTGATGATGCACGCGTAAAGATCAAGGTCGCAGCAGGCATGTACCCGTTTCAGTTTATCGCCATCAAAAAGGCGAAAGCTGAATGGCAGAAGGAAATATTCTAAATGGCACGCATACGCACAATCAAACCTGAATTCTGGACTGATGAAAGACTCACTGAGTGCTCACTGAGTGCTCGGTTACTGTTCATTGGAATGCTGAACTTCGCCGACGATAACGGAAATCAAGCGTATTCGGCCAAGCGATTAAAGATGCAGATATTTCCTGCTGATGCAATTGACACGCAGCCTTTACTAGATGAATTGCTTACTCACGGAATAATCATTGAATACTCAATGAATGACGAAAAGTTCTTACATATCAAAGGTTTCCGCAAGCATCAGGTCATCAATCGCCCGTCTGCAACAAAGATTCCAGAGCCTAATTTTGATGATGTTTCTACCCAAAGCAATGATGACTCACTGAGTACTCACGGAGCAATCAGTGACGGAAGGGAAGGGAAAGGAAGGGAAAGGAAGGGAGATTCAGCACCTAACGGTGCTGGCGTTCCGCCGACCGAAAAAATCGAAGAACCGAAAAGCCCTGCCGACATGAACAAGGATGAGCTTTGGTCTGTTGGCAAATCAATCCTGCTGCAGCAAGGCATGCCAGCTGCGCAGTGCGGTTCGTTCGTTGGCAAGCTGGTCAAGGATTACGGCACCGACATCGTGATCGAGGTGGTGCGTGCGGCTGTGGTTGAGCGTCCTGCAGACGCGGTGTCGTTCCTGAAGGCGTCATGCATGGCGCGCAAGAACGAGGGTGGCAAGACGCTGGTGCCGTGGCATGCAACCGATGAGGGCGTGGCCGAGAAAGGCTTGTCGCTTGATCCGCCGATTCGTGCACTGCCAGGCGAAAGCGCGCGAGATTTCAAAACCAGAATCATCAAGGCCGTCGAGAACGGAGGCAAGGCACCTGTTGTCCGGTCGAATCAGTTGCCATCGGTTCAGGCTGTGGATGAAAAATCCGAGAAGCCGGCTGGCATTCCAGATTTAAAAAGTTTCGTTCGTCCGCGGGCAGTGGCATGACCTTATGCGGCTATTGCCTGAAGAACAGCGGCATCGTGGTCAAGGGGCGCGAGTGCTGCGAGTTACGGCAATTGGTGATGGCGCCGCCTCATGTGCAGCGTGAGCATGCAAACGGCATGGATGACGAACAGAAGAAAGAATTGCGCGTGAAGTTTAAACAGATGCGTGAGCATTTGCAGGGCTTGAAGGAACAAAAGCTATGAATCTTTGGATACATATAAGTCCAATGTATGGATTGATATGGGTGCGCTTGAATGGAAATATCGGCTGGCAAATTAAGGCGCCGTGGTGTCCAAAATTATTTAGTGAGCGATATGGCTATAAAAGTCCGGTCGCACGATTATTTGGATGGCGGATATTTAGATTGGGAAAAGGATAACCATGGCAAACGCAGGCCAATTCAAGAAACCATTGATGTCGATCGCAGATGCTCACAAACGGGCAATGATGCTGCTTGACACCTGCGACGATGGAATTGCCTTGTTTATGGTTGGCGGCAAGATTACATCGACGCGCAAACGGTCGCAGTCCTATTCAAGACGGCTCAAAACGCTGGCAAATAATCTGATCGGTGTTTATGACTGGTATGTAGATCAGCGCGATGTGTTGGAAGATATTAAGGAACACTACAAAATGTTAGGGGTAGTTGTTTGACGCCGGTAAGAATCAAGAAACAGCGGCACTTCTCGGAAGATGCTGTGATTGCCAGGCTAAAGGATCGCGGCGGGTTTAGGTACCAGTCGGCGCAATTGGCGGCATATTTCGGCATCCCGACTGCGCGCATGACTGAGGTGTTGACGAAAATGGTGGCATTGAAACAGGTAAGGCGCGTTCGTTGTGGTGGGAATCCGACGATGTATTACGTTGCAACAGAGGAACAATTAAAGGCTGAAGCGGCATTAGCTGCGAGAGGATTGTGATGGACAAGAAACATAAGGTTAGAGCGGTACCTGACGCAAACGGCAACATTGTCTTCGTATCGAAAGACGATGAGTTCCCGCGTGAGCGCATGAGCCTGATGGACGCACTGGGTTTGATTAGCATCGGCATCGTTTGTGGCGCCGGTGTGGTGCTTTTATGTGCGAGGGCATTATGAGTATCGCCAAGCCAAAGAAGCCAGCAGCGAAAAAGTCAGTGGCGAAGAAAGTTGCGCGTAAGCCTGTAGCGAAGAAGGCAGTATCTAAGAGAGTGCCAGCAAAGAGAGCCAGCGCAGATAAGCCACTCACACGATTGCAGCTTCTATTTGTAATTGAGTACCTGGTAGACCTTAATGCAACGGCTGCATATAAGCGTGCTGGATTCACCCCGAAGAACGACAACGTCGCAGGCGTTGAGGCATTCAAACTTCTAAAGAACCCTAAGATTGCCGCAGAGATACAAAAAGCAATGGATAAACGGGCGGAAAAGGTTGGAATTACAGCTGAGAAAGTCCTGCAGGAATTTTGGAATATCGCAACAGTTGACCGGAATGAGTTAGTGCAGCATCGCGTCGGATGCTGTCGTCACTGCTATGGATTCGACCATGATTTTCAGCGTACCGATGCAGAGTGGGCGCGTGATGTGAAGCTGGCAGATAAGGATGGCGAGGAATTTAAGACATTAGGCGGTACCGGATTCGATCCGCGTAAGCCTCCCGTTGAAGATTGTCCTGAATGCTTTGGTGATGGCGTTGGCCGCGTTGTTATTGCGGATACGCGCAACCTGACACCTGAAGCAAAATCTGTCTTTGGTGGTGTGAAGTATGGGAAGCACGGCATTGAAGTGTCATTCCATAGCAAAGAGAAGGCGTTGGAAATGATTGGACGACACCTAAAACTATTCACCGATGTGCTGGAAGTGAAAGACACCACGGCCATATCTAGTAGGATGAAGGCTGCGCGGGATCGTGCGAAACGAAAGTGAAAAATGAAAATCGATAGATATAGTTTGACTGGGCATCTTGAACCGAATGGTGATTTTGTAAATTACGATGACCATGTACGTATGGTTGAAATGCATAAAAAATCACTTGCTTATGCGATCAGTAAAGTCGATGAGGCTTATGATCAGGCTGGATGGGGAAAGGACGACAGCGAGGAAATGAAACGTGCGAGGGCATTGATATGACGCCGCGCGAATGGTGGCGTGTGTGGCACCGAAGGTTGCGTGTCGCAAGACGTGAAGCGAAGAAGGCCACAAGCGATGTGATGCTTTATGGGACAGGTGTTGTATCAATTGATGCTGATGGAAGCGCGAAGCATATCCCTCTAGAATCAATGCTTGTTCAGCCAAAGCCAGACTTGAAAAAAATGGTTCACGAGCTGTTTAAATGACACCCGAAGAACAAATCGAGCAAGAACTAATCGATGACATTGCATCATTTACACATGATCCGCTTGGTTTTGTGCTGTATGCATTCGACTGGGGACAAGGCGAATTAGCCGAATTTGAAGATGGGCCGGACGAATGGCAGCGCGATGTATTAAACGAGATTGGCGAAAAACTACGTTCTGGTGAAATATCAGGCGTCAGCGAAGCCATCCAAATAGCTCGTGCATCTGGTCACGGTATCGGCAAGTCTGCATTGCTGGCATGGCTCTGTGAATGGGCGATGCACACGCACGAAGACACCAAGGGCGTCGTTACCGCCAACACTGAGAATCAGCTGCGTACGAAGACATGGCCTGAATTAGCCAAGTGGCACCGGCTAGTGATAACCGGCGATCGATGGTTCAAAGTAACCGCGACGGCGATGCACTCAACTGATCCAGCGCATGAGAAAACGTGGCGTCTGGATGCAATCCCGTGGTCTGAACACAATACTGAAGCATTTGCGGGTTTGCATAATCAGGGCAAGCGCATCCTTGTCGTGTTCGATGAGGCCAGTAAGATCGCGGATAAGGTGTGGGAAGTGACAGAAGGCGTGCTGTCTGATGCCAACACCGAGATTATTTGGGCTTGCTTCGGCAATCCTACGCAAAACACTGGGCGTTTCCGCGAGTGTTTCCGCAAGTTCCGGCACCGTTGGAGCGGCAAGCAAATCGATAGCCGCACGGTCAAGATGACCAACAAGGTGCAACTGAATAAGCAGGTCGAAGATTATGGCGAAGACTCGGACATCGTCAAAGTCCGTATTCGTGGCATGTTTCCTGCGGCCAGCGCCAAGCAATTTATCTCGATCGATGATGTCGACGCAGCGCAAAAGCGGCACCTTCGTCCTGATCAGTACAGCTTTGCGCCGGTCATTATTACCGTCGATCCATCATGGTCTGGTGACGATCCATTTGTCATTGCCAAGCGTCAGGGTTTGCACTTCAAAGTACTGCGCTCGATACCTAAAAATGACAATGATGTTCAGATGGCCAACCTGATCGCGCAGCTTGAAGATGAGCACGATGCAGATGCCGTGTTTATTGATGCTGGTTATGGCACTGGTATCAAGTCGGCTGGTGACACGATGGGGCGCGCTTGGCAATTGGTATGGTTTGGAGAGAAGGCAACGGATCGCGGCTATCTGAACAAGCGTGCCGAAATGTGGGGCGGTGTAAAGACGTGGCTGAAGGAAGGCGGCGCACTTGAAGACGATGATGAGCTGTATCAGGATTTGATCGGACCGGAAACCGTCTCACGTATGGACGGAAAAATACAGCTTGAATCAAAGCAGGACATGAAAAATCGCGGCTTGCCATCACCGAATAAGGGTGATTGTCTTGCGCTGTCGTTCGCCTTCCCCGTATCGAAAAAGTATCGTGGCATACCCGGGCTAAACAAGTCAGGTTTGCGGCACGACTACGATCCATTTAATACCTAACAAAAGCGTTCATATTCTATTGACGTAGCGAAAACTTTTCGCAAACACTCGCGGCAATTCCACTCAAGTGAGGCCGCGAGATGTATTCAGATTCGTACAACCACGCAGAAAACGCCTGCCGCATCGGTTTGGCGCTGTCACTTCTCGCCGCTGCATTAAACATCCTCTCTCTCTATTTCACCAGTCAGCACAGTGTGCTTAGTGTTGTCGGGATTCTGTGCGCGGTTACATCGATGACCGCTGCGTATGTCAGCGAAAGCACACATCAATTCGGTAGTTATTCCGGCCACGTCCATTTTCGACTAGGTATCGCTTGCATTCTTTTATGCGCGCTCTCCTATGTCTTGTGGTGTGTGTCGATCTTGTCGTTTATTTATTAAGGATCGGCCATGTGTATTGGAGGTTCCCCAAAAGCACCAGCTGCACCAAAGCCGCCACCGGCTGTCGTGACGCAAGAAGAACAAGCGGTCGTTGACTCTCGCGATCGTGAGCGTTTGCGTCGTCAGCGTGCAGCTGGTCAATCGTCCACTATTCTGACTGGTAGCGAAGGTGTGACAACTGACGCCCCAGTAACGAAAAAAACATTACTAGGGCAGTAAGTGGACACCAAAACCGCGCAACTGAATCGTTTAGTCGGCGCTCTTAATCAGGAGCGGAGTAGCTATATTCCGCACTGGCGTGACTTGAACGAGCACATCATGCCGCGCTCGGCACGATTCTGTGCGACCAATACGGCGCGCGGCGAAAAGCGCAATCAAAAGATCATCAACAACACCGCCACAATCTCGGCGCGCACGCTTGCGTCTGGAATGATGGCGGGTGTGACGTCTCCTGCGCGTCCGTGGTTCAAGCTATCGACCGGCAATCCTGATCTGGATGAAATGGATGACGTCAAGGATTGGCTGCATACCGTTGGCGAACGCATGCGTGAAGTTTTCACGCGCTCCAATCTCTACAACACGTTGCCGATTGTCTATGCAGAACTAGGCGTCTATGGCACTGCGGCAATGGCTGCACTTGATGATGATGAAACCATCGTCCGCTTCCAAAACTTCCCGATTGGTTCGTATGCAATAGCAAACGATGAGCGTGGCCGCGTCGACACAATCAGCCGTGAATGGCAGATGACGGTGCGCCAATTGGTGCAAAAGTTTGGCCGTGAGAAGTGTTCATTGCAAGTGCAAAGCATGTTTGACAGCGGTTCTACTGAGAACTGGATCGATGTAACGCATATCGTGCGCCGCAATCCTGATTACGACGCCAAGAAACTGCTGTCGAAATACAAAAAATTTGAGTCGATCTATTTAGAGACTGGTCGTGAGGGCAAGTCGGCCAGCATAGAAGACGGCAAGTTCTTGAGTGAGTCTGGATTCAATGACTTTCCTGTGATGTGTCCGCGCTGGTCTGTAACCGGCGAAGACACGTATGGAAATTGTCCAGGCATGGATGCGCTCGGCGACATCAAAGGCATGCAGCTGAAAGAAAAGCGCAAGGCAATGATGATCGACAAGGGTGCATCGCCACCAATGTCGGCGCCACATTCGCTAAAAAATCAATATTCGTCGCTGTTACCTGGTGATGTCACCTATCTCGATGTCAATCAAGGTCAGCAAGGATTTCAGCCGGTATATGAGCCTAATCCGGTATGGGTAAATGCGGTCGCATCGGACATCAAAGAGGATGAGCGTCGCATAAAGCGTGCCTTCTTTGAAGACTTGTTCCTGATGCTATCCAACATGGATGGCGTGCAGCCGCGAAACATTCCTGAAATAGCAGAGCGCAAAGAAGAAAAACTATTGCAGCTTGGCCCAGTCATGGATCGGCTCAATGACGAACTGCTTGATCCTTTGATTGACATCACCTTCAGCAAGATGATTGAACGTTCGCGCCCTGATTGGGATGCCGGACAACCTGGCTTGATCCCTGTGCCGCCTGAATCAATGAAAGATGTCGTGCTTAAAGTTGAGTACACATCTGTCATGGCGCAAGCGCTGCGCATGGTCGGCTTGGGTTCGATCGAGCGCTTTGCTGGCTTTGTCGGAAACATGGCCGCTGTTGATCCTTCCGTTCTGGACAAGTGGAACCGTGACGAAACGATTGATGAGTACGGCGCAATGATCGGACTGGCGCCGAAGATCATCAACTCGGATGAAGACGTCGCAAAAGTACGTGAACAACGTGCACAGCAACAACGCGCTGCACAAAGCATGCAGATGGCAGAGCAGGGTTCCAAGACCGCACAAAACTTATCCAGCGCTGATGTCAGTGGCGACAACGCGCTGGCAAAAATCATCCAGAACATGCAAGGGGCAACGGCATGACAGACGAAACATTCAATGCCGATGACGAAGCCAAAGTCAATGAGCGAAGCAAGAAGGTAACGAAGGGGCGAGAACGCGAACTCGATGACATCAAGCAAGTGTTATCGACAAAGCAGGGGCGCCGACATTACTGGAAATTGATGTGTGACTGCGGTGTATTCCGCACCTCATTTACTGGTAACAGCACGACATTTTTTAACGAAGGAAAACGGGCGATCGGCCTGCAATTGTTGGCCGATTTAATGGAAGCGGATGCTGATAAGTATCTGCTGATGACACAAGAAGCAAAGGACTGAATCAATGACTGTCGACACAAACACGGACGTGACGGATAACACCTCAAACACGGCTGATAGTGACGTTCAGGCTGATACGTCCTTTCTGACGACTCCAATTACAGAGTCTGAAGAAGGGGCTGAAAAACCTGCAGCGGATGAAGTATCTGCTGACGAAGCTGGCAAGAAAGAGGGCGAATCGGAGACTGATAAACCGGATGGCGAGAAGCCTGAAGACGATGCAGACAAAGACAAGTCTGAAGGCGTGCCAGAAAAGTATGAGTTCACTGCACCGGAAGGCGTTGAACTTGACCCTGAAGCCACGGCTGAATTTGAGCCTATTGCGCGTGAATTGGGACTCACGAACGCGCAAGCGCAAAAGCTAGTTGATCTTCAGGCCGGTCTAGTTCGCAAGCAATCCGAAGCATGGGACACACAGGTTAAAAACTGGGTGACGGAAATCAAGGCAGACAAGGAAATCGGCGGCGAGAACATTAAGGAAACCATCACCTTATCGCAAAAAGCCATGACCGTATTTGGTACGCCGGAACTCAAGGCAGCACTGGACAGCACAAAGATGGGAAACCATCCGGAGCTCGTTCGGGCATTCGTAAAAATTGGTAAAGCAATGGCAGACGACACCTTTCTTTCGGCCGATAAGTTGGCTGGCGAAAAGAAATCGGCGGCCGATCGTATGTACGGCAAGAAAACTTAATCCTTAGGAGTCTCACACATGAAAAACATTTTGAAAAACCATCATGTACAAATGATTCTGTTTGTACTCATCGCAGTGGTCGCCGTGCATTTTGGCGCCATTGATCCAGCTGAAGCGGCCATGCTTGGCTTCCTCGGCTCAACTATCGGTAATACAGCACCGACCCTAATTGATCTTGCCTCGCGCATGGACAAGGAAGGGAACATCGATGTGATTATCGAAATGCTGGCAGAAACCAATGAAATCATCCAGGACATGCCTTGGGTTGAGGCCAATGACGGCACCACGCACAAGACGACCGTTCGATCTGGTTTGCCTAATAGTGAATGGCGTTTGCTGAACTACGGTGTTCAGCCATCCAAGTCGACTACGGTACCGATCAAAGATTCGACCGGCATGTTGGAAGCGTATGCAGAAGTCGATAAGTCATTGGCGGATCTGAATGGCAATGCACCAGCTTTTCGTCTGTCCGAAGATCGTGCATTTATCGAATCGATGAATCAGAACTTCGCAACGACTTTGATCTATGGAAATGTCGGCACCAATCCAGAGCGTTTTCATGGATTGGCACCGCGCTTTAGCCAATTATCTGCAGAGAATGGCGAAAACATTCTTGATGCCGGTGGCACTGGCTCGGATAACACGTCTATCTATCTGGTCGTGTGGGGAGAAAATACTATCCACGGTATTTATCCAAAAGGTACGCAGGCTGGTTTGCATCATCGCGATCTTGGCGAAAAAACACTGATCGATGCAGCAGGCGGCAAATATCAAGGCTATCGCTCCCACTACAAATGGGACCCAGGTCTTACCTTGCGCGACTGGCGCTATGTGGTTCGGATTGCCAACATCGATGTCACAGCGCTGAAAAAGGATGCGGCATCCGGCGCCGATCTTATTGATCTGATGGTTCAGGCACAAGAACTTATCCCAAATGCAGGAATGGGTAAGCCGGTTTTCTATTGCAATCGCAAGATTCGCAGCTTCTTACGTCGACAAATCACGAACAAAGACAACGTCAATCTGACGCTAGATACGGTCGCAGGAAAGAAAGTTGTCCAGTTTGACGATGTTCCGGTTCGCAAAGTTGACGCGATCCTGAATACCGAAGCCCGCGTCGTCTAACCAAAAATATTGCACCAAGTGACCGCCTAGCGCGGTCACTGCAAACCCTTAAATTATTGGAGCCTGACATGATTATTGATAAACAACTGCAGTTATGCGCAGCGCAAGCGGTGACCGCTGATGCTGTATCCACAAACGTCATTGACCTGGGTGTCGCTGGCCGCAACTTAGGCGCAATGGGTAATTTGATGATCGCCCTCTCGGTTGATGTCGCAGCTGACTTCACTACGGGCGATGAAACTTATACCTTCATTGCGCGTAATTCGGCTGCAGCTGCACTGTCATCACCAAAAGATGTGGGAAGCATCACGATTGCCGCCGCTGATCTTACGGCCGGATCGTTGCATTACATCCCTGTCACGAAGACATTGCTGCGCTATATCGGCTTGTACTTCGATGTCGGTGGCACTACGCCTACCGGCACCTTCACAGCTTGGCTGACTACGGCGGATCACGTCGCAGACACCAAAGCATATCCAGACTCCTTGTAATTCAGGCGTTTAACTGACTGGAGAATGACATGAAAGTACAAGCAACCAAAGTCGGATTTGACGGCATCAAAACCCGTGAAATCGGTGAAGTTTTTGAATTCAAAGGCGAACTGGGTTCGTGGATGAAGGAGGTCGATGCGAAACCGGCCGACACCAAGAAGCCAGAAGCCGACAAGCAGAAACCGGCCGACACCAAGAAGTAAGCAGCTTGGAAGGCGGGGCGCAATGCCTCGCCTGATTCACTCTTTATAAGGCGTACGCAATGGCAATGACGAACATGAAGTTATCGCCGGATGAGGCGAAGGATGCAAATGCTTGTTGTGTATCCGATTCTGAAGGCGGACCAGCCTACCCATACGGTCTATCGCTGAATCTCACTGACGAAGTGCTTAAAAAACTAGGCATCAAGAACGCGCCTGCCGTTGGTGAAAAGATGATGCTGATGGCAACGGTCGAAGTAACTGGCACTTCTCAATACGAGAATCAGAAGGGCAAAGATACAAACGTCAATCTGCAAATCACCGACATGGAATTGTCTGGTGACGGTTCCAGCGCAGCCGATCGTTTATACGGGAAAGAAAATGGCTAGTTCAGAAGTCGCGATAAGTAACATGGCACTGGCACGCATAGGCGTCACCACCTTCATCAGCTCATTATCTGAGCGGTCGCAGGAAGCCAACGTTTGCAGCTTGTTCTATGAGCCATGCCGCGATTTTGTTTTGTCTGATGACTATGACTGGAACTTTGCCAGCAAGCGCACGCAGCTATCTAATCTAGGCTCTCCGCCGACGAACTGGCAATACCGTTATGCCTTGCCTTCTGACTGTCTCAAGGCGCGCAATATCGTCATTGCAGGTATGCCGACGCCTCGATCGGATCAACGCATTCCGTTTGAAGTGTCTGTCGAGAACGAAGCAAAGGTCTTGTACACCGATCAACCACTTGCTGAATTGCTTTATACCCGCCGCGTTACCGATCCGAATTTATTTTCACCGTCATTCATCATGGCATTCGCGTGGTATCTCGGCTCCGAAATTGCCTTCCCATTGTCTGTGTCGCAATCGATAGCGACAAAGGCGTTTCAGATGTACGCGCAAGTAATCGCGCGCGCCGGCGCTTCATCGATGAACGAAAGCCAGAAGCGGGTTGAGCCTGAATCCGAGTTCATATCAGGGCGTAACTAATGACAAGCATCATTCAGCCATCATTAACGGGCGGCGAACTATCGCCATCCTTGTATGGCCGTGTCGATCTTGCGAGATACGGCATCAGCCTGAAGACTTGCCGCAATTTTATTGTGCAGCAGTACGGTGGCGTGACGAATCGACCTGGCACGCAATTCATCAACGAAGTTGAAGATTCTGATTATTTCACGCGACTGGTGCCGTTTGCCTTCTCGACGGTGCAAACCTATGTGCTGGCGTTCGGTCATTACACGCTGCAATTTTTGAAGGATGGCGGATTGATTGAGAGTTCGCCTGGCGTTGTTTATACGGTGACAACGCCCTATGGATCGAACGATTTACGCGAATTGTCCGATCTTGCCTTGCTGAACTGGACACAATCAGCCGATGTGTTGACGGTTGTGCACGAAGATTTCTGGCCACAACAAATATCGCGTACTGATCATGCGGCATGGACAGTATCGGATTTTCCAAGCGTCAATGGTCCATTTCAAGACGTCAACACGATCGCGACGTCCACGGTGTATGCATCAGCATCTACCGGGAGCATCACGATCACAGCATCATTGCCGATATTCAATGCGTCGATGGTCGGCTCTGATTTCTATATTGAGCAAAAGAATTACGGTGTGCCGTGGGAAGTCAGCAAGTCTGTATTGGCAAATGACATACGACGATCAGACGGAAAATACTATTTGGCTGTCGGTGCTGGAACGACTGGCTCACTGCGTCCAACACATGATGCAGATGATTGGTCTGATGGCGGTGTCGTATGGCGCTATCTGCATCCAGGCTTTGGCGTCGCGACGATCACAGCTTTTACAGATACCACGCACGTTACCGCAACGGTCGTGTCTCGCATACCTGACGGCGCGGTTGATGTGGGTGGCGCTACGTACAAGTGGGCGGTAGCTGCATGGCGCCCTGATAGTGGGTATCCATCCGCTGTTACCTATTATCAAAATCGTCAAATATTTGCCGGTACGCCAACGCAGCCACAACATAACTGGATGTCGAGAACTGGCAATTATCTGGATTATGGCAATAGCCAGCCTATCGTCGCTGATGACGCGATCACGTTTCCTATACCTGGTCGACAAGTCAATGCGGTTCGGCATCTTCTTCCGTTAGATAAATTATCAATCCTGACATCTGGTTCTGAGTGGGTTGTATCTGCCGGACAGGATGGCATCCTTGCGCCCGATACGGTAGCAGTCAAGCCGCAAAGCTATCGCGGATGTTCTCGCGTGCCACCGCTGATAATCGGCAACACGGCGATTTATGTGCAAGAGAAGGGCAAAACCATTCGCGAAATGGCCTATGAGTTTGCTTCTGATAGCTATACCGGCGCCGATTTAACGCAGTTGGCATCACATCTTTTCTCTGATTATTCGATTAACGAGTGGTGCTATCAGCAGGTACCGTTTCAAGTCGTCTGGTCTGTCCGATCAGATGGCGCATTGCTCGGTGTCACGTACCTGAAAGAACAACAGGTTGTCGGCTGGCATCGTCACGATACAGATGGCAAGTTTGAGTCGGTTGCCTCTATATCTGAGGGCAATGAAGATGCTGTTTATGCAGTCGTAAAGCGCACGATCAATGGCGTAAGCAAACGTTATTACGAGCGTTTCAAGACGCGCCAATATGCCACGATTCAAGATGCCTTCTTCGTTGATTGTGGGCTTTCCTACGATGGCCGGAATACCTCGGCAACGACCGTCACCATCACCGATGGCTCTACATGGGCGTATCAGGACGATATTTTCACATTATCCGCATCGGCCGCCATTTTCTCGGCTGGCTCTGTCGGCAAAGAAGTTCATTTTCATAATGGTGAGCAAGTTATCAAGCTGCGTGTAACCGAATACACGGACACCACGCACGTAAAGGCGCAAGCAAATCGCGACATACCCATTGCATTACAAGACGTTGCTACGGATTCGTGGGGTATTGCCGTCACTGTACTTAGTGGATTGAATCACTTGGAGGCTAAGACATGCAATGTCCTCGCAGATGGAAATGTACATCCACAATTGACCGTGTCGAGCGGTTCGGTAAAGCTTCAATATGCCGCGGTTGTCGTGCATGCAGGCTTGCCAATACAGGCAGAAATAGAAACCCTGACCGTATCGCCGCAAACGAAAGAAACCACCATCGACAAGCAAAAGAGGATTTCAGCTTTGCGGATGATCGTCGAGAAAACCCGTGGTTTGCTATACGGCCAAGACGCAAATCATCTGTATGAATTTAAACAACGGTCTACCGAGAATTATGACGAGCCAGCAAATGAAACAACGGGCATTTATGAGGCGCGTATGACCGGCAACTGGAACAAGCAAGGCTCTGTGCTGATTCGTCAAGACGATCCTTTACCGGCAACGATACTCGCGATCATCCCTGATATTACGTTTGGTGGTGCCTGATGAAATACAGCATCGTTCCCGCCACGCAAGAGCATGTAAAGGCGATGTCGCCAAATATCCGTATCGCAGACCGTCACGAAGTTATGGCATCGGCTGGCCAAGATGTCGAGTTGCTGCTGCCAAAGTGTGTCGATGATGCGGAAATGGTTTGGGCTGGCTTAGTCGATGACGAAGTCGCCTGTATTTTTGGTGTGCAAGGCATGTCGTTTATCTCTGAAACAGGTATCCCGTGGATGATCGGCACCAGCTTGATTGAGCGGCATGCAAAGGCTTTCCTGCGCCGTAACCGCAAGATGGTCGGCGTCATGCTGGCGCGGTATCCGCATCTAAAAAACTATGTCGATGTCCGAAATAAAAAAGCGATCGAGTGGCTGCAATGGCTTGGATTCACTATCCATACGCCTGAAAAATTCGGCGCCTATCAAATGATGTTTCACCCTTTTGAAATGAAAGCTGCCTATGTGTGAGTTAAATAGTTTTTCACATATTGAAATTTACGCTGGTTATAAAACAGCATGTCACCGCCCAGTCAAGAAAGACGGAAAATTGCTGGCGGCTAGCCATGAAGGGTACGTCCGCGTTGGCCGCGTTATAAGCGGAGGCAAGAAGATTTATACAGGCGCACATCGAGCAAGATTTGCTGCAACTGGTCAGGCATTGCTACCAACGGACGTGCTAGATCATTTATGTCGGAACCGTGCCTGCTGCAATCCAGAGCATTTAGAAATTGTTGATAACGCCGAGAATATACGTAGAGGCAATCAAACCAAGATCACATTGGAGCAAGTAGGCGAGATACGGATGTTGGTTGCAGAAGGAATGACGCAATACAAAGTGGCTTTGAAATACAAATTGTCTCAGAGCCATGTAAGCAGAGTAGTACGTGGTGAATATTGGTCAGATGGCCCTTGTGTAGCGTGGGCTAAACAGAAAGGAGGAACCCAAAATTTGTGAGCCGACCACCATCATGATTATGACGCTTGCCGCTGGTGCTATGTCTGCAAAGTCGTCAATGGACAACGCAAAATATCAGGAAAAAGTAGGCGAAAACAACGCGCTATCTGCCAAATATGCAGCAAAGGATGCGATGGATCGCGGCGCTGTAGCAGAGGATCAAAAGCGTAACGAAACCCGCACATTACTGGCACGGCAAAATGCAGCGCTTGCCGCAAATGGTATTGATTCATCTACCGGTACCGGCCTGAATATCTTGTCTGATACCGCTGGATTGGGTGAGTTTGACGCGCAGACGATACGTAGCAATGCGATGAAACAAGCTTACGGCTACAACTTGCAGGGCGATAACGCGTTAGCCGATGGGCGAGCATCAGCCGCCGCATCCAGAAACAATGCTTACTCGACCATTCTTTCGTCTGGATCAAAAGCGTACGGCATGTATGGCGGTCGAAGCCCCGTGACAAAAGCAAGTTTTGGATCAGGCGGCATGAATGGATTCGGCGACAGCTTTTCTACAAGTTGGGGTGAATAAATGCGCGTACCAACATATCAAAACCCGGTCAGTGCGATCGCGGCGCCGGTTGTTCAACAACGTGATGCGCCTGCTGGCGCTTTCGGTGGTCAGATTGGCGCTGCATTAGGTCAGACAGCCGATGTCATGTTCAAGATTCAGGACGATGCAGACAATCTGCGCGTGCAGGATGCTTACAATCAGCTGCGAGAGCAACAGCTGAACCTAACGCTGGCGCCTGATTCTGGCTATACCAATGTCAAAGGTCGCGATGTCATCCAGCCCCGTGACGGTGGCTTGTCGATGACCGATGATTACGTCAATAAATTTAATACGATCGGTAGCGAATTAGAAACTGGCTTGAGCAATGGCCGACAAAAAGCCAAGTTTCAACAAAAGATGATCGATTCGCGATTGGAATTTCAGGCCGGACTACAGCGCCATGAAAATCAACAAATCAGCGAATACGGCAAAACCGTCACCAATGCCACTGTCGGCCTTGAGGCGGAGTCCGCATTCAAGAACTGGAACAATCCGGCGCTGGTAGACAAATCGATCGCCAACATCACCGATTCATTGCGCGCACAGGGCTTGCGTGAGGGATTGCCAGCCGATGCGATTACCGCTGCAGTTGCCGACAAGGTGTCCAAAGTCCACGGCGGCGTACTTGCCGTCTCGATCCAAGAAGGAAATCTCGGTTATGCAGAAGATTACTTAAAGAAGAATGCCGGATCGATGGAAGCAAACGACATCCTGAAATACAAGGGTGTCATTACAAAAGAGGTGAAAACCCGTGATGCGTTGCTTAAGGCCGAAAAGGTCATAGGTGAAAACGTGCAGAAGATGGCGCCTACTGATTACGACAGGTTGACTAATCTAGTTGCCACGCAAGAATCAGGCGGTCGGGAGCGCGACAGCAAAGGCAATCTGATTACATCGCCAAAGGGTGCGCAGGGCAAGATGCAAGTTATGCCTGACACGAATCGAGATCCCGGCTATGGCGTGACACCAGCAAAAGACGATAGTGACGCAGAACGCACGCGCGTCGGACAAGACTACCTAAAGGCGATGCTGAAAGAATATGGCGGCGACGTCAGTAAGGCGCTGGCCGCTTACAACGCAGGACCTGGTGCGCTGGATGCTGCCATTAAGAAAGCTGAAAAATCGGTGCAGTTGAATAAGGCCGATCCAAGTGTGAAAGTGTACTCATATCTTGATTTCTTGCCGAAAGAAACGCAGAACTACGTCGACAAAATTGGTCGACAATACGCGACTGGTACTGGCGCACCTAAAGTAACGTTGGCAGAATTGCAGAATCAGACCCGCGAGGTAATGGCTGGGAAAGACCCTGCTTACATCAAACTGGCGGTCGATGCCGTCACGGCACGGTATGAGGCAACGCGCAAATCGCAAAAAGAATCTGAAGACGATCTTGTTGCTGAAGCGTACAAACAAATCGATGCAAACGGCGGCGACTATAACGCGCTGCCAGCATCGATACGCTCTGCTTTGCCAGGCGAAAAAATTGGCGCCTTGCAAACCTACGCCAACAAGCGCGCAAAAGGTCAAGAGGTTGGCACAGACTGGGGCATCTATTACCAGCTGCGTCGTGATGATAGCTTGCTGAAAGAAACCAATCTGGAAGCATTCAAGGGGCATCTTGCCGACTCAGAGTTCAAGCAATTGGTGGCTGAACAGCAAAGCCTCCGTACTGGCAATGCGTCCAGCACAACAGCAACACGCAGCGCAAATCAGGTGCTTAGTTCTTATTTGACGCAGGCCGGTATTGATCCGACACCAAAACCAAACACATCAAAAGATTCTGATGCAGCGCGCGTCGGTCGTGCCATGCGCGCACAACAAGCGGCGATCAGCGAGGCGGAAACAGCCAAAGGTGGAAAGCTGACACCGGCCGAAGTCGAGAAAGTAACGGCAAGCATCTTTACCAATGTGGCGATTAAAAGCACTTGGACTGATTGGTTCCCTGCAGGTGATAAACCAAAGTTTGACGTTTCAGCTTCTGACACTGTGATCGTGCCGCCGACTGATCGTACATTGATTATTTCTGCACTTAAAGCGACAAATCGGCCTGTGACCGAGGCCATGATCGAAGATATGTACCGCCGCAAAAATAATTTACTAGGGCAATAATGGCTACTGATAATCCTTACTTGTCGCTAGTTAAAAGCGATACAGAGCAATCATTGCAGGGTGCTTTTCAATCTGCTGCAGACAAAAATCCAGATGCTGAGGCAAAGCTGCAAAAGCTGGCAGAGCGCGCGGGGGTGCCACTAGATGCCGCACGTCTGGATATGCCAAACATCGAGCGTCAAGTGTCGTTGCAAAGCATTGACTACAAAACACTGTCGACAATGTATCCGTCTACGTCAGAACTGCTATCTGATCCAAACAACGCGGCATTAGCAAAAGACGATGTCGAGAATATATCGGTGCTTGAAGACACGCTTAACTTCGGCATCAATTCATTCCGATCTCTTGCGTCCGGTGTCCCTGCATTCAATGAAGGACTTTATGGTCAGTTGCAAGCTGGCGCTGATGTCGCTGCCACTAGCGTTGCGCCTCTGGTTGGCGATAGTCCTGACACAAACTTGTTCGCTTACTTATCTAGCCAAGCATCAAAGCAGCGGCTGGTTTCTAAAAGCGAAGAAAAGCTGTGGGAAGGTGAGCAGCGCGGCATGGGCTTTACGCAAAAAGCGGCGCTATCGGGGTTTAAGTCGCTCGGTAGTAGTCTTGTCACGGCGCCGGCTGCAATATTAAGCGGCAATCCTAGCCTGATGCTGTACCCGATGGCGGCACAAACTTTTGGTCAATCATACGGACAAGCGCGCGATAAAGGTATCGGCCTTGGTAAGTCACTGACGTTTGCTGCGTCACAAGGGACAATCGAGTTTGCAACAGAAAGATTGCCAGCGTTGGCGTTGCTGAAAGATGTCGGGCTTCGGTCAAATATATTTAAGACTGCCTACAACCAGTTGGCGAAAGAAGTTCGGGGAGAGCAGTACGCTACCGCATTGCAAGACCTGAACGAATGGGCGGTACTGCATCCAGACAAGCCATTTTCTAGCTATCTGCAAGAGCGTCCTTCTGCCGCTGCGCAAACCCTCATCGCGACAATTGTGGCATCTGGCGGTCAAGCTGGCATCGCCAATGCGACTGATCGGCTAGCCAATGGACCACGCGAGAAGCGGTCTATGGAAGTAATGACGGCATTGCGCGATGGTGTCACGGAGTCAAAAACATTTGAGCGTGCACCGCAACGCATAAAAGACTTTATCGCAAAGCACACGGCTAATGGTCCACTGGAAAACATCTTCATTCCAGCAGAGCAATTGAATCAGTATTTCCAGTCTGTGCAAATTGATCCAGAAGTTGCAGCGTCTGAAATGGGCGCCAAGAACTATCGCGAAGCCGTTGCAGCTGGTGGCGACGTTGTTATCCCATTAGCCGACTATGTGACAGCAACCGCCAAGACGCCACATTTTGATGGGCTAATGCAGGATATTCGTTTTTCACAAGGCGATATGACCGCGCGCGAGGCTGATCTGTACGACAAGAATCAGCCGGAGGAAATGCGCCAATTCATCGAATCACTTGCCGGTACCCAAACCGGTACCACGTCCATCGATCAAATACAAAAAGACATCACAGGGCAATTGGTAGCCGGTGGCATGGAGCGCAGTACTGCCGACACATACGCCAATCTGTATGCGCGCACGATGGGAAACCTTGCCGACCGTAGCGGTGCCGACCCGCTGGCATTGCATGAGCAATACGGCTTGCAAGTCAATCGCCCGATGGCGGACATCCTGACAAAACTCGGCGATTCCGATGTCAATATCGACCCACTGATAGAACGTCTGCGTTCTGGTGATGTGCCGACAGATGCCGCCGTCAATGGACCAAGCCTGATCGATTTCTTGCGGTCAATCGGTGGCGTCAACGATACCGGTGGCGACATCAAGCGCATGGGCGCCGATGATGCCAATGCGCCATTTATGAAAAACCTGCTGCAAGCAACGGGTAAATCTGTCGATCTGGCGGCTGATGCAGCGCGCGAGGCTGGTTATCCAGTTGATGACATCCTTGATGCGATACAACAGGAATTAAGTGGCCAGTCAATTTACTCGGCAAACAATGCCAATGATGAGCTGCAAGCCCTTCAGCGTGACCTTAATGACCTTGGCGGTTATTTACAAAGCATTGGCGTGGATATTCAGAGCGCGACCAATACACAGATTCGTGAAGCGATGGTTGCGGCGGTTGGTGATGTGTATGAGCAGTCAAGCGCCTCGGAACTCGGCGCGCAGAGCAGTAATTTCTTTGCCGGACTTCCGTTTATTGCGCGCGGCTCCCTTACGAACCGTCGGGATGATCTTACCGTTGTCTTTCAAACGCTTGTAGACGGTACTGGACAAAGTGTCGAGCGTCTCGGCGATTTGCTTGAAGCTAACGCCATTGCGATGCAAAAAGACGGCTTCGTCGGAACTCCATCGTTCCTCTCCGTGCTCACGCAAATGCGTGGCGCTATTCTCAATGACACGCAAGTTCTCGATGCGATTGTCGGTTCTATCCCCGTTGACGTGATGAACGACCTCTCCCTTTCGGAGTCGGCGGTCAAGGTGCTTCTCCATGACGAGGCGATGCTCCAAGACAGTCCGGCATTCGATGCTGATTTGACGATAACCGGTAGTGGCGATACATCCAGCACGGTTGGATTTCTTATCCGCGAGGTAGCAGGCGTTGCTGCAAAAGTTGCGCGTATATCGCTTGGCTCGGGACTGGAATCGAAAAAAAACGGCAGCGCAAGTTTCGCAGGTCAATGGAATAGTTTTAGCCAAAGCAAGACTCCTAAAAGTGAAAGACGCGCGTACATACAGTTTGGACTTGATCGAAAGTTTAACATAGCATTGTTAGAGAATGCCGATCTTAGCTCATTTTTGCACGAAACCGGCCACTTCTGGCTTGAAGTGATGGGCGATCTTGCGACTGCTGAAAACGCAACGCCGCAAATGCAATCCGACTATGCAAGCATTCTCAAGTTTCTGAAGGTCGATTCGCGCGATCAGATTGGTGTTGAGCAGCACGAATTATTTGCCCGGGCAAACGAGGCGTATCTGCGTGAAGGCAAGGCGCCATCGGTGGAAATGCGCGCCATGTTTCAGCGGTTCAAGGCATGGCTGACGATGATCTACAAATCATTGAAGGATCTGAATGTCGAGCTGTCCGACGAAGTGCGTGGCGTGTTTGACCGGATTTATGCGTCCGATGCGGAAATTGACGCTGCGCAAAACGAGCTTGATCTATCGCCGATCTTTGTCACAGCACAAGATGCCGGCATGTCACAGGAAGAATTTAACGCTTATCGATCGAGCGTTGATTCATCCACGGCGAAAGCAAAGGATGACCTACAAGCCAAGCTGATGCGCCAATTTGACCGTGAGCGCAAAGCCTGGTGGGGTGAAGAACGCGACAAAATGAAGAAGGACATCAATGCAGAACTGGATGCATTGCCGGTCTATCGTGCATTTGATGCGCTGACAAAGGGCGAACTGCCGGACGGTACACCGTTCAAGATGGACAAGTCGGTACTGGTCGAACAGTTTGGCAAGGCATACATCAAGAAGCTGCCACGCGGCTATGGTGAAGGCCGTGGCGCCGTGTTTGCAGCAGAGGGTTTATATCCCGATGCAGCAGCGGAACTGATGGGCTATTCATCCGGCGCCGAAATGGTCGAGGCGCTTATCAATATGCGCCCACGTAAAGCATTGGTTGAGGCCGAAGCTGACAAGCGCATGATCGACAAATACGGTGACATGATGGTTGATGGCACCTTGTCCGATGAGGCTAAGCAGTCATTACACAACGATGAGAAGGCCAATATCTTGCGGCTGGAACTGCGTGCACTGCGTAAAAAGCAACGCGAGGTAGCGCCATTTGTGCAGGTCGAAAAAGACAAGGCGGAATCTGCACGTCGCGATGCGATCGCCGCGACACAAACGCCACCGGTTTCGGCATTCCGTGATGCAGCACGCGGCATTATCGGACAGACGCAAGTGCGCGACATCAATCCATACGGTTATTTACTGGCAGAACGCAAGGCATCAAAGGCTGCTTTCAAGGCGTTGGCCAAAGGCGATACGATGGAAGCCGCTACGCAGAAGCAACGCGAATTGCTGAATCATTATTTGTATCGCGAGGCAACAGAAGCGCGTGATAACGCAGACGACATATACACCTATGCGCGCAAGTTCACCAAAGGCCGTGTCCGTGCCAAGTTTGGCAAGGCTGGCGAAACCTATCTGGAACAGATTGATAGTCTGCTGGATCAATACGAGTTCGCCGATGTGCCAAAAGGTGCGATTGTCAAACGTGAAAACCTGCTGAGTTTTATCACGCAAAAGCTGGCAGATGATGAGCCGGTACAAATTCCCGATTCCGTGTTGTTAGATGCGCAGCGCCGGAATTATAAAACCCTGCCATATGACCAGCTAAAAGCTGTCCGTGACGCGATTGCGAATATCGAACACATGGTCAGCCTGAAATCAAAACTGCTTACCAATAAGGCAAAGCGTGAGCTGGATGAAGTTGTCGCTGATGGTGTCGCATCGATCGAGGATAACGCGAAGGGGCCGAAGCGTATCCCTATCGGCACCCGTACATGGCTTGATTCTGCGCGCGAAATGAAAGACGGCTATTTCATCGCGCATAGAAAGTTGGCATCCATATTTAAGGAAATGGACGGCTTTAAGGATGACGGCTTCATGTGGCGTAATTTTATGAATCCGATCAACGAAGCCGCCAATACAAAAGCCGTGATGACCGAGGACGCCACGGAAAAACTGTCGGAGCTGTACGAATTATTGAGTAAGCCTGGCATTAAAAATAAGGTCACTGGCTTGGGTTTGCTATCGAAAGATTTTTATCCGTCGCTTGGTGTGAGCCTATCTAAGTCCGACATTCTTTCTCTGGCGCTCAACTATGGCAATGACGGCAATCGTCAGCGTATTCGTGATGGTTACAACTGGACGGATCAACAGATTCTTGCCGCGCTGGATAAGCTGCAGCCGAATGAGTGGCAGTTTGTTGAAGGCATGTGGAACCTGATCGATTCTTACTGGGCTGATATATCCGCGCAGGATAAACGGATCAATGGGTTTGCCCCTGAAAAGGTGGTTGCATCTGGCTTTGTATTGCCAAGTGGTCGACGCATTGAAGGCGGTTATTACCCTATCAAATATGATGAGCGTCATTCTGTTCGATCCTATACAGACCGCGCAAAAGAAGAAGCCGACCGCATCTTGCGCGGTGCCGTTGCGCGTCCAGGGGTCGACACCGGCTTTACAGAAAACCGCGCCGGCAAAATTATCAATCGCAAGATAAAGCTGGATTTAAGTGTCGGGCTTTCTCATATTGATACCGTCCTGCAAACGTTGACGCATCGCGAGGTATTGATCGATTTAAACAAGGTGCTAGGGTCGTCAAAAGTGAACGGCGCAATTCTCGACTACTACGGTATCGAGACATACAAGGCTATCTCTGACGCGATCACTGACGTTGCTGCTGGTGAAGTTGGTGCGCGTGATGCAGTCGAGCGCAGCATGGCATGGCTACGTAGCGGCGTGTCTGTTGCGGCAATGGGCTGGAAGGTATCGACAGCACTGATGCAACCGCTTGGCTTTACTCAGTCCGCCGTGCGTATTGGTCCAAAGTGGCTGGCGCGCGGCGTGCACCAATTCATCGGTGATGCTTTGCACATGCAAAACGCATCGAATTTTGTCTATGAGCGATCAAACATGATGCGCCTGCGCAGCAAGACGCAAACCCGCGAGATTGCTGAGATACGCAACAAGATCGCAAAGGGCGGATTGCAGGCAGATATTGAGTCGACCTATTTCTACATGATCGTAAAGATGCAGGCTGTTGTCGACATCCCTACATGGCTCGGCGCGTATGAACGGTACATGACAGAAACCAACAATGACGAAACACGCGCTATATCGCTGGCGGATCAGGCCGTTATTGATGCACAGGGCGGTGGCCAGACAAAAGATTTAGCAAGTATTCAACGCGGTGGACCACTGAAAAAGCTATTCACAACGTTTTATTCCTATTTTAGTTCGACGTGGAACCTTACCGTCGAATCGGCAAAAAATACCGACTTCAAAAAGATTGATGATGTCGGCAAGTTTGCCGTCGATATGCTGCTGCTGTACACGATCCCGGTTGTATTAAGCCACGCATTGCAGTCTGCGATTGGCAAGGGCGACGACAGCGACGACCCTTGGTATGCATGGTTCGCACGCGAACAGCTTGGCTATATGGCTGGCACACTCATCGGTATGCGTGAATTGTCTGGTGCCGTGCAAGGCATGTACGGCTATAGCGGTCCGGCCGGTACACGATTCTTCTCTGAATCGTCAAAACTGATCACGCAAGCAAAACAGGGCGAACTTGATAAGCCGCTTCTCAAAGCGGCAAATAATACGGCTGGCATCCTGTTTCATTTGCCTTCTGGCGCATTACAGAACGCGGCTGATGGGTTTATGGCGATCAAGGACGGCAAGTCTAAAAATCCTGCTGTATTGGCGTTTGGGGCGCCAAAAGAATAACGGTCATTTGAGGTTGCATTCTTCGGAACTTTTCGCAAAAAATCCGCGTAGATAAATCGAGGGGTGCGGAATGACTGTTGTTACTGCAAGTAATAAGACGTTCAAAGTCGGTGATGGCGTAACGACAGACATTCCATATTCATTTCGCATTTTTGCGGATACTGATTTTGTCGTCTTACAGACAAATGTAAGCACAGGTGAAGTCACCACTTTGGTACTGAATACCGACTATACGGTTGAAGGTGCTGGTGGCTATAACGGCGGCAAGGTAATCGAAACGGTAGCCGCTCCGGTAGGAATAAAAACAACAATTATCCGCGTCCGTCCGGCGCTTCAAGAAGCCGATCTACGCAATCAAGGTGCGTACTTTGCTGAAGTGCATGAAGATGTATTCGATAAACTCTGCATGGTCGATCAACAGCAGCAAGAAACATTAGCGCGATCGCTCGTTTTCCCTGCTGATGTATTCCCCGATGATTTCAATACAGAACTGCCTTCTGCGATAGTTGGATCGCCTGGCGCAACAGTCATGGTCAACGCTGCTGGCGATGGCTTTGTACGTGGCCCTGATGCATCTGAAATTACATCTGGTGGCGCATCTGCCGCCGCCTCCGCACTAGCCGCCGCTAACTCAGCAAGTAGCGCATCTAACTCTCTCGATGCAACAATTATCAAAGCAGGCGAGGCGTCTGATAGTGCCGACGAAGCTGCAGCAAGTGCAGCGAGTATCAACCCCGCAAACCTGATGCATCTTGACGGCGTGGAAACAGCGACAGAAAAAAAGATTTTTGCGGGGGGGGCAGAGGTTCCCACTCCATTGATCGCTGACGATGCAGCAAACAAAAGCTATGTGGACTCTAAAAAAGTAGGACGCAACATTCTTATCAATGCGAATTGCGTAATCAATCAATTAGCTAAAGCGGGTTCGGTTGTATTGGCAGCGGGTGAATACGGACATGATGGATTTAAGGCTGGTGCAGCAGGATGTACATATACGTTTGCAGCATCAGGTATTGATGTAGTCCTGACAATTAGCGCAGGTACGTTGATTCAGGTTGTTGAGGCGGCAAATATTGCAGGCGGCGTGTACACACTTTCCAATGCGGGATCGGCACAGGCAAGAATCGGAGTTAATGGGGCAGCAGCATCAGGGTCGTATGCTGCCACACCGTTGCAATCCGCATCTGCTACAGCTAACCAGACAATTTCTGTCGAGTTTTCTACTGGAACGATCAATCGAATCCAGTTAGAGGAAGGCACGCAAGCCACACCATTTGAGCGTATAAGCGTTGGCCAAATCCTGATGAAATGCCAGCGATATTATTGTGAAATTCCTGTTGGGTCTGGTGGATACTTTCCAGCAACATATATTACGCTTGAGACATCTGCGGCGACCTTTCCAGTTGCAATGTATACCACGCCAACACTCACCCCATCAATATCCTACCTTGGCAATGGCACTGCTTGGGGGGCTACGTCACTGACATCCAGAGGATTTATTTACGGAAATGGTGCGACGGCTGCGGGTTATGCAAATGCTATCGGCACAGTAAAAGCTAGCGCGAGGTTATAACTATGTACCAATTGACCAGCGCAACAGAAATTATCCGTCTCGCGGATTCTGCTGTAATTCCTTCTGACGACAGAAATATCGATTATCAGGGCTATCTCGCATGGCTGAATGATGGCGGTATCCCGAGGTCAAAGCAGCCAACGAAAGATCATCAATGGATAGGCGGCGAGTGGGTATATGCGCAGCCAGTGCCGCAAGAAGTAACGATGCGGCAAGCGCGGTTAGCCTTGCTTGGCGTTGGCCTACTTGATTCGATTAGCACAGCAATTGATTTTCTGCCTAGCCCACAAAAAGAAGCTGCACGAATCGAGTGGGAATATTCGCAAGCAGTGCAACGTGATAAAGCGCTTGTCCTAGCACTTGCACCCGCGCTCGGCCTATCTGATGCCGACCTAGATCAATTATTCATAACGGCTGCAACGCTATGAAACTCGCCTCTTATACCGGCACCCATAGCGGCTGGAAAGGGCTAGGCAACATCCTTATCCGCTGGCGTCTGAAGGGTGCGTATAGCCACAGCGAGTTGGTATTTATGCCCGATGATGGCGTAGACCACTTGATGCCAGACGGTACGTGTGAGTCGATAGATGGTGCTTATTGGTGCGCATCATCGACCGGCACGGACACCATGCCGGAATGGTCGCCGCGTCGCGCTGGCAAGATGGGTGGGGTACGGTTTAAGCGTATCAAGCTAGATCCGGCCAAGTGGGAAATTGACGAGTGCCCGGGTGACGCCAACAAAGCCGCGCATTGGTTTAAGGCGCATCAAGGCCGGCTATATGACTGGCAGTTGATGGTTGGCTTCGTGGCTTGGCTGATACCAAACAAAGACGGCCGGTTTATGTGTTCTGAATCTGTCGCAGAAGCGATAGGGATTAAAGACGCATTCCGCATAGACCCATGCATATTGAAACACATCAACCAAGTTTGTTTAAACGTTCGCCGTTTGGCGGCGCGAAAATTAAAGGAAACCTTTGCATGAGTGACGACGCGCCGATTGGCAGACGCGGAGAAGACGCCTTGATGGATGCAATTAGAAATTTGCAGGGCAGCTTCGATCATCGCCATGAAGAAAACACTTCTACCTTGAGCGCTCTTGAAAAAAAGGTCGATCGCGTTTTAAAAGGCTTCCCCGATGGCGATCCTGACGGTCACCGTCGATTTCACGAAGCGATGATCCGCAAGGCTGAAGCCAAAGAAAAATTCTGGAACGACATGCGCGGCAAATTGGTTGAGCGTGGAATTTGGGCTGTGATTGGCTTGGTGCTGATCGCTTTAGGGATTGCGGCAAAGGATTGGTTACGGCGATGAAACTATCTGAACACTTCACACTGCAAGAAATGACGTTTTCCGAAACCGCATCGCGTCATGAGTTAGACAATACGCCCGGGCCGGAAGAACTTGCCAACTTGCACAGAATCGCAAACTTGCTGGAACAGGTGCGCAGCCTTGTCGGAAAACCGATCATCGTCACTAGCGGGTACCGCTCACCGGCTGTTAATAAAGCCGTAGGCAGTAAATCAAAGAACAGCGCCCACACTCACGGCCTTGCTGCTGACATCAAAGCGCTAGGCATGACACCAGCGGCACTGGCCGCAATCATCAAAACCAGTGACATCAAGTTCGACCAGTTGATTCTAGAGTTTGATCGATGGGTTCATATCGGACTGCGCGAAGGTGCGCCGCGCCTTGAGCTGCTGACGATCCGCGCTGGCACAGGATATATGCGGGGTATCGTGTGAATGCTTTTTCCTCCATCGGTGGCCGTCGCTTCCTGCTGACGCTTGGCTGCGGAATAGTCTGCACAGTGCTGGTTTGGTTCGGCAAGATTTCAGATGGTGTGTTCGCCACAGTAGTCGTGGCCACTGTAGCTGCATACATTACGGGCAATACTGTCCAGAAGAAAATGGAACGCACAGAATGAAAGACCTTCTCGATCCCTACCTTGGCATCATCAAAGCCGCCATCATAATCGCCGCAATACTCGGCATCTTCTACGCTGGTATGCGCTTCAACGAATCAAAGTGGCTGAAGAAACAAGCCGATGCCGTCAATCAAGCAAGAGCCACGGAATCAGACCTGCAGGACAAAGCCAATCAGTGGACATCTGATTACATCAACCGCCTTCAAAACCAGCTGAAAGCCGCCCATGCGCTCCCTAAAGTCACACTCGATCACGATTGCCCTGTGCCTGCTGCTGTTGGCGGGTTGCTCAACGATGCCCAGCGCATGCCCGAAGATGCCGGCACTGGATCCAGTTCTCGATCAGCCAGCGAGACAGTTGATTCCACATGCGCAGCCGAACTCGAAATCGCCAAACGGAATTACGCAGAAGTCTGCATACCGAACGCGCAGCATTTAACAGAGTTGCGGGATCGGTGGAAGAAAACGCGGGAGATTGTGAACGAAAATTGAGCGTGAATTTCAGTCCGCAAAACTAAAAGACTTCACGCCAGCATTGGCTTCTAGCGGTGCTGTTTTATGCTTTTTGCGGACTACGAACTAAGCCGCAAGCCGCATCAACACTAGATTGTTTAATCAGCCTTCTAAGCTGAGGGTCGCAGGTTCGATTCCTGCTGGGCAGACCACTTTATTTACAATCATATTTATCGGATACGCTTTCTAGCGCTATCACGTATCTTTTGTTGTTCTCTGCCCGTCCGCTTTGTAGCTGTTTTCCGATACCGTTGTTGCCGGTTATATTTCGAGGTTAAGTTTTAAGGCTATTTATGTCGTCGTTACATATTGAAGAGCCGGAAACGCCCTTATCGCACCGCACCTCGTTTGCCGAGCGAGCGTCTTGAACACTCTTTGCGCTGGCAACGATAGGATATTAGGTAAGGGGTGTGGTTAGCGGCGCTTGTGATAAGGCATGACTTTGCATATCGTGATTAGGCAAGCCGCTATAGCGGTAATAAAACAGGGCGACATGCGCTTTGAATTGGCAATTATTTGATTCGAACTGAGTCGAGCTTAACCAAAAAACCAATAACAAACGGCGATTGAAGCGATCACGCCTGCAAGGTCGGCAGTAAGCGCACAAGCGACAGCGTGGCGCGCTCTTTGAATACCGACTGCACCGAAATAAACCGCGAGTACGTAAAACGTGGTTTCTGTACTGCCTTGCATGGTCGCAGCAACTAGGGACGGAAAACTGTCCACGCCATTCGCTTGCATGGTTTCGATCAACATCGCGCGCGCCGCACTACCTGAAAAAGGCTTCATCATCGCAGTCGGCAACGCATCGACAAAGCGGGTATCGAAGCCACCCCAGTCGACCAAATAGCGTATCGCATTGAGTGCGGTATCGAGCGCACCCGATGCGCGCAATACACCCACTGCGCACAGCATTGCGACCAGATAGGGAAGCAGATCTTTGGCAACGTTGAAACCTTCCTTTGCACCTTCAATAAAGCTCTCATAAACTGGCACTTTTTTGATCCAGCCTACTATCAAGAACAATAGGATCAGTAAAAACAGTACCAGATTGCCGAGCAGTGACGACAGCGCAGCGAGTGCAACATGCGACAGTCCCGCCAACAACGCAATGAAACTGCCGAGTATCAAAGCGCCACCACCTAACCACGCCAGTACCACTGGATCCCACAGTTTTAATTTTTGTACTAGCGCGACCGATAGCAAGCCAGCCAATGTGGAAGCGCAAGTCGCCAATAGTATGGGTAGAAAAACTAGCGTTGGATCAGCTGCACCTTGTTGCGCGCGATACATGAAGATCGTTACTGGTAATAGCGTTAACGATGAGGCATTAAGAACCAGAAAAAGAATCTGTGCATTGCTGGCGATATTTGGTAGCGGGTTGAGCTCTTGCAAAGCACGCATCGCTTTCAGTCCTATCGGCGTGGCGGCATTATCGAGTCCAAGTGCGTTGGCAGTGAAGTTGAGTGTGATTAAGCCCAGTGCTGGATGACCGGCAGGAATTTCCGGCATCAAACGGCGGAATAGCGGTGATAACACCCTTGCCAGCACATCGACAATGCCAGCTTTTTCAGCGATACGTAAAAATCCCAACCAAAGTGTCAAGGTGCCAAATAGCAGCACCATTACTTCGACCGAGAGTTTGGCCATCGAAAACAGGCTTTCGACGATTGCCGCAAACACGGCGGGATCATCTCCTATCAACCAGCGGCCAGCAGCACTGAGTGTGGCGATTAAGAAAAAACTTAACCACAGTCCGTTAAGCATGAAGATTTATCCTAATGAAACGTACTGTCGTCATGATTTTGATCAATTGGCACGGGTGGGATAACGACATCAATCTTTACACATCAGTTGATATTTTTCGCGCGCACGTTGCGCCTTTAATTGCGCTTTATCGCGCGATTTCCAACTGGCGCTGGCAAAATCCTCGTTTGCCCATTTGAGACGTTGGGCCAGCTCGGTACATTTTTTATCTCGTGCCTGTCGCGCTTTCAATTCCCTTTGTTGCCTCTTATCGTCAATTGCTTGTTGTCGATGGCGCTGTTCTTCCAGATCGGCAAGTTTTTCTTTATCGTGCGCCATTCTTTGTTGCGCATCGTCTTGATCGGGCGGGGTAGCAGTGATTGGTAGTTCTTTCATTTTCCCGTCTTTACACGGCAAGTCGCTATACGTTAACTTTCCGGCAAATTCGCATTTGTAGACCGCTAACGCTGGTGCCGAAAACGATATGAGCAATAACAGGAAAAGTGATCGCATGAGAGCTCGCCAACAGTGTTAAGGGTTTATAAAACTTTGCCGGGATTCATCAGATTATACGGATCGAGTGCGCGTTTGATAGTGCGCATTAATTGCATTTCTATCTCGGATTTGTAGCGCAAAATTTCGTCCCGCTTCAATGCCCCCAAGCCATGCTCGGCAGAAATCGAGCCGCCAAAGCCATGTACTTGATCATGCACAATGCGGTTGATCGCCTGCTGTTGTGTTAGGAGGGTCTGTGGATCGCTTGTGACAGGATGCGCGACGTTGTAATGTAGATTACCATCGCCGAGATGACCGAACACCACCATGCGCACATCAGGAAAACTGGCTTGCAGTGCCAGATCGGTCTGCTGAATAAACTCTGCAATATTTGAGATCGGCAGGGAAATATCATGTTTAATATTCTGTCCTTCAGCAGCTTGCGCTGCCGAGATCGATGTACGCAACTGCCACAGTGCGTGCGACTGCGAGACTGACGTTGCAATTACCGCATCGCCAATCAGTTGTTGCTCTAACGCGAGATGCAGCAGATGTTCTAACACTTTAGCCGCGTGTTCCGCCGACTCATGATCGGATAGTTCCAGCAACACATATTGTGCATGTGGTTGCGTAAGTGCTCGTGGCAACTGTGGAAAATGTTTGGCGACCAGCTGTAAACAAAATGCCGACATCAGCTCCAGCCCCGTCAATGCAGCGCCGCAATGCGTCCGTGCCAACGTCAACAGTCTGAGCGCATTTTCTACTGATGGCAATCCAACCAGAGCGGTCAATTGTGCTTGCGGTTGTGGATACAATTTGAGGGTCGCCGCCGTGATGATGCCGAGTGTGCCTTCTGCGCCTATATACAAATCACGCAGATCGTAACCCGTGTTGTCTTTGCGTAAACCACGCAAGCCATTCCATATCTCACCTTGCGCCGTGACCACTTCCAGACCTAAACACAGGTCGCGTGCATTGCCATAACGCAGTACGGCAGTACCGCCTGCATTGGAAGATAGATTGCCACCTATTGTGCAACTACCTTCGGAAGCAAGCGAAAGTGGGAATAGTCGACCAACCTCCGCTGCCGCCTGTTGTACCTGATGCAAGATGCAGCCAGACTCGACCGTCATCGTGTTGTTGATCGGATCGATGACGCGGATTTTGTTTATGCGGGTGAGTGATAGCAAGATAGCGTTGCCGCTTTGATCAGGCACGCTGCCAAGTACCAATCCGGTATTGCCGCCTTGCGGTACGACCGCGATTTTATAATCGTTGCAGAGTTTGATTATCGCCGCGACTTCATGGGTGTCGGCCGGTTTGATGACGGCGAGTGCTTTGCCGGTGTAGCGCTGCCGTTGGTCGGTCAAAAAATGCGCGGTATCTTCACCGCTTAATACAAATTGCCCGCCAATCGCTTCTCGGCAAGCATCAAGGAAGTCGCGCAAGATCATGCTTGATCTTCAGCTTTCGGAGCTGGCTGCTGCGCTAATTCTTCAACTAATTTCGCATCACGTTCCGCCGCTGTTTTTTTATTACGCGCCTTGGCAGCTTTTTTATAAGGACGTAGGTAACTAACCGTGCAAATGAAAAATATCAGTACGAGGACGGTTTCTATCCAGCCTAACATTGCCGAAATGCCGCTGTCACTCATGCCACGCACCGTACCTTCCGCCAGATATAGCAAGATCAGCATCGATGACCATTGCATCGTGTAGAGGTCACGTTTGAGAACGCCGCGTAACGGCAACAACAAGGGCAGTGCTTTCAGCGCTAGCCAAGCGCTGCCGGGGCGCACTGGCGCCAGTACCGCTTCCCACGCAACGCACAGCACGATCAATGCGATCAAGCTGGCGGCCGCACCGCTATGAAAAATCGATAGGCGTTGTTGTGGCGTCATGCGCGTAGTTTGATGACCGTTTGCGCCAGTCGCTGGCCCAGCGCGATTGCCAGCGTGCCTGAGTCGTCGGTCATCGCGTGGTCGCCGTTGATGCCAGACCAATGCGATGCACCGTATGGCGTGCCGCCACTACTGGTAGTCATCAGCGCCGCTTGCGTATAGGGCACGCCGAGAATCAGCATGCCGTGATGCATCAGTGGCAGCATCATCGATAACAACGTCGATTCTTGGCCGCCATGCAAGCTGCCAGTAGAGGTGAATACGCAAGCTGGCTTATCGACCAAGGCACCAGACAGCCATTGCGCGCTGGTGCCATCCCAAAAATATTTCATTGCTGCCGCCATATTGCCAAAACGGGTGGGCGAGCCAAGTGCCAAGCCGGCACATTCTTCCAGATCGCGCAATTCGACGTACGGCGCACCTTCACTCGGCACCTCGGGCGCAGTCGCTTCAATCACGGTGGATACCGCAGGAACCGTTCGCAGACGCGCCTCGCATCCGGCGACACTGTCGATTCCTTGGGCAATCAACTCTGCCAGTTTGCGTGTTGCGCCGTGGCGTGAGTAATAGAGGACGAGTACGGGTAGGGTGGAAGAATTCATGCTTGATATTATAGGATGCTTTAAGCTTAAGTTACGTATCTACTCAATCATGCGGGTAATGGTAGATTGCAGTATAGATAGCTTCTGCGTTAGCTGGTATCTTTGCGCGCTGTTGATTTTTATCCTTAATCCAGAACACTGATAAGCAACCATGCGATTTCGCCGATTAAAACTATTCAGAGAATTATCTTGGCAGCAAATGCGTGATTTGTTTCGCTTTGCCGCACGCCGTCTGGATGAAGAGCAGCTGCCGCAGGTGGCAGGTAGCCTTACTTTTACCACGATACTTGCGTTAGTACCGCTACTCACCATCGCGCTCGCGGTGTTTACAATTTTTCCGATTTTCCAGACCTTTCGAACCTCGCTGGAAGCTTATTTTGTGCACAATCTGATGCCAAGAGGCATTGCCGACACCGTACTTGGCTATTTGACGCAATTCTCCAGCAAGGCGACACGTTTATCCGTTTTCGGCGCGATCGCGCTGGTGGTTACCGCGGGAATGATGATGATGATGATCGATAGGGTCTTCAACCAAATCTGGCGCATCAAAACCAAACGACCACTGGCGCAACGCATACTGGTTTACTGGGCGATTGTGACCTTGGGACCATTGATCATCGGCGTGTCTATCTCGTCGACTTCTTATTTGTTCACTGCAACCAATGGTGTCGTCAAAGATATTCCACTTTTAGGTGGTGTCTTTTTCTCGTTGGTATCGATCTTATTGACCACCTTTGCTTTTACCGCGCTCTATGTCGTGGTGCCAAATCGCCGCGTCGAATGGCGCGATGCGTTGAGCGGTGGCTTGCTGGCGGCGATTGCTTTTGAGATAGTCAAACGCTGGTTTGCGATATTTATCGTTAAGGCCCCGACTTATACCGTGGTTTATGGCGCGGTGGCTGCGCTTCCGATTTTTTTAGTGTGGATTTATCTGGGCTGGCTGATTACCTTGGGTGGTGCGGTCATTGCCGCCGCATTGCCAGTCGTCAAATATGAACGTTGGTGGCATGTACCACAGCCCGGCAGCGAGTTTGTCGATGCGATGAGTTTACTGCGGGTCTTGTTTGAAGCACGTGAGTTTGAGGTAAGCGCGGCGGTCGATACGCGCAAGATACGTCACAAGACACACCTAGGTTTTGATGAAGCAGAAGCCTTGCTAGAAAAAATGGTGGACGCGGGTTGGGTCGGTCGTATCAAGTACCAGCGTCCCAAGCGGCTAGGGTGGCGCAAACGCAGTAGCGATGGTTTGGATGCGTGGTCTCTGCTGGCCAATCCGCATCAATTGACCTTAGCGTCTATCTATCGCGTATTTGTATTTGATGCGCAAAAAAATGACGCCTTGTCGCAGACGGTGGAAGTGGCGGTAGAGCAGGGTTTATATCAAACCCTTAGCGACCATTTTAAAAAATCAGTCACGAAATAAAATGCAAATTGGAAATAGAACGGAATGGCGCGCGTAGCTCGTGCTATAGGAAAATGCGAGAAACCGATGTAATGTTGTCGTGCACGGATATTTTTTTACTATTCGTTGTCTGACTCGCATCAAAGGTCGTGTGGCTCGAACGCAAAGTGATCACCTATTTTGACAACACAAGTGGTGGATTTTTCGCGGTGCTTGGGCTACATTGGAAGTGTCCGAAGTATAACCATAACCTAAAGGACGGTCCCATGAAAGTATCCGAAATACTCAAGGTAAAAGGCAATATTCTCTTTACGGTTCTGCCAGATAGCCCGATGATCGATGCGGTAAATGCGATGGCGGAGAAAGATATCGGTTCTTTGGTCGTCATAGAAAGCGGTAATTTGGTCGGCATGCTGACCTTCCGCGAAGTGATGGCGACGATACATGCAAACGGAGGTTCGGTAGGTTCGGACACGGTGCGTAAGCACATGGACATTTCCCCAACCACCATCAATTCCAATGCCGAAATCAATGATGTGCGCCGATTGATGTTGGATTCGCATGTTCGCTATATGCCCGTATTGGAGGGTAAAAATCTGGTTGGCGTGATGTCATTTTATGACATTGCGAAAGCGGTTCTTGAAGAGCAGAGCTTTGAGAATAAAATGCTGAAGTCGTATATTCAGGATTGGCCGGCACAAGCAGATAGTTGATTTCGTTTTACCAAGAAATGCCGTTCGCGTGCGCTAAGCGTAGGTGGGCGGCTTTTTTTTGTCAGGGATAACTGCAAGGTTGTAGTTAGTGATTGCCGTTTTGGCGATCAAATTATTTTTTTGGGGTGACCAACTAGCGTGATTTATACGACGCTAATTGATTCTAGGCTGGTACATGAATCCGTCTCTTCATCTCTCTCATTATTTTCGCCATGCCTACCAGCAGTCAATTTTCCCTTTTTAGACAGCGACGTTTTGCACCATTCTTTTGGACCCAGTTTTTGGGTGCATTGAACGATAACGTTTTCAAAACCGGTGTAATGACGGCATTGACATTTGATGCGATGAACTGGACCACGATGGATAGGGGGTTTCTGAATAACCTGATTCCTGGCTTATTTATTTTGCCTTTTGTTTTGTTTTCTGCGTTTGCAGGGCAGCTTGCCGATAAGTTTGAAAAATCCCGCTTTATCCAAAACATCAAGCTACTAGAAATCAGCATTATGTTACTCGCCGCGTTCGGTTGGATGACGCACAATTTGTGGCTATTAATTGCTGCGGTGGCTGGTATGGGTCTGCATTCTGCGCTGTTTGGCCCGGCAAAATATGCCTATCTGCCACAGAAATTGGCGCCGACGGAGCTTGTGGGCGGCAATGGGGTGGTAGAAATGGGTACTTTTGTCGGCATCCTGCTAGGGCAGATTTTAGGTGCGATGTTGGTATCGCATCAGCAAAAAGGGCTGCTGCTGATTGCTGTTGGCACGATTGTTATTGCTTTGTTAGGTTGGTTGTCGAGCCGCAAAATACCTGATTCTCCGCCGCCGGTACCAAGTCTAGTTATCGATTGGAATTTTTTCGCCGAAACCTTGCGCAATTTACGTTTCTCTCGCAGTAACCGTGTGGTGTTTTTTGCGATGCTGGCCAATTCATGGTTCTGGTTTTATGGCGCCATCATACTGGCGCAATTTCCAGTTTATTCATCTGACTTCTTGCATGGCGATTACGGCATTTTTGTATTGCTGCTTAGTACATTTTCGTTAGGGGTAGGGATTGGTTCTCTTTTATGCGAACGATTATCTGGGCGACGCGTTGAGATTGGCTTGGTGCCGCTAGGCGCAATCGGCTTGACGTTGTTTGGTTATGATCTATATCGTGCCAGCACTGCCTATAGCAACATGGATGCGGTAGATGTCTTTGGCTTTCTACAACAGGTTGGTAGCGTGCATATCGTTGTGGACTGCTTGATGATCGGCATCGTCGGTGGAATTTTTATTGTGCCGCTATTTGCGTTGATCCAAACGCGTTGTGATCCGCACCATATGTCCCGCACGATTGCCGGCATGAATATATTAAATGCGCTTTTCATGGTGGTCGCGGCGCTAGTAGCGATGCTCTTGTTACAGGCCGGATTGAGTATTCCACAATTGTTTTTGGTGACCGCAATCTTAAACGCAGTCATTACACTGAGCATTTTCATGCTAGTACCAGAATTTCTAATGCGTTTTCTTGCGTGGATTTTGTTGCATACTGCGCGTCGTATACGTTGCGTACACGCCGAACGTATTCCGCAGCAAGGTGGCGCGCTGCTTATTTGTAATCCAATTTCACGCTTGGATGCGATTGTTGTGATCGCCGCCAGTCCACGTCCTTTGCGTTTGGTGGTTGATTCACGCGTATTTGATCAACCTTTTTACTCGTGGTTGTTTCATGCCGCGAACGCGTTACCGATCGCCGTGATCGAGAAGAATGCGAAAAATGCTGATGCAATGTGTAATGACATCGTGCAGGCATTGATGGCCGATGAGCTGGTGTGTGTTGTGCCAACTTTCAATTTGACGCAAACACATGAACTTTTGTTATCCAAAGACCAGATGAGAAATATACTAAAGCGCGTAATGGTGCCTGTGATTCCAGTGGCATTGCGTGCCGCAAAAACAAGCTCGCTAAACAATATTGTTGGCAAGGATAATGCTGGCACTAACAAAAATTCTGGAAAACGGAAATGGATTAGATCTCTTCAATTTGTGATTGATCAACCAGTACGCGCAGGCGAATGGATTGATATTGAAACGCCATAGATTTAGTACAACGAGCTTATATTTTTTGCTGTGATGGACGTTCAAATAAGTAATATGGCATACGAGGAAATTGCTAGGGCGGCGACAGTATAGGGAGGGTTTGTCTGGTGTCCGCGCTAGGGATGTAAAATTTCGTCGCTTTCTTTTTTTTCCGGTGCGATTAGCGGTAGCAGCATAATAAAGGATGTCCCCACATCGACCGCGCTACTCACGCGGATACGTCCACCCAATACACCGGTCACGATGTTGTGCGTGATATTGAGGCCAAGTCCTGAGCCACCAGCGCCTAATTTGGTGGTAAAAAAAGGATCGAAAATTTTGCGCAATCGGTCCGCCGGAATGCCTACACCGTCGTCGCTGACGGTTAATTCAACCGAGTCATGCTCGGCAAGGCGCGCAATAATTTGCACATTGCCTTGTTTTTTTCCTTCAAAACCGTGCAGCAACGCGTTATTGATCAGGTTGGTTAGCACCTGGCCTAACGGGCCTGGATAGCTGTCAAAGCAGATCTCATCCGGAATTGTTTGCTCAACCGTGTAGGGGCTTTTTCGAATGATCGGCCATAAGGTCAATAGAATTTCATTCACAACTTCGCCTAATGTAAATTCACGCCGCTGTGAACTGATTTGATCAATCGCAACTTGCTTAAAACTGTTGACGAGGTCTGCCGCACGTTGCAAATTTCGCGTCAAAATGTCACCAGCTTTGCCGGTATCGTTGAGATAGCTTTCCAGCGCCGAGCGTTTAATACCTTGATCTTCTTGATAACAATGGATGAGCGACGTAGTTTGGTCATGTAATGTGCTGGCGACCATTAAACTATTGCCGATAGGCGTGTTGAGCTCATGTGAAATGCCAGCTACCAACGCGCCTAGCGCAGCCAATTTTTCACTATTCACCAATTCAGCTTGCGCCATATTGAGCGCATCCAGTGTCGTCTCCAACTCTTGATTAGCTTGCTGTAATTCTTCTGTGCGCTCGATGACACGATCTTCCAAAGTCGAGTTCAAGGCGCGAATTTCTTGCTCGATCAACCTTTTCTCGGTAACGTCTTGGCAGCTAAAAATCGCGAATTGATCGCCATCAAATGAAAAAATATTGCATGAAAACTGAATCAATATTTTTGCACCGTCGCCCCGCAACATCCATACTTCCTCGTGTGTTTCTATTTTTCCGGTTGCTTTTAACTCATTTAATAACGTGTGTCTGTCTTGCGGATTATCGTAAATCGCAAGATCCAAAGTGCTTTTTCCAATGACATCTTTGCGCGGATGAAGAAATAAATTTTCAAACGCACTATTAATATCCTTGATCATATTATTGTCACTCAGTTGCGTAACAAACATCGGTACTGGCGTCGAATGAAAAATCGTGGCGAAGCGTTGTTCGCTAAGACGTAGTTCTTCTTCGGCGCGTTTGCGCTCCAGCTCAGCTGAGGCGCGCTCGCTGAACACTTGCAAAAGAGAGCGCACCAGATCTGGATTGCGTAAGGGTTTAGCATGCATAACAACCAGCACACCAATCACATCGCCATGCGCGCTATGGAGGGGAGCGCCAGCATAACTATCCCAGTCATCATGCGGAAAAGTAGTGTGATCCGCAAATATTTCCTTGATGTCACGAGCGAAAATTGTGATTTCGTCCTGCATAGTGCGTTCGCAAGGCGAACCTGAGATCTTGTAATCAAAGTTGTCGACTTGTTTTCCATGCAGATTTATAGCTAGCGTCTGCATGTTGTTTGGATTGTCTGCGTCGCATAAGGCAATGAATGCACAATCTGTGCGTAATGCAGAGGCAAGATCGCTTACCAACGAAGCGAAGAAAGAAACGCCAATCCCACCATGCGTGCCTTGCGCCAGTCTTAGCAATGCATGATCGGCTTCGGCTTTTTGTTCTTCTAGAAGATGCTGACTGGTTACATCACGCAAGATGACGAACAGATACTGCACATCTTGGATGGAAAATAGTGCAGCGTTAACGAGGCAATGTCTGCTGACGTGGTCACGATCACGAATATTGCATGCAAAGTCACGCATGCTACCAGCGCTTTTAACTGCATCAATAAATTCGACTCTTTGTTCGGGAAAGGTCCAGAGCCCTAACTGCAGGGTACTTTTTCCTTTCCACGCGCCATGCGTATAGCCGGTTAATTTTTCGAACGCATTATTCGCTTCGATTAACGTTGCGTCCGACATGCGTGTAATCGACATTGCATCCAGGTTGCTATGAAAGGCATGGAAAAATCGGTTTTCTGACAAATTTTGTACTTCTGCAAGCCGCTCATTTTCTTGAGCAAGATCGCTCATAACCGCTTGGATGGCGAGCCTTGTCTGATCTGAATGTTGCGCAAATAAGCCGAGTTCGTCACTATGCTCGGTCATAACGGCATTCTGTAACTCACCGGTACGCCATTTTTTTATCTGTTCTTGTATCGCTAACAGCGGCTGGAAAAAGCGTTTACTGAGCAGAAGATTTAGTAAAAAGATCGTTAACAAAATTTGTGCAGCCAGCACCAACAGTTGATACTGTATTTGCACCAAGGCGGCTTGCTTTAGATTTGCGCCGCTAGCTTGTACGTTGACGGCCCCAACCACTTGTCCTAGGAAATAAATATTGCTGGAGAAAGATGCAATCGGGTTTTGACGGCGTCCGGCTTCAGTACCTAACGCTAGGGTTATATTTGCTTGATTTTTGATTTCGATCTGGATAATGTCTGGATCGCGTTGCATCACATCTTCTATCGCGTTCTTGAGTTCACCTTGATTAGAGGTGGCGAGCGCTTCTGCAATGGTAATCGCCAGTGTTTTTGCATGTTGTTCGGCAATTTGCTGGGTTTGTTGTTCGATCTTAGTGCCATAAATATCGAACCAACTTAAACAGTTGGCGATCAGCGCTGGAACTAGCAATCCTATACATGCCGCCAACAGGACTGTACGTTTTAATGAGAGCGTGCTTTTTTTCATAAGCGTACTTAGGAGATTTGGTCGAGCCAGAAATACGCTTCAGTCAGAGTTGACTAATGGGAGACGTGTTTTTGTTGTAGCAGCCAATCATGAAAAGCGGCTACGGTCATCGGCTTGGCAAACAGATAACCTTGCGCTAATGGACAGCCAAGCTCTGTCAAGATACGCGCTTGGCGCTCGTCCTCAACGCCTTCAGCAATGATGTCTAAGTTTAGATTGCGTCCGAGTTGAATAATCATTTCTGCAATGCTGCTACCGCGGCTGGAATGTGTAATTTCAGTGACGAAGGCGCGATCAATTTTCAAACGATCGACGTTGAGTCTTTGTAGATAGTTCAACGAAGAAAAACCGGTACCAAAATCATCAATCGCGATGCTAATGCCTGTGTCTGTGATGTGGCGTAGTAATTCGCTTAATGCTTCTGGCTCATCCATCGCCATCGATTCTGTAATTTCCAGCTCGATCAAATGTGGCGGCACCTCGGTGTCAGCCAAAATTTTGCGCAGCATGGTTAAAAACTGCGGATGACGGAATTGAACTTGAGAGACATTCACCGAGATCATAAAATCGGGATAGCCCAGCGTCTGTATGTGCAACGCTTCGTGGCATGCTTGTCGTAATACCCATTCACCAAGTTCAATGATGAGTCCGGAATATTCGGCGATCGGAATAAAGCGGCTTGGTGAGATGTAGCTGCCGTCTTCCAGTTGCCAGCGTAATAGGGCTTCGGCTCCAGACGGTTTACGAGTCGCCAGATTGATCTGCGGTTGATAAGCGACGAACAGACGTTTTTCTTCAAACGTCGTGCGTAACGCATGCATCATATTGACCCGTTCGCGGATATCGATTCCCATGTCACGGGAAAAATAAAAATGTCCGGATCGTTGTTGCAGCTTGGCACGCTTTAACGCGATGTGGGCATTTTTGAGCGCCTCAACGCCACGGCCTTCGTGCTCGGATAAACGTACTAAACCTATGGTTGCCGATAGCTGTACATTCTGCCCGTCGAGATTGAATGGACGTTCAAACTGCGTCAATACCGTGGTTGGATTGACTTGCATATCATCACCTAACACGCCGAAAGTATCGCCACCGACGCGTGCGACTACTAGTTTGCTGCCCATGCATGATTGCAAACGAGCGGCAACTGCCAGTAGTAGTAAATCACCAAATTGATGCCCCAAGGTATCGTTTGTTTCTGCAAAATGATCGATATCGATCAGCGCTAACGTGACCGGATTCTTGATGGTCGAAAGCAGACTCTCATCAATGATTTCTTTTAGACGATTGCGGTTTGGCAGTTTGGTGAGGGAATCGTAGAAGGCAGAATTGTGCAGATTGGTAACCAACATAATATTGGCGAGCCCAACCGAAACGTGCTTGCAAAAAACTTCTAATAGACGATGCTCTATCGTACTGATAGGACGATCTATCTGTAGATGAGCCGCAAAATTGCGAGAGGCATTACCGCTGAAATGCAAGGTAATGGATCCATTGTCATAAATATTTTGATGTGACTGCAATGAACGGGTCAGTGCTTCCGCTATAGCGCTATCTTCAATCGAAGAAACCGGAAAATTGAGCAACTTTTGATACGTGCCAGTTGCTGCAATGACAAATAATTCTGTACTCTTATTATGTAGATATTCTTGTACGCACAAAATGCCGTGCGCTTCCACGGAGAGTAGTTTTGCGACACTAGTGATGACGCCGGTGGCGAAGTCTTCCAGTGTCTTGAGCGCCATCAATGCGTTGCTCTCTTGCAGTATTAAATCTAAGCCGCGGCTATTAGCATTGACTGCGCAAAGTTGTTCATACGAACGTATCGCCGCAGTGACCACGGTATATAGTTTGATGCGTGTCAGTTCGGATTTGGTTTTGTAATCGTTGATATCGAACTGTCGAATCGCATCAATTTCTGGGGCGTAACCGGGTTGGCCCGTGCGTAGGATGATGCGGATTTCGCTACGATGCATCACATCGCGAAGATGGCGTACCAGTTGCAAACCTTCATCCTGCTGCTCCATCACGACATCAAGCAGAATCACAGCAATATCGTGCTCGGTGGCGAGAATCTCACGCGCTTGCGCACCTGAGTAAGCATGCAAAAATAGTAATGGTCGATTTTGTATTTCGACATTACTTAAAGCGAAAGTGGTGGCGGAATGAACATCGGCATCGTCGTCGACGATCAGGATGCGCCACACCTCGCTACTTTTATTCGGCGCGTGCACATCCGACCCGTTCTGGGTCTCATCCAGGAATACAACAGCATCCTCGTTGTGGCTGGGCGAGGCTTTCATTCCTAAGTTCTCCGCGATTTAGTTAGTCTGGCAGCCTCTTTTTCTAGTTAATTTTAGGCTTGCGCATATATTGCCTACCGGCTATCCATTCGGCAATGCATTTTCTTACGTTAATTGTTTTTAGTGCACTGGTAGAATGGTGCTTTCTTTCATCGATTACACGCTAACCATGTCCGGCAATACTCTTGGCAAACTCTTTACTACCACCACTTTTGGCGAATCTCATGGCCCCGCGATCGGCTGTGTTATTGATGGTTGTCCGCCTGGACTGTTGTTGTCAGAAGCCGACATCCAACCCGATTTGGATAGACGCAAACCCGGGACCTCCAGACATGTCACACAGCGTAAAGAGTCGGATACAGTAGAAATTTTGTCCGGCGTATATCAGGGTAAAACAACCGGTACGCCGATTGCACTGTTGATCCGCAACGAAGATCAGCGCAGCAAGGATTATGGCAATATTACCGAAACCTTCCGTCCCGGGCACGCGGATTATGCGTACTGGCATAAGTACGGAATTCGCGACCCGCGCGGTGGCGGTCGTTCTTCTGCCAGGTTGACAGCACCGGTGGTAGGCGCGGGAGCGATTGCCAAAAAATGGCTGTTGCAGCAATACGGCACCACCTTTAAAGGTTATATGAGCGAGCTCGGTGAGATCGCTATTCCATTTCATAGTTGGGATGACGTCGATACAAACCCGTTCTTTGCGCCTAATAATAGTATGTTGCCGCAGCTGGAAGCCTACATGGATGAGTTACGCAAGAATGGTGATTCTTGCGGCGCGCGCATCGAGGTCGTGGCGCAAAATGTGCCCGTAGGTTTAGGTGAGCCGATCTATGACAGACTGGACGCGGAAATTGCATATGTGATGATGGGAATTAACGCCGTCAAAGGCGTGGAGATCGGTGCCGGCTTTAAGTCCGTTGCGCAAAAAGGCACCGTGCATGGCGATGAATTAACGCCGCAAGGTTTCGCTGCCAATAACGCGGGTGGTATTTTGGGTGGTATCTCTACTGGTCAGGATATTACGGTTTCACTGGCGATCAAGCCGACTTCGAGCATTCGTAGTCCGCGCCACTCTATCGATAAAGCAGGTAATCCTGTAGTAGTGGAAACCTTGGGTCGACATGATCCTTGTGTCGGCATCCGCGCGACGCCAATCGCCGAAGCGATGTTGGCATTGGTGTTAATGGATCACGCATTACGTCATCGCGCACAATGTGGCGATGTTGTGGTCGCGCCGCCACCGATTGCTGGCAGCAATTACTAAAAGTATTTCTGCCAGCGATGGCTGCCAAGCATGATCGGCAGCCTATCATCGAAGCACAATTTAATCAGTGAATTTAATCGTTGAATTTAATACGAATAATGTGAAAGTCAGTGAGGGTGTTGTATGCGTAAATTTTATTCTTTAGTGGTTGGTGTGACCGTAATGCTGAGTCTCGCCGCTTGCGAAACCGTACAAACAACCAAAAGCGGTGCGGTTGGTATCGAGCGACAACAATACATGGCGGTCTCTGAGCAGGAGTTGGATCAGGCTGCCACCAAGGAATACAACACGCTACTGGCACAACAGGAAAAAAAGCACGCGTTGAATCGTGATCCGGCTGAAGTTCGTCGGGTGCGCACAATTGCCAATCGACTGATTGCGCAGACGCCGGTGTTCCGTCCTGATGCGCGTAATTGGAAATGGGAAATCAATGTGTTGACCTCGGATGAAGTCAACGCTTGGTGTATGCCAGGCGGAAAAATCGCGGTCTACACCGGCATGCTAGACAAAATTAAACCGACCGATGCGGAGCTCGCTGCTGTGATGGGGCATGAAATCTCGCACGCGCTACGCGAGCATGCAAGGGAACGTGCGTCTGAGCGCATGGTCGCTGGTAGTGTTATTTCTGTCGGTTCGGCACTGCTTGGTGTGGGTAGCTTAGGACAGCAAGGCGCGCAATATGCATATATGGGTCTGCTTGGTTTGCCAAACTCGCGTCAACATGAAACTGAGGCAGACCGCATGGGCGTAGAGCTAGCCGCACGCGCTGGTTACGATCCACGAGCCGCGATCAGCTTATGGCAAAAAATGGGCAAGGTTGCCGATAACGAGCCGCCCAAGTTTCTGTCTACGCATCCGTCACGACAAGACCGTATTTCTGATTTGACGGTCTATGCGCAGCGTGTGATGCCGCTCTACCAGCAAGCAAAAAAATAAGCCGCGACTTATTTTCTGGCAAATCACTTGCGGTTGACTTTTTGCAAAGCCGGACGTTGCTTTTATTTACTTAAGCCACATCTAAAGTAGGCGTTTTAGTGAGCGGCGAAGTCGCTCGCCTTCAAGCGATCACTGCAAATATGGCATAATCTAGGGCTTACTTATTCGTCACCAGTAAGTCTTAAAACTTACTTTTTACACAAGAAATATGGCTCAAACGCTCTACGACAAACTCTGGCAATCTCACGTGGTTGAGACCGGTGATGATGGCACTACGGTGCTCTATATTGATCGGCATTTACTACATGAAGTGACTAGCCCGCAAGCCTTCGAAGGCTTAAAGTTGGCAGGCCGCCGCCCTTGGCGCGTGGCCGCTAATCTGATGGTGGCTGATCACAACGTGCCGACGACAGATCGTATTAACGGCATCGCTGATCCCACTTCGCGTTTGCAAGTGGAAACCTTGGACAACAATGCACACGAATATGGTTTGACCTATTTCAGTATGCGCGACAAACGCCAAGGGATTGTGCATGTGATCGGCCCTGAGCAGGGCGCGACTTTGCCGGGTATGACCGTGGTTTGTGGCGACTCGCATACCTCGACGCACGGCGCCTTCGGATGTTTGGCGCATGGTATCGGCACCTCAGAAGTTGAGCACGTGCTGGCAACGCAAACGTTGTTGGCACAAAAATCGAAAGCGATGTTGGTGCAAGTTGATGGTTCGCTGCCGGTTGGTGTCACCGCCAAAGATATCGTGTTGGCAATCATTGGCAAGATTGGGACTGCAGGGGGTACAGGTTACGCGATTGAATTTGCCGGCTCGACGATCCGGTCGTTGTCGATGGAAGGGCGGATGACGATCTGCAATATGGCGATCGAAGCAGGTGCGCGTGCTGGCATGGTCGCAGTTGACGACACCACAATTAATTACGTCAAAGGTCGTCCACTTTCTCCAGTCGGTCCGCATTGGGATCGCGCAGTTGATTATTGGCGCACTCTCCACTCTGATGTCGGCGCTAAGTTCGATATGGTCGTGACTTTGAACGCGGCAGAAATCAAACCCCAGGTAAGTTGGGGTACCTCACCAGAGATGGTGGTGGCGGTAGACGCGCGTGTTCCCGATCCAGAGAAGGAAAAAGACCCAACCAAACGCGACGGCATGGAAAAAGCGTTGATTTATATGGGTTTGAAACCGAATACGCCAATTACTGATATCCGCATTGATAAAGTTTTTATTGGTTCTTGTACGAATTCTCGGATTGAAGATTTGCGTGCTGCCGCTGCGGTTGTACGTGGCAAACACCGTGCGTCGAATGTCACGCTGGCAATGGTTGTACCAGGTTCTGGCTTGGTAAAGGAGCAGGCCGAGCGGGAAGGTTTGGATAAAATTTTTAAAGACGCTGGTTTCGAGTGGCGTGAACCAGGTTGTTCTATGTGTCTAGCGATGAATGCTGATCGCCTAGACCCGGGTGAGCGTTGTGCCTCAACCTCGAACCGTAATTTTGAAGGGCGTCAGGGTGCAGGTGGGCGTACCCACCTGGTTAGTCCTGCGATGGCTGCTGCTGCGGGTATTGAAGGTCATTTTGTTGATGTGCGTTCATTGTAAATACGGAGAAAAATATGAAAAAAATCGTGGCTTTAATGATTGCGTCGGTGTGCTTGCTAGCGGGCTGTAACACCATGAATGGCTTCGGCAAAGATGTAGAAAAATTAGGCGATAAAGTGCAGCAAAAATCAGCACGTTGATTGTTTGAAGTAGCACCAACTAGAGTGCGGTAACGATAAAAGTTAGACATTTATGGAAAAATTTACTCTTCTCGATGGCTTGGTGGCGCCGCTGGATCGCGCCAATGTAGATACCGATGCGATCATTCCAAAACAGTTTTTAAAATCAATCCAGCGCACCGGTTTTGGTCCCAATCTGTTTGATGAATGGCGTTATCTTGATCAGGGTGAGCCCGGAAAAGATAATGCGAGTCGTCCACTGAATCCTGATTTTGTGCTGAATCAAGCGCGCTATCAAGGTGCGTCCATTCTGCTGACGCGTAAAAATTTCGGTTGTGGTTCATCCCGTGAGCATGCGCCTTGGGCATTGGATCAATACGGTTTTCGCGCCATCATCGCACCGAGTTTTGCCGATATTTTCTTCAATAACTGTTACAAGAATGGCTTGTTGCCAGTGGTGTTGAGCGAGACGCAAATCGATCATTTGTTTAATGAAGTGAAGGCTTTCCCTGGTTTTCGTTTGTTGATTGATTTGGAAAAACAAATCGTCACGACCACGCAAGGCAGTGTTGCTTATCCGTTTGAGATTGATGCCTTCCGTAAGTATTGCTTACTGAATGGCTTTGACGATATCGGCTTGACGCTGCAAAAAGCGGGCAGTATTCGCGCTTATGAAGAACGTCATTTAGCGGCGCAGCCATGGTTGGCCAACACCATTTGATCGCACGCGCGCAAACACCACGCACGTAGCTTGATCTCTAATTTATTTTTAATTTTTAATGAAGTGAACCAATGAAAATTGCAATTCTGCCGGGTGACGGCATCGGTCCAGAAATCATGAATCAAGCAGTCAAGGTGATGAACGCCTTGGGTGAGAAATTTGAAACAGAAACGGTACCAGTTGGTGGCGCTGCATATGCAGAACAGGGACATCCACTGCCGGAGTCCACACTTAAAGTGGCGAAAGAGGCAGACGCAATTTTGTTTGGTGCGGTCGGCGATTTCAAATACGATACGCTGGAGCGCTCGTTGCGCCCAGAGCAGGCGATTCTTGGCTTGCGTAAACATTTGAGTTTGTTTGCTAATTTCCGCCCAGCGATTTTGTATCCAGAGCTGGCAGGCGCATCGTCGCTGAAGCCAGAAATCGTATCTGGTTTAGACATCATGATTGTGCGTGAACTGACAGGCGATATTTACTTCGGTCAACCGCGCGGTATGCGGGAAGCCCCGGACGGTCCTTTCAAAGGTTCGCGTGAAGGTTTCGACACCATGCGTTACAGCGAACCAGAAATTCGTCGCATTGCGCACGTTGCCTTCCAAGCCGCGCAAAAGCGTAGCAAGCGTTTGACCAGTGTTGATAAAGCCAACGTTCTGGAAACCTTCCAGTTCTGGCGCGATGTCGTCACCGATGTGCACAAGGAATATCAGGACGTGAAGCTGGATCATATGTATGTCGATAACGCGGCGATGCAATTGGTGCGCGCACCTAAGGAATTTGACGTCGTCGTGACCGGTAATATGTTCGGCGACATTCTGTCGGACGCAGCAGCAATGCTGACCGGCTCGATCGGTATGCTGCCGTCGGCTTCGCTTGATGCGAACAACAAAGGCTTGTACGAGCCATCACACGGTTCTGCACCGGATATCGCTGGCAAAGATATCGCCAATCCATTGGCGCAGATTCTGTCGCTAGCAATGATGTTGCGTTACTCGTTGGGTAAAACCGAGCAAGCTGATCGTATCGAAAATGCGGTGAAAGCTGTGTTGAAACAAGGCCTGCGTACGGTTGATATCCATGAAGCAGGTACGACTAAGGTGGGGACCTCACAAATGGGTGATGCGGTTGTGAAGGCACTGGCCTGAATAACGCCACCGAATGATAAAAATGCTGTTACCGCAGCTTGATTAACTAAGTGTTCTCGACACGATTGAGATACGCGTATTAAAGGAAATACACATGAATGTAGTTGGCTTAGTAGGTTGGCGTGGAATGGTGGGCTCGGTTCTGATGCAACGTATGCAGGATGAGGGCGATTTCGAGCATATCGAACCGGTATTTTTCTCGACCTCCAATAAAGGCGGCAAAGCGCCGGCGATGGCAAAGAAGGAAACAACTTTGCAGGATGCGAATGATCTGGATGCATTGAAAAAATGCGACATCATCATTACTTGCCAGGGCGGTGACTACACGACTGAGATTTTTCCTAAGTTGCGTGCGGCTGGATGGGATGGCTACTGGATTGATGCAGCTTCTACGCTGCGCATGAAAGACGATGCCGTGATCGTGTTGGATCCAGTTAATCGCAATGTAATCGATGAAGCGATGGCGCGTGGCGTCAAGAACTACATAGGCGGTAATTGCACCAACTCTATTTTACTAATGGGCATCGGTGGTTTGTTCCACGAAGGTTTGGTTGAGTGGGTTAATTCGATGACTTATCAAGCAGCGTCCGGTGGCGGTGCCAATCACATGCGTGAACTGCTGAGCGGTATGGGCGTGGTCCACGGCGCGGTGGCAAATGAGTTGGCGACTCCAGCATCGGCGATTCTCGATATCGATCGTAAAGTGGCGCAGACCATACGCAACGACGTTCCAACCGAGTATTTCGGTGCACCGCTGGCGGGTGGCTTGATTCCATGGATCGATGCGCAACTAGACAACGGTCAGTCCAAAGAAGAATGGAAAGGGCAGGCCGAAGTTAACAAGATTCTAGGCAATCAAAAAGCAATCCCGGTAGATGGTTTGTGTGTGCGTATTGGTGCGATGCGTTGTCACAGTTTGGCACTGTCGATCAAACTCAAACGCGATTTGCCATTGAGCGAAATTGAAGCCATTATCCGTTCCGGTAATCAATGGGTGAAGTGGGTGCCAAACGAGCGCGCGCAGACGGTCAAGGAGTTGACGCCGGCAGCGATTACCGGTGGTTTGGAGGTTGGTGTCGGCCGTGTTCGCAAGTTAAATCAAGGGCCAGAATATATTTCTGCGTTCGTGATCGGCGACCAATTATTGTGGGGCGCGGCTGAGCCTTTGCGTCGCATGTTAAGAATTGTGCTGAAGAAGTAAGGCGGCGTAACACCGCCACAATGCTGACGGATCTACCCTGTCACGTTGTCAAAACGCAACATAAACCCACCATTTGTGCTTGGATATAGAGCGTATGGTGGGTTTTAAATTATTTGCCAAGATGGTTGCGCTTGCGCGCGTAAGTCCATGATGCTATGGTAAAAGTTCTTAAAAAAACGATAAATAAACGTTGCTTGCAGGTCGCAACGTTCGCCACCGGAACACTCTCCATGCGATCAAAAATGCGGTCTTCTTCTTGCCCAACATTTTCTACCTTTAAATTGAAAGCGCTGACAGCGGCCATGGTGTCGTTGATGACGCTATCAACCGCTGATGCTGCCGGTCTCGGCAAGCTCACGGTGCTGTCGGCACTCGGGCAGCCGCTACGGGCAGAAATAGCCTTGGTGGGTGTCGAGCCGGGTGAGGCAGAATCGCTGATGCCAAAACTGGCATCGCCTGAAGCTTTTCAACAAGCAAATATCGAGTTGAATCCAGCCTTGTTCTCGCTCAAGTTTGCGGTGGAAAAACAGGGCTCGCGCGACATCATTCGCGTCACTTCGACGCAGGCAATGAATGAGCCTTACATTGATATGTTGTTGGAGTTGGGTGGCAACAAAGGCCGCTTGGTACGCGAATATACTTTCTTGCTAGATCCGCCTGAGATGCGCAAGATGCAGCAAGCGCAAATCGGTAGCGCAGTAAGTTCGCAACCATTGCCACCCGCAATCACGACGCCGCGTAATACATCGCCGTCTAAGGTTGCTGGCGCAGCGCCGGTATCTAAAGCCATCGCTCCAGAACGTACCGCCCCAGAGCCATCAGCGCCATCCAATGAGGCGTCAGCCAAGGAAGATTACACGGTTAAAAAAGGCGATACCCTGGCGAAGATTGCCAATCGTTATCGTGGCGACACTATCTCGCTAGATCAGATGCTGGTTGCTCTCTATCGCGCCAATCCCGACGCATTCATAGATAAAAACATGAATCGGGTGCGCGCCGGAACGATTTTGAAAGTGCCGGAGGCAGATGCCGCGCAAGGGGTTACCAAGAAGGATGCGCGAGCAGTCGTGGTTGCGCAGGCAGCGGATTTCAATCGTTATCGCAGTCAACTGGCAGAAAGAACTGCAGCCTCAACAGCGAAAAAATCGGTAGAAGGAACGCAATCTGCCGGCGGAAAAATTACGACTGAAATCCACGAAGATGCGGATACCGGTGGGTCGCGTGACAAGCTGAAATTGTCAAAATCCGGTACTACCGTCAGCGCGGGCTCCGATAAAGTCGTCGGTGGCGTGAGCCCTGAAGATGTGATCGCAAAAGAAAAAGCTTTGGCTGAAGCTAATTCGCGCGTTGCCGAGCTTGAAAAAAATGTCAGCGAATTACAGAAACTATTGGAAGTTAAAAACCAGGCGCTGGCAGGTAAGCAGGCGCTAGCAGAATCAAAACCAGAGCCTGTGATCAAAGACGCAGATGCGAACGCTAGCGCAGCAACGCCAGCAACGACCGCACCAGCAACTACCGCAGCAGAAACAGCGGCCAAGAGCGATAGCGATGCTGCTAATGCGATTGCCGCCGCAGCTGGAGCTTCCCCCGCTGCCGTGACCGATTCCGCTGCAACTAACGCGGCTTCCACTGACACTGCAGCTACCGACGCAGCGACACCTGCGCCAGTGAACAAACCAGCACCTGCGGTCAAAGCAAAGCGAGCAATCGTTGCACCGCCGCCACCGCCACCAGCGCCTAGCTTTTTTGAGAACTTGACAGATAACGCCATGTTCTTGCCGGGCGCTGCGTTGCTACTCGCATTGTTGGCGGGATTAGGCATTTACAGTGCCCGCCGTCGCAAACAGCCAGCGCCAGCCTTTGACGACAGCATCTTGAATGATTCCAGTCTAAAAACAAACTCCTTGTTTGGTTCTACTGGCGGCCAAAGTGTCGACACGAATAATAGCGTGTTCAATTCCAATTTTGTGCCATCTGCCAGTCAGTTGGATACCAACGAAGTGGACCCGATCGCCGAGGCGGATGTCTACATCGCTTACGGACGCGACGCACAAGCTGAGGAAATTTTGAAAGAAGCGTTGCGTAATCAACCTGAGCGTCATGCGGTGCGCGTCAAGCTGCTGGAAATCTATGCCAATCGCAATGATGCGCGCTCGTTCGAAATTCTTGCCAGCGAGCTTTATGGCATGACCAAGGGTGAAGGCGACGAGTGGCAGCAAGCGGCAAATCTCGGTCTGATACTTGATCCATCGAATCCTTTATACGCCGCCGGCGCCAATGCGGACGAGGCTCAACTAAAGGCTGATGCATTAACGGGTAAAACACGTCGTTTGGACGACAAGCTCGATGATGACTTGTTAGCCGGCACTCAAGTAATGGATGCCAAGTCGAATGCAATTGAGACATCTCCATACTTTAATAGCACCACTTTGCTGACCGATGAAGCCTTGAATGCACCGACCGCTGCTGCACCTGTGCCAGCTGACAAGCCAGAAATTGATGATCTGGCGTTTGATCTTGAAGGTTTGGATAACGATGCACCGACCGTTCCCGTTGCGGATACGTCTAAAGTGAATCCTATGCCTGCCGAGATCGCGGATATTAATTTTGATTTCATCGATCACAAGGACGAAGCACCTTCTTCACCCGAGATGAATTTGTCCTTGCAGCAGGACGTAGCGGCAGCGCCTGGTGTTAACCCATCAGCCGACGCACTGCCTGATCTGGATTTGTCAGACGCTGCGATCGAACGTAATAGCGTGATCGGCAAAGCCGAAGCAGATACAGCGACAGACACAGCTGAAGATGAAACGATCACTGCAGGAATCTTGTCGGACGATGCGAGCTATTCCGTTAATGCGGAGATGGCGACCAAACTGGATTTGGCGATGGCATACCAGGAAATAGGCGATAAAGAAGGCGCGCGTGAGTTGCTGGAAGAAGTACTCAAGGGCGGCACACCAGAGCAAGCAGAAAAGGCGAAAAATTCGCTCTCCAAGTTAGCTTGATTTTTTTGTGTACTATCGTAACGGGCGCAATGCATAGCTTGCGCCCGTTTTTATTTTTCGTTTGCTTTAGCAGGTATCGATATAACGCTCAATATGAATGGCGAATCAAATCATGATGGTGTCGAGCATGCCACAGCCATGCCGCGCGCGCTTAAGCGCATTGTGCTTGGTGTGCAGTATGACGGCGCGCCTTGGCAGGGATGGCAGACGCAACTAAATGGTTTAACGGTACAAGATAAATTAGAGGCAGCGTTACGGCAATTTACGCAGCAAACGGTGTCAACGACTTGTGCCGGACGCACCGATGCTGGCGTACATGCGTTGGAGCAGGTGGTGCATTTTGATACCGCCTTGGAGCGCGATTTATCGGCCTGGGTGCGAGGCGTCAATGCTTTTTTGCCCTCATCAATCGCGGTGCGCTGGGCAACTGAAATCAGCCACGTAAATCACGCTGCTGGATTAGCGCAAGAACATGAGCAAGAACGGCAGCAAATAAATTCGCAAGAGCGTCCGCAAGAATCTCAGCAAGAGCGTCCGCAAGAGCGAGCTGGATCACAACAGAGCCAGCAAGAGCAATGGCGACAGCCGCAGCGCGATTTTCATGCGCGTTTCAGCGCCCGCTCACGGACTTATCAATACGTTTTGTATAACCATCCGGTACGTTCACCATTGCTGGAAGGTAAAGCAGGGTGGGTATTTCGTGCGCTCGACGTCGATAAAATGCAGGAAGCGGCGCAATATTTGGTGGGCGAGCATGATTTTTCTGCCTTCCGATCCGTCCAGTGCCAAGCAAAGTCGCCGATCAAAACGATGCACGAAATCAGCATAGTGCGACGTGGCGATATGATTATGCTCACCTTGCATGCGAATGCGTTTTTGCATCATATGGTGCGCAATATCGTTGGCTCGCTCATTTATGTTGGCAATGGTACGCAACCGTCGACTTGGTTAAACGATGTGCTGGAACAGCGCGAGCGCAAACTTGCTGCGCCGACCTTTATGCCAGATGGGCTGTATCTGGCAAAAATTGATTACGATCCTAAATGGCGGTTGCCGCAAATTGATATCCAAAATTTTCTTTGGCCTTGATAGCTGCGGATGCGGCTAAGATAATGCTCTGTTCTTGGCGTGAAAATTTTCGGAGTCTACGACTGGGTTCACTAGGGAATCATTTGGGTTAATGATTTTGTGGAACAAGGCGAATTCTAGGATGAAGTGCAATTTATGAACAAAGCGGGTCAGGCGGGCGC
>CAXBIF010000003.1:0-338036 GCA_963975775.1 uncultured Herminiimonas sp.
CCGGCATGTCGTTCATCGGCATCTTGCCGTGGTCCATCTCCGGCATGTCGTTCATCGGCATCTTGCCGTGGTCCATCTCCGGCATGTCGTTCATTTGACCGGACGCAGGCGATTGCGCCATACCGATGTTGGGAAGTGCGATCGAAAAAATAATCGCGGTTGACATCAGGATTTTGCTGTTTGTTTTCAGGATTTTTTTCATGACACGACTACCTCGCGGAACATGCCCGCTTCCATGTGATACAGCAGATGGCAATGATAGGCCCAGCGTCCGAGGGCATCGGCCGTCACTTGATAGGCTATTCGTTGCGCGGGTTGGACATTGATGGTGTGCTTTCGCACTTGAAATTTTCCGTCGGGAGATTCCAGTTCGCCCCACATGCCATGCAAGTGAATCGGATGGTTCATCATGGTGTCGTTCACTAAAATGATCCGCAGTCGCTCGCCATAGCGGAAATGCACCGGCATGGCTTCGGAGAATTTCTGCCCGTCGAATGACCAGATAAAACGCTCCATGTGTCCCGTCAAATGCAGTTCAATGTCGCGTGTGGGTTGTCGCGTATCCAAGGGGCCGCCTATCGTATGCAAATCGGCGTATGTGAGAACACGTCTTCCGTTGTTACGCAAATTAACGCCAGGATCTTCCAGATCGGTGCGTGGCATATCCACGTGCATGTCGACATTGGGGCCGTATTCTGTTCTGGCGTGATGTACGCTCGGCATGGGTGCAGCCGCCATGCTCGCCATCTTGTCGTGCTGCATACCAGGCATCGAACCCTGTGTCATCCCAGCCATTGAGTGATCCATGGTTGAATGATCCATCCCGGCTGCTTTCATCCCGGGCATATCGGACTTTTCGTCCATTCCGCTTTTCATATTGGCCATCGCTCCCATGCCGGCCATGCCCATGGCGCCCATCATGTCCTTCATGGTCAGCCATTGCGGTTCGTCAACTGCCGGCACCGCCGCTTGCATTCCCAAACGAGGTGCCAGTGTGCCCCGGGTATAGCCGGTTCGATCGATCGACTGCGCAAATATCGTATAGGCCTGTTCTTCCTGCGGTTCGACCAGCACATCGTAGGTCTCTGCCACGGAGATGCGAAATTCATCCACCGGCACCGGTTCAACGTCCTGTCCGTCGGCCGAAATGACGGTCATTTTCAAGCCAGGAATGCGGACATCGAAAATCGTTGTCGCGGAGCCGTTAATGAAGCGCAGCCGCACCTTCTCGCCGGGGCGAAACAGCCCAGTCCAATTCTTCGACGATGACTGGCCGTTGACCAGATACGTAAACGCGGCACCCGTGCCGGGAGCGGCGGTGACATCGCTGAAATCAGTCGGAAGCATGCGCATCTGATTCCACATTTTGCGTTTTTCCAGTGCTGGGCCAAGCCCCATCCTAGAGACGTCACGCATGAAGCCGCCGACGGTAGGCTGATTGAAGTTGAAGAAATCGCTCGATTTTTTCAGCTTTGCAAACAGGTTCTCAGGCTTGGCGTCGGTCCAGTCGGACAGCAACACGACATGTTCCCTGTCCGCTTGCACCCGCTCACCGCCGCGGGGTTCGATGACGATAGGCCCGTACAGACCGGTCTGTTCCTGAAATCCGGAATGACTGTGATACCAGTAAGTACCGCTTTGCTTGACCTCGAAGCGATAAACAAACGTTTCGCCCGGCGCGATTCCTTCAAAACTCAAGCCAGGAACGCCATCCATGTTTGCAGGAAGGAGAATTCCATGCCAATGGATTGAAGTGGAAATAGGCAATCGGTTAGTCACCCGTAAGGTAATCGTGTCGCCTTCACGCCAATACAAGGTGGGCGCCGGAACCTGGCCATTTACAGCGGTTGCGATACGCGGTGCGCCAGTGATATTGACAGGAGTAGGTGCTATTTCAAGCGCGAACTCGGTTCCGCGTAATACGGAAGACTGGCCGGATGTGCCGGCAGACCATGCAAATCGAACTGCGGTTCCCAGTCCCATGAATGCGCCGACTGCTCCGGCTCCTTTCAAGAGACGACGACGCCAGATATCGACTTCTCCGATTTGATACGAGCTCATCATTTTTCCTTCATGTGCGGTAAGAATTTTTCGATCGCCATTCGCCAAGTCGCGAATCCTGGCACTCATTAATATCGAATTTATCGATGTAACGCAGGCATCAATAAACAGGGCAACAGCGTATAAAGCGCGAACCCCCGGCTTCAAAAGGTCTGCATCAAAACCGGGAGCTCAGCGCGTGCAGGACAGCCAATCCTAGAAAAAATTCGATTGGTCTGCCGCTTTGTTGCGACTTATGCCGACATTCGGCGACACTCCTCCGCGCAGCGTTTGCATGCTTCGGCGCACGCCTGGCAATGATCCATCTGATGCTTGCCACATTCGTCACCGCATGCCTGACAGATGTCCGCGCAGACTTTGCAGACGGCAGTAGCGAATTCGCTGCCGCGCCCCATCAACCCTGCGGCTGTTCGGCAAATTTCAGCGCAATCGATGTCCGAGGCAATACAACGCGCCATCATTTTTACGTCCGGTTCCTGCAAGCACGAAGCGGCGCAATGGTCGCAAGCGGTTGCGCAGTTATAACAGGCCTTGATACATGCTTCGAATTTTTCGTGAGACATATATTTCTCCTAAGTGTGGTTACATTAAGTACGTGAACCCGCCTCGTTTCCTGAGCTTTCCAGCAGGTTAGAACCTGCTTGTCATATATGTAAAAATTCATTGGCTACCCGGCGGCATGCTGCTGGTCAATACCGCTGCAGCGATGATGGCCAGCAAAAGCGCGACAGACTCAATGCGCAGAATGCTGACGACGATACGTAATCCCCGCTGTGATATCGCGTTCTGCTGCGACAATGCAGCTCGCAGGCCATAAAATTTATTGAACCCGCCCAGTGCAATGGCAATCAAGACACAGCTGATTTTGAACAGCAGGACATAGCCGTAGAACCCTTCCACCAAGTCGCGTGGACTGCCCAGTACGCGATAGGCGTTATAAGTGCCGGTTATCACGATGCCCACTAGCGCAACGGTCGCCCAGTCCGACAGCGTATGGAGATAGCGTGCCCGCTCAGTGCTTGCGCATGACTCGTGCGCAAGCACAACCGGCAGTACCATCCAGCCTGCGACGAACACTGCGCCGACCCACAGCGCCATGAGTAAGATGTGCAACACCTCAACGGCCACCGCCAGGCTGAACAGGCCATATTCAAATGCATGGCCAATGCTCACACGGGCAATCGCAACCATTACGATCAGTACAGCAATAATTACAACGTAGCGCTTGTTCGACCCGTGCGGGTTCAAACGCCAATGCGCCACCAACGCCCCTGCGAGAAGCGCAATTGCAGCCAGGCCGGCATGTCCGTAATGCGTCGTGAGGAGCATTTGGTAAAACGCTGGGCCAGCATTAAGCCATGCGACATCTGCCATCACGGCCGACTCCGACCACATCGAAAAAACCATACTGATTGCACAGGCGACCAGAGCGACAGGCATGGTGCGAGACAGTTTGTTTGCAGCTATCTGTTGCCACGATACCGTTCGACTGGTCAGCCAAAATCGGGCTGCCAACAGACCGACTACCCATGCCAGGCTGAGGTTGATCAGCGCAGTCGCCGCCACCTGTGAAAAAGGCGCTTCCATACGTTATTTCACCGTAAAGGAATAGTCGCCTTTTCGACGATGTCCATCATGGCCGACCGCTGAATATTGGACCGTGTATTTGCCAGGCGCCAAGGCCGGTACCGGAATTTTCAAGATAGTTGCATTGGCAGGATCCAGGTTCGCCTTTTCTGTCGAAACGGTAGCGCCCTTAGGGGTAATCGTACTTTTCATGTAATTTAGTGCGGGTAGGTTCAATTTCTTATTTTAAAACAATCACTTATATTTGCCGGTACAGACGAATACCTACCTCTTTCCTCGCTTGAACTCTTCTGGCAAAGCGCAAAACGTAGCCCGATAGCATCTTTATTTTAGAGATAGCTCGCACAGCAGACTCAAGTCCGTAATAGACTGCCCGGCCTTTGCATCCCCATTGCGGGCCAAATGCAGACTTCGCATTCCTACCCTTTTTTGGCCCTAGATAATCCGCTTGGATGCTGTCACCGACAAACAAGATTTCGTGCGGCTCCAGGTGCAGCATGGCGGCGACTCCACGATAGATTTTCGGATCAGGCTTGATGGCACCGACTTCGAAGCTCCAGGCATAGGCGTCCAATGCCGGCAGGAATTTCTTGACCGGCACTGCATAGGGTTACGCAAGATTGGAGCACACGGCAATCTTGAACCCGGCTGCGCGCAATGCCGCCACGCTACGGGCAACTTCAGGAAACAAACCGATGCTGGCTAGTTCGGCCTGCAGATCCCGTTCCAGAGCGGCGATCTCGGCATCGGCCAATTCGGTTCCCAATAACCGCGGAATCTCCGAGAACGCGCATGCCGTTGACATGATGCGCGCGGCGTCCTCTTCGCCAGGCGCCCGGCCACCCTGGCGAAGCGCTTCCAACAGTTTTTTATAGGGGCGGCGTGGGTCCCGGATTATCACCAGGGTGCCGTACGCGTCAAATACGATGGCTTTGATAGCGCCGTCTAATTCTTCCGTTACACTGGCGAGCGCCTTGCGTTCTGCGATCTTTTTTTCGTCCATGAGCCGATTTATTCCGTTGGAGAAGCGGCCACAGTGTGCGGTGCCGTGGGGCGGACGGCGTCGAGATAGGTACGCAATTCGGTCGTGATTGCCTGCTGCGCCTCTAATCTGGCAGATGCGGCAGCGGCCTCGACTCGTTGCGCCTGAAGTGCTTTTTCCGTCTGCGCGAGCGTGGCAGTCAATTCGCCATTCTGCGCCTGCGCACTGGCAAGGTTGATTTCGAGCATACGGGCGCGTTCTTCCATACCGTGCAGCGCATGAAGCTTGCCTTGGGCCTGGCGCAGCTGCAATTCCAGTTCGCGTATCGCTTTTTGACTGTGCGACAAGTCGCCTACAAGCCGCGCACCTTCCTGATTGAGCTTGGTAACTTCTTCCTGCTTGACGATCAAGCTTTGATTCTGCATGCGGAGTTCAGACTGTAATTGCTGGACTTGCTGCTCGTGGCGCCGGGCTTCTTGCTCGCGTTGTTCTTTGACCGACGCCCGGTAGTGTTCCAGCGCTTCGCGCGCATGCTGATGCTTTTCTTCGAGCGAGCGGCGATGATTTTCATTCTCGAGCAAGCGCTCCTTGAGGTCAGCAATCTGCTGCTGGGCAGTATGGCGCGCGATCGCTTCCTGCTGCAGGGCTTCGCGCGTCTGGCGATGGTCGTCTACTTCCTGCTGCAGGCGTGCTTCCTGATTGGCTACCTGAATTTTGAGGGCTTCGTTGGTTTGGTGGGCAGCGTTCAATGCATCCTGCAGCGCACGCGCTTGCTCGCCGGCCCGTGCTTCGACCGCCGCGATTTTTGCGTCTGCCTCCTGTTGCAACTGAGCGGCGAGTCGCGCGACCAAGTCCTGCAGGGTCTCGGAGAGCGAGACCTTCTGGCCGCTGGTGCCGCCATCTTCCGCTTCGAGTTCTTTTAAGTACTTGTGGATGGTCGACTTCGACCCGGTGTTGCCTAACTCGATACGTACTGCGTCCAGGGACGGATGCCGGCCTTGCGCAATCAAGGCATCGCGCGCCTTCTTCACGTCCGATTTATAAAGACCGCTTCTCGCCATGAATAATCTCTCCCTGATTTAAGATGCCGTAGTACGTACTACGTATTAACATACCAGTATTTGCGATAATACTTTCGCGTTCTCCATAAATCTAGTATCGGATAACAAAGAGTTATCCGGTATGATGCTAAGAGTACGTCTAGAAACTACGTCTAGCCAGTGTACGAGTGCATTCCTGAGAAACTTCAAGCTGTCATCCGTCACGTATCCGTCACCTAATTAAAATCGAGTTGGGACGCTGGCAGCAACCCGCCTGAAGTGAAATAACTGAAGCGGCGACCGTTGCAGTGGCGAAATCGTGAAAGGCCACTATTTGCCCCAGCGTCATCCTTTTCGTGCAACTTAGTGCGCTTTTAAAAATAAAGTCATTTAAATTCAAGCAGTTACTATTTTGCCTTTTTAGAGCCTTCCATTCTAATCGTACAATTTCGTGCGCTTAGCTGGGGTAGCTAGCTGGTATATTCCCGTTGCCAGCTAGCCGGCTGCCGGTAAATACGATTTTTGTTATGATGAAATCATGTGCTTTCGTCTGCGTCGATTCTTCGCGTATTTCCTGCTGCTGCTTTTGCCCTTGCAAGCACTTGCGCCGGTAACAGCCGCAGCATGCGGCATGGTTAGCGGCCGCCTAGCGCCACTGAGGGCGTAATGGAGGACTGTGGCCACTAATCGATGATGCAAGCCGCGATGCCGGATGCCGGTTTGTATACGGTAGATGCAAATTCAGCTTATGACCATCCCAATGATTCCACGACGTGCGGCATGAGTAGCAGTTGTTTCGGCCTTGCCTCCATTACCGTAATACCGAATGACCACGTATTGCGCATTGCATCCTCATCCAGTCGAATTGCGTTTATCAGCATCTTTTACCTTTCCCATATCCCTGAAGGCTTGCAACGCCCCCCGCAGGCCAGCCTCGTTTAACTGCGCTGTTGCAGCTTGGCTGCAGCAACTATTTGCGCGACGTTTACCTGGCGCAGGCGTCTGGTATGCGCCGATCGAGTAGCAACTGCGCGATCCATACCTCTATTGGGAAGTAAGCCAAGTGGCTCAATCAATATCTGTAAAAGGTTCATATGAAAACGTTTAATTTTTCTCCGCTCTTTATCGTTGGAGCGCTCGTGGCCACCATCTCCGGTTGCGCAGCGACCGCATCTACACACTCAGACGCGCCTAAAGCGCCATCGACGATGGGGTCAGCCGACAATATAGGTAAAGGCGGCTGTGCCTGTTGCGACATGCAGCAAGGCAACATGTCCAAAGACGGCAAACAGGGAAACATGGGGATGACGCAGGATAAAGCAGCCGCCCCGCAGGGACCCATGTGCATGCCTGCTAAGGACGGCACTGGAAAAAGCGGCTGCTGCGACATGTGCAAGATAGGAACCGATGGCTGCGCCTGCTGCAGCAAGGGAAAAACGAAATGTCACCCGACATGCACAAGAAGCATATGCAAATGATGCAACAGCATCATCCCGAAATGCAGAATAAAAAAATAGCTCCTGCGCCCACGACGAAGTAATGCACGGGGGGAGGCGCTTGGCGATTTCTGCCAAGCGCTTCTTTCTGACTCCACATTGCCGGTTCGTTCACGACGCCACATCCTGCTGAAATGCCTGGTGTCTGACATCGGCTACGATGCTGCTTTAGATCCTTTTCCAGTACGGCAAGACTGTACTTTCGACGACGTACTTCGCGAAATCGCGGTCTGGAGACGCATTGACCTCGTCGCACCGCAAGGTCGGGGCGTCCCGGATGGCAATGAGCCGGGTAATTTCCCGCAATATCAGACCTATGCGCAGCAATTTCGATGAATGCCAGCCGGTCGACCTCCTGCTGGCTCCAAATTCGATAGTTTGCCCGTGACCGGGGTACCGTTTCCAGCAGGCCCTTGCGTTCATCGGTGCGTGCCGAGATAAAGGAAAAAACGTCCATAACACTAAGAGTTATAACAGGACGCTATTTTAAATAAATTAACACATAAGCTTAACTTGCTTTGGTTGACGTACGAACGGAATCCCGGTTTTTTTAGAATAAAATACTTGATCATGCATCGTTGCCACTATCCGCAGCTTTTCCAGATACGACTTGGGCCACCTGAGCATGCACTGCATCGATGTGATGAATTGGCTTTGTATTGAAGTTGGGACACGCTGTCCGCCATTTTCAGGTCGAATGGGGCGGCCTTCTACCCAGAATTGCACGCGACCTTGCCGACCATGCCATGCGCAATCGCCCTTGGTCGACACGTTCCGCCAGCGTCTGGCTGCACTGGCGCACTGGTATATTGGACACGGCTTTTCCGATCCGCCCAAGGCACTGGTCGTCAGAAAGGATTCCGTTGCATCCTACTCAGAAAAAAGCTCAGTCTCTTCCATGGGACGATGGGGGACGGGTCGTGGCCTGGCTTGCCAGAATATTCTGTCGCCTCAAGCGGACGGAAATGGCATGTCTTCGCTGCGGGACCGGCGCGACAAAGCCAACGTCTTCAGAAGGACTTAGACGTAACCAAAGCATGCTCGAAGCGGTTTAAATAGTTTTTGACTGACTTCGCGCTAATCAAGTGCTTGAAAAAGATTTTCCCGATGCTTACCGGCCAGCCTAAAGATGCTGAATCAAGAGGAGTAATGTCGGCTCTTGTAGGAAAGTGAGCTGTCAAGAAGGTGGCATAGCCCAGACGAAAGCGAGCTGGCAATTCATTCGACGTATCCTTCCAAGGTTTGCGAGGGCCAATAAAATGAAGTAACCGTGGCTCAGCCAAATCAGCAAAAAAACGCGAGGACCATGTGTATTGCCAATTCCACACCGGACTCAATTCAGCCCAGCGTCCTTTCAACACCAGATTGAGGAGTGACTGGTCGTGGCGACTCAAGGCTTCTGGATGCTTGGCCAGGATTTCCAGGCATTGTTCAAGGATGCGTTCTGACTGGTATAACTCCACATCAATTAACAACACGCCGGAATTGAAATAAGAAAAACAAGGTAAGCCAAGTATCTTGAACTCTGACACGTGTCGTTTGGGCGTACGCCATTGCTGATTATCACGTACTGCTGCAATTGGCAATCCCAGCATGTCAACCGTAAAAAGACGATCGATACCCGTGCCGCCTAAAAAAATATCACTGTCCAGGTACAAAAGACGCTTATACCGATGTGCAACACGTGGCGGTATTAACAGCCGCAGATAAGCCGCCTCACCATGCCGACTAGGATTGGGGCCATTACGAAAAGGATTTTCTCCTGATATGGTTTCCGACGTAATCCCGAGCTCACGTAGCGCGGGGGGGACATCAAGTAAGTCTTGAGAAAATATGCAAATATCAAAGTTGCGATCGGGATGGGCAAGTGCAATTTGTGATGCCAGAAACAGGGCATACGGCGCGTAGTTGGCATCGCATGCCATAACGACAGCATAGTCCATATCGTTTTTCATTCCGTTATTCCTTAATTAGCTGATCAAGTACCTATCGCACTTCATGCGACAACGTCAGATTTAACTACATTTCTCGTGCACGCGCGACTGCTTGGACAAAGTCGAATTCCAGGTTGTTTGTCGAACTCCTGTAAAACCAGAATACGCCACGGGATGGCACGGAGAAAGCTTTCTTTTGAAAGCACGGTAACTATTTATTTTAAGAAGGGCAATATAACCCACTATTTAATAGTGCTAAAAGCGGAACTAGTTTTTCAATTAGGCGTTGCTGTACAGTCACGTAGGGTCGTGTAATTGACCTCGATAATGAATTGGTTGAATCCCTCACTACGTCAAAAGTGGCAGCCTGCAGTGATGTCGTACGACTTGTCATATAGCTGTGTTTTGACATTCAGAATGCCCAAGACTGAATAAAACAAGTAATCATAGATGAAGCGCTGCATCGCTGTCTGCTTTAAGCAGTCGATAAAGTGACGCATCGAGGTCAAGGGCGCCCATCGCCAGCTTGCCGACTTGACCGAAACGCTGCATCGTGTCGAAATTGAGCGGGCCGCAGCAACTTCCAGGCTGGAAGCGCAGCACGCAATCACAGCCGAATTAAAGTCGTATCTGGATAAGCCGCGGACGGTAGCAACATCAGAGTCTGGCCACGGTGTGTAATGTTCGCATGCCACTGCGGCGTGAGCCCTTAACTTGAATGAACGCTATCAGTATTTTGAAGAGCTTTTGTACAAACGCGTTACGTGAAAATTACATTGTAAAATCAATCGGTTAAGCAAGATTTGGCGAAAAAAACCGTAATCCCGGCCGAACCTCAATTAGAGTTGCAGTAAGAATCGACGACCTTACATATTATCTAAACAAGGTTTGAAAATTCAACATTGAGCACCTTTGAATTAGCATATGTTTTGGTCCTATCCGCTGCCACACGCTAGTCAATATTTGACTGCTCTATAATCGGAATAGGTAAAATTGATCGAAAACGAAGTTGAAATCAATGAATATCTTGCTAAGCCGAAGCAGATCGAAACCGGTTCTCCACAATCTTGGACGCTAATGTCTGCGCAGCGACGAACCTTGATATCAATCTAAATCTTGCTAAGACAGATTGTAGTTGTCTATAAGCGTAGAACTATCCGACGTAAGTGCAAAAACTAAAAGTTATACTATTACTTCCGGATAGGTAAGAAGATTAGTTCGGAGCGCTCGTCGGAGCACTCCATCATTAGCTGTCTACTAACACCAGGGAGCAGTTCAGTGAGAAGACTTTAAGCAATTCATCTAATAATAATGGGGAATCCCATAATATTTTTTATCAACGTAATCGTGCCCGGTAAATAGAAAGTTAGGGGCTTTGTAATTGCCGGGCACGATTACGTTGATTTCACCGATAGATTTACATTTGAGCGTTTTAATCATTGCATTTTTTAATCGTTTTCCGTTTATCTATTAGCTGCAAGCTATTTTACATAATATAAATTATACGAAATATAAGAAGCCCGATAGTCAGACGGAATAGACAAAAAGTAGCCGATGCATACGATGCGTTCTACCCAAGTTCTGCTATCTGAAATGCTAGCTTTCGCATTGTGTTTGGTATTGCTTTTGCTTGCTCGTGAGCTGTTGTTGAAGCGCGTTCTGCTTGACTGACGAATAAGGCGTCTTAAATAACTTATCTTGCTTTGCGATGGCAGCCTGCAATTGCGTTATTGATTTTTTAAGGCTCGGACATTGTAGTTTTGCGTATGGCATGCCGGAGCTGTCTTTTGACTCCGCATCGCGCATGCCCATTTTATTACACGGCATCGTGGCGTGCGTCGTCGTGCCATTTAAATCCACGCACAGATGGTCTTGCCCCGCATATGCAGAGATGGAAATCAGCAGCACGGAAAAAAATAAATACTTAGTCAGCATCATAAAGTTCGGTAAAGCGTCACGCATGGTCGCCAACATTGGGGAGCAAGCGTGACGTTATTTTAAATTTGGTGTCGATGATATCCACCGACAACACCTTTTTTGGACAATACCCACTGCCATAGCTGAATATCACGTGCGCGGAACGCACCGGCACAGGAGAGTAAATAATAGCGCCACATTCTATAAAAGCGATCGCCCAACTTGGCGGCAAAACGCGGCCAAGCCGCCTCAAAATTTTGGTGCCAAGCCATTAAGGTCTTGTCGTAATCAGCACCAAAATTATGCACATCTTCAATCACAAACAACTCATCTACCGCATCGCCTATCTGTCCCGCAGAAGGTAGCTCGCCATTTGGGAAAATGTATTTATCCACCCACGGGTCAGATATCGAGTGGCGCATATTCTTGCCGATGGTATGCAAAAGAAATAGACCATCGTCGGCAAGACAGCGATGTGCAACCTCCATATAGGTACGATAGTTTTTTCGTCCTACGTGCTCAAACATGCCGATGCTGACGATGCTGTCGAAAGGCTCGTTGATTTCGCGGTAATCCTGCAAGCGAAATTCCAGCGCCATATCCTTGTATTTTTCTTGCGCCCATTGCACCTGCTCTTTGGAGATGCTGACACCGACACATTCGACACCGTAATGCTTGGTGGCGTAACTCATGAAACTGCCCCAACCGCAACCAATATCCAGTACACGCATGCCAGGCTTCAGTTGCAGCTTGCGGCAGACCATATCGAGCTTTGCTTCTTGCGCTTGCTCTAGATTGTTGGCATTTTCCCAGTAACCACAGGTATACGTCATGCGCGAATCAAGCATCGCGCTATAAAAGTTATTACCTAAATCATAGTGGGCTTGACCAACCTGCCATGCACGTTTCATCGTTTGACGATTGAACATTCTGGCGGCCAATACATAGCCGGCGAGCCGCCAAGGTTGGAAGTGGTCCGTCAGCCTCGATCGCATCAATTGAAAAAAGAATTCATCCAAACGCTTAGCATCCCAAGCGCCGTCCATATAACTTTCCCCAAACCCGAGGTTGCCACGCGCCATCGCCTCCTCCAACACACCCTCTTCGTGTAATTGGATATCCCACGGTCGATTGCCATTGACCTGAATATTCGCATTCTGTAACAGCTCGATTGCCATACTCTGCAATCGGGATGGGTCAGAAATTGGTGATATTTCAGTTTGTGAGATTGGTGCGGATGACATGTTACAGGCCTCCTCTATCGTTCTGTTTAGCTTAGGTTAGATGGTTCTTTCAAAAAAATATGTGAAAAGTTAGCTCAAAAATATGATGCGTGACGCATTTTATTTTAGAACAATTTGAATTATTTGCTATTGGCGACAACGATGCGGGTGTGCCGGCCATTCGCTCGAAACTCGTTCAATTAAAGAAGCGCCAACTGCCCGTTTATCCCAACATCAAATGTCGGTAACAAACGGGCGTTACGCTTTAATCAAGGACGTTTCAACGACGTTTAAAAACTACGATTGGCTGGCGGCGTCCATTGATACAACCAAGTTTCGGTAAGTGCCTGACCATCTGCCGATAAATATAGACGTAAATCAATCGGCTCTTTAATCGAATCATCGATTTTAAGATCAAACATCGCGCGATAACCTTTGATGGCGTCGAGTGGTCGCGCCGAGGCAATTTCGATCACACCTTTACTCGCACTGATTACAGGTGTGATTTTGGCATTAGCGTTGAGCAAAGACAAATCACCACCGGCAAAATCAATGGCAAAACGCCACGAAAAATAGGTGCGCTTCTTGCCAATCACGCCACCGATACCTGTACGTGTTGCTGCGACTTGCGCAAGTGTTGATGTTACAGGCGCTTTGGCACCCCAGTGTAGCTTGTAGCCGAATAGCAATTCTTGACCAGGTTGTGGCTTCGCTTCTGGGTTCCAAAATGCAACGATATTGTCGAAAGTTTCATCGACCGTCGGGATTTCCACCAATTGAATTGAGCCCTTACCCCACTTGGATTTTGGTTCTACCCATAAACTAGGACGGCGGTTATAAAATACGCCATCATCTTGATAATGATCAAAATCGCGATCCCGTTGCATCAAGCCAAAACCGTTGGGGCTTTCATCGCGATAAGCATTGAAGCGCAGACTTGTTGGATTTTCCAGTGGTCGCCAGATCCATTCGCCATTGCCAGACCACATCGCCAAACCATCAGAATCGTGAATCTCAGGACGCCAATCTTCACTGATACGTCTATCGTTTTCGCCAACCAGATACATGCTGGTCAGTGGTGCAATGCCCATGCGCTCAATTTCTTTACGCGGATACAACGCAGCGTCGACATCCATCAACGTGGTTGCGCCGGGTGCAATTTCAAAGCGATAAGCGCCAGCAATACTGGGAGAATCCAATAGCGCATAGACCACCAGCTTATTGGATGTAGCACTCGGTTGTTCCAGCCAAAACTCGCTAAAACGTGGGAATTCCTCTGGCTTTTGCATGCCGCAATCGATTGCCAATCCGCGTGCCGATATACCGTACTGCCAATCACCACCTACCGCGCGAAAGTAGCTCGCACCAAGAAAAGCGGTGATGTCGCGCACCCAATCTGTGTGGAAGTTAACGCGAAAACCGGCAAAGCCAAGATCTTTCGGCATCGTCGCGCCCTTCAAACCGCTTTTGCCGTAATTGAACATGGCTGGATCGTAAGCAATTTCCTGCGCCTTGCCGTCTTTGAGCTGGTGAATTTTTACCGATTGGTTGGCGTACATGCCGAGATGAAAAAATTTGACACGGAAACGCAATTTATCGTCGGCCCACAAGGCGTGGTCATCGCGGTAGCCGATTGACTGGTATTGATCCCAATTCATGCCGGTGACTTCATTTGGCACTGGTCTGGCCGCCAAATGATAAGGCTTACTTGCCAGATCACGAGCTTTGCCTTTGAGCCAAGCGTAATCAAAAGACTGTGCCTTGTCTAATTTCTTAAGGCGCGACGGTGCGTTGCCGGCGGCGTAAAGAGGCAAGGCAGAATAGCCTCCCAAGGTCAGCGCGGCAGACGCCTTTAATAGATTGCGACGGTCCATTTAACTCCTTTGTGAATGCTGAAGGTCATATTTTCAGCAACTTTGGAGTAGTGTTAAAGCAATAACGTTCAATTTCTGTGTTGCATGTTTTAGCAATCAGGCAGACAGTTTGTGAAACGCTACCCTACTCTTCTCAAACATGCGCCGTGCGACTTGATCGTAGGGATATTTCTCGAGGATCTTCCCGTACAAGGCAACCGCCTGTCTGTATTCACCTTTGGCATAAACTGCATAGGCATCATTTGTCATATCGCACAAAATGATGTCTTCCTCAGAGGCGCCGATTTCGCTTTCCTCACCCCGAATACCTAGCAATTCGTAGACCAGTAACTCGCCTTTTCTTCCCTTGACCGTCACCGTATCGATAGGACGCAACCACAATAGATGCCCCGTTTCGCGGAAAATATGGTGGCTCACGCAAGTCCAGGTTCCCATTTCTTTGTTAAGGCCTTCCAGTCGAGCCGCCACATTGACGCCGTCACCCATTACGGTATAACTAATGCGCTCTGGCGAGCCAACATTACCAACCAACACCGCGTCGCAATGGATGCCGATACGAAGTTTAAGCGGCGGCTGTTTTTGCTCGGCGGCTATTTTATTCAATGCCATCATGCCGCGCTGCGAGCGCATCGCCGCCACGCAAGCCAGATAGGCGTGGTTTTCTAGTATTTTTGGCGCGCCCCAGAATGCCATCACCGCATCGCCAATAAACTTATCCACGGTGCCGTGTTCGCGTTCTACCGCCTTGGTGACGGTCGCAAAATAATCGGATACCCGACTCAGCAAACGTTGCGATGGCTCGGATTCTGACAGCGATGAAAATCCTTCAATATCGGTAAACAAGATCGTTAGAAAACGACTCTCGACACCGAGCTTGGTCGCCTGTCCTGATTCCATTAATTGCTTGACCAAGACGGTTGGCACATACGAAGTAAAAGAAACGAGCGCTCGCTCCAACAGCAAAATTGCATCACTGAGATAGCTGATTTCGCGCACTGACGATTTGATTTTTACGGTCTCGTCAAAGCGGAACTCGCGGATGTTCATCACCTCCCGTGCGAGCTGTTCAATCGGCTGCGCGATCATCCGCGAAATCACGTAAATCAAGACTACCTGCATCAAGAAAGCGACCACGCTGAAGAGCAGCATATTTCGATTGGTACGACGAATCTCACCGACAAAATCATTGGTAGGCGTGATCATCAGCACGCGCCATGGCTTGTTGAAATCTTGCGGAATCGGCATAAACATCGCCAAGTACTCCGCCTTGTCCGCACCAGCATTGAAGATAAAGGTGTCTTTGCCACTACGGATACGTTCGCCTAACGCGCTCAACACACGTTGATCTTCTAATTTGTCTAAACGCTTGGGGATCAATCCCGCATCCGTTTTGATGATTCCGCGATCAAACTGCGGATGCGCCACGATGGAGTCAGCGTCGTCAATCAAAATACTAAGACTATTTGGGGTTCTTTTATTGGCATCTAAAAATTCGGAAAATGATTGCAAGGTTAAGTCAATTGCAATCACCCCTATCGGCTTTTCATTAAGAATCACCGGAGACGCGAGCGTCACGCCTAACTCGTCAGTATCCGGTAAATCGTAAGGATCAGAGATATTGATCTTTTTAAATTTAAGCGTCTTTTTATAAAACGCTCTTTCGCGCGGATCCTCTTGTGCAGCACCTGCATTGGCCCCTACTGGCACGCCCCATGGCGATTGGAAGCTATAGCTATCAATAAAATTAGCCACCGTAGAGGTGGTCGGGTCGCTGTCGGCGGAAATAATGCGGCTGATAAATTGCGTCTTTGGTGGAATGGTTTTGCCTAAAATCTTTTCACCTTTAATTGCACTGCGCACTTGATGCAAAGAGCCATCGGCAAAAATGGCCGCGGCAGCGCGTATACCGTTATTCGAGGCGACAATTTCTTGTAAATAATCGGCCGAGGATTCGCCCTGAAAATAATCCGAGTTGTCCCGCATCAGCGTTGTTGCGGTGCGCATCGTATTGAACATTGCACCTAACAGATTGTTCGCATTGCTCGTATTTTCTATACTTGATTTTTGTATAAATTGACTGGTGTGGTCTTGAATCAACTGCTGGTTCGAGCGGTAAGTTACCACGCCAAATATGATCGTTACCGGCAATGTCAGCAGCACAAAGAGGAGCGTAATGGTGATGTGCAATCGCACACCGCGTTTATGCCCCAATGCGGAGGAAAGAGTAGAAATCATTGCAGGTTATTTTTCATATTGAACATGTCCAAACGCTGAGTAGTTTTGTAAGTCAATGTTTGAGATTTAAAAATCGAATACATCGCCGTTCCGTAATGGCTCAAACAAGCGTTTGTCATCATGAATACGCAGTTCGTTAATAATGCGATCTTCCTGCCCGGGTTTTAAATGGGTAATCAAAAATCGAGTTGCGTAAGGCATATTAGCAATGTCATTGACCAAGGCGCGCGGACAAAAATGTTTGGATAATCCAGCTAGGCTCTCTTCCGCATCCGGAAAAGAGCAATCGACGACGACCGCCTTGAGACGTTTCTCAGCGACAAAATTTGTCCAAAAGGAAGGCGTACTCGCCATATCGCCGGTGAAAATAAAACCAGCCGTATCGTGATGGACCCAGTAAGCACTCGTCTCGACCGTATGATCCACACTGTATGACCTGATGTTGCGTCCATTTAACAGTACTGTTTCGCCCAACTGCATAGGTTCCCAGAGCAGAATCGGCGTCTTGGCATCCGGAATTTTTGCGAAATCAGGCCATAAATGCCAGTTGAACAGATGCTTTTTGAGTGTGGCAATCACTTTTTCAGTCGCGTGCACGATCACCGGCGTGCTCCGATGTCCCAATACGCTATCTAGCAAGAAAGCTAAACCTGCAACATGATCCAGATGCGAGTGCGTCACAAACACATGGTCTATCGCGACTAATTGCGCGAGATCCAAGCCTGCGACGCCAGTGCCGGCGTCTAGCAATATGTCGTCATCTACTTGCATGCAAGTAGTGACTCTTTCACGCCCACCTATGCCACCGGCGCAACCGAGGATTTTCAGTTTCATTGGGGTACCCGTTGCCGTGGATGTAGGCCATCGCCCACCGTCGATGGCTTTATCAAATCCGGCGCTCGCTCATAATCGTCTTCGCTGCGGCACAATTTCTTGGCAACATCAAGCAAGAGCACTGGCAACAAATCATTGTGCTTTATCTGCCCAGTAACGTGCGGTGTCAGCATCGATTTTTTGGCCCAACAAGCCGCGTGTGTAGACTTGCGTTAATTTACGCATTGCTGGTTTGTAACCAGCTTCTGCCGCCTGCTTAAACCATGAAAAAGCTTGCGCCTCGCTTTGAGTGACGCCTTTACCGTCTTCAAACAAACGTGCCAAATTAAACTGTGCCAGCCCCAGCTTTTGCACTCCAGCTTTTTTGTACCAGTCGGCCGCACTTGCGAAGTCTTGCTGTACGCCGCGACCTTCAGCTGTCATAAAGCCAAGGTTATTCTGCGCTAGCGCGTAGTTTTGCTCAGCCGCTTTGCGATACAGATCAACTGCCATCACATCATCCTTGGGTACGCCTTTGCCGCGGGCATATAAATAACCTAGATTGGTCTGCCCCGATGCAAGACCTTGGTCAGCCGCTTTGCGGTACCACGCTACTGCCTGCGACAGATCCGGCGTCACACCACGCCCATTTTCATACAGCGCGCCGATATTGTTTTGTGCCTGTGCAAAATTCTGGTCAGCCGCTTTGCGATACCAGTTCAAAGCCTGAGCATAATCACGCGTCACGGCCAAACCTTCCGCATAAAAATATCCAACCGAAGTTTGCGCTGGCGCGAATCCTTGCTTAGCGGCCTTGCGATACCAGCCTAATGCGCGTGCATGGTCGACAGAAACGCCCTGTCCTTTTTCGTACATCACGCCAAGATTGTTTTGCGAGCGCACATCGCCACGCGCGGCCTCACTTGTAAATTCTCGTAAAGCGGTCGCGTAATCGCCGTGTTGATAAGCTGCGCGGCCTAAATCATAGCCAGCATGTGCCGTGATGCTAACGAGTAGCAAGCTGGCGATAGCCAAGCTTTTCATGCGCTGATTTACTTCTGATAAAAACATATTGATGCTCCTTTGTGACCCGCACAATCTCGACGCCGAGAATAACTGCCTTGTACAGCAAATTGGCTTCTTAAGACATTTTGAATGCTTATTTACAACAGGCAATAAAAATTCTTTTTTGGAAAGAATTCTTTATAACATTTGTGATATTTTGTAACAAGAAGGAACTTTTTTAAAAAAATATTACAGGACTTTCCGTAACGCAAACTATAATTTTTGCACTCTGGCGCGGTTTAATGTCTCCAGAGACTGGAAATTTCTTTCTGCACATTCTCACCCATCCTAGAGGTTTTATTATGCAAACCAAGTTTCAACGTTCAAATAAGCGCGTTTCCTTTCGTCAACTCGGTCAAGGTATGACGGAATACATCATCATCGTGGCGTTGATTGCAGTTGCTGCAATCGGCGTATACAGCATGTTTGGCCAAACCATTCGTGGTCAAGTTGCTGGTTTAGCTGGTGAAGTAGCTGGTACTGGCGCGAGCGCTGGCAAAGCAACTGCAGCGACCGCCGCTGGCGACGCTGCAGACAAAGCCGCAGCAGGTAAAGGCATGTCTAGCTACGATGCAGGCAATGCACCAGCAGCAGCTGGTGGCACACCTTAATGTTTGAGCTGCGCTACATAGATTCATCCAGAGTCGGTATGCGTACATATGTATGCATGCCGATGAGAGGCTGAGCTCAATAATATGCGGCGCATGGTTTCTCCAAATAAAAACCAACGCGGTCAAGCGTTGGTTTTTTCTCTTATTACGGTCGGCATCATCATTCTAGTGATGGTGGCGATGTATTCGATGGGCCAGCAGGCCATCAACAAGACGCGTCTTCAAAATACTGCAGATTCCGCTGCTTATAGTGCGGTGCAAGCAGAAGCGCGTGATTACAATTTCTCTGCCTATACCTCGCGCGCGATTGTCGCCAATCAAGTCGCTGTTGCACAAGTAGTCGGCATCACATCTTGGGCGCGCAACTACGCTGCCACCTATAACGGACCGGTGTCGTGGGTGCCGCAGGTTTTGTCTTCCCTTGGTGGGCCACTCGCTAATATTTTGTGGAATATTCCAGTAAAAGCTTACAAGCCAACTTCTAAAACCATTAATAAAGGCATGGATGCTGCTGGTCCAATTGTGACCAAGGGCTTGGATTTACTAATTAAAGTCCTGAATGTCGCGCAGACCGTCTATCACTATGGTACTGCGTTGACCGTGGCGCAAACTATCGGGCTTGACCCAGCCAAAGTGTTAGATAAATTAGCCGGCGTCGACGAAGACTCGCTTGGCGCGGTCAAGGATCTGTTGACGTTTAACGATGCTTATAACGTTATTAAATTAAACGACGTTAATGCAGATTTGAGTACGCCAGGTGTAGTGGCGGCGATTGCGCATTTGGCGCAATGGTTTTTGTTTACGCAGAAAAAAGACCCCAACGTACTGAATAAGGACGGCCCTAAGGCTGATCGTATGGCTAAAGTAACGATCGATTCGTTGGATGATTTCTCCATCAACCGCAATACCAAAGGCGGCGGCCCTGGCCGCATTCTTCCTGCAGAATCCATGTATTTGACGCCGTTTGTGATCGACCCAACACGGTTTATTCCCTATCAAAATGGTGCGTTCTTGATGTATCTATGGCATCGCGGTGGCACTGAACTTAAAAGCATTAACAACAAAAAGCAGACCTGGAGTGCGATGGATGGCACTGGTTTTTTTGGCGCTGCTATCTTTTGGATCAGTATTTTAGGGATTCCGATTCCCATTCCGATCATTCTTCCTTTTATCCCTATGGGATGGGGTGCCGCGCAATCGGGTCCAAGTGCCAATTTGAGCCCTAACAATAATTTTGGCAAAACCACTGCGGCCGAAATTGGCAGAGCTTATGGCGGCATTTATAAAAGTCCGAATACCGCAGGTGCAGCTGGCATCCAAATGGGAAAAGGTGCTGGTACCTCGCTTGACCCTAAGGGTGGTCTAGTGACCTACTTCGATGTGAAAAACATCACCAAGGATAATTTGATCGCGCCATCGTTGATTTTAGAAATTGAAAAAGCCGATAGCGATATTCCGACTAGCAACCATGTTTCGGGCGGACAGTTCACACTGCAAAACGGCACCAGCAGCGGCTATATGCGCGCACTGACCAAGGCGCAAATTTATTTTTCTCGCCCTAAAAAATTATGGGCACGTGGCGACGGCAAAACCGAACTGGGAAGTTTGTATAACCCTTATTGGCAAGCACGTCTGGCGCCGAATAATTTCCTTGAGCAGTATGCATCGATGACGTATCACATATGGTAAAGCGACAAAAAAAACAGCGTGGACAAGCCATGGTCGAGTTGGTGATCGTGGCTGGGTTTGTGCTCGTTCCACTTTTTCTCGCGATACCGTTGCTGGCTAAATATTTGGATGTACGCTCGGCTGCCGTGCAAGCGTCTCGCTATGCCGCATGGGAGCGCACCGTATGGTACGGCGGCGACGCAGCAACCGGTATGGGTTGGTTTGGCGCGAGCAAAAAATGGCAAGCAAATGAAAAAAGCGATACGCAAATTCGCAACGAGTTAGGTGTGCGTCAGCTATCGGAAACTGGAACTGGGGATGCGTTTTCCAACGCAGACCGCAGCGCTGGCGCATTCAGAGGTGATTCTAAAATGTTGTGGCAAGACAGAAGCGGACAAAAGTTGCTGGCCAATTACAGCGATATCCAAAATACGATAGGCAGCGGACGTGCGCCGGGCACCTTAAACGTCATTCTCGAGCCGATTGCCAATTTCGCTTCTACGCTTGGACCGTTTGTGCTGGAGATGAACGGTAATTATTCCGCCAACGTGAACATCAAGGCGCGCGACATCGATTATGAGCATTTTCTATTTAAGAGTTCGACCGCAAATTTCAGTGAACATAATGTGTTGTTGGCCAATGGTTGGAACGCCAACGGCCCTGACGATAAGACTAAAACCAGCGTCAAGCAGCAAGTTAAAGGGCTGACACCAACCAGTATTTTCGATACCGAATTTGGTGGCGTAAATATCATCGATTTGTTGCTCAATGTGATCTCGATCGCTGTGCCTGAGGTCAGCAAACTCGACCTTGGAAAAATCGAACCCGATAAAGTTCCACCGGATCGTTTGAAGTGACGCCGACTATGACGATCACATCTCAACTAGATATTTTTCCGACGTTCAGACGCACTGCTGTGCTCTGCTGCGTAGTCTTATCTGTGCAGGCGACGGCAGAAAACTTGGATTGCCCTAACTTCCCAGTACCGGACGTAAAAGTTCAGTGGGTTGCGCCTTACATGATTTATAACGGCATCCCAATGAGCGTCAAGCGCATGGACAGCGATAAGAAAAATGTCGAGGACATCCTTAATTTTTACCGCCGCGTCTGGGCCTCGAGTACGCCGAGTTTGAAGCCAGTAGAAAATGATGCGCCGCCTTGGAAAACCATCGGTGTGGTCCGTGGCAAATGCTTTTTTAGCGTGCAGGTGCAAGCAGTGGGGCAAGGGTCAACCGGCTTGCTGAGTGCCACCGAACCAGAGGGCAAGCCACGTGTGATTGCCGCTGACAAAGTATTACCAATGATGACGGGCAGCGCCATCGTTAATGATATCGAGCACAGAGACGATGGCAAAAATGCCCGTACGCTGTTACTGAGTAATGCATTTTCGGCCGAAAGTAATGCCAGCTTCTATCGACAAAATCTGACTGATCAAGGTTGGCAGATTCTCAGTAGTTATCAAATGACGACGGCAAAAGGACCTGGCATCACGATTGTATTGAAACGTCATCTGGCAGAGACGCATATCGTGATTACGCGCGAAGGTTCAAAAACCATGGTGTTGGCGAATATGGTGGACCAACCATGATGATTACGCGTAAAAAATTACGCTCTCCCCCTACGCGCAAGAAAGCAACCGGACAGTCATTTATTGAGTACCTGGTGGTGCTGATGGTGGCGGTAATTGTGCTGGTTAGCGGCAACGATCCACCGATTCAAAAACTGGCGACAGCAATTCGAGATTACTACACCGACTATTCGTATGCGATCTCGATTTCATCGATGCCCTCTTGTTTTGCCTCGGCCAGCGCTGGTCCAGTGACTGTCAATGCAGATAAATGCATAGATTTAAAAGATCCGGAATGGCCAATTGATGTCTCGTTTGACTAACGCAGATTGACGATCAGTAAGACAGTTTGAGAAGTGATGCAGTGTATTAGTAGCCACATTCGGTCGACTTTAGCGAATTACAAAAGCAGTATATTTTTCAGGGTCACATAAAGTGAAAATTCAACGTCCCAATATCAAGATCAACAAAACATGGTTAATGCTCATCGCTGCCATCGTGCTGGCCTTATTGACTACTTGGCTAACGATGCGGTATTTGACGCAGCGCGAGCAGACCATCGAGGCCGAGGTGCAAGCACGATCACAACAGAATCGAGGCGCGACGGTTGCTGTGGTGGTGCCGATTCGACCACTTCCATCAGGTACAGTGCTGTCTGAGTCGCTCGTCGCAGCGCGTAATGTGCCGTCGGATTTTGTTTATGACGATACCCTTACAGTGGCGCAGTTTCAGGCACAAAAAAATCAAGTCTTGTTGCGTGACGTTAGTCGTGGCCGACCATTGCGCCGAACCGATGTGCAAGAAGTATTTGCTGATTTTTCCGGCAGTCTAAAAGCGGGTACCCGCGCCATCACGATTCAAGTGGATGAAATCAACTCGGTCTCACATATGGTTGAACCCGGCAACTTGGTTGATCTGATGTTGATTTTGTCTGCTGGCGAAGACGGTGCAAAAAACCAAAGCGTGGTGCCCTTCCTCGAAAAAATCAAGGTGTTGGCGACTGGGCAAAAAGTTACACGTGATGATCCGTCCGAACAAGATGTTCGTCGTCGTGTCAGCTACAGCACATTGACGCTGGAAGTGACGCCACCCCAAGCCGCTCGCCTAACGCTGGCGATCGAGCTTGGAAAAATTCGCGCTGTGCTGCGCAATGAACAAGATAAGCAAGACGTCTATTTTGACTCGGTCAATTCCGGTAATTTACTGCAAGATAATAGTGACCCAGAGAAGGCTGCTCTTACCGGTCAAGGCAAGTTTGTCGAATACTATATCGGCGGCAAAACCAACGAAGGCGCGGTTTCTCCAGCGATCAACGTGCCGGTTTCTTCTGGCTTCATGCCACCCATGCAGGCTAGCGATGCTGCTGCAACTGCCGCACCTGTGATTCCCCAGAACCTGACCGATCTCGTCAAGCTCAGTATGGGCGCGAATGCCCAGTTTACTAAGCCTTCCAAGTAAAGAGAACAAAATGCTTACACGTATAGCTACCCTATTCTTTTTCTGCGCTTTAGCGGTGTCGCAAGTTGCACGCGCACAGCAAGCAGTCAATCCTCATGCTAACCATGAAATCATCATGTTCGTCGGCGAGGTCAGGATGATTCCAACCGGGAAAGTCAAACGCATCGCGGTCGGTAACGGCAAACTGTTTTCGACTTCGATCATTGGCGACAAAGAGTTATTAATGATCGCCGAAGCACCTGGCGATGCGTCATTGATTATCTGGTCGGACAAAAATCAGCGCACTGTCTACACCGTGCGGATTAGCCAGCGTGATTCACGCGATGCTGAGCGCAGTATCAGTGCGATGTTGAAAGATATTCCGAATATTGAAGTCACGCCTTTGGGAGCAAATGTCGTCATCAGCGGCATCGCCAGCAAAGAAAATATGGCGCGCATTACCAACACGATCAAGATGTATCCGCAAGCCACCAGTGTCGTGCGCGAAGAAGAAGTATCGATGCGCAAGATGGTCTACATGAAAGTGCAGATTATCGAGATGAAGAAATCGGTTTTGGAAAATATTGGTTTGCAATGGCCGGGCTCCGCTGCCGGCCCAATGCTCGGGCTTTCTGGTAATTTCGGCTCAGACCGTCCACAAACGCAAGGTGCGTTAAAAGGTATCTTGCCGGTGCCTGGCAAAGGTGGCCTTACCACTTACTTGGGTATTTCAAGTCTGATCAACACCACCATCAATCTGGCCAAGAATAATGGCGATGCCTACACGTTGGCTGAGCCGGAGCTCAGTGCACGTAGTGGGGGCGAAGCGAAATTCCTCGCCGGTGGTCAGATTCCCCTTCCTGCTACTTCAGCGCTCGGTGCTGGCTCGGTGGAGTTCAAGGATTATGGTATTCGTTTATCGATCAAACCAGTTGCCGATGATTTCGGCAATATTGAAGCCGAAGTGAAAACCGAAATCAGTAGTGTTGATGCATCGGTTTCGGTACAAGGTATTCCTGGCTTCTTGACGCGTCAATCCGAAAGTGAAATCAACGTTAAGAACGGACAAACCATTGTCATGTCTGGCCTCGTTAATACCGAAATGGCGAATGACGCTAGCAAAGTCCCTGGTCTCGGCGAAATTCCTGTCTTAGGCCGTCTATTCCGTTCCGATAGTTTTAAATCAGGACGTACTGATTTGGTTATTTTAGTGACGCCGACGATTGTCGATCCAGCTTCGACTATCAATCGTGAGCGTATCGAAAAAGGAATGGACATCCGTGAGAGCTTTGAACGCAAGCTCAGCAATCAAGACATCATCGATTAAAGATCAAAAACTAGAGGTTCACCATGTTGCTTATCGCCGTTACTTCCCCCAAGGGTCAACGTTCAGAAGAAGAATGCACAATTGATAGCTGCACCATCGGAAAATCCGATGAAAACCGCATCATTTTGCAAGGCTGGACTGTGGGTCGTGCGCACGCCACCATTCATCGTCGCGAAGATGGCGTGTATGTCGAAGATCATCGTGCTTCCGCCGGCACCAAAGTCAACGGCAACAAGGTCACCGATCAACACGGTCCGCTCTCGCCCGGCGACAAAATCCAGATTTGTGATTACGTGTTGGAAGTCATGAATATCGAAGCCGAAAGTGGCGTGGGTGCTGCAACATCAGGTGTGCCGGGTGCAAATGCCGCCGACGTTCCAGCTACGCCAGCAGAAACCGCACGCGCATCAACGGCAGCCATCGAAGCTGAGGTTTCACAAAAATCAGCTAGTGAAATCGCGGAAACAATTGCAGTCCTCAAGCATTTACATCAGCAGTTGATTAAGCAAATGGATTTGCGTCGAGTCGATGTTAATCGCCAGAATGAAGAGGAGCTGCGCGAAAACACGCTGGCCATGCTGCGTGAGATTGTCGCCATCGACAAATCTATTCCTGCCTATATGGACAAGGAAACGTTGGTCAAACGCGTGCTGGACGAAGTTGTCGGTCTAGGCCCATTGGAAGACTTGTTGGCCGACGATAGTGTGTCTGAAATTATGGTGAATAGTTACGATGAGATTTTCATCGAACGCAATGGCCAGTTGATGAAATCACCGATTACGTTTACCAGTAATCAGGCTGTGCTTGGTGCAATTGAACGTATTGTTACTCCGCTGGGCCGTCGTATCGATGAAAGCTCGCCGATGGTCGATGCGCGTCTGAAAGACGGCTCACGTGTCAATGCGGTGATCCCTCCGTTGGCGCTCAAGGGCGCCAATATCACGATCCGTAAATTCTCGAAGAAAAAGCTGGTAGGCGAAGATCTGGTCAGGTTTGGTTCGATGAATCCGGTCATGATGAACTTCCTGAAAACAGTGGTGGAAGAAAAATCCAACATCATTATTTCTGGCGGTACAGGTTCGGGTAAAACCACCCTGCTCAATGTCATGTCTAGCTACATTCCCCAAGACGAGCGCATTGTGACAGTTGAGGATGCTGCTGAATTGCAGCTCAGCCAACCCAACTTGGTTGGTCTCGAATCGCGTCCTGCTAATGCTGAGGGTAAGGGGCAAGTAAGCATCCGTGAACTGGTCAAAAACTGTTTGCGTATGCGCCCTGACCGCATTGTGGTCGGCGAATGTCGCGGCGGCGAAGCGCTCGACATGTTGACCGCGATGAACACGGGTCACGATGGCTCACTCACCACTGCACATGCCAACACCCCCCGTGATTGTCTAGCGCGTATCGAGGTAATGGTAATGATGGCCGGTATGGATTTACCAATCCGCGCGATTCGTGAGCAGATCGCTTCGGCAGTGCGTTTTATCGTGCAGCAAAACCGTTTCTCCTGCGGCACACGCAAAATCACCCACATTACCGAAATTACAGGTATGGAAGGCGATGTCATTCAGTTGCAAGACATCTTCCTTTACAAGCGCGAGGGTTTTGGTGCTGATGGCAAGGTAAAAGGCAGGCACATCGCAACTGGTCAGATTCCAGAGTTCTATGAAGAATTGGCAGAACGCGGTATGAAAATTGATCTCGGTATTTTTGATAATGGAGACCGCTGATTGTGACTAGCTATGGCCTGATCATCTCACTTGGTCTGCTGACTGCCTTCCTGATTATCTGGTTGGTGATTCAGGCAGGACGTTCTGTGCTGGAAAAGCAGCGCTCGGAACTTGAAACGTCGACGAAGACTACGCTCGCCGATATGTTCATTTTTCTCGATCCGACGCAAATTTTTTATTACAACGTCGCTGCCTTGGTGGTGCTGCCGACATTGGTCTGGTTGTTTACCAATAATCCGGTATTCGTCACTTTTACCGCGATTGCAACACTGATACTGCCGAAGTACTACATCAAAAGCATGGCGACCAGACGTCTCAAACGTTTTGAAGAGCAATTGCCAGATGCATTATTGATGGTGTCTGGTGCGATGCGCGCTGGTGCAAGCTTGAATATTGCGATGGAATCGATGGTCAAGGAGCAGAAGCCACCATTGAGCCAGGAGTTTGAGCTGATGCTGCGCGAGCAGCGCCTCGGTGTCGATTTCGATACCGCGCTGGTCAATATGGAGAAACGCAACCCGTTGCAGGATTTTTCGCTGGTGGTTTCGGGGTTGCGTATTTCTCGTGAAGTCGGCGGTAACCTGGCCGAGATTTTAGAGTCGTTATCTACCACGTTGCGCGAAAAGGCCACGATGGAAGGCAAGATCCGCAGTCTGACCGCGCAAGGAAAAATGCAAGGCGTCATCATGTCAGGTTTGCCGCTGCTGATTATGGCAGCGTTGAACTGGCTAGAACCAAAAGCAATGGGCACGATGTTCACCACCCTATTCGGCTGGGCCACGCTGTCGGTGATCTTGATCATGATCACTATCGGCTATCTCATCATCCGCAAGATCACCAGCATTGACGTTTAACATCATGCAGACTAATTCTCTCATTGCGCTTTTAATCGGGATTTCGGTTGGCGTCGTTGTCTTGCTGATCAGCTACAGCTTGACTAAGCTCAGATCGGAAGTGCCGCCGGAAGAACGTGAATACATGGACCCGCTGCCACCCGTGCTCAGAATGGCATGGCCGGTAATTGTCTTTATCGAATATCACTTTTGTTCAAAGCTACCGGCAACATGGCTGGAAAAAGCGCACAAGCGTTTGCAAGAAACGGGCGTCGGTTACATGCTGACCGCAGAACAATATTATGCGGTGCGTGTGTTCTCGACGATCGTCGCCTTTGTGTTGACCTTTTTCTCGCTGAATGCCTTGGATAAATCGTCGCCCGGCATTTTGGTCATGCTAACGCTGCTTGGCAATCTCTATCCGTTGATCTGGTTGAGCGACGTCCGCAAACGCCGCGAAAAAGAAATCCTTAAAGCGCTTCCGGTCTATCTGGATTTCATTACACTCGCGGTCGAGGCAGGCTTGAATCTTACTGGCGCGATCAAACAGGCAATGGATAAAGGTCCTGCCGGTGCGTTACGTAATGAGTTTCAAATGATCACACGTGACCTCCGCGCAGGGGTGCCGCGCGCCGATGCGCTGCGCCGTATGGAAAAACGTTTAAATATGAAGGCGATTACCAGCTTTGTCGGCACCGTGATTCAGGCGGAAAAAATGGGCGCTAGTGTGGGCGCTGCCTTGCGGGTGCAATCTCAGCAACGTCGTATCGAGCGCTTTCAACGGGCGGAAAAGCTGGCTATGGAAGCGCCCGTCAAACTGATCTTGCCCCTGATTGCCTTTATTTTTCCGGTCACCTTTATCGTGCTGGCTTTCCCTATCGTGGTGAAGTTTATGCAGGAAGGCATGCTTTGAAGTTGGGTGCGATTTACCGTCGTGATGAGTGTCTGGTACCGCGTGTTTGGCGTGCCGTCAGTGCATGGGAAAGAACCCGTGGTTTGTTGGGACGACCACCGTTACAGGCAGGCGAAGGAATGTTGATACAAGATTGTCGGCTAGTGCATACGCTTGGTATGGGCTACCCGTTGGACCTGGCTTTTCTGGATCGCCAGGGGGCCGTGAAAAAAATGGTTGCTGCGGTAAATCCTGCTCGTTTATCTGGCAGCGTGGCGGCGCATCACACACTGGAATTGGCAGTTGGCACATTGTCGGCCATGAATTTGCAACAAGGAGACGTGCTGACATGGCGAGAAGCATAAGTAAGCTGCCTGTGTTGACGACAAGTTGGTCGGATACATTTTTGCGGGCATTAAAAACAGTACTCCCCCTCACCTCACTCAGCATTTTTTTGATTTTGGGCTTGAGTGGCTGCGCGTTGACGTCCTCCAATCCTAATAACATCTACGAATTACATCAAAAAGCGCAATCCGCGTATGTAGCAGAACAAGATGACCAAGCCGAAGTTTTGCTGATTGGATTGGCGCGCGCCGCACCTAACGATCCCCAAACTTGGTTTCACCTCGGCAATCTATACGCACGTACCAACCGCCCAGAGCGCGCAATTGCGGCGTATGAAAAAGCATTGATGCTCAACAGTACCGATCCGAGAGTTTGGCACAACGTTGGCGTGGTGCGTACGCGTCAAGCATGGGCGGCATTTATTCAAGCGCATGTGCTGACCGCACCAAAAGACCCGCTCTATGCGCGGTTAGAGGCGCTGATCGAAGCAATGAAAGACATTCCATTAGATGGCTTCAAAGACAAAGACGGCGCGAAAGATACCGTAGTCCCAGCCGAAACATTCACTCCCCCAAGCGCCAAATAATGACTGCGCGTGCGCCTATCATGCAACGCCAATTCTTCCAGAGCGGACAAGCACTGGTCGAATATATCTATGTGTTTCCGATATTGGCGCTACTGATTCTTGGTGCTATTCAATTTGGCTTTATTTATCAAACCAAGGCGACGCTCAATTACGCGACGTTTGAAGCAACTCGCAACGGTGCGTTGAACAGCGGCTCCATGACAGCGATCGTTGAAGGTCTTACCTCCGGCATGATGCCCTTGTTCGCGCATAGCAGCACCTCTGGCAATGCGCGCAATCTGGATATGTTAAAGAATGCGTGGAAGTTGGCCGACGCACAAATGTCCGATCGCAAACTCACGGTCATCACCATCGTCAGCCCCAACAGCGCTACGCTCAATGCCTACGCAGGACAGTCAGAGAGCGGTAGCGAAATACCTAACGATAATTTAATGTACCGTCCAACCAGTATTCCAGGCGGTGCAGGCATGAATATTCAGGATGCGAATTTGCTCAAGGTCCGCGTGACTTACTGCTACAAAATGGCAGTCCCGATTTTGAACAAAATGATTTACAACTTGATAGTTGACCCACCGCCCACCCCTGTTGTGGGGAAAACAGCAGCAGATATGCTGGCGTCCGAAGGTGGCGGCTCGTCCTCAAAACCTTGCACAGATATTCCCGAAGATGAATATCGTATTCCGATCACCTCCGAATCGGTGGTGCGTATGCAGAGTCCATTTAAAAATCCTGGAAAATGGGTGGGGCCATGAGCTTATTTTTGACTGATATTTCGCCTTCATCGGCACCACCGCCATCAAAACACAAGCTTTTTTCATTGGCTGGGCGGATGGCGCGCGCGCACTATATTTGTTACACCTTGGGCGCACTGATTGCCGTCGTTTTTCTTCTCTATTTACTTGGCTTTGCGGCGATGCTGATGGGAAGTTTTGGCCGCACGCTGTATATCACGAGTAGCGTTTTATTGGTGTATGCGTTTCTACCGATTTTCTTTACGATCATGACGATCAAACGCGCACATGATTTCAATCGTGGTGGCTGGCTTGCATTGTTGCTGTTTGTGCCAATCATCAATCTTTGTTTTTGGTTCATCCCTGGCAATCCTGATGCGAATCGGTACGGCGCAATGACACCGGAACCATCGTTCGGTATCAAGATTGCTGCCGTCGCTTTACCATTGATATTAATCGGCGGCTATTTAGCCACTGCCGGTAGCGTTATCACCTCCAGTAACGATGTGGGCCCTGCAACCGGCTCGGACTCATCACTTCAACCTTACACACCATGAAATCGACAGATTCCACACTTGTAGACGAATTTCAAACGCAGTTTCCCGATATCGCGCGCGATTTGGGCGATGCGAATCTGGCTATCTTGCTGGAAGGCGCATCGGTACAAGAGATCGCGCCGGAACGTATCGTGATCCGTGATCGTATGCCGGTCGATTTTTTGTTTTTTGTGTTGGCTGGCACCTTAAGTGTATCGATAGAAGACAACAATAAATCGATGCGACTCGCACAAATCAAGCCTGGCGAATGGATGGGTGAAGTATCGGTACTAAGCGGTGAGCTACTCGCCAGCGCAACCGTTACGACGGAAACCCCCTGCAAGCTGTTACGTGTACACCATATGACATTTGAAAAACTGTTGACTGACAATGAAGCAGTTGCGCAAGTACTGCTCAAGCATTTCATCAATCTGATGACTAAACGTTTGCGTGGTTGAAGCGAGTCTGCACATACAAAAGCGAATCGGCGAAAGAATAAAAAATGGATCTGACATTTTTCCTCAAGAATCTCCCTGCCTTTGAAGAATTTCAGCCAGCGCAACTGAACGCGTTGGCAAATCATCTAAAAATTGAGCAGCATGAAAACGCACATGTCTTCATTAAACAAGGCGAGCAAGGCGCCGCGCTTTATCTGTTGATGCAAGGCGCGGTTCATATTACGCGTCATGAAAACGGTAGCGATGAAGAACTAGGCGTACGAGAGCTTGCTGATGGCGAGATGTTCGGCATCCTTTCACTTGTCAACGATTTGCCAGCATCCGCAACTTGCACCGCCAGAGGTGCCGTAAAAGTCGCCGCCTTGAGCAGCGACGCGTTCCAACAATTATTTAATGATGCGCCACCTATCGCACGCCATCTGCAGTACATGATCGCGGTGCAAATGGCGCGTGACTTGCAAGAGTCAAACAAACGTTTCCGCGCTAGTTTGTCACCGACCTGACCGATATCGATCCTATTGTGTTGAAAAAAAGATTCGATATTCCTGCTTCTACTGTTGCATCCGCTGTATCGCTTGCGCTACTGATGATGTACGGGAGTAGTGTCGCCCTCGCCGCTTTGGTAACGCCAGGCAGCGTGATGGACACGCTCGAGAAGCCTAAATCTCTGATGCCGCCAACACCACCTAAGGTGGTGATGCCGGTGCAAACTGCGCCATCGCAACACAGTCCGCGTGCGCGACGTTTTCGGGTCAATGCTTTTCATTTCTCCGGCAATACGGTGTATCCAAAGCAGGTATTGAAACGTGTGTTGGAACGCTATATGGATCTGGAGCTGAATCTTTACGATTTAAATAAGGCTGCTGAAGCGCTCACCGTTTTTTACCATGACCACGGTTACATGTTGGCGCGCGCAGTGATACCACCGCAAAAAGTCGTCGATGGCGTGGTGAAAATTCAGATCGTTGAAGGCCGTATCGGTAAAACGACTTTTAAAGGCAATCATCGATATTCTGATCGATTTATCGCGGCACGCACCCGCTCGTTGACGACGGGCGCGTTGGTAACCACGAATAATCTGGAAACGAATCTGCTTTTATTGAATGATTTGCCAGGCTTAAGCGCTAAAGTTTTGTTGGAGCCAGGCTCGGAATTTGGCGATACAGATGCCGAAATCGATCTAACCGAAAAGCTGTTTAGCGCCAGCGTCGGTGTTAATAATCATGGGCGTAGCGAAACCGGCAAAAATCGCATTGATCTTTCTGCCTCGCTTAACTCACCATTTGGCTGGGGCGATCAACTGACCGTTGGCGGCTCGCGCACCAGCGCAGGCTTAACGCGACTTGGTAGTGTTAATTACTCCATTCCAGTCAACACGCTGGGGACGCGCCTGTCAGTCGGCGCTTCAAAAGTGACTTATGACGTGGACGCATCTAAAAAAGCCGATCTCGGCATCAGTGGTGAAGTTAGTTCAACAAATATTACGGTTACGCATCCGTTGGTTCGTACACGTGACGAGACCGAAATTATTAGTGTCAGCATCAAAAAAGACCAATTAAAACAGAATGATGAGCTAGCTTCAATCAAATCAGATCACTCGATCAATGTAATTAATTTCAGCTACCTAGCAAATACGATTAACGCGGATACCTCAGTTACTAACGCTAGGTTTAGTTTGACTACCAACTTTAAACGTGTGGATGACAACATAACTCCATACACTGTCGTCGATCGGACAGAATATACTCAACAAAACGCGGTGCTGGCGCGCTGGGAAATGGATGTCAATCACAACACGCCGTTTTCTGGCTCATGGGATTTATACGTTCGCGCCAACCTTATGTATAGCAGTCAGATGCTGCCGGATACGGAGAAATTTTCTATCGGTGGTCCGTCGAGCGTGCGCGGTTATCGCCCGTCTGAATTGCGCGGCGATAGCGGTTATTTAGCGACGATGGAATTGCGTCGACCTTTTTCGCTCGCTGGTCGCTATGGCATTTTCCGGCTGACAGCAGACAGCGGTGAAGTCACTGCTAAAGCTTCCGGCTACGGCAAAAACGGCGCTCCTTTCCGTGACAGTTCTGACCGATTACATAGCGCCGGATTTGGCGCAACGTTTTATCCGACACAAAATATGGTTGCCTCTTTCGATGTCGCGCAACCGATAGGAAAAACAACGCTCAACGACGGCACCGAAGTACCTCGCTCCACCAAATTTTGGATAAGTGTCAGTGCGAATTTTTAAACCACGCCAGCAAGCGATTGTGCTTGCCCTCACGCTCATAGTCCAGCCGACTATGGCGGGAAACGTGTTGCCTAGCGGCGGCACGGTGGTCAGTGGTGCCGCCAATATTTCTCAGTCCGGTGCTAATCAAGTCATCAATCAAACCACCGGTAAAGCGATTATCAATTGGCAGGATTTTTCTATCGGTGCCGGCAATAGTGTCCGCGTCAATCAGCCAAACAGCTCTTCGATTCTTCTCAATCGCGTTGTAGGCGGCAACCCATCTAATATTCTCGGCAACCTTTCGTCCAATGGACAGGTTTTTCTAGTTAATCCTTTTGGCGTTTACTTCGGCGCTGGTGCGACGGTTGATGTCGGTGGCTTACTGGCAACCACACTTAACATTGGTAACGATGATTTTATGGCTGGGCGATTTATCTTTAATCGCAATAGCTTGACCGATGCGCGCCGCGAAGTAATCAACCAAGGGGTTTTAAAAGCGCGCGACAACGGTTACATCGTATTGGCGGGCGACTACGCTGCCAATCGCGGCGTCATACAAGCCAAACTTGGCACCGTCGCCCTCGCCTCTGGCAATCAAATGACGCTGGATATACAAGGCGATAATTTGATCGCTGTTGCCGTCAATGAAAAAACAGTTGCCTCGCTCTCCGGCGTAGACAACAGCGGACAAATCTTGGCCGATGGTGGACGCGCAATCATGACCGCATCGGTCGCGCGCGACTTGACGACTGCCGCGGTCAATAATAGCGGTTTGATCCAAGCACAAACCGCGGTCGAAAAAAATGGCGAAATTTATCTCTCGTCCGATGGCGGCAATACGCTCAACAGCGGCACCTTAGACGCTAGCGGCAAAGCTACTGGCCAAACCGGCGGCACCATTAAAGTACTTGGCGAAAAGGTTGCATTAACCGAGCACGCCCTACTCGATGCCTCCGGTGACGCTGGTGGTGGAAAAATTAACGTCGGCGGAAATTTTCAAGGCATCGGGCCGCTGACCAATGCGCAAACCAACTATGTTGGTAAGAACGTGCAGATCAAAGCCGATGCTTTGAACAACGGCAATGGCGGTAATGTGGTGATCTGGTCAGACGACTGGACAAGGTATTACGGCAGTATTTCTGCGCAAGGTGGTGCGCAAGGTGGTGATGGTGGCAATGTCGAAGTATCCGGTAAGCAAACTCTCAGCTATGACGGTTTAACGAATACCCTTGCCTCAAAAGGTAAAACGGGAACACTGTTACTTGATCCAACCGACATCAACATAGGTAACGGCGTGGTCGCTGGAGATATTACTCCTACCGGAGGCGTATTTGAAGGTGGTTCAGCCAATACCTCACGTCTGAGCGTTGGCGCACTTGAAAGTGCTTTAGATACATCAAACGTTACCATCAAAACCACTTCTAGCGGCAGCGCGCCGAATGGTGGCACCATCACCATCGACGATGGAGGTGGTGATGGAATCCAATGGAACAAGCCAAATACGCTCCACTTGCAAGCTGATAATAAAATTGTTATTAATTCGGCCGTTGAGGGAACAGATGCGGCTAGCACCTTATGGTTGCAAGCTGCAAATGGTGCCACGCAAGCAGCGAATACGCATCTGCAGGCCGGCTCGCTATTAATGACAGGCGGCGGCTATTGGGATTTGGCCGGTGTCGCTAGTACCACATCGGTCAATAGCCACAACGATTTCAACACCGTAGCTGCCGACATCAGCGGTAACAGTCTAGTTCGCTTTAGCAACGCAAAGAATTTTACGGTAGGAACCGTAACTGGTACCGGCGGCGACGGAACGACGCGGACAGTTAGTGGTTTTAATCACGCAAACGGAGAAACAAGACTTTATCTAGATCGCCCCGGCTCGATTAATGTCGCTCAAAATATCACGTCTAGCGTTTTGCTAATTCGCGCGAACAGTGGCATAAACCAGACTGGAGGAACTGTTACCGCAACTAGTTTAGCGTTATCGAGCAGCGGCGGCGGCGCAACATTTAATCAATTGGCTAACAACGTCGGCTCGCTTTCAGCAAATTTGAATGGTGCACTTTCCTATAAAACGTCCAACACATTAAAAATCGGCTCTGCTTCTGGTGTGAGCGGCATTACCACCAATAACCACGACGTAACGATTAATACTGGCAACTCCACCTCCTTTGATGCAACCAAACAGCCTAACGCAACCAATCCAGCTAGCTTAGTTCTTAATGAAACGGTGAACGCTGGCAATGGGACCGTCAGATTGACTGTTGGCCAAGGCGGTGTATATCAACGTCACGATGTAAATAGCAGTGGCACGCCGTTAGACAATGGCGCGATCAAGGCAGCGGGGCTTTTAATGAAGGGCAATAGTTCTACCGTTGTCACGCCCTATGTTCTTACCAATGCAAACAATCGTATCAATACTCTGGCCGGTACTATCAATGGCTCGATCAACTATGCAGGCACGGCCTATAGCGGTACCACCACGACAGTAGGCACAATCAGTTCGATTAACGGTCTCAGCACAACGTCTAACTCGATCGTTTCCAGCACCACCAACTCCGATGGTTCTGTCACCAACAGCTACAACCCCAACGACATCTCATTGTCGATAGGCGGCAATCTCAATATCAATCAAAACATCACCGCTTCAACCACGAATGGCAGCGACTCAGTTTCAATTGGTATTGGCGGTGACTACACGGCAAAAACAGCCGCTGGTGTGCGTATCACCGCGGATACGCTCGGTGTATTTGGTGATGACTCTAAGGGCAGCTTTTACTTAAAGAGCAAGGTCAGCAACATTGCTGCCTCTGGCGGCAAGCTCATGGTCATTGATAATAGCGATTACACCGGCAGCCTGACTGCGCTCGGTATCGGTGCTAATTCGTCCGGCGATATCGATGATGCGATTGCGGTTGGTGCCGCAGCGATAAATGGCGGCAGCGCCACGGTGACGAGCTCTGATAAACCAGTCGGGGATTTTTATCTGACGACTGGCGGTGCACTGAGCATTATCAAGCTCAATAGCAAGGGACGGAATTTGATGTTGCGCTCGACGGCGCTCGATATTTTGTTGACAGCGACCACGGCAGATAACGCACGCATCATGCTGCAACCGTTCGACCTAACTAATAAGATAGGCATCAATAATGCAACCGAGCCGGGCTTTACGCCAGATATCAACTACGATGCCGCGACACTGCTGAAATTCAACAATCCAGTATCAACCTTTTATATCGGCACGCCGCAAGAGTCGATCATGGCTGATGCTAATGTGCCAACCGCCGCAAAAAATACGCTGAGCGGTGACGTCCATATTGGGTACGACGGCGCGTTCAACCTTGGCTATCGCAGTTTGTCGGCACAAACCACCGGTAATATGATCGCGTACAACGTGGGCCCCTTGTATAACCTGCGTCTGGCTGCGCCCAATTTGACGATTAATTCGTTCAACACGATTGGCGACCAGATGCATTTTTTCAGCAATAATTTGAGTCTGCCTAGTGCAACCAGTGCGTATGTCAATGCGAACAAGCCAAAAATCACGCTGCGCACGCTGAACGATCAAACCGTGTGGATAGGTCAATCACACGTCGCGAACGAACCACAAATATTGCCATCAACGATCGTCAAACTGCCGGATGGCAGCACGATCATCATCAGCGGCACCAATTATTATCCATTCCCAAATGGCGGTGCCGGTTACCACGATATTCATATCCCATGGGACGATGGCATCAATTTACTAGGAAACCGTAAGCTAGTTCTGTCGACTGGTCACAGAATTTACACTTACAACGCCACGCCACTTCATACAGAATTTAGTGCGGATATTCGCAATTTAAATAGTAACGGCGGCACCAGCGGTGGCTTGTGGCGCGGCTGCGAAAACTTGTCCGACTGTATGGGTAGCAATCCTAGCCCCTACCCAAATCCCGACACCGGTTTTAACGGTGGTGGCGGTGGCGGAGGAGATGACGGCAGCGGTGGCTATACCCCATGTGCGGATTGTCCCTCTGCTCCACCGACGGTGAATCCCTATCCGCCAACTACTTCGACTCCTGGTGATAACGGCAACACCAATGGCAACGGCAACAACAATAACGGAAATAATAACAACACTAACAACGACGGAAACAACAATAACAATAACGGAAACAACAACGGCAGTAACGACAATAACGGTAACAACAATAACGGAAATAATTCCTCCAACGATGGCGGCGGCGGTGACGGCGGCGGGTTTAGCAGTGGCGGCGGTGATGGAGACGGCTCCAACAACAACAGCACTAACGGCGACGGCAATGGTAATGGCACTGGCGGCGACGGCAGCAATACGTCTGGAAGTGGCGGCGGCGGTGATGGTAACGGTTCCAACGGCTCCGGTTTGAATGGTGACGGCTCTGGTAATGGTGGCGACGGTGGTGGCGATGGCGGTGGCTCCATGAGCGGCGGCGGCAATGGTGATGGCTCGGACGGCAATGGCAGCGGCGCTAATTCTGGCGGAACTGGTAGCGGCGGCGATGGGAATGGTTCGGACGGTTCAGGCAATGGCAATGACGGATCGAATAACGACGGTAGCGGCGGTGGAGATGGCGGTGCTAGTTCCGGTAGCGGCGGCGATGGCGACGGCTCTGGTGGTAACGGAAATGGCAATAACGGAAACGGCACCGGCGATGGCGGCGATGGTTCGGGAAGTGGTGGTGATGGAAACGGCGACGGTGATTCCGGTGCTGGTGGTAATGGCTCGGGCAATGGCGGTGACGGCGGTGGAGACGGAGGTGCTAGCACCGGTAGCGGCGGTGATGGCGACGGCTCTGGTGGCAACGGAAATGGCAATAACGGAGACAGCTCAGGTGATGGCAGCGATGGCTCGGGAAGTGGCGGCGCGGCCGATGGTGATGGCGGTAATGGCTCGGGCCAAAATGGCGACGGTAACGGTGGCGGCGACGGCGGCAATGACACCGATAGCGGTGGCAGCGCGGACGGAGCAGGAAGTAACAATGGTGACAGCGGTAATGGCAATCAAAATACTGACGAAACGAATGGTGGTAGTGGAAAAGGCAATGGTGACGGCAATGGTGACGCCGGTGCCGGCGCTGGTAGCGGCGGCAAATCTGATGGCGATTCTGATGGTTCCGATGGCAAATCTCAGAAAGATGGTAACGATCAAGGAGCCGAACAAGCGCCAAGCTTCGATATTAGCTGCGACGATCTACAGCAAGATACTAAAAAACAAGTACCGAAAGCCAGTGCGCAAGCGAATGGAGAGATGGTTGCCATCAAACGCGATGGCGTGAAGATGCACACCCCTTGCCAAAAAGAGAACCCTAAAGATAAGAAATAAATCCTTTATATTCAATATATTAATTGATGTTTCTAATGTGATTTATTGAAAATTCATGTGGTATTAGAGCGACCAAATCTTGAGAGAATGTGCGCGACCATCAAGCGTGTTTCTCGGCGTGCGGGGACAAATCAGACAACTCAAGGTACGATGATGGCTTGAGCAATCGATACAAGGAAATATCTCATGGCTGAACAAATTACAGAAACTGAAAAAACTGAAACGCTCGATAAAAATCAGGTGTTTTCATTTTGTCGCCACTTAGGACGCGCATTGAAAGGCGTCGGTAGCAACGACACGGAAGTGGCAACCAAAATGATGCGCGAAGCAGCTTATTTAGAGAAAAATAGCTTCAAAGATGCAGCAGACATGTTCGCAATGGTCGCAGAGACATTGGACCACAAGGTACCGAGGATTAAGCTGCAAGAAGAGGATTGATTAGTCAGATGTAGCCTGTATGAGCGCCGCGCCGATTTTAAGACGCTCATGCGGCTAATCATGAGATTAGTACTGATTAGATCCGTCGACCACGGCAGTCAAATCAACACACTCAAGTAGTAGCAAATACTTGATCCCGAGCAGGTCATCAAATCAACTAACAACCGTCAATAACTTAGCTTTTAAGCTATTGTTTTTAATGCGTAATTTAAACTTCTTGTAGCGCTAGAAAAAATCAAAGTCGGCTTTGGGTGGCGATTCTGACCATGGCCATCAAGTTATTTTCGCCAGATTGATGCGAGCCAAGCCTGCTGTTCACGGGGCAAGCCCGCTGGTCGGTAATAATGGTCTATTTCACTAAAGCCTGCGTCAGTTAAAAATGTGCGCCAGTTTTCTAGCTCGTGATAGCTGCCATAACGACCCGCGCTCCACCCTTCTTGATTTGCGCCGCGCGGATTGGAGGAAAACAGAACACCACTTGGTTTAAGTGTTGCATATAACTGTTTTAGTACACGCGGTAATTCCTGCGCCGGTACATGGAACAAGGACGCATTGGCAAATACGCCGTCAAAATATTCGGCAGGTAAATCTAATTGCAAAAAATCCTGTTGCCACACCTCACAACCAGTGTACTCGCGTGCCATCTTGGCAAACTCTTGCGCACCGTCGATACCGATCACCTGATGCCCTAAATCGGAAAAGGCTTTGAGATCGCGACCAGGCCCGCAACCAAAATCCAATATCGTAAATGGAGGTGCTGCGGAGATATGCTTCAACAGAGCATCGATGTTTTGTCGCACGTCGTGCGTACGCGTGCCTTCCCAAAACGCCGCGGCACGCTGATTGTAATGATCCAGCGTGGTGTCGGAGATGATCGATAGTTGCTGTTGATTAAGATTAGATTCTGAAATACTGCACTCCGTAAGGTCAGCGTGAATAAGCTTATTTGAGCTAATTAAAAACAAAAGTTCTCAATTTCAAATAGAAAACACTTTACAATATATCTCCAATACATTGAATATAAAGGATTTGTTTAAAAATAATATTTCAGCGCCTGTGAATTTTCATAATTTTTTGATGCTCGCGTTGCCAATCGCGGTCTTTTTCGGCATGGCGTTTATCGTATTCACGCTTGCCTTTTGCCAACGCAATATCGCATTTCACACGTCCCCTCACCCAATGTAAATTGAGCGGCACCATCGTGTAACCCGCCTGCTCCACCTTCCCCAGCAACTTTTTAATCTCGGCCGCATGCAATAATAATTTGCGGCTGCGTAATGCCTCCGGATGACTAAAGGACGAAGCGCTACTAAGCGAGCTGACGTGTGCGCCGAACAAAAAAATCTCGTCATCACGCGCAATGACATACGCCTCTTTCAGTTGCACGCGCCCTTCTCTAATGGCTTTGACTTCCCAACCTTGCAGCATCACACCGGCCTCGTATCTATCCTCGATCGAGTAGTCATGGAATGCTTTTCTATTATCAACAATGCTCATTATTTATTTTGCCGATCTATCAGCACCATTCTTAGCCTATCAAAATGCCAGACTCGCGCGCCAGCCCAATAATGCCGTCCCACAAAATTTGTATGCCGATGCATAACAATATGAAAGCCGACAGCCGCAATACCACCATAGTGCCCAAGCGTCCTAGCATGGTCACCATGCGATTAGCAAAGCGATAGCACAGATAGATGACCAAGGCCGTCAAAGCAGTACCCACCGCAGCGCTACCCACCGACAGTGCCCAATCCGGCAAACGTGTCGGCGCATTGGCTCCCAAGGTAATCGATGCAGCAATGGTGCCGGGTCCTACTGTCAGCGGAAAACTAATGGGGTAAAAACTTCGCACCTTGAGCTCGTCTTCTGACCAGACCTCAGCAGGATTGGTCGCCACTTGTGTGCGAATCGCGTCGTGACTATTGTCGTGTAATAAACGCCAGCCAGTGGCGGCAACCAAGATACCGCCACCGATACGCACGATAGGCAATGAGATGCCGAAAAACATCAGCACATGCGAGCCTACAAACATCGCTGCCAGCAACATGATCCAGCAATTTAGTGCGACTTGACGCGCTAGTTTGACTTCCACACCGCGACTAACGTTTCCCAGCAAACTGGCGAAAACGGGCGCATTACCAAAAGGATTGACGATTGGCAGCAAGGTAATCGGCACCAGAAAAGCGGCTTTGAGGAAAAGTATCAGCATAGAAAAAGTGATCGTTGCGGTACTGATGGATCAGATGGATATCAGCCAGAGCGACATCGATTAAAAAACGTTAGAGAGTATCAGTTATCGAGCGAAAAGCCTGCTGCCACCCAAGCATCAATTCCACCGGTGAGCGGGCGCACTTTGGTGTAGCCGCGTTGCATCAGCTTCTTGGCAAGTCGTGCGGCGGAGGCCTCATTTGGACAGGAACAATAAATAACAACTTCTGAGTTCAATTCATTGTTTATCACCAGCGCATTAACGTCATCATCTGACAATACCATCGCGCCGGGAATTCTGCCTTGTTGCTGAGCAATGCTGGTACGTACGTCAATAATCGTAGGCGGGTTGTCCTGCCTTAATAATTGATCGAGTTCCGTCACGGTAATACGCGCCATGCGTAAATCTTTGAGAAACATATAACGCTGCCACCACTTTTTTGCCAGATATACGGCAAAAGCGAGTGCAACCAACACCACACCCCACTTGCCCAAATTAGCCAAAATATCAAGCAAATCGGCAACCGTGGTGCGGAACAAAGAGCCCAAAAAAATCGCCGAGCCAACCCACAAGATGGCACCTAAGCCGTCGAACAACAGAAATTTTGATGGGCGCGTACCGATTGCGCCAGCTAAAGCACTCGCAACCGAAGCAAAGCCGGGAATAAACTTCGCCACCAACAGCGACGCCGCACCCCATTTTCGATAGGTGGCTTCGGTCTGTCGCACGCAGGAGTCTGGCGACAAAGATATGCGGCATAGCTTGGTCATCACGCGACCGCCGTATTTGCGACCGGCCCAATACCAGATAAAGTCCGCGATCAAGGCGGCGACCACAGCTGTAATCAACAAGCCGGCCACCGTATAGTGGCCGCGTCCTAGCATAGCGCCGGTAATCACCAATGTTGGATAAGCCGGAATCGGCATCCCCAATTGCTCAATCAGAACATTGAAAAATACTAATAGCAACCCATATTGCTCGACCAAATCAAGCAGAAAACTCATGATCATCCTTGTATTGCGTCGTCAGGTGCACTTCAATCTAACGTCCAACTGACGTGAGAATCGACCTTTTCGTGACCAAATTTTTGCGGTCAACTTTAATTCGTGAGATCGGCCGGGCGGAGCGAAGTCTACAATCCACTCGTATGTGCACCCATCGCTTCACCAAGCTTCACCGCACCTTCTGCCAGCCATGCTTGGTTGAATTGCATCACATCTTTGGGAAACAGCATCACCACAGTAGAACCAAGTAAGAAACGTCCCATCTCCTCACCTTTTTTCAGTGTGATCTGTTGATCTTCATAGCGCCAATTGCGTACTGCATTGCTACGTGGCGGGTTAATCACGCCCTGCCATACGGTTGCCATGCTACCGACGATAGTGGCACCCACCAACGTCAAAATAAAGGGGCCGTAAATCCCTTCGAACAAACACACCACACGTTCATTGCGCGCAAACAGATTGGGGACGCCGCGTGCGGTGGTCGGGTTAACCGAAAACAAACTACCTGGGACATACGTCATGCTAAGCAAACGTCCGTCACAAGGCATGTGTATCCGATGGTAATCACGCGGGCTCAAATACAAGGTCGCAAAGCTACCATGCTCGAAACGAGCTGCCAAAGCGCTATCACCGCCAACCAGAGCAGTGGTGGAATATTGATGACCTTTGGCTTGAAATATCTGGTCTTTTGCAATTTCGCCAAACTGACTGATCGCGCCATCCACCGGGCAGATGAAATCTGCCTCAGCCAATGGGCGCGCACCCGGCGCCAACGCGCGCGTAAAGAAGTCATTAAAGCTGAGATAACTACCAATCTCCGAATTGGCAGCCTCACTCATATCGACTTGATATTTATCAACAAACCAGCGAATCAAGCCTTGCGTTACGCGGCCTCGCTGCGCGCCGGCAACCCATCCAGCAAAGGCCGTGAGCGCTTTTTTCGGCAACAGGTATTGCTGCAATACAGGAAGTCGATTGGACACGATTTTATATTTAAGAATGAGTGGAAAAGAAACCCATGAAGCGAATAGTGCTGCGACTTTATCCAGTTGTTTGTTGGGTACGTGCTAGCTACAGCGCACAATTACGATGCTAACGACAAAGTTAGATAGACCAGATCACAACTATCGCTCGAAAGGTGTATGTTTATTCCGCCGTTTTAACGACGGTGATCCTATCAATATAAAACTCGTTATCTATACAGCAGCGATGCGGCACGCCGCGCAACGCAAAACCTAGACCACCCTCTGCGATCCATGTTTGCACCAGACCATCAAACTCAGTTGGCGGTAAGCGCAGCATTTGTGCTGAAATGACAAATTGGGCACCCGTCTTTTGGCGAGCGACGATCTCTTCGATTTTGCTCATGCAAGACCTTCTACTGAGAATAAAATGTCCAACATCATAACTTTTGTCTGCGCCGATTGCCATCGATGGCATAAAAAATCTGCTTTCTAACGATTGCTCCGGTCTTTAGTAATACATTCACTCAACGTCATCTTTCTCGTGGGCAGCTTTATCTTGTTGACGCGCCTTCGCAGCAAAAACGATTTGGCATGGGTCAGATTCCGGATTCGCGCCATCCCAAATGGAAGTCGCAATAAGACTGACACCACTCGTCAAAATCGCCGCGCCGACACGCGCGATTGCACCGACGATGCCAGCTTCATCCAGATTTAACTCCGGCTTCGTCAATTTGCCGACTATTTTTACATCGCCCGCAATATTAGATAGCCCCAAACTGACGCCAGATCGTGCCCGCACGCGACCATGCAAATCCAAAGTTTGCTTGCGCATATCGATGTAACCGCTGGTGAGCAATTGACTGACGTCGCTACGTGCGCCGACGATCGCACTCCCTTTTGCCAAACCAGATCGAAATGGCAAATGCGCCGATGCGCAACTCATATTGATATGCGTATCATCTTTGGTCGAGAATAAGCCGGTTAACCAAAATTCTGCATTGCCTGCTTTGGAGGAGTGGATGGCGGCGTCGGCGATACGAATGTCTACTGGGCCACTTATCGACGCAGCCAACTCTTTCATTGAGTTGCCATGTGTACTCACTTGCGCATCGACGTTCATCTTACCTCCATCGACTTTCAGTTTCTTGCCGCCCTGCCTCAACCATTCACCCAGCAGCGCATCTTCCATACGCAGATTTAACTTTACCGCCTTGTCTTTTGCTTCAAATATTGCATCGCCATGTACCGTGCCTTGCAATAATTTTCCATCAAAGGCCTTGACCACCATGCGCTGATCGACGACTTCCGCTTGCGCGTGGGCGTCCGAGACCATGATGCCAGAGCGCAATCGCAATGCGGCGATGCTGAGATCGAGCTTTCCTTCTGTTCCCTGCATTTTGACTAACCATGGCCACGGTAGCGGATGATCGTACAACAATTGGCCGGGCGGTTTAGGTGGCCGCGGTGGTCGCCCCGCATCGAGCAAGGTTTGCACCATATCGACTTTATCTGCCTGCACGTTCAGATCAAAACGGGGTTTAGCCGCGAGCCTGTCGACCCTAGCGTTAGCAGTTGCATGTAGCTCGCCAAGTTGCACCTTCATATTTTTTAGCGTGATCTCTTGCTTGCTGGTGTGTAGCTGCAGCGCCGCTTTTAAGGAGGCCATAGATTGATGCGGCATTTCTAAGAATGCGTAAGCGTCTTTCAATGACGGCGCGTCGATACTTATATGCAAATTAGAATTGGTCAGCGCGCGATCCAAAGGTAGTACGCCGTCGATGTGTGCCTGTGCTTGTCCGATTTTTAGTTTGAAGGACGACTGTGAGCTGGCACCTGTCTGACCTAATTGCGATAGGTCATTGATTGTTCCGTCGAGGTCTAGCTGATGTTGATTATGAATCAGCGACGCATTTAATTGCAGATCGCGTAAATCGTGATCGGCGGATAAAGCGAGCTGCTTTACATGCCAGATGCGCACAGTTTGCGTTGCATCCACAACGCGCACTGTGCTGTCCTTGATCAGTACCGAGCGCAGCGCGTTCTTTTGTATTGATCCGAGGGAGAAGTTTGGTAGATCTGAAACAGGCGTTTGCGCCCGTATCACATCCCAATTATGTTTACCCTTTGCATCGGTCTCGAGATTGATCTGCGCGCCTTTTAAAGTGACACCTTTCACCTCAAATTTTCCGCGCAGCAAAGGCATCAGTGCAATGTCAGCCCGTATCGTCTCGGCCCGAACGATGATTTGCGTGTGTGCTTGCTCTGATTTCCAACTTGGATTGAGCAATTCGACGTCGTGTACTTGTAATTTTGGAATCGGAAAAAGCGAGAGCTCCAACTCGCCTAGACGCACTTCCGCGGTGCTGGCTTGCTTTAGCTCGGCATAAACACGCGCTTTTAGCTGCGCCTCGTCGGTAAATGAACGCACCAACAACAAAGCCGCTATCAAAGTTAACGCGAGCACTGCTATCACTGCCAAGACTATTTTTTGCCATTTCCGCATGCTAATGCCTAACGCTCTAACTGTTTGGTTTTGATTAACATCATGCCATTCAATGCATCTGGCCTCCTGCGACTTATTATCTCCAACGCTTTGACTATAACAGCACTGTTGGAGGCGAATATGTGCGTTAGCTAGCCATTGCGTTACTTTTTTTTAAGATCGCATAACCCCACATCCGGTGATACAGTAAGTACATAGAAAAATAACTTAGCCGGAAGCTTCGATGTCACGTGCTCACCACCCCGAAACGCACAAAATTACGATCATCGCCTGGTTGCGTGCCGGCGTGTTAGGTGCCAACGACGGCATCATTTCCACCGCCTGTCTCATTCTCGGTGTGGCTGCCACTAATGCGGGCCGCAACGAATTACTGGTAGCTGGCATTGCCGCGCTGACGGCAGGTGCAATGTCGATGGCTGCCGGCGAATATGTTTCCGTTAGCTCCCAAGCCGATGCCGAACGCGCTGACATCGAGGTAGAGCGGCAAGAATTAAAAGCGGATCCGGTTGCAGAACATCGCGAACTGACGGCTATTTACATGGCACGGGGCGTGTCAGCAGAGTTGGCATCGCGAGTTGCAGACGAGTTAATGGTGCATGATGCACTTGGTGCTCATCTTCAGGATGAACTGGGTATCCGGCAAGAAACAATGGCACGGCCATTACAGGCCGCCCTCGCATCGGCCTGCACTTTTGCCTTTGGAGCCGCCCTACCATTGCTAACCGCGCTGTTTGTCTCAACCGAGAATATTATTCCGTTGGTTGCGGGCATGTCATTGCTCTGCCTCGTTGCTCTGGGTGTCCTCGGGGCCTATATTGGTGCGGCTCCCTTAGGACGGGCGGCATTACGTGTTGGCTTTTGGGGCGCACTTGCAATGGCCATAACCACTGGAATCGGTAAGTTATTTGGGACCGTGCTATAGGTGATGCGCTGAGGTGCCTGCTCGAAAGAAGAAACTTGCACGACTTGACATCCAGCGTCTGAACCCACATGTGTGTGGGACGCATATCGAAAAACATTCATTTCAAACGCGAACCTAAAGATGAAATTCAAGGACTATTACGAAACTCTCGGCGTTCAGCGAGACGCCACACCAGAGCAGATCAAGGGGGCGTATCGCAAACTCGCGCGTAAATATCATCCTGATGTCAGTAAGGAAGCCGACACCGAGGCGCGCTTCAAGGAGGTCGGTGAAGCCTACAAAGTATTGAAAGATCCCGAGTCACGCAGCTCTTATGACCAGCTCGGCGCGAATTGGAAGAACGGCCAAGACTTTCAACCACCACCAGGACGGAATGGAGGCGCAGGCTTTCGCAGTCAAGGTTCGCAGGCGGGCTTTGGCGAAGGAATGGACTTCAGCGACTTCTTTGAACAAATGTTCGCACAACAAAATGGTCAGAGTAGCGGTCGCGGTCAAAATATGCGCAGACAAGGTGAAGATCAACATGCCAAGGTACAGGTCGAGCTAGAAGACGCCTATCACGGTGCCGAACGCACGATTTCCTTGCGCATGCCGGTCGCTGATGAACGTGGCCATGTCGTTAATCGCGACCGCACGCTGAGCATCAAAATCCCCAAAGGTATCCGTGCTGGGCAAACCTTGCGCCTGACTGGCCAAGGCACTGCGGGCATAGGCGGTGGCAAAGCGGGCGATCTGTACTTAGAAGTGTCTTTACGCCCTCACCCACGCTATCGCGTCGACGGTCGCGACATCTATGTCGATTTACCGTTGGCTCCGTGGGAAGCGGCCTTGGGCGCTGCCGTTTCTGTCGCTACGCCGGCCGGCGTTGTTGAACTGACGATACCCGCCAACTCAGTTAGCGGACGTAAGCTGCGTTTAAAAGGGAAAGGCATCCCAAGCAAAGAACCGGGCGACTTATACGTGGTTCTCAACATCGCGTTACCGCCAGCTGATAACGATAAGGCGAAAGAAGCCTACCGTGCGCTGCAGCAGGCGTTTGACTTCAATCCCCGCTCCTAATAAGGAGGTGTACGATGAAACCATCTTTCCCTCAGATCGTAGAAAGCGAAATTATTGATGACAATGTGCAACTGACGTTGGTCGAGCTTTGCCAAGTATGTCAAAGCTCCGAGGAGGTTGTTAAAAGTTGGGTAATCGAAGGTGTATTTGAAGGCATATGCGAAGGTGCATATGAGCCGATCACGCAAACGCAACAGCATTGGCAATTTCGCGGACCTGCGGTGCAGCGTGCGCGATTGGCGCAGACGCTGGCGCAAGAGCTGGAAATCAACAGCCCGGGTATCGCACTCGCATTAGATTTAATGGACCGTATTCACCAATTGGAGGCACAACTTAAAAGAACTTCTCGATATTAATTTTTCATAATATAGAGCCACAATACGGAACGATTCCGACGCCATTGCGTCCTATTTTTTTAATCAACACGGGAGAAATCGTATGAATATACTTATTACCGGACACCATCTCGATCTCACCCCATCAATTCGTGAGCATGTAGAAAACAAGCTGGAACGCGTCACACGCCACTTTGACCAGATTATCGGTATTGATGTTGTGCTAGGCATAGACAGTAGCGCTGCAAAAAATAAGCAGCAAACTGCAGAAGTCAATCTACGTTTAAAAGGGGAAACCCTGCATGCGGCTGATAGTGCCGAAGATTTATATGCTGCCATTGACGGCATGGTCGACAAACTGGATCGCCAGGTTCTCAAAGTCAAAGGCAAGATACGTGATCATCGTCAAGAAGCGAGTAAGCGTATTGAAGAAATCGCCGCACCGAGCGACGAAGGCTGATCAAGCTGAATAACCTAGACAAACGCTGTTCGTAATCTTCTAAGAGCGTTTCCAAATACATAAATAGGAATCCGTTTAATAGACCCCTTTTATAAATTCATTTTTTTGGATTTATTTGATGGGTTTATTTTTCGGTTCTTTCCTGCATTCTGAGCACATTCCAATGCTCTAAATAAGTCCCTTGAGCACTTAGCAAAAAATCTCTATCCGATATGGAATGCCAATTGTAGGGGCATGCCTGTTAGACTGCACGCCTCTCTTCGCAAACAATCGCCATGTCTTCACTCTCTTTCTCCCAACTCACATTGTCTTCGGACATATTGGCAAATCTCGAATCGCTCGGTTATCACGAGATGACGCCCATCCAGGCGCAAAGTTTGCCGCCCGTGCTGAGCGGTAGCGATTTAATTGCGCAAGCCAAAACTGGTAGCGGAAAGACGGCAGCATTTGGCATCGGTCTTTTACAAAAACTCAATCCGGCATGGTTTGCAGTGCAAGGATTGGTTGTGTGTCCAACCCGTGAATTGGCCGATCAAGTCGCCAACGAATTACGACGTTTGGCGCGCTTTACCAATAACATCAAGATCTTGACCTTGTGCGGCGGCACGCCAATGCGACCGCAGATCGCATCGTTAGAACGCGGCGCACATATCGTGGTTGGCACGCCCGGTCGCTTACGTGATCATATTTCACGCCAGACCATCAATCTAGACCATGTGCAAATGCTGGTGTTGGATGAAGCGGACCGCATGGTAGACATGGGCTTTTATGAGGACATCGCCGGCATTGTCAGCGCTTGTCCAAAGCGTAGGCAGACCCTTTTGTTTTCTGCCACCTATCCCGACGACATCCGCAAAGCCAGCGCCGAATTTCTGCACGATCCGGTCGAGATAAAAGTCGAGGCACAGCATGACGACGAGCAAATCGAACAACGTTTTTATGCGGTTGACTATGACGATCGTAATCGCGCAGTTGCTCGACTACTAACGCATTTCTCTCCTGTCTCGACGCTGGCATTTTGCAACACCAAAATTCATTGCCGCGAACTGGCTGCCGAATTACGCGCGCAGGGTTTTAGTGCTTTAGCCTTGTACGGTGAGCTGGAACAACGTGAACGTGATGAGATTTTGGTGTTATTTGCCAACCGTAGTTGTTCAGTACTAGTAGCAACCGACGTTGCCGCACGGGGATTGGATATTCAGTCTTTGAATGCAGTGATTAATGTCGACGTCTCAAAAGACACCGAAGTCCATATCCACCGCATCGGTCGTACAGGACGCGGGCAGGACAAAGGCTTAGCGTTGAGTTTGTGCGCGCCTAATGAGAAAAAATGGGTCAAGCTGATTGAGGAATATCAGAAACGTCCAGTGCAATGGTTTGATTTGCCGGCAACTGAAACTGGTTCTGATGCGCATGACGATGCGGCTACATCAAGCAGCGGCGCACTTTTGGCACCGATGGTGACGCTGTGCATTATGGGCGGCAAAAAGGATAAATTGCGTCCTGGAGATTTGCTAGGTGCGCTAACTGGTGATGTCGGCCTGAGCAAAGATCAGGTCGGCAAGATTAATGTGTTCGAGTTCATGACCTATGTTGCGTTGGATAGAGTCATCGCCGACAAAGCCTATGCTGGCCTCAGCAACGGCAACATCAAAGGTCGCAACTTCAAAATGCGTTTTATTACGACTGACTAGGATGGGACCAGTAAGCGCGCTGTGCAAATGACGGCGCGCCGACATCTGGTTCTAATGATGGTGTGTCCAGCTACCATCTGCTGAAGCGAGATAAGATTCGACCGCATCTTTTTGCCCGGTTGCATAACGCATAATCTCGCCGCAGTTACAGATGCCTTGATACGGCTGAATGTGCGAACAAGCGGAGACTTTTTGCAAAAAGACTTTGACCGGCTTGGTGCAAACTTTGCATTTGAAAGTCAGGATACGTGCAGGCTTATTTGCCATAAAAATTTTTCTCTCAGTAAAAATCAGCGCTTTGTCAGTCGCCATAATGAAGTAATCTCTGCCGCACGCGCCTGATGCAAAGTATCTTGCGCATCTGCCGCACGCGGATGCACGGCCTTGGTGTCGATCCTGTCGATAATGCGTAATCCGGCCTGCTCTATCCACGCCAACAATGTAGCGCGACTGCGCAAACCTAGGTGTTCGGCCAGATCTGACAGGATCAACCACCCCTCGCCACGTTCGGTCAAATGATCGCCTAAACCATTTAAAAACCCGCGCAACATACCACTTTCGTGATCGTAGATCGCATGTTCGATCGGTGCACTTGGGCGCGCCGGAATCCAAGGTGGATTACACACAATCAAAGATGCTTGTCCGGGTGGAAATAGATTTGCTTCCAACACCTCGACGCGATCCAATAATTCTAAACGCGACAGATTATCTCGGGCGCACGACAAAGCGCGCGCATCCATATCGGTTGCCACGATATTTTTGACACCGCGCTGTGCGAGTAACGCGGCGATTACGCCAGTTCCGGTACCGATGTCAAACGCCAATTTGGTTTCGGGTAGCGGTGCTTCCTCGATCAGCTTCAAATATTCACCGCGTACCGGTGAATACACGCCGTAATACGGATGAATACGCGTTCCCAATGCCTCAATCATTACGCCATTTTTGCGCCATTCATGGGCGCCAATCACGCCTAATAATTCACGTAGCGAGACAATAAAATCGCCGCTGCTGGCGCCATAGGCTTCGTTACACGCGAGCTGTATATCAGGCGCACGTCGCAATGGAATAGTGTAATCCGCATTGACTGGAATCAATAACATGCCGAGCGTGCGGGCACGCTGCGATTGCGCCAGCCTGTGCTGGTTGAATGCATCAATCGGCTCGCAAATCTTTTGCTTCTCTGACTTGTCTGCTTGACGTTGCGACTTAGGTTGCCGCTTGCGATCAATGCGGCGCGCGAGTGCTTGCAATAACTGGCGTGCGTTTTGGAAATCGCCGCGCCACAGCATCGCCGTGCCTTCATTTGCAAGGCGGAAAGCGCTATCTGCTGCCAAGGTGTCCTCCGCCACCAGCACTCGTTTAGGCGCTGGATTGCCGCCTTCAGATTGCCAGCGACTGCTATGAGTTTGCTCGTTTTCCTGCCAAGCGATCAGGGGTGTACTCATTGCGATACCCACTGTTGTGTTAAAAGTAGGCGTCTGAAAAGTGGCACAGGAGAACAATCGGGACATCGGCTAGACAACATAGAAATGAGAAAGACGCGGGACATGAAACACTCGATTTACGTAAAGCAGGATTGTGCGTGAACTTCGTCAACTTTATGTAAAAATTATCAAATAATTACTAAATATAAGTTTATGATATTATCAATAATACAATAAATATACTTGGCATATAACGCAAAGTATCAGCTGGTTTAGTACTAACTAATAGGCTAGTAAACTTGTCATACGTTTAAATGGCAGTGATTTGTAGGCTTATTCCAGCCTTCCATTTCAACCTGACGATGTCAAAATGACTTTGCCGAATCAGAGATCAACTAAGTAAAAAGCAAGTAACCATTGCGACAGGATGACGGATTAATCAATGAAAACGCTTGATTACTACATGATATTAGGCGTCTCAAGAGACGCCGAGCCGGAGGTGATTAAAGCCGCCTACCGTCGGCTTGCGCGCAAATATCATCCCGACGTCAGCCGCGAATTGCATGCAGAGTTGCGCTTTAAGGAGATCGGAGAAGCCTACAAGGTCTTGAAAGATCGTGAAACGCGCTTGCTCTACGATCAAACCTTTGCCGTGCCGAGAGCAAGCGTTAACCGCAAAGCATCTGCAAATCAAAGATCAACTCCAGGCAGCACCCAACAAGCAACTTCAAGATCTGCGCAGTCACGCAGCTATGGCTTCGGCTATCACGAAGACGCAGCGCCACCACCCAAGCGTGCAGAAGAAAATTTCGGCAATATTCTCGATGAAATGATGGGGCGGCCCAACCCTGCGCCACCGCGTCACAGAGGAATCAATGTACATGGCAGTGATCAACACGCCAAAGTCCAGATTGATCTGGAGGAAGCCTATAGTGGCGCCTTCCGCAATATCTCGATGCCGACGTATGTAACCGACGAATACGGTGCGCCGATGGTGACCAACCGCACTTTCAAGGTCAGCATTCCTAAAGGTGTGCGCAGTGGACAAACATTACGTTTGGCTGGTCAAGGTTTCCCAGGAGTGGGAGAAGGCCGCGCCGGTGATCTTTATCTTGAAATAACGATTCGCCCTCATCGCCGCTTTCGAATCGAAGGTCGGGATATTTATTACGACATTCCGTTGACACCAGAAATCGCGGCACTGGGCACCGCCATTAACATGCCAACACCGGAAGGCTCGGTGCAACTTTCGATTCCTTCTGGCTCAAGTGTGGGACGCAAACTGCGCCTCAAAGGTAAAGGGATTCCCGGTCAGCCGGCTGGCGATTTGTATGTCTTGATTGTTGAGGCAGCACCCGCTGCTCCAACTGCAGTAGCGCAAAAAGCTTATCGCGCATTACGGGCGGCGTTTACTTTCTAAACGAATCGGCGTGTAACACTACGCTGACAGGCGAATAACAAAACTCGAATGGTGCCGGAGGAATTGAGCATTTCCGCCACCACCCTGCTCGCCACTTCCCCTTCCTTTTTCCTCAGCCTTTAATTTGTCTTTAATCCGCATTTAATTTGTCTTTAATCCGCATTTAATACGGCGTCAAACGCACCGAATAAATGCAAGTTAAGTACGCAAGCAGTATACTCGTGCATCATTTGCGTTATGCACAGTGCAATTTTTACATCCCCTGGAAACCAATCTTTTATGACTTACGCAGTCGTCGACACACAACTTTCACCTGATGGCCGTCTTGATATCTTATCCAAGGCCGAAGTACACAAACTGCTCGATACCCGCCACGGCGGCTTATATCAATTGTTTCGTAACTGCGCACTCGCGGTACTGAATTGCGGTAACGATACCGATGATGGTAAGGAGTTATTGGAGCGTTTCAAATCGTTTGAAATCAATATCATCCAGCGTGAACGCGGTATCAAGCTCGATATCAAGGGAGCACCTGCCGGTGCGTTCGTCGATGGCGCAATGATCAAGGGTATACACGAAAATTTGTTTTCGGTATTGCGCGACATTCTGTATGTACATGATGAAATTGACTGCAATCCCAACTTTGATTTGGGTTGCTCAACCGGCATTACCGATGCGGTTTTCTATATTCTGCGTAATGCCAAAATCTTGCATCCACAATTGAATCCCAATCTCGTCGTATGCTGGGGTGGGCACTCGATTTCGCGCGAAGAATACGATTATTCAAAAGACGTCGGCCATGCACTCGGCCTACGGGAAATGGATATTTGTACCGGCTGCGGGCCTGGTGCGATGAAGGGGCCAATGAAAGGCGCCACCATAGGCCACGCCAAACAAAGAATTCCAACGGGGCGCTACCTCGGCATCACCGAACCTGGCATCATCGCCGCCGAAGCACCAAATCCTATCGTAAATGATCTAGTGATTTTGCCGGATATCGAGAAGCGTCTGGAAGCTTTTGTCCGCCTCGGCCACGGCATTATCGTGTTTCCTGGCGGCGCTGGCACCACGGAAGAAATTTTGTATTTGCTGGGTATCTTGCTGCATCCCGATAATGCCGAGATTCCGTTTCCACTGATCTTTACAGGTCCTGCCAGCTCGGCTGAATATTTCAAGCAGATCGATCATTTTATCGGTCAGACCTTGGGGCCGGATGCACAGAAGCACTACAAAATTATCATCGATGACCCGCATTTGGTCGCGCAAGAAATGCTGGCTGGGATAGTGGAAGTGCGCGCATTCCGTAAAACTAAAGGTGATGCGTACTATTTCAATTGGTCGCTGAAAATCGATCACGCTTTTCAACAGCCATTTTCGCCGACGCATGAAAACATGCGTAATTTGTCACTGCATAAGAATCAAGAAATCCATCTGCTAGCGGCCAATTTACGTCGTGCGTTTTCTGGCGTGGTCGCTGGTAACGTTAAACACGATGGCATCTGCGCGATTGAAAAATACGGTAAATTTGAAATTCATGGCGACAAAAACATCATGCAACCGATGGATGCCTTGCTCACTTCGTTCGTCGCGCAAAGTCGTATGAAATTACCCGGAAAAACCTATATCCCTTGCTACCGTATCGTCACATAAAAATTTTGTTTGTCGGCAGAACTGGCTGGGATGGTGTAGATGTTTTGATCTAAAGATGCTGATTAGGCGATGGCTGTGTCTCAGCGATGTTATCTAGTAGCACTTATTCAGCAACCGTATCCTGACCATTCTCTCGAGGATGGCCAGTCTCGATATTCTGCAGCAGCACTTCAATCGCCCGATCAAATACAGGCGCATGCTCGGTCATGCTGACTGACCCCTCACGCAAGGACTTGATCAACGCAATCGAAGAACATATCAATAAATTAGCAGCATCCTCTTCGACTTGTTCCAGTTGAAAAAGATAAAAGGACTGTTGTGCGTTAACCCACATCAAACGCGCTGGGCTGTAACTCCCATTAGTCCACCATTCAATAGCGGTACCAATTTGCATGCCTCCCAGCCATTGCGCATCTGAATTTTGCAAAATACCAATATCGCTATCTAATTGCAGATGTGCAGACACATCAAATTTTTGCAAAGCCGCCTGCAAACGAATATGGGGCACCGTGGGTACATGGATTGCAAACTGCTCTTCGTTTTCTTCCATCACCTTGTGCAACGGCGAAAAATGTTGATGCAATGTCGTCAGCGGCATTGCTTTCGATGTCGTTTCGGTCTGAATCAAGCGTAAAACTTGTGCATGCATACCGACCAATTCATCTAAGGCGGCTTGGCTTGCCGTCTCCGATACTGCGATTAGTTGCATGCCCGCTCTAATGCGCTTCACTAAGCTGGGTAACAATCGCATTAAGGTCGAGCGCTCACTTGTATCCAGATTTTCTTGCACGCTCCAAATCAAATCAGCGACTACATCGCGATAGGATTGTGCATCTGCAAGTTCGTGCTCGGTGACATGCACTAGTACCGGCGCCCAAATCCGTGCTAAAAAATTACTCACACGTGAATTTGCTTCTATCGCAGTGAGTCTCTCACGCAAGGTCGTCACGGTCTTTGTCAGCAGAATATCGTGCTGCAAAGGATTTTTTTCTGCATCTTCCAACGCTTTAATTGCACGTGCGATGTCTGGGTCAGTCATCCCATAAAGCTGCGTCAAGGTAAAGTCGAACGCAGTCAATACAATCTCAAATATCGCGGTGTCGACGTTAAAATTATTGAGAATTTTTTCTACCGCAGCAGTCATTTCTGACAAAACCTGCTTGCCTAAAACAGTATCAGCGTCCAAGCCGATAGACACGGCCGCCAAGCGATTCAACAGTTTCTTGACCGGATGATCGCCCTGTTCCAAAATTTCTGGCGCCAGCATTGTGGCTTTCAGGAAAGGGACTTGCAAACGTACAATTTGGCTACGATAAGGATGCGCAATAGCAGTTTCTTCGGCGATAAAATTGAATAGTGTAGATACCACTTCCAATGACACGCGTTCAAACTCATCCATGCGTTCTGCTTCCAGCTCGTTACGCAAATCGATGAGCGGAATGGCATCGTCCCGCACTGAATCATTATTGATTACTGCTTGCTGCAAGCGATAAAAGTGACTACTAAGTGGATGTGGTTTGCGTGCCAACTCATCGCTCGTCTTACGTGGCATGCTCGATCTATTTTGATTCTGACGTACGTTAGGCGGCAATCTGTTGGGTGCCGACTGCTCAAAGATACGCCATACAAAATCCTGTAAACCAGCGTCATTTTCTTGTTGCTGCGTACGGATGACGGTCTGCCCATCCATCGGCGCTTGCTGCTGCATTAAGGAAAATGCTTTTTCCAAGCTCGGCATACTGCCCGGTTGGACAAAATATGGGTGTGATTGAGGCGTGGAGCCGACATTATTGGATTGCTGCGCTTGCCGCAGCGCCTCGCGATCCTGTTTGCTCATCAAAGATGGGCGCGCTAATAAGCGCGCATGCACACCATTCGACTCAAACACATCCCGTATCGCAGCAAAATAATCTGGTAAATGCGTCGCCAACGCGCCTGACATATGATCAAACAGCATCGCGCATACATCAGTAGAGCGCGTCATTCCGCACAGTACATCGTGCAAAGCGCGCGCCATCAAATAAGGGCGAAATGGATTCTCTCGCTCACGCACATCGTGCTCATCATGCAATTGCGCAATCATCAAGTTCAGTCGTCCAAGACTGAGTTGATCGGCATCACGCAAACGCAATACTCTGCGCTCCACTTCAATTTGTCGGACGATGGTATCGTCATCGATCAAGGCCCAAGTGGTGGCTGGCACGTCGCGCAAATCCTGACGAAGATCGTGATACATGGTTTGCATGCCACGTTCTACGTAACCCGAATAGCTCTGATACAGACGATTGAGAAACTGCTGTCCTTCAGCTGCAAGCCATTGGCGGCAAGTAGAAATCGACTTTTGCTCAGAAGTTGAGCCGGCCATTGAACTGAGCTGCCCTATGCTTACGCTGGCATCCTGCAGCATCAGTTGTGCCAGTGCTGAAAAGCGGAATAATGCGCGCTCCTTGGCAAGCTGGATAACTGGTTTTATTTCTTGCATGAGCGATGGGCGAGCGTAAAAATCAAGATTGTGAATTTAGCCTAGGTGCAGCTTAAATGCAGCTGCCATCAATTAGACATGAAGCCAGTGTACTACGCACCTATTGATATTGAAATGCATCTTCGGTGAAACAATTTATGACAGTTTTGTCGCTTTACGACGTCGCTGCGCTAAATTATTTCTACCCAATGATCCTTTATAGCGCCGTCGGCTTTAACAGAGCCAATTGCTGTTGGTTCAAATAACACCACTCCCCTTCAACCAATGCGAGGGACTCCAGCGTTAATGCACCGATTGCCACGCGCGTCAATGCCATACAGTGGTTACCGGCGGCGGCCAACATACGTTTGACTTGGTGATATTTGCCTTGTTCCAGGACGATCTCCAAGCGATGGGGATCAAGCATGCGACAGGTTTGCGCGGCTAAAGGCGCGGGCTCATCATGCAGCTTCACCCCATTCAACAGTGCCTCGATTAACTCGGGGGTGATGGGATCGTGTGTGGTCGCGACATAAACCTTGGGAATATGTCGTTTGGGCGATGATTGCGCATGGATAAACGGGCCATCATCCGACATTAACAACATACCGGTGGTGTCATGGTCCAGTCGGCCAACCGGTTGCAGGTCACGCCAGGTAAATTGCTCTGGCAATAGCGTTAATACACCAGGATGATGGCTGGGTTTTCTGGAACACTCAAAATTAGCAGGCTTATTCAGCACGATATACACGTATTCGCGATACTGCCATTGCTCATCAAAAATCGTGAACTGCAAATCTGTCGTGTCATAGGCAGCGCGATAATCATCTACCGTCTCGCCATTGATGGTTACTTCGCCATCGTCGATCAGATTACGGCAATATTTACGCGTGCCAAAACCCTGCGATTGCAGGATGCGGTCTAAAGTCAATTTGGTCATGGCGGCACTGTACCAGAACATACCGCGCGCTTCATCCTCAGCGCGGCCAGAACATGCGAAAATAAGCGTTTTCTTGAAGCGCTAATGAGGTCGCCACGATCTTTATCGCTATTTTATTGCATAGCCGAAAGCAAGCATGAGTCAATTTTGGAATCCGCTGGTTAAAACCCTGACCCCGTATGTGCCGGGTGAACAGCCAAAAATCAGCGGCTTAATCAAATTAAACACCAATGAAAATCCGTACCCGCCCTCACCTGCGGTTGCTAGTGCATTGCAAGACGTTGCTTGCGACACGCTACGTTTGTATCCCGATCCCGACGCTACATTGTTGAAGCAAACGCTTGCGCAATATCATCAGGTTCAGACCAATCAGGTGTTTGTCGGCAATGGCTCAGACGAAGTCCTCGGCTTCGTTTTTATGGCTTTGCTCAAGCATGCAGAGCCGCTACTTTTTCCTGATATTACTTACAGTTTTTATCCCGTTTACTGCAAGCTGTTCGAGATTGACTATATTGAGATTCCACTGGATGACAGTATGCAACTCACGCTGTCCGATTATCATGATCGGCCTTGCAGCGGCATTATTTTCCCCAATCCCAACGCCCCTACTGGCAGTGCGGTGCCACTCGCACAAATTGAGGCGCTGTTGAAAAAACAGCCGAATGCAGTGGTGGTGGTCGATGAAGCTTATGTCGATTTCGGTGCTGAAACTGCGATTTCGCTGGTCAAGGCTTATCCAAACTTATTGGTGGTGCGCACCTTTTCCAAATCGCGCTCGCTGGCTGGCTCAAGGGTCGGCTTTGCAATCGGCGACGCCAAATTGGTTGATGGACTGGAGCGCGTCAAGAACAGCTTTAATTCTTATCCACTCGACAAAATGGCACAGATCGCCGCCATCGCTAGCTATTCAGATGAGGCGTATTTTCAAAAGACCAAACAAGCCATTATTGATAGCCGTGAACAACTCACAGAAGCGCTGCACAAGATCGGTTTCACGATCTTGCCATCCAGCGCTAACTTTATCTTCGCGCGCCATGCCAGCATCCCCGCCGCGCAACTCGCCGCAGGTTTACGCGATCGCGCTATCATCGTGCGCCATTTCAGCCACCCTCGTATCAATCAGTATCTGCGTATCACGGTTGGTACACCGGAAGAATGCGCCACCTTGATTCAGACTTTGAAGCTTCTAACCAGTGCGGCTTGAGCAGTTGTCAGTCTTTTTATTTGTAGCTTATGTCATTTATTAAACGCAGCCTATTGATAGGCACAATCCTGTTCATCGGTGTTTTGCTATTTGCTGCAAGTCGCCCCGACACGTTCGTGATAGAGCGCTCGATTGATATTCAAGCACCGCCGCAAGTGATTTATCCGTTGATTAACGACCTGCATAATTTCCCGCTATGGTCGCCGTATGACAATGTTGACCCCGCAATGCGGCGCAGTTTTAGCGGCGCGCCTAACGGCCAAGGCGCAGTGTATGCTTGGCAGGGAAATGCGCAAGTCGGTAGCGGACGTTTGGAAATCATCGAGGCAATCCCCTACTCTCGTGTCGTCATGACACTTGATTACGTCGAGCCCATCGTGGCGCACAATATGTCTGAATTTACGTTACAACCTTCAGGTAACCAGACTCAGGTAACTTGGCGTATGCATGGTCCTGCGCCATTTTTATCAAAAGTAATGTCTTTATTCTTTAGTATCGACAATACGATAGGCCCGCAATTTGAGTTGGGATTAGCCAATTTGAGAAGACTGACGGATAAACAAGCGCAGCTTAGATAAAATTTAAGCTGCAACCGTTAATATTGAATGGAGCAAAAATGAGCAAGCCGCAGCAAGAAAGACAGGAGAAAGAAAAAAAAGCACAGAAAATCTCTTTTTTTGCGACGATGGGCGCGATTTTTTGGTCGTTCATCGGCCTGCGTCGACACACCGATTATGAAAAAGATGTGACTGGACTCAATCCTTTCTACGTGATCATCGCCGGCATTATCGGTGCCGCTCTATTTATCGGTGTCTTGTTGATCGCGGTTAGTTTTGCGGTCAAATAAATGCTGTTCCCAATGGCGGTTGACGATCTACCGTTTTCAGATGCAGCCGAGTCATCAAACCTACTGCAACATCGCTGCCATGAAAGCGAGCCAGATTAATCATCCTAGCTCGACATCCATATTTCAGCGGCTATTTCACCGTCAATTAAGCGTATCGAATAAACTCGGCTTCATTAAGCCAAGATACACTGCTACCATGCAGGCATGAGCGCTCAAGCATCTTTTGTTGATTTATTTTGGCGTGTGGGCCGTGCCGCAAAGCATTGGCTGCTGGCCGGCTGGCGCGTCCTGCTGTTTAGTGTGATGGTGTTATCACTGACGTTTTCACCATCGAGCTATTACCGTCAAAATCGCCATGCGATTGCCCACCAAATCGTGCTCGGCACTACTACCAATTTGGTGTGGTTTTCTGTCTTATCGGCATTAATCAGCCTGATCTTGATCCGCATTGTCGTCGTTACCTCGTTAAGCTATGGCTTATCCAAATATGCGCTAGAGATGGTGGTGCGTACGCTGGTATTGGAGTTGATCCCGTTAATTGCTGCACTATTCGTTGCGCTACGACGTACTTTGCCCGATGGCGTAGAGCTAACCGAAATGCGCATGCGCGGCGAGTTTAGATCGCTGCTCGCAAAAGGCATCGATCCGATCCGCCAAGAACTTTTCCCACGTGCGGTAGCCGGCATCTTTTCGGTGTGGCTGCTGGCAGCCGTCAGTTGCGTGCTATCGCTAATCCTCGCGTACTTATCTATTTACGGCTTTACGCATTGGGCGCTCGCCGGTTATACACGCGTGGTGGGGCAGATCTTTAACCCCGCTGTGTCGATGATCTTTTTCCTCAAGACCTTATTCTTCAGTCTTGCGGTATCGTTGCTTCCGATGGCATCTTCGTTTTACGATACTTATAACGTCAATCTGCACAGCCGTTCTAAAGCAGCAAATGAATTGGCGGCAATGGTCCGACTGTTTTCCGTTTTACTATTGATCGAAATTGCATCTTTAGTCGGTAACTATTATTGAGTCTGAAGGACGACCCTGATCTTATGCAACCTAACGACACTCCTGACAATACTTCTGGCAACGCGTCACCCGACAATATTGAGTTCAAAGCCGGCATCTTGTTGGTGCTGTTGGCCGTCTTGATATGTGGCTCGATCGCGTATTTGATGTTTGCCCGTGGCGCATTCGAAACGACGCAAGAATTGGTCTTATTGGCCGACGATGCAGAAGGCGTATCGGTTGGCATGGATCTGACTTTTTCCGGATTTCCAATAGGACGGGTCAATCGGATTGAACTTGGTAAAGATGGCAAAGCACGCATGATTGTCAAGGTGGCAGAAAAAGATGCGCACTGGTTGCGCACCTCCAGTATTTTTACCATGGAGCGTGCTCTAGTCGGCGGTGCTAAGCTGCGCGCTTTTACGGGGATTCCCAACGACCCTCCTTTGCCGGATGGCGCTGAACGAGGCGTACTGGTTGGCGATGTGGCAGCGGAAATTCCCCTCTTAGTGGGATCGGCTAAACAGTTAATAGAAAATCTTAACGGATTAACCGCCGACGACTCCTCGCTCAATACCAGCCTCAGCAATCTACAAAAAGTAACCAGCAGGTTGAGCGGTCAACACGGCGCCTTGGAAGTTTTGTTGGGCAATGAAACGGATGCAAAAAAACTGGTTGCCACGCTGGATCATGCTAACAGCGCGTTGACGAGAATTGATGGATTATTACTCAAAGCAGATCGCCAAATTTTTGGCACCGATGGCAATCAGCAAGCCACCATCGTCCAGCTTAATAAAATGCTCAGTGAAGCCAGAACCAGCTTGAAAAAAGTGGATGCGATCCTGGTCGATGCGCAGGCCATCAGTACCAACGCTAAACTTGCGACTAACGATCTCGGAACATTAAGAGGTGACGTCGATCGTAGCTTGCGCAAGGTTGAGCGGCTGGTCAATGAGATCAACAAGAAATGGCCGTTCGCACATGAGACGGAGTTAACCCTGCCATGAAAAAAATCTCATCTCCGAGCATAGCGCGCTCGTTCTTTACGCGCGATGCATCAACGAAGTTGCTCGCTGCCACTACCTTGGCTACTCTGCTCGTTGCGTGTAGCAGCACGCCACAACCGGACTGGAAAGCAAACACTAAAGATGCACTCGACCGCGCGAGCGCAGCTTATTTAAAAGGTGACATGCGCACCGCGACGCAGGAATTCCAATTTGCGCATGCTGAAGTCGCGCGCACCGGCCGCGCCGATCTGGTCGCGCGCGTGGTATTAACCGAATGTGCGGTCCATATTGCCAGCTTGGATATTAATGATTGCGTCGCTTTCAACGCATTGCGTCAAGATGCCAGCGATGCCGAACGCGTCTATGCAGATTATCTGTCCGGCCAAATATCAACTACCGCAATTACACTACTTCCTAACCAGCATCGTAAGATCGCAGCCGCCCAATCCGATGCCGCAGCTAACGCAGCGTTGAAAGAGATCAGCGATCCAATCGCCCAATTGGTTGCGGCTGGCGTTTTGCTCCGATCGCATCGCGCCAGTCCGACGACGCTGACCATCGCGACGGAAACTGCTTCCGCGCAAGGCTGGCGAAGGCCTCTACTCGCATGGTTAGGCGCACAAAAACAACTCGCAGAACAACGTGGTGACACGCAACAAGTGCAAGCTTTGCAGCGCCGCCTACAGTTGATACAAGATCCCGTTAAGTCCACCACGATGCCAAATAACAGCATTATCAAATAGTTAGCGAAACAACATTAACCGTACGAATCCTGCTTACGCCTGTTGCGATAAGGCCATGCTTTCCAAATAAATTAGCGATAAACCTTTTGTACTGTACGTATATACAGTATATTGAGTTGTGCACGCATCCCACTCATGCCTGATGCTGCATCTCGAATTTGCTCTGGAGGTTTCATGGCTATTTTTACACTATTACGTTCATTGTCGTCGTCATTTCTGCCCGCATCAGCGGCGTCGGCACCGTCATTCCGGCGCAGCAACAGCCCGATATTTGCAGTGCGCAACAAAACGGCGGTCTCTGGTTATCGTGCCTTGGATAGAGAATTACCGAACGGCGGTTGGCCGTCATCGGTCTTGACCGAGTTCCTGCTCTCAGAACCAGATATCGGCGAATTAAATCTACTCAAAAATGCGTTACCCCAAATGGTTGCGGAGGGCAAAACACTGGTTTTACTTGCCTCTGCTGAGCGTAAACTGGCAGCCAAACTAAACGATTGGGGCTTGGATTTAAGCCAGATAGTATTGATTGAAACTGAGCACCCTGCGTCTCAGATCGCTACAGTAGAGCGCATCATGCGCGACCCAAATTTTGGTGCGTTGCTATGTTGGCTCCCTGAAGCGCGTGATGATCATTTGCAACGCCTACATGCGGCAGTGAGTAATAGCAAGGGTTGGGCATTTATATTTCGTCCTTTGGAAGAACAACATCGCCCTTCTCCTGCTATGTTACGCATCCTATGCCGCTCGGCCGCCAGCACTTGTATTTCACTAAAAATCATTAAACGACGCGGCATCGTGGAAGGCAAAGCTATGGTGTTGCCACTTAATTTACTAGCGCCCATTGCAGATACAGAGCGACAAGCAGCGACGACAGTTACGACCAGGCCGCTAGCGCGTCAGAGCATCGCGTTACAACAAGACAATACGTATGGTATTGACCGATGCACACTTGCAGCAGCCGCAAGCTCGCATCGAACCGCTGTACGCAGACATTTATCAACCTATCGCAGCATGCAAAACCAGTAAAAATGCATCACAAAAACGGCATGCATTTTTATTTTTATGCGAAGTGATAAAAAAACGTCGCGCAAACATGCCGTTATCGATTGTATGATGAGAGGGATTTCACTCTCATCAGCTCATGGCCACTATACTCAATAGCCGTCTCGCAAAACTGCGCGCCCTCGTTGTCGACGATATGCAAACGATGCGACAAAACATCCGTACGCAACTTGGTCAGCTCGGCATAGAAAAAGTCGATCAGGCGGCAACTCCTGATGATGTCATCAAGTTGATACGTAGCACCAGCTATGACGTCATCGTATGCGACTACAACCTTAATCGTGAAACCAACGGGCAGCAATTGCTGGAGTTTCTCCGTTCGCAAAACATGCTGTCACCGACCTGTATGTTTTTTATGGTGACGGCCGAAAGTAGTTATGACAGCGTCGCTAGTGCGGCGGAATTTCAGCCAGATGCGTACATGGTCAAACCTTTGACTGGCGGGCGCATTGCAGACCGCATCGAGCGCCTACTGGATAAGCAAAATGCGTTGAAGCCTATCAACGATAGATTGCACGCAAAAGACTTGACCGGCGCAATCCTCGAGTGTGAGCGTGTACAAAAGTCAGATCCAAAATGGATAGTCGACATCCTCAAAATAAAATCTAAAGCTGCGTTGGAATTGGGTAATCTTGAAGATGCCCGTAACATTTTCCAACAAGCGCTGGATTTATACAGCGATCTGGTGTGGGCGAAACTTGGACTTGCACGATGCGAGCATGCCGCAGGCCATGCCGAGCAAGCGCAGACCATCGTGCAAGACGTATTGGCAAAAAATCCTCAGTACATCGATGCCTATGACTTGCTGGCGAAAATTGCCGAATCGCAGGGGAAAGATGACGAAGCACTGGCTGCACTCAACAATTCTTATGCCGTCATTCCATCGGCAAGACGCAGTCGTCTAGTTGGCGATGCCGCTTATCGTGTCGGCAATCTAGATCAAGCGCGCACTGCTTTTACCAAGGCACTGACACATACCCGTGGTTCGTTGACCGCTCAGGTTTCGGATGCCTTGTCGTTAGCGCAAGTGCATGTGGATAGCGGCGATGCCACACTGGCACTGACCCTATTGAGCGATGTTAATAGCGATCAGCAAGACAGCAATGATTTTGCTTTGAAGCACGCGATCATTGCAAGTCAGGCTTTTGCGGCGTTGGAAGACACCACATCTGCGCACGCCTCATTTACCAGCGCCAAGGAATTAGCCAGAGACATACGCGCCGATGACACCACGATGGCATTAGCGAAAGCTGCTTTTGCGATCGGTCTGGATGAAGAAGGTGGTCGTATCATGAGCAAAGCGATTCGGGCCGACCATGAAAACGCACGCCTTGTTGCCTCTGCGCGCAAAATTTTGCAAGATGCCGGTAAGGCGGCGTTGATTGAGAGTGTGGTCGAAGAAACCATCAGCGAAGGCTCGATGATCGTGGAGCGAGCGACTAAATTAATGCGTGATGGACATTTTGACGAATCGCTTACCAAACTGGAAGAAGCATTGAACAATACGCCAGAAAATACTGGGATATTACTGGCGGCCGCACAATTGCATTTGTTATGGATGAGTCAAAAGGGCTTGGATCGACGCTATGTAGAGCGCGTCAACATCTATTTGGAGCAACTATCCAAGCTGATGCCAAATAGCGAACGGGTCGCAAAGATGTATCGTTTTTTGCGTGAAACCTTAGTGCAAGCCGCCAAGAAAGCCTGATCATGACCCCTCAACTTGCCGCCATCGTGGTGCATGATTTAAAAAATGCCTTGGGAGTATTAGAGAGTGAACTCGCCGCGCTCAGTGAACAACCTGATCGTACTAGTGCGATACATGCCCATGCAAATTGTGTCGCCCTACGGGAGAAATTAATCGGATTTTTAACCTTGTATAAAGCATCCGAACAAGGGTTAACAGCGCGTATCGAGGACGTCTCACCAGCCGATTTTCTGCACGATTTGATTCGACATCATGAAACTTCCCGGCCTGAATTAAATGTCACCATCAATACGACAGCACTGCCGGACATCGCATTTTTTGATGAATATTTGGTTGGCTTAGCGTTAGATGCGGCGCTACAAAACGCAATACGTTTTGCAAAAAAAGAAATCGTGATTAGCTGTAAAAAAGACGGTGATCAAACCGTATTCACGATCTTGGATGATGGTTACGGCTTGGGAAGTGCGGAGGCACAACCGTCAACCGGTCTAGGAATGGAATTATGTGCTGCCATCGCCAAAGCACATCATCACCATAATCAATCCGGTAGTGTATTACTGGAGAATGCAGAAAATGGTGGTGCGCTGTTTACGATGCGTTTGTAATTTAAAAGCCATTCCAAATTGTCGTCGCCACAGACATGAATAATATACGCGACGTCTATTCGTTTACCGCACGCACTTCCAGTTTTCCATCACGAATTTTCAAACGCTGCACAGCAGGCAACTCGATCAAATCTCGGTCATGACATGCCATGATCACACTAGTACCCGCTTTGGTAAGCGTCGGAATTAATTCAATCACCTGTTCACGCGCAGCACCATCCAAATTGGCGGTCGGTTCATCCAGCAACAATAATTGCGGAGATAAAACACGGGCGCGCGCTAATGCGACCCGTTGTTTCTCGCCACCAGACAACAAGGTTGGCGGTGTCTTGCGTAAATGCGCGATGCCCGCCCATGCAATCGCCTCATCGACCTTCTCTTTAATCACATTATGTGCGATACCGCGAGCGGACAAGCCATAAGCAATATTGTCAAAAATGTTAGTCGCAAACATCACCGGATGCTGATGCACATAGACAATCGCGTCGCGTAAGATTTTTGGATAAGGTGCAAGCTTGAAGGTATCCCCCCTAAATCTGACATCCGCCGTTTCGGCAGATTCCAAGCCAACCAGAATACGCATCAATGTACTTTTACCAGAGCCATTGACACCGGTTAATACGTACGCTTGACTCGGAGCGATCGAAAAATTTTCGATATCTAGCAAACGACGCACACCAAAATTCTTTTGCAGTCGCGCGATTGATAGCATCGCATCCATTACATATTCCTCGCGTTACGTGTGTCGCCTTGTACTAGCAACATGCCAGCATTGATCAACAAGGCAAAAGCAATCAGGATAATGCCCAACGCGATCCCTTGCGCAAACTCGCCCTTGCTCGTTTCCAGCGTAATCGCAGTGGTGATGGTACGTGTTACGCCGGCGATATTCCCGCCGACCATCATGGCACAACCCACTTCAGAGACCACACGACCAAAACCATTGATAATTGCAGCCATTACGCCAAATCGGACTTCGTGCAAAATCGTCAGCATCAAACGCCAGCGCGTGGCGCCATGTACTTTCGCTGTTTCTGCCAAACGCGGATCAGCGGCTTGTACTGCAGAGAGTGTAAAAGCCGTGAGTACCGGCAATACAATGAGTGCTTGTCCCAAGGTCACGGCGGTTTGCGTAAACAACCAGCCGGTAAAACCAAATGGCCCACTACGTGAGAGTGTCAAATAGAGCAACAAACCAACCAACACGGTAGGTAACGACAATGCAGCCTGCGACAGCCAAATAACAATGCGGCGTCCAGGAAACTCGTGTGTGGCGATCGTATAACCAAGAAAAATCGCGAGCGGCGTCGCCAATAACAAACCGACGATTGAGGTTTTAAAGGTCACCCAGACGATATGCCACAGTACGGCATCGCCGGAAAAGAGCAAACCAAAAGCAGCTTGAGTAGCGTCTATCAAGGACATAAAAAATAAAAAATTGAATGGCGTCGCGCTATGATGGGTAAATTCTGGAGCGAGCGGTCGGGCTGATTCTATCGCATTACTAGGCAAATCAACCCAGCAACATTTTATAAAGTCGCGATTAGCGCAGATGCTTCAGATCGTTATGCTGATTTTAACCGCGCATCCAGTGAAGCAGGTTCGTAAACCAGTCGCTCCTTACCGGTCACCAACAAAAAATGCCGACCGGTGCAACGTGCAAGCAAGGTCATATTCACCTTCTCTGCGACTAGATGACCCATTTGCGTCGTGCCTGATCGAGAGATTAAAAATGGAATTCCCATTTGTGCTCCCTTGATGACCATCTCTGATGTCAGTCGCCCAGTGGTATAGAACGCTTTGTCACTACCATCTACATTATCCAACCACATTTTCCCGGCAATCGCATCGACTGCATTATGGCGACCTACATCTTCGATAAAGTACAGTAATTCGCCATCGCCTGAAAATAATCCGCAACCATGTACCGAGCCTGCTTTAGCGTATACCGAATCCAGTGTCCGAATTTTTTGCACGATTTTATACAAAGCTGATTGTCGTAGGCGCGCATCAACTGGCAAATGAATTTTATCTACCTCATCCATCAAGCTGCCAAACAGTGATCCTTGTCCGCAACCGGTCGTTACCACACGCTTTGCGGTTCGTTCCTCAATATTGCTGATACCCTGCTTGGTTGTCACGTACGCCGCATGCTTGTTCCAGTCCACCTGTATCGAGACCAGTTCGTCTAACGACCGCAGTAAGCGTTGATTACGTAGGTAACCCAAAGTCAACGCTTCTGGCGCTGCACCCAAAGTCATTAAAGTCACCAACTCACGCTGATCTACGAAGACGGTTAATGGCCGCTCGGCTGGAATTGAAATAGTCGAAACACGTTTAGCTTCGTCCACCGCTCTGACCTCATAGGTCAGTGCAATCTGTGTATCGGAAAAATTCGGAGAAGCAGGCATGTCTTATCGTTACAGTTTTAAGAACGAACAAAGTCGCTAAGATAACCAATGGCTTTTATGCAAGCCAGCGACACATCATGATCGCAGATTATTTGTATGGTCTTATTATAGCTGCGTAATGAGGATCGCTAAGCCTCATCAAACTCATCGTCAGATAGCCGCGATGGTTCTGCTGCAGCCGTCAATGGGCGGTAGACGATTCGCTTGAGAGAATTTGCTATATTGATCGAAAAATTGAGATCGTAACGCTCGGAATGATAAAGCTAAGCGTTGCGAGAGGTAGTGGCGCTGAAATTATGCTTTGTATCAGAGGATCCAAAGCATAGAAATGCTAGCGTGAAGATTCGACAGAATCGGAGTAATGTCGTTTCGAGGCTAGCGAACTGCCCCGATTGGCGTGAAAGGTTTTTTGCGCTTAATTTTTGGTTTGGCTGGGTACGTCTTTGCCGCCCACTTGCGCTTGCTGCGGTACATACGCACCGGGATTTTGACAAGGAGGCAAATCCGTTGCCGGTTTCGGCTTATTATTTTTTTGTAAGTAGCGATCAGCGGTTTTATTTTGCGTCAGGCACAACTGGTAAGAAGCGACTTTTTTACTCCATTCCGCCTTGTTTTTCGTTTCGTCCGCTTTTGCCTGTGCTTCTACACCTAAAGGTGGCAGCGCCGCGCTCGCCACACTGCATAACACCATTCCCAACGACGCAATAATAAACTTATTCATTTGACGTTCTCCTATACCGTTCTAATCGGCTCGCCTACTTTCACCGCACCTTCCTCAGTACGTATGCGGGGTTCTTTCCCACTCTGTATATCTTCATACCAAAGGTCATGGTGTTCAAGCGCCCATTCGTCATCGACATAGCCAGTCGCCATGGCTTCGTACGCACCTTCCATACCTAGTGTTCCGATATAGATATGTCCCAGTGCCACGCTGAACACCAGTATTGACGCGACTAAATGAATGATGTGAGCAATCTGCATATTGCCACGTGTGTACAAGATACCTGGCACCAGCATGTTGAGCACAAAACCGGAGGCACTGACAATTAAACCGAGGAAGACCACGCCACCCCAGAACCATAATTTTTCCCCCGCGTTAAAGCGTCCTGCACTTGCATGTCCGCGCGCGCCGCCTAATTGCTTGATCCATTTCCAATCAACTAACTGGGGGAGATTATCTTTTACGAAAATCACGAACATGACGATCAACGCAACGGTAAATAATGGGCCGACAAAATTATGAATATTCTTACATCCAAATGCCAACCATCCGTAAATATCGTGACCCAGTAGCGGCAGTACGATGTATTTTCCAAACAGCATCGTCAGACCAGTCAACGCAAGGGTTAAAAAGCTGATCGCTACAGTCCAGTGTGTCAACCGTTCAAGCGAGGTAAAGCGCTCTATCAAACGACCAGATCGCGTACTTTTTAATTTAATCTGACCGACGATAAAATAGAAAGCGGCGATGCCGATAACGGCCAGAATGATAAGCCAACCCCCATAGGTGGTCAGTGGCCCGTTACGGTATTGTCGCCAAGCTTCACCTGCGGTGGTCGCGCGCGATTGTCCGAGGAACTGCGCTTTGGGTTGAATTAATACACCGGATTCAAGTGCCGGCAAGCTGGAATAATGATTGGTTCCGCCATTTACTTGCCGGTACACTGGCGCAAGATTTCCAGGCTGTACCTCGCTACGCTCTGCCTGATTTTGCTTAAGAATGTCAATTGATTGTACATTCGGCAAACCCTGCACTTGCACAGGCGCTGCATTATTAGACGTCACCGCGCCATTATCGCTTTGCTGAGCCAAAGCCACACCACCCATCAGCAGCAGTGAAAAGCATACTGTGAGCTTGGCGAACCATGTATTCATGATGTTTCCCCTCACATTACGTTCAGTTGGCCTTCATATACTCATTCTGAGTTTGTGCGCGCTGATGCAACTGTTTTTCCCACGCCACCTTATCGCCAGCCTTCCAGCCTGGTGCCATAAATATCGCATCTGCACCTTTCCATGCTGGTGTATCACCAGCAGTTCTGGCGTCGGCTTGCGACTGACTCGGCTCGTTACACCCTGACAGAAAAAATAACGTTGCTAAAATCAAGGATAGGCGCATCATGATTTTTTCTCCGGTGCTGGCTTAGCCTTAGGATTCGGCCCTTGACCATATGCGGTGCCCCATCCCCACACTTCACTTCCCGTACCTCTGCGCACTACACGGGCACGCAAAATGTCTGCGATCACATCGCCGTCACCGCCAAGTAAAGCTTTGGTAGAACACATTTCTGCACACGCAGGTAATTTTCCCTCGGCCAAACGGTTGCGTCCATATTTTTCAAACTCTGCTTTAGAGCCATTTGCTTCCGGGCCACCAGCGCAGAATGTGCATTTATCCATCTTGCCGCGCAAACCGAACGCACCATTAGATGGGAATTGCGGCGCACCGAACGGACAAGCATATGAGCAGTAACCGCAGCCTATGCATATATCTTTATCATGCAGAACAACACCATCATCAGTGCGATAAAAACAGTCGACAGGACAAACCGCCATACATGGCGCATCGGAACAATGCATGCAAGCGACAGAAAGAGATTTTTCTTGTCCCACCATGCCATCGTTGATGGTCACAACGCGTCGTCTATTTACACCCCACGGTACTTCGTGCTCGTTTTTACAGGCGGTGACGCATCCGTTGCATTCAATACAGCGTTCAGCATCACAGATGAATTTCATTCGTGCCATTTGCGTTCTCCTCAACCATTCTGTCGATTGCAACCACACATCAAGTAGTGCAAGGCTATGCCGTCATTTTTTCAATGTTACAAATCGTGGTCTTGGTCTCCTGCATCATCGTTACCGAGTCGTAGCCGTAAGTCGTACCGGTATTGACTGCCTCACCGCGCACCATAGGATAAGCCCCTTCCGGATACGAATCGATCATGTCCTTTCCCTGCCACCAGCCAGAGAAATGGAAAGGAATGAAAGCGGTATCTTCGGCGACGCGCATCGTGATCATTGCCTTGACCTTGAGGCGTGCACCCGTCGGCGTGACGACAATGACATAGTCGCCATTGTGTATGCCTCTATCCGCCGCTGCTTTGGGATTGATCTCAACAAAATTTTCTTGCTGTAGCTCGGCCAACCAAGGATTAGAGCGGGTTTCTTCTCCACCACCTTCGTATTCGACTAGACGTCCTGAAGTCAGAATAATCGGGAATTTTTCATAAAGCTTGGCTTCGACATTCTTGTCCTGCAGTGTTTTGAACAAGGTAGGTACTCGCCAGAACGAATTTTTGTCTTCATGCGTAGGATATTTTGCGATCAGATCCGGCCGTGTGCCATACAGCGGCTCGCGATGTAGCGGCACCGGATCGGGGAAGTTCCACACCAGCGCGCGCGCTTTTGCATTGCCAAACGGATGCACACCATGCACCTGCATCGTCACGCGTTGTATGCCACCAGATAAATCGGTTTTCCAGTTTTTACCATCCGCCAATTTTTTCTCAGCATCGGTTAGATCATCCCACCAGCCTAATTTTTTCAGCAGAACGTGATCGAACTCTGGATAGCCGGTCGTGATGTCCGCCCCCTTGCTATGTGACCCGTCCTCAGCGAGCAGACTGACGCCATCGCGCTCGACACCGAAATTGGCGCGGAAATTACCGCCACCTTCCATCATACTTTTGGATGTGTCGTACAGATTGGGCGTGCCAGGGTGCTTGAGTTCTGGCGTACCATAGCAGGGCCACGGCAAGCCAAAATAATCGCCTGTCATGTCATAACCGCTTTCCGCATCCTTGCCGCCTTTACAACGCAAAGTGCGTACATCGAACAAATGCATATTGCGCATGTGCGCCTTCAAGCGCATTGGTGATTGGCCGGTGTAACCAATCGTCCAGGTACCACGATTGATTTCTTCCAGCATGGATTCTGGTTCCGGCTCCATCATGCCGCCCTTGCCGGGCACGAGCTTTATCTTAGCCACCAGCTCTTTACCAAAACCAAGTTTTTGCGCCAGCTGGTACATGATCATGTGATCGGTACGCGACTCGAACAATGGTTCGATGACTTTTTCGCGCCATTGCAAAGAGCGGTTCGATGCAGTCACAGATCCCGAGGTTTCAAACTGCGTGGCGGCAGGCAATAAATAAACTGCACGATTCGGATTTAACTCTTGTCCATCGACTTTCATTGCTGCCATCGCCGCAGTAGCTGATGGATAAGGATCGATTACTACGAGCAGGTCCAGTTTATCGAACGCTTTTTTCATGTCGAGACCACGTGTTTGGGAGTTTGGCGCATGCCCCCAAAACACCATGGCTTTGACTGGATTCGGCTGATCGAGATGCTCGCTTTTCTCAAGTACTGCATCCACCCAACGCGATACGGTAGTGCCGGATTTCTCCATCAATGCTTGCGAACCGAACTGTTTTTTCACCCATTCATAATCGACACCCCACACTGTGCACCAGTGTTTCCATGAACCGGTCGCCAAGCCGTAATAACCGGGCAAAGAGTCTGGATTAGGACCAACATCGGTTGCGCCCTGTACGTTGTCGTGGCCACGGAAGATATTGGTGCCGCCGCCGGATTTGCCGACATTACCCAACGCTAGTTGCACAATGCATGAAGCACGTACCATCGCATTGCCGATTGTGTGCTGGGTCTGCCCCATGCACCACACCAAGGTCGAAGGCCGATTTTTAGCCATCGTTTCCGCGACCTTATACACCTCTGCTTCAGGCACACCACAGGCTTCTTCAACCTTCTCCGGGGTCCAGGTCATCACCTCTTCCCGAACTTTCTCCATGCCGTACACACGATCGTGGATATATTGCTTGTCTTCCCAACCATTTTTGAAGATGTGATACAGCACGCCCCACAGGAAAGGAATATCGGAACCGGATCGGATCCGCACATACTGATCAGCTTTGGCAGCAGTACGTGTATAGCGCGGATCAACCACGATCATCTTGCAGCCAGCTTCTTTCGCATGCAGCATGTGCAGCATCGAAACGGGATGTGCCTCGGCAGCATTGGAACCAATGTATAAGGCTGCCTTGGAATTCTGCATGTCGTTATAACTGTTCGTCATCGCGCCATAACCCCAGGTATTGGCAACGCCAGCAACCGTGGTGGAATGACAGATTCGCGCCTGATGATCGGTATTGTTAGTACCAAAAAAGGAGACGAACTTGCGCATCAGCGCTGTTTGTTCATTGTTATGTTTGGATGAGCCGACGAAGAATACCGAGTCCGGGCCACTCGTTTTTTTAACTGAAAGTAGATTGGCCGAAATTTCATTCAGTGCTTGATCCCAACTGATGCGTTGGTATTTGCCATTGACCAGCTTCATCGGATACTTGAGACGATATTCGCCATGACCGTGCTCTCGAAGCGCGGCTCCTTTGGCGCAGTGCGCACCCAGATTGATGGGAGAATCAAAAACCGGTTCCTGACGTACCCACACGCCGTTTTCCACCACCGCATCAGACGCACAACCAACCGAACAGTGCGTACATACCGTGCGTCGCACTTCGACTTTGGCACCAGATGCAGTTTTTGTACTATCTGCCGCATCTGCCTTGCGAATCAAATTGAGCTGTGTCAATGCAAGCCCGGCACCTACGCCTATGCCGGATCGTTTTAAAAAGCCGCGCCTGTCCATGGTTGGCAAGGCACGTGACAAACTGTCTGCGAGCCGGCCGCTGAAACGAGCGGAGTCCTTAACTGCTGCGTTACTTTTACGCGTTAACAGCATGATGCCCCCAATTAAATTGTGGTGGTACGGTAGTATTTTTTTACGTGTTCGCTCAAACGATAGTTGTTATCGTCCGGCCCCTTTGGTGTGAGGGCTTGCGTTAAAGTGGATACGGATTCCGGTGCCACGACTTTAGCAGCAACTCCAGTTGCCACCACCACCCCCATACCCGCGAAGAAAGTACGGCGGGCGTTTTTGGAGGATTTTTTTTCATTTTCAGCCATGATCGTCTCCTGAAAAATTGGCACAGGACGTAATATGCTTTTTATTTCCTATTTTGCTGCCGACTTAAAAATAACATAGATAACAGCGAGTTGCACACTTATTCAAAATTTATTTGAAGATGTTAGAGAGCGCGCTAGATAGATGCCGTCGAGCTCAAATAACGCCGAACAATCACGTGCAACACAGTAAAGACATGAATTTGGCACGCTAAGACATCGCAAAAGCTTGAATTTCCACCTCAAAGAAGGTTTCCGCCAAGCGCGCCACTGGACGGTAAAAACGGGCGTGTGGGCTTGTTTGAATAGCCTGGCAGCAGTCCATTACCCATTGCTGCATATGCTCAGAGAAAAAATCGCGCTGTACTTGCAGATTGGCGTGCATCATGTCATCCGACGTAATGAGATGACACATCACTGCGCACAAAGAAGCTAAGTGATCTTCACTTTCGACAATGTCGTCGGCGCGTTGCAAGCCTAACTTTGCCAAATCAGTGCGCAAAGCTGCGAGTGGTTTCTCCATCAAAAAACCACTTAGGTAAAACGAGCCGTACAACATCACCTCAGGTCGACCAACGCCATAAAAAAGTTGCTCATACTCTTCTCGGACGGCTTCTTGTCGGGTGACACGACATGCTTCGACCAACTCCGTCCATGCTCTCTGCAACGCGCCCTCACCTTCGGTTGGCGCAGATGCGATGGTGTCGAGCAAAGCTTGTGCCGGTGGCGCATAAAGCAAGGTCGCTAGCAAACTATACATATCTGCCCGTGCCGCTTCTTCGCCTTGATCGCGTGTTTCAAATTGTATGGATAACTCTGGTGTCATGCGATTTCCTGGAGAAATAAAGTGAAAAATTGAAAACCGTTGTCACCCATCAGGTATTTACTTCAAACTCATAGTACTGGTTTCATCGGGTTTTTCCATCATGTCGATGACCCGACAATCGGGACACATTTTTAATCGTTCAGGATGCGCAGAAAAAGCACCATGCGCCCCTAATTTACTGATCATATTTTCGATCATTTGCGCAGTACCAAAAGGAGTCTGACAACGAATGCAATGGAAAGGGGTGGCTTCATTTAGCACCACTGCTTGACGAGCCGTATCAGCCAGAAGTAGACGTGATACTAATGAAATCGCATTCTCAGGACAGGTCTTTTCGCACAAGCCACACTGCACACAATTTTTTTCTATAAAGCGTAACTGCGGTGCGTTTGCGTTATCAGTCAACGCTGATTCGGGACAAGCACCGACGCACGACATACATAATGTGCATGCATCCTTATTGACGATAACTGCGCCGTACGGGGCGCCTGCCGGCAATGCAATTTCCGCTACACTGGCTGGTGCATGTTGATGTAAATGATTGAACACCAAATCAAGCGAGGTGCGCTTATCAGCGGCGACGTTGAAGGTGGCACAGACCGAGACGGTTTGAGCTGGCACCAATGTATTAACAAAGGCATCTAATTCAGCCGCACTATTAATCCGTATTAATTGCAAATGCTGGCCAGCATATCCGAGACCAGTCAATATGGTTTGCGCCAAGTCCATTTGCTGTTGCAAGGCGTCGACATATTGCGGCGCCTCTTCATCCGTCACCATTACGCTGATGTTGGCTGCACCATAAACAAACGCGGCTAACCAAAGATCGATACCGACGGCCGCCGTATGATGCAATTCTAGAGGAATAATACGCGCCGGCAGACCTTCTCCACCTGCTTTTGCTAGGCGCCCAGTCTGCGAAAGTAACGTTGCGCCGTGTCCCTTGCTATGAAATAGCAAGGCAGCCTGACGGCCACCGGCCTTGGCATAGGTCGTTAATATTGTCTTGACGCGCACACCCAAATATTCTGCAGACGGATAAGCGTACGCCATCGCGCCGGATGGACAGACGGTAGTACATGCGCCGCAGCCAGCACAAAGGTTAGGATTAACCTTAACGTGATTGCCGTTGTGACTAATCGCTTCGGCGGAACAGATATCTATACAAGCATTACATCCGATTTGTCCGTTGCGGCTGTGTGCGCATAACTTTTCTTTGTAATGAAAGAATTTTGGCTTCTCAAACTGACCCACCATTTGCGTCAGTTTCATACTATCTTCAAATTGGCGCGCCAGATTCTGACCAGGTGCAAAATACCCTTGTGGTAATTGATGCATCTGCATCAATGGCGTAGTCGACAAATCAAATATCAGATCAAATTCACCGTCACGATCGTTTGCCGATGAAATCTCGCCGCGCATAAAGTCGATTGCGCCGATGCTGCCGCAGGCCTTAACACAATCGCCATGAGAGCGACACTTATCGAGATCGATTTGGTAAGTTAGATCAATTGCGTTTTCTGGGCACACTTCTATACATGCATTGCAGCGTACGCAAATTTCAAGATCGATAGGGTTGGCTTGCTGCCAGCGCACATTAAATGCGCCTAACCAACCTGTGACCTGAATTTTTGTGCCGGAAAAGCTCGGGAAATTACGCTCGCCCAGCATTTGACTGTCGCTACCAGATGTTAGCAAAACGCTGACATCCATCTGCCCGCCCAGACGCTGCGCCCATGGTAAGGCCTGATCGGCACTGCCTATGATCAGCACATGCCCACCCGACTCATAATTAACAATAGGGACCGATTCTGGATCGGGCAAAGCAGCCATCGCCAAAAGCGCAGCCATCTTAGGTAGCGCCTGATTTGCCTGCGCGCTCCAGCCGCCGCTCTCCCGAATATTAACGAAACGGAGTGGCGCGACGGTTTGTTTCTGCTCAGCCACCTCGGAAAATAAGGCACGCTCTTGCGTACAAGCGACGATCACGTCTTCCACGCCATCTAAAGACGTGATGAAGTTGCCAATTTCACGGCGGCACAATTCTGTGGAAATCGTCAATGGTGCTGTGCCGAGCGCAGCACCGAATTGATGTCCCGACGATGCGTCAAACGGAATCGTCCGATTGCAATTACATACTTTGAATTCTGTCGTCATTGGCTGGCTTTCTGCTGGCTAAATATCGGTGCGACAAAATTATTCGCTGTCTTTATCCTCGTTGTTTTGAGGCTTTTCATCAAGCTCGTTTTTCTCACCAGATGGTTCTTGGTCTCCGGCAGTTGGTAAAACACCTTGACCTGATGTTACCTCCTCATCTGAAACCAACACAGGTTGAGCTACGTTCGAAGTCTTTTCCGTATCGTCGAGCAGGTTGGAGATCGATGTTTCTAGGCGCGACAAAGGATCCAGCAAATCTTTAACATGATTTAGCGATGCCAAAATAGATGGCGTAATTGCTTCGAATTTTGTGTAATCGCCGATGTAAATATCAAGTCCATCCATCACATTAAACTGCGGATCAGAAAATAATTTTTTCATCGCGTTACGTTTAATTCCCTCGTCCACTCCTTCGCCCATAAATACAGAAAAATCAGAATCATGTGTAAGCATGTCGATATCTGTTTGCGTTGGTAATGGGCGCTCATGGTCAAGCACCGTTACCGACTCGCGCTCGATCGATGTATCTGAAATACTGTCAACCGGCTTTAACTCGGCAGAATGATTGCCCTGCCCGGCTTTTTGTTTGGACCAGCGCTCAAAAAAATTATCAGCCGCCATGGGTACCCCCTTCCTGCTGCGCCATCTTCTCGACACCAGCACCACCTTCAAAAGATGGCTTTCTGTTCTTCTTCTTCGGTTGTGGGTGATAGTGGGTATGCGTAAAAGTCGTCAACCTCTCAACGATGGTTTCAGACAATGGCAAGGTATCAACAGCCTCGCCACCGTCCATCAGACGCGCAGCTTCGTTGTAAGAAAGTGTGACGGATTTTGGAACAGCCAGCTCGTTGCCATCAACATCTTCTAGTCGCCACATGACGAACCAGCAAGGCGTGGGCGAACTAATATTGAGAAAATAACCCTCCGCTTCATCGCTGAAAAGCTTGACCTCAAGCCCGCCAAACAACCAATTTGCATCGTCTTTATCTTGTCTCAAACAACGAATCTGTGGCTGCTCGCTAGAAAACTGACTAGGAAAATTAACAGCATCGACAATCTCTATCAGTTTCCACTGAAATGGTTGCCAGGGATTATCGATCGCATGGCGTTGCATGACGACGCCAATTGGCATTGCTTCAGTTTCCATGTTCCCCCCATGACTAGCTGCCGATCAAACTATAGACCAAGTCAAGATCCTCGCCATACATACTAGCGGCAGACTCAGCCTAAGTAATGTAAAGAGGATGCAATTTCACGCACGTCGTGTCACCTTGCGATTTCTGCGGTCTTCCATTAATCATTCTTGATCACAATCGTCGGAAACTTGGCCGACATATCTTTTGCTTTCTCTGCCACTTTAATCGCAATCTTGCGTGCAATGGCTTTATAAATGGCCGTGATTTGTCCATCCGGATCAGCGATCACAGTCGGTCGGCCAGAATCCGCTTGTTGTCGTATCGACATTGTCAAAGGCAAGCCACCGAGAAAATCCACCCCATATTCATCACACATCTTCTCGCCACCGCCTTCGCCGAAAATTGCCTCAGCATGACCACAGTTAGAACAGACGTGTGTACTCATGTTCTCGACGATACCTAAAATCGGGATACCAACTTTCTCGAACATTTTCAAACCCTTGCGCGCATCCAGCAAGGCGATATCTTGCGGCGTCGTCACAATCACCGCACCAGTAACCGGTACTTTTTGCGACATCGTTAATTGAATATCACCCGTGCCTGGTGGCATATCGATAATCAAATAATCCAGATCACGCCAATTAGTTTGCTCCAGCAATTGCGTCAAAGCTTGCGTCACCATCGGACCGCGCCACACCATAGGCTCATCTGGATCGATCATGAAACCGATGCTGGAGACTTGCAAGCCGTAGTTTTCCATCGGCTCCATCGTTTTACCATCGGTAGTTTCGGGACGACCAGAAATGCCCATCATCATCGGTTGCGACGGGCCATAAATATCAGCATCCAAGATACCGACCTGTGCACCTTCAGCCGCCAACGCCAATGCCAAGTTGACTGAGGTGGTTGATTTGCCGACGCCACCCTTGCCAGAGGCGACAGCAATAATATTCTTAACATTAGCCAGTAATTTGACACCACGCTGCACCGAGTGCGCGACGATGTTGCTATACACGTTTGCCGTTACACTACCCACGCCGTCGATCGCATTTACCGCGCCTATCGCGGCCTTGCGAATGCCGTCAATTTGGCTTTTAGCCGGATAACCCAATTCCACATCAAAAATAACGTTATTGCCGTTAACTTGAATATTTTTTGCCGAGCGCCCACTCACTAAATCCTTACCAGTGTTAGGGTCAATCACAGCAGACAACGCAGTTTTAATGTTTTCAATCGTGATACTCATTATTTCTCCTGAATGTATGCTGCCAGTCTAAACCAAATTGTTGATGCGTTGCTGGCTCAGCATCGCATGATTTGCAAAAACTAACACGGATAAAAATTTGCGGCGATCATGCGAGCATCGGAAAGTGTGCTGCTACTCTTCAGCAGACCGCTAGGTCGTTAGGTTGTTGAGTAACATATTGCAGCTCACACATTCGTCCTCAGCTACAAATTGTGAAACGCCAATCTCCCGGAACCAATCAAGTACGGTTTCTGCGCGGTACATGGTTCGACAGACCGCTCCCGAAACACTTACAATGGTGGCTCTGATACTGGTTTCTTATGACTGAAAAAATCATTCCACTTGCTGACCATCGATATCTAAACCGGATCCCGATCATTCCCGCCCAGTTGGAAGCGCCGACTGGGCTAGTGGCAGATACGCGCGCGCGGCCTTTACGCGATCTGCGTATCTCGATTACCGACAGATGCAATTTTCGCTGTGTCTATTGCATGCCGAAAGAAGTATTCGACAAGGATTACGCGTTTCTACCGCAGACATCTTTATTGTCATTCGAAGAAATCACGCGTATTGCCAAGCTATTTATCGCGCATGGTGTCGAAAAAATTCGTCTAACCGGTGGCGAGCCACTACTGCGCAAGAATGTGGAAAAACTGATCAGTATGCTGGCAGAATTGCGTACGCTCGATGGTCGTGAGTTGGATCTGACACTAACCACCAATGGGTCGATATTAAAACGCAAAGCACAAGCACTAAAAGATGCCGGTCTCAAACGTATCACCATCTCGTTAGATGCGATCGACGATGCGATATTCAAACAGATGAATGATGTCGATTTTGCGGTCTCCGATGTATTAGATGGCATAGAAGAAGCGCACCGCGTCGGCTTAGGCCCAATCAAAGTCAACATGGTCGTCAAAGGCGGCATGAACGATGACCAGATCCTGCCGATGGCGCGTCACTTTAAAGATACGCCTTACATCTTGCGGTTTATCGAATACATGGATGTCGGTGCATCGAACGGCTGGAAGATGGATGAAGTCGTGCCTTCGTCTGAAATAATACGACGCATCAACGACAGCATGCCGATGGAGCCGATCACCGCAAACTATGTGGGCGAGACTGCTGGACGTTGGCGATACAAAGACGGCGGTGGTGAGATTGGTGTGATCTCAAGTGTGACGCAGGCTTTTTGTGCCGATTGCAATCGAGCGCGTCTGTCTACTGAGGGAAAGCTCTACACCTGTTTATTTGCAACCGGCGGACACGATCTGCGCGCATTAATTCGTAGTGGCAAAACCGATGAAGAAATTTCTACCGTGGTCGCGCATATCTGGCGCGCTCGTGATGATCACTACTCAGAAATTCGCACTGCCAATACTGATGGTTTGGAACCACGACCTAAAGTAGAGATGTCATATATAGGCGGTTAAAATCAATCACGTAGAAGTCTGATGATAGCGTGGATAAATACCTTGACGAGGTAAGTAATCCGCGGGATTTAACGCCTAATCTTCTTAAGTAAAGCTCAGCACATGAATATCAATCAAATCACCGGACTCATCTTGGCAGGTGGACGTGGCACCCGCATGGGCTCCGTGGATAAAGGCTTGCAGACATTTCGCGATGCGCCAATGGCCTTGCATGTATTAATGCGTTTAAGCCCGCAAGTTGGCAATGTCATTATCAACGCCAATCAAAATATCAGCGCTTATGAAAACTTTGGCGTGCCGATATGGCCGGATGACATGCAAGGTTTTGCCGGACCCTTGGCCGGATTACAAACCGGATTAGCGCATTGCGAGACAGAATATCTGGTAACGACGCCCTGCGATTCGCCCTTTCTACCCACCGATTTGGTGGCACGCTTAGCGCAAGGCCTGCAAACGCAGCACGCTGATCTGGCGGTTGCGGTTACCGGCGAAGGCGCGTCGCGCCAACCACATCCGGTGTTCTGTTTAGCCAAGACCACTCTGCTACCGCATTTGACTGCCTACCTCCAAAGCGGCGAACGCAAATTTGATAAATGGTATGCCACCCTCAAGGTTGCAGAAGTACATTTTGACGATGAAGATGCTTTCCGTAATATCAACACCTTGGATGAATTGCATCAATTCGAAAAAAAGAAAGACGTGGGTTGAGACATGAATCTGCGCGCCGCCTATCTATTAAAGAAAGCAACTGAGAACGCAACTGACACCGCAACTGATAACTTATTGGATGATACCGATCTCGACGATCTGGACAACACTATGGCCAACACTTCTTCCGCTGCTAATAATTCCGTACCAACTGCGCTTTCCGAGGTGATCAGCTGTTTATCTGACTACGATCCAGATGCGTTGCCAGTGACAGATGCGCAAGCTATTATCAAACAGTTCATCCGCCCTATCCATACCGTAGAAAAAGTGGCATTACGCAGTGCGCTTTCGCGCGTATTGGCGGCCGATATCGTATCGCCAATCAGCGTCCCATCACACGATAATTCTGCGATGGATGGGTATGCCTTTCATGGCCATGCATTGAAAGCAGAACAAGATATTTCCTTGCAGGTGATTGGCACCGCCTATGCTGGTCGCGCTTACCACGGTGAAGTTGGCCCCCACGATTGCGTACGCATCATGACCGGCGCCGTGATGCCAGGTGCTTGCGATACCGTGATCCCGCAGGAATTTACGCGCGACGTCAGCGAAACTAACATCACTATCCCAGCTGGCTCCGTCAAAACTGGTGATAATCGCAGGCTGCAAGGCGAAGACTTAAAAGCTGGCACACCCGCTATAAGTAAAGGCAAAATTCTGAAACCAGCCGATCTCGGCTTGTTGGCATCGTTAGGTATTGCCGAGATCCCCGTACAACGTCGTCTGCGCGTTGCATTTTTTTCGACCGGCGACGAGCTGCGCTCGATTGGTGAAACGCTGGATGAAGGCTGTGTCTATGACAGCAATCGCTATACCTTGTATGGCATGTTGCAAAGATTAGGTTGTGACCTCATTGATATGGGTGTCATAAAGGATGATCCTGTTGTGATGGAAGCGGCGTTTCGCACCGCTTGTGAAAATGCCGATGCGATCATCACTTCCGGTGGCGTCTCGGTTGGAGAGGCTGACTATACCAAGCAAATGATGGCGCAATTGGGCGATGTCACGTTTTGGAAAATTGGTATGCGTCCAGGCCGTCCTATGGCTTTCGGCAAGATTTCATCCAACGGACACCAAGCCTATTTGTTTGGCTTACCGGGCAATCCAGTTGCCGTGATGGTGACCTTTTATTTTCTGGCGCGCGACGCCTTATTGCATATGATGGGCGCTTCGGCAGTCGAACCGTTGCCGATGCTGCGCGTGGCGTCGGCTGCGCCCATAAGAAAACGTCCTGGTCGCACCGAATACCAGCGCGGCATACTCAGCGTTAATAATGAAGGCATACAGGAAGTACGCATTACCGGCTCACAGGGATCAGGCGTTTTGCGTTCGATGTCAGAAGCGAACTGCATGGTTGTGCTTGAACATGATCGCAACCAAGTTCAAGCGGGTGATCTGGTCAATGTCATTTTGTTTGATGGCCTAACCTAAGTTGGCATGGACTTTTGCATCAACAACCACGTCGTGCATATAGCGACGTTAAATTTCTTTTCTGATTTTTAATAACAAGTGCTGAAAAAGTTGAAATAGCATAAAATTGCCGACAAGAAAACATTGACGTGGTAATGCCACCATTTGATGTAATTGACGCGCAGAACCAAAGTTGGCACTGACGAATAGACAAGCTTAGCCTGATCATGCTCACACAGTCCGAATGTGAGGCAGATTGAGTAATATAGTGCCCGGACCGCGTCATAAAAACAAACAATTGTTCGCCCGCTATGGAATTAACTAACAGCGTTAACATTCCACCTCGCCCAGCGCTATTAATGGCGCTGCAGCGGGAAATGGCACTGCAAGAACCCAACATCAAAAAAGTTTCGCAATTAATCAATCGCGATGTTGCCATTACCGGAAATTTAATAAGCATGGCTAATTCCGCCATGTTTAATTTACGTAAAAAGCTCACATCGGTGGAGGACACCGTACTCCTGATCGGGCTCAATCATTGCAGCGCATTGGTGACAGGCCTACTGACCAAGAGAATTTTGGCCAATGGCAAAATGATGATGCCGCGTTTTTGGGACGTTTCTGAAAAACGCGCTTGGGGTATGACTTACTTAGCCAAACAATTGAGAATTAGTTCGGTAGGCGCTGCGCACAACTTTGGCTTGTTTTGTGACATAGGCATCCCTTTGATGATGGGATCCTTTCCAAACTATTTGGAAACCCTACACCTTGCCAATCAAATGGAGACCGACCAATTTACACAGTTGGAAAATCGTCGCCACCGAATTAATCACGCTTTAGTTGGTGCAATGTTGACCGAACATTGGGGCATTGATGGCGATATTGTGAGCGCAATCAAACACCATCACACACATCACGTTTTACAAGATCAAACCTTTTCTGAACCGGTACGCAAATTACTCGCTATGCATTTTGTGGTGGAAAAAGCGATTCAAGAATATAGAAATGTCCCCGCTGCAGAGTGGGAAATTATTGGCGCTGATGCCAGCAGAATATTGAATTTATCCGAAGACGATGTTGTCGTGTTTAGCGAAATTTTCAGAAATCAGTTTGGTGGTGCGCGTCACCATTGATCTGCTAATCATCACCACTAGACCAATTTAGTCAGTGCAAGTCCAGCTGCAAACGCTGTACGCAAACCACCCCAATTTCACAATACTAAAGTTTGCCCGCTTTCTTCAAGCGATAGGTCAATCCTTCCACGATGTCTTTATAACCACCGGCGCTGGCAAAATCAATCGCTGTCATGCCTCGCTGATTTTTTAAACTAGCATCTGCTCCAGCGTCGAGCAAAAGTTTGATCGTCAAGATATGACCGTTACGCGCTGCCATCATCATCGGTGTCGTGCCATTTGGTGACAACGCATCCAACTGCGCAGATTTGTCCATCAACATTTTAACTATCTCGTTGTCACCAGATGCCGCAGCGTAATGCAACGGTGTCCACCCTTGCTTATTCACGGCCGCACCTTTATCCAGCAAGGCAATCACGGCAGGCTTGTTCGCCTTATAAGCCGCAATCATCAAGGCAGTGTCACCTTGCGATGACGGCAGGTCGGGATTGATATCCGGTGCTTTTAACAAAACAGCAAAAGCGCGCATCGAGTTTTCCTGCACGGCGATGAGTAATCCAACATTTCCTTGCTCATCCACCGTATTAGGATCAAAACCACGCGCTATCAGTGAAGCAATGGCGCTGGCATCATCCACTTTTACCGCTTGAAAGAAGTCTTCATAGGAGCCAGCATTTGCAACCGATGGCATCGCTGCAAGACAGATCAGCAGCGACATGGCATGCGTAATATTGCGCCATGACTTGGCCAGAGAAAGAAATTTCTTGCGACTCATGGATAATATTGCCATCACTTCACCGGGTTATTTTGAACAGTTGGAAGAAATTATCCGTAGTTTTTTGCGCTACGCGTTCCAGCGGCATTTCTTTTAGCGTCGCAATGTATTCTGCGACATGTTTAACCCAAGCTGGCTCATTGGTTTTGCCGCGATGCGGCATCGGGGCTAAATACGGCGAATCCGTTTCAATTAGCATTTTTTCTAACGGTACTTCACGCGCCACCGCTTGTAAGTCCTTGGCACTTTTGAACGTCACGATGCCGGAAAATGAAATATAAAACCCCATTGCTATCGCGGCCTGCGCAACCTCCAGTGATTCAGTAAAGCAATGCATCACACCACCGACACCACCAGCGTCGGTACCGGCGCCTTCTTCACGCATGATGCGTATGGTGTCTTCCGATGCCGCACGGGTATGAATAATCAAAGGTTTTCCGGTGGCGCGTGAGGCGCGGATATGGGTACGGAACCGTTCACGTTGCCATTCCAAATCCCCTTGCAAGCGATAATAATCGAGGCCGGTTTCGCCTATTGCGACAATCTTCGGATGCGCCGACAGGCGAACCAACTCATCTACTGTCGGTTCAGGCGTCTCTTCATAATCGGGATGTACGCCAACTGAAGCGTAAATGTTGGCATGTTGTTCAGCCAATGCCAGTACGCTAGGAAAGTCAGGTAGATCAACTGCCACGCATAGTGCGTGACTAACCTCGTTCTCCGCCATTTTGTCGAGAATAGCGGGCAAGCGCGCCGCGAGATCGGGGAAATTAATGTGACAGTGGGAATCAATATACATAAGCCGAATTGTACGCGTCACAAAGAATTTCTGCGGGCGAACATAAAACCTTTAATCGACTAAACGTTTGCCGACGATCACCAGATCTCGCTCAGTTTGATCTAGTAGCGCCACTCTTGGTAACAGACCCCAACGTTGGAAACCAAAAGTATCGAATAATTTGAGACTGGCATGATTATGTCGAAAGATTAAGCCAACCAAGCTATGCACCCCCAATTGTGGTGCATTGGCAATCGCCTGTCTTAAAAACGCTGTACCCAAGCCTTTGTTTCGCATGTCTGTGCGCAGGTAAATAGAGATTTCTGCCGTGTGCGCATAAGCGAAGCGAGGATGAAAATCAGAAAAAGACATCCAGCCAGCTATCTCGCCATTAACTTCCATAACCCAAAGCGGACGGCGATCAGGCGTGTGCTCGGCAAACCATGCAAGGCGTGATGCAACAGAAACCGGCTCTAGATCAGCAGTAGCTTCGCGGGAGGCAATGGTGACGTTATAGATTGCGACGATGGCCGGCAAATCATCCGCATGTGCAAACCGTTGTAGCATTTTTCACAAACGCAGATCACAAAGTGTGCGTTGCGCGCGACGATCCCAATGCAGCACCCAGCAACTCTTCTATACGCTGCTTGATGCGTTGACCACTTTCATCGGTAGCAAATTGCACACCTATGCCTTGTACTTTATTGTTATTGGCGCCAGCAGGGGTGATCCATGCGATTTTTCCGGCGACCGGATAGCGCGTCGGATCATCAAGTAAAGTGAGGATCAAATAAATCTCATCACCTAATTTATACGATTTGGTGGATGGCACAAAAATACCGCCAGCACCGAGAAAAGGCATATATGCCGCATACAGCGCGGATTTTTCCTTGATCGGTAACGATAAAACAGAGGGGCGTCCGACCACAGGTGCGGTGGATGGAGAAGCCGATGGTGAATCTGCCATTAATAACCTCTCAGGAAAAAAGTGCCAAATAATCCAGCAGCATATCTTCTATAAACAACTTGGGTGCCAACGGATGCGTAGCAATCATCCTTCTATCACTCAATTGCTTGATCGAGCGCAATAAAACTGCACTGTCAGTACGTTGTGCCAGCGCCGTCAAATCCTTCTGGTAACGCGGATAATAACGGATTGTGCCGGAAAGTTTGACAGAAAGCACGTCATACAGCCAACGCTGTTGACATGCTACCAATTCACCGACGGCGACCTTTTGCAAACGCTCCGCCGTCTTTAAAACCAACTCGGCATCCGGCTTTCTCAATAGCTGCAAAAATTCGTCCAGCATTTCGCGCTCACCACTTTGCGAGGCAGCTAGTGCTGCTAACGGTGCGCCGCCCTGCTCGGACAACCATGCATCAGCTTCTTTGATCTCCTGCATTTTTAGCCAACTCGATGCTTGTTCACTGGATGGCATAGGCAATGCAAATTGACGGCAGCGCGACAAAATGGTGGGCAATAGATGGTCGATACTGTTCGAGACCAATAAGAACATCGTATGTGCTGGCGGCTCTTCCAGCATTTTCAACAATGAATTTGCCGCAATCGTATTTAGTGCTTCGGCTGGATACAAGGTAATCACTCGCAAGCCAGATCGATGCGTAGACACGTTGAGGAAATCACTCAGCGCACGAATCTGATCGATCTTGATTTCTTTGGACGGTGCTTTGGTGCTTTTGGTTTTTTTTACCTCGGTGTCGTCCTCTGTTTCACTCGCGTCGCCCTCTTCCAGCATTTCCGGACGCACGCGGCGATAGTCAGGATGGCTGTATTGCACAAACCAGCCACAAGCTTCACAGACACCGCAAGCATGGCCATCAGACTCAGGTGTTTCACAGAGCAACGATTGCGCAAAGGTCTCAACAAACGCGGTTTTTCCGATGCCCTGCGTGCCATAAAATAGAATCGCATGCGGTAAACGCGCGCGCAGCTGTTGCAGCTGCTGCCAAGATTCTTGCTGCCAAGGATACAAAACAGGCTTCACGGAGCCAACTCCAACACCAGTGTACGGAGCTGGCTTTGAATCTCGGCGATAGCGCGGGTTGAATCAATCACTCGAAAGCGTTGCGGAAATTCGGCGGCACGACGTAAATATTCCGCACGTGTGGCAGCAAAAAAATCTGCTTTTTCCTGCTCGAACTTATCGAGTGTGCGGGTCGCGTCTAGACGTGCGCGCGCAACTTCCAGCGGCACATCAAACAGCAACGTCAAATCGGGTTGCAAATGCGGATGCACCCATTGCTCCAAAACGCTTAGTTTTTGTCTATCCAGTTTGCGGCCACCGCCTTGATAGGCAAAGCTAGCATCACTAAAACGATCCGAAATCACCCAATCACCACGCGCCATTGCGGGTGCAATGACCTGTGCAATATGCTCTCGCCGCGCCGCAAACATCAACAAAGCCTCCGTTTCCAGATGCATTTTTTCATGCAATAAAATTTCTCGCAAAGCCTCGCCCAAGCTAGTTCCACCTGGCTCACGCGTCAGCACCACCGTTTTGCCCTGTGTACGTAGTAAATCAGCGACAAATGGCAAATGCGTAGATTTTCCTGCGCCGTCTATGCCTTCAAAGGTGATGAATTTAGCTGTCGTCATGCAGAATCAGAGTGAGGTGAAATTGGATTAACGTTAAATCTCTATATGGATCAAAGATCGCCGTTAGCGTCGTAATTGATACTTACGTACCGCATTGATATGGTCGACCAAATTATTGGAAAAAACACTGGTGCCATCACCACGTGACACAAAATACAAAGCACTGGTAGTAGCCGGATGCAGTGCAGCTTCTATCGCGGCCAATCCTGGCAATGATATCGGCGTCGGCGGCAATCCAACGCGGGTATAGGTATTATGCGGCGTATCGGTCAACAGGTCGCGCTTGCTAATATTGCCTTTGAAGCGATCGCCCATTCCATAAATTACCGTAGGATCCGTTTGCAGCAACATGCGCTTTCTCAAGCGATTGACAAATACACCTGCAATCATTGCGCGTTCGGATTTTTGTCCGGTTTCTTTTTCCACGATAGACGCCATAATCAATGCATCATAAGGTGTCGCGTATGGCAGATCGGGCGCACGCTTAGACCATGCAGCATCCAAGTACTTCTTCATCAATTGATATGATTGACGATAAATTTCCATATCGCTGGAATTTTTCGCAAACAAATAGGTATCGGGATAAAACAATCCTTCTGGCATTGCGTCATTCGCCCCGATTTTTTCCATTAACTCCTGATCCGACCAAGCGGCGGTGTCGTGTTTTAAATAGGGATTGCTATTGATCACTTGTCGCATCTGCTTAAAGGTCCAGCCCTCAATAATCACCAGCGCTTCTTTTGAGGTTTCGCCTTTTACGAGTTGCGCTAACAATTGGGTCGGCGTTGTACCTGGCTTTATATTGTAGGTACCGGCCTTCAATCTGGTACTGTTGCCAGTTAATTGCGCCAATACCGTCATCAGCATCGGATTAACCGGCGCCCCTGCGCGCTGGATCGCGATCATGCTACCTTTGAAGCCACTACCTGCTGGAATTGTGAACTCAACCGGAGTTTGATCTGCCGCGATGATAGGCTGACGCATCCAGAAAAACATGAACACACCTGCCAGCAAGGCTAGCAAGATAAGTAATTTAAATATTTTTTTAATCAAAACAAAACCTTGATGAATTTTAAGGCGCAAATTTCGGCGCGATCCGACGTCATTTTCTCACGCTACTATAATCGACCCTAATGATACCGGCGGAAGGCTCGCCATTCCACATATTGCTGACTGGATTAAACCAAACAATGACTACTTGGCTACGCTACTTGGCTGAACAAGGTGCCCGTTTCAACCGCGATCACAACGATATTGATGACGCTGTCGCTGATAACGCGCCGATACAAATACACTCTTTTGGTGACGAAGCTATCGCGCCCAGCGCCCGTAGCAATGCGATTGCGCCACTCACGCATCTAGGCCTGATCTCGGCCAACGGTGACGATGCCGCAAGCTTTCTACACAATCAACTTAGCAATGATATAGAGCATTTGGACATGCATCATGCGCGGCTCGCTGGTTATTGCACGCCAAAAGGTCGCCTGCTCGCTGACTTCTTGATTTGGAAGGACCAGCAAGGAATCACCTTGCAAATAACCCGCGAAATTCAGGCCGCTGTTCAGAAACGTCTGCAAATGTATGTCATGCGTAGCAAGGTCAAGCTGACAGATGTAAGCGAAGAACATGTAATACTTGGACTTGCTGGCCCGGCGGTGGCTAGTGTATTGATGCCGTGGTTCCCCACTTTGCCGCTTGCGATCTACGACAAAATTGAGTCCGCCGCAGGCACATTAATCCGACATCCCAATGATCTCGAGGTCCCGCGTTATCAGTGGATCACCAGCCCTGAACAGGCGATCGCCGCCTGGCCGGTGCTGACTCAGGTACTCCAACCCTGCGGCGCGGATATTTGGCATCTCGCCGAGATAGAAAGCGGTACGCCGCATATCGTAGCGGCGACGCAAGAAAAATTCGTCCCGCAAATGATTAATTTTGAATTGCTAGGCGGGGTTAATTTTCAAAAAGGCTGCTATCCCGGACAGGAAATTGTCGCCCGCAGCCAATATCTGGGCAAACTTAAACGCCGTATGTTGTACGCCAGCGTGCATGCCGAGCAGGTCGTTCCGGGAACCGACGTTTTTTCCGTCGCTGATCCGCTTCAACCATGCGGCATGGTGGTGAATGCAGAACATGACGGCACCGATGACATTGCGCTGCTGGTCGAAATAAAACTGGCAGCAGCAGAAAATGAAGTGCGACTCGGTTCCGCCGATGGGCCAGTACTTATGTTCAAACCGCTCCCCTATCCACTCACGGATCCAGCGTAACCGCTCAGATGATCGTCGGAATTTGAAAATCAATATGGATCTTTATATCTATTACCGTGTGCGCGTTGATCGCACCGAATTGTTTAAAGAACGGATCGGCGTCATACAACAGCAGCTGATACGTGATCATGGTATCGTCGCGGCGTTAAAACGCAGACCGGAACAACAGCAAGATATCAGTACCTGGATGGAGGTCTATCTCAATGTACCAGCTGATTTTGAAACCGCGTTGAACCAAATGGTAGAGACAAGCCGTCTATCGGATTTAATTGAAGGCGGTCGCCATGTCGAACATTTCATGGACGTCCCTGTATGTGCCTAATCGTCTTTGCATGGAAAGTCATCCCCGGCATGCCCTTGTTAGTGGCAGGCAATCGCGATGAACGCTATGACAGACCAGCAGAGGCCGCTAATTGGTGGCAAGATCACCCCGACGTCTACGCAGGGCGTGATTTGCAAGCCGGGGGCACGTGGATGGGTATTACACGCGACGGCCGCTTTGCTGCGATTACCAATATACGCGCGCCCTCCGAGATGCGAGACGACGCCCCTTCGCGCGGTGCCTTGGTGTCGGATTATTTAATTGGTAGCTTGAATGCAGACGAGTATCTGCAACAGATAGCCAAGCGCGCAGCAGATTACAACGGATTTAATTTGCTGGTCGGAGATGGCCAGCGTTTGTTGTGGTTTTCTAATCGCGCAGAGGACGATGCCCGCAATGGCAAAGCGTTAGAGCCGGGCGTGTATGGCTTATCAAACTCGCTGCTGGATTGCGCATGGCCTAAAGTCGTACGAACCAAAGCACAATTCGCCAGTTTGTTGTGTCAGGGTGCGCCCGAGGATGCATTTTTCGAGATGTTGGGCGATACCATGTGCGCTTCAGATTGCCGTTTGCCGCAAACAGGCGTTAGTCTAGAGCGAGAAAGATTGTTGTCAGCGGTCTGTATATGCTCACCAGATTATGGAACGCGCGTCTCGACACTCGTCAAACTAGCGGACGGGCAAGGTCCCGTCTTGATCGAGCGCCCGGCCTTGCCTTATCAAGCTGGGATGAGCATTCCCACAGAATCAGCTAAGCAGCGTTGCTCCCTCAATCGATCAACTTAAATGCTGGTTTTCTCGAACGCTCGCTATCACTTACGCTCATTGTTTACGCTAGCTAGCCGCTACTTTAGGAACACATGTCGCATAGCGATATGCGCGATGCCGGCTTCACTGTATTCATTACCTTCTCTCACAAAGCCGTGATGCTGATAAAAATTCTCAGCATGTCGTTGCGCACTTAGCAGCACCGCGTGATCGCCACGCTGCTGCGCCACATCCATCAAGGCGCGCAATAAAGCACCGCCAATGCCGCGACCACGCAATGATTGCCTGACAGCCATCCGCCCGATATGTCCATCTGGTAAAAGCCTAGCGGTTGCCACCGCCTGCCGATCTGCATCGTAACAAACCACATGCAGGCTAGCGTCATCCATCTCGTCCCATTCCATCTCTACCGGTACCTGCTGCTCGAGCACAAAAACTTCGTGACGCACTGCTTTGGCATCGCTCGCCAATTGTCGCCAGCTATCAATAATAAATTCAAAATCTGGATTCACTTTTTTGCCTGTCATTATGGCCATCTTTCAAGCATCAACATGCCAATTTAGCGCGTAACAATTGCTTGATATGTGGCTGACTCGCGTAAGGATCCGACGGATTGCGCTGCTGAACGATGTCTTCCATACGAATTTGCGCATTGGCGAGTACATCGGTTTCAGAATAAATATAAAACTGCTGTTGACGAATCGCATCGAACGTCTGCTCGGCCACTTGTTGCGCTGTGACTTTTCCGCCAGCCACCGCTTTTTCGCAAAAAGTCTGTGCGAGCTTCTGGCTATTGGTCATCGCGGTAGCATTTTGCATATGCGAAGGACGATTACGTGCGGATTGATGAATCCCAGTTGGAACAAAATAAGGACACAACAAGGAAACACCAATTGGCGCACCAACCAATTGTAGGTCTTGATACAAAGTCTCAGTGAGCGAGACCACTGCATGCTTGGACACATTGTAAATACCCATGGTGGGTGCATTTTGCAATCCAGCGATAGAGGCGGTATTAACGATATGTCCTTGGTAATCAGCATCTTGTTTGGCACAAGCCAGCATCAAAGGCGTAAAAATTCTCACACCGTGAATCACCCCAAATAAATTAACGCCTATGAGCCAATCCCAATCTGCTTCAGTGTTTTCCCAAACCAAGCCGCCGGAACCAACGCCGGCATTATTGAACAGCAAATGAATTGAGCCGAAGCGCACCATCGTGGCGTCAGCCAAAGCTTGAACCTCTTCCGCCTTGCTAACATCGCACGGCAAGGCCAATACCTGCACATCCTGCTTTTGTATTGTCGATTGTAATGACGACAATCCGTCGTGGTCGACATCGGCTAAAACGAGATGCATCCCGAGGCGCGCGCCAAGCAGCGCAAACTCGCGACCGAAACCGCTGGCAGCACCAGTAATCACGGCAACCTTGCCTTTAAAGTTTTGCATGCATGCATCCTAATTTAACTACGATTAAATGCCTCATAAAAAATCGACAGTAAAAACTACGCATCAATCTTGCACCAATTTTTTCGCAATATCGTTGCGGCGTACAAACTTAAACGTGCCAGAAGCTTTCGCCACTAATTTGTCGCCGTTCCACACTTCAGCTTCTGCAAAACACAAGGACGAAGTGCTTTTCAATACCCGCCCCTTTGCCAACATACGACTGCCTTCGCAGCCACCAGGCTCCATAAAACTGGTCTTCATTTCGATCGTGACGCCACTACGAATATTTGGGTCAAGCGAACGGCCTGCCATCGACATGACCGCATCCAGCATCGTCATCGTGACGCCTCCGTGCGCAACATGCCAGCTATTCAAATGACGCTGCGCTAACGTCATCGCAATCTGCGCTTGGCCGTCTGCCATCTCGACAAACTCAATGCCCATTTCTTGCAGATAAGGGATAGGGAACGGGAAATCGGTAAAAGGGGGATTAGTCATCGTCGATACATGATTTCAAAAGAGGTCATTTTAGAGTATTCCGGCACCGGAATGTATCTACCGAATCGATACGAAATACGCGTAGATTCAAGCACTTAGTGGAGCGTAAGAAAGCAACAAGAAAAAAAATTGGTTTTTATCGTCAGGCGATAAAATTTGGAGTAATCTGCATCCAAGCCGCGCATAAGTTTTATGTCGCATCGTCTTACCTGCTCTTGTGCGTGAGCCGTCCCCGTATTTCATATAAAACGATAAGGAGACATCATGACGACTGCTACAGGGGCTTCACGCAATATTACAGCAGAGGAAAAAAAGGTTATTTTTGCCTCTTCGCTGGGAACTGTATTTGAGTGGTATGACTTCTATCTATATGGTGCGCTAGCTGCCATCATTGCCAAGCAATTCTTCGCCGGCACCGACCCCAACACTGCTTTATTTTCGCCCTGCTTGCTTTTGCCGCAGGGTTTTTAGTTCGTCCTTTCGGCGCGATTGTATTCGGCCGCCTTGGTGACATGATTGGTCGGAAATACACGTTCCTGATTACCATCGTGATCATGGGTTCCTCTACCTTTCTGGTCGGACTTCTACCCAGTTATGCATCCATCGGTATTGCAGCGCCGATCATTCTGGTTGCTTTGCGTATTTTGCAGGGTCTCGCCTTGGGGGGCGAATACGGCGGTGCTGCCACCTATGTTGCCGAGCATGCCCCACACGACAAGCGAGGTGCTTTTACCTCATGGATACAGACCACCGCAACGATGGGATTGTTTATGTCGTTGCTGGTTATTCTCGGTACCAGAACATTGCTAGGTGAAGAAGTGTTTGCCGATTGGGGCTGGCGCATTCCGTTTCTGTTATCGGTGTTCTTGCTAGCGATCTCGGTGTGGATACGGATGTCGATGTCGGAGTCCCCAGCGTTCCTTAAAATGAAAGCTGAAGGTAAAACTTCCAAGGCCCCTTTGACTGAATCATTTGGCAAATGGAATAATCTGAAAATCGTCATCCTCGCGTTGGTTGGCTTGACTGCGGGGCAAGCTGTGGTCTGGTATACCGGACAGTTTTACGCGCTGTTCTATCTCACCCAAACGCTCAAGGTCAGTGGTGTAACGGCAAATATTCTGATTGCCGCCTCGCTTTTGCTGGCGACGCCTTTTTTTGTGGTTTTCGGCACCCTATCAGATCGCATCGGTCGCAAGCCGATCATTATGGCAGGCTGCCTAATTGCCGCATTGACGTATTTCCCAATTTTTCAGGGGCTGACCCACTATGCCAATCCGGCACTGGAAGCAGCATTGAAAAATTCTCCGGTGGTAGTCACTGCGGATCCGGCTAGCTGTCAATTTCAGTTTAATCCTACGGGCACAAAGAAATTCACCTCTTCGTGCGACATAGTCAAAGCGAAACTAGTGGCTTCGTCGGTAGCGTATTCGAATGAAGATGCACCAGCTGGTTCGGTCGCTACCGTGAGAATCGGCGATACCGTGTTGACCGCATATGACGCCAGCCAATTATCACCAGAAGAAGCAACCGGCAAGGATAAGGAATTTTCGCAACAATTAAGCGATGCGATCAAATCACACGGTTATCCAAGCAAGGCCGACCCAGATCAAATCAACTATGGAATGACGTTGCTGCTGCTGTTCATTTTGGTGCTTTACGTCACGATGGTATACGGACCGATCGCGGCCATGCTGGTCGAGATGTTTCCCACCCGCATACGCTACACCTCGATGTCATTGCCTTATCACATCGGTAATGGCTGGTTTGGTGGCTTGCTGCCAACCACGGCTTTCGCATTGGTTGCCTATAAAGGGGATATCTACTCCGGCCTGTGGTATCCGATTGTGATTGCGAGCATTACATTTGTGATTGGCATGTTGTTTATCAAAGAAACCAAAGATAACGATATTTATGCCAACGATTAACATCTGGCGACATACAAGCGCTCAAACGCTTTAATTTACGCATCACAAAAGCTGCCGTATTTGTCTAGATGACGAATGCGGCAGCTTTTTCTTTTGAAATTATTTTTTGCGATACATGCGTCCAAACCACGCTATGCAAGATATTGGTTGGTTACCTAGCATCAAGCGCATTCTCATATCGCCAGAGCATCTAATATTTGCAATTTATACTGTGCAAATCTCTCGAGATTTGATACTGTCGAGCCAACCAGTTGATAAACAAATAGCAACCAAAATATTGGATTGCCGCAAGGAAATTACATTCCCCTCATGGATAATAGAAGTAAGCGCATTCAGGCTATTGGCACCCCCTTATCCCCTAACGCTACCAAAGTCATGCTGCTTGGTTCTGGTGAACTAGGCAAAGAAGTCATCATTGCATTACAACGTTTGGGCGTTGAAGTTATTGCCGTTGATCGTTATAAAAATGCGCCTGGCCACCAAGTCGCCCATCGCTCGCATGTGATTGACATGACGGATGACGTTGCATTGGAAAAATTGATTCGGCAAGAGCAACCACATCTGATCGTGCCAGAAATCGAGGCATTAGCGACTGCCAAATTAGTTGAATTGGAGGAAGCAGGCGTCGTGCGCGTGGTCCCTACCGCCCGCGCAACCTGGTTAACCATGGATCGCGAAGGAATACGTCGTTTAGCGGCAGAGACATTAGGGGTCGCTACTTCACCCTATTATTTTGCCGATACGCTTGAGGCATTGCGCGAGGGCTGCAACAAAATCGGCTTTCCATGCGTGGTCAAACCTGTGATGTCATCTTCCGGTAAAGGACAATCGAAACTCACCAGCATGGATGACGTTGCTACTGCCTGGGCTGATGCTGCAGCGGGCGGTCGTGTCGATGCAGGACGAGTGATTGTTGAAGGCTTTATCGATTTCGATTACGAAATTACTTTGCTGACAGTGCGTGCAATAGGTATAGACGGTGAGGTTCATACACAATTCTGTGACCCGATTGGGCATCGCCAAGTGGATGGCGATTATGTCGAGTCGTGGCAACCACAAGCGATGCATCCAACCGCACTTCGACAAGCGCATGATATTGCGAAAAAAGTGACTGATAATTTAGGAGGGCTAGGCTTGTTTGGCGTCGAACTTTTCGTCAAGCAAGACATGGTCTGGTTTTCTGAAGTGAGTCCAAGGCCACACGATACCGGCATGGTTACTATGGCGAGTCAGCAGCAAAGCGAATTCGAGTTACATGCCAAAGCCATTCTCGGTCTGCCGGTTGACGTGACATTAAGAACACCCGCTGCATCGGCCGTCATTTATGGACAGCACGACGATACAGCGATTGCGTTTGAAGGCGTGGCCGATGCGCTTTCGGTAGCCGGTACCGATATTCGACTATTCGGTAAGCCAGAATCATTTGCACGTCGCCGCATGGGAGTGGCGCTCGCAGCTGCGCGCGATATCGATACTGCACGCAAACATGCGCGAGAAGCCGCTGCTAAAGTCAAGCCGGTAGTAACGGAATAAATAGACCACCTCTTCCAATTAAAGCGGTATTAGATATAGCTTTAATTAACGTAGCAAAACGCAAACTGGAAGCGAATCCTAAAAGCTGATGAAAAAAACACCGTATTTCTGCGCCAATGAAGTTTTTACCGGTAGCGAAATATTTCGCGTTGCTTCGATTCTGCTATACGCGACACTGTTGTTTCATGTTTCGTTACTGATTTATACAAAAAGCCTGGCCTTGTCTGCATTAGGCTTGGGCGCACTGGTTTTTCTGATCCTGTTGCTGATCTATGCGATTGCGCGCAATGCATGGCCTAATCAGATTCGTCCCAATCAAGCCGCGCTATTTGTAGAGATGATTCTCGCAACCGGCTGCGTCGTCTTGCTGCCTTTGCATGATCAAATGCCGACACTGCCAATGCCATGGCTCATCGCCATTGCCGGTGCGTTTCCACTTGCCTTAAGTTTACGCACGTCCGCAATCGCCATCACGCTACTCACGATTATCGGTTATGCGATCAGCAGTCACCTTGGCGTTGCTCCTGGCGACCGATTGCCAGACGTTTTTGCCACCTTATGCGTCGGTGCTCTCTCTACCGTATTGTCACAAACGCTGGCGATTAATCGAGCGGCGGTTCAACAAGCACGCACTAATGAGCGGCGTTTTACCGCGATCGCCCGCGTAACACGTCACGCTTTCGTGATTACCGATCAAAGCTATGAAATTCAGTACGCCAATCCTGCCTTACAGGAAGTGATCGGCTACAGTCCAGAAGAAATGATCGTGCATAAGATCAAACCAGAAGTGCATCCTGACGATGTCCTTGTACATAAGGAAAAATTACGCTTCCTGCGTGATACACCACATAGCACTATTTTTTCGTGCCATCGCAGCAGACACAAAAATGGACACTGGATCTGGCTGGAAACGCACGGCCACAACATGATGCACGACCCATCCATCGATGGACTTGTCTTTAGCCTGGAAGACATCACGCTGCGCAAAAATGCCGAATCCCAGTTGTACGAAGAAACTGCACTATTGCGCGCCGTGCTGGATCACAATCCTGCAATGATTTACGCCAAAGATACCAAAGGGCATTTCACCATCAGTAATCTCAGTTTCCAAAAACTATTTGGTTACTCCAACGAAGAAGAATTACGTGGCAAAACTGCCTACGAGCTGTTAAGCAATGCAATTGAAATCGCCAGTCAAGAAGTTGCAAATTCAGTTGCTAAACGAATCGAGTCACAAGATCGCTACATCATGGATACCGGTGAGCCTTTGCTCAATTTGCAGGGTAAAGGTTTTTTTCACCACGACATAGACCGCTGGTATTACACCAATAAATATCCACTACGCGATGCACAAGGCAAGATGATCGGTGTACTTGGTATTACCCAAGATACGACCGATCGCAGGGAGTATGAAAGCCGCATTGAATATCAAGCCATGCATGACAGTTTGACTGGCTTACCTAATCGCAGACTGTTGGTAAAACATCTTGCCGCTGCCATGCAAGAAAGTAGGCAACAGAAAAGTGGTCTGACACTGTTATTTTGCGATCTGGATTTCTTCAAGAGCGTCAACGATACCCACGGCCATGATTTTGGTGATAAATGTTTGATTGAAACCAGCAAACGCATACTCACCGTTTTGTCATCACAGGATTTTGTTGCCCGCTTTGGCGGCAATGAATTTGTCATTCTCACCAATGCCACGTTGGCACAGGCAACAGTTAAAGCGGACGCCATCATGCAGTCGGTGTCGCAACCACTGGTTTTTAACGACGTTGTCGTAAAACTTGAAGCCAGCATCGGCATTGCACAACTTAATACAGAGCATCGCACGCCCGCAGAACTGATACAGGATGCCGATGCGGCGATGTATCAAGCCAAAGAGCGTGGCCGTAATCGTATTGAATTTTATGATGCCGGCTTGCAAAGCAAATCGTCGCGCGAGGCACGCATGGATGTGGCGCTCAGATTTGCTCTTGAGCGCAATGAATTAAGCCTTACCTACCAACCTAAGGTCTCGCTGGCTGACGGCAACGTCACCGGATTTGAAGTATTGCTACGATGGAACAGTCCAGAATACGGCTTGATTTCGCCGACTGAATTTATCCCCATCGCGGAACGTTCAGGTCTGGTCGTGCCGATCGGCATGTGGGCTTTGGAGCAAGCATGTCGACAACTAGCAGAATGGCATGCACGGTATCCCTCCCATGCCACGATGAGCGTTGCGGTTAACGTCTCAATGCGTCAACTGATGCATGCGCCGTTCTTGACGGAAGTACGACGCATTCTAGATGAAACGAATATTTTGCCGCAAACACTGGAATTAGAATTGACCGAAACTTCGGCGATGGCCAATCCCCTTCAAACCATCGAGAATTTGACGATGCTAAAAAAGTTGGGATTGTCACTTGCTTTGGATGACTTTGGCACCGGCTACTCTTCTCTTGCCTACCTTCAGAAATTACCGTTAGACGTGGTTAAAATCGATCAAACCTTCGTCCGAGGTTTGGGTACCAACAGCAGCGATATGGAAATCATGCGCCTCATTATGGTATTGGCGCAAACCTTAAAATTGCGCACGGTGGCTGAAGGCGTAGAAACGCAGCAGCATATTGATGAATTAAAACGCATGGGCTGCGATATGGGGCAAGGCTTCATTTTCGCCGCAGCACTGACTGCCGAAGAAGCAGAAAAACTAATTCGTACGTCACATCGCTTCCTCGCGGAATGATGCATTGTTTTGCATCGACATAAAAAGTGTCTCTTCAAGAGACACTTTTATTTCGTAAAATTGTCGGCAACACCTTCCGCATCCTTTCTAATTTGCAATATAAATGCAAATAGTTGGCATTAGTCTTACAAGTCTCTCTCTCCTTGTCTGATGCACACCCCTCCCATCTTGCCTTACGATGAACGTCAGATTTAATTTAATCGACTGAAAGGAAAGACCATGTCCAATCTCAACAACGCCAATCCAAAACCGCCAGAAGAGTCAAAGAAAAAGTTGGAAAAAGCTGAGGAAGACAGTAGAAAACTTGACTCTCCTCAACGCAAAAATGATTCGACCGTTGCGCCAGAAAAAAGCAAGGAAGAAGCACTTAAGGGCTTTCACGGAGGCTAACGCTAGCCTTAACGAAATAGTGCTGTGCAGTTGTTTTCTTCCGAGGTACGCAGCAGAACAGTGCAGTGTTCCGCTCGCACCTCTCCACAACCGGACTCAGCGGCATCATGACCGCGTGAGGTGGTCTTTTCAAACATTTACGCAAAATCGATAACCGCCATCAAATAACATTGGAGTCAACATGAAGGAAAAGAAGGCAAGCGTCCAACCCACTAAAAACGGATCTGGACCAGTCAAACAGACGGTAGTGGGTAATGGCGGTGAGTGGCATCAAAAAGCGGATGAGAATGGAACTGCACTGAGCACCAATCAAGGCGTGCCCATTGCTGATAATCAGAATTCCTTAAAATCAGGCAACAAGGGACCGACACTCCTAGAAGATTTCATCCTTCGCGAAAAGATTACGCACTTCGATCATGAGCGCATTCCGGAACGGGTCGTTCACGCGCGCGGCACTGGCATGCATGGTTTTTTCGAGTTGACGACATCACTCAAAAAATACACAACGGCCAAGATATTGACAGAAGTGGGCGTACAAACTCCCGTCTTTACGCGCCTGTCTACCGTTGCAGGCGGCTCTGGGTCGGTCGATACGCCGCGTGATGTACGCGGCTTCGCCGTTAAGTTTTATACCAAGGAAGGCAACTGGGATTTGGTCGGCAATAATATCCCCGTCTTCTTTATTCAAGATGCAATCAAGTTTCCGGATCTGGTCCATGCTGTGAAAATGGAACCCGATCGTGGCTTTCCGCAATCGGCAACAGCCCATGACACGTTCTGGGACTACATTTCATTGACGCCAGAGTCGATGCACATGGTGATGTGGATTATGTCTGATCGCACCATACCGCGCTCACTACGGATGATTGAAGGATTCGGCATCCACACCTTCCGCCTGCTCAATGAAAAAGGCGAATCCACTTTCGTAAAATTTCACTGGCGTCCAAAACTGGGTCTGCAGTCCACCATATGGGATGAAGCTGTCAAGATCGCTGGTGCCGATCCCGACTTTCACCGACGCGATATGTTTGAAGCAATCAGCAGTGGTGCGTTCCCAGAATGGGAGCTTGCCGTCCAGCTTTTCACGCAGGAGGAAGCAGACAGCTTCCCTTTCGACCATCTCGATGCAACAAAATTAATTCCGGAAGAATTGGTGCCGCTGCAGGTAATAGGCCGCATGGTACTGGATCGTTGGCCGGACAATTTTTTTGCGGAAACAGAACAGGTTGCATTCTGCCCGTCACACATCGTACCGGGTATGGACTTCTCCAATGACCCGTTGTTGCAAGGACGGCTATTCTCCTATCAGGATACGCAGCTATCACGACTGGGGTCGCCGAATTTTCATCAGCTCCCCATCAATGCACCTAAATGTCCGTTCGCCAATAACCAGCGCGACGCGCATATGCAGATGACACAACCGAAAGGACGTGTCGCTTATGAACCCAACAGCCTTGATGCCAATGCCCCGCGCGAACAAGAGAGAAATGGTTTCCGTAGCGCAGCGGTAGAAGAAACCGGCACCAAGGGACGTATACGCGCAGAAAGTTTTGCCGATCACTATAGTCAGGCACGTCAGTTCTACGCTAGTCAGACCGATCATGAACAAGCTCATATCGCCTCAGCATTGGTATTTGAACTGTCAAAAGTTGAGCATCCGCATATTCGCGAGGCGATGGTAGCGCACCTGCTTCACATCGATAACGATCTGGCGCAGCGTGTTGCGGACGGACTGAGTATGAAAGCTTTACCATCTGCACCACCTCTTTCCGCCGAGGTTCAAGATCTCGATCCATCTCCCGCATTGCAGATTATTGGGAAAATGAAAGCAACGCTGGAAGGCCGAACGATTGGCATCCTCATTACAGAAGGATCTGATCCTCAACTTATCAAACAGATCGTTGACAAAGTCAGCGCTGCAAAAGGCATGGTGAAGTTCGTAGCGCCGAAAATCGGACAAGTAAAATTATCCGATGGCGCCAGCCAAATGGTCGATGGCCAATTGGCTGGAACCCCATCTGTGATGTTCGATGCGATCGCTTTGATACCTTCAAAACAAGGCACTCAAATGCTGGCGACTGAAGCAGCGGCCATTGACTTTATACGGGATGCCTTCGGCCACCTGAAAGCGATTTGCTATAACAAGGAAGCCGATGCTTTGTTAACCAAAGCCGGAATAGAAAAAGATGAAGGCGTGCTCGACAGCACCGCGGTTGATGAATTTATCAATCAGGCAAAAACACGCCAGTGGAAGCGTGAAAAAAACGTGAGGACACTCGCATGAACATCCATTTCGGATTCTGATTTTTGGTAATTCGAAATGTAACTAATGGGTCGGCGCACGTTGCCGACCCATTTTTCGTTATGCCATCAAATCTGTATCCCTGGACGGACAATGCTAATACAGCGAATAAAACCAAAAACTAGAGCTCAGTATCTGCGCTTTCCAAGCGACGGATATAGGTTTAGTGCGTTAACCGTCGGAATTATTAACGTGAAATTTGTACGCTGCCGAACAGAAATTTCGTGCCGTATCCATTATCTTTTAAGTGTGAATCTTTAAATCACAGTAAGAACATATTTATGCAATTTTCGATTTACATCTTCACCGACTGAGTATTGGTTCGATCCGGTTCGGTGCCTGATTCAAATAGAAATGATCTGCAGAAATTTAAATATTTTAAGGAGAAAATCATGAAACAGGTGCTGATCATCATTGCTATTTCAATTGTAGGTATCGCGATCGTACTAACCGTTGCTGACAATATGTTTAAGTAGTTATTGCTAAAAATGGCAAAGCTACTTAAAAATTAGTCGATCAAATCAAAAAACGGCGTTATAAAATAAATCAGAGTATCTACCTTTCAGACAATATTTTTAGATGTCCAAAATGGGTTGGGAATCGAAAAAAATCAATGGCCCCTGCCACAGAAATCGTGCCCGCACAGGCTGTCATGCACAATGATAAAAAAGACTATCTGTGCTCCGTTGTCTCTCTAACTGCGCACTCGACTGGCCGTGATCGTCACAATTTAGACGGAGTAAAGTCGATTAACTTCATTGCAGAAGTAATGTTCTGAGTGGACTTATCATAGCCCTCCCAAGGTGAATTTCCTTGATCAAGCCGTGTGTGTATATTTTTTAATGTCCACTGATCGCTTGCCTGTAATTTTTCTACCTCCTCCCATGTGACAGGAACAGAAACGCCGAGCCCCGGACGTGAGCGTACTGACCATGCCGCCACAGTGGTGGCTCCAAAACCGTTACGCAAATAATCGATAAATATCTTTCCAACTCGGTTCTTAGGCCCGCTCTTGGCCACAAAGCGCGTCGGTAAAGTCGCCGCCATATGTTTGACGATTGCTTGTGAAAATCCCTTGATAGTGTCCCAGTCATATCGCTTCTTTAGCGGTACTACGACGTGCATGCCTTTACCGCCACTCGTTTTTACGAAGGACTGTAAGCCCAGTTGCTGGAGAAACGAGCCCATCAATATCGTCGCTTCCTGCATCATTTGCCAACTTACTCCATCGCCAGGATCGAGATCGAAGGTCATTCGATCAGGTTTATTGATAGCCGTCTTTACCGCATTCCATGTGTGAAACTCAACCACATTCATTTGTGCTGCCGACAGTAAGCCTAGTGGTTTGGCAATTTCCATTAATGGTGCGTGGTCGGGATCAAGCTGCGGCGGAAGCAAAGCGAGTCCATCGAGCGGCGTTTCCATATGTTTTTGAAAGAAAAGCGGTTGCTCTATCCCTTCCGGTGCACGCACTAATGAAACAGGTCTTCCTTTCAGATGGGGCATCATCAACGGCCCAACTAAAGCGTAATATCGAATCAAATCAATCTTGGTGATACCCGTAGAAGTATCAACCACCCTATCACCGTGACTGACGGTGAAATTTTTCGGCAAGGTGCTGGGGATTTCTGCTGGCGCAGCGATGCTCTTCTTCACTTTAGAATTAGTTGGGCGATGACTGGAGCCCCTTTGCTCGCGAACAATACCTTTCGCTGCTTTGTCAGCGCGCAAACCAAGGAAAACCGCATGTCGTACATGACCATTTGTAGTCCACTCGGCAAACGAGATTTCGGCCAACAAAGTGGGCTTAACCCAATACGCTTTTTTCGAACTATCCGTTTCAGATGAAAACGGGTTTTTCTTACTGACAATCGCATCTAGTTTTTTTCGCAGCTCAGTCAAGATCTTTTCGCTAAACCCAGTTCCTACACTGCCGGCATAAAGCAGATTGCCCTCCGCATCGTGTACGCCGAGCAGCAAAGCACCCAATCCCCGCCGTGCACCTTTTGGTTCGGTAAATCCACCGATCACAAATTCCTGACGCTTAGTGCATTTTAATTTGATCCAATCACGTGAGCGACGCGAGCTGTACAAGGAATCCTTGCGTTTCCCGATCACACCTTCCAGCCCCATGCGACAAGCGGACGCAACCACGTCCGCTGCCGGCGCATTAAAGGTCTCACTAAAGTGGATGAGATCTGACGAATTCTTTCTTAAGATTGTTTGCAACAACGTTCGTCGCTCAGTGAGAGCGGCATCGCGCAAATCGTATCCTTCGAAACAGGGAAGATCAAAAACGTAATAGATAATCTGAGCGGTATTATTAGCATCGAAGGCATTCTGCAGCGCTTGGAAACTCGGGATACCGTTTTCATCAGCGACCACGATCTCGCCATCCAACCATGCGGAACCGATTTTTAATTTCGCGATGGCTTGCGCTAACTTAGGTAGCTTCGCCGTCCAATCGTTGCCATTTCTGGTGAATAGTTGCACCTTGCCGTCATCTATTTTGGTGACGATGCGATAGCCATCAAATTTGATCTCGTATAACCAGTCAGCGTCGCTAGGCGGTGACTCGGCTAGGGTCGCTAATTGTGGCAATAATTTTGCCGGTAACGCTGATTTTTGTGCGTTCGACGGGATCACGTAATCTGTTTGTGCGGCTTTTCGTTTGGGCGTGGTGGCTGCACGAGTCGTTGACGTTTTTGATTTCGCGCTACGTTTGGCGGTAGCCGATCGTGATTTAGCTGTTGCTTTAGCAGGCGGTTTTTTGCGTGTGGATTTTGGACTCACATTTTGATCGAGATGCGCAACACTATCCGGCATCTCATCAACCACGCTGAACTCAGCCGCAGCGCGAACGTATGCATCTTTTTCTTTGATCAGTAGCCAAGGCTCTTTTTTCTCGCCCTTTCCTTTCATACGTATCAGCGCCCATTTACCGCTGAGCTTGTGGCCTCGTAGCTCAAACTTGAGGTTACCGTCACGGTAACCTTTACGCGGATCACCAATCGGTATCCAACTACCTTTGTCCCAGATAATGACTTTGCCTGCACCGTATTGCTTCGCCGGAATTTGTCCTTCAAAACTATTGTAAGAAATCGGATGGTCTTCTACATGTACCGCCATTCTTTTATCTTTACTATCAAAGCTCGGGCCTTTGGGGATCGCCCAGCTTTTCATCGTGCCATCAAGTTCTAAACGAAAATCATAATGCAGGCGCGTTGCCCAATGTTTTTGGATTACAAAAGAACGCGCCTCAGGATTTTCGACACCTCCTTCGGCCGGTTCAGTCGTGATTGCAAAATCACGTTTCGCTTTATAAACTTTGAGTGGATCTGACGCCGCCATAGTTAGGCAGCCTTACGCTTTGCGGGGGCTTTCTTAGCGACGGTTTTTGTCGCGGATTTTTTAGGCGTTTTAGCGACAGACTTACCCTTCTTGGTGGCGGTCGCGGCTTTAGTAGAAACTCGTGACCGTGAGCCATTGTCGGCCGTTTTTTTCTCGGTCGCGGTTTCATCCTTGGCGCTAGACTTTGCTGGGCGGCCGCCCTTTAAACTGCGCTGCAACATTTCCGTCAAATCGTAGATCTTAGCGGACTCGCCCGACTCGGTCGGCTCTATCTGCGTAACGGCTTCGGTCTCGCCGGCTTTTACTTTTTCTTCGACCAAGTGAAGTATTTGCTCCTTGAAAGAGTCGGTAAATTCATCTGGATTCCAGTCGCCACTCATGTCCTTTACGAGCTGCTCACCCATTTTTATTTCTTTATCAGTCAAGCCAGCAGCTTTAATCCCTTCTTTCGGTAGATCCAGTTCGTCCCAGGTACGTATCTCATCGCCCCAACGCAATAAATTCAAAACCAAGGCAGGTCCTGATGGGATCAAAACCGCTAGATGTTGTTTAGTCTGAATCACGACCTTGGCGAGTCCGACCTTATTGGTCTTAACTAAAATTTCCCGTAGCAACGCATACACTTTCGCCCCCTTGTTAATAGGCGAAATATAGTAAGGACGTTCGAGGTAAACAAAAGGGATTGCGTTGGCTGGCACGAAGGATTCTATTTCGATCGTTTGCGTCGTCTTTGGATAGGCATCGGCGATCTCCTCGGCACTTAAAATGACATAGCTGCCATCTTCATACTCGATTCCTTTGACGATGTTTTCCTTTGTTATTTCTTTACCGGTTTTTTTATTAATGCGCTTATAGCCCACTGGATCCATCGTGCGCTTGTCCAGCCAGTCAAAGTTTAATCCTTGTTCTTCGGTCGCGGAATGCAAGGCGATAGGTATATGAACCAAGCCAAATGAGATCGCGCCTTTCCACAATACGCGCTTACTGGTACCTGCCATGATCAAATCTCGCAATAGGGATGACTTTAAATCATCTAACGATAAAGGATCTTTGTATGTAGGAATTGACCGAAAATATTGTCAGCCGTTGCGACGTCCTATCTAGGCGACTCCCATTTCTTCATAATTTAAAAATGACGCAGACTGGTCATGCGTTTATGAAGAGCCGTAAGCAAATTTCAATGATGTAACCCTGCTAAAAAATACGCGTGGTGCCTGCTCTTTGCAAAGAACTAAATAATCTTATAAAACAACGAAGGGAAGCCGCGATTTTCTATCAAGCAATATTGTTGGTGCTTTCCTGCGCCTTATCCTGGTCCAGTTTCGCATCAACAAATTCTCGACCATACTGAAAACCTTTGTCCATGGCAGCGCGCAGTGTCGCGCATAGCGCATCAGAATTATAAATATCCAGGACTTGCTCGCCGTCGACATGCACCTCAACCGCGACCCCATTTCCAAAAGTCTCGGTACGCAATGAAATCTTCTTGCCCTTATAGGTTGTATCCATACTCATTCCCCTCCTAAGCCCTCGGCGTCAATAACATCAAAAGTCAACTTGTTCTGGCGCGGTATTACAAGCGTTGAATTCGCTTGCGATTACATCAAGCCTCTGACAAGCAATATAGAGAAATGTGAGTCATCCCAATATCGGAATTTTTCTAATTTTGCTGTAGGCAATTTTGCACACTTGACTCATGCGTGAACGTAAAAAGATTTTGATCATTTAATTTTTTTTGATAATCTACAAAAAAATTCGGGAGCAACGTATGCAAAGCGAAGAGTGGCGCAAAGCGTGGATAAATACTTTGGTCGATTGGGGAATTTATCTTGAAGAAGCCGAAAAAGCTTACGATATCTGCTGTGGGAATCAGAAAATTGATTTAGCCAGTGACCCACATATCGCCGCTAGCGCATTCTTACCAATGAACATAACGAAGCAAAATCATGTCAAATGACATGCTAGACGTTGATGCGGTAATTTTTATGATTCGGCTTGCCAGGACTTGCAGTAACGGCTGCCAACTTTCAGCTTGGAGTTGATAACTATCTCTCCTTTGCACTTTACCTTAGCACTGTAATCTCGCCATCTGGCTCTAGATATGCGCGCGTAACTTCTGAGAAATCGTTTAGGTCATGCTTCCTCAGAAGTTCGTTTAATTCATCATCTGTAATCATTTCTTTTCGCAGGTTCTTTTTTTGTTTGACACCATCTTTAATCAGGCAGACGGGGGCTGGCACGATAAAACGTCGGATTGATTTAAATCGAAAACTGAGAAAATTAAGCAATAGACTCCAACAAATAATTGTGCCGATCAGCACCCCACCGTCCACTATCGATTTATAGCCACCCGCCATGGCATTTTGCGACGCATCAGCAATAATTACCAACACTAACAAATCAGAAACAGTTAACGACCCTGTGTCGCGCCGTGCGACAAAGCGAAATACGAAAAATAACAATAGGTAGATAAGCGTCCCACGTATGAACAACTCAATAGGAGACATGCTAAAGGAAAACATATTCGACCAGTCGATGTTCAACATGGTAATTCCTCTTCTTTGAGGCCCTGTCCAAGCCGATGCGAGTAGTTAGATAGTCAAAAGTCCCACCGACATCATTACAGTGGAATCGTGTCTATGTAGAAAAACGCGCTAGAGCAATCAAACTATTTCAATGTCAAAAGGTATGCGGTTATTTGTCGTGCATGTTCTTCAGTCACACCCATATTGGGCATCGCTGTCTGTGGATCAATTCGTTTGGGATCACGTATCCAGGCGATGAGGTTCGCCGTATTATTTGGCAACTTGCCTGCGATCATAGGACGTTGAGCGATTCCATCAAGAGTCGGGCCGATAAAAACTTTAGAACCGGTGATGCCGGGGATTACGTGGCACGAGTGACAGGCGTATTGCGCCAAAGCAATCTTCCCTCGTTGCAAATCTGCATCTACCCGAGTTTGAACGGGATTTTTTTCGCATCCAGTAATCGCTAGTATTAGCCAAGTAATAAAAGTTAAACGTCGTATGACGATCATCTTTTTACCTCTTCAATAAGCGCTTTGTAATTCGCCGGCGACAATTGCGGCATGTGCTGTAAGAAAGCGACTAATTGCCAAAGTTCTTCGTCCTGTAGGCGATATTCCCATGCGGGCATGCCACTCATCTTGATTCCGTTTTTTACGATCCAATACATCTCTCGATCATTCCATTTTTCGGCGGTACCGACTAAAGACCCTGGAACGGGCTGCATACCCATTCCGATCCCACGCGGCGCTATACCTGGTGCGCCGTGACATTCGACACAATTATTTTGGAATAGCACTGCGCCACCGCGGACAAAATATGGGTCGTCTCTTCTTAATGACACGACATCGCGCGAATGAAAACGCACAGACTGGTGCATTCCTTTTTCCAGGATGGCATGTACAAATTGGAAATGTTGCGATGTGGACGCCACATTATAAATACCGCTCATTAATATCGCGTACCCGCTCAAAAAGCCAACCACAATCAGCGCCGTGAGAGTGGCGAGAACCGTCTTCACAATAATCCGAATCTGTGCAGTTACCATGGTTCGCGCATGTGTTCGATGAAAAGCGTTTGTTAAAAGAGATTAGGGATAACTCTATTGCTAAAGTTCAACCAAGCTGCATTTTCCATTCCATTAATTTCTGTCCTGTCAGGAACTAGTTGATGTTTTGCATCTCATAAAGTCAAACTGCGAACACATATTACGCATCACCATGCAGGATTAGCTATGCATACGATCGACGTTAAATTTGGTTTTCGACTTTGTGTGTTGACACTTATCGCGTCATGTACCGGTTGTGACAAGGGGCCAGCGCCTTTGACACCAACTTCGGGGTCGTCTGCCGGTAATGTAGTACGAGGCCAGAGTCTGCTTGCTCAATATCAATGTGGTGCTTGCCACGTGATACCAAATATTCCAGTCGCCCGCGGCATCGCCGGTCCTCCATTAAATAATTTTGGCCAGCGTAGTTACATCGCCGGTCACATTCCCAATAATTCGGAAATGCTGACGCAGTGGATAATCGATCCACGCTCGCTAGCACCCACCACGACAATGCCTAGCATGGGGGTATCAACCAAAGATGCACGCGATATCGCAGCCTATTTGCACACCTTGCGATGACAATGACTAGGTCGTCACGATGTGCTTCCCAAATGACCGCTCTCGTCAGATGTGCGGTCGTGATGGTGATATTAACTGGCTGCGAAAAAAATCAACCTTTGCAGTCCGTGCTGCATCCGGTAGGCAACGATGCCGCCGTTATTTCCGACATCGCGTGGCTCCTTTTTGCAGGCAGTTCGATCATTTTTATTGGTGTTATGGTTTTGCTGGCCATGAGCCTACGCAACGGTAGGCGAGCCGTGCGACCGGCGGTATGGCTGGTCGGCGGCGGTATTGTATTTCCCGTCGTGGTGTTAACCTCATTGCTGATTTTTAGCGTTATGCGTAGCCAGCAACTAACGCCGCCGATGTCACAGAATGCGTTGGTAATCGCCGTTACGGCTAAGCTGTGGTGGTGGGAAGTGCGCTATCGCGACGCGGCGACAGGAAAAGACATCACGCTCGCAAACGAAATCCACCTGCCTGTTGGTCGCCCGGTTTATCTGGCCTTGACCAGTGAAGATGTCATCCATAGCTTTTGGGTACCAGCTCTCGCTGGAAAGGTCGACATGTTGCCGGGACGATTGACCCGTCTGCGCGTCACGGCGGATAAAGCAGGCATATTACGGGGTCAATGTGCAGAATATTGTGGCGAGCAGCACGCGCGGATGGCGCTACACGTCGTAGCAGAAACACCGGAAAAGTTCGAAGCGTGGCTGGCCGGGCAAGCGACGCAAGCGCCCCTCCCCACGACTGCCCTGCTGGAACGCGGTCGTGATATTTTCCTGACGCAGCGATGTGCTGCTTGTCACACTATACGCGGCGTCTCCGAAGAAACGATTAGCGGGCAGTCGCTTGGACCTGACCTGACGCATGTCGGCAGTCGGTTGTTTCTTGGCGCCGGTGTCGTAAAGAATGATCGTGCAGCACTGGCCAATTGGATTGTACATACGCAAAAATTAAAGCCAGGTGCGCGCATGCCGTCTTTCAGCGATATGGATGAAGAATCCGTTTATGCGTTGTCGTCTTATCTGGAGCACCTTAAATGACCCAGCCGCCATCGCTGAGCAAAGCGACTTGTGATCCGCCAAGCGATTCATATCGGTCGTACGCGGGTGCGTTCCCTAACTCGTTACCGCGACCTCCAGACGAGCTGCCGGAGCTAAAACGCCTCTGGCGTACGCCGCGCGGACTGCGCTACCTTACGACTGTCAACAATACCAATATCGGCGTGCTATACATCGGCACTGCCCTGCTGTTCTTTGTGCTAGCAGGCATTCTGGGTTTGATGATCCGCGCGCAACTAGCGATACCCGACAACAACCTGATTACGGCCGGCACCTACAACCAGATCTTCACAATGCACGGCACAGTGATGATGTTCCTATTCGCGATTCCGGTAGTGGAAGCGATTGCCGTGTATCTGCTGCCCGGCATGCTAGGTGCGCGTGACCTCCCGTTTCCACGCCTCAGCGCTTACGCATACTGGGCTTATGCGATAGGTGGGCTCGCATTTTTCTGTACGCTCTTTGTTGGGTTGTCGCCCGATGGCGGCTGGTTTATGTATCCGCCGCTGACCAGCAAGGAGTACTCGCCGGGCATGAACGCCGATTTTTGGCTGCTTGGTATCGGCTTTATAGAAATATCAGCGATCGCCGGCGCGATCGAACTGATCATCGGCATCCTGTTTACGCGCGCGCCCGGTATGAGCCTAAGCAAGATGCCAATTTACGCTTGGTCAATGCTGGTCGTAGCACTGATGATCATATTTGCATTTCCCGCAATTATCGCTGGCACAACGCTACTCGAACTTGAGCGTGCTTTCGATTGGCCCTTCTTCATAGCCGATCGAGGTGGTGACCCGGTGTTATGGCAGCACCTGTTTTGGTTCTTTGGGCACCCAGAGGTGTACATCATCTTTCTGCCCGCGGCGGGCATGGTGTCCACAATGATTCCGACTATTGCGCAGACGCCCCTGGTCGGGTATCGCACAATTGTATTGGCGCTGCTGACGGTCGGCGTGTTCAGCTTTGCGCTATGGGCGCATCATATGTTTACCGCTGGTCTCGGGGTGATGGAACTCAGTTTCGTCTCTGCCGCCAGCATGGCGGTAGCAATTCCAACAGCGATCCAGGTATTTGCATGGATCGCGACCTTATGGCGCGGCAAGGTGCGCAGATGCACACCAACCTATTTTCTGCTCGGATTCATGTTCATCTTTGTGCTGGGCGGCCTAACAGGCGTGATGGTGGCAGTCCTGCCGTTTGATTGGCAGGTACATGACACCTATTTTATCGTCGCGCACTTTCATTATGTTTTGATAGGGGGCATGGTATTCCCGATGTTTGCAGGGCTTTATTACTGGATGCCACTACTGAACGGTAATACGCTTTCTGAACGTTGCGGTAAATGGGTGTTTTGGCTCATGTTCGGCGGCTTCAATCTAGCGTTTTTCCCCATGCATATTTCCGGCCTGCTCGGAATGCCACGACGCGTATATACCTATGGCGCGGAAATGGGCTGGGGCTTGTGGAACATGCTGTCATCAATCGGCTCGCTGATCCTTGCAATTGGCGTAGCACTATTTTGTATTGATGCGATTCGTACATGCCGAAAACCGTCTCGAAAAATCAGCAACCCGTGGCACGCGTCGACCATGGAATGGCTGGCATCCGATGATTACTCGTCACGTAGCATTCCAGACGTAAAGTCACGCGAACCGTTGTGGGACCAGCCCAATCTGTCCCAGGAAGTAACTGCTGGCCGACACTGGTTACCCGGCTCCGTAACTGGCCGGCGTGAAACATTGATAACCAGTCCGGTATCCGCCACCCCCACCCATGTTCAGATACTTCCCAACGATAGTTGGTTGCCGTTAATGGCTGCAGCAGGTACCGCCGGTTTCTTCTTACTGCTGACGGTGAAATTGACAGTTATTGCATGGCTCTGCGGATTCGTCGCGATAATATCCGTCATCAAGTGGTTGTGGCAGGTTGATGTGAAACCAAAAGCGGCAGAAGTCAAAGTCGCCAACGAAGTTTGGCTGCCGGTCGGCGCTGTCGGCTCAGCATCGCATTCCTGGTGGGCGACCATTATCATGCTGGTGGTCGATCTCACTATATTTGCATCCTTTCTATTTGCTTACATTCATGTCTCGATGCTGTTGCCCGTAAGCTGTCCGCCTCCGAACGCGAACTTGCCGAATGCTATTTGGCCGCTAATGTCCTGTGGCTTGCTGCTTGCCGGTTCGCTGGTCTTTGAAGTTATGCGCAGAGGTACGCGCCATCAACAATTACAGTCCCAGAGCGGTCTGCGCATTGCTGTGATTATCGCCATTGCGCTGTTGATCGGTGCCTACGCGATCGACTTCATCGGGCATCAACGTGCTGGTCTTGACCCGACCGCTCAAGCATGGAGCGCAACCGTTTCTGTAATGCTGGCTTATCAGGGCTTTCATGTTGTCGTGTTAATTCTTGCTGCTGGGTATCTCTTGGCAAGATCCTGGGCTGGTCGGTTGACTTCGTCCAACAGAAGCGCGCTCGATAACATTGGATTAATGTGGCACGGCACGACATTGCAGGGTTTAATCGCTGCGCTTTCCATTAATGCGTTACCGTTGGTAATGGAGTTATAGGATGGAGTTTTGACGCACATGCGCGATCATTTTTTTCGAAATGCGGTTGATGCCAGCACGCCTCTCCTGCTGTGGGCACTGCACTTTTTTACCGTCTATATATTTACGGCTGCTGCATGCGATAGCACGTTGGAGCAAGTGCAACTGGCCGGATATCCTCTAGTCCGAGCTGTCGCACTATTACTCAGTCTGATAGCACTCCTCCTTGCAGCAGGATTATGCTGGCGATCGGTTTTCTTATATCGCCCAACCTCACCGACTTTGCTATCTCTTGCGCGCTTGGGTTGCGCTATATTGGGAACGATTGGAATTGTTTGGACTACGATACCTCTGTTTATTCTGACTTCGTGTCATGGCTGAATGGCAGACGTGTCAACTATCAAGCCATCGCCAACGGTGACCCAGCTAGATCATCAGTTAGCGGCTATTTTTTCGGGTGGCATCGTCGAAGGTATAAGCCGTGTCCGAACTGTCCCTAGTGAAACCGCATCGACTCGGATTTTCTGATCTTCGAATAACTGTGCAAGCCCCGCGGTGAAATTAACTACCGCCCCCTCGCGGGTCGCATAGTTATCCTATCGCATCCAAAGCTGCAAACTGCGTTTCATGAATTTTTCGAACGCGATTTCAAAACGGGATTGCAAATGGGAATGATCGGCTCTGAAAAATCGAAAGCGCTAAGCCTACAATAGCTTCTTATAAGCTGATAGACCCTTCAATAGCAATCGTTGAACCAGTAGCCAACACTTATGAAAGAGGTAAAACTAGCGTGAGATATTGCGCTAGCAAGAAGGACGAAAGGCAAAAAAACTGTAGGGTAAATTTCCCTAGAAAGCAAAAGGGGTTACGTCTTGTGAACGTAACCCCTCTTATATGCTGGTGCGGCTGGCAGGAATCGAACCCACTACCCCTTGGTTCGTAGCTAAGATTTATAGCGTCCGTATAAGTCCGATATCTTCCAGAAAAATTTAAATTACACCTAAAATACAATAACTTATAAATTATAGTTGTCCAAAGACATCCTAAGTCGTACACTACAATCCATGATTTTTTCGGACACTGTTCGGACACGGGATTGCAAATGAGAAAATTATCGGTTCGGGAAATCGAGAGCGCGAAGCCTAAAAATGCCGCTTATAAGCTGATGGATGGGAGCGGGTTACAACTTCGCATAGCAACTGACGGCACTAAAACTTGGCTTGTTCGTTATATGATCGACGGCAAAGAGCGACAATACCGCTTGCCTAAAAACTACGGCGCGACTACCGACGATGGGCATCTATCGTTAGCAGACGCACGGCATGAAGCGGAAATAATCCGTGCTCTTGCCCGCAAAGGTACTGACTACCAAGTTCAGTATGAAGAAAATAAAGCGGCTGAAGCCGCTAATCGCGCAAAAGTTGAAGCTGAAAATCTAACCACTCAAAACCTATTCGACGAATGGGTCATCACCACCGACCGTAAAGACAAAGGCGCAGAGCTGCGTCGATTATTTGCGCGTGATGTAATGCCTAAAATCGGCACGAAGGCGCTTAAATCGCTCGCAGAGAAGGATATGCGTGGCATCTTAGATACTGTCGTTAAGCGCGGCTCCGACCGCATGGCTGTAATGCTGCTGTCCGACCTAAAGCAAATGTTCCGCTGGGCTGAAAAGCGCAGACCTTGGAAAAAGTTAATTGAAGATAATCCGGTCGAACACTTAGAAGCCAAGAAAATTACGTCTGACGATTACGATGGAGCCGAACGCACCCGCACCCTTTCCGCTGACGAAATCAAAGAACTAAACGGCAAGATGCCTAATGCTGGGTTGTTGAAGCGTACCGAATACGCAATGTGGATCATGTTGTCCTGCTGTTGTCGAATTGGCGAAGTTATCAAGGCACGGTGGGAGCATATCGACCTTGACGCAGGCGTCTGGACGATCCCAAAAACGAATGCCAAAAACAAGGTAGAGCATACAATTTACCTATCCACATTCGCCCTATCCTATTTCCACTTATTGAAGCAGCTATCTGGCGAAAGCTCGTGGTGTTTTCCGCGCGATGATGATGCGGATCACGTTTGCGTTAAGTCCACTACAAAGCAGATACGCGACCGCCAGAAAACTCCCCGCAAGCCTATGTCGAATCGCAGTAAGAATGTCGACGCTTTGATTTTATCGGGCGGCGATTGGGTGCCTCACGACTTGCGCAGAACTGGTGCGACCATGATGCAAAGTTTAAAAGTGGTACCGGATGTAATCGAGCGCTGCCTAAACCACGTCGAGCCAGACAAGTTACGCAGAACGTATCAAACCTACGATTACGCAGACGAAAAGCGCGAAGCATGGAAGCTACTAGGCGACCGGTTAGAGTTGATCCTGAACCCTGCTGATAACGTCGTCGTTATGCGTAAAGCATAGATTTTACCGATTTAGCTTCACCTTAAAGCTGCGGCAAGTAAGCCAGCATCACAGCCTAACCAAGCCTACAGCGACGTCGAAAAAGCTGGCGTTGACGTTTTAACTTATAGGCATGGCTTTCAAAAACAGACGAAGAGGCTACAAATGGATGAAGAAAATTTTTGGATCAATCGGTATGAAAAAGTCAAAGATATAGCAAACCGAAATGTTGACACTATGCGTCGTGAAGATATTGTTGAGGCCATTGCATTGGCGTTTGTTTATGGCGAAATGTTGGGGCAATCTGCCAAAAGACTAAGTTCAGCGCAACGCGATGCATTTTTAGATGGGTGCAAACTCGCGTCTGAAACTCTACTGCCAGCTTGGGAAAAACAAAAAGCAAAAAAATTAGCAACTAAAGCAGGAAAGGGGCGTGCATTAAAATATGAATCTTGCGAAAAAGAGACCATCCGTTTGTATCTTGCAGGAAATTGGAAAAGTGCCCCTGATGCAGCACTTGACATCACTCCACAAATAGTCAAATTTTCAAAAAAGGAGAAGGCTGATTTACTTCCGAGCACAATCAAACCATTAGAGTGGATAAGAAAATACAATAAGACCCAAAAAAGTAGCCCCAACTAAGTTGGGTGCACAGGAAACTAAGTTGTCTGGCTAGTAGTATCACTTCATCATTCCTAGACTTTCCATATACCGCAGCAATTCAGCGGGGACATTATGGAAATTCAAAGTATGACTACGCAAAAAATCCTCCGTCTACCACAAGTAAAGCAACGTCTAGCGCTCTCGCGCTCCACCATCTACGCACTTATCAAGGACGGCAAATTTAAAACGCCTATAAACCTTGGTGCACGTGCCGTTGGGTGGCTCGAAAGTGACGTTGACGAGTTTATCACCGCCCGTATCAATGCGTCTCGAAAAGCGATCTAAGGGGGAAATCATGGACAAAAAAATGACCCCCTGCTTACGCAAAGAGGCCTTAGAAAAAATACGTGACCAGCTTAGCGGCAATGACGCAACTACACAATCATTTCGCTTGCTGAAAGCGATGCAGGTATTAGGCGGCATCTCCACCATTGAAGCAAATCGCTATCTCGACATACTTAACCCACCAGCTCGAAAATTGAATCTGATCCAGCGCGGTTACATCATCCCATTAGTGTGGGTATATGAGGATAGTAGTTGCGGCAAGCTTCATCGTGTCGGCAAATACATCTATATGGGTGAAACGTCCTATCCGCTATTTGATCATCTTGATGACGAGGTGCCAGAATGAGCCGGCTCTATTGGCTGTATAAGCTGGAAAGAATGTTGATTAGGATTTCACATTTGGGGATAAGTGCTGATATTGCCGCGATGGGTTTGTGCGAGCTATGGGGCGCCTATCGCTTTTTGCAGCTAATGGCGGAAAGTTAAAAAATGAGCCGAACAAAAGATCGTGCACTTAAAACGGCAAAGGAAGCGCGAGATGGTAAGCCGTTTTTACCGTTTCGCCTGGATGTGTTGCAAAGCCCTGCTCTTGCGGCATTATCGCCAATTGCATCAAAGCTTTTATTAGATATTGCAAGTCAATGGAAGTTAGGGCACAACGGCGACGCCAGCACTGCATTCGAAAAAGTTTTGCGCTCAAGAGGTTGGGTTTCGAAAGCAACGTTGTACAAAGCACTAAAAGAACTGCGCTCTTCTGGACTGATTATCCAGACTAGACAAGGTTCTTTACATCAATGCAGTTTGTACGCTCTAGGCTGGCTGGCTATTGACGAGTGTGGGGGAAAGCTGGACGTTAATTCAACGACGCGACCACTTAATCCTTGGCTAACAATTTCACCCGAAGCTAAAAATGTAGTGCGCAGTACGCAAGGTGTACTTATGCAACGAAAAAACATCGCTTTAGGTACGCGTAGTGTACCGAGCGGGTAATAATAATGGCCTGTAAGTACAGCACACGTACCTAAATGGGTTGTATTTTCCATTTGTATGGTACGTCTGCTGTACACCTCTATAGATTTACCATCTCAGCTGGGTTACTAGAAAAAGCACATAGGTTCCGTGGAGCTTGCAATTGGGTGCTCTGCGCGGCCTCCAGACGAAAGCTCGATGTACGCAATTAGCACGCGGTATAAAAGCTTATTAATTGTATTTCCTGAGGGTAAGTGGTATGTTTTTATTTTTGTACGTGCGTATCCCGTTTTCATCGAACGAGGAAATCTAAAGCTCTAAACATCTCAAATTAGCTCGTAATCATGGCATTTTTAAACTCTTTAAATGGCTGGCGCAGGCTAGGAGTCGTGCTAATTTTAGTCTGGCTAATAGTTCTCACCGGTGTACTTTTACTTAGTACTGAAGCCAAAAAAAGTGGTTTTCTAAGAAACATTGAAGTCACAACATCATCTATTTCAGTTCCCGCGCCAGAACTCGCCGATCAGTTAGAACAGGTCAAGCGAGAGCAACTTGGTCGAGATTTAAAGCCTTGGGAAAAGGAATGGAACCTGCAAAAAACCTTAGAGATTCAACATACGAATTTAGTAATTTCTCCGTTGAAAATTTTTCTAGTTGGTATAGTCTTTCCGAGCATTATTTGGCTTCTATTCGAAGTAATAACTTTCCTGATCCGATGGATACGCAGGGGATTTATAGGTCATTAACCACGTAAAGAATGAGAACTCTATGCGGACACCAGCACTGGCTTGGGCGGAGATCCTTGCTAAATCCAACATGACGCCAGCGCAGAAGAAGGAAGCTACGGAAGTGCTAATCAAACTAATGAAAGCGCGTTTCCTGCATGGGCAGCAGGCCGAAGCACTAGCGACATTACCGAAAGTACCAGAGGAATTCGACCCGAAAGCGAAGACCCGAAGGAAAATACTGCCTTTGAATTTTCCGATTTAACAAAGCAGCGCAGCGCGACTCATCATATGACAAGACAATTTGTCGACCTGGGAAAACCTGAGTAATCCTGAGAAAAACGAAAAAATTCGAACGTATCTATCCTCTGAAAAATTATTCGATGTGGAACGGTGTAATTTAGGGCAATTCCGAGTTAGTAAAAAATGACAAACAAGGTTACAAATGAAAGAACTATTAGTAATCACAGCCTTACTTTTCATGGCGCAGGTAGGTTATAGCCAAGAATCGAATACATTGACACAAGATCGTTTTGAAGCCGAGGCCGATGCTCTTGTATTAGCGCGCGACACGAAAAAAATTACCGAACTTCAATATGCGCAAAGTTCAGCCAAATTAATTAAAAAGTTCATGCCTGAACAATATGAACTACACACTTTGGCGGATTACAGAATATTTATAGCCACTAAGCTGGAAAAAAAGAAGATTTCAAGAGAGGAATTTGATTATTTAATATCTGAGCGAGTTAATGAATATCGCGCAAAAATAAAAAAGGTAGAAGATCAGGCAAAAGCAGAAGAAGAATATCAGCAAATTCGCCAAAGAATAGCCGAACGAGACAGACTTAGCAGAGAAGAAGCTTATCGAGCCCAAATGGCAGAAACCGAAGCAGAGACGGCGCGCCAACAACAATCAATCGGGATCGCCACCCTCTTACAAGGAATCGGCAACGCATTCCGCAATGCTGCGCCCAGAGCGCCAGTGACATGTTCGTCGGTGCCAGTCGGCGCGAGTCTTTCAACAACCTGCTATTAAATACAAAGAAGCTGAAAAATATGAATAAATTTTTATTTATTGCGGTTGCGGCACTTAGTCTAACCAAACCTGCGATCGCTTGGGACGGTACCGATAGCGACTCCGGTGTATCCATAGAAATAGAGCGTGGAAATTTAGTACGATCAGGCCGCGAAATAGAATTTTATGATTACGATGCGGGCGAATACCGTACAGGGCAAGTACAATCAATTAGGCGGTATGGCGCATCTGTTGAGCTCGAAATAGAGGATGAAGAAACCGGTGACACAAGAACTTTCGAGATGGATAACTGATTTTATACCGGCATACCACCATGCCAATTTTGGGAGAAAAAAATGAAAAGACTTACCGCAATTCTCGTCGGACTCATGATATTGGCAAGCTCGGCGGCTTTCGCCCACTCAGGCGGAACAGATAAAAACGGCTGTCATAACGATAGGAAAAATGGCGGGTATCACTGTCATTAAATGACGAAAAAATCAATGCAGTGATTACATCTGTCATTGCGATAGAGATTTCCATTTATGCATTTTTTCTGGAAAAGCAAGAAGGCTGCATTAAAAACAGCTGGAATTGTTAAAGCCGATTCCATCTTTTATAAATTAAAGAAAAATATCTAGCGAACTAGCATATCGTCCATCACGCTCATGCTCAGTATTTGGCAGTGCATCTCTTTGCACACCGTATATGAGTAGCGGCAAAAATGTTTATCTCAGGGCAATTTACAAACCCGATCGATATGCTTCCTTTTCACAAAATTCATGAAAAAAAATAAAAGCCCACAAGTAATGGTGAGTAAATCGAGCGGATAATTTTAGAGAGCCGTCTGAATTTCCGGACACCGTTCGGACACGGGGAGATGAAAAAGCAAAAGGGGTTACGTCTTTTGAACGTAACCCCTCGTATATGCTGGTGCGGCTGGCAGGAATCGAACCCACGACCCCTTGGTTCGTAGCCAAGTACTCTATCCAGCTGAGCTACAGCCGCGAAAGACGAAATTATAGCACGCAGTTAATTTATTTTGGAAGCCTTAATCACGACTTTATTTAGACTTTGCTTTACAGGCAGTATCCGGCAAGTGAATTTGTCACTTTTTATTCTATTTGCTTGCGCGATTTTCTGATTACGCCACAATAACGCTCGCACCCTACCGGCTTTTACCACTTATATCTGTTAAAAAGAAGGAAATAGTCATCGACACCATCAATCCAGACTGGCTACCGATCATCTTGCAAGGCTCGGCGAGCGAAATTTATGTGATCGATTGTGAAACTTTGCTTTTTAAGTATATCAACCCAGCGGCACGCGCGAATCTACAATACAGCGCAGAGGAACTGGCAGAAATGACCGTACTTTCGTTTACGCAAAATCGTAAACGCGATGATTGCTTGCAAGGCCTGCAAGCGCTCAAAGAAAAACAAGGAGCGGTTGCGTACAACACCGTCCATATCCGCAAGGACGGCAGCCGCTATCCGATTGAGTTTCAACTGTTCTCGGTGACCGATGCTGCTGACGCGGTTGTGATTGCGATTGGCAATGACGTTAGCTCGCGTGAGCAGTCTGATCGTGCGCTACTGGCTAGCGAACAGCGACTCAACACGATGGTATCGAATACGCCAGGTTTGGTTTTTCAATCACTGCTTGATCAGAGTGAGGGATTTTCATTTCCCTACTTGAGCGATGGCTGCGAGGCCTTGTTGGGTATCAGCGCGGCCAGATTGCAGGAAGATCCAGCCTTGTTCATCCAATTGATCCTGCCGGAAGATCGCGGCTCATATCGTGAAGCGATGGCTGATTCCCTCAAAACCATGAATAACTGGAATTGGGAAGGACGTATCTGGATCGAGAAATGGAAAGATATCAAGTGGATCAATATGCGCGCCACACCACGCGAGCTGGATCAGCACCGCGTGCAGTGGGAAGGCATCATGACCAATATTACGGCCAGCAAGCTAGAGCAGGAAGAAATTACCCGCTCGCGCGCGCAGCTAGCGGAATTGACTGCGCACGTAGATACCGTCAAGGAAAAAGAACGTACGCGTATTTCGCGTGAAATTCACGATGATCTCGGCGGTAATCTGACGGCGATCAAAATGGCGCTGGCGATGCTGACGCGCAAGCTTCCAGATGACACCACACTGACAGAAAAAGCCAATTACGTTGAGCAACTGGTCGACCGTACGATAGAAACGGTGCACCGCATTGCAGGCGATCTGCGTCCAGGCATACTCGATTTTGGCTTGGTCGCAGCGATCGAATGGCAGGCTAAAGAGTTTGAAAAACAGGTTGGCATCCCCTGCTCTTTTCATTCTGATGAAACTGATCTGGATCTCGATTTGGACCAGGCGACCGCCCTGTTCCGTATTTTTCAAGAAGCATTAACCAACATTGCCAAACACGCCAAGGCTACCTTGGTTAATGTACAACTGATGCGCACCAGCACTTACATCCGACTGGAAATTACCGACAACGGTATTGGCATTGCAGCCAGCGACCATAACAAAACCAAATCTTTCGGTATTCGCGGGATGGTGGAGCGCTCGATTGCGCTTGGTGGAAGTCTCTCGGTGAGCACTGCGCCCAAGGGCGGCACCGTGGTTGCGATCAAGGCACCGCTGAATAACTAGGCGGTTGGTTTGCAGCACCCCGAGCGGCTCGTTATATACTTGCCCCATTAAAATGAAAATACGGAAATAAGTGCCGTAAGCATTAGTGCAATAAGCGTCATGAGTAAAAATTACCTGGCTGTGTTCGCACGGTCTCCCGCCAATTGCTGTTTTTGCCAACATACTTATAACTGGCATCTCGTTAGTGATGAATCGATAAAGTAGAGAATGACTCAAAAGAAAATCATACGAGTGTTGATCGCGGACGACCACGCGATCGTGAGAGAAGGACTAAAACAAATCCTTGCTGACACCAAAGACATCGTCGTTGCAGGACATGCTGAAAATGGTCTGGATGCGGTCCGATTAGCCCGCGAAAACACTTGCGATGTACTGCTGCTCGACATTTCAATGCCGGATCGCAATGGCATCGAGGTGCTAAAGCAAGTTAAAAAAGAAGCGCCGCATATCGCGGTATTGATGCTTTCCATGCATCGCGAAGACCAATATGCGATTCGCTCGCTCAAAGCCGGTGCGGCTGGCTACCTCAACAAACAAAGTGCGCCAGCGGAACTCGTCAACGCCATTTTGCAAGTTGCCACCGGTAGTAAATATATTAGTGCCGCCTTGGCGCAAGAACTAGCCAACCAAATCAACGACGATCACCAGACGGCGCTACACGAAACCCTGTCTGATCGCGAATATCAAACCTTGACCATGATCGCCTCCGGTAAAACCGTCAGTGATATCGCCGAAGAACTCAAGCTCTCGGTCAAAACCATCAGTATGTATCGTTCCCGGTTATTGCAAAAAATGAAACTTCGACATAATGCTGAACTCACCCACTATGCGATCAAAAATCGCTTGGTTTCAGATGAGTAAGCAATAAAAATCGCGTAAAGTAATTACACATTTTTTGCGCTAAAGTACGCTCCACCGCTTACTTTAGCGCGCGTTAAAGCAGCAAATTAGCGATTCTTTCCCCGTCTAATCCAGACATTGCCATGATTGCACCCGTTTTAAGATAGGACTCCCAAATGGGGTTCCTAACGATAGAGCGCGCGCATCACCATGTCAGATAAGCCAGACAAACCCAATCCTCAAAACCCGGCAGAAATTGCACGCGAAGCGTTTCGTCAATTGGCGGTGCGCAGGATCGCACCTACCCCTGACGCCTACCGCACTATCTATGATGAGATTGCCGGTTATGCGGTACAACCGTCGCCAGAAGACATCTTGGCGACTTTTGCTGCAACCTTGACTGATAAAGATATTGCCGCGATTGGCAAAAGCCTGCAGGACGCCGCCAAGACTAGCTATTGGCCCGATTACAGCCGTGGTTTAAGTCAGTTGGTCACGCACTATCAAACGCAATTAGCAAAACCCAATAATGCCAAATCTGTCGCGGCTCCATCAGCGGTCGCGGCCAGCACTTCGATGTCACTGATCGACGATCCGCAACCAGACATGCTGCGCGATTTGCTGTCGCGCACGTTCACGCTTGCCGTCGCATCACTCCTACAAGGTGCGCCAGAACTAGCAACTGAAGCCGAGGAGTTGGCCAAAGCAATCAAGGTCGCCAAAAGCGAACAGGCGATTGCCGATGTATCGACCCGCCTAAAACAGTTGTGTTTCAAAATTGAGCTAAAAAGTGGTGATATGGCCGAGCAGCATGAATTGCTGTTGCGCCTATTCAAACTCCTGCTGGAAAACATCAGCAATCTGCTGGACGAAGACTCATGGATACATGGTCAGATCGAGGCCGTGCAAAGTCTGATCACTGGGCCAATCAGCGATCTGCAACTGCGCGAAGTCACACGCAGCCTGAAAGAAGTGATCTACAAGCAAGGCACCCTAAAAAGCAGCTTGGTCGAGGCCAAGATAACGGTCAATGATTTGATGCTGACCTTTATCGACCGTCTGGGTGAAATCGCCAGTACCACCGACAACTACCATAAAAAGATCGACGTCTACGCCAAGCAGATCATCGAGACAGCAGACACCGGAAAACTGGCCGGCATCCTGGAAGAAGTGATGAAAGAAACACGCATTGCACAAACGCAGGCACTACGTTCGCGCGATGCCATCCTCGCGGCCCGTAGAAACGTCGAAGACGCTGAAGATCGTATTCACACGCTAGAAGCCAAGTTGGAGCAGATGAGCGAATTGGTACGCGAGGATCAATTAACCGGCAGCCTCAACCGCCGTGGTTTGGAAGATGTGTTTGAACGCGAGTTAGCACGCGCAAGTAGAAGAAACTCGCCGCTTTGCATTGCCATGCTGGATCTCGATGATTTCAAGAAGATCAACGATAACTACGGCCATACCGCGGGTGACGAAGCGCTGATTCATTTGGTACGCGTGATCAAGGAAACCTTGCGCACGATGGATGTCATTGCGCGTTTCGGCGGTGAAGAGTTTTTAATCGTACTGCCAGAGACTGATCTTGGCGAAGCCGAGCAAACCATCACGCGCCTACAAAGAGAATTGACCAAGCAAATTTTCATGCATAACCACACGCGTCTATTGATGACCTTTAGCGCTGGCGTCGCACAACGAAATGAAAATGAAGATCAAGCGTCACTGATCAAGCGCGCTGACACGGCACTGTATGCAGCAAAAAAAGCGGGTAAGAATCGTGTGATCAAGGCGGAGTAGACATCGATAAACGCTCAACAAGAGCGTGATCACAATACGTAAATGTGACATCACAGGTTTCAGATCGTAGTTGAAAAAAGATGGCGAAAAGCCAAGCAACTACTAACACTAACTAGCAACACAAGCCGGAAACAGCATTTTTTTAGGAGTACGACATGGCTGCATTTATCAATACCAATATCGCGTCGCTCAATGCACAGCGCAATTTAACGTCTTCGCAATCAGCTTTGCAGACCTCTTTGCAGCGTCTGTCTTCCGGCTTGCGTATTAATAGTGCAAAAGACGATGCTGCGGGACTGGCCATTGCCGCCCGCTTTACGACCCAGATCAATGGTGTCAATCAGGCTGTCCGCAATGCCAATGACGGTATTTCGCTGGCACAAACAGCAGATGGCGCACTCGGCGAAATCGGCAACAACCTGCAACGTATCCGCGAACTCGCGGTGCAAGCTTCCAACTCGACCAACTCTGCTTCTGACCGCGCTGCGATCAATGAAGAAGTTAAGCAACGTTTGGCTGAGATCGACCGCACTGCTTCGCAATCGTCCTTTAACGGACAAAAAATTCTGGATGGCTCGTTCGGTACCGCCAACTTTCAGGTCGGTGCGAATGCGGGCGAGACTATCCAAATCAATTTAAGTACCAGTGTCGGCATCGACTCGATCGGCAAAATCGCCAAAGCGATGACCACAGGTGCAGTTGGTTCGTCTGCCACTGGCGCCACGCTCAGCACTAGTGCCATTACCTTAGGTGACTACAGCACGCTCACAGTCAATGCAAGCAATGCAAACATTGCGGTCACGCCATCGTCGTTATCATTTGCTAGCGCATCCGATGCCACCAACACGATTACGCTGAACAACTTGGCAGCCAACGGTGACTTCAGTACCACCGCTGTAACCGCCTCACCAAGAACCTTTACCACCACCGATCCAGTTGATTTGACTGCAGCAGATTTCACTGCCTCTGGTCCTAATGCGCACTTTGATCTCATTGATGAAGTAGGCAATACCTATAACATCACACTGGATGGCGCAGACTATTCGGGTAATCCGACCGGATTTATCAATGAGATCAACACTCAATTAGGGCTCGCTGGATCAGCTACCACTGCATCGTTCGACGGCACTAATAATTTGGTATTAACCGCAGGTACGCCTGGTAGCGCAACCACCACACCGTCGCTGTCTAATATTGGATCCGATTTCGCGGCTACTGGCTTGGCTGCTGCTGGCACGGCGGCGGGTGGTCTCGACACCGTGGTCGGCACCAATACCAGCTTTACCATCGGTGGTAATGCGATCAATCTGACAGCTAACTATACCGGTGGCGGTGGCGCTGCCGCCTTGGCCACCGATATCCAAACGCAATTACAAGTTTTTGATGCTAGTTATAGTGTTACCAATAACGCTGGCGTTTTCACAATTTCACTGGCTGGTAGTCCCACCGCCACCGCTGTCGCCATCGCCGGTACCGACGCGCTCGCTCAGGCTGCCGGCATCACTAATGCTGCTGGCACCGCCGGCGGTGCTGGCAATGCCGCGTTTACCGTGGATGGTCAGGCGATTACGCTGGACGCCAATTACGCCGACGCGACCGCCCTCGCAGCCGCTGTACAAGCCAAGTTAAATACTGCTGCTGGTGGCTTAACAGCGGGCAATCCCGGCAGTTATTTAGCAGTCAACTCAGGCGGCGCGGTCACCATTAGTAAAGTAGGCGCGAATGGTGTGGGCTCTGCACTTGCGATCACCGTGTCGGATGCGCGTGCTACTGCGACTGGATTTGCTACCGCCACCGGCACCGACGGTGCAACCGCCGTCATTGGCACCTCACTATCATTTAATGTGGATGGCAACCCTGTGGTCCTCAGTGGCAACTACACAGCAGGCACGATTGCCGATGTCGCTACCGACCTCGGTACTGCGCTCGGCGCTGGTTACAGCGTCGCAGTCAATGGCGCGGGCGTCACAATCACTAACAATACCGCTGGCTCGACCGCAGTATTAATTACTGGCACCGACGCCAATGCACAGGCAGCTGGCATCATTGACCAAACCGGCGTGGATGGCCTTACTGGCGGTGAAGTGGTGATTGCCGATTTTATGATTCAGGTGGGCGACAACAGCGTCGTCACAATTCCGGCCAAGACTTACACTTCGGTTGATGAGCTGGCAACCGAGATCAATCGTCGAGTGGGTGGTGCCTATGCCTCCGTCACCAACGGCAAGCTGGCGATTTCGTCTTCTGACGACATGGTATTAACTGGCACCGATGCGACCGCATTAGGTTTTGCTGTTACCACGATCGCCGCGGAGGATGGCGCATTAAACCAAGCCAACACATTGACAGCGGAGAGCGCGCTTGACACGATTCAACGTGTAGATTCCGCGTTGACCAGCGTCAACGGCTTGCGCAGCACTTTTGGCGCCATCCAAAATCGTTTTGAATCGGTCATCTCTAATTTATCGACAACCAGTGAAAACCTGTCAGCATCACGTAGCCGGATTCAAGATGCGGACTTTGCTGCAGAAACTGCGGCCTTGACCCGCGGTCAGATTCTGCAGCAGGCTGGCACTGCGATCTTGGCGCAAGCCAATTCGCTGCCAAATGGCGTACTGGCACTGCTGCGCTAATTGGATACCTTCTAAATACGTTGATTGACACGACAAGCGCTAAGCGGAAACTAATTTAATAGGTACACCGTTGCCATTAATAACCTTAGTCCTGTAAAAACAGGTCGACAAACAACAGATCCGATCAACATAAAAACGCGTCGTCACTTTAGGTGACGACGCGTTTTGCATATCTCTAAACGTTTTGTGCTCTTTTACAGCACCTACTACTCTCACCTTATTACTTCAATTTTTTTCCTATAAGCCATTGCTTAACTTTCGCCTAACTATAAACAAATCAGCAAGCAAGGTCCGATACGCATAAAAGCAAAAATACTTGCCTGATGCACCACAAACTTTAACTAGCTAGCGCATGATTCCAATCTGTTTTCTTTATTTTTTAGGTGTTCTTTGTATTTATTTTCAGTAATCAAAAAAATATTTCCGTACGCAAAAGACGCTACGTCCACCTTTAGCCACGAACAAAATAAAAAAATCTGCATTACACACTAAAGTTTCTTCTAATTGCGACGCTATAACCTATATGGATGAGTGCAGCCCATCCATTCTTAATAGCGGAATAAAAAAATAGACCTATCTAATCTACGGCAGCGATCTTGCATACTTGAGCGCACGACAATATTTTTTCTCAATCTTTGCGCAGCACATCACAACAACACGCATCGGTACAGCGCCATAGGGTAAATCCATGATTTCCCTCGCGTCACAACAAGCAAATACGTACTACTCCGACAAAAGTTTTCCTCGAGAAATAATTTTCTCGTACTCGTCTATTAAAGATTATTTTTGTACAGTCGAATAAGCAGGTGTCCGGCACATTCTCAGGCCAGCTCGAAAAAATAAGGCAGCACCATCGCTAAACTTTTTCCGAACTTGTCCGATAAAGATTACAACGGCGAGATTACAACAGCAGCATCTCTGGAAGCACAAGTTGTAGATCGTAGTTGGTAGCACAAGCTGGCAACACCAACCTTTTAGGAGAACAACCATGGCTGCATATATTAATACCAACATTGCGTCGCTTAATGCACAACGCAATTTAGCTTCCTCGCAATCCGCTCTGCAGACATCATTGCAACGTCTCTCTTCCGGCTTGCGTATCAACAGTGCAAAAGACGATGCAGCAGGCTTGGCAATTGCCAATCGTTTCACCACCCAGATCAACGGCGTGAACCAAGCAGTACGTAATGCAAATGACGGTATCTCGTTGTCACAAACTGCAGATGGCGCACTTGGCGAAATCGGCAACAACTTGCAACGTATCCGCGAACTGGCAGTACAAGCTTCCAACTCGACCAACTCTGCTTCGGATCGCGCTGCGATCAACGAAGAGGTCAAACAACGTTTGGCTGAAATTGATCGTACCTCGTCACAAACCTCGTTCAACGGCCAGAAAATTCTGGATGGCTCGTTTGGTTCTGCTAACTTCCAAGTTGGCGCAAACGCTGGCGAAACCATTCAAATCGACCTGAGCACCAGCGTTGGCATCGACTCGATCGGCAAAATCGCAAAAACCACCACTGCAGGTGCAATCGGTGCAACCGCTACTGGCGGTTCGGTTACTACCGGCGCAATCGCTCTCGGCGACTACAGCACACTGACGCAAGGCGCTGTTGATTCCAGCATTTCAGTCTCACCAACTTCATTGCAGTTTGCTGCGGGTGTTAGTGCATCCAATACGGCAGCTGTACCGAACGGTGGCTTCGATGGCAGCGTTGTTGCAGTCAACGGCGGTCTGGGTGTTAGTAATGACTTCACGCTAGCTCAAGGTAACGGTACTACTGTCGGCGATTTCTCCGGCGGTGCTTTGGCACAATTCGACGTCGATGGCATCGGTATCACGTTGACAAGCGACTATGGAAGCGCTGCTGGCACTCAAGCAGCAATTCAAGCGCAGCTTGATGCTGCCAACTCGGGACAATACACTGTCAATAATGCTGCAGGCGTTCTTTCGATTACTAACAATACAGGTACAGCAGCTGTTGTTGTCAGTAACTCCGACGCGAATGCTATTGCTGCTGGCATCCCTGCTGGCCCCAATGCAGGTACTGCTGGCGTCGTGGCTACCAACGCGACTTTCTCGGTCGGTGGCAACGCAGTCAACTTGAACGGTCTTTATGGAGATGGTGATGCCATCGCCGCTGCGATCCAAACGCAATTGGGTGGCTCATATACCGTTACAAACAACGCCGGCGCACTCACCATTGAGTCGGGTACTGCAGGCGCAGCCAGCACCACAATTAGTGGCGCGGATGCTAACGCAATCGCTTTGGGAATTGTTGATTCGGCTGGCACAGGTGGTACAGGCGGCGCAAATGCAGCATTCAGCGTTGATGGCCAAGCAATCACACTGTCAACCAACTATGCTAATTTTGATGCCTTGGCAACCGACGTTGCAGCAAAGCTCAACACTGCTGCGGGTACCACAGCAGGCGACCCAGGCAGCTACGCAGCCGTCAACAGCGGTGGCACCATCAAGATCAGCAAAGTGGGTGAAACAGGCGCAGCACTGGCAATCACTGGCGCTGATGCACAAGCGACCGCAGCAGGCTTCTCTAACGCAGTAGCAGGTGTTGCAGGTTCAGCAGCAACGGTAGGCACATCGCTGTCCTTCACTGTTGATGGCAATGCGGTTACTCTGAGTGGTGATTATTCAGCGGGCACAATTGCTGACATCGCAGCTGATATCGGTACTGCTTTGGGTGCTGATTACACGGTCGCCGCAGATGGTGCGGGCGTTAAAATCACCAATAACGTGGCTGGCTCCAATGCAGTCAACGTTACCGGTGCAGATGCGAATGCAATCGCAGCAGGCGTGGTAAATCAAGCAGGTGTTGCTGGCACCACCAGCGGTTCGGTGGCAATCTCTGATCTGACGATCCAAATCGGCCAAGCCAATGCGGTGACGATCAGCGCTAAAACCTACGACACAGCGGACGATCTGGCAGCAGCGATCAACCGTCAAGTCAGCGGTGTTTATGCAGCAGTGACCAACGGTAAGTTGACGCTGACCTCACCAGACAATGTCACACTGGGTGGTACCGATGCAACGGCACTGGGATTTGCCAGCACCTCAGTGCTGGCAAGCGATGGTTCTTTGAGCCAGGTCAATACCTTAACGGCAGACAGCGCTCTGGATACCATTCAACGCGTTGATTCCGCTCTGAGCAACGTCAACGGTCTGCGTAGTACCTTCGGTGCGATTCAAAACCGTTTTGACTCGGTGATCTCGAATCTTTCTTCCGCAAGCGAAAACCTGTCAGCTGCACGTAGCCGGATTCAAGATGCTGACTTTGCTTCAGAAACAGCCGCTCTTACCCGCGGCCAGATTCTGCAACAAGCTGGTACTGCGATCTTGGCACAGGCAAACTCGTTACCTAACGGCGTGTTGGCTCTACTCCGTTAAACGTAACTTTAACTTGATGTAGTCGTAAAGCCCGGCCAATTTTGTTGGCCGGGCATTTCACCTTAAGGGGTCATCATGGCTATCCAACCAATCACAAATAACACGCCCTCTGCCACGCCTCGTAATGAGAGCGTTGCCACCCCAGTCGCGCAAAAAATTGCGACGCAATCGCAAACCGCAGATGCAGTGCAACAAGCGGCCAGCGTGAGTAACGTCTCGCAGGTAAAACAGGCGATTGAAAATATCAACAAATCAGCGCAAATACAGGCACAGGGTATAGAATTCTCTATAGATAAAGACGACAGAACGATCGTAAAAGTCGTGGATAAAAGTACCAAAACTGTATTGCGTCAAATTCCTAGTCAAGAAGCATTGGATATAGCCGAAGCAATAGATCAGGCAATTGAGCAATCGCAACAAGGTCTGTTGATTAATCAAAAGGCTTGAGAAAAATTTTGAAACACAAATGTTGATGCAGCAATTTTGATGCAGCAGACTTGATAAAATTAGCAATTCGGTCGACCGTGCGAAAAGGCAGGCAAATCACCCTCTAATGTTCCATTAGATGCCAACGGCAACCGGGTATATTGACGTTTTCCTTGAGGAGAATAACGGTGGCCACAATCAGCTCCCCTGGCGTCGGCTCAAATCTTAATGTCCCAGATATCGTCAGTAGGTTAATGGCTGCGGAAAGCCAACCACTGACCTTGCTCGACAATAAGACAACGAGTTACCAAGCCAAACTGACCGCAATCGGTCAGATCAAAAGTGCGCTTTCCGATTTTCAAACTGCAGCGCAGACGCTCAATTTATCGTCGACGTTTTCTTCATTGACGCCCACTGTGGCAGATTCCGGCGTGTTGAGCGCATCAGTGAATGGCAGTACGCCTGCGGGCACTTATAACATCGAAGTCCAGCAACTGGCGGAAGCGCAAAAACTGACCTCATCAGGCTTTGCCGCACAAAACTCAGTCATTGGTAACGGCGCCTTAACGCTCAGCATTGGTAAATATAGCGATGCTGGTTCACCGCCGGTGTCATTTACCCAAAAAGCAGACACAACGAATATCAACATCGTCATTGACGCTAGCAACAACACGCTGTCGGGCGTCCGCGACACAATCAACAATAGCAACGCCGGTGTCACCGCGACAATCATCAACGATGGTAGCGGTTATCGCTTGTCGCTGACATCAAAAGCAACAGGTACTGAAAATGCAATTAAGCTTACTGTGGCCGAAAATGGCGCAGCGGGCCTGTCGCAACTTGCCTATGATGGCAGCGATGGTGGCGTATCCAATATGTCTCAAAACGTGGGTGCGACTGATGCAAAGATCAAAATTGACGGCATCGCGGTAACCAGTGCCAGCAACACGATCACCGACGCGATTCAAGGCGTCACGCTTAACCTGACCAAAACGACAGAAGCTGGTGTAACGACAAAATTGAGTTTGACGCGTAACACTGACGGCATCAGAACCGCATTGCAGGGATTCGTCGAAGCCTATAACAAAGTCGCGGATCAGATCAAAACAAGTACCGCATATGATGTCAGCAACGATAAAGCCAGCACCTTGACCGGTGATTCCACAATCCGCTCTATCCAAGCCCAATTACGCAATGCGCTATCTAACACTATCGCCGGCGCGCCAGCAGGTTTATCGTCCTTATCGGATATTGGCATTAGTTTCCAGGTTGATGGCACCCTCAAACTAGAAGATGCCGATAAGCTAAACAAGAAATTAGCTGATCCAAACTTGGACTTGAGCAAACTCTTCATCAAAGATAACGATAGTGGCACCATCGGTTATGGATCGCGTTTAAATACCTTGGTTAGCAGCTTCATTTTCGGTACTGATTCGGTATTGAACGGCCGTATCGATGGCATTAATGCTTCGATCACCAGTCTGACAAAAGATCGTGCGGACGAAGTGTTACGACTTAATGCCATTGAAAGACGCTACAACAAGCAGTTTTCGGCACTCGATACCGCGATCGCCAGTATGACAACAACCGCCTCTTTTCTGACCCAACAATTAGACGCAATCGCGGCGTAAGCTAACGCGTAATCACAGGAGAAGTAAACCATGTTTGGATCATCGTTGAATGGCGCAAACGCCTACAGCAAGATCGGCGTCGAAACAGGGGTCATCGCGGCCAGCCCCACGCAATTGATCATCATGCTTTTTACCGGAGCGATGCTCGCCGTATCTTCCGCTTCGCAGCATATGCGCGCAGGTGAAATTGAAGCTAAAGGTAAAGCAATTTCAAAAGCAGTGGCCATTATTGATGAAGGTTTGCGCGCCAGCCTAGACAAAAAAGTAGGTGGTGAAATTGCCCTCAATCTGGATGCGCTGTATGAATACATGAGCACACGTTTGTTGCAAGCCAATCTGAAAAATCAGCTCGAAACGCTGGATGAGATCTATGGTCTGTTGAAGGGACTGAAAGAAGCGTGGGAAACCATGGACAACACCGGTAAGCCTGTAGAACAAATTATCGAAGCTCCAACCCAACAACGCGCGCAAGGATACGATGCCCTCGCACCGCAAAGCAACCGACTGGTAAAGGCGTGATCAATGAACAATCAGGAAATTCTCGCATTGTATGAAACCGTCTCGGACATTACCGAACAAATGCTGGTGGCGGCGAGCAACCGTGACTGGGAGCAATTTACTGCGCTTGAAGCGGATTGCTCAAGCCAGGTAAAACGCTTGCAGCAAAGTGAAGATCCGCGTCAGTTACTGTCACCGAAAGAACGCTCGGATAAAGTGCGCTTGATCAAAAAAATTCTTGTCGATGATCGTAAGATTCGCGATATCACGGAGCCGTGGATGGCCAAATTGGCGCTGATGATGAAAAGTGTCGGCGCCGAGAAGAAATTGGCGCACATGTACGGCGCTAATCAAGCCAGATAATGGTATTACCGGCCGATACCACAGGCACCCGGCCGGTGACGCTGATTCAGGCAAGCGCACCGGCCAATGCAATAGGAAACGCGAAACAGGAAACGCTGGATCGTCTAAATCAGCTGACCTTGGGGAAGGACTACCAAGCACAGGTATTAACCCGCCTTTCAAATGGTAGCTTCCTTGTCAAAGTTGCCGATACACCTGTCAACATGGCACTGCCGCAAGGCACCAAGGCTGGCGATGTTCTCAACCTCACTTTATTAGCTAATCAGCCTAGAGCGACCTTTTTGCTGGCGCAAAACAATACCAATAGCACCGCCACGTTAAGCAATGCAGGTCGTCTCATCAGTCATTTGTTGCAACAAGCGCAGCAAGGTGGCGCCTCCACGCACATTATTGCAAAAGCGCCACTCACCACAATTGCAGGTGCTACACCACAGCAAATAGCCAGCGCGATGAAAAACGCCATCGCATTTAGTGGTGTATTTTACGAATCGCACGTGGCCCAATGGGCGATCGGAAAACGTCCAATCAGCGACTTATTAAACGAGCCACTGGCAAAGCGCGGCTACCTGCCAACGAATACAACCGGTTCTGCCACGGCAAATAGCAAAACTGAACTAGGTAACCTCGTCAATAATTTCCGAGCCTGGGCCGCTGATCGTACGCTGCCAGAATCGCTACGTGCGGTACAAGCAAATCAAAATCTCGCCGATGCGGTCAATCCTGTGACAAGCAAACAACAAGATATGCCAGTCACTGAGGGCACCAGATTACTGAATATGCAACTCGAAACCTTGGAGCAGCGACGCATCGTCTGGCAAGGAGAATTATTCCCGGGACAACCGATGGAGTGGGAAATTGTAGACGATACGCCGCAACATGAAAGCAAGCAGCAGGAACCGCAATCTACATGGCAAAGTACGGTGCGATTTTCACTCCCTAGTCTTGGTGCCGTATCGGCCACGATACGTCTAAACGGTGAACATGTACAAGTTCAGGTGAGTACCAATCAAGCCGAAACTGTCGATGCCTTAAACCAGCACCGCAAGCTGCTGGCAGATGCACTCGACGCCGCCGGTACCAAGCTGGATGCGCTGACGATCAAGCAAGATGGATAAAAACAAAGAAAAAATTATGCCTCACTCCAAGGCAGTGGCGATCACTTATGATAAAAGTAAGGCGGCGCCGCGCGTGGTCGCCAAGGGCACTGGACTGCTGGCAGAACAAATTATCGAAAAAGCGAAAGAGCATGGGGTCGCGCTCCACGAGTCCAAGGAATTAGTCGCGCTATTGATGCAAGTCGAGTTGGACGATCAAATTCCGCCGGCGTTGTACCGCACAGTCGCCGAACTTTTGGCGTGGCTATATCGCGTCGAAGCAGCCCAACATGCTGACAGCAATGTATGATGGCGGGTTATATTTATCGCCATTGCCAATTAAGACCGGTTAAAGATTCAAGATGACAATTGCAAGTGACTATGACCAAGACGATTTAAGCCAGTACCGCGTTCACTCCCGACGTGAAGTGATTGCGTTGCTGCGCAATATGAGTGAATGCAATCAGCTACTTCGTATGGTAATCAATCACGGTACTGATACCGTTGTGACTTCAGTTCTGGAAGTTGATAGCAGCAACAACACGGTAATTTTGGATTGCGCCCCCACTGCAACCATGAATCAACGCGTGCTCGATAGCGAAAAAATTTCGTTCGAAACGGTACTCGACAACATCCGCATTTTATTTACAGCGCCCGCGGCCACCGGCATTCAGTACAACGGCTTACCTGCCTTTGTGATTCCGCTTCCTACAGATGTGGTGCGTTTGCAGCGGCGCGAATTTTATCGCGTGATGACACCCCTCACTTCGCCAGTCCATTGCATCATCCCGATCAAGGATGCCAATGGTGATGTTGTGGAAGTCAAAACCACCTTGTATAACATCAGCGGGGGTGGGGTCTCCATTATCGATGACAAAAAATTGATCGACAATACCCAAGGACGTCGTTACGAGAACTGCAGTATCGACCTGCCCGGCGGCGTCCTCAATATCACCTTGGAAATTCGCAATTTGCTAGAGATCACTTTGACGAATGGCAAAAGCATCCAGCGCCTCGGTTGCGAATTTGTAGCGCCGTCAAACGGCGCACTTGGCGCAGTACAAAAATATATTACAAAATTGGAGCGAGATCAGAACGCGAAAGCCACCGGATTGGGCTAAGCGATTAAGCGGAAGCTAATTTGGATGCGTATAAACCTGTGAAAGTGGTTTTTCGCATATATTTTTTGTCGCTGAATTTCGGAAATACTTTTTAACTCTATTGCTCTCCCTCAACCTGCCTTAAACCTGCATATTCATCATTTCTTGGTATGCCGATACCAATTTGTTACGCACTTGCACCGTTGCTTGAAATGAAATGCTCGCTTTCTGCATAGAAATCATGACATCGGAAAGATTGACACTGTCATCTCCCATCGAGAACCTCTTCCCTAACTGATCTGACTGATTCTGCGCATTCGCGACGCTATCCAACGATGCTTTCAATGCATTAGAAAAATCAACTCTAGTCGCCGACTTCTCTACGGGCTGCGCTCCCTCTAAAGGGGCGATGGCAGGCTGTGAGCGCGCCGCCGCAGCTTTAAGCTGCGCGACCATGGCCTCGATAGCGGTTGAGTCAATTCCACCAACATTCATGATTTTCTCCATTCTTCCGAGGTCAGCACTATAATTGCCTGACCAGTCTGCCAAGATGCCATACAAGGACATCCAAGCTACCTCGCCAAGGTATCACCGCATAAGAAGTTGAATCGACCTGATAAACCATGGAAATCTTGCTCTATTCCAATGATTGAATTTGCGGCCAAGCCCGACAATTCATGCTACGGAAAAAGTTTGAATAGCGAGCGTACCAATGAAAATCACATCGAACCCTAGCCAAGCAGGAGTCCTATCATGGCAGTCGTAGTCGCGGAAGACGGCAGCCTTGCACCGAGCATCGGTCGGCAAAGCACAGCACCGAGCACCTTCCTAAATATGGCAAAGTCGCCAAATGGTCGAAAATTCGGCTTGATGGTGGCTGCTGCAGCCGTTATTGCCGTGATGATCGGGCTGGTGTTATGGGGTCAAAAACCGGAATATCGCGTGCTGTTTTCCAACTTTTCGGATCGCGATGGCGGCGCCATTATGTCATCGCTGCAAGCAGCTAATATCCCGTATAAATTTGCCGAAGGCGGCACTGCCATCCTGGTTCCCGCCGACCAAGTACATGAAATGCGTCTGAAACTTGCGGCTGAAGGTTTACCTAAAGGCGGCAACGTCGGCTTTGAGTTAATGGAAAATCAAAAGCTGGGTGTATCGCAATTTCTCGAACAGGTTAATTTTCAACGCGCATTAGAAGGCGAATTAGCACGCTCAATTGAATCGCTGGCCGCAGTCCAAGGTGCGCGCGTCCACCTTGCCTTGCCCAAAGCCTCTGTTTTTGTACGCGATCAGCAAAAACCAACCGCATCGGTTTTGTTAAATCTAGAATCCGGGCGTATGCTGGATCGTCAACAAGTCAGCGCCATCGTGCATCTGGTAGCCAGCAGCGTACCTGACCTTCCACCTAAAAATGTCACCGTGGTCGATGAGGCTGGCAATCTGGTGTCCGACAATGGCCGTTCAACTGGCAACAACGCCCTCGACCCAGCCCAAATCAAGTATGTGCAAGATCTGCAGCAAAGCATTGCTAAACGGGTCGAATCCATCATCACGCCTATCGTCGGCAGCGAAAATGTACGCGCAGAAGCCACGGTTGATGTGGATTTTTCCACTACCCAGCAAGCTGCTGAAATTTACAAACCGAACCAAGTCGCCAATAGCGCCACCATCCGTAGTCAGCAAATCAGTGAAGCTGGCGATGGCGCTGGCAAAAACGCATCCGGCGTGCCGGGCGCGTTGACCAATCAACCTGCTCCTTCTGCCACTGCACCGTTGACGGCAGCACCAACCACGCCCGCCGCCGAAGGCGTGCCTGGCGGTGCAGCTACGGCAACGGCTGCTGATGCAAAATCGACACCAGTGCAACGCGATATCACCACCAATTATGAAGTCGACAAAACCCTACGCTATGTACAGCAACCTATGGGTGGACTCAAGCGGGTATCGGTTGCCGTCGTCGTTAATTACAAACGCACGGTCGGTGCGGATGGCAAAGTTACGATTACGCCACTCAGTGAGGTTGAAAAAACTCAGATTACTGATTTGGTCAAACAAGCAATGGGATATAACGCTGACCGCGGCGATACGCTTAACGTCGTCAATAGCCCATTTGCCGGGGTCGATCATCCTGAAGAAGCTAAACTCCCTTTGTGGCAGCAACCTAAAATGATCGATTTGGCAATCCAGATTGCCAAATACATAGGCATAGGGATCCTGCTGCTGTTGCTGTATTTCAAAGCCTTGAAACCAATGCTGGCACAATTAAAAAAACCACCTGTCGCCATGCCGACTGAAAGTGAGTTGAAGGCACTCGCAGCGAACGCGTCAATGGATGCAAGTCCTATGCATGCTGCACAGAACTACCAGCAAACTTTGGAAGCCGCCAAAACACTTGCGCGAGAAGATCCCAAGGTAGTCGCAAACATCGTCAAATCATGGGTAGGAAATGATGGATAACGGTATACAAAAAGGCGCTGTTTTAATGCTGGCACTGGGCGCCGATGAGGCCGCAAAAGTGATGCGCTATCTTGGCCCGCGCGAGGTGCAAAAGTTAGGCGCAGCGATGTCCGCCATGAAGGGTGTGCCTAGTGAAGAACTGACGGAAGTATTACGTGAGTTCAGGGAAGCGACAGAAAGCAATACCTCGCTCGGCCTGGACTCCGACGAATATATTCGTGACGTGCTAACCCAGGCACTTGGCGATGACAAGGCTTCGTCGCTGCTCAATCGCATCCTTGGCTCGCGTGATTCCAGCGGTATAGAAAGTCTCAAATGGATGGATGCACCATCAGTTGCTGATCTGGTGCGCAATGAACATCCGCAAATCATCGCCACCATCCTCGTTCATCTTGAGCGAGACCATGCTTGCGAAACCTTGGAACACTTTACCGAGCGCTTGCGCAACGATGTCGTTTTGCGTATCGCTACTCTCGATGGTGTGCAACCTGCCGCATTGCGTGAGTTAAACGAGGTATTGACCAAACTACTGACCGGTAATGAAAGTCTGAAGAAAAAACCGATGGGCGGCATTCGCGCTGCGGCAGAAATTCTCAACTTCTTCAATGGTGAGAACGAGATTTCCGTGATGAATAATCTGAAAAGCTATGACAACGACATGGCGCAGAAAATCATGGATGAGATGTTCGTCTTCGATAACATCATGGATATCGATGACCGTGGTATTCAATTGTTGCTGCGGGAAGTCCAGTCCGAAACACTGATCATTGCACTCAAGGGCGCGGTACCCGATCTGCGCGAAAAATTCTTCAAAAATATGTCGCAGCGCGCTGGTGAAATGATGCGCGAAGATCTCGAATCCAAAGGACCGGTACGTCTGTCAGAAGTGGAAAGCAACCAGAAAGAAATCTTGCAGATCGTGCGCCGATTATCAGATGAAGGCCAACTGACGCTGGGAGGCAAAGCCGAGGATGCCTATGTCTGACGTCATCCCAAAAGAAAAGCAATCTGCGTACGAACGATGGGAGATGACGTCCTTCGACGAAATCTCACCTGCTGCGCGTGCAGCGGCAAAGGCGCGAGCAGCGGCAGAACATTCGGCAGCGGCAGCACAACAAACCGCCAATATCTCGGCAATGGCTAAACAGATCGAAGATGCGCGCGCGCAAGCGCATGCCGAAGGTTATGCTGCCGGCCTGGTCGAAGGCCGTGCTGCTGGCAAAACACAATTAGCACAAGAAAAAAACCGTCTGCTGCAAATCGCCGAAACCTTCGGCACCGAGGTCGCACAAGCAAATGAATTGATCGCAGCGGATATGCTGGATTTATCCTTGGATCTCGCTAAAGCGATGTTAAAAACCACCTTACAGGTGCGGCCCGAAGTGATTGTCCCGGTAGTACGTGAAGCGATTCATTACCTGCCAACCTTGCAGCAACCCGCCCTGCTCCATCTGCATCCAGACGATGCCGCATTGATACAAACGCATATGGGCGATGAAATCAGTACCGCTGGTTGGCGCATCGTCGAAGATACGCAGATGACGCGTGGTGGCTGTCGTGTCGAGACTGCCTCCAATCAAGTCGATGCCACTACCGAAACCCGTTGGCAACGCATTGCCGCCGCGCTTGGCAAGGAATCCGAATGGCTGAAGAGCTGACCCAGCAAGACACGCCTAACAGCAGCCGCTGGCAAGCATATTTACATGATTGCCGCATGTTGCTGGATATCGTCGAGCCTATGCAAGTCTCGGGGCGTATTACTCGCGTTGCCGGCCTTGTGATGGAAGCGGTTGGCCTAAAGTTGGCCGTTGGTAGTGCTTGTACGATACCGCTCGCCAATGGCGCCAAAATTGAGGCCGAAGTCGTCGGCTTTGAAGATGACAAAATTTTCCTGATGCCGCAAAGCGATGTCGAGGGCATTACGCCAGGCACACGCGTATTTCCAGTTGAAGTCGTGCAATCGCTGCCCAAACCGGGTGCGGTTACTCATCCACGCCGCCGCCCTAGCGATCGCACCCGCCATTTACCGGTCGGTATCGAGTTGCTGGGTCGTGTGCTGGACGGCGCCGGTCGCCCGCTTGATAACTTGGGTCCACTCAATGCGGTGCACTCCGCACCATTGAATGTCCGCGCCGCCAATCCACTGTCGCGTGCACCGATCTCCGAGCCACTGGATGTCGGCGTGCGCGCCATCAATAGCATGTTGACGGTGGGACGTGGGCAACGTATGGGGCTGTTTGCCGGTTCTGGCGTTGGTAAAAGTGTCTTGCTTGGCATGATGGCGCGCTATACCAGCGCTGATGTCATTGTGGTCGGACTAATCGGCGAACGGGGCCGCGAAGTCAAAGAATTTATCGAACAAATTCTTGGTACCGTTGGCCTAGCACGTTCCGTGGTGGTCGCCGCACCGGCCGATACGCCGCCTTTGATGCGTCTGCAAGGTGCGGCTTACGCCACCGCGATTGCCGAACATTTCCGCGATCAAGGCAAAGATGTCTTGTTGATTATGGATTCGCTCACGCGTTATGCAATGGCACAGCGCGAAATCGCCCTGGCGATTGGCGAACCGCCTGCAACCAAGGGGTACCCACCTTCTGTCTTTGCCAAATTACCGGCATTGGTAGAACGTGCCGGTAACGGCAAAGAAGGCGGCGGCTCCATCACTGCTTTTTATACTGTACTGACCGAAGGTGATGATCAACAAGATCCGATTGCCGATGCCGCGCGCGCGATTCTAGATGGACACATTGTCTTGGACCGCTCGCTGGCTGAAGCCGGCCATTATCCGGCGATCGATATTGAACAATCGATCAGCCGCGCGATGCATAACATCACCACACCAGAACACCAGCAAAAGACGCGAAAACTTAAACAATTGACATCACGTTACCAACGCAACCGTGACTTAATTAGTGTCGGCGCTTATAGTGCAGGAAGCGATCCAGTATTGGATGAAGCGATTGCCTTACATACAAAAATAGAATCATTCCTGCAACAAGATATAACCGAACGCGCCGGCATAACCGAGAGTTTGGGGCAACTTTCCTCGCTGTTCGAGTGATGGAAAGTATTATCCGCAAAATATAATTACCCACAATGGCTACTACTTCCGCACTTCAGACACTGATCGAGCTGGCAACCAAAGATACCGATGAGGCTGCCAAGCGCTTAGGAAAAAGTATGAAGGCGGCCGAAGAGACCGAACAAAAGCTCGCCTTGCTGATGCAATACCGTGACGATTACGCCGCCCGCTTTCAGCAAAACATGGAAACCGGATTGACTGCGATGGGCTACCGAAATTTTCAGGTCTTTATGGATAAGCTGGAAGTCGCGATCAACAGTCAGCAGCAAGTGGTGCGCAATGCGCATCAAAACGTCGCACATCAACGTACAGCATGGCAGGCTTGTGAGCGCAAACGCATGTCATACGGCACCTTGTCAGATCGTGCCGATAAGGCGCAACTGTTAAAAGATAACAAGCGTGACCAGAAGCAGATGGATGAGCATGCGGCACGGCAGCTTCTGTATAAAAGATAGATGCAGAACCCAATGTAGCGTTGCAATACCAAGTTAAATAAAAAGACAACCTGACGGACGGCACACATGAATACTTCGGCGATCAACAACCCTCTACCCATTCTGCCCTCTGCCAACAATGGCAAGCAAATGTTTGATGCGAACAACGATTCTGGTGCGTTCAGCCAGGCTTTGACGCAAGAAATTAGCAATCGCAATGATGGCAGCAAAAATAGCAATGATGCCAACAAAGACGTCAGCAAAAATTCTGGCGGAGATAAGACCAACAATGATGGCAGCAAAACCAAGTCTGCGGATGACGCCAAAGCCACGGACAAGACGACTGGCGCCGATAAGAAAACAGCGGATAAGGATGATGACGCGACTGTTGACAACCCTGCCGCCGGCATTATGGCGTTTGTTGCCCATCTGACGCAAAACCACAAAGCGACAACAAATAGCGCGGCCGATGCGAAATTGACGCTGACCGACAAACTCAAAGCGGGTGCTGACCAAGCAGTCGACGCGGCCAAAGCAGATTTGACGGCGGGCACGGATGACAAAGGTAAAAGTGCCAAGCAGGATGATTTTTTGACAGTGTTATCAAAAGCGACCACTGGCACAACTGAAGGCGGCAAAGTGAATGCTGGTACGCAGGCGGCAGAAACCTTCGCCCCCCTGTTAGCTGCATCGTCACAAACGATGGCACCGAACTCAACGGCCTTACAACGTGCCAACGAACTTCAAAACATGCAGGCGAACACTTTCTCACAGCAAGTGGGTGGTGCCGATTGGGACAAGGCCTTAGGACAAAAAGTCGTATGGATGGTGCAAGGTGCGCAAACTAGCGCCACGATGACGCTGAATCCACCCGACCTCGGTCCTATGCAAATCACATTAAACGTCAATAATAATCAGGCTACCGCTAGTTTCATCGCGCATCATCCAGAGGTACGCAATGCGCTAGAAAATGCAATGCCGCGTTTGCGTGAGATGCTGGGGGATGCAGGAATACAATTGGGACAATCCAACGTCAGCGCCGGCACATCAGACCAACAAGCGGCGTTTGAAAGCGGCCGCCAATCGTCAGGACGTAACGGCGGCACAAGCGAAACAGGGGGCAATGAAACGCCGCTGCATGTCAGCCATGTCCCTACCCCAGCCGCAACCGATGGCACAGTCGACACCTTTGCCTAAGCGCCACGCCTGATTAGTGCACATAAGCGGCAGCTCCCGCGAGAGAAAATCAAGCTTTAATACTTAAGCAAATCTAACCGTTGCCTGCGCTTTTTTAAAAAGCAGCGTACCTCTCGAGTTCGAAAAATCATGCCGAATAAAATTCAGCATCTTGGTTTGTCTAGTCCAGCGTTGTTTTCATGCGATCAGGATGCCTACCTCATAGTAATAATGGTTTAATACGTCCTGAGCTGAGTACCGACCGGAACAACTGATATCGTCAGCTGATCATCCCTACCAATCACTACGGGTGTCGTACAGTACTCGGCGAGAAAACCGACATCAGGATTGGATAATGCGAATACGACGATATAGGTCGTATTTCCCACTCTGTTCCAAGCCTCCTGTGTGTCGTTTTTTTTTAATAATGGCGATGAGATACAAATCATGCCGTACTTGAGGAAAACAGATGGCAACAAAAGCACCTAGCGCAGATACTGCGACCGAAGAAAAGCCAAAGAAATCCCGTTTATTAGCGATCATCATTTCATTGATCATCGTTCTGGCGGGCGCAGGTGGCGCAGCATGGTATTTCATGGGTAGTAAGGCGTCGGCAGAAGCAGACAAAGAGCATGCCAAGGAAGCGCCAAAGCCACCCGTATTTCTGGCGATGGAAGCGTTTACCGTCAATCTGCAATCTGAAAACGGTGAACAATTTTTGCAAACCAGTTTTACCTTGCAAGTTAAGTCACAAGATGAAGTCGAGTTGATCAAGCTTTACATGCCACATGTACGCAGCCGTATTTTGTTATTGTTATCCAGTAAAAGAGCTTCCGATATTTTATCCACGGAAGGCAAGAATAAATTGGCACAAGAAATCATTGGTGTTTTCAAAACGCCTTTCACACCAAATGGTCCGAGTGTAGATGTAACGAGCGTTTTATTTACTTCTTTCGTCGTGCAATAAAAACATGGTCGATAATTTCCTCTCACAAGAAGAAGTTGATGCCCTCCTCAAGGGCGTCAATGGAGATCAGGATGAGTCCGGTAAAACGGAGGATGCGACAGGCGTGCGCCCTTATAATCTGGCCACGCAAGAACGCATTGTGCGCGGTCGCATGCCGACCTTGGAAATTATCAATGAACGCTTCTCGCGGCTGCTGCGTATAGGGTTGTTTAATTTTCTGCACCGCAGTGCTGAAGTTTCAATTGGTCCGGTACGCGTCTCCAAATACAGCGAGTTCATTCGCAATCTGGTCGTGCCGACCAACCTTAACTTGATTCACATGAAGCCGCTGCGCGGCACTGGTCTGATCGTACTGGATCCGAATCTGGTTTTTCTGCTGGTCGACAATCTATTCGGTGGCGATGGCCGTTTTCATACGCGTGTTGAAGGCCGTGATTTCACACAGACCGAGCAGCGCATCATCCAGCGCATCTTGTCGATCATTTTTGAAACCTATGCCAAATCTTGGGAGCCGGTGTATCCGGTCGAGTTTGAGTACATCCGCTCAGAAATGAATACGCAGTTTGCCAATATCGCGACGCCGAACGAAGTGGTCGTCGCAACCACCTTCACCATCGAGCTTGGTCCAGTCAGCGGCGATCTGCATTTCTGCGTGCCTTATTCGATGATCGAGCCGATTCGCGATTTACTCACCAGCAGCATGCAGGGTGAAACGCTGGAAATGGACAAGCGTTGGATCCGCTTGATGACGCAACAGATTCAAACTGCAGAAGTCGAAATTCTCGCCAATATGGGTACTGCCAACGTCACGTTGGGCGATATTCTGAATATGAAAATTGGTGATGTGATTTCGATCAATGTGCCTGACCACATCACTGCCGAAGTAGATAATGTGCCAGTGATGGAATGCTCGTACGGCAAACTGAATGGCCAATATGCACTGCGCGTAGAAAAACTGATTTACAGCGCACACGACTCAACGCAAGGAGATGAACATGAGTGATGAAAACGACGCACAAGGTGCAGCCGAGGACGATTGGGGCGCGGCGATGGCTGAGCAAGTCGAGTCGGAAGCCAAAACAGCAAGCACAGAAGCACCTGCGTTAAAAACGACAGCTGCCAGTGCGACCGTATTCAAGGATTTTTCTGGCGGTGATATTCAAACTGGCACCCACAATGATATCGATTTCATACTCGATATCCCGGTACAGCTAACGGTGGAACTTGGACGCACCAAAATTGCCATTAAAAACCTTCTGCAACTGGCGCAAGGTTCGGTAGTTGAGCTCGACGGTTTGGCTGGAGAACCAATGGACGTGTTGGTGAATGGCTGTCTGATTGCTCAAGGCGAAGTCGTGGTCGTCAACGACAAATTCGGTATTCGCTTAACCGATATCGTGACACCTTCAGAACGCATCCGTAAATTGAACCGATGAATCGCCTGCGCCTCATAACTCCAATTTTGCTCAGTGGACTGCTTTCATCGGCGGTCCTCGCGGCAGATGCTGTCAAGCCTGGTAGTCATGTACCTTCGCAAGCCAGCAATCTGATGCAGGTCCTGTTCGGTTTGATCGCCGTACTAGCTTTGATGGCAGTTGCCGCCTGGCTATTACGTCGCTTCAATGTTTCTAAAGGACTCGGCGGCACCAATATTCGCATCATTGGCGGTGTCAGTGTTGGCAATCGTGAACGCGTGGTGGTGGTCGAAGTGGCCGATCAATGGATTGTAGTCGGTGTTGCCTCCGGCAGCGTTACAGCATTGACGACGATGCCACGTCAAGAAGCAAGCATCAGCGAAGCCCCTGCCCCAACTAAAAATTTCTCCAGCTGGCTTGCGCACACCATGGCAAAACGCAATGAACAATAACTTCTCGCGCTTGATATATCGTTATTCACCGCTGCTGTTGCTGGCACTGCCGGCGTTTAGTATCGCGGCACCGCAAGACGGCATATTGGCGTTCACCAGCACACCAACATCAGGTGGTGGTCAGTCTTACTCTTTGAGTTTGCAGACGCTGTTACTGCTCACAGCATTGTCATTTTTACCTGCCGTCATGCTGATGATGACAAGCTTTACCCGCATCATCATTGTACTGTCGCTGTTGCGCCAGGCGCTTGGTACGCAAAGTGCGCCGCCGAATCAAGTCATCATCGGTCTTACGCTGTTCTTGACGCTATTCGTCATGAGCCCTGTGCTGAGTAAAATTTATGATGATGCCTATCAGCCATTTACGGAAAACAAAATACAAATGAACGAAGCGTTAGATAAAGCTATCGCTCCGTTGAAAACCTTTATGCTCAAGCAAACGCGCGAGAGCGATCTAGCCTTATACGTCAAACTCTCAAAAGGACCTGCATTGCAGGGGCCCGAAGATGTGCCTTTACAAATACTGGTACCAGCTTTTATCACTAGTGAGTTGAAAACCGCCTTCCAGATCAGCTTTGCCATCCTGATTCCATTTTTGATCATCGATATGGTGGTGGCCAGTGTCTTGATGTCGATGGGTATGATGATGGTGTCACCGGCGATTGTCGCACTACCATTCAAGCTAATGTTATTTGTATTGGTTGATGGCTGGCAGTTGTTGATCGGCTCGCTGGCGCAAAGCTTTTATTAAGGACGCATCATGACCCCGGAAAGCGTCATCTCTCTCGGCAGCCGTGCAATCGAAGTTACGATGTTGGTTTCCGCGCCAATGCTGTTGGTCGCACTAGGCATTGGTCTACTGGTAAGTATTTTCCAAGCTGCGACCCAAATTAACGAAACCACGCTGACCTTCATTCCTAAGCTGATCGGCATCATGATCTCGATTGTCATAGGTGGGCCGTGGATGTTATCGATCATGCTCGATTACATGCGTGAAATGTTCACTAGTATTCCGCTTTTTGTTAGCTAACGCATGCACTTGATATGCCGGCATTTCCCAACGCGTAACAATAAAATGTTTCAGGAATGATTCAATTCACCAGCGCAGATCTGTATGGCTGGATCACCTCGTTTATGTGGCCGCTGACCCGCATCATCGGCCTCATTTCAGTGGCGCCACTGTACGGCAATGTCAGCGTCCCAGCACGCGTAAAAATAGCACTCGGCATTATGTTGGCGCTGATCGTTTCTCCGTTGGTTACGGTGCCAGTTGCGATTGATCCAATGTCATTGGCGGGCATACTGATCCTGATCCAGCAATTGGTGATTGGCTTGGCGATGGGTTTTGCGATGCGGATCGCCTTTGCCGGCATTGAAATGGCAGGCGAAATCAGCGGCATGACGATGGGATTCGGTTTTGCCAGTTTCTTTGATCCGCAAACGCGCGCACGCTCATCGGCAATCAGCCAGTTCCTAGCGCTCATTATGTTAATGGTATATCTAACGACCAATTTACATTTAGTCGTGTTGTCTACCTTGGTACAGAGTTTTGATTTACTCCCAATTTCGAGCAACTTCATTGCGCCAGGTGGCTTACTGGAAGTGGTGAAATGGGGGGGTAGAATTTTCAGTGCTGGCGTACAACTTTCTTTACCCATCGTTGCGGCACTGTTGATTACCAATATTGCGCTAGGGGTGCTGACTAGAGCTGCACCACAATTGAATATTTTTGGTATCGGTTTTCCTCTTACGATCGGTGCTGGCTTTATCATGATTGGCGTAGCCTTACCTTATCTAGCCAACCCAATTAGCCTGCTGATACAAGATGGTGTGGAAGCGATGGGGAGAATTACCGTGGCATTGACGCCGTTAAACTAATATAGTGAAGCCGACTTGCTAAGTCGGCTTCATCGATCCAGCATATCCAGCGTCTTGATTCTTTACTAAATGCGACTTAGATACTTAGTAAGCATCCAGTCGCATCACATCTATCCCGTCCCTGTTTCCGTACTTACTTCAGCATATTAAACAACGACAAACCACTAATCGTGATAAACGATTTTTGTGCTGCCGTTAACGTAAGTTGCTGTTGCGTGAACAATGAGTAGGCTTCAATAGGATCGATATCCTGCAAATCGGATAAAGTTTTGGTGTATTGAATTTTCAAATCTGAACCTGTGCTTTCCAGACTATCAATTTCATTCAGCTTAGAACCTATCGTCGTACGTACCGCTGAGACACTGGCTAATGCATTGTCGATATTAGAGCTGGCAGCGCTTAAACCATTCGCCTGCCTGCTCTGCCCTGGGTTGCCTGCACCGGGCACCGACAAGGTATTAATTAAATCTTGCAGCGTGGTAAAGACACTTTGTGATTTACTCGGCTCGATAGTAAAGCTATCGCCATCTGCGGGCACACCACTGATGTCAAATTGTTGACCATTGACCGTAATCGCCTGACCACTGGTATACGTTTGTGCTGCGGGCGATACTGGCGGCACCGCCGCGGGGCTTTCATTCACCAAATACGTGGTAGCGCCGGTAACCGCATCAACCGAAAATGTGAGCGTATAGCTGTGGCCATTCAACTGGCTGGTATCTGAAACTGCACCAGGACTGATGACACCACTACCAGTATTAGCTGCATTGGCCGCGGTAGCGAAAACGCCGTTACCGGTTTTGCCACTCTCAAATACAGCGCTGCCCGAATCACTCACCGCTAATTGACGCGTTGGCCCCACCTGCAGCATGCGTTGTCCCTGATCACCAGTGTAGCTGGCACCTGTCGCCGAGACAGTAAAAGGTTTGGACGCTGTTTGATAACCACCAAAAATATAATCACCACGCGCATCACGTGTATTTGCCAAACCCATCAATTCATCAAACTTGCTTTTCAGCTGCGTCACATAGGTCTGACGATCTTCATCATTGATCGTGCTATTGCCGGCAGCGACCACGATATCCTTGGTCGATTGCAACAACGAAGTCACGCTCGCTAAAATACTTTCCTGCTGATTGAGTGCACTGGTCGCATTCTGACGATTGATTGAAAATTGACTATTAACCGAGATCGCCTGATTGACGCCCAATGCAGAGGCCGCTGCAACCGGATCATCGGATGGTGACTGAATCCGCAAATTGGTAGAAATCTGCTGCTGCGTTTTAAGCATTGCCGCTTGCAGAGTACCCAGCTTGCCTGAGCCCATTTCAAAAAGTGTATTGGTGCTGATGCGCATGATGGTTTCCTTATCGGCCCAACGAAATCAAAACATCAAACATATCGCTTACTGCCTGCATCACTCTGCCGGATGCTTGATATGCCTGTTGATAACGTAAAAGATTGGTGGCTTCTTCATCGAGATTCACACCGGATTCTGATTGTTGCTCAGTTCTGATCTGACTCAGCAGGGTTTCTTGTGCTGCGCCATTGACTTGGACCTCGCGCGTTTTATTACCCACCAAACTCACGATTTGACTGTATGCATCGTTATAACTTGCCGTCCCACCTTGCAGTACGCTCTTGGTTTGCAACTCCCCGAGCGCCAGAATGTTACGGTTATCACCCGAGCCATTCGCGTTGGAGTTCACAGTAAAGGAATCGCCATCATTGGGCGTGCCACTAATCTGAACTTCGACACCACCAAAACTGATGCTTGCACCTGCGCTGTAAGGAACTGCCGTGCCAGCCGGATAGGTCGTGGCGACACCATTCGTCGTTACGGTCACATCAAAGCCAGCCGGAAATCCGGAAAAAGTACCCGCCGTAGCATCGTAAGTCAGCGTCAATGGCGTTGTCGTACTCAAGCTCGCGGCCACAGGTACCGACACTGTATCGCCATCGACTAACGTTCCCATCACCGTCTGTGTGCCACTGAAGCTGACGGTAGAACCATCGACATACGGCACCGCAGTGCCCGCCGGATAAGTGGTTGGTACGCCAGCGACCGTCACGGTCACATCCTGCCCTGCAGGAAAGCCTGTCAAATCACCTGAAAGTCCGTCATAGGTCAGTGTTACCGGAGCTGAGGTGTAATTAGAATTTATGGTGCCGGTACTGATCGATCCAGTGCCAGTATTGGTTGCCGGTGTACCGGTACGAACCGGCATACCAGTTGCAATTTGCGCCGGGTTCTTGATCAATACATTAAAGTCAGCGGCACCATTGACGGTCGGTTTAACAATAAATTGATCACCTGTGGCCATCGTACCGGACGATAGAGAAAAGCTGACACCGTCAATAGCGTCCGTCGGAAATGTTAGGTCCGAATACATCGACGTACCATCTGACAAACGGGTAACGTTGAAATTGGTACCATCAAATGACACTCGATAATCACTGGTGGTTAACGCATCCACATCGCTTATTGCTGCATTGATCTGTGCGTTGCCGGTATTAGCGCTATGGGTGTTGATTACCGGAGCGCCAACGGCGAAAAAATCTTTACCCAGCACACCGTTTTGATCTTGCCCGAGCTTATGCTGTGCATTAAATGTCGCCGCAATACCAATTGCAATGCGGCCTAGCGAATTTTGCACCGTATCCAGCGTCTGACTGCGATATTCAAACAAACCGCCTAACTTACCGCCCGTCAGCGAACTTTCCGGCAAAATCACAGTGTTGCCGTTGGTGGTGTAAGAAACCTCCAGACGACTAAGATCAGACGGTGATGGAGAAGTGCTTAATTTATAAGTCGTATTACCCACAACCAGTGGCTGGCCATTGCCAATGAAGATATTGAAATTGCCATCCTGTTTAACCACCGTCACTTTGGATTGTGTCGCGAGCTGAGTCACTAACTGATCGCGCTGATCCAACAAATCATTGGGCGGCTGCCCGCTGGAATTCAATGCCTTGGTAATCGCCAAATTTAATTGCTGAATTTGCTCCGCATAAGAATTGATTTCTGAAACAGCAGAGCTAATCTCTGAGTTGACGCCACTACGCATGTCGTTCAACTGATTATTCATGCTCTTCAATCGCGCAGCGAGTGACTCGGCGCCAGACAATACCGCTTGGCGCGAGGCTATTTCACCAGGATTAGCAACCAGATCCTGCACCCCGGCAAAAAAATCACTGATTGCGGGTGTCAAGCCAGCCTCAGTACTGGCCAACATATTGTTGATCTTGTTGATTTGCGTGTAATAGGTATTAAGCTGACTGGTATTGGACTGCGTGTTAATCGCCTGCGTACCAAGAAAGTCGTTATAAATGCGTTTCACGGTATCGATATTGGTACCGTTACCAATATAACCGCCATTGATATTCTGTCCAGCCAAGGAAGATTGCACCACCTGCTGCCGGCTGTAACCGGGCGTTGCCTGATTCGCAATATTATGCCCGGTCGTCGCCAATCCGGCCTGCGCCGCCGCCAGTCCGCTTTGAGCAATGCTGAGAATATTAGGCATGGTTTTCTTCTACTTTATAAATATATGTACGTCACCAGCAGCAAAAACTTGAATTGGTTTGCGTCTACTTAACTTTGCGTAATGCCGCTCGCCAAACATCCATCAACCAGAAAAGTTGTTTTTGATAATATTGGTCAACTTGCTTGCGTAGTACGGATCAGTCGCATATCCAGCGCGTTGCAGGCCTTGCGCAAATCCATGCACGTCGGTTGCATTGGCCAATACCTTTTCATAGCGTGGGTTATTGCTCAACAACTTGGCATAGTCGCGGAAAGAATCAGCGTAAGAGTCATAAGCGCGGAATTTCTCTACCTGTTTCTGTGGAACGCCATTCACATACTCCGTCGTCAACGCGTCGACTGTTCGACCTTTCCAACTACTGCCAGCTTTGATACCAAACAAATTATGGCTATTACTACCGTCCTGGCCACGCATCACATGCTTGCCCCAACCGCTTTCCAAGGCCGCTTGCGCCAACATAAATTTCGGTGGGATACCAGTCTCGCGCCCTACCGCTTCTGCGTGTGCGCCCAACTTTTCTGCAAATGCTTGAACATGCCCAGGCTGCGATTCGTCGACCGTAATTTTGCGATCATTACGTGCGCCTAACGAACGTAAAAATCCTTCGCTGGTGATCGTTGGCAAATCCGGTGTTTGTGCAGGCGAGGCGATGCCGCCCTCGACTTGCAAAGCGGCGTTCATCGGTGCATTGGATAATTGCCGTATCAGCACGTCCGCCAAACCCACACCACGGTTGGCGATCGTTTGACTCATTTGCTGATCCAGCATCGAGGTATACATCTTGGTTTGCTGGTTATCCATCACACCATCTTGCGGTGAGGCATCCCGCATGCTTTTCATCAACATATTGACGAACAGCGCTTCAAATTGTTTGGCCGCCGCCTTGACCGACTCCGGCGAATTTTGACGAGCAGCCTGTTTCAGCGAATCGACACCTTTGGTGTCGATTGCCAGCGAGCTGTTCGAATTGTCGAGAGGGGTAATCACGTCAGCACTCACTCAAATTAAATGATTTCCAGTTCGGCACGCAAGGCGCCAGACGCTTTCATTGCCTGCAGGATCGACAATAGATCCTGTGGTGTGGCGCCGATAGAATTAAGCGCCTTCACCACGTCTGCCAGCGATGTCGAATTTTTTAACAAAATAACTTTGCCTGGTTCTTTATTAATTTCAATCTGTGATTGCTGCACCGCCACCGTTTCGCCTCTAGAAAAAGGACCTGGTTGGCTGATCACAGGCTGCGTGTTAATCACCACAGAAAGATTGCCGTGTGATACTGCGCAGGCTTCTAACATTACAGCTTGATTCATCACGACCGAGCCGGTACGCGCATTCATGATGACCTTGGCGCTCATTTGTGCTGGCGTCACATCAAGGCTCTGCAAGGCACCCAAAAAGCTAACTCTAGCGTCGTTACTCAAAGGCGCGCGCACGCGAATCACGCGACCATCCTGTGCTGCCGCAGTTTGTGCGCCAAAACGTGCATTGACCGCATCAACGACACGGCTCGCAGTCGAAAAATCGCTGTCTTTCAGCTCTAGAAAAATCATGTCGCCTTGCCCCAACGCGGAGGCAACTGAGCGTTCTACTGTTGCACCTGCTGTAATGCGACCTACGCTCAAATGATTGACCTGTGCTTTACTACCGTTGGCCGAAGCACCGACACCGCCGACGACGACATTACCTTGCGCCATACCGTAAATCTGATTATCTGCACCTTTGAGCGGCGTCATCAACAACGTGCCACCACGCAGGCTTTTTGCGTTACCCATCGACGACACAGTGATATCCAAGGTTTGTCCAACTTGCGCAAATGCTGGCAAGCTTGCGGTCACCACCACGGCGGCGACGTTTTTCAATTGCAGGTTGGTACCAGGTGGTAAATTAACGCCCATTTGTTGCAACATGCTGGTGACGCTTTGCACGGTAAAAGGCGTCTGTGTCGTTTGATCACCACTACCATCCAAACCCACCACCAAACCGTAGCCAAGTAATTGGTTTTCACGCACGCCCTGCACACTTGCCAAATCCTTTAAACGTTCAGCGTGCGATGCGAACGGTAAAAGCAAACACACGGCGCAGAGCGCAGCCCGTAGTGATTTTTTGCTGAATGAGGGTGACAAACTGTTCATACGAAATCCTTGATGTCCTTAAGGACAAATAAAGCAAGTGACTAGAGTGGCAACACGCTGAAGAAGAAACGACCCAACATAGTGGCGACTTGGGCGGCGTCGATTCTGCTATTGGTACGGTACTCAATACGCGCATCGGCAACCCGAGTCGACGACACTGTATTGCCCGGTGATATGGTGCTTGGATCGACCACACCAGAGAAGCGGATAAACTCGGCGCCCTTATCCAGCGCAACCTGCTTCTCGCCGCTGACAACCATATTGCCGTTCGACATGACGTCAATTACCGTCACGGTCAACGTACTGACAAAGTTATTACTAGACGTCACGGCGCCTTTATCTTCAAATTTGGTTGCGTTCGAGGCGCTGGCGCTCAGATTATTTGTGAGGCCGCCAAATAAACCAAAAATATTCGGTGCAGCCGCCGCGATGGTGCCGGTCTTGCTGCCGGAACTCCCCTCCAGTTTCCCTGCAGCGCTTTTTTCGTTGATTACGATGGTGATGGTGTCGCCGATCAAACGTGCGCGCCTATCTTCAAACATCGGACGATAAGACGCTGCTTGATAAATCGAACCATTAGCCGGAGGTAACACAGAATTCAATGCCTGCGGCCGCGCCGTGGTCGGCGTTTGGACGATGCTCTCTGGCGTGGCACAACCAGCCAGCACGGCGCTCATCGCGACAAAAAATAATGTGGTAAAAATTTTCATCATGCTTCCTTCTTGCCCGACACAATCGTTTAAATCTGCGTCAGACGTTGCAACATCTGATCCGATGTCGTAATTGCCTTACTGTTGATTTCGTATGCGCGCTGGGTCTGGATCATATTTACCAGTTCTTCCACCACATTAACGTTGGATGTTTCGACATAGCTTTGCTGTAATAGTCCAGCGCCATTGCTACCCGGTGTGTTGGTGTTGGCAGTACCGGAAGCACCGGTTTCTACGTAAAGATTTTCACCCTTGCTTTGCAAGCCAGCTGGATTAATAAACGTCGAGAGTTGCAAATTACCGACCTCGGTTGGGGTTGTCGTGCCTGGCAAAGTGACTGACACCACACCATCACGGCTGATTGTCAGGCTCTGCGCATCAACCGGTATCGTGATCGCAGGTTGGATAGGAAAGCCGCTTGACGTTACCAATTGACCTTGGCTATCGGTTTGAAACGATCCGTCACGCGTGTAGGCGTTGGTGCCATCCGGTAACAGCACTTGAAAAAAACCGTCGCCATTGATCGCCACGTCTTTAGCATTGCCGGTTGATTGCAAATTACCCTGCGTATGGATGCGCTCAGTGGCAACTGGTCGTACACCGGTACCGAGTTGCAAACCGGATGGCAAATCCGTTTGCTGCGAAGAAGCTGCGCCAGGCTGACGTATGTTCTGATACAACATGTCTTCAAATACCGCGCGTGAGCGCTTGAATCCCGTGGTGCTGACGTTAGCCAGGTTATTGGAAATCACGTCCATCTGCGTTTGTTGCGCATCCAGACCAGTTTTTGAAATCCATAGTGAACGAATCATTTTGTTTCTCCCGTTTTCTGCGAATCAGCAGATAGCCACTTCAGCAGACAGCTACTTCATTAAACAACAGCTTGCATCAACTCAAAGCCATGAACTCAGTGGCTTTTGCATCGTTAGTTTCAGCCCGCTTGAGCATATTCATGTTCAATTCAAAACTTCTTGCCAAAGTAATCATATTGACCATCGCATCGACCACATTGACATTGCTACTCTCGATTGCGCCGCCGATCACGCCAACATTGGCATCGCTCTCGGCCGGTTGTCCGTCCTTGGTAGAAAACAAACTGTCATCACCACGCAGCAAATTATCTTGCGGTGGATTGACCAATTTCAGTCGTCCGATCTGAATCGACGAGCCTGGCGACGCTTCTTGTGTAACAGTGGAAATCGTGCCGTCTTTGGCAATCGACACCACCACATCGGGAGGGATCGAGATTGGCCCGTTGTCACTCATCACATTCAAGCCGGCTTGCGTTTGTAGCAGGCCGTTTTCATTGATCTTCAGGCTGCCACCACGGCTGTAACCTTCGGAACCATCCGCCCGCTCAACCGTGATCCAGCCCTGTCCGTGTACGGCGACATCCAGCGCACGACCGGTGTGTTGTATCGCGCCCTCACGAAAATCCGTGCCCACCGTCGAGTCCACTACAAATGCACGGGTCGCTGAAGCCGCACCAACCACAGGCACCGCACGGAAAGTATCGAGTTGCGCGCGGAAACCACTGGTAGAGGCATTTGCCAGATTGTTTGACGTCGTAGCCTGTTGCTCCAAAATCTGCTTAGCACCGCTCATCGCGGTATAAATCAATCTATCCATGTCTTTGCTCCTGTGATTCCTGTGTGCGCAAGCGCTGTAATCATGTTGCCGTCATCATTCCAGTGTCATTGCGCTTAACGTAGATTCACCAAGGTCTGCAAGATCTGATCTTGCGTCTTGATGGTCTGTGCATTGGCCTGATACACACGCTGCGCGGTAATCATATTGACCAGCTCTGCGGTCAAATCAACGTTGGATTCTTCGACGCGGGAAGATTGCACTGATCCCAATCCACTCGTGCCAGGTGTACTTGTCAGCGGTACACCGGACGCCGATGTTTCCACCCACTGGTTATCACCAATGTTTTGCAAACCATTAGGATTGGCAAAGGTAGTCAAAATGACTTGACCCAGTGTCGCCGTACGACCATTGGTATAACGTCCGACGATCAAGCCATCATCCGACACACTAAATCCAGTCAGACTGCCTGATGAGTAACCGTCCGGCTTCTGCTTGGTCACGGAAAAATCTTGCGCAAACTGTTGCGTACCAGTCGGATTAATCGCAATAGCAAAAGGTGAAGTTGCCCCAGTGCTCACCGCCATATCCGCTATCAATGGTGAAGGTACGGTACCCGTGAGTCCACCGCTGGAATCAAAGCTCATCGTACCAAGTGGGATATACGCAGGATCTGTTGCAGGTGGAATCACCGGAACATAGCTGCTAGGTACAATCGGTACGCCATCGTTAGTGGCAAATACGCTCCATTCACCGCCTGCCGTCTTGACATAAAAAGTACGCAGTACATGCGAGTTGCCTAGACTGTCGTACACAGGGGTGGAAGTCGAGTCGCTAAAGGTTGTCGAATCATTTGGATCGAAGCCAGCTTCGGTCAAATCTGTCTTGCGTGAATCAAGCGTCAACGTCAACTCGTAATTAGCGGTTGCTGTTGGCGGCAAATCAGCCGCATTAATTTGTAATTCAGCCGGGTTTCCGTTCACCAATACGCCAGCAGCATTTGCAACATAGCCTGTCAAATGTGCGCCTGAAGCATTTTCGATAAAACCTTCTTTATCCAATTGAAACTGACCATTCCGCTGATAGGTAATCGCACCGTTGGTGCTCATGCGAAAAAAACCGCCCCCGTTAATCGCCATATCCAGCGGATTATTTGACGCTGATATGGTGCCTTGCGAAAACAATTGCGCAACACGCGCCACTTGCACACCAATACCGACCTCTGCCGCGCCTGTGCCAGTCAGGCTGCTGGCATAAATATCTGCAAATTGCACTGTCGACTGCTTAAAACCAACCGTACCCGAGTTGGCGACGTTGTTGCCGATCGCCTCCAGACTCTTGGAGGCCGCGTTCAAACCACTCAGACCTTGTTGAAAGCTCATATTATTTCTCCTAGATTAAGTGGCAGCATTAAAGAATTTGGCGAATATCGGTGAAATTGACAGCGCCCAAGCCAGGCACATTGATCTTCACGCCATCTGAGCCGGTCGAGACCGTGGTCACCACGCCGAACTGCAGTGGATTGGACGTCGTTGGATATCCTGCCAGCGTAGAGTTAACGCTGAATGTGTAGTTGCCGTCAGCAGCAGTGGTGCCATCTGCCTTGGTGCCATCCCACAGCAACGGCAAGGTACCGGCACTTTGTGCTCCCAACTCCATGGTCTGTACTACATTGCCCGATGCATCCTTGATGGTAACGGTCGCTGCATCCACATCATTTGGAAATTCCACACCCATCAAGCCTTGGCCCTCAGACAGGCTGATTGACGAGCCTGCCGCCAATACGCCATAACCAATCATATTGGCCGCTTCCAGCGATTGGCTGGTCTGATAACTTCCCATCAGCGATTCCAACGTGGTATTCAGCTTGTCGATACCGGTCACCGTCGACAGTTGCGCCAACTGGCTGGTGACCTGCGCGTTATCCATAGGATTCAATGGATCTTGATTCTGCATTTGCGTGACCAACAAAGTCATAAACTGATCCTGCTGCGCTTGGGTGGCACTCTTTTTGGTGCCACCACTGCCGTTCATCGAGTCCAACACACTCTGCGAAATGTTATTGACGGTACTCATGAGGGAATCCTTTTATTAAGTTTACTGACCAAGCGTCAGTGTTTTAAGAAGCATCGTCTTGGCCGCATTCATGGTCTCGACATTGGTTTGATAGGAACGTGAAGCAGAGATCATGTTGACCATTTCCTCGACAACATTGACGTTAGGCATAGAGACGTGTCCAGTTTCGTCAGCACTAGGGTTAGCTGGATCAAACACCATTCTTAGCGGCGAGGCGTCCTCAACCACGCGATTAACTTTGACACCAGTTGAAGTCGTGCCTTGCATAGGCACCGACATAAACTCAACCTGCTTGGCACGATAAGTCTTGCCATCTGCACTGGTAGTACTGTCAACGTTAGCGATATTGCTGGAGACCACGTTGAGACGCTGGCTTTGCGCGCTCATGGCCGAGCCGGCGACATTAAAGATATTAAATAGTGACATGATTATTGCCCCTGTATAGCGGTTAACATGGCTTTGATCTTGGCTGATGCAAGCGTCAGATCAACCTCATAACGCATCGCGTTATCAGTAAAATTATTTCGCTGTACATCCATATCAACGGTATTGCCATCCACATTCCCCTGTTCTGGATTGCTATACAGTAGCGGTGCGCCACCGATCGTCTGGTTGACATTAGCAGCAAGATGAGAGATCGCCGTTTTCTGCAATTCACCCGGTGCCGCCGCGCTGTTGTCGCTACGTTTCAACGCCCCTTGCAATGCCTTGTTAAAGTCAATATCTCGCGCTTTGTAATTCGGTGTATCTGCATTGGCAATATTTGAAGCCAGCAATTGCTGGCGCTGCGCGCGCAAACTCAGGGCGGTTTCCTGAAAATGCAGCAACTGATCAAGTTTTCCAACCATGACAACCTCCAACATAAAAAAGCAACTGAGTAAGCAACTAAACAAGCATCGAACAAGCCGTTAAACGCTCAAAACAACGAGCCAACCAAGATGCTCTGTGCTGATAATGGATTTCTATAGCGTGGATCATACGGAGCCTTTACCTGCTCCGATCAAACGATCAGAACGTAAAAATCACTGTTATTCACCGTTTTATGTTCGCGCGTAGTCCGTACCATGAGCAACAGATAAATCGTCGGATCATCATGAAACGCATCTTTCAACTCGCTCTGATTACTCTGTTACTAGCAGCGCAAGCCGTTAGTGCGCAGACGAGTGCGCCCCCGCCCGAGGTCCAGAATCAGGACATCAATCAGTTACGCACCGCGATTGCGCAGTTTTTGACTACGCAGGCAATCGGTTTGCCTGGCAAAGTTCGTGTCAGTACCGGATCAATTGATCCACGCCTCAAACTACCTAGCTGCGTCACCCCGGAAGTATTTTTTCCCGCCTCTAGTCGCGCATGGGGCAGGACGACCGTAGGCGTGCGCTGCATCGCACCGTCGCCGTGGACAATTTACGTGGCCGCCACCGTACATGTGGACGGCGAATACGTGGTGGTAACGACCTCCCTGTCCCAAGGACAAAGTATCGGCCAAAGCGATCTCGCTGTCGTAACAGGTGATTTAACTCGGTTGCCGCACGGCGCCATTACCGATCCGTCACAAGCGATCGGCCGTACCACCACCAGTTCCATCGCCATGGGTTCACCATTGCGCGAAGATGCGTTGCAAAATCAACAAGCAATTAAGCAGGGACAAGCGGTGCGCGTCATCGTCAATGGCCCTGGCTTTAGTGTCACCAGCGAAGCCCGAGCTTTAAATAATGCGAACGAAGGGCAACTAACCAAGGTTCGTACGCCTTCAGGCCAAGTGATTAGTGGCATTGCCAAGGTAGGTGGCGTAATCGAGTTGGCCTACTAAATTGAATTTAAGTATGGGATTAACAACGGATTGATCATCAAATTTCACCTTCCGCCTATTTAGTATTAAAGTTTATGCAGAACTGGTCGATAGACCAAGCAGAGATAGGCGTTTTGCCGTACTAAATGAGGTGATATCGTGAAAATTGATGATACAACTAAGAAAGTCGCGGGATTGAGTGTTGCCACTACTGGCACGCCGCAAACCCGTGTAGACAAGGGCCCTGAAAAAGCCCAAAGCGCGCCACAGGCTGACAACGTTACCTTGTCATCACAAAGCAAGGTTGCATCCAGTGCTGGGGTTTTTGATACCAATAAAGTTGAAGAGATCAAGGCAGCGATTGCCAACGGTCAATTCAAGGTCAATGCCGAAAGCGTTGCCGATGGATTGATGGATACCGTGAAAGATTTGATCTCGACACGGAAAGCGTGATGTTTTATGGATTCTTTCAGTACCAGTCCGGCAAACAGCTTGCATGAAGAACAAAAAGCTGTGCGCGCACTGACCCAATTGCTGATGCTGGAGCAGGAAGAATTAATACAGGCCAATACGGAAACGGTCGCCTCTTTGACCGAGCCCAAGGCACGCGCAGCAGCGGCAGTAGCGCAACTCAGCCACCAACGCTATCAGGCGTTAGCCAGCGCAGGTTTTGACGCCAACGATCTCGGCATGCAAGCATGGATCGAGAGTGCTGCAGCCTCCCAGGAAGCCAGTGACAATTGGTATCAACTGATCGATCTTGCAAAAATCGCGCATGAAGCCAATCGCGTCAACGGCACACTGATCAATAAGCAAATCATCCGCACCCAGAATGCGCTCAATGTTTTACAACATGGTAGCGTGCAAGGAAATAACATTTATTACGGTCCTAGCGGACAGGCCAGCAGCACGGCGCGTGGTCGCCATATCGCTATCGGCTGATTCTTAAACGTCAAATTGTCGTTCTTTCGCAAGCACTCCCGCTTCGATGCGACTTGGGTACTGCTTTTTTACTACTTCGGCGCTGTCTTAGCGTGGTGCCGTCCCCATCTAGCAGTTATTCCACTTCCGATCCTTTCGAAAGATAAGCTCGCAACATAAAAAATGGACAGTCAAACACTGTCCATTTTTTATGCTGCGTCGGGGCACACAAAAGAGTTAGCGTCGCGGCTTGTATATTTCGCGGCCCGCCTCATCAATTTGTTGGCGTAAGGCACGTCTCTCATCAGCCGACATTGTTCCTTTTCGGGTATCGCTACGCTCGTCATTTGCACGCCCACCATTATTGGTACGTTCCCGTGAGCGTCCGCGCTCTTGTTTCCCCTCTTGATCTTGCGAGCGATTCCGCTCGTTGTACGCAACCTGCCGGTAACCATCGTTACGATATTGCGATTGCGCAAATACACTAGATGCCGAGATTGACGCAACCCCAAGTAAAAGCATTAAACTAATTTTTTTCAATGTAATATTCATAACCTTATTCTTCCGCAGCACGGTGTACGCATTGTATTTGCATCACACTTGATCGTGTTCAAATTTTAGATTGCTTTACACTGCGCTTGAAGAGCATTTCCGTAAAGGTTGTAACACTTTGTAATGCCTACCCATCGAGATGTACTCGATTCAATTTCTGACGTTACCATAGCGACATGAATACGCCAAATATCTCAAACAAAGAAATAACGCATTCGACCAACTCTCATCAGACCAAGGTATTGGTGGTGGATGATGATTTACGTTTGCGCGACTTGTTACGTCGTTATCTTAGTGAGCAAGGTTTCAACGTCATTACCGCCGAAAACGCGCCCGCAATGAATAAGCTGTGGCTGCGTGAACGCTATGATCTATTGGTACTGGATTTAATGTTACCAGGCGAAGATGGGCTATCAATCTGTCGCCGACTACGTGGCGCAGGTGACAAGACGCCGATCATTATGCTGACCGCCAAAGGTGAAGATGTAGATCGTATCGTCGGCCTAGAAATGGGCGCCGACGATTACCTGGCCAAGCCATTCAATCCACGAGAATTAGTCGCACGTATCAATGCGGTTCTGCGTCGCGTCGGCCCGGATGAAATCCCGGGTGCGCCATCAGAAACACCGCAAACCTTTATCTTTGGTGAATTTGTTCTTGATCTTGCTACCCGCACCCTCAAAAAAAATGACGACACCATCCCACTAACGACCGGAGAATTTTCTGTACTCAAGGTATTCGCCCGCCATGCACGACAGCCGCTATCACGTGAAAAATTGATGGAGCTTGCGCGGGGTCGCGAATATGAAGTCTTTGATCGTAGTTTGGATGTACAAATTTCCCGTTTACGGAAACTAATAGAGCCGGATCCTTCCACGCCGCTGTATATCCAAACCGTCTGGGGCTTGGGTTATGTATTCATTCCCGAAGGTACTGCACGCTAAGTGACGCTGTGTTTAATATGAACTTAAGCCGAGGATGCGACTGAGCGGACTGTTATATAGCTCTACGTCGGTGCCTTGCGTCGATGCTGTATTAACGAGATTGCTCCGTATGGATAACCCGTAATAACTTACACACTATGAGCAATCCATTCCATCGCTTGCCATGGATAAAAAGTGGCCTTTTTTGGCGTACTTTCTTTCTACTCGCTTTTCTCATCGCCGCCAGCATGGCGGCATGGATTGCCAGTTATCAAGTTGTCGAACAACGCCCCCGTGCGAATCAAATTGCGGCGCAAGTTATTTCTGTCGTCACCATCACGCGCGCTGCCCTCACCCATTCTGCGCCGGATTTGCGCCGCGAATTATTGTTTGATCTTGCCAGCAATGAAGGCATACGTATTTACCCCCTCAAAGAAAATGATGTGGTCGAATCACAAGCTGACAACAGCTTGATGCAAGAGATTCAGGCCAATGTACGTATGGGTCTAGGCAAGGAAACGCGCTTCGCGCGTGTCGTCAATGATGTCAACGGCTTTTGGGTAAGTTTTAGCATTGCTGGCGATGAATATTGGTTGATGCTGGATCGCAATCGTGTCGGCGATCATGCTGGTGTGCAATGGCTAGGCTGGGGTGCCGTTACACTGCTGCTTTCACTGCTTGGCGCCATGTTTATTTCGGGCCTGATCAATCAACCTCTGGCCAGACTCACAGCCGCCACGCGTGCTGTTGCAAAAGGGCAGTCGCACGAGCCGTTGCCTGAGTACGGCCCCACCGAAATTCGCGAGACCAATCATAGTTTTAATCAGATGGTAGACAATCTCGAGCGCATGGAATCCGATCGTACCGTCGTACTGGCCGGTATTTCGCATGACTTGCGTACGCCACTTGCACGCATGCAGCTGGAAGTTGAAATGGCCGGCTTACCGGACGCAGCGCGTATCGGCATGCAGTCTGATCTCGAGCAAATGGATGCCATTATTGGTCAGTTTCTAGACTATGCCAAACCGGTCGATACCAGTCAATTTTCTACGGTTGACTTGAGTGCACTATTACAGACTGTTGTAAGCGAAATAGGACGTTTGTCAGATGTACGGATTAACAGTGTCATAGACCAAAACCTGAAAATACGCGGCAATGCAACGGATCTGCAGCGCATCATTAACAACTTGATCGAAAATGCCAGACGCTATGGCAAAGCAGCTTCACGCGACTATGTGGAAATCGATCTCGACTGTCATGCAGAAGGAGGCAATATCGTGATGACATTGGCAGACCATGGCACTGGTGTCCCAAAAACAGAGATCGAGCGGCTTTTGCGCCCATTTACGCGAATGGATCATGCACGCGGACAAGCTAATGGTGCAGGACTGGGGCTTGCTATTATCGATCGCATCGTCAACCGCCATGATGGCGTACTGCATCTGCAAAATCGCCAAGGTGGCGGGCTGGAAATCAGCGTCACATTCAAAAGCGCATGAAAATAATACGGCGGAGACTGAATACCATCAGGCGAAAATTTACCGCCCTCATGGTTGGATAAAGCGAGGACATCCCTCGTTCTCGTACCTCTCTATACTCGCATCGCAGACGTAAAAATGCCCATGATCGAAAGATACATGGGCATTTTCAAAATCACCGTGATAAAAACTCGCTGCACTTTTTCTATTTGCTTGCCAAGTTTATTACCTTACTTTTGACAGTAAGTTTGTGTTCATTTCCTGCGACTACTTGTAGTGAAATGCTTATTTTTATTTTGAATCTTTTACTTCAACCACGACACCCTCGATCACATCGCCCTGCGACGAACGCTTACCGTAAGGGTCTCCATGATGAAACTGGCGTGCTTTCGCCGCCTTGCGTTTTTTAAACAGCAACACCGGAATCAACAACCAGCTCAGCAACAGCACAGAAACGACAACAACCATCCCGATCATCAGAGCCAAGCCTAAAACCAACCATGCGAGCAAACGGGAGAAAAATCCGCCTGATTGACTGCGACGAAACATCTGCTGCCAACCTTGTGCTTGTTGATTAAAAAAATATGATGCCATGCTGATACCACTCCTGTCTTTTGTCTGTGCCTTATCGAGGCTTGCTGCTTCTGCTACATACCGGACGCGATACGGTTATCGTCATCCTATTGTCATCATCCGTTAATCTGCTACACATTGCAATACGCACACGTCCGCATATACCCATCTGTCGCGATCAACTTGAAAATATTGCAGAAAAGTTATGAGCCTGATAACTGCACTAATAATTGCACAGATACTCGCGCGCTAATACGCGCGGTTAATCGTACGATTATTCGTGATGGCCCCCGGTGATCGGACCTTCTTTAAACAGTGCCTCACGTAGTTCATGATCCATCTTTGGATCACGTCTGCGTATCCATTCCAGCACCATCGCAGCGTGTTCTTTTTCCTCGTCGCGATTGTGTTCAAGAATTTTTTTCAGCTCCGGATCGGTTGCAGCATCCACGCGCTGGTTATACCAATCCACTGCTTCCAACTCTTCCATCAAGGACGTAATCGCCCTATGCATGTCCATGGTCTCGGCCGACAATTTATCGACTGGTTCGTGATAGCCTTCATTCGACATGCTATTCCTTTCAGTTTATGGGGACATTGATAATCACCCGTCTTACTTCAAATACAAGATACGTCAGTTGATGGCACTCGACCACTGCGACCATCCTCGCGTGCGACTCTTTTTCTTAAATTGGTATCAAGTGAGGAAATTCAAGTCAAAAATTACAGGATCAAGCAAATTAAAACAGACTAATACCAGTAGACACCCTTCTGGCACCAACGTCATCAGGTTTTATTCTCCGTGACAAGTCCTTATTCGCAAGCGTAAATCAACACCACGGCCTCAGCTGCGATCCCCTCTTCTCGCCCCAGATAACCCAGTTTTTCGTTCGTCTTGGCTTTGATATTCACCTGCCCGATGGTTACGCATAAATCTTCAGCCACATTTGCAATCATCTGCGGGATATGCGGCGCCATCTTCGGTTGTTGCGCAATGATGGTCGCATCGACATTGCCAACTCGATAGCCCGCTGCGTCCAAGCGCTTGAGCGTCTCACGTAACAACAGGCGTGAATCAGCACCGGCGAATGCCTCGGCCGTGTCGGGGAAATGTCGGCCTATATCACCCAAAGCTGCCGCTCCAAACAAGGCATCGGTAATTGCATGTAACAGCACATCCGCATCCGAATGTCCCAGCAAACCAGTGGCGTGGGGAATCGTGACGCCGCCAATAATCAATTTACGACCTGCCACCAATGCGTGACAGTCATAACCTTGTCCAATACGAAACGGCATGCTCGTCATTGCAGACTGACTCATCGAACTTCCTTTAAAAATAATTCTGCCAACGCGATATCGTGTGCCAATGTCACTTTGAAATTGCGTGAGCTACCTTCCACCAGTTTAGGCTGCAGGCCTAGAGCCTCGATCGCACTTGCTTCATCTGTCACGTTCTCGGCAGTTTCCAGTGCTCGTAACAGCAGCGCATAGTCAAACATTTGCGGCGTTTGCGCTGCCCATAATTGCTCGCGTGGCACCGTCATCTCGATACGCTCATCGCCATTTGCGCGTTTGATCGTATCGACAATCGGTAACGCTAATAAACCACCTACGTCGTCGTCATGCAATGCGCGTATCAATTTTTCCACCAACTCTAAGGTCAAGCCGGGACGCGCGGCGTCATGTACCAAAATGCGATCATCATCCTCAACTAAATCGCGGATTGCATGCAAGCCGTTCAATACTGAGGCTTGCCGCGAGCTGCCACCCACCCGCAGCACCGTTAAATTTGGATGCTGCTCGGCATTGCCAAAAATTGCATCGATATAACCGTCATCAGCGCTGACGACGACAAAAGTGTGTGCAATCGAGGGCGTATCGGCAAAGGTATCGAGAACATGTTGCAACATTGGCTTACCAGCGATAGGCAGGTATTGTTTAGGGACATCGCGCTCCATGCGCGCGCCAACGCCAGCGGCTGGGATCAGCGCAAAATATCGCGGTGACATCATGGTCTTAACAATGAAAAATACATGGTGCGCTCTGTTTTTTGGAATCGGTATTGTAATTGCGCACGCGCCTGAAGGAAGGCAGGGCTTGGTTTATAATCGCACCAACCTTTTTCACTGTCAATTCGCTTATACGGTCGACAGCATGCCGGATCACATTCTGGCTCGTTGACTGAGCTGCTCTCCGATCGATTGGCGGGCTCATTACCGTATAGGTCCTATTGATCACTTTGACATATTTCATGTCGCCCTTTGATGTCATTTGATCTAAAAAAAGCTCTCCCCAAGCCCGCCTCCCGTTTTGCCCTGCCTGCCGTACACGGTTCGGCGGATGCGTATGTGCTAGCGCAAGCCGCGATCGCGCTGAAGTCGCAGCAACGCATGCTGACTGTAGTCGTTGCCAGCGCCAGCGACGCGCAACGCTTGCTGGCTGAGATTCCCTGGTTTGGCCAAGGTGCAGACGAGCTTCAGGAAGATTTACAACAGCGCGCTCAGCAGAACCCGCCGCCGGCGTCGCCGCAAAAACTGCGCTGCCATTTGTTGCCGGATTGGGAAACCCTGCCGTACGACGCATTTTCACCCCATCAGGATTTAGTCTCGGAGCGTTTGGCAACGCTGTATGAAGTACTCAATGGCCAATGTGATGTCTTGATCGTGCCAGCCACCACCGCGCTAGTACGGATGGCGCCACCGGCCTTTCTCGCCTCGTATACGTTCTTCTTCAAACAAGGCGAAAAGCTGGATGAGGCCAAGCTCAAAGCACAGTTGCAACTAGCTGGCTACAATCCCGTCAAGCAAGTAATGTCGCCGGGAGAATATTCGGTGCGCGGCGGCTTGATCGACATTTTTCCTATGGGCGCAGTATTGCCATACAGGATTGATCTGTTCGGCGACACCATCGATACCATTCGCACCTTCGATGCCGATTCGCAGCGCTCACTGTATCCAGTCAAAGAAGTGCGCCTGCTGCCTGCGCGTGAATTTCCGATGGATGAAGAAGCGCGCACCGCTTTTCGTGGTCGCTGGCGTGAAGTATTCGAAGGTGACCCGAGCCGATCTAGTATCTATAAAGATATAGGTAATGGCATTGCATCGGCCGGTATCGAATATTATCTGCCGCTGTTTTTCGAGCAAACAAATACCTTGTTCGACTATCTGCCAGCGCAAACGACGTTTGCATTAATCGGCGATATCGATGCCGCAATCAAGCGCTTCTGGGCCGATACCTTATCACGATACAACTTTCTAAAATCTGATCGAGAACGCCCTCTGCTGGCGCCTGAGCAGATTTTCCTCAGCGATGAAAATTTTTTCACGCTCGCCAAGCCATACGGCCGCTGGATCATTCAACGTGAAAATGCTGACACAGAAGGCGCTGCCTCCGAATTATCGTCAGCCTTACCCAACATTGCAGCCAATCGTCGTGCCGACGATCCACTCACCAATCTACGTGCATGGCTACTAAAGACAGACAAGCGCGTAATGATCTGTGCCGAAACCAACGGTAGACGCGAGACGCTGCAACAGTACTTTAACGAATACGATTTGCCGCTTACCTTATGCAATGGGTTTGCCGATTTCAGCACGGCTTCCGACAAGCTCATGCTGGGCGTTGCCCCTATGCATGCCGGTTTTGCGTTGGAAGACTTCGCCTTTGTTACTGAAATTGAATTATTTACCGGTTCTGGTCGCCGCGTCGGCGGTAAAAAGCAAGAAGGCGCAACCCAGGTCGAAGCCATGGTGCGCGATCTGTCTGAACTCAAGATCGGCGACCCGGTGGTGCATATCAATCACGGCATCGGACGCTACATGGGCTTGACCAGCATGGATCTGGGCGAAGGCGAAACCGAATTTCTGCATCTGGAATACGCAAAAGATACCAAGCTGTACGTACCAGTCTCGCAGCTCCATGTCATCTCGCGCTACTCCGGTGCCTCGCCAGAAGATGCGCCACTCCATGCGCTTGGCTCCGGACAATGGGAAAAAGCCAAACGTCGCGCTGCCGAGAAAGTCCGTGATACCGCTGCAGAGTTACTGAATCTATACGCGCGCCGTGCTTTGCGCCAAGGCCACAGCTTTGAATATTCGGCCCACGATTACGACGCTTTTGCAGAAAGTTTCGGTTTCGAGGAAACGCCTGACCAAGCTGCCGCCATCAACGCAGTGATTCAAGATATGACCAGCGGCAAGCCGATGGACAGATTGATTTGCGGTGACGTCGGTTTTGGCAAAACGGAAGTGGCATTGCGTGCTGCCTTTGTCGCGGTGCTCGGCGGTAAGCAAGTGGCGATTCTGGCGCCAACCACTTTGCTGGCAGAACAACATGCGCAGACGTTTACTGATCGCTTCGCTGATTGGCCGGTACGTATTGCCGAGCTTTCGCGTTTCCGCAGCGGCAAAGAAATCACACATGCAATTAAAGGCATGGCCGATGGCACGTTGGACATCGTAATCGGCACGCACAAGCTATTGTCAAACGACATCAAGTTCTCACGCCTCGGACTGGTCATCATTGATGAAGAACATCGTTTCGGCGTACGTCAAAAAGAAACGCTGAAAGCACTGCGCGCCGAAGTCGATGTATTGACACTGACAGCGACACCGATCCCACGCACGTTGGGAATGGCACTGGAAGGTTTGCGAGATTTTTCGATCATTGCAACGGCTCCACAAAAACGGCTCGCCATCAAAACTTTCGTACGCGGTGAAAACAGCTCAGTGATACGCGAAGCCTGTCTGCGTGAATTAAAACGCGGCGGTCAAATTTACTTCCTGCACAACGAAGTGGACACGATCGAAAACCGCAAGGCGATGCTGGAAGAACTGATGCCAGAGGCACGCATCGCTGTCGCGCATGGCCAATTACACGAGCGCGATCTGGAAAAAATCATGCGTGATTTTGTCGCGCAACGATATAACATTTTACTGTGTACCACCATCATTGAAACCGGTATCGACGTACCGACGGCCAATACCATCATCATGCATAGAGCCGACAAGTTTGGCCTCGCACAATTGCATCAATTACGGGGACGCGTCGGTCGCTCGCATCATCAAGCTTATGCCTACTTATTGGTCAATGATGTGCAAAGTCTGACTAAATTAGCGCAACGCCGTCTCGACGCGATTCAGCAAATGGAAGAACTCGGCAGCGGTTTTTACCTCGCGATGCACGATTTGGAAATTCGTGGTGCCGGCGAAGTGCTAGGTGATAACCAGTCCGGCGAGATGACCGAGATTGGCTTTCAACTCTATTCAGATATGTTAAACGAAGCGGTGCGCTCACTGAAGAACGGCAAAGAACCCGACCTCGCTGCACCGTTGGCAACCACGACAGAAATAAATCTGCACGTGCCCGCCCTATTGCCAAGTACGTATTGCGGTGATGTGCACGAACGGCTATCGATCTACAAACGCCTCGCCAACTGTAAAACGCAGGATAAGGTCAACGATTTACAGGAAGAATTGATTGATCGTTTCGGCAAATTACCGGATGCCGCGCAGGCACTGATAGAGACACACAGGCTACGGGTGGCTGCGATTCCGGCGTGCATCATCAAAATTGATGCACATGCAGAATCGGCGACCTTGCAGTTTGAGCCTAATCCGCCTATCGATGCGATACGCATCATCGAGTTGATTCAAAAAAACCGTCATATCAAACTAAATGGGCAAGACAAGTTGCGCATCACCGCAAATATGCCAGATCTGGCAGCACGCGTGATGCAAGTAAAATTGACGATACGTTTGCTACTGGATGAGAAAAAGTGATCGTATTTAAATGGCAAAAATTCGCTGAATTGTTACACTAATCCATGACTCAAAATTTAATTCTGCAAGGTCTATCGGTTGATCGGGGCGCGATAGAAGAACTTGCAAGCCTGGTCCAAGTTGCAAGCGTGCACGCCATCACACCATTGATCTATCGCTGTGAAGACGCGCAGATCGATGCGGCCTGCAAAGCCAAGCTTACGCAACGAGCGTTCGAACTCGGACTAGACTATGCGCTAGTCGATTCCGACCACACCTTGTCTGATTTTAAACTGGTCGCAATGGACATGGACTCGACGCTGATCACAATTGAGTGCATAGATGAAATCGCCGACATGCACGGATTAAAACCACAAGTCGCGGCCATCACCGAAGCCACCATGCGTGGTGAAATTGCGTTTAGCGACAGCCTAAGCCGCCGCGTCGCCCTGCTGAAGGGTCTCGATGCGGATGCGTTACAGCGCGTGTATGACGAGCGCCTACAGCTTTCTCTGGGGGCAGAAAAAATGCTCAATGGTATCAAAGCTGCCGGCATTAAAACGCTGCTCGTGTCAGGCGGTTTCACATTTTTTACTGATCGCATCAAACAACGACTTGGCCTTGATTACAGCCATGCGAACCAGCTCGAAATCCGAGATGGAAAACTGACGGGGCGCGTGTTGGGCGGCATCGTCGATGGGCAAGAAAAAAAGCACACCGTCGAGCGAGTTTGCAAAGAATTAGGAATTTCTCCACATCAGGCGATTGTCATCGGAGATGGCGCCAACGATTTACAAATGATGAAATTAGCAGGTCTTTCGATCGCTTTTCGCGCAAAACCGGTGGTACGCGAGCAGGCCGATATTGCCTTCAATTTTGTTGGCTTGGATGGTGTATTACACCTATTCCCGCTCTAAAAATATCTGCATGAAATTCAAGTAACACAAAGTAAAAATACCCCAGAAATCCCGTCAACGTTCTAGATTATCGTTTCTGAAGTGTGTGTGCATCACAGAACAAATACGCTTTGTCAATCACGCATATGCTACATTCCAAATTGATCGGTGCAGCAGATTTCTCTTGTTTCAGAATACTGATGTCGGCTGATGCTCAAGCTCGCTTTAGCATTCCCTGTTAAATTTCACTTTCCACATTATTTTTGCCTGGAGTTTTGATGAATGCAGCTAAACTAATTGGCGTCATATTGATCGTAGCTGGGGTACTTGGCTTGGTCTACGGTAGTTTTAGCTACACCAAGGAAACGCACCAAGCAAAGTTAGGCCCATTGCAATTCGAGCTTAAGGAAGAAGAGACAATTAACATTCCTATTTGGGCGAGTGTGGCGTCGATCGCAGCAGGTAGTCTGCTGCTTTTATTTGGCAATAAAAAAGGATGAAAATGAATCAAGAAGTTGTATTTGACAGCAGCTTGCAGTCAGCAAAAAATCTGGCGTGGTGGTTATATATCGCGCACGCAGCAAGTTTGATATTTTCGCTTGGCATGTTTTCTTTTATCCCGTTAATCATTAACTACGTCAAGCGTGGTGATGCAATTGGGACTTTTGTGTATAGCCACCATAGCTGGCAGATCAGATCATTTTGGTGGTATTTGATATGGATGGTGATCGGTAGCGTGCTGTTTGCGACGGTGATCGCGATACCCGTGGCATTTTTGGTGTGGGGTGTCGCTTGGTTATGGAAACTGTATCGCCTGATCAAAGGTATCGTCGATCTAAACGACAACCGAACCATGCCGTCGTGATCGGTTGCATGAAACAAGACGTCGTTTACACGTCGTACCGTCCGTAATAAAAAAGCATCCATCAGGATGCTTTTTTATTACCGAAATGCTTTCAAAGATTAAACCTCGAGCTTGGCGAGTGCTTGAGCAAGATCGGCGATGAGATCATCGCTGTCCTCCAATCCAATATTCAATCGCACAAGCTGTCCTTGATGCGGCCAATTATTGCGCATCCCTGCCATCCGGTAAGGAACGCACAAGCTGTTGACACCACCCCAGCTAAAGCCGATTTTGAATAACTTCAAACTGTCGACGAAACGATCAGTCTGTATTTCACTGTATTTCGGATCGAATAAAATCGAAAACAGACCGCCTGCGCCAGTAAAATCTCTCTGCCATAAGTCGTGACCAGGACATTCCGGCAAAGCAGGATGCAAGACCGTTGCGATCTCCGCTCTGCTTTGCAACCAAGTCGCCACTTTTCGCGCTGCGACATCATGCGCGTCGAAGCGCAACTTCATTGTCGGCAAACTACGCAAAACTAAATATGCATCGTCGGCACCGACCCCGAATCCAAAACGCATGTGCGCGTTTTCCAGTCTCCGATTCAGTGCTGCGTCACGTGTGACGACAGCCCCCATTAAGACGTCAGAGCCACCGGATTGATATTTAGTCAGTGCTTGCATCACGATATCGACGCCGAGATCAAAAGCGCGCAACGCCAGCCCGGCAGACCACGTATTGTCCAAAGCAACCAGCACATTTCTATTGTGTGCAGCGGCGCAAATTGCCGGCAGATCAGGCACTTCCATCGATACCGAACCCGGCGCTTCAGTCCAAATCAGTGTGGTGTTGTCTTGGATCAGTTCAGCAATGTCAGCGCCAATCAAAGGATCGTAATAACGCACCGCAATGCCAAAATCTTTGGACAGCCAATCCGCCAAATCACGATTTGGGTTGTAGACGTTATCCGGAATCAGGACATCGTCGCCAGCTTTTAAAAAGGCAAAGTCCACCATCGCAATTGCCGCTAAACCGCTGGGCGCCAATACACAATGCTTACCGTCTTCAATCGCGGCTAGACGTGCTTCTAAGGTGAAAGTGGTGGGAGTGCCGTGCAATCCATAGGTATAGCCGCTTTTATCCTGCCAGTTGCGAGAGCGCATGCTGGCGACATCTTTGAACAGTACGGTTGATGCGTGGTGTACTGCCTGTGGGAAGGCGGCAAATCCATCTGGCGCGACGTACTCATTGTGAATCAAAGCGGTCGTTAACGACAATTGATTCGATGCTTGCTTCGATGATTGATCGGCCACACCTTCCTCCAAATTACTGCGCTCGCTTCACACATCCGCCTACGATTGTATCGATGCTTATGCGTTCTGTATCAAAGTGACTATTTTGATCGAATGCTCAGAATAGTTTTAGGTTTCTGCCCATAAGTCATGCGCATCGGCAGTCGTTATTTTGACATCGAGAAACTCACCAACTTTGTATTTGATATGTGGTTCATACGGTGCTTTGACATACACGACGCCGTCAATCTCTGGCGCATCCGCACCGGACCGTGCAGTCGCTTCGCCATTGCGACCTACTTCATCTACCAATACGCGCATAGTCTTACCAACTTTTGCCTGCAAACGCTTCTTAGAAATCTCTTCTTGCAGCAACATCACGCGGCCGCGACGCTCTTCCCGCACTTCTTCTGGTACCGCATCGGGCAAATTGTTTGCGGTAGCACCTTCTACTGGCGAATAAGCAAAGCAACCCAAACGATCGATTTCAGCTTCTTTCAAGAAATCGAGTAAATATTCGAATTCTGTTTCTGTTTCGCCCGGAAAACCGGCAATGAAAGTTGAACGTATCGTCAGATCAGGGCACATAGCGCGCCATGTTTGAATACGTTCGATATTTTTCTCGCCGCTAGCCGGACGCTTCATGCGTTTAAGTACATCTGGATGCGCATGCTGCAGCGGCACATCCAAATACGGCAAGATTTTCCCATCGGCCATCAACGGCATGATCTGATCCACGTGCGGATACGGATAAACATAATGTAAGCGGACCCACGCACCGTACGGAGCAGCCAACTCACCCAATGCTTCGACCAGTTGCGTCATATGGGTTTTGACCGGTCTACCATTCCAGAATCCCATGCGGAATTTGACATCGACGCCATAAGCACTGGTGTCCTGCGAAATCACCAGCAATTCTTTGACGCCTGCTTTGAACAGATTTTCCGCCTCCATCATCACATCAGCAATCGGGCGTGACACGAGATCGCCACGCATCGACGGAATAATGCAAAAACTGCAGCGATGATTGCAACCTTCCGAAATTTTCAAATAGGCAAAATGCTTGGGCGTGAGTTTGATCCCTTGTGGCGGTAGCAAATCCAAGAACGGTGCGTGCGGTTTCGGCATATGTATATGCACCGCATCCATCACCTCTGCCAGTGCATGCGGGCCTGTCACCGCCAATACTTTCGGATGCACTTTTTGGATGATGTCATCACCGTTCGCATCTTTCTTTGCGCCCAGACAACCGGTGACAATCACTTTGCCGTTTTCATGTAACGCTTCGCCAATTGCATCTAACGATTCTTGTACCGCGGCATCGATAAAGCCGCAGGTGTTGACGATCACCAGATCGGCGCCATCGTATGATTTTGCCGTGTCGTAGCCTTCAGCTCGCAACTGGGTCAGTATCTGTTCTGAATCGACCAGAGCCTTCGGGCATCCGAGTGAAACGAAGCCGATTTTTGGTGTTGCCGAAGTTACGTTGGTCATGGTGAAGTGTGAAAACAGGAATACAGAAATAGGAAGAAAAAAATAGAAATGCAGCCAAGGCGCTATTGTACCTTGTCACACCACTTACGCGCTCTGTTGTCGTCCATCGCGATGGCGATCTGAACTGATATTACGCCAAATAAAGCGAGTGCCTTTATCGTCGGTCCGAGCACCGAGAAATAATTAACTATTTTGCTCGGATGAGTCGAATGGGAATGCATCCAACATGTTTTGCGAATGCTCCTGCATTTGTGCTTGCATCTGCACAAACAGGTTTTTACTTTGTTCAATGTAGTTGCTCATCATGCCCTGCATCAACGGACCTTGGACATTCATGAATTGCGTCCACATCTCCGGGCTAACTGCTTTCCCCTCATAAACACTAGCGGACTTATCGACCAAATTATCTTGTATGTCGTTAAACGCTTGTATGCTTTGCTCCAGATAAGACCCCAGCATGCTTTGCGCCGCATGTCCGTAATAGCGGATGATCTGCAGCAAAGCGGTGCTGGAAAACAAGGGATCACCGCTAGCCTCCTCTTCCAAAATGATCTGCAACAGTATGCTGCGTGTCAGGTCTGTACCAGATTTTGCATCGATGACGTTAAAAGGCTCGCTCACCATCACCAATTGTTTGATATCAGCGAGTGTGATGTAAGCGCTCGTTTGGGTATCGTACAAACGACGATTCGGATACTTTTTGATCAAGCGCTCAGTATTTTTTTTATTGATCGTCATTTTTGATTTCAGACTGCCGTCATTTCAGTAATTGCTCTCGCACTGTGCATCGCAACAAATAATTATCAAAACGATAATTCAATGCGAGAAATAATCCATTATTTTAATATAAAACATAAACTTACAAAAAATATGGCGCGAATACAAAAATATTGCATTGCCACAAATAGTATTCAAGTATTGCAGCTGTTTAGATTTTCAACCCAAATACCGAGACGCAGGTGTACGCAGCCGTCTAAATTTTCATAACGACGCAAAGTACCCTTAATTTGCTTGCAACCTGCTTATCTTCGCGTGATGATGATTCACACATCGTTTTTTCCCGTAAGGTTATATGGGTCTTACACGTTCTGCTTTAATTACCATTTAATTTTTCATATCGCTCACACGGTATTTCTACATGTACATTGTTATTGTTGCCTGGATCTACGTCGTCTTTATGATGTCGGTCACCGAAAAAAATGCCGTCGCCGGCATCATGACCTTTCTGCTATATGGCTTGGTGCCAGTTGGCATTTTGTTTTATCTGATGCGCAGCGGCAAACGCAGACGCATAATTCAAGAGCGACAACGTCAAGAACAATTAGCGCGGCAGGAAAAACGCACCGAGGTTGACTGATCAGAGAGGTAAGAAGCAGTGAAGAGCGCGTTGGTGGCCAACTTGATCAGCGCATTATCTGAGCCAAATAAAACTAGCCATGCGACCAGTTACGCCATCTCTACGAAACGAATAAAACCGTTGTGGCGAGCTGACCGTACAGTCATTACCGCCCGTCACTCGGACAATACCCGCGCGCAGCAAAATATCACGTGCAAGGCTGTAAATATCGGCTTGATATTTCCCTGGCCTCGCTTCGATTTTTTTAAACGCGTGCGAGGCAGTTGGGAAACGAGTGACAAACGCCTCCAGCACATCCGCTCCTACTTCGAACTGCTGCGGCCCAATTGCCGGGCCTAGCCATGCCAGCAGCTCTTGCCCTCCGGCATTGCGCATCTGCATCGCGGTATTTTCGAGTACGCCCGCAGCCAAACCGCGCCAACCGGCGTGCGCAGCGGCGACGACACGGCCAGCGGTATCGGTTAATAAAACAGGAAGGCAGTCCGCGGTCAAAATCGCACAGACCACACCGGCTTGCGTAGTAAAGCTGGCATCTGCTTGTGGTAAAGCGTCAGCCGCGGTCCACGCACCGGCATCGATCACATCACAGCCGTGCACTTGATTCAGCCATACAGGCTGTGCCGGCAAATGTCGCGCGATTTGTGCGCGATTCGCACGTACATGGTCAGCGTCATCGCCCACATGCAAACCAAGATTCAAACCTAGCGCACCGGCACCGTCGCCGTAGGGGGCGACACTATTACCGCACGCACGCGTGCTAGCGAGTGTACCGACCTTTGGCAAGGATTGGCCCCACTGTGGCAGTATCAGCTCCATGACAAAACTACTTGATCAAGCATCAAAATATGAGGTGCGAAGTGATAGTGAGAGCAAAAGAAAAACAAAACAAAAAAAATTAAAAAGATTGAATCCCTGCTTGCAATAACAAATCAGCAAAATCTTGTGGTAATTCGGTGGTCCACTCCATTTCGGCACCGGTCGCTGGATGAACTAAGCCTAAGCGACGAGCATGGAGGGCTTGGCGTGGGAAAACGACGGTTAAATGTTGCTTGCCGTATAAAGAGTCACCAACCAAAGGAAATCCCAAGGACTGCATATGTACACGAATTTGATGAGTACGCCCTGTTTCCAGCTGACACATCATCAAACTCACCGGACGCCTATCAATCATCCCGGTTGCCAAGCGCGTGAAATGCGTGACCGCAGTTTTAGCGGTTAAATTTTCAGAAACGGCCATTTTGATACGATCACGTGGATGACGCCCAATAGCTGCATCTACAGTACCGGAGGCGTTAGGGGTGCCCCATACCAACGCAAGATATTGGCGTTTAACGGTACGCGCTTGCAATTGACGTACCAAATCGGTGTGCGCGATCAAGGTCTTCGCCACGACCATCAAACCACTGGTGTCTTTGTCTAACCTATGTACGATACCGGCGCGGGGCACACCAGAAATCGGCGGAAAGTAGTGCAATAGTCCATTGAGTAAGGTGCCAGACCAATTGCCGGCGGCCGGATGCACCACCAAGTCAGCTGGCTTATCGATCACCAAAATCTCTGCATCCTCATACACAATCGCCAGATCCATCGCCTCGGCTTTAAAAGCCTCTTCTTCGGGTGCGGGTTGCGGATGGACTACCACTGTCTCGTCACCATACATCGTCATCTTGTTACGGGCGACTTCCCCATCGACCGAGACATGACCCGCCTCTATCCATTGCTGGAGGCGACTACGTGAATACTGGGGAACCAGCGTTCCCAACACCTTGTCAAGACGAATACCGCACGCATCTGCATTTAAAGATAACGCGATAACAGGAAGTTCTGCTACAGTTTCGTCGATCTCGTCCAAGCCATCGAAATCGGTGTCAATCGGCATATTATTCAAAATTGGCGTTTCGCTTGAGTTCACTGCAAGTCCCATCGGCTATAATCATTCATTGTCCAGCGGCATCCTCGCAAATCACATGCAAAAACACATACTAAAAATTTCCCTACTGACCTTGACCCTGTTCTTATCCGGTTGCAGCCTGCTGCCAGACAAGATTGACGAAACCAAAGGCTGGTCACCATCGAGATTATACTCGGAGGCGCAAGAAGAAATGCGCTCTGGTGGATATGAGCGCGCCGTCGATCTGTTTGAGAAGCTCGAATCACGCTATCCATTCGGCACTTATGCTCAACAAGCACAGATGGAAATCGCTTACGCGTATTACCGTCAAAATGATCAGCCACAAGCACTAGCAGCAGTGGAGCGCTTCATTAAGCTGCATCCTGATCATCCTAATGTCGACTACATGTATTATTTACGTGGTTTGATCAACTTCAATGATCAGAAGAGTATTTTTGATTTTATTTCGCACCAAGATCCGACTGAACGCGATCCTAAAGCGGCGCGTGAAGCTTTCGATTCTTTCAAACTGCTGACTGAAAAATTTCCTAACAGCAAATATGCACCAGACTCTGCCGCACGCATGGTGTATTTGGTCAACGCGATGGCACAATACGACGTCCACGTAGCCAACTACTACTATCGGCGTGGTGCCTATCTGGCAGCAGCCAATCGCGCCCAAGACGCGATCAAAAATTATCAGGGCGCACCTGCAGTAGAAGAAGCCTTGTACATTTTGATGAAGTCATACGAATCCTTAGGTCTGCCAAAAATGCGCGATGATACCGAGCGTGTTTTAAGAGCGAATTTCCCTAACAGTGTGTATTTCACTGGCGGCCCGAAAAAAGAAAAACCTTGGTGGCAAATCTGGTAACAAGATATGTCAGTATAAAAAAACCTCGCATTGAAAAATGCGAGGTTTTTTATTGTCTATTTTTGCAATCAATCTTGCTGGCGACGACGAAATATCCAAGATGAAGCACTAGCCGTTTCGCTCGAAGCTTCTGCAACATAAGCATAGCCATCCACATTGAAAGATTTTAATTTCTCAGGGTGAGTGATGCCCTTCACTGCTGCATATCGTGCCATCAAGCCACGCGCGCGTTTGGCATGAAATGAAATAATCTTATATTTTCCATTCTTCCAATCTTGAAATACGGGGGTAATCACGGGGACTGCTAAAGATTTCACCTGCACGACTTTAAAATACTCTTCCGACGCTAGATTGATCAATGCTGCAGACTTGTGGTCGCTAACGACCTGATTCAATTTATTGGTTACTTGGTCAGCCCAAAACGCATATAAATCCTTGCCACTAGGATTCGCCAGCTTGGTACCCATTTCCAAGCGATATGCTTGCATCAAATCCAGTGGTCGCAACACACCATACAAACCGGATAAAATCCGGATATGCGATTGGGCGTAATTAAGTTGGCGCGCGTTCAAAGTCGCGGCGTGCAAACCTTCATAGACATCACCATTAAATGCCAGCATCGCTTGCTTCGCATTTTTTAAGGTGGATTTTTTTGACCAATCGGCATAGCGATGCGCATTCAACACCGCAAGCCGATCAGAGATATGCATCAACTCGGCGATTCGAGCGGGCGAATATTCCCGTAGAATCGCGATCAATTCAGCAGAGTTTTTCATGAAATCTGGTTGTGTCGCTATTTCTGTATGCGCCGGCGTTTCATAATCAAGCGTTTTGGCAGGCGATAAAACAATCAACATATGTACTTTCGAACTAAAGAATCTTGTCTATGATACCTAAGCTAGCAAAGCGCATCGTGCTCGACACGAATGTGTGTCTCGACTTGTTTGTGTTCCGCGATGCGCGCTGGGCACTGCTGCTGGACGGGTTAAAAACAGGCGCGCTGGTTGCCATTACGCGCGACGATTGTCGCACCGAATGGCAGTTAGTCTTGCGCTATGAGCATTTGAAGTTGGACGACGAGACGAGAGTTAGCGTCGCCAGCGAATTTGACGCATTAATACAATGCGAGCCCACACTGCAATCTGATATGGCGAGCGTCAAACTACCGATCTGCAAAGATAAAGATGATCAAAAATTTCTGGAGTTGGCGCGTGATGCAAAAGCATCGGTATTAATCACAAAAGACAAAGCTTTGCTAAAGCTCGCTCGAAAAACACAACGTGATGGACTGTTTGCGATTATGACGCCAGATCTTTGGTTGAAAACAGCGCTCAATGAAAACCAAGACGACCTGACACGCCAAGATCAGGCGCACACATAAGGTGATGTTTGCTCCAGCAATATGTCCTGTAAACGTCTGCGCATAACTCTGTCATCATTAATTTTCTGATTTTCTGCCGCCCACTTGAGGCGGAAAGAAAAGGTAATCTGGGATCGTTCTAGCGTTTTATCTTTGCAGTTACGAATCAGATAAGTCAAGTTGCGGTCACGCAAATCAAAATACCACTGCCCTGGCGCTACCTTCCCCGCCTCTGGGCCAAATAACTCACCCGCATAATTTTTTGGCTTCTGCTCTAACCAGTTCATCGGGTTCACACCGACAAAATATTTGGCGTCGTTTTTGCGATGCTGCTCGATCAGATTATTAACCTTCAAGCGCAACTGATGACGCAACAGATTTGCGGTTGCATCGACCTTTTGTTTTTCTACTGTCCGCTGCAAGCGATCGAGTGCTTGAAACAAGAAATATACAGATCCGACAATAACAACAACAGTAATCAAAATTTTTGCGTATTTCAGATGGCCAGTTTTTGGCTTTAATCTATCAATAAAGTCCATCAATGGCCCAACGTTTTTCTAGATAATTCGGCATTTACAATAATTTTCTATTCATTCGTGAGACAACACAAACAATTACGCTGCTGGTGGCCAGCAAATTAGTCGCTACACATGCTTGGCAACAACACTCAAGGCTACGCGAGCAAGCTGTATTTTATGTCGTAACGTCGATTTAATTTGGATAATCCGTATTTATCTATGCCGATTAAGCTGAAGCCATGCAAAATACGCGCGCTCATTTCCGCTGATGTATAGTCATTGCATTCCACTTCTTCTCATTGTCCCATGTCTACTGAACTACAAGCCTCGCGCCAAGATTCAACTTTAATCCTAACCATCTCCAACCCAGGAGCAAAAAATGCGCTGCATCCCGATATGTTTGCCGCCGCAGTAGAAACTCTTTCCACCGCAGAACGCGATGATTCCATCCGTGCAGTGATACTGACCGGTGCCGATGGTTTTTTTTGCGCTGGCGGTCATTTACATAAACTGCTCGACATGCGTGCTCAGAAAACCGCAGATCAAGCGGATGCGGTCGACCGATTAAGCGGTTGGATAGAAGCCATCCGCGACTGTCCAAAGCCGGTTATTGCGGCAGTCGACGGTGCAGCGGCTGGCGCTGGATTTTCGCTCGCACTTGCTTGTGACATCATCGTCGCCGGCAACTCGGCAAAATTTATGATGTCCTACACCAACATTGGATTAACGCCAGATGGCGGTGCTTCTTGGTTCTTGACACAGGCTTTACCGCGGCAACTCGCCATGGAAATTCTAATCGATGGCAAAGCCATTTCGGCCTCACGCTTGCATGATCTCGGCGTCGTCAATAAGCTAACTGCCGATGGGGCTGCGTTGGATACCGCCTTGCAATGGGCGGATGAAATTGCGCAGCGCTCACTGAATGCGATCGATCGGATCAAATCCTTGGTGCGTGAAGCCGGCGAAAACTCATTAACCAAACAGTTTGCTGCGGAACGACTGCATTTTGTCGAAAGCCTCAATCATTCAGATACGCTGGAAGGCATTAATGCTTTTCTGGAAAAGCGCACGCCAAAATACTAAGTCCATTCGGACGTGATTGCCCGTTGGACTAGCCTACCGTCATCAAAGATCCAGCAACGATTGATTTTTCGTCAGCGCTATTTTCATCGTTATCTTGATCCCTATTCATTGTTGTCCTCATTGTCTTTTCATGCCGCTTGGCAACGCAAGATAATTCAAGCGATATTTCATCTGCGATGCTCTGCAAGAAAATGTAAATACTCGGATAATTCATTGATGTGAGTTTGCAGACCACTGACCATCGTGCTCGCGCATCGCGACTACCTATAGGAGAAAACATGATCGACCTCTACACCACTGCCACCCCCAACGGCCATAAAGTCCACATCATGCTGGAAGAATGCGGATTGCCCTATCGCGTGCACCACATCGACATCGGTGCTGGCGATCAATTCAAGCCCGAATTTCTCGCGATTTCACCTAACAATAAAATCCCAGCGATAGTTGATAACGATGGTCCTGACGGCAAACCAATTTCACTATTTGAATCGGGCGCGATTTTAGTTTATCTCGCTAGCAAAGTCGGAAAATTTCTTGGCAATACGGATAGAGAAAAATTCACCACCTTGCAGTGGTTAATGTTTCAAATGGGCGGCGTCGGCCCTATGCTGGGGCAAGCGCATCATTTCCGCACCTATGCACCCGAAAAAATCGATTATGCAATCAAGCGTTATACCAACGAAGCAAAGCGACTTTATGGCGTAATTGATAAACGTTTGGACGATAGTCCTTATCTCGCCGGTGACAAATATACGATTGCTGATATCGCGACTTTTCCTTGGCTGCGCTCTTGGGAAAAACAGGGCGTCGCCTTGGCTGATTTTCCTGCATTGGAAAACTGGTTTAATGAAATTGCTGCACGCGACGCAGTAAAACGTGGCGTCGAGGTTACCGCTGATCTACGCAAACCATATGCGGATGACAAGGCGAGAGAAATCCTGTTCGGCGCCACGCAATACACTAAACGTTGAGATAGACGAGCGCTTTTAACCGTCTTCTAAATATCGCACAATAAAAAAGGGAGCCAGAGGCCCCCTTTTTCGATCAATGCAGTATCAAGCTGCCCGTCGATCTTCATGCAACGCAACTTCAATTTGCTGCAAACGCATGATCGTATCAGCACAAGCGTGTGCGGCTTCTTTACCTTTGACCAAAAAGTGTTGATAAAAGAAGTTTTGATGCTCATCATGCGAATGAAAATGATGCGGCGTTAACACCGCGGAGATCACCGGCACTTCCGTTTCTAACTGAACCTGCATCAAGCCGCTGATGACGGCCTGCGACACAAATTCGTGACGGTAGACGCCACCGTCGACCACTAACCCCGTGCCAACGATGGCCGCGTAACGGCCGCTCTGGGCCAATATTTTAGCGTGTAGTGGAATTTCAAAGGCGCCAGCTACTTCAAAGAAATCGATGAGATCAGTCGCATAGCCGCGAATAGCCATTTCCTCGACAAATGCAATGCGACATTGATCCACAATGTCCTTGTGCCAACTGGCTTGAATAAAAGCGATGCGAGCAACTGCTGATTTTGATTTGATGCCGATAGAATGTTGCATGGTAAAACTCCTGTTTAAAAATAAAACAGGGCATTGAATATCAAGCGGGAATGAAAACGCATCGACCAAAGTCTTCGCGTTATAGGTCATCCCGTTCTCTATCATCCGGACTATACCGTCGGCTCCGGGATCACACCGGATCTGCTGACCTTGTCAGGTGACCTGCAGAGAGCAGGATGAGAACCTCGACAAGCGCTCGCGGGCTAGACAGATGAGAACAAGAAGAAACCACCCACTTCAATCATCCGTCATTACCGCCGGTGGGGAATCGCACCCCGCCCCGAGAACGTTTACTACAAACTTAACTACAAGATCAAACATATTCGCTGTGCTCACCGTAAGGAGACAACGCAGCTACTTGATCTGAAGGCATTAATTTATCACGATTGAAAAATCGCCGCAGATCGCGCGTTATTTTTGGCGTGCTTTTTTACTTGCACGTTCTTTTCATGCACTTATACGTCAATTCGTCTTTTGCCGAGGCTCGTTGTCTAGTCTTTCCATTACTCGCTACTGTCTGGCAAGTCGAGTAACGACGTATCTGTTCCAAGTAATTTTTGCGCCTCATCACCTGGCAAAGCTTCAACCGACTTCAGCTTGCGTGTCATCTGACGCGTTCGAGTTTCTGCGCCTTCGATCTTCTTAGCCGCACTCTCCAACGTCGCTTTAACTGCTGCGAGCGTAGTGCCAAACTTGCCGAACTCGGTTTTTACCGCACCCAGTACCTGCCACACTTCAGACGACCGTTTTTCCAAAGCCAAGGTGCGGAAGCCCATTTGTAAGCTGTTCAGCAACGCACTCAATGTCGATGGGCCTGCGATGCTGACGCGATGCGTACGTTGCAAATCATCCGCCAGACCGGGTCTGCGCATGACCTCTGCATACAAGCCCTCGGTCGGTAAGAATAAAATCGCAAAGTCGGTGGTTAATGGAGGCGACAGATATTTCTCAGCGATTTTTTTCGCTTCAAGTCGCACCGCGCGTTCCAACTCTTTACCTGCTGTCAGCACCCCATCTGCGTCGGCACGATCGGCTGCTTCGGCCAGGCGCTCATACTGCTCTTTAGGAAACTTGGCATCGATCGGCATCCAGACCGGTGTCTGCCCATCATCGTTGCCTGGCAATTTGATCGCAAACTCGACGCGTTCACCAGTGTTGGGTACTGTCTCCACATTTTTCGCATACTGATCAGGCGTTAATACCTGTTCCAGCAACATCTCCAATTGCACTTCGCCCCAAGTGCCGCGTGATTTGACATTGGTCAGCACGCGCTTAAGGTCGCCGACACCTATCGCAAGCTGCTGCATTTCACCCAAGCCTTGATGTACTTTTTCCAAACGGTCAGAAACCAGCTTGAACGATTCGCCCAGACGCTGCTCCAACGTCGCATGAAGTTTCTCATCGACGGTTTTGCGCATTTCCTCCAGTCGCGTGCCATTATCGGTTTGCAGGTCCTTGATCTTCGCTTCCAGCGTCGCCCGCACTTCGCCCATCCGTTGCGCATTGGATTCGGTCAACGTATTAAGGGTTTGGTTGAGCGTGTCGCCAAAACGCTTAAGCGCACTGGCCTGCTCTTCTCTGCCAGTTTGTGCCTGAGATGTAATCGACAGTCGCATCGCCTCCAGTTGCTGCGCATTCGCTTCATTCAATTTAGCGAGTTGCTGGGCAAACGCATCAATCTGATTATTTTGCATCGTCGCCACCGCCGTCATTTGCGTCGACAGCGATTGTTGGAACTGCAAAAAATTACTGCTCAACTCTTGCCGCGTTGCCTGCGCGGTCGACAAAACTTGCTCCCGTAAATCACGCTCAGCACGTTCCGCGCGCTCACTATTTTGCTGCTGCTGCCGCTGTAGCTCGCTTTGTAGCTGCGTCAATTGGGTTGTGAGCGTTGAAGTCACATCGGCGCCTCGGCCACGTAACAGCAAAGCACACTGCAGCAACACGATCAGGATCGCGATGCCAAGTAGGATGTAAAAATGGTATGAAGTCATGAATAGGTTTCTGAGATTTACAAAGAGTCGCTGTCATAAATAAAAGGTAGCAGAATAGAGTTAATTCTCCATACCTCTCGACCAAATCTGCTTCAAGCGTGTTATTTCAACGACAAGGAGATTACTCAGCCTTGTTACGCATAAAATCTGCGGTCTGCATAAACGACTGCAATAAATGCTGGCGCAACGTCGGCACAATCTTGACATCGATCATCGCCATATCCATGCATTTGACCCACTGATCACGTTCATTGATGCCAATCGAGAACGGTATATGACGCATCCGCAAGCGCGGATGACCAAATTTTTCGATGAATAAATTAGGGCCGCCAGTCCATCCCGATAAAAACCAATACAGCTTGTCGCGCGAGCTATCCAATGTTGCCGGATGTAGTTGACGTATGGTCGCAAACTGCGGCTCCAGATCCATCAGATCATAAAATCGATCGACCAACTCACGCAGCTTGATATCACCACCTATCATCTGATAGAGCGTATGACTTTGATTTTCTTCGATCGATTCAGTAAACATAGGCTGCATTATATTTTGCCTTGGGCTTTTTTCCTACCGCGCCCGATCATAACTATGCTTCACGCAGCGTCTGCAGCGGCGGTTGGTTCAAGACATTGCGCAGGCTAAGCCAGCCACCGACAAATGCACAAGTTGCACCTACCGCACAACCGGCGATCCATACCCAAGGACTAAATACCCATGCAAAATCGAATACAAAATATGCCAGTGACCAGCCCACTGCTGTTGCACCACCAGCAGCCAATAATCCGGCGACGCAACCAACCAAGAAAAACTCTATCCATTGCGCGCGCGATAGTTGTTTGCGAGTTGCGCCTAGCGCTCTCAATAGTCCGGCCTCGCGAGTACGCTGATCTTGCGAGCTAGCTAGGGCGGCATATAACACCAGCACACCGGACAATAACGTAAATAAAAACAGAAACTCAACCGCAGTGACAACTTGCTCGATCATGCTTTGAATTTGACGCAGCACACTGCCGACGTCAATCACTGTCAAATTCGGAAAATCGCTCGTCAATCGATTTTCAAATTCATCTTGTGACGCTGGCAAATTAAATGCGGTTATCCAGGTCTGCGGCATCTCCTTCATTGCCGCGGGGTTGATGACGACAAAAAAGTTGACTCGCATTGAGCCCCAATCGAGTTTTCGCAGACTTGTGATGGGCACACTGATTTTTTCACCAGCGATATCGAAAGTGAGACGATCTCCGACCTGTAGGTTCAAGGTTTTTGCCAGTCCCTCTTCTACTGAGGCCTCAGGCTTACTGTTGTCATACCAGCGCCCAGCGACGATTTTGTTTTTTACCGGAATATCGATCATGGTCGATAGATTGAATTCTCTATCGACTAAACGCTTTGCTCTATCCTCTACAAAGCTTTGATCTGTAATCGGCGTATCGTTAATCGCTAACAAGCGTCCGCGTATCATTGGATACAGATCCGCACCATTAATCCCGTTTTCTTTTAATCGTGCAGCAATCGTCGCTTTTTGCTCGGGCTGGATATTGATAACAAAACGGTTTGGGGCATCTGCTGGCGTCGCATTACGCCAAGCGGTAACCAAATCACCGCGAATCACCGTCAACAATAACAAGGCCATCAGGCCCAAGGCCAGTGCCACGATTTGTAAAATAGTGGCACCCGGACGACGCTGCAATGCGGTGATAGCAAACCGCGTGGTTGCATTACGAACGCGATGACGCAAGGTACGCAACAACTTCAAAAACAGCCACGCCAGTAAAGTAAAAAACGCTAAGCCACCAACAAAGCCTACTGCCGTCAAAAGGCCAAGACGTACATTACCGGCTTGCCACAACAACAAAGCGATAAATACCAACAAACCCAATGCATAAGTGACTAGGGTGGCTGGCTGCGGCGTATCCGCCTCTCGTCGCAATACGCGATTGTGCGGTACATTTCGTAACTGCAGAATAGGTGGCACCGCAAATCCAAGTAGCAAAAGCAAACCAGTTGCCATGCCTTGCAATGCGGGCGTCAATGAGGCGACTGATAAGGCACTAGGCAGTGCGACCGTCATCAGACTTCCGAGCCAGCTAGCCAGCACAAAGTGGGCGGCAAAACCAATTGCAACACCAATTGTGCTACCGACCAGACCGACCATTAGAAACTCACTCAGATACAGCATCGTAAGTTGATGTTGGGTCAGACCGAGACAGCGCAACATCGCACAGGCATCAACATGACGCAGCATAAAGCGACGTGCCGCCATCGCCACTGCGACTGCAGCTAACATTGCAGACAGCAAGCCAACGAGCGATAGAAATTCTTCAGCACGCTGCAAAGTTGCGCGCATGCCCATTTGTCCAGACTCGAGTGTCTCGGTACGCATACCCTTTAAATTATTTTGCTGAATGTTGTTTTCGGCCCAGTCGTTAAACGACGCCACCGGATCAGGACGTCCCGCCACCAGCAACCGATACTGGATGCGCGAGCCAAACTGCACTAAACCGGTTGCTGGCAAATCGCTGGCTGCCAACATGACGCGCGGTGCAAAACTCATAAATCCAGCACCACGATCCGGCTCGAACGTCAGTATTTTGGCGATACTGAAAATCTTGTTACCCAGTTTTAGCGAATCACCGACCGCCAGTTTGAGACTATTCATCAAAGATGAATCAACCCATAGCGTACCGGCATCAGGGATACCATCAGCTGCCGCACTCTCGGCATCGGCGCGCGTTGCCACCTTGAGTTTTCCGCGTAACGGATAAGCATCGGTCACGGCTTTGATCGATGCCAGTTTTGATCTGCTCTGCTCGCCTTCACCAACAGTTGCCATGCTGGGGAAGACTGTCGTTTGTGCAGTTTGGAGTTGACGCTGTTGCGCTTCTTCAATAAAGCTTTTTGGGATAGGCTCATCCGCCCGAATCACGACATCTGCACCCAATAGTTGATGCGCGTCGCGTTCTAGACCAGCGCGCATACGATCAACAAAAAAACCGACCGACGACATCGCAGCGACCGCAACCACCAAAGCCAACAGTAGAAAGCGTAGTTCGCCCGCACGCCAGTCGCGTCTTGTCATACGCAGTGATTGCATCAGCATGGGAGACCCAGTTTTAAGGAATCAGGAAAAGAAACTTGAGCAGGAGCGCAGTAAATAGTCAGCATTAATATTCAATCTAAATCAATGTTTCGGAGAAAGCGGTTGATGCGAAGCAGTTGGTGCGAAGTGCTTGACACAAAGTGGAACCGCGGTTGGGCTTACTTCGCAGCCGAATAAATCCAGAAGCCTTATTCATCCGCACGATGATTTTTTGCATTGCGCTCGAAACGGCTGTTTAATTGACGCGATTCAGGAATTGTCGGGAGGCGAGCAATCAGCATTAATACGCCGGCAGCTAACAACATGCTGGGAATGATAAAGCGCCAGCCTAGATCGTGATAATAGCGTGCATACGACAAAGCGCTGGCAAGTAACAACAAGGGGCCTGCCACTATCGATGATTTGGTAATTTTATCCAGCATCAGGATGGAGATACCGGCAACCGCCAAGCCCCCTATCCACACCCATTGCACGGCAGGCATCCAGGCTAAACTATCGAGTAGCCAAACCAAGCCCACCACCACCAGAAATATCGGCATTGCTGCGCTATTCATAGCGACTCCTTATTAATTCTTGCAATTTCTAACGTATTCTCGCCAGCCTACACACGGCAAATCAAGACAAGTGTGCCAGCAATCCTTGATTCGCGTCACAAACGCTTAAGCCATACTCTGAAAAATGAAAGCGTAAACCTGATTGAGGTCCCAGCGAGCCGCTGTTAATTGCGCGCATTCACATCGCCAACGCAACTGTATGTTCAACGTACAGCAATGCGGGTCAAGCTGTTCTCAGCCATTATCCTCGTCATTAGTTTCGTCATCTTTTATTTTCGGCTCTGAAAACTCGATGGGCTAGTTTCTCATCCTACTAGAGGTTTATTACGCTTGACGCTAGAGAACGATCGTTCTACACTCTCGTCATGCGTGCACTCTCTTCTTCCGACACTCGACAGCGTTTGCTGGATAGTACCGAACGTCTGATCTATCAAGGCGGTATCAGTGCGACTGGTATGGATTTGATCGTCAAGTCATCTGGCGTCGCCAGGAAAAGCATTTATCGGTATTTCAATAGCAAAGAAGACTTGGTTGCAGCTGCCTTGAGCGCGCGTGATCAACGCTGGATGGAATGGTTTATTCAGGCAAGCAGCAAGGCGCATCACCCTGATGAAAATTTACTCTCAACTTTCGACGCGTTGGAAACATGGTTTGCCACACCGGATTTTCGCGGCTGTGCGTTCATCAATGCCGCTGGCGAAATCGGTGATGTCGACGCTCCCGTAAGGATTGTCGCTAAAGAACACAAAATCAAGTTACATGCGCATTTGCGCGAGCTAACGTCAAAATGTGTAGGTCCCGACGCGGATCAACTGGCCGCAGAATTTTTGATCTTGATTGAGGGTGCCATTACGGTTGCGCTGATCATGGGCGATAAAAATTCAGCACGCCAAGCCAAAATAATGGCGACAAAATTATTGTCCATCGCCAAAGAGAACAACCAACCCCTCTAAAAACCGCACAGGAGATTTTTATGTCAGACAATCCAAATGCACGCCCTCCTTTTCCGCCCTTTACGCGGGAAACAGCAATCCAGAAAATCCGTGCTGCAGAAGATGGCTGGAACAACCGTGACCCGGGAAAAGTAGCGCTCGCCTATAGCGTCGATACCAAGTGGCGCAATCGCGCAGAGTTTGTCTCTAATCGGCAAGAAGCACAGGCTTTTTTGGAACGCAAATGGGCCAAGGAACTCGACTATCGACTGATCAAGGAGTTATGGGCCTTTACCGACAACCGTATTGCGGTGCGCTATGCATACGAGTGGCACGACGATGCCGGAAACTGGTTTCGCTCCTATGGCAATGAAAATTGGGAATTTAATGCCGATGGCTTAATGACCGCGCGCCATGCCTCTATCAATGACAAGCCCATCCAAGAATCAGATCGACAATTTCATTGGCCGCTGGGACGACGTCCCGATGCTCATCCTAGTTTATCCGAGCTCGGCCTTTAAAATAGTACGGCATGAGCAAAACTGCGGGAATTTTTTCCCCGCAGTTTTTATGCATCGTAGTGCATAGTGTATGTTGCACCATCTGCATGGCGCGCTACTGTGCGGCTCCTCTGCTAACTGCATCGCAATCATCAAGATTGATCGTACAATGATGTGTGCCTGACTTTTTAACGACATTCCCAAGAAAGCACGCATGCTAGAAATCTTCTCCATCTTTCTGGTCGTCACTGCAGCACTAGCCTATCTGAATCAGCGTTTTATTGGTTTGCCGATCACGATAGGCGTAATGGCATCGGCACTCGTTCTTTCACTCATATTGATCGGTTTATCCCATATCGGGGTTGCGGCGCATCTGCATGCGTATGAAGAATCTTTACTGCGCTCCATCGATTTTTCAGAAGTACTGATGGAAGGCATGCTGTCGTTGCTTCTATTTGCCGGCGCCTTGCATGTCGATCTGCGTGAGTTACGTAACTATCGTTGGCAGATAGGTACCTTTGCGGTGTTAGGCACGATTTGTTCTACGATTTTAATCGGCCTGACGGTTTATTTTATCTTGCCGTTGATTGGTCTCCCCACGCCCTTTATTTACTGCATGCTGTTTGGTGCACTGATCTCGCCGACCGATCCGATTGCCGTAATGGGTATTTTAAAATCGGCTGATGCGCCGAAAAATCTCAGCCTCGTCATCGCCGGCGAATCACTTTTCAATGATGGCGTCGGCGTGGTTATTTTTTCGCTATTGATCGGCATGCTGGCGAGCGGCGAAGCGCCCAGTGTTTCCGAAGGACTTCTGCTTCTATTGAAAGAAGCTGGTGGTGGCTTGTTGTTTGGCGCGGTCCTTGGCTATGGTACTTACCGCTTGTTACATAGCATTGACCAATATCAGGTCGAAGTATTGATCACGCTTGCAGCGGTGATGGGCGGCTATTCTCTGGCCAGTCACTTGCATATTTCCGGGCCGTTGGCGATGGTGGTATGTGGACTGATCATCGGCAACAATGGACGCGCACATGCAATGTCAGATAAGACGCGCCATCATGTTGATATGTTCTGGGAATTGCTAGATGAAATCCTGAATGCTGTTTTATTTGTACTGATCGGCATGGAAATCATCTTGATTCATTTCAGCTGGCATATCGCGACGGCTGCGCTAATCGCTATCTTCATTACACTGCTGATACGCTGGTTGACGATCGGATTACCGGTCGGCCTGCTCCACAAGAGCATGCAACTGCCGCGCGGCTCCGGCAAAGTTCTTACTTGGGCTGGTCTGCGCGGCGGCATCTCAGTCGCTCTCGCGCTCTCCCTACCTTTCGGACCAGGACGAGAAACCATTATCGCGATGACTTACGGCGTAGTCGTGTTCTCGATCTTATGCCAAGGTCTGACGGTCGCAAAATTGGTAAGACGCGTAATACGGTAAGGAGTGTCAAGTGTATGGGGCGGCACTGAAGCTGCCTACACTGAAGCATACATAAGATAGGTTTTTGAACGGTGGTGTTGACGCAATAAAACACTGCCGTCTCGGGTTGTCGCTGCTTAGTACAAAGGACGATGGTAATCCCATCATCCCAAACTAGATGCCCACAGCGCTAATTGCACCCAGCACACCATACTCCATCATGCGTTGCAAAATTTTACGGCGCTTTTGTACATCTTCCAGATCATCCTGATTTTCAATCGTGTTTTGCGCATCTTGCCAAACTAGATCGCCGTGATGCAGTAGCACCGCACGACGTTTTTCATCGTTCTCACACGACATCGCAACGCTCAAAACATCCAGCATCTTGATGATAACGGACGTGGAGCCACCGGCATTTTGGCGGATCATATGGAACATCACTGCCACCAGACTCTCATAACTAATGTTAGGAACCACAAGAACAATTTTTTCCTCACGAACCCATACACCGGTAGGAAGTTGAGAGCCTGCCATCTCACACAATACTGCGCCAAGACGATCTAGTACGCTCATCGCGGTATGCGGATCATTGATGCCTGGTGACAAAGCGCGTACTGCCACTTCGACTAATTGTCGGATTGCGTGTTCTGCATCTCCGGCACTGCCACGGCTAGCTCCTAACGCCGTGGCATTGTGAATCGCTGTCTCAGCGTCTGCAACATGTGCTGTCATCACTGCAATCGGCGTCCCTGGGGAAATATAATCGCCACGTCGCGCCAGCAAGCGAATCGCCGTGCCATGACGACAAGCCCAATCCGCCAAGCCTTCTTCATCAAGCTGCTGTAAATAGCCGCAGCGCGCATCCACAATCGGCGTCGCATTCTTCCAGAAATGCGGATCCGGTGCATCAACTTGCTGCTTATCCGTCAACAAGCCACGCATGGCCACTCGAATATCACCACTGACCAACTCAATCACCGTATCAACATTAATACGGCTAGCCATGTGCCCAACGAAATACACCAACGTCGCCACGCATGCCAATGCCAGCAGCATGCCAAATGCCAATGCAATGTGCGGAATGAACACCCCTTCGTCTTGCGTGCGCACACTGCGCAACACCATCAGCGAGTAGCAAAAAGTACCGAGGAAAGCGCCCAAGGTAACTTGATTACCTCTGTCACGCGTAAAGTTGCGCAACAAACGCGGCCCCATTTGTCCGGCCGCCAGCGAAAGCGCCGCGATCGTGATCGAAAATACCGTACCGGCAACACCTATCGTTGACGCTGCAACCGTCCCTAACAAAGTGCGGGCACCCGTCACCCCACCGTTATATAGCCAATCGGACTCAAGCAACCAAGTAGGCACCAGTCCAATGCGATCCACATACAGTAGCAGCAGCGCGATCAATATCCCCGCCGACACCATCGCTGCCGGAACCAGCCAAAAGGTTTCGCCTAGCTCATCAAAAAATTGTCGTATGCGTGCTTTCAATGGGGATCCTTCGCGCTTGGCTTATCTGTAGTGAGAAACTGCTTAATCAGTGAGGTACAACTAGGGGGCACTTGCTCTTCTAACACATCTCAACGTAATACAACGACAGGTAACAATCGAACTCCGTTAACTGACATTGCATAAAACCAATTGTTCCGTGCTTTACTATTTCAAACAGCCCGTGAATCATCGCACGTTTATTCAATCAAGAAATTTAGTCCGCCTAACACCTCTACCGTCATCGCTCGAGAATGTACACCTGCTTTTATCTCAAAGCCTTATTTACGCTATAACTGAAAATGATCGACGCCTATGCCGCATTTCGGTAAAGTGTTTGTAACGCTATTAACGATTGTCGTAGGAAATATGAATACCACCCGTTACCTTTCTGCTGTAGTCGAAAAAGCGGCGATGAAACCCACTCCGAAATGTATAAAGGATGGAAAATTATTGTCGAAATTTCAGGAAACTGCTGTGTGGAAGGTCGCTATAAAAATCAAAGCAATTATCTTCCTCGTATCGTTGCGATAGAACAGCTGTCGATTGGTTTCCGAGAACTGGAGGTGCCCACAGATAAGCGTTATCAAACGCCTGAACAATGCATCCAAGGCGGCATCACTTCAGCACATCAATTTATTGACCTACGTTGATAAGCGATCTGATTTTGCAGTATCAGAATCAGAGCGTAATCTCTCAGTCACACCCAAACCTTGTCAGGTTACTGCAAAATCCGAATTTCTAAGGCATAGGATTTAACAGAATCGGCGCACTCTTCGAAGATAAGCAAGTGCACAGTACAAATAGCGGCGGGAAAACAAAACACCATACGCCAAGCGTCATAAAAGCCAGTGCACCTGCTGCACAACCTAACGCAAACACGGCCAAGCTCGCCACCATACGCGCCAACCTCGTTTTTGCTCCCGCCAGTTCCTGACCAGACAAGCCATGCAATAAATCCGCAAAATCGAGCATGATTTGCGTCGTGGTGCCCGTCATTAACGTGGTCGGCGGCGCATCGGCCAAGTGTACTTTCTGTACTGCGTTCTGAATTGCCATCGCCATTACCATCGCCATCCCTGTCACAATCGCCGGCAAACTATCCCCATCTTTAAATGGCCCGAGCCAAACTGCCAGCACTGCGCTCAGCATCAATAGTGCGAACATTAAATATAGGAAGGTTCTGAGAATAGGAAAACCACGTTGCACCAGTTGATAGCGCGATAAACGGGTCAGCAAAACGACGGCGCAGAAAATTGGTAGTGCCAATATTTTGGCAATCGCACCCGACGTGCCTAGCACCAGTGAGGCACCTAACGTAACGAAGTTGCCGGTGACGTGGGCGGTGAATAGTCCGTGCAACACTAAAAAACCGATAGTGTCGACAAAGCCTGCATTGAGGCTTAATAAATTCGGTACGTTTAATTTATTGATCGGTAAAAAACGCATAGTCAAACGTATAAATAAACCCATGTTCAGCAATCGTTACTGCACACAAAGAAAATCGCGTCAGGCGCATACTTAACCAAGCAAGCCTTGGTTTAACTTGCCTGACAACACCGATGATCTTTAACTTTGATTGCTGGCTGCACATAGGCATCCAACAAGCTGCATTATTCCCACTCAATCGTCGCTGGTGGCTTACCCGATATGTCGTAGACCACGCGATTAATACCGCGCACTTCATTGATAATGCGATTGGACACGCGCCCCAACAAGTCATGCGGTAGATGCGCCCAATGCGCCGTCATGAAGTCTTGTGTTTGCACCGCGCGCAACGCAACTACATATTCATAGGTGCGGCCATCGCCCATCACCCCGACCGACTTGACCGGCAGAAAAACAGCAAATGCCTGGCTCGTCGCTTCATACCAGTTTTTATGAAAAATTTCGTTGTCATTGGTCGCTGCATCAGTCGGTAACGGCACCGCACTATTACGCAATTCTTCAATAAAAATCGCGTCCGCACGGCGTAACAGATCGGCAAATTCTTTTTTTACTTCACCCAAAATGCGTACCCCCAAGCCAGGCCCAGGGAATGGATGGCGGTACACCATATCGTGTGGCAGACCGAGCGCGACGCCCAATTTGCGCACCTCATCTTTAAACAATTCGCGTAGCGGTTCCAGCAGTTTTAAGTTCAATGTCTCCGGCAAACCACCGACATTGTGATGACTCTTGATCGTATGCGCACCCTTCTTGCCCTTGCCGGCACTCTCAATCACGTCAGGATAAATCGTACCTTGCGCCAGCCATTTCGCATTCTTCAACTTACCGGCTTCAACCTGAAACACCTCGACAAATTCACGACCAATAATTTTGCGCTTGGCTTCTGGATCACTTACTCCTGCCAGATGCCCCATAAACTGGTCGGCAGCATCGACACGAATCACCTTGACACCCAAGTTATCGGCAAACATCTCCATCACCATCTTGCCTTCATCCAAGCGCAATAGTCCGTGATCAACAAAAACGCATGTCAACTGGTCACCGATAGCACGATGGATCAGGGCTGCAGCAACACTACTATCGACACCGCCCGATAAACCAAGGATGACTTCATCCGATCCAACCTGTTGACGAATGTTCTCAACCGCTTCTTCGATGTAATCAGGCATATTCCAGTCTGATTGGCATCCACAGATCTGATGCACGAAGCGTGCCAAGATAGACTTCCCTTGTAAGGTGTGTGTGACCTCTGGATGAAACTGGAACGCATACATCTTGCGTTCTTCATCCGCCATGCCAGCAATCGGACAGTTAGGCGTAGATGCCATCAGCTTGAACCCTGGGGGCATCTGATCAACCTTGTCGCCGTGGCTCATCCATACTTTCAACATGCCATGACCTTCTGACGTGGTGAAGTCGTTGATATCCTTGAGTAAGGCGGTATGACCATGCGCACGAACTTCGGCATAGCCAAATTCACGCACCGTACCATTCTCCACCTTGCCACCAAGTTGCTCCGCCATCGTCTGCATACCGTAGCAAATACCGAGTACCGGAACGCCAAGCTCAAACACTGCTTGCGGTGCACGTGGGGTATCGCCTTCTACCACCGAACTAGGGCCTCCTGACAAAATGACACCTGCGGCGCCGTAGTTGCGCACGAATTCGTCACTAACATCGTAAGGGAACACTTCGGAAAAAACACCACTATCGCGCACGCGACGAGCGATCAACTGTGTTACTTGAGAACCGAAATCCAGAATGAGAATCTTTGAATGCATGGAGAGCTAACGTAAAAAATTATCGAAAAAATGATCTATAAAAAAAGCAAGCTATTCAATCTGACTAATGCGTCTATCTGTAGTGCGTGTCTGGAGCAAGATGGTGCATCTGATACCAACACTACTGCGCGCTTTGTCGCTAACGCGGCAGCTATGCATGCATCACACAGTTACGCCCAGCAGCCTTGGCTGCATACAAAGCCTTATCTGCGCGATTGATTAACTCGTCAGTCGTTGCAGACGGAAATGATGTGGAACAACAAACGCCGGCACTAATCGACAAACCAACCAGTTCACCGTCAAGATTCTGCGGCACGGCTGCAATTACCTCCCTCATCCGCTCAGCAATCGACAGTGCTACTGCCAGTGACGAGCCTGGCAACACGGCCAGAAATTCCTCCCCGCCGTAACGTCCTAAAGACTCCAGTGGACGCATACAGGAGCGCAAGCGATTAGATACGCTGGCTAGTACCGCATCACCTGCCGGATGACCGTAGGTATCGTTAATGCGTTTAAAAAAATCTAGATCAAGCACAACGACTGACAAGGGCACGCCCATTTTTTCGCATCGGGTCGCTTCTATCCCCAAAATACGCATGATTGCGCCACGATTCCAGATACCGATCAGCGGATCAATCAGTGATTTGCGGCGCAAACTACGCGTTTTTTGCTCAAGGTATTGCCGTCTCGCGGTGATAAATCGCACGTGCAACTCACGCTCAACCATCCGGGCAATATCGCGCAACGCCAATTTGTCATTTTCACTGAAGGCTCGTGGCTTGTAGCCCACCAGATTGATACTGCCGATCAATACACCCTGTTCGTTATAGACGGGACAGGCAGCATAAAATCGAATCTGCGGCACCCCTACTACCATAGGGTGCTGCGCCATCAACGGCTCTATTTTTGTATCAGGCACCACCAGCAAAACTGAAGCAAGCGGCAAGCTGTTGCAAAAATCGGCCTCTACGGATGCCTTGGATTGCTGTCCCTCATTAAAACCTATCTGCACATCATCAAACTTCAATATGCATTTCTCAACTTTGAACGCACGCTTGGCAATCCGACGAATCCGCAACAATTGCTGATCCGATGCTGCGGTATCAGCACCAACGGTATCGGGAACTGCCACGGTCATGGTCGTATTTGACATGATGCATGCAGAGAGTGAGAGTCAGCCTGGTTTAATCAGCGCGATAGTTTGGCGCTTCTTTCGTAATCTGCACATCATGCACATGCGATTCGCGCATGCCGGCAGAGGTGATTTCGACAAACTCAGCTTTTTCGCGGAACTCGTCTATCGTCGCACAACCACAGTAACCCATCGATGAACGCACGCCACCAACCAGTTGATAAATAATTGCCAGCACGCTGCCTTTATAAGCAACGCGGCCTTCAATACCTTCCGGGACGAACTTGTCGATATTATTCGCTGCATCTTGAAAATAACGATCAGCCGAACCATCGGCCATCGCACCCAGACTACCCATGCCGCGATACGATTTATAGCTGCGTCCCTGGAACAGAATCACTTCTCCTGGCGCCTCTTCGGTACCTGCAAACATGCCACCCATCATCACGCTGGATGCGCCCGCCGCGAGTGCTTTCGAGATATCGCCGGAAAAACGGATACCGCCATCAGCGATACAGGGGATGCCAGTTCCCTTCAGTGCTTCCGTTACATTGGAAATCGCCGTGATCTGTGGCACACCAACACCAGCAACGATACGTGTCGTGCAGATCGAACCTGGGCCGATGCCAACCTTGACGCCATCGACGCCATGATCTGCCAGTGCCTTCGCGGCTGCGGCAGTCGCGATATTGCCGCCGATAACATCAACGCCCTTGTAGTTATCCTTGACCCAACGCACGCGATCCAGCACGCCTTTGGAATGACCATGCGCGGTATCCACCACGATCACGTCGACACCCGCCTTGACCAACAGATCAATCCGTTCATCATTATCCGCACCGACACCAACCGCCGCACCGACACGCAGTTTACCGAGACCATCTTTGGACGCCATCGGATGTTCCGTCGCCTTCTGGATATCCTTGGCCGTGATCAGGCCTCGCAACTCGAACGCATCGTTGATGACCAGCACGCGTTCGAGACGATGCTTGTTCATCAGACGCTTGGCTTCCGCCAAGTCTGCACTTTCGGTCACGCAAACCAGTTTGTCTTTGGGTGTCATCTTGGCGCTAACCGGCGCGTCCAACTCTCTCTCAAAGCGTAAATCGCGGTTGGTGATAATACCCACCACATTCTTGCCTTCCACTACTGGAAAGCCACTGATTCCGTGGTGTTGCGATAGTGCGATAACGTCACGAATCTTGGTACTTGGCGGGATCGTGATTGGATCGCGCACCACGCCAGATTCAAAACGCTTGACCTTCGCCACTTCACGCGCCTGCTCGACGGCGGTTAAATTCTTGTGAATGATGCCGATACCACCCTCTTGCGCCATCGCAATCGCCAAGCGCGCTTCGGTGACGGTATCCATCGCCGCTGAAAGCAATGGAATATTGAGCGAAATATTGCGCGTCAAACGCGTGGTTAGAGAAGTATCTTTAGGGAGAATGTCGGAATAAGCCGGAACCAGCAGCACGTCATCGAATGTGAGTGCCTTTTGAAGTAAACGCATAGTAATTTTCCTAGTGGCGCAAAAGCGAATTATACAGAAAACTCAAGATACCGTTGCGTCCAAGGTAGTCAGATCCCGCAAAATATTCATGTTGATTGACATGCGTCAAGAAGCATGGCGAAATCGCATAATTACATCTTATCGAATCCAAGGAATATCATGCGCCCCCTGCTCCTGAAGAAAATGCTTGCCATTCTGATTACATCAAGCTTCGCAGTGAGTGCGCTGGCGCAATATGTCTGGCTCGATGAAAAAGGGCAAAAGCAATATTCGGACATGCCGCCGCCCGCCTCTGTGCCAAGCAATAAAATTCTGAAGGGAAAAGGCAGTCTGCCGCCTGCGGCAGCGCCCAGTAATAGCGAAACGCAGCCAACCGACGATCAAGCCGACAAGCCAGTAGATAAAAAACCGACTACGTTGGCAGATAAAGAGACGGACTACCAGAAACGTAAACTGGCACAAGAGAAGAAAGACAAGGAAGCGGCAGAGAAGGAAAAAGCTGCGGCAGAAAAACAGAAAAACTGCGAGCGAGCACGCGCGTACAACAAGGCATTGGAGTCTGGTCAGCGCATCAACCATATCAATGAAGCTGGGGAACGGTCTTATATCAACGATGAAGAGCGTGCACGTGAGACGCAGGAGAGTCGACGCATGTTAGAGAAGTGCGAATAAGTGCAAAATAAGTACGAACCAGTGCAGATAAGCTCGCATCAACGTGAAATCTGAAGCTGCAGGTTTCGCGCAATAATCTTCTCAACGTTTAATTGTCAGGCTGGCGTTTTAAAATCACGATTTTCTGCGCGACGGCGGCGTGATTCCTTCGGATCGGCGATTAATGGTCGATATATTTCGATCCGATCGCCCTCGCGCACCAAGGTTTCCAGCGTTTTTAGCTTGCTGTATATACCGACGCGAAAAACACTGATGTCAATTTCCCGCACTTGCTGAATCAATTCGCTGGCTTCAATCGCTTGCAAGATTGTGGTACCAGACGGAACCGACAGGTCAAGCAGAAACTGCTTCTCTGCTTTTGCATAACAAAGCTGGATCTTGATCCGCTTGGGCGTATCAGCCATACACCACATCCGCACGTTTGCTAAATGAATCGACAAAACTGGTTGCGATCATATTAAACACTGGTCCGATCACCGATTCAATCAACTTATTAGAAAACTCATACTGCAAATCAAAATCGATTTTGCAAGCATCATCACGTAAAGGTTTGAACGTCCACGTACCATGTAGATGTTTGAACGGACCTTCCAGCAAGCGCATCGTCATCGAGCTTGGTCGCACATTGGTATTTTCGGTCGTAAAACTTTGGCGCACACCGTGATAATTGATTTTGAGCGTTGCGATCAATCTGTCGTCTTCACGCTCTTTAACTTCAACACCACCACACCACGGCAAGAATTGCGGATAGTCTTCGACACGATCTACCAATGCAAACATCTGCTCAGCGCTATAGGCCAACAAAACTGTTTTATGTACTACTGCCATCGAATAGGAACCATTTGTTAGAATCGGAGATAACTATTGTATTTTAACCGACCATCCGCCGACCAGCTGCCGAAAACTCATGAGCATTGTAGATAACAGAAAAGCCTTCCACGATTACTTTATCGAAGAACGCTTCGAAGCTGGCATCGTTTTGCAAGGTTGGGAAGCCAAATCCATCCGTGCTGGACGCGCGCAATTAAAAGAAGCCTACGTCATCATCCGCAACGATGAGGTCTTTCTATTTGGCTCACATATCAGCCCGCTTGCCACCGCTTCCACGCATATCAGTACCGATCCGATACGCACGCGTAAATTATTGCTCAAAGCAGATGAAATCAAGAGAATGGCAATCAAGGTCGAACGCGCCGGCTATACCTTGGTGCCGATCAATCTGCATTTCCAGAAAGGCTATATCAAATGCGAAATCGGTTTAGCTAAAGGTAAAAAACAACACGACAAACGCAATACAGAAAAGGAACGTGATACCCAGCGTGAAATTCAAAATGTCATGAAACAAAATAGACGATAAAACGCACAGAACATAAATAAAAGACGCTTCAGATTTTAATCCTAAGCGTCTTTTATTTTTAATGCATCGAGGTGCATTTGATCATTTCATCCAATCTTTTGAACTCGTCCCTTCATCTTATCCCTAACTCTTTACTCCTTGGGATTTTACAACCTGCATTGCAGTCGCAATCAAGCCGCTCATATCGCCCATATTGGCAGGTACGATAATCGAATTATTGGTTTTTGCGAGCTTAGCAAATGCTTCAACATATTGCTCCGCCACTTTCAAATTGACTGCATCAGAACCGCCAGGCTCTTGAATTGCTGCGGCCGTTTTGCGAATCGCTTCGGCAGTTGCTACCGCAATCGAAATGATTGCTGATGCTTCACCTTGTGCGCGATTGATTGCCGCTTGCTTCTCGCCTTCCGAGCGCGCAATCGAGGCCTCGCGTTCACCGGTCGCGATATTGATTTGCTCCTGTTTGCGCCCCTCAGAAGCCGCGATAAGCGCACGTTTTTCGCGTTCTGCTGTAATCTGCGACTGCATCGCATGCAAAATTTCGCGCGGTGGCGTCAAATCCTTGATTTCATATCGTAATACTTTGACCCCCCAGTTGGCAGCAGATTCATCGATCGCGTTGACAACACTGTGATTGATCAAATCACGCTCTTCAAAAGTTTTATCCAACTCCATACGACCAATCACGGAACGTAAGGTAGTTTGTGCCAACTGAGAAATCGCAGAAATATAATTGGATGAACCATATGAAGCACGCATTGCATCTGTCACCTGAAAATAGAGGATGCCGTCAACTTCTAATTGGGTATTGTCCTTAGTGATACATACTTGCATCGGTACATCGAGCGGAATTTCTTTTAGTGAATGTTTGTAGGCGATACGATCAATAAAGGGCAATACAATTTTCAGTCCTGGACCCAGCGTCGCGTGGTATTTCCCCAAGCGCTCAACGACCCACGCATGCTGTTGCGGTATGACATTGACGGTCTTAATGACGAAAACGGCGACGACAAACAGTAAAAAGAGAACGGTTATGCTGCTACTGAACATGGGATTTTCCTTGTTATATGTGATCGACTACGTGCTGAGACGAATCAGAATTATTTATCTCACGATTACGAACAATCAAACAATTACCGCGTATTTCCTCTATTACAAAGACGCCAGCAGAAGCATTGCTACCCGTAGCTAATTCAACGTCCCATAATGCGCCTCGATAAGGAACGCGTGCACGCGGCGCCACACTCGATGCTTGAAGCCATACATCCACCGTGATCGACTGACCTATATCCAGATTAACATCAGGATTGCGCTCAGCCGCAAGCTGTTCTGATTTGCCAAAACGACTACGGCGCAGCGCTGTGGTAGCGACCGCAGCGATGATGGCGGCAATTACACATTGCCACACACCGCTGGCGCCCAAAATCGCTGCGACACCTCCGGCGGCGACACCGATCGCTAGCATCAACAGATAAAACGTGCCGCTCGCCATTTCAAGCACCACTAACACGCATACCACCGTAAACCAAATCATCCAGTCCGTCATTTGCACTCCCTCATCGCAAACTAATAAACATCATCTTAAAACGATACGCTTACTTATCAGCGGTTTTAATTACACCTGTCAAATTTGGTTGAATAACCGGCTTGCTAACGTCGCAATCGTCGCCATCGCATGGCAATCTAAAAAATAAAACCCTCATGCTCCATTGAACAACGAGGGTCGAGCAACCACGATAATGCCTTTTTTAGTGTTATCCGGTCAGTGTTTGATGCAGTCTAGTGCAAAACCTCGCTTTTTGTCGGTTTTTCTCCAACAGTTCCGTATTAGCCCATCGATATTTACAACAGCAAAAATCACACTATGCCGGCAGATACTGTGGATACATGTCGCCAATTCACGTTACCGGTAAAAGTTGGTAAATTAAGCCTCAGATATAAGATTAAGCAGCGATTTTTTGTCTTAACTGTTCAAAAAAACAGACTGCAGAACTCGCCGCCACATTCAGGGATTCGATCGCACCTAAATGCGGTATCCCAATCCTGTACGTTGCACGCTCCATTAATGCTGGCGTGACGCCTTGCCCTTCATGCCCAAATAACCAAGCAACAGCTTGCGTCAAATCCAGGTCGTACAATGTTTTTTCGGTATGCGAACTGGTTGCGATGACAGGAATCTCTGTTCTATCCAACAGAACGTCAAGATCAACATGCTCAAAAATCTGCAGCAAAAAGTGTGCGCCCATACCTGCGCGCATCACTCTGGGTGCCCACGCAAATGTCGTACCCTTGCTGCAATAAATTTGTTGTATCCCAGCAGCCGCAGCACTACGTAAAATTGAGCCGAGGTTTCCCGGATCTTGGATCGTGTCGAGTAAGACAGCCGATTCGCTTAACCGCACTGGCAAGGGCAAATCGGGGGTCTCCATCACAAATAAGATATCGATCCCATGTTCAACTTGGCTCAGCGCCACAAATAGCGCATCAGGTAAAACGATACATTGTGTTGGGCCAATCTGACACTGTGCAATGATCGCCGCAACTTCAGGATTAAGACGCGCCGTCTCACTGACCACGCAAAAAGGGGGATGCCCGATTTGCTGCAAATAAGCCTCACATAAATGGACGCCATCAAGCAAAGTCCTGCTCGCACGGCGACGCGCCTGCGAGCTGGTTGCTAGTTGCTTTAATTCCTTGTAAAGAGGATTGTCGCGGGATGAAATAGCTTTGATCATCATCTCAAAAATCTGTTGCGTAAGCTTCACTTTTTTGTAACGGGCTAAGCGCAGATTTAACCACGATCTTCGCAGCCGGCTGGCCCTCCAGCAAACGTCGCACCGGTGCATACGAAATACGATGCACCGGTGACACACCATGCAAGGTCAAGCGTTCTAAGTGTAAGGCGGTCGGATAACCCTTGTGCTGATCAAAAGCATAAAGCGGATATTGCTGATGCAGCAAATGCAAGGCATGATCGCGGGCGGTCTTGGCTAATATCGACGCGGCTGAAATTGCCGGCACTTTGTCATCACCTTTGATGATCGCCTCCGCCCTTACGGACATAACCGGACAACGGTTGCCATCGATGAGCGCCAAACTTGGTACGAGATGCAAACCCTCCACCGCCCTACGCATCGCCAGCATGCTGGCCTGTAGGATATTCAGCGTATCAATCTCCTGCTCTGAACATTGCGCAATCGACCACGACAAGGCATGTGCCTTGATCTCTAAAGCCAATGCATCACGTTTTGCCTCAGTTAATTTTTTGGAGTCGCGTAATCCAGGGATCGGATATGCTGGGTCCAGAATTACGGCAGCGGCAAAAACGGGACCAGCCAACGGGCCACGCCCTGCTTCATCAACGCCGCATATCACTTCATTAACGTAATCAAACAAGGGAAGATTTTGCTCATTATTTTTCACGAGAATACGTTCCCTCAAAAAGAGTTATAGCGACCATATCATCTCAGCCGCATGGCAGCCTCAACGCGCCACTTTGGCTTGCGCAATTACCTGCATCACTGCGTGTGCACCTTCTGTTGCAGTATCGCGTGACAAGGTGTGATGCATGTCGATAAAGCGCTGTTTCAACTTATCTCGATGTTCGGCATCTTGCAGTTGATACCAAAGCGCATCTGCCAATGATTGCGGGGTTGCTGCATCCTGCAAAAATTCAGGCACCAAAAATTCACGCGCCAAAATATTGGGCAATCCTATCCAAGGTTGATAACCCATATGACGCAACACATGCCAAGAGGCACGCATCATTTTATAGGCGATCACCATCGGCTTTTTAAACAAAGCGACTTCAAGTGACGCTGTGCCAGATGCCACCAGTACCGCATCGGCCGCGGCCAGCACCTCATGCGAGCGACCGTCGACGATCTTGATAGGTACGTCCTGCAATCCAACTTCGGCGAGTAAAGCAAGGAAATACTCGTGCTGAGTATGACCCGCCATCGGCGCGACGAAATGCAGATTTGGATCGCGCTTTAAAAGTAATTTTGCCGACTCAACAAAGGTCACCGCGTTGTATTTCAATTCCGACATGCGGCTACCCGGCAATATCGCCAGCACTGAGGCATTCGCTGGTAAGTCTAACGCCAGACGCGCCGCCAGCTGATCTGGCTCCATTGGTATTACCTGCGCCAATGGATGACCGACATAGGTCGCTGGAATACCGGCTTTGCGGTAAATCTCTTCCTCGAAGGGAAAAATAACCAGCATATGCGAGACCGCACGCGCAATTTTTTTGATGCGTGCAGCACGCCAGGCCCAGATTGATGGCCCGATGAAATGCATGGTGGGAATACCCGCGCTCTTCAACTCTGCTTCGAGACCGAGATTGAAATCTGGTGCATCGACACCAATAAAAACCGCTGGCCGTTCTTGCAATAATTGATCACGCAACGCGATTTGTATGCCTTTGATTTCGCGGTAGTGCGCCAGCACTTCAAACAAGCCACGTACTGACAATTTCTCCATAGGGAAATCGCTGACAAAGCCGTGTTGTGCCATGTAGGCACCGCCAATGCCGTGCATATGCGCATTAGGCAACAGAGGACGTAAGCCAGACAGAAGACGACCCGCTAGCAAATCGCCCGATGTTTCACCGGCGACCATGGCAATGGCGGCATTGCCACCTATGCCAACGATATCAGCGGATGATGCCACGGGGAGAGGATGTGATAAATTCACGCAATTGACGCAGATAAATTGCGGCATCGGGCGTTTTACTTTCTTCCGCCTCAAGCGCCGATTTTGCTTCTTCCAATGCTAAATTGGAACGATAAAGTATGCGGTAACCGCGTTTAATGCCTGTAATTTGTTCGCTGGTAAAGCCGCGACGGCGCAGGCCTTCACTATTGATACCGGCAGGTACCGCACGATTGCCCGCAGCGGTGATGAAAGGAGGAATGTCCTGACTTACTGCGGCAGTGAATGCCGTCATTGCGTGCGCACCGATATGGCAGAACTGATGTACCGAGGTAAATCCTCCGAGAAAAACCCAGTCTGCTAGTTGCACATGCCCGGCCAAAGTGACATTGTTAGCTAATATGATATTGCTACCTAACTGACAATCATGCGCTATATGTACATACGCCATGATCCAGTTATCGTCGCCGATACGGGTGACACCAGCATCCTGGCTAGTGCCGATATTCATCGTCACGAATTCGCGTATCGTATTGCGATCGCCAATTTCTAAGCGTGTAGGCTCACCTGCGTATTTTTTGTCTTGCGGTGCAGCGCCGAGCGACGCAAACTGAAAAATCGTATTGTCACAGCCTATGCTGGTATGACCTTCGACGACGACATGCGGACCAATCTTAGTACGCGGTCCAATCATCACATTCGGCCCAATCACCGAGTACGGACCAACTTCGACTGCATCCGCCAATTGCGCCTTAGCATCAACGATAGCTGTTGGATGAATCAATGCCATTACTGTTCCGCAACTTGGCCAGGTTCTTTAATGCTACGCATGGTGCACATCAACTCCGCTTCGAGTGCAACCTGTCCATCAACCGAACCAACTGCCTTATATTTCCAGATACCGCGCGCATTGCGCAAAATTTCGACATCCATCTTCAATTGGTCACCAGGCTCGACCGGACGTTTAAAACGTGCCCCGTCAATGCCGATGAAATAGACCACACTGTTATCGTCGGGTTTTTGTCCCATCGTCAAGAATGACAAAAGCGCAGCAGTTTGCGCAAGTGCCTCTATCATCAATACGCCCGGCATCACTGGTTTATGCGGGAAATGGCCGTTAAAAAACTCTTCATTTGCAGTGACATTCTTGAGCGCAGTAATTGATTTTCCAGACTCCCAAGTGAGCACGCGATCAACCAGTAGCAAAGGATAGCGATGCGGTAAATATTCTTTGATCTGATTGATATCTAATGTTTTCATTTCCATAGGATGCATTCTTTTATTTAATTTTTATCTTTAGTTTTATCTTCCAGCAATAATTGCATTGCTTTCTCCAGTGTGCGGATTTTCTCACGCATCGTCGACAAATTACGTACTAGCACCGCAGATTTTTCCCATTCAGCATTTTTTGCCAAGGGATAAAATCCGGTATATTGCCCTGGCTCACGGATAGAACGCGACACCATACTGCCCGATGAGATATGCACGTGATCAGCGATCGTCAAGTGCCCCAGCACCATCGCAGCACCGCCAAAAGTACAATGCTTGCCTATCATCGCGCTGCCCGCCACACCGACACAACCGGCCATCGCAGTATGCGCGCCAATATGACAGTTGTGCCCAATTTGGATCTGATTGTCCAGCTTGACGCCATCTTCGATCACGGTATCACTTAACGCACCTCGATCAATCGAGGTGTTGGCACCGATCTCGACATCATCGCCGATGATGACCGTCCCAGTCTGCGGAATTTTGATCCAATTACCCGCATCATTGGCAAAACCGAAACCATCTGCCCCGATCACCGCGCCTGAGTGAATAATGCCACGCGCGCCGATACGGCAAGCAGACAGAAAAGTAACCCGGGGATGAAAAAAAGTCTGCGTACCAAGCTCAGCACCACGCCCGATAAAACTGCCTGCTCCTATCACACAACCATCAGCGATCTTAACGCCAGCTTCTATGGTCACATAAGGACCGATCGATGCGTTGGCAGCAATCTCGGCACTCGGGTCTACCGTCGCACTTGCATGGATACCGACCGGTATCGCCTGCTGATTCAAGGCAGCAAAAAACTGCGCCGCATAGGCAAAATAGGCATACGGATTATCTACGACGATGCGCGCGCCAGCGTAAACCACACCGACGATTGCATCGTCGGCTGCAGATAAAATTAAAGCGGCCGCGTTTGTTTGCGCGGCCTGCTTTCTGAACTTGGAATTGGCGAGAAATGTGACATGCGATGCACCGGCATCATTTAACGGCGCGATGCCGTCGACTTCCATCTCTGCATCACCGATCAGGCGGCCTCCCAAGCGTTCGACCAAATCACCTAGTCGAGTGCTCATTGTCGCCTTTGTCTTATTTGGTCAGTGCTTTAAGCACTTTATCGGTAATGTCAACGCGAGGACTGATGTAGACAGCTTCTTGCAGAATAATATCGTAATTCTCTGCTACCGCAATCTGCTTGATGACCTTATTGGTTTTTTCGATGACACTCGCCATTTCTTCGTTACGACGTTGATTCAGATCTTCTCTAAATTCGCGTTGCGTACGTTGAAATTCTCTGTCCATATCGGCAAGATCACGCTGACGCTTGACACGATCCGAATCAGAAAGCACTGCTGCATCCTTATCCATTTTGGCCGCTGCAGCTTTCAGACGTGACGCCATATCTTGCAGCTCTTTTTGGCGCTTGGAAAACTCAAGCTCAATCTTGGTCTGTGCCGCTTTGTATGGGACGCCCTCGCGGAAAATACGCTCAGTACTAACGACGCCAATTTTTACTTCCTGTGCTTGCACGGAAGAAAATAAAAACAGCGAAACCGTCAACGCGGTCAAGGCCCTAGAAACAACTGAAACATTAATTAACGACTTCAAAATAATTCTCCACATTCTGATTGCCAATACCCAACTTCGCTATTATGCATCAAGCAATTAAAAACCGGTACCCAACTGGAATTGGAAGGTTTGCGTTCTATCTTTCTTTGCCAAGTCATCATCTGTATTAGCATTTAATGGCCTACCGTAACTTAACTTCAACGGTCCGATAGGGGATATCCAACTAATACCAACACCAGTCGAATATTTTAGATCACTTCCGACAGAGTCGTTTTCGCCATAGACGTTCCCTGCATCAAAGAATGTAAACCAGCGCAAGGTTCTATCATCGCCCGAGCCAGGAAATGGAAATTGCCATTCCGCATTAAGTAACAAGCGCGACGAACCGCCGAGAGCATCACCAGTCGCCTTCTCTTTAGGACCTAATGAAGAGCCTTCATATCCGCGAACTGAGCCAATACCACCAGCGTAAAAGTTCTTGAAAATCGGGAAAGGGTTATCGCCAAACGACTGTCCATAATCAATTTCACCGTTCAAAGCCAAAGTGGTACTACCCAATGGTTGGTAATACTGATGCTGATAAGTAGCACGGTAATATTTCAAATCGCCGAGTGCAGAAAATTCAAAATTGGCGCGCTGATAACGTCCTCTTGTTGGCACCAAAGCACTATCACGATTATCGCGCTGCCATGCTGCTGTAAGTGGAATCCCTGTCGTAGTTGCACTATGTGTGCCAGTTGTTGACGCCTCTTGGTTGTTATTAACATCATTCACATAGTCAACAAAACGCTGAGGGCTGTCCTGCTTGTCGCTATCGTCACCGATACCTTTGTACACCTCGATTTCGGTACGCTCTACCCCCACGCCGAAATACACACGATCATACTCAGTAAAAGGCACTCCGAACTTGATGTTGCCACCCATAGTCTGGATACGATAATCACCACTATTAATACTAGGAGGCCTCGTCGTACGCAGGAACACTTGATAACTACGGCTGATGCCATCATCGGTAAAATACGGATCAGTGCTGGATACTGCAATCGTCCGATTGTACTTACTGGTGTTGACATCAACGCCGATGGTATTGCCTGTGCCGAACGCATTGTCTTGATGAATAGAGCCGCTCAACGATATCTTGTCGCTACTATTAAAACCTGCGCCAAGTGCAATATTGCCGGTCGGTTTTTCTGTGACCGCCATATTGACATCGACTTGATCAGTTTTACCCGGTACATCAGGCGTCTCAACTTTAACGTCAGTAAAAAAGTCTAGGCGATCTACTCGATCACGCGACAATTTGATTTTTTCACCGTCATACCATGAGTTTTCAAACTGACGTAACTCGCGACGTATCACTTCATCTCGAGTTTTTGTATTGCCGGAAATATTAATATTGCGTACATACACGCGTCGACCCGGATCAACCAAGATCGTGAAAGCGACTTCATCTTTTTCGCGATCGATTTTAGGATTGGCATTGACATTGGCAAATGCGTAACCAAAATTTCCTAGGCGCTCCGCGATACCTTTGGTGCTGGCGGTTAGTTTTTCACCTGAATACACGTCGCCTTTTTTCAATTGCAACAGCGTTTTTAGTTCATCTTCCCGTCCGAACATCTCACCTTCCAGTTTGATATCAGAGACCGTAAATTTATGACCCTCATTGATATTGATCGTAATGTAAATATCTTTTTTGTCAGGGGAAATGGACACTTGCGTCGACTCGACTTGCATCTCGAGATAACCGCGATTCAAATAGAAGGATTTCAGCGTCTGTATATCGCCCGCCAATTTTTCTTTTGAATACTGATCCGCCTTCGAATACCAAGTAAACCAGCCAGGGGTGGTCAAATCAAATCTTTTCAATAAATCTTTTTCACTGAAATCCTTGGCACCAATAATATTGATATTCTTAATGCGTGCCGGATCACCCTCATCAACCGCGAAGTTAATGGCAACACGATTACGCTCAACGGGGGTGACTGTGGCAGTAATCAAGACGCCATAGCGCCCACGCGACAAATATTGACGCTTTAACTCCTGCTCCGCTCTATCTAGCAATGCCTTGTCATAGATGCGCGATTCGCCCAGTCCCATCTCTTTGAGTGCTTTGGTAAGGGTATCCTTGTCGAATTCCTTAGTGCCGGAAAACTCGACACTGGCAATCGCCGGACGCTCTTGCACCTGCACTACCAACACATTGTTTTCAGTCTCGATGCGTACATCTTTGAAAAAGCCGGTTGCGTACAAGGCCTTGATCGCCTCGGTGCCTTTTTCATCGGTAAACGTTTCGCCCACGCGCACCGGCAAATAGCTAAATACTGTGCCAGGTTCGGTGCGTTGAATACCTTCAACACGGATGTCTTTGATCGTAAAGGGATCACCCGCCTGCGCATAGGCAGAACATAAAGTGAACGCTGCGATCGCAATAACACGGGGAGTAATCGGCAGAGAGAAACGCTCGGAATATAATTTCATTGGCTATCGTTAATTAATGACTCATCGCTCTAAGCGAGGAAATGCGAACTTTAGGAAATCAGACGATTGATGTCGTTAAATACTGCGACCAACATCAAAGTCATCAATATCCCGACTCCCGCACGCTGGGCGATCGCACCAAAACGCTCAGATACTGGGCGCCCAGTTAAAACTTCCACAGCATAATACAGCAAAAGACCCCCATCCAGAACCGGAATGGGGAGCAGGTTCATCACGCCCAAACTAATGCTGACAAAGGCGATAAAACTAAGATAGCTGATCAAGCCTATACGCGCTGTTTTACCAGCATAGTCAGCTATCGTAATCGGGCCGGTTACATTGCGCCAAGAGACCTCGCCAACCACCATTTTCCCGACCATTTTAACAGTCAGTACACTGGTATCCCAGGTACGCTTGACTCCCTTGGATAATGCTAGCAAAGGACTATGCGCGATGGTTACCATCGCTGGTGCCAACGCCATTTCTACATTGATACGGCCAAAAGTTTGGTCATTTTTTATAACCTCCTCTGGTATCACGTTAACGCTCAGTTCTCGTCCCTGACGTAATAATGTCAGATGCAAATCACGTTGTGGCGCAGCGCGGACCCGCTCAACAAAATTCAAGCCGTCCGTGACCGGCACGCCATCAATTGCGAGTATCTGATCGCCCTGCTGCAAGCCAGCACGCATTGCTGGGCCATCTGCCACGACTGGCCCCAACACTGCTGGTGGACGTGCCAAATCGATGCCTAATGGCTCGAGAAAATTTTGTTCGAGATCATTCGGCGAAATGCTATCCAGCGGAATCGTCACATCGTGCAATTGATCAGCTTGATCGTTTGCGCCGACGACTTGCAGTAGCGCTGGCTTTTTATCGACAACCGATTGCAGCATCAACCAGCGCACGTCACCCCACACCTGCACCGCATCGCCGTTAATCGCGGTGATTTTATCGCCAGCACGCAATCCCGCTTGATAGGCAATCGTGTTTTCTGCTGGTGCGCGCAATACTGGCGCCGGTTCCGGCATGCCATAACTATACAGCCCTGCAAACACCGCTATCGCCAGTAAAAAATTTGCCAACGGACCAGCGGCAACAATCGCAATGCGTCGCCAAACAGTTTGCCGCGTAAATTCCCGATTTAAGTCTGCCGCGGAAATGCCATCTAAATCACCATCGCGCGCATCCAGCATTTTGACGTAACCACCCAAAGGCAATATTGACACTGCCCACTCGGTCTGATCGGGACCGAAGCGACGTGAATATACTACCTTGCCCATACCAACAGAAAAACGTAAAACTTTGACGCCGCACCAGCGCGCAACTAAATAATGCCCAAGCTCATGCACGATGATGAGGACACCGAGGACAAGCGCAAACGCTAGTATTGTTTGGATAAACGTCATTGTGGGAGCAGGGAAATTGTCAGCTCACGCGCCTGACGGTCTTGCTCGAACACCGCTGCGATATCGTCAAGCGCAATAGTTGGTAGTGTATCCATCACCCGTGCAATCAACTGATCAATCATGCGGAAACCGATGCGATTTTCCAAAAAAGCCTGAACCGCTATTTCATTCGCTGCGTTAAGAAGTGCTGGTGCGGAACCGCCTGCCTGCAATGCATCATACGCCAGTTTTAAACAAGGAAAACGTTGCAGATCCGGCTGCTCGAAAGTGAGTTTTGCAATCTGCGTCAGATCTACGCTTTTAACGCCAGACTGTATGCGCTCTGGGTAGGCCAAAGCATGTGCAATCGGTGTGCGCATATCGGGATTACCCAATTGCGCTAGTACCGAGCCATCGACATACGACACCATAGAATGAATCACGCTCTGCGGATGTATCACCACTTCTATTTGTTGTGCTGGCAAGCCGAACAACCAATGTGCTTCAATGACTTCCAACCCTTTGTTCATCATCGTCGCGGAGTCAACCGAGATTTTTCGTCCCATAACCCAGTTTGGGTGCGCAACTGCTTCTGCTGGCGTTACCTGATCCAGGGTATCAACCGCGCGCTGCAAAAAAGGACCGCCCGAGGCCGTCAGTAAAATTTTTTCAATTCCGCATTGCAATGACAAACGTTCGTGCCTTGCCGGCATACATTGAAAGATCGCGTTGTGTTCGCTGTCAATCGGCATCAGCGTCGCACCAGAATGCGTTACCGCATCCATCAGTAACGCACCCGACATCACCAATGCTTCTTTATTGGCGAGCAATAATTTTTTTCCTGCGCGTGCCGCTGCCAAGGTGGGGGCTAGCCCTGCAGCGCCAACAATCGCTGCCATCACGGTATCGCATTCAGAGGCACTAGCAACCGCACACAATGCGGCTTCGCCATATTCAACTTCTATTTGTAAAGCTTTTGCGCGCAACAAGAATTGCAATTTTTTTGCTGCTTCTGCTGATCCAACCACCACGCGTTTAGGTAAAAATTGTGCGCATTGCTGTGCCAATTCCTCAACTCGATTTTGCGCAGTCAATGCGTATACGACATAGCGATCCGGATGTCGCGCCAAAACATCTAATGTGGATACGCCTATGGACCCAGTAGAGCCCAGTATAGTGATGTGCTGCATGCCGATTTTCACGCCCAATTTACATCCAATATGCGATAAAGACGGCGAACGGCAATACCGGTATCAAGGCATCAACACGATCCAGCACACCTCCGTGGCCGGGCAATAATGCGCTGCTATCTTTCATGCCAGCACGACGTTTAAGTTGCGACTCAAACAAATCGCCCACGACGCTCAAGGCTGTCATGATGATCAAAGCAGCAAACAGACCGCCCCAACCCCATGTGAGATAAACCTGCACGGTAAATGTGTCGTTGAAGATATCGCTAAATGCGGGAACCGCAATCGTCAAACCACCAGCCAGCAAGACGAACAGTGCGCCGCCGATCGCGCCCTCCCATGATTTTCCTGGTGAAATGGATGGTGCCAGCTTACGTTTGCCAAATGCCTTGCCGCTGAAATAGGCACCGATATCGGCTATCCACACGATTGCCATCACCGACAACATGTAGGTTGGAGAACGATGATACAAGCTAAGAATCGCGATAAAGGCACCAAAAATCGCCACGCCATACACGCTACACAGCAAGCGATTTGCCAGTCCATCCAACGCCGGCAAGCCAAAACGTAGCGAAGGCGTCAGACGTATAAGCCAAATCGCAATGCAAACACCAAATAACAATACGCTTTGTCGGAAACTCGAAGCGAAAGCCAGAAAAACAAAGACTGCTGTCCATATTGCCGCACCGACGATGGGGAACTGTATGCGAAACAGACGCTGGCATTCCCATGCTGCCGCGGCAAAAAATACTGCCACTAGCGTCGCAAAAGTATTAGAAGAACCTGAAAAGATTGCCAGCAATAATACGGCTAGCAATATAAGTGCGGTAATTACACGGGTTTTTAGCATGCCGCTACCGCCGCTTGTTCGGCAAGTTGTTGACTAGTGCGTCCAAAGCGTCTTTCTCGTTGTTGATAAGAGGCAATTGCCTTGGTTAGCGCGGCAGCATCAAAATCTGGCCAATACGTATCCGTAAAGTAGAACTCGGTATAAGCGAGCTGCCACAAAAGAAAATTGGAAACGCGCTCTTCACCGCCAGTGCGAATAAAAAGGTCAGGTTCTGGGGCATAGGCGAGCGACAAGTGCGGCGCCAGTTGCGCTTCGCTGAAATCTTGCGTGTCTGGGTTCGCTGCGATCATTTTATTGACTGCCTGCATGATGTCCCAACGTCCGCCATAATTAGCGCAAATGGTCACCGTCATGCGGCTGTTACCTTCAGTTTTACGTTCTGCGCTGGCAATCATTTTTTGCAGCTTCTCGTCGAAGCGACTAAGATCGCCAACGATCCGCAAACGTATGCCATTGGCATGCATTTTTGCCACCTCACGCTCCAAGGCGGTAACGAACAAACGCATCAAAACTGAGACCTCATCTTGCGGCCTACGCCAGTTCTCAGAACTGAAAGCAAAAAAGGTAACGTACTCTATACCTTGCTTGGCGCAGTTTTCCACCACACCACGCACTGTTTCAACACCCTTAGCATGCCCTGCCACACGTGGCATGAAGCGCTTGGTCGCCCATCGCCCATTACCATCCATGATGATGGCAATGTGGCGTGGCACCAAAGATACATCTGGCACCACTTGAGTTGAGCTGGGAGCTGTCATGAATTAAAAGCGATCATAGAGCGTAAACAGAAAGACTGCGAGAAACGCCGACTTAAACCGTTAGTACTTCCTTTTCTTTTTCGACGACCATCTTGTCTATTTCCTGGACGAACTTGTCGGTTAGTTTTTGCACTTCATCCTGTGCGCGACGCTCATCGTCCTCTGAGCACTCTTTGTCTTTGACGAGTTTTTTCAAGGTTTCGTTCGCATCGCGACGAATATTGCGGATCGCAATTTTTGCATCTTCCGCTTCACTCTTAACCAGCTTCACCATTTCCTTACGGCGCTCTTCGGTCAGCGCAGGGGTAGGCACACGAATCAACTCCCCTTGCGTCGCCGGATTCAAACCAAGATCGGCATCGCGAATCGCTTTTTCAATCGTCGCCACCATTTTCTTTTCGAACGGTTGTACACCGATGGTACGCGCATCAATCAGCGTCAGGTTGGCGACTTGGCTCAAATTAGTTGGGTTACCGTAATACTCGACCATTACATGATCAAGGATGCCAGTATGGGCACGACCCGTGCGCACTTTAGCCAGATCGGCTCTCAAAGTGTCGATCGATTTCTGCATTTTTTGATCGGCATTTTTTTTTGCATCTGCAACAGTCATTGCTGCTCTCCTCTTTTACAACGCCTACCACGCGTTAAATCTAAAGTTAATTGCTAAGTTAATTGAATTCAAACGTGCACTAACGTGCCCTCGTCTTCGCCCATGATGACGCGTTTTAATGCGCCCGGCTTAACGATGGAAAACACTTTGATGGGTAATTTTTGATCACGACACAGCGCAAACGCGGTGGCATCCATCACTTGCAGATGTTTAGAAATCGCCTCATCGAATGTGATCGTCGCATAGCGCGTCGCATCCGGATCCTTGTTTGGATCTGCGCTGTACACGCCATCGACCTTGGTGGCCTTGAGAACGATCTCGGCACCGATTTCTGAACCGCGCAAAGCGGCTGCTGTGTCAGTGGTAAAGAAAGGATTACCGGTACCTGCGGCAAAAACAACGACCTTACCCTCTTCCAGATACTGTAAAGCCTTGGGACGCACGTATGGCTCGACCACCTGCTCGATGCCGATCGCTGACATCACACGCGCCGTAATCCCAGCACGCCGCATTGCATCGGCCAAAGCGAGCGAATTCATCACTGTCGCCAGCATCCCCATGTAATCCGCGGTCGCTCTATCCATGCCTTGCGCACCAGGTGCCACACCGCGAAAAATATTACCGCCACCGATCACAATTGCCACTTCGACGCCCATCTTGGCGATTTCCGACACATCCTCAACCATACGCTCGATGGTTGCACGATTAATGCCGTACAGATCATCTCCCATTAACGCCTCACCCGACAATTTGAGAAGAACACGTTTGTAAGCTGGGCTTGTCATAGGCTGAATTCCTTGTTTTTGTCAGAAGTCTTGCGTGGATAGCGAACTTTTTTATTTCGTTTTGCGTGCAATCACACTCATTACATGCAAATAAAATTTTACCCTTGAATCTTAATCTTTTAGCGCATCAAAAAGTACCGCTGAAGCGAAAAAAAGGGCCTTGCGGCCCGATTTTTTTCTTACGCCTGTTTTGCTGCTGCAACTTGCGCCGCCACTTCGGCTGCAAAGTCATCTTGTTTTTTCTCAATGCCTTCGCCAACCACATACATTGTGAATGCCTTGACCGCTGATTTAGTGTCTTTCAGCATTTGCTCAATCGTTTGTTTGTCGTTCTTGACAAAGGTTTGATTCAGCAGCGAGACTTCTTTCAAATACTTCTGGACCGAACCTTCTACCATTTTGGTCACGATTTCAGCTGGCTTACCCGATTCTGCGGCTTTCAGTTCTGCAACCGAACGCTCTTTCGCAATTAAATCTGCCGGCACATCGTTGGAAGACAAGGCAACTGGTTTCATTGCGGCAATGTGCATCGCCACATCTTTACCAACTTGCTCATCGTCGCCTTCGAACTCAACCATCACACCAATACGTGTACCGTGCACGTAAGAAGCGAGTTTGCCTGTCGTTTCAAAACGAGCAAAGCGGCGAATCGACATATTTTCACCGATACGACCGATGAGCGCCGCGCGCGTTTCTTCGACCGTCTTATCGCCCAATGGCAACGCGGACAAGGCCGCAACATCAGCTGGGTTCTTTTCGGCGATCAATTTTGCCAACACATCGGAGAAGCCGAGGAAGTCGTCATTTTTGGTCACGAAGTCAGTTTCGCAATTGACTTCAATCATGGCGCCTACATTGCCAGCAACATAGGTTGCGACAACGCCTTCTGCTGTTATGCGGGATGCCGCTTTAGAAGCTTTGCTACCCAATTTAACGCGCAATAACTCTTCTGCTTTAACCGGATCGCCATCGGCTTCCGTCAAAGCTTTCTTGCACTCCATCATCGGCGCATCCGTAAGCGCGCGCAATTCACCAACCATCGCTGCAGTAATAACCGCCATTACAATCTCCTGATAAAACGGACGTCAATCGGACGCCCGACAACTAGTTACGATTGATAATTTACGTTATTTATTTACGCTCGTTACATGCGCCAATAATCACGTTCAATCACCACATTCCATCATTCTGTTCAAAATTCAATCGAAAAAAAAGGGCGAACAGAGTTGCCCTTTTTTTCTGATGTAAAGCCATCAGAGACAGGGTATTAAGCCTGCTCGCTGACCTCAACGAAGTCGTCTTGACCCTTGATCGCTTCTACCAGATCATTGGTAGCGTTAGCGCGACCTTCGAGGATTGCATCGGCGACACCACGTGCGTACAAAGTAATTGCCTTGGACGAGTCGTCGTTACCAGGAATGATGTAAGTCACACCGGCTGGCGTATGGTTAGTATCAACCACACCGATAACAGGAATGCCAAGTTTTGCTGCTTCGGTGATTGCACCTTTGTGGTAACCAACGTCAACCACAAAAATTGCATCAGGAATACCGCCCATGTCCTTAATGCCACCGATAGCTTTAGCTAATTTGATTTTTTCGCGCTCAAACGTCAATGCTTCTTTTTTGCTGAGCTTTTCCATAGAACCATCTTCGGCCATCGCTTCCAGCTCTTTCAAGCGCTTGATCGATGTCTTAATGGTTTTGAAATTGGTCAGCATGCCGCCCAACCAACGCTGATCGACGTAAGGCATGCCCGCGCGCTGTGCTTCTGCAGCGATAATTTCGCGTGCTTGACGCTTAGTACCGACCATCAAAATAGTGCCGCGATTGGATGACAATTGACGGATGTACGTCATTGCTTCTTGATACATACCCATCGTTTTTTCGAGATTAACGATATGGATACGGTTGCGATGACCGAAAATATACGGGGCCATCTTTGGGTTCCAGAAGCGAGTTTGGTGACCAAAATGGACGCCAGCTTCCAGCATTTCACGCATTGTTACAGACATAATATCTCCAGGGTTAAGGTCTGGAATTCGCCCAGTCACCGCCTCCTTGCTGCACCATACTCATTGTGTTCAATAAGTGTTACAACACGAAAACCAGCACCCTTTTCGGACGAATTCGCGATTTGGCTTGCTCAAACAACATACCTAATTTCGATAAGTATTTCGGGCAAGCGCGAGATTTTACCCCGAAAACCATCATTGTTTCAAGCGAAACCACACACAGCTCAGCGAAGCCAGCCGCGCTCGTCTATAATCTCGGCTAAATCTTAAGCTTTTTCCCTCTGACGCTGTCAATTCAGCACTTTTAAAGTACACATGGGCAATATTTCAATCAAAACCGCAGAAGACATAGAAGGCATGCGACTTGCCGGACGATTAGGCTCGGAAGTCCTTGATTACATCACGCCGTTCGTCAAAGCCGGCGTCACCACTGGCGAGCTCGACCGCCTCTGCCACGAGTACATGGTCAATGTACAAGACACAATCCCCGCGCCGCTTAATTACTGCCCGTCTGGCTACACCCCTTTTCCGAAGGCGATTTGCACCTCCGTCAATGATGTGATTTGCCACGGCATCCCTGGCGATAAAGTGCTAAAGAATGGCGATGTCGTCAATTTGGATATCACCGTTATCAAAAACGGTTATCACGGTGATACCAGCCGCATGTTTTTCATTGGCGAGCCATCGATCATGGCTAAACGTCTGACTGAAATCACTTTCGATTGCATGTGGCTGGGCATTTCCAAAATCAAACCAGGTGCGCATTTAGGTGATATCGGTCATGTCATTCAGCAATATGCAGAAAAAGCTGGCTACAGCGTAGTACGCGAATTCTGTGGTCACGGCATAGGCAAAGTATTCCACGAAGAGCCACAAGTACTGCACTATGGCCGTCCCGGCACGCTGGAAAAACTCGCTGCGGGCATGATTTTTACCGTTGAGCCTATGATTAATGCCGGCCGCCGCGAAATCCGCGAAATGGGCGATGGTTGGACGATTAAGACCAAGGACAGAAGCCTGTCAGCGCAATGGGAACATACGGTGCTGGTGACCGAAACTGGATATGAAGTTCTGACACAATCGGCAGGTTCACCGCCACCACCCGCCTTCATCACGCAAAAAGCATCGTCGTCTCCGCAAACTGCAGAGGCCTGAGATGTCCTCACTCGCCATTCAACTTAAGGAACGACTCAAGGGTGAGCGTCAAGAAGCCATTGCGCTCTTTAACGAGAATGGTGAAGTCGAACAATTATTGAGCAGTCTGAAGGATAAGGTTGACGCCGCATTGGTAGAAGCTTGGCGTCATTTTGATTTGCCCTCAGATGCGGCTTTGGTTGCAGTAGGCGGCTATGGTCGCGGCGAATTGTCGCCGCACTCCGACGTCGACCTGCTGATTTTGATCAAGCAGGAGCCCACTCCAGCGTTACAAGAGAAGCTAGAAGATCTCGTGCAGTTACTGTGGGACATCGGGTTGGAAATCGGCCACAGCATACGCACGATAGATGAATGCATGAGTGAAGCGGCTGCAGATATTACCGTGCAAACCAGCCTGCTTGAAGCGCGCCTACTGATCGGTGACCAAGAGCAGTTTCTGATACTCGTCAACCGTTGCGCAGTCGCGATGGACGCACGAGCCTTTTTCCGCGCTAAAACGCTGGAGTTACGTCAGCGCCACGCCAAATACCAAGACACGCCTTATAGCCTGGAACCAAATTGCAAGGAAAGTCCGGGCGGCCTACGTGATTTGCAAGTAATTTTGTGGGTTGCTAAAGCGGCGAATCTGGGCAACTCCTGGGATGAGCTTGCCACGCATGGACTAATCACAGAAACAGAGGCGCAGCAATTAATCCTGAAAGAACGCACGCTCAAAAACTTACGTATTCATTTACACATCATTGCCAATCGTCGTGAAGACAGACTGGTATTCGACATTCAAACCGCGATGGCGGAGGCGCTGCACTTTCATAATTCCAGTACGCGACGCGCAAGTGAGTATTTGATGCAGCAGTATTATCGCGCCGCAAAAACGGTGACGCAATTAAACGCGATCTTATTGCAAAACATTGAGACGCAGTTATTTCCGCAAATGTCAGCGGCAGTCGCTATCAATGAACGTTTTAACGAAATCAACGGCTTCATTGATATTGCACAAGACGACACTTTCGACGCCACGCCATCGGCAATGCTCGAAGTCTTTTTACTACTATCACTACATCCTGAACTTAAAGGTATGTCGGCGCGTACGCTACGTGCGCTATGGCACTCACGCTTCAAGATTGACAACCATTTCCGCAATGATCCGGCTAACCGCGCCTTGTTCCTGCAAATTTTTCAGGCACCGCAAGGAATCACGCATACGTTGCGGCGCATGAATCAAACCAGTATTCTGGGGCGATATCTTCCCAACTTCCGTCGCATCGTTGGTCAGATGCAGCATGATCTATTTCACGTGTACACGGTAGATCAGCATATCTTGATGGTGGTGCGTAACGTACGTCGATTCATGCTGAGCGAACACGCACATGAATATCCGTTTTGCAGCCAACTCGCGGCGAATTTTCCAAAGCCATGGTTGTTATATATCGCCGCGCTGTTTCACGATATTGCAAAAGGACGTGGCGGTGATCATTCCCAGCTTGGGATGCAAGATGCGCAAACTTTTTGCATTGAACATGGCTTATCCGAAGAAGAAACCGAGCTAGTCGTATTCTTGGTCGAGCATCATTTGTCCATGTCGCAAATTTCACAGAAGCAGGACTTATCCGATCCTGCCGTCATCTCCAACTTCGCACAGATGGTCAAGGATGAGCGCCATTTAACTGCGCTGTATCTGCTCACTGTCGCCGATATTCGCGGCACCAGCCCAAAAGTCTGGAACGCCTGGAAAGGCAAGCTGATTGAAGATCTGTACAGAATGACGCTGCGCGCAGTTGGTGGTGAAGCACCCTCGGTTGATCGTGAGCTCAAGAACAGTCAGCAAGAGGCATTGAAAACTTTACGCCTGTACGGTCTGCCAGAAAACGCGCATGAAGCATTATGGCAACAACTTGATATCGCTTATTTTTTACGCCATGACGCCGCTGATATTGCATGGCAAACGCGTGCTTTTTATAACCATTTAGAGAGCACCACGCCGGTGGTTAAATGCAGGTTATCGCCAATAGGCGAAGGCTTGCAAGTTGCCGTCTACGTAAAAGACAGCAGCGATTTGTTTGCGCGCATTTGCAGCTATTTCGATCACAAGAATTTCAGCATTCTAGATGCAAAAATTCACACCACGAATCATGGTTATGCGCTGGATACTTTTTTGGTAACCGAGCCGGCATTTGCCAATAGTTATCGTGATTTGATCAGCTTAATCGAACATGAATTAAGCAATATACTGCAACAAAAAGAAGAATTGCCGACACCCAACAAAGGACGCCTGTCTCGTTTGTCGCGCATGTTTCCAGCCACGCCTACCGTCGATCTCCGCCCTGATGAGCGCGGTCAGTATTATCTATTATCGGTGTCCGCCAGTGATCGCAATGGCTTGCTCTATTCGATTGCAAATATATTAGCCAAGTACAAAGTCAATCTACATACTGCAAAGATCATGACACTCGGTGAACGTATTGAAGACGTCTTCTTAATCGACGGTGCGGTGCTTGATAATCCACGCAATCAAATCCAGCTCGAGCGTGATCTGATGGCTGCTTTGGAAGTTTAGAATTGAATTTTAAGCATCCAGCATCACTATTTTTATCTTTAATATCTAGTACTTAATTTTTAGTACATAATTTTTCGGCGACACTCCCATTCGCCTTTATTCCAAAATATGAACGAACCACTCCGCCTCTCCAAACGTATGTCAGAACTAGGCTTATGCTCACGCCGCGAAGCCGATGAGTGGATTGCCCGTGGCTGGGTACGTGTCGATGGCAAGGTAATCTCGGAGCTAGGCACCAAAATCCTGCCATCGCAACGCGTCACCGTCGAGCGCCAAGCGGCGGCCGAACAATCCAAACGTGTCACTATCTTGATCAACAAACCGGTCGGTTATGTCAGCGGCCAAGCCGAAGATGGACACACGCCAGCGATTGCATTGATCAAGCCGGAGACACGTTGGAATGAAGATAGCAACAGCACCCAATATCATCCAACTCAACTGCGCAGTTTGGTACCTGCCGGACGACTCGACATCGACTCTGTCGGCCTATTGGTATTGACGCAGGATGGTCGCATCGCCAAACATTTGATCGGCGAAACCACCTCGGTCGAAAAAGAATATTTAGTGCGCGTGCAATACAGCAAACCAGGGAAATTACCGGATGCTGACCTTAAGCGTCTGAATCACGGTCTCACACTGGATGGCAAAAAACTGTTGCCAGCAAAAGTGAAATGGCAAAATGACGATCAGTTGAGCTTCATCCTGCGCGAGGGGAAAAAGCGGCAGATTCGACGCATGTGTGACATCGTCGGTTTAACGGTGCTGGGCTTAAAACGTGTGCGTATCGGTCGGGTCAAGCTGGGCAATTTGCCAGCCGGACAGTGGCGCTATTTAGCTGAAGACGAACAGTTTTAATTTGAATTAAAAAGCGCTTTTAAGACCGACCTTAAAAGCGCTGCACGCTACACGAAAATCAATCGTCGTCTTCAGCGTCCAGCTCCGGAAACAAGAGCTCGGCATAACCAAACTGACTCATGTCCTCAATCCGCATCGGATACAAAATCCCATCCAAATGATCGCACTCATGCTGCACCACGCGCGCATGAAACGCTTCTGCATCGCGGTTGATGACATTGCCGTGTTGGTCAAATCCTTCGTAATGCAAGGCAGTAAAGCGTGGCACTAAGCCGCGCAAGCCCGGCACCGACAAACACCCTTCCCAGGCATCGTCTCTATCGACTGATAACGGACGCAGCACAGGATTGATTAAAACGGTTTCCGGCACCGGTGGCGCATCTGGATAGCGCGTGTTTTCTTTAAAACCGTAAATCACGACGCGCAGATTGACGCCGATCTGCGGCGCTGCCAGACCGGCGCCGTTAGCGGCATACATGGTATCGAACATGTCGGCGATCAATTCATCCAACTCGGGCGTGCCGAATTCGGTAACTGGCTCTGCCACGCGCAACAAACGCGGATCACCCATCTTTAAAATTTCACGTACGCTCATAAGCAACTTTATAAAACATTCACGCTAAAAATCATCGACAACAACAGTATTCAGCTGGCTGGGCTAAGCGCTCTTACTACGACCTAGAAAAACTCACTGCAACTCGGCCAGCAACGCGAACAAACCAGCTTCATCGAGTATCGCAACGCCCAACTCCTCTGCCTTGGCCAGTTTGCTCCCTGCTTCTGCACCCGCCACCACATAACTGGTTTTTTTCGAGACCGAACCAGCGACCTTGCCACCCGCAGCTTCTATTTTTTCTGCTGCATCGTCGCGACTCATATTGGGCAAAGTGCCGGTTAATACGAACGTTTTACCCAACAAAGGTCGCGGTTTGTTTTCAACTATATGCTCTGGCCAATGCACCCCAGCCGCCTGCAATTGTGCAATCAACTCGACATTCATCGCATCCGACATAAAACTCTGTATCGATTGCGCCACCACTGGACCGACATCAGCGACCTCTAACAATTGTGCTTCCGAAGCATTCATCAACGCGTCTAGATTGCCGAAATGGCGCGCTAACTCTTTAGCAGTCGCCTCGCCCACATGACGTATGCCAAGTGCATACACAAAGCGCGGCAGTGTCGTGGCCTTGGATTTTTCCAGCGCCTGTAACAGATTATTGGCAGACTTCTCCGCCAACCTTTCCAACTCAGCCAGTGCACGAAAACCAAGCTTATAGAGATCTGCAGCAGTGGTAACGATATGCTTGTCGACCAACTGCTCGACCAACTGGTCACCGAACCCCTCTATATCCATCGCGCGGCGCGAAACAAAATGCAGCAGACCGCCCTTACGTTGTGCAGCACACTTAATCCAGCCGCCGCTACAACGTGCAATCGCCTCATCTTCCAAACGCACAATAGGTGAACCGCACACTGGACAAACTGATGGCATCTGAAACGCGACGGCATTTGCAGGACGTCTTTCTGGCACATAGGACAGCACTTCTGGAATCACATCGCCTGCACGACGCACAATCACGGTGTCGCCAATCTGAATATCTTTGCGGCGTACTTCGTCTTCGTTGTGCAAAGTCGCATTGGTCACCGTGACACCGCCAACCAACACGGGCGCCAGACGCGCCACCGGCGTGATCGCACCTGTGCGACCAACTTGTACTTCAATGCCCTGCACCGTGGTGATTGCCTCTTCCGCCGGAAACTTGTGCGCAATCGCAAAACGCGGCGCACGCGAGACAAATCCCAGTTGTCGCTGTTGTGTCGCGTCGTTAACTTTATAGACCACACCATCAATTTCGTACGGTAGTTGTGCGCGTTTGCTGCCAATGTCCTGATAGAAATCGAGCAAACCTTGCGCACCTTTGACCACCGCACGCTCGGCACACACTGGCACACCCATGGTCTGATACCAGTCCAACAAGGCGGAGTGTGAAGTCGGCATCTCTATCGCTTCAGATGTCGCGTCAAGCCCACCTTCCAACGCGCCAATGCCGTAGGCAAAAAAACGTAACGCACGTTGCGCGGTGATGCGTGAATCCAGTTGACGCAAGCTACCGGCCGCTGCATTACGTGGATTGGCAAATTCTTTTTGTCCGGCGTCACGCTGACGTGCATTGAGTTTTTGCAAATCCTCTTTGTACATCATCACTTCGCCACGTATATCCAAAACCTTCGGCAGTTGCTCGCCATGCAGACGTAAAGGAATTCCTCTAATCGTACGGATATTGGCGGTCACATTTTCGCCAGTAAAACCGTCGCCCCGCGTGGCGGCATGGGTTAACACGCCATTTTCATAACGCAGATTGATAGCGAGACCATCGAACTTAAGTTCACAGGCATACTCGACCTCATTCGCTCCGAGCCCACCTAAACCATCATGCACGCGACGGTCGAAATTGACGATGTCGTCATCTTCAAAACCATTGCCCAGCGACAGCATGGGAACCGAGTGCGTAACAGGAGGGAAAGCGGATGCAGCTAATGCGCCGACGCGCTGCGTAGGGGAGTCGTCAACAATTAAATTGGGATGTGCCGATTCTAGCGCCTGCAACTCGCGAAACAGCTTGTCGTATTCAGCATCGGGAATGGTTGGATTATCGAGCACGTGATAGGCGTGATTGTGTCGATTCAGTTCCTCACGCAACTGTGACGCACGCACCGCAGGTTCACGGTCGGGTTTATCTTGCCCCGCAAAAAAGTCCGACTGCATAAATTAGACAGGTTAAGTAAGCAGGTTTAATGAAACAGCTCTGGTGAATCCGATTTACTTTAACCGACTTCGTTAAGTAGGCCTTGGTTAAATCAGTTACTGACCTAAGCTTAGCTAAGAAAATTTAATCAGCAGGTTCAATTAAATAGGCGTAATGCACGACTTGACCCCGCGGGGATATCAGCTGCATCCATATCGGCATAGAAGATATCGAGTTGACCAGCGATTTCGTTGAGTGACGCATCCGATAAGGCTTGGCTACCGTCGTCGACTACCGTGCCATCAAGGCGTACTGCGAGTGATCGGGCGCACGAGGTCATCGCGCCAAAGCCATCACGTTCCGGCGCAACCACTGGCACATCCAATAGCAAAGTCAGACGATTGGTGGTTTCTTCTGCCAGCGTTACATTGGTCGACAATGAGAACAACACGCCACCATCGCCATCCGGCATTACCATACGACCTTCGGGACGCACATCAAAACCTTGGCGCTCCAATGCCGCCAGCAACGTCGTGACCGACCACGGCGCGCCATTTGATTGCACGTTAACACTTAATTTCGCATCGTATTCCGTGACAAAATTATGCAGTGAGCGCGCGGTTGGCATAACCTCCGTCATATCTGGCACATCTGGATCAGCATCGAGATCATCAGTGATTTGACGCAGGTTTCTAACGAATTCGGAATACTCCAATTCATTTAATGCGCTGCTACGGGTTGCCAACTGCACACCCGCCATCAACGAAATGTAGACACCACCGTGGGTAATCGCCTCCCAACCGCCGTCTGCTTTTTGGCCGACAAAATGGACTGATTTGTTGCCGACGTGACGCAAGTTCTGCAGTACAGGCAATAGCTTTTCACCACGCAATTGTGAGTTTAAGGCGATCGGCACCGTGCAATCAATCAGATAATCTATCGGCAAGTCGCGCGTATCCACGACTGCCATAGCGGCGGTCTCATCAATCGATGTTGGCATTGCATTCGGCGCGGTAGCCGACATTGCAGCCGCGTCACTTTCGTCAGAAGTTGCGTCCTGACCGTGAGAAAACTCAGCGTTTTCGTCTTGTACTGAATCCGACAGAAAACCCGGTTCACGTCGTTCATCATCAAAAGCAGATTCGGGATGGCTCGCGATGGTCGGCTCTTGCTCAAGTTGCGCTTGCGCAACCTGTGCTGGCGTCATCAACACGTCATCATGCGAAGTCGCAAAAGCACGCTCTACGCTTTTGCGCGCTTTATTTTCCTGCCATTTATTAAACGAAATAACCGCAACCACGATCACCGCACCAATAACGATCAAGCTGATTTGTAGATCGTTCATACCGATTCAACCTTGCTAAGAGAGGGAAAAGCGCCACAAGTTAGCGTAAAAAAATTAGAAAAAACAAATAGCGTCATAAAAATCCAAGAGTTCAACTGGCACTGCGCAATGTTTAGGTGCTGCATAAAGTAAAAATATAAATCACTCGATGCAGTTCAGTTGTAACAAAATTGTAAGCGAAATCGCTGATTGAAAACCGCAGTCGTTGTGGTCAGCGTAAATCAAAATAAGTTAAATCAAGATCAGCAGCACTAAGCCGACTGCGCCTCAGAGGCAAAACTAGCAGCCGACTCCATATCCACCGCCACAATGCGCGACACGCCCTGCTCCTGCATCGTCACACCGATCAGTTGCTGCGCCATTTCCATCGCGATCTTATTATGCGAGATGAACAGGAATTGTGTATGTGCGGACATGCGCTTAACCATATTGCAGAAGCGCTCGGTATTGGCATCGTCCAGCGGTGCATCAACCTCATCCAGCAGACAGAAAGGCGCCGGATTCAATTGGAACATCGAGAACACCAATGCCGTTGCAGTCAAGGCCTTCTCACCACCCGACAGCAGATGAATCGTTGCATTTTTCTTGCCTGGCGGTTGTGCCATTACCTGCACGCCGGAGTCGAGAATCTCTTCGCCAGTCATCATCAACTTGGCTTGACCACCACCAAACAAGATCGGGAATAACTCGCCAAAGTGATGATTGACCTTGTCGAACGTGTCTTGCAGCAGATCGCGTGTTTCTTTGTCGATTTTGCTGATCGCATCTTCCAACGTGTTGATCGCTTCGGTCAAATCGGCATTTTGCGCATCGAGGAAGTTCTTACGCTCCGAAGCTGTCGCCAGCTCATCCAGCGCCGCTAAATTGACCGCGCCCAATGCAGCAATCGCATTGGTCAAACGCGTAACCTCGCCTTGCAAATACGATGGACGCATATCGCCATCGAGTTTTTCCATTAGCGCCGCTTCATCCGCCTGCGCCTCTGCCAGCTGTTGAGAATACTGCTCTTGATTCAGGCGCGCCGCTTGTTCCTTCAATTGCAATTCGGTGATGCGGTCGCGCTGTGGTTGCAGATTACGCTCGGCTTGCATACGCGCTTCATCGTGACCACGTAATTGCTGCGTTAATTGATCCAATTCATGGCGCGCATCGGCCAGTGCACGCTCTTGCTCGGTACGGGTATCAAGCAAAGTCTGCAAACCAGCTTGCGCTGCCTGATCGTCCAGACTCTCCAGTTCCAAGGTGCCCTGCTGCATATTGGCAAACAACTGCGCCGCTTGCTCCAGCGCGGTGGCGATGTTGCGCTTCAACTCTTCAATCTTGCTGCGTTGCGATTTTTCAGCGTACTCTGCTTCTTGTGCGGCACGCTCTAGTTCGCGCACGCGTTGGCGCGCATCGTTCAATTGCTGTTCTTTCGTCAGATAATCGGTCTGTCCCTCTTCATGCGTTTCCTGCAACTCGCCCAGTTCGGCATCGAGTTGTTCGAACTTCGCTTCCGACTCTGCTTTGACCTGTTGCTGCTCCGCTTCTTGCGCCGCAATTTCTTCGAGATCGCTAGCGATTTGCGTGCTGCGCTGATTGAAACGCTCTTGCACTTCGGACAGCTTCATCACATCGATTTGCAAACCATGGACCGCTTGTGTCAACGTATTCAAACGTTGACGCATTTCCTGCAAACGCTGAGTCGCCTGGGTCAGCGACGATTCAGCACGTACAAAACGTGACTTCGCTTCGTCGGCCAACATGTGTTGGGCACGCAATTGCTTGGTGATGTTTTCGATTTCCTGCTGGCGTGCCAGCATGCCATCCTGCTCGGAGTCCGATGCGTAAAAACGCACGCTAGAGCGACCAATGACATGGCCTTGCTTGGTGACAAAGCACGCACCATTTGGCAGCTTGCTGCGATCAATAAACGCAGCGGCGGTATCGTCCGCGATATAAACGTTGTGCAACCAATCCTGCATCAAAGCGCGCAGGCCCGGATCGTTCAGTTGCAGCAAATTGATAAATGGTTTGAGACCGGCTGGCGCTGTGGCCGTATCCGTTGCGGTCGCGTTCGGTGAAAACAAGGCCAGCTTTGCCGGCGGCGCGTCATTGAAGAAAGCCTTAGCCCAATCGAGATTGGACATTTCCAGCGCTGACGCGCGTTCGCGCAATACCGATTCCAGCGCGGTTTCCCAGCCTTGATCGATATGCAGCTTTTGCCACAAACGTGGCAGCTCGCCGAGTTCGTGCTTTTCCAGCCACGGTTGTACCTTGCCCTCGGTCTGCACGCTTTCTTGCAACTGTTTGAGCGCAGCGAGACGCGCTTCCAGTTGTGCGTTATTAGCGGTCTCGGTATTAACTTGCTGCTGGGCGGCGTTGCGCTCTTCTTCCAGTTGCGGTTGCTGTTCTTGCGCTGCTTCTAATTGCGCAGTCGCTTCTTCTAAGCTGGCTTGTTTTTCTTCCAGCTGCAACTTCAGATTCGACAGATGCGTGCTGTCCGGTAAGCTCAAGCCCTGCTGCTCTTGTGCCAAACGTTCGCGACGCACGGTCAGATTGGACAGGATATTCGAGGCGTTGCGCTGATGTGCCGACTCTAGCTCGATTTGCTGTTGCGCCTGCATGATCTTGCCACGCGACTCGGTGGTTTTCAATTGCGCTTCGCGCCACGCTTGTTCGAGCACAGGCAGACCATCATTCTCGCGCTGTGCATTTTCTTGCGCCTGCGCCACGCGCATCGCTTGTTCTTCCAGCTGCATTTCTGCTTCGGCTAAATCTTCCTGGAATTGCGTACCCTGACGTTGCCATTGATCGCGCTGCACAGTCAGAGAATTGAGCTGTGACTGCAAACGGCTGCGCGACTCGATGACAAACTTGATCTGTGCTTCCAGACTGCCGATTTCAGAATTGGTCTGATACAGATGGCCTTGCGCCTGATGCATGCGATCGCCAGCGGTGTAATGCGACTGCCGCATGTGCTCAAGCTCAGTTTCTACATGACGCAACTTGGCAGTTTGTTCTTCCAGTTCGACCTGTGCTTTTTCGATGTCGCGGAAAAACTTGTCTTGCTCGTTTTTGGCTTCGTTCTTGCGTAACAGCCACAGCAGTTTCTGCTTCTCTTCTTGATCGCCTTGCAACTCATGAAATTTTTGCGCGACGGTGGCTTGCGCTTGCAGTTTTTCCAAGTTGGCGTTTAACTCGCGCAGAATATCTTCGACGCGCAGCAGATTTTCGCGCGTGTCTTGCAGACGGTTTTCAGTTTCGCGTCGACGTTCCTTATATTTGGAAACGCCTGCAGCTTCTTCCAGGAAAATACGCAGTTCTTCTGGACGCGCTTCGATAATTCGCGAAATCATGCCTTGACCAATAATCGCGTAAGCGCGCGGACCAAGGCCGGTACCGAGGAAAATATCTTGGATGTCGCGGCGGCGTACCGCCTGGTTATTAATGTAATAAGTAGATGTGCCGTCGCGCGTCAACGTGCGTTTGACGGCGATTTCGGCGTATTGCCCCCACTGACCAGAAGCTTTGCCTTCGCCATTATCAAACACCAGCTCGACCGATGAACGTCCTGCCGGCTTACGAGTAGTGGTGCCGTTAAAAATAACGTCTTGCATCGATTCGCCGCGTAGCTCGGAAGCTTTAGATTCGCCCAACACCCAACGCACCGCATCGATGATATTAGACTTGCCGCAACCATTTGGACCCACCACGCCGACCAGTTGTCCTGGCACCTGAAAGTTTGTCGGATCGACAAAAGACTTAAATCCAGATAATTTAATAGAAGTTAAACGCACGTTATCAACCGTTCCTGTATTTTAAGTATTTTTAAAATGAGTTTTCAGTGGGTTATCAACTTATTTTCCGCCCAAATAAGCGTCGATCAATCCGACTAATGTGAGCTTGCGGACGCACAAAAGGAGCTCATCATAGCATTTACAACCCCAATTCCAAGCTTTTGGCTGCAGCCAGTGGCACCCGCCCGCCCCTATCGGGATAAGCGGCTGGCACAGTATAATGTCGCCACTTTGCATCATTAGCCGCCTGCTTTTTTGAATCCACTTAGCCATCGCAAATCCGCCGTGAATCCACTTCTGAATCAGTTACAGCCTTATCCGTTTGAAAAACTAAAGCAATTATTTGCTGCAGTCACGCCAAACACGCAGTTTCGTCCGATCAGCCTTGGTATCGGTGAACCTAAACATCCAACGCCGCCATTTATTCAGCAAGCCTTGGCCGATAATCTGGATGGTTTGGCGATCTACCCAACCACCGCCGGCACTGAGCAATTGCGCAACACGATCGCTGGCTGGTTGCAACGGCGTTACGATTTGCCTAAATTTGATATTGCAAACCAGATTTTACCAATCAATGGTTCACGCGAAGCCTTGTTTGCAATGGCGCAAACCGTGGTTGATGCCAGCAAGGATGCGTTGGTGGTCTGTCCGAATCCGCTGTACCAAATCTACGAAGGCGCAGCCTATCTTGCTGGCGCCACACCTTATTTTGTAAATTGCGATCCAGCGCGCAACTTTGCACCGGATTTTTCTAATCTGACACCAGAGTTGTGGTCGCGCGTACAACTGGTGTATTTATGCTCACCTGGCAATCCGGCTGGTGCAGTATTAACGCTGGACGATTGGCGCGAACTGTTTGCCTTGTCGGATCGCTATGGTTTTGTGATTGCTGCCGACGAGTGTTATTCGGAAATTTATTTCAACGATGTAGCGCCATTAGGTAGCTTGCAGGCAGCGCACAAACTGGGACGCCCCGATTACGCTGGCTTGATTGCGTTCTCCAGCTTATCCAAACGCTCCAATGTGCCGGGCATGCGCTCCGGCTTCGTCGCTGGCGATGCCAAGATCATCAAGCAGTTTTTGTTATATCGCACCTATCATGGCAGCGCGATGAGTCCTACCGTGCAGAGCGCGTCGATCGCAGCGTGGGACGATGAGCAACATGTAATCGACAATCGTGCCAAATACGTGCAGAAGTTCAAACAGGTAACACCGATGCTACAAGAGGTTCTGGACGTGTCTCTGCCCGACGCTGGCTTCTATTTGTGGGCCAAGGTCGACAAACTGGTCAACATCAGCGATGTCGAATTCGCTAAGCGCCTGTATGCCGAATATAATGTGACCGTATTGCCGGGCAGTTACCTCGGCCGCGAAGCGCATGGTATCAATCCGGGACAGAATCGCATTCGCATGGCGCTGGTCGCCGAAGTGGACGAGTGCGTAGAAGCCGCACAACGCATTGTCGAATTCGTCAAAAAATTGGCGCATTCTTCTTAACGTGTCGTCTTAATCTGTCTACTAAATTTTCCTTAAGTTTTACTTAATTCTGCTCCTTATCTGCTCCTTAATCTCACTCAAAAGAAATAAGCACATGACTCAACAACTGGAACAACTCATTGATCAAGCCTGGGAAAACCGCGCCGACTTCTCACCTAAAAATGCACCTGCTGATCTGCGCAGCGCGGTTGCACAAGTCATTGAAAAATTGAACACAGGCGCATTGCGCGTGGCGCAAAAAGATAGTGGCACATGGGTCGTCAATCAATGGATCAAGAAAGCCGTGTTGCTGTCGTTCCGCCTGGAAGACAATGTAGCAATGCCAGCCGGTGGCAATATGCAGTTTTACGATAAGGTGCCGACCAAGTTTGCCAATTACACCGAAGCTGATTTTGCAGCAGGCGGTTTCCGCGTGGTGCCACCTGCTGTGGCGCGTCACGGTAGCTTTATCGGCAAGAACGTGGTGATGATGCCGTCCTACGTCAATATCGGCGCGTATGTCGATGAAGGCGCAATGGTCGACACGTGGGCCACCGTTGGTTCGTGCGCGCAGATCGGCAAGAACGTCCACCTGTCCGGCGGCGTCGGCATTGGCGGCGTATTGGAGCCTATGCAAGCGAATCCAACCATCATTGAAGACAACTGCTTCATCGGTGCGCGCTCGGAAATCGTCGAAGGCGTGATCGTCGAAGAAAACTCGGTGATTTCGATGGGTGTGTATATCGGTCAATCAACCAAGATTTACGATCGTGCCACTGGTGAAGTCAGCTACGGTCGCATCCCTGCCGGCTCGGTGGTCGTGTCGGGCAACTTGCCGTCGGCTGATGGCAAGTACAGCTTGTACTGCGCAGTCATCGTTAAAAAAGTCGATGCAAAAACACGCTCGAAGACATCGATCAACGAATTGTTGCGCGACTAATTTGAAGTAAAAGAATAATCAAGAAATTTGATTAAGAAGATCGATGGGATAACGAGGTCACGCTGCCTGGTTGTCCCATTTGGCGAGCGAGCAGCAGGATGGCGTTTTAGCATCCGACTTTGATCATCGAATCCTTATCACTTCAGGGGCAACGCATGGCAATGGATAGATTATTCCTTCTGATGAAGGAAAAAGCAGCATCTGACCTGTTTATTGCAGTCAATTCGCCTGTCCATATCAAGATTGACGGCAAGCTGATTGCTGTTAATCAGCAAAAGCTCGATCAAACCGCGATCATGAATTTGCTGCGTGAAGTGATACCGTCAGAAAAAATCGCCGAGCTGGAGCGCGAGAATGAACTCAACATCGGCATTCCTGTTGCCGGCGTTGGTAGCTTCCGCCTATCGGCATTTCGCCAGCGCGGCAGTATTTCGGTAGTACTACGCTATATACCAGGCGACATTCCAGCGTTGAACACCTTGAAATTACCAGAGATACTCTCCAAGCTGGTGATGGAAAAACGTGGTTTGTTGTTAGTGGTTGGCTCGACGGGTTCCGGTAAATCAACCACCATCGCGTCGATGCTGGATCATAGAAATGCGCTAATCGCCGGCCATATTTTGACGCTGGAAGAGCCGATAGAATTTTTGTTTAAAAACAAAAAATCCATCATCAACCAACGCGAAATCGGCAGCGATGCCCGCAATTTAGACGTCGCCTTGCGCAACGCGTTGCGCCAAGCACCGGACTGCATCATGATCGGTGAGTTACGCGACAAAGAGACAATGTCTGCTGCTTTGGCCTACGCGCAATCGGGTCATTTGGTGATTGCCACCTTGCATGCGAATAACAGCTATCAGGCATTGAGCCGCGTCATTAATTTCTATCCGATAGAACATCGTCAAACCTTGTTGACTGATTTGGCGTCGACATTACGTGCAGTGGTTTCGCAACGTCTGCTCACCGCCATAGACGGTGGCCGTCGTGCTGCGGTGGAAGTGATGCTGAATACGCGGCACATCACCGAGTTGATTGAGCAGGACGAAATTCCGCAAATCAAAGAAGCAATCGAGAAGAGCTTGTCGCCCGGCTCGCAGACTTTCGAGCAAGCCTTACTGCAGTTAGTGCAAGAAGGCGTCATCACCGAAGAAGAAGCTTTGTCGCACGCAGATTCCGCCAGTAACTTGTTCTGGCTGTTGAACAATGCAGGCGTCTCGAAATCTGAAGTACGCAAAGAAGAACCAGAAGGTGCGAGCTTCACTGAATTCACGTTGAAGATGTGAGAATAAGGATCACTTTGTGACGATAACTCTGTATGGCATTCCCAATTGCGACACCGTTAAGAAAGCACGCACTTGGCTGACCGAACACAATCAATCTTTTGATTTTCACGATTTCAAAAAAAATGGCATCACGCGTGCGTTGATTAGCGGCTGGCTACAGGATGTTTCCGTCGATGTCTTGATCAATCGCAAAGGCACCACTTGGCGCAAACTCAGTGATGAGCAAAAAGCTTTGATCAAAGATGACGCCAGCGCCATAGAGTTGATGCTGTCTTCGCCCTCCGTTATCAAACGCCCGGTGCTGTCGTATGCAGACAAAACCAATGTCGGTTTTTCCGACGCGCTGTATCAAAAAATTTTCATCAACAAAATTTAAAGAAGTAAATTATGAGCAAAACGCTCGCACTAACTGAAGAATTGATCGCCCTCTCCTCCGTCACGCCACAGGACAAAGGTTGCCAACAACGTTTAATCGAGTTGCTGTCACCGCTCGGTTTCAATTGCGAAACCATCGCGTCCGGCGAGGTCACCAATCTGTGGGCACGTAAGGGCACAGCGCAACCATTGCTGGTGTTTGCTGGCCATACCGATGTGGTGCCGACCGGCCCGCTCGAGCAATGGACCTCACATCCTTTTACACCTACCCATCGCGATGGCAAATTGTATGGTCGCGGCGCGGCTGATATGAAGACGTCGATTGCTGCCATGGTGGTAGCAGCGGAAGAATTTTTGCAAGCGCATCCAGATCACAAAGGCTCCATTGCATTCCTGATCACCAGTGATGAAGAAGGCCCTGCCACCGATGGCACCGTGGTCGTCTGCAATGCGCTGAAGGCGCGCGGCGAACAAATGGACTATTGCGTCGTCGGCGAACCAACCTCATCCGATCAACTCGGCGACACCATCAAAAACGGACGACGCGGCAGCATGTCCGGCAAGCTGACCGTCAAAGGCATACAAGGCCATATCGCCTATCCGCAATTAGCGCGCAACCCTATCCATCAGTGCGCACCAGCATTGGCAGAATTGGTCGCCGAAAAATGGGATGACGGTAACGAATACTATCTGCCGACCTCGTGGCAGGTATCCAATATCCACGGTGGCGCTGGTGCATCCAATGTGATCCCTGGCAATGTCGTGATCGACTTTAACTTCCGCTTTTGCACTGCCAGCACGGTAGAAGGATTGCAACAGCGCGTACATGCGATCCTCGACAAACACGGGCTGGAATATGATTTAGCTTGGTCAATCAGCGGCTATCCTTTCCTGACACCTAAAGGCACATTAAGCGACGCTGCAGCAGCGGCGATTAAAGCGGAAACCGGCATCACCACCGAGTTATCGACCACCGGCGGCACTTCGGACGGTCGCTTCATTGCGCAGATTTGCCCACAGGTGATCGAGTTTGGTCCACCAAATGGCAGCATCCACAAGATCGATGAACACATAGAAGTGCGCTACATCGATCCGCTTAAAAATATCTATCGTCGTACGATGGAGAATTTGCTGCTGTAACGATCGTTTGCCGCTTGGCTCAAGATTTAATTGGCGCCACGCTATAGAGTTCGCTGTATTACTTAGTTCTCTTAAATACTGAGTTCGCTTTAGTACTGATCACCCCCTTACCATTTATTCCGGCCAGCGTGCCGGAACAAATTATTACCACCGGACACCGTCTATCATGTTCAGCAAGCCTAGCGATTTCACCACCGTCCGCGATCTGCTGCGTTACGCAGTTACGCGCTTCAATACGGAAAAACTATTTTTCGGTCATGGCAGCAACAACGCACTGGATGAAGCCGCTTATCTGATCCTGCATACACTCAAACTGCCTCTCGACAAGCTGGAGCCCTTCTTCGATGCGCATCTGTTGCACGAAGAAGTCAAAGCAGTATTAGATGTGATTGAGCGCCGCGCCGATCAGCGCGTACCCGCTGCTTACATCACCAATGAAGCATGGTTGGGTGAATATCGTTTTTACGTCGATGAGCGTGTGATCGTGCCGCGCTCCTTTATTGCCGAGCTGATTCCCGATCTGTTCTCACCCTGGGTCAGCGATCCGGATGAAGTCGTCAATATTTTAGAGTTGTGTACCGGCTCCGGTTGTCTGCCGATCATGTTGGCAGATGCCTTCCCCAATGCTGCTGTCGTCACCGCCGATATTTCCGCTGATGCCTTAGCCGTCGCGCAACGCAATGTCGATGAATATGAATTACAGGATCGCATCACGTTGGTACAGTCAGACTTGTATCAAAACGTGCCGCAAAAAAAATACGATCTGATCATCACCAATCCGCCGTATGTCAACGCCAGCTCGATGGGCAAGTTGCCGCAGGAATATCTGCATGAGCCGCAGATTGCACTGGCAGGCGGTGACGATGGAATGGATTTAGTGCGTAAAATTGTAGCTGGCGCCGCAGAGCGCTTAACGCCCAACGGTATCTTGATGGTCGAGATCGGTAACGAGCGCGCCTTTGCAGAAGCGGCATTCCCAGACTTAAATCTGACCTGGCTCACCACCAGCGCCGGCGATGATATGGTTTTTTTATTGACGGCCGATCAGCTGCGCTAAAACTCCCTATCAAACTGACTTCGTTATTAGGCACTTAGATCAAAAGCACGAAGATCAGAAGCTAAACGTGAGCAATCGCGCTAAGCAATTCAAACCGATGGCACAAGCCATCGGCTATTTACAATTCGTAGAAAAGCAGAAGGATAAAAGCCACGGCTTTATCCATCAACATACTCATGATTCGTTTCCAGCAAGTTTCCCTTATGCGCGGCGTCAAGCCGTTGTTCGAAAATATCGATGTCACCCTCAATCCGGGCGACAAAATCGGTCTGATCGGTGCCAACGGCGCTGGCAAGTCCAGTCTGTTTGCGATGCTACGTGGCGAGCTTCATGCCGACCAAGGCAGCATCGATTTCCCGTCCAAATGGCAAGTCGCGTACGTTGCGCAAGAAACGCCACCACTGGAACGCACCGCAATTGATTACGCGATTGATGGCGACATCACGCTGCGCCGTCTGGAAGAAGAACTCGCGTTTCTGGAAAGCGAACCCGACACCGACGACAACGGCACGCTGATCGGCGAGTTGTATAGCTCGTTAGCCGATGCGGATGCCTACACCGTGCAATCACGCGCCGAGCAATTGCTGCTGGGTCTTGGTTTTAAGATGGAACAGATGAATCAACCGGTTGCCAGTTTCTCTGGCGGCTGGCGCATGCGTTTAAATCTGGCGCAAGCCTTGATGTGTCCTTCCGATCTGCTGCTGCTGGATGAACCGACCAACCATTTGGATCTGGACGCCATCATCTGGCTGGAAGACTGGCTCAAACGTTACGCTGGCACCTTGATCGTGATCTCACATGATCGAGATTTTCTCGATGGCGTCGTCAATGTGATCGTGCATATCGACGAACGCAAATTGAAGCGCTACTCCGGCAACTACTCCAGCTTTGAGCGCCAACGTGCTGCGCAAATGATCCTCGCACAAAGCGCATTAGAAAAACAAACACGCCAACGCGCGCATCTGGAATCTTTCATCAGCCGCTTTAAAGCGCAGGCAAGCAAGGCACGCCAGGCACAAAGCCGTATCAAGGCACTCGCCAAGATGGAAGAGCTGTCACCGCTGCGCGCTGCCGCCGAATTTTCATTCGAATTCCGCGAGCCCGCCAATGCACCTAACCCGATGTTGGTGATGGAAGACGTCAATGCCGGCTATAGAATCGAAGATGCAACATCCGGTGCCATCACTGAAAAAACCATCGTCTCCGACATCAATTTTTCACTACAGATTGGCCAACGCATCGGCCTGCTCGGTGTCAACGGCGCGGGCAAATCGACGCTCATCAAAACCATCGCGGGCGAACTCACACCACTCAACGGTCACTCCCAGTTAGGCAAGGGATTAGCCGTCGGCTACTTCGCCCAGCATCAGGTAGAAATGTTGCGTCATGAAGAGTCGCCCTTGTGGCATCTGGCGCATATCGCACCGACAGTACGCGAGCAAGAACTGCGCAACTTCCTCGGTAGTTTTAATTTCAACGGCAATATGGTCACCAGCAAGATCGCGCCGTTTTCTGGTGGTGAAAAAGCACGCCTTGCGCTCGCGCTGATCGTCTGGCAACGCCCCAACCTGCTGCTGCTGGATGAACCAACCAATCACTTGGATCTAGAAACCCGCGAAGCACTAACGATGGCGCTCGCGCAATTTGAAGGCACGTTGGTTGTCGTCTCCCATGATAGACATCTGCTGCGCGCCACCACCGATGAATTTATCATCGTCGCCGACGGCAAGCTGCAACCTTTCGACGGCGATCTCGACGACTATCGCGACTGGCTGTTCAAAACCAAACTGGCAGAAAAAAATGCCGCCTCAAGTGCAGCCGCAAATGCAGCAGCCAACAAAGTAAGCGCTGCACCGGTGAAAAATAAAGAAGCAGAAAAAGCCAGCAAAGCAGAAGCCAAAGTTGCAGCACAAGATAAGCATGCTTCACCAGCGGACAAGCAAGAACAGAAAAAGCTGGAAGCAGAACAAAGACAAAAGCTGTCGGCGCAGAAAAAGCCTATCGAAGCCAAGCTAAAAAAGCTGGAAGAGCACATCGCCAAACGCACTGCACAAAAAGTGAGTGTTGATAGCAAACTCGCCGATCCGCTGATCTACGACGCCGCCAATAAAAAAGAACTCAAGCAATTGCTGGAAGAACAAACGCAGCACACCAAAGAGTTGGCGCAGCTAGAAACAGAATGGCTGGAACAGCAAGAAGCGCTGGAACAAATTAATTCTGCTTAAAAACGCCGCCTGAAAACGCTGTTTGACAACACTGATGATAAGCACCGCTCACTAAAATGCAAACCATCCCTACTCTCACCATCATAGGCGGTGGCAAGCTTGGTCAGACACTGGGACGTTTGTTTCACCAAAGTGGCTTAGTTAAGATCGGTGACGTATTAAATCGAAGCGTGGCCAGCAGCCAACAAGCAATTGAGTTTATTGGTGCAGGTCGTGCAATCGATCGTTACGAGGATTTACAAAAAGCCGACATCATTCTGATCGCCGTTCCTGACGACCAGATCGTAGCAAGCGCCACAGCACTCGCTAACAGTCATGCACTTTCATCAAACAGTGTCGTGTTCCACTGCAGCGGTGCATTGCCCGCTTCGGTTATGCGGACGCACGAAATGTCGGCCGCAAGTTCTACAATCGCATTCGCCAGCATCCATCCCGTGCGCAGCTTTGCCCAACCAGCGCGCGTGGCAAAAACTTTCGATGGCACCTATTGCGGCGTAGAAGGCGATCAGCGCGCCTTAGAAACTTTGTCGCCATTATTCAACGCCATCGGCGCACATTTCGTCCTCATCAAAGCCGAGGCTAAAACGCTGTACCACGCCGCCGCAGTCTTTGCCTCCAACTATCTGGTGACTTTGCTAGACACAGCAGTACAGACCTACGCCCAGGCTAGCATACCCGAAGATCAAGCGTTGAAGATGATGACGCATCTGGTACGCGAAACAAGTGAGAACGTCTTGATGGTAGGAGCAGAACAGGCGTTGACCGGACCGATAGCAAGAGGCGACCTTGCAACGGTACGTAAGCAGTACTTCGCTGTGCGAGCTTGGGATCATCGTTACGCTGCCATCTATAGGCAACTAGGCGGACTGACCGCACGCCTGGCAAGACGCAAAAACCGTCGCACCAATCGCGACACCGACGAAAAATAAACTCACATTGTTAATTTTCCAAGTATTTGTGGACGTGTCGGCCGTTCTGCTTATATCCTTGGATTAACGTTTTCGATAGGCGGTTGAATGACCGCTTTCATAATCTAAGGTTTTCAAGGTCTTTGATTTCATTCGGAGTCGAACTCAGCAGTCAAGCGAACGCTGAATCATAGAGCTGTACAGCGCTTCTACGTTGGATGGTGTTAGGCCAGATGGGGACACAGAGCTCGTGAAAAAAATTGACCTTCACATTCACACCATTGCGACGATCAGTGACGCCGCGTTCACGTTCAGCCTTGAGACATTTAAGAGATATGTCGAGGAAGCTTCACTGGATGCTGTAGCAGTGACAAATCACGATACCTTCGATGCCAATCAATTTCGGGAAATTCAAGACGCCCTTAACGCCGTCGTTTTCCCGGGCATAGAAATAAACGTGGCAAAAGGCCATGTGCTGGTCATCGGTAGTTCTTCGCAGTTGGATGACTTTGAAGCAAAAGCAAACATTGTTTCCGAAAAAATTTCAAAGATAGGCGACTTTCTTTCGGTAGAAGAGCTGATTGGCATTTATGGTGATCTTGGACAGTACTTGGTGATCCCTCATTACGATAAATCGCCGCCGATTAGAGGGACAGCACTGGAACAGTTAAGGCCATATATCTGCGCTGGTGAAGTAGATAGTGCGAAAAAGTTCGTCCGCTCTATCAAGGATAATACGAAACCCACACCGGTTTTGTTCAGTGATTCGAGAATGAAGGATAACCTGCCAAGGCTACCTAACCGGCAAACCTTCATCGACTGTGGGGAGATAACACTTGGCGCGCTCAAGACATGCCTTGGAGACAAAGCAAAAGTTTCACTATCAGAATCAGACGGAAACAACCTGTGGCAGGTGCTCGAAGGAGGACAAAAAATATCCACGGGCCTCAATGTCGTTATCGGCGCCCGCTCTAGTGGGAAGACACATACGCTCGATGAAATCAGTGCAAACATTGAACATACAAAGTACATAAAGCAGTTCTCACTTGTGCAACAGAGCGAGGCGGAGTATGAACGAGATTTCACAAACGAGGTGGAACGACGCCGCAGCGTATTTGTAGACGATTACCTAGCAGGTCTAAAACGGGTTCTAGACGACGTTATGAACGTCGATCTGGAGGCGCGAGAACGCGAACTTGATCAGTACGTTGAAACTCTTTTGAAATCGGCCGAGGAGATAGATCTTCAGGATGCCTATTCGAATGCAACGCTCTTTGATGAGGTTAAATTTCCTATAGGAAATAATAAAACCTTGACCTCACTCATTGAGTCCGTGAAACAGGTAATCGAAAATATCGAGTTTCGCGGAATTATCGAAAAACATATAGAGCTATCAGCACTTAAGCACCTTCTCGTAGAGCTAATAGAGTTGCTCCGACATAGGGCTCTTAATAATCAAAAAACGAAATTTGTTAACGATTTAGTTGACGAGATAAAACAAGGATTGCGTTTAAGGACTTCAGCCACTCAAGTTAGCGATATCGATATTTATGAATACTGCTTAGATAAAAAGCGTGTCGAAAGATTCTGCGAACTGGTACATACCCTCAAGCAAGAAGCAGCAATATACGAGGAGCCCCTGCAAGGATTCAAAATAGAAGTCCGCAAATCACCATATAGTGGTGCAGGTGAAATCAAATCCGCTAGCGGGGTGCAAACGGCGTTTAGAGATGCGTTCCTTGAATACTCAGATCCTTACAAGTACCTCCGTTGCTTACTCAGCAACGAAAGCCTTGCTCGCGCAAGTCTGTACAAGCTCTTCATAAAAATATCGTACAGAATTCTAAATGGAGATGGTTTTGAGGTTTCAGGTGGTGAAAGATCAGAATTTCGCCTGCTTCAGGAAATCTCCGACGCGCAGAATTTTGATATCTTGTTGATAGATGAACCTGAGTCATCTTTTGATAATCTTTTCCTGCAAAGTGATGTCAATCAAATTTTGAAATCAATTTCAGAAACGATGCCGGTCGTTGTTGTTACCCACAACAGCACAGTTGGTGCATCAATCGGAGCTGATTATCTTCTTTACACGCAAAAGGAAATTGAAGACGGACGGATCATATACCGAGTTTATTCGGGACACCCAACAGACAAAGTTCTTTACTCTGTCGATGGAAATGCAATTAAAAATCATCAAATTTTGATGGATTCACTGGAGGCCGGCACTACGGCCTACGAATCACGAAAGAAGAGCTATGAAGCTATTAAAGATTGAAAATAGTTGTGGGTATTTTCTCTTAGAAAGCGGAGATTTCAGCCCCGTTGATAAGATTTCTAAAGATGATTTGCTACGGCTTGCAAACATAGCTCTGTCAGACGATGACATTGAGTTCGACGTATACGATGAAGGTATGATTCAAAATCACGCCCATCAAGTCATCTACAAAAGTGCAATACGTAAACTCCAATCTCTCCGAGAAAGGAAACGGGAGTTTATCGACGAAGCAGCGCGATTGTATTTAGAAGAATATGAAAAATATAAGGCCGAGTCCGCAGGTTAAAGAAGCGTCAACTCATTTATCCACCGATAAAAGCAGGATAAAAGGAGCCAAGGTCGGATCTTAAATTTATGAATATGACAGCATCAGAACTTAAGATTGAATACTATGAGCGAACTCGCCACTTTAGCTTCCCTGAGAAAATTGAAACTGCGCTAGAGGACGACTACGTTTTGAATCGAGAAATATACACAGATTACACATTTCAGATCCTTCAGCTTCACATGATGTTGGGTCAAGATATGACGCCAGAAGAAATTATCAAGATTGCACATGAATCCGCGGAACATTTAATAAACTAATTTTGAGAAATACGGTGCAGACGACAATTATCTCTCGGGAGATTTAAGAGGCTAGGACATGATTTCAAATCTAAATTTATTAGAAAACCTCAGTACTTAAAAGTTGCCGTTGATTTTTCCGCTGTGACGCTGCCGTTTGTGCGAGGCAGAAAATGGATAAGAAGTGAACGATGTTTGAGCCGCAGGCGAGTTCCGTTCACTTCCCATTTTTTGATTTGCACAAACGGGAACCCGAAGGGCAGCGGCTTGCGGTCGCTTTTTTGGGGTTACCTTTTTTGCTTACTTTCTAACCCCGCAAAAAAGTTAACTAGCCGCCGGGCTACCCCGGCAACTGAGTATCATCGAATCGAAAACTCGATTATCAACCAGAAGATTTAAACCGCATCCATCACAGCACGCAAGAAAGCTTGCGTCCGCTCCTGCTGCGGCGCGCCAAATATCTGCTCGGGCGGCCCCTGTTCGGCGATCTTTCCTTCAGAGAAAAAGCAGACTCTGTCGGCAAACTCTTTGGCAAAACCCATCTGATGCGTGACCATCAGCATCGTCAGGCTGTGCTCTTCGCCGAGGCGGCGGATCACGTTCAATACTTCTCCGCATAACTCGGGGTCGAGTGCCGACGTTACTTCATCAAACAGCAGCACCTGCGGCCGCATCGCCAGCGCGCGTGCAATCGCCACCCGCTGTTGCTGACCACCGGATAATTGCGAAGGATAATGTTTGAGCTTATCGCTCAAGCCCACCATCTCTAGCAGTTCTTCTGCACGCTCTGCCGCTTCTTTCTTGCTCAGGCCGAGTGCAGTGACCGGCGCCTCGGCGACGTTCTGCAAAGCGCTCATGTGCGGGAACAGATTGAAGTTTTGGAACACCATGCCGATCTTGCTGCGCGCCTCGCGCTTGTAGCGCTCATTGGCGCGCACCAGCTTGCCGTTTTTTTGCATGTGGCTGATCGGCATGTCATCGACTTCGATCACGCCTTCATTGATGTCTTCTAGCAGCATCAACACGCGCAACAAGGTCGATTTGCCGGAACCGCTAGGTCCGATGATGGCGACTTTTTCGTTGCGCTTGATGTCGAGATCAAGATGGTCGAGTACCGTCAACGGCCCATATCGTTTGCTCACATCACGAAAACGTACGATGGTGTCAGTGCTCATCAGGTATTTTCCTTCACCAAATTTTGTTGTGACTGATTTTCTGTAGGCCCATTTTCTTTAGGCTTATTTTGTTCTGGCTGAGGTTCTTTAGGTTTAAATGTCGGCATTTGCAGCGCACCTTCCAGTCGTCGCACTAACAAGGCGACCGTGATGCTGATCAACAGGAAGAATAAACCTGCCATTGTGATCGGCTCCAGATAACGGAAGCTTTGCGAGCCGATATTTTTGGCTTGCAGCATCAACTCCACCACCGTAATTGCGGACAAGATAGGCGTGTCCTTGAACATCGCCACCAGATAATTCCCTAGCGCAGGAATGATAGGACGTATCGCCTGCGGCATGATGATGCGGCGATATGCTTGCAGCGGCGCGATGCTCAATGCCTTGCTGGCCTCCCACTGCCCACGCGGCAGACCATCGAGACCGGCTCTATAAACTTCTGCCACGTAACAAGAGTAATGCAGCGCGATACCGATGGTGCCGGCCGTCAGCGCGGTCAGCGTCAGGCCAAACTCTGGCATCACGTAGTACAAAAAATACAGTTGGATCAATAGCGGTGTACTACGGATGAACTCAATCACCATCGTCGCTGGCCAAGATAAAAAGCGTGCATGGCTGCGTCGTAATACGGCCAATAGCAAACCAAGTACCAGTGCAATGCAAAATGCAACCAGCGTGATGCCGATGGTTTTGAGAGAAGCTTCCAGCAAGGCTGGCAGTATCTCCCACGCAAATTTAAAGTCGAAGAAGGTCTGCATTAGCGACTCCTCTTCAACGCACCGCGATTGAGTCGGCGTGCCAGCATGCGCATCGCAAAGTTAATGCATTGCGCCAGCACAAAGTAGATCAATAACGTAATGCCGAAAATTTCGCGGCTCATAAATGTCAGTTGCACCAGCTGATTGGCGCGGAAGCTCAGATCGGCCAGCGTGATCAGCGACACCAGCGAAGTGCCTTTGAGCAGCTCGATCAATAAATTAGTACCCGGCGGGATCACGTTGATCATCGCTTGCGGCAACACAATACGGAAGAATCTGCGGATAGGTGGAATGTTGAGCGCAATCGATGCCTCGATCTGACCGCGCGGCACCGCAGTCAAAGCACCACGCATCACTTCAGCGCCATACGCGCCAATATGCAAACCGAGGCCTATCACTGCCACGGTGAAGGAAGTCATCGACAGATTGAAAGGCGGTAGCGGCAGCACGAAGTACAGCCAGAACAACTGCACCAACAGAGAAGTACCGCGGAATACTTCAATATAGATATTGGCGAGCCAGCGCAAGCCGCGCACCGGTGAGAGTTTTGCGAGCGCGGCGAGCAAGGCCATCGCCATCGCCAACAGCGCCGCCAGTGCCGTGATTTGAATCGTGATCCATGTGCCGCGCATCAGCAACGGCAGCATGTCACTTAGGGTATTAACCTCCATGCTTAGCTCCCGTTGACAGCGTCGCTATCATCGTTGTTGCCGTCACCTGACACAGCGCATCAAGCCCGCCGCTCAGAGATGGTAAATTAAAACTATGCAAAGCCTCAGTCACCCGAGAGCTCGGTCGCAGTTTTGTCGGTCAAATTGGAGCGATCAAAACCAAAAGGCTTGACCGTTGCTAAATGCTGCTCCGAACCCAACCATTCCTTCAGCGCGCCGTTGACGGCATCGCGCAAATCTTGATCGTCTTTGCGGAAGGCCAATGCGCCATAACCGATATGCGAAGGATCATCGACAAAATCGTCAATCGCGATCAATTTTTTGCGGCTCTTCTTGGCGAGATCTTTCATCGTCAATGCGGTGCCAACGGCAGCATCTGCACGCTTGGTCATCACCGCTTGCAGTTGTGCGATGGTGTTGGGCACTTGCAGTATCTGGTCTTCTTTTACACCAGCGTCAATCGCATATTGGTATTCCGCGGTGCCAGCCATGATCGCCAACTTCAGATCGCCATCCTTGACGATGTCGGCATAACTTGTCAGCTGTTTCGGATTACCTTTGGCTACCAGCAGCGTATCTTTCAATTGATAGTGCGGATCGGTAAACAGCACTTCCTTGGCGCGCGGTGGTGTGATGTACATACCTGCCGCAATCACATCAAAACGATTTGCTTGCAAACCAGGGATCAATGCGCCCCACTCGGTTAATACCGATTTGATTTGCTTAACGCCTAATTTTTTGAAAATAATGCGCGCGATTTCTGGCGATTCACCGGTGACCTTGCCATCGAGCTTGGTATAAGCAAACGGTGCTTCGTTGGCATAACCGATGCGCACCACGCCGGTTCTTTTGATTCTTTCCAATGTTGTTTCAGCATGGGCAGACGCTTGCATCATCAGGCCGGCAAGTGCCAGCACAGTGGTGAAAATTCGTACGGACGAAGAAATAGTCATGGAAGAATTTTTTAAAAGGTTGGAAGAAATGAAACCGGGCGGTACCCGGGAATCCCGCGGTAAAAATGCGCTGCCCCGCAACAGATGGGCATGGGCGACATTTAATGAGTATGCGAGATTTTGGCGAATCTTACGAGACCCCCATGTTAACCCGCAAGCAATGTGACGTCAAATCATTTGAATTGAACCTAATATAACCAGAAAAAATGGATATTTTTGAAAACCTAGGAAATTGAAGCAAATGCGCCAACGCGGCGTGGCTGCACTCCAGCGTGGTAAACAAACGATTGGTGAACGGGATTGCGCTCCAAATTACCGTGAGCGCATTGCTAAGCTGTGATGCAGCATCTCACGCGATTGTGGTTTGTATAGGCGCGGGTCTGTCGATGCCATAGCCTTGCGCAAAGTTGACATTGAGCTTTGTTAATTCGTCCTTGATCGCATCATCTTCCACAAACTCGGCGATTGTTTGTATCCCCATCACGTGGCCGATGTTGTTGATGGCCTCCACCATGGCATGATCAATACGATCATGCAGCATGTCTTTGACAAAACTGCCATCGATCTTGATGTAATCGACAGGGAGCGTTTTTAAATAGCCAAACGATGACATGCCGCTGCCAAAATCATCGAGCGCAAAACGACAGCCGATCTGTTTAAGCTGATTAATCAAGTTGGTGGCGCTATTGAGATTGGCAATGGCAGCTGTTTCTGTAATTTCAAAACAGATACTTTTGGGAGAAATCTCGAACAGATCAAACTGTTCGCGTATATACGTGATCAAACGCTCATCGCCTACGGTTGCACCCGACAGATTGATACAACAGGTATAGGCAATATCGTCTCGGGCACAGAAACGCTTGCAATACTGGAACGCACTTTTGATCACCCAAAAATCAATCATCGACATCAGATTGTAGCGCTCGGCGGCAGGCAAAAAAGCCATTGGTGACAGCAACTCGCCATCTTCATCTCGCATACGCAACAAAACCTCAAAGTGCTCCACTTGCTGCTCAATGCCGTGCAAGGGCAAGATGGTCTGACGGTACAGCAGCATGCGATTTTCTTCTAACGCTTTTGATATCTTTGCGACCCAATTCATCTGCCCTTTGCGCTCACTTAGCTCGCCATCATCGGCTTGATAAACATGGATTCTATTTCTGCCTTTTTCTTTCGCTAGGTAGCATGCACCATCAACAATGCTCAGCATCTCATTTAAGGTAAGTTGATCATCGGAGAACGAGAGCAAGCCGACACTCACGCCAACTGAGAATAAATTATCTTTCCACACAAAGCGAAACTCAGCGGCGGTCTGCCTGATCAGTTCGGCGACCCGCAATGCTGGCTCGGCCGGGCAATTGCGCAGCAGTACACCAAACTCATCGCCTCCTAATCGAGCCAGTACGTCGTTTTGACGTAACTTCCCTTTCAACAAACCGCCTAATTGCTGCAACAAAGCATCGCCCGCATGATGGCCGCAGGTGTCATTGATGATCTTGAACTGATCAAGATCAAGATAGAGAATCGCATGCGTGGCTGGCTCTTTGGGCAAACCATCCAGTACAGCCTGCACACACCGCTCGAACTCGCGACGATTGGTTAATCCAGTCAGCTCATCATGCGAAGCTTGATAGGACATTTCAAGTTGTTTTTCTTGTTCGTTCTGCTTTGCTTCGCGAATAACGTCGCTCAGAAACTCAAACTCATAAATACCTTTATAGACAGGTAGTCCGTCAGACTGGATCGAGGCGATGATGGATCGAATGGGAGTGTGAACTGCACGTCGGAAGTACAGTACCAGCACGATGCTGACAATTAATAAAATGCCGCCAATCGCCCAGTAACTTTGCATAATGGTGCTGGCAAAATCCGCATAAGACTTGCCGTCTTTGGCAACCACAATGCGCCAGTTCCATAATTTAAAATCGAACTGGCGTGCGTAAAAAACCTTGTTTTCATAACTTATTTTTACGAATGGCTTTTCACTTTCTTTCTCTACATCCGTAATCAATGTTTCTGATGGCAGTGATGATTGCTGGAAAAGGATCGCTTTTCCGTCCGGCTCGTACACCAGCACCTCGAGATTGTGCTGATGCGCATATTCTTCTATTTTCCCGAGCGTATTTCCTTTTCGCAATCTCGTCGCTGCGTCAGAAGTGGAATGACCTTCCAGCAGCAAATTTTGTAAAGCGCTATCACACAAGTTGTACAACTCACGTGCATTGCGCTCTAGGTCTTCTTGTATCCGTTCATTTGCATAGTGCGATACGGTACCCAATCCCACAGAAAACACTGTGCCACCCAATATCACCATCAAAATAATGATGGGAATAATCGATGCCAGAATCCTAAAATTTAGACTCCTGGCGAGCTTGGCAGCTTTTGGCTCTATTGCCATATCGGCTTGGCCGTCTGTAACTCAGGTGGTGCGACGATTTCCTTCTTGCCGTTTTGCCATTGAGTTGTGGTGGTGAAGTGGCGTACCTGGCGCCCGTCGCGGTCTACGCCGTAGCGTCCCATGATGGTCATGGTGTCAAGCGTAGCAAGCGCGTCTCGCAACTTCTGCCGATCAATACTTTTTGCCTTGCCAGCTGCAGCTTCTAAAATCTGTCCGGCAGCGTAAGCACTAGCAGCGTGATAAGAAGGTGCAATCTGATACGCCGCTTTAAACGCATCGCCAAACTCTTTGGTGCCAGGGAAAGGCAGACTCGGCTCCCATTGCGAAGATGCAAATGTAGCGTGCGCATCAGACTTTAACGTGTCGGAATAGTTTTGTATGGAGGGACCGACCGTCGCGTAATAGGCTTGCGGTTGCCATCCAATTTTTTTCAATGCACGGCGCGCGTGAATCGAATCCTGAAAATGACCAGCCACGATCAAGGCTTGCGCACCGGATAAACGAGCAGCAATAACGCTGTCCATCATATCCGGCGAACCTTTTTTTACCGTGTCTGAAAAAATAATCTCGAGCTGATAGCGCTTGGCCCATTCTTTGGTGCCTTTTTCTACACCCTTAGAAAAGGCGTCATCTGCGGAAATAAGCGCAATCTTGTTAATGCCGGATTTGACCAGCAACTCCAAAAAACCGGTGGTGTATTTGCTACTAGTCACATAGACGCCAAACACATATTTTCGGCCTCGCTCCCAAATGGAGTTTGCGGCAGCACCTGCTGCAAGTAAGGGGTAGCGGTACTGTTCTGTGACATTAGATATCTCTTCGGTAATCTCGCTAGAATATGGACCCAGCACCAGATCAACCTTGTTCTTTACGATCAGATCTAGATACAGTTGCTTGGCAAGTACCGGATCACTCTTGTCGTCCAAAATCGTCACTTTGACCTGGCGCCCAACCAAACCACCCTTGCGATTAACATCGCGCTCCCAAAGCCGGTAGGCTTTTTCGTTCATGGTGCCCAGCTCTGCATATTTGCCAGTGAGGCTAAGTGTGCCGCCCAGTTGTAGAACTTCCTCTGCAAATGCAAAGGGGAATACCAACAGCCACATTGTCATCAACAAAGAAACTTGCAAGCGCTTATGCATCGTCATACCTCGTCACACAAAACACCAAGAATGCAATGAATCTACATTAATAGTTTCTTAATGGCAATGAGGCTCGCTTGTTTGCTTATCTGGCAGCACAATGCGTCGCATCCAAGCATCGTGTAACGGGAAAACTGGGGAGAAATACGGAGAAATGAGGAAGACAGGTAATCTGCCGCTTTGAAACGATTGCTTGAACTAACAAGTGCAGCGGCGAGATATATCGAGTTGATCAGCGGCGGGCGTAGCTCAACGCCGCACCGCTCACTCTGTGGCAGTGACTGGCACTTCGGTGATCACATCAGTGCGATCCGGAAGAATCAGTAATTGCACACGGCGATTGCGTAAGCGCCCTTCTGGCGTGTCGTTGGGAGCGACGGGGTCGTTGGCTGCGTGCCCCAATGCGACCAAACGTTTTTCATCCACACCATTGTCGAGAAACAGGCGCACCACACTACTGGCACGCACCGCTGACAACTCCCAGTTGGATGGGAAGATTGAATTATTAATCGGCACATCATCGGTATGCCCCTCAACCTGAATCGCGTTATCCACCTTCTTCAACACCTGTGCCACCGCGCGCAAAGCTGCTTCTGATTGATCATTCAACTTGGCTTCGCCGGGGGCAAACAAGACGCTGGCATTAATTTCCACGCTAACGCCGAGACTGGTTTGCGTTACGCGGACCTTGCCCTGACTGATCAACGGCGCCATCGCCTTGAGGATGTCACGCGCGATGCTCGTCATGTGCGCCTTCTCGCGCTTGATCTCGGCATTGACTTCCGTGCGCGCAGGCTTGGGTTTAGAGATAGGTAGATGAATGATCGGGCGATTCGGATCGATGGGCTCTCTGATGATCGGAGCCTGTTGCTGGCTCGGGGTACCAAATGCCACGCCCAATGAACGCGAGAGGACGCGATATTTACCTTCATTCACAGATGAGACTGCATACATGACGACAAAAAAGGCGAACAACAGCGTGATGAAGTCGGCGTAAGAGACTAGCCAACGTTCATGATTTTCATGCTCTTCTTCGTATTTTTTTCTTCGTGCCATCTTGGCTTGGCCTGATCTAGCTAATAGGTATGCGTAAATGAGAATCCGCTGATACGGCTGCACTCATAAGATGAAGTAATACGCCGCAGTGGATAAAAGCGATTTGCAAAATGCTGTGCGACTTATCAATGCTGTAAATAAATCGACATGCGCTCTTCGATCAAACGTGGATTATCACCGGCTGCGATACCGGAAAAGGCGTTGATGAGCATCTCTTGCTTAAAAATTTCACGCTGCAGCAAACCTTTTAATTTGCTGGCAATCGGCAGAAAAATTAAATTAGCAAACCCAACACCGTAAATTGTCGCGACAAACGCCACCGCAATACCACTCCCCAAGCGCGCCGGATCGGATAAGTTTTCCATTACATGGATCAAACCCAATACCGCGCCGAGAATGCCGATGGTTGGCGAGTATCCGCCAGCTGCATCCCATACCTTGATTGCCAAACGCTGTTTGGCTTCATAGGCATCGACTTCTAATTCCAAGGTCTCGCGCAGCTTTGTCGGATCGACACCATCGACGATTAAACGCAAGCCATGCGCTACAAACGGGTCACGTGCAGCTTTGATTTCGGACTCCAGGCTCAACAAACCTTCGCGGCGCGCATTTAAGCTCCATTGAGCAACTTCTGTCATCAAAATTGAATAGTCATCTGGCTTGGGAACAAATACTTGTGCTGCCATTTTTATGCCACGCACAAAATTATCAATACCGCTTTGCAGTATCACCGCGCCTGCCGTGCCAACCACAACAATCACAAATGCCGCCGGTTGTATCAAGGAATCGAGCTTGCCACCCTCCAGCATCTGTCCGACCAGAATGCCGCCTAGCGCCAGCAACAAACCAATCAGGCTACCCCAGTCCATGCTTTCTCCCTTAGATTTGCACGCATCCTAGCAATTGCCTGACTATGCAGTTGTGATACACGCGATTCGGTTACGCCCATGATGGCGCCGATTTCTTTTAAGTTCATTTCCTGTTCGTAGTACAAACCCATCAGGATTTTTTCTCGTTCTGGCAAGTCTTCGATAGCAGAGATAACTGCCGCACGAAAGCCGGTATTCATTAAGTTTTTTAGAGGATCAGACGTTTCGTCGCTGCAGTAGCGATCAAGAAAATGATCGTTATCTTCATGATCATGAAAATCTTCGTAGTACACCAATTGATGGCCGCCACCATCACTCAGCAAATCTTGATAATCGGCGAGCGATAGCTTGAGCTGCTTTGCCACTTCTGTCTCATTCGGTGCCCTCCCCAACTTTTGCTGCAAGGTGTTCATTGCCACCTCAATCTTGCGCATGTTTTGACGCATGCTGCGCGGCATCCAATCGCTGCTCCGCAACTCATCCAGCATTGCGCCACGAATACGTTGCACCGCATAGGTCTCAAATTGCGCACCGTGCGTTTCTTCATAGCGATTCACCGCATCCAGCAAACCCATCATGCCGGCTTGAATCAAATCATCGACTTCTACGCTGGGTGGCAATTTTGCCTTCATTTGATAAGCGAGCTTCTTCACCAGCGGCGCATGCTCCCCCACCAGATGATCGCGATCAGATTTACCGTCAGCGGTATACATCTTCAAGCTCCAAGCTCGGCACGATTGGCCGCCAGAACTGTGCTACCTGTCGACAAAGAAAAATGTTGTGCAAGATGTCGGAACGCAACCGACGCCACCGCCAACGGAAAAGCGTCCGTCACCGCACGGCCCAGACGGGCGGCACGCGTTGTGTATTCATCGCTCGGTATCGCGCCGACATAGCTTAGTTGGATCGCTAAATAGCGGCTCGCCGTTTTTGCCATATTTTGATAAATCTTTTGCGCCTCTTGCTCATTAGAAGCTGTCACCAAAATACCAAATGGGCGGCGGCCCAGACGGTCGTTCAAACGTTTAATAACTGTGTATGCGTTTTTGATGGATGCAGCACCAGGGGCAACCTGAATCACAATCTCACTATTGGCGATGATGGGCGATGAAAAATGATCTTCTCCATCCAACTCGGCGTCGATAATCAAGATATCGGTTTGCGATGCCAGTACCGCAAAGGTATTACCAACACGACGTACTTGGTCCGCATCATATTGTGTAGTGGAACGAACCGAGCCACGCGTCAGCGAGGCCAATCCAAATCCTTGCGGCATCCGACGCACTACTTGATTCAAGGCGCGCTGCTGGCGCGCCACATCGACTAACGTAGCGCGTGTGTTTGTGTCATCGTCAATGCGATGCACGATACCTTGCTCTGAGGTACAGGCATCCAATAACACGACGTGATTACCGCCAGCGGACAAAGATGCGCCAAGATTAACCAACATCGCACTCTTTTCTGCGATTGACGTCGCCGAAAAAAATGTAAAAATGCGCGGCTTGGGCCCGGCGAGCATGCGCCGTAGACCTTCTGCCTGATCACATTCAAAACTAGCCAAGTATCACCTCACGCAAATTTTTATCTTTCATCGCATGCGCTGTATTTGCCATGACCAAAGGAATTTCTGAATCTTGAAACTGGAACGGTGCAGTCTCACGCTTGAGTTTAAATGCGCGATCAATCAAGTACTCTTGATTGGCAACGTGCAGATCTTCTGGCACGCGTTGACCGCTTGCTACATAGTATAAGTTCAATTTCTGTCGAATGACCACATCCAATGCACTGCCAATGGTTGCAGCTTCGTCGAGTTTGGTCAATATGCAACCTGCCAGACCATTACCCATATAAGAACGTGCAACTTCATTCAGTGTTTCACCATTCGAGGTCGCGTTCAAGCACAGCAGACGTTTAACCTGACTACCTGCACCCGACAGCATGGCGATTTGATCAGCCACCATCTGATCGCGCTGACTGACACCGACCGTATCAATCAAGATCGTGTGCTTGCCCTTGAGCTCGTCGAGTGCGATGCGTAGATCAGCCTCATCCTTGACCGAGTGCACCATGACACCGAGAATTTTCCCATAAATACGTAACTGCTCGTAGCCGCCGATACGATAGCCATCGGTAGTAATTAATGCCAGCTTGCCCGGACCATGACGCATCACGCAACGCGCTGCGAGTTTTGCGGTGGTGGTGGTCTTGCCGACACCGGTAGGTCCTACCAATGCAAAGATGCCACCTTTTTCCAGGATTTCGTTTTCATTGCCGATTGTCGCGAGATTACGTGTCAGTATGGATTTAATCCAATCCAATCCACTTTTTGCATTGCCACCTGCGGGCAATTTTTCGATCATATAGCGAGCCAGACTTGGACTAAAGCCTGCTGACAGCATTTCACCTAATATTTTTGCTTTGATTGGCTCGCGCTTTTGTTGATCGCTCCACGCTATTTCCGCCAATTGCGTTTCCAGCAAACCGCGCATCGAGCGAATTTCTTCCATCATCGCATCCATCTCATGCTTGCTCGCGGCTGCTACGGTTGGTTGCGGCATCATCAGCATCGCAGCTGCGGCATTCGCTGCAGCCGACGTTGCAGTCCTGGTTGCATCAGACGCTTGCATCTCGATAGCAGGTGTTACTTGGGGCGCATCAAACTTATCAACTTTCAACTTAGGCGCAGATGAAAAGCTAGCGAGCGTCTGCTCGGAAATTGCTTTTTCCACCATCGGCTCCGCCAGGGCAGCCATGTCCTCGCCAGCAAGTGCCAGTATTTCGACACCGTTTTCCACCGTGCGATTCGACAGAATAACGGCATCTGATCCCAACGCTTCGCGTACCATGTGCCATGCTTCTCTCGAGCTATTAGCGGTAAATTTTCTGACGTTCATGCTTGACCTCCAACTAAACTAGTGACCCTGATTGTTTTTGAATCTGGAATTTCTGCGTGCGATAAAACTTTTAACTGCGGTATGGCACGGCGCAGGAAACGCGCCAGCAATGCTCGAAGTTGTGCCGGCACCAGCAATACCGGCGTCAACCCCATTTGTTCTTGTTTACGTGTCGCGGCTTCTGCTTGTGCGGCAATCGTATCGGCCAATCCTGGCTCGATGCCCGCGCCTTCTGGCCCGCTAGCGCTCAGTGCTTGCGTCAACAAACGCTCCAGCCGGTTATCCAGCGTCATAACCGACAATTCATTTGTTGACGGGAACAACTGCTGCACAATCGCACGACCCAGCGCGACGCGTACCAGCGCAGTCAGGTCATTGACGTCCTGTGTAAACGGCGCATGTTCGGACAAGGTCTCGATGATGGTATGCATGTCGCGAATGTGTACCCCTTCCATCAACAAGTTTTGCAAAACCTTTTGCAGCGTCGATAGCGGGATGAGTTTTGGAATCAGATCATCCACCAGTTTTGGTGTTTCTTTGATCAGGTGATCGATCAATTGCTGGACTTCTTGCCGTCCGAGCAATTCAGCCGCGTGGGTGGTGATCAAATGATTCAGATGCGTCGCAATCACGGTACCAGCATCCACCACGGTGTAACCCATACCTTGCGCCTGTTCACGCAATGCGGAATCGATCCAGATGGCAGGCAAGCCAAATGCTGGGTCACTCGTCGCTTGGCCTGGCAAAGTGCCGCTCACCATGCCTGGGTTGATTGCTAGGAACTGTCCGTTATTGGATTCACCGTTACCAATTTCGACGCCTTTGAGGGTAATGCGATAAGCCGAAGGCTTTAACTCGAGATTGTCGCGAATATGCACTTGCGGTGACAAGAAACCTACTTCTTGCGCAAACTTTTTACGTATGCCTTTGATGCGACGTAACAGCTCACCGTTCTGTGCCTTGTCCACCAGCGGAATCAGACGATAGCCAACTTCTAATCCAAGCGCATCGACTTGCATGATGTCTTGCCAACTCGCTTCTTCGAGTTCTGGGGCTTGCGGTGCAACGGTAGTCATCTCTGCGGCGACCTCCGGCTCCTTCACCATACGTTGTGAAATTAAATATGCGGCACCTGCCATCACACCAGCAAGCAGCAAAAAGGAGACGTGCGGCATGCCAGGAATCATGCCCATACCACCGACAATCGCTGCTGTGATGTACAGCACTTGTGGCTTAGCAAACAACTGGCCAACCAATTGACCGCCAATATCCTGCTCACTGGCGACACGCGACACGATAATGCCGGCCGCAGTCGAAATGATCAGAGATGGGATCTGTGCCACCAAGCCATCGCCGATTGCCAACAAAGTATAGTTTTCGAGTGCCGACGAAAATGGCATATCGTGCTGCGCCATACCGACCACTAAGCCGCCCACGATATTGATGATCGTTACGATAATGCCGGCGATCGCATCACCGCGCACATATTTACTAGCACCATCCATTGCGCCATAAAACTCAGCTTCCTGTGCCACTTGGGTACGACGCATACGCGCATCCTGCTCGCCGATCAAGCCAGCATTCAGATCGGCATCAATTGCCATTTGCTTACCTGGCATCGCGTCTAGCGCGAAACGTGCGCCCACTTCAGCGATACGACCGGCACCTTTGGTGACGACCGTAAAATTGATGATGGTCAAAATCACGAACACCACGATACCGACGGTGTAGTTACCACCAATTAGAAAGTGGCCAAACGCTTCAATCACTTTACCAGCGGCATCGGGACCACTGTGACCTTCGGTCAACACCACCCGCGTTGACGCAACGTTGAGTGATAAACGCAACATCGTGCTGACCAATAGCACCGTTGGAAACACCATAAAATCCAGCGGCTTGACGGTGTACAAGGCGGTCAACAGCACGATGATGGACAGCGCAATATTGAAGCTGAAGAACATGTCGAGCATGATGGCTGGCAATGGCAGCACCATCAGCGACAGCATCATGATAATAATCAATGGTGCAGCGATCGCTTTCGATCCTTGACCACTCATCCAGGCGGGTAATTTCAAGCTATTCATTGTGGTGTGCCATTTTCATCTGCATCTTCGGCAGCAGGATTGATGGGATCATTAGCCGGATCCAGCTCTGACGGCACATCCAGATCATTTGGTTTTTGCGGAGCGACGCCACCTTGTTTGCTGAAGGTTCGCAGTTGGAACACATACGCGAGTACTTCAGCGACCGCCATATACAAAGTTTCAGGAATTTCATCGCCAAGTTCGGCATGGCGGTACAGCGCGCGTGCCAATGGTGGTGCTTCCAGCATCACCACATTATTTTCCTTTGCAATTTCACGGATTTTTGCCGCGACTTCGTCCGCGCCTTTGGCGACTACGCGTGGTGCGCGCATCCCTGTGTCGGAATATTTCAGTGCCACTGCATAGTGAGTCGGGTTGGTTACCACGACGTCAGCGGTCGGCACCTCAGACATCATGCGGCGGCGCGCCATCTCGCGTTGTTGCTGACGAATCTTCGCCTTGATCTCTGGATTACCGTCCGACTCTTTGGACTCTTGCCGCACATCCTGACGCGACATCATCAATTTCTTCGCGTGCTGCCACATCTGATAAGGCGCATCGATCATCGCAATGATGATCAAGCCACTAACGATAGATACAAAGCTGACCAACAAAATATGGCCAAGATGGGCAGCGCCGGATTCCAAGGGCTCTACCGCTAAAATCAGTACAGACTCAATTTCGTACTTGACCACGATCCAAGCAATCCAACCAACCAGAATAGTCTTGCCGATAGCCTTGCCAAGCTCTACTGCGGCACGGGTCGAGACCATGTTACCTAGGCCTTTGATCGGGTTCATGCGACTAAATTTTGGCTGCAAAGCCTTGGCACTGAACAACCAGCCACCAATCAACATCGGCGACAGCAAGGCAGCCAGAATCAAAATTAATGCTGCTGGTGCGCACGCAATCAGCAGCTTGCCAACACTCGCAGCGGTGCTGGTCAGCAGTAATTGCATATCGAAAGCGGAGGCGCGATCAAACGACAGGCTGTTGCTCAGCATGTTACTGATTTCATTAACCATATTGCCGCCAGTGAACCAAAAGCCAGCGCTCGCACCCAGCAATAAGGTACAGGTCGCCAGCTCACGCGAACGTGGCACATCCCCCTCTTCGCGCGCTTGTTCAAGCTTGCGCGGCGACGCGGGTTCTGTCTTTTCGAGATCACTTTCTTCAGCCAAAGCCGACTCCTGAGCATAGCTGTATGGGGCTCAAAACGACACCATACGGAGCAATGACTGCATTATTGGGGACAACGGCTGGAGCTAATCGGAAGAACAGGGAGGGAAACTACCCGCTTTTTAGCTGGTGCAATGCGGGTCGTGTGAAACGAGGGGGGCTGGGAGGGTTTAAAAAGATTAAAGTTTGATCGCGTGCGCCCAAACTAGCGCCGCCAGATGCGCCTCATTGACTTGACGCGGATTAAGAAAAAGCGAGTCTGCGAGTGCCGCAATATCCCCGTTATCGGGTTCGCAAGCTTCAGCCAGCGCCAAAAACGGGCCATACACACCTTCGCGCGTCAGCAAAGCTTGCGAGACGGATTCTGACAACTGCACTTTCTCCAATATCTGTTCCATTGGAATGCCCAGTAAACGATCCAGCATCGAAAACATCCCAACCACAAACAGATTTTCGGCTTCATTTTTTGGCAAGATGCCATGCCCTGCCAGTTCAGCAAAACGTCCTCGTACAATCGCAGCCTGCATCAATACCGTACCTTGCGGATTGGTGCTGGCGGTTCCTAGCAACAACGATAACCAACGATATAGCGGACTGTAACCAAGCATAGTCACCGCATGGCGCAAGGATTGAATTTCTGCACCGAGGCCAAAGCCGACCGAATTAATGTAGCGGAACAGCTTGTACGAGAGCGCCGCATCGCGCTTCAATACGTCTTCCAGCTTACGGACATCTGCGTTCTTGCGCACCATGTCCATTAATTGAACGATGATGAGTTGCGCCGGATTTAATCCTTTGCTTTCCTTGTCCGCACGCATCGTCAAATACAGATTGTGCATAAAGACATGCAAGCCGGAGTCTATACACTGATCGTAAATTTGCCAGTCCGCGGGGCGACAAGCGATCATGGTTGCCGCGCCGTTTGTGCCGGTGCAGATACTGCGTTTAGACAAAAATTCTTCGCTGTCGTAATGGCCTTCGATATAACTGACCAGTTGCAGTAGCGAGCTATTGTCTGGCAAGGCATCCGCATTCATTAACGAAATACCGAAGCCACGTTGGCGCAACGCGACGACTCTTTGCAGCGTATCAGGCTCGGCCAAATCGGCTGCAGATAGTCGGAAAGCGATTTGTTTGGGCGATAGCGTCTCCACTACGGCAGAAGCGATCAAAACTGGTGTCGCCTCGAAAAACAGGACGCAGTCTTTTAGCAGCCAGCCAGATTCTTCATGCTGCAATTGTGTCGCCACAAATTCCAGCAACTCCTGTAACTCTTCATCACTGGACATGCCACCATTTTGCGCATTGTTTTGCCACGCAAGCGCATAACCCACAATCTTCTGAGTTGCATCCAACAACGGTTCTCTAACGATGAAGTTCATTTAGGATAGGAAATAGGGAAAAGAAGCGACAACATCAATGAGATGGCCCACCAATAATAATTAAAAGCCCAGACTGTCGAGCAAATCATCCACCTGGGTCTGATCAGCAACCACGTCAACACCAGTTGCCTTAATTTGCGGCCCGTTTAGAAGCCCGGTATTGGTTTCGCGCTTACTATCTGCTGGCGCGTAATCAACCAATAATTGCAATAGCTGCTGCTCCAGGCCATGCGCGAGTTCGGTTACCTTTTTGATCACTTGGCCGGTCAGATCCTGAAAATCCTGCGCCATCATGATATCCATCAGATGCTGCCTGGTTTGCGTGCTTGCATCACATGAAGTTTGGAGGTGTATCAACGTCTGTTGTGCTAAAGCCTGATAGCGCGCTTCAGAAAACGGTTGCTGTAGCACGGCTTGCCAGTCCGCTGACAAGCTGGTTGCATCCGTGTGTAACTGCTCCTGTATCGGGCCTGCAGCTTCGGTTGCATTCAACACGCGCTGCGCCGCCTGTTCAGTCATGCGCGCAACATAATCCAGACGGTCACGCGCATCAGGGATGTCATAGGTCGCGCGTTCAGCCAACTCGTCAAAACCAAGACCGCGCAGACTCTCATGCAGAGAACGCGTCATCTGCCCAACGCGTAACAAAACATCATCACTACCGCCATCGGCGGTCAAAGCTGCCGATTCTGCTGATGTTTTAGTCGGACTCAAATCAGGCACCACCGAGTTTTTCGAAAATCTTGCTGAGTTTTTCATCCAGCGTCGCCGCGGTAAATGGCTTAACTACATAGCCATTTGCACCTGCCTGAGCCGCTGCAATGATATTTTCTTTTTTCGCTTCCGCCGTCACCATCAATACCGGCAACTTGGACAAAGCGGGATCGGCACGGATATGTTGCAACATGGTCAGCCCATCCATATTTGGCATATTCCAGTCGGAAACAACAAAATCAAACTGCTCGCTACGCAACTTTGCTAGCGCCATTGCCCCATCTTCTGCCTCATCGACGTTGGTATAGCCCAACTCTTTCAACAGATTGCGCACAATACGGCGCATCGTGGAAAAATCATCAACAACTAGAAACTTAGTATTAGGACCCGCCATGAATTACTCCATACAATTCGTCAAATTTTATGCTTCAGATTTATGCATTAATCATGATTGATATTACAGTAGATCAACCATCTTCCAAACCAGAATGCACGCTTGCCAGACATTACTATTATGCACTGCAATAAGCTCGCATCGAACCTCCCGCCGACTGCCTCTGTAAAATACTCAACAAAACAACGGCTTGTAGGTACGCATGCTTATCCATGCACTATCTGATTAAACCCGTAATGCACGACTGCTATTACTCGCCAGATGCTTCAGTACCATTTCTGGCAAGGCTCTCAACGCGCCCACCTCATGTGTCGCGCCAACCGCAATCGCCTCACGCGGCATGCCAAACACCACACTCGACGCTTCATCCTGTGCGAAGTTATAAGCACCGGCTTGTTTCATTTCCAGCATGCCTAACGCGCCATCCTTGCCCATGCCCGTCAAAATCACGCCGACCGCATTCTTACCTGCTGCCAGCGCCGCCGAGCGGAACAACACATCGACCGATGGGCGATGACGATTGACTGGCTCACCCTGATCCAGCTGCGTCATATAGTTGGCACCACTGCGCACCAACTTCAAATGAGAATGGCCGGGCGCGATATAGGCATGGCCTGGCAAGACACGCTCCCCCCCTTCTGACTCACGCACATCGATACGACATAAACCATCTAGTCGTTGTGCAAAAGATTTGGTAAATCCTGGCGGCATATGCTGTGTGATTAAAATCCCCGGACAATCAGAAGGCATCTGCATCAGAAAATCCTTGATCGCTTCAGTGCCACCGGTGGAGGCGCCGACGATGATCAGCTTCTCGCTACTGATGAGCGGATTGCGTAGCGATGGCAAAACACCATCACCAGCCGCACCTGCAGTATTAGCGGGTTGACGAGATTGAATACGCGCTTTGGCAGCGGCTCGAATTTTGTCCGAAATCAGCTCGGTATATTCACGCATGCCGCTTTGAATATCCATCTTGGGCTTGGTCACAAAATCCACTGCGCCAAGCTCCAGCGCTCGCATCGTAATTTCCGAACCACGCTCAGTCAATGACGACACCATCAACACCGGCATTGGCCGCAAGCGCATCAGCTTTTCAAGAAAATCCAAGCCATCCATGCGTGGCATCTCGACATCCAGCGTCAATACATCTGGATTGGTCTGTTTGATCAAATCACGTGCAACGATAGGATCTGGCGCTACGCCGACCACTTCCATATCCGGCTGGCTGCTAATGATTTCTTTCATCACGCCGCGAATCAATGCCGAATCATCGACGATTAACACTTTTATTGTCATATCAAGCTTTCAAAATCGGCTCTACAAGCGCACGCCATCAAGAGAACAATTCCACCTCACCACTGACTTGAGTTGAGTGCAAACGATTCGCATAATCCTGCTCGCGATTGGCCAAGGTGTTGTTGTTCAACTGTTTGATTTTCTTCACCAATACTTTGCCGTTACGCGGAAAGTAATACACCTTGCGCGGGTGAATGTCGTTTAAATCTTCCGCTACGATACGAATATTCTCGGTACGCAGAAAGTTACGTACGAACTGCGCATTTCGCTCACCGACATTCATCGAGACAAACCCGCGCAATACAGCACCGCCGCCGAACACCTTGGCTTCCATATTCTCGCGCTTTGCGCCTGCTTTCAGCAAATCGTTAATCAGAATTTCCATCGCATAGGTACCGTAACGCGCTGAGGGCGAAATCGGGCTATCGGGATCACTACCACCATCCGGCAACATGAAATGATTCATACCGCCAACCCCAGTCACACGATCTCGAATACAGGCTGAAACACAGGAGCCCAGCACAGTCACAATCACCATATCTTTACCGGTGTAGTAATACTCGCCGGGTAAAATTTTAGCCGCATCACGATCAAAGGTACGGTCGTAATAAAGATTGGTTGCAAAATGCTCTTTGGTAATTTCGATCATGGCTTCACCTTTACGGCCGCCGCACCCGCGCCCTGATTTAACTCGTATACCGTTTTGCCTCGTAATTTAAAAGCGTTACAAACGTACAAAAAGTTTTCTGAATGTCCGGCAAACAAGAGCCCATCTGGCTTCATCATAGGTGCGAAGCGATCAAGTATTTTTCCTTGCGTAGGCTTGTCAAAATAAATCATGACATTCCGGCAAAAAATAACATCAAATTGTCCAGACAAACCCCAGCTATCGCCCAATAGGTTCACTTGTTTGAAGGTGATCATCTCACGCAGCTCAGGGCGAACGCGCACCAATCCGGCTTGCACGCCTTTTCCACGAAGAAAAAATTTACGAGACCGTGCTGGCTCCATCTTGCTTAATCGATCAATCGGATAGACACCATGTGCGGCCGTGTTGAGTACGTTGGTATCAATATCAGTAGCAATAATCTTGACGGGCGGCGTCAATGTATTAAACGCTTCGCACGCGGTCATTGCAATTGAGTACGGCTCTTCGCCAGTCGAACTCGCCGAACACCAGATTTCTATGGGTCCACTGATTTTTTTCAGGTGCTCTGCCAATATTGGAAAATGATGCGCCTCTCGAAAGAACGACGTTAGATTGGTGGTCAGTGCATTGGTGAACGCTTCCCACTCTTCCACATTGGTGCCGCGTTCAAGACTATCCAGATAAGCCGAAAATGAATTGATGCCAGTCGCACGCAAGCGTCGTGCAAGACGGCTATAAACCATTTCCTGCTTACTGGAAGCGAGAGCAATGCCAGCGCGCTGATGAATCAACGTACGCACGCGCTCAAAGTCGCGCATGGTGAAGTCAAATTCTTTGCTTCCTTCTGCACGTGCTTGAGAAGTTGGTTTCATCTTTCTTGTTTCCTCAGCATGTGACGACAAAGACATTGTCTGGAGTCCCTAAAGGAAAGTTTTACACGTCTTGACTAACGCGATCAAGCAGCAATTTTTTCCAGCAGGCCCATTTCCGAGCTAGACATTAATTTGTCGATATCAACCAGAATCAACATCCGCTCGTCTAAGGTGCCGAGTCCGGTCAGATAATCAGAATTGAAAGTAGTGCCCATTTCTGGGGCTGGCTTGATTTGTCCAGGCGATAAGGTGATAACGTCCGACACACTATCGACTACCATGCCGGTTATACGACCACCGATATTGAGAATAATGACGACGGTAAATTGATCATAGGTTGGCTCACCCAACTGGAATTTAATGCGCATGTCAACAATCGGCACAATTATCCCGCGTAAGTTGACCACGCCTTTGACAAACTCGGGGGCGTTGGCAATACGGGTTACCGCCTCATAGCCGCGGATTTCCTGTACGCGCAAAATATCAATGCCGTATTCTTCCTTGCCTAGTGTAAAGGCTAGGAATTCATTGCCGGACTCGCTGCCAGCACTCTTGTTTTGGTCGGTATGGATCATGATGATGTCCTCTTCATGCAAATTCAGGAAAAAATAGATTCGTCATTTAACTGACGGCTGGAACGCAACAAGGCAGACACATCGATAATCAGTGAAACACCACCGTCACCGAGTATGGTGGCGCCGGAAATGCCAGCTACCTTGCGATAATTTGATTCGAGATTTTTGACAACCACTTGTTGTTGACCAACCAGTTCGTCAACAAACAATGCAGCCTTGCGTCCTTCTGACTCCAGAATAACAATAATGCCTTCGGTTGGATCAGTAAACCGCGGTGTAATACCAAATATCTGATAGAGCGGAATTAAAGGCAGGTAGTCACCACGTACTTTTATCACCTGCCCTTGCCCACTAATTTCCTTCACATCAGCCGACTCAGGCTGCAAGGACTCAACCACATATCCCAACGGCAAAATATAGATTTCATCGCCAATTTTAATCGACATGCCATCCAGAATTGCCAGCGTCAACGGTAGCGAAATCGAAATTGTGGTGCCGTATCCTTCGCTAGAACGAATCTCAACGACACCGCCCATTGCAGCGATATTGCGCTTAACCACATCCATGCCAACACCGCGTCCGGAGATATCGGTTACTGCTTCTGCGGTGGAAAAACCTGGTGCAAAAATCAATTGCCAGACATCCTCATCCGGCAACTCATCCGCTACGGCCAAGCCCTGTTGTTTGGCTTTAGCAAGAATCTTGTCACGATGTAAACCACCGCCATCATCACTGACTTCAATAACAATATTGCCACCCTGATGTGCTGCCGATAAAGATAGACGGCCCGCTTCTGATTTACCAGCTGCCGCTCTTGCTGCTGGCATTTCAATCCCGTGGTCAATACTGTTACGCACCAGATGCGTCAATGGATCAACGATGCGTTCAATCAAGCCTTTGTCGAGTTCTGTCGCCGCGCCTTGCGTGACAAAATCCACTTTCTTACCGAGCTTGGTAGCAAGGTCGCGCACCATGCGCGGGAAACGTGAAAAAACATAATCCATCGGCATCATGCGTATCGACATGACAGCTTCTTGCAAATCGCGGGTATTGCGCGTCAACTGCGTCACGCTATTAAGCAAACGCTCATGCACCATCGGGTCTAGCGTATCGGTACGCTGCTCAATCATGGCCTGGGTAATTACCAACTCGCCGACCAAATTGATCAGTTGATCTACTTTTTCAATGCCGACGCGAATTGACGTCGTTTCGACTGAAGCTTGGCTTGCATCACGTTTTCCTGCCGCTTTTTTATCTGCGGCTACTACGTGTACCTCGGGATGTGGCTCGTCTTCATGCTCTGCCTGCGCTACCACCGCGGGCACAATTTCAAGTGGTACAAACGGCGCAAAAAACCCATAACCCTGCGCATCTTCTTTCGCTTTGCTTGCTGTTTCACCGGTTATTTGGGAGTGCAGAGGCTCAAAAAATCCATAACCCTGCTGCTCCTCGACATTACTACGCTCATCAATCGTCGAGCCACGCATTTCTGCAGGTACCGATTCTTCAGTAATTTTTAAATCACTAGGATCGAGAATAAAAGAACAGATCGCGATGATCTCATCCGGCCCTTCATGCGTCATTAGCATGAAGACAGCGCGCTGATCATCCGATACGGTTTTATTAATCTCGCCGAGTAAACCTAGCTCTGCACCGAGCGCATCGATATCGCGTGCTTGAACTTGCGGCAACTCAATCCGAAAATAGCGATCCGAACGGGTCTGTGTTGATGCTTGCCCAAAAGGCTCCACCGGCACCGACGTAATCGGTGCTTGCTCTTCATCTACTTGCGATAATGCTTCCAACGTCATGCGCGCCTCGGCCACCGCATCCAGGTCAACCGCTGTGTGCAATCTATGGCCATCGAGCTGCATTTTGAGTACATCTTTTGCCGCAAGAAACGCATCGACATGCTCAGACGTCAATGCCATCTCACCCTTACGAATTTTATCCAGCAAGGTTTCTAGTACGTGCGTGACTTCGGTTAAATCGGTAATGCCAAACGTCCCCGCGCCACCCTTGATCGAGTGCGCAGCGCGAAAAATAGCATTCAGATCTTCTGGATCCGGGCTGGATATATCAATTGCCAATAGCAATTTTTCCATCTCAGCCAGTAGTTCTTCGGTCTCATCGAAAAACACCTGGAAGAACTGACTCATATCGATGGTCATTAGTCCACTCCGTTGTCTGCACTTTGATGCAAGCGCTTACCTATAACCTAATCGTCAATTCAATATTGAATTGCGCGTTAACTGCATTATCCGATCACCTTTTTCACTACTTCGGTCAGCCGTTGCGGATCGAAGGGTTTGACTAACCAGCCATTCGCACCGGCCGCACGTCCCTTGGCCTTCATCTCATCACTCGACTCGGTCGTCAGCATCAAAATTGGGGTCTTTTGATACGCTGGTAATCCACGCAATGCACGAATTAACGAAAATCCATCCATGCGCGGCATATTTTGATCGGTCAAAACCAAATCAAAATTTTGTGACTTGGCCTTCTCCAAACCATCCTCACCATCGATGGCCTCGACTACTTGATAGCCAGCCGCGCGTAGACTGAATACCACCATTTGTCGCAGCGAACCTGAATCGTCGACTGCCAATATTGTCTTTGTCATCATTACTCCTGATCAATTCCTGTTTAGGCTTTTGCGGTTTTCCAACCGTCCAATTACATTTTTATGTCGACTAAAACAACTCGATATCACCGCTTTCCATATGCGTCTGACATACCGTTTTCCACAATTCTTTTTCAAGTACCGTACTTTTGCTAGCCAATACACTATTGATCTTTTCTAATGCAGCTCGCGTACTTTCGTCATCCGTTGATTTTTCCAACTCTTCGATACCACTCACACTTAACATGTCGCGCAGTCCAGCGATGCGTCGTTGTATGCGGCCGATCAATTGACTCGTCATGTCTTGAAACTGTAGTCCGGTAATCGCACCATTCACATGCATACCGATCTCTTTTGCTTGACCGCGTAACGCCGCACACACATCCGGCGATACAGAGTTCTGCGCCAGTATCGTTTCCAGCATTTCTTGCTGCGCAGTGATGGAACGGTGAATCGCCATGAAATTCTTATTCAGCTTTTCTATCGCTTCGCCCAGCAAAATATTAGTCTGAATTAAATCTGTCTCGACCTCCGACAGATGCTGGCTACTGTGTTCGGATAAGCCAAGCAACAGATCTTTTACCTGCGGCGTCAATGATTTTGATGTGCTCATGAGAAATTCCGCTTATCTTCTTTTGACGGTCGAAACGTTTATTGCTTTGTAACTGACGGAGAAGCAGGAGCCGGCTCGGCAATATTTGGAGCATCATCACTTGGGGCCGCAGTAGGAACTCTTGGCGCTGCACTGCTTATCTCGTCAATGGTTACCTCTTCTTTTCGATTTTCCTTGGTGATCGCCTCTTCGGTTTTCTTGTTCATCACGATGATGCTGATACGGCGATTAATCGGATTTAAAGGATTTTCCGGATCAAACAAAACTGCTGAAGCTAGGCCGACAACTCGTAGAATTTTGCTCTCATCCATGCCGCCAGCAACCAAAGCACGACGTGCCGCATTAGCACGATCAGCCGATAGCTCCCAGTTGCTGTAACTTTTCTCACCCGTCGAGTAAGGCGTTGCATCAGTATGACCTGAGAGACTGAGCCTGTTAGGAATGTCATTCAACAACTTGGAAAGCTCGCGTAATATCTCTTTGGTATAAGGTTGCAATTCGGCTTTTGCCAATGCAAACATGGGACGATTTTTCTCATCCACAATTTGGATGCGCAGACCTTCCGTTGTGATATCGATCAGTAATTGATTTTTATATTGACGTAAACTCGGGATCGTCTCGATTGCTTCTTCGATACGTGCTTTTAAAGACTGTAAACGTTCCGCATCCCAGCGTTCCAGTTCTGCTTGCGCTTTTTTCAAATCAAGCGCGTTATTAGCTTTTGCCGTTTTCAAATCAAACGTCTTATTTTGCGTAAGATTGGCGCTCCGATTTTGCTGCCCTTCGGTGCGCGTCAGATCGCGGCCACCGCCGGGAATCACGCTGGATCTATCACCACTACTGTTACCACCAGACATCGCCACCTTGAGTGGCGTAGCAAAGTATTCGGCAATTCCTTTTAAGTCACCTTTAGCGGTGGAGCCCAACAACCACATTAAAAGGAAAAACGCCATCATGGCAGTGACAAAATCGGCGTAGGCAATTTTCCATGCGCCACCATGGTGACCACTACTCGATTTCTTGATACGTTTGACAATGATCGGACGGAGTCCCTCTTCAGCCATGTAAGTCTCCGTTAATTACTTATTTTTATGATCCGACCATCAATTATTTTGACTTCGACTGCTTGATATGCTCTTCCAACTCAGTGAAAGAAGGACGCTCGGTCGAAAACAATACTTTGCGGCCGAATTCCACAGCCAGTGCCGGCGCATAACCATTCAGACTCGCTAACAAAGTCACCTTAACGCATTGAAAGACCTTGGAAGATTCGTGAAGTTTTTGCTCCAATACACTGGCAAGAGGGGAAACAAAGCCATAAGCAAGCAAAATACCGAGAAAGGTGCCAACTAAGGCGTTTGCGATCAAGATACCCAGTTCTGCCGGCGGCAATCCTACCGAAGCCATCGTATGCACCACACCCATCACCGCCGCTACAATACCGAATGCTGGAAAACCATCACCAAGTTTAGCGATGCAATGCACTGGCACTTCACCTTCAGCATGGTGAGTATCAATTTCGTTATCCATCAGATTTTCAATCTGAAACGCATCCATATTGCCCGACACCATCAGGCGTAAATAATCTGTCATGAACTCGATAATATGATGATCGCGCAACACCGTTGGGTACTTGGAAAAGATCGCACTTTCTTCTGGCGCCTCGATATCACCCTCTATCGACATCAAACCTTCTTTGCGGACCTTACTCAGAATTTCAAATTGCAAGGTCATTAGCTCCATATACAAGGTCTTTGTATATTTTGAACCTTTGAAAATCGAAGGTAGCGCCTTCAAGGTCGCCTTGATTGCTTTGCCATTATTACCGACGAAAAATGCCCCCGTCGCAGCCCCTCCAATCATGAGCAATTCCACGGGTTGAAACAAGGCCGCGAGGTGCCCCCCAGCCAAGACAAAACCGCCAAAAACCGATGCGGCAACAATGACATATCCAATAATGACTAACAAGCGCCTGCTCCATTCATGACTTTAACTGCCATTATTGCCTTAACAGTTGCCATTACGCAACCACGATCATTGGATACATGTTGTATCGATAGCGCTTTCAAAAACCTGAAGGGTATGCTAACTCAACGGCTTGGATTGCAAGAACTTGAGTCAGTGCAATTTACATTGTATGCCTGTTACATGCGAAAACCGTATAGCGGTGTCTCAGATGACCCACACCTGGTTATAAAAGTGGGCGTCGCATTGGGAATCGCGAACTCATAACTTAAAAGTAAAGTTTCCTTACGCATCTCTGCTTGCGCTTTGCGCCACAAAGCTGGCATTGCGGCCGGTGATAGATAAGCAAAAATGATGTCGTAATCAGCAAAATTAAGCCCCTCATAATTAGCGCGCACAAACTGCGCTCGACTACCTGACAAGCGCGCGCGCATCCAACTCAACAGCCAAGGCAACGGCGCAATTTCAATACCCACAAACCGATGCTCACTAAAGCGGTCCGCGAGCTTAAGTATCAGATCGCCCAAACCACTACCGATATCAATCATGCAAATCGATTTATCGGGTGGCAGTAAATCGGCAATCACATGTTGCACCGCTGAACCGGATGGATAAAAGGGTACTTGGGTACGGAAAGTAGACCAATACAACAACAATAGAAAAAGAAAAGCGACGAGGAAAATGACAGGTGGTAATTGCAGCCCTAGTGCCAGCACCAAGCCAATCGGAAACAAAAGTTGAATCGCAATCCACCAACGTGCTTGATGAAAATATGCGGAGAATAAAGCCGCAAGCGCGCCCTGTATCAGGGATGCCAATAATAAATCTAGGCTGAGATGGAGGCTTGCCATACTTACTACACACAGTAACGTCGCTGCGCAAGCCAGCATTTGCAACAGCAGCGCTTTTACTGCTGGTATGCCGATGATTGATTTAAATGACATGAAAAAAACGCCGTCAGGAGAACGGCGCATCGTTACAAAGGAGGAATTGTAACGTGGTGTGGCTGAAAATTATGCAGCCAGCATCGCAGCGTCTGTTTTAGCGCGCTTGGTTTTGCCTGCTCGCGACGGCATGTGGCACAAACCACAAGTATAGCGGTCGTGCAAATCATGCTTATGCACAACAAAATTCCCATTACATTCTAAACAACAAGCGGTCGTCAGCATCTTGCTATCGAAGAAGCGCACCAAGGTCCATGCTCTGGTCAATGACAACACTGCTTCGCCATCCGCATTCATCTCCACCTGCTCCAAATAGAGTCTGTACGCCTTCATCACAGCTTGAATTCCTACTATTTGCGCGTGCTCTCGCAAATAATTGTAGATCCCCATGAATAGCGAAGAATGGATGTTAGGTTGCCAGGTAATAAACCAATCGGTGGAAAATGGCAACATACCCTTTGGAGGTGAGACGCCACGTAATTCTTTATACAGCTTTAACAAGCGCTCGCGCGACAGCGATGTTTCCGATTCTAGCAACTGCAAACGCGCGCCCAACTTAATCAAATCAATCGCAAGCTGAATGTCTTTGGATTCTGTAATTACACTTTTTTTGCTCATTTTGACACCCACGTTTGCGTTAACCAACACACTGCGAAATCGTTAAACTTGCGAAGCTAGTCAGGCTATTAAGCAATTTGTTCCACTGCTTGTCCAGCCATCAGAATCGCAGCGTGGGAGTGAGCCAATGAGCGGTCTTTATTGTAATTGGTGAGCATACCCAAAATTGCGCCGTCCTCGAAACGAAAACGTGCCAACATCACATTGGTTCCAGCAAGTTTGAGGATCTGCGCGTTATTCATCCCTTCAAGCAAGTCAGCAATTTCATTGCTGATCCCCAAACGAAAAATAGCGGTTGCCTTGTCGGCGCGAATCATTTGCTGCGCCAGCATCAAATAGCCCAAATTAGCGTCGCGGATTTCAGCTGTGATGTCGTTGTTTGTCATGATCGCCCCTTAGACGGTGAATGTTTGCTTCGTGTTTCTGAAGCAGTGAATGCATTCTGACTGGGGAGATATAGAGATGGAAGAAGCGTCGCTCCGTATTTTTATACAGAACAGACGACAACATGCCGGTAGGCGTTTGTCTTACAAACGTCGACCAGCACTTGCATACCTCATAAGAAATGAGGCTGAAGATGGCGTGTATACAGCATCTGAGGTATTTGTCTCTTTCAGATACACCCGCTAAAATTGGCGGGATTTAATAAAAAATTTTATCTTTCGATTAACTTTATATTCTAAAAATTGTAAGAATTCGTGCGTTTGCGCAACAATTTCGCGCCTCTTAACTCTTTAACGACCGCGTTTTGCACAACTTTAGGGCCAAATCAAAATAAATTTAATTATTTTCTGCCTCTGGTTGTTATAACGGCAGCCATTTTCCAAACTTTAGGGTGCGACCAGAAAAAAATGAGGAATATATATATATTTATAATTTTTACTGCTCATTACCTAGATTGGCATTCTTGCGCGTTACGGCCTGCCCAAATAGAGGAGTGATTAGAGCAGCGTTAGCGATTGCATGACAGTAGAGTGTAGTGAGAACATGCAGAAACAGCATCGAGATGACTAGATAGAGCCATGCCTAGTCAATATTGATTGAGATCGCGCAGCGATCAGCGAGAAGAAGATTCAACCTCGCGCGAAGTGCTCACGCGGCAAATAATTGGGACAGACCCGTCAAATGCTCACCTAGTTGTCTTGACACAGACGATGAGATCATTGGAGATAACAACGCAGAGTGAAAGCGAAGCACAACGTCTATATGCAAAAATGTGCGCTACTCTATTCAATCAAACTAAGGTTCAGCCTATAACTTGCCTTTTCGTTACGCGCCGCAGCATTACGCATCATATATACCCGAATCGTGTAACCACCATTAACGGATAATTTATTGGTATAGCTGTTGCCTAACATTGCACTATTAAAGGTAGCAAATTCTGCATTTGGCTCAATAACATTGAAATAACTGGCGAGATTGCTACTTTGAAATGAAATCGTCAATATCTGCCCCGCATGCCCGTCAACCAGATAATCGATAGTTTGATAGCCATTAATAACGCCATCGAGCATGATGGCAGGCCGCTCTGTAGATAAAGCGACTTTCTCCGTCCGTCGATCACTTTGCGTACCTGATTTGGCAGAGTTTTGTGTAATGTTGCTCACACTATTATTTTCTGCGGCTCCCACGCCAAAAGCTAGCAGCACCAAACAGAGCGTCAATCTCTGCAAACAACTTGATGATGGAAACGTGACCATTTCACCCTCCTTGCATTAGTTAGCACGAAGACTGCGTGAGATCAGGCAAGCGCAACAGCGTCAGAGAACTGTTACCGCTACTCTTATCATAGACTAGGATCGCAATACGTTCTAATAATTGTTTGCAACCTCAAAAACTGGATAACAAAAAACCCGCATCAGCTTGAAGCTTGAGGCGGGTTAATGTTTACAACTAACTACTGCGAAAAAATTGTGGCGGAGACGGTGGGAGTCGAACCCACGATACAGGTATAAGCCGTATGCTTCCTTAGCAGGGAAGTGCCTTCGACCACTCGGCCACGTCTCCACATTACTTCAGTGCGTCAACAACACGCTACTACAAGGTTCAGCATCATAACTTTTCATCCAAGCTAGGTCAACCAAACGACGATATTTGCACCAAATTTTTTATGCTTGGCGTCCTACGATTAATTGCTTTTATCCAGATCAAAAGTTTTGTGCAGTGCGCGCACTGCTAATTCCATATATTTTTCATCGATCAAAACAGAGATTTTTATTTCAGAGGTGGAAATCATCAGGATGTTGATGCCCTCTTCCGACAGCGTACGGAACATTTGCGAGGCAATGCCAACATGGCTACGCATACCGACACCAACCACGGATACTTTAGATACTTTAGCGTCACCTTGAATACTGGTTGCGCCAATATGTGCTTTGACACCGTCATTCAGCATATCAATCGATTTTGCATATTCAGCGCGTGGCACGGTAAACGTAAAGTCTGTTTTACCTTCCACCGACTGATTCTGGATAATCATGTCGACTTCAATGTTTGCATCGGCAACTGGGCCGAGAATCTGATAAGCGATGCCAGGACGATCTGGAACGCCCAAAACAGTAATCTTGGCCTCATCGCGACTAAATGCGATGCCGGTAATTGTGGCTTGTTCCATGTGTGTATCTTCCTCAAACGAAATCAAAGTGCCGGATTTGGCTTCTTCTTCCAGCGGTATCAACGGATCAGTCAGCGACGACAAAACGCGCGTCGGCATTCTATAATTGCCAGCAAATTCAACCGAGCGAATCTGCAATACCTTGGAGCCTAACGACGCCATCTCTAGCATTTCTTCAAACGTGATGGTATTCAGCTTGCGAGCCTCAGTCACGACACGCGGGTCGGTGGTGTAGACGCCATCGACATCGGTAAAAATAAGACATTCTTCAGCCTTCATCGCGGCAGCAACGGCAACGGCAGACGTATCGGAACCACCGCGCCCAAGTGTCGCAATATTACCGAGCTCATCCACACCTTGAAAACCGGTGATGATGACGATGCGCCCTGCATCCAAATCCTTACGCACCTTGGTATCGTCAATCGATTTAATACGAGCCTTGGTATGTGCGGAATCGGTCTTAATCGCGACCTGCCAACCAGCGTAAGAAACCGCGTCTTTACCGATGGCCTTTAACGCCATCGCCAATAATGCAACCGACGCTTGTTCGCCAGTCGATGCGAGCATATCCGCTTCGCGTGGATCCGGTTGCGGCATGATTTCTTTAGCCAAGCCAAGCAAACGATTGGTTTCACCGGACATGGCCGACGGCACGACAACGATTTGATAGCCAGCGTCGTGCCATTTGGCGACACGTTTTGCGACGTTCTTGATGCGCTCGGTAGAGCCCATCGACGTGCCACCGTATTTATGAACAATTAAAGGCATAGGGGAATGTAAAGTGTGCGCTCGAGGAAAACCCAAAAAGCGAAAAAATCAACCTTGCAGTCTACAGCTTTTGCCCTTTGGAATCAAGTCCGTGGCCTGTTTGCGCTTACTCAAGGAGATAAATTTTACGGTTTTTAATGAGGCGCAATTCCGTTTCGAAAAACTCTCAAGAGCATCATTTAACATCAAACTCCCAACGCAAATTAAGCTGCTTGTCCTCTGCTGGCTGATGACTCAAAGCATGACAATCTATGCCAATCCCCGCCGCAAATAACAAGGTTTTGCCACTAAAAAGCAAGGGTAAGCGTAAACGCTCCCATGCTGGCACATCAAACGCTTGGTAATGATATTTCAGACTTTTGGTCGGTCGATTGAGCGCCAACTTCAACCGTTCACCGCCACTGCGCAACTGCAGCGTAAGCGTTTGGTTCCGCAGCGTGGTCGCATTCAATCCAGCTTCTACAACATCAAAATACAAGGTGCCGCCAAAGCGTGGAAAATGCATCGCCGCGCTACCATCCCACTGAAACGTCAGTGCGTCGATCTCTTCGGCCGCCACATCGTCTCTGGATGTAATAAAAACACGGTCACGATGACGCCGGATATGACAATCTGCATGCGTCACGCACAACTGCGCATCGTGTTTAGCCTCTAATAACTGGGACCGCATTTCCTTGAGCCAGGAAGTCGATGGCATGCGCATACCACGCACCCCAAACCAATAACGCAACATATTATCGATACGTTCATCATTAAAGGATTGCAATTTGGAGACCAGCAAACTGGTTCCCTCTAGACACGTAGCCAAATCTTGCGCTGCCAGTGTGATCAACAACTGCTGTGCTGATTGGGCGTGCTGCGCGGTGCGGCTAAAGCGTTGTTGAAAACCTGGGAAATATTGCTGCAGTATTGGCATGACCTGATGTCGCAATGCATTGCGTGCATAACGGGGGTCACGATTCGACTCATCTTCGACAAAGCTGAGATCGTTCTGGCTGACGTAACTTTCCAATTGATCGCGCGTTAGGTTTAGCAAAGGTCGCCCCATCATTAACGACGCATCGCCAAGCAAATCAGGTGCGTGATTAACGCTGTCCATGCCGGACAACCCAGCGACCCCCGAGCCGCGCAATAATTGCAGTAGTACGGTTTCCGCTTGATCGTCCTGATGATGTGCAGTCAACAGCAACGGAACTTGATGCGCATTGCACATTGCGCCGAGCGCGGCATAGCGCTTCAGACGCGCGGCCTCTTCAATCCCGCTTTTCTGTTGGTTGCCAACTTCCACTTCACGAGCATCAAATGGTACGTCCATCACCCTGCACTGCTCGCGACAATGTGCCTGCCAAGTGTCGGCATGCGGACTCAGGCCATGGTGTACATGGAATGCAAACACAGAAATGTGCCGTGTTTTTGCGTATGCATGAGCAAGATGCAATAACACGGTCGAATCTAGCCCCCCGCTATAGGCAATCGCAATCGCACCGGCAGCGGCGTTGGAATCAGATGTAGAAACGCGCGCCTGAATTTCTCCCAGCGCGCGTTCAAACTCCTGCTGCACGACAGCGCGATTGTTTGGCGCCATCTTGTCGATTTCTTTATTGTGCACGCATTATTCCGGAACGGTAATTTCCTTAAATTTGCCATAGCTCATCAATTTTTCATGACGCGCGGCCAGCAGATCTTTGGTTTTGACACCTTGAAATTGACGCAAGCTATCTGCCAATGCACGTTTCACCAAAGCGGCCATTTGCTTAGGATCACGATGCGCCCCACCAAGCGGCTCGTTGATAATTTTATCGATCAAGCCCATCGCCTTGAGTCGATGCGCCGTCAAACCTAGTGCTTCTGCTGCGTCGGATGCGCGCTCCGCCGATTTCCACAAAATAGATGCACATCCCTCTGGCGAAATTACCGAGTAAGTCGAGTATTGCAACATCAACACGGCATCGCCGACCGCAATCGCCAATGCACCGCCAGAACCACCCTCACCAATAATGGTGGCAATCAATGGCACCTTAAGCTCAGCCATCACATACAAATTATGTCCAATTGCTTCGGACTGTCCACGCTCTTCGGCGTCGATGCCGGGAAATGCGCCAGGAGTATCAACAAAGGTAAAAACCGGGATACCAAATTTCTCTGCCACTTTCATCAAACGCATCGCCTTGCGGTAACCTTCCGGCTTTGGCATACCAAAATTGCGCAAGCTACGTTCTTTGGTATCGCGCCCTTTTTGATGACCAATTACCATACAAGGCAAACCATTAAAACGTGCCAAGCCGCCCACAATCGACAAATCATCGGCATAACTACGATCGCCATGCAATTCATGGAAATCCGTAAAAATTTCGTTGACATAGTCCATCGTGTACGGACGTTGCGGATGTCGTGCAATTTGCGACACTTGCCATGGTGTGAGCTTGGCGTAGATATCCTTGGTCAGTTGCTGACTCTTCTTCGACAAACGGTCAATTTCTTCGGAAATATCGACCGCAGAATCGTCTTGCACAAAACGTAATTCCTCGATCTTGGAATCAAGTTCTGCGATTGACTGCTCAAAGCCTAGAAATGTGGTTTTGCTCATCGTGCCTCCTTATTGATCAACACGAGATGAAATTCGTATTTATGCATATATGTTTATCAGTATTCGACTGGAACCGGCTCAAGACTGCGCCATAGATACCAGGTCGCGACGGTGCGCCATGGCTCCCAATTAGCGGCAACTTCTCTTGCATCGCTGCGGGAAACCGGCTCACCGGAAAAATAGTTATGGCTGATACCAGCCAGTAGGCCAACATCATCCAACGGTAAAATATTCGGCCGGAGCAGATTAAATATCAAAAACATCTCCGCTGTCCAGCGTCCGATGCCACGAATTTGAATCAATTCCGCAATTACTGCCTCATCGTCCATCTCCGCCCATTCATCATGGCGCAAGCGTTTGTTTTTAAAATGATCAGCTAAATCGAGGATATATTCCGTCTTGCGCTTGGAAAGACCGCACAGCGCCAAGCGCTCATTACCTGCCTTGGCTATTTGTGCCGGCGTGCATTTTGGGCAAATTTCAAGCAGGCGCTGCCACATCGCTTCCGCGGATTTGACGGAAATTTGCTGACCAATGATCGAGCGCGCCAATGTGGTAAACGGCTCACCACGACTAATCAGATGCAAATCACCAAATTGAGGAATCAGTTTGCGCAAAATCCGATCGCGCTTCATCAGCTCGACTTTCGCTTCCCCCCAATATGGCGGCAGCAGTCGCGCTTCGGCAGTACTTTTTACCATGCTAGTGCTACGCCCTTCGCCATTCAGTCACGCCACCCGGTTTGTCTTCCAAAATAATTCCCTGCGCCAGCAAAGCGGCACGGATTCTATCTGCCTCGGCGAAGTTCTTGGCCTTTTTCGCATCGCTACGCGCCACAATTTGCCCTGCCACTAATGTTTCCATCTGATCATCACTTGCCTGTCCACTAGCCAAGCCTTGCAAAAATTGCTGTGGCGAACGTTGCAAAAGACCGACTATACCAGCCAGACCGAATAACTGACGTGCCAATACCGATGATTTATTTTTATTGATTTCATTCACGAGTTCAAATAAAACGGCAACTGCCAGAGGCGTGTTGAAATCATCATTCATTGCATCAGTGAAACGCTTTGCATGCGTCTCCTGCATATCCAGCGGCAAATTATCTGGTTTAACATCTTTCAACGCAGTATACATCCGCGTCAATGCCTGCCGCGCATCGTCCAGATGCGCATCCGAATAATTCAACTGGCTACGGTAATGCGCACGCAGAATAAAAAACCGCACGACTTCGGCATCAAATTTGGCCAGCACCTCACGTATCGTGAAAAAATTGCCTAAGGATTTAGACATTTTTTCATTATCGACTCGGATAAAACCGTTGTGCATCCAGTAATTAACAAAGTGATGGCCAGTCGCACCTTCCGATTGCGCAATCTCATTTTCATGATGCGGAAATTGCAAATCTGCGCCGCCGCCATGAATATCAAATTGTGTACCAAGCAATTCGCACGCCATCGCCGAGCATTCTATATGCCAACCTGGCCGTCCCTTACCCCACGGCGACGTCCACTTGACTTCATCCGGCTCGTCCTCTTTAGAGGCTTTCCACAGCACAAAATCCAGCGGATCACGTTTGCCTGTGTTGACGTCCACACGTTCCCCCGCGCGCAAATCATCCAAGGATTTCCCTGAAAGCCTGCCATAACCGGCAAAATCGCGAACTGAGTAATTGACGTCGCCGTCTGCAGCTTGGTAAGCCAACCCATTCTTCTCCAGCGCCGCAATCAATCCAAGCATCTGCGGCACATAAGCAGTCGCACGTGGCTCCTGATCCGGTTTTTGTACGCCGAGCGCAGTTGCATCTTGATCCATCGCATCAATGAAACGTTGGGTCAATTGTGAAATCGACTCGCCATTTTCCGCTGCACGTTTGATGATTTTGTCATCTATGTCCGTAATGTTACGTACATAGATCACCTCAAAACCAGAGGCGCGCAACCAGCGTTGCACCAGATCAAAAACAACCATCACGCGCGCGTGCCCAATATGGCAATAGTCGTAGACGGTCATGCCGCAGACGTACATACGAACTTTGCCCGGCTCAATAGGAGTAAATGGCTGCTTTTCACGCGCCAGCGTATTGTAAATATTTAGAATACTCATGAATGCTTGTTTGTCTTAGCCAGGAATTTGTCGCAAGGAGGAACCGGTGTCATTTATCTGGTAAATGACATACTGCGACAAGGTCGCCAAAACACTGCTTGTTTCTTAACTGATGACTTCTTTTGATAAAATGCATATTTTTGCGGCAGTATACCATTGATGAAAACCACTCTTCCGCGTTTTCAAGCGCTGTAATATGCACTATCAGCATAGTCGACGATACATTGATCTGCCAAAGCGTTCCCCGCTTGCGCAAACGGACGGCATAATATGTCAGCATCGCTTTTCCTGCAACTGAGCAACTGAATATTGAGCCGCTTTTCAAAAAATTTTTTTATCAACCTTCACCAAAATCACCTCAATGAAACTACCTCGCCGCCACTTATTATTTGCCCTCACCGCTATTTCTCTGACATACAGTTTCTCAAGCTATGCGGCTAATTTTCCGCAAGTGCTACTGAAAACCAATATGGGAGAAATTGTGCTTGAGCTTAATCAAGATAAGGCACCCGTATCGGTCGATAACTTTTTGCAATATGTTAAAAGCGGACAGTACAACGGCACGGTTTTTCACCGCGTGATTGAGAGCTTCATGATTCAAGGTGGTGGCTTTGACAAAAACATGAATGAAAAACCGGTGCGTGCACCAATCAAGAACGAAGCTAATAATGGTCTGCGTAACAATGCATACAGCATTGCTATGGCGCGCACCGCCAATCCGAATTCTGCTTCAGCACAATTTTTTATTAATACAAAAGACAATGCATTTCTGGACTACCCCGGACAAGACGGTGCGGGTTACGCCGTGTTCGGCAAAGTAATCAAAGGAATGAATATTGTCGACAAGATCAAGCAGGTGCCCACTGGCAATAACGGCCCATATCAAAATGTACCGCGCACCCCGGTCGTTATCGAGTCCGCCACGGTAGTCGAATAAGCTCGCAATCGTTACACTATAGCTAGAGCATTAGCTGCAACGTCGGTATTTTGCGCTTGCACTACGCCGCTAAGCAGCATCAAGATTAACAAAATTTACCTGAAACCTAACTAAATCAAGGATCATCATGGCTGTTCTTCTCACCACTAACCACGGCAACATCACGCTTGAACTCGACGCAGAAAAAGCACCGAAAACCGTAGAAAATTTTCTTGCTTATGTTAATTCTGGCCACTATGCCGGCACGATTTTCCATCGCGTGATCGATGGCTTCATGGTGCAAGGCGGTGGCTTTGAGCCAGGCATGAATCAAAAGTCAACCAATGACCCGGTTGAAAATGAAGCAAAAAACGGCTTGAAAAACGCCAAGTACACGGTTGCGATGGCACGTACCGCCGCACCGCATTCAGCGTCTGCCCAATTCTTTATCAATACCAATGACAATGGCTTCCTTGATTTTCCAGGCCAAGATGGCTGGGGCTACTGCGTATTTGGCAAAGTAAGCGATGGTATCGATGTAGTGGACAAGATTACCTCGGTAAAAACCGGGCGCAGCGGCATGTTCTCTGATGTACCAGTCGAAGATGTGATCATTGAAAAAGCAGAAGTCATCTAAGCGCACCAAAGCGGAACGCTATCAATAACATGAGTGATTTCGCAAACGCCGATTTGACGTATCGTGCGCAGCCAGAAATGGCTGCGCTTTTTATTTCTGATTTGCATTTGCAGCTAGAAATGCCGCGCACGACGCAAGCGTTTCTGACTTTTCTCGCGCGACATGCAAGCAGGAGTCGCCAGCTGTATCTGCTTGGCGATATTTTCGAAGCTTGGGCTGGCGATGATGATATTACCGATGCTTATAATCGGCAAATCGTGACGGCCCTCAAGCAACTCGATGAACGTGGTGTACAAGTATTTTGGATCGCTGGGAATCGTGATTTTCTGGTTGGCGAAAAATTTGCCGAGGCGAGTGGCGTCACGTTGCTGGACGATCCATACGTGACGACGATTGCTGGTTTGACCATCGTATTAACGCATGGTGATGCACAATGCACGGATGACCAAGCTTACATGCAGTTCCGAACACAAGTCAGAGACCCCATGTGGCAACGTGATTTTCTTGCACTACCACTGTCACAACGTAAAGCCATGATCGCATCAATGCGTGCAGGGAGTCGCGCCGCGCAACGCGATAAATCTTATACGATCATGGATGTTAATCGGGATGAGATTGGCAAACTGTTCGATAGCAGCGAAGCAAATATCATGATCCACGGCCACACGCATCGTCCCGCCTGCCATGAAGAACTCGGTGACAAGACGATTCGTCAACGCTATGTATTATCGGATTGGGATCTAGACGATGAAGTAGAACGAGGCGATTGGCTAGAAATTGATTTAAATGGGAATATCCAGCGTAGGGCTGCCACCGCGCTCGATAAAGACTAGATTTCACTAAACCTGGCACGAGCGTAGCAACAGCATCGCAAAGTCTGATGTATGCGCGCTAGGTTGAAGCGAATGCAGACAAAACAGCCTACAAAGCAGAATATTTACTCGACCAGCTTGTTCAACTGATCGGGATCAAATTTCTCCAAATTGGCCAAAGTTTCACAACCGATGCCAGCATGTTTCAAGGCCGCCAGAATCTTTTCAATCTGATGTTCTTGAGTTGCAGCATTATCAATCAAGCCGTGCAAGGCTTTCGACAGCGGATCGTCACCATTCGGCGTTACACCATACGCTGCAAACATGCGCGCTGCTGCTTCATCACGCGCATTCAGCGCCTCTTTCAAAACGATGCGCGCCGGGTTGCCGACAGCGGTCGCGCCTGCTGGCACTTCCTTCACGACCACTGCATTGGATCCGACCTTGGCGCCCTCACCAACCGTAAACGCGCCCAGTACCTGGGCTCCTGCACCAATAATCGCGCCTTTTTCTAATGTTGGATGTCGCTTCGCGCCCTTGCTCAACGAAGTACCACCCAACGTAACGCCTTGATAGATCGTGCAGTCGTCACCGACCTCCGCAGTTTCACCAATAACAACGCCGAAACCATGGTCAATGAAGACGCGCCGCCCTATCGTTGCGCCGGGATGAATTTCAATTCCGGTTAAGCCACGTGCAATATGTGAGATAAAGCGACCCAGCCATTTCAAATCATGCGTCCAGCACCAATGCCCCCAACGATGCATGACAATTGCATGCAAGCCTGGATAACAGGTTATAACTTCCCACTCATTACGCGCGGCGGGATCGCGGGCAATGATGTTGGCGATATCTTCACGAATGCGACTAAACATGGAATAAAAATTGATGTGAAAATTAGATCGAAAAATGCTTAACGCGGAAAATGTATTCGGTAACAATAAACTTGCAACTTGCTGGGAGACTCCATGCACTTACGTCAGTAAGAGTAAACTATATGCCGACTATCTATTTAAACGTCATAACAGGCATACAACGCGCTTAACAAAACCCTTTACCCCGAAGTAACAAGTCGCTGACGACGCGCTTCATATAAACAAACTCCAGAAGCAACTGAGACATTCAAACTCTCGACGGAACCAAACATTGGCACATTAATCAAGACATCGCATGTTTCTCGCGTCAAACGACGCATGCCTTCTCCTTCAGATCCCATCACCAGAGCCGCGGCGCCAGAAAAATCAGCGTCATACAGTCCTTTTTCAGCATCTTCGCAAGTTCCAACAAGTAAAATGTCACGCTCTTTAAGTTCGCGTAGCGTACGCGCCAGATTTGTCACTGTGATGTACGGCACCGTATCGGCTGCGCCACTAGCCACCTTGGCAGCAGTCGCGTTCAGTCCCACCGCTCTATCCTTGGGCGCAATCACAGCATGAGCACCAGCACCGTCAGCCACGCGCAGACATGCGCCTAGATTATGGGGATCAGTAATGCCATCAAGTATCAACAATAATGGAGGTCCTTCAATCGCATCAAGCAACTCATCCAGATTGCGTGCTAACGACAATTGGCTGGCCTTGGCAACCACGCCTTGGTGGCGACGGGTACCAACGATGCTGTTTAAACGCGCGTCATCCGCTTGAATAATGCGGACATTGGCAGCCTGTGCGGCACGAATCAATTCTCGCATGCGCGGATCACGGCGATCCGCATCCACATACAATTCCTCGACTGAAGAGGCTTCATGGCGCATACGCGCCGTGACGGCGTGAAAGCCGAAAATCATCTTGCTCTTCATGGTTATCGCTTTTTCCTGCTTGATTTAGAATGTGTTGCTGGAGGTTGCTGTTTGTGCGGTGTTGCAGGCACTCTCTTCGCTTTCGCTTTTTTGGCTGGCGCGGCGGTGGCGCTTGCAGTTGTTGCGGCGCCTTTTTTTGCTGTCTTTTTTACCGATTTTTTTGCATCGGTTTGACTTCTGGCCTGATGTGCAGTATCTGCACGTTTAGCCTCGTTTCTTAATACCGTACGAATCCCCGGCTCGGTTACTAGGCGCAGATCAATCTTGCGCGCATCCAAATCAACACGACTGACTTGCACAGTCACACGATCCGTTAATTGATAGCGGATGCCGGTACGCTCACCACGCAACTCATGGCGCGCATCATCATATTTAAAGTGGTCAGCACCCAGCTCGGTGACATGCACCATTCCTTCAATAAACAGTGAGTCCAGTTGAACAAAAATACCAAAGCTGGCAACACTGGAAATGGTGCCGGTAAATTCTTCCCCTAATTTATCGCGAATGAAATAACATTTCAGCCATGCTTCTACATCACGTGACGCTTCATCAGCACGTCGCTCATTGGCCGAACAATGTATGCCCAGTGCTTCCCAAATCGCCAAATTACCTTCGGCTTTCTGCTTGCCTTCGGCTTTGTCCTGCGCTTGCTTACGGCGCGCTGCCGGTGACAACATGATGTTCAATCCACTCGTATCTATTCCTTTTGGATCGTAACGCTTACCCTGCAAAATTGCTTTGATCGCTCTATGCGTCAGCAAATCCGGGTAACGTCTGATCGGGCTGGTGAAGTGGGCATATGCCTCATAAGACAAACCAAAGTGACCGATATTGTCAGGGCTATAAACCGCTTGCTGCATCGAACGCAACAACATGGTTTGCAACAGCAAAGCATCTGGTCGCATCTTAATTTTTGGCATCAGCTCCGCGTAATCAGACGCACTCGGCTTGTCGCCGCCACCTAGATTCAAGCCAACTTGCTTCAAGAAGGTACGTACTTGATTCAATTTTTCTTTCGTCGGCAACGCATGGACGCGATACAGACTCGGGTGCTTGTGACGCTCCAGCAAATCGGCTGCGCACACGTTAGCAGCCAGCATGCATTCCTCAATCAGCTTGTGCGCTTCATTACGGGTGCGAGGCAGTATCTGTTCGATCTTGCCGACTTCATTGCAGACGATATAGGTTTCCGTCGTTTCAAAATCGATGGCGCCGCGTGCATGACGTGCCAGCAACAAGGCTTGATATACGCCATGCAGATTGAGCAGATGCGGCACCAGCGCTGGGCGCTTGGCAGCTTCTGTGCCCTTGGTATTACCAAGAATGGCGGCTACTTCGGTATACGTAAGTCGCGCGGCAGAATGGATTACGGCCGGATAAAACTGATAAGCCTTGATCTCGCCCTTAGTCGTAATCACGGCGTCGCAAACCAGCGTTAATCTATCGACGCCTGGGTTAAGCGAACACAAACCATTCGATAACTTTTCCGGCAACATTGGAATCACACGGCGCGGAAAATACACTGAGGTACTGCGCTCAATTGCATCGACGTCCAGCGGCTCGTTCGGCTTGACGTAATTGCTGACATCAGCAATCGCCACGATCAAACGGAAGCCTTCTGCGCGTCCTATCTTGCATGGCTCGCAATACACCGCATCGTCGAAATCGCGTGCATCTTCACCATCGATGGTTACCAGCGGTACATCGCGCAAATCAACTCGACTGCCCAACTCCGCAGCGCGGACTTCGCTAGGTAATTTCGCAGCGGCTGTTTTTGCTGCCTCGGAAAATTCATGCGGCACACCAAACTTGCGAACCGCGATCTCGATTTCCATACCGGGATCATCGATATCGCCCAGCACTTCAATGATTTTGCCAACTGGCTTGCTAAAGCGCGATGGTTGCTCGGTCAATTCAACACTGACCACTTGACCGGCTTTTGCTTTACCGGGCGACCCTGCCAGCAGAATATCTTGTCCTATACGCTGATCTTCAGGGGCAACAATCCACACGCCGTTTTCATTTAGAAGTCGGCCGATAAGATTAACGTTGGCACGCGTAACGACTTCAACAATTGTTCCTTCCGGACGTCCGCGTCTGTCGGTACCGATCAAACGTACTTGTACGCGATCGCCATTAAGCACCTTTTGCATTTCTTTTTCAGGCAAGAAGATGTCTGCGCTCGCATCATCAGGAATCAAAAAACCAAAACCATCGCGATGACCGCTGACACGTCCTTCGATAAAACTGGATGAGTTTGCAAGTTGGTAATTGCCGTGACGATCTTCTTTGATCTGACCATCGCGCTCCATTGCATTGAGGCGACGCATCAAACCATCCATCTCGTCAGACTTGACGTTGAGGGTTGTTGCGAGAGAGTTCGCATCGTGCAAATCATTTGCAGTGCGTAGAACACCGAGAATTTCCTCCCGGCTGGGAATAGTGTAAGAGTATTGGCTCAAGAGCTGTTTCAGTGAATTGTTATTGAATAGAAGTCAGTGTAACGGAGCGCGCTGATCTTTGCATGATAAGGTGAAAAAACATGCAAATCACTTGCGAACGTCGATTGACTTTCCGATGTTTTCCGCTATACTTCTCATCTTTCTGTAAGGCCCACGTGGCGGAATTGGTAGACGCGCATGGTTCAGGTCCATGTGCCGCAAGGTGTGGGGGTTCGAGTCCCTCCGTGGGCACCAAAATATTGAAAACCCGTTGAGTAATCAACGGGTTTTTTCTTTTGTAAATAGTGTTTGAAACAATGCTTTGCAGATGACTAAAAAATCGTTGCTGCAAATCGTTGATGTCTTTTTTACTGACGATTTTTTTTCATCCATGCCGCTAATTGATGCGCACGCAAACCATCATATTCTTCAAATGGTTGATGTATCCAAGGATTATCCGGTAGATACTGCAAATGAAAATCCGGCTGTACAGACGAGCATGCCTTGTACCAAATAACTGCGGATTTTACTTCGCATACTGCAGGAAACTGTTCTGCAAGATGCATTTTCACCTTGTTCAAGGTCTCGCCAGAATCCACCAGATCGTCGATTAGCAAAACATTTCCGCTGAGTTGACCACCCGTCGTTGTTACATGTTTTGCGATATTTAATTCACCCTGCAACGTACCGGCATCTTCGCGATACGAGCTGGTGGAGAGTATCGCTAACGGCACATTAAAAATACGGGAAAATATATCGCCAGGGCGCAAGCCGCCGCGCGCCAAGCAAAGGATTTGATCAAACTTCCATCCCGACTCGTGCACCAGCAGTGCCAAGGACTCGATTGCATGGTGATACTCTTCCCATGATATCCATAAATCTTGGCGCTCTGGTGCAACTGACATGCTGCTGTCTATCGCTTTCAGTATTAAGCGAAAGGATGACGCAAGACGATAGTTTCTTCGCGATCTGGCCCGGTCGAAATCATATCGATAGGTACACCGACTAGCTTTTCGATACGTGTGATGTAAGCACGCGCATTAGCCGGCAAAGCATCCAGCGATTTGATACCTACCGTCGTTTCTTTCCAACCTGGCATTTCTTCGTAAATTGGCTCGCAAGCTGCAGCATCTTCCGCCCCTACCGGGAAGATGTCCACGGTTTGACCATGCAGCTTATAGCCAGTACAAATTCGCAGTGTTTCCAAGCCATCCAATACATCAAGTTTGGTAAAACACATGCCAGTGATACCGTTAATTTGTACCGAACGCTTCAGTAAGGCTGCATCAAACCAACCGCAGCGACGTGCACGTCCGGTGACAGTACCAAACTCATGGCCCACGGTTGCTAAATGCTTACCGACGCCAACATCGGTTGGCAGTTCCGATGGGAATGGTCCAGATCCAACACGCGTAGTGTAAGCCTTGGTAATACCCAAGATATAGCCCAGCATGCCAGGGCCAACACCGGAACCGGTCGCCGCATTGCCAGCTACGCAATTACTCGACGTCACAAATGGATAAGTACCGTGATCCACGTCTAGCAAACTACCTTGCGCGCCTTCAAACAATAAATTCGAACCGGCCTTGCACGCCGCGTACAAAGCGCTGGAAACATCTCCTACCATCGGTTTCAAACGTGGCACATCTGCTAAGGCATCGTCCAAGGTTTTTTGATAATCGATCGCCGGCACTTTTAAATAACGGGTCAATACAAAGTTGTGATAATCCAGATTTTCCAGCAATTTTTCGGCAAAACGCTTTTCGTTCAACAAATCGGCAACGCGAATTGCACGACGCGCAACCTTGTCTTCATACGCAGGGCCGATACCTTTGCCGGTAGTACCAATTTTTGCATCGCCGCGTGCTACTTCACGCGCCACATCCAATGCGGTGTGATAAGGCAAAATAATTGGACACGCCTCGGAAATTTTCAGGCGCGATGGGACTTCTACACCGATCGCTTGCAGCTTATCGATTTCGCGCAATAGATCAGGCACAGATAGCACCACACCATTACCGATATAACAGGCAACGCCAGCACGCATAATGCCAGAGGGGATCAACTGCAATGCAGTTTTATGCCCGTCGATGACTAGGGTATGGCCGGCATTATGGCCACCCTGAAAACGCACTACACCTTGCGAATGATCAGTCAACCAATCAACGATTTTCCCCTTACCTTCATCGCCCCATTGGGTACCGACTACCACGACATTTTTTGACATGCTGTTAGTTGACATCACTTAATCCAAATTTTTAATAATCCAATTGCCGTTTTCAAGTTCGAGCACACGATTGCAGTCGAACTCATCCTGATCGTTATCATGTCCTGGGAAAATTTGAATCACAATCTCCCCTTCTGCACGCAACGCGACGATCTTTTTACGTAGCGCTGGCTCACATCCCCATGGCGCACAAATTGCCCGCTTAGGTTCCGCACTCGGCAACAAGCGTGCTAATTCCCGTAAATCCATTGAAAAACCGGTGGCTGGACGCGCACGTCCAAACGCTTCACCGACATGATTATAGCGACCACCACGCGCCACCGCATTCGGCAAACCTGGCACATAAATTGAAAACATCACCCCGGTTTCGTACTGGTAGCCACTCAGATCCGCGAGATCAATCGTTACATTGGCATCACCTGCTATTGCGAGCAGCGAAGTCAACTCCTCTAAAGCAATATGAATGCCGTCCAACGCGGGAAGCATTTTGCGCGCCTGCGCAATCACATTTTTGTCGCCATACAAAGTCGGCAAAACAAGTATCGCATCGCGTGCTTGTGCACCGAACGACGCGGTAATTTCACGCAAAGCAGGAACATCTTTCGCGCGTAGCGCCGCATACACTGCTTGTTCATTCTTTTGTGCTGCCGGATCACTGGCTATAATCGCACGCACAACACCAACATGGCACAGATCCAGACGAATTTGCGTGAAACCAGCCAACGCCAATGAAGCTAATGCCAACTCCTGAATTTCAGCATCTGCTTCCAACCCTGCATGACCATAAATCTCCGCACCAATTTGCAATGGTTCACGCGTCGCGTGCAGACCATTCGGACGGGTTAACAACACACTGCCTGAATAACACAAGCGCGTAATCGAAGCCCGATTCAACAAATGTGCATCGATACGCGCAACCTGCGTCGTCATATCGGCACGTACGCCGATGGTGCGCCCTGAGAGCTGATCAACCAGCTTAAAAGTGCGCAAATTCATGTCCTGCCCGGCACCTGCCAGCAAAGAATCCAGGTACTCAAGCATTGGCGGCATCACCAGCTCGTAACCGTAGGAGCGGAAATTGTCGATGATGGCACGACGCAAGTCTTCAATTTTGCGCGCCTCGGACGGCAAAACATCAGCAATATTTTCAGGCAAAAGCCAATTAGGCATGACAGGAATGGAATAGATCAAAAAAGACGTGAATACAACTCTCAGTGGAGGCAAACAACAAGCATTAGCAAATAAAGGCAGATCAAGCGCTCAATCGAAAATCCCATCGATCAACATCAATACCGACAGAAATCGTCAGACAAAGAAATTGCATCGTACGATAAAGTTGAATTTACCGCACGATGCTGACTAGCCTGCTTTGTCGAGCGCGCCAACCTGCGCTCATGGCGCTTATTTTTTGTTGACGTTATTACTTGCTATGTTTACTTATTTTTACCAGCGCCCGCCGAGCTCTTAAAATACTTGAAAAATTCGGAGCTAGGATCAATCACAATCATGTCGTGACGATCTTTGAAGCTGGCGCGATAGGCTTCCAAACTACGATAAAACTTAAAGAACTCCGGATTTTGGCCAAATGCCTGAGCATAAATCTGTGAAGCCTTAGCATCACCCTCGCCGCGCACTTTTTCAGCATCACGATAGGCTTCTGCCAGTATCACGGTACGCTGTCTATCTGCATCGGCACGAATTTTTTCAGATTCCGCCGCACCGGTAGAACGCAATTCATTTGCGACACGCGAGCGCTCTGACTTCATACGATCATAAACTGAGCTACTAATTTGATCTACATAGTCAACCCGTTTTAATCGCACATCGACAATATCAACACCAATTTGCTTGGCTTCGTCCGACACTTTCTTCTGAATACCTTCCATCACCTTGCCGCGCTCGCCTGAGATAACTTCAGCGACCGTGCGTTTGGTAATTTCATCATTCAGCGCCGCTTTGACAATCTGCGCCATCCGATTACGTGCATTACGATCATCACCACTAAAGCTGATGAAATAAAGGCGCGGATCAACAATCCGATACTTAACAAATGCATCGACCAGAATGTTCTTTTTCTCAGCCGTAATAAAACGATCAGCATCCGGCGTGTCCAGAGTCAAAATACGCTTATCAATAAAAATAACGTTTTGAAACGGCGGCGGCAATTTGAAATGCAGACCTGGCTTGTGAATAACCTCTTTTACCTCACCCAATGCAAACACGATCGCATACTGGCGTTGATCAACGACAAATAGAGTGGAAAACAATACTGCAATCACAATCGCCAATGCGATCAGAATAGAAATCAGGCGATTCATTATCTTGTCTCCCGGCTACGTGCTAAATCACTATCGCGTGAGCGGGAATCGCGCAACGATTGCTCTTCCAATGGAACAGGGTCCGGTGCAGGTGTTAGGACCGTATTAATAGGCGACTGCGTGCGCGCTGTGGCGCCGCTTGCACTATTGGTACCGCCGCTATTGGTGGATGAAGCGCTTTGCGCAATCAGTTTATCCAATGGCAAATACAGAAGATTGTTATTCGTCTTTGAATCCACCATCACTTTGGTAGTACTTGAGAAAATTTGTTGCATCGCTTCCAGATACATACGCTCTCTAGTAACGGCAGGAGCTTTATCGTACTGCGTGAGAATTTGCTTGAAGCGGGCCGTTTCACCCTCTGCATTTGCAATCACGCTGGCGCGATAGGCATCCGCTTCCTGCTTTAAACGCGAGGCGGCACCACTAGCGCGCGGAATCACATCGTTCGCGTAAGCTTGGCCTTCATTTTTTTGACGTGTGAGATCCTGTCCGGCTCTGACTGCATCGTCAAATGCTGCCTGCACTTGCTCAGGAGGTTGCACTGCTTGCATCGTGACATTGGTAATCTGCACGCCAGCTTTGTAGCGATCAACGATTTGCTGCATCAACTGACTCGTGTCAAAAGCGACCTTTTCACGCCCCTCATACAAAACGAAATCCATTTTGCTACGGCCGACAACTTCACGAATCGCCGTCTCAGCAACTTGCTTGACCATCTCATCTTGCTCACGATTATTGAAGACCCAATCGGCTGCATTTTTTAATGTGTATTGAACCGCAAACTGAATATCGATGATGTTTTCATCCTCGGTCAACATCAGCGACTCGACCGGCACTTTATTGCGCACATTATTGCGATAGCCAACTTCAACCGTTCGCACCTGAGACACATTGACGATCTCACTGGTTTGAATCGGCGAAGGCCAGCGCCAGTTAAAGCCTGCTGGCGCAACATGGCTAAATTTACCGAACGACAAAACCACAGCAGTCTGGCCTTCTTGGACAATGAAAAAACCACTAACCAGCCAGAGAAAGCCAACAATCACGGAAATTACTGCAGCACCGATACCTACGCCGCGCATATCAGGCTTGAATCCCGATCCGCCAGCGCCACCGTTATCACCGCCGTTGCCGTTGCCACCCCCGCCGGATTTTTTGTTACCGAACAAATTGGATAAGCGTTGATTAAAATCACGCCACATTTGATCGAGATCTGGCGGGCCATCGTTAGGCTTTTTATCGCCCTGATTTTTCGAATCTTGTGAGTTACGTCCCCAATGTGGATCATTAAGGGAAAATTTCACACCAAGTTTTTGGAATAAGGAAGCAAGCATTCTGTCGTGATGTGTCTTTATATTAGTGAGTGAAATGCCAAAAGAAGTTATACGATAACATCATCAGATGCGCTTACTGTTGCACCTTCTAACATCGTCGCGCGGTCTTTGGCACGTTCGCCTATTGCCTGACGCAATAGGTCTAATCCGCTTCCAGTTCTAGCACTGATAAAAACACGTTGGATTTTAGCATATTCGTCGCGCTCTAAAGCAGGTTCCAGGTCGGCCGCATCAATCTTATTCCACACCATAATTTGCGGAATATGATCAGCACCAATTTCTTTCAACACCAAATTTACCTGTTCTATCTGTTCCATCCGCGCCGGGCTTGCTGCATCCACAACGTGCAGCAAAAGATCAGCATGGATGGTTTCTTCAAGCGTGGCGCGGAAAGCCGCAACCAGTTGATGCGGTAATTCACGAATAAACCCGACTGTATCAGAGATCACTACGTTACCAGCTTCGCCCAAATAGACCCGTCGTGAAGTGGTATCCAGCGTCGCGAACAATTGATCGGCAGCCAGCACTCTGGTCTTGGCAACAGCATTGAAGAGCGTCGATTTACCCGCGTTGGTATAACCGACTAGCGAAACTGAAAAGGCATTATTACGGCTGCGCGCACGACGCTGCGTAGCATGCTGTTTATGTAGTTTGTCGAGCTTAGCACGCAAGGCTTTGACTCTGACACCTAACAAACGTCTATCCGTTTCTAATTGCGTTTCACCTGGGCCACGCAAGCCGATACCACCTTTTTGCCGCTCAAGGTGAGTCCAGCCACGAATCAAACGTGTTGCCAGATGCTGCAACTGCGCCAACTCAACTTGTACCTTGCCTTCATGACTTTGTGCGCGTTGCGCAAAAATATCCAAAATCAAGCTGGTGCGATCCACCACGCGCACCTTCAGATGGCGTTCGAGATTACGCTGCTGCGCGGGAGACAAGGCATGATTAAAAATAACCAGATCAAGCTCATGATCCAGAATAGCGTCAGCCACTTCATCGGCCTTACCAGAACCGACAAACAAGGCCGCGTCGGGACTGGCACGTTTGCCGATAATCGTCGCCATCGGCTCGGCACCAGCCGACTTTGCAAGAAGGGAAAGTTCTTCAAGACTTGCGGCAAAATCACCTTTGCCGAAATCTACGCCTACTAGTACGGCGCGCATATTAATACGCCACCGCAAATATGTAATCGAAGCAGAAGTAAGAAAATTTATTCAGTGTCAGACTCAAGGCTTAAATTCACCGCACGGGCAGGAACAACTGTAGAAATTGCGTGTTTATAAACCATCTGGGTTACGGTATTGCGCAAAAGAACGACATATTGATCGAATGATTCAATATGGCCTTGGAGCTTGATGCCATTAACGAGATAAATTGAGACGGGGACATGCTCTTTGCGCAAAGCATTAAGAAATGGGTCTTGTAACAGTTGCCCTTTGTTGGTCATGACAGCTCCATTGTGTTGTTGTGATTAGGAGTTTGAGGCAGCTTGCTATATTTCAAGTGCTACCTTCCACCAGAATGTAATCGATTTCGGAATTTTTCGCCCAAGAAAATTACTTTTCCGACCGGGCGAACGGGTTTTTCCCTGACCTTAACTCGATACGTAGTGGAGTCCCAACCAATGAAAAAGTTTCGCGGAAATGTTTTTCTAGAAAACGTTTGTAGTTGGCATCAATCGCTTCTAACGCATTGCCATGAATAACCACGATCGGTGGATTCATACCGCCTTGATGCGCGTAACGTAATTTTGGTCGAATCGATCCTTTACGACGCGGCTGCTGATGTTCAACCGCTTCAATCAGCGCACGCGTCAACTTTGGTGTCGACAGATTGGTCATCGCTGCAGCATAAGCAGAGTCAACAGATTTCATCATTGGCCCTATGCCAGTCGACTTCAACGCCGAGACAAAATGGGTTTTAGCAAACGATAGAAAACTCAGCTTGCGCTCCAGATCAATCTTGATCTCGTCGCGGGTGGCGCTATCCAAGCCGTCCCATTTATTGACGCCAATCACCAGCGCGCGACCTGACTCCAAGATAAAACCCGCAATATGCGCGTCCTGCTCTGAGATATCCTGCTGCGCGTCTAGCAATAACAAAACGACATTTGCCTCAGAAATCGACTGCAAGGTCTTGACCACCGAAAACTTCTCGATCGCTTCAAAAACTTTGCCGCGTCTACGGATACCAGCGGTGTCGATCAAGGTGTAATGTTTACCTTCGCGCTCAAATGCAATTTCGATTGAATCGCGCGTCGTACCTGGTAAATCGAAAGCGATGACGCGCTCTTCACCCAGCAGCGTATTAACCAATGTGGATTTGCCTACATTCGGGCGTCCGACGATAGCCAATTTGATGCTCTTGCCCGTCTGCTGCTCAACCTCATCTTCTGGCGGACGTTGTGCAAAAACCATATCCAACGCCTCATCGACCAGATCGCTAACGCCATCGCCATGTGCGGCGGAGATCACATACGGATCGCCCATCCCAAGCTCATAAAAATCGGCGGTGACCGAGGTGTATTTCATGCCCTCGGCCTTATTCACCACCAGCATCACGGAGCGGCCAGATTTACGCAAAAAATCTGTGATCGTCTTATCATGCGGGGTTAAGCCCTGCCGACCATCGACAATAAAAATTACGACATCGGCTTCGACCACTGCCTGCTTAGTCTGTTTGGCCATCTCATGCATGATGCCGACTTTGGCAACCGGTTCAAAACCACCCGTATCAATCACCAAAAACGGCCTTTCACCCACACGGCCTTCGCCATAGTGTCGATCGCGGGTCAAACCCGGCAAATCGGCAACCAGCGCATCGCGTGAACGTGTAAGCCGATTGAACAGCGTGGATTTGCCGACATTAGGTCGACCAACAAGTGCAATAACCGGCTTCATCAAATTTTTACTCGACTGCGACTGCAGTCAATGTTCCTGCTTGGGTTTGAAAAACGAAATTTCCTTCGGCCATCATTGGTGCGGCTAGAATCGGGCTGCCGTCAGTCGCAATACGCGCCTGCATCAAACCGTCTTCTTTGGAAAGGAAATGAATATAACCTTGGTAATCGCCCACCGCGATCACCTTGTTCGACACAACCGGTGTCGACAAGCTGCGATTGACCAACTGGTTGTTACGCCATACGCTGGCACCACTATTGCGCGCAAATGCATTAACCGCACCATTTTCGTCGGCAGCGTAGATGTTTCTGGCATCTACTGCGACGCCGACATTACTCGAAAAAGTGCGCGCCCATTTTCCTGAGCCCGTATTAGCGTCCACACAGCCAATACGTCCTTGATATGCCACAGCACAGACATCGGATCCTACCACTACCGGCGTACCGGATACGTCGGCTATACGCTCAAGCTCGGTCGTACCACGTGGATCGCCCACTGCAATTTCCCACCGAGGAGCACCGTTATTAAGTGTTAGTGATAGTAAACGGCCACCGGCCAACCCGACATAAGCGCTAGCATTATCGATCACGATGCCAGGCGCGGTACGCAAAGACAACGAAGGCGCCGTGCGTTGCAGCAACCATTTACGATTGCCGGTCGCGACATCAAACGCCGCCACATAATTATCCAGACTGCGGACGATCACGACACCTTGCCCTACCGCCGGTGCTGATAAAATTTGACTGGTTGCCTTAGCCTTCCAGCGCAGTTTCCCATTCGTATCGTAGGCCAACACGGTGCCATTCTCGCCACCCACCACGACCAAATCACCATCACTACTCACGCCTGCGGTCAATCGCATGCCAGCATCAATTTGCCATTTGGTCTGACCAGTTTTAGCATTCAGGCGCGTGACTCGACCATCCTCAGCCGCAACATATAAGTCATCACCAACAAACGCTGGCGTAAAGACATATTGCCCAGCCTTACCAATCGAGGTAGACCACACCGTCTGTACTTTTACAGTCGGCTTAAAATCAACTAGCGCAGCCGGCTGATTTCGTTTGGATGGCTCGCTGGCAAAAGGATTCCATATAGAACAACCCGCCAACGAAACCAGAAAACCCAAGCTTATGACCTTTGACGCTATTCGTCGCTTCTGCATTTGTGTCCCTCTGAATACTTGGCAAGATTTCATATTTACGTTGTTCTTTAGTTTGCTCATTGTGCTACTCAAGTTGTGCTTGCTGGTTTTGCGCATACTTTAGCTTGGCTCTTTTCTTCAAGCAGCTGTCTGCGTGCTGCCACCGCCAATTGCATCTAACTTGATCTGAATTAGTTGACGTGCTGGGTCTCTTTCTTCAGTTTTATTCAACGCGCTCTGATACGCTGCGCGCGCTTGTTCAAGCTTGTTTTGTGCAACTAAAATATCGCCCTTGCGATCCTCGACAATCGCCGTGAATGCGGCAGGAAATTTATCGTCCAACAACTTCAATCCTTCGTCATACGCTTTTTCATCGAGCAAGATTCCAGCCAGTCGCACCTTGGCGATCGCTTGATAGGCTTCATCTTTGCCGTGATCGACCGCCCACTTCAGTTGCGTTTTAGCAGTTGCGTTATCGCTGGCTTCAAATGCTGTTTTGGCCGCACCCAATGCCGCCATCTGTGCATAAGCAGTGCCCGCAAATTTATCTTCCATATCGGTAGCAACACGCAACACTTTATCTTTATCCTGCGCCGCGACTGCCTGTTCAAATTCTCCGTACAGTTGCGCCGCCTTGGTCGCCTGACTGCGCTGGTAAACCTTCCAGCCAGCCCAACTTGCGTAACCGGCTAATGCAATGATCAGCGCCCACGTAATCAAACTACCGTAGCTACGCCACCATGCTTTGATGTTTTCCAGTTGTTCTTGCTCTTCGTGATCGTATGCCATATGAATTTTTAGTTAGTGATGATAATGAACGTGATCGGCATGCGAGTTATCGGTGCCGACAATTTGATCAACCAGATAATCTGCGATACCTTCAAAAGCCACTTTGGATTGCGTACCCTCGCCGTCATGGGAGCGCATTTCTTTAACGACCGCAGCCCCTTGCGCCATCTCGTCGTCGCCGATAATGATGGCATAGGCAGAACCGCTGCTGTCAGCGCGCTTCATTTGCGATTTGAAGCTGCCAACCCCAGTTGACGCGGCACAATGCAACACCACATCAAGTCCGGCATCGCGCAAGCGCTCTGCCACCACTGAAGCTTGCAGTTGTGCTGCTTCGCCTTGATGGACGATATAAACATCGCACTGGTTAGGTGCATATTGCTCGCCGCTTGCTTTCATCAACTCTAGCAAACGCTCGACCCCCATCGCAAAGCCGCAAGCTGGCGTCGGTTTGCCACCAAACATTTCTACCAATGGATCATAACGACCGCCGCCACACACCGTCCCTTGCGCACCCAATTGATCAGTCACCCACTCAAACACGGTACGATTGTAATAATCCATACCGCGCACCAAGCGCGGATTAATCGTGAATGGAATCGCATTGTGACGCAAAATCTTTTGTACGCCCTCAAAATGCGCCAGCGATTCTTCACCCAGATAATCCAGTAATTTAGGCGCGGCATTCACCAGCTCTTGCATGGCTGGGTTTTTGGTATCAAGTATGCGCAGTGGATTGCTATGCAAACGCTTTTTTGCCTCGGCGTCTAGTACATCTGCATGCTGCTCAAAATACGCAATTAGATCAGCCCGATGGCGATTACGCTCGTCGGCGTCGCCGATCGAATTTAACTCTAATCGCACATCTTGCAAGCCCAGATCATCCCACAAACGCTGACACATCATGATCAACTCAGCGTCGATATCTGGACCGGAAAAACCAATCGCTTCTGCACCGATTTGATGAAATTGGCGATAACGTCCGCGCTGCGGCCGCTCGTGGCGGAACATCGGACCTGCGTACCAAAGACGTTTAGGACCGTCGTAGGTCAAATTATGTTCCAACGCAGCGCGCACTACGCCTGCGGTGCTTTCTGGACGCAAGGTCAATTGATCGCCGTTCATCGTATCGACGAACGAATACATTTCCTTTTCAACGATATCGGTCACCGCACCGAGGCCACGCGCAAACAAAGCGGTTGGCTCGACGATCGGTGTGCGTATCTGTTGAAAGCCGTAACTCTTCAATACCGTATGCACGGTGTTTTCAAACAATTCCCACAACGGCGCATCGGCTGGCAGGATATCGTTCATCCCTTTTACGCCAACGATTTTTTCTGTTTTTTTAATGTCTGACATTTATCTTCAACAATTTTTTGTGCGATGTTTCTGCAACATCGCGAATGCGATTAATTAGTGCTGGCCTGCTTGCCATAACGATTTTGTACGTAACGCAATACAATCTCGTGAAATTCTTTAGCGATATTATCGCCGCGTAGTGTGACAGTTTTAACACCATCAACAAACACGGGCGCAGCAGGAGACTCGCCTGTGCCAGGCAAACTGATGCCAATATTCGCATGCTTAGACTCGCCCGGACCGTTGACGATACAGCCCATCACCGCCACATTCATCGCCTCCACCCCTGGATATTCTTTTTTCCAGACGGGCATCTGATCGCGCAAAAATGTCTGGATATCGTCCGCTAACTCTTGAAACACTGTCGACGTCGTACGACCACAACCGGGACAAGCAATCACCATCGGCGTAAATTTACGCAAGCCCATAGTTTGCAATATTTCTTGCGCCACAATCACTTCTTTGGTTCTATCACCGCCCGGCTCAGGTGTCAGCGAAATACGAATCGTGTCGCCAATCCCCTCTTGCAACAATACTGACAAAGCAGCGGTTGAAGCGACGATTCCCTTGCTACCCATTCCCGCCTCAGTCAGGCCTAAATGCAGTGGATAGTCGCAGCGACGCGCCAACTCTCGATACACGGCAATCAAATCCTGCACACCAGACACCTTGCAAGAAAGGATGATGCGATTGCTTGCCATCCCAATTTCTTCCGCGCGTACCGCATTCTCGATCGCCGAGGTCACTAAGGCCTCATACATAACGGCCTGCGCACTCCATGGATTTGCTCGTTGGGCATTCTCGTCCATGATGCGCGCCAATAGCTCCTGATCCAAACTACCCCAGTTGACGCCAATACGCACCGGCTTATCAAAACGACAGGCGGTTTCTATCATTTGTGCAAACTGTGTATCGCGCTTGTTGCCTTTGCCGACATTTCCCGGATTGATACGGTACTTTGCCAGTGCCTTCGCGCAATCAGGGAAATCATTCAGCAATTTGTGTCCGTTATAGTGAAAATCGCCCACCAGCGGCACCACCACGTCCATCTTGTCCAGTTGCTCGCAAATTGCTGGCACCGCAGCCGCAGCTTCTGGTGTATTGACGGTAATACGCACTAACTCTGAACCAGCGCGCGCGAGTTCTTTCACTTGAATTGCGGTGCCAATCACATCAGCGGTATCGGTATTAGTCATCGACTGCACCACCACTGGGGCATCGCCACCTACATGAATATCTCTGCCGCCATAACTTATCGTCGCAGTGCGACTTTGACGTCGCTGCAACGGGCCACTTGCGATCGGGAGGGATGAAGACATAGACAAACTATTTCAAATTCAAACGCGCAACATTGGACGTATTACCAGTTGTGATATCAACAGGCTTACCTCGAAAAGTTACCGTTACACCAGCTGCATTACCAATTACGATCGCTACTGGCTTGCTGACATTGACGATTTCAGAAGATCCAGCTTGCAATATGCGCGAAACAATAATCGTGTCATCTTCTTGCTTGATCTCCAGCCACGAATCTTCGCTAGCCGAAATTGATAAAGCATTTTTACCACTTGCAGAAACTGCTGCGCTACTAACAGCAGGGGCCGCCTTATCTTCGTTTGTAGCAGAAGCCGAGGTTGCCATGGTTGCAGCAGCAGAGGTAGCTGGTGCTGGCGTTGTGTTTTTTTCTACCGGATTGGCCTCTAATAATGGCTTTCCATTCGAGGTTAACTGAGAAGAGTCTGACGAACCTGCCGCAATCTTAGTTTGCTCCGACCCAAGATTTTTGGGCTTGTCCAATACCACGCTTGTCAACTCAGATTCGATTTTGACTGGTGAAAGCACCATTTTTTGCGGCAGCCAGTGCATGCGTTGCGCAATAAAAAAAGCAGCCATTGCAAAAATAAGCAAAATCACCAACCATGACACCAATTTAAAAAATGATCCACGTCTTGGATGATCGGACAACAGTTGTGTCTCAGTAAACGATGCCGACATTTCACTACGTGCCGGCGGCAACACGTTCACTTCAACCGCTCCACCATTGATGGCAGCCAGAATCGGCGTTGCATCAGCCTGCATTATCTTGGCATAGCTACGCACAAAACCGCGCACAATCACCATGCCCGGTAAAGCAGCATAATTATCATGCTCCAACGCTTCGATCTGCCGCGTGGCTAGGTTCAATTGATTTGCAACTTGCGCCGCACTCCAGCCACGCGCCTCCCGCAGGGTGCGCAACTGCTCGCCCGCTGATATTTGTGGTTGCTCCACTTGCTCTGAAGCAGCTACATTTTGATTGGAGGCTTGATTTAGCCCACCATCGATAGAATCATTCATCGGCAAATCATCACTCATTAAATGCCCCACGCTGGTATGCCGCATATTCGGCAGAGTCAGGATAGCGGCGCGCTAGCTGTGTCACAAAACTTAGTTCCGCTCCGCGATCACCAGCTTTGCGCTCAATCTTAATCGCCAACCACAAAACTTCTGCAGTCAGCACGTCTGAATTAGTTAAACGGTTGATATAGAACCGCGCACGCTCATTGTTGCCGCGCTCAAAGTTGATACGTGCCAATGCAATATTCGTATCCATATTGCTCGGTTCGTATTGAAATGCTTCGGTGTAATAGCGCTCAGACGCAGCTTTGTCATCGGTACATTTACCTGCATTGTTCAAAGCTTTAGCTGGCGATTGATAGGCTTTATTATGAATTGCTGCCTCAAAATACGGCATCGATTCTTTCGCACGCCCGTTCTGACACAGAAACCAGCCGTAGTTATTGCGCAAATCAGGATCGTTAGGCGCGTGTTGTATGGCACGTTGAAAATGCGTTTCTGCCAGACGTGTTTCACCTAATTGCATATAAATCAAAGCAGCCATACTGTAGGCGTCTGCCGAACTAGGATCTGCTTCTATCGCGCGTTTAGCCTCATCAAGCGCTACTTTCATTTGCCCCTGACGATAATAACCAACTGCAAGCTGCAAACGAATACTGGCGCGATGTTGATTAGCCGTTTGATCCGAACTAGTTGCCATTTCCTGGCCAGACATTGGCGCTGGATTCGAAGCACAACCGACCATTAAGAGTGAACATAAAACGGAAGTACCAAGCCATGCTATCTGACGCAAACGCTTCATGATGCAATCTCCACAATACGCCCAAAATCTTTACCGAATTTCTCTTGATATTCGGCCATTTTTTTCATTCTGTCCTGTACATGAGTACGGTCTTTGACGTCGCCCGCCAACTGCCCGCACGCCGCATCGATATCGTCCCCACGCGTTTTTCGTATTGTCGTGACAATGCCCGCATCCATCAGAACCTGCGCAAATTCCTTGATGCGTGGATTTTTGGAGCGCAACAAACCCGACTCAGGGAACGGGTTGAACGGAATCAAATTGAATTTGCACGACACTGCCATTTGCCCGCCTTGCACCAAGGCAACCAGCTCTCGCGCATGCTGGTCGCTATCATTGACGCCATCCAACATACAATATTCAAAGGTAACAAAATCACGCGGCGCAAATTCGAGATAGCGCTTACACGCTGCCATCAACTCCCGGAGCGGGTATTTTTTGTTCAATGGCACCAAGCCATCGCGTAACGCATCGTTCGACGCATGTAAGGACACTGCTAACGCAACCGCGCAATCTTGCGATAATTTGTCGATCATCGGCACTACACCACTGGTCGACAAGGTCACGCGACGTCGCGACAAGCCATAAGCATTATCATCCAGCATCAACTTCAGTGCAGTAACGGTCGGCTCATAGTTCAGCAGAGGCTCGCCCATGCCCATCATCACCACATTGGTAATTTGACGCTCGCCTTTAGGCCCCGGCTCTATGCCTTTGGTACGACGCAATTCAAACTCTGCCATCCATAACTGACCGATAATTTCGCTCACCGACAGATTGCGATTAAAGCCTTGCTTGCCGGTAGAGCAAAAACGACAATTGACTGCACAACCCGCTTGCGTAGAAATGCACAACGTGCCGCGGTTTTCTTCTGGGATAAACACAGTTTCAACCGCATTTCCCTGTCCGACGTCGACCAACCACTTACGCGTGCCGTCGCTAGAAGTGTGATCTGAAATGACAGCCGGCGCAGTGATCACCGCACGGGTTGCCAGTTTGTCGCGCAACGATTTTGCCAAATCCGTCATGGACTCGAAATCACTGGCGCCAAATTGATGTATCCAGCGCTGTAATTGCTTAGCGCGAAACGGCTTCTCACCCAACTCGCCGCAGTAAGCGGTCAGTTGTGCGGGATCCAAATCCAGCAAATTGGTGAGAGTCGTCATAACTTTTTTTCTAAATTCCCTGCTTAAACCAGCATCTAAAAATGCGTGTCGCCACAGAGAAAATTAAATCAACGCGAGATTAACGTGAGTACACATTCAAGGCGGGGAAGTAGTACGCGATTTCAACTTTCGCGGTTTCATCTGCATCCGAACCATGAACTGCGTTAGCGTCGATAGAATCAGCGAAATCAGCACGAATGGTGCCTTTTTCAGCCTTCTTAGGATCGGTTGCGCCCATCAAATCACGGTGCTTGGCGATTGCATTTTCACCTTCTAGGACCTGAATCATCACAGGACCAGAAATCATGAAATCAACCAAGTCCTTGAAGAAAGGACGTGCGCTATGAACCGCATAAAAACCTTCTGCATCAGCACGCGACAATTGAGCCATACGAGCAGCGATGATTTTCAGGCCAGCGCCTTCAAAACGGGAATAAATTTGACCAATTACGTTTTTAGCGACTGCGTCTGGTTTAATAATCGACAGGGTACGTTCGATTGCCATCTGAAAAACTCCAATAAAATGAAAGGGTTAAGACGAAAAATTGAGAATTCAACTAACCCTAGATTTTAACATGAAAGACCCGATATATGGGATAACTAGCATATGATTAGACTGAACTTTATTGACGGATAAACCGTCTATACTATGTGTAAAGCGCATCAATTCGCTGATAAAAATTTGCGTCAACAGCAAATTGTGCAAACATGAATTACGCTCTATCAACTTAAGGAAAACATGAATAATTTACAGCAAACCTATCAGGCACACAGTGACGTCACTGCGGTCCGACATCGCGTGCTGCGTAATACCTACTGGCTGTTAGCGCTTTCAATGCTCCCGACGGTGTTGGGTGCGTGGGCGGGTGTACAGTTCAATTTTGCATTTTTCTCCGGTAGCCCTTTTATGGGTGTAATTGTGTTCTTGGCAATTGCGTTTGGCTTTTTCTACGCGATTGAAAAAAACAAGAATTCCAGTATCGGGGTCGCATTGCTCCTTTGCTTTACGTTCTTCATGGGACTAATGCTATCGCGCTTGATCAGCCAAACATTAACTTTTTCCAATGGACCAGCGCTGATCATGACTGCCTTTGGTGGCACCGCGATGATCCTCGGCGTGATGGCGACGGTTGCAACAGTTAGCAAGCGCGACTTCACTGGCATGGGCAGATGGCTCTTTATGGGGCTACTGGTGATTATCGTGGCATCAATTGCTAATATTTGGTTGCAGTTGCCAGCACTACAGCTAACTATTTCGGTTGTCGCAATTGGTATCTTTTCCGCATTCATCTTGCATGATGTACAACGCATCATCAACGGCGGCGAGACCAATTACATTACTGCAACGCTAGGAATTTACCTCAGTGTCTATAATATTTTCGCAAATCTTCTGGCATTACTCGGCATTTTTGGCGGCGACGACTAAAATTCCACGATTGGCGAGAAACTAAAAAGCCGAAACTAAAAAGCCGACGAACAGTCGGCTTTTTTTATTTCACCCAGATTTATCCATCTTCATATGGGATGTGGTCAGGACTGGAGCCGATCAAACACCGCGATTGATTCGACATGCGAGGTATGCGGAAACATATTAATGACGCCCGCTTGCTTCAAACGGTAGTGCCCATTCCCAACCAAAATTGCCGCATCGCGCGCCAGAGTAGAAGGATTGCAAGAGACGTACACTATCCGTTGCGGCAACATGTGTACTTGTGTTTGCGCCAAATCAATCAGCGCTTCACACAAGGCGATCGCACCGTCGCGCGGCGGATCTATCAACATCCTATCGAATTTACCCAGGACGCTTAAATCCTCAGCCGTAATCTCAAATAAATTGCGACAGTAAAACGTCGTTTTCGCCGATAAATTATTCGCTACTGCATTGTCTAGTGCGCGCTCAGTTAAGGAGACACTACCCTCGATACCGACTACCTGACGCGCCTGCGTAGCAATCGGCAGTGTGAAATTACCAAGACCGCAAAAAAGATCGGCAACGCGGTCAGTCGCTTGTACATTGAGAAGTCGCAGCGCGCGTACCACCAAAACCCGATTAATTTGATGGTTTACCTGCGTAAAATCGGTGGGCTTAAACGGCATTTTTACGCCAAATTCTGGCAGCGCATAATGCAATGCTGCGCCGCGCGGATAGAACTGATATGCACTATCTGGCCCAGCCGGCTGCAACCACCACATGATCTGATGAAGGTCGGCAAACTGACGTAATTTATGTTCATCTTCGGATGACAGTGGCGCCATGATGCGTAAAACCATCGCCGTAATCATCACTTGATCGCTCTGCCCTAATGCCAACTCAATTTGAGGCACCGCTTCCCTAATCGAGAGCGAAGCAATCAAATGGCGTAATGGCACCAACATCGCCGATACGTGAGGTGGCAACACCTCACAGCTTTTCATATCAGTAATGTAGCCGGATTTTTTTTCGTGAAAGCCGACCAGCATGCCGCCTTTTTTCACCACATTGCGCACCGAAATTCTAGCGCGATAGCGGTATCCCCAAGTTGGGCCGTGGATTGGGCGCAAGATAGTCTCAGGTCGAACCTTACCGATATGTTTGAGATTATCTTCGAGGATGCGCTGTTTAATTGCCACTTGCGCTCCCGGTTCAAGATGCTGCATAGAGCAGCCACCGCAAATACCAAAGTAGTCACATTTTGGCTTGATACGCAACGATGACTCTTTAAGCAGTGTTGTCATCTGTGCCGCTTCCCAATTGGCTTTTTTACGGTACGAGGAGTACACCACACGCTCAGCTGGCAACGCCCCATTGACAAAAATAACCTTGCCGCGAGATCCATCTTCGTTCTGCAGATGACCAACGCCACGCGCCTCGCTGTCCAGGGACTCGATCTCGATGATAGTTTGCTGCATAGGGAAATTTGAAAGGCTACGAGCCCGTTTTAGAACGGACTCTTTGAAAAAATACCGAAAATTCAGTGGTATGGTTCGAGTTAGCAAAAGCGGGATAATAACAAACGGCCGCGCTGCTTAGCTAGCAAAAAAATTAGTGCCGAGAGTTTGCATCACAAAAATAGGCGAGCTAGCCGCTTTATAAAAGTGCATCCTTATCGACGCCAGTACGACTGAAGGTGCGTTTTAGTTTCAATAATGCCTCTTGTTGAATCTGTCGGACACGCTCACGCGTGACGTTTAGCTCAAGTGCCAATTCTTCTAAAGTCGCTGGGTCTTCGTTATCCAAACCAAAGCGTCGCTGGATCACCATTTTTTGTTTTTCGGATAATTTGTCTAACCACTGATGCACCAGCACGGTCATTTCATGCTGTTCCGCACGGGCATCAGGGTCGGCAGAGTGATCGCCCTGCAGCAGATCCATTAAGCTGCCTTGGGGATCACCGTCCAGCGGCGCATCAAGTGAGGTCGCATGCTCCGACAAGGCAAGAATATCCTGCACTTCTTCGACACTACGATCGACCAAATGCGCAATGTCTTCCACTGACGCATCCTTACCGTCATGATGTTGTGACTCCAAATGAAACTTGGCACGCAGGGTCTGATTTAACTCTCTCACCACATGCACCGGTAAGCGTACCGTTCGTGCTTGATTCATGATGGCACGCTCTACGCTTTGTCGAATCCACCAAGTGGCATATGTCGAAAAACGAAAACCGCGTTCTGGCTCGAACTTTTCAATCGCGTGCATCAATCCAAGATTGCCTTCTTCTATAAGATCTAGCAAGACGACGCCGCGATTTATGTAGTGCTTAGCAATCGAAACCACTAGCCGCAAATTATGCTCGATCATTTTTTGTCGGGCGACAAAATCACCTTGCTTTGCACGCGTTGCATAGTGAGCTTCCTGCTCTGCTGATAACAACGGACGTAAGCCAATCTGGTTCAGGTAATGCTGAGTGGCATCGGTCGACAACTCTGTCGCCAGCACTTTTTTTAACTCGGAGAGCCCCGCTCCCGTGGCGGAACTAGTAGCGGTATCCGTCTGTGGAATTCCCAGTGTGGATGGGAGCTCGTCAGAAGATAGTTTATCGGTGTCTTCCGATTGCGAGCCTCCATCGGAGGAAAGCATATCAGCATCCTCATCTTCCTGTGGCTGCTGGTCGCTTTCTCGCGTCATTATCGATTAGGTAGATATTTTAGTGGATCTACTGGTTTGCCTTGCTGGCGAATTTCAAAATGCAGCTTGATGGCATCGGCATCAGAATCCCCCATTTCGGCAATCTTCTGCCCTTTGGTTACTGCTTGACCTTCTTTTACAAGGATTTTTTTATTGTGAGCATAGGCAGAAAGCAATGTGCTGTTGTGTTTGACAATTACCAAATTGCCATAGCCGCGAATACCGCTGCCAGCGTACATCACCTTACCTGTACTTGCGGCCAACACCGCCTGCCCTGATTTACCAGCGATATCGATGCCTTTCTTACTATCATCGAATGCGGAGACGACTTTGCCACTGGCCGGCCACATCCACGAAACAGAATCGTCACCGCCGTCTTGCTGCTCTGATACGGCATTATCTGGCTTTTTCATTTCAGCCAGCTTGCTCTCAGAGTAAGGTTGCTTATCACCATTTGGCTCAGTTTTATTTGGCGCGGTAGGTGGTGCCAACTGTCTGGTTTCTATACCAGAAGAATTCGTTGCAATAGCCGCAGTTTGGGCGCCAGATTTTCCCACTAACGTCGGCGGAGCCACGCGTAATACTTGATCTATTTTGAGATCGTTTGGATTTGCTAATTGATTCCATACCACCAGCTCTTGGTAGCTTTGTCCAAAATCCAATGCAATCCTATATAAAGTGTCGCCCTTTTTCACCACATAGTAACTGCGGTCGTCCGCCGGCTTACTCACCACGGTATCGCCGACTTTACGCTCGCTAACGGGAGCGTTGTGCTTCAGACTGCTACAGGCAGCAAGCGTGCTTACCAACAGTAAAAAAAGGATTAATCGTGTTTTTTTCATTCTCATTTACATTCGTTTATTCTTTAGACTAAGCTCTAGCGGCAACCACTGCCAGAACAAAAAACAGGGTCTAATTTAGTTGATGACACCCGGACGCAAGGGAACAAAGTGACAATCTTCCAGCGTGGAGGTCTGCCATTCAAACTTGCTGACACGCTCTATTAGTTGCAACACTTGGTTCCTGTCACCAACTGGGGCAATCAGACGACCACCGATGGCCATTTGTTCAAGCAAAATATCAGGTACTTCAAGTCCGGCCGCTGCCAAGATAATGCCATCAAACGGTGCCACTTGCGGTAGTCCAAGCATACCATCTCCGTAATGCAAGCGGATGTTAGCCACCCGCATTGGACGCAAATTGGATTTCGCCAACTCATGCAAACCCTTGATACGCTCGATCGAATACACCTCTTTTGCCACCAGCGCCAGAACTGCAGCTTGATAACCGCAACCTGTACCGATTTCCAAGACACGATTAAGTTCCCCGCTTGGTTTGCGGTCACGCAAAATTTCAATCATGCGTGCCACGATATAAGGTTGTGAAATTGTCTGGTGATAGCCGATCGGTAATGATGCATCAACATATGCTTGACCGACCAACGCTGGCTCTACAAACAAGTGCCGAGGCACTGCCTCCAATGCCGCTAAAACCTTGCTATCCCTTACACCTTGCTTGGCGACACGTGCCACCATCGCGCGACGAATGGAATCAGAGACTGTTGCACTACTGCGTGTCGGATGCGGGATGGCGGCTGACTTTGCTGGCGTCGCACCGGCTTGAGCGATGTCTGATAATCGTCGCCCATGCAGAGAGGCGTTTCTAGTCGCCGTTTGCGGCGTTTGAACTCGATTTTGCGACACATTATGCTGTTTGTCGCCCGCCTTAACGCTCGCTCTATCAGTCAAAGGACGCTGCGCTGCGTCGTGTTTTATTTCTGCGCGTCTTTCGATGCGATGTTGAGTGGATTTTTCTGTAAGAGAAGAAAGTGAGAGCGGAAAACGCTTTTCCTTGTTGTTCATGACAAGGCTTTCTTTAACATCTCTAATTGTCGGGTATGCGTTAAATCGATTTGTAATGGCGTAATCGAGACATGGCCCTGTGATGTGGCATGAAAATCCGTGCCTTCGCCGGCATCTTTTTGTCCACCACAAGGTCCGATCCAATATATCTCACGCCCACTAGGATCTTGGGTCCTAATTACCGCCTCTGACGGGTGGCGCTTACCCAGCCGCGTCGCCAATGGCGTCTTGATTTCTGCGTACGGCAAGTTCGGAATATTTACGTTTAACAAAAAGTGATCTGCTAAATCATCGAATCGTCGTGCTACGCATTGCTCAACAACATCGCGTGCGACCCGCCCAGCTGATTCGATCTGCGCCCAGCCCTTATCTACTTGAGAAAACGCGATCGCAGGAATCCCAAACAAATAGCCTTCTGTCGCTGCCGCCACGGTCCCAGAATACAGCGTATCGTCGCCCATGTTCTGGCCTTGATTAATCCCTGATACGATCAAATCTGGGCGGCAATCCATTACCCCAGTCAACGCGATATGCACGCAATCAGACGGCGTACCGTTAACGAAATAATAGCCATTCGCCGCCTGAAAAACCGATAGCGGACGGTCCAAGGTTAATGAGTTAGAGCTGCCTGAGCGGTTACTGTCTGGCGCGACCACGGTGACGTCAGCAATCGGCCGCAAAGCATCAACCAAAGCAACCAGCCCGGGCGCCAAATAACCATCATCGTTACTGATAAGGATTTTCATACTGCAATTTTACCTGAAGCGATAGGCTGGTCAGAAGCATATTCACAGCAAAATAGCTACGCCAATAAAGGTGAAGCGTGTTTCAACGAACTCCTCAAGCGGCGTCGCTTTGCGCTTTATCCGCCATCAGAAAATCTTTGACTACATCAAACTCACGCGTTCTTTTAAACGGCGGCAGACTTTGCCAAATCCGTTTTCCGTATGGCTTGGAAATCAAACGTGGATCGCAAATCATCAGCACTCCGCTATCCGTTTCATCCCGGATCAAACGTCCTGCACCCTGCTTCAGATTAATAATCGCAGCGGGTAGTTGATGATGCATAAAGCCGTTCAAACCTTTGCGCTCAATTGATTCAATCCGTGCGGCCAAGACCGGATCATCGGGAGGTGAAAATGGCAGCTTATCAATAATCACTACCGATAACGCATCACCGCGGACATCGACGCCTTCCCAGAAACTTTGACTGCCGATCAACACGGCATTACCGGCTTTACGGAATCGATCCAGCAATTCGGTGCGTCCTGCCTCACCTTGCACCATCAATGGGAAAGGCAGCTTGCGACGTTCAAATTCTTCGCGCAAACGTTCCGCCGCACGGTTAACTGCACGAATCGTTGTACAAAGCAAAAAAGCGCCTCCACCCGCCGCCTCAATCACGGGCAACGCAGCGTCGATGACGGCGTCGGTATAGTCCGGCGAATTGGGTTGTGGCAAACCGTTTGGCACATACAGCAAACCCTGCTTTTCATAATCGAACGGACTTGCCCACGACTGTGCGGGCTCATCCCACAACCCCATTTGCGCCGTGTAATGTTGGAAATCGTTTTTTACTGCCAACGTTGCGGAAGTAAAAATCCAACTACGCGATACACCTTCGCGCTGTTTGTTAAAGATAGGTGCAATCGATAAAGGCGTTTGATGCAATTGCAGCGATGATGAAAATGCCTCAACCCACAACACACTTTCTTGCCCGATCTCCACTTGCGCCTTAGGCTTATTCCACGCCTCAAGCTGACTTGCCAATTCTATGGCGCGCGTTCTGCACTGTTCTATGGTTTCGGCACGCTCAGCCTGACTTTCCAGCACTGCAATCATGCCGTCAAGCTGATCTTTTAAGGTTTCCAATGCCGGAAAAAACGCGCTCGACGGCGCGATCTGATTAACCGCTAATCGCACCACATCCTGCGGAAAAGTCAAACGCAAATCACGTGCTGCTCGCTCCACCGGCGTCACCGTTGCCGGCCAATCTGCACCATCACGCGCATGTGATAGTCCTTCAGCCAATACATCGCGACACAGTTCCAGTACCTGTGAAGTCGATACTGTCTGCCCAAAAAAAAGTGTCGCGGTCTCTGGCAATTGATGCGCCTCGTCAAAAATTACCGTGTTAGCCGAAGGCAGCAGTTCTGCGACGCCGGTATCTTTGAGCGCTACGTCAGCGAAAAATAAATGATGGTTAACCACCACCACATCGGCTTGCTGCGCATCTTTACGCGCCTTCATCACGAAACAATCTTGATAATACTGACACTCTGCGCCCATGCAGGTATCGCGAGTCGACGTCACCAGATTCCATACCAATGCGGTTTCCGGCACCTTGGATAATTCCGCCTTGTCGCCGGTACTGGTAGTTTTCATAAAGCGCGAAATATCGCGCAAATAACTGACGTCGTCGCGCGAGGTCAACCTGCCATTCTGCAAAGTCCGCTCAAGGTGAAAATGACAAACGTAGTTAGCACGACCTTTTAACAACGCAACCGAGACTGGCGCTGCCAACGCTTTACGTACGGTTGGAATATCGCGCAGAAACAATTGGTCCTGTAAATTCTTGGTGCCAGTCGAGATAATCACCTTACCGCCCCATAATAAGGCAGGTACCAGATACGCAAATGTCTTGCCGGTGCCAGTGCCAGCCTCAGCTATCAGGGTCTGTTGATTGGCAACGGCTGCGGCAATCGCTTTGGCCATTTCGGTTTGTGAGCGACGCGGGCGAAATCCGCCGATGGCGTCGCCTAATGGGCTATCGATGCCAAATAATCGATCGATCTCGGCATCATGCGAAGCAGCGACAGATGTAGAAGTGTCAGGAGAAATGCTAACTGAAGAAGTAACGTCGTTCAAAATGAATGATCTTGCAAGATAAGTACGCTAAAGATACCGAAAGGACTGGCGATACAAACTTGATCAACCAATAAAGTACGGCGCAAAAATAAGGTCAAGCTGGAATATCTGGAATTAACTGCATTTTCAACAGCGTAATATTGTCCTTCAACTGCAGTTTTCGTTTTTTTAAACGGCGTAATTGCAACTCCTCGTGACGTGTATCTTGGCTAAGCAGCTCAATGACAGCATCCAAATCACGATGCTCGACTTCGAGTTCAATAATGCGTCGGTGAATATCGTGTGATGAGTTCATGCCTTAGGTCATTTCTGACAAATCTAATAAATCAATTTACCTTGCGGCTTTTTGTTATCATAATGACACAAAAAGGACATGCGAACTGTCAAACAATTTTACAATTTTGACGACCGAATTGTCGTTTTTACAAAATCAGCATGTAATAATTAAGAGACTAAACGCGATACCAATTAAGAAGCGTATCGGGGGATAAAGCAAGCACTGACACGAGTACTATTTAAGCTAATGTATACACTGAATCCAATAGTGCTTCCCACACTGTCGATTTTATTACCTCCCATAGTTTAATCCACACGGACGTATGAGCCAATACACGATAGAAGCAGGAACCGGACAACACATAGGCGATCGTAGCGAACAGCAAGATCGGGTCGCCCTATTTTCTGCTCCCAAAGCGCCAGGTTACATGCTGGCTGTGGTTGCTGACGGTATGGGTGGTTTATCTGGCGGCACGATGGCGGCAGAACAGGCAATACGCACTGCGCAACAAATATTCGAACATTTCTCGCCCCTCACCGATCAGGTAGAGACGATGCTGGAAACCATTGCCCAGGAAGCCGACACGATTATTAAACTGTCCGCAATGTCTTCCACGAAAAAACCGCACAGCACCCTAGTTTTACTTGTTATTACCCCACAACACCATGCTATTTGGACGCATGTTGGTGACTCGCGCCTTTATTATTTCGATGGACCGAACTGCGCTCAGCGCACTATCGATCATACCTATCTCGAACAATTAAAAGCAGAAAACAAACTCGACAAAGCAAAAATGGATGATGCGGCATTATCTAATATGCTGGTCAATGTATTAGGTGGCCGCCCAGAACGACTAAAACTCGATGTGAAACGACAAGGTGGCTTGAAGGCAGGCGATGCTTTTTTATTATGCAGCGACGGTCTCTGGCAATACTTTAGTGATGCCGAGTTGGGTGCTGCCATCGCCATGAATACTGCCCGCAATGCCTGTGAAATGCTGATCAAAAAAGCACGTGAGCGCGCAAGCGGTAGCAAAGCGGATAATTGCACCGTAGCCGTCATCAAACTCATCAAACCGATCGCAGAAACAAAAAACTACACAGCAAAGAAAATGCGTCGGGCGGTCTGAGCATGACAACAGAAACCGTTGTGACTACTTTTTTCAAAATCGCAGAAACTCTTTTAACCAGCATGCGGTCATAACAACGCAGGTACGTCAACAACAACCATATTCCGGACAGTGTGACCAGTACAATGAATATTGTCGGCGGGCTGACATGCCACAATCAAATCATTATTAGTTATTAACATCTTCTCGGTCTTGAATATTGAAAATCCCGCTCATCTCGCGCTCCAATTTTGACAGCTTACGCATACGTCTGCTGATATTGGTTTTACTCGCGATCGTACCGCCCGTTATTTTGACCGTCTATGGCGCTTGGAAAGAGCGTCAACAAGCGGTGCATATGGCCGAGGACAATCTGCAGCAACTCACTCAACTTGCCGCGTCTAGTGAGGCGCGCCTCATTGAAGGTACACGTCAATTATTGACGGTTTTATCGGTGTTGCCAGAACTACAAAAAGACAATAAAACCTGTAGTGATTTTTTAACTGGCATTTTGAAAAAAAACGACAGCTACGTCAACTTTGGCTTGATTGAGCTTAATGGTGAGGTAAGCTGCAGCGCGCTGCCACTGAAAGAAAAAATAAGTTTCGCTGCACGTAGTCATTTCAAACGTGCTGTTTCGGAAGGAAAATTTACTGCTGGCGATTATGTATTTGGGCGCGTCACTAATAAACACGTCATCAATCTGACGTATCCCGTCTTTAATAACAACGGTAATATTCGAGCCGTCATTTTCGCGACGCTGGATTTAAGCGTACTAGACAAATTTGTCGGCGATATCGTCTTACCACCCGGCGCTGTACTCATTACCGCAGACAGCAACGGCACGATTATCGCGCGCCGACCGGATCCAGAAAAATGGATAGGCACGCGCGCCTCACAGGCCTTATTCGATGTGATGATTAAAGTCGGTTTCGGCACTTCGGAATTGACTGAAAAAGACGGCATCACACGACTACACGCGTTCGCCACCGTCGGCACTAGTGAAGTATCTAGTTACAAAGTAAGTATCGGCATTCCGATTAAAGACATCGTCGCGCCTGCCAATCATCTGCAAATGGTGGAATTAAGTACCCTCGCTTTCATTGCCCTGCTTGCCTTAGTAGCTGCGTGGTTTGTTGGTGATGTCATTATCTTGCGGCGTGTAAAAGCGCTCGTGCGTACCGCTGACCAAGTAGCCAAAGGAAATTTACAAGCGCGCACCGGCATCAAGTACAGCGACGAAGAAATCAGCCAACTCGCACGCGCATTCGACAGCATGATCGCCTCGCTGCAACAGCATGAAACAGAACGTAATCAATCAAAGGCCATCCTTTTTGCGGAAAAAGAACGTGCACAGGTGACGCTTGAATCAATTGCAGATGCTGTCATTACCACTGACAAACTCGGCAATATTGAATATATGAATCCGGTAGCAGAAGCATTAACCGGATGGCGCAACGAAGAAGCTCAAGGCCTGCCCTCCACTCACGTGTTTAAAATCTTAAATGGCTATACGCGCGAACCAGTCGCCAATCCTGTCTCGGTCGTTCTGACACAGCAAACAGGCGTTGATTTGACTAATGAGGCAGTGCTGCTAAGTCGCGATGGCACTGAATATGCAGTAGAAGATTCCGCTGCACCGATCTGCGATCGTGATGGCGCGATCATCGGTGTGGTATTGGTTTTCCACGACGTCAGTGATTCGCGCGAATTGGCGACACAGTTATCGCATCAAGCGGCACACGACCCTCTGACTGGCCTATACAACCGCCGTGAGTTCGAACGCCGACTTGGTCTAGCGCTGGAAGCACTGACGCTACAATCCAAGCAACATTCACTGCTGTATTTAGATTTGGACCAGTTCAAGATCGTTAATGACACTTGTGGCCACAGCGCAGGTGACGAGTTGCTAAAGCAAATCACCGCGCTGTTACAACCATTATTACGCGACAGCGATACGCTAGCGCGACTAGGCGGCGATGAATTCGGTGCTTTACTAGAAAACTGTTCGCCAGAATCAGCCGCGAAAATCGCCGAAAAATTACGCCAGACTATCTGCGATTTTCATTTTGTTTGCCAAGAAAAAATCTTTCCAATCGGCGTGAGTATCGGTCTCGTTAATTTTAATAACGACACATTATCCTTGCCCGATCTTCTGAGCGCTGCGGACTCTGCCTGTTACATCGCTAAAGACGCTGGGCGCAACCGTGTCCATATCTATCGACTTGAAGATCACGAAATTGCAACGCAACGTGGTGATAGCAAATGGCACGAGCGCGTGCAACAAGCGCTCGATCACGATCTCTTTCATCTTAAATCGCAACGCATCATTGCGATCAACTTCGACGAAAACAGTGTCGTACTGGATGAGTTACGGCTCTATTTACCCGATAACGATGAGAATCTATTGCCGGCTACCGCCTTTACTTCGGTAGCAGAGCGCTATCAATTGATGGCTGCGATTGATCGCTGGACAATTCGCACTGCTTTTGCGCAACAACGTTTAGCCATGGATAGAACGCAAGGATCGAATAAGCAAGTGCTGATGATCCGACTATCCGCTCATTCACTAGAAGATGAGCTTTTGCTGGAATTTATTCTGAGTCAATTTAAAAAATTTAAACTGCCACACCGATCGATCTGCTTTGCGTTTGCGGAAACTACTGCCATCACCAACCTCGCACGCGCGTTACAGTTTATGGATAGCTTAAAACCTTTAGGCTGTTATTTTGCGTTGGACAATTTCGGCAGTGGCATTTCTTCTTTCGCTTATCTGCAACATCTGAAAGTTGATTTCTTGAAAATAGATGGCAGTTATACGCTAACGCTGGACCAAAGTCCGGTGAATCGCGCCAAAGTAGAAGCCATCCACAATATCAGCCAAGCGATGGAGATCGAAGCGATCGCACAACATGTTAACGATCAAAGCACGATCGAGAGCTTGAGAGCGATCGGTATCAATTATGCGCAGGGCGACGCTTTAGCACCAGAACGTCCTTTCTTCCCTAGCATTAGCAACGGCAATGCTTAATTATAAGATCGCCGCCATCTAACTCGAGCACAGCACTCAGGGGCCGTTCTTACTGCCGCGTCCTTTAATGCCGCAGAAAAAATCCCCGTCATGATCAGATATCATGACGGGGATTTTTACAGTGCAGATTAAGTTTTAGCGCTTCGACATAATCACACCTAACACTAAACCAATGCCAGCAGAAATCGTGACAGCACGCCACGGATTTTTGTGTACGTAGTCATCGGTCGTCACTGCAGCCTCTTTGGTTCTAGCTGCCGCAACCGCCGGCACATCTTTCGCCGCTGCCAGTGCAGAATCAATAAATGCGATGCATTTTTTACTCAGGTCTTCACTTTTATCAATTGCATCCTGTTTGACGTCTTTCGCCATCTTGCCCGTATCTTTTGCCAAAGTTTTCAGGTCTTCGGCGACCGTATCTGCGTTTGCCATATTTATTCCTTTGTGAGTTTAAAATTAGCGTGTCATATATGACGCTGTATAAAGATCAGTGTGCGGCTGCACGTGCGCTATCGCGCAAACTCTTCACCATATCGTGATTTTGCTTCACACCGTGAAATTGGCGCTCTACTACAACGCGAACGTCCGCTGGTAAATCAGCTTCCAACGCTTTTCGATACTGTTTTAACGCGACATCTTCACCGCGTTCACATTCGTTGAGAATACTAACGTCATCTTTTCCCGTGATCGCGGATTTGATATCTACCCATCGGCGATGCAAAGTGCCGCTCATGCTGGTACTATTTTCTGGGCTCCCCCCGTGGGCGACAACTAATTCTTGCAACTCTCGCGCCGCGCTTGCACATTCGCTAGCGCGAGCTTGAAAAGGTTGTTTGAGTTGCGGTGAAGACATATCTTCCGCGCAGGTTTTAAAACCTTCTTCACCGTCTTTGCAGGTTTCGATCAAATCGTTCAGTGTCGTAATAAGGTTGTCACTCATGATGATTCCTTTCTATCTCACATGAAAATTATTGTAGATGTCCATGTATTCTGAAAACGCTAAATATCGTCAATAAATTCAAAATAACCTCTGCTTTTTTTCATTAGCAGATTCTTTAAATTTATTGATATCAGCTCTTGGAACCAAGATGCACGATTTAAATTTTCCCGTCTGTTAAGGACCGTACATTGACGCGTAAAGCATATTGCCAAAATTCAACGTATTGTTATCGTTGATGACTGAAAATAAGCTTATGCGCTTGCATACAGATGATTAAGAGATCAAATAATCAGTTGAGAAACATATCCGTCGCGTGTAACTGGCAACAGTGTCCCAAATTAAAAAGGCCTCACATTCGCAAGGCCTTTTAAAAACAAGGTACTAACTCACAATTGAGGATTGAGCTTTTCCACTTTCGAATGCAATTTATTTAGTGCAGAAATATATGCTTTGGCTGAGGCCACCACAATATCTAAATCTGCACCCACTCCATTGACTATCCGCCCCGCCTTCGACAATCGCATCGTAACCTCGCCCTGCGACTCGGTTCCAGTAGTGATCGCGTTGACGGAAAACAGCAGCAATTCGACACCACTTTGCACTTTGGATTCCAGTGCATTAACTATCGCGTCGACCGGGCCGTTCCCCTGCCCTTTGCAGCGCTCTTGCTTACCGTCGATTGTGAACACTACTTCGGCCGAAGGCTTGGTGTCAGAGGATGACTGCTGGGTCAGCGACACAAAACTATAGTACTCATTGGTATGGGCACTTTGTTCATTTGAAACCAAGGCCATGATGTCTTCGTCAAAGATCTCCGACTTGCGATCTGCCAACTCCTTGAATCGCATAAACGCGGCATCCATCTCCCCGGCCGAATCTAAGGTAATGCCTAGCTCCTCCAAACGCTGTTTAAAGGCGTTGCGCCCTGACAGCTTGCCCAGCACGATCTTGTTGGCTGTCCAACCCACATCTTCGGCACGCATGATTTCGTAGGTGTCACGCGCTTTTAGGACGCCGTCTTGATGAATCCCGGAAGCATGCGCAAACGCATTGGCGCCGACTACGGATTTATTCGGCTGTACCGCAAAGCCGGTAATCTGCGACACCATTTTGGAAGTCGGTACGATTTGCGAAATATCGACGCCGATATCCAAATCAAAATAGTCTTTGCGAGTCCGGACCGCCATCACAATTTCTTCCAATGCTGTATTGCCTGCGCGCTCGCCAAGTCCATTGATCGTGCATTCAATTTGACGTGCGCCGCCAAGCATTACGCCAGCCAAAGAATTGGCAACCGCCATGCCGAGATCGTTATGACAATGCACTGACCACACTGCTTTATCAGAATTGGGAATGCGCTCGCGCAGGTTTTTTAACATGGTGCCGTACAACTCAGGCACGCCATAGCCCACAGTATCGGCAAAATTGATCGTGGTTGCACCTTCATCAATCACCGCCTCCAATACGCGACAAAGAAAATCCATGTCTGATCGGCTGCCATCTTCAGGGCTAAATTCAACATCATCGGTAAATTGGCGCGCATAACGAACCGCCATCTTTGCTTGCTCGAACACCTGATCCGGTGACATGCGCAACTTCTTTTCCATGTGTAACGGCGAGGTGGCGAGAAAGGTATGAATACGTTTTCTTTCTGCTGGTTTCAACGCCTCTGCGGCGCGCGCGATATCTTTGTCATTGGCACGTGAGAGCGAGCAGACGGTCGCCTCTTTGATTATGCCCGCAATGGCTTGAATAGATTCAAAGTCGCCTTGCGACGCCGCTGCAAAACCAGCCTCAATCACATCGACCTTTAAGCGCTCTAGCTGCCGCGCAATACGGATTTTTTCATCCTTGGTCATCGACGCACCTGGCGATTGCTCGCCATCGCGCAAGGTCGTATCAAAAATAATCAGTCTATTGGATGAGTTGGCTGACATCATGCGCTCCTAGATAGACATGCAATTGGACAGATGATAAAAATTAACTGACGAAATCAAGCACAAAGTGAACCGCAATCGGACTATCAAGCATTAATCATCGCCGTGATCAACCTCGGTTTGTATAATGCTGACCGGTCGCCCTTTCGATAAGCGCCAGAAATAAACTGCATAACCTGACAACCCATAAAACACAAACAAACCAAATATGACTTTTGGCGGGTCACCGGCAATCACAACAAAAGCCAACACGATCAGAAAAATGGCAATGAACGGTACCGATTTGCGATAGTTGATATCCTTAAAACTGTAAAACGGCACGTTGCTCACCATCGTTAAACCTGCAAACAAGGTGATCACCCAAGCCGCCCACTCCAGCTCGGCACCGACATACCCAAGATCATTCATCAACCAGATAAATCCTGCTACCAAAGCGGCGGCGGCTGGGCTTGGCAAACCTTGAAAATAACGTTTATCGACTACCTCAATATTGGTATTGAAACGCGCCAAACGCAAAGCCCCACCGGCGCAATAGACAAATGCCGCGAGCCAACCGAGCTTACCTAGGCCTTGTAACGCCCACACATACATTACCAATGCGGGCGCGGCACCAAACGACACCATATCGGCAAGACTATCGTATTGCGCGCCAAACTCACTTTGCGTATGCGTCAATCGGGCGACCCGACCATCCACCGTATCCAGCAGCATTGCGGCAAAAATAGCGACGGCCGCGTATTCAAATCGATGATCCATCGCCATAACGATTGCATAAAAGCCGCAAAATAAGCCGGCGGTAGTGAATGCGTTCGGTAACAGATAAATGCCGCGCCTACGTAGCGGCTTGTTCGACGAGGCGATTTCGTCGCCATAGTCATCTTGCGTACCCTGTCTCATCCGCGCCGAATTACCGAGGCGGCGTTTTTTAGAGAGGTTCGAAGTGCTACTTTTCGCTTTGCGACGATTGAGACTTGGCATGCACATCCCGTTTTTTATTAGTATCGATTTAATGAAGAATCTAGAGTTGTAGTGTAGCAGACCCCCTCTAACAAACACATAGACGTCCTGTAGATACAAATGAAAATTGCACCTCGATGCTGATCATCGAGGTGCAACTTACGTAGTGGCGAGAATTTGCTGCTAGAGGACGCTCATTTACGTGAAAACACCGCGCAAAATAGCAATGGTGCGGAATTTCAAATCGTTACGGAGCAACGAATCTCTTTCCATTACCACGCGCGATCTTCCGATCTCTGTAAGCAAGGTTAATAATTGCTCAAAAACTAGCGGAATTTTACTTTGCCGACGACGCGCATGGTCAACGTGGTTTCACCCGGCTCAAAACTAGGCTCCTCGATGGCATCCGATTCAGCTGCTGCGGAACGCATCATTTTAGGCGCGCTCATGTTTTGTGGGACGTAGTTACCTGATCCCTCAAAATCAATCGTATCCAAGATCGCGTCATTAGGATTACGTCCCATCGCTTTAGCGATAGAGACGATACGCTCATTTAGATTTTGGTAAGTCGCGGTGATCTGCTGCGCATCCATTTTCTTTGCAGTTGCTTCGGTCAATCCAAAATGAATGCCATTCAGGGCCAACACACTCTGCGCAGCAGCGGTCATCTTGGGCAGATTCTTCAGATTACTGGTTTGAACTTCGAGATATTGACCCACGCGCCAGCCGATAGCTTTCGGTGGCTTGCTATTCGTGGTGCGGGGTTGCACCTCTGGGTAAACCGCATAGGTGTAATAACCTCTGGTCTTCAGTAAGGCATCAGGATCTGCCTTTTTGACGATCTCACTACCCTGCTTCATCTTTTGATTAACGCGAGAAGCTGCCACCGCCTTATCTTTGTCCTGCTCCTCAACCATAAAAGTCAGCGTCGCCTCATCATTGACATGTTTGGCGGTGCCTGATGCCGGAACAATAACCAAGGTACCACTTGACTGTAGTGACGCTTGCGCAAATGACGCAGAGGCGGTGAGCAAGCCAAGTGAAAGCAACAGCATTTTAAATTTTGTCATTTCTATCTCCGAAAAAATCTGGGTATTTCTGAAAACGATAAGTATGCAATCTGCATTTCGACCTACAAAGTCTGTAATTGGTTCTAGCTCATCAAGAAATCAGCTTACTACAAAAAAAAGCCAACGCAGGTACGTGGTTTTTCGAGCGAGCTGTTGATGCGCGTACAAACGCATTCCGATGATATTCATCGTTGAGTCGAAGATTAGTTCTTCGTTTGATCAACTATTTTTTCCGCAATCCGAGGGATGTGAGGGCATAAAAAAAGCCGCACTTGCGTGCGGCTTTTAGCTCGAGCGCAGGATGTGCTTACAAGCACATCCTGATGATGCCCTACCTTAAACAGAGATTAGTTCTTTGATTGGTCCACTAACTTGTTCTTGGCGATCCATGGCATCATCGCACGCAATTTTTCACCAACTTGCTCGATTTGATGTTCAGAATTCAAACGACGACGAGAGATCAGCGTAGGTGCACCAGCCTTGTTTTCAAGGATGAAGCTCTTCGCGTATTCACCTGTTTGAATGTCTTTCAAGCATTGGCGCATGGCGTTTTTGGTGTCTTCGGTCACGATGCGTGGGCCGGTGACGTATTCACCGTATTCTGCATTGTTCGAGATCGAGTAGTTCATGTTGGCGATGCCGCCTTCATAGATCAGATCGACGATCAATTTCAGTTCGTGCAAGCATTCGAAGTAAGCCATTTCTGGAGCGTAACCAGCTTCGGTCAAAGTTTCAAAACCAGCTTTGATCAATTCAACTGCGCCACCGCACAGAACTGCTTGTTCACCGAACAAATCTGTTTCTGTTTCTTCACGGAAGTTGGTTTCGATGATGCCGGCACGGCCACCGCCGTTAGCCATTGCGTACGACAGAGCGATGTCGCGTGCAACGCCGGACTTGTCTTGGTATACAGCGATCAGATGAGGAACACCGCCGCCCTGAGCGTAGGTGCCGCGCACTGTATGGCCTGGTGCTTTAGGCGCAACCATGATGACGTCCAGATCGGCGCGTGGCACGACTTGACCGTAATGCACGTTGAAGCCGTGCGCAAATGCCAATACAGCGCCTTGCTTGGCGTGTGGAGCGATATTTTCGTTGTAGACCTGCGCGATGTTTTCATCTGGCAGCAAGATCATGATGACGTCCGCTGCTTTAACTGCGTCGTTGACTTCAGCAACGTTCAAACCGGCTTTCGCTACTTTGTCCCATGAAGCGCCGCCTTTGCGCAGACCGACCGTTACTTTGCAGCCGGAGTCGTTCAAGTTTTGCGCATGTGCGTGGCCTTGCGAACCGTAACCGATGATGGCAACGTTTTTACCCTTGATCAGCGACAGATCACAATCTTTATCGTAAAAAACTTTCATGATGTTCCTAAATAATGTTGTTGGTGTAAATATAAAAATACGTAATTTTTTAAAACTAATGCGTTAAAACTGATGAATTCAAGCTGATGAACTAAAGCTGGCGAATTAAAAACCGAACCTACAGTTTAAGAATGCGCTCACCACGACCAATACCAGAGCAACCAGTACGCACCGTTTCTAAAATCGCGGTACGGTCTATCGACTCTATAAATGCATCAAGCTTGGTTTTATTACCAGTCAATTCAATCGTGTAGGTTTTATCGGTGACATCAATGATGCGACCACGGAAAATATCAGCAGTGCGCTTCATCTCTTCACGCTCCTTGCCCACTGCGCGGATCTTGATCAGCATCAGCTCGCGTTCAATGAAGGCACCTTCGGTCAGGTCAACCACCTTGACCACTTCGATCAGACGATTCAGATGTTTGGTGATCTGCTCGATCACATCATCCGAACCACTGGTGACAATCGTCATACGCGACAAGGTTCCATCTTCGGTTGGTGCAACCGTCAATGTTTCAATGTTGTAAGCACGTGCCGAAAACAAGCCAACCACGCGTGATAAGGCACCTGCTTCATTTTCAATTAATACAGAAATAATGTGACGCATTACAGATCCTCCGAACCAAGCAACATTTCAGTCAAGCCCTGACCAGACTTCACCATAGGCCAGACGTTCTCGGTTTGATCGGTAATGATATTCAAGAACACCAATCTGTCTTTCATCGCAAAAGCTTCTTTCAATGCGCCATCCAGATCGCCCGGCTTATCGACTGTAATGCCAACATGGCCGTAGGACTCGACCAGCTTGTCGAAATCTGGCAGCGAGTCCATATAAGACTCCGAATAACGAGAGCCGTATTCCAGTTGCTGCCACTGACGCACCATGCCGAGAAAGCGATTGTTCAACAGAATAATTTTTGGTGTCAGATGATATTGCTTGCAGGTAGCGAGTTCTTGAATACACATCTGAATCGATGCTTCACCCGTGATACAGGCAACCGTTGCATCGGGGTTGGCCATTTGTACGCCCATCGCATATGGCAAACCAACACCCATCGTGCCCAAACCACCAGAATTGATCCAGCGGCGCGGCTTATCGAATGGATAGTATTGCGCTGCCCACATTTGATGTTGACCAACGTCGGAAGTAATGAATGCATCGCCTTTGGTAATTTCCCATACCTTTTGGATGACTGATTGCGGCTTGATCACTTCGGTCGATGGCGTATATTTCAGACATTCACGCTTGCGCCACTCATTGATCTGTTTCCACCATGCAGAAAGAGCCACCGAATCCGGTTTGGCTTCGGCTGCATCCAGCTGCGCCAGCAATTCTTGCAGAACTTCTTTGACGTTGCCGACAATTGGGATATCGACTTTAACGCGCTTGGAAATCGACGATGGATCAATATCGATATGGATAATTTTGCGCGGTGTCGATGAAAAATGTTTTGGGTTACCAATCACGCGATCATCGAAACGTGCACCGATGGCGATCATCACGTCCGAGTGTTGCATCGCCATGTTTGCTTCATAAGTACCGTGCATGCCCGGCATACCGACGAATTTGTCGCTGGAAGCTTTGTAGGCACCCAAACCCATCAGCGTGTTGGTACACGGGTAGCCAAGCTTGTCGACCAGTTGATTCAACTCATCCGAAGCATTCGACAAAATCACACCGCCACCGGTATAGATCATCGGACGCTCGGCTTGCAACAGCAGCTGTACCGCCTTGCGAATTTGGCCTGCGTGACCTTTTTCCACCGGCTTGTACGAGCGCATCTCGACTTCTTTCGGGTAGTCGAATACGCAGGTGTGCATCGTGATGTCTTTAGGGATGTCGATCAATACCGGACCAGGACGGCCAGTGGTCGCAATGAAAAATGCTTTTTTCATTGTCGCGGCCAGATCCTTGACATCCTTGACGAGAAAATTATGTTTGACACATGGACGGGTGATACCCACCGTATCGCATTCCTGAAATGCATCCAGACCGATCGCGTGCGATGGCACCTGACCGGAAATGATGATCATTGGAATCGAATCCATGTAAGCAGTTGCCAAACCAGTGACGGCATTGGTCACGCCCGGACCGGAGGTTACGAGGCAAACGCCAACTTTGTTGGAACTGCGGGAATACGCATCAGCAGCATGCACGGCGGCCTGTTCGTGGCGCACCAGAATATGCTGGAATTTACTGTGGCTGAAAATCGCGTCGTAAATGTAGAGTACTGCACCGCCTGGGTAGCCGAACACATGTTCAACACCTTCCTCGGCCAGACAACGTACGACGATTTCTGCGCCGGTGATTTCTTCACCGATGGCGCTATTACTATTTGTCTTGCTATTACTTGTCATTACGGTTTCTGCGGTCATGCTAAAAGTCCTTTCAAGGTCCATTGGAAATTGATCGGATGCTCTCTCCTGATGAAACCACATCATGCGACAGTGCTGAGGCGTTCCTTTTTTGTGCGGTCACGTTGATTCGTCACACATCTGTAAATGTGCTTCAAATCAGCGCTTAGCGCGACTCGTTCGGCCGGAGATTCTGTAGCAGGAATGTAAATTTCTCACGCTTGTGGCGCGGGTTAGAACAAACAGCTTTCAAATTGAAGCGCGTCTTTGCAAAATCACATTATGCGCAACCGCACAAAGACATATGTGCCTCTTTGCTTTGACAAAGGGGGAACAGTACAGTAAAGCACCACGCAATTTTGGTCAAGTCAAATCCGCTGAAACGCGCACGAAATCAAGGACTTTCGCTAAAAAATAGCCACAAACGAGGCTTTTTTGCTAGCATGCGAAACAATTCAAAAAACATACTCTGCTTTAACACAAAGTTTTAACGCAAAGTTTTTAATGCACTATCCTAGGCAGCGACGTTAATCCGCTGCAACTAATGGCAACCGATAAAGAACTCGCTGATTTTTTGGAAAGCGTCGAACGCCGCGCCTTTAAACAGGCGCTATATGCAGTTCGCAAAGACGAGTCCGCACTCGACATCGTCCAAGACGCGATGATCAAACTGTCTGAAAAGTATGGCGACAAGCCACCTGCAGAGCTGCCGATGCTTTTTCAGCGCATTTTGCAGAATACCGTGCGCGATTACTTTCGGCGGGAGAAGGTACGTAGCTCATGGATCAGCCTGTTCTCCAGCTTTGGTAACAAGCAGGACGAACAAGACAACTTTGACGCGATGGATATGGTGGAGGCCGAGGCTGGCAGCTTTGGCGCTGAATCCGGACTGCAAAAATTAGAGCGACAGCAAATGCTGGATTTGCTGGAACATGAAATACAGAATTTGCCCGGCCGTCAACGAGAAGCCTTCCTCATGCGTTATTGGCAGGATCTAAACGTAACAGAAACAGCGCTGGCGATGGGATGCTCGGAAGGAAGCGTGAAAACGCACTGTTCCAGAGCGACGAACAGTCTAGCCAAGGCTCTAAAGGCCAAAGGAGTGCAATTATGACAAATAATGAACTGACGCAAGCGTACAAAATACGTCACGCATTGGATGAGAAAACGGCCGACATTCCGAACCATATCTCACAACGTCTCGCTACCGGTCGCGAAATTGCATTGTCCCGTAAAAAAACAGAAAGCCAGACAGTTCGCATCACACAATTGGCCACTACCAGCAATTCCAGCACCAACACGTCGAGCGACCATTTTATTTGGCTAAAACGCATGAGCTGCGTTGTGCCTTTTGTGATTGTGGCATTCGGTCTGATTGGCATCTACCAATACGAGCGTCATCAGCAAATTGCCGAGGCCGCCTACATAGACGCAGAAGTGCTCAGCGATGAATTACCGGTGTCCGCCTATTTGGACAATGGCTTCAACGTCTATTTAAACAAAAAAAGCGACGCCCAATAAGCATGACTTTCGGTCTCCCTTACTTCCGACGTTCCACCATTGGCGCGACCGCTTTGTTCGGTCTTTACATGAGCTTTTCGGCGTACGCCACAGATATTGTCGCCACTGCTACGGCACCTGCACCGAGCAAAGCCCTCATTAGCAAGGCAACATCGGTAAAGGAAAAGCTAGATTGGCACGACTTAACGCCAGCTCAACAGAAAATCCTCGCTCCACTCGCGTCAGAGTGGAATGGACTCAGCGCATTCCGTAAGAAAAAGTGGCTGGAATTAGCCGTACACTACAATGCTATGGAACCAGGCGCACAAGCGCGTATGCAAACGCGCATAGAAGATTGGGCAAAATTATCGCCCGAGCAAAGACGCAAGGCGCGCCAAAGCTATATCAACGCAAAAAAACTGACGCCAGAACAAAAAGCGACGCGTTGGGAGGATTATCAGCAGTTGCCGGAAGAAAAAAAAGAAAAGTTGGCAGCGGCCGCTCCCATCAAGAAGAGTATTGTGAATCCACCTTTAATTCATCATAAAAAAGCCAGTGCGACTAAAAAACCAACTGTGCCTACCTCATCCGCACCAATCGCAATTGAACACCCGCCAGTCGCCCCCACGCAACCCGATCACAAAAACGAACCGTCCACCGAAACTGATAGTGATTCTGCATTTTGAGCACCGCCGCCCCTCTATCCACTAGCGAGACACCCAGCATCAAACGTCGGTTGACGGTGATGCTTTATGAAGGCTTGCTGTTGTTCGGCGTGCTTATGATTGCAGGGCTTTTTTTTGCCGTGATTTTTCAACAGCGCAGCTCTCTATACTTGCGGCACGCGTTTCAGTATTGGTTATTCTTCATTATTGGCTTGTACTTCCTGTGGTTCTGGACGCATAGCGGTCAGACTTTACCAATGAAAACATGGCGCATGCGGGTAGTAACCGTACAAGGCTCGGTGCTTTCCTTCAAACATGCAGTTGCCCGCTATTTACTCGCATGGCTGTGGATAATGCCTGGCTTAAGCATCGCGTGGGTGCTAGGCGCAACTGGCTGGACCGCCGTTAGTTTAGTGATGGCTAACGTGGTGGCGTGGATATTAACTGCACGCACGCATCCCAGCCGACAGTTTTTACATGATCGCATTGCCGGCACCAAAGTCATCAATGTAGAAAAATCTGCCAGCAAATAGCAAGAACAAGCGTCGCAACGACGATCGCGTCGTAAGCCTCCCCAATCTTCCTCAAGCAGTCTCTATAATCGCGCCCCCCTTTTCTTCTCACCTTCCAATCACTCATAATGCTAGCCACGCGCTCTTTAGATCGATCCGGTATCATCGCTCTGTTTACTCTGCCGATTGGATAACTTTATGAAGTCTCTGTGCGTATATTGCGGTTCATCATTTGGTATCAATCGCGGCTATGCAGATGCCGCACGCGTTTTAGCAAAGCAGATGGTGACGAACAATATGGCGTTGGTTTACGGCGGCGGTAAAGTTGGATTGATGGGCGTCATTGCTGATGAAATTTTACGTTTGGGCGGCACCGCCACCGGCATCATTCCGCAAGCGCTGATGGAAAAAGAAGTCGGACACCAACAATTGACGCACTTGCACGTTGTCAAAAATATGCACGAGCGCAAGGCGATGATGGAAAAATTAGCAGATGGATTTATCGCGATGCCGGGTGGTATCGGCACATTGGAAGAGCTGTTTGAAATACTAACGTGGGCGCAGCTGGGCTTTCACAGCAAGCCTATCGGTGTCTTAAACGTCGACGGCTTTTACGATGGACTCATCGCTTTTTTACAGAATTTGGTCAAACAAGGATTTGTAAAGTCGGAGCAAGCAGCGTTATTAATGCATGAATCCGATTCTGCGACACTACTAGATCGTTTGCAAAGTTTTGCGCCAACACCCAGCACTAAAATTCTCGACGCGCTAGCAGCACGTAGTTTACTGCCGTAGCACGCACGCGCTGGGTTGCAAGCTAAATTACGAAACAGTCGCGGATTAAGTCGCGCTGAGCGCTTGTCTAAAATCCGCAACGATATCTTCAGGCTCTTCAATTCCGACCGATACCCGAATCAGCGACTCCGCAATTCCCATACTGGCGCGACGCTCAGGGCCCATTTCATAGAAAATCGTATGCGCCACCGGAATGACCAACGTGCGCGTATCGCCCAAATTACTGGCCGGAATCGCTAATCGCAAACGGTTAAGATAATCAAAACAGTCGATCTCATCTTTCAACTCAAAACTGAATAAACTGCCATAGGCACGGAAGAGTTCTGTCGATAGTGCATGCTGTGGATGTGAGGGCAGCCCTGGGTAATGAACTGCAGCGACGCGCTCATCCGCTTCCAGCATGGTTGCTAGTGCCAATGCATTAGAACATTCTCTTTCCATCCGCAATGCCATCGTCTCAGCGCCGATCGCCAGATGATGCGCCGCCTCTGGACCAAGAGAGGCGCCAAAATCACGTAAGGACTTTGCTCGTATCTGCGCCATCCCCCATTGCTGGGTTGGATAACGCTTATAGGTGTCGAAAATATTGGAGAAATTTGACCAGTCGTATAAGCCGGTATCGGTCAGGCTTCCGCCGAGCGCATTACCGTGTCCACCTATCGATTTCGTCAGTGCATTGATAACCAAGCCCGCACCTACCGAATTGGGACGAAATAGATACGGCGAAGTCATCGTGTTGTCGACCACATAGAGTATGCCGCGCTCTTCGCATAACTTTCCTATGCGTGCCAAATCAGCGACTTGCGTACGTGGATTAGCGATCGTTTCGACAAACACTAAGCGCGTTGCAGGCGTCAATGCTGCCTCGATGTGCGCCACATCGGTGGCATCGACCATCGAAATATCTACGCCTTGGCCACCAACGGTATTCCACAAACTATTGGTATTGCCGAACAAAAATGCCGACGACACCACGTGGTCACCCGCACGTAACAAGGCCTGCGCCAGAGCGCCAATCGCCGCCATGCCGGTAGAGAAGCAGATAGTCGATACACCCTGCTCCATCTTGTTGATTTTGTCTTCCAGAGCCGATACCGTCGGGTTACCTTGACGCCCATAACGATAGCCTGGCTTTTTACCCTGAAATACCGATGCGAGTTCACGCGCGTCTGTGTAACCAAAAGTCACCGAAGTATGAATCGGCTTATGCAAGGAGCCATGTTCAATCCCTTTCTGCCTGTCGCTATGCAGAATGGTGGTGGTAAAGCCGTATGGTTTGGTATCGCTCATAGTTGATGGTAATCAATCCAGTGCAAATCGCAAAAAATTTAGTCAGGAAAATACGCCGATATTTAATCGAGCTCTTGTGCCAGATTAAGGTTTAATTGCGAACGTATTGCTTCTTCCAGATCCGGCTTTGGATTGTTACGCGCAAATTCGATCCGATCCAGATAATCACGTGAAATATCGCCTGTCACATAAATACCGTCAAAACAAGATGCTTCCAGACTTTTCAGCGCTGGATTGACATCTTCAATCGAGCGCTTCAAGGCTTCAATATCCTGATAAATCAATGCATCAGCAGTAATCTCACGGCATACCTCTTCGTCGGTGCGTCCGTACGCGATCAATTCAGCACGCGTTGGCATATCGATGCCATATACATTGGGATACTTCACTGGTGGCGCGGCGGATGCAAACATCACTTTCTTGGCGCCCGCTTCGCGTGCCATTTGCACAATCTCACGGCTGGTTGTGCCACGAACAATGGAGTCGTCAATCAACAATACATTTTTTCCCTTGAACTCGGAGCCAATCGCGTTTAACTTTTGGCGTACCGATTTCTTGCGCGTACCTTGTCCTGGCATGATAAAAGTACGGCCGATGTAACGGTTCTTGATAAAGCCTTCGCGATATTCGATATTCAGCTTGTGCGCCAGCTCCATGGCTGCTGGTCGTGAAGAATCGGGAATTGGCATGACGACGTCAATATCGCCGAGCGGAATTTCTCGCTTAATTTTCTCCGCAAGATACTCACCCATTTTTAAACGCGTGGCATACACCGAAGCGCCATCAATAATCGAATCAGGACGCGCAAAATAAACAAACTCAAAGGCACAAGGATTCAAACTCGGATTCTCTGCGCACTGCTGATTGTAAAGCTTGCCATCCATATCAATAAAAATTGCCTCGCCCGGTAAAACATCACGCAAAAAGCGGAAGCCCAAACCTTCGAGCGCCACTGATTCACTGGCGATTAAATATTCTGGGCCTTTATCTGTTTCGTTAAAGCCTATGCACAGTGGGCGAATGCCATACGGGTCGCGGAACGCCAGCAATCCATAACCAGCGATTTGCGCCGTCACTGCGTATGAACCTCGCACGCGCTTGTGCAGCACGGATACCGCTTTAAACAGTGCTGCTGGATCAAGTGAGTAACCAGTGGTGGCTTGTTGAATCTCGTGCGCCAACACATTCAGTAAAACTTCTGAATCGGAGGTGGTATTAATATGACGTCTATCATTCTTGAACATCTCAATTTTGAGTTGCTCCCAATTCGTCAAATTACCGTTATGCGCTAGTGTGATGCCGAAAGGCGCATTCACATAAAACGGTTGCGCCTCATGCTCGCTAGACGAACCAGCAGTTGGATAACGAACTTGCCCAACACCCGAGTTACCGAGTAGCGCGCGCATGTTTCGAGTACGGAACACATCCCGCACCAAGCCGTTTGCCTTGTGCATACTGAATGTATTGCCGTTATCGGTTGCGATACCGGCGGCATCTTGACCACGGTGCTGCAAAAGCAACAACGCATCGTAAATTATCTGACTAACAGGTCCATGAGAAACGACGCCGACTATGCCACACATGGTGGACTCCTCAACTAAAAAACAGATTAAAACCAAACATCAAATTCGATGCACAAAAACTATCTCTAGCGCGCATTTAAAACTGCACTCTGCGCGCAAACTCACCTGGTAAAAACGGTTTGATCGTCAAAGCGAATGTTTCTGCCACTGGGCTCAACAGCGCTTGCTTCCAAAACGGCTGCTGCGGAATCGCCGTCATCCCACACAACAACACCGCGGCCAACACGATCAGCGCACCACGCGCCAGACCAAACAAGCCACCCAAGCCACGATCAACCAATGTCAAGCCGCTTGCTTTGACAATTGCTTCCAATGCCATCGCCAACAAGCCCATCAATATCCGCACACCAATAAACAGCGCAATAAAGGCCACAATCAAGCGCGTGGTTGCCCCCGGCATTACATCTGGCAACAGCGGCGCTAAGGCCTCGCCATAGGCATTGGCAACGATAAAAGCGACGACCCAACCAGCCAACGACAGAATTTCTTTTACTAATCCACGCAACGTACTGATCACGATTGAACAAATCAGCACAAACAAAACAAGATAATCAAAAATCGTCACGATCAGCAGCTTTGGCGATGCGTTCGCATTCAGACAGGCAACAGCTTTCCGTTCAAGCCGATTTTGATGAGTTTGGCCCGCACGCTCTCTGCTTCAGCGTCACTTGCAAATGGACCTATGCGTACACGCGTCCAGACCCCAGAAGCGGTGTTGACCTTTTCGGTATAGGATTTCAGCCCAGCGTCTTTCAATTTCTTCTGTAATTCGTCTACTTTTTCCTGCGTGCTGAGTGCAGCAACTTGCACCACAACTTTGCCGGAAGCTGGTGGCGTAGCGACTGACGGCACTTTACCTGTCAAAATCGCACGTGCTCGGGCTGTCTCCTCAGCTTTTTTCTCCGCCTCTGCTGTCGCCTTGGCCTTAGCTGCCTCCTCTGCCGCGTCGGCAGTAGATGGTGCTTCTGCAGGCGTTTTCAGATTGGCTGATGGTGTTACTTGGCTAGGTTTCGTAACTGACTGAGGCGCTTGTTCTGGCTTATCGGTAGAGGCAACTGTAGCCGTGTCGTCAACGATTTTCTCGTTCGCCTTCAAGGCGGCATTTGTTGATGAAGGAGTGGATTCGGAAGAAATCTTGGCTGAATCCTGCGTCCGCGACGATGCGTTATCTTTGGAAGGGATTTGAATCGCGATATCGTCGGATAAAGGCTTAGGCTCAGGATCAAGAATCATCGGCAAACCGATAATCACGGCTAGCACCAAGGCGACCGCACCAATCAGGCGACGGCGCGCACGTTTCTTTTGTGGCAACAAGGGATCAACGGCATCTTCGCGTTTTTTCCCTTGGCGTCGTTTGCGTGACGCAGAAGTTTCTTCATCTGCCTGAGAGTAAAAATCGCTGTTGCCAGTCGATGACTGCTGCTGATTTTTACGAGAAAACGAGAACAAGCCCATACGATATATGTGTAAATTCGTTAGTGATGTTCGGTCTGTCGAAATTCCATTACACCGGCGACAGTGAGAAAGGATCCGAAAACCATAATTCTATCATTCTCGCCCGCTCGGCTCATGGCATTTGCAAAAGCCAGCGCTGGTGATTCAAAGCAAGCAATGCTTTGTTGATCGCTAGGTTGATTTTTTAAGGCACCGCCATAGGCCAGATTTAATTTTTGTGCCAACTCAGCGGCGGTCGCTGCACGCGGCAACGGTAAATCTGTCACACACCAATGATCTATCTTGTCTTTCAGGTGCGCGATCACGCCATCAATATCTTTGTCTTCCATCGCGCCGAACACCGCATAGGTATAAGGATGAAACCCCATGTTGTCGAGATTGTGCGCCAGCGTAGCGGCGGCATGCGGATTATGGGCGACATCCAGAATTACGGTCGGCCGGCCAGGCAACACTTGAAACCGGCCAGGCAAATCGACTGTCGCCATTCCTGTCCTGACATCTTGTGCACTAACAGGCAAACGCATGCGTATTGCTTGCAACGCCGCGAGCACACATGACGCATTCAACAATTGATTGGCGCCGCGCAAACTAGGATAGCCCAGCGCATTACGTCGCTGACCACGACCATTAAAATTCCATTGTTGTTGGTCACCAGCATAATTGAAATCCCGGCCAAATAACCACAGATCGGCGCCAATCTTTTCCGCATGCTGAATCAGCGATTGCGGCGGCACAGGATCGCCGCAGATCGCCGTTTGTCCGGAGCGGTAGATGCCAGCTTTTTCAAAGCCAATTTTTTCCCGCGTATCGCCAAGATAATCGGTGTGATCGATATCGACGCTGGTAACGATCGCGACATCGGCATCCAATACATTGACTGCATCTAGTCGACCACCCAAACCAACTTCAAAAATGACGACATCTAACGGTGTGTCAGCAAAGAGCTGAATCGCAGCAAGCGTCGTAAATTCAAAATAGGATAAGGAAACCTCAGCACGCGCTTGTTCAATTTTTTGAAAACTCGCGATCAATGCTTCATCAGAAACTGATTTCCCTGAGATTCGAATGCGCTCGTTGAAATGCAATAAATGAGGTGACGTGTACAAACCAACGCGATAACCTGCTTCTAGCAATATTGCTTCCAGCATCGCGCAGGTTGATCCTTTGCCGTTAGTACCACCGACGATAATAATGGGGCAGGAAAATCCAACTGACATCGCTTGCTTGACCACCCGCACGCGCTCCAAGCCGAGATCGATTGCTTTGGCGTGGGTGGTTTCAAGATAGGCCAGCCAATCGGCCAAAGTGACAAGGTGGTTTTGCATGATCATCGAACGAACAAACGAAACAGATTAAAAACAGAGTAAAACCGAGCAAACAACCTGCTATCGCAAAGACTGAACGCTCACACTATGCGCCAACTGCAAATAAAAAGCCCGAACCGCTAAGCTCGGGCTTTTAAATAATTTAAGCAGCTGTAGTAACTAGATTCAGGCTAAAACATCCACCGATTGATTTTGCAGTAGCGCCAGTATGTGCGCCAACTCGTCACGCATTTTGCGTCTATCCACAATCATATCCACCGCACCTTTTTGCACCAAGAATTCAGCACGCTGAAAGCCCTCTGGTAATTTTTCGCGTACGGTATTTTCAATCACACGCGGGCCTGCAAAACCAATCAATGCTTTGGGCTCTGCAATAACAACGTCGCCCAGAAATGCAAACGAAGCCGACACTCCACCCATAGTTGGATCGGTTAACACGGAGATGAAAGGTAATTTTTTCTCTGACAGCTTGGTCAACATCGAAGTCGTTTTAGCCATCTGCATCAAAGACAGCAGGCCTTCTTGCATGCGGGCGCCACCAGTTGATGTGAAGCAGATAAACGGTACTTTTTGTTCCAATGCGGTTTGCGCACCACGTACAAAACGCTCGCCGACGACGGAACCCATAGAACCGCCCATGAATTCGAACTCAAAACAGGCAACCACCACCGGCAAACTCATGATCGAGCCGCCCATCACCACCAATGCATCGGTTTCCCCAGTCGCTTCTAGCGCGGACTTCAGTCGATCTGGGTACTTCTTACTATCTTTAAATTTGAGCGTATCAATCGGCAAGACTTCTTGCCCGATGTTATAGCGACCGCCGGCGTCCAGCAGCGAATCCAGGCGATCACGCGCACGAATCCGCAAGTGATGATCGCATTTAGGGCAAACGTGAATATTTGCTTCCAAATCAGTACGATATAAAACGGATTCGCAAGATGGGCATTTGACCCACAAACCCTCTGGTACCGACTTGCGCTGCGCAGTTTCAGAACGTTGAATACGGGGAGGAAGCAGTTTTTCTAACCAGCTCATGGTGACCTCTTTCATTTCAGTTGCCGAATTGTACCGTTAGTACGGCAATTCGCCACAATTGTGCGCTAAATTGAGAATTATTGAGCGTGAGTTATTTTTAGAGTGTGTGCCACTAAACTAACTCATCAATGGATTTTTTAAGCTTTTTAGTTGCTTTTCGCAGAAGTTAGGCAAAAAAGGTCATTCATCTAAAGCTTGGCGAATACCTTTAATAAATGTGCGTACCGCATCGACCGCTTTGTCAGCAGGTGTATTTTCTAACTCCTGAATAATCCGGCTGCCGATCACCACCGCGTCCGACACCGCAGCAACTGCTTTGGCGGTTGCTGCGTCGCGTATACCAAAGCCAACCCCAATCGGTAATTTGACGTGCTGGCGAATTGCGGCAATCCGTTGCGCGACTTCTTGTGTATCGATATTGGCAGCGCCCGTCACACCTTTTAGCGAAACGTAATAACTAAAACCCGTACCGCAAGCTGCCACCTGCTTGATACGCTCTTCGGTTGAGGTCGGCGCCAGCAAAAAAATCGCATCCATATTATGGTTTTTCAGCAGCGTAGCAAATTCTTCGCACTCCTCAGGCGGATAATCAACCACGATAGTGCCGTCCACGCCTGCTTCTGATGCTGCCTTGATGAATGCAGCTTGCCCCATACGTTCGATCGGGTTGGCATAACCCATCAACACCACCGGCGTCGCATCGTTGGTCTTGCGAAATTCACGCACGTAGCCGAGTACGTCCTTGATACCTACATTAAACTTGAGGGCCCGTTCGCAAGCGCGTTGAATCACCGGCCCCTCAGCCATTGGGTCAGAAAATGGCACACCAAGTTCCAGAATGTCAGCACCACCCTCGACCAACGCATGCATCAATGGCACCGTTAAAGACGGTGATGGATCGCCGGCAGTAATAAACGGGATCAGACCTTTTTTATTGTTCGCTGCGAGCGCAGCCAATGTGGATTGAATTCTAGACATCAGGTTTATGGAGTATTTAATTCTTTAGGAGAAAAGATCAACTGAGCATATTGTCAGCCCGTTGTCAGCACATTGGGTAATTAAGTTGGCATCACTAGCAATCACTAGCAATCAGTAGCAATCATTCGCAATGCCAATCATTAAAACGATTAGTCGAAATTAAGACCCATACGCTGCGCCACCGTATGCATGTCTTTATCGCCACGTCCGGATAAATTAGCCAGCACGATCTTATCCTTCGGTAGCGTCGCCGCTAACTTGGCCGCATAACTCAAGGCGTGGCTGGATTCCAATGCCGGAATAATGCCCTCGATATGACAACAATCGTGAAACGCCTGCAAGGCTTCTTCATCCGTTACCGACACATACCGAGCGCGCGCAGAATCCTTCAACCACGCATGCTCAGGGCCGACACCAGGATAATCCAGGCCCGCTGACACCGAATGGGTCTCGATAATCTGACCGTTCTCATCCTGCAGCAAATAGGTCCGATTGCCATGCAATACGCCAGGATAGCCAGCCGTTAACGACGCTGAGTGTTTGCCGCTTTGCAAGCCCTCACCCGCTGCTTCGACGCCGATCAACTGCACATCTTTATACTCGATGTAAGGGTAGAAAATACCCATCGCGTTTGAACCACCGCCAATACAGGCCACCACATAATCTGGTTGACGGCTGGTCATCTGCGGCATTTGCTCTATGCACTCATTGCCGATCACTGATTGAAAATCGCGCACCATCATGGGATAAGGATGCGGACCGGCGACGGTGCCGATAATATAGAAAGTGTTTTCTACATTGGTCACCCAATCGCGCATTGCTTCGTTCAATGCATCTTTGAGTGTCTTGGAGCCCGACTCAACCGGCACTACGGTAGCGCCAAGCAACTTCATGCGATAAACGTTTTGCGCCTGCCGCTTGACGTCTTCACTGCCCATGTAGACCACGCACTCGAGGCCAAAGCGGGCGCAAATCGTTGCGGTCGCCACCCCGTGCTGACCCGCACCGGTCTCGGCAATGATGCGCGGCTTACCCATGCGCTTGGCGAGCAGTGCTTGGCCGATCACGTTATTAATCTTGTGGGCACCCGTGTGGTTCAGGTCTTCACGCTTGAAATAAATTTGCGCGCCACCCATTTTTTCTGACCAGCGTTGCGCGTGATAAATCGGGCTGGGGCGACCCACGAAGTGCTTTAGGTCGTAGTGAAACTCCGCCAAAAACGCAGGATCCTTGCTGTAATGTGCGTAAGCCTCTTTCAACTCGGTCAGCGCATGGCTTAGAGTCTCAGAAACAAAGCTGCCGCCGTAAGGGCCGAAATGCCCTTGTGCGTCCGGCAGGTTGTAAGGCGCTGTTTGGTGCAACGCAGTCTCATTTAAGGGCTGCCGCTCGGCGTGCTGGGCGTGTACGTCAAATTCTTTCATTGCTGTTCTCTCTGCTTATCTGGTTTGGCCGTGCCAGCGATATCGGCTATCGCGGAGGGAGCGCTGGGTGCAGCGCTAGATACACTACTAGCGGTTGCTATCGGCAACGCGCACGGCATTAATAAAGGCGCGAATTTTGTGCAAATCCTTGATGCCCTTGTCAATTTCCACGCCGCTACTGACGTCAACTGCATGAGGACGAATCTGCTGTATTGCGTCAGTCACGTTTTGTGCGTTCAAGCCACCACTTAAAACGACCCGAGACGCGATACTTTCGGGAATGAGAGACCAATCGAAAACCTTTCCACTACCGCCATAGCTGTCAACAAAAGTGTCGAGCAGCAAACCTGCACACAAGGTGCTCGCGGCGCGATATTCAAGTTCATATTCTACCAAATCTGCCGCCACCATATCGGGCTTGACCCGTAGCGCTCGAATGAAGGGGCGATTCACTGCTGCCGCAATCGCCGCACACTCGGACGCTGACTCATCGCCATGGAATTGCAGCAAGCTCAATGGCGCTTGCGCGATCACCGCCGCAACTTCATCCTGATTGGCGTTGACAAACAAACCTACTGTACTAATGAAAGGCGGGATTGTTGCGATTAGTTCAGACGCCGTTGCTGATGAAACATGGCGCGGGCTGGCAGCATAAAATACGAGTCCGAGCGCATCAGCGCCAGCGGCAACCGCAGCAGCCACATCTTGCTGACGCGTCAAGCCGCAAACTTTAATGCGTGTCCGACGATTCATACCATTTCTGCCTTGTGCAAAATAATTTCAACCATTAATTTTCAAGCATTAATTTTCAACTATTAATTAAGCGTATTGCGCGAGTTCAAATTTGAAGTGCAAGACCTGACTTGAAGAATACCTGACACGGTGT
>CAXBIF010000004.1:0-321509 GCA_963975775.1 uncultured Herminiimonas sp.
TGAGGCTATTTACTAAAACGGCGCGGACTGATCTTCCAGACTTGCATGTTTGTTGGTAAAATAGCGGACTTCGCTGATGTAGCTCAGTTGGTAGAGCAACTGATTCGTAATCAGTAGGTCGGACGTTCGATTCGTCTCATCAGCACCAGTAAATCAAGAGGTTAGCGTGAAAGCGCTGACCTCTTTTGTTTTTGTATAGCCTTACTCTTGGCATACGTTCAGCGCCTACGCCGCACGCGTAAATTTGCACTTACCTATTTAAAGCTAAATAGAGCATTTATTTATTATTAAGAACATAATAAATAATGTATTTATACGTTTATTTTAACGTTTTCTTAATATATTAATTGACTTCACGCACTTTGCGCTCTATGTTGATTCATGTAATACCTTTAAAGGGGAGTAGCCTCACTGCAGTCACCGTCATTTCGAGAGCATGAAATTATGATCTCCGGCCTGCAGACAACACAGACGTTGTAGCGAGACTTTTAAGAGGGCGGGAAGATTTAATGCTTGGATGTCATTGTGCAGCTAGTGGTATGCACGTATTCATCCAGAAGTCGGGCAAAAATGGCGAAAGGAGTTGTCATGTGAGCCTAGCAGCAATGAGTAATCTAACCAAAAGAAGTAATACTCTTAAATAAGTGAGGCGACTATCATGCTTAATATTCTAATTCCTGTCGACGGTTCAAAAAGCTCGCTACGCGCAGTAGAATATGTTGTGCAGTATCGAGCATTACATAATGAAGTATTAAACGTGACCTTGGTGCATGCTCAGCCACGTTTTTCAAGATATTTGACGCGTTTTGTACCCTCTGGAAATGTAACTATGTTCCAAAAAGAGCGCGCTGATAAGGCCTTGGAGTCGGCCATCAACGTACTCTCAGAGGCGCAAGTGGTGCATGAGGTGCATGTGGGAAAAGGCGATACGACTGATGTGATTATTGGATGCGCTGAAAAAATTGGCGCGCAAAAGATAGTCATGGGTAGTACGCGGAAAAATGCACTGGCGAGATTTTTCCAGGGATCTGTTGTTAGCAAAGTAATGGCCGGCACAGATATTCCTGTGGAAGTCATCGCTAAAGAGAATGCCAGCAAAGTCGAGCGTTTTGGTGTGCCGATTGGGTTGGGGTTGACCTTCCTGTGGTTGGCTGTTGAATAATGGCCGGTCGGTGGAGTAAAGGGTATAAAACCTTTGCTTCACCGATTTACCTTCAATCTTCTAGGCAGTTTCCCGCCTGCCAATTTTGCGCGCATCTTACGGCGCGCTGCCAAGTTTGTAGATGTTGTCTGCGGATGCCGTCCGACATATTTGGCTCAAAACGTTTCTCCAGTTCCCACTGCGCGGCAATTTCTTCTTGTGTATTCCAAAATGCGACGGCTAAGCCAGCGAGGTACGCTGCGCCCAGTGCCGTTGTTTCGGTGTTGGCAGGTCGCAATACTGGCACGCCGAGAACATCAGCTTGAAATTGCATCAGCATGTCATTCTTTGCTGCGCCGCCGTCAACTCGTAACTCAGTTAAAGGGATGCGCGCATCGTTTTGCATTGCGTGCAACACATCCGCAGTCTGATAAGCAATGCTTTCAAGTGCGGCACGTGCAATGTGTGCTTTATTTGTGCCGCGTGTCATGCCAAAAATTGTTGCGCGTGCATGAGGATCCCAGTAAGGTGCGCCTAGTCCTGTAAATGCCGGCACCAATACGACGCCACCGTTATCCGGGACGCCCGCTGCCAGTGGCTCGACCTCAGCCGAATGTTTAATTATCTGCAGGCCGTCACGCAGCCATTGCACAATCGCACCGGCCATAAAGACACTACCTTCCAGCATATAGTCGACATGTGTGGTGCCGTGCTCCAGCGACCAACCTACCGTCGTAAGTAGTTTGTTTTTAGAATGGATGATTTTTTCGCCGGTGTTTAGCAACATGAAACAGCCGGTGCCATAAGTATTCTTCACCATGCCAGGATGAATACAGGCTTGGCCAAAGGTTGCCGCTTGCTGATCGCCCGTAATGCCCGCAATTGGAACCGCGGTACCTAATAGTTCAGCGTGTGTTTCGCCGACGATACCGCTACTAGCGGTAATTTTTGGCAGCAAAGAGGGCGGAATATCGAGCAAGCCAAGTAACTCGTCATCCCATTGTAGGGTATGGATATTAAATAAAAGCGTGCGCGACGCATTGCTGACATCGGTGACGTGTGCGCCGCAAAGTTTAAAAACCAACCAACTGTCGACGGTGCCAAATGCCAGTTCACCTTTTTCTTCTTTTTGTCTCGCGCCAGGTGTGTGATCCAATAGCCATTTCAGTTTAGTGCCAGAGAAATACGCGTCCAGTATGAGACCGGTTTTTTGCTGAAACAACGTTTCCTTGCCGTCTTTGCGTAATTGTTCGCACAAGTCTGCGGTACGGCGATCTTGCCAAACAATGGCACGGCCGATCGCAGCGCCGGTTTTGCGATCCCATAGCAGCGTCGTTTCACGTTGGTTACTAATACCAATGGCAGCAAGATCAGAAGCCGAGATGTGATTATTCTTTAAAACGCTTTGTGCGACCGCGAGTTGACTGCTCCATATCAGCTCTGGATCATGTTCCACCCAACCGGGCTGCGGAAAAATTTGCACAAACTCCTGCTGCTCAATACCGTGGATCTGCCCATCATGATCCACCAACACGGCGCGTGAGCTGGTAGTACCTTGGTCTAGTGCGAGGATGAATTTCCCAGATGATGAATGCATAGCGTGAGCGAACTCAGGATAAATACTGATGCTCGGGCAAACCGGCGACATCGACACGTAAGCTCAATAAACAACCTGAGAGAGGGAATTGTTGTAACTCTTCGGCAGGCCGTTTAATGCTGACGGTGGTGATGTACAGTGTTTTTAAATCTTCACCGCCGAACGCCATCATGGTCGGACAACGCGCGGGCAAAGAAATCTCGCGCAAGATTTCACCTTCTGGTGACAGTCGCAGGAGCCGCGCGCCTTCATACATCGCACACCAGTAAGCTCCTTCGCTGTCAACCGCTGCGCCATCTGGACGGCCTCCATAATTATCGGTTTTGTCGGTGGCGAATTGTTTGAATAGGCGGCCGCCGGTGATGTGGCCGCTGATAACATCAAAATCATAGGCATGGATACGATGCGATGTTGTATCAGCGTGATACATGGTCTGATTATCAGGACTGAAGGCCAAGCCGTTAGAGACTGTGGCACGCTTGCCACTATCGATAATCTTACCGTGCGTAACGCTAAATAATGGCGCACCAGGATGATCGCGCGGTTCGTATATTGTCCCTACCCATAACCTTCCTGCAGCATCGCAGCGACCATCGTTATAACGCATGGTTGCGGGGTCATACGGTGCGTCAGAGAGTGCGGTGAGTGTGCCGGTTTCAGTATCAAGATGAGCCATACCGAAACGCAAGGCAACGAGTAGGCCCCCGTTTGCATCAAAGGCAATGCATCCTGGTTCGGACGGCATTTGCCAACTTTGATGTGCGTTATCGGCAGGGCGCAAGCGATGTACAGCGCGACCATCGATATCTATCCAGTACAGCATTGCTTGCTGTGGATGCCAGATTGGGCATTCGCCCAATTGCATGCGAGTGGACAAAACAGCTTGGGGTTTTTCTGTCGACATAGCAGTTGCTTTTTTAACGTGTAATACGCCATTATGCAGTCAAAATGTTGAGCACAACCAAGCATGAAGGAGTTTGAATTGAATCCAGCTGTTTCGAAACCGTCGATTGCCTTTCTTGGTATCGGCTTAATGGGCAAACCGATGGCCTCGCGATTATTGCAGGCAGGGTATGCGGTCGCGGTATGGAATCGCTCGCGCCATAAGGCAGAAGTACTCGCAGTAGAAGGCGCGTTGATTTTTGATCGTGCGGAACAGGCGGTAACAGATGCTGACATTATCATCACGATGCTAGAAGCTGGTCCGATCGTGGCGCAAGTGGTGGAGGCGGCTTTACCAAGTCTCAAAAAAGGCAGTTTGTTGATAGATATGAGCTCCACGCGACAATCGGAGGCGCAGCAACTTCACGTCAAACTGGCGACGCATGCGGTGCGGTTTATCGACGCACCCGTCTCTGGTGGCGTGGTCGGTGCTGAAGCGGGTACATTGGCGATCATGGCAGGCGGTGCAGCAACTGATTTTTCTGAGGCAGAAGCAGTACTCGCGGTGATGGGACGTCCAACGTTGGTTGGACCGGCAGGTTGCGGCCAGATCGCCAAACTATGTAATCAACTGATCGTTGGTGGCACTCTTAATATCGTCGCCGAAGCCTTGTTGTTGGCGCAGGCTGGTGGTGCGGATCCGGCAGCGGTAAGAGCTGCAATTCGCGGTGGCTTTGCCGAAAGTCGTATTTTAGAAGTGCATGGACAGCGCATGCTGGAGCGAAATTTTATGCCCGGCGGGCAGGTAAAAAGTCAGTTTAAGGATCTAGAAAATGTCTTGATTGCAGCCGCTGATGCGGGACTGCAATTGCCGTTGACGGCTCAGGTGACTGAGCATTATCAAAGCTTGATGCAGATTGCGCCGCAAGCTGATCAGTCGGCAGTATTGTTGGCATTGGAGCAGGTCAATTCAGGGTTGCGGTTAGGGGCGGCAAAAGATCAATTGCCATAACGATATTTTTCTGGCGCCATGACGCTCGGAGGTTTGATGCAAATCAGCTCTGCCTTGGGCGGGATGCGGAAAAGCAACCTTGGCTAGAACGATCGCTGGGATCTGTCTATACGGCGCTGGCAGTATAGAAATTCCGCAAAATGGAAAATATTATGCTTGCCGCAAAAAAGCTATTTGCCGAAAGGCAGCTTGCGTTCAGCTGTCGCCTCTCCCGCGGCTGATGACGGGTATACGGATTTGGCGATGCAGCACTATCTCGATTGATGCAAGTTGTCGCATTTGAAGCCTTTGCTTGAACATAGCGACAACTGGGACCAAAAATGATCGCCTGGCGAACAGCAACGCTTAGCATGTGCGCAAACCTTGCTAGCGCTGCCGGATGTCTTTTCGTGGATGAAGCGATTAGCGCGCTCGATAGCGAGACAGAAGATTTTGTCGATCAATTAATCTTGCACGAGTTGCCGAATGCGGCTATGGTCAGCACCGCGCATCGAGAAAACGTGGCGCAATACCATCAGCTGCGCTGGCAGTTTGTCGCAGAGACTACCTCAATAGAGTTGGGTGAGATAGCGGTACGTAGCACTTCTCGGATTCAATGCAGCAAATCTGGCTAGCAATAATAATGTCAGCAGCTGATGCTGTCATCACCTACATTTAAAACGATGAAATCTATTTTTGTTGTCTTGATAGTGCCGGTTCTGATGGCGGGCTGCGTGCAGCTAAAGTCGGAAGAAAAATCAAAACAGCCGCTGTCAACAAATGCGGTTGCTGACGAGGTGCTGCCGTTTTCAAGCAGTACCGTGACTGGTATCACGCAACAATGGGCGCCGCTGATTATTCATCCTGGCAAAAAGCGTACTAAATATCAGTTGGTTAGTGACAACGGCAAGCGCGTATTACACGCCTATGCTGCGCAAGCCTCCTCAGGATTATTGCAAAAAGTGAGCATCGATCCGATCAAGCAACCAGCGTTGAGTTGGCGTTGGCGCATCGGTGGTTTAGTGGCATCGGCGGATAATCACGATCGCGCATTGGAAGATGCGCCGGCACGCGTGATACTCGCGTTTGATGGCGATAAAGATAAGCTTCCTTTTGCAGATCAAATACTTTTTGAGACCGCGCGCGTGATGACGGGGCATGATTTCCCTTATGCGACGTTGATGTATATACGTGGTCGTCAGGCGCCAGTTGGTAGCATTATTCCCAATGCGCGCAGTAATCGGATCAAGATGATCGTGGTGGCGAGTGGGCCGGCAGGTGTGGGTGAATGGCATCATTTTTCGCGCGATATCGTGGCCGATTACGAGCGTGCTTTTGGCGAAAAACCAGGTAAGTTAGTAGGCGTTGGCGTCCTTACTGATACCGATAACACCGGCGAAACCGTTGAAGCTTGGTATGACGATATACAACTTGCACCGCGCTAACGCACAAATTTATTGTTTGTTCTTTTGTAAAAAATTTTCTGCTAGCCTGACCCAATACGTCGCGCCTATCGGTAACAAATCATCGTTGAAGTCATAGCTGGGATTGTGCAGATTGCATGGTCCCAGCCCGTGTCCTGGTGAACGATGATCACCTTCACCATTGCCGATAAAAACATAACAGCCTGGTTTTTCCTGCAACATAAACGCAAAATCTTCTGCCGTCATGGCTGGTGTCACGCGCGCGTTCACATGGTCGGCGCCAACGATGGATGCTAAGACGTCGCTGGCAAAGGCAGTTTCATTTTCCGAATTGATCAGTGGTGGGTAATTGCGCTTGAAATGAAACTCCACCGTAGCGTCAAATGCCTGCGCCGTATGCTCTGCGATTTGTTGCATGCGGGTTTCGATTAGATCGAGTACCGCCAAGTCAAAGGTGCGTACAGTGCCGATCAGACTGGCTTGATCTGGAATGACATTGGTAGCGCTACCAGCGTGAATTTGCGTAATCGATAATACGGCCGGATCAATCGGACTTTTATTGCGCGAGATAATGGTCTGCCAGCTTTGCGCCATCTGTACCGCGACCATCACAGGATCAATACCTTTGTGCGACTGCGCGGCATGTGCACCTTTGCCATGCACGATCACTTCAAACTCATTACTGGACGCCATCATCGGGCCGGCCGTCAGACCAAATTGACCGACTGGAATGCCAGGCCAGTTGTGCATGCCGAACACGGCTTGCATCGGGCATAGCGTAAACAAACCGTCGTCTATCATGTGTTTGGCGCCACCACCACCTTCTTCTGCCGGTTGGAAAATAAGATAAACGGCGCCATCAAAATTTTTGTGCTGAGACAGATAGTGCGCTGCACCTAACAGCATTGCGGTATGGCCATCGTGGCCGCAGGCATGCATTTTCCCTTGGTTTTTTGACGTGTGCGCAAAGGCATTCAGTTCCTGCATAGGCAGTGCATCCATATCGGCGCGTAAGCCAATGGCGCGATCGCTAGTGCCATGTTTGATGACGCCGACGATACCAGTTCCACCTAAACCACGGATAATGGGTATGCCCCAGTCGGTTAGTTTTTGCGCGACTAATTCCGAAGTGTCATGTTCTTCAAACGCGAGTTCAGGTCGCGCGTGGATCGCGCGACGTATGCTTTGAATCTCGTCGTGAAACTGCAGGATAGGGTCGATTAATTGCATGGCGTAGTCTCTAACTAGGAATTTAGTACCGTCAGCTTTTGTATTGTTTTAAGCAGGCGAAGCAGCTTCTTGGTTGCCGTGTTTTGCTGTGGCTTTGTGCTGCTTGCTCAGCGATGTTTCGTTCGAGCAAAGAGGCTATCTTACGCTAGTAGAACGAGTTTTTCAGCGAGCGCGAGCATGCTATGCTTACTTAAAAATACTTGCTCAAGAGTACATCACTCGCTAGCATCAGGGTGAGTTGATTAATAAGATTAACGACTGTATACAAGGATGTAATGGACAAGGTCTGGTTGCAATCGTATCCGCAGGGTGTACCGGCAGAAATTGATTACACCCAATACGGATCCTTGGTAGAAATGCTGGAACAGGCATTTTCTCAATATGCTGATCGTGATGCCTATGTTTGCATGGGCAAGCGCATTACCTATCGTGAGGTGGATCTCTATTCGCAAAAGTTAGGCGCATGGTTACAATCCACTGGGTTGCAAAAAGGCGCTCGGGTGGCGCTGATGATGCCAAATATATTGCAATATCCGGTCGCAATCGCGGCGGTTCTACGCGCTGGATATGTGGTGGTGAACGTAAACCCGCTCTATAAACCACGCGAATTGCACCATCAACTAGTGGATTCTGGTGCCGAAGCAATCATCATTCTAGAAAATTTCGCCACGACTTTGCAGCAAGTCTTGCCAAGTACGCAAATCAAGCATGTCGTGCTTACCAGCATGGGCGACATGCTCGGCAATGTGAAAGGAGCGTTGGTTAATTTCGTGGTGCGGCATGTGAAAAAGATGGTGCCGCCTTTTTCCTTGTCACAAGCATTGCATTTTAATGACGCAATCGCGTTAGGTGGTCGTTCGACCTTTCACGCCCCACAGTTTTCTCCTGAAGATATCGCCTTTTTACAGTACACCGGCGGCACGACCGGCACCGCAAAAGGCGCGATGCTGATGCACCGTAATTTGATCGCCAACGTTTTGCAAAATCAAGCGTGGATTGCGCCGGTTTTAGAGAGTGAACCTAAGGTTGAGCGCTTCAATTTTGTTTGCGCATTGCCGCTTTATCATATCTTCGCCCTGACCGCGTGCTGCCTGCTAGGGACGCGCATAGGCGCGATGAATATTTTGATTCCTAATCCACGTGATATTCCGGGGATGATCAAAGACTTAAAAAAGTACAAACTTCATATGTTCCCAGCGGTCAACACGCTCTACAACAGCTTGTTGAATCATTCAGACTTTAGCGGTGTTGATTTTTCACAGCTAAAAATGTGCAACGGTGGTGGTATGGCGGTACAAAAAGTAGTTAACGACCGTTGGTTGGAGCTAACGGGCTGCCCTATTAATGAAGGTTACGGCTTGTCAGAAACCTCGCCCGTCGCGACCGCTAATCCAGCTGGCGTGACTGAATTTTCTGGAACGATAGGGTTACCGGTTCCTTCTACCGAGATCAAGCTAATCGATCAAGAAGACAACGAAGTGCCGTTTGGATCGCCGGGTGAGATCGCCATTCGTGGGCCACAGGTGATGGCTGGATATTGGAACAATCCCGCTGAAACAGCAGCGTCTATGACAGTCGATGGTTTTTTCAAAACTGGTGATATCGGCATCATGGATGCGCGAGGCTATACAAAAATCGTAGACCGCAAAAAAGACATGATTTTGGTATCTGGCTTTAATGTTTACCCTAGTGAAATTGAAAGCGTGATTGCCGCCTATCCAGGTGTATTGGAATGCGCTTGCGTTGGCGTGCCCGATCCGCAAACTGGTGAAGCAGTCAAATTATTTGTGGTAGCAAAGGACGCGAGCTTGACCGCAGAAGTTTTGCTGGCATATTGTAAAGAACAATTTACTGGCTACAAGCGACCGCGGATGGTGGAGTTTCGTTCTTCCTTGCCTAAATCGAATGTCGGGAAGATACTGCGGCGCGAGTTGCGCGAAGAGAGTGCGCAACTCAAATAGTTGGGCAGTACTTTAGTGTGTTTTGATGACCACAATCGAGTATTTGCTCGGACAAATTTCAGCCGTTGCAACTGATCGCGGCATTCTAATCTGTTCTATTCTTCTGGCGGTATTGGACGTGGCCGACGATTTTCATCCGTTGCTACGTAGGTTAGCGTGGCCTCCGTCACCTTGACCGCTTTCCCCTTTAATTGCTCACGTTCCGCATACACGTCCACCTTGACGGTAATCGATGTGTTGCCAACTTTAATAATATCAGTGTAGATCGACAATACATCGCCGACCATGACAGGTTGCGTGAAAACAAAGGAGTTGACGGCCACCGTGACCACGCGGCCATGCGCGCGACGTGCGGCGGGTAATGAGCCTGCCAGATCAACATGCGCCATGATCCAGCCGCCAAATACATCACCGTTCATATTGGTGTCGCTAGGCATAGGAACGACGCGTAATTGCGGCATTTTTCCCATCGGCAGCGTGGTGCCGACTATGTCCATACAGGTGTCTTTTTTACTCATATTTCATACTTTATGTTCTGTCACGCAATCCGTGATTGATGATAGCGCTGTGATCTGAATTTCAAACCGTTACAATCTTGAGCCTGAAGCATAATCCAATACCGGTTTCCCATGCGCCGCAACTCCAATTCCAGTAATTTCGTTCCCCTCGTTCGCCAACGTAGTGATTGGGCAGTGTTGAAAACACTGATCCCTTATTTGTGGACGTATAAATGGCGCGTGGCATTGGCGCTGACTTTCTTGATCGCGGCTAAATGTGCAAATGTTGGTGTGCCGCTGATTTTAAAGCAATTAATTGACGGTCTGACGATCAAGCCGTCTGATCCGCACGCGCTATTAATATTGCCAGTTGGTTTACTAGTAGCCTACGGTGTACTACGACTATCCACCACCTTGTTCACCGAATTGCGTGAATACACCTTCGTTAAGGTCACACAGCGTGCGGTGCGTACGATTGCCTTGCAGGTATTTCAGCATTTGCATGCGCTATCGCTACGGTTTCATTTGAATCGGCAAACCGGTGGCATGTCGCGCGATATCGAGCGCGGTACCCGTGGCGTTTCGTCGCTGGTGTCTTACACCTTGTTTAGTATCTTGCCGACCTTGGTCGAAATCACGTTGGTATTGGGCTATCTCGCGCTGCATTACGACATCTGGTTTTCTGCGATTACGGGCGTGGCATTGGCGACGTATATTGTTTTTACCATCGTCGTGACCGAATGGCGCACGCATTTCCGCCGCACCATGAACGAGCTGGACTCACAAGCCAATGCCAAAGCGATAGACTCGCTAATTAATTACGAGACAGTGAAATATTTTGGTAACGAGGCGTATGAAGCGCAGCGTTACGATAATGGCTTACAACATTACGAAACTGCCGCAATTAAATCGCAGACCTCGCTCTCGGTGTTAAACACTGGGCAATCCAGCATTATCGCGATTGCTGTTGCGGTCATTCTTTGGCGCGCGACTGCTGGCGTCATCGATGGCAGCATGACGCTTGGCGATTTAGTTTTGGTCAATGCGTTCATGATTCAGTTGTATATTCCGTTGAATTTCTTGGGCGTCATTTACCGCGAAATTAAACAAAGCTTGGCGGATATGGAGCGATTGTTTTCGCTACTGGATCAACACAAAGAAATCGCCGACGCACCCGACGCGGCTGATCTGCAGTTGCAAGGCTCGGAAGTAAAGTTTTCACATGTTGATTTTAGTTATGAGGCGAGTCGGCAGATACTGTTTGATGTTGATTTTACGATCGCGGCAGGGACGACCACCGCTGTTGTCGGCCATAGTGGTTCTGGTAAATCGACATTGGCGCGCCTGTTGTTCCGTTTTTATGATGTGGACGCTGGCGCGATTTGCATAGATGGACAAGACATACTCGCGCTCAGACAAACGTCATTGCGCCACGCGATCGGCATTGTTCCGCAAGACACGGTGCTGTTTAATGACACCATTGAATACAACATTGCCTATGGCAAGCCGGACGCCAGCAAGGATGAGGTGATCGCCGCCGCACGCTCCGCCTACATTCATGATTTTATCGAGTCGCTACCGGATGGCTATGCAACCAAAGTCGGCGAGCGTGGCTTGAAGTTGTCGGGGGGCGAGAAGCAACGGGTCGCGATTGCTCGTACCTTGCTTAAACATCCGGAAGTGTTGATTTTTGATGAGGCGACGTCGGCATTGGATTCCAAAGCCGAGCAGGCGATCCAAGCGCAATTAAAGGAAATCGCACGTAATCGCACCACCTTGGTCATCGCGCACCGTCTATCGACCATTGCTGACGCGCAGCAGATTTTGGTGTTGGATCATGGTCGGATTGTTGAGCGTGGATCACATCCGGAATTGTTAGCGCTAGATGGTCTGTATGCACAAATGTGGGCGCGGCAACAAGCTAAACAGGGTGAGCAAAATATGACGTCTTCCGATCCGGATGTCTCGGAGGAATTGTTGTAGCGGTTTGCGCCGCTGGAATTTATAGAGGTCGTTGTAGGTTCAGTTGCAGATTCAGTTTTAATGACATTCAAGTAAAGAAATTTTTTGCTCGGGCTTTACCGGCGATTTATCAATTCGCTTTGTGAATGCACCAGGCTCTCAACCGCTTGTCACTGCGGCGTGGACTGCGAGCTCTTCGTTTGGCAATTGCGGTAGCGCATACTACCGATGCTTGGTGATGAGAGGTTAAAATAGTGACTATTCAAGGAAATTATCATGACCAATTCTGCCAACAATCCAGCTTCAACCATTACCTTTACTCGCCCTGACGATTGGCATCTGCATTTGCGCGACGGCGCGACCATCGCCTCGGTGTTGCCGCATACTGCGCGTCAGTTTGCGCGCGCGATAGTGATGCCTAACCTCAAACCGCCGGTCACCACCACCGCGCAGGCACTAGCGTATCGCGACAGAATTCTAGCGGCTTTGCCTGCCGGTATGCAGTTTGAGCCGTTAATGACGCTGTATTTGACGGACAACACGCCACCAGAAGAAATCTTGCGCGCAAAAAACAGTGGTTTGGTGCATGCAGTGAAGTTGTATCCGGCCGGCGCCACCACTAATTCGGATGCTGGCGTCAGCGATTTAAGCAAATGCACAAAAACGCTGGAAGCGATGCAAAAAGTCGGTATGCCTTTGCTAGTGCATGGTGAAGTGACCGATCCCGCAATTGACATCTTTGATCGTGAAGCGGCTTTCATCGAGCAGGTGATGCAGCCCTTACGTAAAAAGATGCCTGAATTAAAAGTGGTGTTCGAGCACATTACGACCAAGGATGCGGCCGACTATGTCGCCGCAGCAGAAGGCCCAGTCGCGGCAACCATCACCGCGCATCATCTTTTGTACAACCGCAATGAAATTTTTAAAGGCGGCATCCGTCCTCACTATTATTGTTTGCCGGTATTGAAGCGCGAGTTGCATAGACAAGCGCTAGTCGCCGCGGCGACCTCTGGCAGTAATCGCTTTTTCCTCGGCACCGACTCCGCGCCACATCCCAAAGGGATGAAAGAACATGCTTGCGGTTGCGCTGGCTGCTACACCGCCTTGCATGCGATCGAGTTGTACGCGCAAGCGTTTGATCAAGCCGGTGCGCTGGATAAGTTGGAGCAATTTGCCAGTTTCAACGGTCCCGATTTTTATGCGTTGCCGCGCAACGACAGCACGATTACCTTAAAACGTGAAGAATGGCGCGTGCCGGATACGGTGCCGCTGGCAAATACAACGATGGTGCCGTTGAATGGTGGCGAGACTATCGCCTGGAAATTTGCTGAGTGAATTTGGCGTCGGGATTGATGAGTATTTGGTATTTGTATACGCCGACTTAATCAAAGATTCGTGTTTGCTCAAGCTAAGTGCTTGAAAGATTGCGTAATGGGCAATCCTTTGTTTGCGTAGATTGAGTCCTTGCTGTCGACCCTTAACTTACGTTTTGTTAATAGCTGTTGTTTGTCGAGTGCGCGCGGCATTTGTATTTGGGTATCGGTAGGACATCCCAACAGGCGCTGATCAGCATCTGGTCGGTATTTGACATAGGTTTCTTTACTTTGCTTGTTTCTCCCCATGGCTTCTGAAGTCCACGCCGCGTTCTTTTCGCAGATCGATTGGGCGCGTCCTTGGTTGGCGCATATTCGTGGCATCGGTGAAGTGATTGCGCAAGCGCCAGACTGGCGCGCCGCACTCAATCAACACGCCCAACTACGCGAAATCCACAATCATCAGGGCTTGCCGCTACGCTTTGTGCCGCAAACCTTGTTGCCGGCCGGTGTTGCATATGAAGCGTTTATTAGCGCAACCGGACAGGTGCCGACCCGCGATAATTTGCACGATTTTTTCAACGCATTGGTTTGGTTGACGTTTCCAGCAACAAAAGCGCAGTTGAACGCCTTGCAAGCAGCGGAAATTAATAAGGTTGTTGCAAAAAATAGTACTGATTTTGCTTCGAACGTAAAAAATACGCGCGGTAAGCTGCGTGATGCTGCGACGATTTTTGACGAAAATGCTGTGCTTTTAATTTCGACCAATACGGAACTAAGCACTGCGTTGCGCGCGCATGCATGGGAGCAGGTATTTGTTCAGCAGCGTGCTTCATTCCAAAAAACATGCGTGCCCTTGTTGTTTGGCCATGCGTTGATGGAAAAGCTGGTGGCGCCGTATAAAGCGATTACTGGCCATATGTGGGTAATGGTGGATCGCATGGAGACGCTGAATAGCTTGCCGATTGCAATCGATATGCCATTGGATTCAATTGATAGACAATTGGCCGTGCAATTACAGCATGGTTTGACGACGGCAGATTTCTCACCTTTGCCAGTGCTCGGTGTGCCGGAATGGTGGGAGAGGCAAGATGAGATGTTTTACCGTGATCAGAGCGTCTTTCGGCCTAAGCGGGAATAAGCAGGTCAAGTGAGTGTTTAATATGTCATGGTTGCTCGCCACGATATCGAGCAGCGGCATCTACGGCAGATCAGATTAGCAAACCAAAAGCAGAATAAGAAAAAGGCACCCGAAGGTGCCTTTTTTGTTCAACTGAAGCAGACTTTCGTCTGCAACAAATTAGAAATTATGTTGTACGCCAAGAGCGACGCCGCTTGCGCTTTGGCCATTAGTACCTTCGCCTGGACCGCCGATACCCAGATTCGACTTATCGTCATTGCTGGTGCGAACGTAGGTTGCGTACAGTTGAGTACGCTTGGACATTGCGTAGGTGTACGATACTGCCCAAACATTGCTGTCTGCATCGTCAATATCTTTGTTGTCGTTGCGGATGTATTCAGCGCGGATTTTGCTTGCGCCCATAGGTACAGTTACGCCGATCAAAGCACTGCGGATTTTGATGTCGTCTGCAGTAGCGTTATACGCAGCGTCAGTATTTTTCTCGCCGTAGATACCGTGCAATTTCACTACGCCGAAATCATAAGTCGCGCCAATTAATGCGTTGGTTTGATCGTCTTGATCGACGCCAGCAACAGAGGTCTTGTTTTGGTTTTGATAGCCGAATTGCACGTTCAATGGGCCATTTTTGTAGCCCAAACGTGCGCTGTAACCGCTGTTATCGCCAGTGCCGGTATCGCTCTCGCCGAATTGGTAAGCAACGCCGCCTGAGAAGCCAGCATAGTCTTTGCTCAACCATGCAACTTGGTTAGGATTACGCTGATCCAAGCCGCCACCGTTGATGAAGTCGACGCTGTTGACCATACCAGTTGCGCCGAACGTGTCGATGTCAAGGAGCATGTTTTTAACTTGGGTGTTTTGTTTACCCAGACGGACTTTACCGAAACCACCATTCAAGCCAACGAATGATTGGCGGCTGAATGGTTGGCCAGTTTTCCCTGTGCCGTCATCTGTATTGACGCCGTTTTCCAAGGCAAATTCAGCTTTCAAGCCGTTACCCAGATCTTCAACACCTTTGAAGCCGATGCGGCTAGCACTGTTGTTGCCGCTAGAGATGCCATTGACGCGGCCTGAGCCACCTTGGTCGATGCTGGTGAAGCCAGTATCAATTCTACCGTAGATGGTAACTGATGATTGTGCCGATGCTGCACCAGCAAACGCGCCGAGGATGGCGAGAGCTAAAAGTGATTTTTTCATTAAATTACTCCAAGTATTGTTATCTAGGTTATGTACTGCCACTGCTTTTCAACTACAACTGATATGAACTCTTTGTGGGAGACATTGGAGTGTATTTAAACAAAATAGCAGTTTGGTTACAACGGGATTACACAGAAATACGCTATCTGTACGATCAAACGACGTTTTTTTGCAACATAACGGGGCGAGAAGACCTTTTGTTGTACAAAAAGACATGTGCGTGGTGGATATATGGGCGTGTTCGCGATCTTCTAAGTAGCAAGATTAGAGGTGGGTCATAACGGATATCTGTACGTGCCTATTCTCGCATGCCATCACGGCGGTAGTATTCAACCTTAAACCATAAGTTTTTAATAGTCGTGACCGGATAAGTCGATGTTGGCCGCCCCTCATGCCGCACATTGATGCTTTTGCTCGCCTTTGGTTGGGCATCAGGGTTGCGCACATCATTGTTAGTGCGCGTTGTCCGTTGTCGCGAGGATTTCCACCTGAGGACTTCATTCAGTTTTAGCTTGGCACAATATGGGAATGCTTCTAGTAAAAGTCTTTATCCGTTTGGTGCGCGCTTCAGCTAAAGCATATCGTTAAGCCATGGGTGGCCAAAGATGTTTTTGTTGCTTCTTGTTTTCCATCTCGTGGATCAACCCTTTCTTCTCTTCGAGTTCACGGAGCTGGCTTTCGATCATGTCCTCGAGGGGGCGAATCAGAGATGCGGGCGTGTTCGCTGGTCAAAATGGCGATCAAGTGATGGGAATCATTGCCTTTATCTAATACACATCGTTAAATGGTGCTTGGCTGTACCAGGCATAGTGCAACGCCAAAGATGGACATGCTTGGATGAATATGTCGAGATTGACTCGCTTTTATGCAGCCCCGTCATGAGCACAAACATGACGGGGCTCATAGTCTTTTTATAACTAGCGCCATATAGTCTCTCGTTTCGCTAAAGAAAACGTGTCCCCGTGGTAAATGTTCAATACATCAGTAAAATATCACCACGGCAATGCGGTGATGATCCATCCACAGGGTGCATAGCTCTTCATCGTTACCTTTCTGTTTGCATTTCTTTTTTTAATTGCGCCCCTGCGCGCAAGTACGAAAATGATTTCCCTCGTCACACAGACATGTCGCCCTGCGGTTTCGGCCTCGTATTCGGTTGAACGGCGAAGGGGATTCCAAGAAAAACATTCGTTAATAGTAATAATAAAAAACAATAGAGTGCGAAGTATTTTTGCCTGTGTAGGGCACTATTTTCAGGGAAGTTTCCAGTATACAAACACAATTTATTTTTACTGCAAGCTGGTACAAAACTTGTTTTCGGTGCGCTTGGCGCTTCAGAAACTATGCTTGACAAATGGCGTCTTTAGTTGGTATGCTACGTGCAGATATCAAAAAAGACTGCGAACCGATGCGTCGTTCCCGACAATCCCGTGTTGTTGTTGTCTTGCTTGCGTTAATCAGCATCCTGTTCATGCAGCTTGCAATGGCGTCCTACGTCTGTCAGGATTTGCAGTTCGGTCTGGCAGCGAACATGATGTCTGCCGATGTGATAGCTGTTCAAGACTGTCACGACATTGATGCGGTACAACCCAATCTGTGTGACGAATATGCTTATGCCGACAAGCAAGTGGAGCATGTCCCACACATCTCACGGGCGGCGCCATTTGTCGCAATTGGATTTGCCTTGCCGGTGCTGTTCATGGCGAGTGCCTCCCAGCTTCCAACCCATGCCGTCGCGTTGACGCGCGCCACCGCGCCGTCACTTGCTATTGGGCACTGCTGTTTCCGTATTTAACACCTCCGATTGCTTCGTCCGTCTTCGCCACGCTAATCGCGGTGGTATAGCTGTGCTACGCATTCAGGAGTGTTTATGCCGTCCCCTTTTATCGCGTTCCTTCGTGAGCGCAAACTACCGCTTGTCGTATTGGCGGCCGCTTTATCGTTGTCGCAGGGTGCAATCGCCGCCGATGCGCCACTTACATTAACCGAGGCGCAGCGCCTCACCGTGATGCGTTCGCGCCAATTACCGGCGCAAGATCATGCCGCCGATGCAGCCACCGATATGTCGGTGGCTGTTGGGCAACTGCCGGATCCAGTTATCAAATTCGGCGTTGAGAATCTGCCGGTTGACGGCCCCATGCGCTTTAGCCAGACCGATGACTTCATGACCATGCGCTCGGTCGGCATTATGCAAAAGATCCCTCGTGCCGACAAGCGGCGCTATGTCAGCGAGCGCTATCAGCGCGAAGCCGAAAAAGACGCTGTTCCACTTACTCTGGATCGTGCGGTTGACGTTGCGTTGTCGGGTAATCCCGGGCTGGCAAAAATTAATGCTCGAGCGCGTGCGCTGGCCGAGGTGCCCTCACAAGTTGGCACGCTTCCCGATCCGGTGCTGTCGCTGAATGTACTCAATGCACCGGTTGATACCTTTTCACTATCGCAGGAAGCCATGACGCAGACCCAGGTTGGGATTGGTTTTACATTACCCTTCCCCGGCAAATTAAGTCTGCGTGAGCAAGCAGCTGGCTTTGAAGCCAAGGCAGCGAGATTTGATGTTGACGAGATGCGCCTGGTGTTGATTCGAAATGTGCGGACAACCTGGTGGAATTTATTTTATCTGGATCGAGCCACATCCATTGTGCAGCGCAATCAGGCGTTGCTACGACAGTTCGTCAAGATTGCCGAATCAAAATATAAAACAGGGCAGGGCATGCAGTCCGATGTCTTGCTGGGACAGGTGGAGCTGACTAAATTGCTGGATATCGAAATCAGCTTGAGAGCATTACGTCAGAGCCAGACGGCGGCACTGAATGCCTTGCTTGACCGCCGTGCAGAGACCCAGGTGATCTTGCCGACGCAAGTCGACAAATTTTTGCCGAACATTCCGGACATGGAGCAATTTCGCAAGACGGCGCTGGATGCGCGGCCAGTGTTGTCTTCGCAGCGCAATGCGCTAGAGGCAGCACGCACCCGTGTGGCGTTGGCCAAAAAAGATTATTACCCAGACTTCAAATTAGGGGTTAGTTACGGCTTTCGTGACGGCAACAATCCAAATGGAAGTGCACGGGCCAATGTTGCTAGCCTTATGTTTAGTATGAATTTGCCGATTTTTACAGATACAAAACAGGATAGGGCGCTGGGACAGCGCAATGCAGATGTAATGAAAGAAGAATATGGTTTGCAGGATCGCACTTTGCAGGTGGATACGGAAATTGCACAGGCACTGGCTGACTACCGCGGCAGTCATGAGCAGGCGTCATTGTTCAAAACCGGCATCATTCCGCAGGCCAAACAGACAACAGCCTCCATGCTTGCTGCTTATCAAGTGAGCAAGGTGGATTTTTTAAATCTCATTCGCGCCCAAGTCACGCTCTACAACTATGAAACGCAATACTGGAAAGCGCTGAGCTCAGGCTGGCAAGCCTGGGCGCGGCTTGAAGCCGCAATCGGCGTGACGATTCCACAGTCAATCCAGCACGATACAGCTATAAAAACCGACACGGAAATATCTCATGAATAAGAACATCATCGCAACAGCAGTCGTTGCCTTGCTCATTGGTGGTGGCACTGGCTATTGGATATCATTCCATAAATCGACTGAACCAGTAAACAAACAAACTGCCGCAAGTGAGCGCAAGGTCGCCTTTTATCGTAACCCTATGAATCCGGCCATTACCTCGCCCGTCCCTGCAAAGGATGACATGGGCATGGATTATATTCCTGTGTACCCGGAAGAAAATTCCGGGGGCAGCGCTCCCGCAGGAACCGTCAAGATAGACCCTACGGTGGTGCAGAATATCGGTGTCAGAACTGCGAAAGTCACGCGTGCGACGCTATCGCGCAGTATTCGCACGATTGGGCGGGTCACCTATGATGAACAACGGTTAGCGCGCTTGCATCCGAAATATGACGGATGGGTCGAGAAATTGTTTGTCGATAAAACCGGCCAGACGGTGAAGAAAGGCAGTACGCTGCTTTCGATTTATTCGCCGCAACTTGTCGCCACCCAGGAGGAGTATCTGCTTGCGCTAAATAGCGTGGCCACATTAAAGGAAAGTCCTTTTGCCGATGTGCGCGAAGGGGCTACAAGCCTTTTGCGTTCTTCACGCGAGCGTTTGCAGCTTCTCGATGTTCCCGAACACCAGATCAATCAGATCAAAGCTCAGCGTAAGGTCATGAAGGCCACGCAAATTCAATCCCCCTTTAATGGCATCGTAATGAATATCGGGGCACGTGAGGGCGAGCGCATCACCCCTGATACAGAACTGTACATGATAGCGGACCTATCCCGTATATGGGTTTTGGTGGATATTTACGAGGATGACATGCCCTGGGTGCGTGAAGGCGATACTGCAAAGATGCAGGTAACTGGCATACCAGGGCGCACGTTCACCGGCAAGGTGGGCTTTATCTACCCTTATCTTGAGGCCAAAACGCGCACCATCAAAGTCCGTCTGGAGTTTGATAATCAGAACCTTGTCTTGAAGCCGGACATGTTCGCCGAAGTCGATATTCTATCGGATAAGCAGATAGACGCAGTGGTGGTGCCTTCCGAATCTATCGTGCGAACAGGTACTCAAGAGCAGGTATTCGTTCAGCGTGCTCCTGGCCAATTTTCGCCGCGTAAAGTCACTGTCGGTGTTTCGGTTGCTGGCAATACGCAGATTGTTAGCGGCCTGCAGGCTGGTGAGATCGTGGTGACATCCAGCGTGTTCCTATTGGATTCCGAATCCAAACTCAAGGAAGCGACAGCAAAAATGATGGAAGTGAGCAATCCGAATCAGAGCGCCACAACCAAAGGGAAAGATACAGGGCAAATACAGCCGGAAGCTGCACCTATAAAGCCCCATCAGCCTGATACCAGCAGCACGAAGAAGACGCCCGGTAATCAGAACATGGACGACATGGACATGGGTGATAAACGATGATACACGCGCTGATTGATGCATCGATCAAGAACCGCTTCATGGTTCTCATTGCAACGCTACTGATCACGTTCGCCGGTTATCAGACGATGAGATCCACGCCACTGGATGCCATTCCTGATCTTTCCGATGTGCAGGTCATCGTCTTTACCGGCTTCCCCGGCCAGGCACCACAGGTAGTGGAAGATCAGGTGACCTACCCGCTGACCACGGCGATGCTGTCCGTACCGAAAACTAAAGTAGTGCGTGGCTATTCGTTTTTTGGTTTTTCTATGGTCTATGTGATTTTCGAAGACGGCACCGACATGTATTGGGCTCGCACCCGCGTGCTCGAATATCTGAACTACGCCGCTGATCGCCTGCCTGCCAATGTGGCACCCAAGCTGGGACCGGATGCCACTGGCGTCGGCTGGGTCTACGAATACGCACTGGTGGATAAGTCAGGCCGACATGATTTGTCACAACTTCGATCAATCCAGGACTGGTATTTGCGTTACCCGTTACAGACAGTGGAAGGGGTCTCCGAAGTCGCTTCCGTCGGTGGATACGTCAAGCAGTATCAAGTCGAGGTCAAGCCGGACGCACTGCGGGCCTACAACATTCCGCTCTCCAAGGTTAAACAGGCGATTCAGCGCAGCAACAATGATGTGGGCGGTCGTCTGGTTGAAATGGGCGAGACTGAATACATGGTTCGTGCACGTGGCTACATCAAGAGCCTGCACGATCTGGAAGTGATACCCGTCGGCGTGGATACAAATGGCACGCCGATTTATCTGAAGCAAGTGGCAAACATTCATATCGGCCCCGAACTGCGCCGGGGTCTGGTTGAACTCAATGGCGAAGGCGAAGTGGCTGGGGGGGTCGTTATCATGCGTTATGGTGAGAACGCCCTGGCTACCATAAAGGCTGTGCGCGAGAAACTGGACACACTAAAGAAAGGGCTGCCCGAAGGTGTCGAGATTGTTCCCGTATATGATCGCGGTGACTTGATAGAACGTGCGGTGGACAACCTTAAAGAGAAGTTAATCGAGGAATTCATCGTTGTCGCAGTGATCTGCTTGGTCTTTTTGATGCACGCCAGAAGCGCGCTGGTCGCCATTATCAGCCTGCCAGTCGGCATTTTGATCGCATTCATAATCATGAGTTGGCAGGGTTTGTCCGCCAACATCATGTCGCTGGGTGGTATCGCGATTGCCATTGGCGCGATGATTGATGGTGCGATCGTGATGATTGAAAACGCTCACAAGCATCTTGAGCATCTCGGCGAAGCGGGCAATAACCCCGACGCAAGATGGGCTGCGATCGCTACAGCGTCCAAAGAAGTCGGTCCTGCCCTGTTCTTCTCGTTATTGATTATTACCGTGTCGTTTCTGCCGGTATTCACCCTGCAGGCGCAGGAGGGGCGATTGTTCTCACCGCTGGCCTTTACCAAAACCTATTCCATGGCCGCAGCAGCTTTGCTGGCTGTCACCCTGGTGCCGGTATTGATGGGGCTGCTGATTCGCGGAAAAATCCCAAGTGAAGATCGGAACCTGATCAATATCGGGCTGAAACGCTTGCACGGCCCGCTGCTAGAATTTGCCATTCGCTGGCGTGCAATGACGGTCTTGCTTGCACTGCTGTTGTTGGCGGCGACGATTTATCCAGCTATGAAAATGGGGTCGGAATTCATGCCACCACTGGATGAGGGCGACGTGTTGTACATGCCGAGCACTTATCCTGGTATTTCCATCACCAAGGCAAAGGAACTGTTGCAACAGACCGACAAGATCCTAGCGACCTTCCCCGAAGTTCGCCACGTGTTCGGCAAGATCGGCCGAGCACAAACCGCTACCGATCCAGCCCCCTTAGCCATGATAGAAACAACCATTCGCCTGAAAGAAAAGTCGCAGTGGCCGAATCCTGAAAAGACTACGAAAGAACTAATGCAGGAAATGGATAAGGCGATCAACTTTCCCGGCGTGGCAAATGCCTGGACTTACCCGATCAAAACCCGCATCGACATGCTCTCGACCGGCATCAAAACACCAATCGGGATCAAGGTTTCCGGCCCCGATCTGAATGTATTGGAGAAGGTCGCCGGCGATATCGAGAGAACCCTGAAAAAGTTGCCAGATACATTGTCGGCATTCGCCGATAAAGCTGCCGGTGGGTACTATCTGGACTTTGATATCAAGCGCGAAGAGGCTGCCCGCTACGGCCTGACCGTGGGCGATGTGCAGGATGTGGTGCAATCAGCCATTGGCGGCATGAACGTGACCGAAACCGTCGAGGGACTGGAGCGTTACCCTGTTAATCTGCGATATCCGCGTGAGTTGCGCGATAACATGGAAGCTTTGAAACGGGTGCTGATTGCAACCCCGACAGGAGCGCAGATTCCCCTTTCCTTGGTAGCCGAACTGAGCCTTAAGCGCGGCCCTCCCGCGGTGAAAACGGAAAACGCCACCCCAAATGCCTGGATTTATGTAGACATTAAGACCAGCGACATCGGCGGGTATGTGGTTGCTGCGAAAAAGCAGGTGGAAAGCACCGTCAAGGTACCGGCTGGATACTCCTTGGTCTGGTCAGGACAATTCGAATATATGGAGCGTGCTAACGCTCGCTTGAAAGTGGTTGTCCCACTCACCCTGTTAACCATTTTTCTGCTGCTCTACTTCAATTTCCGCAACCTGACGGCACCTACTGTGGTGATGCTATCCATTCCATTTGCCCTGATCGGCGGATTCTGGATGGTCTGGCTGCTCGGCTACAACATGTCGATAACGGTGGCGGTAGGCTTCATTGCGCTGGCCGGTGTTTCCGCTGAAATCGGTGTGCTGGTGATGACTTTTATTGATCAGGCCATCTCCAAGCTTCGTGCTGAAGGCCACGAGTATTTAAGTGCCGCGGAAATCATGGGTGCCGTTTCGCTCGGTACTACCCAGCGCGTGCGTCCCATTGCCATGACGGCGGTAGCCGTGATCGCTGGCCTAGTACCGATCATGTGGGGGGGCGGAACGGGCTCGGATGTCATGAAACGTATTGCAGCGCCTATGATCGGCGGCATGGTCACGGCCACCATTCTTTCGCTTTTGGTATTGCCAGTGATTTACGGCTGGGTGCTGGTCATCCAGGAAAAGCGCAAAAGCCGGTTAGCCAATGATCCCAATCCGGACAATCGCAATGTAAATACATAGCACGATTAAAAAGATATTCGCGGTACCTGTGCTGTTGTGTCGGCGGATCCGTGCGGAAAACTTGCCGCCGTCGGCCAAGGAGTCCATTGCATGAAGCCGTTTGACACGTTCAATCGGTTTTTACCAATAGCATCAATAATCTTAAACAACCAAGGAAATAATCATGAAACTTAGCACAATCTTGCCCCTGATTCTCGTCTTGTCGCTATCCAGCCATGTCGTTGCGCAATCCGGCGGCATGAAGGATATGGATATGAAAGACATGGGAATGGGAAAAATGGCCCAAGACACGGCCCTTAAGGCAATGAGCCACCAAGCGACTGGTGTAGTGAAGGCGCTCGATCTTGTAAAGGGTACGGTAAAGCTTGCACATGGACCTGTCAAAAGTTTGGAGTGGCCGGCAATGACGATGCGTTTCGCGGTGAAAGACAAGGCCCTCTTCGATAAGCTCGCGGTCGGCCAGGAAGTTACGGTAGAGATTGTCAAGCAAGGCGTCGACTATGTCGTGACCGCTGTTAAATAAGAAGATGGATGGGCGGCCGCATTTTCAATGTCGGGATGCACCGTCCGCCATGCATTTGTAAAAAGTACTACATCCACAACAAGTGAAGTGGACTGTCCCCTCAGATAGACAATCTTAGCCTATGATTTGAGCACAGAAGGAAGTCAATGGGCATAACGAGATATTGACCCGAATTTAAAGAAGAAACGGCCAAGCAAATGGTCGGGCGGGCATTCTGTTGCCGAAGTTGGAGCGGTCTTGGTGTTTCCAGTCATGGTTTTTACAAATGGGTTAAAGCCGTAACGCCAGGAAGACGAAAACCCGGTTGGGAGTTATTACAATCTCCACAATTTGAGATTTTGTACAATTTAAAGGGGGGGGCGCTGTCAGTGCAGGTAGCTGCATACTTAAACCGAGATTGTCCATTAGACCCCAGACTGCTATCGTGCACCAGTCCGGTGTGTCCCGGATACGCCCGGATTTCTAATGGATACCATTAGAAATCCCCAATGAAATCAACGAGCTCAGTGCAATTTGGAGTGACCATGCCCCCAGAAACGCCGTTCGATCTCAAATTCACCTCCCGCGAAGTCACCGCCTGGGGTGGCCTGGCCCTTTTGAAGCGCATGCTTGACGGCATGGGTTTCAAAGAAGCTCTGAAAAGCTGGGATCTACCCCAGCCCGGCTCCAACCGGGGCTATGCGCCAGAACAACTCATTGAACAAATGATCGTCAGTATCTGGTGCGGCGCGGCGCGCTTTGCCCATGCCGACATCACCCGCCTGGACAGCACCCTGGTGCGCCTGTTCGGCTGGGGCAAAGCCGCAGGCCACAAAGCCATCGTCAGGTTATTCCAGCGCTTTGACCAACCCAGCGCCAGTCGAGTGCAAAGCAGCAGTTACCGTTGGCTCTTCGACAAACTCCAATTCAACCCCATCACCCTGGATGTGGACTCCACCGTATTAACCCGCTGGGGCAGCCAGATCGAAGGCGGCGCCAAGGGCTACAACCCCAAGAACAAGGGTCGCGCCAGCCACCACCCGCTGTTGGCGTTCGTAGCAGACTGGCGCCTGGTGGCCAACTTCTGGCTGCGCCCGGGCAACACCGCATCGAGCAACAACATCGAAGGTTTTATTGAGTCCACACTGGAGAACCTGGGGGCCACCAAGGTGGGCCTGTTTCGCGCCGACAGTGGTTTTTATGACAAGACCATAGTGACCCTGCTCAAAGCCAAGAAGATCAGCCACATCATCAGCGCCCGACTGACGCATGCACTACAGCAATCTATCGTAGATCAGTGCAAGTGGCAGCAAGTCGAGGTGGGTCTGGAAGTCTCCGAGTTGAGCTACCAGCCGCACGGCTGGGGGACACCACAGCGCCTGGTGGTGGTGCGCCAGCATATCAAACGCAAGAATGGTGCGGTGGCGGGCAAGACGTTATCGTTGTTTGCCGATGACCCGGATCTGCAGGGCTGGCGCTATGGTGCCATGCTCACCGGACTTGAGCATTCCGGCGCTGGAGGTGTGGCGCCTGTACCGCGGGCGTGCAGATTGCGAGAACCGGATCAAGGAGCTCAAGGCGGACTTTGGCTTGGGCAGCTTTGTGTTGCGCGACTTCTGGGCTACCGAGGCGGCACTGGGGGTGACGATGCTGGCCTACAACTTGATGAGTGTATTTCGCCATGCCGTGATGCGCCAAAAGGTGCATCACACTCTATCAACGCTGCACCACCAGGTGCTGGCTGTGGGGGCACTGTGGGATGACAACACGAAGAACACCAAGCAGACGTTTCGTCTGGCAGTGGCGCGCAAACGAAGACCGTGGTTTGAGGGCTTGTGGGCCAATGCGGGAGAGCCAGTGAAGCTCACGCCGAGCCCATCAAATTCCTAATGGACAATCTCGGTTAAAACAGTATGGCTGCAGCGCCGTGCAGAATACTTCATACAAATTGACCGTTCGCGATTGATGTCGCTCGTATATCTCTTAGTACGCATTCGCGTATTTTCCCAGATGCAAACAAGATCGTGAACAGACTTTAAGAGATGGTTATTGATACAGGTGCTAATAAAGCAAAAAAGCACCTTCAGATGCTTTTTTGCTTTCGATTTGTGAATCGTATCGGCAAGCGATTAGAACTTGTGGCGAATACCTAAGTTGTAAGTGGTAACGTTTTCGCCGTTTGCTGCTGCGCCGCTCAGTTTTGCCTTATCGTCATTTGAGGTGCGTGCATAGCCTGTGTATAAGTTAGTGCGTTTCGAAAGCGAATAGGTGTACAACAGGGCAATCCTTTGCGAATCGCTGTTTGACACATCTTTGTTATTGTTCACTGCGTACGTTGCATAGACGGTGCTGGCGCCAAATGGGACGGTAACGCCGATCATGCCGTTATTGAATTCCGTATCGGCATTGACCGCTGTTTTGTCATCAAACTTGGTATTTGCATAGGCACCATGTAGCGTGAATGCACCAAAGTTATATGTAGCACCCAAAAAGGCAACGTCCGAATCCATTGTGGTGGTAGGGGTTGCGTTCGATGTGTCCTTGCTGTTGTAAGCGAATTGCACGTTCAATGGGCCGTTTTTGTAACCTAGGCCAACGCTGGCTTGGCTGTTTGCACCGGTATCGCCGGTAACTTCGCCAAATGCGTATTCAGCTTGTGCTTTGAAGCCTGCAAAAGATGGGGTCGAATATTTAATAGAGTTCGAATCGCGACCTGGACCTTTAGCATTAAAGAAAATTTTCGAGATCGGACCGATGCTGCCGCTGTCGCTAAATGGGTCAATCGCGTCATATGCATTTTTGGTGACTGACTGTTGACGGCCCAGTTTTACTGCGCCGAACGAACCTTCTAGGCCAATGATGGAAATGCGATCGAACGCTGAAGTTGTCCCCGCCGTGCCATCATCAGTCTTGATGCCATTTTCCAGTTGGAAAATAGCTTTCATTCCTCCACCTAGATCTTCCGTGCCTTTGAAGCCGAAACGGCTGGTCGACTGACCGCTCGATTCGATGCCTGTGGCGCGACCATTGTTGCCGCCCACATCGGTGCTGCTGAAACCAGTATCAACGATACCGTAGACGGTTACGGACGATTGTGCCGACGCGGTGCCAGCGAATGCTCCAAAAATTGCGAGCGCCAAAAGCGATTTTTTCATTCCAATTCCTTAGTGATGTTTTTAAACGCCACGCTTAACGGTGGCAATTTTTTCAGACCTTGCGTTCTACTCGCAAGCTGATGCATCTGATTGGAACAAATCAATATGACGGGAATAATACAAATAAGAAACAGGCTTGTTGCTGTCTTAATTTAGCAACAAAAAAGAATTTATGACAATTTAATGACTTTTAAGTGTCATTTGTATGATCTCGCTGCATTTTATTGCTGGGCCTTTTATCAGAATGCGTGATTAATGCCAGTCGAAATGCCAAGTTGCTTGCTCTGACCGCCCACGGCAAGACTGGCAACGCCAGTTAATGTGGCGTGGTCAATTTCTGCATAAAGATTAGTCCATTGCGAAAGCGCATACGTCACACTGAGGATGGTGAGGTCGCGGCGGCCAACCAGATCGCCGCTTAAGGTGGTGCGGTAATGTCCCGCGGTCAGGCTGATAGTGGGAGTGAATTCATAGCTGCCGCCTAGCCATAGGTTTTGGGTTTGTTGCGTGCGGCGCAGGCTACCGGTGTCCGTATCAGTGCGCATATAGCCGCCCGCAAGGCGTAGCGCGCCTGCTTCATACGCGGCACCATAGGTAAACTGGTTTTGCGCCTGATAATCTGCCGATTTGCCAGCTGTAGCAACATTTGGCTCGTGTCTGGTAACGGCGCCGCCAATGACAAAGGGGTCGGATTTATAGCTCAGCCCTAAGGCTTTGGCCGAACCGGCATTGTTATCGCCGGATGCCTCACCAAAAATATATTCGGTACCGACGGTGAAATTGTTGAATTTACCGAAGTATTGGACGCCATTGCTGAAGCGAGGACCGTCTGTGGTACCAAAGGGGCGGTTGACCCTGCCGGCAACGTCGCCAGCGGCAGCACCGGCGAGTGGGATGATGTAAACGTAGCGGAATCGAAACGGCTCATACGCATACACGGTTTTAACCGCGACAGAGGGTTGCCGCCCTAGGTCTATCGTGCCAAAAGAGCCGGCCATGCCAACTGATGAAATTCGGTTAAACAAGCGATCACTCTTATTATCGAGGGCACCGGTACCGGAATTAAAGCCTGCCTCTATATGAAAATGCGCATTTAAACCATCGCCAAGGTCTTCCACACCCTTGAATCCAATGCGGTTGCCGTAATATTCGCCAAGCGAGCTCATCTTTAATGTGCTGCCACCCTCTGCATTGACATTGCTGAGGCGGCGCAAGCCAACGTTGATGGTGCCGTATATCGTGATGGAAGATTGCGGCACTATCGTTTGACCCTTGCGGAACTGACTACCTTCCGGCTCTTTTGCGGCGGTATCGTCCGAGGCGCGGTCAAAGGTGCCATAAATGGTCATCGGCGTATCCGCATGGGCTAGTCCCATGGATATAGTGAAAGCGAAAAAAAAGAGCAGTATTTGGAGCATCGCGAAAGCGTGAATTTTCATCATTTTGGATAGCCGTGTTATTTTTGATGTGATTCCAGCGTTGTTGTATGCGATCGCGGCATGATTTCCAACATTACGGTGACGCTATTTTTTCTGCTGTTATTTATCTTTGCGCGTTTTTACGTTTATTGTTCGGCGCGTTTATTTTTGACGCGCTTTATTTTCCGTTTCGTGCTTGTATGTCTGCACGAGAGCGAAGGGTAATTTTTCTAGTCAGGGGAGTATTCATTAATTCGCGTCGTGTGTCGCGAAAGCGTGTAGCTTTATGGCAACAAATATCTTGGTTATTTTTTTGTATAGGTTAGATGGGTGCTTTTGATGAATCCTTTTGATCGCTTTATTACGCATTTCGATGGGGCTTTGCGTGTAATGAGTGGCGTGTCTACTGCTACACGTAGCAGTCCGGCGGAGCAGGCGGCCGAGAAGACTTTAAGCGATGCAGATCGTCGCCATAGCGCGGCGCTGATGCGCGTTAATCATGTGGGAGAGGTATGCGCGCAAGCCTTGTATCAAGCGCAGGCGCAATTTGCACATACCGACGAGATCCGGCAACAACTATTACATGCTGGACAGGAGGAGGAAGATCACTTGGCTTGGACCGCTCAGCGTTTGCGTGAGCTTGGCTCCCACACCAGCTTTCTCAATCCGCTTTGGTATGTCGGCGCTTATGCATTGGGCGCGGTCGCTGGCAGATTAGGTGATACGCGCAGCTTGGGGTTTGTGGTCGAAACCGAGCGCCAGGTCGAGGCGCATCTCAATAGTCATTTGCAAAGGTTGCCGACGAACGATGCCAAATCACGCGCCATCGTCGCGCAAATGAGTGCTGATGAGGCTGCGCACGGGGAGACTGCAAAACTGTTGGGCGCGCAACAGGTGACGCCGCTGACACAGCAAGCGATGGGCGCAATGGCTAAAGTTATGACGACAACCGCTTACTATATTTAAGGCATAAGCAATTGCGCATTCGCCCTCGATAGCCTTAAGGAAGTTGGGTGGATGTTTATATCGTGCTCGGCCTTGAATAGGGGGGGGCGACCCTGCGCAAAACAGCCGTTTGATAACGATGACGTCTCGTGCGTGGAGATTGAGCAAGTAGACGTCATTTGTAAGGGGTCAATTTGTTGGTGATGCAGCGGTGGTTGCTGCAGTGCCTTCTTCGACGATCTCAAATGAATGCGTCAGTTCTGCAGTTTTCTCCAGCATGATCGATGCGGAGCAGTATTTTTCGTGTGAGCGTCTGATCGCACGTTCTACAACCGCAGGTTTAAGATCGCGGCCGCTCACGGTGAAATGAAAGTGGACTTTGGTGAACACCTTGGGATCGGTTTCTGCGCGTTCGGCTTTCAATGAGACTTCGCAGCCGCGTATATCTTGACCATTGGTGCGCAGAATCACGACGGCGTCATAGGCGGTGCAGCCGCCGGTGCCTAGTAAGACCATTTCCATAGGCCGCGGCGCTAGGTTGCGGCCACCGCCTTCGGGCGCGCCATCCATTGCAACCACATGGCCGGAGCCGGTTTCTGCTAAAAAGGTCATGCCGGATAGGCCGGTCCAACGCACTGTGCATTCCATTGATCAATCTCGGTGAGTAAAAGATAGCCTCATTGTAACTGCAGCTGGCTGGCAAATAAATGTGCAGAGATGAGGCGCAGAGTAAAAGGTTGAGATAAAGGCGCGGAGGCGCAATGTCGACAGGTTGACGTAGCCTGAATAAATCAAAAAATAGGGGAATGGCAACAAAATCGCTTTATCGCGACATAAATCGGCGTTGGCGCCATTAATTTGCAGGGATCGTTTGACGTCAAGTCTTTGAAAAGATTATAATTTGCGGTTCTTCCTTTTGCTCAGGAAGAGCATACAAGGGCGAGTACCTGTACTAGGTTTTTTCAGTGCAGGTAACCACCATTTTGAGCATTTAAATTTATACAGAAAGTCATCACCATGAAAACCTTCTCCGCTAAAGGACATGAAGTCCAGCGCGATTGGTTCGTGATTGACGCGACGGACAAAGTCCTCGGACGTGTTGCCAGCGAAGTGGCACGCCGATTGCGCGGCAAACACAAGCCAGAATTTACTCCTCACGTCGACACCGGCGATTTTATCGTCGTGATCAACGCAGGCAAACTGCGCGTGACCGGTACCAAAGCAACAGACAAAAAATACTATCGCCACACTGGTTATCCAGGCGGTATCTATGAAACCAACTTCCTGAAAATGCAACAGCGTTTTCCAGGTCGCGCGCTTGAGAAAGCGGTCAAAGGCATGTTGCCTAAAGGCCCGCTCGGCTACGCGATGATTAAAAAGCTCAAAGTGTACGCTGAGGAAACTCATCCGCACACTGCGCAGCAACCACAAGCACTTGAATTCTAAGGAACAGACATGATCGGTAACTACAATTACGGAACCGGCCGTCGCAAAAGTGCAGTGGCTCGCGTTTTTATCAAATCTGGCTCAGGTCAGATCGTTGTCAATGGCAAACCAGCTGCTGAATACTTTTCGCGCGAAACTGGCTTGATGGTGATTCGTCAGCCTTTGGAATTGACTAACAATGTTGAAACTTTCGACATCATGGTCAACGTCAACGGCGGCGGTGAATCCGGTCAAGCGGGTGCGGTGCGTCACGGTATCACTCGCGCCTTGATCGACTACGATGCAACTTTAAAGCCAGAACTGTCAAAAGCTGGTTTCGTTACACGTGATGCACGTGAAGTTGAGCGTAAAAAAGTTGGTCTGCGCAAAGCGCGCCGCGCCAAGCAGTTCTCCAAGCGTTAATAGGGTTACATTCGGCACTGCGCTTTTGTTGCGCACCGAATGTGTCTCTCAAAGCCGCCCGGTTTGCGCCTGGCGGCTTTTTTATTTGAAAGTTTTAGTTATTGTTATGCCTAAGGAAGTAGCAACTTGCGCTGCCATAACGTTGATTACGTTAGCGCCTGCTAAAATAACCTAGGTGCAACAAATTAGAGTGAAATGAGTGGTTTGTAATAAGCGCAGAATAAGCATTCGCACAGCAGTTATTCGTACCGAATATGGAGTAGATGAATCATGATTAAAGTTGGTATCGTTGGCGGCACTGGATACACCGGTGTAGAACTGTTGCGTTTGCTTGCACTACATCCGCAAGTTGAATTGACCGCCATTACCTCGCGCAAGGAAGACGGCACACCAGTGGCAGATATGTTCCCGTCACTGCGCGGTCGCGTTGATCTTGCTTTTTCGTCGCCTGACAAGGCCAAACTGAATGAATGCGATGTAGTTTTCTTTGCTACGCCGCATGGCGTGGCGATGGCACAAGCGCCGGCATTGCTGGCGGCGGGTGTCAAAGTGATTGATCTGGCTGCTGATTTTCGTTTGCAAGATACTACTGCTTTTGAGCAGTGGTACAAGCTGCCGCACAGCTGCCCTGAATTGCTGAAAGAAGCAGCATATGGCTTGGTTGAATTAAATCGCGAGGCGATTAAGAAAGCGCGCATCGTCGGCAATCCTGGTTGTTATCCAACAACGATGCAATTGGGTTTGGCTCCATTGCTGAAGGCAGGGGTAATTGATGCCTCACATCTGATCGCAGACTGTAAATCAGGCGTTTCTGGCGCTGGTCGCAAAGAGTCGGTGGCGACTTTATTCTCCGAGGCGAGCGACAATTTCAAAGCCTATGCGGTGTCAGGACATCGGCATCTGCCAGAGACCATTGAGCGTCTGCAGCATCTGACAAATGAAAAAATCGGTTTGATGTTTACACCGCATTTGGTGCCGATGATAAGGGGCATGCATTCGACGCTGTACGCACGCTTGAATCAAAAAAATCAGCACCTCGACAACGCAAGTTTGCAAGCGCTGTTTGAAAACGCATACAAAGACGAGCCATTTGTCGACGTCATGCCATTTGGCTCGCACCCAGAAACTCGCTCTACGCGCGCATCCAATATGTTGCGTATTGCATTGCACAGACCAACTGGCGCTGGCAACACTGGCGATACCGTGGTGGTGTTAGTAGTACAGGATAATCTGGTGAAGGGTGCGTCTGGCCAAGCGGTTCAATGTATGAATCTGATGTTTGATCTGGACGAGACGATGGGGCTGATGCAGCTTCCCATTCTGCCCTAAGGTTTGCGAAGATGACGCAACCGAAACCAGTTTTCAAATCACTGCGACGTAAGCGCTGGTTGCAGCGTTGGTCGGTCGGCGCGCCGCGGATGACGATCAAAAATCATCTGCCATGGCCATTACGTGCAGTGTTTATTGCGATTGTATTGGGTTTGGGCGGCGCGATCGCATTGTGGACTTACGACCAAGGACGAAACTTTACTGGGTTTAAACCGGCAGTAACAAAAGAGCAATATGCGGATTTGCAACAGACCTTGCAGCAAGTGCAGCAAGAGCGAGATCGATTTGAAGCGACTGTTAATGCGTCCGAAAGCCGCTTGAATATAGAGCATGCGTTACAGGCGCAGTTAACCCAGCAGATTAAGAGCTTGCAGCTCGAAAATGGCCAACTGAAGGATGATTTGTCATTTTTTGAAAGCCTGTTACCGACCGACAAAGGTATGCAAGGCGTGGCAATTCGACGTTTTCGCATTGAAATGATAGAGCCGACGCAACTACGTTATCAATTATTAATTATGCAAGGCGGCAGAAATTTGCCTGAATTTGCAGGCAATTATCAGCTTGTTTTGACGCTGGTACAGAAGGGTAAAAGTGCTATTATGACTTTCCCAAAAGCTGGTGCTGCCGATAAGTTCACACTTTCTTTTCCGAGTTATCAAAGAATAGAAGGTATGTTGACGATTCCTGAGGACGCGGTCGTCAAATCGGTACAGGTGAAAATTTTTCAAAAAGGTGCGCTGCGCGCGCAACAGTTCGCAAATTTGTAAGGAGTGATGTCATGTTAGGTCGAAAAGCCAAAAGTACCATCGATAGTCTGATCGGTGCCTCGACAACGATCGAGGGGGACGTTCACTTCAAAGGTGGTTTGCGTATTGATGGCAAGGTTAAGGGCGACGTAATTGCCAATGCGGATGAAATCAGCATGTTGGTGATTTCGGAACATGCCAAGGTTGAAGGTGAGGTGCGCGTTGCGCATTTGTTGATCAATGGCGAAGTGGTGGGGCCGGTATTTTCATCGGAGCTGCTTGAATTGCAGCCCAAAGCCCGCATAACTGGTGATGTGCAATACAAGGCGCTGGAGATGCATGGCGGTGCAGTGGTATCAGGACAATTGACGCACGCACTCGATGAGCCAGTGCTAAAGTTGGCGGCGCCGGTTTTAGCGGCAAATAATACGTAAAACTTGGGCGCGGTCTATAATGACTGTGTTACCTAGCAGGAGCTTGAAATGAATGCAATTACCGAAATGCCATCCCCAATCAACTTCAGCGACAGCGCTGCGGCCAAAGTGGCTGAACTGATTGAAGAAGAAGGAAATCCAGATTTGAAACTGCGCGTATTTGTGCAGGGCGGCGGCTGCTCCGGTTTTCAATACGGTTTTACTTTTGATGAAATCGTTAACGAAGATGACACCACGATGGAAAAAAATGGTGTGCAGTTGTTGATCGACTCGATGAGTTATCAATATCTGGTTGGCGCAGAAATTGATTATAAAGACGATCTCGAAGGTGCACAGTTCGTTATCAAAAATCCGAACGCAGGTACAACTTGCGGTTGCGGTTCGTCGTTTTCAGCATGATAGATTGAGTTGATTATCGAGTGAGTCGCAAACGACTTGATCGCAAAAAAGCGCAGATGATTTCTGCGCTTTTTTATTGGATTTGTTGATTGTCGTGTGAATGCACTACACGTTTTTTCTTCTGGTTACTTTTATAAACAAGCGACGGCGAGTGAATGCGGCCGTCGCATCAAACGGATGCGTGTTGATCGAGTTAGGCGGGATAAAGCGCGCCCAATATGCGTAGGCCACGTGCGCCAGTAACTGCGGGGAGATTGCCTGGTTGTCGCGCGTTAAAACGTTGTGCTAACCAAGCGAAAGCGAGCGCCTCCACCTGATTCGGTGCGATACCGAGTGTATCGGTTGACGCTAACTTAATTTTTGGCTGATGCAGTTTCAATCTACTCTCAATCAAAGACATCAACAAACCGTTATAAGCGCCGCCACCGCATACATAGACCGCTTGCGTCTCGGGCGCATATACTTTGATCGCCTCACTCAATGTACTGGCGGTGAACATGGTTAACGTAGCCTGTACATCCGCGCTGACGATGTTGGGGAATCCAGCCAATTTTTCTGCCAGCCATGCTGGATGAAACAGGTCGCGTCCGGTACTTTTCGGCGGTGATAATGCAAAAAAATCTTCATCAACCAATGCGTTGAGTAAGCCCTCATGCACGTTTCCACTTTTTGCCCATTCGCCATCAGCATCGTAGCGGCTGCCGTTATGCTGCGCGATCCATGCGTCCATCAATACATTGCCAGGCCCAGTATCAAATCCAATCACGGCCCGGTCTAACTGCGTAGGCAGGATGCTAATGTTGCTGATGCCGCCGATGTTGACGACCACGCGATTCTCGCTGGCGTCGCCGAACATGGCGTGGTGAAAAGCCGGGACCAACGGCGCGCCTTGACCACCAGCGGCAAGATCGCGACTACGAAAATCTGCAATCACCGAGATGTCAGTCAATTCAGCTAGCAAGGCTGGGTTATTGATTTGCCGTGTGTAACCTGCTTCCGGCCGGTGTCGGATGGTTTGACCGTGCGCGCCAATCGCAGTAACGCGATCAGCTGAGATATTGGCGTGCGTGAGCAGCATCGCAACGCATTCAGCGTAGTAGGTGATGAGTTGATTTGCTGCGACTGCCTCACGATGTATTTCGTCTACGCCAGTCGATTGCAATGCCATCAGATCGCCACGTAACGACGTTGGAAACGGTACATAAGCGGTCGCCCAAGTGCGCGTTAACTTACCCGTATCGTCAAATGACGCAAGCGCGCCATCGACACCGTCGAGGCTAGTGCCGGACATCAGTCCGATAAAAAAAGAAATGCTGGAATCAGATGAGGACATAAAAAACCGTTCGTCAATGTTGAGTGAATTGTAATTCAGTCAAACAGTTGCGAACGGTTTTGTTTTGCCCTTATTGCTGACCGTGAAGATCCGCAAAGTGCGAGAGACTTATCGTGATGCTAGTTTGGTATTTTGATTTTCGGGCATCAACAGTGCAAAGCGATGTGCCATGTCGTTTGCCACGCCTTTGAATTGTTGCATTTGCATCGCGGTCAGCGGACGCGCATTCGGGATATCGACCGACATCGGATCGCGCGCTTTGTTGTTAACGCGGAACTCATAATGTAAATGAGGGCCAGTTGCCCAGCCGGTCATACCGACATAACCAATTACATCGCCCTGCGACACCTTGCTGCCCTTGTGGATGCCTTTTGCATAGTGGCTCATGTGGGCGTAGACGGTGGAATAATTTGACCAGTGTTTGAGTGCGATGACGTTGCCATAACCGCGCTGCACACCTTTAAATTCAACCGTGCCATCCGCCGAAGCGTGGATAGGCGTACCCGACGCTGCCGCAAAGTCGACGCCGGCATGCTGCTTCCATTTGCCAAAAATCGGATGCTTGCGCATCGAAAAACCAGATGAAATACGGGTAAATTTGATCGGCGAGCGTAGGAAGGCTTTTTTCAGCGATTTGCCGTTGAAGCTGTAATAGCCGCCACCCTGTTTGCTGCTTGGCTCTTGAAACCAAACGGCTTGATAAGTGCTGGCGCCATTCATGAATTCACTCGCGAGCACACGTCCCGAGCGAATGTACTCACCGTCTTGCCAAAAAGTTTCGTAGACCACGTTGAAGCGGTCATTACGACGTAAATCGGAGCCAAAATTGATATCTGTCGCAAACATATCGACCATTTGCGAGGCGACGCTGTCCGGAATTTGTGCCGCATCCGTCGCCGCAAACAACGAAGATTTGATGACACCGGAGCGCATTTCTACGCGTCGCTCCAGTGCAACTGGTGTTTCGCTAGAGATAAAGTGCGTGCCTTCGCGCTTGACCACAACATTTTTGAGCGAGTCGCTGTTGTTGTCGTAAATCGTGCTACTGAGCCAGCTGAGTTCGCCATCTTCCGAGCTTTTTGCACGGATATGTTTGCCAGCTTTTAAATATAGGATATTGCGCGCCACGGCATCGGACTTGATGAAGTTCATCGCATCAGCATCATCGACGCCTAAACGATCAAGCACCGAGCCGAGCGTATCGCCGGAACGTACACGCTCTTCATTGATGTAGCTTTGCTGACTCGCATCTAATGCGGCAATTTGATCAGCCAAATGAGGCAAGGCCAGATCCTGCGTAATTGCACGGATCTCGATGTCTTTCAGATCGGGAGGCGTCGGTGCGACACCTGCAGCACCAAATGCACACACAGCTAGCAACAATGCTGAGCCGGAAGCGATGCGGGTTTTGCGTGAACTACCGAGAAGAAGTTTCTTACTAGCAGAGCCTAAGCTCAGGAATTTATTTAATGTGAACATGCAATAAGTTAAAATCAGCCGCTTGTTCGGTTTCTCTTTCTTTTTGCTTTTATTGGTAGCGTAACGGCAAGGTTAGAAGGAACAGCAAATAAAAATTTAAAGGGCATTGTACCTATTTCTTGTTTTCCTACAGCGGTTTTTACCGCTTTTCTTACAAATTTCTTTATAGAATTTTTTACAAAGTAGCTCTTATGGACGCTTCACCGCAAAACGCATTGCACACCAAAACGGCATCATTGCCCCTTTCCGACACTGTTCAAGAAGCTTTGACCGTCACCAAGCGCGGTGTTGAAGAGCTGTTAATCGAGTCCGAATTTGCGCAAAAGCTGGCGCGCGCTGAACAAAGCGGCACGCCTTTGCGGATTAAGCTGGGGTTGGATCCAACTGCTCCCGATTTGCACCTTGGTCACACCGTCGTACTCAACAAGATGCGTCAGTTGCAAGATCTGGGCCATACCGTGATTTTTTTGATCGGTGACTTCACTTCGATGATCGGCGATCCGTCAGGTCGTAACATTACGCGTCCGCCGTTAACCAAAGAGCAAATCGAGGAAAACGCCAAGACCTATTTTGCGCAAGCCAGTCTGGTACTCGATCCAGAAAAGACCGAAATCCGCTACAACTCTGAATGGTGTGACCCGTTGGGCGCGCGCGGCATGATTGAGTTATCGGCCAAATACACGGTGGCGCGGATTCTGGAGCGCGAGGACTTTACCAAGCGTTTCAAGGCAAATACGCCGATTTCGGTGCACGAACTGCTGTATCCACTGATGCAGGGCTATGATTCAGTTGCGCTGCGCGCTGATCTGGAGCTCGGTGGCACTGATCAAAAATTCAATCTGCTGGTCGGCCGTGAGCTACAAAAGGATTATGGACAGGAGCCGCAGTGCATTTTGACGATGCCACTGCTGGAAGGGCTGGACGGTGTGGAAAAAATGTCCAAGTCTAAGGGTAACTACATTGGCATCACCGAGCCGGGCAACACCATGTTTGCTAAGCTGATGAGCATTTCCGACGTGATGATGTGGCGTTATTACGAACTCTTGTCTTTCCGTTCACTGGCAGAAATCGCACAATTCAGGAAAGAAACGCAGGACGGCCGTAATCCGCGTGATATCAAGGTATTACTGGCCCAGGAAATCGTTGCGCGCTTTCATACGGTGCAAGCGGCGGAAGATGCGTTGGCTGATTTCGTAAATCGCTCCAAGGGCGGGATTCCGGATGATATTCCCGAAGTCAGCCTGTCTGGCGCACCGCTCGGCATAGGGCAACTGCTGAAGCAAGCTAATTTGTGTGCTTCCGCTTCAGAAGCGTTGCGCATGGTCGAGCAGGGTGGTGTGCGCATTGACGGTACAGCGATTAGTGACAAAGGTTTGAAGGTCGAGGCCGGCACTTGCGTGTTCCAGGTCGGTAAACGTAAGTTTGCACGGGTAACCTTGAGTTAGAACGTTGAGCTGAATGTTGATCTTGCGAGTATGCGGCAATGATGCAATGAGGGCTTTGCCGTGAGGATGAAATTTTGATCGCCTTATTACAGCGTGTTACACATGCCGATGTGCGAGTTGACAACGCCATCATTGGCGAAATCGCACAAGGACTTTTGGTGTTGCTCTGTGCCGAGCGCGGCGATACGCAGAAAGAAGCTGATGCGTTGCTGAGTAAATTGTTGGCGTATCGCGTGTTTGCCGATGCTGCTGGCAAGATGAATCGCAGTGTTAAGGAGGTCAGCGGCGGCTTATTGTTGGTGCCGCAGTTTACACTGGCAGCGGATACACAATCTGGCACGCGCCCCTCTTTTACGCCAGCGGCGGCGCCAGCTTTAGCGCGCGAATTGTTCGATTATTTTGTCATTCAGGCGAAGCGCGTATATGTACAAGAGCATGCGCTAGTCGAGACCGGACAATTTGGTGCTGATATGCAGGTCTCGTTGACAAATGACGGCCCAGTGACGTTTTGGTTGCAAGTTCGACCATCGATTTAGTCTTGTTGAAATCCATGCATCCTAGGCAAGTACTGGAGAGCAGGGAATGCGCGAGACACGGTGAGTCGTTAAAATGCGCATAGAGCTAATAATCTGGAGAGCGGAATGAAACTGTCGAGTAATTCTTTCAAAGATGGCGACGCCATTCCTGGCGAGTATGCATTTTGCGTGCCGCATGCGACTACACATGTGACCATGTCGGATAATCACAATCCGCACCTAGCTTGGTGTGATGTACCGGCGGGCACCAAATCATTGACGTTGATCGCACACGACCCCGATGTGCCGTCGCGCAGCGATGAGGTTAATCAAGAAGGTAAAACCGTCGCCGCTGATTTGCCGCGAGTGGATTTTTTTCACTGGGTCTTAATCGATCTGCCTGTGAGTGCAACAGAAATTGCGGCAGCTAGTTTTTCCAACGGTATCACGCAGCATGGTAAATCGGGGCCAGCGATCTCTGATGCGCCGATGGTCGGCGCAGATACCACGGCGCGCCAAGGTCTCAATGATTACACCGGCTGGTTTGCAAAAGATCCGGATATGGCGGGCGATTACTTTGGCTATGACGGTCCATGCCCACCGTGGAACGACGCGTTGATGCATCGCTATATTTTTACACTGTACGCGTTGGATATTGCGCGTTTGCCGCTGGATGGCAAGTTTGGTGGTGCGCAGGTAAGAGAAGCAATGAAAAGCCATATACTGGCGCAAACCAGCATGCATGGAACGTACTCCCTGAATCCCGATGTCACGGATGCTGCGATCAACGAGCAAGGGAACTCTCTTGCTTGAAATATTGTTCATACGCCACGGTGAGACGCAGTGGAATGTCGACAAGCGTTTGCAAGGGCATCTAGATATCGGTTTGAACCGTGAAGGTTTGCGGCAAGCGACCGCGCTTGGGCGCCGCCTGCTAGATGAGCCACTGGATGCGATTTTCGCCAGTGATTTACGCCGTGCGACCGATACCGCCAAAGCGATTGCGATGCCGCAGGGCTTAAAAGTGCAGCTCGAACCAAGTTTGCGAGAGCGCTGTTTCGGCGCGTTTGAGGGCTTGTTGCATCCAGAAATTGAGGAGCGTTATCCGCCCGCATTTGCTGAGTGGAAGCGACGTGATTTGGATGCGCGTTACCCTTGTGGGCAATATCATGCAGAGACCTTGCGTGAATTTTCGATGCGTGTACTGGCATGCGTGGCACGCATAGCCGAGAGTGACGACAGTTATCGCAAGATAGCGATCGTGACGCATGGTGGTGTGCTTGATACGATGTATCGACATGTGCACAAGCTACCGTATGAGCATCCGCGTGATTTTCCAGTGTTGAATGCAAGCATTAATCGCTTAAGCCTGGATGGCGACGAATTCCGCATTCTGGAATGGGCGGATGTTTCGCATCTTAATAAGCACGCCTTGGATGAAGTGGATAATGCGCGTTAGTTTGGTGTGCGCGCTGGGCAGCAGTGCTGCTGTTTGTAGTGGCTGAGGGTGTGGCGATATTCGTATGCCGCATACTAGTTAACTGATGTTTTTATTATTTGTATTGTTCTCTTTCTGATGCATCGCACACGTGAAAATCGGTCCTTACTCACTTGCTAACAATGTCTTCGTCGCCCCGATGGCCGGTGTGACGGATAGACCTTTCCGTCAATTGTGCAAACAATTGGGGGCTGGTTACGCGGTGTCTGAAATGGCCGCATCCAATCCAAAATTATGGGCGTCGGAAAAAACGTCGCGCCGTATTAACCATGATGGTGAGATGGCGCCACGCGCGGTGCAAATTGCTGGCGCCGATCCGCTGATGCTGGCCGAGTGTGCAAAATTCAATGTGGATCGTGGTGCGCAGATCATCGACATCAACATGGGTTGCCCAGTTAAAAAGGTGTGCAACAGTTGGTGCGGTTCTGCCTTGCTGCAGCATGAAAATTTGGTGGCAGAAATTCTGGAGGCGGTAGTGAAGTCCGTCGACGTACCGGTGACATTGAAGTTTCGCACCGGCTGGGATAGAGCGCACAAGAATGCATTGAACATTGCGCGCATCGCCGAGCAGAGCGGGATTGCGATGTTGACGCTGCATGGTCGCACCCGCGCCGATGGCTACAGTGGCGAGGCGGAATACGAGACAATCGCCGCAGTCAAGGCGGCAGTGGCGATTCCGGTGGTGGCAAATGGAGATATCACTACGCCAGAAAAGGCGCAGTATGTATTGCAGGTAACAGGCGCTGACGCCATCATGGTCGGCCGCGCGGCACAGGGACGACCGTGGATATTCCGTGAGATTGAGCATTTTCTGCGCACCGGTGAGTATTTGCCGTCCCCGATGATCGCCGAAGTTCGTGCATTGATGGATGAGCATCTGCGCGCGCATTATGCATTTTATGGCGACTACCTCGGCGTGCGTACCGCGCGCAAGCACATAGGCTGGTATGTCCAGGCGCTGGCTGGTGGCGAGGAATTTCGTCAGCAGATGAACAGGCTGGAAGACTGTGCATTGCAACTGGCGGCAGTCGATAACTTTTTTGAATCGCAGTTGATCTACGGCGAACGGTTACAATATCGTCCCGCCGAAGAAAAACTGGCGGCTTGATCGGCAGTATCGCTATTGTCTGTACACAAGGCGAGCACAACTAAGCACGGCTTCAGAACCACCCAAAACGCTAGCGCAACGGAATCATGAGCAAAGATAATATCCAAGACGTCGTCAAGAAAAGCCTGGAAAAATATTTCCGCGATCTGGGCGAGCAACTACCATCGAATGTATATGAGATGGTGGTGTTCACAGTCGAAAAGCCGATACTGGAAGCCGTTATGGAGCGCGCAGGTGGCAATCAGTCGCACGCGGCCGACATGTTGGGTATTAATCGCAACACCTTGCGCAAGAAGTTGCAGCAACACGATTTACTGTAGGGCGATTTCTCTGAGCGACCGGAGATCGCAGCGTATTGGCTGAGATCAGCCACCAAGTCATAGCACCAGCAGCAAGTCAGAAGGCCACGGTTTTTCTTCCAAGCTGCTTGCACGCCTGGTCCCGATTATCTTGTCTCAACTACCTATCTTCATTTCATCATGATCAAACAAGCTCTCATTTCCGTTTCCGACAAAACTGGCGTGCTGGATTTTGCGCGCGCCTTGTCCGATATGGGCGTCAATATTCTGTCCACCGGCGGTACCGCCAAGCTGCTGGCCGAGAACGGTTTGAAGGTGACCGAAGTAGCCGATTACACGGGCTTTCCCGAAATGCTAGATGGTCGTGTCAAGACGCTGCACCCAAAAGTGCATGGCGGCATACTGGCACGACGCGATTTTGTCGAACACGTCGCGGCATTGGATACGCACAGCATTCCAACCATTGATATGGTGGTGGTCAATCTGTATCCGTTTCAGCAAACTATCGCACGTGAGCATTGTTCGCTGGAAGACGCAATCGAAAACATCGACATCGGCGGGCCGGCGATGCTGCGCTCTGCAGCAAAAAATCACAAAGATGTCACCGTCATCTGCGACCCTAGCGACTATGCGCAAGTGTTGGAAGAAATGAACGCGCATCAAGGTGAAGTCACGTTTGAAACCAAGTTTACGCTGGCAAAAAAAGTGTTTGCGCACACCGCACAATACGATGGTGCAATCACCAACTATTTCACCTCGCTGGGTGCGGACAAACAACATGCAACCCGCAGCCCGTATCCGGCCACATTGAATTTGCATTTCGATAAAGTGCAGGAAATGCGCTACGGCGAAAATCCGCATCAATCTGCCGCGTTCTACCGCGAGATCAACCCACAGGTTGGCGCGCTTGCCAATTACACGCAACTGCAGGGCAAGGAGCTGTCATACAACAATATCGCCGACGCCGACGCTGCGTGGGAATGTGTAAAAACATTTGAAGAGTCTGCCTGCGTCATCATCAAGCACGCCAATCCCTGTGGTGTGGCAATTGGTATGACACCGCTAGAGGCATATAGCAAAGCATTGCAAACCGACCCGACCTCAGCCTTTGGCGGCATCATCGCCTTCAATCGCGAACTCGACGGCAATGCAGCAGAAGCCGTTGCCAAACAGTTTGTGGAAGTGCTGATCGCACCGTCCTTTACCGAACAGGCAAAACAGATTTTTGCCGCCAAGCAGAATGTTCGTTTGCTGGAAATTCCGTTGGGCGCGGCGAGTAATCAACATGACTTCAAACGTGTTGGCGGTGGCTTGCTGGTGCAATCGCCGGATGCAAAAAATGTCGCGCTGGCAGAGTTGAAGGTGGTTAGTAAGAAGCAGCCGACACCGCAGCAAATGCAGGATCTGATGTTTTCCTGGCGTGTTGCCAAGTTTGTCAAATCGAATGCGATTGTATTTTGCGCTAACGGCATGACGATGGGCGTTGGTGCTGGCCAGATGAGCCGCATCGATTCAGCGCGCATCGCGTCAATCAAGGCGATGAATGCGGGGCTGTCGCTAGTTGGCACCGCAGTCGCATCGGATGCGTTCTTCCCTTTCCGTGACGGTCTAGATGTGGTGGTAGAAGCTGGTGCAACTTCGGTGATTCATCCCGGTGGCTCGATGCGCGATCAAGAAGTAATAGATGCGGCTGACGAGCACGGCATCGTGATGCTGCTGACCGGCACCCGTCATTTCCGTCACTGATAGATCAAGACATTACTGATGGCAGCCATGTTTTTTGCTCACGAGGAGATTCTCTCATGAGAATTCTCGGCATCGATCCCGGTTTGCGTACCACCGGTTTTGGCGTGATTGAAAAGCACGGCAATCAACTCATCTACATCGCATCTGGCACCATCAAGACGCCGGATGCCGATTTGCCACAACGGCTCAAAACGATACTCACCAGCGTCTCAGAAGTTATTGCTAGCTACAAGCCGGATTGCGCTGCGATTGAAAAAGTATTCGTCAACGTCAATCCCCAATCCACGCTGTTGCTGGGGCAGGCTAGAGGAGCGGCCATTTGCGCGCTAGTAGGTGCTGACTTATTTGTTGCTGAGTATACCGCGCTGCAAGTGAAACAAGCTGTGGTTGGGCAGGGCAAGGCGCAAAAAGCGCAAGTGCAAGATATGGTGCAACGTCTGTTGAAGCTATCGGGTTTGCCCGGCACCGATGCCGCCGACGCGCTCGGTGTCGCGATCTGTCATGCGCATAGTGGCGAAGCGTTGGCTGCGTTGGGTGCATTGGCACCAGAGTTGGCAAAAAAAGGTTTACGTGTGCGTGGTGGTCGTCTGATTGGTTGAATTTCGGCTTAACAATAACGATTAAATATCGCTCTTAATCATTCTCTTTCAAGGCTTTTACGATGATAGGTCGTCTGTCCGGAATCCTGCTGGAAAAAAATCCGCCGCAACTGCTAATCGATTGCAATGGCGTTGGCTATGAAGTCAATGTGCCGATGAGCACCTTCTACAATCTGCCCGGCCTGAATGAAAAAGTCATGTTGCTGACGCATTTGACCGTGCGTGAAGATGCGCACATTCTGTTCGGTTTCGGTACCGCAGAAGAGCGTACTGTCTTCAAGCAACTGGTAAAAATCACCGGCATCGGTGCGCGCACCGCATTATCGATATTGTCCGGCATGTCGGTCGCCGATTTGTCGCAGGCAATCACGATGCAAGAAGCTGGGCGTCTGACCAAGGTGCCGGGTATCGGCAAAAAAACCGCCGAGCGTCTGCTGCTGGAGCTGAAAGGCAAGCTCGGTGCCGATCTGGGTGCGGCGGGTATTGCATCCTCGGATGCCAGTTCCGACATCATGAATGCGCTGCTGGCACTCGGATATTCGGAGAAAGAGGCGCTCCTGGCATTGAAGCAGGTACCGTCAGGTAGTGGCGTCTCGGAAGGCATCAAGCTGGCGCTAAAGGCGCTGTCCAAGGGATAACAAGAACTGCGCCAAATTTACGCATACGTCGTCGTCCCGGCCCTGATTGCCGCTAGAATAGTGCGATGATACAAACCGACGATTTTAGCGAACAACGCATCATTGCCGCCACGCCAGCTTCTGCCAATGAAGAGGCGATAGAGCGCGCACTACGCCCCAAACAACTCGACGAATACGTCGGGCAAGAAAAAATCCGCAGCCAGCTGGAAATTTTCATCACCGCTGCGCGCCAGCGTAAAGAAGCGCTCGATCACACCTTATTATTCGGCCCACCGGGTTTGGGCAAGACCACATTGGCGCACATCATCGCGCGTGAAATGGGCGTCAACCTGCGCCAGACTTCCGGTCCAGTGCTGGAGCGTGCCGGTGATCTTGCCGCGTTGCTGACCAATCTGGATGCTAACGACGTCTTGTTCATCGACGAGATCCATCGCCTGTCGCCAGTGGTTGAAGAGATTTTGTATCCCGCGCTGGAAGACTACCAAATCGACATCATGATCGGCGAAGGCCCAGCTGCGCGCTCGGTGCGTCTCGACCTGCAACCATTCACATTGGTCGGCGCTACCACGCGCGCTGGGATGTTGACCAATCCGCTGCGGGACCGTTTCGGGATTGTTGCGCGTCTCGAGTTTTATACGCCGCAGGAGTTGACCAAGATCGTCACCCGTAGTTCGGCGCTGCTGAATGCGCCTATCGACGAGCAAGGTGCGTTCGAGATTGCTAAACGCAGTCGCGGCACACCGCGTATCGCCAACCGCCTGCTGCGCCGCGTGCGCGATTACGCTGAAGTCAAAGGCAACGGCAAGATCGACAAGGCGATGGCCGATGCCGCGCTGGTAATGCTGGACGTTGATCCGGTTGGTTTCGATCTGATGGATAGGAAGTTGCTGGAAGCGGTGCTGTTCAAGTTCAGCGGCGGCCCGGTCGGGCTCGACAATCTTGCCGCAGCCATCGGCGAAGAGCGCGATACCATTGAGGATGTATTGGAGCCTTATCTAATTCAACAAGGGTTTTTGCAACGTACGCCGCGCGGTCGGATTGCAACCCCAGTCGCCTATGCGCATTTTGGTGTGACTGCGCCGAAAACTGGGCCTAATGGGGAGTTGTGGGGGCAGTAAGCGAGTGGTTCGCTATAGCGCATGATGTGCTCAGTTTTGGCGCTGTCATTTCCGCGGATACGGGAACCCAGAGATTTCTCGCTGTCTTGTGATGCTGACGAGGACTTTCTCCGTTGAAGCTCTGTTGCCGAGGTGGCTCGGCGGCCACTCACTTTCTTTGCTTCGCCAAAGAAAGTAAGCAAAGAAAGGCGACCGCAAGCCGCTGCCCTGCGGGTTCCCGTTTGTGCATGACACAAAATGGGAAACGGGCGAAACTCGCTTCGCTCAAACAACGCCCATTTCTTTTTCCATTTGGAGTCACGCACTAACGGCAGCGTCACAGCGGGCAAGATCAACAACACTTTTTAATTGCAAAGTTTTTCTAATAAATTTGGAGCTGTTCATAAATATGCGGCGTGTAGGTCGGGCTAAAGTCTTATCAGGCCAATTTAAAATTACGTCGGTGACTTTCTTTACTAGTGTTAATCACAACCATTTTTGACTGCTGAGAAATTTATGAGTTATTTGCTAATTTTAATTTTGTTAGTCGTAATTGGTTGGATTTTTTTTCGTGAGAAATCGAAGGTCGTAGAAACTAATCTTATGCAGAGGCCTCAGCCCGCCAACGGAGATATCAGACATCCTTTATTTTTTATTGATGGTCACAAATTGAGCCCATATAAATTCGGTGAGCTCGTAGTCAAACTTTCGATAAAAAGTTCTACTCAAACAATTAAGGAACTTCTCTCGTCAGCACAAGAAATCGGTTATGCATCGGACGACTGCATCTACGCCCGTATCGCAATGCGTCCGCGCCTTGCTCAGTTGCTAGTTATGGCGTCTCATATTGCTGTTTATTATGTGTTTGCGCAATTAATTTTGCGGCAACCGCGTTCAATCATGTCGGAGATGTATCAAGGTATTGTCGATGACATTTCGAAATGGCTACCTGATTCTGAAATGATGGAACACTTCGAATTACAGATGCGAACGTACAGCGAGATGCTTTTTGCTGATCTTCAAGTTGGGCGCAACGATCTTGGTTTTAATACGAATGGGCCGATTGCTCATGCTGTTGTTGATTTGTTGGGCGTGAGTTATTCAACTTTTGATGATTTCAAAGATAGGTCGGCGCTCATCTTGTCGCCACTTGAATGTTACTTAATTGGAACGCACATTGACGCATCTCTTAAAGGTTTGTTAGATGCTCTCCAAAAGATGAAAGTTTCGGTCTCTTGAGAGACATGTTCGTCAATCTTTTAACCGCCAATAAAAACATTGATGCTAGCTTCTTTAATCCGACAAACAAGGAGCACGCATGCTCCTTGTTTTATTACGCCAGCGTTAAGCCAGTAACGAAATTTAGTGTGTGCCCATGAAGTCGCGCTTGCCGACTTCAATGCCGTTGTGACGCAGGATTGCGTAGGTTGTTGTTACGTGGAAGAAGAACTGTGGCAGGCCGAAGTGCACCAGATAATCTTGACCGTTGAATTTTCTTTCTTTCGGTGTGCCGGGACGTAAGACGATGTCGCGTGCTTCTTGGCCGTTGATTTTTTCGGCCGGAATACCATCGATAAACGCGACCGTCTCTGCCAGCATCGCGCGCAGATCAGCAAACGTCGTCGCCAGGCTGTCGTCGACTTTTGGTACTTCCAACCCAGCAAGTCGCGCCGACACGCCACGCGCAAAATCGCCGGCGATTTGTACCTGACGAATCAGCGGAAACATATCCGGGTACAAGCGCGCTTGCAGATAGGCATTGGGGTCTATGTTTTTTGCGGTTGCATGTTCTTCCGCTTTACTCAGCAAAGCGCTCACGCTATTGAGCATTTGCTTGAAAACAGGGACGGAGGCGGCGTGGAGAGAAATGGTCATCAAAGATCCTTGGGTATGTGTGCAAGTCGGGCGTCGAGACGCGATTTATGACGCTATCGTATTCGGTACGCTAGAAACTGTAGCCAAGCGTGCCACGATTATAGGGACGAAATCACAGTTGTGTTGGAGGCGGCTAAAAGCTGAGCGAATTATGCCGAGCATGCCGCATCTATCCGACGCCGGAGGTTAATCAGGCTGTATCTGATCTCGTCGGATTTTTGCTGCCAACGCCTCGCGGTGATCGCTTGCTTTCAGTAGGTATGGCCGTCGGCGATGCAGACGCGGTTGCGCCCGCTCTGCTTAGCGGCGTAGAGGGCGGCATCGGCGTTTGCCAGAAACTGCTCGGTGCTGACGCCGGGCTCGTAGGGGGCAATACCAAAGCTGCAGGTCAGCTTCACTTCTGTGTCGCCCGCGTAAAGTGACATGCTCTCAATATGGCGTCGCAGCCGTTCTACTAGATCAATAGCCACGGTGATATCGCAATTAAGTAGCGTAATCACAAACTCCTCGCCACCGATCCGAAACAATTGTTCGGATTCGCGCAGGTCGGCGCGCAGATGCTGACACACTGAAATCAATATTTGATCGCCGAAGGCATGGCCATAGCTGTCATTGAGTCGCTTGAAGTGATCGAGATCGAGCATGACCAGACACATCGGTGCTGGCGTGCGCTGAAGGTCCCCATCGATGCGTGCCATGTGTTCGTCAAAAGCGCGTCGGTTGTACACCTTGGTCAGTGGATCTACACGCGCCAGCTCTTCCGCTTGTTGCTGTGACTCTCGTAGTTGTTGCTCGACCAGCTTGCTGTCTGTGATGTCAACGGCGATCTCCAAACGTACTAGGCGGCCATCCACCCAAGGCACGGCTTGGTCGCGGCACTGATACCAGCGCTGGGTCAGGGTATTTTGAAACTCCCACACCAGCACCCCAGTCGGTTTGCCGTTGGCGTCCACAAGCTTGCCATTGGTGCAAAAGCTACATGATTCGGCTTGCCCAGCCTGCAAATATTGATAGCATTTTCGCCCTTTCGGTTCGCCCCAGGCATTGCGCCCATATTGATTTACAAATAGCAGTTCAGCAGTTTGCATGTCTGATACATACACCAGCGCGTCCAGACTGTTAAGCACCGTTTCGAGAACACGAAATTCCGACGAAAGTTGCGTGGGCTTGCCTAGATCCGCGGCGGGATTGGTACCTGAACCGGACATGATGCCTCGCAACGAGCGTTAGTTATAACTCATCTTATCATTGCTATTGAGTAATTATTTGTCAATTTTTCTAAGAATAGCGAACGCAAGGCAGTGTATCGCTGCGCTGTAAAAACACGCTGGTGCTTTTCTGGGGGCGTTGCGGTTATTTCGGCTCACTATTTGATTAACCCAAATGGGCTGCAATCATTGCCTCTAGTGCTTCGGCGCTGATTGGTCTGCTGAAATAGAAGCCTTGCGTTTCGTCGCAGGCGTTAGCGGCGAGGAAAGCTTGCTGCTCCACGGTCTCGACGCCTTCGGCCACCACCGTCAGTCCCAGCGATTTCCCCATCGCGATGATTGCCTTGGTCATGCTCTGGTCGTCGACGTTGGTGGAGACATCACAGATGAAAGAGCGATCGACCTTGAGTGTATCGATCGGGAAGTTCTTGAGTTGTGCGAGTGAGGAATAGCCGGTGCCGAAATCGTCGATGGCGATACGTACACCGAGTTTTTTGAGTGCCTGCAGAATGAGCACGGTGCGATCAGGGTCGTGGACCACCATACTTTCGGTTAATTCCAGTTCTAGCAATTCGCCGCGCATACCGGTCTTGGCGAGGATCGATCTGACATCGTCGATTAACGCATGATCGGAGAACTGACGCGGTGAAACATTGACCGCCATGATCATCTCTGCCATGCCGGCTTTTTGCCATGCCATTGCTTGTGTGCAGGCGGTCTCCAGCACCCAGCGTCCTATCGGAAAGATAAGCCCGGTTTCTTCTGCCAACGGGATGAAGTGGGCGGGTGATACGGTGCCGAGGTCTGGGTGCTCCCAGCGCACCAAAGCCTCGACGCCGGTGACCCGTTTTGACTTCAGGTCTAGCTTGGCTTGATAGTGAAGGAATAGCTGCTTGCGCTCAATCGCGTGACGCAGATTGGTTTCCAGCACCATCCGTTCAAGCGATTGCAGCTTGCTGGTTTCGGAATAAAATGCAAAGCGATTTTTGCCAGATTCCTTGGCTTGATACATCGCCGCATCGGCGTTTTTGATCAGCGTTTGTTCGTCCTGCGCATGCTCGGGATAGAGGGAAATACCGATACTGCCAGTGACGCGACATTCCTGTCCCATCAGCACGACCGGCTTGAACAGAGTGGTCAGGATTTTCTTGGCAACCGTTTCGACGCCTTCGATTCCAGATAGCACTTGCACCATGACGACAAATTCGTCGCCGCCGAGGCGCGCCACGACATCGCTCTCGCGGACGCAGGTTTGCAGACGTTGCGCGGTTGTCTTGAGTAACAGGTCGCCGGCTTCGTGACCGAGGCTGTCGTTGATGACTTTAAACCGATCCAAATCAATGAAGAACACCGCAAACTTGCGTTCGTAACGTCGACCAACCAAGATGGCATGATTCAGCAACTCGCTAAACATCATGCGATTGGGTAGTCTAGTCAACGAATCGTGCGTGGCGAGAAACTGGATCCGTTCTTCGCTACTCTTGCTTTCGCTGATGTCCTTGAAAATGCCGCGATAGCCTCTAAACCCACCGCTGGTATCAAAAATCGGACGGCCACTGATCGACAACCAGCACTCGCTGCCATTGACGTCAGGGCGACGAATCAGAAAATTTTCGAAAGTCTCATGCCGTTGTAAGGTTTCCTTGTGCCGCACCCAGTCCTGCGGGCTGAGATTGAGCGTCTCCATGTCCCATTGATATTTGCCAATGTGCGCGCGAGGATCGATGCCTGCGTGTTTACGCATGCTGTGGTTGCCTTCAAAGAAAGTAAAGCAAAAATCTTCGTCTTGCTCCCAAATCCAGTCTGAGGACAACTCGATCAAGCTGCGAAACCGCTCTTCGCTGTGCGCCAGCTCGATGCGCGCGCACATAAGGCTGCTGAACTGGCTGATATGAGTAGAGACGATGGCTACACAATCAAGTAGCTCGGTATCCGGCTGATAGATTTTGGTGCCGTAGAACTCCAACACCGCGATCACTTCGTCACCTGATTTGATTGGGAAGGCGAAAGCACTGCGTAATCCGGTGGTCGGCGAAGTTGAGGTGTCGCTGTCTGCCGTGATGTCGGCGATCCAAACCGGCTCGCCCTTCTGCCAGACGCTGCTGGCGATGCATGCGACATCACGCGAGACGGTTTCACCTTTGATCCGAGCACGCAGCAGGGTGCGCGCATCGTCTGTATCGGCACACCAGTTACCTTTGTACTTCAATACGTCGGCTTTGGTGTCAAGCTCCCAATAAATGCCGCACGCCCAGTTTTGCGTCTCGCATAGTGTTTGAATAATGTGGGGCACGCATTCAGCAATGCTACTGGCAGTCGAGAGCGTTTCTGTGACGGCATGTTCGATAGTGCGGCGCAACTCGGCACGTACCTCGCCAGTAACATCTTTGCCTATGCCGCGATAACCGGCGAATGCGCCATTGGCGTCAAAGAAAGGTGCACCGCTGATACGGATGTAGCGCAGCTCATTGTTGCGTGCGGTAATTCTGTAAGTGAAATTAGAAAAAGGCTGGCGCGCATAGTGCAAAGCTTTGTGAGCTTGCCAGTGTGGGTCATTAACGTCCAAAATCCTATCCTGCTCCCAGCGCAGCTTACCGATGATGGGCGAAGCATCGATATTTTTCTCACGCATACGCTTGCCGGTCATCATGGTAAAGCGCAGATCCTTATCTTGCTCCCAATACCAGTCGGATAAGAAATCAATCAGACTCTTCCAGTCATCATCGGGCTGTAGCGCATTCATGTTCACGAGCTCTCCTGAAGTGGCACAGATATTTCGGAACTAAACAAGGCGCGGGTTTACACTGACGCCACCTGATTGGCAAACCGCTAAAGACGCACACATTTGTAGGGTGGTGATTGCCAATATGTTCTGTGTGACTGTGCCGGAATATGGATTTAATGGCAAGTTTTTGGATGCGATAAGCCTTAGCTTGTTGCAAGACAGTACGCGTCGAAAACAGAAGCGCCTTGACTCTATATATTTGGGGGAGATATTAAGTAAGTCGGGTAGCTGAGTGCATTGGTCGCATCGGGCTTGGGTTGGGTGTGTTATCTAATACGCTAGCCAGAAATGGATTTTAAAAAGAGCAATACGACGATGTCCAACAAAGGGAAACAAGAAATGCAAATTTGGGTTGATGGCGATGCTTGTCCGAGCGTAATCAAGGAGATTCTATTTCGTGTTGCCGAGCGCCTAGAGATGCCGGTCACGCTGGTTGCCAATAAATTATTACGCACACCGCCGTCGCGCTTTATCAAGGCGATACAAGTACCCGCGGGATTTGACGTGGCCGATAATGAAATCGTGCGTTTGGTGGAAGTGGGTGATCTGGTGATTACCGCCGATATTCCACTGGCAGCCGACGTGCTGGAAAAAGGTGGTCAGGCGCTTAATCCCCGCGGTGAGTTCTATACCAAAGATAATATTCAGCAATTCTTGACGATGCGCTCGTTTATGGATGAGTTGCGCAGTAGCGGTGTCGAAACTGGCGGCCCTGCGCCTTTTAGTCAGAGTGACACGCGTAATTTTGCCAATCAACTGGATCGCTATCTTGTGAAAAAACGGGCAGGGGCATAGTCGTTTGTTGTCGATGTGAGGCTTCTCGGTGATGGAACTTGGAGCTTGCTCGCAAGTCAACTACCTATGTTTTTGATGCGCCCTTAGCGTAATGCTTGCCAAAAGGCATACAAGCCTAGTATAAGAATACGGCGTCACGGGCATTATTCCTTTCCTTTTTACTTTTTCATGTGAGTCCTCATGCTGATGTCGACCCAAGCCAATCGCTATGCACACCAATTGCTGGTAGCGCGAGCCAATGCGCAGCAGATCGCCTGTTTGAGCCAAAGCGAGGCGCTAACGATTGCCGATGGTTACGATATTGCCAAGGCTATCGCCGATATCCGGATTGCGGAAGGGGAAACCCCGGTGGGACGCAAGATCGGTTTTACCAATAGCAAAATCGCTGTGCAATATGGTCAGCGTGAGCCGATCAGTGAACCGATTTGGTCGCATATTTTTGACACGACCGTACGTTATTCGCAAGACAACCACGGCGTACAAAGTTTAAAAGGCGCGGTGCAACCGCGAATCGCGCCAGAAATCGTCTTTATGCTGGGCAAGACACCGCCAGCCAATGCGACCTTGGAGAATATTGCCGACTGTATCGAATGGATCGCACACGGGTTTGAGTTGGTTACCTGTCCATTCAAAAACTGGAAGTTCGAGGCGGTGGATGCGATTGCCGCGTTTGGTTTGCACGGCACCTTGATTTTGGGCGAACCACATATGTTGTCGTCGGCGACGCGTCGGCATTTGAGCGAAATTTTGCCGGATGCCAGTATGTCTTTGTCGGTCAGCGAAAGAGGCGAGGTTAGTTTGCAAAGTGCCGGATTTGGTAGCGACGTGCTAGGCAGCCCGGTGCATGCTTTGTGGCATTTGCATCAATTGCTAAAAACGCAGCCGCAATTTGCGCCACTGGCTGCAGGTGAGCTCATTGCGACCGGTACGTTGACCGACGCTTACCCAATCAAGCCGGGTCAAACGTGGTCGACCGCATTTTCTGGCGTGACTTTGCCGGGCTTGACGGTTTCTCTGGTTTAAATCTCGTAATAGGGTCGCTTTTTCTTGTAAAAGCCGCTATTTTTAGATTTTCGTATTTTCAACACCCGCTCGATTGCTAGGCAGCAAGGAACCTTGCCGCCGATTTAGCATCCATCTCTATGTCTGCGTTAACTTTTTGGTTGCCGCAAACGCCTCGCAACATCACCAAACATAGCAGCGACATTCGGTGCCTCAGCAAATTGCTGCGGTAAATAAAGTAATGTTGCTCGAAGGTTCTCATCGTCAGCGTTTAGAAAAAGTAAAAATGAAACAACAGCAAGATGAAGCCACTCCATCGATCACAGCGTCCGCGGATTTGGCGACGCCAGATATGAATCCCTGGCCGCTAACGGTGGTCAGTTACAACATTCATAGTGCGGTCGGTACCGATGGGAAGTTTTCTCCACAACGAATCGCCAAGGTGCTGCGTGAAATTGACGCCGATGTGATTGCGTTGCAGGAAGTGCCGCTGGGCGATAGCAAACGCGAGAACGTGCTGGCCTTGCTGCAGCAAGTGACAGGATTTTATGTGGTCGAGGGGCCGACGCAGGAAAGAGCAGACAAGCGTTACGGCAATGCTATTTTGAGTCGTTATCCAGTCACCGCATCACGCAGCATCGATCTGTCGTTCGGTAGTCGGGAGCCGCGCGGCGCGATGGAAGCTGATCTCGATTGTTATGGTCACCCGCTACGTATCGTTGCCACTCATCTGGGTTTGCGTCCGGCCGAGCGGCGCGACCAGATACGTCGTTTGTTGCAGGAGTTCGATACCAGCGAAATGCCGGTGATTATGCTCGGTGACGTCAATGAGTGGTTTGTATGGGGACGACCGCTGCGCTGGTTGGTGTCGCACTTTGAAGCAGTGCCAGCGGTGCGAACCTTTCCATCGCGCTGGCCTATCTTTGCACTAGATAGAATTTGGATTAGTCCACGCCATCGTTTGACACGTATTGCAGCACACACGACGCCATTGGCGCGCAAGGCGTCTGATCATCTGCCGCTAGTGGCGCATATTGATGGTTGAGCTAGGTATTTGATGTGGTTGATTGATTCCGACGTCGGACTCGGCTTCATAAAATTAAAAAAGCGCAGACAAAGGTCTGCGCTTTTTCTTTGAGCCAAGCTGATTTACTGATTGCAAAGCAGCTTCAGAATTACAGCTTCAGAATTACAGCTTCAGAACTACAGTTTAATCATTACAGCTTACCAAATTGCTCGCGCAGTTTTTCCAGCGTAGCCGAGAAATTGGCGACGCGCTCCTTCTCTTGCGCCACCACTTGTGCTGGTGCGCGCGCAACGAAACTTTCATTCGAAAGCTTGCTGGTAGCTTTGGCGATTTCACCTTCCAGGCGCGTGATTTCTTTGGTCAGACGTTCACGTTCGGCAGCAACGTCGATCTCTACTTGCAGCATCAGTTTGGCTTCGCCAACGATGGAGACTGATGCTGGTGACTCCGGTAGCTGATCGGCGACTTGTACTTCCGACAGTTTGGCCAGTGCTTGCAAATATGGCGCAAACGATTGCAAGCGTGTGGCTTGCGCTGGGTTTGCAGCTTCCATGATCAGCGGTACGCGCAACGCTGGCGACAATTGCATCTCGCCGCGCAGATTGCGACATGCATCTGTCATTGCTTTTAACTCGTGCATCCAGGCTTCGGCTTGTTCGTCGATCTTGCCGGGCTGCGATTCCGGATACGCTTGCAGCATAATGGACTTGCCAACTTTGTAGCCAGCTGGATGCAGCTCAATACCGGTCAATGGGGCGACGGTTTGCCATAACTGTTCGGTAATAAATGGAATGATTGGGTGTGCCAGACGCAAAATGGTTTCCAATACGCGCAGCAGCGTGCGACGGGTTGCGCGTTGCTGCGCTTCGCTACCTTGTTGGATCTGTACTTTTGCAACTTCCAGATACCAATCGCAGTACTCATCCCAGATGAATTGATAAATCGATGATGCGATATTGTCGAAGCGATAGTCGGCAAAACCCTTTTCAACATCAGCTTCCACACGCTGTAACAGCGACACGATCCAGCGGTCTGCTTGCGAGAAATCGGTGTAACCACCAGGATCGCAATCACCGGGTTCACAAGGTCCGGGTTTGCTGAAACCACAGTCGTGGCCTTCGCAATTCATCAACACAAAGCGTGTTGCATTCCAAAGCTTGTTGCAGAAATTACGATAGCCTTCGGCGCGGCCGAGGTCGAAGTTGATGTTGCGACCTAATGATGCGTAGCTTGCCATCGTAAAGCGCAGCGCATCGGTGCCATAGGCAGAAATGCCGTTGGTAAATTCCTTGCGGGTGGCCTTATCGATGCTGGCGGCCTGCTTGGGATTCATCAGGCCGACGGTGCGTTTGGCGGCAAGATCATCGACGCTGATGCCATCGATCAAATCGATAGGATCGAGCGTGTTGCCCTTGGACTTGGACATTTTCTGACCGCTGGAGTCGCGCACTAATCCATGCACATACACCGTGTTGAAGGGTACCTTGCCGGTGAAATGCGTGGTCATCATGACCATGCGCGCCACCCAGAAGAAAATGATGTCGAAGCCTGTGACCAATACCGAAGATGGTAAAAATGCCTTGAAGTCAGGCGTTTCTTCTGGCCAGCCAAGTGTCGAGAACGGCACCAGTGCAGATGAGAACCAAGTATCGAGTACATCATCGTCGCGTTTCAAGATGCCGGCGTAACCGGCTGCTGCTGCCTTGGCTTTTGCTTCTTCCTCATTACGCGCGACGTAGTATTCGCCATTGTCGCCATACCATGCAGGGATTTGATGTCCCCACCACAATTGGCGTGAGATGCACCAGTCCTGGATATTGTTGAGCCATTGGTTGTATGTGTTGCTCCAGTTTTCTGGAATCATTTTCACTTCACCATTGGCGACTTTTTCGAGTGCGACTTCGGCAATCGATTTGCCAGGGAAGTGGGTACCTTCCGGCGCTGGCTTGCTCATTGCGACAAACCATTGATCGGTCAGCATCGGTTCGATCACGACGTTGGTACGGTCACCACGCGGCACCATCAGCTTGTGTGGTTTGACCAGTTCCAGCAGACCTTGGGTATCGAGATCAGCGACGATCTGTTTGCGCGCGACGTATCTGTCCACGCCTTGATAGGCGGCTGGCGCGGCATCATTGATTTTTGCATCCAGTGTCAGGATGCTGATCTTGTCGAGCTTGTGGCGCTGGCCGACGGCGTAATCGTTAAAGTCATGCGCAGGTGTGATCTTGACGCAACCGGTACCGAAGTTCTTGTCGACGTATTCATCGGTAATCAGTGGGATCTCGCGATCGCACAACGGCAGCTTCAGCATCTTGCCGACCAATGCTTGATAGCGCGTGTCGGTCGCATCGACGGCAACAGCGACGTCGCCCAACATGGTTTCTGGACGCGTGGTGGCGACCACGATAAAGTCGCGTTCTTCCCATTCGGTCGCGTTACCGGCGTCGTCAAAGGTGATCGGGAATTTGTATTTGGAGCCATCCGCCAGTGGATAGCGGATATGCCACATGTGGCCATCTTCTTCTTCCGATACCACTTCTAAATCAGAGACGGCGGTGCCGAGCACGGGGTCCCAGTTGACCAGACGCTTGCCGCGATAGATCAGGCCTTGTTCAACCAGGCGCACGAATACTTCAGTGACGACTTTGGAGCGCGGTTCGTCCATCGTGAAATATTCACGGCTCCAATCAGCCGAGGCGCCGATGCGACGCATCTGGCCGGTGATCGTGGAGCCGGATTTTTCTTTCCATTCCCATACTTTTTCCAGGAATTTCTCGCGACCTAGGTCATGGCGTGAAATTTTTTGCGCATCAAGCTGACGCTCAACCACGATTTGCGTCGCGATGCCCGCGTGATCGGTGCCAGGTATCCACGCGGTGTTGTAGCCACGCATGCGGTGATAGCGCGTTAGGCCATCCATGATGGTCTGGTTAAACGCATGACCCATGTGCAGCGTGCCAGTCACATTGGGTGGCGGCAATTGAATGCTGAAAGATGGTTTGGCTGGATCGACACTGGCGGTGAAATATCCGCGTTGTTCCCACTCGGTGCGCCAAAACGCTTCTATGTCGGCGGGCTCGAAAGACTTAGCTAATTCCATGTTGACTCTGCAGATTGGATCGAATCGAGCATTATAAGTTACCCAGACAGGTCAGAGGGGTTGGCTGTCACCGAACAGCGCCGACGCAACAGGAAAAATTATCAGGAAGATCAAATTTCAATTGATCGCGTCTAAATGTGATCAATCGCCAATCGGTGCCAGATGAAAGCTGCGTACCGCATTCTGACTGCGCAACGAGGTCACGAGACGCGCAGCCGCATCCGGTTTCTTGGTGCGCAGTATGGCTTGATATTCAAACGAACGACCTTCGTTGCCAACTTGATAGCCTAGGCCGGAGACGGCGAAGCTATGCTCTTTGAGTAAATCGCGGAATGCGTCTTCTGACATCACGTTATCGTGATCGAAGCGTATGTAATGCAGCACATAGGAAAGTGAAGGAATCTTGTTTTCAATCTGACGGAAAATCGTCAGAATGCCAAGCGCGAAGAGCGTCGCCAGAATAGCGGGGAAATAAAAGCCGACACCAAACAGGATGCCGATCGCCGCCGTAATCCAGATCGAGGCTGCGGTGGTCAAACCACGCACGCTGAGATTTTCTTTGTAGATGACGCCCGCACCGAGAAAGCCGATGCCAGTCATGATCCCTTGTGCCATCCGGGTTGGATCGGTTTGTATTGTGAACGCGGTACCTTGTGGCACCCAATGCGATGGATACAAACTAATCAGCATGAGGACGCTAGATGACAGGCAAACCAAGGTATGCGTACGGAAACCAGCTGGTTTATCGTGATAGTCGCGCTCCAATCCTATCAAGCCGCCGGCAATAATGGCGCCGATCAGATGTAATGTCATGTTCAGATAGTCGGTATTCATGCCTCTGTCCCATTTTCCTTTAAGTTTTTCTTGATTTTACCTGCATAGTTATACAATGCGCCGCTTGCTGTCGGCGTGCGCGGCTATAATCGTTAGATGCAAAATCTTCTTCACAATCTCAATCCAGAACAACTCGCCGCAGTTACGCTTCCCGCGCAATCCGCGCTCATTCTGGCTGGCGCCGGCTCTGGTAAGACGCGTGTATTAACCACGCGAATCGCTTGGTTGCTACAAACCAATCAAGTTTCGCCGGGTGGACTACTCGCAGTAACGTTTACCAACAAGGCTGCCAAGGAAATGACCACGCGGTTGTCGGCAATGATGCCGATCAATACGCGCGGTATGTGGATAGGGACGTTCCATGGATTGTGTAACCGTCTGTTGCGCGCGCATTATCGTGACGCAGCATTGCCGCAGACGTTTCAAATTTTGGATTCGCAAGATCAATTGTCGATGATTAAGCGTTTGCTCAAGGCAAACAATATCGACGACGAAAAATTCCCACCACGCACGCTGATGTATTTCATCAATGGCGCAAAAGATCAGGGTTTGCGCGCTGCTGAGGTGGAGGCGTTTGACGATTACAACCGCAAGTTGGTGGCGTTGTATGAAATTTATGATCAGCAATGTCAGCGCGAAGGCGTGGTTGATTTTGCCGAGCTACTGCTGCGTACCTACGAGTTGTTAAATCGCAATCAACCCTTACGCGAGCATTATCAGGCGCGCTTTAAACATATTTTGGTTGATGAATTTCAGGATACTAACGATCTGCAATACAAGTGGTTAAAGCTGATGGCGGGCACGCAAGGCGCAGTGTTTGCCGTGGGCGATGACGATCAGAGTATTTATGCGTTTCGCGGTGCCAACGTCGGCAATATGAGCGCCTTCGAGCGTGAGTTCAAGGTTGAGAACTTGATCAAGCTAGAGCAAAACTATCGCTCACACGGCCATATTCTCGACACCGCCAATGTACTGATTGCTAATAATAGTAAGCGGCTAGGAAAAAATTTGTTTACCGACGCTGGTCATGGTGAGCAAATTCGTATTCTTGAATCCGGTAGTGATTTGCAGGAAGCGCAATGGATCATTGAAGAAGCTAAAAACTTGATTGCAGAGGGCGCGACGCGCAGCGAGATCGCAGTGCTGTATCGATCCAACGCACAATCGCGTGTGATTGAACATGCATTATTTTCTGCTGGCATCCCCTATCGGGTGTATGGCGGCCAGCGGTTCTTTGAACGTGCCGAGGTCAAGCATTCGATTGCGTATTTGCAATTGATGGACAATCCGCACAATGACTCTGCTTTTTTGCGGGTAGTAAATTTTCCTGCGCGCGGCATCGGTGCGCGCTCGATTGAGCAATTGCAGGACGCGGCCAAACAATACAATATTTCACTGTACGCGGCGGTGCCTTATGTGACTGGCAAAGCCGGTTCGCTGCTCGGCGGTTTTGTCAAAATGATAGAAGGCGCACGCTTTGAGACCCAGCATTTGCCGTTGCCAGAAATGGTGCAGGTGGTGTTGGATGTCAGCGGTTTGATTCCGCACTATCAAAAAGAAAGAGACGGCGCTGACCGTATAGAGAATCTGGAACAAGTAGTCAGTGCTGCAACCTTGTTCGTTTCTGAGGAAGGATTTGGCATCGATGCGCCAGCTCTACTGGGGCCGCAAAGTCAAGCTGTGGCCGGGCCCGCGATTACAGCAGATAACAATGGTATCGAAATACTTGATGCTGATACGCCACTGGTGTTGGTGATGTCGCCGCTGTCTGCCTTTTTGTCACATGCGTCGCTGGAGGCGGGCGACAATCAGGCGCAAGCAGGACAAGATGCAATGCAGTTGATGACTGTGCATTCCGCCAAAGGTTTGGAGTTTGATGCGGTATTTATTACGGGGCTTGAAGAAGGTTTGTTCCCGCATGAGAATTCGCAAAAAGAAGAAGGCGGCGTCGAAGAAGAACGTCGTCTAATGTACGTCGCCATCACGCGCGCCAAGCGGCGTTTGTATATCAGCTTTTCGCAAACGCGTATGTTGCATGGGCAGATGCGTTACAACATGAAGTCACGCTTTTTTGATGAAATGCCGGACGAGGCGTTGAAGTGGTTGTCACCTAGAGTACAGCAGCCACAGCAATGGTTTGCGCAGCCAAAAGCAGCATGGGAAGACGCGTTAGGGAAAGGGAGTAACAAGATTGCACAACAAATTACCAAGCAAGAATCTGGTTGGCGCATCGGAGAATCCGTCGCCCACGCCAAGTTTGGTGAAGGTGTGATTGTTGATATCGAAGGCAGCGGTGGTAGTGCACGTGCGCACATCAACTTTGGTCGCCATGGTATGAAGCTGCTGGATCTCAGTATCGCTAAGCTTGATAAAGTGAGTGCTTGATTAGTTCAATGCGTTAAATTTCGCGTATCGCAAAGCATGATAAAAAACGCTGGAAGAATTGAAAAATTCTTCCAGCGTTTTTAATTGGTTTGTTGGCCAGCGACTGTTACCGAGCAGGGCAGCGTATCGAATTATTAGGCAGGAAAATCGGGCGCCGCCCCAAACAGTTGCCGATACACGGCATACGATGAGCAGCACATGACGATGGTTAACAACATCGACATCGGCAGCAAGATCAGGATGGTAGCGGTAGAGCCTAAAAGACCAACGATGACGGTGCTAACGATCATTAATAAAATGAGATTAATCGCACCCCACGCCAGACAATAAACGAGGAAGGCTTTTTTGGCGCGCACCATGGCAAAGAAGCTGAAAAATACCGCTTTCCCTATGCTCATGTTTTGCCACGCGATTAACGGTGCTGCAAACCAGAACACGATTGCTGCCGGAATATAAATTGCGGTTGCAAACAGCATCGACAGTGCCATATTCGAGTCGCGCACGGTATTTTCATCCACCACAATTTGTCCGGTCATCGCCTGCCAGAAGGTGCCGCCATCGACGATGCTAGATGCCGCGATCGCAATCACCGCTGCCAGTAGATGTAGCGAGCCGAGCTGTATCAATGTGCGTAACTGTGGTGTACGAAATCCGACGAAAAGTAACTTTGGGTAGATCTTTCTATCCTTATCCATATAAGCACAGGCTTGCATGAAGGTGACCGCAAAAACCGGAGCCAACAGCAGGGGCAGCAATTGCCCAATCACTGGAATGATGCCGAATATCAGCATTAAAAACATATAGCCGAAAAAGAGTGTGGAAATTTCTGCTGGCTGTTTGCGGAACAGCGCAAAGCCTTCCTTGATCCAGAGCCAGCCGGTTTGTGCGGGAAGTTTTTCCATTATGCAGTCGCGGTAAAGAGAGGTGGAGCAGGATGTTGTATGCGCAAACGCAAAATCCCCTCAAAGTGTACGGGGTCGTGTGGCGTGAGCATCTCTGCATCGCGCGGCTGATGAAAATCCACTAGGCGCGAAAGCCAAAAGCGAAGCGCGCCAGCACGCAACATAGTTTGCCAAGATTGTTGTTCTGCCTCGGAAAAGTGGCGGACATGATGATAGGCGTCGAGTAATGCACGAGCCCGTGCGTGATCTAGTTCGCCGCTGTCAATATCAATACACCAGTCATTGACGGTAACCGCCACATCAAACAGCCAATGATCGCAACCCGCAAAATAAAAATCAAAAAAGCCGGTCAAATGCTCGCCGTTAAACATTACATTGTTGCGAAACAAATCAGCGTGGATCGGGCCGCTTCTTAGCAACGCACAGTTTTCCGAAGCGGCAAACGCATTCTGGAAAGCCATTTCGTCCTGCAGTAAGTCTCGGGTTTGTTGCGGCAGATGTGGCAGCACGGCTGGCGCGTTTTCATTCCACCACGCGATGCCACGCAAATTGGGCTGTTTAATACTGAAATTTTCTGCCGCAATGTGCATGCGTGCCAACATTGCGCCGACTGCAGCACAGTGCACCGGCGCAGGCGACAACTGACATGCACCCTCTAGCTTGCTGACGATGGAGGCTGGCTTGCCATGCAGGGTGTTAAGGATATCGCCCTTATGATTGGCGATAGGTATCGGCACTAATACACCGCGCTCGGCCAAATGACGCATTAAATTTAAATAAAACGGCAATTGCTCAAACGTCAGCTTTTCAAAAAGAGTAAGGACGTATTCACCGGTTTCTGTCGTGATAAAAAAATTGGTGTTTTCGATGCCAGACGGAATCCCTTTGATGGCGAGCGCCTTCCCAAGATCGAACTGTGAGATCCATTGGGTGAGGTCGTCTAGTGTGACCGGAGTAAAAACTGCCATGAAAAGCTCGTAAAAATCGTTAGGGGAAATAAAGCGGCGAATAAAACCGTGAAAAAAATAACGCAGCAAGGTGCGTTATTTTTTTTCGGAATTAGTGACGCTTATTTGACGGGCGCGGGTGCCAGGGTTTCTACTGGTTCACGCTGTTTTTTTGCGGCATCTGGCGGGCCAAATTCGCCGATGCGAAACTGTACCGGACGACTTGCTTGGCTTTGAGCATCGCCAGGCATCGCGCTGCCGGCGGGGTCATTTGGATGCGCGTAATAAGTTGTTTTACCGGTTTGCACTTTTACTTCGGTTACTTTGCCGTGGACCTTTTTTTCGGTAATTCGCTTTTTGGTGTCTGGTTGCTTGATGGTAATGTCTGGTGCCGCGCCTTCTTCCAGTCGCATGGTTTCTGGCGGTGGTGGCGCGACGGCGCGGGCCGGTGCTGACGGCGCTGATGCCGTTTGTGCATTCGCGATCAGAGGCAGTGCTGACATGGCGGCTGAAACAGCCACAATGGACCAAAATTTTGATGTACGCATGATGGAATCGTCGTGAAGTAAGGTGGTTAAAATTATGGCTACGCTTGCGGTAGATTTAGTAATCGCTTCATTGTAACAAACCGGCCTAATTCTGCGGCAACTATTGCGGCAGCAAGCAAAGCGTGTGCGAGGGCCCGGTTAGCAAGGATTGTCGATGGCAAAACCTGCCATAATCGTAGGCATTTTTCAGCATTTGTTGTTGCTGTGCGTAGTTTTACGGCACGGCAAATTGGCTTAATCGCTAAAAGATGCTGACATCCCCCTTTCTTTCTGATTCGCCCATGAATAAAACTTTGCTACTCGTCGATGGCTCCAGCTATCTGTACCGCGCTTTTCACGCGATGCCTGATTTACGTAATAGCGATGGCGCGCCGACCGGTGCCATCTACGGCATGATCAATATGATGCGTAGACTGCGCAAGGATTATCCGTCTGCTTATATGGCGTGCGTGTTCGACGCCAAGGGTAAAACGTTCCGCGACGATTTGTACGCCGAATACAAAGCGCAGCGTGCATCGATGCCGGAAGATCTGGTTGCGCAGATAGAGCCGATCCACGAGGCAGTCAAAGCAATGGGCTGGCCTATCCTGATGATCGATGGGGTTGAGGCCGATGACGTAATTGGTACGTTGGCAGTCGAAGCAGTAAAAAGCGGCATGACGGCGGTGGTCTCCACCGGCGACAAGGATTTGGCGCAGCTGGTCAATCAGCACGTGACCTTGATCAACACGATGAGCAATGAAAAGCTCGATATTGCGGGCGTGCAGAATAAATTTGGTGTGCCGCCAGAGCGCATCATCGATTATTTGACTCTGATCGGCGATACCGTTGATAACGTCCCAGGGGTAGAAAAAGTAGGGCCCAAAACAGCCGTCAAATGGCTGACACAATACGGCTCGCTAGACCAGATCGTCGCGCATGCCGATGAGATCAAAGGTGTGGTTGGCGACAATCTACGCAAGGCATTGGAGTGGCTGCCACAAGCTAAAACCTTGATAACGGTCAAGACAGATTGCGATTTGTCTGCACATATGGCGTCGATTACCGAATCTTTAGTGCAAAAACCAGAAGATCTGGATCAGATGATTGCGTTTTTTAAACGTAACGGATTCAAGTCGTGGTTGCGTGAGTCGCTGGATGCAGCAAACGCTGGCGTTCAAACGCAACAGTCACAAGATAAAGCAAGCTCCCCGCGCTCGTCGCGCACAACCACAGCGATGACGCCGAGTGCTGCCGATAATGCACCGCAAGGTTTCTTGTTTGGCGAGGCAAGAACTGAGAGTGAAAAGCGTTACGAAACCATTTTGACCGAGGCCGATCTGGATCGCTGGATTGCCACCATCGATAGTGCAACGCTGACGGCAGTGGATACGGAAACCACTTCGCTCGATCCTATGCAAGCGCAGCTGGTCGGCATCTCCTTGTGTTGTGAGCCCGGGATAGCAGCGTATATTCCAGTGGCGCATCATTATCAAGATGCTCCTACACAGTTATCACGCGATCTGGTGTTGAACAAAATGCGTGCGTGGCTGCAAAGCGATAGCAAGCCAAAGCTCGGACAAAATTTAAAATACGACCGCCATATATTTGCCAATCACGGCATCCACCTGGGTGGTGTGGTGCACGATACCTTGCTGGAATCCTATGTGTTTGAATCCCATCGCAGCCACGATATGGACAGCTTGGCTTTGCGCCATTTGAACCACAAGACCATTACGTTTCAAGATGTGTGTGGCAAAGGCGCCTCACAATTATGTTTCGATCAAGTCGAGATAGCGCGCGCTACCGAATACGCGGCTGAAGATGCGGACATCACGTTGCAACTGCATCAGTGTATGTGGCCGCACGTGGAGGCGGATCAAGGCTTGACCTTCATTTACGAGAAAGTCGAAATGCCGGCCTCGTTGGTGCTGCAAAAAATGGAGCGCAATGGTGTGCTGATCGATGCTGGCTTGTTGAATACACAATCGAATGATCTAGGTAAGCGCATGTTGAAGATCGAATCGGCGGCGTATGAACTGGCTGAGCAGCCTTTCAATTTAAATTCACCCAAGCAAATTGGCGAAATTTTCTTTGAAAAATTGAAGCTGCCAGTGGTTAAAAAGACGCCCTCCGGTGCACCATCTACTGATGAAGAGGTACTGCAAAAGTTGGCCGAGGATTATCCACTGCCGAAAGTTTTGCTCGAGTATCGTGGCCTGTCGAAACTGAAGTCGACCTACACCGACAAGCTGCCAAAAATGATCAACCCGCATACTGGTCGTGTGCATACGAACTATGGTCAGGCAATTGCGATTACTGGTCGCCTCGCCTCCAACGACCCGAATCTACAGAATATTCCGATCCGCACTAGCGAAGGGCGCCGCATACGCGAAGCTTTTGTCGCCGCGCCCGGCAATGTGATTGTTTCTGCTGATTACTCGCAAATTGAATTGCGCATCATGGCGCATATCTCAGAAGACGAAAACATGTTGCGCGCTTTCGCCGAAGGCGAGGATATTCACCGTGCGACAGCGGCAGAAATTTTTGGTATCGATGTGGCGGCGGTCGAGAGTGAGCAGCGTCGTTACGCCAAAGTGATTAACTTTGGTCTGATTTACGGTATGAGTGCATTTGGCCTTGCTGGCAACCTCGGAATTGAGCGTTCCGCCGCACAGAGTTATATCGAAAAATATTTTTATCGCTTCGCTGGCGTTAAGCGTTATATGGATGAAACGCGCATGGAGGCGAAAGCGCGTGGTTATGTGCAGACGGTTTTCGGGCGCAGATTGTGGCTACCAGAAATTAATTCGCCCAACGGCCCACGCCGGCAAGGCGCTGAGCGCGCAGCGATCAACGCGCCTATGCAGGGCACGGCAGCCGATCTGATCAAGCTGGCGATGATTGCCGTGCAGGATTGGCTGGAAGCCGAAAAACTGCAATCAAAAATGGTGATGCAAGTGCATGATGAGCTAGTGTTGGAAGTGCCCGAGACCGAGCTTGAGCTGGTGAAGAAAAAATTACCTGAATTGATGGCAAATGTGGCGCAACTGAAAGTGCCACTGATTGCCGAAGTCGGCATAGGCAAAAATTGGGATGAGGCGCACTAATGATACGCATCGAATGTTTGGATTGGTGTGAACTTGCAGCGTAATCCAGTATCTGTATCAGGTATCCGCGTTGCAATTAGCCGACGACTGTGACAGTGTGATTTGATCGTCTTGCATAAAGATTTTCAGGTGGTTGCCATCGTTGGATGGCGCTTAGGTATTCAACTCGGTGGTATTCAACTGCTACATTGGAGAGTCTCATGAACGATCTGCAGGAAGAATTCAATAGTCTGGTCGCAAAAACGGAATGGTCCGACGGCGTGGGTCGGCGTGACTTTATTAAAGTAGCGCTGGGTTCTGGTTTTGCTGCGGCGGCGTTCCCGATCTGTGCGCAAACCTTGGTCAAGACCGATGCTGACGGTCTCTCTGTCGGCCAGTTCAATGTGATGGTCGATGGACAGGCGGTACCGGTGTATCGTGCGCAGCCGGAAGCTAAGGCCAATTTACCTGTGATTCTGGTGATTTCGGAAATTTTTGGTGTACATGAATATATTGCCGATGTTGCGCGCCGCTTTGCTAAGCAAGGTTATTTGGCGCTGGCGCCGGATTTGTTTGTGCGGCAAGGTGATCCTAGCAAATACAAATCGGTTGCCGAATTGCAGCAAGGCCTGATTGCCAAAGTGCCGGATGCGCAAGTGATGAAGGATCTGGATGCCATCGTTGCTTGGGCCGGAGCCAACGGCGGCAATGTGACTAAACTCGGTATCACCGGTTTCTGCTGGGGTGGCCGCATCGTCTGGATGTACTCTGCCCACAATCCGAAGGCCAAGGCTGGCGTGGCTTGGTATGGCCGTCTGGTGGGCGATCCAACACCGTTAAAACCAAAGAATCCTGTTGATATTGCCGCTGATTTGAAAACGCCGGTTTTGGGTTTGTATGGTGCCCGGGACGGTGGCATTCCGGTTGCGACAGTGGCAGCCATGCAGGAGGCTTTGGCAAAAGCACATAATCCATCGGAATTTGTGTTGTACAAGGATGCGGGTCATGCCTTCCATGCAGACTACAGGCCTAGTTATGTAGAGGCGGATGCGAAAGATGGCTGGCAGCGTTGTATCGCATGGTTCAAGACGCATGGTGTGGGTGCCTGAGTGATCGGCAAGTGAAATAAAAACGCGGCGTTTAGGCCGCGTTTTTATTTTGTCCGCATATTTTGTTGTGCCTCAAAGCACAAAGGCGTTTGCCCAAAGCGTGCGGATATGATTTAATTGCAACCTTGTTGCATTTTTGGGGTCTCAAATTAATTCCACGCTTGTTTCCATACTACTGACGACGGCCATCTCTGGCGTGTTCAGCATTTCTGCCGCCGCTCTGTTTTCGTTTTCGCTGTTGTCCAAGCTGATCGATCGCATGGTGAGTTTGTCGGTGGGGATATTGTTGGCGACTTCATTGCTGCATGCCTTGCCCGAGGCGTTTGAATCGAATGCTGATACGCATGTGTTGTTTGGCGTATTGCTGGCTGGTTTGCTGGGATTTTTTCTGCTCGAAAAATTTGCCATCTTGCGTCATTCGCATCATCACGAAGACGATGGCCATGGTCATGCGCATGGTCATGATGCCAAAGAAGCCGGTGCCTCTGGCTGGATGATTTTGGTCGGTGACAGCATGCACAATTTCACCGATGGCATCTTGATTGCCGCTGCGTTTTTGGCCGATCCACATCTGGGCATACTTACTGGTCTGGCCATCATTGCGCACGAAATTCCGCAGGAAATCGGCGACTTTATTGTGTTGCTGAATGCTGGTTTTACGCGCAAACGTGCCTATCTTTACAACATCATTTCCGGCTTGATGGCAGTGCTGGGCGGCTTGGTTGGCTATGTAATGCTGGATCAATCGCAGACATGGATACCCTATGTGCTGGTTTTCGCATCGTCCGGCTTTATCTACATCGCAGTCAGCGACCTGATGCCGCAAATGCAGCGTCGCGCAACCTTGCGTGAGACGATCCCGCAAGTTGTATTGATTGGTTTGGGTGTCGTCATCGTGCTGTTGCTGACAGGCGCCCGACACATGCATTGATCGTGCCGGTGCGCTGCATACTTTAGGTCTTGCGTACTTCTTGGCGTTAACCCGTTTGATTCACCAGTTGCACAAACAGGTTATACGCTGGATCGATCTCTGGTGGGCATTGTGCTTGCCCATGCGGATCTCCGGCGCCGCTGCCAAATCCCCAGATTCTGTAAGACGCCCAATGAATTTGCTTGGCGGGTTTATTCGCCTCTCCCCACATAATTGCAGAAGTGACCTCAACAATTTTGTCGTTGTTGTGAAGTTGAGTTTTTGCATTATCCGCATAATAAGATAAGCCGATTGTTTGATAGCGATTGCGGAATTGAATGTCTCGTGGATGGAAGTTCAGGCTTTTAAGATCTTCACTCCAAGCGGCCATCGACATTGCACCGTTGTTAAATAAGGCATTGTTGCCGATCCAAGCGGCCGTGCCAAAATGCGGCGTGCAGAATGTCACCACATTTTTTGGGCTGAGACCCTCAACCACAAGTTGGCGCGCAACCAGACCGCCCATGCTGTAGCCGAACACATGCACATTATTTAATGGGAACTGGCTATTAACGATCAGTTGATAGATGTTTTTTGCGGCCCACTTGAATGATTCGTGTGTGTTGTAAACAGGGGCGAAAACGATATATCCCCTGGGCACAAAGTATTGCCGCACGCGTTCTACAAAAGGGCGAAACAAGAGGCCAGGATCATAGTTTTTATCCATGTCCCAGCCATGGAGCAGAATAATCAGGCCTTTTGCATTTGAAGAAATGCTGATTTCGTTCGTCGGTTCTTGCTCATCCAATAAAATGTCGCCATGCGGATTCGATAGGATGGAATCCAATTCGTTTTCTTGCATTCGAGTTCTCCCTGAGGGTTTGTTAGTGGTTGATATCAACCAAACGTTATAGCCTCAGCGAGTATAAGAGTGTTAGTTGCCAATTCAACCATTTTTGTCAATGTATGTGGAGTGTTTGGCACAGCGCTTCCTGACGCTGAGTGTCCTCGTTGGCAGCGAAGAGCAGAAGAGTTTTGGCTGGGAAGTACTTCTCCGAACGGGACTCCGCAGAGCGTGTATGCAGTTTAGGGGGGGGCGTTTCTACGCCGCTCCTGTTGCAATCGGCCGTGTTGAATCGGCGCACCACTCACTCCACGAGCCTGGATACAAGGCTGCCCCCAGCAAGCCGGCAGTTTCTAATGCCAATAGATTGTGACAAGCGGTGACACCAGAGCCGCATTGCATGACACTTTTGTTAGGGTCTTTTATAAGTACAGAAAATTCTTCACGCAATTGCTGGGCGCTTTTGAAATGACCGTCAGCTTGCAGATTGTCTTTAAAAAAGCGATTGCGGGCACCGGGAATGTGGCCGCCGACGGGATCCAGCGTTTCATTTTCGCCGCGATAGCGATCCGGTGCGCGCGCATCAATAATTGTGCGCGATGTTTGCGCTAGATCGCGCAGGATGTCATCTGCGTTAACGGTTGTGACTAATGATGGTCGCAGTTGAAAGTTACCTTGTTTGGCAAGCGAAACGACCGTAGTGAGGTTCGGCGTGACGCTATTCGCTGCGGCGATCCACGCCGGCAATCCACCATTTAGTACCGCGACTGCTTCATGCCCGACCCAGCGCAACATCCACCACAGTCGTGCTGCAAACATGCCGCCATGGTCGTCGTAGACCACGACTTGGGTTTGCTGGTTGATGCCCCAACGACGCAGTGTAGCGACAAACGCATCGCGTTCTGGCAGTGGATGACGGCCGCAGAACGTACCATCTGGCGCGATCTTATCTCCCGCTAAATCGTCATCCAGATGCGCAAATTGTGCGGTCGGTATATGTCCCGCCAGATATGCTGCATGTCCGGCATCGCGATTGGTGAGATCTTGACGGCAATCCACAATGACCCAGTCTGGGTTGTTCAGGTGGGCGGATAATTCGGTGGCAGAGATCAGGGTGGTAAAAGCCATACTTGCTCCTGCAGATTGATTAAGATGTCTTGATCGTGTTGCTGATCGACGTATCAACTGACTGCGTCGTTAACTAAGGTGGTTAAACTTAGGCCGTGAACTTAGGTAGTTAAACTTCAGCAGCAATCGGATCGAGCGGTATCTTGTCTTTAGCAACGGTGTTGCTGCGAATATTGTAAAACGTCGCGACTAGGCCGCTGAATAAAATAATCAATATTCCCAACCACGAAGATGGGCCAAGCGTGTCGCGCCAGATCAAGATGCCCCAAACGCTGGCGAATACGATACCAGTGTATTGCAGATTTGCAGTGACCAAGGTGTTGCCTAGGCGATAGGCACGCGTCATCGCCATTTGTGCCATCGCGGCGAGGATGCCGATGCTGAGCAACAGCATCATTCCATTTGCGCTATGCATGCGGAAAAGCTGGATCGACGCGCCATGCACATCGGTGCCAAATAAGCAGCCGACTAATCCTGCTAGCAAACCGGTGGCAGAAAAATAAAACACTACGCGCGATTCTGGTTCTCCCATTTGCCCCAAGTGTTTTACTTGTAGATAAGCGAGCGCAGAAAGGATGCCGGAACACAAACCGAGCACGCCACCTAGCCACTGATCTTGATGGATGGCCGGGCGCAATAACAGCGTGACACCGATGAAGCTGGCTAGAATCGCTAGCGTCAATCCCCACTCAAATTGTCGCTTACCAATACGCCAGGCGGCGAAAAAAAGAATCGCGGAAATCCAGATTGGCGCCATGTAGTTGAGCGTCATCGCGGTTGCGAGCGGTAGAAAGCCGATCGCCAGAAACCATAACCATAGTGCCGTGATGCCGACAAAGCAGCGCCATAAATGTTGCCAGATGAACGGTGTTTTAAGACTGCCACCTTGTTGGCGGATCAGAATATATATAAAGATCACACCGATTAGACCGCGATACAGAATAATTTCAGCGACCGAATAAGTTTCGGATGCTAGTTTGACGCACACGCCCATCAGCGAAAACGCGAGCGTGGCGAACAGCATCCAGAGTGATTGCATCGAGCGACTTAAGTTGGAAGCATGGTTGAAGATTCAACCATGCTTAGTGAAAAGATTAATGGTCAGTTAAAGAATTTCAAACCGATAGTTGACGGCGATACCATTCGTGGAAATGCTGCATGCCATCTTCCATTGGGGACTGATACGGGCCGACTTCGTTGACACCTCTATCCAGCAAAATCTTGCGGCCAGCATCCATACGTAATGCAATTTCGTCATCCTCGACGCAGGTTTCCATATAGGCAGCGCGCTCGGCAGCAATAAATTCGCGCTCAAATAAAACGATTTCTTCCGGGTAATAAAATTCGACTACATTACGCGTTTTTTGCGGACCATCTGGCCACAAAGTCGAGACGATCAATACATGCGGATACCACTCAACCATGATGTTTGGGTAAAGCGTTAGCCAAATTGCGCCATACGGTGGTGCTTCACCTTTGCGGAATTGCAGAATCTGTTCTTGCCATTTTTGATAGGTAGGCGAACCATGCTTGGCCAGCGCACTATGTACGCCAACCGTTTGCACACTGTATTGCTCGCCGAATTCCCACGTCAAATCATCGCAACTGACAAAGTTGCCGAGTCCTGGATGAAAGGGTTCGACGTGGTAATCCTCTAGATAAACCTCGATAAAGGTTTTCCAGTTGTAGTTGCACTCGTGCACCTCGATGTGATCCAGCATGTAGCCGCTAAAATCAAGGTCCTTGGTGACACTCAGTTTGCTTAAAATTTTGGCAACGTCTACGCCATTGCGCTCAAACAATAAACCGTTCCAGTTTTGCAACGCGGTTTTTGAGAGATTGAGGCAGGGCGTTTCGCCAAAATGCGGCGCGCCGATTAACTCGCCCTTGAGGTCGTAAGTCCAGCGATGCAACGGACATACCAGCGTATTGGCGTTGCCACGACCATTGAACATTTTTGCTTGCCGATGACGGCAGACATTCGACAGCAGTTCGATACCTTGTTGGTTGCGCACCAACATGCGACCTTCGTTTTCTGAAACCAAGGTAGAAAAATCGCCGACATTAGGCACCATCAGTTGATGGCCAGCGTAGCGCGGCCCCTGACGGAACAGTTGCTGGATTTCGCGCTCCAAAAGCGCTGCGTCAAAATAGACATTGACCGGAAGTTGCGCGTTTGAGCGCGCGAGTTTGGCGAGACTTGCCAGATCGGACATTCCCCACCCCCCAAATTAATTTGCACCAACCTAAGAGAGAAAGAATCCGCAAAAACCAGTGTTCAAACGAGAGGCAAAGGAAATTTCGGACACAACCCAAGATTATACCCGAGTGTTTGACGGCGGACAAAAATTGCCGGCGTATGTGCGTTAGCCGACGGACGTGCAAAATCCGCTTTGCTATAGGTGTTTTAAGATCATCTTAAATTTCCAGCTGGATCGCTTTCTGCGCCGAAAAGAGTGGATTGCTCTAAAATAGAGGGTTCATTCTTTTAATTGACTGTATGCCTAAAAAATCCCCTTCCGCCGCGACTGATGCGCTGGTGTCAGATCGCAGCAAACAGCCAACTTCGTTTGAAGCAGCGATGGCGGAGCTTGAGCAATTGGTTGCCAGTATGGAAGCAGGCGAGTTGCCATTAGAGGCCTCGGTCGCCGCTTATAAGCGCGGCTCCGAACTGGTGAAATATTGTGCTGCGCAGCTAGAAAAAGTCGAAAATCAGGTCAAAGTATTGGAGGGGGATATGTTGAAGCCTTTCAATGTCGATGTGTCGACCGCTGCTGGCGAGGGTGAAGAATGAGTGAGCCGCAGAAAGATGAGAGTCAAGAAGAAAATACAGAGCAGGATTTTGATGCCTGGATGAAATCCGTCCAAGCTGAGATGGAAGCAGCTTTGCTGCAATATTTGCCATCACAAGCAGAGCACCCGCAGCGTCTGCATCAAGCGATGCAGTATGCGGTCCTGGATGGTGGTAAGCGGGTGCGTCCCTTGCTGGTATTTGCGGCGGGCGCAATTTTTGACGCGCCCCTACCAGAGTTGGCGCGTGCGTCAGCGGCGGTGGAAATGATTCACGCCTATTCATTAGTGCATGATGATATGCCGTGCATGGATGACGATGCTTTGCGTCGTGGGAAGCCGACTGTACATGTGCAATACGATGAAGCAACGGGTTTGTTAGTCGGTGATGCATTGCAAGCGCAGGCGTTTGAAGTTTTGGCAGCAGGCGAATTAACGTCCGCACAACAACTGGCAATGGTGAAATTGTTGGCACAAGCGGCCGGTTCACGTGGCATGTGTGGTGGTCAGGCAATCGATTTGGATAGTGTCGGATTGAAGTTGACGCTGGAACAATTGGAGCAAATGCATCGCTTAAAGACCGGTGCGCTATTACGTGCCTCGGTATTGCTGGGCGCGATGTGTGGCAAAGCTTTGTCGGTGCAGGAAACGCAGACGTTGGAGGAGTATGCGGAGGCGGTCGGATTAGCGTTTCAAGTGGTGGACGACATCTTGGATGCGACTGCAGACTCTGCGACGCTTGGCAAAACGGCGGGTAAGGATGCGGCAGATAACAAGCCCACCTATGTGTCGATATTGGGATTGGAACAATCGCGTGCGCTTGCGGAAACATTGCGCGGTGATGCGCATGGTGCGCTAGAACAATTTGGCGAAACGGCACAACGGTTGCGTGAACTCGCAGATCTGATTGTGCAGCGGAAGGCATAAATGAATTTGCTTGAAACGATTAACGACCCGACTGAACTACGCAAGTTGTCGCGCACCCAACTGACGCAACTGGCGGATGAATTGCGCGCCTATGTGTTGGAATCGGTCTCGCAGACCGGCGGCCATTTGTCGTCCAATTTGGGAACAGTAGAACTGACGATTGCACTGCATGCGGTTTTTAATACGCCGGAAGATCGCATCGTCTGGGATGTCGGCCATCAGACTTATCCGCATAAAATTTTAACTGGACGCCGCGACCAGATGCATAGCTTGCGTCAGCGCGATGGTATTTCCGGCTTCCCGCGTCGCGATGAAAGCCCGTACGATACTTTTGGCACCGCGCATTCATCCACTTCGATTTCTGCTGCGCTTGGTATGGCCTTAGCAGCACAAACCAAAGGCGAAGATCGTCATGCGATTGCGGTGATCGGTGACGGTGCAATGACGGCGGGTATGGCTTTCGAGGCGATGAATAATGCCGGCATACACGAAGATGTGAAATTGCTGGTGGTATTAAACGACAACGATATGTCGATTTCGCCGCCAGTCGGCGCCTTGAATCGTTATCTGGCACGCCTGATGTCGGGTCAGTTTTACGCCGCCGCAAAAAATGTTGGCAAGAGTGTCTTGCCAGGGCCAGTACGTGAATTAGCCAAACGTCTCGAAGAGCACGCCAAAGGCTTAGTGGTGCCAGCGACGATGTTTGAAGAATTTGGCTTTAATTACATCGGTCCGATTGATGGCCACGATCTGGATTCGCTGATCCCTACCTTACAAAACATCAAGGGTTTGAAGGGGCCACAATTTCTGCATGTGGTGACTAAAAAAGGGCAAGGTTACAAGCTGGCGGAGGCAGACCCAGTGTTGTATCACGGCCCGGGCAAGTTCGACCCAGCCGAAGGCATCAAGCCGACTAAGGCGAAGAAGGCAACCTACACCAGCGTGTTTGGCGATTGGCTGTGCGATATGGCCGCGCAGGACAAGCGCTTGATCGGGATTACGCCAGCGATGCGCGAAGGTTCCGGCATGGTCGAATTTGAAAACCGTTTCCCGGAGCGTTACTACGATGTGGGTATAGCTGAGCAGCACGCAGTGACGTTTGCTGCCGGCATGGCGACCGAGGGATTAAAGCCGGTAGTGGCGATTTACTCGACATTTTTGCAGCGTGGATATGACCAATTGATTCATGACGTGGCACTGCAAAATCTTGACGTGACGTTCGCATTAGATCGTTCTGGCTTGGTCGGCGCAGATGGCGCAACCCATGCGGGTAATTACGATATTGCTTACTTGCGCTGCATTCCTAATATGGTGTTGATGGCGGCGTCGGATGAAAATGAGTGTCGTCGTATGCTGTCGACCGCTTTTCAATATAATGGACCCGCTTCAGTGCGTTATCCGCGCGGCGCTGGCATCGGTGCTACTGTGGGATCTGATTTGCAAACGATTCCTCTGGGTACCGGGGAAATCCGGCGGGAAGGCAAAGGCGTTGCCATATTGGCGTTTGGCACCATGCTGGCGCCGAGTCTGCAGGCTGCAGAAAAATTGGATGCGACGGTCGCTAATATGCGTTTCGTCAAACCATTAGATGTTGCCTTGCTAAAACAGTTGGCTGCGACACACGATGCAATCGTGACCGTCGAGGAAGGTGCCATCATGGGCGGTGCTGGTGCGGCGGTCGCAGAGGCGCTGGCTGCGGAAGGCATAGTCAAGCCCTTGTTGATTTTGGGTTTGCCGGACCAATTTATCGATCATGGTGATGTCGCGCAATTACTCGCGTCTTGCGGTTTGGATGCGGATGGAATTGCTGCTGCCATTCGTCAACGTTTTGCCAAAGACGAGCCAAGATTGGTCGTCAACAATAAACCTTAAGTAGCATCAACTATCAGTAGTTAAGGTTTGGTGCGCTATCAGTAGTAATTTTGAGAAGTAAATCCGCAGCACTTATTTCGGCTCCGCGCCGACAGGACAGGTTTCACCATGAATACTCGCGATCTGCAACTCAATACCATTCCCGATGTGCAAAGCACGCCCGATACGCGTCATATCGCGATTCAACGCGTGGGCGTGAAAGGCGTGCGCTATCCGCTGACGGTTAAAACACGCAGCGGCTCTCAGCCATCCGTGGCAAGTTGGAATATGTATGTGTATCTTGCGGAAGAGCAAAAAGGTACGCATATGTCGCGCTTTATCGCGCTGTTGGAAGACATGCAAAAGCCACTCGATGTCGCCTCGTTCACCGAGTTGATGCACAAGATGTTGGCTTTGCTCGATGCCAAAGCAGGTCGCATTGAAGTGAATTTTCCGTACTTCATCAATAAAACAGCACCGGTTTCCGGCGTACAAAGCTTGATGGACTACGAAGTCGGCATGATCGCTGAAAGTAAAAACGGTAACTTAGAAACCACCTTGAAAGTCTTAGTGCCGGTGACCAGTCTGTGCCCATGTTCGAAAAAAATATCGGATTACGGCGCGCATAACCAACGCTCGCACATCACCGTGCAGGCGCTCTTGAATGGCGATATCGTGGTTGAAGACCTGATCGCCAACATTGAAGCGCAAGCGTCATGTGAATTGTATGGTTTGCTCAAACGACCAGATGAAAAATACGTAACCGAGCGCGCCTATGATAATCCAAAGTTTGTCGAAGATCTCGTGCGAGATGTAGCGGTAATGCTGAACAATGAAGAATGTGTTTTGGCTTATACCCTGGAAGCAGAGAATTTTGAATCCATACATAATCATTCGGCGTATGCGTTGATTGAACGAGATAAGCGCAAAAAATAAGCGTTTGAAAAGCGTTCGAGGCGACCGTTTAATAAGGTTGGTGATGTAAAAATGCCGCTCATGGTTTGAGCGGCATTTTTGTTTTTATGTTTTGATAAATTTGGCTAAGATTTATTAGATTTGATACGTTTATTAGCAATCAACGTGAAATGGATAAAGCCGCACGCAAAACTCGCATGTCCTGTGAAATACACGAGGCCAAGCGCCCAGCCACATTTTAATTGCGAGAAGTACAGAGCAATGGAGAGCATGACCCAAGCGAATATCTTTACGGTTAGAAGCGCCGCATGATGCTTTAAGAGAAAGCTGTGCCTATGGCGTTCGCTTGAAATTGCAAAGAGTCCGCAGGACATCAGCAGTAAAGCCTGAAGAAAAATATGCGTCATCGAGATTTGCTATCGTCGGGATGGTGGAAATGTTTTTCAATTCGTGTCTTCTCAATGCGTCGTGCAAGTAGGAACAAACCTGTTGCTAGTAAAAGACACGCAACGTCGAAGCTTGCAAAAACCGTATCGCCGGTTTCAAGGCTATTGATTAAGCCTCTATCGGTAGTAAAGCTGTTGAGTATGGGTAATAAGAGTAGAAGTAGTGCGGCGAAGCTAAGTTGCTCAGACCATGCTTTGAGTGCGGGACGCAGAAAAGCGTGTAGTCCCGCAAATAGCCAGCAGATAAAAAAACAGTGAATTTCCCAGTCGCTCCGATTCGGTATATCTAGTGGAAGCAGCCGATTTGCGATAAAAAATGTGGGAACGGCCATGGTTAGGCCTGCAATACACGCGACGTTTCCTTTTTCTACTAACCGTAAGCCGAAGAAAGATGTTGAATCTTTCCGCTTCTGCCTCCGCTTTACTCCCCAAAGCACCATTCCCGTAGCAATCATCGCAGCTCCGGCTAAACTTAGAAAAAAATACAAGAAGCGCCCAAAAGATTCTGCGAACCGACCAAGATGCAATGCGTAAATAAGCGCCCAAGTGCTGCTCGCATTGCTGGCTTTATTCTTGATTTTTATAAGTGATCCTGTTGCGCCCTCAAACAAGATGTATTGAGGAGAAATGGATACTCGCTCTGCATCACCTCGTGTGATCGCCAGCTGAGCATTCGCCTTGCCTGGATTATTCACAATGATACGGCCAAGATTTCCTACCCCGAAAAGTTCGCTGGCTTTCGCCATCATCGGTGCTAGTTTTGCTAAAGGTAAATCACTATCAGAAGCCAGAGGCGGATCGAGTTTGACAGTCATTTCCTCGATGATTGCGTGAGCACCATGCTGATCGGGATAAACAAATGCTTTTCCCCAAGGCATGTACGTAAACATTAGCGTAACCAGACCGGTGTAAAGGATCATTAAATAAAAAGGTAAACCAAATACTGAAAACGCATTATGTGCGTCCAGCCAAGAGCGCTGCCCTTTGCCCCAACGGAAAGTGAAAAAGTCGCTGAATATTCGCTTGTGTATGATCACGCCAGTCACGATGGCAATGAGCCCGAACATTGCACATAAGCCGACGATCCAGCGTCCCAAAGTGAGCGGTAAATAGTACAAAGAAAAGTGGAAGTAATAAAAGAACTCGCCGGCTTTTGTATCTCGTACGGTGACGATGTCGCCGGTTGAGGGGGATAATAAAATACGATTTCTCTGATTGGTGTTTTGCCATACAGCTTCCACGACATTGCTACGAAGAGTCGGTAATACGATTTGCCATTTTTGGCTATCGGGAGCAATACGTGCTAACGAAGCTAGCGCCAGTTCTCCAACCTTTACTTGATCCAGCTGAGCGGGGCGAGCGGCCATTTCCGGCCGCAACCATTGCGATGTTTCATCACGAAAAAAGCTTACCCCGCCGGTGACAAAAATCGCAAAAAGGAGCCACCCCGCGAGTACGCCGCTCCATACATGCACACCTGACATCGCTTGCCGAAAACTAGGTGACGAGCGCGCAGCCTTTTTTGAAGGAAAAGTCATCGCGACCGTAATCTAGGCAAACAGCCGTACCTTGATGTAATAGCTTGCATCAGAAGCGATAGCTTGAACTTACATTGAACGTGCGTTCAGCATTTCGATAGCAGAACGTACCGTCACAATCCATCAGCAACTGCTTGTCTAGAAGGTTACTGATATTGAACGAGAATCTCCAAGGGCCTTGATCAAAACCAAACGCGGCATCCAACAGCGTATAGCTTGGATTGGTAATATTGTCGTTACTATAATCTTGATAGGAACGCGCGCTGGAATAGTAGCGAACTCCAAGAGCGGAAAAAGCTCTGACGGAGTCGCTGATATTGAATCCATACTTGCTCCAGACAGAAGCACTATGTTTTACCGCGCCTGACTGTGGTAAGCCGCGGTCTCCAAAGTTGCTTTGCGTAATTTCACTATCTAGATAGGTGTATTGAGCAACAATGCTTAGATTGCGCGTGATGTCTGCCTTCGCTTCGAGTTCCAATCCTCTGGATCGAACCTCGCCCGTCTGCACTACTTCATCTGGATCCTGTTCCGATGCAGTTGTTACGTTTTTTCTGACCAGGTTGAATACGGAGGCCGTATAAACCAACTTTGCGTTATCAGGCTGGTAGCGCACACCTGCTTCCATTTGTCGTCCGGTAGAAGGCTTAAGTAATTGCCCAGTAACATCGCGGCCAATCTCAGGTGAGAAAGAGGTCGAATAACTTACATAAGGCGCCCAACCAGATTCAAACAAGTATACGGCGCCGAGTCTGCCTGTCGTTTTACGTGCGCTTTGTTCATATGAAACTGTACGGGTCCCCGCAGCGGGTAATACGGTCGTATTTGACGTCTTAGAATGGTCATTTCGCAAGCCACCCGTCACGACCCAACGCCCCAATTTCAACTGATCCTGTACATACAGCCCCGTTTTCTCAGAAGGGTAAAGCTCGGTTCTTGGTGTTGCAGAAGGGACAATCGCCTGGTGATTTCCATAGACTGGATTAAATAAATCCAAGTTAGACATAGCGGTGATCTGATTTGGAAAACTATCTGTAGTACGAGATTTTGAATAGTCGACTCCGACTAGAGCATTGTGCGAGATATCGCCGGTTTTAAATTTCGACTGCAATCGCGTGTCGACCTGTAGACCTTTCCACGCTGAGCTACGCGGATAAAACAGCCTTACAACGTTCCGCCCATCGGCTTGCAATGAGCGCGGAAAGACGTTGGTTTCGTCGCGGTCAAATTCGCTATAACGTAGGTTTTGTTGTAGTGTCCAAGTCTCATTAAAGCGGTGCTCAAATTCGTAACCGAGCATTCGATTTTCACGCTCCCATCGATTGTCTTTCCCGCCAAGATTGACGCTCGGGTCCGGTTGTCCTAGCGCACCTGGATTTTGTAATTGATTCGGCCACGCATAGGATTGATCATCTTTTTGATATTGGCCCATCAATGTTAATTTAGTGTCGGCGTTCGGTCGCCAAGTTAGAGCCGGCGCGAGATAAAGACGATCATCTTTATCAAAATCCAAGCGCGTACCCGAGTTCCTTGCAAGCATGGTGACTCGATACGTCCATTCACCGGTGTTGTCCAGCGCTCCGCCGATGTCAGCCTTAAGCTGCTTACGATCATAGCTTCCATACTCCACGCCAATCTCTCGTATGGCTTGTGAAGAAGGCCGTTTGCTGACCGCGTTAATCATGCCGCCTGGTGGTGATTGTCCATACAATACTGATGCAGGTCCACGCAAGACTTCCAAACGTTCAAGTCCGTATGGTTCAATCGGCGCTGAGTAAGCACGACCGGTTGTAAGCAAGCCATCCATAAAAATCCCGGCAGTACCGAGTTCGAAACCTCGCAGCATGGAAAATTCATCGACTGCCCACGGCTTCATATTGGGAGTAACTCCAGCTGTGTACCTCAATGCTTGGTCGAGCGTTTCTACTTTTCTGTCTATTATTTCATCCGCAGTGATAACTGAAACCGACTGGGGGTTTTCTATCAAACGGGTATCTGTTTTGGTTGCGGTAGAACTTCGTGTGGCCACGTAACCTTGGACTGGGCCGGTGGCATTTTCATTGAACAAGGATGTGACTGTTACAGCGGGCAACACTGAGTCGGTATTAGCCGTCTGCAGTTTGCGTATTACATATTCGTTATTGTTTGTACTCACGCCTTCTAGCCCTGTGCCCGCTAGTAGTGCAGCGAGTGCAGCTTGGGTGGTGAAACTGCCTTGCAAACCCGGACTGACTTTTCCTTGCGCGAGTTGACTGGTGCCAGATAGATATATCCCTGATTCGCTGATAAATCGGGACAAGACGGTCGGCAGTGAACCTGCAGGAATACTGTAGCTTTTGCTTGCTGCCGCACTCTGTTGAGCATGGGCAGGTGACAGTACAGGATTCAGGCTTAGGCCGACGAATGCGAAGTACATCGCCAACATTAAAGGACGATAAGTTGGATTTTTTGGAAGTATGACAGCGTCGCTGCGGGGTATGCGGGAAGGCATCGGCGTCTCTTTCGTAGGTAAGTTGAATGACAAGATGAGTTCTTCATCTTGTAAATCGAACGAACCACTGAAATCCGGAACCTTATTTTTCAAATAGAGCTATTTTTTTATCTGCTGATCAACTTTAGTTGGTGTTTTTTTTGCCTCGATCGTAATCCACCATGGCAAGGTGTGTTTGACGTGGATAGGCAAAACTCCCTCAAGCATCGCCAAAACTTTATCGCGGTCGTGCAAAGGGTACCCCCCCAGTACGCGTAACTCGCCAACTTCTGAAGAAACGCTCATGTATCCATGGTGATATCGGTTGAGTTCCTTGATTACATCCTGCAGGGACATATCTTCCGCTAGCAGAATGTGTTTACTCCAAGCTTCGCGAGCTCCTTCCACCGGCATATTCTCGGAGATGAATGTTTCCGTGAAGCGAATTTGCTGGCCTGCACGAATGATCCGAATTAAATCTGTACCCTGAGGGCGCACTTCAACCGCACCTTCAAAAACGCTCAGATATGTTGCATCATCAATTTGTCTTACTGTGAATCGCGTCCCCAAAGCGCGCATACGTCCATGCTCACTATCAACCACAAATGGACGGATTGAGTCGGCGGCAGTTTGGATCAATATTTCGCCTTCTAGCAAATGTAATCGACGCAAGGAAGGTTGGTAGTCGACATTCAATGCGCTTGCCGTGTTTAGCCATATGCGCGTGCCGTCCACCATGGCAATCTCACGGACTTCGCCAATCGATGTACGATAATCGGCAGCCCAAGCCAGCACTGAATCGGGCATCAGTTGATGCCGTGCGCCGAGCCAACCTAGTAATCCGCTACCGACAACGATTGCGATGCCGTTGAGCACTTGCCGGCGCTTAATAAGTTTGCTGTGCGCAGTCTGAAATGCTTTAACGGCCGCGTGTTTGCTGTTCTCGGATTGAACAGGATCAAAACGTTGGCTGATTGCCTCTACAAATCCCCATGCTTTTTGGTGGGATACATGCTGTGCGAGCCAACGCTGCCAGTTTTCACGGTCTATTTCGCTGGCGTCACCTGATCGTAACAAGGCAAACCATTCGGCCGCCTGCTGCAATACTGATTCTGATGGCGCAGTATGAGGAGCCGCAGAGTGAAATTTGATATCTAAATTAGCCAATATGAGTGCCTAATTTTGAGTAACGCCGTCAAGCGCATGTTGCGCTTCCAAAGCCATACAATGCAGCATCGCCTGCGTCATATATTTGCGCACCATTCGATCAGATACGCCCAATTCAGCTGCAACTTCCTTGTCTTTCATCCCATACACCATCGCCATGACGAATGCGTTGGCGACCTTGGTGGGCAAACGGCTCAACATCGTGTCAATTTCCAGCAAGGCTTGCATCACTATGGCCTGATGTTCTGTCGATGGCGCTGTTGCATCTGGACATGACGCCACTGCCTCCAACCATGCTTGCTCTATCTCACGACGACGCCACAGATCTATACACAATCCTTTGGCAACAGTACTCAGATATGCCCGTGTACCATCAAAGCTATCAAAATCGCGGGGTTTCGTTAATATTCGCAAAAAGGCGTCCTGCGCAAGGTCCGCAGCATCAAATGCGTTCCCTAAACGTCGCCGCAACCACTGAGTTAGCCAACCATGATGGTTGTTGTATAGCGCATGCAGCTGTTGCTGTATTACGGGTTCGACGGAGGACATGAATAGTTTGGTACACGTTTAATGAATGAGAACTATTCTCATTATATGCCATGTAAACTATTTGTCGCAATTCCTGTGGTTTTTGTGATGGGGCACTAAGGTTTAAGACTGAATTTGCTTGTTAGTATTGTTTCGCAAGAGGTCAATGGTGTGGATGCGAATTGAATACGGCTTACGCGCCCAGTCCAGAGATTTACCCCCATCATCCGGTAGTGATCCATATTGTGCGAGGCAAATTTAAAGTCCAGACAGCCTCTCAATCAGGCCGCCGGTGGGAGTAGGCCTTTTGCGTTACATGGTTTTATAAAGCCAGAGTATGCCGAACAGAAGACCCGATAAGGTAAGAACTCCTATCCATGCCCGTAGTGCGCTACGGGTAGCAAATACCCATAAAATAACGCAGGTATAGATCGCGAAAGTTGGTAGCGTCGCAATAAATACAGCATCTACGCGCGACACCGGCAGCAACACCGTTAATAGCATCGAAGCTACAGCGGTAAGAAAATAGCCGCCAGCGATGGCTGCGACGACACGCGCGCCGATGTCCCAGCGAGAACGTGCTGGGTTATTACAGCTCAAGTGCATTCTGCCTGCCATCCGCTCGCCTCTAAACAAGAACAAAGTTTGATAATGGATTAATACGGTCTACGAGAAGAAAACGAGTATCTCTCACCAGAAAAAGAATGAAATCAGAATAAGCTAACAAACTCAAATATCCCGCACTCTATCCTTTTCCCATAACACATCCCCACCACCAGCAAACCGATTCAATACGCGCGTCAGTACAAACAGAAGATCCGACAAGCGATTAAGGTATTGGCGTGGATGCGTATTGACGGTTTCTGCTTTGCCAAGACTGACCAACGACCGTTCCGCTCGCCGGCAGACCGTGCGGCATACGTGTGCTTGTGATGCTGCGCGGGAGCCGGCTGGTAAAATAAATTCTTTCAGTCTTGGAAGATCCGCGTTGTATTTTTCGAGCAAACTGTCGAGCCGTATGACATGCGACGCTTGGATGATGTTGTAGCCGGGAATGCAGACTTCGCCGCCGAGATCAAACAGGTCGTGTTGTATCGTCACCAGTTCTTCACGAAGTAAGTCAGGTAATGTTTCGCACAACAGTAAGCCGATGTGCGAGTTGAGCTCGTCGATATCCCCCATTGCATGTACGCGTAATGCATCTTTGTCTACACGGCTGCCGTCGCCTAAGCCAGTAGTGCCCTGATCGCCGGTGCGCGTGACAATTTTTGAAAGTCGATTAGCCATGAGTAGTCTGTGTGATTAGTTTGCATGAGCCATGCAGAATAACGCAAAGCGACACATCTTGGACAACGCGAATTTTTGCAGTACGTGGAAATAGGTCTGCATTCATCAAGCCGTAACAAATTAAGTCACAACAAAGCCAGCACAGCACTTATAAATGAGCGAGGGTAGATGCGAGAAAAATAATTCTCGCGATGGTGGGCACTATTCTTTCAACAACGTCCGAATATCGTTGGCGATTGCCTCCGGCGTAGTATGCGGCGCATATCGCTTGTAAGGCGTGCCATCTTTTTTGATCAAGAATTTTGTGAAATTCCATTTAATACCAACGCTACCCAATAGACCTGGCGCAGCTCGTTTTAGGTATTTGAACAAAGGATCGGCTTGGATACCGTTGACCTCAACTTGCGCAAATAGCGGAAAGCTGACGCCGTATTTGCTTTCGCAATAGGTTTCAATTTCATCGGCGTTGCGTGATTCTTGCGACCCAAATTGATTGCAGGGAAAAGCGAGTATCTCCAAACCTTTGGAATTGAATTCTTGATGCAATGCTTCCAGACCTTTGAACTGTGAAGCAAATAGACATCCACTGGCGGTGTTGACGATTAATAGAACTTTTTCACGATACTCAGCCAGATTAACTGGTGCGCCGCTCGAGCTATTGACGGTGAAGGTTTGTACTCCCATTAGACGATACCGAGATGCTCGGTGCCTTTGTTGAGATCGCGTGTTTTTGATTCTTTGCCGTGCAGTTTGATCGATAGACGTAGATCATTAACGGAGTCGGCATTACGTAATGCATCTTCGTACGAAATTTTTTCCGCTTCGTATAGATCGAATAGCGCCTGGTCGAAAGTTTGCATGCCAAGTTCACGCGATTTCTTCATGATCTCTTTTATCTCATGCACATCGCCCTTGAAGATCAGATCAGAAATCAGCGGCGAGTTCAACATGATCTCAACGGCGACACAACGCCCTTTGGTATTTTTTAACGGAATCAAACGTTGCGACACCATCGCTTTTAAATTGAGCGACAAATCCATTAGCAATTGTTGTCGACGTTCTTCAGGGAAAAAGTTGACGATGCGATCGAGCGCTTGATTCGAGCTGTTGGCATGCATGGTGGCCAAACAAAGATGGCCGGTTTCCGCAAACGCGATCGCGTAATCCATGGTTTCGCGATCGCGAATTTCGCCGATAAAAATCACGTCTGGCGCCTGGCGTAGCGTATTTTTGAGTGCAATGCCCCAATCTTCAGTGTCGACGCCGATTTCGCGTTGCGTAATCAAACAGTTTTTGTGTGGATGGACGTACTCGACCGGATCTTCGATGGTGATGATATGACCAAAGCTATTCTCGTTGCGGTGGCCGATCATCGCTGCCAGCGTGGTTGATTTGCCGGAGCCGGTTGCCCCGACCATGATGACCAGACCGCGTTTGGTCATTGCGATATCTTTCATCGAGGCGGGTACGCCGATTTTGCTGATATCGGGAATCTCGGTCGTGATGGTGCGCAATACCATGCCAACTTTACCTTGCTGGACAAAAGCGGAAACACGAAAACGTCCGATACTGGTCGGGCTAATCGCAAAATTTGCTTCCTTGGTCGCCTCAAATTCTGCCGCCTGCTTATCGTTCATGATTGCACGGGCCAATTCAACTGTGTGGCTAGCGTTCAATGGTTGATTTGAGACTTGCGTCAACTTGCCATCGATTTTGAACGCAGGTGGAAAATCGGCTGAAATAAATAGATCCGAACCATTTTTGCTGAGCATCATACGCAGCAAGTCGTACATGAATTTAGTGGCTTGTTCGCGTTCCATGCTGTGATCCTTTGTTGATCCGATTCATTTAGCCGCAAGATTGACGTGCGGTTTTTGCTCGTGCGTTTTACGTTGAAGCGACCATGCTACGCGACGTGTATTCCACCTCTCACCTCGCAAGCGACTCGTATTCAAGCGGTGCAAGTATGCCTTGCGAAACTCCGCGCCGATCGCGACGCTTATCCCGGGAAATTATCCGGCGTTTTTGCCGACGAGCGGGCAACCGCGTTGGAAATCACATTGCGCTTAACCAATTCGGTCAAATTGCTGTCCAAGGTTTGCATGCCGACGTTTGACCCAGTCTGAATCGCCGAATACATTTGCGCAATTTTTGCTTCGCGAATCAGATTGCGAATCGCGGGTGTACCAAGCATGATTTCGTGTGCGGCAATGCGTCCGGCACCATCCTTGGTTTTTAACAGGGTTTGCGAAATCACGGCTTGCAATGATTCGGACAGCATCGCGCGCACCATTTCTTTTTCATCACCAGGGAACACGTCGATGATACGATCGATGGTCTTGGCGGCAGACGAAGTATGCAGCGTACCAAACACCAAGTGGCCGGTTTCTGCCGCGGATAAGGCTAGGCGAATAGTTTCGAGATCGCGCAACTCGCCGACGAGTACGACGTCGGGATCTTCGCGTAGCGCCGAGCGTAAAGCGTTTTCAAATGAATGCGTATGAGGACCAACTTCGCGTTGGTTGATCAAACATTTTTTGGACTCGTGGACAAATTCAATCGGATCTTCGATCGTCAGAATATGCGCATATTCATTTTCATTGACATGATTGACCATCGCGGCCAGCGTGGTTGATTTGCCGGAGCCGGTTGGGCCGGTTACCAAGACCAAGCCGCGTGGTTTGAGTGATAGTTCGGCAAAAATCTTGGGCGCATTCAAATCTTCCAAGCTTAAGATTTTGGATGGAATGGTACGCAATACCGCTGCAGCGCCGCGGTCCTGATTAAATGCATTGACACGAAAGCGTGCCAAGCCTGGGATCGCAAAGGAAAAATCGATTTCTAGATTTTCTTCATAGGTTTTGCGCTGACCATCGTTCATGATGTCATAAATCATGCCGTGCACATCTTTGTGTTCTAGCGGCGGCAAGTTAATACGTCGGACATCGCCATGCACGCGGATCATGGGTGGCAGGCCGGACGATAAATGCAGATCGGATGCCTTATTCTTTACCGAGAACGCGAGTAGTTCTGAAATGTCCATTTATAATCCCTGAGCCTGCTTTATAGAGAGTTGGCAATTGCGCGGCAAACAGGTGTCGCGTTTGAATTGCAAACTAACGTAAATATTGTTTTAAAGAACTTTGATTATGTCTGCAATACCTGAGAACTTGCAAGCTGTGCGTCAACAGATTGCCACGGTAGCGCGCGAAGTGTCGCGTGATGCCCAGAGCGTCACACTGCTAGCGGTGTCCAAGACCTTCGGGGCGGATGCTGTGATGACGGCTGCGGATGCTGGTCAGCACGCTTTTGGTGAGAATTATGTGCAAGAGGCGACAGATAAAATCAAGATTTTGCAGCAGAAGCGCCCAGATTTACAGTTGGAATGGCATTTTATTGGCCCAATACAGAGTAATAAGACGCGTGCGATTGCTGAACACTTTGATTGGGTGCATTCGATAGAGCGAGAAAAAATTGCGCAGCGGTTTTCGGAGCAGCGCCCATTACAGCGCCCGCCGTTGAATATTTGTCTTCAGGTCAATATTAGTGGTGAAGCTAGTAAGAGTGGTGTGCTACCGGAGCAGGCGAGTGTGCTGGCACATGCGGTGGCATCGTTGCCGAATTTGCGATTGCGCGGTTTGATGGCAGTTCCCGAGCCGGAAGACGACATCGATAAACAACGCGCAGCGTTTGCGCGGTTGCGGATTTTGTTCGAACAGTTGCGTGCGCAGGGCTTAACGCTGGACACCTTATCGATGGGGATGTCAGCAGATATGCCAGCGGCGATTGCTGAAGGTGCGACTATTGTGCGGATAGGTTCCGCCATTTTTGGAAACAGGAATTATGCAAAATAATTTGAACATCACATTTATCGGCGGCGGCAATATGGCGACCGCTTTGTTGGGTGGCTTGGCGAACAAGTTGACGGCAGCCGCCAATATTCATGTGGTCGATCTTGATCGCGAGACACTGGACAAGTTGCAGCGAAATTTTGGCGTCACGATCGCTACCAAGATCGACGCTGATGATAAAAAAATTGAGAACAGTGATGTCATCGTGCTGGCGGTCAAACCACAGCAAATGAAAGAGGTAGCAACACAATTGCGGCCGTACGTAAAAGGGCAATTGATCTTATCGATTGCCGCCGGTATCCGTGCGGCCGATTTGTCGCGTTGGTTAAATGGCCACACGGCGATTGTGCGCACGATGCCCAACACGCCGTCACTGATAGGCAAAGGTGTCACGGGCATGGTGGCGATGGCTGGCGTCAGTGCAGCGCAACGGGAAGTGGCCGATGCAATTTTGTGTGCAGTGGGCGAAACGGTTTGGCTGGATGATGAGGCATTGATCGATTCAGTTACGGCGGTTTCTGGCAGCGGTCCCGCCTATTTATTTTATTTGCTTGAAGCGATGCAGCAAGCGGCACAGGAATTGGGGTTAAGTGCCGAACAGGGTAATGCATTGGCCTTGTCGACCGTGGTCGGTGCGGCGCAGTTGGCGGCGCAATCGGCAGACCCTGCTGCGATCTTGCGCGAACGTGTGACCTCCAAAGGTGGCACCACGCATGCGGCGATCAGTAGCATGGAAGCGAGTGGCGTCAAACAAGCCATCATCACCGCGATGAAAGCCGCTGCCGCGCGTGGAAATGAATTAGGTGAGGAATTTGGTCGGGATTAAGCTGAAGGAAATCTTGGCAAAACCAGCACAGCAAAACAGTCCGCACTCACTTAGTTTCTCAGCTGTTTTTTTCGATATCGATTTCGACATCAATTTCTGTACGATTGCGCCCCTTTTTCTTGGCGCGGTACAAGGCCATATCGCTACGAGACAGTGACATATCTGCGGCTGCATCCTCTGTTCTCATGCAGGTAATACCGATGCTGACAGTGATGCTGATTGCGATGTCACCCACCATCAGTGGCATCGCCTTGAGTTGCTCATGTACCCGCCGCGAAAAGACCTCTGCTTCTGTAATCCCGGCATTTGCCAGTACGATGGCAAATTCTTCGCCGCCGACCCGTCCTACCGTATCGTGCTTGCGCAAAGCTTTGCGCAAAATGACAGCAAAATGCTTGAGTACCAAATCGCCAACAGCATGGCCGTGTCTATCATTAATTTTTTTAAAGTGATCGATATCGCACATCAACACCGCTGCGCAAGAACCTTTGATGCGTTGCAAACGCGCTAGCTCTTCTCCCATGCGCGTCATAAAGTAACGGCGATTTGGGAGTTGGGTTAGGTAATCGATGGTCGCGAATTCTTGCAGCTCGATTTCGATACGTTTGCGCTCAGTAATGTCCGTGATAAAGCCGTGCCATAAAATGCTGCCGTCTTCCAACTTACGCGGTTGCGCATCACCTTGACGCCAACGTAATCCTTGCTTGGGTAGCACCACCCGATATTCGAGATGCCAAGGCGTTAGCATCTCTGCCGAGGTATCGAGTGATATCAGATAGTCTTGCAGATCGTCTGGATGAATGATCTGATGTATCAGCGCCGCATTACCCATTGCTTGTGCCACCGTTAATTCATACATATCGTCCATGCCCTCACTGGCGTAGGAAAATTGTCCATTGCCGTTCGGCGGTAATCGATATTGATAAACCAGACCGGGGACTTCGTTAGTCAACGACGTAATCAAATCAACGCTGTGTTGCAACTGCTCTGAGAGTGTACGCATGACGGTAATGTCGCTGCTGGTGCCAACCATGCGCAAGGCTTGGCCTTGCGCGTCACGCATAATCACTTTGCCTCGACTAGAAATCCATTTGTAACTACCGTCCTTGCAGCGAATACGATGCTCGACCGCGTAGTGATCAATCTTTTGATCAAAATGCGCCTGCATTGCTGTCTGAACTGTCGCGAGATCATCTGGGTGTACGCGCGCGTAGCTATCTTCAATTTGCTTGCTGAGTTCTGACTCGCCATATCCAAGCATGGTTTTCCAGCCGCATGAATAAGCAATCTTGCCATTGACAACATCGCGATCCCAAATGCCGGTACCGCTGCCTTCAATCGCCAAGGCCATGATCGCAGTGTGATCGAGCAGCGCGTCCTCTGTCTTTTGTAGCAAGCCGCAGGTTTGCTCGCGCTCAATCGCAATTGCTGCGAACAGCGCAGCTTCTGTGAGAGCTTGTTGTAGTAAGACATGAGGTGTGGATGTCGTTGTTGCTTCTATTTCTTTATAGCAAACGATGATGCCTAATACTTGATTGGACGCATCTAGAATTAACTCAGCCGCATGTACTAGCAACTGTGTTTGGTCTGGCAATGCGCAGAAATCCAACCAGTCTTTGCCTTCCATTTGTGTGGCAAAACCATTTGATGCGAAGTGACTACTAGCAAAATGTTCGATTGCTTTTTGCTGTTGAGTGCTAATGCTGGCATTGGCCGCAAGCCGTAGTCGCAACGCTGCCGTATCAACTAAAAAGATTACGGGTTTGACAGAGGCAGCAACCTGCTGGATCGTGTCGATCAAACACATTAGCGTTTGCTGAAGAGGGGAACCGCGAGCGATATGCGCTAATGCAGAGTAACTTTTTTGTGAGTGCATAAAAAGGTGAGGCCTAACTTCTGTGGAAATAAAAGCAGGGGAAGAAGGAGGACATCATCGTATCGAAATCATTTCCAGCGCTGAGCAGAAATGAAAAATCAATAAGGATAATCGAAGAAAAACAATGCACCTAATCAAACATCCTACGCTTTGCAAATCAAAGTTGATTTGCGTCGCATTCTCATGCTGCGTTTAATATAAAAGTGCTGATCGATAGAAGCAACTCTCTTTTATCGAGAATCGAATGTCGATAATACTTATTTAGCGTAAATAATAGTCGAGTGCGACTCCTGCGAAGAGTGCCGCACCCAGCCAGTTGTTATGGCGGAAGGCGGCAAAGCAGCCAATGCGCGAGCGTGTACGGATCAAGCTGAAGTGATACAAGGCGCAGACGGCAGCGAGCAATATGCCGAAGCTAAACCACAGCCGCAGACCATATTGCCATCCAACAATAAAAATGAGTGTGAGGGTGATTGCGTAACATAGCATGACAGCAGCGACATCAAAGCGGCCAAAGGTAATTGCCGACGTTTTCATACCAATTTTCAGGTCATCGTCGCGATCCACCATTGCGTACTCGGTGTCATAGGCGATCGCCCAAAATACATTTGCCAGCAACAGCAACCATGCCGCTGTGGGAACAGAATTTTGTACTGCTGCAAATCCCATCGGAATTCCAAAACCAAAAGCGATGCCGAGATATGCCTGTGGAATCGCAAAGAACCGTTTGAAGTAAGGATAGGTGGCGGCGATGATCACCGCGGCAATTGATAACTGTTTGGTCAATGTGTTCAATGGCTGGATTAATGCAAATGCCAGCAATACTAAAACCAAGGCCACCATCAGCGCCTCGCGCGGGCGGATTTTGCCGCTGGTAATTGGCCTATCGACGGTGCGTTTGACATGCAGATCGAAATCGCGATCTGCATAGTCGTTGACGGCGCAGCCCGCCGAGCGCATCAAAAATGTTCCTAGCGTAAAAATAACGAGTAACTTCCAATCCGGAACGCCATTCGATGCCAGCCATAAGGCAATCATGGTCGGCCATAGTAACAGCAGTGTGCCAATAGGCTTATCGAGACGGACTAGTTGAAAATATAGTTTGAGACGGTTCATTGCAATACAGTGCGACAGCTTGTTCGGAAGGAAAACTAAATGTGGAAAGTTTTAAGATTGGATAGATACGCGAGTCGTTCTTGCATCAGCGCGCGTGATCAATACGATCTTTTAACGTAATGTCATCAGGATTCTTGTACAGCCTCATTGGGCAACATGGTGACGCCATTGAGCTGACAGGACAACAGCGCTTGCCGTACCGCTTCGATGGCGGCACCACGTGTAAAACTTTTACGCCAAACCAGCACAACCCGACGTGATGGCGCCGGTTGAGAAAACGGAATATAACGCAACATGCCGTCATTGGTCGACATGTCCGCTATCGACGCTTGCGGTAACACTGTGATGCCGATACCGGAAGCAACCATATGACGTATGGTTTCTAGCGATGAGCCCTCAAAGGTACGCGCAATGCCATCGCTACCGGTTGCATAGCGTGACATTTCTGGACATACCTCCAGCACTTGGTCGCGGAAGCAATGACCGTTGCCCAGCAATAGCATGGTTTCCGATTTTAGATCGTCGTTGCTGACGCTTTCACGTCCCGCCCATGGATGACCTTTGGGGACTGCCACCACAAAGGGCTCGTCGTAGACCGCTTGCACTGCTAGTCCTTGATCAGGGAACGGTAGGGCAACCACGATTGCATCCAACTCACCTTGGCGCAATAACTCCAGCAAGCGCACGGTAAAATTTTCTTGCAGTACCAGCGGCATTTGTGGCACGCGCTCTATCATCGCTTTCACCAGTGGTGGCAACAGATAGGGTGCGATCGTATAAATAATACCGAGGCGAAATGGGCCGACTAATGGGTCTTTGTTTTGCTTGGCAATTTCCTTGATCGCGGCGGTTTGCTCCAGCACGCGCTCTGCTTGCGCCACAATTTGTACACCAAGTGGTGTCATCGAGATTTCGCTGCCGCCACGTTCGAACAGCGTGACACCAAGCTCTTCTTCCAGTTTTTTTATTGCAACCGAGAGCGTCGGTTGCGCGACGAAGCAGGCTTCGGCGGCGTGACCGAAATGTTTTTCGCGCGCTACGGCAACGATGTATTTGAGTTCGGTAAGCGTCATGGGGCTTTTTCTCTATTGCAGGGGCGGCTTATGCGCACACTATACCTTCAAAAAATCTTCGCGTGCGCCCAGCCATCGCGCCAGATGCATATCGACGATAGCAGCATTGTCACGATTCTCGTCGCGCAATAGAGTGTGCGCGAGCGCGCGCGCGCGGTCGACTAGCCATTGATCGGTTTCTAAATCCGCAAAACGCAACAGCGCTTGACCGGATTGGCGCGCACCGAGAAACTCGCCGGGGCCGCGTAGTTCCAGATCCTTACTGGCAATTTCAAAGCCATCAGTAGTTTCACGCATGATACGCAAGCGCTCTTTCGCCACCTGGCCTAACGGTGTTTGATACATCAGCAGGCAAACACTGGCAGCAGAGCCTCGCCCGACTCGACCACGTAATTGATGTAATTGCGACAGGCCAAACCGTTCCGCATGCTCAATGACCATTAATGACGCGTTGGCGACGTCGACACCAACTTCGATCACGGTAGTGGCGACCAAGACGTGAACTTCGCCGCAGCTAAACGCATCCATTACAGCTTGTTTTTCGATTGGTTTCATACGGCCATGCACCAATCCAACGCGCAGATCGGATAAGGCTTCCGACAACGCTTGATAGGTGTCAGTGGCGGTTTGCAATTGCAAGGCCTCGGACTCCTCGATTAGTGGACATACCCAGTACGCTTGACGACCTTCGAGTGCGGCCGCGTGTACGCGCGCCACCACTTCATCACGACGTTGCTGATCGATTACGCGTGTCACGATAGGTGTGCGGCCGGGTGGCAATTCATCGATCACCGACACTTCCAAATCGGCGTAGTAGGTCATGGCCAGCGTGCGCGGAATCGGCGTAGCGGACATCATCAATTGGTGTGGCACCCTGCCGCTTTGCGTAACGTTCTCAACGCTTGCTTTATCTGTAGTTTGGAGCAAGCCTTTATTGCGCAAGCTGAGGCGCTGACCAACACCAAAGCGATGTTGCTCATCGACGATCGCCAAGCCAAGTTTTGGGATGCGTACATCATCTTGTATTACCGCATGAGTACCGATGATTAATTGTGCGGTACCAGCTTCGATCAGCGCCTTGGCCTCGTCTTTTTGTTTCTTCTTCAGGCTGCCGGTCAACCAGACTATTTGCACGCCCAATGGTGCCATCCAGCCAGCAATTTTACGAAAATGCTGTTCCGCCAAGATTTCGGTGGGCGCCATCAAGACCGCCTGATAGCCACTGTCGATCGCCTGTGCAGCAGCGAATGCGGCGACCACCGTTTTGCCACTACCAACATCGCCTTGCAACAAGCGTTGCATCGGAAACGCTTGTTTTAAATCAGCACGAATTTCATTCAACACACGTTGTTGTGCAGTGGTCAGTTGAAAAGGAAGTTGTTGTAAAAACGCGGTGGATAGTGCGCCTACTTTGGCCAGTACCGTCGCACCTTTTGCACGTCGCGCTTGTTGCGCGCGCTTCATTGACAGTTGCTGCGCGAGTAGTTCATCGAATTTCATCCGTACCCATGCCGGATGCGAGCGATCTGCTAACGCGCTTTCATCGATATCGGGCGGTGGATTGTGCAGTAACCGTACGGCACTTTCAAACGGCAGGAGATCATACTTTGTGCGTAACGCTGGCGACAAGGTATCTTGCCAATCAGCACGTGCCAAGGCATCAATAATCACTTTGCGCAAAATCGCCTGTGACAAGCCTTCCCCGGCAGGGTAAACCGGCGTTAAACCATTTGGTAACGGCGTGCCCTCGATGACCATCTTGTATTGCGGATGCACCATCTCAGGACCAAAGAAGCCGTGGCGAATCTCACCTCTTGCACGCACCCGATTGCCTTCAGCAAGTTGTTTGACTTGGCTGCCGTAAAAATTCAAAAAGCGCATCGTCAATTGCGCGGATTCATCGCTAATCGTCACCACCAATTGACGTCGAGGACGAAACGCGACTTCGCATGCAGTGACCACACCTTCTACTTGCACTGCGCGGCCGAACACGCGGGCGGCATCGTTGATTAAGGTAATCTGGGTTTCATCTTCATAGCGCATTGGCAAATGCAGCACCTTGTCGCTATCGTTGCGCAGCCCAAGCCGAATTAGCTTGTCATTGAGCTTGCTGGCTGGCGTATTAGTTGCGGCGGCTGGTTTGGATTTTGCGGTTTGCTTGGCCGCGTTGCGCGTTTTTTTTGCTGTGACCGTTGCTTGAGCGGACGCTGCTGCGTTGTCGGCGGCAATGTTGTCTGATCTACTAATGTTCTTTTTCTTGATAACAGGCATGGCAATCCGAAAACGGGCGATCCTAAAACGGTAATACAGCGAAAAAGCGGATACAGAGCGTAAAATAGCGGGTTTTGCGAAGCGGCGCTAATGCTGACGCTTGGCTTATTTTGCAACGATAGCAGTTCTACTGTGTGGTTGCATACAGCTTGTATGCAAGCTTTGAAATATTACGCGATCCATGTATACCCTTTCTGATTTTGATTTTGATTTGCCGCAAGACTTGATTGCGCAAACGCCGTTAGCCGAGCGTAGTGCGTCACGTCTATTACATGTGACGCCACCGACGCTGGTCGATCGTGCTTTTTCCGAGATTGTTGATTTGCTGCAGCCCGGTGATCTGATGGTGTTTAATGACACCCGAGTGCTGAAGGCACGTTTTTTTGGCGTCAAGGAAACTGGTGGCAAGGTGGAGGTGATGGTGGAGCGAGTGCTGGACACGCGTCATGTACATGCGCAAATTCGGGCGTCAAAGTCGCCGGTGTCGGGCATGAAAATTCGTTTGGCCGATGCGTTTGATGTCATCGTCGGCGAGCGCGCTGGTGAATTTTACGCGCTGCAGTTTCCTGATGATGTGTTCGAGCTGATTGAGGCGCACGGACGTTTGCCTTTGCCTCCGTATATCGAGCACGATGCCGATGCTTTTGATGAAACTCGCTACCAAACCGTGTACGCAAAAACACCAGGAGCGGTGGCCGCGCCGACCGCCGGGCTACATTTCGATGACGTCTTGTTGGAAAAGTTGAGGGCTAAGGGCGTGCAGTTTGCCTATGTAACCTTGCATGTCGGTGCTGGCACCTTCCAGCCAGTTCGTACCGAAAATCTGGCCGAGCATAATATGCACAGCGAGTGGTACACGATCTCGCAGCTGACTGTCGATGCGGTGCAAATTGCACAGAAAGCGGGACGGGAAGTCATTGCAGTTGGTACGACCAGCTTGCGGGCATTAGAATCTGCTTCGCAAAGTGGCAGTTTGCAGGCCGGTAGCGCCGATACGCGCTTGTTTATCACGCCAGGTTATGCGTTCAAGACAGTGACGCGTTTGATTACCAATTTTCATTTGCCGAAATCGACTTTGTTGATGTTGGTATCCGCACTCGCCGGTTACGATACGATACGCGCGGCCTATCAACACGCAATTGTGCAGCGTTATCGTTTCTTCAGTTATGGCGATGCGATGTTTCTTACTACGCTTACTAAGAATAATTAAGCCACCATGCTGAATTTCAAACTATTACAAACTGATGGCAATGCGCGTCGCGGTCAATTGACAGTCAATCATGGCGTGATCGAAACTCCGATCTTTATGCCGGTCGGTACTTATGGTTCGGTCAAAGCGATGTCGCCGTTGGAATTAAAAGAGATAGACGCGCAAATCATCCTCGGCAATACCTTTCATCTGTGGCTACGCCCGGGTAACGAGATTGTCGCCAAATTTGGCGGTTTACATGACTTTATGGGTTGGGATAAACCTATTCTGACTGACTCGGGGGGCTTCCAGGTATTTTCGTTGGGGGAAATGCGCAAGATCACCGAAGAGGGCGTGCATTTTAATTCTCCTATCAATGGCGATAAATTGTTCTTGTCGCCAGAAGTGTCGATGCAGATTCAACGCGTGCTGAACTCTGACATCGTGATGCAGTTTGATGAATGTACGCCGTATGAAATTGACGGGCGGCCAGCAACCACGGACGAAGCAGCTAAATCGATGCGCATGTCGCTACGTTGGGCCAAGCGCTCGCTGGATGAATTTAATCGTGAAGAAAATCCGAATGCGCTGTTTGGTATCGTGCAGGGCGGCATGTTCGAGTCCTTGCGCGACGAATCGTTGGCAGGGTTGGAAGACATTAATTTCCATGGCATCGCGATTGGTGGTCTTTCGGTCGGCGAACCAAAAGAAGACATGATGCGCGTGTTGCAACACGTGGGTCCGCGCCTGCCAGCCAACAAGCCGCATTATCTGATGGGTGTTGGTACGCCCGAAGATTTGGTGGCGGGTGTGTCGAATGGTATTGATATGTTCGATTGCGTGATGCCGACGCGGAATGCGCGTAATGGCTGGCTGTTTACACGGTTTGGCGATATTAAGATCAAGAACGCGCGTTACAAGGACGACAAGCAGCCGCTGGATGAAAGCTGTGATTGCTACGCCTGCCGCAATTTTTCCCGTGCTTATCTGCACCATTTGCATCGCACCGGTGAGATTTTGGGTGCCCGTTTGAACACCATCCACAATTTGCACTACTACCTAGATTTGATGAAGCAAATGCGCGAAGCGATTAGTGAGCAGCGCTTTCAGCCGTTTGTGCGTCAATTCCATGCCGATAGGGCAAGGGGTACTTAAGTACAGCACTTGATTTTCCGGTGGGAAATGCCACATCGGGTAGTAACGCACTCGTCCAGTGCTAAAATGGCCAACTATTTCTTACAACAACCTGGAGCCTTCCGTGTTTATTACCAACGCATACGCACAAACAGCAGCAGCCAGCGGCGGCATCATGAGTACGCTGACTCAGTTCGCGCCTATCGTACTCATGTTCGTCGTGTTGTACTTCTTGATGATTCGTCCACAGATGAAGCGTCAAAAAGAACACAAAGCGATGATGGCATCCGTTAGTCGCGGCGATGAAATTGTTACCACCGGCGGTCTGCTGGGTAAAGTGACCAAAGTGTCAGATATCTATATCTCGGTTGAGGTACAGGAAGGCACTGAAATCGTTGTACAAAAAAGTGCAATTTCGACCCTGCTGCCAAAAGGCACCATCAAATCACTGTAATCGATACACGGCCTTGCACTTTTAATGTTGCAAGGCCGTTATCTTATAGTCTCTTTTTCTGCCTGTTCTACCCGAGTCCTGAATCAATATGAATCGTTATCCACTCTGGAAATACATCACGATTGTCGTCGCATTGTTGCTCGGCGTGTTGTACACCCTCCCCAATTTTTTTGGCGAATCGCCTGCCGTTCAAATCAGTAGCGCCAAAGCCACGGTCAAGGTGACAACCGATCTGATGGGGCAAGTTGAGCAGGTACTGAAAAAAGATAATATCCAGTACGAAGGTGTGAGTTACGACACCATCGGTACGCAAGGTACGGTACGGGTCCGTTTTGCGGATACCGACATCCAGTTTAAGGCCAAGGGCGCACTGGAAAAAGGATTGAACGCTGATGCGACTGACCCAACCTATTTGGTTGCCTTCAATTTGCTGCCGAATACGCCGTCATGGTTGAGTAGTCTTGCGGCGTCACCTATGTATCTGGGTCTCGATTTGCGCGGTGGCGTGCACTTTTTGATGCAGGTTGATACGGCGGCGGTAAAGACCAAGCGGATTACCGGTTTGCAATCGAGTGTGCGCAGTATTCTGCGCGACAAGAACGTGCGACATAGTGGTATTACACGCGACGGCGACAATGTGGATGTCGCTTTCCGCGATGCGGCGACGCGTGATCAAGCGCGCACCATACTGGCAGATCAGTTGCCGGAACTGGTGGTGCAGGATGCTACCCAAGGTTTTGGTTTGGTGGGTAGCTTGCAACCGACAGTGTTGAAGAAAAGCATAGAAGACGCGGTCGAACAAAATATTACGACGCTCTCTAAGCGCGTTAATGAATTGGGCGTGGCTGAGCCTATTATTCAGCGCCAGGGCGCGGATCGCATTGTGGTGCAACTGCCGGGTGTACAGGACGTCACGCGTGCGAAAGATATCATCGGCAAAACCGCGACGCTGGAAGTGCGGATGGTTGATGAGTCAGTGACGCGCGGCACCGAGGACACGGCGACGATTCCGTTTGGCTCCGAGCTGTTTAAGGTTGGCAGGTCAGCGCCGGTGGTATTGCACAAAGAGCCGATTATTACCGGTGAATATATTTCCAGTGCCTCTGCAAGCTTCGATCAACATAGTCAGCCTTCAGTCAGCATTGATCTGAACGGCGATGGCGGCCGCCGTATGCGCGAAGCAACCCGCTCGCGTATTGGTAAGAGCATGGCAATCGTGCTGTTCGAAAAAAATAAAGGTGAGGTGCTGACGGTCGCAACGATTCAAGATGAGCTGGGTTCACGCTTCCAGATTACTGGCATGGGTTCGCCAGAAAACGCAGCCGATCTTGCGCTGTTGCTGCGCGCTGGCTCGTTGGCGGCACCGATGGATATCATCGAAGAACGAACCATTGGTCCGCAACTCGGCGCCGAGAATATTAAGAAGGGTTTTGACTCGACCTTGTACGGCTTTATCGGTATTGCGATCTTCATGATCATTTATTACCGTGTATTTGGTTTTTTCAGCGTGTTCGCATTGGGTGTCAATGTGATGTTGTTGATTGCGCTGCTATCCCTATTGCAAGCCACCCTGACTTTGCCTGGTATCGCCGCGATTGCGCTGACTTTGGGTATGGCGATTGACGCCAATGTCTTGATCAACGAGCGCATACGTGAAGAATTACGGGCTGGGTCACCGCCGCAAACCGCGATTGCCACTGGCTTTGAGCGTGCATGGGCGACGATTTTCGATTCTAACGTGACGACGCTGATTGCTGGTTTGTCGCTGCTGATTTTTGGTTCTGGTGCGGTGCGCGGTTTTGCGGTTGTTCACTGTCTTGGCATCTTGACGTCGATTTTTTCATCGGTGGTGGTGTCGCGTGGTGTAGTGAATCTGTGGTACGGACGCAAAAAGAAATTGGGCGCCGTTTCTATCGGTCAGATTTGGAAGCCGAGCGAGGTTGATACAACGAAAAAAGGCAGCAAGAGGCTCGCCGAGAAAAGTTAGCTCAACGTAAATTGCCGGTAAAAAGTGGTGTGCGTAGCATTACTAACCGGCTATTAGAAAACGGTTGGGCCGAGAAAACTGTCGGATCTGCTTATTTTATAGTGGCCGATGATTGATGATGTAACTAGCGACGCGATGATGCGTACGCAACGAGAGGGCAGTGATGGAGTTTTTCCGCATCAAAAAAGACATTCCGTTTATGCGTCACGCATTGATTTTCAATGCGATTTCTGCGCTCACATTTATTGCGGCGGTGTTCTTTCTATTTCACAAGGGTTTGCACTTGTCGATCGAGTTTACCGGCGGGACCGTGATGGAAGTGGAGTATTCACAGCCGGCCGATATTCAGGGTGTACGTGACCGCATTGGAAACCTCGGTTATACCGATATGCAGGTACAGAGTTTCGGCACTGCGCAGGATGTATTGATTCGTTTGCCGACGCAGAAAAATATCGATTCGGCGCAGCTGAGCCAGAAAATTATGGGCGCGCTGACTGCGGATAATGAAAAGGTCAATCTGAAGCGCGTCGAGTACGTTGGACCGCAGGTTGGACAAGAGTTGACCAGTGATGGCTTGAAAGCGCTTGGCATGCTGGTGATCGGCATCATGATCTATCTGGCGATACGTTTCGAATGGAAGTATGCGGTGTCGGCGATTCTGGCCAACTTACATGACGTGGTTATCATTCTCGGTTTCTTCGCCTTCTTCCAGTGGGAGTTTTCGCTTACCGTGCTCGCTGCAGTGCTGGCGGTGCTGGGTTATTCGGTTAATGAGTCGGTGGTGGTGTTTGACCGTGTACGTGAAACTTTCCGTGATCGTCGCCACGGCAAGATGGCGGTGGCCGACGTCTTGAACCATGCGATTACCAGCACGATTTCACGCACTGTGATTACGCACGGTTCAACCCAGTTGATGGTGCTGTCCATGCTGTTCCTGGGCGGTCCGTCGCTGCATTACTTTGCACTGGCACTGACTATCGGTATTTGCTTTGGCATCTACTCTTCCGTGTTTGTGGCAGCGGCGTTGGCGATGTGGTTGGGTGTCAAGCGTGAAGATCTGTTGAAGCCGATCAAAGAGAAAGACACTACTGGCGGTGCGGTGGTGTAACTATTGCACGCAGTAAAAAAAAGCCGGCATCAGCCGGCTTTTTTTACGTACATGTTTTTCAATGTGAGTATTTAGTATTTTAATTTTGGTGCTTGGCCAGTCAGGCTCAGGTGCAGTTTGCTCAATTCTTTTTCCAATGCATCAAAATCCTGCGCTTGATAATTGATAAAAGATTGTTTGCAATATGCAATCTGCGGTGCAAAGACACGTTCAAATTCGGCTTCGCCTTTTTTTGTCAATTGCACCAGTATGCTGCGTCTGTCCTGCAAATGGGATAGACGTTTTACTAATCCTTTTTCCTGTAGACGATCAACCACGCCAGTTAATGTGCCTTTGGTGATCAGTGTTTTTTCTCCTAGCTCCTTAAAGCTCATGCCACTGGTGTTGCCGAGCGTGGCAATGATGTCGAATTGCGAACTGGTTAAACCTGTTCTGGCACGGATGTGCGCGCCCGATTGCCGCTCGAAGGCGTGAAAGCATTCGGCCATTAAACGCACGCTGCGCAGATAACGTTCAGACATGGGATTCCAATGTTGCGATGGTGAGAGACAGCAGTCAGGATCAAGCTGTGTACAAGCTTGATCCTGAGGCCACTTCTATCAGTCTGCCTTGATTGCTTCGACTTGGATAGCGAGCTTTACGACAGGTGAGAAGCCATAGCTCATACCGTAGGTCATACCGTAGTCGTCGCGGTTGAATTGTGCTGACGCATCGGCACCGCAGACCTCACGCTTTAACATCGGATGCTGGATGCACTTGAATGTATTGAGCGTCAGCGTCAAAGGTTTGGTGACACCGAGCAATGTGAATTCGCCCTCTACTGCTACGGGCTTGTTGCCATCAAATTTGATTGATGTGCTTTTGAAGGTGGCGGTCGGATATTTTTCGACGTTGAAGAGATCCTTGCCGCGCGCATGTTCATTCATCTTGTCCAAGCCGAAATCCACCGAGGTGGTATCAACCGTGATGTTGACCGAGCCAGTGTGGGCAGCGCGATCGAGTACAACGGTACCGCTGCTCTTGTTGAATTTTCCGCGCCAGAACGAGGTACCGAAATGGTCGGCCTCAAAGCTTGGATAGGTATGACTTGGGTCGATATTGTAAGTGGCGCTTTCCGCAAAAGCGGAAGAGGTGGCTGCGGCCAGAAGGCAAAGTAATGCAGTGGATTTCATTGCTATAGATTTCATTTGATGTTCCTCAAGTTGGTCGAACAAGACTGCTGGTTAAATACAAAATATGAAACGGATAGTTAAGGCGTGGTGGTGATATGAAACTTGATGACCACTTCATCGGCGACCATGCTGGTATCTTTCCAATCACCTTCGCCGATGTTGTAAGTCAGGCGTTTGATAGGCAAGTTGCCCTCGAAGACATGACCGTTGCCTTGTTTTTTTACTGTCAGTGGAAACTGCACATCCGTGGTTTTTCCCTTGATGGTCAGCTTGCCAGTAACATCGATTTTGTCGGCGGCTAATGGTTTGATCGCGGTCGATACAAAAGTGGCCTGTGGAAATTTTGCGGCGTTAAACCACTCCTTCTTCATGACTTCCTTGTTGTAATCGGGGTCGCCGAGATCGAAGCTGTTGATGTCTATCGTGGCGCCAGCTTTTGCTGCTTCTGGATGCGCACTGTCATAGGTAATCTGCGCGTTGAATTTTTTAAAGTTGGCATCCACCGGCACATTCATTTGTTTGAAGACAATGGTGATATGGCTTTTTGCCTGATCGGTTTTTAGCGCGGTTGCGGCGAAGCTTGGCAAGCTTAAACCCAAGCTTAGCCCTAGACTGAGGCCTAGGGCTAATAGGGTAGAGCGCATGCTGTACGTGCTGCGTTTAGTATTCTGTGTAACAAGATGATTGTTCATGCTGTTCCTTTAACGAGGGTTGTTCGTACTATCGCGGGTTTCTCTTGCAATTCTGCGCGAAGATTTGTGAGCGTTTTCTTTGCGCAATTCTTGGTGTAATGAATTAAGGCAGCATCCGTTGCAATGTGCGATCTCTATCAATAAATTGATGCTTGAGCGCAGCAAGGATATGCAGGCAGAACAAAGCGAGCATGGTCATGTTGAGCCAATAGTGCGTGGGCTTAAGCAGTGCTTTCAAGGCGCGATCTGGTTCGATCAGCACAGGCAGTGGCACGAGGCCGAGATACACCACCGGAATGCCGGCCGCGAGGCTGTAAAAATAACCGGATAGGGGGATTGCAAAGATCAGCAGATACAGCAAGCCGTGCGTTAAATGTGCGGCGTTTTGCTGCCAACCCGGCATAGATGGCGGATAGGCGGGGGGCGTATGCGTCAGACGCCACAGCAATCGTAGGCAGGCGAGGCCGAGTACGGTGATGCCCAGCCATTTGTGCCAGGAAAAATATTTAAGTTTGGTGGGCGTCAAGCCAGCAATGTCGACCATGGTCAACCCTAGCAGGAAGGTCGCGATGATCAGTACAGCAATCAGCCAGTGCAAGGCTATGGCGGGCAGGGTATAGCGGCTGGCAACATTGCGCATCGTGATTTACCGAAAGTTCGAGTTAGAACAATATAACAAAATAAAAAGCAGCGTGCAGAGGTCGTTCAAGACATCTGCACGCTGCTTTTGCGCGTATTGCTGTATTTAAATCTAACTTTAAATTTCTTTTGCGAGCTTGCTGGCGTAGCCGATATAGTTGGCTGGCGTCATTGCCAATAACAAATCCTTGGCGTCTTGCGGGATCGCCAGGGTTGCAATGAATTGCTGCATTGCATCCTTGGAGATGCCTTTGCCACGGGTAAGGTCTTTTAACTGCTCGTACGGGTTTTCAATGCCGTAGCGACGCATTACGGTCTGCACTGGCTCGGCCAGCACTTCCCAGGTGTCGTCCAGATCTTCGGCCAGACGTTGCGGATTGACTTCCAGCTTGTTGAGGCCGCGCAGGCAGCTATCGTAGGCGAGTAATGCGTAGCCGAAGCCAACGCCGATATTGCGCAATACGGTGGAGTCGGTCAGATCGCGCTGCCAACGTGAGACCGGCAATTTTTCTGCCATGTGTTTGAGCACCGCATTTGCCATGCCGAGATTGCCTTCGGAATTTTCAAAGTCAATCGGGTTAACCTTGTGCGGCATGGTGGAGGAGCCGATTTCGCCAGCTTTGGTGCTTTGTTTGAAATAGCCAAGTGAAATATAGCCCCAGATATCGCGATTCAAATCGAGCAGGATGGTATTGGCACGCGCAATCGCATCAAACAGCTCGGCCATATAGTCGTGTGGTTCGATTTGAATGGTGTAAGGATTGAAGCGCAGCCCGAGGCGATTTTCGATGACGTCTTTGGAAAAAGCTTGCCAATCGGTATCAGGATAAGCGGACAGATGTGCATTGAAGTTGCCGACCGCACCGTTCATCTTGCCCAGAATCTCGACGTCTGCGATGCGCTGCAACGCACGCTGCAATCGAGCCACCACATTCGCCATTTCTTTACCTAGCGTCGTCGGGCTGGCTGGTTGTCCGTGGGTACGCGACATCATCGGCAGGTCTGCGTTGTCATGCGCCAACTGCGTTAACTTTCCGATCACGGCTTGCAGTGAAGGCAGCAGCACTTCATCACGTGCTGCTTTGAGCATCATGCCGTGTGAAGTGTTGTTGATGTCTTCCGAGGTGCAGGCGAAATGGATAAACTCCGTCGCCGCAACCAATTCAGGCACATCTTTCACTTGTTCTTTCAGCCAATATTCAACTGCCTTGACATCGTGATTGGTGACGGCTTCAATTTCTTTGATGCGCGCGGCATCGGCTTCCGTGAAATTGACGACCAATTTGTTCAAACGGTCGTTGGCGCCGCTGCTGAATGGTTTGATCTCGGCAAAACCTGCTGCGGACAAAGCTTGCAACCATGCAATTTCAACTTTAACGCGATGGTGCATGAAGCCTGACTCGGACAAAATCGGGCGTAGTTTGTCGGTTTTGGTGGCGTAACGACCATCTAAAGGCGACAGCGCGGAGAGCGTAGAAAGAGGCATGATAAATAGGTAAAAAAATTAAGCAAAAATTAAGCGAGGACACTACAGAGTACCGACGTCCGCAACTGGGTAAATAGCTGTTTGCGTCACAATCGCACGAATTCAGCGGGATCGGATCAAATGAATCAATCCGCTATTTTACCACTCGTCAATAGACTGAATCGCTGCCGTATAGCCGATATGAGACTGTTGAGGCGTTGTGTTTGCGAGACGTTTTGAGAGGGGGCTGATGCTATAATCGCCTTCCAATTTTCGATCTAAGCTTATATGAAACTGATAGGTTCTCTTGCCAGCCCCTATGTACGTAAGGTACGTGTGGTGATGCTGGAAAAAAAGGTCGATTACGATTTCGCACTGGATAATGTGTGGGGCGCGGAAACCAAGATTCATGAGTCAAATCCACTGGGCAAAGTGCCGTGCTTGATTATGGACGACGGCGGCGCGATGTTTGATTCACGCGTGATTGTTGAGTATCTGGATACGCTGACACCGGTAGGAAAACTGATTCCACCGAATGGTCGTGAGCGCGCCGAAATAAAATGCTGGGAAGCCCTTGCGGACGGCGTGTGCGAAGCGGGTATTTTGGTTAGATTAGAGCGCACCTTGCGACCGGTAGATCAGCAAAGCGAAGCATGGGTTACGCGTCAGATGGCGAAAATCCATGATGGGCTCAAGGCTATGTCGAGTGGTTTGAAAGACACTGCATATTGCGCTGGTAATCAATATACGCTGGCGGATGTGGCGGTAGGCTGTGCACTTGGATGGTTATCTCATCGTTTTCCAGAAATTGATTGGCGTGGTGATTATCCAAACCTGGAAAAATTGTTCGATAAGTTGATGGAGCGTCCTTCGTTTAAGGAAACCATGCCGAAGTAATCGGCATGCTTGATCAGTATCACGCAACATCACGCAAACAAATAAAAAAGGGACATCGTTGATGTCCCTTTTGTGTTTCTGACGTCGCGATTTATTCGGCCATCTGTGCTTGCAGATAATTCGGCAGACCAACTTTTTCAATCAGATCGAGTTGTGTTTCCAACCAATCGATATGTTCTTCGGTGTCGTCGAGAATAAACTGAAACAATTCACGCGACACGTAATCGCTGGCTAATTCGCAAGCAGCAATACCTTCTTTAACTGTTTTTTGCGCGGCTTTTTCGAGCTTCAAATCGCAGCTCAACATTTCCTGCGTGTTTTCGCCGATCATCAGCTTATGCAGCGCTTGTAAGTTGGGCAGCCCGTCGAGCATCAAAATGCGATCGATGAGCTTATCGGCGTGCTTCATTTCGCCGATAGATTCTTCGTACTCTTTTTTTGCAATTTTTTCAAAGCCCCAGTGCTTATACATGCGAGCGTGCAGAAAATATTGGTTGATTGCACTGAGTTCGTTAGTGAGCTGCGCGTTGAGCAGCTTGATGATGGCGCTGTCACCTTTCATGGGAACCTCGAAAGTGATGTGGATGATTGCTGATAGTGACGTAAATTAAAATTTCATTACTGTCAGCGGAGAATCGACATGATAGCGCAGGACGTCGAGATTGCGTACTGTACGCATGCATTTCGTTAGCGGGAATCATTCGTGTTTCGATTGCATCGCAACGCCATCAATCGGCGTAATTACGCTCTTGAATTCGCAAACACGTATTAGAAGAATAAATGCAGACAATATAAAAATGTCGTTGGACAAGCGTCATAGTAAGCGAAGTGCGGAGAGCAGAGAGCAGCCAACCATCGCTAAACAAACCCATCGTTTTCAAATGCGCAATAAAAATGCGCGTTGACGCTTGGATCAACACGCATTTTTAGATGCTTGCAAACGAATTTCCGCGAAGCTATTTACTGCTTGGCTGCTCGGTTATAAATCCCATTTTAGTCAAGCCGCCAGACTGTGCTGCTGCCATTACTTGCGCTACTTTTTCATACGGCGTAGTGCGATCCGCGCGCAGGTGTAGCTCTGGTTGCGGCTCGTGCTGTGCAGCAGCAGCGATACGCGCTTCTAGTTGAGATTCGTCCAGTAAGTCTTTGTTCCAGAACACCTGGCCATTGGCATCGATAGCCAAATTAACCGTCTCTGGCTTTTCCTCGTTCGGTTGCGCAGTTGCGCGCGGTAGATCAATTTTTACGCTGTTGTTCAGGACCGGGATGGTGATCATAAAAATGATCAGTAATACCAGCATCACGTCGACCAGTGGCGTAGTGTTGATTTCCGGATTGAAGTCGTCGTCTTCTGACAATGAGCCCATTGCCATTATGCGGCTCCTACTGCAACTAATTTTGCGCCGCTGGCGGTGCTGGCACCATCTTTTGAGCGTGCGCCGGTTACAAACAATGCGTGCAGATCAAAGCCAAACTTGTTCATCTTTGCGATCACCGACTTATTGCCACGCACTAAAGCGTTGTAGCCGAAGGTTGCTGGAATCGCGACCGCTAAACCAAGGGCGGTCATGATCAACGCTTCACCAACTGGCCCCGCTACTTTGTCGATACCTGCTTGACCGGAGGTGCCGATTGCCACTAGTGCGTGATAGATGCCCCACACAGTGCCGAACAAGCCAACAAAAGGCGCGGTTGAGCCGACCGATGCCAGGATCGCCATACCAGTTTGTAGACGTGCTTGCGTTTCGTCAATCGCTTGGCGCAGTGAGAGTGTGATCCAGTCGCTGACCGACAACTCATCGTGCAGATGGCCTTTATGCGCTTCGTGGTGACGCATTGCAGTTACACCAGCCTGTGCGATCGAAGAAAAAGGATTGCCGTTTCCGAGTGTTGCCATGCCAGAATCGAGGGAGGTTGCATCCCAAAATTCATGACCTGCAGCGTGCGCCGAGCGGCGATATAAAAACAACTGTATCGCCTTGGTTACGATCACGTACCACGACGCGATCGACATTACGATCAGCAAGATCGCAACACTCTTTATAACGAAGTCGCCTTGCGACCACATACTTGCAATACCGTATGGATTAGCTTCCATCATGATTCCTTCTTTTTAATTGCTTAACGTAAAATTAATTGGCACGATCGCGTACACAGCGATCGCCTTGCCATCTTCCAAATAGGGGCGGAATGTGGCGCGCAATACTGCCGCGCGCGCTGCTTCATCCATGCGCAATGAACCGGATGATTTTTGTATTTCTACTTTGTCGGCGCGACCGCGATCGTTAATCAGCACGCGCAACGTAACAGTACCTTCGTTTCCCATGCGCGCATCAAGTGCCGGATAAACCGGTAACGGTGCATTGATATAGGCAACGCCCGTGACAATTTTCGGACGCGCTGCGGTTGCTGCGGCAGGTGCGGGCGCAGCAGGTGCAGAGACAGTTGCTTCTGATGGCGGTTCGCTGGATTTTTCAGGCGGCGGTGGTGGCGGCGCGGCTTCTGTAATCGCCTGCGGCGAAGGTTTTGGTTTGATGACTGGTTGTGGCTTCGGTTTTGCGACCGGTTTTACGACGGGCTCTACTTTTGGTTTTGGCGGTTGCGGCTTGGGTTGCGGCACAGGTTCTGGCGTCAATGTGATCAGGCTCGCCATGATCTCCTTAGGCGCCTTCTGCATCGCCGGATGCGTAAGCAAACCCGCCTGTAATGCATACAGCAACGCTGCATGCAAACCAATGATGATGATGAGCGGCGTAAGTTTTCGGAGGAGCGGAGAACTGCTAGGCGATAGGACGGGCATCGACGACGGTATAGATAAAGCGTTCATGAAAAAACTTATGCGGCCATTGCATTTGGTGTAAACAGTATAGCCTGTTGAGTAGGACGCGTATCAGCGAGGCACTCGCGCAAGACGCGCTTGGCGCAGGAGTGACATTTTCCGCAGCAGGTGCCAACCTCGAGTTCACTACGCAACTCTTTCATCGAAGTTGCACCCGTGCGCACCGCTTGGCGGATTTTTTGATCGGATACATTGTTGCAAACACAGACGATCATGGCTGCCTCTGAACACTTTCTTAATAATGAAGCACACAAACATATATGTGCTTCTCACTTCAATCTTAGTGACGCTGTTTGGGCGCCAGTTACTGTAGCCAATCGCAGTTGCATGTTCGATTTCACAGATATTTCTAATTCAAGCGCCCGCCAGTAACTAAGCGCGCAAATAAATTAAATTTATCTGGTTGCGGCATCGCTTTTTCCACCACTACCGCCCATTGCTCCGACAACTGTTGGCACGTTGCGCGTAACACTGGCGCTAAATCTGGTAGATCCGCCAATGCTTTCAAATGTCGCTCAATCACCGATGCCAATCTAATACACGAACTACTTTCCTGCGCATTTGCGGTGTAATGCGACATCAAATGCAATACCGCTGAAACTAATAACTCCGGTTGTGCCGGTGTGCTGCTCGGCTCCTGCAATGCTTGATTTACTGTTTCGCTTGCCATCAAACTCTCCTAATAGGTTGGTTTGGCTGGCTGGCGTAACGACTAAGTCGCGCTGGCTGGCTGGGCTGTTAAGAATGCACTACGCGGTCAGTATTAATTTGTTCAGCTGCGTCAGACGAAGGCGGTAAATGCGACCTTCGTGCGCGATCTCAACTTCCCGCATTTGCCTAAACAGATCGCGACTATTGATGCGCTCTACTGGCTGCGTTGTCGCATCGGAATTGCGCGTCGCGTGAGACAAATTTGTCTGTGCTTCACGGCTTGCCGAGTTTGCCATGCTTAACCTTTTGCGTAAATGAGAACAATTCGTGTTTAGATTATTGTGCATTTGGCGAGGGATTGCAAGCGCTTTTTCGGGAATTTTGTAATCGAGTGTGAATGCGTGCGCGCAAAATACCAATGCGCAACAGTCAGCCCGGTTTGATAGGTTTAGTTATTGAAACTGAAGTGCGATGCCAGATTGGTGGTGTAAGCGGCTAATGCGGCTGAAACTGCGATGGGGGAGGAGTCAGTCGACGCCAGAGCAGTTGATAATGCCACCACCAAGACAAACGTCACCTTGATATAACACGGCAGATTGCCCTGGAGTGATCGCCCACTGCGGCGTATCGAACACAAGTGAAAAGCTATCGCTGTCGGTACGCTGCGCGCAACGAACATCGGCTTGTCGATATCGTGTTTTTGCGGAAAGCAATTCCACCTCGGGCGGACTACCGGCCACCCAGCTCATTTGCCCAGCCTGCAACGAGGACGATAGTAGCCACGGATGATCGTGGCCTTGCACTATATACAGGGTGTTGTTGGCGACATCTTTGCGGGCGACATACCAGGCGTCGCTGGTGCCGTCAGGATTTTTGTGCGATTTCATCCCGCCGATGCCGATGCCTTTGCGTTGCCCCAGCGTGTAAAAGCTGAGGCCGACGTGCTCCCCCACAATGGTGCCATCATCGGTTTTCATCGGGCCGGGTTGATAGGATAGATAGCGGTTTAAAAATTCGCGGAATGGGCGTTCGCCGATAAAGCAGATGCCGGTCGAATCTTTTTTGCTCGCATTAGGTAGTTTCAATTGTTCGGCAATTTTGCGCACTTCGGTTTTGTGAATTTCACCGAGCGGAAAAAGCGTCTTTGATAATTGCGCCTGATTCAGCCTGTGCAGAAAATAGCTTTGATCTTTGCTGGCATCGATTGCTTTTAATAATTGCACTTGACCAGCGTTGACGCCAGACGTGATTTCGCGCACGCGGGCATAGTGGCCGGTGGCGATCATGTCGGCGCCAAGATGGATCGCGTGGTCGAGAAAAGCTTTGAACTTGATTTCTGCATTGCAGAGGACGTCTGGATTGGGGGTGCGGCCGGCTTGGTACTCGCGCAGGAATTCAGCGAACACTCTATCTTTGTATTCGGAGGCAAAGTTGACGGCTTCGATATCGACCCCAACGACATCGGCAACGCTAACGGCGTCTATCCAGTCTTGGCGCGTCGAGCAATATTCTGAATCGTCGTCATCTTCCCAGTTTTTCATGAACAGGCCGATCACTTCGTAGCCTTGTTCCTTCAGCAGCCAAGCGGAGACCGACGAATCGACGCCGCCGGACATGCCGATCACCACACGTTTCTTTTTGTTCGCTGGTTTATTTACGACGTTACTCACGGATTACTCACTTATTGCTGGCTTGCCACTGACCTATATATAGAGTTATTACTCGGCGGTTTCGTAGATTGATGCATGGGTTTGCAGTAGCGATAATGGTGCGCGTATGCCTGCTAGATAATCATCAACGCGTTGCAGCACCGACGGGCTCCGATGTTTTTCTTTGCATGCAACTAATTCGTCGTAGCTCATCCAGACAGCACGCAGGATGCCCACATCCAAAGGCTGATCGTGCTTGACGCCAACGTCGCCGCAGAAGGAGAAACTTAAATACGTGACATCTTGCCCGGTGCGTTGCGAGACGTAACGTGACATATACATGCCGACTAGCGCGGTAGGCGTAAAGTCATGTGCTGTTTCTTCCAGCGTCTCACGCGCGACCGCCTGTTCTAGTGATTCATGTGGATCAAGGTGGCCGGCCGGCTGGTTGAAGCGCACGCCTTCGCTAGTTTCTTCTTCGACCAGCAGAAATTGGCCATCACGTTCAATAATGGCTGCAACGGTTACCGACGGTTTCCATACGTATGTCATAGTTACCTCGAAAAGAGGCGCTATTCTAGCGCGCAGCAGCAGTTGTTGCAGGCAATGTTTGGTTTTTGGTGGGATTTGATGGTGAAAAATACAATTAATTGCCATGAAAAAAGCGAAAATTTCAATCTTTGTCTTTTCTTGACGAGCATTTGGCCTTATCCTTACGGGTTCGCTTGGTTGAAATTTCGAGCGAAAGTTGATAGCAGCGCGTGCTATTCTTGTACGGCATTGCATATTTAGTAAGCGTTTTTGGCTGAATCTCTCGCCACTTTGCAATGCATCAACGTTGCGTCTATGGTCGGTATCCTGCTTCAGCTGGGTGGAAGCACAGGTTCAAGAAAACAAGTAACTGCTTCACCTTGACCAAATCTTTAATTTTGGTGGTGAGGCGAAATTTGATTAAACGGAAGAAACATGCAGCGCATTATGCTCAGGGCCAAGATTCACCGCGTGACGGTGACACAAGCCGACCTGCATTACGAAGGCTCGTGCGGGATTGACGAGGTTTTGCTAGAAGCCGCCGATATCAAAGTCGGTGAAAAGATCGAGCTGTACAACATCAATAACGGCGAGCGGTTTTCTACTTATGCCATCAAAGGTGTGCGGGGAAGTGGTGAAATTTCTCTGAATGGTGCTGCCGCACGGCGTGCCCATCTAGGAGATTTGTTGATCATCTGCACTTATGGGCCGATGACGGACGAAGAGATTGAGACTTATGTCCCGAAAATTGTCTTTGTTGATGAGAAAAATCAGTTCGCAGGATTGAAGCAGTCGTAGTCATAGGCGGTATCAGAAAAACCCGGTCGCGCCATTTTAGTGCCGCTCGAACCGGGTTTTTATTCGTGTACTACTGCCGTTTCTGATTAAAAGAATTTAAACAACTTAAGAGAGAAACCATGTCTTTAGTTATAGGAGTGCCGCGGGAACGATTCCCCGGCGAGACGCGTGTTGCAACAGTCCCAGAAGTTGTGCAAAAGCTGATCAAGCAGGGCTTTGCCGTTACGGTTGAAAGCGGTGCTGGTGATCTGGCTAACATTAGCGACGACGATTACCGTGCTGCTGGTGCGCAAGTTGTTGATAACGCCGCAGACATCTGGTCCAACAGCGATATCATTTTCAAATTGCGTGGCCCTGACAGTGAAGAAATAGGCTTGCTGCGCCAGGGCGGCACATTGGTCAGCTATATCTGGCCCGCACAAAACCCAGAATTGCTGCAACAATTGGCTGCCAAAAAAGCCACCGTGTTGGCAATGGATTCGGTGCCGCGTATTTCGCGTGCGCAGAAAATGGATGCCTTATCGTCGATGGCCAATATTTCTGGCTACCGCGCCGTAATCGAGGCCGCTTCGCACTTCGGTCGTTTCTTTACCGGCCAAATTACGGCTGCAGGTAAAGTACCGCCAGCAAAAGTATTCATCATTGGTGCTGGTGTGGCTGGTTTGGCTGCCATCGGTACCGCCGCCAATCTGGGCGCGATCGTACGTGCCAATGACACCCGCCCTGGCGTTGAAGATCAAATTACTTCGCTAGGTGGTGAGTTTGTTGGCGTTGACTACGAAGAAGACGGCGCTGGTAGCGGTGGTTACGCCAAGGTGATGTCGGAAGGTTTCCAAAAAGCGCAAGCAGCGGCGTTTGCCAAGCAGGCAGCTGAAGTTGACATCATTATTACGACAGCACTAATTCCTGGTAAACCAGCACCAAAACTCATTACCGCAGACATGGTTAAGTCCATGAAAGCCGGTAGCGTGATCGTCGATCTCGCCGCTGAACAAGGTGGTAACTGTGAGTTGACCGTGCCGGGTGAAGTAACTGTCGTCCACGGCGTCACCATCATTGGCTACAAAGATTTGCCTACGCGTTTGCCTAAACAGGCATCGACGCTGTATGCAACCAATCTGTTCCGTCTCAGCGAAGACTTGATCAAAACCAAGAGTGTGGATCCGGAAGGTGAAGGCGCAGCAGCCATCCACATGAATATGGAAGATGAAGTCATTCGTGGCACCACCGTGATTGATCAAGGGAATGTTACTTGGCCACCACCAGCGCCAACGCTGACAGCGGCACCAGCGGCAGCGGCTAAACCAGCGGCGCCGCCACCGCCAGCCCACGGCGAAAGAGGCGGCCCATCATCGCCTTTGCGCGTCGCCATACTGTTTGGCTTTAGCGCCTTTTTGTTTTGGTTGATCGGCATGGGTGCACCAAGTGCTTTCCTTGGCCATCTGACTGTGTTCGTGTTGGGTTGCTTTATTGGTTACATGGTGGTTTGGAATGTCACACCTGCATTGCATACGCCGTTGATGAGCGTAACCAATGCCATTTCGTCGATCATTGTGATCGGTGCCTTGGTGCAAATCGCACCACCGTTGGCTGATGGTATTACGCGCCCGGAAATGGTCATTAAAGGCCTTGCTGCCCTTGCGATCACTCTGACCGGTATCAATATGTTCGGCGGTTTCGCCGTTACACGTCGCATGCTTGACATGTTCCGTAAAGATTAAGAAGGAGACCCTGATGTCTGCAAATTTGGCTACTGTCTCCTACATCGGAGCAACAATTCTTTTTATCCTTAGTCTGGGTGGTCTGTCACATCCAGAAACCTCACGCCGCGGTAATCTCTACGGCATGATCGGTATGGGGATTGCGGTATTCGCGACGATCTTTGGTCCGCGCGTGACTGCTTCCGGCTACTCTTGGATCATCATCGCCTTAGTGGTGGGTGGTGCGATCGGCCTTTACGCAGCCAAGAAGGTCAAAATGACCGAAATGCCGGAGCTGGTTGCAATGATGCACAGCTTCGTTGGTCTGGCTGCCTGTCTGGTTGGTTTTTCCAGCTACATTGATCCGTCCATGCATTTGACGGGTACCGAAAAGGTTATTCACGAAGTTGAAATCTACGTGGGTATTCTGATCGGCGCGGTGACCTTCTCCGGTTCTCTGGTCGCTTTCGGTAAGCTGAACGGCAAAATCGGCGGCAAGCCGTTATTGCTGCCGGGACGTCACTGGTTGAATCTGGCCTTGTTGGTATTGGTGATCTGGTTTGGCCGTGAATTCCTAAATGCCGAAACACCGGCTGAAGGCATGATCCCGCTGCTCATCATGACTGGCATTGCTTTACTGTTTGGTATTCACATGGTGATGGCAATCGGCGGCGCTGATATGCCGGTTGTGGTGTCGATGCTCAACAGCTATTCAGGTTGGGCGGCATCGGCTACCGGCTTTATGCTCAGCAACGATCTGTTGATCGTGACAGGTGCTTTGGTTGGTTCGTCTGGTGCGATCCTGTCGTACATCATGTGCCGTGCGATGGCGCGTAACTTTATCAGTGTGATTGCAGGCGGTTTTGGTACCGTCAAAGCAGCTTCGGGTGATGCGGTACAACCTGAAGGTGAAATCACATCGGTGACTGCACAAGAAACTGCTGAGTTGTTGCGTGAAGCGAAAAGCGTTGTGATCGTGCCGGGTTACGGCATGGCTGTGGCACAAGCGCAGCACACCGTTAATGAAATCACCAAGTTCTTGCGTGCCAAAGGCACCAAGGTACGTTTTGCGATTCATCCGGTTGCCGGTCGTATGCCAGGTCACATGAATGTGTTGTTGGCTGAAGCAAAAGTATCGTATGACATCGTGATGGAAATGGACGAGATCAACGACGACTTCCCTGATACCGATGTAGTGATGGTGATTGGTGCCAATGACATCGTCAATCCAGGCGCACAAGACGATCCGAGCAGCCCAATTGCCGGCATGCCAGTGTTGGAAGTGTGGAAAGCAGAAACGTCGATCGTGATGAAGCGTTCGATGGCTTCCGGTTACGCTGGTGTCGATAATCCATTGTTCTATAAAGAGAACAACCGCATGTTGTTTGGTGACGCCAAGAAGATGTTGGATGAAGTATTGGCAGATTTGAAGGCTTCAGCGTAAAAGCTGTAAGTAGTCAAAAAATTCAGTGCTAGGAATTTAGCGCAGCACTGCAAAAAGCCGCATCTTGATGATGCGGCTTTTTTATTTGTGCAGCTTTACCCTGATATATGGTTGATGGTTTAGCTGGTCGCTGAATCGGGTGGGATAAGTAATGACGCGCTGATCGGCACCGGCATCTCACGGCTCCAGTAACCCGGCTGGCTATACATCGATTTCAAGTGCCAGATGAAAAGGCGTACCTTGGCGGGCACATTACGCTGTTGAGGATAGATCGCCATGATGTCGTATTCGGGGATTGCATAATCGTCGAGTACGGTTTCCAATGTGCCATTCTCAAGCTGGCTTTGGATTTCCCAGACTGAGCGCCAAGCGATGCCTAAGCCTTCAGTCATCCAGCGATGCAATAACTCGCCGTCGTTGCAATCCAGACTGCCATTGGCGCGTACTGAAACGGTTTTGCCGCGATGATGGAAGTACCAACCGCGTTGCTGGCCGCCTTGTAGATTGAAAGCGAGGCAATTATGTTTGGCTAAATCGTCCAAGGTCTTGGGTTTGCCGTATTTTTTGAAATAGGCGGGAGTGCCACAGACCACACGTTTATTGGAAGCAAGTTTGATGGCGACAAAATTGGGCTCGATGGTGCCGCCGATGCGGATCCCCATGTCGTAACCTTCTTGCACCAGATCGACCACGCGGTCGGTCAAATTGAAAGACATCTTTAAATCTGGGTGTTGCAGCAAAAAATCTGGTGCATAAGGAGCAACATGCTGGCGACCGAATGAAGCAGGAGCAGAAACGATCAAATGACCGGTGACCTTGTGTCTGCCGACCGAAATGGCGCTTTCCGCCTGATCCAACTCACTGAGGAGCTTGCGGCAATGCTCAAGAAATACGGATCCTTCTTCAGTTAATGCTAACTTTCGGGTCGATCGGTGTAATAATCTCACCCCTAGGCGTTTTTCCAATGTGTCGATGCGACGCCCTACCATCACCGGGGTGACCTGCAGTGCTAACGCTGCAGCCGCGAAGCTGCTGTGATCTACCGCCATAACAAAGGCTTCGATTTGTTTGAGCTTGTCCATTCGATACCTGAGGTATTTAATTGGTTAATTAATTGTCCTATTCTAAAATTATTGCATAGCAATTAGAATGGAGTCATTAAAATTTGCATAAGTAATATCTGCATCGGTAAGAATTGCACTGAACAAAACTGATTTGTAAGAATTGGTAGAAGAATTAAGTAGTAAAGCGAATTTAGTAATTTAATTTCAACGGAGGTAATGATGGCAAAGATGACAGCAGCCCAAGCAGCGGTTTGGGTAATGCAGAAAGAGGGTATCGATCAGGCGTTCGGCGTACCGGGCGCAGCGATTAACCCATTCTATTCGGCCATGCAAAAGCAAGGCACGATCAAGCACATTTTGGCGCGTCACGTAGAAGGCGCAACACACATGGCTGAGGGCTACACCCGCGCTAAAGCTGGCAACATCGGCGTCGCTCTGGCGACTTCGGGTCCTGGCGGCACAGACATGATCACTGGTTTGTACTCGGCAATTGCTGATTCGATTCCAATTTTGTGTGTGACTGGTCAAGCGCCCCGTGCACGTTTGCACAAAGAAGATTTCCAGGCGGTTGATATTGAATCGATCTCGAAGCCAGTGACCAAATGGTCGGTGATGGTTCGTGAGCCAGCATTGGTGCCACAAGTGTTCCAACAAGCTTTTCACATCATGCGTTCAGGCCGTCCAGGTCCAGTGCTGATCGATTTGCCATTTGACGTGCAAGTTGCTGAAATCGAATTCGATCCAGATCTGTACGAGCCATTGCCAGTCTACAAGCCAGCGGCAACCCGTAAGCAAATCGAAGCTGCTATCACTATGTTGAACGCTGCAGAGCGTCCATTGCTGATTTCCGGCGGCGGCGTAATCAATGCGAACGCAACACCATTGATGCTTGAATTCGCTGAATTGGTTAACGTTCCTGTCGTGCCAACCCTGATGGGCTGGGGCACAGTACCTGATGATCATCCATTGATGGTCGGCATGGTTGGTCTGCAAACTTCACACCGTTACGGTAACGCGACGATGCTGGCTTCAGACTTCGCATTCGGTATTGGTAACCGTTGGGCTAACCGTTTCACCGGTTCGATCGACGTGTTCACCAAAGATCGTAAATTCGTACACATCGACATCGAGCCGACACAAATCGGTCGCGTGTTTGGCCCAGACCTCGGTATTACTTCCGACGCTGGCGCAGCACTGAAATTGATGATCGAAGTAGCGAAAGAATTGAAAGCTGCTGGCAAACTGAAAAACCGTGATGCATGGTTGGCAGAGTGCCAAGAGCGCAAGCGCACCATGTTGCGTAAAACAGATTTCGACGTAACGCCGATCAAGCCACAACGTGTTTACCAAGAAATGAACACCGTGTTCGGCAAAACAGCGCGCTATGTTTCGAACATCGGGTTGTCGCAAATCGCGGCGGGTCAATTCTTGCACGTGTACAAAGAGCGTAACTGGATCAATTGCGGTCAAGCTGGCCCATTGGGTTGGACTGTTCCTGCTGCTCTGGGTGTGCGGGCTGCGGATCCAACCAGCGAAATCGTGGCGATCACCGGCGATTACGACTTCCAGTTCTTGATCGAAGAGTTGGCAGCCGGTGCGCAGTTCAATCTGCCATACATCCACGTGTTGGTGAACAACTCTTACCTCGGTTTGATTCGTCAAGCTCAGCGTATGTTCACGATGGACTACTGCGTATCGCTGGCATTTGACAACATCAACTCGACCGAGAACGCTTCGTACGGTGTTGATCACGTTAAAGTTACCGAAGGTTTGGGCTGCAAAGCAATTCGCGTTTATAACCCAGACGATATCCAACCAGCTCTGCGTAAAGCGCAAGAGTGGATCAAAGAATTCAAAGTACCAGTTGTTGTTGAAATCATCCTGGAGCGCGTAACCAATATCGCGATGGGTACCGAGATCAACGCGGTCAATGAATTTGAAGAAATCCTCGACGTAAAGGGTGCTTAATATGACGAAACTTGCTGCTAATCTGACGATGCTGTTCAATGAAGTTCCATTTATGGATCGCTTTGAGCAAGCTGCAAAGAACGGCTTCAAAGGCGTCGAATTTTTGTTCCCATACGATTTCCCTGCGGCTGATGTCGCAGCGAAATTGAAAGAGAATAATCTGGAAATGGTTCTGCACAATCTGCCAGCCGGTAACTGGGCTGGTGGTGAGCGCGGTATTGCTTGTCATCCAGATCGCGTCGGTGAATTCAAGGAAGGTGTCGACAAAGCACTTGAGTATGCAAAAGTGCTCGGCACCAAGCAGATCAACTGTTTGGCCGGTATCGTTCCTGCTGGCGTATCGCAAGAGCAGGCTGAGACAACTTTTGTCGCCAACCTGAAATACGCTGCCGACAAATTGAAAGCTGCTGGTATCCCGTTGTTGATCGAAGCGATCAACACATTTGATATCCCTGGCTTCTTCCTGTGCGGTACCAAGCAGACATTGGACATCATTGCCAAGGTCGGTTCTGATAATCTGTTCTTCCAGTACGACATCTATCACATGCAACGCATGGAAGGTGAACTGGCGAACACGATGAAGAACAACCTCGCCGTGATTCCTCATCTGCAATTAGCTGACAATCCAGGTCGTTTTGAGCCAGGCACAGGTGAAATCAACTACACCTTCTTGTTCAAGTACTTGGACGAAATTGGTTATAAAGGCTGGATCGGTTGCGAATACAAACCGAAAGCCGGAACTGTAGAAGGTCTCGGCTGGCGCGCTGCACACGGCGTCTGATGTAAGGCATGACGATTGAGCGGCCTCTGGGTCGCTCAATAGTTTCAGCATTCTGTATTGCGAGATGGTTGGGCAGTCTCGTATCAAGTCTAGCAACACACATTCACTAAAAAATTTCAGGAGTCATCATCATGGCAAAAGTCGGATTTATCGGTTTGGGCATTATGGGTGCGCCAATGGCGCTTAACCTGCAAAAAGCTGGTCACAAGCTGTACCTGCACGACGTTAAAACTCCACCAGCAGAATTGATCGATGGTGGCGCAACGTCTTGCACATCGGGCGCAGAAGTCGCAAAACGCGCAGACATTATCATCACGATGGTGCCAGACACCCCGCATGTAGAGGCGGTTCTGTTTTCAGAAGATGGCGTTGCCAGTGGTTTGACCGCAGGCAAAATCGTGGTCGACATGAGCTCGATCTCGCCTATCGCTACGAAAGGTTTCGCCAAGAAGATCAACGATCTGGGTTGCGAATATCTGGATGCGCCAGTATCTGGCGGTGAAGTCGGTGCTAAAGCAGCATCGCTGACCATCATGATCGGCGGTTCGCAAAAGGCGTTTGATGAAGTCAAGCCATTGTTCGAAGCGATGGGTAAGAACATCACTTTGGTCGGCGGTAACGGCGACGGTCAAACCACCAAGGTTGCTAACCAAATCATCGTAGCCTTGAATATTCAAGCGGTTTCCGAAGCGCTCTTGTTCGCATCGAAAGCGGGTGCTGATCCTGCAAAAGTACGCGAAGCATTGATGGGCGGCTTTGCTAATTCGCGCATCTTGGAAGTACACGGCGAGCGTATGATCAAGCGTACCTTCAATCCAGGCTTCCGTATCGAGTTGCACCAGAAGGATTTGAACTTGGCATTGCAAGGCGCAAAAGCAATGGGCGTATCGTTGCCAAATACTGCAGCTACTCAAGAATTGATGAATTCTTGTGCCGCGAACGGTATGAGCGGTTTGGATCACTCGGGTCTGTGCCGCGCAATCGAAATGATGTCGAACCACGAAATCGCTAAAGCGTAATTCGTGACGTGTAGTTTGTAATAAGAATATGCGTTTAATTGCTGGCATTGCGTCTATGCGCAATGCCAGCAATTTCTTAGTATTTGCTTAGTATCGCGTATACTATTGCGCTGTTAGTTCTTCAGTAGCTGTTTTATTCTCGTCTGTATTCTCGGTTTATTCTTTTTCATTTTTAATATTATTTTTCCCATGTCGATTGACCCACGCCAGTTTTTAAATGATTTGTACGCCACCGCGGTGGACGCAGTGAGTGCGCAACAATGCATGCCATCTTACTTGCCCAAGCAATCGGTCAAAGGACGCACATTGGTCATCGGTGCCGGCAAAGGCGCAGCCGCCATGGCAAAGGTAGTGGAAGATACGTGGCCTGGTAAGGTCGAAGGTTTGATCGTGACGCGTTATGGTCACGGCGCAGATTGTAAGCAAATTGAAGTCGTCGAGGCCGCTCATCCAGTGCCGGACGAGGCCGGTCGTGCAGCCGCTGGCCGTATGCTGGAAATGGTACAAGGTTTAACCGAAGATGATTTGGTGTTGTGCCTGATTACCGGTGGTGGTTCTGCATTGTTGAGTTTGCCGGGCGAAGGTATTTCGCTGGAACAAAAGCAGGCGATGAACAAGGCGCTGCTGAAAAGCGGTGCCACGATTTCTGAAATGAATTGCGTGCGCAAACATTTGTCAGCCATTAAAGGCGGACGTTTGGGTTTGGCTTGTGCGCCGGCGCGCGTGGTAACGCTGCTGATTTCCGACGTGCCGGGTGATGATCCGGGTGTGATTGCAAGCGGTCCAACTTTGCCTGATCCAACCACGTGCGCGCAATCGTTAGCGATTTTGAAAAAATACAAAATCGACATTCCAGACAATATTCTCAAGCATCTTGAATCCGGTGCTGGTGAAACACCTAAACCGGGCGATGAGCGTTTTGCCCGCAACGAGCATCATGTCATTGCGACCGCGCAGCATGCGCTCGAAGCCGCGGCAGAGAAAGCCCGCGCAGCTGGTATTACACCGTACATCTTATCTAATGATTTGGAAGGCGAATCGCGCGACGTGGGTTCGGTTCATGCCGCATTGGCAAAGCAAGTTGCCAATCATGGTCAGCCGTTTGCCAAACCATGTGTGATTCTGTCCGGCGGCGAAACCACCGTAACAGTACGTGGCAAAGGCCGGGGTGGACGTAACGCTGAGTTTTTGCTGAGCTTGGCGGCATCATTAAATGGCGCGGCGGATATCTATGCGCTGGCTTGCGATACTGATGGTATTGATGGTTCCGAAGATAATGCCGGCGCGATTTATACGCCCGACTCGATCACGCGTGCAGCTAAGTTGGGCTTGAATCCAAAAACCATGCTGGAAAATAACGATGGTTACGGTTTTTTTAGTGGCCTGGGCGATTTGATTGTCAGCGGCCCGACCCGTACCAACGTTAATGATTTCCGTGCAATTCTGATTCTATAAATTATTTTTCGTCGTGTGCTAGCGCGCATTAACGTGTGCTGCCGCGACAACACCCTTTTTTTCATTCTCACTTAAAGAAGATCTGTCATGAGACGTAATCGCAAAGCAAAAATCGTTGCAACCCTTGGCCCAGCCAGCAGCGATCAGGCAACTATCACTGCCTTGTTTGAAGCTGGTGTGGACATGTTCCGCTTCAACTTCAGCCATGGTTCGCACGAAGATCATCGTGCGCGTCACGAAATCGTGCGCGGCCTGGAAAAAACCTACGGTCGCCCAGTGTCTATTCTTGCTGATTTGCAAGGGCCAAAAATTCGCCTGGGTACCTTCCAAGGCGATGCGGCCGTGCTGGAAACTGGTAGCAAATTCGTGATGGATAGAGATGAAACACCGGGCGATGCATCGCGTGTTTATTTGCCACATCCAGAATTGTTTGCTGCCGTCAAAGCGGGTCAGAACCTGCTGCTGGACGATGGCAAAATTCGTTTGGCAATTGAAAGCAACCAAGACAATCGCATCGTTACGACCGTGACTGTCGGCGGCAAAATTTCGAATCGTAAAGGCGTCAACGTACCTGACGCAATCTTGCCGATTCCTGCGATGACACCAAAGGATTTGATCGATCTGGAATTTGCATTGTCGCTGGGCGTGGATTGGGTTGCATTGTCTTTCGTGCAGCAAGTGTCCGACATCGAAGATGCACGCAAGATCATCGGTGACCGTGCCCTGATTCAATCGAAAATTGAGAAGCCTGCTGCCATGTTGGACATCGATGCAATTTGCAACGCATCTGATTCCGTGATGGTTGCTCGTGGTGACCTCGGGGTAGAACTGCCAATCCAGCAAGTGCCACGCGCACAAAAAGAAATCATCCGTGCGTCGCGTAAATACGGCAAGCCAACCATTGTCGCGACCCACATGCTGGAATCGATGACTGAATCCCCTATGCCAACCCGTGCAGAAGCATCTGACGTTGCCAATGCGATTTACGAAGGTGCTGATGCAGTCATGCTGTCGGCGGAATCGGCCAGCGGTAATAATCCAGTGCGTGCCGTACAAATGATGGACGCTATCATCAAGGAAGTCGAAGCCGATCCAACCTATCGCATGATGCTGGATGCGCAACAAGTCGCACCGTTGCCAACCGCTGAAGATGCAATCTGCAATGCCTTGCGTGACACCACTTGTGCAATCAACGCTGCTGCTACCGTGACTTATACCAAGTCGGGTCACACCAGCATGAGTGCAGCACGTGTACGCCCAACCACATCGATTCTCAGCATCACGCCGGAATTGAAAACCGCGCGTCGTCTGGCGTGGGTATGGGGCATTCACTCCATCGTTGGCAAGGACGTGACCTCGGTCGATGAAATGGTCAGCGAGGCAACCACGGCAGCGGTACGCGAAGGCTTTGCCAAGAAGGGTGAATACATCGCCATTTCCGCTGGTCTGCCATTCGGCGCATCTGGCACCACCAACCTGTTGCATATCGCAACGGTGAAGTAAGGTTGACGTTCTGAAGACGAGCAAGCTCGGCTTCAGAACTGACATGAATGGGTTGATCGTGGTTTTTGATTAGTCCATTCATGTCAGGCGTGACAAATTTGGAATGCTTGACGAGGGTCAATGTGAATTGCATCGGAATTCATATACTGGCGCTGTAGTTTGTTTTCGTAATGAGTTTTTTAGTTCGTTGTAAGTAGTTTTAGAAGTAACAAGCTAGGGGTCCTAGGTTGGATGCGCAAGTATCCAGCCGGGTGAGAAAAACCCTTGAACCTGATCTGGATAATGCCAGCGAAGGGAAGCTGTCGGAATGGATACATTGCGTGCAACAAAGCATCGTGTCCTTTATCCGAAAACCTCCTTTGCTGGCTCCAAGCCAATTGAAGTTAGCAAAGGAGCCAAAATGAATGCCAACCCGAAATTTCTGTCTGCTACCGCCACGGTAGATGAGGCAGCGGTCCAACCCTTACCAAATTCCAGCAAAGTTTATATCCAAGGTTCGCGCCCGGATATTCGCGTACCTATGCGTAAGATTACGCAATCAGATACGGCTGCCTCGTTTGGTGCAGAAAAAAACCCGCCGATTTATGTCTACGATACCTCTGGTCCTTACACGGATCCAGAGGCCAAGATTGATATCCGTTCTGGTCTGGCTAGTGTGCGTACGCCCTGGATAGTGGAGCGTAACGATACTGAAGAGCTAGCCGGCCCGACGTCGGCTTACGGCATAGAACGCTTGAATGATCCGCAACTGGCCGAAATGCGTTTCAATCTGCATCGCAAACCACGTCGTGCATTGGCTGGTAAAAATGTATCGCAAATGCATTACGCACGACAAGGCATCATCACACCAGAGATGGAATTTATTGCTATTCGTGAAAACATGAATCGTCGTGCCTATTTGGACGAATTGAAACAATCGGGACCAAAAGGCGAAAAGCTAGCCGCCTTGATGGGGCGCCAGCATCCGGGTCAATCATTCGGTGCATCGATACCGCAGGAAATAACGCCTGAGTTTGTGCGCGAAGAGGTCGCGCGTGGTCGCGCTATTATCCCTGCCAACATCAACCATCCAGAAATCGAGCCGATGATCATTGGGCGTAACTTTCTGGTCAAGATCAATGCCAATATCGGCAACTCGGCAGTGACTTCATCGATCGGTGAAGAAGTCGAAAAGATGACGTGGGCGACGCGCTGGGGTGGCGATAACGTGATGGATCTGTCGACTGGCAAGAACATCCATGAGACGCGGGAATGGATTATCCGCAATTCGCCTGTGCCGATCGGTACTGTTCCGATTTATCAGGCGCTGGAAAAGGTCAATGGCAAGGCAGAAGACCTGACCTGGGAAATTTTCCGCGACACGCTGATCGAGCAAGCTGAGCAAGGTGTCGATTACTTCACGATCCACGCTGGCGTATTGCTGCGTTATGTGCCGATGACGGCGAGTCGTCTGACCGGGATCGTTTCGCGCGGTGGTTCGATCATGGCGAAGTGGTGTCTGGCACATCATAAAGAGTCGTTCATATACGATCACTTTGAAGATATCTGTGAAATCATGAAAGCCTATGACGTGTCCTTCAGTTTGGGTGACGGTTTGCGTCCCGGCTCGATCTATGACGCCAATGATGAGGCGCAATTGAGCGAGCTGAAAACTTTGGGTGAGTTGACCAAAGTGGCATGGAAGCACGACGTCCAAGTAATGATCGAAGGCCCTGGCCACGTCCCTATGCATTTGATCAAAGAGAACATGGATTTGCAGCTGGAATACTGCGACGAAGCGCCGTTCTACACATTGGGGCCGTTGACCACCGACATTGCGCCGGGTTACGACCACATCACCTCCGGTATCGGCGCAGCGCAAATTGGTTGGTACGGTACCGCGATGCTTTGTTATGTCACCCCCAAGGAACATTTGGGTCTCCCTAACAAGGAAGACGTGAAGGACGGTATCATTACGTACAAGATCGCGGCACATGCTGCCAATTTGGCTAAAGGTCATCCCGGTACGCAGATTCGCGACAATGCTTTATCCAAGGCGCGTTTTGAATTTCGTTGGGAAGACCAGTTCAACATTGGTCTTGATCCAGACAAGGCACGTGAATTCCATGACGAGACCTTGCCCAAGGATTCTGCTAAAGTCGCGCACTTCTGCTCTATGTGCGGCCCGCATTTTTGCTCGATGAAAATCACGCAGGAGGTGCGTGAATATGCCGCTAATCAGGGCATTTCAGAAATCCAAGCGCTGAAGCAAGGCATGGAAGTTAAATCGATAGAGTTCGTTAAAAGCGGCGCAGAGATTTATCAAAAGCAATAAAACGGAGAAAAGGTACTGTGATCAGTGCCGTAGTATTTGTTACGATAAATTCTACGGCACTCACAGTATTTTTAAAGAATCAAAAATGATAGAAATTGAATTAAACGGATCCATACACCAACTTACCGGCAGCGAAAATGTGGACGACTTAATCGCGAGCCTGTCCTTAACCGGCAAAGCGGTGGCAGTCGCTATCAATCGTCAGATTGTGCCGCGCGATCAATGGGCGCAACGTCAGATCTGCACAGCGGATAAAGTGGACGTGGTGCGCGCTATTGGTGGTGGTTGATTCTCACTGACCGCACCAAAGAAATTAAACTGCCGTGTGTATTTTTCTAGATGCTTTAGAAAAATTTTTACATTCAGGATTGCTCGCTTTAAGCGAGTTGAATAATTGAAATACCGGATACAGGATTGAGTATGACTAGCAGCGAAAAATTGAATTCGACTTTGAGTTTCCCCGATCAGCCTTTTACGGTTGCTGGCACCACCTACCGTTCACGTTTGTTGGTCGGCAGTGGTAAATATAAAGATCTTGCACAAACACGTGAAGCTAGTCTCGCTAGCGGTGCAGAAATCGTCACGGTTGCGATTCGTCGCGTCAATATTGGCCAAGATCCAAATGCGCCGAGTCTGCTGGATGCGTTACCGCCATCGGAATTTACCTTGTTGCCGAACTCTGCCGGTTGTTACAACGCAGCAGATGCAGTCTACACACTGCAACTCGGGCGTGAAATTCTCGGCGGTCACAAGTTATGCAAGTTGGAAGTGCTCGGTGACGAAAAGACTTTATTTCCGAACATGCCAGAAACGCTGAAGGCGGCTGAAACACTGGTGAAAGACGGCTTCGATGTGATGGTGTATTGCAGCGATGATCCGATACAGGCACGCATGTTGGAAGATATCGGTTGCGCGGCGATTATGCCACTGGCATCGTTGATCGGCTCCGGTATGGGCATCCTGAATCCATGGAATTTGTCGTTGATTATCGAACAATCTAAGGTGCCGGTGATTGTGGATGCTGGCGTTGGCACTGCCTCCGACGCAGCGATTGCAATGGAGCTCGGTTGTGACGGTGTGTTGATGAATACCGCAATTGCCGGTGCGCACGATCCGGTACGGATGGCCTATGCGATGAAACTGGGTATTGAGGCAGGTCGCAACGCTTATTTGGCGGGTCGTATTGCGAAGAAATTTGCAGCCTCGCCGTCGTCGCCGATGGCTGGACGCGTTGTTTGAGCGAAGTGATTTGATAAATTGGCTAATGACGTTGCGTCGATGATTGAGTAGGCAAGCGTAGAGTCAATAAAGGTTCGCTTCATTTTATTAGTACCGACAGAATGGGATACAAAATGGCAAACGAAAATAATTCAGCAAGCGCATTGCGCGGTTTGTATCTGGTGACGCCAGATTGGGACGACACGCAGAAGCTGGTGAAAGTGACCGAACAAGCATTGAAGGGCGGCGTTTCGTTGCTGCAGTATCGACATAAAACCGCCAATGAAACTATGCGCCGTGAACAAGCAGTTGCATTGCAGTTACTGTGCCGTCAATACAATACACCGTTCATCATCAACGATCACATCGAGTTGTGCATGGATCTTGATGCCGATGGAATTCATGTTGGCGGCACCGACAAGGCCGTTGCTGACGTCCGCGCGATGATAGGTGCGGACAAAATATTAGGTGCTTCGTGCTACGGCGATTTGACCTTGGCGCAAGCGGCAGAAAAAGCCGGCGCAAGCTACGTGGCGTTTGGTGGTTTCTATCCATCCAAGGTAAAAAAATATCCAGTGACGACGTCGCCGACCATCGTCAGCGACTGGAAAGCGCAAGGCAAGCTACCTAGCGTGGTGATTGGCGGCATGACGCGCGATAATTCGGCGCCATTGGTAAAAAATGGTGCTGATATGGTGGCCGCTATTAGCAGCGTCTATCTCGCCGATGATGCAGAAAAAGCGGCGCAGGAATTCACGGCATTGTTTGCGTAATTTTAAGCACCGAATTTAAGTACTGAGCGAGAGATAGGCTAAGGCAAGCAGAGAGCTATAAACTCCTCTATCCTTGCCCTCTTCACGATTTTCAAGATAAGGATTTTTCATGCGCGCAATCGAGATCACGCAACCCGGACCACCAGATGTACTGCAACTTTGCGAACGGCCTATGCCAGAACCCAAAGCAGGGGAAGTGCTGATCAAGGTTTACGCGGCAGGCATCAATCGCCCCGACGTCTTGCAACGCACCGGCAATTATCCCGTGCCTAAAGGCGCGTCCGATTTGCCGGGATTGGAAGTGTCGGGTCAAATCGTCGGCGGTGATTTGACCGATAGTGGTTTCAGCATTGGCGATATGGTATGCGCCTTGGCGCAAGGTGGTGGCTATGCCGAATACTGTACGGCACCGATCGAGCAGTGTTTGCCGATTCCGAAAGGACTGGATGTAGTGGAAGCGGCTTCGTTGCCGGAAACCTTTTTCACCGTCTGGAGTAATGTATTCGATCGCGTTGGTTTGAGCGAAGGCGAAACTCTACTGGTGCAGGGGGGCACCTCGGGCATCGGTGTGACAGCGATTCAAATCGCGACGGCGCTTGGTCATCGTGTGTTTGCGACTGCTGGTAGCGATGAAAAATGCCGTGCGTGCGAAGTACTGGGTGCAGAACGTGGCATTAACTACAAGTCAGAAGACTTTGTCGAAGTGGTCAAAGAAGCGACCGGCGGCAAGGGTGTTGATGTGATTCTAGATATGGTTGGTGGTGATTATGTGCCGCGTGAAATTCGTTGCCTTGCCGACGATGGACGTCTGGTGTTCATTGCGCTGTTGGGCGGTAACAAGGCTGAAATTAGTTTGGGACAAATATTGTTGCGCCGCTTAACTGTCACTGGATCTACCTTGCGTCCACGTCCGATTGCATTCAAGGCGGCAATTGCACATCAATTGCGTACCAAAGTGTGGCCGTTGATTGAGTCGGGTAAGATCAAGCCGGTAATCTATCAAACTTTTGCGCTGGAAGATGCCGCACAGGCGCATGCCTTGATGGAAAGCAGCACCCACATCGGAAAAATCATTTTGAAGGTGGTATGAGCCCCTTTTTGCGAAATTAAGCGCTGTGCAAAAAAATGGCATGTAATTAAAAAAGCCCGACTATTGATGTCGGGCTTTTTTGCTTGAATAAACCGTGTGTAAATTCATTCTCGATGACGTCGTGATGAGGCTATTTTTCGTCGACCTTACGACGTTTTAATTTTTTCGGCATGCCGCGTAACGGATCACCAGGACTAGGATTAAAGCCAAGTATTTGTTCGATCAATTGCGGTCCTTCATTCAGCAGAAATTTTCTGAAGGCTTGCGCAACTGGCGGCAGACGTTTATTTTTTCTGTGCACGACATACCAGTGCAACATAACGGGGAATCCCTCAACATCGAGTACGGCAAGGCTGCCAGCCTGTAGCTCCAACGCAATGGTATGCGCGGATAAAAAGCTGATGCCCATGCCAGCGATGACAGCTTGCTTGATGGTCTCGGTGCTGCGAATCTCCATCGCCACATTGATGTCGGGTAGGCGGCCGGCAAAACCTTCTTCCATCGAATTCCAAGTGTCTGAGCCTTTTTCGCGCACCACAAAAGGCTCGTGCATCAGCGCACTAATGGGAATATTTTTTTGTGTCACCATCGGATGATCTGGCGCGGCGACGATCACGTAGGGATGCGGTGCAAACGGTTCGTTGACGGTATCCATGTCCGGCGGTGGGCGCACCATGATGGCGAGATCGGTTAGATTGTTCCCCAGTTGATTTAACAGTCCTTCGCGATTGTGGACGGAGAGATTAAGCGTCACACCTTGATGGCTGCGGGCAAATTCCACCAGCAAGCGCGGGAAAAAGTAATCCCCAGCACTGATTACGGCGACATTTAATTTGCCGCCGGTGATGCCCTTGAATTGCGTCATCGCATTTTCAGCTTCTTGAAATTGCTCAATGATGACGCGACTGAACTGTAGTAGCTCGGTGCCGGCTGGGGTTAGATAAATTTTCTTGCCGAGTTGTTCGAAAAGCGCGAGGCCTGCATGTTCTTCCAGTTTTTTGACTTGCGTCGACACCGCTGGCTGCGTCAGATGCAACTCTTCGGCGGCACGGGAAAAACTCAGGTGGCGAGCGACGGTTTCAAAAACCTTCAGTTGGCGGAGCGTGGCATTTTTCATGCAGAGGCTATCGTAATCATAAGGAATGACTAATCATTATGATTAAATACTTTGACTGTGCCTAATCATTTTTTTCTACTAGGATGACGAGACTCCTTTTGGGCTAACGTCTGAAGTAGAAAGTTGGCGTGGCTTGATAAGGCGTGCGTTATAGTCCGTGACTGTTGAGGGGATTGCAGCTTGATCTTCGCAAGGTAGGACACAGCAACCGGCGCTGGGCGTGTAATGTAAAAGCGGCGCTATTCCCATGTAAATATGCTTGATTCATACTTCGCTGTCTGCGTATGAATGCTGGTATGGCGCACTGGACGCGCCAACTTGGTTTGATTTTGTCAGCTAGATTAAATCTTAACCAAGGTCAATGCGAGCAAAGCATAGTTTCTAGACAATCCCAGCACCGTTTTCATTTGGGTCGAGAATTGCTAGAATAGCGGTCTTTTGCTGGAAATATCGACGGTTTTTGCGTGGGTTCAATGCAAAAAAATAAATTTATCGTGGCGACATCGCTGCTGGAAATTGGTTATCAACAAGGACGATCATGAATATCCACGAGTATCAAGGAAAAGAAATACTGCGCAAATACGGTGTAACAACACCGAAAGGCGTGCCATGTTTTTCCGTAGACGAGGCTGTTAAGGCTGCTGAAACACTCGGCGGCAAAGTTTGGGTTGTAAAAGCACAGATTCACGCAGGCGGTCGCGGTAAAGGCGGCGGCGTTAAAGTGGCAAAATCGCTGGAAGAAGTACGCCAGTACGCAAACGATATTCTTGGCATGACGCTGATCACACATCAAACTGGCCCTGAAGGTCGTTTGGTCAAGCGTTTGCTGATTGAAGAAGGCGCTGACATCAAGAAGGAATTGTATGTCGGTATGGTGGTCGATCGCGGTAGTCAGCGCGTTGCGTTGATGGCTTCGAGCGAAGGTGGTATGGACATCGAGCATGTCGCAGAACACACGCCAGAAAAAATCCACAAAGTATTTATCGATCCGGTCAAAGGTTTGCTGGATAGCGAAGCGGACGATGTCGCGCGCAAAATCGGCGTACCTGAAGGTTCAATCGATCAAGCGCGCGCATTTATGCAAGGCTTGTACAAGGCATTTGACGAAACCGACGCATCGTTGGCTGAGATCAATCCATTGATCGTGACCGGCGACGACCGTATCGTTGCGCTCGACGCGAAATTCAATTTCGACTCGAACGCAATGTACCGTCATCCGGAAATCGTTGAAATGCGCGATCTGGACGAAGAAGATCCAGCTGAAATCGAAGCATCGAAATTTGATCTGACCTACATCTCGCTCGACGGCAACATCGGCTGCTTAGTGAATGGCGCTGGTTTGGCAATGGCAACCATGGACGTCATCAAGCTGTACGGCGGCTCACCTGCCAACTTCCTCGACGTCGGCGGCGGTGCCACGACTGAGAAAGTGACCGAAGCATTCAAGATCATGTTGAAGAATCCTGATATCAAGGCGATTCTGGTTAACATTTTCGGCGGCATCATGAAGTGCGACGTCATCGCTCAAGGCGTGATCGCAGCGGCTAAGCAGGTTGATCTGACCGTTCCTCTGGTGGTGCGCATGGCGGGTACCAACGAAGAACTGGGCAAGAAGATTCTGGCGGAATCGGGTCTTCCGATTATCACTGCAAACAATATGGCTGAGGCGGCTGAAAAAGTTGTCAACGCAGCACAGGGGAAATAAGCATGTCAATCCTGATCAATAAAGATACCAAAGTCATCACCCAAGGCATTACCGGCAAGACCGGCCAGTTCCACACCAAAATGTGTATTGAATACGCAAACGGTAAAAACTGTTTCGTCGCTGGTGTGAACCCGAAAAAACCTGGTGAGTCGTTTGAAGGCGTGCCTATCTACGCAACCGTCAAGGAAGCTGCGGCGGAAACCGGCGCAACCGTTTCCGTTATTTATGTTCCGCCGCCATTTGCTGCTGCAGCAATCGACGAAGCTGTCGACGCTGGTATTGACTTGGTGATTTGCATCACCGAAGGCATTCCAGTACGCGACATGATTCGCACCAAGCAGCGCATGGAAGGAAAGAAAACCCTGTTGCTCGGACCAAACTGCCCAGGCTTGATTACGCCAGACGAAATCAAGATCGGCATCATGCCAGGCCACATCCACAAGAAAGGTCGCATCGGCGTCGTTTCGCGTTCGGGTACCTTGACCTATGAGGCAGCTGGTCAATTGGCTGAATTCGGTCTCGGGCAGTCGACCGTAGTCGGTATCGGTGGTGATCCAGTATCTGGCTTGAAGCACGTCGACATTCTGCGTATGTTCAACGACGATCCTGATACCGACGCGGTTATCATGGTCGGTGAAATCGGTGGTGATGCAGAAGAAACCTGTGCACTTTGGATCAAGGACAACATGAAGAAGCCAGTAGTTGGCTTTATCGCTGGTGTTACCGCGCCTCCAGGAAAACGCATGGGCCACGCCGGTGCGATCATTTCTGGTGGTAAAGGTACGGCGCAAGAAAAACTGGCGGTAATGGAAGCGTGCGGCATCAAAGTGACGCACAATCCAGCGGAAATGGGTCGTTTGTTAAAATCGGTGCTGTAATCGATTTTTAGTTTTGCGCATGCAATAAAACGTTTGTGTGATGCGGCAATCGCTGCACCACACAAACGTTTCTCAATAGCAATATTGGCTGGGGGATCGTTGATATCCATCGGCTGCAAGATTGCTTCTGATAGACGCCACGAAGTACCGCGTTTATAATCTCCGTTATTCATAGAAAGAGTGCAAATATGTCACAACGTTGGGTTCGTTTCAGCGACGCTGGAAATACACAATTCGGTTTGCTCGAGGGCGACAGCATTCAAGTCTTCACCGGCGATATGTTTTCCAATCCGGTCAAAGCTAATGTTGTTGTGAATATCAATGATGTCAAATTGTTGATGCCAACCCAGCCGACGAAAATTATCGCAATGTGGAATAACTTTCACGCATTGGCAAAAAAACTCAATCTTGCAGATCCGGCTGAGCCTTTGTATCTGATCAAGTCACCAAATTCATATTTAAATCCAGGCGAAACCATTGAGAAGCCACCGACCGATGAAAAAATCGTGTTTGAGGGTGAGCTTGGTATTGTGATCGGCAAAACCGCTAAGCGCGTTTCCGAAGCGGATGCGCTTGACTATGTGTTTGGCTATACCGCAGCAAACGATGTAACCGTCGCTGACATCCTTAATCGCGATGCCTCGTTTGCACAGTGGGTCCGTGCCAAAGGTCTAGATACATTCTGTCCGTTCGGACCAACAATTGCGACCGATCTGGATCCAACCACACTGGTGGTTAAAACTATTTTAAATGGCGATGTTCGACAAGACTATCCGATTAGCGATATGCGCTTCTCGGTGCAGAAACTGGTCAGCATGATTTCCGCCGATATGACGCTGTATCCTGGCGATATCATCTTGTGCGGCACCTCCGTTGGTGTTGGCTCGATGAAGCCGAACAGTGTCATTGAAATCGAGATTGCTGGGATCGGCAAGCTCGTCAACGATTTTAAATAATAGTCGTAGGGGTAAGTATGAAAATTGCAGTTATTGGAGCAGGTGCTATCGGTGGGTATGTTGGCGTGAAGTTGGCTTTGGCTGGCGAAGACGTTACATTTATCGTGCGTGGCGCCAATCTGGAAGCGATCAGCAAGAACGGCGTGAAGCTGATCATGGCCGACGGTGTTGAGCACGTTGCTAAAAACGTCAAGGCTACCAACAATTACGGCGAAGCTGGTCAACAAGACATTATCGTCTTGGCGATGAAGGCGCATCAACTGGAAGCAATCGCTGACGATTTGCCAAAGCTGATTGGCCCAGAGACCGTCATCGTCACGATGCAGAACGGTATCCCATTCTGGTATTTCCACAAGCATGGCGGCAAGTTGGCCGGCACGCGTGTAGAGAGTGTTGATCCTACTGGCAAAATTACTGCCCAGATTCCTGCTGACCGTGTCATCGGTTGTGTAGTGTATCCTGCGTCGGAATTGATCGCGCCAGGCGTTATCCGTCATATCGAAGGCGAGCGTTTCCCGGTTGGTGAGTTGGATGGTTCGACCAGCGATCGTGTTACCCGCGTTTCGGAGTGCTTTACCAATGCAGGCTTCAAATCGCCAGTGCTGGATAACATCCGCTCCGAAATTTGGCTCAAGCTGTGGGGTAACTTGACCTTCAATCCGATCAGCGCGTTGTCGCATTCGACGTTGCAGGATATTTGCCAATATCCACTGACGCGTGATCTCGCTGCAAGCATGATGACGGAGGCGCAGACGATCGCCAATAAATTGGATATCACGTTCCGCGTGACGCTTGAAAAGCGTATTGCGGGCGCGGAGAAGGTCGGCAAGCACAAAACATCGATGTTGCAAGACGTAGAAGCGGGGCGTGATCCTGAGATTGATGCATTGGTCGGTTCGGTTGCCGAATTAGGTCGTTTGACTGATACGCCTACGCCGCACATCGACACGGTTTACGCACTGGTGAAGTTGCTAGGCAAGACGATGGAAGAAGAGTCCGGTTGCGTTAAATTGCAAAAATAAATCGTGATGTCGACATGTAAGTAATGTGAAAGGCCTGTAAGGAAAAATTTCTTTACAGGCCTTTTTATATTTTCTGTACTAGTCTTAAATCAAGGTTTCAAACGGGTGGTGTCAAGCATGACGAGATTATTTCAGACTTGCAGATTGATTGAAAATTTTATGCGTCCGTTGGTTTTTTATGTGCTTAAGACGACAAATTTTCGTGTCGTAAAAGGTTAAAAGCCGCAGGTGGTTTCAAAAAAATGGAACTTAATTTCGAGATGGGGGTGGCGCTTTGAAGATTTCCAGTGTAAATTTACCCCCTCCGCAAAGTTTTGATGGGCGGGTTAGTTTAATTAAAAATATTTGGATGCGTGAAGGATGGTTTGAGTTACGCTGACAAATTATTTACCAAGTCAAGGCGAACTAGTGGCACACTCAGTTAATTAGTTGTTGCCCTAGTGGGATTAAGGATTGCAATCCCGATTTATGCGTAGACTAAATTGGAGAGTAAAAAGTTAGGATACGATGCGCTTGCAGGTCGTTAGTAAATGGAGACTAACGCAGCAAATACATCTTCCTTAAATACAAAATGCAAATGACTGGACGGTGATCTGGCATTGCAAGAAATTGACTTAGGTCAAGAGAATTTTCGAGGAAGTGTCACACTATCCTCGAGGAAGCAAAGTAACTCTATAAGTTATGCATCCCAGAAGGCATCGGCAGCCGCACGATGCTAGTGCTCACAAGGCACCCTGACGCGGCAAGCGGTATCTAGTAGTCAAAATTATTATTCACAGGAGACCACAATGATCAAGGAATTCATTTCGCATTCAACAAGCGGTGTTGCAAAGGCTACTGCCGGCGCATTCGCTGTAGTTGCACTGACGGCTACCCCAGCATTTGCTGCTTGGGAGCCAACCAAGCCGGTCGAGTTCGTTGTCCCAGCAGGTACTGGCGGCGGCGCTGACCAAATGGCTCGTCTGATTCAAGGCGTCATCATCAAGCACAAGTTGATGAAAGAGCCTCTGATTGTTGTTAATCGTTCCGGTGGCGCTGGCGCTGAGGGTTTCCTCGACGTTAAGGGCGAATCAGGCGATGCACACAAAATCATCATCACCTTGTCAAATTTGTTCACCACGCCTATGGCGACGGGTGTTCCATTCAACTGGAAAGAAATGACCCCAGTTGCAATGTTGGCGCTGGATCAATTCGTTCTGTGGACGAATGCAGATAAGAACTATGCTTCGGCAAAAGACTATATCGCTGCTGTTAAGGCCGCTGGTCCTAACAAGTTCAAAATGGGTGGTACAGGTTCCAAGCAAGAAGATCAAATCATCACTGCTGCGATCGAAAAAGCAACTGGCACCAAGTTTATCTACATCCCATTCAAAGGCGGCGGAACTGTTGCTGTTCAATTGGTTGGTAATCACATCGATTCCAGCGTGAACAACCCAATCGAAGCTGTGTCGCAATGGCGTGCGGGCAAGTTGAAGCCTCTGTGCGTGTTCGATAACGAGCGTATGCCATACAAGACCAAAATCACCGAAACCCAATCATGGAATGACATTCCAACATGTAAAGAAGCCGGTATCCCAACCGACTACACCATGTTGCGTGGTATTTTCATGGGCCCTGGCGTATCAGCTGATCAACTGGCCTTCTACGTAGATCTGTTCAAAAAGGTGCGTGATACACCTGAATGGAAAGACTACATGGAAAAAGGTGCATTTAACACATCCTTTAAGACCGGCGATGATTTCAAAGCTTGGTTGACATCGGCTGAAAAAATGCACGAAGGCTTGATGAAAGAAGCTGGCTTCATGCACAAGTAAGAACTGTAAAGTTCTAATGAGGTAATAATTCCGGCACTGCCAATTACAGGTAGTGCCGGAATTGGTTGGATCACCTCAAAAACATCGTTTAAATTTCAGGAGTTTTTCCCATGGATCAGAATTTGGATTCCGGCGATAGCGTGCGCGCTGTTGTAGAGACTTATGTAGCAGATGCGGTCGTCGCTGGCCTTATCCTGTTGCTCGGTATTATTGTTGTAGTTACAAGTTTGGAGCTAGGTGCTGGTTGGACAAGTGATGGTCCAGGTTCTGGTTACTTCCCGTTCGGTATTGGCGTAATTTTGTCGATTTCTGGTGCCGTAACAATGATTCAATCATTGTTCGGTAAAAATAAAGACCGTTCATGTTTCGTCGATACTGAGCAACTTAGCCGTGTAATGCAGGTTTTGATTCCTGCAATTATTTATGTCGGTGCGATCGAAGTCATCGGTGTGTATATTGCTTCTGCCGTATATATCGCTTTGTTCATGATTTTGTTGGGCAAGTTTTCGATTGTTAAATCAGTAACAATTGGTGTGCTCACCCAAGTCTTTTTCTTCGGGATGTTCGAGGTATGGTTCAAAGTACCTCTGTACAAAGGATATATCGACCTTCTGACTTTCCTCGGTTATTCGTGATCTTGCACATATTGTTGAATAACGATGTGGTAGTTCATACCGAGTTAGATTGGAATTTAAGGAGCTTTAAGTAAAATGGATAATATTAATTCACTGATGCATGGTTTCGCGGTGGTGATCAGCCCCGGAAACTTTTTGGTGATGCTGATTGGCATCGTCTTGGGAGTTTTGATTGGTGTGTTGCCAGGTCTTGGTGGCGCGAACGGTGTGGCAATTCTGTTGCCACTTACCTTCACGATGTCGCCGACATCAGCCATTATTATGCTTTCCTGTCTGTATTGGGGTGCATTGTTTGGTGGCGCTATAACCTCTATTCTGTTTAATATCCCGGGCGAGCCGTGGTCAGTCGCGACCACCTTCGACGGATATCCAATGGCGCAGCAGGGTCGTGCTGGTGAGGCTTTGACAGCAGCATTTACTTCGTCGTTTATCGGCGCGTTCTTTGCTGTTTTGATGATCACCTTTATCGCTCCACTGGTGGCAGATTTTGCGCTTGAGTTTGGTGCTCCAGAGTTTTTCTCGGTCTATTTGCTGACATTCTGTAGTTTCGTTGGTATGGGTAAAGGCTCGCCATTCAAAATCCTTGCGTCGATGGCATTAGGCTTTGCGCTTGCAGCTGTTGGTATGGACACCGTGACTGGTCAGTTGCGTTTGACCTTCGGTTTCAATGAATTGATGCGTGGTTTCGACTTCCTGATCGCTGTTATCGGTTTGTTCGGTATTGGTGAGATCTTAATCTCGATGGAAGAAGGTCTGGCATTCTCTGGTAAGACAGCCAAAATCGATCCTAAAGTCGTGTTTGCTACGTGGAAGAAATTGCCTCAGTTCTGGGTTACTTCTATCCGTAGTGCGATGGTTGGTATCTGGATGGGTGTTACGCCAGGTGGTGCAACACCTGCATCGTTCATGTCCTACGGTCTTGCTAAAAAGATGTCGAAGAACGGTAAGAACTTCGGTAACGGTGAGATCGAAGGTATCGTGGCTCCGGAAACAGCTGCACACGCTGCTGGTACCGCTGCTTTGCTGCCGATGATTGCTTTGGGTATTCCTGGTTCGCCAACTGCTGCTGTGTTGTTGGGCGGTTTGCTGATCTGGGGTCTGCAACCAGGTCCTCTGCTGTTCGTTGAGCAGAAAGATTTCGTTTGGGGCCTGATCGCTAGTATGTACTTGGGTAATATCGTTGGTTTGGCTGTTGTGCTGACTACGGTTCCTATCTTTGCATCGATTCTGAAGATTCCATTCTCGATCATTGCACCAGTTATTATTGTGATTTGCGGTATTGGCGCTTACACAGTGAATAACGTGATGTTTGACGTATGGCTGATGTTGGTATTCGGTGTTGTTGGTTACCTGTTCAAGAAACTGGATTATCCGTTAGCACCGATGGTGTTGGCGCTGGTTCTTGGTCGTAACGCAGAAGATTCGTTCCGCCAAGCCATGTTGTCATCGCAAGGTAGTGTATCAATCATGTGGTCGAACTGGCTGGTCGGTAGCATTACCGCGCTCGCAATGTTAATGTTGTTCTGGCCTTTGATTTCGAAGATTATCGCTAAGGTTCGTCCTCCTAAAGAAGATGAGTTTGCAGCGCACCGCGAGGCTGAGTAATATTACAGCGCCGAGTGACAAGCTTTGATATGAGCTAAGATTGTCCTCGGTAGGTATCTGAAATCCCCGTCAAGCTATTTGCTTGACGGGGATTTTTTTATTGGAATACAAAAGATGCACAATTCGAGCGCGCATGGTTGGGCGCTACCATTGGATTGGCTTGAGTGTTACGGAGTAAATCGTGCAATTCTGAGCGAAAGAAATCTCGCTAGCTAACTAAACTGTTTCTCATCGAAGTTAAGTGAACGAGAGGTAGTACTTTGTGGACTGGCGATTCAAATAATTTCGAGGAAGATAGCGTCATTGCGCGAATGCGAAATGACAGGGAAGATTAAATTTTCCCTTGATGCTTGAGGCGACTGAGTGTTTCTGGAGATAAATTTAAATAGGAGGCAAGCTCCTTTTTAGGAATGCGCTCAAAAATTTCTGGATGTTTGCGTACGAAGCGTTGTACGCGACCAGGAGCATCTAGCAAATGCAATGTGATAGTGTGCGCCATGATATCGCTCATCAAATGCATGACATTATGCTCAAATGCCTGCTTGACATGTGGGTGCTTGTCGATAAAGGCGATCCACTGCTGTAGGGGAAGCTTGGCGACGCGCGCCTTTGTAACAGAGATAATGCTGTATGGCGTGGGTGTTTTTAAACGAGACGCCGCATAACTGGTTTCCATGTTGCGCTCATCCGCAAAGCGCAAAATCATTTCCTTGGCTTGTTGATTGGTAACAACTCGCTTTAAAATGCCATCAAGTATGAAATATTGTTCCATTTCATGCACGCCTTGATGCAGTAAAAATTCTCCTTTTTGACATTCAACAATCGTTAGTTGTGGCTCCAACTCTGTCCATTCTGCTTCCGCCATATCATTTAAGACAATATTTTGCCGTAATTGGACGCGAATGACGTTTTTTTCAGGGTGGGTGTCTACTGTTGGCATGGAGAAAATATCAAAAAGCAAAAGAGAGTGCACCGCGATGATGCGATGAAAATTGACCGCGGTCAATGCTGTTCGTATCGAGTGATCGTTATGATACTCCTACTTGAATAGGCGACCTAGGAAGCGCTTATTTTAAGGGCGTCTCTAAAAACCAAAAACCGTGTTTTTAGAGGGGCCTTGCAAGTAGGAGAGCAGGTAAAACGAGATGTCCTGCCATTTTCTCAAAACTCAAAAGAAAATGGTGATTGCACTGATACAGATCAGGCGTTTTATCATTGGATAGCTTATGCATTTGTTTCTCCGTTTGGGCGTATCATGTCTGACTCCTGTTTGCAGGGTGGACGACGGGCCCGAAGCGTGTGGTGCCAGTAAGAGTTGATAGGTGCCACCGCCATGCCGCGATCATCGGAATATCCCGGTGAGCCGAAGAAAATGATGGCTGAATGTGCCACGTTTTTTTGTTGCTTGCCTTGCCGCTGAGCGCGTTACGTAACTTTTATCGATATTAACGAAGAGAGCATTCATTATGACTAACCAGACAGCAGTAGTCCCTGAAGGCGTAGAACTGACCGACGGCTTCCACCTTTTGATGGAAGCGCTGGAAATGAACGGCATCACCAATATTTATGGTTTGCTCGGTATTCCAGTAACAGAGATTGGCCGTATGTGGCAGGCTCGTGGCAATAAATTTTTCAGCTTTCGTAACGAACAAAATGCGGGTTACGCAGCGTCGGTTGCAGGTTATCTGACCAAGAAGCCAGGCGTGTGTGTGACGGTTTCGGCTCCAGGTTTCTTGAACGGTTTGACCGCGCTTGCTAACGCGACTACCAATTGCTTCCCAATGATTTTGATCTCGGGTTCCTCCGAGCGTGAAGTCGTCGATCTGCAGCAAGGTGATTACGAAGAGATGGATCAGTTGAACATCGCTCGTCCGCATTGCAAGGCATCGTTCCGTATTAACCGTACTGAAGATATCGGCGTTGCCGTTGTTCGTGCAGTACGTACCGCATTGTCTGGTCGTCCAGGCGGCGTGTATCTGGACATTCCAGCACGTTTGTTCAGCACCACCATGAGCGCAGAAGAAGGTGCAAAATCCTTGTTCAAGCCTGTTGATCCTGCGCCGGCACAAATTCCTGGTCCTGACGCAGTTGCACGCGCAGTTGATTTGATCAAAGGCGCTAAAAAGCCATTGATCTTGTTGGGCAAGGGCGCTGCTTACGCACAATGCGACGCAGACATCAAAGCGCTGATCGAAGAAACCGGTATTCCTTTCACCCCTATGTCGATGGCAAAAGGTCTGGTCTCCGATATTCACCCACAATGTGCAGCAGCTGCACGTTCGATGGTATTGCAAGAGTCTGACGTTGTTGTCCTGATCGGTGCACGTTTGAACTGGTTGTTGGCACATGGCAAAGGCAAAACTTGGGGTGTCGCGAAGAAATTCATCCAAATCGACATCCAAGCTAACGAAATGGACAGCAACGTACCTATCGCTGCACCATTGGTTGGTGACGTTGCTTCGTGCGTCAACGCGCTGCGCGCTGGTCTGAAAGGCATGACTAAGCCTACCGAATGGATGGGTGCTATCGCTGAGCGCGTGACAACCACCAAAGGCAAGCTGGCTGGCAAATTGACCACTGCAACTCCAGTTATGAACTACTTCAACTCGCTCGGCGCGATTCGCGAAGTAATGAAAAACTACCCAGATAGCATCTTGGTTAACGAAGGTGCGAACGCATTGGATAACGCGCGTATGGTTATCGATCAGTACCAGCCACGTAAGCGTGTGGATACCGGTACCTGGGGTGTGATGGGCGTGGGTATGGGTTCAGCTGCAGCTGCAGCTGTTGAATCCGGTAAGCCAGTTGTCGCGATTTGCGGTGATAGTGCTTTTGGTTTCAGCGGTATGGAATTCGAAACCTTAACGCGTTACAAGTTGCCAGTGACAGTTGTTATCATGAACAACGGCGGTATCTATCGCGGTGACGAAGCAAGCCCAGAGCATCAGTTCTCGTGCATGTTGTTCAATCCGGATACACGTTACGATCTGTTCAGCAAATCGCTGGGTGGTGAAGGTGTTCGTGTTACTACGCCAGAAGAGTTGGCTAAGGCGCTGGAAGATTCAATCAAATCTGGCAAGACGACCATCATCGATGCGATCATTGATCCAGCAGCTGGTGTTGAGTCGGGCCGTATCGGTAATCTGAACATCGTCAGCACGATTGGTAAAAAGAAGTAAGCCAGACACCGTGACGCAAGTCATGCGTGAGTAAGTTTTCATGGTCTGGCACTGCCTCTAGGGAGTGTCAGGCCATGATGCGTTGTAGAGTCTTGTCGATTGGGTATTTCTTCCCACTCCATACAGATGTGCAACAAGAATTGATATTAGATATAAAATAAGCAGGCTAAGCACCTGCAGTATTTCACTTTATGTGGAATTTTCATCTCTTGAACAGAACTAAGCTGCATCCTAGTTCAGGAAAATAGTTAACGATTGAAAAGGAAGATATCAATGAGCAATAAACCGTTAGAAGGAATCAAGATCATCGATTTCACGCACGTACAAGCAGGTCCTGCTTGTACCCAGTTGCTGGCTTGGTTTGGTGCAGACGTGATCAAGGTTGAGCGTCCAGGTTCTGGCGACGTAACACGTAGCCAATTGCGCGACATCCCTGGTAAAGATGCGTTGTACTTTACGATGCTGAACAGCAACAAGCGCTCGTTGACGCTGGATACCAAAACGCCGCAAGGTAAAGAAGTTTTGGAAAAGATGATCAAAGAATCGGACGTCATGGTTGAAAACTTTGGTCCTGGTGCTTTGGATCGTATGGGTTTTTCTTGGGCGCGTATCCAAGAACTGAATCCAGGCATGATCTTGGCATCGGTTAAAGGTTTCAGCGATGGTCACCACTACGAAGACTTGAAAGTCTACGAAAACGTCGCACAATGCGCTGGCGGTGCTGCTTCCACAACCGGTTTCTGGGACGGCCCACCAACAGTTTCTGCAGCTGCTTTGGGTGATTCCAACACAGGTATGCATTTGGCAATCGGTATCTTGACAGCGATCATGGGTCGTCAAAAAACCGGTAAAGGTCAAAAAGTTGCCGTGTCGATGCAAGATGCCGTGCTGAATCTGTGCCGTGTCAAACTGCGCGATCAACAACGTCTGGACAAACTGGGCTTCCTGAAAGAGTATCCACAATATCCGCACGGCACCTTCTCGGATGTAGTGCCACGTGGCGGTAACGCTGGTGGTGGCGGTCAGCCAGGTTGGGTTCTGAAATGTAAAGGTTGGGAAACCGACCCTAACGCCTACATCTACTTCACCGTGCAAGATCACGCATGGCCACCAATCTGCAAAGCAATTGGTAAAGATGAGTGGGCAACCGATCCAGCCTACAACACGCCTGATGCACGTCAAGACAAGATTTTCGATGTTTTCGCTACGATCGAAGAGTGGCTCAAAGATAAAACAAAATTTGAGGCGGTCGATATTCTGCGTAAATTCGATATCCCATGTGCACCTGTGATGTCGATGAAAGAATTGGCGAACGATGAATCGTTGCGCGCTAGTGGTTCTATCGTGGAAGTCGAGCACAAAGACCGTGGCGAGAAGTACTTGACAGTTGGTAGCCCGATCAAGTTCTCGGATATGAAGCCAGAGATCAAAGCGTCGCCTTTGCTCGGCGAGCATACCGACCAAGTTTTGGCGCAATTGGGTTACTCCAAAGAGCAAATCGCTGCATTGCACGAAGCAAAAGCTGTGTAAGCAACGATAAGTTTTTGTTTTGTAAAAAGCACCTTCGGGTGCTTTTTTTATGATTTTTTAGGTCTAAAATGAAGGCTTCGTGGTGCTCTTTTGGTTAAGTCTTGTTGACGAAATTGATCAAGGTCAATGTTCTTACTCAACTGCTATAGATATGATGCAGGCCGCAATGCATCAAAAATCTGGTGACTTGATTATATTTCCACTCAAATCGCCGTATCTGAGTGAATTTTGAGCTTTATTTGATGCGAAATTGCGACCATTTTGCGTCTGAGTCGTGTCGTATGAGTTCTATCTGGGCTATCAAGCTGGTAAAATGCGATGCGCATGAAGTAGCGCGTGTCTATTTGTATTTAAATGAAAGCATCATTGCATCAACATGCATGTATTGCGAATTGCTAGCTTATCAGTATCGCGGTTGGGCATGAGCATGCCGTAATTTTAGAGTTGCAATGCGTGCAGTATATGCAGCATTCCCTCACTTTATATCGTTATCGAACGCGCTGTTTTCATCCGCGTTTATTACCAAATAGGAGTAGTTGATGAGTAAGGCATTAAGCGGTTATCGCATTCTTGATTTTACACACGTTCAGTCTGGCCCGACCTGTACGCAGCTGTTGGCATGGTTTGGTGCTGATGTGATTAAAGTTGAGCGTGCTGGCGAGGGCGATGCAACGCGTGGTCAGTTGCGGGACATCCCAGATGCAGACAGCCTCTATTTCACAATGCTCAATCACAATAAGCGTTCCATTACCTTGGATACAAAAAATCCAAAGGGTAAACAAGTATTGGAAACCTTGATCAAGGAGTGCGACGTATTGGTTGAGAATTTCGCTCCCGGTGCATTGGATCGTATGGGTTTTACTTGGGAGCGTATTCATGAATTAAATCCGAAGATGGTGGTTGCTTCGGTAAAAGGTTTTGGTCCAGGTCCGTACGAGCACTGCAAAGTGTATGAAAACGTCGCGCAATGCGCTGGCGGCTCAGCTTCCACAACCGGTTTTGACGATGGCCCTCCAATGGTGACGGGTGCGCAAATCGGCGATAGTGGTACTGGTCTGCATTTGGCATTAGGTATTTTGGCGGCGCTGTTGCAGCGTCATTCAAGTGGTCGTGGCCAAAAAGTATTGGCTCCGATGCAGGATGCTGTTTTAAACCTGTGCCGCGTCAAATTGCGCGATCAACAACGCCTCGAACGTACGGGCGTGATGAAGGAATATCCGCAGTATCCTGATACCCCATTTGGCGATAGTGTGCCGCGTGCAGGTAATGCCTCCGGTGGCGGCCAGCCAGGTTCAATTTTGAAGTGCAAAGGATGGGAAACAGATTCTAATGCCTATATTTATTTCATCGCGCAAGGTGCGGTGTGGGCGCCAATCTGTAAGGTCATTGGTAAAGAAGAGTGGTTGACTGATCCTGAGTACGCAACGCCAGCATCGCGTCTGACCCATCTGAAAGATATTTTCGCGACCGTTGAAGAGTGGACCAAGACCAAGACTAAATTTGAAGCAATGGATATCTTGAACAAGTTTGATATTCCATGTGGTCCGATTTTGTCGATGAAGGAAATTGCGGAAGAGCAGTCTTTGCGCGAGACCGGCACCATTGTAGAAGTAGATCATCCGGTGCGCGGCAAGTATTTGACGGTTGGTAATCCAATCAAGATGTCTGATAGTCCAACTGACGTCACTCGCTCTCCATTGTTGGGCGAACATACGGACGAGGTCTTGTCGCAGCTTGGTTATAGTGATGAGCAAATCGCCGACTTGAGAAATGATAAAGTGATTTCGTAATTTAATGAAACCCATTCCAAGCCCCCTCCGAAAGGAGGGGGCTTTTTTCATTTAAGGCAGTCAGATAAACAAACAGTAGTAATTTGCGATAGGATGACGTTTGCGGGCTTTTAGGTCTTATTGAATGAGAATTATTATCTTTTAGATGCATTTAATTGCTAATTGATAGATTTTGCAGCTTGTTTTGTCTTTGCTTGTTCATATGTACTATATATCATGTAGAAAATTGACCTTGGTCAATGATAAAGGGGGAGGCGTGTCGATAAGATGCACGCATCTAAAAAATCAAAGTTATGCTAAAAAAAGCATATATAGAAATTTTTAAGGTGAAATAATGGTTATGCTTCGACGAACACTGATTGCTACGTTGTTGCTCTTAGGGGTTTTGCAGGTTGCGAGTGCAGAAGACGGTGTAACCGATACTACGATATTGATCGGCCAGACGATAGGATTGACCGGAACGTTGGCTGGTACGGTCAAGGAAATGAATGAAGGTGCGCAAGCATATATTGCTAGTGTGAATAAGCAGGGTGGCGTAAATGGTCGGAAGATTGAGTTAAAAATTCTCGATGACCAATATCTGCCGGCAAAGGCTGCGGAGAACGCCAAAACACTGATTGAGAAAGATCGTGTGTTTGCGATGTTTCAAAGTCGGGGTACGCCGCAGTCGTTGGCGCTTTTTCCTGCGCTAGCTGCGCAAAAGGTGCCGCTGATTGCGCCTAGTACAGGGGCAGAAAGTTTGCATGCACCTGTAAATCGTTTGGTGTTTAATGTGCGGGCGAAATATCAGGACGAAGTGATTAAAGGGATCGAGTATTTCAATACACTCGGTTTGCAAAAAATAGGTTTGTTGACTTACGAAAAAGAAGATGCGTTAGGTAAGGATGGTGTAAGCGGCTTTCAAAAAGGTATGGATAAATTCAAGCTGAAGCCAGCTTTTATTGAAATTTATCCGCGTTTGAAACCGAATATTGAGGCGACAGCGAAGAGTATCGTCAAGTCTAATCCGGATGCGTTGATTATTGTGAGTTCAGGTAAAAACACTGTAAGCGTGATCAAGGCGATCCGCGCAAATGGTGGTTTGATGCAAATCATGACCTTATCGAATAATGCGTCGCGTGACTTTATTGGTGACATGGGTGCAGATGGTGTGGGATTGATTATTTCACAAATAACGCCACCGCCAGATTCAGAGGGTTCGGGGTTGGGCAAGGGGCTTCTAGCCGCGCAAAAAGCGAGCGGCACCACAGTGTCCTACGCCGCGATGGAAGGCTTTATGTCTGCCAAGGTGTTGGTAGAGGGCTTGCGCCGCGCCGGACGCAATTTAACGCGTGAGAGTTTTGTGCGTGCGTTGGAGTCTATGCAGCAGATAGATCTTGGCGGTGTGTTCGTTAGTTACAGTGATAAGGATCACACCGGTAGTGGTTTTGTGGAATTGACGCTAATAGGTAAAGACGGGCAATACGTGCGTTAAACATGTATTCCTGCATGGCGTTGGTTTGCGATTTGGTGAGTAGGTTGAAGTAGCAAAGGTGCCAGCTTTGATTGGAGAAGCCGGCGCCGGTGATAAGTCAGAAAGTTAATTAGGAACAATCATGAACCATAAAGTTATTCCAATCGCTGTACAGGAAGTAGTCAATACAAAAGAACGTAAGCGTCAAGCGCCGAAAGGTCGTCGTGTCGACCCGATTGCGCTGGAAGAAGTGCGTGCTTTGCTTGGGGATGAGTCACGTCAGGCTGATTTGTTGATTGAGCATCTGCATAAAATTCAAGATAAATTCGGTTGTCTGGCGTCGACGCACTTGGCTGCTTTAGCGCAAGAGATGCGTCTGGCGCAGACAGAAGTATATGAAGTCGCCACCTTCTATCATCATTTTGATGTTGTGAAAGAAAATGGCGATGCACCGCAGGCGTTGACTGTGCGCGTCTGCGATGGCTTGTCGTGCGAAATGGCGGGCGCACAAGACATACTGGCGAAATTGCCAAAGATTCTGGGCAAGGAAGTGCGAGTGATTGCAGCGCCTTGCGTAGGTCGTTGCGAGCAGGCGCCGGTGGCTGTGGTCGGGCAAAATCCAATCATTCACGCAACTACAGAATTGGTGGAAGTCGCGGTCGGCAACAATCAAATCACCCAGCCAGCAGGTGAAATTATCGATTTTGCAGAATACGAAAAAGCCGATGGTTATGCATTGTTGAAAAAATGTATCAGCGGCGAACGTGAGATTGAATCAGTCCTTAAAACGATGGAAGATTCTGGTTTGCGTGGTTTGGGTGGCGCAGGTTTTCCATCCGGTCGCAAATGGCGCATCGTACGCGGCGAAAAAGGTCCACGTTTGATGGCAGTCAATATCGACGAAGGCGAGCCAGGTACATTTAAGGATCGTGTCTATCTCGAGAAAGACCCGCATCGCTTCCTCGAAGGGATGTTGATCGCAGCGTGGGCTGTCGATATTCAAACCATCTATATCTATTTGCGTGATGAATATCACGGCTGCCGCACCATGTTGGAAGCGGAGCTGGAGAAGTTGAAGGCGAATCCGCCAATGGCCAACATGCCGGAAATCTTCCTGCGTCGTGGTGCTGGCGCTTATATCTGCGGCGAAGAATCCGCGATGATCGAGTCGATCGAAGGCAAGCGTGGTATGCCGCGTCTGCGCCCACCTTACGTCGCGCAAGTGGGTTTGTTCGGTCGTCCTACACTAGAACATAACTTCGAGACCTTGTACTGGGTGCGCGATATTCTGGAAAAAGGCGCAGACTGGTTCAGCTCGCATGGTCGTAACGGTCGCAAAGGTTTGCGCTCTTACTCGGTATCTGGGCGCGTCAAAAATCCTGGCGTCAAATTGGCGCCAGCTGGCATCACCATTCAAGAGTTGATCGATGAGCACTGCGACGGCATGGTGGATGGCGAGACCTTCTATGGGTATCTGCCAGGGGGCGCATCGGGCGGTATCTTGCCAGCATCGATGAATGATATCCCACTCGATTTTGATACCTTGCAACCATACGGCTGTTTTATCGGTTCGGCAGCGGTGATCGTTTTGTCGGATAAAAATACGGCAGTACAAGCAGCACGCAATATGATGGATTTCTTCAAACACGAATCCTGCGGTCAATGTACGCCGTGTCGTGTTGGTACTGCAAAAGCTTCGGCATTGATTAAGCAGCCAAAATGGAACATCGGTTTGCTAGAAGATTTATCGTTGGTGATGCGTGATTCGTCGATTTGCGGTTTGGGTCAAGCGGCTCCTAACCCTGTTGACTGTGTCATCAAGTACTTCCCGCAAGAGTTGGCTTAAGTACGTAGCCCCGGATTAAGGTGAAAAGATTATGAACGCAATTACCAGAAACGAAATGGCACATCTTGAAGTGCCAACCGTCACTTTCGAATTGAATGGCCGCGAAGTAACCGGCCGTGCAACCGATACGATCCTGAACATCGCCAAGCGCGAAGGGATCGAGATTCCACATCTTTGCTATAAAGAAGGTATGGACACAGCAGGTAACTGCCGTGCTTGTGTCGTTGAGATCAATGGCGAGCGTGTGCTGGCGCCATCTTGCTGTCGTCATCCTAGCAATGGCATGAAGGTCAACACCGAAAGCGAGCGTGCGGTTGCTTCGCAAAAACTGGTGTTAGAGCTATTGATGTCCGATATGCCAGAAACAGCTTACACCCGCCACAATGAGGTGGATGAGTGGGCGGAGAAGATGAACGTTGGCAAGCCACGTTTTGCGCCGCGCGACAAGGTCGCACCCGACTTTTCTCATCCAGCAATGGCCGTCAATCTTGATGCCTGTATTCAATGTACCCGTTGTGTACGTGCATGCCGTGACGAGCAAGTCAACGACGTGATCGGCCTCGCCTTCCGTGGCGATCATGCGAAGATCGTGTTTGATATGGACGACCCTATGGGCGCTTCCACCTGTGTTGCATGCGGTGAATGCGTACAGGCTTGCCCAACTGGCGCACTGATGCCAGCACGTGATGTTGCGTTGAGCGTACCTGATAAACAAATTGATTCGGTTTGCCCATACTGCGGCGTCGGTTGCCAACTGACGTATAACGTCAAAGACAACAAGATCATGTATGTTGAAGGTCGTGATGGCCCCGCTAACCGCGAGCGTCTGTGTGTCAAAGGCCGTTACGGTTTTGATTATGCAAATCACCCGCATCGCCTAACGAAGCCACTGATTCGTCGTGCAGATGCACCAAAATCTGGTGACTTCATCATGGATCCAGATCGCGTAATGGAAGTGTTCCGCGAAGCGACGTGGGAAGAGGCATTGGACGCTGCTGGCGGTACTTTCGCCAAAATACGCGATACCCACGGCAAAAAATCGCTGGCTGGTTTTGGCTCCGCTAAAGGTAGTAACGAAGAAGCGTATTTGTTCCAGAAACTGGTACGTACTGGTTTCGGCAGCAATAACGTCGATCACTGCACACGTTTGTGCCACGCTTCATCGGTGGTCGCATTGCTGGAAGGTATCGGTTCAGGCGCAGTGTCTAATCCTGTGATGGATGTTACCAAAGCGGACGTCGTAATCATCATCGGTGCTAATCCGACGGTTAATCACCCCGTTGCTGCGACATGGATCAAGAATGCAGTTGAGAACGGCACCAAACTGGTCGTCTGTGATCCTCGTCGCTCGGAGTTGGCGCGTATGTCGCATCGCTTCTTGCAGTTCAAAGCGGATACCGACGTTGCGATGCTGAATGCGATGATGAACGTCATCGTGACAGAAAATCTAATCGACAAAGACTTTATCGAAAGCCGCACCATTGGTTACGAAGAGTTGCGTAAAAATGTCGAAGGCTATACGCCGGAACTGATGGCTCCAATCTGCGGTATCGATGCAGAAACCTTGCGCTATGTTGCACGTTTGTATGCAACTTCTAAGGCTTCCATGATTCTGTGGGGCATGGGTGTGTCGCAACACATTCACGGTACCGACAATGCACGTTGTTTGATCGCGTTGTCCTTGATGACCGGTCAAATTGGCCGTCCAGGTACGGGCTTGCATCCACTGCGTGGTCAGAACAACGTGCAAGGCGCATCTGATGCTGGTTTGATCCCAATGGTATATCCAGATTACCAAAGCGTTAGCGATCCAAAAGTGCGCGCTAGTTTTGCGAAGGCATGGAAGATGTCGGAAGACCTGCTTGACCCTGAGCCAGGTCTCACGGTGGTCGAGATCATGCATGCAATTACTGATGGCAAGATTCGCGGTTTGTATGTTCAGGGTGAAAATCCAGCGATGTCGGATCCGGACGCTAACCATGCGCGCGCTGCACTAGCCAAGTTGGATCATCTGGTGGTACAGGATATTTTCTTGACCGAGACTGCTTATCTGGCTGACGTGATTCTGCCAGCGGGCGCTTTCCCAGAGAAAACCGGTACCTTTACCAATACTGACCGTATTGTGCAAATGGGCCGTCAGGCAATCAATCCTCCAGGTGAAGCTAAGCAGGATCTTTGGATCATCCAGCAGATGGCAAATCGTCTGGGCTTGAACTGGCAGTACAAGCACGTTTCGGAAGTGTTTGATGAGATGCGTCACACGATGCCGAGCATTGCCGGTATTACTTGGGAGCGCTTGGAACGTGAAGATGCCGTTGTGTATCCATGTGAAAAAGAAGGCGATCCTGGTGATCCAGTTGTGTTTATTGATTCTTTCCCGCGTGAATCAGGTCGTGCGCGTTTCGTCCCAGCCGATATTATTCCGGCCAACGAGCGTCCTGACAGTGATTATCCGATGGTATTGATCACCGGTCGTCAGTTGGAACATTGGCATACCGGTAGCATGACGCGTCGTGCGACAGTGCTGGATTCGATCGAACCAGATCCAATTGCGTTGATTCACCCACTAGATTTGGTTGCGATGGGCGGTAAGCCAGGCGATTTGATCACGCTGGAATCACGCCGTGGCAAAGTGACGTTGTATGCACGCGCTGATGACAGTTCGCCACGTGGTGCGGTATTTGTACCATTCTGCTATTACGAGGCGGCCATTAATCGTCTGACCAACTCTGCGCTGGATCCATTCGGTAAGATTCCAGAGTTTAAGTACTGTGCTATTCGTATTACTATGGGTGGCGCCCCACCTGAGCAAGGTAGTTACGGTGGTGGTCAAGCGTTGGAGAATCTGACTAAAAGCATGGCAATGAATTAATCATTTAAGCTCTGCGATAAGTAAAGGCCGGCATTGTCTGTAAAGACGATGCCGGTTTTTTTTGTGCTTGGTATTTAATCCGTTGCGATGTGCAAGCATCGAGCGGCATTGTTGCTAGTGATGTCATAATCATGCTATTGCGATGAGCGTATGCCATATACGTATCAGAGTCGCCAATTAATCCCATTGATCTCCATGCATTCCGTTCCTATCTTGTCCCAAGCAACGCGCACGCTCATTCATGACGTTGAAGTCATGGATGAGCGTGGTCGCTCCTCTATGATCGCCATTCCGGTCGAACAACCGTTGACCATTTATGTCGACAAGCAAGAGTTGGTGACCCTGATGACACTGGGCGCCGCGCCGGAAGTACTGACGCTGGGATATTTACGGAATCAACGGTTCATTAAAAATATTGAAGATATTTTGTCGGTCCAGGTTGATTGGGATGTGGATGCAGTTGCGGTGGTAACTCGCCACGGAATTGAAAATCTAGCAGAGCGGACTGCGCAACATACGGTCACTTCCGGAGGCGGCGAAGGCACGGTATTTGGTGGTTTGATGGATACGGTGGATTCCTTATCTCTCCCTGACGAAGCGCGCTTAAAACAATCGACTCTGTACAAGGTGATCGAGTCTGTTCGCAAGCATAAATCTGTATATAAACAAGCGGGCTCTTTGCATGGATGTGCTTTGTTTTCTGCCGATGGCGACATGATTCATTTTGCCGAGGATGTCGGCAGGCACAATGCAGTGGATGCGATTGCGGGAAAAATGTGGTTGGATCAGATGTCAGGTGCGGACAAGATTTTTTATACTACCGGTAGACTGACTTCTGAAATGGTGCTCAAAGGCGCGCAGATGGGAATCCCCTTTTTATTGTCGCGTTCGGGCGCCACCCAGATGGGGCATATGGTTGCGCAGCGTCTCAAAATGTCATTGTTTGCACGGTGCAGTGGCGAACACTTTTTGTTGTTGAGTGGCGAGGAGCGGATTATTTTTGATCGGCTAGTAAGCGTCACAGAACCATGAAAATTTGCGTGCTAGGAAGTAGTTTTTCTAAGGAGGACGGCATTTAATGTATAACGCATAATGAATGGTAAGCATTAAATACTTTAACTATACCTAATCATTTATAGCGATTAGGATGGCAGTGTGGTCTTAAAAGACCGATTCATGCAAGTCATGCACAGCCAAGGAGAAGTGCGATGTTCGATCCTATACTTGAACAATGTCCTATTAGAGATGCTGTCGAGTGCCATCTCGCCGCATACAACGCAGCCTTTTATGAGCTGGGCTTGAGCTGGCATTGGGACGAAGAGACGTTTCATGCATTGCAAATCTTGCCTTGCGCACGTGATCGTATCAAGCAATACATGGAGACGCATCAGTCACATTTGTTAAAAGCGTATGACGCTGATTTTTTGATTGATGCGATTCAAGCGGCTAAAGAACGCTGCTTTGAGACGTTGACTGCAGGAGGCATTAAAAAGGCGCCAGAAGTAGATTGGGCCGCAATGCAGACGGCTGAGGTCGGTGCTTGATGCGAGTTTAATGATTTGTTCGTATGATCAAATTTTTTCATACAAGAAAAAATTAAAAAGCCACGCGGAAGAGCGTGGCTTTTTAATATGTGGCTGCATATGTATAGATGGGAAGAGATGTTGGAAAACATATCTTCTTAATCAGGATCGTCGACCAAACATCATCTGTTCTGCTAACAGTGTTTTCATTGGTTTGATCGCATCAATTACGCCCAATGACATGCCCAGTAGCGCTTGGGGTAATTTGTCATCTGAGGTGCTCGTAAAAATCCTAGCCATTACATCAGTCAGACGAATCGTTGCATTCCGATCCGTTTGCCGATTGTGCTGGAAGGTTTGGATTGCATTGGAATCAGCTTCTTTTGCTAGTAGTTTTGCCAAGACAGTGGCGTCGCGCAAACCAAGATTCAACCCTTGTCCAGCAACTGGATGTAGCGATTGTGCCGCGTTGCCAATCGCGACAGTGCGGCCGACATTGCTGAGCGGTGGGTCCGATTGGGCATTTAAGCCTAATGGGAAAGTGTGACGTGTCGTGACGCTGGTGAAATTTCCAAGTCTTGTTCCAAACATCTGTGCAAGCTCAGCCAGAAATTCGGCGTCATCCAATGCGAGTAAACGTTGCGCAGTGAGTGGGCGCACACACCATACCATTGCATACGCATCATCTTGTGGCAGTAACGCAAGCGGTCCTTCATCGGTAAAGCGTTCAAATGCGCGATGCGGGATCGCTGCGCTAACCGAAACGTGCGCGACGAGTGCAGTTTGCTGATAATCGCGATGTACTTTTTTTTGTGTTTGCTGGTTAAACAATCCGCCTTCAGCTTGCACGAGGATTTTGCTGTGGATTATGCCGTGCGCCGCAAGATTGAGTGCGACATTGGTATCGGACTCTACGATGTTGGTGACGGTTGCGGGGCGAATGACGCGCACCCCCAGGGCGCAAGCACATGCATCCAGCTTGTCCACAACCGCACCGTAACGCGTGACATAGCCAAGTGCTGGTAAGTCGTATTCTTCTCGTTCTATTAGCGTGCGGCCAAAATGTCCGCGGCGTGATACATGGATTTGATTGATTTGGGTTGCCGCAATCGGCCACGCACCGATGCGTTCCAGAATTTTCCTGCTGCCGAAAGATAAAGCGATTGAGCGCGGATCACGGCGAGCTTGCTCGATTTCTTTGGCATCAATCAAGGCGATACGTGCGGGCGCCAACCCTTGTTGAACCAACAGCGCAGCGAGCGACAAACCAATCGGCCCCGCGCCACAAATCGTAATATCAAAATCGGTTTGCATAAAATTTAACGTTGCTTCATCAGTGCTTCGATATCGGCCACCGTCTTTGGTGCAGCCTCACTGAGGAGGTGGCAGCCATTTGCCGTGACGAGTGCATCGTCTTCAATGCGGATGCCGATGTTCCAATATTGTTCCGGCACGTTGTCCGCTGGACGCACATAAATACCTGGCTCGACGGTCAGTACCATACCAGCTTGTAATGTGCGCCATGGGCGTTCGCCATCAACGTCGACTGCATCGCGATAGTCGCCGACATCATGCACGTCCATGCCCAGCCAGTGTCCAGTGCGATGCATATAGAACCGGCTGTAATCACGATTGGCAATTACGTCGTCCAGGCTCCCCACTTTATTTTTGTCTAATAATCCAGTGTCTAACATGCCTTGCGCTAACACTTTGACTGCAGCGTCATGGCCATCCATGAAACGTTTGCCAGGACGAGTTTCTGCGATCGCAGCGTCCTGCGAAGCGAGAACAATTTCATATAGCTCACGTTGCGCGGCAGAAAATTTACCATTGGCGGGGAAAGTACGCGTGATGTCAGATGCATAGCTATCCAGTTCGCAACCTGCATCTATCAAAATCAAATCACCGTTTTTCAATTCCGCGTCGCTGGCACGGTAATGCAATACGCAGGCATTGGCGCCGGTCGCGACGATAGAGCCGTACGCTGGCGATTGGGAACCGTTGGTACGGAACTCGTGCAGAATTTCTGCTTCTAAATGGTATTCACGTAATCCTGGACGCGCGATTTGCATCGCGCGTCGGTGCGCGGCTGCGGCGATGTTGGCCGAGCGTTGCATTAAGTCGATTTCGCTGGCATCTTTAGTGAGCCGCATTTCATCCAGGAGCACGTTTACATCGTAAGCCGCGCTTGGTGGCGTGATTCCAGCGCGTGCCTGGGTTTTGACACTATGTAACCAGCGTTGAACCTGTAAATCTAGTTTGGTATCGCTAGCTAGCGCATAAAATAGCGCCGGCGCATTTGCCATCAACTTTGGTAATTCAGCGTCTAAGGTACCAATCGCAAAGGCGGCGTCGAAGCCAAAACTTTGACGTGCTACGTCTGGCCCGTGACGAAAGCCATCCCAGATTTCGCGCTCCAGGTTTTTCTCGCGACAGAATAGTAGCGATTGATTGATTTTGCCTGCGATCAAAACGAGCACGGCGTCTGGTTCAGTGAAACCAGACAAGTAATAAAAATAGCTGTCATGACGATACGGATAATCCGCATCGCGATTCCGCATCACTTCCGGCGCAGTCGCAATGATGGCGACACCACCACCCTTGGCGTGCATTTGTGCGATCAGTGCAGCGCGACGATCAGCATATGTTTTCATTTCAATTTCCTGTTGTGACAACTTTGTTCTATTGCGCGTGACTTATAATTTTGCGTGTTTTTTGCAATTATTTATTAAGTTGAGCATTCAGTTCAGCCAATCTCTCTGGCGTACCTATATCGCTCCAATCGCCGCGAAAAAATTCGCCGCCGACTTGACCGCGTGCTGCATATTCTCGCAACAACGGTGCTAACTTGGCTGATTCACCATCGGCGATGCCATCAAACATCGAGGGTCGATACACGCCGATACCAGAAAAAGTCAAATGGGGCTCACCTTCATTGGCAATCGAAAAGCTATGTAATGCAAAATCGCCTTGTGGATTGTGCGTTGGATTTTTAACCAGATAGAGCCATGCTACGTCACGTTGATGGAGCGGATGGGGCTTGCCCCATACATCGCAATCTTCCAGCACGTTTTTTGTTTGTGAAAAATCAAAATGGGGACAATAAATGTCGGATGCCAGGGCTAAAAATGGTTCTTCGCCAAGCAAATGACGCGCATGCGCAATTCCACCGGCTGTTTCCAAGGCTGTACCTTCTGCAGAATAAACTATGCGTGCGCCAAATTGTTCTCCAGTCCCCAGCGTTGCTTCAATCATATGCCCCAGATGCGCATGATTAATGATGATGTCGGTAAAACCAGCGCGTACCAGATTAAGGATGTGCCAAACGATCAATGGGCGACCACGTACTTTTAACAAGGGCTTGGGGCATGTATCGGTGAGCGGCCGCATACGCTCGCCGCGCCCGGCGGCAAAAATCATCGCTTTCATAGCGATTGCGCTCGTTTGGTGAAATTGCTAAATAGGGACTTTGTCACGGACATTATGCAATCGTTCTCAATCTTGGTTTGTGTGGATTAGGAATTAACGTATGCGTTAGCGTTGAGCTTAAAACGTATAGCCAACCTGAGGTGCTTTGTCTTCCAGTTCATCGAGTAGTTTCACCAGCGGTGCGAGTTCTTTGTAGCGATGGGCCGCTTTTCGTGTGTACTCCATCACCAGCGGCAGATCTTTCAGATAGGCATCCTTGCCATCGCGATGATACAAACGAGCAAAAATCCCGAGTACTTTCAGATGGCGTTGCAGCCCCATATATTCAAGATCACGATAGAACGCATCAATGTCTGGATTGACTGGTAGTCCTGCGCGTTTTGCGCGCTCCCAATAGCGGATTGCCCAGTCGAGTACGATTTCTTCATCCCACTGGATGTACGCATCGCGCAATAGCGAAGCGAGATCGTAGGTGATGGGGCCATATACCGCATCCTGAAAATCGAGGATGCCAGGATTGCCATCAGTGAGCACCATTAAATTGCGTGAATGATAGTCGCGATGTACAAAGACCTGTGCTTGCGCCAGGTTGTTGGCAAGTAGTGCGTCGAATACTTTATTAAGCGTGGCGGTCTGTTTTTCCGTTAAGGTAAGGCCTAGATGTTTGCCGATATACCACTCTGGGAACAGCATCAGTTCACGCAGCAGCAAGGCGCGATCATATTCTGGCAATACATCAGGCTGACTATGTAGTTGTATCTGCACTAGCGCATTGATCGCATCGATATAAAGTTTGTGTGCATTGTCCGGATCCAGACATTGCAAATAGGTGGTCGAGCCGAGATCGCTCAACAGCAAAAAGCCGCGCTCGCTTTCCTGCGCCAATATCTGCGGCACGGAGACGCCAGTGCCGCCAAATATATCCGCAACCTGAATGAACGGTTTGACATCTTCATTCGGAGGCGGCGCATCCATTGCAATATAGCTCTGTCCGTTGATATCTTCGAGGCGGAAATATCGACGGAAGCTGGCGTCTGCCGATGCTGGGCGCAACGATGCCAAGTTAAGCGAGGGAGCGGTCAAGGTGGTGAGCCATAGGCCTAATTCCTGCAGGCGGGGGTCTTCTGTGGTGGAAAATGTGTGCAAAGACATGAAACAGCCGGGGTAATCCGGTTTGTGGTTAAGGAGTTCCCATATAATAAGGGATTACATTCCAAAAAACGCCAGAGATGGTACTCAAAAATTTATTCTGATGATCTGGCCTTTTATTCTACGCCGTCGACAAGGCTTGGTTACTGCGATGACGACTGTCGTGATGACAGTATCTGCGCCATTGGTTTTTGCGCAAAGCAATGTCACCCCTGAAACGACCGACGATGCTGACGCGGTCACTAACGTCAGTTCCGAGCAAATGACCGGGCGTCCGGATCGGGAGCTGATGCTAGATGATAAAGTTGAAATCAATCGTGGCGGAACCACGTTGCATGCTGATCATGCGACTTATTGGGTGGTCGACGATGAGGTGGAAGCAAGTGGCAATGTGAGATTGGCGCGTTTTGGTGACCGCTATACCGGCGACAAAATGCGCTTCAAAATGGATACTGGGGTTGGCTATGCGCTGAACCCGACGTATTTTTTGAAAAAATCTAACGGTCAGGGTAAAGCAGATCGTATTGATTTTGAATCGCGCGAGCAGGCGACGATTACAGATGGCACTTATAGCACCTGCGAAGGACCTGACCCAGATTGGTATTTGCAAGCCAATACGATGGATTTGGATACCGGACGTGAAATGGGGACCGCGGGCGCTACCGTCGTTTATTTCAAAGGTGTGCCCATTATTGGGACCCCTTATTTGTCATTCCCGCTTTCGAACGCGCGCAAATCTGGGGTTTTGCCGCCAAGTATTGGCTCCAGTAGCAAAGGAGGACTAGAAGTTTCTGTGCCCTATTATTTTAATATTGCACCGAATCGCGATCTGGTACTCACGCCGACCTATATTGCACGCCGTGGCTTTCAGTTAGGCGGCGATGCACGTTATCTGGGCTATAACTATGCGGGCGAAACCAAGTTTGAATATTTGGCGGATGACCAGCAGACGCAGACCGATCGTTGGTCGCTTTCATCTCAACATACTGAGAGATTAAGCCCCCGCTTGTCGTTTGCATGGAATGTCAATGCGGCATCAGATGACGATTATCCGGATGATTTTTCCCGTAATTTAGCAACCAGCACGCAGCGCTTGTTGCTGCGTGACCTCAGCACAACTTACGCGGGTGATTTTTGGTCCGCGACGGCGCGCGTGTCTGGCTATCAGGTATTGCAGGATGTGAACTCCACCATTACTCAGCCTTACGACAGATTGCCACAACTGTCGTTGCACGCTGGTCGGTATGACGTCAATGGTTTTGATTGGTCGACCGATGTGCAGGCGACACGGTTTTGGCATTCAGATTTGGTACCGGGCACGAGTATCGTGGACAGCCGAGTACGGGGTGACCGCTTTACGATCAATCCTAAAATTTCCTACCCTATTATTCGGCCAGAATATTTTATAAAGCCGCAAGTTTCTTTGCATGCCACGTCCTATAACGTGACGAATCCTGTCACGGATGTTAATTCAAATTATAGCCTCGTCGTGCCAACTTTTTCGCTTGATAGTGGTCTGATTTTTGAGCGCGAGACTAACTTTTTTGGTAAAGCTGCTACCCAAACGCTGGAGCCGCGACTGTTTTATGTGAATACCCCCTATCGCGATCAAAGCCAGTTTCCGGTATTCGATAGTGCTGAATCGGATTTAAGCTTTGCGCAAATTTTCAGCGAAAATCGTTTTATTGGTAATGATCGCGTCAGTGATGCAAATCAACTGACGGCAGCTTTAGTTTCGCGTTATATCGAGGAAGATGGCGCTGAGCGCTTGCGCGTCGCGGTTGGTCAACGTTTTTATTTTGAAGATCAGCGCGTCGCGATTGGCGCGCCACGTGATGAGAGTAAATCTGATTTTCTTGCCTCTGCTTCTTTGCGTGTTTCGGAGGAATTGAGCACCGAAGGCAATTTGCAATATAGTGCAACAGAGAAAAATATTAGTCGTGCGAATTATGGTGTCAGCTGGAAACCAGCACCCAAAAAAGTATTAAATCTGACCTATAGACGTGACTTGGCGAATGAATTGCGTCAAGTTGACGTGTCCGGACAATGGCCATTGAGTAATCGCTGGTACGGCGTCGGACGTATTAATTATTCGCTGGAAGACAGTAACGTGTCAGAGGGAATTTTGGGCTTGGAATATAAGGCGGACTGCTGGATCTTTCGTGTCGTAGCGCAGCGCACGCCGACGTCGACTGGTGAAGCAAACACCTCATTATTTTTCCAGCTTGAATTGAGCGGGCTGGCAAGATTAGGTTCGGATCCGTTGCAGGCGTTGCGCCAAAATGTGACCGGTTATCAAATTTTAAGTAACACGCCTAGTGAACAATAAGTGAATCGGTTTTAAAAATGATGAATAGTGAAACTGCCATGTCCATGTTTAAAAAAAGTATTCGTGTACTGCAATCGGTCTGTCTTGTATTGAGCATGACTTTTTTAATGCTGCCAGCAGCACAAGCGCAAGCTCAGGTACAACAGTCTGATAAAGATGATGTGCGAACTGTTCAAGCATCAGAACTTGCAACGCGTGCACAACCTCAATTAGCAGATGCCATTCTGGCGGTCGTCAATAACGAGGTGATCACGCGGCGTGAATTTCTTGCGCGCTTGACTGAAATGGAAGGTAGGTTGCAAAGCCAAGGTGGCACGATGCCACCTCGCGCACAATTACAGCGCCAGTTGTTGGAGCGCATGATTGTTGAGCGCGCGCAATTGCAGCAAGCAAAAGAGCGGGGCATACGTGCCGACGATGCAACCTTGGATAGGGCAATTGGACGTATCGCTGAACAAAACAAATTATCGGTTCCAGAGTTCCGTAAACAACTGGAGCTGCAAGGGATGTCCTTTGCCAAGTTTCGTGAAGAGATTCGCAAAGAGATTTTGATCCAGCGCTTGCGTGAACGTGAGGTCGATAACAAGGTGCAGGTATCGGATGCAGAGATTGATAATTACCTCTCGGCGCATAGTAATGATGCGGGAGCGGCACCACAAGAGCTGGATATTGCACAAATTTTGATTGGCATTCCCGAGAACGCGACTTCGGCACAATTGGCAGAGCGTCGCAAACGCGCTGAGGAAGTGGTCGCGCAATTAAATGCCGGTGGCGATTTCGCCAAGTTATCTGCAGCGTATTCTGACGCCAGCAACGCAATGACCGGTGGTGATATGGGCTGGCGTACGGCAGATCGTTTGCCGCAATTATTTATCGATGCCACTGCGAATTTGCAGCAAGGACAGGTCGCACCGATCGTCAAAAGCGCCAATGGTTTTCATATTCTCAAACTGCTAGGCAAGCGCACGCAAAGCGTGGTTCAGGCCGGTGCAGACAAGGCCGCATCCGCTGCGGTAATGCAAACGCGCGCCAGCCATATTTTGATCAAGGTAAATCAAGTCGTCTCGGCAGCTGAAGCACGTCGTAAATTACTGGATCTGAAGCAGCGTCTGGATAACAACGCGGCGACGTTTGAAGAATTGGCAAAACTTTATTCAAATGATTTTTCGGCGGCGCAAGGTGGTGAGCTTGGTTGGATTTATCCAGGTGACACCGTGCCGGAATTTGAGCGCGCAATGAATGCACTGCCAATCGGTCAAGTGAGTGAGCCGATCGAAACGCCATTTGGCTATCATTTGATTTTGGTCAAGGAACGTAAAATGACCGATGTTTCGCAAGAGCGTCAGCGTCTTGAGGCACGTCAAGCAATCCGGGCGCGCAAAATAGACGAGGCGACACAGGACTGGCTGCGTCAATTGCGTGATAGCGCCTATGTCGAGTATCGAGAGTAAAGAAGTTAACGCAATACTGGAGAGGTGTCGCTGTGAATACTGCAGACAAGACCAGCGTTAATCAGGCGGCTATGCTCGCGTCTAAATGTCCGACCATTGCCGTAACTTGCGGTGAACCAGCTGGTATTGGTCCGGAAATTTCGATTCGTGCAGCATGGGAGTTGCGCGCCGACGCGCGTAGTGTTTTGATTGGCGATGCCTCTTTGCTAGTGGCGATGGCCTCCGCGATCAATCCCGCGATACGATTATCGGTAATGTCGGTTGCGGCATTTGAAGAGCAGGGACTACCGGCTTTTTGTCGCGACCAAATCACGGTGATTGATTGTCCGCTGGCGGTACCTGTGATTGCTGGTCAGTTGAATCCACAAAACGGTCCTTACGTATTAGATACGTTGAATCTTGCGATCAGCGGCACAGTGCTCGGTAGCTTCGACGCGATTGTTACGGCACCGTTGCAAAAAAGTACAATTAACGATGCAGGCGTACCATTTACCGGCCATACCGAATATCTGGCCGATAAGACCAATACCGAGCAGGTGGTGATGATGCTCGCGACGAATGCGACGCCGCAGCCTTTACGTGTTGCGCTCGCCACCACGCATCTCGCGTTGAAAGAAGTGGCTGCGACGATTAGCGTTCAGAGTCTGACCCGTGTGCTCAACATTTTGCATCAAGATTTACAGCAAAAATTTGGTTTATCTAATCCACGTATCTTGGTCGCTGGCTTAAATCCTCATGCAGGTGAAGATGGCTATCTCGGTCGCGAAGAAATCGATGTCATCACGCCAGTCATCCAGGCGGCGCAAGCCCAAGGGTTGAACGTGCAGGGACCGTATCCCGCCGATACGCTGTTCCAACGTAAATATTTGGAGAACGCCGACTGTGTGTTGGCGATGTATCACGATCAAGGATTGCCGGTATTGAAGTACGCCAGCTTTGGTTTAGGCGTCAACATTACTTTGGGCTTACCGATTATTCGCACCTCCGTTGATCATGGTACCGCGCTGGATCTTGCCGCTAAAGGCTTGGGACACGCTGACCATGGCAGCATGATAGAAGCGATCAGAGTTGCGGCACAAATGGCGGCGACATCAAACTCATCAAATAGAAAGATATCGGACTGACATTAATTTTGTCGGTTTGATTTATCCATGAAGCACATTCCCCGTAAGCGTTTCGGTCAAAACTTTTTGACCGACCAATTTGTTCTGCAGGACATCATCAGCGCCATCGATGCAAAGCCGGAAGACGTCATGGTCGAGATCGGCCCCGGTCTGGCGGCAATGACGCGGCTATTACTAGAAAGTCTTTCTCAGCTGCATGTGGTCGAGTTGGATAGGGATTTGGTCACGCGGCTTAAAAAGAGTTTTGATCCGGCGCGCTTAGTCGTACACGCGGCCGATGCTCTGCAATTCGATTTTGCTTCGATCGCGCGCCCAGCAGATAAAAAGCTGCGTGTGGTTGGTAATCTGCCGTACAACATTTCCAGTCCCTTGCTGTTCCATTTGGCCGACATTGCGCCGCAAGTAGAAGATCAACACTTCATGTTGCAAAAAGAAGTGGTCGAGCGCATGGTCGCTGCGCCTGGTAGCAAAACCTATGGCCGCTTGTCAGTCATGCTGCAATGGCGTTATCAAATGGAACTGCTGTTCATCGTGCCGCCAACCGCGTTTGAGCCACCACCACGGGTCGAGTCGGCGATAGTGCGCATGATTCCGCTCGCGCATCCTTTGCCGTGTGATCAGACCAAACTGGAGCAGGTAGTACTGAAGGCTTTTTCGCAACGGCGCAAGGTAATCCGCAATTGTCTGGCTGGGATGTTTACGGAGCACGATCTGATTGAGGTTGGCATTGATCCGCAATTGCGACCTGAGGCGATTTCGCTGGCGCAGTATGTTGCGCTCGCCAATCGACTTTAATTTGTGTTTGCTGGACGTTTTTACAAAGAATACCGAGGCGACATAAAATCCTTTAATTGTCTGAACTGAACTCGCCAATCTAATTCAAATCATTTCATCCATTCAAGTTTTTCTTTAAAGGACACTATGCGCCTACTTCACACCATGCTGCGCGTCGGCGACCTGCAGCGTTCTATTGATTTTTACACCAATGTACTCGGCATGACCTTGCTGCGTAAAACGGAAAATCCTGAATACAAATACACGCTGGCGTTCGTCGGTTATGGCAGCAATCCTGAGCATGCCGAGCTGGAGCTGACGTACAACTATGGCACCGACAGTTACGACATGGGCACCGCCTATGGCCACATCGCGATCGGTGTAGAGGATGCTTATAAAGCCTGTGACGATGTCACAGCAGCGGGCGGCAATGTCACGCGGGCAGCAGGGCCGGTTAAGGGTGGCAAGACCGTAATCGCGTTTGTGGAGGATCCAGACGGTTACAAGATTGAGTTGATAGAGCGAAAAGAATAAAGAGCAGAGAAGAATAAGCGATTAAAAATAGCGTGCAATCATGCGGGCGCTTTAAATACAAAAAAGCCGGAGCATCACGCTACCGGCTTTTTATTGTGAAGATATTTACAGCAAGATATTTGAAATATCAGAAAATCGGCAAGGTCTCCGGCGCATGATCGCGTAATGCTTTTTTGGCGGCGACAAATTCCGGGAAAACCGACTGCACCGTCGCCCAGAAACGTGGGCTGTGATTCATTTCACGCAGATGTGATAACTCATGGGCGATCACATAGTCGATCAACGGTAACGCAAAGTGGATTAAGCGCCAGTTCAAGCGGATCTTTCCGTCCGCGGTGCATGAGCCCCACTGCGTCATCGCTGACGACAATGCAAACGACTGGTAACTAACGCTCAGCTTTTCTGCATAGACTGGCAGACGTTCAGCAAAAATACGTTTCGCTTCCAATTGCAACCAACCTTGCACGCGATCCTTCAATTGCTGTTCGCTAGCATCATCGGGCAAACAGACCGTCAACTCTTTCGTTTCATCGTTATATAAAATGCCAGCAGACTGCGTTGCTTGAGTACGCAACGTGATGTCGTCGCCAAGATACGGTAATTTACTACCATCACGCCAGTCCATGGGCGGTTGCAGACGCCGCACAGAACGTTCACGACGGTCATTGAGTTTGGCAAAAATCCAGCGCTGTTTTTCGACGATGGCATTTTCGATTTCTGCTAACGTGACCCACTTTGGAGCGGTGATGCGCAGCCCATCATCATCAATCATGAAGCCGATAGAGCGGCGCTTGGAGCGCACTAACACATAGTCTAGGGTATGTTCACCCAAACGTACCCGGCGCTTACCGTGAGGAATAGGTGTTGTAGCTTCTTGCGTAATCGACTCGGTATGAGGGGCTAAAGATCCAGGTGTATATGTCGGAGCCGGGTGATCGATCTTTGGCTGGGTCGAAAAATCGGACGCAAAAAAATCCAGCTGTAGCGCTAGCTGTTGAGGGTCCGGCGAGGTATGACGCAGCAGTTTCAAGTTCGACAGTCCACTATGATTGAGTCGTTGATTTCGTAGAATAAGCGCGCGGAGAAATCACCTGCATTTCCGATTCTATCCAATTTTCGACCTGTTCCATTAATTCGATCGCAGACAATCCTTCTGGTGAAATTGGTTTGCCGATCGAAACCGTCACCAGCCCTGGTTTTTTGACGAAGGAATTTTTTGGCCAGCATTCACCCGCATTATGCGCAATTGGTACGATTACGGTGTTGGTTTCGACTGCGAGTCGTGCACCGCCGCCTTTGTACTTCCCACGTTTTCCAACCGCAATACGTGTGCCTTCCGGGAACATGATAATCCACTGACCATCCGCCAAGCGGCGCCGACTTTGCGTCACGACTTGAGAAAATGCATCCTTGCCTTTGTTTCTGTCGATAGGGATCATGCGCAACAATCCTAGTGCCCAACCAAAGAACGGGATGTACAGCAATGATTTTTTAAAAACAAACACCAACGGACGCGGCATCATGCAAAGCAGAAAAATGGTTTCCCACGCTGATTGATGTTTGGACAGCAAAATCACCGGCTGATCTGGCAGATTGTCATAACCTTTGAATTGATAGCGAATGCCGCACAATACTTTGGCGAGCCACACTACAAATACATTCCAGCGTGACGTAATGTAATAGCGTTGGTTATATGGAAGCGGTGCCGCGATAAAACAGACGCAAGCCCAGATCAATGTGACTGGCAATATGATCAATACAAACAGTAGGGAGCGTATAAACATAAACATACAGATTATTATTTCCTGTTTAGCGCAGCAATTTTAAGGTGCCGCCACTAGATTTTTATCGAGAATTTTAGCTTGGCTTGTTTGGTGCGGATAGCTTGAGTAAGTCATCCACAACTGCTGCAAGATCATTATAAATCTCGGTGCCCGGTGGCAAACCACCACTTGCACGCGTTTTCTCACCTTTACCACTCAAGACGAGATGCGGGTGACAGCCTGCTACGAAACCCGCCTGTAAATCACGCAAAGCATCGCCGACCATCGGTACACCTTTTAGATCCACATTGAAACGTTCACTGATTGCATGCAACATCCCTGGTTTTGGTTTGCGACAATCGCAGTTATCGTCGGCCGCATGCGGGCAAAAAAATACCGCATCAATTTCTGCGCCAACTTCTTGTGCGGCCGCATGCATTTTTTGATGAATTGCATTCAACGTCATGATGTTGAATTTGCCGCGCGCAATGCCAGACTGATTGGTGCAAACGACGACATGGTAATCCGCCTGATTCAAGCGTGCGATGGCTTCCAGTGATCCGGGAATTGGAATCCACTCGTCTGGTGATTTGATAAACGCATCCGAGTCCTGATTGATGACACCATCGCGATCAAGAATAATCAATTTCATCGAAACACCTTTAGTCTATGCCACGTGCAAATCGATAGTCTGAAGACAGCCTAATTATTTGGCCAGCCGCGAAATATCGGCAACCTGATTCATCGCCTGATGCAGCGTCGCTAACAGGCCCAGACGATTATTGCGCAATGCAATGACTTCTGCATTCACCATTACGTTTTCAAAGAAGGCATCGACCGGCACTTTGAGCGCAGCGAGTGCTTGCAATGACGCAGTGTAATCGCCGCGTGCAAATGCGGCGTCAGCATCGGGTTTGACGCTTGCTAGTGTTTTGTTCAATGCAATTTCTGCAGCTTCTTTTAATAGTGCCAAATCGACCTTGGCAGCAACATTGCCTTCGACTTTTTTGAGAATATTACTAACGCGTTTGTTGGCCGCGGCCAGACTTTCTGCTTCCGGCATCGTAGTAAAGCTGCGTACCGCCGCGAGGCGGTCACTGACATCCAGCAGACGTTGTGGTTGCAGTGCTAGCACTGCCTCGATTTCTTGCGCGCTGTAGCCTTGTTCACGCAGGCTGTTAGCAAGGCGGTCAAAGATAAAGACGAGCAAGGCTTCGCGGTATTCAGCTGATAGAGTGCCGAATGACTTTTCCGCAGTGGAGACGAGTTCATCTATGCCCAGATCAAGTTTGCTTTCAATCAGCATGCGGATGATGCCCAAGGCGTGTCGACGTAATGCAAATGGATCTTTGTCGCCGGTCGGTAATTGTCCGATACTGAACAGACCGACCAGCGTTTCCAACTTGTCTGCCAACGCGACGCAGATGCCAACGTTATTTCGGGGCAAAGTATCGCCAGCAAAACGCGGTTTGTAATGATCTTCGATCGCGTCAGCGACATCTGCAGTTAAACCATCATGCAGTGCGTAGTAGCGGCCCATGATGCCCTGTAGTTCTGGGAATTCACCAACCATGTCGGTGACCAAATCGGCTTTGGCCAATTGCGCGGCAGTATCTACTTGTTGCACATCGATGCCGAGTTTTTCCGCAATGCCTTTGGCAATTGTGCGTACACGTGTGATGCGCTCGCCTTGCGTGCCGAGCTTGTTGTGATACACCACTTTATCGAGGCCGGCGATGCGCGATTCCAAGGTCTTCTTGCGATCTTGATCGAAGAAAAACTTGGCATCAGCTAGACGCGGTCTCACTACACGTTCATTACCGCCGATGACTAAGCTGGTATCGGCTGGACGAATATTCGAGACGATCAAAAACTTGTTGCTCAGATTGCCTGCTTTATCCAACAGCGGAAAATATTTTTGATTCGCTTTCATGGTGAGAATCAAACATTCCTGCGGCACGGCTAGGAAGCTTTCTTCAAACTGACCGACCAAAACGTTTGGACGTTCGACCAAACCGGTTACTTCATCCAGTAGCGCGTCATCTTCAATTGGTGTTAGTTGATCACCTGCCTCGTTTGCTGCTGCCGCGAGTTGCCGGACGATTTCGGCGCGACGCTCGTCAAAATTGGCAATCACCGCACCTTGATCAATCATTTGCTGGGCGTAACTGTCGGCATCGCGTATGTAGAGCGGATCAAGGCCGGCTTCAAAGCGATGGCCGTGCGTGATATTGCTGCTGCTCAGGCCGAGTACTGAGATCGGTACAACGTCCGCGCCATACAATGCGACTAAGCCATGCGCAGGTCGTACAAAGTTAACTGACTCCCAGCCGTCAGCCAGTTGGTAGGTCATGACTTTTGGAATCGGTAATTTTGCCAGCGCTTCATCCATTGCTTTTTGCAAGCCGTCCGGCAGTGTGGTGCCGGTGACGATGCTGTTGAAGAACAGCGACTCTGCTTTGCCATCCGATTCACGTTTTAGATTGGCGACAGCAGATTCATCCGCACCCAGTGCCGCTAATTTTTTTAGCAAAGCTGGTGTGGCTGTGCCATCTTCGTTCAGACCGACTTTGACCGGCATTAGTTTTTGCGAGACGGCTTTGTTATCAGCTTGCACTATCACGTTGGTCAAATGCACGCCGAGTCGACGCGGTGACGCAAACTGTGTAGCGACACAATTTGATGCCAACAAGCCTTGCGTTTGCAAGGATGCTTGTATGTTTTGCGCGAAGGCGTCGCCGATTTTCTTTAATGCTTTCGGCGGCAGTTCTTCAACAAACAGTTCGACGAGAAGATTTTTGGTGTCCATGCTGTTACTCATAATTTACGTTGCTTCCTTCTCGATCTGCGCCAGCACTTCGGCGGCATGTTCCGGTTTGGCCATAGGGAAACCGAGACGAGCGCGACTATCCAGATAGCTGCGTGCAACGCTGCGCGCCATATTGCGGATGCGGCCGATGTAGGCAGCGCGCTCGGTGACCGAAATCGCGCCGCGTGCATCCAGCAGATTGAAGGTGTGGGCAGCTTTTAATACCTGCTCGTAAGCGGGCAACGCGAGTTGATGTTCTATCAGATGAAGCGCCTGTTTTTCATGCGCGGTAAAAGCGACGAACAGGAAGTCGCTATCGCTATGCTCAAAGTTGTAAGTCGATTGCTCGATCTCATTTTGTTTGTAGACGTCGCCATAGCTGAGTTTTTCACCGGCGGCGGTTTCGGTCCATGTCAGATCGTAGACATTGTCTACACCTTGCAGATACATCGCGAGGCGTTCCAGACCATAGGTGATTTCGCCAGTGATCGGTTTGCAGTTGATGCCGCCGACTTGCTGGAAGTAGGTGAACTGCGTGACTTCCATACCGTTAAGCCACACTTCCCAACCGAGACCCCAAGCACCCAGCGTTGGGTTTTCCCAATCGTCTTCGACAAAGCGGATATCGTTTTGTTTTAGATCAAAGCCTAATGCTTCTAACGATCCTAGATACAGTTCTAAAATATTTGCAGGCGCTGGTTTTAATACCACCTGAAATTGATAGTAGTGTTGTAAGCGATTTGGGTTTTCGCCATAGCGTCCATCTTTAGGGCGACGTGATGGCTGTACGTAAGCAGCTTTCCACGGCTCTGGGCCGATCGCGCGCAGGAAGGTGGCGGTGTGCGAAGTACCAGCGCCTACTTCCATATCGTAGGGTTGCAGTAATGCGCAGCCTTGCGCATCCCAGTACTTCTGCAGCGTCAAAATAATTTGTTGAAATGTAAGCATCTTGGGTTCTTATTTTCGCCGCGCGCGAAAGGGCGGCGAAAGGGGTCGCTAAAACCCTAGATTTTAACCGCTTTTAGCTTGCTAGCTGCTTTTTGCGCGTGCGTAGCCAAGCAATCATGAGCGCCATAAAAATAAACGCGATGATTGGTAAATTGCCAAACAAGATATAAGGCGTCAGACCACGGTAGCCTTGCACCGAATCGGTTAACACGGCGCGCTCAAATGGTAGTAGCTGCGCGCCTACTTTGCCGCCTGGGTTGATCACAGCCGTGGCGCCGGTATTGGTGGCGCGTAGCATCGGCCGGCCGGTTTCTAGCGTGCGCATTTGTGAGATTTGTAAATGTTGCGGCAAGGCGATCGAGTCACCAAACCAAGCGATATTGGAAACGTTTAACAAGATGCTCGCCACCGGTTTGTCTGCCAGATAGGCGGCCCGTAATTGATTTGCAATTTCTTCGCCAAATAAATCTTCGTAACAGATGTTGGGCATTACCCATTGGTCCTTGACGCCAAACGGTGCTTGAATCACCGCGCCACGCGTAAAGTCGCCGAGCGGAATATGCATCATGTCGACGAACCAGCGAAACCCTGAAGGAATGAATTCACCAAACGGCACTAGATGATGTTTATCGTAGCGATAAGCATGTGGCGCGTTGTTGGCCGCCGTGCTGGGCGCTAGGCCGATAACGCTGTTGGTGTATTGCTGTGGTCCGTCACTAATTGGTACGCCGATGATTAGATTGCTATTCGAGGCCGTCGCAAATTCGGCGAGACGTGGCAAATAATCTGCCGGTAATTGATGCGCTAGCAAAGGTAATGCCGTTTCTGGTGTGGCGATCAAATCAGCGGGCGCCTCCTTGATCATATCTTCGTACATGGTCAAAGTCTGCGCAGTGCGTTCTTGGTCAAACTTCATCTCCTGCGGCACATTGCCTTGTAACAGTCGAACTGAAATTACCTTGCCATTAGGCGAGGTCCAATGGATCGTTTGAAGCAGCGAGCCGAGGACTAAAATGCCGATCAACAGCGCGCCGGCGCGCAACGCGATGGTTTTGCTGTGAGTTAGTAGAACCAGGCAGCCGGCACTGACGGCAACTAGCCAGCCGATGCCGTACACGCCTATAAGTGGCGCAAAACCAGCAAACGGACTTTCAATGTGCGCATAGCCGCTGACAATCCAAGAAAAGCCGGTAAAAATCCAGCCGCGAACCCATTCCGACAAAGCCCAGAGCGCTGGAAAAACTAATAACAACGCACACCAATCAGGCGCATTGCGGGATAGCCGATACCAGCTTGTGATGGTCGCGACCAATGCAGTGAGTATGGATAAAGAGAGCGCCAGCAACATCACCGCGAGTGCAGCGACCGCGGCCGGCATGCCGCCATAGTCGTGCAGGCTAATGTAAAGCCAGTAAATACTCGATCCTAACCAACCGAATCCGTAGGCCCAACCTATAACGGTGCTGCGTTTAATCGTCGGCGCGTGCAGTACCAAATGGAACAGCAACGCCAGCGTCACGAGCTGTATGACCCAATAGCCGAAAGGTGCAAATGAAAAAACGTTGACGGCGCCAGCACACCAAGCGACGACTGCGGCTTGTATTGGCGATAAAAAACGTAGAGAAAGAAGTTGGCGCATGCGATTTAATCAGCGCATCGTCGCGATCGAGTGGGGATGCGGCATGGGTCGAGCGCGATCCGTGATAACGCTGATTGGGAAATCACGATTCAGAATCATTTTCAGCAACCATATTTGGTAGTTTTTCTACCAGTAATACGTGGATTTGACGAGCGTCTGCACGCAAAATTTCAAAGCGCAAATTAGCGATTTCAATGAGTTCACCTTTACGTGGCATGCGCGCCAGATGGTCAATGACAAAGCCACCAATCGTGTCCACTTCTGGATTGGATAAGCTGACACCGAGCTCTTCATTAAATTGGTCTAACTCGGTTAACGCCTTGATACGCCAACGAGGGCCGTCGCTCCCGGCTTTGACAGCCAGCACATTGTCGTCGTCTTCATTGAAGTCATATTCATCTTCAATATCGCCGACGATTTGTTCCAACACATCTTCGATCGTGATCAGTCCGGCGACGCCACCATATTCATCGACCACCAGCGCCATATGATTATGCTTGGCGCGGAATTCGCTCAGCAGGACATTCAAACGTTTCGATTCGGGGATAAACAATGGTGGGCGTAACATCGCGCGCACATCGAAAGCGTCTTCTGCGTAATAACGAAGCAAATCCTTTGCCAGTAGGACGCCGATAACCTTGTCGCGCTCATCTTCGATCGCGGGGAAGCGCGAGTGGCCTGTTGCCAACACCATGGGCAGCCAATCTTCGATCGGCATGTTGATATCGATCACATCCATTTGCGAGCGCGGCACCATGATGTCGCGTGCTGCTAGTTCGGATACTTGGAACACGCCTTCTATCATCGCCAGTGCATCGGCATCGATCAAATTGCGTTCGTGCGCATCCTGCAACACCTCAAGCAATGCAGCGCGGTTATCGGGCTCGGGGGAAATAAAAGCGGTCAGACGTTCAAACAGGGAACGATGCGGTTTGATATCGCTTGGCTTGCTACTACTGGGAAGGTCTTGCATAAGGCGAAACGGCCGTTGCGGGAAAGGGTTTAAGGATGTTCAGGATACAACAAAAAATCATTACATCCCAAAACACGTTTGTTATCTTTGCGGATGTTGATTTTGTATCATGAAATCAACAGAGTGCTGGTGCCTGAACCTGTCTGCAAACGATAGTTTTCTTGCATGTATTAGAGTCGATTTTTAAATGCTGATGTAGGGATTGGGAAATCCAAGTGTGGCGAGGATTTCAATTTCCAGATGTTCCATTTCATCGGCTTCCTCATCGGTTTCATGGTCGTAACCTTGCGCGTGCAACACCCCATGCACGACCAGATGCGCAGCATGCGACTCGATTGAGCGCTTTTGTTCTTGCGCTTCGCGCTGCAATACTTCTGTGCAGAAAATAATATCGGCTTGTGTCACTTCATCTTGCTCATCTTCGGTGTAAGCAAAAGTCAGTACATTGGTGGCGTAATCCTTACTGCGATATTGTCGATTGAGCGTGCGACCTTCTTCCGCATCAACGAAACGTAAAGTGATCTGAGCCGGCGCTAGCAAAGCAGCCTTGACCCATCGACGCAATTTCGGACGTGTGATCTGCTCTTGTAGAGTAGGGTCGGCATACTGGACTGACAGAGTAAGCTTGTTGAGCTGCATTTTTAATCAACTTGTCGAGAGAGCGGTTCGTGGCAAGGGATTTTGCACCAAATAGTTGCTAAGCAACGAATCACCTTATTTCGCCGTCAGTTTTTTTCCAGCGGAGATTTGATCGGCAGTGGATTTATTAGCGACCGTTTTAACAGCCCTCGTCTTGCCTGTCGCACTACTAGTCTTGGGCTTATTAGGCTTCGCTTTAATTGGTTCTTGCGCCTCAGCATAAGCGTCGACGATACGGGCGACCAGTGGATGACGAACCACATCGGCGCTGGTGAAACGCGTAAAAGCGAGGCCGCGCACATCTTCCAGTACGGCAATGGCGTCGACCAAGCCGCTAGTCTGTGCGCGCTGTAAATCGATTTGCGTAATGTCGCCCGTAATCACCGCTTTGCTGCCAAAGCCGATACGCGTCAAAAACATTTTCATTTGTTCTGGCGTGGTGTTTTGTGCCTCATCCAGAATCACAAAAGCGTGATTTAAAGTACGGCCGCGCATATAGGCGAGCGGTGCAATTTCAATCGCCTGCTTCTCGAGCATTTTTTGTGTGCGATCAAAGCCGAGTAGATCGTATAGCGCATCGTACAAAGGACGCAGATAAGGATCAATTTTTTGCGTTAAATCGCCAGGCAAAAAGCCGAGACGTTCGCCTGCCTCGACTGCGGGACGTGTCAAGATGATGCGTTTGACGGCATCGCGTTCCAGCGCATCGACCGCACATGCAACTGCAAGATAGGTTTTGCCGGTGCCGGCAGGGCCGACCCCGAAGGTGATGTCGTGCTGCGTGATGGCTTTTAGATACTGCAACTGGTGCGGTGTGCGACCACGCAAATCGTGGCGACGCGTTTTTAAAACGGGCGCATCTAATACAGATTCGATGGCTTTCTTTTTGCCAGGTTTGCTTGGTGCGGCGATAACAGGCTCAGGTTCCGCCAGTGTGGCGCGCTGTTCAACCAGCGCGAGTTGTACTTCTTCCAGCGAGATGATCTTGTCGGCCTGCTGATAAAACTGCTGCAAAATTTCGACTGCTCGCTCGGCATTGCTGCCGTTGACGATAAATTTTTCGCCGCGGCGGAATACCGTGACATCGAGCGCGGCAGAAATCTGTCGCAGATTCTCGTCCATCGGGCCACATAAATGCGCGAGGCGCTTATTGTCGAGCGGCTCTGGCGTGAAATACATTGGTTGAACAGCGGTTTTTGTTTTCAATGGGTAATTGTCGTCAGGTTATGTTGTGCTGAATGTTTGAATTTATCGTACTTATTTTTCGTACTTATTGTTTGATGATGATTTCGCCACGCAGTGTATAGCCGTGCGATTCAGTGATGTTGAGATCGATCATCTGGCCGATCAGCCGATCTGATTGCACGCCGCCAGCAAAATTGACGACACGGTTGTTTTCGGTACGTCCTTGCAAATCACCATCTTCTTTTTTCGCCTTACCTTCGACCAGCACGCGCTGCACGCTGCCGACCATCTGATCGCTGTAGCGACGCGTGTTTTGATCTATCACGGCTTGCAGACGCTGCAATCGTTTTAGTTTGACGTCATACGGCGTGTCATCTTCGAGATTGGCGGCTGGTGTTCCGGGGCGTGGGCTAAAGATAAAGCTAAAGCTGTTGTCGTAACCGATAACATCGATCAATTTCATCATCGCCTCAAAATCTGCCTCGGTCTCACCGGGAAAGCCGACGATGAAATCTGACGAGATAGAAATATTAGGCCGCACCACGCGCAGACGACGCAACACCGACTTATATTCGAGCGCGGTATAACCACGTTTCATCGCGGCGAGGATACGATCCGCGCCGTGTTGCGCTGGTAGATAAAGATGATCGACTAGCTTAGGAACCTTGGCGTAAGTGTCGATCAAGCGCTGCGTAAATTCTTTTGGATGGCTGGTGACAAAGCGTATGCGCTCTATGCCCTTAAACTCGGCAATGTATTCAATCAGCAGCGCAAAATCGGCGATTTCGCCTTCGGCCGCATCATTGCTCATCTTGCCGCGATAGGCATTAACGTTTTGTCCTAACAGTGTAATTTCTTTGACGCCCTGTGCTTCCAAACCCGCCACTTCGGCCAGCACATCGTCAAACCGGCGCGAGACTTCTTCACCGCGGGTGTACGGTACCACGCAGTAGCTGCAGTATTTGCTGCAACCTTCCATGATGGAGACGAAAGCAGTCGCGCCATCCACTTTAGCTGGAGGCATGTGATCAAATTTTTCAATTTCAGGAAAGCTAATGTCCACCTGCGAGCGACCACTACTGCGCCGTTGCTTCAGCATTTCTGGCAAGCGATGTAGCGTCTGCGGGCCGAACACCAGATCAACATAAGGCGCACGTTTAATAATCGCTTCGCCTTCCTGCGAGGCGACGCAACCGCCGACACCGATCATCAGATCAGGATTTTTTAATTTTAATTCGCGCAAGCGACCGAGATCGGAAAACACTTTTTCTTGCGCTTTCTCGCGCACCGAGCAGGTGTTGAGCAAGATGACGTCGGCATCTTCCGGCGTATCGGTTTTGATCAGACCGTCGGAGGCTTTGAGAACATCGGCCATCTTGTCCGAGTCGTACTCGTTCATCTGACAACCGAAGGTTTTGATAAAAATTTTCTTCTGCATGAAATAACTTAAAAATACGGGTGCTGATTTGTTGTGTGACTTAATTGTTGGAATCAAATGACGGCGATTCAACGTTACGCTTTATCACGGGGATCGGCTTGGGTGCCGGGCGTGCAATTTCCTGTGCTGTCAGTATCCAGACGCGGTCAATCTGCCCCGCTTGATTTTCGGTGTAGTGCACCACCATGTCTTCACCACGAATAGAGGCGGGCATATCGATCGTATTGCGTTGATTCCAGATGCGTGCGCCGGGCGATAAAGTCCGGTTCTTGTCGTTGATCACGATATTTGGATAGGCGGCCGGTGTCATCGTTCCGCGCTTGGTTCCTGGAGGGAAAGGGCGTTCAAAGGCAAGCGCGGTAAGCGTCGTCATGGCGAGTACGCAACTGAGCAGTAAACGTTTGATCCACATGGGTGATTCCTGTTCAAAAAATGAGAGGCGCAAAAACTCGGATGCGATTCAGCTCTGATCGGGTGCAGGTTAATGCTCAATTCGTTGCTTAATGCCGCCGCATAATGCCGTCGCTTGATACTGTTGTTTTATACGTGCGATTTTTACCTGAAAACTGGAGGCAACACAGCTGCTGTCAGCGTGTAAGTGGTCGCTCATGATACCACGCGGGACGGTTCGTCCCAGCAGGTGGCGCAGCAGATCGCTGGCGGCTTTTCAGCATGCTATTTATGTGGATATGGCAAAAAAGCGGATAAAACATCATATATGTCTTGTCCGCCTTCGCGCGAGTCGCCAATCAAGCAGATTTGCCGCTGCTGCCTGCCTTATTGTGATTGGCTTGGTTCTTTTATACCTACTTATTTGGACAAGCAGGTTTTCATAAATTTCTTGCGCTCATCGCCTTTCATGGACTGAGCATCGGTATTGCAGCTTTTCATTTTGTCGCGTTGCGCCTGCTGCGCTTCGCTAGGCGCCTTTGTATCGCTGGCACTGAGGCATTCTTTCATATAGGCCTTGCGTTCCTCGCCTTTTTTATCCGCTGCTTGCTTGTTGCAGTGGGTCATTTTTTCTTGTTGCATGGTTTTTGGTGCAGCCGGTTTTGCTGGTGCGGGGTCAGCCGCAAATGCAAAGCTGATAAATGCCCAGGAAATTATCAACGCGAGAATTTTATTCATGGCCATACCCTTGTAAATAGTTGGAAATCTGACACGGTCTTTTATGTCGGTGACGATGACGTTGCAACGATTATTGCCAAACTTGGGTTGACATGCAATGTGGAAAATAAAAAAGCCCGTTTTCAACGAAAACGGGCTCTACACAATCTCCCCAAACCTATAGTGGTGAGTGGAAGATCGATGTCTGATCATAAGGCGGCTTTGTGACAACTTAATTACAAAAACAGCAGTGATTGGAGATTTTTATATTGTTAGCCCGTTTTGTTGTTTTTCCTGAGATTCTATTGTGCTGTGTACCGCTTTTGCTATGACGCGTAGCGCTTAGTGATTGGTATCGTGAGCGTACAAAGGGCTGAGAGGCTTGACTAGCGAGATGCGTGCAATCGAAATCCTGCCAGACAGCCCCCCAGAAATAGGTTGCCAGCCTGATTTCGCGTATGCTGAATCGGTTTTTAATAGGCAACATTTAAATCGGCAACATTTAACAAGTTTGTTGTTTCTCGACTTTGTCGCTAAAACCTCGGCTCGAGGTTTATTGTGAGGACAATACCTGTATGAGTTTTTCACTATTAAGCCGTTACGCATTTTTCGCCGGATGCGTGATTATTCTGTGTGTTTTACCTTTTTTTTCTTTCAGTGGTGTGACGCCGCTGATCGTGCTGTTGGCGGTGCTGGTCGGTATAGGCCTACTGGACTTGCTGCAGAAGCGTCACGCGGTGCGCCGCAATTATCCAATTCTGGGCAACATTCGCTATTTGGTCGAGAGCATACGGCCAGAGATACGCCAGTATCTGCTAGAAGGCGATAGCGAAGCGCTGCCATTTTCACGCTCGCAACGCGCGTTAGTGTATGCGCGTGCCAAGAATCAAACTGCTGATAAACCTTTTGGTACCTTGGGTAATATGTATCAGACAGGGTTTGAGTTTATCGGCCATTCAATGCAACCAGCAAAGCGGCGTGATCCGGATGAGTTTCGCATCGATATTGGTGGCCCAGATTGTTTACAACCTTATTCAGCCTCTCTTTTTAATATTTCAGCGATGAGTTTTGGTGCATTGAGCGGCAACGCCATTAGCGCGTTAAACCAAGGCGCTAAACTGGGACGCTTTGCGCACGACACCGGCGAAGGCAGTATCAGTGAGTATCACCGGCAAGGTGGAGGTGATTTGATTTGGGAAATCGGTAGCGGTTATTTTGGTTGTCGCAACGATGACGGTAGTTTTAGTGAGCAGCAGTTTCAGCAGCATGCGCATGAGCCGCAAGTAAAAATGATTGAGATCAAGCTCAGTCAAGGCGCCAAACCTGGGCACGGCGGGATTTTGCCGCAACACAAAATCACCGCTGAAATTGCGGCGACGCGCAAAATTTTGATGGATAGAGATTGTGTGTCACCAGCGCGCCATAGCGAGTTTTCCACACCGATTGAATTGCTGCAATTTATCGGTCGCTTACGCAATTTGTCAGGGGGAAAACCGGTAGGAATTAAATTTTGCCTCGGCCATCCGTGGGAATTTATGAGTATCACCAAAGCGATGTTAGAAACCGGCATACAACCCGACTTTATCGTGGTTGATGGCGCCGAGGGCGGTACTGGCGCCGCCCCAGTCGAGTTTATCGATCACATCGGTGTGCCTTTGCGCGAAGCCTTATTGTTTGTGCACAACACTTTGGTCGGTTTGAATCTGCGCGATCAAATCCGCATCGGCGCGAGTGGAAAAATAGTCAGCGCCTTTGACATCGCGACCGTGTTGGCCTTAGGCGCGGATTGGGCTAACGCGGCACGTGGTTTTATGTTTGCGATTGGTTGCATACAAGCACAGAGCTGTCATACCAATCGCTGCCCAACTGGCGTGGCCACCCAAGATCCACTTCGACAAAAAGCGTTGGTGGTGGAAGACAAGGCGCAACGCGTCGCCAACTTCCATCGCAATACTTTGAAAGCCTTATCCGAAATTCTCGCCGCCGCCGGATTGGAATATCCATCGCAGTTGGAGGCGCACCATCTGGTGCGACGCGTCAGCGATACCGAAATCCGTTTTTTCTCCGAGATGCACTATTTCCTCAAGCCGGGTGAGTTGCTATCCGGTTCGACGGAAGGTGCGTTTTATCAAAAAATGTGGCGGCTTGCGCAGGCCGATAGTTTTGATGCTTTGCCCAGTGCGGCGACAGAGCCGAGTGTGCAGAGTTAATGCTGTTAAAGGCGAGGCTGGCTTGTTTTAAGCGCGAACAAATAATATCAAGGATAATTGCCCACAAAAATGCCCTCTATCAAGGCAGAATTTTCTCGAAATGAATGGAGCAATATTTTATGAGTTGGACAGTATATTTATCCGGTGAAATCCACACCGATTGGCGTGAACAAATTATGCAGGGCGCAGCAGCACATCAATTGCCGATTACCTTTACCTCCGCCGTCACTAATCACGAAGCGAGTGACGCTGCAGGCGATGTGTTGGGGAGTGAAGAAAAACAATTTTGGCGCGACCACAAATCAGCTAACGTCAATGCCATCCGGATACAAAATTTGATCGAGAAATGCGACCTTGCCATCATCCGATTTGGTGACCAATACAAGCAATGGAATGCTGCGTTTGATGCCGGCTACTGCGCCGCCCTTAAAAAACCCTACATCACGTTGCACGATGAAAAAATTATCCATCCGCTCAAAGAAGTGGATGGCGCCGCAATGGGTTGGGCGCAAACGCCAGAACAAGTCGTGACGCTATTGCAATATATCGTGGGGAAGCAGTAAACATAGATTTGTGAGTATGTGACCGCGGGTGGCTTGAATTTTTTGTTGTGCCAACAAATAAAAAATTGGCGCGGTGTTTAGTTCGTACCTTCAGTCAACGCAGTAAAAAATGAATCTACCTCGCGGTAGGTTCATTTTTTTGTTCTATATTCCGCCTGTGAGAAGCATCACAAGCAGCACGACAACCAGCAGGCCAGCGATACCGCTCGGCGCGTATCCCCAACTGCGGCTATGCCCCCAAGTTGGGAAAGCGCCGATCAGAATCAGGATGAGAACAACCAGAAGTATGGTGGACATAAAAGTCTCCGTTTTGTTTTAGTTGCCTCATCGTGGCGCACGGCGGCTGTTCCATCGGTACGGCATCGAACAGAGGCGATCTGATTTGTGCGTCGCGGTTTGAAATACAAAATTGCTTGTGAAAACAAAAAACCCGCAACAGCGCTCGGCTGATGCGGGTTTTTCATGTTGCTAAACATAAGGCTTTGCAACGTGTTCTTGGTGGGATAGGTGGATCTGTATCAGAACTTAGAGCCCAATGTGGGTAACATGTCTTGTTATTTTAATTTGCAATATACCCGCACTAGTACCCGCAAAAAATATTACTTAAATTTGTTTTTTGTCGTTAAGATCAAAGAATCCCATGGCGAAAATTTTATTCTGTGCGTCACGCGTGTGGGCGTGCGAACTTGACTGCGTACCAAGGAAGCATTCAAATAACATTGGATTGCAGGGACAAAATGCTAATCAAACATCTTCTACTGGTTGCTGGAATATTATTAAGTATGACATCTCATGCGCAGGTATTCAAATGTAAAAATTCACAAGGGGCTATGGAGTATTCCGATAAGCCTTGTGCTGAAAGCGATTCAAAGAAAGTAAATATTGTGACCCCAAGTTTTGGAGGGTCTATTGCTGGTTCTGCTGGTGATCCTAACGCTCGGGCTCTGAAAATTTACGAGACAGACAAGGTTAGAGCTGGGCCTATTCCCCAGCAATGTAAGTTCAAGTATTTTCTGGAGGGCGATGCCAAAGGAAAAAGTCTTGCCGCTGATGCTAAAGAGGAATGTTTGCAAAACTTAGAAAATAAAATTAATGGGCGCCCTATTTCTCTAGAAGCATACACGCTCTGGAAAGATCATTACGGTACGAAAAGCGCGCAACGTAGCGCTATTGCTACTCAGATAAATGCCGACGCAAATGCACGTCGTATTGATCAAAAAATCAATCAGTCTGCACGGGAGACGAATGACAAGATAGATGCGCTCGGCCGCAAAACATATAACTGCACATCTTATGTCCGAGGCCAATTGGATTGTAGATAGTTTGCGCAAAATTGCATCAAGCAGTACACCGACTAACTCCACAGGGCTATTGCAAATTCGCAATTTTACCTTTGTAATCTCGTGCTGGGCATGCGAATCCTGCCGGCGCAGCCCAACGTGCGAGGCTTTTAAGCGACTATTATTCGCGCAATTATTCAAAGGTTAGATAAAATGCAGATTGTTTTTTTGGCAAGTTGCGTTTCTGAAATAAATCTTTTGAATCACATTGTAAATAAAGGATTAAGAAGCTATATTTATATTATCTCACCTTGGCGGCAGCTAATACTTGTTACAAAGAACGCAAAACGAGCAAAGATAGTTATAATTGCTGGTTTGCCTGATTTTGAACTTGGTAACATAGAAGAAGTCATATAAATATATCGATGATGATTTGCGATCATGATGTTCATCGATACATGTCAGGAGAAAGAAGCATGAGATCAACTACCGCAGGTACTACCTTAGGGACGTTTGTACTCGAGATGGCACGCGGAACTGAGAAGAAACATGTGTTTGACGCTAGCCGTGCGCAAGAAGTCCGTGACCAGTTATCAGAACGTATCAATACCCGAGTCGAAGAAATTCGCACTCAACAGCGTCGTGCTTTCGAAGAAGGCAAGCCAGTAACAATTTTCTAAAAAAATTAAAGTGAGGAAGCCGCCGGTAAGGGCGGCTTTTTTTATGGCCGATCGTTTGCAAATAAAAGCGGTAGTTAATTCCGTTGAAATTTTCACGCAATTTCAGGTTGCGATGAAAGAATTGACTAATCGCGACCTTCACAAAAAAGTTGGTAACCTTGGGCCGTTGGCCAGTTGTTGTGAGATGCTAGCCAAGGCAGAAGTTCGCACGATAATTGTTCAAACAGGTGTGCACGACCCCGACTTTTTGGCTGAGTTCAGCGCATATTACAGCCGCCAATTTGCGCCTGTTCCAAGATCCTGTACAAGACTACATTTTTTTAAACAAGTGGCTGATGAGGGCCAACAAGTTCTAGATTTTTTAGATAGCGTTGATAAGAACAATTACCTAGGGTTTATTACCCTAAGGCCAGTTATAAAGAGCCCAATTGGTGCTTCGATTCTTTCAGTTTCCATTGTTGATGGGTATATGCGCTGTGTCGATTCTTTCCCAGTTCATATAGCCGGAGTGGAGTTTCATGTTGTTGGTACACCGTTCATGCAACAAGACAATGCTGTAGGAGCTTGTGCGCAAGCATCGATATGGATGGCTTTGAGGACACTGCGCAGACGTGAGGGTGACAGAGCATACGATCCTGCTCAAATTACTGATGCAGCAACTAAGTACTTTGTGACTGGTCGAGTTAGGCCAAATCGTGGCGGATTGACGTTGCAGCAAATGATCGAGGCCGTCAGGGCGGCAGGTTATTCATCTCATGCTATTCCGCTAGGCACATGGTTTAACAACAACGAACCCCAAATGAATCAGTCTGAAATTCTCGATTCATTGAAAATGATTCATGCATATATTGAATCGGAAATTCCAGTGTTGCTATTGCTATTTCCACCGTCTGGCGGCCATGCAGTCGTTGCTATTGGACACACATGGGATAGCAATAAGCCACTACAAGTTCAGGTGCCTGTTGAGTTAGATGATGGTCAAAGATTGAATTTCCCCCATGCAGCTAGTTGGGTACCTTCTTTGGTAATTCATAACGACAATTCGGGGCCTTATAGAGATTTTCCTGCGGCTGCAGTCCCAGGATATTGTTTTCAACACGCTGCATATGCAATTCCACTCTTGCCAGTGGATGTGTTTATGACTGGTGAAGAAGCAATGGTTATAGCTAGTGTTTTTCTAGCAGATTTATTTTTATCACTTAAACAAGGCGGCATTAGAGATGCCGCAGAGTTGGACGTGCTGGTAGCTAGCCTGACATTGAGATTGCTGCTTGTTGAAAAACGCAAACTTAGGAAATGGGCAGCAACAGAGACCATGGTCCCAGAACTGAAAGATAAATTAAGACTAATGGAACTCCCAAAGCGGGTCTGGCTTTTGGAAATTCATCAATCCCACGAATATGGTAACCAAGCGGATGGAAATATTCCAAATAGCTTGATCGGAATAATGCTCATCGACCCGACGGCGGACGTACACATTATGTCTATGCTGTTAATACATTGGAACCTACCTGCTTTGCTCGGATTGGATCATGGGGTGCTTTTAACATGGGATACTTCTGTTGGAGTTCCAGATGAAGGTATTCAGACGAATGATGTAGCACCGATGAGCCCAATCCGCATGAAATAAACATTCAGGTTTATTTCATCGGTGCTATTAAAAAAGTAATCTAGAATTACTGATGAGTTAATACGTCATTGAAACAGAGAAGGGTTGTGATCTATCATTTGAATCATCGAATACGATGAGGTTGGTAGTTTGTTCAATGTTGGATGCCTTCTCAACAAAACTATCAAAATCATCTCCGACAAGAATTTCTCGAATATCTTTTAAAAAAAACTCTTGTGATTCCCAAGTGATTTCATTTTCACCAATAGCAAAAGAAAAAGTAGCTAATCCATAAAGGGCGATGGAATGTCCTGCCAAATCGAAGCGTCTAGCAAAGATAAATCTCTTAGAGGTTGCATTTTCAAGCGCGATCGTCTTCTTACTTTGAAATTCGATGGAGACTGGTTCGTTACGCAGCAATGAACTGGCTAAGTGAATATCTACATTGTTTTCTTTGACATTGTTAATTGAAATCTCAGGAGTCGGTACAACACCCGCACTAACAAAAATTTCAGCTACTCGCTCACAAATATCCCTGTATGAATCTAGTTGAAACTCAGTAAAGCCTACTTCAAAGGCGCTGAATTTGAGAGGAATGGTTCTATTAGAATTGGTCATTCTGATCTCTAATTCACCATTCCCCCGAGAAAACATATTTAGTATTTTAAAAAGACTGATCCAAATGTCTATTTTTTGTATTTCATTTTCATCTTCAAAATTAAATATGAATTTCGAATTCCCTCGATTTTCGCTAATGAGAAGCGAAAAAATTGAAAAGTTGAATAGTAATTTGTTACTGTCTTTGGGTAAATTAATAGCGGGTCTGTAAGCCTTACCTTTAAAAATAGTTGGAATCGGTTTCCCTGGGGTGCGAGCGAAAAGCGTGCACTCATCAAATGGTTCTGGTTGTATCTTAATGTGCCCTTCAGTTGCATCTAATGTTGGGAGTCCGATCCCAAATCTTTTGATAGACAAATGCAGGTCAGTGGCTCGAGCTTTTTTCAGACCTAGAAAAACATCTGCAATATCATCCTCCCCGTAATGCAGAGTCATCTTTCCTTCATAGGGCCGTTGTTCAAATCCCAGTTTTTTTAGCTGATCGCTTTTTCGTATTACGTATTCATTAATTTCACCGTCGCATGCTTTTTTAATTGCAAATGCTAATGCCTCTCCAGATGGAATGATTCTCTCGGAAGTAGAGGGAGTAAGTGAAATTTTCTTCTTATTTATATTTTTTGGCGCTGTACCTTTCTTCTCTTCTTGACGTAGTCTTTTTAAAATAAGCCCCAGACGTTCATCAAACATATGTATGAGAAAGGACTCAGTAAATTCCAATCTTTCGCCTACTTTAAAAACAAAAACGAATGACGGTTTAAGTTCTTTTGCTAATCTTTCTGCAGATGAAAGTCGCATCGAAATTGTTTGGCTCGAATCAAGAATTGTTTTAACTTGCACATGACAAGAAAGCGGCGATTTGCGCGCATCTAAACTTGAAAAATCGGGAGAAACATGATCGAACGGAAATTCGACAATAAAATCCCAGCCGGTTCGATCACGATCAGACTTGTTGCAAACTAAACTTGCGTCGGCGCATATTTCCTTAAATCGACTTTCGCCTTTTTCCCCTAATTCATCTGAATTCAGCATTAATTTTGTTATCCTTTTGGCAGATAAACTGGGTGACTCTTAAAATTATTAAAGTAGTAAATCGATCCTAGTTCCCAGAATCGTATATGTAACTTTGAGTAAAACATCGTATTGCCTTGCATCTGGACATCTAACCAAGTTTCTTCACTAAATCTTCCGCGCGAAGGTGCGTGTATCTTTTAAGCCTGGAGAGAGACTTGTGACCAGCAATACTTGCGACTTCTATCACGTCCAATCCACGTTCAAAAGATCGGGTCGTTGGCCTGTCCTTGACTTGAAAGACACCGCACTAAGCTAACTGAGCTTGCTGAAAGTCAATTGGGCTGACATAGCCCAACGTTGAATGCCGTCGAACCGGATTGTAGCAACGTTCGATGTAATCAAACACTTCTGCCCTGATGTCATCTCGCGTACGGAACATCTTCCTGAAAAAGCGCTCTGTCTTCAATGAAGAGAAGAAGCTCTCCATCGCGGAGTTGTCCCACAAATCACCGTGTTTACATTGCACTCCTTCTAGAACTTTATCTGATTTGCCATTGACTTCCTCCTGATTGCCTAAAACACCTTATCTTGGTGACTTTCAAGTCGGGGGGGCAGGCCAAAAAGCAAATGTTGATTTGACTTGATAATCAATTAACGCCGGCATATACAAAGCTAGTTAAAGCTCTAGCTCAAAACTTTATAAGGAGATGGTAAATCTATAGAGGTGTACACGTGGTGTACCATACACAACCCCAGAATAGTCGGTTTAAGTACGGGTGGCGTATCTAAATGATCTAATGACTACCGTGCCGGTACACCTAGCGTAGCTAAAACCCCTTTTATTAACGGTTTAGGTACACGAAGAGTACTGGACGTTTTATTCTCAGTCAGTTTAACTGCATCTTTCCACCGGTTGAGTGGCCGGATTGTCGCTTGAATGTCCAGCTTGCCACCACACTCGTCTATTGCTAGCCAACCCAAGGCGTATAGACTGCATATATGCAATGATCCTTGCCTGGTCAGGATGATCAGCCCCGATGCGCGCAATTCTTTCAACGCTTTGTTTAGCGTTGCTTTGGATCGCCAACCCCGCGCTCTCATTACCTTTTCGAATGAAATGCTGGCATCCCCGTTGTGACCCAAACGCCATTGACTCATAACATCAAGTAAAAGTTTTGATGCAAAGGGGGATAGCTCTGCTAAAGATCGGCTACGCAATACTTCATTCGGAAAAGCTAGGAAATTTCCTCCTCCACGTGCTTCCTTTGCCGCTTTTATTGCGAGTTCTCTTGCGCGACTCATGTCTCAGTTTCCGCCATACGTCGTAAAAGGCAGTAGATGCCCCACAGTTCACACAAACCCATTGTGGCAATGTCAGCACCTATACCTAAACCAGAAAATCGCGTTAGTAGGTCATGTAGGTCGTCCAGCCAGTCGGAACGTGGCAGGTTTCGCTTCCGGCACTGGACATGTACGCATAACTCGAGTTGTTCGTTGATGTCTCGTGGAACGATTAACAGCGGGTGACGAATATCGGTCATATTCTTTCCCCCGCAGTACGCTGTCTGGAGCTTGCAACACGGCTTCTAACCCAAGCGTCAATTTCGCCAGATCGCCACCCAACAGCTCTTTCTCCGCCGAGCGAAACATGTTGAGGGAAATCTCCTCTTGCCATGAATTTATAAATACTGGATCGACTTAGACCAGTTAGGACTTTTACTTCGGGTAAGCGAAGAATGGATTCTCGAAACATTTGGTTTTACCTTTCGTGGAGATTCGCCGCGTTACTACGGGATGCACTAAAGGTTATTTGTTCGTTGCATCAGATTCAACCGAGGATCTCTGCCTAAAAGGGAGGAGATCTGAGTATTCGCATCCAAGTAATCACCACATTCTCACGTCAAAGTAACCACCTAATGGCATCCCAAAGTGGCCACTTGAATCCAAGACACAAAGCGGACATTGGTGAGATCGAAACTAGTGGTTCATAGTTGCCGTTGCCGACTCTGCTTGATGCTGGTGGCGCGCTTTTCTTTAGCTGGTGTTTTGTGAACACCTTGGCCACTGTTCCGCTTTATCTGCGCATTGCACCCGTAAATCGACTACGTTGCAGTCCCATTGCAGGCACCAGATCTTGCATCATTTTACTTACCTGGTTGAACTCTTGGTCTGTCATCAATGGTCCTGCGGTGACGAACCCGCTTTGAATCATATCCATATTGATTGGCCAATCAATATGTGTGTCGAAGTAACCTGGCCAGCCCTGTTCCTTGTTTTTCTGAAACGCATGTATCAGCTGATCTGTGTAATCGCGCGTCGGTTGGCAATCAAAACCTTCTGCATAGAGCGCATCCGGCCCTTGTTCCACATGAACTATAAATCGATACTCCTTCTGCCATGCCCAATGATTTATTTTGTGGCGGGCGGGGTTTTGAACGGTAGTGCGCACAGTTAGTCCACTGGTGTCGAAATCGCCTTTAATAAATGGCCGGTAAATAGCGCTTACATCGGGCACATAGCTCACAGGGCCGCCAATACTTGCTGGTAGATCGGAAGAGGGAACGAGCATGATTCCCTTCGATAACATGAATTCCTTTGTGCATGGCACCCATATGTAATGGATTTGCAAGCCGGGGCTATTCAGGTGCACGAGGTGCCAGAAAAAAGGTGATTCTTCCACTGATATGCGCACGCCGTTAGCGTATGGCCCAAAGCCCCGCCACTGATCAATGCTTTCCACGGGCAGACAGGTCCAGCAACTTGCGAACAATCTCCGTCCCCAATTCAGTCCTCCCTGCCATTGCTCTTCGTGGATGTCGTCCATTTGGTCCAGCCGTCGAAAACGAAGCGAACGATTCGTGATGATTTTTTGTAAGGTGTCGATGGAGGTGTAGTGGTGGATCATTCGACGTCCTATGCATCCAAACGCAGTGGCGGAATCAGATTGTCTTGTTGTTCTTTATTTATGTTCTTCATCTTTTCAATGTAGTCTTGCAGCTCTTTATAATCAAGAGGCTTCGGGGCGTCGGTGATTTCGATTTTCCGGCGAAATTGCTGAGCGAGGTCCCAAGCCTGCATGCCAAAGAGAGCTAAGCGCTGCTTTTCGTATGCATAGGCATCAAATTCATCCAAGTGCAGCCACTGATCCCGAATCCACTGATCAATATCATTGAAATTGCCCTCCAATCGATGGAGAGTATTAACGTCGCCCAACGTTAACTTATGTAAATCACAAATCTGCGAATAGGTGAAATTCACTTGCTTTAGCCGATGAAATGCTTTTATGTCGTGATGTTCAACTGCATCTGATTCCGCTTCAAAAATTTCATCTATTTGTCGTGAACAACGCACACAGAATGATTCCAGATTCTCCGCCAACGCCAATGATGCCCGCCGCTCATGGACAAGTTCAACAGCCGCAACCAGAGTTGCGGCGTGCTCGCGGTCCTTTTTGTTGACATGGAGGGTAGCCAGATACGTTAGGCCAGCGGAAAGAGCGGCTGTTGCGATCGCCTGAGCGAAACTAAATTCGTCTGCCATGTAATCCCCTTCTTGGTGAGGTACTATTTCCCCGGTGGTCATTAACCATCGAGTGTTAGATTCTGAGAGAGGCAACGCCTCCTTCACTTTACAAATTCAGGATCGCCTGCGATTGGGCAAAGCGATCGTGCGGTTACTTCGATGCGAATAATCAAGTGATCTTTAATCCGATCCCTTTCTTGCCGGATGCTGTTCAGGAAAAAATATCTTAAGCACGTCGTTAGTAAAATTTACTCGTTGGTCGATTTTTTCCTGTTTTGCGAAATTTAGATAAACGTTAGTAAGCGTCACTTTTAGTGCTTTCACTTCTGGCGTCCCTGGATTTGTTACGGTACTTGATGGAGTGCGGGTTTGAGAAAAAACATCTCGAATGTGTTGAATTCGTTTCAATATTTCGGAAACTTCGTCAACTAAGGCTTGCTCACCATTTTGGACGGGGGTGTAAATCTTTTTTGCATCCTCCCAAACCATTGGGGGTATATGCCAGTAGTGAAGGCGCGCGTTGAGTTCAGCGAGACAGGCGATTAACTCTTCTCGATCTGTACGTTGATCTGCGCGGCTTTTTCGGTTTGGATTAAGTTTTACAGATAAATGATAGGAGCCGATTGCCTCTACTATTTTGAGCTCTAATGATTCCCAATCTACATTCTTGTCGAAGTAGGGTTTTAATTCTTGTTTTAAGAGTTCGTTGTTTGCTTGGCCTTGCGAGGTTATGTTAAGAGTGTATGGAGAATATCGTTTCGTTTTTCTGGCAGTCATTTCATCTGCTCACATTGTCTAGATAGTCAGCATATTCCTGCATCATCAACTTTCTCTCGTCCAGAAACATTGCACGATCGTAAGCTTCACCATACACATCACCGGAAAGATGCGATAGCTGCCGGTCAACTACTTCGTGACGATAGCCTAGACGCTCCTTGATGACTCCCATTGCGAGCGATCTAAAGCCATGCCCTGTCATGGCACCGCTGTAGCCCATGCGTTTAATCGCTGCCAATATCCCAAAATTTGTTGCGGGTTTGAGGTGATCTCGCTGGTTGGGGAAAAGGAATTTATTTCCACCGGTAATTGCGTGTAACTCACGTAATAAGTCCCATCCTTGTCGGGGCAGGAAAACATGATGATTTACTTTGCGGGGATTAATTTTCTTTTTCCCCATTTTCATTCTTCGCCAGTCGATGATCCAAGATTCCTTTTTTAAATCAATTTCTGACCAAGGCGTTTCTGTTAATTCGCTGGTGCGCAAAAACGTCATCATCATCAATCGGAACATGACTTTAGTCGGAACAAACATTCTTCCTTCGATTTTTCTAAATGCGCGGATAAAGTCTGGTAGCTCATCGGGAGTGATCGATGCGTGATGTCCTTTTGCCCCAGGCTTGAGCGCACCTCGCAAATTGATAATGAGGTCTACTTCGGCTCTTCCCGATGCAATGGCATATCGGAATATCTGTGAGCAGACTTGACCCTGACGTTTCGCCATGTCCAAAGCGCCTCGATTTTCAATTTTCCGTAATACATCGAGCATGACCGGCGTTGTTATTTCCGCGATCGGATATTTTCCGATTAACGGGAAAACATCCTTTTCTAAGCGATGCAGTACATTGGCTGCGGTTCGTGCTTGCCAAGTTTCTAGCTTGTTTGAATGCCATTCGCGTGCAACTGCCTCGAATGTACTTGCGTTCGACAACGCTCGCATTTTCTTTTCTATGCGCTTTGCTTGTGAAGGATCAATACCGGCGGTGATTTTTTCACGTGCATAAGATCTTTGTTTGCGTGCGTCGAGTAATGAGATGTCTGGATATTTTCCGAAGGCTAGAAGGCGCTCTGTACCTGCAAACCTGTACCCCATTCGCCAATACTTTGACCCATTGGGATTAATCAGCAAATACAGCCCTCCACCGTCTGATAGCTTGTAAGGCTTCTCTTTCGGTTTCGAATTCTTAATCTGAACGGCCGTCATCGGTGTTGCTAGTTTTGGCATTTTGCGGGTATTTGTCTGGCGAAACTTGATTGGTACCAGTAAATGTACCCGTAACATTTACGGATGTAAACGGACATTAAAAGTGCTTGGACAACAAAAAGCCCGCATAAGCACAAGGCTAGATGCGGGTTTATGTACGTTAATGGACTTCTTGAAACGTGTTCTTGGTGGTGATAGGTGGATTTGAACCACCGACCCCAGCATTATGAGTGCTGTGCTCTAACCAACTGAGCTATATCACCAAACAGCCGAAAATTATGACGTTTTTGGTCCTTCAAGTCAATATCAAATTACTGGCTTGAAGGCTTAATGCTTAAATTATTTGCTGGGTCGGCTCGAGGGAGGGAATTTTTGCAATTATAAAAAATGCAATTTCCGTGCCTTGTTCACGTTGGGCTTGCATTTAATGAGATTGCATTAGGATAGTTTCATCCCGTTTTTACCACTTTGCGTGCGGTGATTTCTCGCAATATGCTTGATGCCGCACCTTGCTTCAGGCAATCAATGATCTGGCGATCGGGCATGGAGCGTAACCAGGTCAACTGCCGCTTGGCCAGTTGGCGCGTTGCAATGATGCCGCGTTCGCGCAATTCAGCAAGCCCATATGCACCGTCCAGATATTCCCAAGTTTGACGATAACCAACGCAGCGCATGGCTGGCAACCCGGGATGGAGATCGCCGCGCGCGCGTAGATTTTCTACTTCGTTGATCAATGCACGGTCTTTCAACATGGCGTCGAAACGTGTGGCAATACGCGCGTGCAAAACTGCACGATCCGATGGTTCCAGTGCGATCGATAAAATTGAATACGGTAAATCCACCTTGGGTGCTTGCGCCAAGAGTGTCGACATAGGCTGACCGCTCAGCATAAAAATTTCCATTGCGCGTTGTATGCGCTGCGTATCGTTTGGTTTGAGGCGGGCGGCGGTGACCGGATCAATTTGCATCAGCCGTTGATGCAAGGCAGGCGTACCGCGCTCGGCAATCTCGGCATCCAGCGTGGTGCGAATATCGATATCGGCTTGGGGCAAATCGTCGAGGCCATCACGTAAACCCTTGAAGTACAGCATGGTGCCACCCACCAGCAAAGGTAACTTACCGCGCGCGATGATGTCGGCCGACAGACGCAGCGCATCCTGACGAAATTGCATGACGGAATACGCATCGAGAGGGTCGATGATGTCGATCAGATGATGTGGCACTTGCGCGCGTTCTTCAGCGCTTGGTTTTGCGGTGCCGATATCCATGTCGCGATAGACGAGGGCGGAATCAACGGAGATGATCTCGCATGGAATTTGTTGCGCAATCTCTAGCGCCGCAGCAGTCTTGCCAGAGGCGGTCGGCCCCATGATGGCGACGATCAACGGTTTATTGCTTGTGTTTGTCATGCGACAGCGCGATCTTGAAGACGTAAGGTAGGTGGTAAGCGGCATTGCAACAGATATCGCAACTTAGCGCCCACGTTCAAACAGCTTGTCCAGATCGGATAACGCAAGTTGCACCCAAGTCGGTCGGCCGTGATTGCATTGATCGGCGCGTTCGGTTGCTTCCATTTGGCGCAGTAGCGCATTCATCTCGGGTGTCGTTAAGTTGCGATTGGCCCGCACTGCGGTGTGGCAGGCGAGTGTGCCAAGCAATTCGTTCTGTCTTTCTTGCAGCACGCGTGAGCCGCCAAATTCACGTACGTCGCGCAAGACATCGCGTGCCAGCGTCTGCGCATCGGCATTTTTCAGCAAGGTGGGAATCGCACGCACCGCCAGCGTGGTTGGCGACAGCACGGCAATGTCAAAACCGAGCGAGCGCAATACATCCTGATTTTCTTCAGCGGTACCAACTTCTACGCCATCGGCGTAAAACGTGATTGGGATTAGCAGGGGTTGCACCTGCATTGCATCATCGTCCAGCGCATGTTTCAATTGCTCGTAAAGAATGCGTTCATGGGCGGCATGCATATCGACCAATACCAAGCCCTTGGTATTTTGCGCCAACACAAAGATGCCATGTAATTGAGCCAGTGCAAAACCGAGAGGAAATTCTTCGTCCGCTGTGCTGACGTTGCCCGCGCTAATGCCAATGTGACTGCTCGCAGAGGCAAACATCGCTGCCATCTCTGTAGAAACATGATCGGGCGGTGCGCCAGATTGAAATAATGCACCATAATTTTCTGCCGTTTGTGCGATGCCATGACCGGACTGAAACTGCTGGCCAAATGAACTTTGCTGCTGTTCGCGCAACCACGGTAGCGCACCAGAAGGTGCCGGGGTTGGTGCCGGTGCCGTGCCGAAAGCGGTAGCAGAAGTTTGTGCCAGCGCCCGACTAACCGCGTGGAAGACAAACTGATGGACGGCACGACTATCCCGGAACCTCACCTCGATTTTTGATGGGTGCACATTGACATCAACCAGCGCTGGGTCAAGATCAAGGCTGATCACATACGAGGGATAGCGATCGCCGTGCAGCACATCTTGATAGGCAGACCGTACCGCATGCATCAACAATTTGTCGCGTACAAAGCGGCCATTCACATAAAAATACTGCGCATCGCCACGTGCTTTGGAGGCGGTCGGCAAGCCGATATAACCATTCAGGTGCAAAGGTCCTGCACTTTCTTCGAGTGGCAGACGCGCACCAGCAAACTCGTTACCGAGTATCAGTGCACTGCGTTTTGCGATGTCGCAGACGGTCCAGTGATCGACGGTCTTGCCATTGTGGGTGAGTGAAAATGAAACGTCTGGGCGCGATAGCGCAATGCGCCGCACCACTTCGGCACAATGACCGAACTCGGTTTGCTCGGTTTTTAAAAATTTACGCCGTGCTGGCGTATTGAAATATAAATCCTGCACATCAATAGTGGTGCCGAGCGCGCCCGATGAGGGGGCGACGATACTGCCGGCTACGCCGCTGAGTTCCCACGCGTGTTCTGCATCGGCAGTACGGGAACTCAAAGTCAATTGTGCGACCGAAGCAATGGACGCCAGCGCTTCGCCGCGAAAACCAAGCGAAGCAACATTTTCTAGTTCTGTGAGGGAAGAAATTTTCGAGGTGGCGTGACGTGCCAGTGCCAGCGGCATTTGTTCTGGCGCTATGCCGCGACCGTTGTCGGTGATCGCGATGCGTTTAGTGCCACCTTGTTCGAGTCGTATTGTGATTTGCGTGGCGCCAGCATCGAGCGCATTTTCTAGCAGCTCTTTGACGACGGCAGATGGACGTTCGACCACTTCGCCAGCAGCGATCTGGGAGATCAGTTGGTCCGATAATGGCTGGATCGCTCTTGGAGTCGATACGGCTTGCGATTGGAGAGAAGCATTCATCTTGCGATTATAACGTTGTCGTGCAGGATGATTGAATCAGGCTTAATGAAATTTGATGTGTGCTGTGTGTTGAAAAATTGCGAGTGTCTTAAGTTTTGGACGCAGATGCTGGTGTATGATTTTGCCGCTAATGAGGAAAAATATGGATTTTATGCAGTTAATCGACATGCTCTTGCATATCGATAAGTATCTGGGAATATTTATCGCGCAATACGGCGTCATGATTTATGTCGTATTGTTTGTCATTATTTTTAGCGAAACCGGTTTGGTGGTGATGCCCTTTCTGCCGGGCGATACTTTATTGTTCATCGCCGGTGCATTCTGTGCCAGCGGCAGTATGCATTTAGGTTTGCTGCTGTTTCTTTTGATTATTGCGGCGGTACTTGGTAACTCGGTAAACTACGCGATTGGTCATTACATCGGCGACAAAGTGTTCACGCATGATTATCGTTGGCTGGATAAAAACGCCTTGCAGCGCACCCATGCTTTTTATGAAAAACATGGTGGCAAGACTCTGATCTTGGCACGCTTTTTGCCGATCGCACGTACTTTCGCGCCGTTTATTGCCGGCGTGTCACGCATGACGTTCGGCCGCTTTCAGTTTTTTAATGTGGCGGGTGCTCTGTTGTGGGTGTGCACATTATCGATAGGCGGCTATCTGTTCGGCAACATTCCGTTTATACGCGACCATTTAAATACCATCGTACTCGTGGGTGTCGGCGCTGCCGCGGTCCCCGTGGTATTGGGCGCTGGCTGGAAATTGCTGCAGCGCTTTAGAAGTAAGCCAGCGAGCGATACCGCAACGTAAATTGACAAGCAAGCTAAGAGGTCGGCGTAGCGTCGAAATTAGGCAACCAAAACCGCCGCTATGTCCTCTCGCACGACATCAGGTCATGCGATTTTTCGCTAATGGTGGATTTTTCGCGAAGTAGTTGGTAATGCCGACCGTAATCGCACGCGCCATTTTGTCCTGATAGCCATTGTCGTTGAGTTTGGCTTCTTCATTCGGATTAGAGATGAATGCTGTCTCAATCAGAATGCTTGGAATATCAGGCGCTTTCAGTACTGCAAATCCAGCCTGTTCAACGCTGCCTTTGTGCAGACGATTAATGTCGCCAATCTCATTTAACACGGCTCTGCCTAGCTTTAAGCTATCGCTGATTTGTGCCGTGGTAGATAAATCGAGTAAGACACTGGCAAGTTGCTGATCATGATCTTTGATATTAGTGCCGCCTATCAGATCGGCCGCATTTTCTTTGTTGGCAAGCCAGCGCGCTGCGGCTGAGCTGGCACCTTTTTCAGATAGCGCAAAAACCGATGAGCCATTTGCCGTCGGCTTGACAAACGCATCGGCATGGATAGAGACAAATAGATCTGCCTGTACCTTGCGTGCTTTTTTTACGCGCGTGTGCAAAGGGACAAAATAATCGCCATCGCGCGTCAACATGACACGAATGTTTGGTTGCTCTTCCAGTTGCTTTTTCAAGCGCTTGGCAATCGCCAGCACAATATTTTTTTCATAGCTACCGCCACGTCCAATCGCCCCTGGATCTTCGCCACCGTGACCCGGATCAAGCGCGATCGTTAACATGCGCGTAACTTGTGGTGAACGCTCTGTCTGTGGTTCTGCATAAGGCGGATTCGCTTGCGCTACGGCGGTCGGTATTTGTGTGTCCGAGTTTGGCGTGCCTGACCATTGCCCTTTTTTGATCAGCTCTGCAATTGGATCAGGCGGATTTACCGGATACAAATCAAATACCAAGCGATGCTGATACTCGCCGACCGGTTTGAGTGAAAATACTTGCGGATTAACCTCGGCTTTGAGATCGAATACTAGACGCACTACGCTCGGTTTGTTCTGGCCAACACGAACTTGCTGGATATACGGATCATTAGACTGAATTTTGGCAATCAGACTTTTTAACGTCGGATTAAGATTCAGCCCTTCCACATCGACCACCAAACGATCGGGGTTTTTCAACAGGAAATGACTGGTTTTTAGATCGGTGTCGTTCTCTAACGTGACACGTGTGTAGTCCTCCGAGGGCCAGACACGGACAGCCAAAATCTGCGATGCAAAAGCAGGGAACGGAGACAGTAGAGAAATCAGTAGCGTGCCGCCAGCTTTGAGGACGGTACGACGAACCTTGGAATTTACAGGTTTGGGGCGAACTTTAAGCGTTTCAGACATTCGACACCTTGTTGAGACAACCCTTGCAATTCTACATGACGCCCGTTTCCGGCGAGCGAGAGCGTCACACGAATGTCGGGAGAAGGCAACACTGACGCAGCTTTCTCCGGCCATTCGATAATGCATATGGTTTGATGATTGAAATATTCGCGGAAACCCGCGTCAAGAAATTCCTCCGCACTTACCATGCGGTACAAATCAAAATGGATAACTTGCACTGACTGTTGACCGATTTGTACTGTGTATGGTTCTGCCAATGTATAGGTTGGGCTTTTGACATGCCCTGGATAATCAAGTGCATGCAATAGGGCGCGCGTCAGTGTGGTTTTGCCAGCGCCGAGATCGCCATGCAGATAAATGACCAGGCCGGGCATCAGCGCACGTGCCAGCGACGTGCCGAGCGCGAGTGTGCCAGCTTCTTCGTGTAAGACGGTGCTAAAGCTATGTGCAGAGTTAAGCATCAATAATTAGGCGGTAATTTAAGTATCAATGAGTAGACGGCGATGAAGAAGCAATAATGATTAAGCATCGGCACCAACATACATGAGCATAGTGATGCTTAATTCTTCTATGCATTTATTCATTGCATGCATTGTACTGAGGATTACGAACGACAGTGCAAACACCCTACATGCTGCTTGTCATCGTTACCGTAATACCGCCAGCCAAAAAGAGAGTGTCAACATCGACAGCACGGTGCTGGCAGAGATTAGAAAGGCGACAAAGCCACCATTGCCGCCCATGCGCACCGCCAGCACGTAGGCACTGGATGCAGTTGGCAGTGCAGCGAACATCACAACCAGTTGTAATTGCAATGGTGGTAAGCCAACCCACACACCGAGTCCATAGGCAATCGCGGGTACTACTAACAATTTGATTGTGAGGAAATATGTGGCGATACCTTTTGATGCATGCAGGCTGCGTATTTGCAGCCCTGCACCCACCATCATCAGACCCAGTGCAATGGAAGCATTACCGAGACGTGACAAAAATGCGCTGGCAGCATCCGGCATATGCAGGCCAAGCAGGTTAAAACTGATACCAGCCAGTGTAGCCATCAACAGTGGATTCTTGATCATCTCAAGCATCAGACGATCATCTTTTTTGACCAACGCATGCACGGCGGCCATATTTGATAGCGGTACAGCGAAACCGATCAACAGCGCCATCAGCGCGATGCCATCTTCACCGGCGAGCCGACCAGCAATGGCGAGCGCGATATAAGAGTTGAAACGGAATGCGGTTTGCACACCGGATTCAAACACCATGCTAGCGGGACGAAACAAGGGTTTGGCCAGCCAACCCAGCAGGATGCCGCTGACCGAGGCGATCAGACCGATTTGCAAAAAATGTCCGCTGCTGGCGAAATCAAGCGGAGCGCGCGAGGTAGAGTAAAACAGCAAGGCCGGAAACAGAACGAAGTAAATCAGTTTTTCCATCCCGCTCCAGAAATCCGTGCTCCAGTTGGTCACGCGCAGCAGCACAAAACCGAGCAAGATCAGCAGAAAATCAGGTAGCAAGATATTGATGATGTACATAGAGCGAATGCGGCTTTATGACATATCAACGCGGATGCATAGGATGTGCATCGCGTTATTTGAGCAGACGTGCCAGTTCGACTGCGGTTTTAACATTCATTTTTTCGAAGATATGAGCACGATGTACTTCTACCGTTCGCATGCTGATGCCGAGATCGTCTGCAATGACTTTATTCATTTTGCCATCCAGGATTAGATCGAGTACTTCACGCTCGCGCGCAGATAGAGAGGCCAGTCGAGTTTGGGCAGCGGCACTGGTAGATGAATTCTCAGAGGATGCCAACGCTTCTTGCACTCTATCCATCAGCTTGTTGTCGTTGAAGGGCTTTTCAAAAAAGTCAAAAGCACCGCGTTTAAGCGCATCCACCGCCATCGGTACGTCGCCGTGACCGGTTAAAAAAATCACGGGGAATAGTTGGGTCAGACCGCGCGCAGCGAGTAAATCGAATAATGCAATGCCGCCGATATCCGGCATGCGCACATCCAGTAACACGCATTGCCCTTGCGAGATACCTCGCGTGTTCGTCTCCAAAGCATCCAGAAAATTTTTTCCGCTAGCGTAGCTGGTGCTGGGGATAGCACGCGAGCGTGCAAGCCATGTAAGGGAGTCGCGAATTACATCTTCGTCGTCAATAATGTGCAGCATGATGTCCTGTGGATCTGCTAAAAAATAACTTAACCAAATAGCATATTTAAATCGCACACTGAAATCGATGACTTCAGAATGCTGTGAGAAAGCGTTAGTCGCGTCGAATGATAAAGCATGGCGCTGATACCAACGATAATAATGGTTCCTGCCTGATCCGCACCTTGGTCGCTTATCTCCAACACCTTGATTCTCTGCAATCTTACCCGAGCATTCACTTTCGGCGTTCTATTCCGAAATGCACGGCAGTGAAAAACGAAATATGGTGCCGCCATCCGGATTGGGGCCATGCGTCAAGCTGCCACCGTGAAACTCGACCGCGGTACGACAAATACTGAGCCCCATCCCCATGCCTTCGGCCTTGGTCGAGAAAAACGGTGAAAACAATCGTTCTTCCACTTCCGGTGTGATGCCGTGTCCTTGATCGATGACGGCAACCACGATATGTGGTTGATTGCCTTGCTCTAGCGTGGTTTCCAGGCGCAAGACACGCCGTGATGGCGTCTCGTTTTGCATCGATTCGATTGCATTCCGCGTCAGGTTAAGAAGTACCTGCTCCAGTAATACGTGGTCGGCCAGCACCGTTGGTAAATCGGGCGCGCTATCGCGACGGATATCCACAAAGAAGCGTTGCGCTTGCAATTCCACCAGTGGCATTACATTGTCGATCAAGGTATCGATTGCCACCAATTCGCGCATCGGTTCGCGTTTTTTTACAAAGGTATGGACGCTACGAATGATTTGTCCGGCGCGTTGCGCCTGTGCGTGGGATTTGTCTAGCGCATGCGTCAGCATCTCAATATCAATTGCCTCTTTATTCGCTTTGGGTTTTGCCAGCATATTCAAAGCACCAGTGGTGTAACTCGAAATTGCCGCGAGCGGTTGATTCAACTCATGCGCCAAGGTGGAGGCAATTTCACCCATGGTCGCGAGACGCGCGCTGGCCTGTAATTTCTCTTGCTGTTGGCGGTTGAGATCCTCGACCCGCTTGCGGTCAGAAATATCGAGTATCGATCCCATCCAGCCGGTTTGTTGACCACTGTCATCAACTAGTGCCGATTCATAAATCAATACCGGTATGCGTCGGCCATCGGTGTGTTGAAATACCGTTTCAAATCCTTGAGGCTTGATATTGCCCGCCAATACTTGCGCGTAGCGTTGCTGATATTCGCGCCGCGCCTCCGGAGCCCAATACGGCATAGGCGGCATACGGCCGACAATTTCATCAATATCCATGCCCACCATTTGCGCAAACGCCGGATTGACATAGGTGATACGTCCATCTAAATCGCGTGCGCGCAAACCGGTCATCAAGGAGTTTTCCATTGCGGTACGAAACGCGATTTGCTCACGCAGTGCGGTCTCCGCTAGTAGGCGTCGATTGATGTCGCGCCATAACGCAATCAAGCTCCACAACAATCCGGCAGACAAAACGAGAACCGTATCAATCAACAAACTAGGCAGTAGTTTGGGTGCGCTTTTGATACTGTTGGTATTTAATTTGAGCGAAGCGCCGGCGAGATTAAGAATGCGATGATGCGTATAGACACCACGTCCCGCGCCACCCGAAGCGCGTTGATAAATAATGTTGTCGTTGATATCGGTTAGCGCGATTTCGTTACCTTGTGCAAACCACCAAGGCACCATGTCATCCAAAATACTGGATGCCAGATAACTGGCGATTAACTCGCCGGTATATTTTTTCCCATCAAATAGTGGCACGTGATAATCCATCATCACTGGCCCCGTTATGTCGGCGGCAGGATGGCTATACAGTGGTGTATAGATGCTGCGCGCGCGTTTAGCAGTGCTTTTCGACGATGCCGACAGTTCGTTAAAACTGATCAACGTTTCATCGGTAGATGTGACTAATTTGCCATCTTCATCGAGTTGAATAATGCGATGAATTTCGTGGTTGTTGCGAACCAGACTTGCCATGCGCTCCTGCAGACGTTCACCTTTCAGATAGCCGGTGGTAATTTCTGTGCCGATCAGACGCAGGCTTTCTTCATCGCGCTGCAATTGCTGGCGTATGGTTTGTTCTACCCACAACGAGTCCGCAATCAGCTGCTCTTGGCGCTCGCTGGTCTCTACTTGTTTCTCGTGCAGGGGCAGCCAGATCAGCAGCGTTATAAATAAGAGCGCGAGAAAAAGTGGCAAAAGCCAGCGCCATGCCTGTTTACGGGCGGGCGAAATGAATGATGATGAACGGGAATGATTTGCTATCATGAATGCATATACAAGAATAAGGCTGCATCTATCGACGACACGAATGAGCGTTGGTGCGCCTTGTTAGCCGTATTGTGCAGCATATTGGCTGGTCGTGAGAAAAAGTAGAATGTGGTTATCCACACTTGTGACGGCGCAGGTGAATGCGCATAGTAGCCAGCAACCCCCATTTCAAGTTCCTTGATTGCGTAATGAAATTAGTCAAACAATTGCGATATTTACTGTTGATCTTGATGCTGTCGCTGTTCAGTACAGTCGCATGCGCGCAGACGACGATCATTAAGTTTAGCTTTGTGTCCGGCAAAGATACGCCCAAAGGCAAAGCTGCCATGCGTTTTAAAAGCTTGGTGGAGGAATCTAGCAATCATAGAATTCAGGTGGACATATACGCCAACAGCCTGTTGTACAAGGAAAGCGACGAGCTAGAAGCGTTACAGTTGGGGGCAGTGCAGATGCTGGCACCCTCATTGGCAAGACTGGCAATGTTTGGCATCAAAGATTTTGAGGTGTTTGATCTACCGTTTGTCTTTAACGATGAAGCCGCGGTGACACGTGTCACGCAAGGCCCCGTTGGACGCAGCATTTTGCGTAAGTTGGAAGCTAAAGGGATGGTCGGGTTGGCGTATTGGGACAATGGTTTCAAGATCATGTCTGCCAATAAACCTTTAAAAATGCCTAGCGATTTTGCTGGCGAGCGGATCCGGATACATTCATCTAATGTGTTGGATAGTGAGATGGAAGCGCTCGGCGCGATCCCGCAAATTCTTGAAACCGATGAAGTAACCCGCGCTTTACGCGCCAATGTGGTGGATGGGATTGAGTCATCTCCAGCCGACTTTTATGCCAATAAATGGTATCAAAATCAAAGCGATGTCACATTGTCGCTACACGGCTATCTGGGTTATGCAGTGATCGTAAATAAACGATTCTGGGATGGCTTGCCGTCCGATTTACGTAGGTTAATTGACAACGCGATGCAACAGGCCACCGCTTACGGCAACGACCTTGCTGCACAACGCAATGAAACTGCCATGGCGTGGATGAAAACATCCAAGAAATTAAATGTTCATACGCTGACGACAAAGGAGCGTCGCGCTTGGCAGCATGCGCTGGAGCCAGTAAAAAAAGATCTGGGTGAGCGCATAGGCACTGCGGTAGTCACTGCCACCGTTAGGGAAGCTGAAGGGCACTGGCTAGGCGGCCGTTAATCTTTGCTTGGCTCGCTGAAGTTGCTGGTTACGCCAACTCAAAGGCTGTGTGACCGGATCGTACTCGTGGCGTGTTCCTCAATATGCACTACATTTACCCGAAGAGATTAAGGTTAATCCCTCGCGGCAAACAAAACTTCGTCCTGAAATTCCGTTGCAGTGTCCATTGCAGCACCGACCTTTAGAGCGATCAAGAAATTCCTCATACATTGCCGCCTTCCGCATGGTGGTATGGCGGTGATATTGTGGCAATTGTGGTGCTCTGAGAGCCAATAATTCACCGCGAAAAAAAATCTATCTCTTGATACTCATTTTGATAATATGCTTTATGTGACCGGTAACGAAACGCTGGCGCAGTCTTGTTAATTCTTGTTAATTCTTGTTAATACTAATTATTACAATCAGGATACATGTACATGAATAGCAAATTATTAAAGGTATTAGCGGGTGTTGCCCTTTGCGCTAGCACACTGGCTTATGCCGATTCACCTTATCCGAGCAAGACCATCACGATGATCGTGCCGTTCTCCGCTGGTGGGCCGACCGATACGGTTGCACGCTTGGTCGCACAATCAATGAGCACCGAGTTAAAACAGACTGTGATTATCGAGAATGTTGGCGGTGCTGGTGGCACGATTGGCGCAGCGCGCGTTGCCAAGGCTGACCCGGATGGTTACACCGTGTTGTTACATCACATTGGTCAATCTACCGCGCCTACGCTGTATCGTAAATTGAGCTATAACCCAACGACTAGTTTTGAGCCGATTGGTTTGGTGACGGATGTGCCGATGACCTTTATTGCTCGACATGATTTTCCTGCTAAGGATATGAAAGAGCTACTCGCTTACGTCAAAGCAAACAAGAACAAGGTTAGTTATGCCAATGCCGGGGTCGGCTCGGCTTCTCATCTGTGCGGTATGTTGTTCATGACCGCGATCAATACCGAGTTGACGACGGTGCCTTACAAAGGCACAGGGCCCGCCATGAATGATCTTCTTGGTAGTCAGGTTGATTTTATGTGCGACCAAACCACCAACACCACCAGTCAGATCAAAAGTGACAAGGTCAAAGTTTATGCGGTAACGACTAAAACACGCGTGCCATCGTTGCCAAATGTTCCAACCATGAATGAGGCGGGTGTGCCTGGTTTTGAAGTTGCGGTATGGCATGGCTTGTATGCGCCAAAAGGCACACCAAAAGCGGTCGTAGATAGATTATCTGCGGCATTGCAGGTGGCTTTGAAAGACGCTACCGTCAAGCAACGTTTTGCCGATCTCGGCACCGAGCCAGTAGCGCAAGAGCGCGCAACACCTGATGCATTGCGTACCCATCTGCAATCGGAAATCGCAAAATGGGCACCGATCATTAAAAAAGCCGGTATCTACGCCGACTAATATTTAAGTCTTAAGCATGTTGCGTTCAAATGGCGAGGTGAGTATTTACCTCGCCATTTGAGTATTAGCAGGGTACACGTAGTGGTGCTTTGTTAGGCTATCTGAGGAGAGCACATTGCCTTCAATTATTCGTCATCCCAAAGATTTCTGGACCGGAATTATTTTTTTATTTGTCGGTTTGGCAGCCGTCATCATCGGTCGTGACTATGTGATGGGCACGGCAGGCAAGATGGGGCCAGCCTATTTCCCGACGGTGTTAGGGGGCTTGCTGGCATTGATTGGCTTGGCCGCGATTGTTCGTTCATTTTTTATTGACGGTGAGCCGATCGGCAGGTTTGCTGCCAAAGAAACCTTGATGATCATTAGCGCAGTTTTGCTGTTCGGTTTTCTGATTCGCGGTGCGGGTATGGTGGTTTCTGTGTTTGCCATCGTCATGTTAAGTGCGCGCGCTAGTCAAAAATTTAAATGGCGCTCTGCCATTTTACTGGCGGCTGGTCTGGCTACATTTTCGGTGGTGGTTTTTGTGAAATTACTTGGTATACCAATACCAATTTTTGGCCCGTGGTTTGGTGCTTGAACTGAACATAAAGTTAGTGCATAAATTTCAGCGCTTTGATTCAGCGCTTGAAAATTTAGTGCTTATAGGGAGTGCAATATGGATTTGATTTCTCACCTTGGTTTGGGCCTGGAAACCGCTTTGACGCTTACAAATTTGATGTACTGTCTGCTCGGTGTTTTTCTTGGTACTGCAGTTGGGGTATTGCCGGGGCTTGGCCCGACCGCGACGATTGCAATGTTGTTGCCCGCAACGTTTGCATTACCACCGATTTCCGCATTGATCATGCTCGCTGGTATTTATTATGGCGCGCAGTATGGTGGTTCTACCACCGCGATTTTGGTCAATCTCCCCGGTGAGTCCTCATCGGTGGTAACGGCCATCGATGGCTATCAAATGGCGCGTCAAGGGCACGCTGGTAAAGCATTAGCGACGGCGGCGATTGCCTCTTTCTTTGCCGGTACGGTGGCAACCTTGCTACTCGCATTGTTTGCACCACCGCTGGCCGATCTCGCACTTAAGTTTGGCCCGGCAGAGTATTTTTCCTTGATGGTACTGGGCTTAGTAGCATCGGTGGTATTAGCCAGCGGTTCGTTATTGAACGCGATCGGCATGGTGATTTTAGGGTTGTTACTGGGCTTGATAGGCTCCGATGTCAACTCAGGTGCTGCACGTTATACATTTGATTTGCCAGAGCTGGCCGACGGTATCAACTTTGTCATCGTGGCGATGGGCATGTTTGGATTGGGTGAAATTATTCGCAATCTTGAACATGAAGAGACCCGCAGCATGGTGATGAAAAAAGTGTCAGGCTTGATGTTAACCAAAGACGATTTCAAACGCATACTCGCGCCGGTTTTTCGTGGAACTGTGCTCGGTGCCGCACTAGGAATTTTACCGGGTGGTGGCGCGATGTTGTCATCGTTTGCGTCATACTCAATCGAGAAAAAAATATCCAAGAATTCGGCCGAATTTGGTAAAGGAGCAATCGAAGGTGTAGCAGCGCCAGAGGCCGCAAATAACGCTGGCGCACAGACTTCATTCATCCCGATGTTGACACTGGGGATCCCATCCAATCCAGTGATGGCATTGATGATCGGTGCGATGATTATTCAAGGTATCCAGCCGGGTCCAGCGGTGATGGTTGATCAACCATCGTTGTTTTGGGGGCTGATCGTCTCGATGTGGATTGGTAATTTCTTTTTGATCGTACTGAATTTGCCGATGATAGGGCTATGGGTACGCATGATTATGGTGCCTTACCATCATCTGTTTCCTGCGATTCTGATGTTTTGTGCGATCGGTGTGTTCAGCTTGAACAATAGCGACTTTGATGTGTATCTGATGGGTTTGTTTGGTTTGTTCGGTTATATCTGCGCCAAGTTGGACGCTGAGCCAGCACCGATGTTGTTAGGCTTTATCATTGGCCCGATGATGGAAGAATATTTGCGTCGTGCACTATTATTGTCACACAGCAATCCTCTTGTTTTTTTCCAGCGACCGATCAGTGCAACGATGTTGGTGTTGGCGATTTTAGCGTTAGCGGTCGTGTTGTTGCCATCATTGCGTAAGAAACGTGAGGAGGCATTTAAGGAAGAATAAGAGTATTTCTCTTCTAAACAAGGTACATCATTTGATGTACCTTTTTCTTTTTGTCTTTCCCACGCAGGATATGCGTGTTGCGTCAAGAATAATGTGGCGACAATAGAACATTCATAGTGATTTCTATTTTTTTGGATGAATGCTTGCATTCTCGGAAATTGATTTCTATAATTAGTTCGAACTTGCAGAGCGGCATGATTGCGATGCGACAAAATACCGGTAGTGAGGCTTATTAGAACACGGCAACAATGTCGGGGCAGATAGGAGACTTGTATCGATAAAAGCGACGATAGAATTTACTAGACGTTGCAAGGGATACAGTAGAAATATTTTAAGAGGCGCATCTTTTGATGTGCCTCTTTTGTTTTATGCTGTCTCTGTTTAATGCAATGCAATACGCAATGCAATACGCAATGTAGAGACGTAAAAAACATGCCAGCTCCTTCCACTTTTTCTGCCGAGTTTTCTGCCGTGGTTAATGCGCCATTCGGCGCAATCGGTGTTCGCACTGAATTAGGCCGTCTGCGCGAATTGGTTTATCTGCCGGCTTCTTTTGCCGAGCGCGCACCGATTGATCGCGTGTCAGAATTGGTCGCAACGCAGATTGAACATTATTTAATTGATTCAGATTTTCAATTTGATTTGCCACTACGCAGCGCAGGTACTGATTTTCAAAACCGTGTTTGGACAGCCATCTCTGCCATCCCGCGCGGCCAAGTCTTGACCTACGGTGATATCGCGCGCCGTGTGCGATCGGCACCACGTGCAGTGGGACAGGCTTGTGGCGCTAACTGGTTTCCATTGGTGGTTCCTTGCCATCGTGTAACCGCAGCGGCTGGCTTGGGAGGATTTGCTCACTCTGATGATGATGCGGGATTTCAGCTTGGTATCAAGCGTTGGCTTTTAGCGCATGAAAAAGCCAAGGGCTACTGATGAATACTCATGTACTGATTGATCAAGCAGAAATTGATGAATTTTGTGACACTCTGTGGCTGGAAGATGGGCTGGCAAAAAATACGCTGGAGGCATATCGGCGTGATTTGCGTTTGTTTGCAACTTGGCTGCAAAGTGAACGCAATAAGAAATTACTGAACGCGCAAGCGGAAGATCTGAACGCTTATTTTTTTGCGCGTCATGAGGCGACCAAAGCGAGTTCATCGAACCGTCGCTTAGCGGTGTTAAAACGCTTTTATCAATTAGCGGTACGGCAAAATAAAATTAGCGAAGATCCGTGTCGACGTATCCATTCGGCTAAACAGACGCCACGTGTTCCCAAGGTACTGTCTGAGGCGCAAGTGGATGCATTGCTGAATGCACCGGATGTCAGTACGCCGCTCGGCTTGCGAGATCGCACCATGTTGGAGTTGATGTACGCCAGTGGTTTGCGCGTGAGCGAACTGGTGTTGTTGAAAACGATTGAAGTAGGGATGAATGAAGGTGTATTGCGCGTCACCGGCAAAGGCGATAAAACGCGTTTGGTACCGTTTGGTGAAGAGGCGCGTGTATGGATAGAGCGCTATTTGAAAGACGCACGACCGCTGATTCTCAAAGGCCAAATTGATGATGCCTTGTTTGTCACTGCACGTGGTGCAGCGATGACGCGTCAAATGTTTTGGACGCTCATAAAAAAACACGCGCTCGCTGCCGACATCAATGCGCCGCTGTCGCCACATACATTGCGCCATGCGTTTGCCACGCACTTATTAAATCACGGTGCCGATTTGCGCGTGGTGCAACTGTTGCTTGGTCATGCAGATATATCAACCACCCAGATATACACACACGTAGCGCGTGAGCGCTTGAAGAAGCTGCATCAAATGCATCACCCACGGGGCTAGACTGATGCGGTGAGTCGTATCTCCCAGCAGGTAATGACTGAGTATGTCGTGCTAGCATGGCGCTAGGATAATCATGTTGCAAAAAGACAAGATCCTACTTGTGTAAAATAGACATAACGCTGGCGGCGATAAGCTACTAGTATCTTTCACAGAACAAGCACACTACGGAAAAGAGAGTTCAATTGGCTAAACCAAATTTTCAATACGAGAAGCGCCAGAAAGAACTGGAAAAAAAGCGAAAAAAAGAAGAGAAGTTGAAGCGTAAGGCTGAAAAAAGCGAGCAACCGGATAATGCCGACGGGGAACAAGACGGTGAAGACGTCGCAGATGATGAAACGATTGCTGAAGCGAAGCCAGACGCTACTAATTAACTGACGCTGCTCTCCGGTTCGCCTTTTCTGGTTTGCTTTAAATACGCCGCGTACCGCCTTCTCTGAGTGCGCCCTGATGCGGGCATAGACGGATACGCACGAGTACTGCACCATGGTCCGACATGTGTGGCTGACGAAATAACATGTGGTCGTTCAAATAGCGTACATCAATCACCTCGCCGATAGCATGGGGCGAGGCTGAGTTAAATTCTTCCGACACCAGAATATGATCGATGATTTCGAAATTGCCATCGTGCATATGCGTGTAGCCGATCTCATTATGCAAGGCATGTTGTGATTGTATTTTGGTGCAATCAAACAGACGATTATCATGTCCGTTAGTAGGATATTGTCCTAGTCCCATCACCATCTGTGTCGAAGTTGCGTTGGCAATATCGTTGAAATCTCCCATCACTACGGTGGGCAAATGTTCGCTCTGTGACTGCATCGTCAGCAGCGACCGTAATCCCAGTGCATCGACACCGCGACGTATCAATGAACGTAACATTGCCATCCCAGTTTGATCGATATAGTGATCCAACACGTCGGTTTCCGCCATGTTGCGATAGTCCGGCAATTTTGATTTTAAATGACAGACAAAGACGTTAATCAACAAGGTCGGGTCAACTTGCACTTGTGCATGCAAGATGGGGCGGGTGAAATGCGTAATCGCATCGCTCACGCCAGGTAACGGAATGACAAGATTATTGGGCAAGGATGTAAATTCGCGCGCGCCATTTTTTAATGGCAGGCGAGAAATCAATGCCACGCTGGGCGTTAAATGATCGGCATCGATTGCGGGATCAAAGCCAGCGTGATGCGCATCGCGATACTTTTCAGTTTTTGCCAATACATCGGTGACAGCGGTTTGCGAAAAAACTTCCTGTAATGCAATGATGTCCGCATCCAGTTTGTCGAGTTGTTGTGCTAACCAGCTGATCTTTGTGTCGTATTCTTCAACGGAATAGGGAATCTGATCGTCGTAATATTTCGTACCCGGGAGTGCCAGATTGCAGACATTGAAAGTCGCAAAACGAAGTTCTTGATGCATAATGTGCTCCGATTTTTAAGATGAGCGTAACACGCATGGCAAAAAAGGAACATATTTCCGAAACACCGGCGACGCAATGGCTGCGGCGTCAAGGTATCGACTTCTCGGAACATCCGTATGCATATCAGGAGCACGGCGGCACCACAGTGTCGGCGCGTGAATTGGGCGTAGATGAACATGCCGTCGTTAAAACCTTGATCATGCAGGATGAAGCCGCCAAGCCAATGATCGTGCTGATGCACGGCGATCGCAAGGTGTCCACCAAAAATTTGGCGCGTCAGATCAATCATAAATCGATAGAGCCGTGCAAACCGGAGGTCGCGAATCGCCACTCCGGCTATCTGATTGGTGGTACCTCGCCGTTTGGCACACGTAAAGTGATGCCACTCTACGTTGAGCAGAGTATCCTTGCGCTAGATCGCATTTACATCAATGGTGGGCGTCGTGGATTTTTGATCGCGATTGCTCCGAAAATATTGATTGAAAAATGTGCCGCAACGCCGGTACATTGTGCACTAGAAGAATAATATAGCTTATGTTCGACGACAGCCTATCGCATGATGTTGATGTAGCTGAGCGGGCTTAAAAGGGGAAGTATGAATACGTTTTTGTTCACGGTTTTATTTGTCATCGGCGCTTATTTGATTGGCTCGATCTCATTTGCAGTGGTTTGCAGTAAATTATTCGGGATTGCAGATCCACGCAGCTACGGCTCCAAAAATCCAGGTGCGACGAATGTGCTACGGAGTGGAAATAAAAAAGCCGCGATTGCGACCTTGATAGGCGATGGCGCTAAAGGTTTTGTCGCAGTGTGGTTAGTCAAACATTTTGGTCACACTTTTGGTGTGCTGGAGACAGGCATTGCGCTGGTAGCTGTCGCCGTGTTCTTGGGACACCTATGGCCAGTATTCTTTCGCTTCGTCGGCGGAAAAGGTGTCGCCACTGCGTTAGGTATCCTGCTCGCGTTGAATGTTTGGTTAGGCTTGGCTACCTTTGTCACATGGGCAGTGATCGCCTATGCATTTCGCTACTCTTCATTAGCCGCGTTGATCGCCGCTATTTTTGCGCCGTTCTTTTATGGTCTGATGTTGGGTACCGACGTTGTCTTGCTGGCAATCGTCGTGATGAGCGGACTACTGATTTATCGTCATGGCAAGAACATTGGCAATTTGCTGACGGGGAAAGAAAGCAAGATTGGTAAGAAGAAAAAATAAGCACAGTGCTTGTGGCCGGTAGCGAGCTCAGACGGGAAGCTTAATCAATGGCCACAAGTTGATCTGTATTGCGCCACAAAATTTATATTGGGCGCCTACAGAACATAGAAGACAAGAACGTTGGATTAAAAAACAGAGATTAGCGGTAGAACGCTTCGACCTTACCTTTTAATTTAGTCATTAAGGGTTTGCCATTTCGATCTAGTGCCTTACCGGCTTGGACTTTAACCCAGCCCTCGCTGATGCAATATTCTTCAACATCAGTGCGCTCTTTATCGTTAAGTTTAATGCCTACCTCATGCTCAAAAATAGCAGCATCATAATGAGGGCTGCGTGGATCGATTGAGAGATGGTCGGGGAGTGTTGGGCGTTGTGTAGTATCGTTCATGTCGATAATTATCAACTATAAAATTAAGTAAAACAAATTTTTCGTTTTGGTTGATTAATCGCTTGGTAGTCACTATCGTCCACGAGAACTTCGGATACGTGAATTCAACGCGTCCCAATGCTTCGTTAGAACGTTAGAGTGGAAAGCGATTTCCCCTCTTGTAGCATAGATGCGAACTGCAAAGCGTCAGTAGGTCGGCTGAAATAATAACCTTGTATTTCATCGCATCCTTGTTTCCACAAATAGTCTAATTGCGCATGGGTTTCGACGCCTTCTGCCACCACTCGCAATTTGAGATTGTGTGCCAGCGTAATAATAGAAGAGATGATCAGCCGATCATCGTTATCATCGACGAGATCCCGTACGAACGATTGGTCAATTTTTAGGACCTTGAGAGGAAATCGTTTCAAATACGCCAGGCTGGAATAACCAGTGCCAAAATCATCGATAGACAAGCTCACACCCAATTGACTGAGGGCATTGAGAATATCGATTGATTGCGTGACATCGTTCATCAGCAGACTTTCTGTAACTTCGATTTCCAATCCATCTGCTGGCAGACCTGTATCTCGCAGAATTTTTTCAACCATTTCTACAAATCCTGGTTCGCTAAATTGGCGGGCTGAAACATTGACCGCAATGCGCATAGCGTCGAAACCTTGGCTGCGCCAGAGCATATTTTGCCTACATGCTTCACGCATAATCCAGGCACCGAGCGAAACGATCAAACTGGATTCTTCTGCCAAGCTAATAAAGTAGGTGGGGAAAACAAGTCCTTTTACAGGATGTTTCCAACGTACTAAAGCTTCCGCTCCCACAATTTTCCCAGTCGTCAAATCCACTTTGGGCTGATAGTGGAGAACAAACTCATTTTCACTCAGGGCCAGTCGCAAGCTTTCTTCCATCTCCAATTTATCGTGAGCGAGCTCATTCATGTGTTGGTCATAAAACCGGTAGGTGTTACGCCCATTTTGTTTCGCTTGGTACATTGCAATATCTGCACGCTCAATCAGGGTCAGGCTATCGTTCAAATAAGTGGGGTGTAGTGCGATACCAATACTTGACGTAATTGAAAACCGTTGTGATCCAACGATGAAACGCTGTGTCAATAAGGCCATAAGGTTTTTGGCAATCGTCGTCACTTGTTGCTCGTCATTTGTATCGAGTAGGATTACAAACTCGTCCCCACCAAATCGACCTCCAATACAATTTGGATTGCATGCCATGACTCGCGCTGCGATCGCTTGCAGCAGCTGATCTCCCATTTTGTGTCCAAAGCTGTCATTGACCAATTTAAAATGGTCGACATCAATAAACAAAATTGCGGCCGGCGCACTGTTTTGCATGATCTGTGACATCTTCTGTTCTAAGCCGTGACGATTCAATAAGCCGGTCAACTCATCAAATAATGCTTGATAAAGAAGACGTTGCTCGCGTTCTTGAATTTGAATCGCAATCGCGACACGGTTTGCCAGCTCTATCAATGTATTTTGAGTGGCGGCATTGATAGAATTTGATTCATGCCAAACCAGCGACAAAGCACCGCACCGTCGCCCCTGCCAGAATAGAGCGATACTCCAGTTTCGCTGATGTGATGCGACAGGAGGGAAGAAAGAAGAGGTCGCGGCGATTTTCCCATCCTTATACTGCTCAAGCAAAGCGATCTCATCATCGTTTATGTCGATTTCTTGTTCGATTAACGCAACGTTCTCTTGGTCGATGAACAAGCAATCGGTCGCAAACTCGTCATTACGATATCGGGCTACATATAACGTGGCCGATGGAACCAAGCTTCGCATTGCGGAGCCGACCATTTTGATCATTTGCTTTAAATCAATGCGATTACGCATTTCATGATCGATTGCAGAGAGTATTTGCAAGGTAGTCATTTGCTGTCTGATTTGCCCAGACATATTGTTGACAGCATGAGTAAGATCGCCGAACTCATCATCGGTAAATACGTCAATTTTTTTATAATCGCCGCGCGCAATTTGTTTGGCTCCGTCCATCAGTGTTTCCAGTGGCACCATGGTCCTGCGTATCAGCATTAGGCTGAGAAGAAGAATCAGCAATACACTCAACGCGGCGACGGCGAGATACGTCGATAAAAAATTTGTTCGCGCTGCTTCATCTGGACTAAATCGGCGCGTAGCGACTATTTTCCACGTGTCCGTTTTGAGGGTCGGCTTTAAAAACAAATCCCAACTGGCGTGTTGAGCTTTGTCATTTTTTTGCTGGTAAATTTCATCCGGATAAGTGCAAAACAGCCTGTGAGAAGTGGCATACACACAAATATTAAAAGCTGAATCGACATCGCCTGCGACACCCCACAGATAATCGTGTCGCAGGCTGGCACGTAGTAGCCGTCCATTCGTCGCTAACACGGACAGCACGACATCTGCGTCCGATAGTCCTGATTCAGCGGGCTCGATATGTAAAGGAGGAACCACATCCCCCTGTGGAGGGGTATGCCAACTTACCTCCTTAAACATCGATGACAAAGCGGATGATGTTGCGCCGTCATTTGCAGAATTTTCGAGAAATGAGTAGGCAAAAAGGAGACGACCCAACGTTGAAAGCCCATAGCTCCGGCTTGTCTCTACTAGCTCTTTGTGTTGCTGTTTTGCTGTCGCTTGATTAGCGTTGTGGTAAGTCAGGCTTGCCAATAAAGCCGTCGGAAGAAGGGCGGCAATAAAAAATAAAATAGTAATTCTTCTGGAAACTTTACTACGTAAAAAATTTCCTTTTATTTGAACGCGCATCAAAATTTCGCCGCTAAGTCAACGAAAGCACCATCGTTAGCACGCAATACGTCATCTAAACTATCCTTGTTGGAAATTTGATTTTTAGAGACACCATCCTTGCCAACACTGTATAAATCAAAATCGCTGTTCAGAGGGTTGAGCTTGCGATCCTTGCGCGCTTTTCCTTTGCCATTCTTGCCGCTTAAGTCGACATATTTGTATGGATGCCCCCAAGGATCCAGGGTAGGGGCCTTAATTTCCTGTAGTGACTCTGGATATTCTCTGGCATCGAGATAGTAATGACTAATCTTGCCGGATATGACGCGGATGTCGGTGATGGCTTGCGCAACCCTGATGCGTTCACGATAATTCCCGTAAGCAGAAGTGGCAATTGCAGCCAAAATACCAACAATCGCAACCGCCATCATTAACTCCAAAAGCGTTACTCCCGACGAATAAGGCCGAGCATATCTGGAGGGCAAACGATGGTTAGCGGGGAAATGGTTCATCACACTGTCTGGCTAGATGAGTAATTAATTGCCTTGTAGTAGTTTCCATATTCTCACAGTGCGGCGGAATTTGGCTATAGATCTCCGCATCTTCCTGATGATTGTTATTGGCTACTTGGATGTAGTGGACGGAGGAAATAAGAATAGGTTCATATTTAACGCTCGCTGCAAGTTACGTTGTTTTTATCGCATCACCTTTTTTGCATAAGAAATCTCTAACTAGCCTCGAATTAAATAGGGCTGGCAGAATGCAATTTCATCCACAATTAGAAGGACAAACGCCCCTGTAATCCTGCACTGGCGTCTCAATTCCAATGATTAACGCTTGCCCTCTGCAAGCAATTCACGAGTGCGTTTTAGCGTCGGCAACATGGCTGCTTTGTAGCTATTGGCGCTGTCGAACTGCGCCTGCTCGGATTTTTCTTCGTGCTGTTCGGGCTTGGCTATGCAGACTTAGGTAGTAGTAAAAGCGAAGTTGCAGCAAGCCGGCATCATCCTCGAGTTGGCTTGCGTAGTAGTTATACTTAGCGCATGAACTATGCATTAATTCGAAACCAAGAGCTGATCTCAGATGAAGAAACTCCTGTGATTGTTCCTTGGTGGAGTTTTACAAAAACCCTCATCGCCGCAGCGGCCCTCGTTTTGGTCAGAGACAGAGTTCTGTCTTTAGATGAGCCATGTCCAGGAAAGGCTTACACCCTTCGGCAACTCTTGCAGCATGAAGCTGGTTTAGCTGATTACGCCAGTCTTGGGGATTATCACGATTCCGTTAAGGCGGGGAAGTCTCCATGGTCAGTTGATGAATTGCTGAGGCGTGTAAATGTATTGCAGCCTGCCATCGGTGGTGGAAGTAACTGGGCTTATTCAAACATTGGCTATCTTCACGTACGTCAACTCATCGAGCGCGGTTTAGACGATAGTCTTGATTCTGCCCTCGACAGATTGGTGTTCCGCCCATTAGGCCTGCAGCGAACTCGGGTAGCAAATCTTCCCACTGATTTGTCAGATGTCGTAATGGGCGATATAAACAACTATCACCCCGGTTGGGTGTATCACGGATTAGTAGTAGGGCCATTGACGGATGCAGTAATGGCATTGAGAGGTCTACTGACCGGTTCGCTATTGTCTGACCATTTACTTAACGAAATGCTCAAAATACGCCCATTAGGCGGCCCAATTGCTGGTCGTCCATGGGTCTCGCCGGGGTATGGCCTTGGAGTCATGTCGGGAGAAACCGATAACAATTTGTCCGTGATTGGGCACACTGGCGGCGGCCCAGGAAGCGTAATCGCCGTTTATCATACGACGCACCCAATGCCGATGACATGCGCAGCATTCACCACTTCTGAAGATGCCGGAGAGGTGGAAAGAATCGTTGTTTCGAAACTGATGCCGTGATGTCCGCTTCTGCCAATAGCGGACATGCGTTGTCGCGCGCTTAGGTTTCCCCTTTGCCAATTTCATCTAACAGAGCAATAAGTTTGGCCGCATCAATCGGTTTTGCAAAATGATGATTGAAGCCGGCTTCGAGTGCGCGCTCTTTGTCGCTCTCCATCCCGTAGCCTGTAATGGCAATTAACGTAGCACCGGCAGTTTGGGGATGTGCGCGCAAAGCGCGCGCCAACTCATTGCCATCCATCTCCGGCAATCCAAGATCAAGGAGGAAGATGTCAGGAGCAGTGGCCAACCCCAGATCCAGCGCAACTTTTGACTCATATGCTACGGTGACTTCATAACCTTGGTATTGGATCAGCATCGCTAACATGTCCGCAGCGTCCATGTTGTCGTCCACAACCATCACGCGCAACGACTTGGTTGCCTTGACCTCAGCTTGTTGAGTAGCGTCCGGACCGCTTTGTATTTCGCCGAACACACGAGGCAGCGTCAGCGTGAAACGGCTACCGTGACCCAAGCCTGCGCTATGCGCGCTGACCGTACCGCCGTGCAGTTCCACAATACTCCGCACCAACGCCAAGCCCAATCCCAAACCGCCTTGCTGGCGATCGGGCGTGCGCACCGCCTGAGAGAACAATTCGAACGCCCGCTCGACGAGCTCCTCCGTCATGCCGATGCCGTTGTCGATCACGGTAACCGTTGCCAGCTGATCGGTCACAGTCAATGTCAGGGTGATCGTGCCATTTGTGGGCGTGTATTTTACGGCGTTGTTTAATACATTGGTCACCACCTGTACCAACCGCTTATGGTCGCCAAGGACATAGACAGGTTGAGAAGGGATGTCAATCTTCAACTGGTGATGGCGCGCGTCTATTAATGGCCGCGCTTGTTCGATCGCATCGATCAACAATGCACCAAGGCTCAACACCACTTTTTCGACGGTTACGAGTCCGCGTGTAACACGCGACACGTCCAGCATGTCGTCAATCAAACCGGTCATGTGCTTTACTTGACGCGTGATAACTTCGCTGGTGCGCACAACACGTTCCGGATCGCTGCGCGTCAGACGCAGCAGATCGGCCGCAGCGCTGATCGGTGCCAAGGGGTTGCGTAGCTCATGACCCAGCATGGCGAGAAATTCATCTTTTGCTTTGTTCTGCAAGTCGGCCTGATTACGCGCCAACCTCTCGCTGAGCAAAAGGTTTTCACGTTCTTTGATCAATAACTGGCGGGCCGTGCTTTCACTGGACAAAGCCCTACCAGCATCGTGCAATGCGAGTTGAAGCATATCGATTTCCGCTACGCGTGACGGCAGCACTTCCGGAATACCGCCTTCGCCCAAAATTCGGGCTGCGGCCACGGCGCCATCGACTGACAACGTCACCCGACGCGCCAGCAACAATACGCCAAACGTCGCTACCGCAAAGACTAACGCAATCGAAACCGCGGCAAATAAGGCCGCGGTGCGCGCTGGTCCTTCAATCTCATCCACCGGCACGCCGATTGCAACGGTCCACCCAGTGCGCGCGGTGTGCGTAAATACACTATAAACCGCCATATTGTCGCGGGTCACATGTTGCGTACGCCCGCTATATTGTTGCTGCGATGCTTTGAAGAGGTACGGATTAACCGCCTTGCCAACCAACGCTTCGGGATTATGGCTACGCGCAATGCTGACCCCATCCGAGCCGAACAGGCCTACAACCCACGTCGGTGCCACTGCTTCTGAATTCAAAATTTTATTGAAATGCTCGGCACGGAAGATCTGACTCAGCAAGTATTTGTTACCCGTCAACAGTGGCAAGTCGACCGATACAATCTGCATCTGACTGATCTGTCCGAAACGCAGATTTGATACGGACGGGCGCTGTGCATCGATGACGGCTCCGATCTCATCGATCATGTCTGTATTTTCGGCGATCGGAATAAAGCGAAAAGGAGGAACGATTCCAAGTACTGGATGGGTCCAGCGTATCAGTGCCTCCAGCGCGATGATAGCGCCGGTTTGCAAAGAGATGACCGGTTGATAATGTAAAGTCATTTCTCGATTAGGAATCGCATCTCGGAGAGCGTCTTCAAGTATCTCGCGTTCTTTGACGCGCACATTCATCTCGGTATCAAAAAATCGATGCGCACCAGGCCCATTTTGCTTCGCCACATACAGGGCCATGTGAGCGTATTGGAATAAGTTTTCCCAATCCGAGGCGTGCTGAGGATACAGTGCGATGCCGCTACTACAGGTGATACGCACTGCCTGTCCTTGAATAAAGAACGGTAAGGCAATGGCTTCCGATATTTTTTTCATAACGGAATCGACGTAGCTGGCATCGAAAGCATTGTTTAAAATAATTGCAAACTCATCATGGTCGCAACAAGCCAGCGTATCGGAGGCATTGAGACAGTAATGCAAACGCTGGAAGATAGCATTGAGTAACGCATTGCCAAATTGAGGTCCTTTGTTGTCCGTAATTGACTTGAACAGATCAACGTCGAGAAAAATCAACGCAGCGCCATTGCTTTCCGTATCGGCACGGTGCATTGATTGATGAAGCCGCTCGGAGAGGAGCAGCTTGTCAGGGTGTATTTTTGTTGTCGCATGTTGGTCGGCGTATTCGCTGCCGTTTCGAGGCGCACTTTGATCTGACGTGACATCTACCGATATCTCAAGGAAGTGTGTGATTTTTCCATCGTCGCCCCTCATTGGCGATAACGTCACTTCATTCCAAAACATGGAACCGTCTTTCCTATAGTTCCGACTGATTGCTCGTGTACTTTCGCCGAGTGCCATAGCGCGATTCAATCCATCGGAACCAGGTTGCAAATGGTCGTCATGTTGAAGAAATCGGCAGTGCTGTCCTATAACTTCGCTGCTTGAATAACCAGTTAGTAGCGAGTAGGCAGGGTTGACAAGGATGATCTTCTGATCAGATGCATTCCACTCTATGACCGACACCGCGGCGTCCCAACGATCAAATATATTGCTACTAAACGGTAGGCTTGTCTTCGTCATGTTATCTGGCCGATCTTTCCTTGGTGAAGACGCAAGTGGATTTAAGCGCGCAAAATAGAATTGGCGTGCAGCAATCATTAGGCATTATTTGCCAAGATTTGTCACCAGATTAATAGGGATTTATTGCGTTATTTTTCGCTGATGAACTTCCCTTCGAAAGGGATGCTATTTGTCTTGCCACACTGCGATTGCAATGGACCGGGCTTGCGCGATCTGCTCACACGTCCAGCCACGTTGGGTGACTGAGCGGTGCCGCGACATTTCTAAATGACGAGTGGTGCTCGCTTATCGTGCGGCTAATGTTTGCTATGGATCGAAAGAGGCGTTACGTCAAAATTATTTGCGAATGACGAATTTTCTGTGGCGATAAGGTTTAAATTTCGCCAATACTGTCCAGCGGCCAGCGAGGTCTGACGTTGAAGGCGTAATCCTTCTTTGCTGCATTCGGATTGATTTGTAAACGCATCGCACCCGCGAAAGCAATCATTGCGCCGTTGTCGGTGCAAAATTCCAGCTCGGGATAAAACACTTTGAGATTTTTTTTTGCGGCGGCAGCATTCAGTGACTCACGTAGTTGCTGATTGGCGCCGACGCCACCGGCGATCACCAATCTTTTCAAACCCGTGTGCTTGAGTGCGGTCATGCATTTTGCCGTCAGCACTTCGACGATGGCATCGACAAAGCCACGCGCGATGTTGGCTTTGTCTTGTTCGCAGATGTTGGTAGGGTGATTTTTTACGACTGTGAGTACTGCGGTTTTTAATCCAGAAAAACTGAAATCAAGATTTTTGGAATGCAGCATAGGACGCGGCAATTTGTACGCGCTCGGATCCCCAAACTCGGCCATGCGAGAGATCGCGGGACCACCCGGATAGCCGAGGCCTAGCAGCTTGGCTGATTTATCGAAAGCTTCGCCGGCGGCATCATCCAGTGTCTCGCCCAACATCATGTATTGGCCGACGCCATCAACACGCATTAACTGCGTGTGGCCACCGGATACCAGCAACGCGATAAATGGGAACGCTGGTGGCTCGCTGGCTAGCAACGGCGACAGCAGGTGACCTTCCAGATGATGTATGCCCAAAACGGGTTTGTCGAGCGCCAGGCCGAGGCCGCAGGCAACCGAGGCGCCAACCAGTAGCGCGCCGGCTAACCCTGGGCCTTGTGTATAGGCGATGGCATCGATGTCTTGGTGCGCGACGCCACTATCGGTAAATACTTTTTCTAATAATGGAATAGCACGGCGGATGTGATCGCGCGAGGCGAGCTCGGGTACGACGCCGCCGTATTCCTCATGCATTTTGACTTGAGAATGCAGCGCATGCGCCAGCAGTCCGCGTTGTGTGTCATATAACGCGAGACCTGTTTCGTCGCAGGAGGATTCAATACCGAGAACGAGCATAGGGGAGAAAAGTGCGGGAAAAAGTAATGCCAAATGATGGTGCGATTCTTGCGTGGATTGTAGCGTATTCGGCATCCTGCCGTATTAGCGAAATGATGTAGAACCCCGAATGAGTGAACCCAAACCAAATTTGCCTGCCAGCCCAGCACCCAGTCGCGCCTCTCGTGCGCCTGTTGAAACGCAGGCTGAAACACGGGTTGAGGGGGTAACTGAGGCGCGGCCGGAAGTACGCTCTTTACGTATCGTGGTGGTGAATACGGTTATGCCGGCAGAAGGGGAGCAAGACGAGGCGGCTTGGGCGCAAGCCGAGCGCGCGCGCGCCTTGCGGATTGGTTTGCTAGAAGCCGGCTACAACATCGTTGCAGTATTTCCGGCGGATATGCATTTGCCGGAGCGCGTCGCGCAATTACAGCCTGACATGATCATTGTCGACGCTGAGTCGGATGCACGTGATGTGTTGGAGCATGTGGTGGTGGCCACGCATGATGCGCCGCGTCCGATTGTTTTATTTACCGAAGATCAGGCGACTGCGAGCATGGAGGCGGCGATGGAGGCGGGCGTGTCTGCTTATATCGTGGCGGGTTTACAGTCCGAGCGTATCAAGCCGGTGCTGGAAGTGGCGTTGGCACGCTTCAACGCCGATCAAAAATTGCGCACCGAATTATCCGACACCAAGATCAAGCTGGTCGAGCGCAAGACGGTAGAGCGTGCCAAGGGTCTATTGATGGCGCGTCATCATATTTCGGAAGAGGAGGCGTATTCCAAATTGCGGCGGATGGCGATGGACAAGAATCTTAAATTGTCGGAATTGGCACAGCGGATTCTCGACGTAGCAGATTTGCTTGGATAGCGTTCGTCGATAAGCAGGCAGCTAGTCGAAGGTTGCACTAAATCAATGCGCTGCACGAAAAAAGAGCGGAGATCTGGCGTGCGTGGTGCAAAAACGCCATCCTGTTAACTCACCAGCAGTAGATACAGCAATAACAAGTTGAGCACGATGGAGATCGCTGCCACCGCACGCCAACGAGAAATTGGATCGCGTGCGACCAAAGGCTTGGCTGTGGGCGTTGGCAAAGGTCGGCTGGCGCCGCGTTCCAAGGCTAGCAAAAATTCTTCCGCCGTCTCAAAGCGTTCTTCCGGCTTACGTGCTACCGCTTTCAATAAAACATTCTCTAGCCATTGCGGCATATCTGGGCGATAGCGACTCGGCAGTAGCGGCTCACCGAAGCGCGGGTTTTGGAAAGGCTCAACTTCTCCATACGGAAAACGTCGCATCAACAGAAGATACAGCGTGACGCCAACTGCATACAGATCAGTCTGGCAGGAGGCGGGGGCATGATCGAACTGCTCGGGGGCGAGAAATGAGGGGGTGCCAGCACGGGGTGCAACATCGTCTTCTTGCGCTTCTAGCCCAGAGCGGGCCACACCTAAATCGAGGATGCGCAATTCACCATCGCTGCCGAGATGCACATTACCGGGTTTGATATCGCGATGAATAATGCTGCGCCTATGCAATGCACCAACCGCGCGTACCAGTTTAATACCATGTGCAAGCGCATCGGGAATGGTGAAGTGTTCGCCCACATCCAGGTGCTGTTGCAGCGTATTGCCGTCGTGCCAAGTGCTGACGTAATACAGATAATTTTTCTGCGGCGGCGTAATCACTTGCGGGAAAAAACGCGCCACTACGCGCTTGGCCAACCATTCTTCATGTGCAAATGCTGATCGTTCGTGTGCATCGTTGGCGCGATCTGGATGCAGGGTTTTCAACACCAATTTACGTGCTGTGCCGGTACCTGTAGGTGGTTCTGAAACGCGATACAGCAGGGTCGTGTTGGAGGCGTGGATTTGTTCTTCGACGGTATACCCATCGATGGTTTGCCCTACCTTTAGCTTTGGTGGCAATGGCAGTTGCTCTGACTCAGAGAGTGTGTCGCGCAGATTTTTTTCTGGCAGGCTTTGTATTTTCAGCGCAAGCGCACTGACATTGTCTTGCGTACCGGCTGCCAGCGCTTGCTCAATCAGTGCATTGCTCGTTTCTTCTGCAGTGCTGGTGTCGGCGGCAAAGCCAGATAGACTGGTTTTTAAATCGTTTTCTGAAACGCTGGCCCACACACCATCGCTGGCGAGCAAAAAGACATCGTCCTTTAGCAATTCACCCATGCCGTGATCAATCGCCAACTGCGAGTCGAGCCCGATGGCGCGCGTTAGCACGTGCTGCATCTCGGGTCTATCCCACACATGATCGGTAGTCAGTTGCGTCAAGACGCCTTGGCGCAATAGATATACGCGGGTATCGCCGACGTGCGCAAAATAATAGAAGTGCCCACGCACCACTAGACAACTGAGTGTGGTTGCCATACCGGCCAGCTCGGCACGAATCGAGCCTTGGTGTTGCACCCAACTATTGATGGATTTGATGACCCTGTCCAGTGATTGCGTGACCGGCCAGGTATCCGAGGTTGCGTAATAATCGCTGAGCAGTCCGCGCACGGTGTACTCGGATGCTTCGCGTCCGCCATCGTTGCCAGACACGCCATCGGCAATTGCTGCGATCAATCCCTTACTTGAAAACTCAGGTTCATCCGGGATTACCATGCCGACGAAGTCTTCGTTACGCTCACGCAGTCCGGCGCGCGTTGCGTAAGCAATGGCGACGGTCAGTGACATGTACTGTCTTGCAAGTAAAGGTGAACGATAGTCATCGCTTATATTTTCGCATTTGTCATGGCGGCGCTGCCCCATGTTGTGCGCCAGCGTTTTTTGACTGCTGACAGACCCAGCAACGCGCTGATCGCAAGCAGTGCAAACACGATCAAACCGGCTTGATAACTTCCAGTCAGTTGTTTTGAATAGCCGAGGCTGGATGCAAGATAGAAGCCGCCAATGCCGCCTGCCATACCAACCAGACCAGTCATGACACCGATCTCCTTGCGAAAGCGCTGAGGTACCAATTGAAATACGGCGCCATTGCCGACACCAAGTGCCAACATGGCAAGTATAAATACACTGGCTGCAGAGAGCGCCGACGGCAGGCCGATACTGGCAATCAACAAACAGCCTGCTGCAAATAGATACATGAGCGAAAGTGCCTTGATGCCGCCGACGCGATCAGCCAGACGGCCACCGAAAGGACGCACCATTGAACCCGCAAATACACATGCTGCGGTCAGATAACCGGCAGTGACTGGCGATACACCATATTGGCCGTTGAAGTAAATTGTGAGTGATGAGGCGAGTCCGGAAAAGCCGCCAAACGTGACGCTATAGAAAAACATAAACCACCAAGCGTCCTTGTCTTTTAGGACATGCAGATATTCAGGCAATGATTTTGGCGGCGGTGCGGTTGGCGAATCTTTGGCAAAAAGCTGATAGACGATAAACGCGAGAACGAGCGGGATCAGGCACAGGCCAAACACATTTTGCCAGCCATACCAGATTGCCAGTGTTGGTCCGAACAGTGCTGAAATGGCGGTGCCCGAGTTGCCAGCCCCTGCAATACCCAGTGCCATGCCTTGATGCTCAGGTGGATACCAACGCGATGCTAGCGGCAGCGCGACTGAAAATGCGGCGCCCGCCATGCCGAGAATGACGGCAAACGTCAGCAAGGCATGATAACTGCTCAAGTCTCCTAACCAAGCCCAGAACAAACCACTGATGACGACCAACTGACCGATGGTGCCGGCTTTTTTAGGTTTTAGATGATCGACCAGTACGCCCATTACGATGCGGAGTAATGCACCGGCAAGTAGCGGCGTCGCCACCATCATGCCCTTTTGGGCGGGTGTCAGGCCGATGTCGGCAGCGATTTGAACTGCCAGTGGGCCAAGGATGACCCACACCATAAAGCTGAGATCGAAATAGAAGAACGAGGCAAACAGGGTTGGTGTGTGACCCGCTTTCCAGAAGGATGTTTTTTGCATGGTAACTCGATGAATGGATGAATGAACCATAAACATGCAATTCGCATGCCACTTATAGTGCACTTATGCACACGTACGGGCATTAGTGCTGCGCTTGAATAACAAAGCTGTGCGCGGTGGCGAGAGTAACGCACCAGAATTATCAATATGCGCCCCTATTAAGTGCAGGCCAGACGTTAATTGCCCTGCACGTAGCGAAACAGTGCAAAAAAGATATAAAAATAAAACTGGCATCTGTTTTGCTTATTTAAATTTGCGAATAACAATTTGTGGGATGCAGTGATGAAAAAATTAAAATTGGTAATGGTAGGTAACGGCATGGCAGGCGTACGCACGTTGGAAGAACTGCGCAAGATTGCACCTGATATATATGACATCACAGTATTTGGTGCCGAGCCGTACGCTAACTACAACCGTATTCTGTTGTCGCCCGTACTGGCGGGTGAACAAACCATCAAGGACATCATGCTCAATGATGTTGATTGGTATGAAGAAAATGACATCACGCTGCATCTGGGCAAAAAGATCGTCAAGATTGATCGCGTCAAGCGCCAAGTAATCGCCGACGACGGCACTGTCGCCGAATATGATCGCCTGTTGATGGCGACCGGCTCCAACCCATTTATGTTGCCGATTCCGGGTAAGGATTTGGAAGGCGTGATTTCGTATCGCGACATCTATGACACCAACGCGATGATCGAGGCAGCAAAAGTACACAAGCAAGCGGTTGTGATTGGTGGCGGTTTGCTGGGGTTGGAAGCAGCCAATGGTTTGAAGCTGCGCGGCATGGACGTAACGGTGGTGCATCTGCCAGAAACCTTGATGGAACGTCAGCTTGATATAGCCGCTGGCAGGATGTTGCAGAAATCACTGGAAGATCGCGGTCTCAAATTTTTACTCGGTAAAAACTCGCAGGAAATTATCGGCGATAGCGAAGATGGGAAAAGTGGCCGCGTCAAAGCTTTGCGTTTTTCCGATGGCAGCGAAATTGCGACACAATTGGTGGTGATGGCGGTCGGCATTCGTCCGAACACACAATTGGCAGAAGAAACCGGCATCTATTGCAACCGCGGCATCGTCGTCAACGATACGATGCAAACGTACGATCCTAAAGTGTATGCGGTTGGCGAATGCGTCAACCATCGCGGCACGGCGTATGGTCTGGTGGCGCCGTTGTTTGAAATGGCCAAAGTGTGCGCCAATCACTTAGCTAATTTTGGCATTGGTCGTTATCAAGGCTCTGTCACGTCGACCAAGCTCAAAGTCACCGGCATTGATTTGTTCTCTGCTGGCGAGTTTATGGGTGGTGAAGGTACCGAAGAAATTCTATTGTCCGATCCTATCGGCGGCGTCTACAAGAAACTGGTATTAAAAGGTGACAAGTTAGTCGGTGCTTGTTTGTATGGCGATACGGTGGATGGCAGCTGGTATTTCAATCTGCTGCGCGAAGGTAAGGACATCAGTGAGATTCGCGATTCATTGATGTTTGGTGAGGCCAATATCGGCCGTCCTGGCGATACCGGTCATGAAGGTTTTAGCAAAGCTGCTGCAATGCCGGACAGCGCCGAGGTGTGCGGTTGTAACGGCGTGTGCAAAGGCACGATTGTCAGTGCGATTAAAGAAAAAGGCTTATTTACAATTGAGGATGTGCGTAAGCACACCAAGGCATCGGCTTCTTGCGGCTCTTGTACCGGGTTGGTGGAGCAAATTTTGATGGCGACTGCCGGTGGTGATTTTTCGGCATCCAGCAAAGCCAAGCCTATGTGCGCTTGCACGGATCACACGCATCAAGAAGTGCGCGACGCCATCAAAAAAGAAAAATTACTGGCAGTTGCCGATGTGATGAAATTCATGGAATGGCGCACGCCTAACGGTTGCTCCAGCTGCCGTCCCGGCATTAACTATTACCTGATTTCGACCTGGCCGCATGAAGCCAAGGATGATCCACAATCACGTTATATCAATGAACGTGCGCACGCGAATATTCAAAAGGACGGCACGTTCTCGGTGATTCCGCGTATGTGGGGCGGCGAAACCAGCTCGAGTGAATTGCGCAGGATTGCCGACGTGGTCGACAAGTTCAAGATCCCAACTGTCAAGGTCACTGGTGGTCAGCGTATCGATTTGCTGGGTGTAAAGAAGGAAGATTTGCGGGAGGTCTGGCACGATCTTGGCATGCCATCTGGTCTCGCCTATGCCAAGGGTTTGCGCACGGTCAAAACTTGCGTTGGTTCGGAGTGGTGTCGTTTCGGCACTCAGGATTCAACCCGCATGGGACAGGAACTGGAGCGTCAGTTGGCACGTATGTATGCGCCACACAAGGTTAAATTGGCGGTGTCCGGTTGTCCACGTAATTGCGCCGAGTCCGGCATCAAGGACGTCGGTGTGATCGGTGTCGATTCTGGTTGGGAAATCTATGTTGGCGGTAATGGCGGTATCAAAACCGAGGTTGCGCAATTCTTTGTCAAGTTAAAGACGCATGCAGAAGTGCTCGAATATGCTGGCGCCTTCCTGCAACTGTATCGTGAAGAAGGCTGGTATCTGGAACGAACCGTGCATTACCTTGCGCGTGTCGGTCTTGATCACACCAAACAAAAAGTGATCGAAGACGAAGCGAATCGTAAAGCGCTGTATGAACGCTTATTGTTTTCGCTGGAAGGTGAGCCTGACCCGTGGCATGAGCCAGAAAAAGCGATGGTGGATACGCGTCAATACACACCATTATCTGTCTGACAGTAGAGCTACTGATCGAACAAAGATTAAAGGAAACAAGATGTCAAACGAATGGAAAGTAATCTGTAGCGTCAATGATATTCCGGTATTGGGATCGCGGGTGGTACAACGCGCTCAGCAAACCAGCGTCGCGATTTTTCGCAATAGCGAAGACAAGGTATTTGCGTTGCTGGATAAGTGCCCGCACAAGGGCGGTCCTCTGTCACAGGGGATCGTGTTCGGCGAACGCGTTGCCTGTCCACTGCATAACTGGAGCATTGAGTTGGGTTCCGGTTGTGCCGTTGCGCCGGATGAAGGCTGTACGCAAAAATTCAGTGTCAAGGTTGAAAACGGTGATGTCTATTTGGATACTGCCGAATTGAAAACGGTAGGCTTGAATGCTGTCGGCGAGGCTGCCGCTGCATGAGTGAAGCCGAGCTTTCTGCTGTTGAAACGGAAATTCTTCCTATTGTTTTGTCGACAGCCTTGACCGAGACCAAAGCGACTTGTTGTTACTGCGGTGTCGGTTGTGGCGTCATCGTGCAAAGCGATGGCGAAAAAGTGATAGCCGTGCGTGGTGATCCCGCGCATCCGGCCAATTTTGGTCGCTTGTGCACCAAAGGTAGTACGCTGCATCTGACCGCACGTCCTGCATTACAGCAGCAAGCACGTGCGCAATATCCAGAAATGCGGCTGGCACGTAGTGATGTACGTGAGCGTGCATCGTGGGATTCGACACTGGACTTCATCACCAAAAAATTTGCTGCGACCATCCGTGATCATGGTCCAGATAGCGTTGGTTTTTACCTATCTGGGCAATTGCTGACCGAGGATTACTACGTCTTCAATAAGATCGCCAAGGGTTTGATCGGCACCAATAATGTCGATACCAACTCACGTCTGTGTATGTCTAGCGCGGTGGCTGGTTACAAGCAAACGCTGGGCGCGGATGCGCCGCCAGCTTGTTACGAAGATATTGATCAAGCCGAAGTGATTTTTATCGTCGGCTCTAACACTGCTTATGCGCATCCTATTTTGTATCGCCGCATCGAGGACGCCCGCAAGGCTAACCCGCAACTGAAAGTGATTGTCGCCGACCCGCGTCGTACCGATACCGCGCGTGAAGCAGATTTGTTTTTACCGATCTTGCCCGGTACCGATGTCGCGTTGTTCAACGGCATGTTGCACATTTGTCTGTGGGAAGATTTGATTGACCCTACCTACATCAATGAGCATACCGAAGGTTTTTCCGAGCTGAAAAATACGGTGCGTGAATACACACCAAAAATGGTCGCAGACTTGTGCGGTATCAGCGAGCAGGATCTGGTGCAGGCGGCGCGTTGGTTTGGGCAGTCGAAAGCGTCGCTTTCGATGTACTGCCAGGGTTTGAATCAATCATCATCCGGCACCGCAAAAAATGCCGCGCTGATAAATTTGCATCTGGCTACCCATCAAATCGGCAAGCCGGGAGCGGGTCCGCTGTCGTTGACCGGACAGCCGAATGCAATGGGCGGGCGTGAAGTCGGCGGTCTGGCGACTATGCTATCGGCGCATCGGGACCTCGCTAATCCAGAACATAGAGCCGAGATGGCACGCTTGTGGGGTGTCGACGATGTGCCGTCCAAGCCGGGTAAGAGCGCGGTGGAGATGTTTGATGCAGTGCGCAGCGGCGAGATCAAGATCATCTGGATCGTTTGTACCAATCCGGCGCAATCCATGCCAGAACAAAAGATGATCCGCGAAGCATTGAAAAATGCCGAGCTGGTGATCGTGCAAGAGGCTTATAAAACTACCGCTAGTTGTGATTATGCAGATGTGCTGCTGCCGGCCTCGACCTGGAGCGAGAAGGAAGGCACCGTCACTAATTCCGAGCGCCGCATCACGCGCTTCAAAGCTATCTTGCCTAAGCTAGGCGAGTCGCTGCACGATTGGGAAATCGGCGTACGTTTCGCACGCAAACTGGAAACGGCGTTAGAGAAAAAATTTGACACGGCAAAAACAATTTTCCCGTACGACACTACAGAACAAATCTGGAACGAACATCGTGAGTCCACCCGTGGCCGTGATCTAGATATCACTGGTTTGAGTTACAGCTTGTTGGAACAGCAGGGCCCGCAACAATGGCCTTTTCCTGAAGGCGCAAGTGTTGGTAAAACGCGTCTGTACGAAGACGGCATTTTTCCAACGGCGAACGGCCGCGCAAAATTTATCAACACGGTATATCAGCCATTGGCTGAGCAAACGGATGCACGCTTTCCTTTCCATCTGACCACTGGACGCTTGCGCGATCAATGGCATGGCATGAGCCGCACCGGTACCGTCGCGCAATTATTTTCGCACGCTGCCGAGCCGTCGATTGTGATGTCACAAACCGATATGGAAAGACGCTTGTTCCAGCATGGCGATCTGGTGCATGTCACCAGTCGTCGTGGTTCGCAGATTTTTCCGGTGGCGATGGGCGAGGATATGCGCGCTGGACAAGCTTTTATCGCCATGCATTGGGGCGAGGAATACGTCTCTGGGCGTGGACATGATGGCGATGGTACGTACGGTGTCAATGCACTGACGATACCGGCTTTCGATCCTGTATCCAAACAGCCAGAGCTCAAACATTCGGCCGTCAAGATATTGAAAGCAGAATTTCCATGGCGCTTTATCGTGTTTGGTTGGGTCCCTGAATCGGAGCTGTTAAACCTGCAAGCGGCGTTGCGTCCGTTGATGCGGCAATTTGCCTACGCATCGTGCACCTTGTTCGGACGTGACAAAGTAGGGGTGTTGTTTCGCGCCGCCGACGACTATGCGGCGAAGCCGGAACTAACAGCAGAAATTGAACAGAAATTTGCCATCGCAGGCACACAGATTTTGCGTTATGACGACAAAAAACGAGGTAACTCGCGCCGTATTCTGATTGAGGATGGCAAGTTACAAGCGGTGGCGCTGGCCGGTGATATTTCGGCGGAAAGCTGGTTGAAAGAATATCTGGAAAACGAGCAGCCGGTCGCTGCACTGGGACGATTGTTGCTGATGCCGTCGAATCAGGCACCGCAAAATTTCAAGTCGCGCGGTCGCATCGTATGCAATTGTTTCAATGTGTCGGAAACTGAAATCAATGATGCACTGATGGGACAGCTTGGTGATGTGGCGAATGAAGCGCCCGATGCAAGGTTGCTTGGATTGCAGCAAAAACTCAAATGCGGCACCAATTGCGGCTCCTGTGTGCCGGAGTTAAAGCAGATTATTCTGTCGCAGCAGAGCGGGATAAAAGTCGCAGCATAAAGTTGCGGCGTAAAGTCGCTGACAAGAAAAATGGACGAGCATGAAAATGTCGGTGCACGTCGAAATTTCCATGTTGCAACCTTTTCTCTTGGTCAGGCGTAGAATGGATTTTCCTAATCAGGAAAGTTTGGCATCCATGAACCAGCACCGCGCACATCGATCTGCCCATGTGCCCGCCAGTACGGCGGTTAGCAGCCTCAAACTATCGGAGTTGATCAGTGCCTTGAGTCACGCGCTGGACATCACCGAAGGACAGCCTGCTGGCCATTGTGTGCGCTGCTGCTGGATTGGTATGCACATCGGTCGCGGAATCGGCATGCCGGAAGACCAGTTGTGGGAGTTGTATTACACACTGTTATTAAAAGATCTTGGATGCAGCAGCAATGCGGCACGCATTTGCGAGTTGTATCTGACTGATGATCTCGACTTTAAAAAAGATTTCAAGACTGTTGGCGACAGCTTGCCGCAAGTATTGGCTTTTGTCCTTAAACACACCGGTTTAAAAAGCGGCCTGGCCGAACGTTTCCGTGCTGTGTTGACCATCCTCAAAGATGGTCCAGAAATCGCACAAGAGTTGATCGCCACACGCTGCCAACGCGGCGCAGAAATCGCGCGTTTACTGCGTTTCTCTGATGGCGTCGCCGCAGGTATCTATAGTCTCGACGAGCATTACAACGGTAATGGCAAGCCGGAACAATTGCGTGGCGAGGCGATCCCGTTATACGCGCGGATTGCTTTGCTGGCGCAAGTAATCGATGTATTTCATACCGCGGATGGCAAGCAGGCCGCACTTGATGAAGTAAGTTCGCGCACCGGCGGCTGGTTTGATCCGCAGTTGGTCGAGGCATTTGAACAGGTGTCGTCGTCGACATCGTTCTGGGAAGTGCTGGCCTCACCCACTATCTATCGGGAAATCATTTTGTTAGAGCCGCCTGCGCATGAGGTGCCGCTGGACGATGATTATCTGGACGACATCGCAGCTGCCTTCGGTCAAGTTGTCGACTCCAAGAGCCCTTACACTAGTGGCCACAGTGCGCGCGTGGCCTTGTACACCGACATGATAGGCGAGGCGATGGGTTTGCCGCTGGAGCGGCGTCGCTGGCTCAAACGTGGTGCCTTGCTACATGACGTTGGAAAACTGGGCGTCAGCAACAGCGTGCTCGACAAACCCGGTGCGCTCGATAGAGATGAGTGGGAAGCGGTAAAAAAACATGCGCAATTTACCGAAGATATCTTGTCGCGTATTACGGCTTTTTCCGAACTTGCCCGCGTCGCCGGCGCGCATCACGAGCGCCTCGATGGTGGCGGTTATCCACGTGGTTTAACAGCGGAAAATATTTGTAGCGAGACGCGCATCATCACCACCGCGGACATTTTTGATGCGATTACCGCAGCGCGTCCGTATCGTGGCGCGATCCCGATTCCGGAGGCGCTGGAGATGATGGGAAAAACCGTTGGCACGGCGTTAGACCCAGTTTGTTTTGCTGCTTTGAAATTGGCAATTTCCAGACTACCGGAATAGATTTTATTATTTGATGCGTAACTTCAGAAAAAGAAACGAAATTATTCTTCAACGACGCTTTTTATTGTCTCCATTATTCGATTTCTCTCCTTCTCCAATTTTCTCAATGCGATAATGTCGCTCCTAGTATTCTGTTAGCGTGCTGCGTGATCTCGCGCTGCTGTTCTACAGTGTCATCTTTAGCGACGATTTATTTATGCGTATTTCCAAACCATCTTCTGATACACCTTTCCCCACCGCCCGTTTCATCAAGGAGATCGGCCGCGGCGTCAAAGGTGCGCGCAGCCTGTCGCGCGACGATGCACAGCAGTTATACACCGCCATGTTGAATGGCAATGTGTCCGATCTGGAAATGGGCGGCATCATGCTGGCGATGCGCATCAAGGGTGAATCGGTAAACGAGATCGCCGGCTTTCTCGACGCGGCCGAAGCTTCGTTCGAACAGTTGCACGCGCCTGAAAGCAAATATGCACCTATCGTGATTCCGAGTTACAACGGCTCACGCCAAATGCCGAATCTGACGCCATTGCTGGCGTTGTTGCTGGCGCGCGCGGGCGCACCGGTGTTGGTGCATGGTGTGACGGTCGATCCGGGACGTGTGACTACGGCCGAAATTCTGCACGAGATGGGTTATCCGGTTTCGCACAATGCCGATCAGGCAGCGCAGCAGTTTGCCAAGCAAGCGCCGGTACTGATGCCGATTGAAGACCTGGCACCGCGCATGGCGCATCTGCTGGCGATGCGTCGCATCCTCGGTGTGCGTAACTCCACGCATACGCTGGTCAAGATCATGCAACCGTTTGCACAGCCAGCGTTGCGTTTGACTTCATACACCCATCCCGAATATCTGAAAATGCTGACCGAGTATTTCACCGGTCCGGCTCCCGCCGCGCGCGGCGATATCTTTTTGATGCGCGGCACCGAAGGCGAAACCGTCGCCAATGCAAAACGTGCGCAGCAAATCAGCTGGATGCACCAAAATGAAGCGTCTGTGTTGGTGCAAAAGCAGGAGCCGGTTGATGAGATGCCGCCATTGCCGGCGAACCGGGATGCCGCAACCACCGCCAAATGGATCGCAGCCGCTTTGCGTGGTGAAGAACCCATCCCTGCGCCAATTGCAGAGCAGGTGGAACAATGTTTGCTTATTTCATGCATGTTAAAGAGCAAACAAGGTAAAGAAGATGGCGCAGGTACAGGTAACAACGCAAACACGCGGTAAGGTTTTTTTGGTCGGAGCAGGTCCTGGCGATCCAGAGTTGTTGACGATCAAGGCGGTTAAGGCAATCGCTTGCGCCGACGTTGTATTGATCGATGATCTGGTCAATCCAGAAGTGCTGCAACATGCGCCGACAACGGCGCGCATCGTGCCGGTCGGCAAGCGCGGTGGTTGCAAACAAACACCGCAAGAATTCATAGAACGTTTGATGTTGGCCGAGGCGCAGGCCGGTCATTGCGTGGTGCGCTTGAAAGGCGGCGATCCTTTTATTTTTGGTAGAGGCGGCGAAGAGCGCGATCATCTATTAGCAGCAGGCGTGGTAGTTGAAGTCATCAACGGCATCAGCAGCGGCTTGGCAGCTCCCGCCTCGATAGGCATCCCACTGACGCATAGAGACTGGACGCAGGGCGCGGTATTCATTACTGGGCATGGCAAGACGCCGGAGGCTAATCCAGACTGGCAAACACTCGCCAAACTTAATTTGACGCTTGTTATTTATATGGGCGTGGCGCGTTGTGCGGAGATACAGACGGCTTTGCTAGCGGGTGGCAAAGCCGCCGCGACGCCGGTTGCGGTTATCCAGTCAGCGACCGGTACGGCACAAGCACAATTGATTACGACCTTGGCAGAGTTGCCGCAAGCCTTGTCGGAATCCGGCATAGGCAGCCCCGCCATCATTGTCATTGGCGATGTGGTGCGATGCGCAACGGCCACTGTCGTGAATGACTTGTGTGCGACGGCGAAGGCACAAGAAATAACACGAGAAAAGATCTCGGCTTAGGTTCTGTTATCGCGCCGGTCATCAGCGCTGTCATCACAATAAAAAAGTGCTGCGCAAGAGCTACCTATTTGGAAGCTACTTGCTAGTTGTTTAAGTGTGTTTTAAATACTCCTGCTCGACTCCCGTCTGTGCGCTTACAATCACGGCTTACCAGAATCGGATAAGCCATGACAAAACAGTTTGATGTTGCCGTAATCGGCGCAGGTGCGGCCGGCATGATGTGCGCCGCGGTCGCCGGCCAACGCGGCCGACGCGTGGTGCTGATCGATCACGCCGACAAGCTGGCGGAAAAAATCCGCATCTCCGGTGGTGGTCGCTGCAATTTCACCAATATCGACGCGACGCCGCAAAATTTCCTGTCGCAAAACCCCCATTTCTGCAAAAGTGCATTGTCGCGTTATACGCCGCAGGATTTTCTCGCAATGCTGAAACGGCATCGGATTGCGTATCACGAGAAACACAAGGGGCAGCTGTTTTGCGACAATTCGGCTGAAGACATCATTGCGATGCTAAAAGCAGAATGTGCGCTGGGTGAGGTCAATTGGCGGATGCCGTGCAAGGTGATGGACATCGCCAACAGTAATGAGATTTTCCATATTAAAACCGATAGTGGTGAGATAGAGGTGGCGAGCGTGGTGATCGCGACCGGTGGTTTGTCGATCCCCAAAATCGGCGCCACCGATTTCGCCTACCGGCTTGCAAAACAATTTGATCTAAAAATAGTCGAGCCGCGCCCAGGGCTGGTACCGCTGACTTTTGATCTGGCAGCGTGGCAACCATTTGTTGCATTGGCCGGCATTTCGTTGCCGGTCGAAGTAGAAACCGGCACAAAAAAAGCGCGTGGTTTTTTTAAAGAAGACCTGCTTTTTACACATCGCGGCTTGTCGGGCCCCGCGATTTTGCAGATTTCCAGTTATTGGCAGCCTGGCACCCCGCTGATTATCAATCTGTCGCCCGATATCGATATTGCCGAAGCGCTGATTGCTGGTAAAGCCAGTAGCAAGAAAAATCTCGCCAATCAATTGGCGCAATGGTTGCCGGCCCGCTTGGTAGATGAATGGCTGCTGGCGAATGACTATAAAGGAGATGCGCGCGTTGCCGATATGCAGGACAAACAGCTGCGTGCGCTGGGGGCTTTGTTAAACCGCTGGGAAATTGTGCCAAATGGTTCCGAAGGTTATCGCAAGGCTGAGGTCACGCTGGGCGGGATTGATACGCGCGAGCTGTCACAGCAAACATTGATGACAAACAAAGTGCCGGGTTTGCATTTCATCGGTGAGGCGGTTGATGTTACCGGCTGGCTGGGTGGCTACAACTTTCAATGGGCGTGGGCATCAGGCGTGGCGGCGGGGCAGGCGGTATAAGAGGGCATCAAGCCGCATAAGGGATTCTGCTAGCAGGATCCAGTGACGACGCGGTTTTGGCAGCTGCCAGATCCGCTGAGCATGTGAGTCGTCGTTGTATTTTGAGACGAAACCGCACAAAAAAGAATACAATCACGCCTCGGTCAATAAGTGGCTTCCATTTGTCTTATTAGGCTGCTATAATCTTCGATTCACTATCCAACATTTGTTTGCCTTACATGACAACTATTCGCTTAAAAGAAAACGAGCCGTTCGAAGTCGCAATGCGTCGCTTCAAGCGCACTATTGAAAAAACCGGCCTTTTGACCGATTTGCGTGCGCGCGAGTTTTACGAAAAGCCAACTGCAGAGCGCAAGCGTAAGCTCGCTGCTGCTGTTAAGCGTCACTACAAACGCATCCGCAGCCAGCAATTGCCGAAAAAAATGTACTAATTGATTTTAAGTTGCGTGTTGCTTAACGGCGCGCGTACTTAAGTTAGTTAGTAATAAACCCGCTCCGGTGTTGGTCCGCAGCGGGTTTTGGCGTTTTTAAGATTGTCGTATTTTGAAATTGCCTCGGCATTTTTTGAGATTGCTCCATAAAATAAGCAGCGAAATTAAATTTTCAGTCGCGATTTTATGGTTTGATGCTTAGCTGCTAGGCCATCATCGTGGCGTTATAGCCGCAAAGTTATTGCTGAATTTTAAGCATTCGTAAATACACTTGGAGCGAACATGGGCTTGAAAGAACAAATTACCGAAGACATGAAAGCGGCAATGCGCGCCAAAGAGGCAGGTAAATTGGGCGCGATTCGTTTGATCACTGCTGCCATCAAGCAGAAAGAAGTGGATGAGCGTATCGAAGTCGATGACAAACAAGTGTTGGCGATCATTGAAAAAATGATCAAACAACGCAAAGATTCGATTGCGCAGTTTGAAGCCGGTGGTCGCCAAGATTTGGTTGATATAGAAAAAGCCGAACTCGATATTCTGGTGGTCTACATGCCCGCTGCATTGTCGGAGTCTGAGGTCAACGCAGAGGTGGCTGCTGCAGTGGTTGCATCCGGTGCAGCAGGACCGCAAGACATGGGTAAAGTGATGGCGATTTTAAAGCCCAAGTTAGCGGGTCGCGCCGACATGACAGCCGTCTCCGGTTTGGTCAAAGCTGCCTTGACGAAAGCATAAGCCACATAAAGTCATACGCGAAGTGAGGGCGATAGGCTTGCCCTTCTTCGTATTCGTCACTTAACTCTTTTGCTTAGTCCAAAGGCAAAATCGGCGTGATTCCCCAGTCGTTTATTCAAGATTTGCTCAACCGCGTTGATATCGTCGACGTGGTAGGTAAGTATGTGCCGCTCAAAAAAGGTGGGGCCAATTTCATGGGCCTGTGCCCTTTCCATAACGAAAAATCTCCGAGTTTTACCGTTAGTCCAACCAAGCAGTTTTATCATTGCTTTGGCTGTGGTGCACATGGTACTGCGATTGGTTTTTTGATTGAATATTCGGGTATGGGTTTTGTTGATGCGGTCAAAGATTTGGCGCAAAACGTCGGCATGGTGGTACCGGATAGTGACGATCGCATGTTGCCAGCGCAACGTGCTGAGCATCAAGCAAAAAGCGTGGCCTTGTCTGATGTAATGACACAAGCCTGTGATTTTTACAGGCAGCAATTACGGCATGCCGAGCGCGCCAAGCAATATTTGATAGGGCGCGGCTTAACTGGTGAGATCGCCGCGCGCTATGGCATGGGCTACGCGCCCGAGGGTTGGGATAGCTTGCGTACTGTGTTTGCAGACTACGAGCTGGAAGCGTTGGTCGAATCCGGTTTAGTGATCGATCGCGCGGATGAGGATGAGGGAAACAGTCGTCGCAAACGCTACGATCGTTTTCGCGATCGCATCATGTTCCCGATTAGAAATAGTAAAGGCCAGGTGATTGGCTTTGGTGGTCGGATTCTGGATGCCGGCGAACCAAAATACTTGAATTCTCCAGAAACGCCCCTATTTCAAAAGGGTAGCGAGCTCTACGGTTTGTTTGAAGCAAGGCAGGCCATTCGCGAGGCGGGTTATGCCTTGGTCACCGAAGGCTATATGGATGTGGTGGCGTTGGCGCAACTGGGTTTTCCGCATTGTGTCGCCACTTTAGGCACCGCATGTACCGCAATTCACGTGCAAAAATTGCTGCGCCAAACGGATCAGGTCGTGTTTAGTTTTGATGGCGATTCAGCTGGCCGCCGTGCCGCGCGCCGTGCGCTAGAGGCGAGTTTGCCGTACGCGACCGACAGCAAGATTATCAAGTTTTTATTTTTGCCGAGCGAGCATGATCCCGATAGTTATATTCGTGAGCTCGGCAGCGAGGCATTTGAGAAACAAGTGCAAGACGCAATGCCGTTATCGCAGTTCTTGCTGAAAGAAGCGGCCAGCGAAAATGATTTGAACACGCCAGAAGGCAGGGCGCGTACACAATTCGATGCCAAGCCATTGTTGCAAGCATTGCCTGCGTCGGCATTGCGTTTGCAGATTGTGCGCAGTCTGGCGCAATTAACAGAAAGCACGCCGGCTGAGATCGAGGCCTTGTTTGAATTGACGCAACCGGTTTCGCGCACTCGTGTCGCACCACCGCGTGGCAAACGTAGTGCGCCGCTTGGGTTGGAGCGTCAGATCATGAAGTTATTGGTCGCGCACCCGGTTTTGGTCAGCGCGTTTGATGCATCCGGTATAGCAACGCTGGTCCAGTTTGCTCCTGAACACGCGGACATGTTGCTGCAATTACTGGCTGCTTGTGAAGACTTGGGTGAGCAGGCAAATTTTGCAGCGCTGGCAGAAGTATTACGTGCGATGACGCCAGATTTTGATGGTTTGATTATGGAAATTGCGCGTGGCGCGGAATCGAATATTGATACAGCTAACTTGGAGCTGCACGGCGCGATCCGCCAAATTAAGTCGCAAGTGTTAACGGTTGAACTGGAAAAATTAGTCGCCGGTGGACTGCATGACGCGGATGCGCAAGCGCGCTATCGCGAATTATCCATGCAAAAAGAGCATTTGCGACGTGAAGCGCAGACAGAAATAGAGCGTAGGGACTGATTTTGCCCTTAGCGAGAGAGAAAACTTGCCCCTCTATGTTATAATTAAAGGCTTTCGATTCAACGCCTTAGGGCGAGATAAATTATCGAAACAGCTATTTATGCAAATGCGCCAATGCGCGCTTATGTTGTATCAGTGAAATGAGAGTGAGATGTGCGCCAGTGTTTATGCGTGCCTCAGTGAGTTGTTAATTTAAGTTGGTCAGGAATAAATTCAATCATCCGCGTTGTGATTGGCTTTCTTAGTAAGAGGCCAGAGCAACGTCAATATTGGCTCCTGGGCGCAGTTTAGATCGCGCTTCAATGAGCATAACCAGTTGGTAGTTGATCCAATGGCGAACGCAATGAAGAAACCCGCGAAACCTCAAGCACTTGCTGCAAAAAAAGCTGCAACAAAATCAGTGAAGACTGCTGCAAAGCAGGTAGTGAAACCAGCAGCGGTAAAAAAAACGGCGACTAAAACGCCGGATGCGAGCAAGCTCGCATCTGCAAAAGTAAAGACGAATAATCCTTCGACAACGGCAGCAAAAAAAGCAGCACCTATTACGAATGTAAAACCAAAGCCTGTGTCGAAAAATGCAACCCCGGTATCTGTGCAATCGAAAGCCCCTGTGACAACTAAGAAATCTGTAGCGAAATCCCCTGGCAAGCCAGCTCCAGTCGAAGCAAAGGTCGAGTCGCGTCCTGGCGTCAATGTCATGATCACGGCGACCGTGAGTCAAACTACCGACGCCGCCACACTGGCAGCGATTGATACGTCTGGCTACATTTTGCCTTCTATCAAAGTACCTGGACGTCGTGGTCGCAAGCCTAAAGAATTCCAGCCTGAAAATGACGAAGTCGCGGCACTCAATGCCGTCGAGCGTGCGGAACTGAAAGCGATCGATAAAGCGAAAGCTAAAGATCGCAAGGCAAAAGAAAAAGCATTGTTGAAAGATGCGTTTTCATCCGACACCGACTCGAGCGAAGAAGAGCTCGAAGCGCGCCGTCAAAAACTGAAGACGCTGATCAAGTTTGGTAAAGAGCGTGGTTTCTTGACCTATGCCGAGATCAACGATCATCTGCCAGAAAACATCATCGACCCAGAAGCAATCGAAGGAATCATTGGTACCTTCAACGACATGGGCATCGCTGTCTATGAGCAAGCACCTGATGCGGAAACACTGTTGTTGTCGGATAACGTCGCCAGCGGTGCTAGTGATGATGAGGCTGAGGCAGCTGCTGAAGCAGCGTTGTCAACCGTCGACTCTGATTTTGGTCGCACCACCGATCCAGTGCGCATGTATATGCGCGAAATGGGTTCGGTTGAGTTGTTGACGCGTGAAGGTGAAATTGAAATCGCCAAGCGTATTGAAGGCGGCTTGAAAGACATGATTCAAGCAATCTCCGCATGCCCGACAACCATTGCAGAAATTATTGCCGCCGGTGACAGAATCGCAAACGATGAAACCAAGATCGATGAAATCGTCGATGGTTTGGTCGATATGGATCCATCCGAGTCGGCACCACCACCTCCTGCCAGCACAGCGTCTGACGATGATGAAGATGATGAAGACGCTGATGATGATGAAGAGGAAGAAGAAGAAGCCGCTCCTCCAGCAGCGACCGGCGCGGCAGGGTTTACTGCGGAGCAAATTGAACAGTTGAAGCGTGAGTCTTTGGTTAAGTTTGCCAGCATCACGGTGCAATTCGACAAGATGCGTAAAGCGTTTGAGAAGGAAGGCTACAATTCCAAGCCTTACGTCAAAGCGCAAGAAACGATTTCCAACGAGTTGTTGAACATCCGCTTCACCGCCAAAGTGGTAGAAAAATTGTGCGACACCTTGCGCGGTCAAGTCGATGAAGTGCGTCATATCGAGAAGCAAATTCTGGATGTCGCTGTCAACAAATGCGGTATGCCACGCAGCCACTTTATTAAGAGCTTCCCGGGTAATGAAACCAACCTCGACTGGATCGATCCAGAAGTGTCGGCTAATCATCCTTACAGTGTGTTGTTGGGTCGTAATGTACCCGCCATCAAAGAGCTGCAGCAAAAACTGATCGACCTACAAGCACGCGTGGTATTGCCGCTGGCAGATCTACGCGGCATCAACAAAAAGATGGCCGCTGGTGAAATGCGTGCGCGTAAAGCCAAGCGTGAAATGACCGAGGCTAACTTGCGTCTGGTAATTTCGATCGCCAAAAAATACACCAACCGTGGTTTGCAATTCTTGGATCTGATCCAGGAAGGCAACATCGGCTTGATGAAAGCAGTCGATAAATTTGAATATCGTCGTGGCTACAAATTCTCGACCTATGCAACTTGGTGGATTCGCCAGGCCATCACGCGTTCGATCGCGGATCAGGCACGTACGATTCGTATTCCAGTACACATGATCGAAACTATCAACAAGATGAATCGCATCTCACGTCAGATTTTGCAGGAGACTGGCGCCGAGCCAGATCCAGCAACACTGGCGATCAAGATGGAAATGCCGGAAGATAAAATCCGCAAGATCATGAAGATCGCAAAAGAACCGATTTCGATGGAAACACCGATCGGCGATGACGACGATTCACATCTGGGCGATTTTATTGAAGACAACAACACGTTGGCACCAGCTGATGCGGCCTTGCATGCTTCGATGCGTGGCGTGGTCAAGGACGTACTCGACTCCTTAACGCCACGCGAAGCAAAAGTTTTGCGTATGCGTTTTGGTATCGAGATGTCGACCGATCACACGCTGGAAGAAGTGGGTAAACAGTTTGACGTCACGCGTGAGCGCATCCGTCAGATAGAAGCAAAAGCGCTGCGCAAATTGCGTCATCCTTCGCGTTCGGATAAACTTAAGAGCTTCCTCGAAGGAAATTAATTCCTAGTCAGGTTACGGGCCTCTAGCTCATGCTTGGTTAGAGCAGCGGACTCATAATCCGTTGGTGCCGTGTTCGACTCACGGGAGGCCCACCAGTAAAATCAAGGGGTTACGAGAAATCGTAACCCCTTTGTTATTTCAGAACCTGACAAACCACGCGCCAATTTGTATTGGCTGGCTCCAATATATAGATGTCATCTAGGAACGCTTTTGTAATCTGGTGGTCTGTTTAAAAGGTTTGGACGCGTTGCGCTGACCTTTTCTATTCATTCACAGCATTCTAGGAGACACATCCGTATGTGTTTTAGAAACAAATTAGCAAAAAATAATAATCGCGTGCTGGTGTCCTGTGTGTTTGCCGCAAGTTCCTTAGGCTTTATCTCTGCACACGCAGCCAGCGTCACATTGAAAAACGGCGACCAAGTTACTGGCGAGTTACAACAAATGAACGGCGACGTGTTGATTTTCAAGTCCAGCGTGTTTGGGGAAGTGAAAATCCCGTGGAAAGATGTAGAAAAACTCGACGCGGCGGAGCCGGTGCGGGTTGAGATGAAAGATGGCACCACGGTCAAGGGTAAAGTGGCGGTGGATAAGGATGCGGTAACGATTGATCAGGGAGCATTGGGACAATCTCAGCCGCTGGCGCGCAAACAAATCGCTGCTTTGAATCCGCCGATCATCGACCAGTCGGTCCAATACTCTGGTCATCTCAATCTTGGTGGCGCAATGAATCGCGGCAACTCGGATGAGGATCAGTTGAATTTCAACGGCGAATTTATCGCGCGCACGCCAGAAGATCGCTATACCGTAAGTGGCGAGATTAACGAGGCGAAATCGAATGGCGTCAAAACCACCTCCAATCGACGCTTGTTGATGCAATACGATAATTTTTTAGATAAAAAGAATTATGTGTATGCCAGAGCACGTGCTGAAAATGACGAAATGGCAGATCTAAACTTGCGTACTTCGCTCGGCGGTGGTTATGGCCGACAGTTTTTGGAGGACGATATTACCAAGCTTTCCGGTGAAGTCGGCTTGAACTACGTCAATGAGGACTACGAGATTTCTCCTGATCGCTCATTCCCAACCATGAGCGTCGGCTACAAATATGATCGTAAGTATTTTGATAAAAAACTCGTCTTTTTTAATAGCGTGACACTGGATACCAACTTAGAAGATACGGAAGATATGTTGGCGCGCGGTCGTATCGGTTTCCGTGTGCCGCTCACAAAGAATTTGAATGTCAGCACACAACTAAATGTGGACTACGACAATCAACCTGCAGAAGGCGCCAAGAAGACAGATAAGGCGCTGGTCTTTAGCGTTGGTTACGGCTTCTAAAATACATGTCGCTCGTGAAGTGCAGAAATTTTTAACGTTGTTATTGGAGGCGCTCTTCTCTACCGATAAATTTTTCAGAGCGCATCAAAATATTTTATGAGGTTGAATAAAAAACGCACTCAACATGTTTGTTCAGTGCGATTTTTATTTGCGAGATACTTATTAAGTACAAGTAAGTGCGCGTTACTGTTCCGACAGCGCACGTAATTTTTCCCATAGATCACCTTGCTGCCAACAGTCTACCCAATCCGGTTCCATCACTAGGTATAGCGCACCGATATCGGCCACATGCGAGCCTAAGCGCGCATCAACGATGGAGACCTCATTGGTCAGGGCAGGAAAACGCGTTTCCAACTCCTGCATCACCATTGGTTTCATCCAGTCACCGTGATGTTGCCAAACGCTGCCCCCGATCACAAATAGTTTCATGTCGAGCGTTGCCGTCACGTTAAATAGTGCGCGGCCAAACCATTTTGCTGCTTCTTTTACAATCGCCAGCGCTTCCTCTTCGCCCGCTCTGGCCGAAGTAAAAATATCGGTTGATGAGCGACCAAAACGCGCGCGTAAATTACGGCCAGACGTCAGAGATTCGACATCGCCAAAATTTCCGCAGCCACATTGCGCAGGAATATTTTCTGCCAAAAGCATATGTCCCGCATGACCAGCGTTACCGTTTTTGCCGCGTAATAGTTTGCCGTCTACATAAAAACCCATACCGATGCCGGTACTCCATGTGACGTAAGCACAGTCGTCATAACCACGCGCATTACCAAATGCACGTTCGGCCGCAATCGCAGCGACACAATCGTTCTCAATCACTACTGTGGAAAAGTGCTCACGCAGTACCGCTTCCAGCGGAATGGCTTGCCAATCGTTAGGTAGATCGCTGTCTTCGCGCATACCACCGCATATATTGGGTGTAACGAGATTGAGTTTCTGGTCAATATAAGAAAACGGACCGCAAGAACTGACGCCAACGCTGCGGATCTGATCGAATGGAATCCCCACTTCGCTGCACGCTTGCTGCAACAATCGCAAACCTTGTTCTGCAGGTGCGCGTGGCGTGCCGGTTTTGACAGTGGGTTCGACCACACGTATCAAGGGGCCGTTAATGTCGGCGACGATGGCCGCCATTTTTGTGCCGCCAATGTCTAGGCCGCCAATATAAGTCGATTGCATAATTTCCCTGAGTTGATTTGATTTGCTGCGTCGTGGATGATTATTTACGTAGCGATAACGGCTGTGAGTTCTCATCCAAGATAAAACGGTGTGCGGCGGGTTGTAGCCAGACTATTCTTTTTCATGCATAGTTTCGCGCATGCTACCGTAGGGGTCGTCAATAATATAACGCCAAGAACCATCATCTTGTTTGCGTAACACTTCCAGCGTGTGAATATTACCGTGGATTTCACGCCCATCTTCAGCGGTACCGACCAAACTTGCCTTCATTCTGGTGGTGGCAATGGTTTGGTCGCCACTAAGTGTGGTTTTAATAAACTCGATGGTGAACTTTGGCTTGATTGCGATCAAGGCCGCATTTGCTACCCGAATTTGTTCGTGACCGGTCACGGTGGAGCCTGATTTTTTAAAGAGTGTTGCAGTCGGCTCGTAAAGTAAGACGGTGGCTTCCAGATCACCACTTTCCAGCGCAGCCAGCAGAATGCGATCACACGCCTCTGGCGTCGCGACAACTGGGGATGGCGAATGGTTCGTAGATAGATTGCTCATAAAGTCTCCAAAAATTGCGTAGTCGACGTAAACCTTAATATCACCAAGCGACCGATCTTAAGGTTGATCTCTTGTCGCTAGTTTGGCGCAATTGGTAATGGTATGTTGGGCGACCATATCGCATAAATCTGGCTAAATCCGGTTAGATAAAAATGCGAGGCGAGCCTGAATACAAGATATAGATGCCATATGAGGCAAAAAATTCATAATATCGTGCCGACGTTGACCCATGTCAAGTTGACTAATGTAGCACTGGCCGGTAATGCTGTCGCCTCGTTATCCCAGCAAAATTTAACTACAATCGTTATTGCAACTTTTTTGCTGTGCCTTTATCTACCTACATCAAGGGTCCGTGCATAGCGATGATCTTTTGTCGATGGTCGCTGTACGCCATGGTGTAAGCAGCGATCACATAAACATTTTGACTTGAAGGCGCTCCGATGACTTCTGCCGTTTCTTCCGACGCAAAATTGGTAATTGATCGTGTCGCCTCTTTCCCTGATCAGATAATGGGCTTGCCGTGCCGTGTGCTGAGCTGCGATGGCGCTCAGGTGACAGTGACGCAGCAAGGTGCACAGGTTGTTTCGTGGCGTGATACTCGAGGTAGAGAACGGTTTTATTTATCACCCAAAACCGGAGGTGCGAAACGTGATGACGTCGCGGGCATGGCGGCACAGGCAATTCGCGGCGGTATTCCTATTTCGTTTCCGCAATTTTCAGTGAGGGGGCCAATACTAAAACATGGCTTTATACGTTTGCAAAAGTGGCGCTGTGTTGAAGACAAGCTTGATCCCATCACTCCTCAGCAATCCGAGCAAGCAAGCTTGTCCTTGACGGTGACAGACGACGCGCAAAGTAGAGCGATTTGGGCGGAAGAATTTGAGGCCGTATTAAAAGTGGAGCTGCAAGCGAATAGTTTGCGCACAACTTTATCGATTACTAATAGGAGCGCGCAAGCGTGGGAATTTACCACTGCCTTACATAGCTATTTGCGTGTCGACGATATTCTCAAAACGGAGTTGGCTGGATTGCAGCACACACGCTACCAGGACGCGACAGCTAATAATAAAGAAGTCGTAGAACAAGCTGAGCGCGTGACGATTGCGGGTGAAATTGATCGCGTCTACATGTCGCCGCCTGCAAGCTTGCAATTGTTGGAAGACAATGTGCCGACATTGCAGATCCATCACGAAGGTTTTAGCGACACCGTCGTTTGGAACCCGGGGCCAGAGTTAGTACGTAGCTTGACGGATTTTCCGGATGCCGATTGGCGGCAAATGTTGTGTGTAGAAGCAGCCTGCGCTGCCACGCCCGTTGTTTTGCAACCTGGAGAAACCTGGAGCGGCACGCAGGCCTTGACGGCACTAGTAAGCAACGCGCAGAGCTAAACCAGAATCGCATTTATGGCCCTATAAATAGCACGCTGCCACAACTTTAAGAATGTAAGGATTCCCAGATTTCGCTTTATTCGCGCGCACCGCTTTGCAATGGAATGATCGATGCGCTGGCAATACTTAATACAGTAAGTCCGATAGCAACTGGCAATAGACCGTAGTCAAGCAAGGGTGCGATCAACATGGTTGCCAGCGAAGAAAGTGAAAAAGCTAAAAACATCAATAGGCCGGAGGCCTTGCCTGCCAGCTCATGTGCGACCGACAGCGCTTGTACCATCAATGCCGGTGCGCGTATCCCCAAGCCTATACAGAACACAACCCAACACACTATCACCAGCGGTAATGAGCGCAGAGTAGTGGTCGCCAGCAAGATAAACAAGATGCCGCCCACAATTTGCAGCCAAGCGCCAGCGTGAGCAAGATGGTGTGCGGCGAAGCGATGCGCAAGGCGGCCACTAGCGGTGGCTCCCAAAATAAATGCGGCAACGCCGCATACCTGCATCGCAGCAAAGCCGCCAATGGAGTGATGCAACCAATTGGTAATGATTTGCGGCGCACTTGCGACAAACATCAGCAAGGCGCTAAACATCAATGCATAACCAATCGCCAAACGTATAAAACTGCGATTTTTTAATAACGGCATATACGACGCGTTTGGCTCTTTGACTTTGCCAGCAATATCAGATGCCAAAACATTAGGCGTGGCTGATGTATTGCGACTCACGATGCGCGATACCAACGGCATCAGCATGAATGTCAACAGCGCGACGATCCAGAAAGTCCAACGCCAATTGCCATGACTAATCACGAGCGTGCCGGCGACTGGCCCAAGGGCTGGGATGATCGATTCGGCCATTCCGACCAACGCGATTGATTGGATCGCCGCCGCATCGGATGATCGTTTTCGTAATAGTGCAGGGACCGCCACAGTGGCTGCGCCAGCGCCCAAGCCCTGTATGGTTCGACCAAGCAACAATATCTGGATATCAGGTGCTAGTGCACAGAGTAGACTGGCACCGCCCAGCAAAACCATGCCAAGCAAAATTATCCGACGTTCACCAAATTTATCCAGCGCCCAGCCCCACAACAGTTGAGAAATCGCGAGCGCTGTCATAAACACCGCTAAGGTTCCTTGTGCTTGTGTAACCGAGCCACCAAGCAAAGTCGGTAACGACGGCACTGCAGGCAAATAGAAATCGGTCGCTAACATGCCGACAGCGGTAAGGCTGGCTAGCGGCAGGGCGGTTTTATAGATGGTTCGCATAAATAGTTAAGTGAGCGGTACAGCGGACGCCAGTTTTATGCGACGCGAAATGATTGGGGAAATTGTTTTGATGCCAAGTCATCAGGCTTTTTTTAATGCTGATGATCTATCAATGTTGATGAAGCAGTAAATGTTTACATTATTGATACTTATCGATATACGCGGGCGTGGCTGGCTTGCGATAATCCATGCGGGAAATTAATCAAGAACTACGTCGTCAAGATATCGCGTTCAAAAGGGAATTGAATGCGATATCTTTTAACGTTATAAAAAACGTAAATGCGCGAGGTAAATGAGCGACATTAATAATCGAAGCGTTGATTAATTTTTATTAAAAAGCGCGTATCGAATTATGCAGCGCCAACTTCACTTCCAGCCAAACCGCGAAATTTTGCACAGAGTTTGAACGCATCCACCGATAAGGGCAATCCTTTACCTTTGCAATACTTTGAAGTTAGTTTTAGTAACTCTTTAATATCGCGACCGCTGGCATCGGCGAAAACATTTGTGAGGTCATTAATCACATCGTCCGACAAATCTGCATGAAACTGCGTGGCCAGTGAATGCCATAACTTTATAGCGTCTTCTTTCGGCGGCACTTCGTATTTGATTGTCGCGATGCAGCGCGACAAAATTGCATCGTCGACGTCGTTAATACGATTTGTCGTCATGAACAGCAAGCCGTTAAAGTACTCGAGCGTACGTAAAAATTCAGCGACGATCGCATTGTGTTCCAGATCGTTATCACGGCAACGGATATACACATCGGCTTCGTCGAGTAACAAGATCGCATCCCAACGTGTGGCGCGATGCAAGATTGCTGACAGCGTTTGCTCGACTGAAGAAGCGGTGGTGCCGAGTTGTCCTGAGTGAACACGATACAAAGGCTTGCCGACGACTTCGGAATACACTTCTGCGGTCAACGTTTTACCTAGACCCGGTGCGCCCTTGCATAAAATAGTGGTGCCGCCAGATTTACCTTCGATGATGTCCTGCATCATCACATTCATATCGGAGGTGAGGATGTCGATCAGATCGCGATGGCTGGGCGGCAAAATCAATTTTTCACGCAACTCCGGCTTGTATTGATAGTCCGTCAAATGCTGGACGTGTACCCAAATATTGCGATGCCATTCCAGATGAAATAAATAGACGTAGCAATGCAGTGGAATATTTTCAAACCCCTCAGTTGCGCCGGCATCACGCCAAAAATCATTGTCGATGCTCATCTCGAAGCGACGGTCAAGACTCTCCTCATCATTAATGCAGCGTGCAGTGACGCCGTCATTGATGCGAATCAGCTCGGTACGCGATTTTTCATCGAGGATAAAGACTGCTTTACTGGCAATAAATTGTTTGCCAAATGCGGATTGCACTTTTAAGAAACGCTTCGCATGCGTTTCATAATCTTGTTTGAATTCCTTGCACTCCTTGAAGTAGCCCGCTTCTGCAAGCAATTCTGGAATGGTTCGGTTGACGATGTCATGGCGGCTGATGACAATCGCGTTGGTCATACCGGAACGACGCAGTTGGTATTCGGGAGATTCATGGTTCGCCGATTGCATTGTATTGGCGAGCAACTCGATCACCACATAGGGGGCGCCTTGATCCGGCTGTACATGACGCATACGCTGAATCAGCCATGGCAACATCACGCCATCCTTGTTGCGCTTGTAGAGCCAACCATCGATCATGTCGCGCATAAAATAGGCGCAAAGACCAGGGACTAGGTCTTCCAGACTTGGGATGGTGCGTGCTTGTGGGGCATTGCGGATGTTGTCCAGCGCCAGCATCTGAAACATCAAGGCGCGTTCATTCTGCGTCTTGCTCAAGTTGTACAGTGCATTCAGTGAGTGAGAGTCGAATAGTTTGCTGGAGACGATCATCCTGCCATGGCAAACACCGTGTTCCGCCATCCGCTTCGCCAATAAAGAATCTGCATCGACCATCTCGAGCAATGCGCTGACTAGCGGCTCCGGTATTTCAAAATCCATTACAACTCCTGTCCATTACCAGCGCCAAACTGGTATTGCCAATGTTCGCCCAAAATCTGGCCAAAAAATAATGGTGTTTCAATCATCACCATCAAGGGTGTATGTCATCTCTTACAATTAAATGAAAACGGCCTCCATTGCTGGAAGCCGCGTGCGCCGTTGACTGCGGAATACCAAGTATGAGACTTGGCTTGCATACATTCTGTTGTTAAGTGCAATTTACGGCGTCGTTTTTTCGTCAAAATGACGTTAAAACTGATCTGCCCTATGATAATCCAAAGCGCGAACGAAGGGAAGTCAGCGGGCGCCGGATAAGCATGTGAAGCAGACAACAGCGATGGCGACCCTTGCTTATCCTGCTACTTTTAGGCTTCGGGCGTATGCAGTTTTGCCGCATCGATAATGGGAGATGAATTAACTTGACGCGATGCCAACTGCATTCTCATCGGCCGAGTCTTTTAAGCCCGCTTTTATATAGGCACCAATCGTTTTCACAATCGCCTTATTGAATGCCGGTATGTCGTCTGGCTTGCGGCTGCTGATCCAGTTAGCGTCAACGATTACTTCCTGATCTTGCCATTCTCCACCAGCATTGCGAATATCGTCTTGCAGACTAGGCCAACTGGTTAACGTACGTCCTTTGACCAGACCTGCGGAAACCAATAGCCAAGCGCCATGACAAATCACTGCAATCGGTTTGCCTTCCTGCTGCATCCCTTGTACGAATTTCTGTGCCTGCGGAAGTGAACGAATGTGATCGGAATTCATCACGCCACCAGGCAATAAGACCGCATCAAAATCACTGTGGTCGGCTTCCTCCAGCGTTAAATCGACATTGAAAAAATCAGCTTTGTCGGCGTGATGAAAGCCCTGTATTCGTCCGGCTTGTTCCGACACTATTTTGGTAATAGCTCCTTCTTGTTCTAACGCTGCCTTGGGCTTCGTGAGCTCTGCTTGCTCGAATCCATCTGTCGCAAGAATAGCGATATGCATGCCACTGAGTAAGGTCTCCATGCGATTCTCCTTTGTTTATCCTAGACTGAATAAGAAGGAGTCGGATTCTTTGCGTTTGGTTCACATGGATTGCATAAGCAGTATGAAAAAAATTTTTCTGCAGGGAAAATCACGATAATTTTCATTTCGGAAATAAAAAAGCGATCGCACCATGAGGCGATCGCTGGTCAGATGATTGATCCGCTGGAAACTATTTAATCATGCAGGACTTCGCGATTGATAAAAAAATCGATGGCTAACTCAATGATTGCCGGTTGGATTGCATGTGGTCCATTGTGTTCCACATACTTCACTTCGTAACCTGCTTCTTTTAACTGAGTGGCGTGTGCACGGCCGCTGCGCTCAATAGGTAATTGTTCATCCTGCAAACCGTGGGCGATAAAAACCAACGGCGTACCTTCTTGCATAAAGACGGACATAAAGCCGCCGGAATTAACAATTACGTGACTTGCAATATCGCCATTGGTCAGGCCGATTGAAAGAGCGTAACTTGCGCCATCCGAATGCCCCATAAATCCCAGGTGTTTTGGATCAAGCACATAGTGATCTGCCACCTTATTTAGGGCTAAATTTAAACGTTCCAGATCCGGGCCATTGCCACCAATTACCAAATCCCATGTTGGAAATTTTGAATGCGGTGCGAGGATAATAAACTTGTGGAGATCGGCATATGGCTCGAGAAACGGCAATACTTTTTCGGGAAAACCACCGGCGCCATGAAACATGATCAGTAATTTGACCGGTACGCTAGTGTCCAGATCCTGCGGTACATACAAAACGGTATCCCGTTCATCTGCAATGCCGAGATGATGACGTCCTGGTGGAAATCCGGATTTTGTGGGGGCCACCGGATGGAAAGTTAGGCGCCCGAGGAGTGAGGGATCAAGCATAGTCAAATATGAAAATATGGAAAAATTAGTGGAACAACAGCCATCATCATGCCATTGTCATCGCATATTTCAAAATCGTCAGTGATTTGATGCTGATTTTATCGCCGTACAAGCACAGTTAGTTAAGAGGTTGCTGAGAATATGCAGTCTTGTTTTTCTCGGGGTCAAAATAAAAGCCAACGCGAAGTTGGCCAAATTGTTGCAATAGCGTTTTATAGTTGTGCTTATGTCCTATATCGTGCACTACGAGCGATAAATAATTAGCGTAACGCGCTGGCTGCCACCAATACTTCGCCGGACGGTGTGGTAAAGCGTGATGCGTCACTTGGGTCAGACTCAAGATATTCGGCATCATCGGTCACATAACATGCATTGTCTGCTCTGCCATTAGTCGGCAGTAGTTTAATCACGGTGCAGATGGCGCCCGTAGTCTGATTTTTGAATTCACCAACAACGATTGTGCTCGACATGACATCCTTCGTTTTTAAAAGAGAGGAAGTAAAAGGAAATAAGAAGATACAGAACAAGAAAAAAGAACAAGTCGAGTTATTACACAATGACGATGTGATAGGTGCAATCCCATGAATATGTGGTTTATCGCATGATTTGCTGCGAAGGATAGTGCGTGACTTAGCGTGTAAGGTGCTTGTTCAAGTACATTTTCTGCGTCAAATACGGAGTACGTATCAAGGCATATACGTGAATTTATATGATGCGATCCATCAAGTTGTGGTGTCGCTAAAATGGGTGTGGATGATGATGCCAAACCTGGCGTGTGACGATGCTGGCGGATAGATATTTAAAGCTGGAAAAACAAAGAAACGTTCTTAGTGATGGAAGAAATCAATCTTTTGATATATCGCATACCGAATCAGATCCGGCACGCTGCGCATACGCATTTTTTCGAGAACGCGTTTACGATATTTGCTAATCGTGGTGGGGCTGAGAGATAGTTTGTTTGCCGTTTCTGACGGCTTTTCACCTTTGCATAAACTGTAGAACACTTCATATTCGCGTGCGCTTAATTGCTCGTGTAACGGTTTTTCTGTGTTTATGTCACTCGTGGTTGTGTGGCGCTTAACATGTTTGGTATCGAAAATTTCTCGAATTGCCGATACCAGTTCATCTGCTTTACCTTGTTTTTGAAAATAGCCTTGTGCGCCATTAACCATCATTTGCAACGCATAGAATTGCTCTAGCTCGCTGGTAATAATCAATACCGGCAAGGTTGGATGTTCGTTCTTGATTGCCATCAGTGCTTCGTAGCCATTTTTCTTCGGCATACCGATATCCAGCAAAACGACATCGGGAAGCGCGGCATTGATCATGCGCAATCCTTGCTGAATCGTGGTGGCATCTCCCTCGACAGAAAATCCCGGTATCTCAGACAGCCAGAGCCGTATGCCCGCGCTGACAACCGGAAAATGCTCGATAATCAAAATTTTTACTTCAGGTGTTTTCATATTTTTCCGCAATCAGGATCGTTGCGCATTGCCGTTTACAACAAGGTAATGCGGAAGATTGAATGCTCGATGCATGGCGACGCGCTCAAGCCTATAAACTGAGCTTATGAGAGTTGCGATGAAATGTCTGTGAGGCGTCGCACATAGATACCGAGATGCCCGATGTTGTGGATGCTTACTGATGAGTTGAGGCGGAGAAGTTGGCAATAGCCTGACAAATGCTGTCAGCGACATCGCTGCTTACCTGCATCTCGTCATGATGCGATTGGTAGCAGCGATGCAAAGTGGTAAAAGCAAGCGTCAGCTTAGTTAGTTTGTAAAATTAACAATGCAAACGGTTGGTCAGCCAGTAGAGTTGAGATGGATAGTGCGGTGTCGTTTATCGCGAGTTTTCTGTCGCTCAGGATGTCGACATAGGAGCCGCGCATATTTTCGGGTATAACAAAAGTATTAGAAAAGTCCTCGGTCTGCTGCGGTTGCAGGTTTTCGCCTAGCAAGGACAGGCTGCCTCGCAAGGCGAGGACTACAACATTTTGTTGCTGATAGCAGCGATGAAAAGCGATGACACGTTCTGCTAACGGACCTTCGATCTTTAATGGCTGATAGTTTCCTTTTGCAAATAAATCAGGATGCAGTTTGCGTAGGGCGAGGACTTTGCGCACCATGGTTTGTTTTAGCTGATGTTGATGCCAGCCCTTGAAAGAAGCTTGATCGCGATTGAGATCGAAAAGCGCATCTGCATTTAGCGTCGCCCGACGTGCGCTGTAATCGACGTCTCGTCGATTGTCTGGATCGACCAGACTAAAATCCCAAAATTCGGTGCCTTGATATAAATCCGGTACACCTGGAGAAGTAAGGCGCAATAGCGTCTGCATCATGCCATTGGCGATACCAGCGGTGCCGATACGGTTTACCCATGCGATGACGTCGTCGAGAAAAATCTGGTTTTTTTCACGATCGAGCAGATCAAGCAGGAACTGCCGGCATGCCTGTTCGTATTCGATATTTGGTAGCGCCCAGCTGGAATGGCATTTTGCTTCGCGTAATGCTTTTTCCTGCCAGGCAACCAAACGCTGGGCATAGGCTTGCAGTGCCTCATCGTTGTCGGTCGTTAGTTCAAACGGCCATGCCCCAACGATCATTTGATACAGCATGATTTCATCACGCAGCGCGGGTGCGGTGAGATTGCCGGTTTCTTCCTCGGTTTCTAAACGTGAGCGGAAATCGGTGTGCAGACGCGTCCAACGACGTACCGATTCACTCCAATCATCTGCACATTCGCTTAATACTGCCAAGCGAGCGCGCACGTCTTCGCCACGCTTGTGATCATGCGTGGCAGTGGCTAGCAAGCTGCGAGGAAATGTTTGTGCGCGTTGAGAATTGAATTGGTGAAACTCTGCGGTTGAAGATGAAAAATAGGCAGGATCTGAGCCAACTTCATTACGGGAGAGCAGCCTACCATAGCGATAGAACGCCGTATCTTCGACTGATTTTGCCGCCAATGGTGGCGTTAATTGTTCAAATCGCTGTATCGCCAGTTGACGTAGCGCGAGCGCATCCGAGCTGGCATCGGGGTCGATGTTGTTAATGTCAAATAAGCTGAGCAAGGTGTCCAGCAAAGGCATGTCTTGCGTCGCGATATTGCGGCGCGCTTCATTGACGGCAGTTTCCATCACCGCCATATCCACCGCACTGCGTTCACCAAATGCGGTGTAGGTGCGGTAGACCGGGAAAGCCACCAGCAGCTCGGTTAGCACGCGGTTGATTGCCCCTAACGAAATATCACGCGTCTCTAGTTCCGTGCGCGCGACTGCGTGGACTGCGCGGGTGAGCGCGGCAAATTCGCCGACAAAATTTTCTCTTAGTAATTGGCGTCTGGCGCTAGTGACGTACGATGAAAAATCATCATTGTCACCAGATAGCTCTATCCATAATTTGTTGAGTGTAGCGACGCCATCTTCACTATGCATGAGCGCACCAACCTGATCCATAAATTCATAACCAGTGGTGCCGTCAATTTGCCAATCGGTACGCAGATCTTCTCCACGCGTCAGGATTTTTTCGACCACAAAATAGGCTTCACCATCTGATAAATTTGGTGCGTCCGCTGGGCGCTGCACACTTAGTTGCGTCAGTTTGCTGCGCAACTTCCGGCAGTAGCCAGCTGGATCGGCCAAGCCATCAACATGATCGACTCGCACGCCATCAATTAGTCCTTCTGCAAATAAATCAAAAATTAACGCATGCGTCGCATCGAATACATCATCGAGTTCTACTCTTACACCGGCTAGATCACTGACTTCAAAAAAGCGCCGCCAATTGATTTCTTCTGCCGCATTACGCCACCAGGTCAGTTTGTAGTTTTGCCGCTCTAGCAAGCGATGCAGACGCCCTAAGCCACCCGCAGTGTCAGGGGCAACCGAAGCCAGTGCTAGTTCAATTGCCGCACGGCCTTCTGCGGTGCGATTAATATCGAGTAGTAATGTGGCGCGTTGTTGATGTAGCGCATAGGCCTGTTCTTGCAGCGGATCGATTTCTGGAAAATCGGAGGCGGCGGCGCGTAATTCCGGACCGCCATGACGCAGCACGCGATCATAAGTCCATGGTGCGAGTGGAAAGCGATGGCTGAAATAGCCAAAATAAAGATTGCCGTTGTCGTTGTCAAATTGCAGACGCAAGTCACCCGAGCGTAGTACTTGTGCGTATTGATCGCCTAGAAAAGGCAGCAAAATTTTTCCGTGTAAGGTGGGGTCTGGCGAGTTCCAGTCGATATCAAACCACCGCGCATATTGACTATGGGGCCCCCACTTCAACACATGCAACCACCACGGATTGTCACCGCCTCCAACACCCATATGATTGGGGACGATGTCGATAATTAATCCTAGACCGTGCGCGCGACAATTTTTTACAAAGCGGCGTAATGCAGCTTCGCCACCAAGCTCGGAATTAATACGGGTCGGGTCGACTACATCGTAACCGTGCGTCGAGCCGGGGCGGGCGGTCAGTATTGGCGAGGTGTAAATGTGACTGATATCAAGCGCGGCGTAATAATCAATGACCTCACTTGCATCATCCAGCGTAAAGTCTTGATTCAGTTGCAGGCGCGCAGTGGCACGGAGAGTGCTCATTCATTTTCCTTGATTTGATCGGTCGATATGTTTGTGGTTTTAGCGGCGGCGTTGGCGTTTGCGTCAACTTTCAGGCGCGCTTGATTTAACGCAGCAAGGCGATCAGAGGTCGCGCGCTCACTCAACATATCGGCAGTATTTTCTGGCAAGCGACGACGCCAATTTGGATGGCTGTCTATCGTGTTTGGTAAATTCGGTTGTTCCATCTGGGCCAGCGCATCTTCCAGTGGAATGATCACGAGCGGCGCCGGAGTTGCACCGACAAATTGCAATATTTGCGTAAGTGGCGCAGCCGGATTATCTGGTGATAGATTTTCGTTTGTCTGGTGATCTGGATGGTCGATATCGGCTTGTCGTTTCAATGCTTCAAGCAAGGTATGGCGTTCTCGCGCGCGTTCGGCAAATTCGTGTTGGGCATCGGTACCAACGGCCATCAAATTAAGCTTGTCGCGCCACGCAATATCGCTGCCACACCACCAACCAAGTGTGGTCGGAAGATCATGGGTTGAGGTGGTGGCAATTGCACGATCTGACCAATGTGCAGCATCCTTAAAGCCATGACTGTCGTGCTCAAACCATAAAACGCGGATGCCCATCAATCCGGCATCACCGAGCGTATCGCTGAAGCCGTAAGGCACAGTGCCGAGATCTTCACCAATGACGATAGCGCGGTAGCGATGGCTCTCCAGCGCGATCAAGCGAATTAAATCGTCAAACGGATAACGCAGATACGCGCCATCGGCACCGGAAGCGTTGTTGGGGACCAACCACATACGTGCCAGGCCGAGGATATGATCAATGCGCACACCACCAGCATGGCGGAACGCTGCGCGTAACATTTCTATATAGGCTTGAAAGCCTTGTTGTCTTAATGCGCGTGGTGAGAAGGCGCTGAGTCCCCAGTTTTGTCCTAGCGGGCCAAGAATATCCGGAGGTGCGCCGACTGACAATCCTTCCAACATTTCATTCTGACGACTCCACGCTTGACTACCGCCACCTTCGGCACCGACTGCAAGATCGCTGATCAAACCGATGGTCATACCTGCATTGCGGGCACTGCTTTGTGCTTGTTGTAAACCACTTGCTGCTTGCCATTGTAAAAACGCATGGAAGCATACTTCATTCTCATTCTCTGTTGCAAAGGCCGCCACTTCGCCACTACGCGGATGGCGATATTGCGCTGGCCAACTACGCCAGTCGCCTTCAATCCCATTGCTACGCATTGCTGCATGCAGTGCTTCAAAGCGTGCGTGATCTTCCAGCATGACATCGCCTTCAATGCGAAAGCTGACGAATTCTTGCCAACCAGCGCTGTGTCGATCGTAACGCTCATACAAGGCGCGCAACACGGTAAGCTGCCAGTGCGAGGCTGCTGGCCAATCAATCAGTTCACAGTCGCGCAGTCGCTGTTGTTCTTGCTGCAAGCCGAGTTCTGCGACGAGCTCCGCCAATGCCGCTTCACCACAAATCGCCGCTGGATCGATGTGCATCGCATTAAAAAACAAGCGACTCGATGGCGCATACGGGCTGTAGTGATAAAGATTGGCGCTAAACATCGCATGCACTGGGCTGATGGCGATTGCAGACGCCCCCTGTGCTGCAGCGGAACGCGTCAATATTTCCAAAGCCTTAAAATCGCCAACGCCGTGATCGCCGTCTCTGCGCAATGAGTAAAGCTGCGCTGCCAATGCCCACAAATGTGGCGCGTCACGTTGCGAGTCATCTTGGGCGTCAGATACGCTATTGGCTGCACCAGCGACCGCATCGGCGACGCTGAAGCAACGCAAGGGCGCTACTGCGAGCGTTACCTGATGGGATCCGATGCACAGCTTGTGATAACCGATATGATCCACGGCTGCGATACGGGCAGGTACGCTGGTATCACTGGAGGCATGTTCAATGATCTCGTCGCCATTCTCCAACTCGATACGATAGGCCAGACCATGTAATGCTGCATGGGGTGAAAAAATGATTTCTTGACCAACGAGCGCGGTGATCAGTGGCGGTACCGCTAACTGAATTTCTTCTTCTGCCAGGCGGCTGGTATTGATATCGCACTCGGCATCGTTCTCACACGGCAAATTCAATGCACGCAAGATTGCTTGCACGGTGGTTGGGCTAACGGTTTGCGGTACGCCAAATGCATCGACCCATTCGGTGGAAATACCAGCGGCGTGTGCCAATCTGAACAAGGCATCATTATTCATGCAGGCTCCAACAATGCGATCAACGAATCAGCCGGTAAAAAGTCGCGTTCCAGTGCTGTCAGCACGTCGCCAGTATCAAACAAAATATCACTACCGCCGGTCTGCGTAATTTGATCCAGCGTCACTTTGGCATCACGCTCACTGAGATTTATAGCGATGACTAATTTACGTCCATCGTCCAGTTGCCAGCGTGCGCAAACAGCGGCGTCTCCCAATACTTCTGCTCCTAGTGAGCGGCAGTGAGGTAGATGACGCATGAGTTTGTCATGCCGTAACGCTAATAAGGTACGCACCCAGTCTTGCCAAAGCTTTGCATCTGGTGCCGGATGCGGAATCGACGCAGCGTAAGTTTCTAGTTGATTTGGATCCGGTATACGCTCGCGCTGCAACGGATCAGCAAAGGCCGCAAAGCCGGCAAATTCTTGACGGCGCCCATCGCGTACTGCTTGCGCCAGACCAGTGTCAGTGTAACTAGTGAAGTATAAAAACGGTGCCGTTGCGCCTACTTCCTCGCCCATGAACAACATCGGAATTTGCGGCGATAGCAATACCAGCGCCATCGCGGCACGTAACGCAGAAGGGCGAGCCAGCGTCGTCAGGCGTTCACCGAAAGCACGATTGCCGGTTTGATCGTGGTTTTGCAGAAACAGTACAAAAGAGGTCGGTGCCAGTTGTGCACTGACTTCGCCGCGCGGCGTGTTGTCGCGGAACGGCGAGGGATCGCCCTGATAAATGAAGCCTTCGGCCAAACAACGCGCCAACTTTTGCGCCGGATGATCACTGTAGTCGCGATAGTAGTGATCGCTCTCGCCGGTGAGCAATGCGTGCAGAACGTGGTGGCCGTCGTCATTCCATTGCGCGTCGTAGGGTGCGGTTGATGTGTGACCCAGTAAAGCGGCGATATTGTCATCGTTCTCCAGCACCAAATGTACATGGCGCTCGCCGCCTATTTCGGTGCGTATGCGCTGCCCCATCTCGACCAACCAATCTTGTTCGCTGATGGTATGTACTGCATCGAAACGTAAGCCATCGAAGCGATATTCTTGCAGCCAGAACAGGGCATTTTCAGTAAAAAAATTACGCACGGCAGGCTGGCGAAAATCAATTGCCTGCCCCCACGGTGTATGAATGTCGTCGCGGAAAAAAGATTTGGCATAGGCGCCCAGATAGTTACCATCTGGTCCAAAGTGGTTGTACACCACATCGAGAAACACCATCATGCCGAGACCGTGCGCGGTATCGATGAGCGCCTTTAATTGTTCAGGCGTACCGTAGGCGGCATCAGGTGCATACGGTAATACACCGTCGTAGCCCCAATTGCGTGTGCCGGGAAAATCGGCAATCGGCATCAATTCGATTGCGGTTATCCCTAATGCTGCCAGTTCTGCGAGCTTGTGTTCGACTGCGGCAAAGCCGCCGAGTGTGCCGACATGCAATTCATACAGGACTGTTTCACACCATGGACGGCCGCGCCATAACGGAAATTGCCAATGATAGGCATGTGGATCACTGACGACGCTGACATCGTGTACATCGTAGTGTTGCTGGCGCGAAGCCGGATCGGCGACGCGCAGCACACTACCATCTTGATTTACGCATTCAAAACGGTAAAGCGTACCGGCACCACAAGCAATTTCTGCTTGATACCAACCGTCATCCAGCGCTTGCATAGGAAAGGCAATTTCGGCGCCTGCACTATCCATGGCCGGATACAACAACACGCTAACCGACTCGACTGAAGGTGCCCATAGACGAAAGCGTGTGTGCTCTACCGCCACGCTTGAGGAGGGATTTAACTCGTGAGGCGCTGTATGCGCCGTTAACAACTGCGCACCAAAGGAGTAAGTCTTATTCAACATGATCCGCCACGAGAAGCAAGGCGCTGTGAGACACAACGGTAATGCGGTTGTCTATAGGTTTACGCGCCGAGGCAAGTTCAGGATCGGCCGCATCAATAATCACGCGCCAGTTTAACAATGGTTTTGGCAAAATAAATTCACGATCTTCTGAGTAAGAATTGATCAGTAACAGCGATGCCGATACCTGCCCTTTAACTTTGCGTTTATCTTCGATGCGCGCCGCGCGCCGCAGTGCAAGTAACCGTCCTTCCGTGTAATCCCATTTTTCCTGATCCATCACTTCACCGCTTTCATCGAACCAGGCGGTGTCATTCATTTCTGGCATGACTTCTGTCGAGCCAGTGTAAAAAGTGGAAAAGTGCAGAGTAGGACGTTCATGCCGAACCGCGATACAGCGACTGACAAACTCGATCAATGATTTTCCGGGTTCACTTTCGGCCAGCTTCCAGTTCAGCCACGAGAGTTCATCGTCGTGACAGTAGGCGTTGTTGTTGCCGTGTTGGGTGCGGCCGAATTCATCGCCCGCAGTCAGCATCGGCGTGCCGTTAGAAAAGAATAAAGTCATCAACATCGCACGCTTGACCCTGGCACGGGTTTCGATAATGCCAGTGTCATCGGTCAGACCTTCGGCGCCCCAGTTGAAGCTTTCATTATCCGTGCCGCCATCGCGGTTGTCTTCACCGTTCGATTCATTGTGCTTGTCGTTATAGCTGACTAAATCCTGCAAGGTAAAGCCATCATGTGCGGTAATGAAGTTAACCGATGCCCAAGGGCGGCGTCTGCGATGGTCGAATAAATCTGCCGACCCAACCAAGCGTGATGCAATTGCTGGACGCATACCGGAATCGCCGCGCCAGAAGCGCCGCGTATCATCGCGAAAACGACCATTCCATTCGGCGAAGCCAGGCGGATGATTACCGATTTGGTAACCGCCAGGACCGATATCCCAAGGCTCGGCGATCAGTTTGACTTGCGCCAGCACAGGATCTTGTAATAGCGCATCAAAGAATCCGCAGCCGGGATCGAAGCCGCCGATTTCTCGCCCCATCGTCACACTTAAGTCGAAGCGAAAACCATCAACGTGGAATTCCTGGACCCAATATCGTAGCGAATCCATCACCATCTGAATCACACGCGGATGCGACATATTGATGGTGTTGCCGCAACCTGTATCGTTAATGCAGTGACGTGGATTGTCAGCTTGCAATCGGTAGTAGCTGGCATTGTCGAGCCCTCGGAACGACAGTGTAGGACCGAGTTCGCTCTCTTCGCAAGTATGGTTATAAACAACGTCGAGTATGACTTCGATACCGGCAGCATGAAGTTGCTTGATGGCGCGCCGTATTTCATTGAGTGAACCATCAGCTATATAGCGCTGTTCTGGAGCAAAAAATGACAGCGTGTTGTAACCCCAGTAGTTGCGAAGCCCCTGATCCAGCAAACGCCTATCTTGCAAAATCGCATGAATTGGCAATAGCTCCACAGAGGTAACGCCGAGTTTTACCAAGTGATCAATCACATACGGATCAGCTAAGGCAGCGAAAGTACCACGCTCCGATACCGCGATATTTTCTGCATTCATGGTCAGGCCACGTATGTGTGTTTCATAGAACACGGTTTTGTCCCACGAAACGTTAGGCGATTGATCACGTCCCCAATGGAAGGCGTCGTCAGTCACCACACTCTTGGGCATCGCGGCAGCACTATCACGGCGGTCAAAGGTGAGATCGGAGCGTGTCGAACCGAGTCGATAGCCATATAAGGCATCACTCCAACGTAGTTGCCCATGCAATTGACGCGCATACGGATCAATCAATAATTTGTGTGGATTGAAACGGTGACCGTATTCCGGTTGATACGGACCGTACGCGCGGTAGCCATACAACTGGCCGGTATGTACCTCGGGCAGGTAGCCATGCCAGATCTCGTTAGTGCATTCCGGTAGCTTGTAACGTGCAATTTCACGACGTCCGGTGGCATCGTAAAGACAAAGTTCGATTGCTTCTGCATGTGCAGAAAATACCGCAAAGTTGGTGCCAAAACCATCCGTGGTTGCGCCTAATGGATAAGGCGAACCACTTTGTATATGGGATTTGTGTTTGCTGATAATGCCCATATCAAGATTGCTTTCTAAAAACGAGTGTTGATAATGGTGGCAGCGTTAACACAAGTGATTGTGTATGGCCGTGTGCGGTGTGTGCTTCACTATAAATCGATCCGCTGTTACCGGTATTGCTGCCCCCATAAATGGCGGCGTCGGTGTTCAATATTTCTTGCCATTCGCCCGCAGCTGAGTTGGCCGTGTCGGGAACGCCGATACGATAGCCAGTACGCGGTACGGGCGTCATATTGCAAACGATCAGCAAGGTCGGTGCATTAGGGCTGATACGTAGAAAAGCAAACACACTATTGCCGGCATCATCGCCGATCAGCCAGCGAAACCCTGCCGGTACGCTATCGCTTTCATGCAGGGCAGGCTCGGTAGCATAGAGATGATTCAGATCGCGCACCAATCTCTGTACCCCGCGATGACGCGGATCATCGAGTAATTCCCATTGCGGTGAGGCGTCGTGATTCCACTCGCGCAATTGCGCAAATTCACATCCCATGAACAATAATTTTTTGCCCGGATGCATCCACATAAAGCCATAATAAGAACGCAAATTAGCCAGCTTTTGCCAATCATCGCCCGGCATTTTTTGATACATCGAACCTTTGCCATGCACCACTTCGTCGTGCGAAATCGGCAGCAAGAATTTTTCTGAGTAGGCATACACCATGCCGAATGTTAGATCGTGATGGTGGTGACGTCGATGTACCGGATCGTAGCCAATGTAGCGCAGCGTATCGTGCATCCAACCCATATTCCATTTGTAATCAAAACCCAGACCGTGTTCTGGCACTGGTGTCGTCACTCCTGGCCATGCGGTTGATTCTTCGGCAATCATCAGCGCGCCGGGGCAACGTGAGGCGATGGTTTCGTTCAATTCTTTCAGAAAATCGACGGCTTCAAGATTTTCACGGCCGCCGTAGATGTTCGGTATCCATTGACCCGGCTCGCGACTGTAATCGCGATACAGCATCGAGGCGACCGCATCCACCCGCAAACCGTCAATATGGAAATGCTCTAGCCATTCCAACGCGGAGGCAATTAAAAATCCGCGTACTTCGTTACGTCCGAAGTTGTAAATCAGTGTGTTCCAATCCTGATGGAATCCTTCGCGTGGATCGGCATGCTCGTACAAAGCAGTACCATCGAAATGCGCTAGACCATGTTCATCGGCAGGGAAATGTGCAGGTACCCAATCGAGAATCACACCTAAGCCGGCGTTATGACAACGATCGACAAAGTTGGCAAAATCTGCCGGTGAGCCAAAGCGGGCACTAGGGGCAAACTGCGACAACGGTTGATAACCCCATGAACCGGAAAATGGATGCTCCATCACCGGCAGGAATTCCAAGTGGGTAAATCCCATATCAAGTGTGTACGGAATCAGTCGGTCGCCCAACTCTTGCCAGTTTAAATTGCGACAATCTTCTTCGAGTACGCGCAACCAGGAGCCGGCATGCACTTCATAAATCGACATCGGTGCGGTATGCGTCAGCAAATCCTTGCGCGTTTGCAGCCAACTATCATCGCTCCAATGGAACGGTTCGGACGACGCAACGATAGAGCAGGTCGCCGGCGGCAGTTCGGTCGCACGCGCGATGGGATCGGCTTTGAGTGGTAGCAGGGTGCCGTCTGCGCCGATTAATTCAAATTTATAACGGGCGCCACTGGTTATGGTGGGAATGAAAATCTCCCACACACCGGACGACGTACGCGGATGCATTGCATGGCGTCGCCCATCCCAACTATTAAAATCGCCGACTACCGATACGCGTCGTGCGTTGGGTGCCCACACGGCAAAGCGCGTGCCATCGATGCCATTGATTTGCATGTGTTGCGCACCCAAACAGTGACCAAGTTCGCGGTGCCGACCTTCAGCGATCAAGTGCAAATCAAGTTCGCCCAATAAAGGACCGAAAGCGTAAGGGTCGGCGGTCTCTTGCACGGTATGAATGCCGTCATTGCCATCGGTATTTGGCCAGACGATTTGCAGTTTGTACGGCACGCCTTTTTTCTGTGCAGCGAGTGTCAGATCACTCGCCAGTCGGCCGGTGAAGATGCCGCTTTGCTCTATCTGTTGCAGCTCCACCGTATCAAATGCACCGATTACGCGTACGGCAAGTGCGCCCGGTTGAAAGCTGCGAATTTCCGTTACCTTGTCAACGCGATGTGGGCCGAGCAAGGTAAACGGATCGCGTACATTGCCGGCTACTAGCGCCTTGATGTCATGCGATTTAAGAGTGGAAAATACATCAAGCATCGTCAGCCTTTTTTTGATGGGAGTGCAACAAGCGCGTCGCAATTTGCTGCAAGCCGCATAACGGTACTGCCAACCAGTTTGGTCGATTAGCGGCTTCATAGCAAAGCTCATACGCGGCTTTTTCTAAAACAAATAAATCTAGTAGCGCATCAGCGGCGACCATATCCGGCGCAGCAGCACGGTAAGCATTTAAGAATGCGTTGCGTGACTCTGGCAGATAGCGCGCCAACATTTTTTGCTTGCGGGCTAATGCTGCTTCGCCAAGATCGGAGGGGCCGCCGTTAGCGGCAAACCATGTCGCGTAATCAAATGAACGCAGTTGTGCGGCAACGTCACGCCATGGACTGCTTTTTTCGCGTCGCTGCTCAAGTGTACGCGCCGGCTCACCTTCAAAATCAATCAAGTAAACATCGCCGGATGCCACCAGCACTTGACCGAGATGGAAGTCGCCATGGATGCGAATGCGTAATGCACCGATGGCACGTGTGCTGAGTTCTTTTGCCAGCTGTTTTAAAGCGGCCAGCTGCGGCTGCAATTGGACAACGATATCCTGCAAACCATCTGGCCACGTGCGATTACTATTCAGTAATGCAAAGGCTGCGTCCAGTTGCTCGCAGACTTGCTGCGACCAATGTTCGCAATCCTGCTGCGTGACACTTTCGGGTGCAAAAGCAGGATCATCTGATTCTTGCGCTAGTACTTGATGCAGTTCTGCTAGCCGCAAACCGAGTTTATCGGCAAAGGCAATCAAATCGATTAACGGATCAATGTCGTCATTCAGCGTGGCATCATTGGGATTTTCTAGTGGCTGGTTTGCGGTACGTGCGAGCGTATCCAGAGTCCACTCCCAAGCATCGCCTTGGCTGTGGACGAAACGCTGCAACACCATCATCGTGTGCGGCGTGCCATCGTCCGAAATTCTGCTCATATCGCCTAGCAATGCAGGCGCATTGGCGTAGCCGCGCTCTGTTAAGACGCGACCAACTTCCAGTTCCGGATGAATGCCGGCGGTCAGATGACGGATCAATTTGAGTACCACGGTATCTTCGATCACCAGCGTACTGTTTGATTGTTCTGATGACATGCGCCGAATCTGCGGCGCTTCAGGCAGCGTGATGTGCTCCATCATGCTGGTGGTGTGACAGACAATTTTTCCATCAGTGGTGCCGAGCACGGCGTGAGTGCGTATCATCTCCAACGCACGCAATGCGAAATCATCCAGTGCAAAAGCATCGGTCAATAAGCCGACACGTCGCTCACGGCGTACACGTGCCAGCGCCAACAATTGCGGCAAACTGGACGTTCTATCGTCATCAGCGACGACCCCAAGCGGCAGGAAATAGCGATTGCGTTGACCATCGCTGACCGTTTCCAGTTCGGTCAACATCATTGGTAAGCTGCCTTGAGGCACGGGCATTGGGGTTGCTAATGCAATTTCAACCGATTCCAGATTACTTTGTTTGCCAGCGTACCAACGACGCAGTTCCAAATATTGCGGCAGCGTGTCTTGTTCCAGCGTTTTACGCGCAGCACCACGCAATAAATCCGGTGCGCCGTTTGGTAACACTAAGGTGTGATAGTCAGGCAACGGTAAAACAGACGGGACATGCCACGAAGGCATACTGGTTTCTGCTACCAGCGTGAACCAGTAAAATCCGAACGGTGGCAAGGTCAGCAAATAAGTAAGCTGACCGATAGGGGGAAATGCGGTGCCGCCTAACATTTCGACCGGCACGCGACCAGCATAGGCCGACAAATCAATTTCTACTGCTTGTGAGGAATGCGACACATTGGCGACGCAGAGTATGGTTTCTGCGCCGGACTCGGCATCTTCATATTCGCGCAGATAGGCAAGGATGCGGCGATTTTTTGGATAGATCAGTTTGAGTGTGCCACGGCCGAAAGCACGATGCTTGTTACGCACTTCGAGCAAGCGGCGCATCCAGTTCAGCAATGAATATGGATCGCCATTTTGTGCTTCCACATTAACTGCATCGTAGCCATACAGTGGGTCCATTACTGGCGGCAGAACCAAACTTTGCGGATTGGCGCGCGAGAAGCCGCCATTGCGATCCGAGGTCCATTGCATAGGCGTGCGCACGCCATCGCGATCGCCCAGATGGATGTTGTCACCCATACCGATTTCATCACCGTAATACAGAACCGGAGTGCCTGGCATCGACAATAAAAAACTATTCAATAATTCGACGCGACGACGGTCGCGCTCCAGCAACGGCGCCAGACGCCGACGAATACCGAGATTGATGCGCGCACGTTTGTCGGAGGCGTAGTGATTCCACAGGTAATCGCGCTCGCGGTCGGTCACCATCTCCAGCGTTAGTTCATCGTGATTACGCAGGAAAATCGCCCACTGACAATCGGCTGGAATATCCGGTGTTTGTCGCAAGATATCAGTCATCGGGAAGCGATCTTCCTGCGCCAGTGCCATGTACATGCGTGGCATCAGTGGGAAGTGAAATGCCATATGACATTCATCATCATCGCCAAAATACTGTTGCACATCTTCCGGCCACATATTGGCTTCTGCCAGCAACATGCGATCTGGATAATGCTCATTCAAATGCGCGCGAATCTGTTTGAGAATCACGTGCGTTTCTGGCAGATTTTCGTTACTGGTGCCTTCACGTTCGATCAGATAAGGTACCGCATCAAGACGCAGGCCGTCGACACCGATCTCCAGCCAGAATGACATCACTTCCAACACGGTTTTCAATACTTCTGGATTGTCGAAATTAAGATCTGGCTGATGTGAGTAAAAGCGGTGCCAAAAATACTGATTGGCGACCGGGTCCCACGTCCAGTTGGATTTTTCGGTATCCAGAAAAATGATGCGGGTACCTGCATAGCCATCATCACTATCGGCCCACACATAAAAATCTCGCTCCGGTGAACCTGCCGGCGCATTGCGTGCGCGTTGAAACCACGGATGTTGATCCGAGGTGTGATTGATGACCAGTTCGGTGATCACGCGCAGTCCGCGCGCATGCGCTTGCGCGATAAAGTCGCGTGCTTCGTCCATGCTGCCGTAATCGGGATGCACATCCATGTAGGCAGCGATATCGTAGCCATCGTCACGGCGTGGAGAAGGATAAAACGGCAACAGCCAGATCGTGTTGACACCGAGCTGCTGAATGTAATCAAGCTTTGCAATCAGGCCGGCAAAATCGCCGACGCCATCATTGTTGGCATCAAAAAACGATTTGACGTGCACTTGATAGATCACCGCATCCTTATACCAAAGCGGATCGTCGTTGAAGCTGATCGTTGGCTTGGCGGTTTCTGTATCGGCAATCTGTGCGGTTAGTGGATTGGTCATGCGTCATTCCCATAAGGTCGAACGCGCCAGATGGCAAACGGAATCTGCTGCGGATCGAGATGGATGTGTTGATGCTTGCCAGACCATATGAAGCGACTTTCGCTCATCAGTTCCTCAACTTGCAGTGCGGCGTGATCGGGCAGGCCGAATTTCCACAACGGTAATTCAATTTCTGCAGAGTGCGCAGCAAACGGATCAAGATTGATCGCAATCAAGAGAACATTGTCGCCGAATTTTTGATTATCTTGGTGTTGGCCCTGATGCTGCTCTTGTCCCGGGCTAGGCGTGGATTTTGAAAAATACAAAATATGCTCGCTCGACGAAAAATGAAACTGCATGTCGAGATGGCTGTGTAGCGCCGGATTATTTTTACGTATGCGATTGAGTAGGGAGATTTCGTGCACGATGTTGCCAGGGCGTTGCCAATCCCATGCACGGATTTCGTACTTCTCGGAATCCAGATATTCTTCCTTGCCGGGCATCGCCTGCGCTTCGCACAATTCAAAACCGCTGTACACACCCCACAAACCAGAGAGCGTAGCGGCGAGTGCTGAGCGGATCAGAAAACCAGCGCGCCCTGAGCGTTGCAGAAAGTGTGGATTGATATCTGGCGTATTGACAAAAAAGTGCGGACGGAAAAATTCGCGCGGCTCTTCTGACGATAGCTCCGTCATATAGTCGATAAATTCCTGCTTCTCGTGCCGCCAAGTGAAATAGGTATACGACTGTGAGAAACCAGCTTTGGCCAAACGATACATGGGTTTGGGGCGCGTGAATGCTTCCGACAGAAATATCGTATCAGGCGATTGACTGCGGATGTCTGCGATCAACCACTCCCAGAATGGCAACGGCTTGGTATGCGGATTATCGACACGAAATACGCGTACGCCTTCTTGCACCCAGAACAGCACAACGTCGCGCAGAGCAAACCAAAGATCGGGGATTGCCGAACCTTGCTCGCCATCTGCATAAAAATCGACATTCACGATATCTTCGTATTTTTTCGGCGGATTTTCGGCGTAGCGAATCGAGCCGTCGGGGCGCCAAGCAAACCAGTCCGGATGTTGTTTCAACCATGGGTGATCTGGCGAGCATTGAATCGCAAAATCCAGCGCGATTTCCAATCCGTGTTGCTGCGCGGCAGTGACAAGGCGGCGGAAATCCTGCAAGGTCCCTAATTGCGGATGGATCGCGTCATGACCACCCGCCTCGGAACCAATTGCGTAAGGACTGCCGGGATCATCAGGGCCGGGGGTCAGGCTGTTGTTCTTGCCTTTCATGTTTTTGCGACCGATCGGATGTATCGGCGGGAAATACAAGGTATCGAATCCCATCTCGCTGACGGCAGGCAAACGCGCAATTACATCATCGAAATTACCGTGACGAGCAGTATCGCCGCTTTGCGAACGGGGAAATAATTCGTACCAGCTAGAAAATTCTGCTGCTTTGCGTTCCGCATCGATGATGTAACCGCTGTCCTTATTTATGGAGCTGGAGGCGACGCTTTGGGTCTTGAATTCACGTGGATCAACGGTACGCATTGTTTGCGCAGTTTCTGTGCAAAGCAGTACAGCAATTGCCGCAGCTTGGCCTTCGGCACTTTTTATTTTGCCTTTGGTTGGCAGTTGTTTTAGTAACTGCTTCAATGCGTTCACGTGCTCACGATTTACTTCTGGGTTGGCGATCAGTTTTTCGATGTACTGACGACCTTCCTGCAGTTCGAGCGTGACATCGATTCCAGCGGCGACTTTTTTGCTTAGCTCATCCCGGAAATTGGCAAAATTATCGCGCCAAGCTTCTATCATGAAATAGTGCCGACCGACCCGTTCCAGCGGTAGCATGCCGCGCCAGCGATCGTTACTTATTGCTTGCATGGTTAGTTCATGCCAGTCCTTTTCATCTGCAGCGCGCCACTTTACAACTGCGGCCAGCATATCGTGGCCATCAGAAAAAATATCGGCTTCTATGCTGACTGTGCTGCCGACGATGCGCTTGACCGCAAAGCGGCCATGATTGACATGCGGTGAAAGATTTTCAATCGCGATGCGTGCAGCGTGGCTGAAAAGTGGATTGCTTTTGGTGCTGCTTTTTCTTTTTGGCGGATCGATAGAAATTTGTTGGCTGGCGCTAAGCTGAAACTGTAGCATTCCAGAAGGAGGTAGTGTCAGTGCTGCCTCGCAATTTATAGCGTCCTGCGAAAGTTGGGCAGCGAGATTGTGGTCCGAGTTTTGATCTGATGTTTGATCGAGATCGATGCGTTCACCCACACTCCAGCCACTCGTCCGCTCACGCAAAATACGCCCACTGATAGTGTGCGATGCGTTGAGGTCGGCATTGATGATGAGCAGGGTGGCCGATTGTGATGATTTTGGCGATTCCTTCAGCAGTAACGCGATGTCGGCACTGGGCGATGACAGCAAACGTAACGACGAAGGCGCTATCTGACGCGCCCTGATATTGTCATTGACGCTGGCAATGACGGTGGAAAGATCAAATAGCGGATGTCCGTTGCCTTGTGCAGCACTCGAAATATCGTAATGCTCAAGCGTTTGATCCGCGCCATATTCAAAACCGCTGCTGAGTAATAAACCATCCCCTATAGAGGCGGCACTTAATAGTGCGCGCACGTAAGCGGCCTTGATTGTCGATGGCTCTTCACTGTGAAGATTGCAACGTAAGCGTGTGCCTTGCGCATCTTCCGGCGCGGCGATTACGGTATTAAAAGCAGATAGGCGTTGATGTTCTTCAACTAACCAGCTGGCACGATAATCCCACCAAGCATCGGAAGAGAACACACCATCAAACTGGCATGACTGGATAGCATGCAATTGCTGTGCTGTGCAGCCCGGCGTCCAAGCAAAAAATTCGACGTTGCGTTGGACAGCTTTGGTCTGCTCAATTAATGAGCGCCATATTTCAGGCGCAATACGCGGAATTTCTAAACAGCGGAAGCCGCGAATGCCAGCCGATAGCAAACTGGCGAGATGCGGCTGCCAGTATTGCAGTGCCAGGTGCGTACCTTCTGTATCTAACCGTAGACGCGCGTATTGCGCATGGTCGGTTTGCGGCTCAAACCTTGGGTCAGGCAGATCTGGCGTTTGTTTTGCATCGCAAAAAAAATGTTTTGGACGCTGCAGTACCAACGGATGATCTTGTGCAAAGCGATCTAGTTCAAGATCGATATACAGATGCAGATTTTTCTGCTGACATGCGTCCGAGAAATCCTTTAACGACGCAAGGCCAGACGCATTGTTCGCTTGTGCGTGCAATGCAAAAACGTGACTGCCAGTGAGAAGGATGACGTTGAAATGCATCGCCGCCACTCTTGCAAGTAAGGCATGCCATGCTTTGTGTTGCATCAAGGTGTTGGCATTGATGCAATATATTCGTGGTGGGTGCGGACCCATTTTGGTAGCACTCGACATAATCAGACCGTTTGAAAAGAAATGGCGCGATAAAAAACACGACGTTTTAAAGAGACAGAGGCGCTAGCGTTATGCAGCGCACTAAATTGCAGCGCACGATGAGCAGTGCGGATAAAAGAAATGCAGATATTTGATGAGCGAATATCGGTCGCCGGTGAATGACGTTTATCTAAACGCGATGCACATACGATGCGTGCTGGCGAAAAATCAACCCGTGAGGGCGTCGATCTTTGGGCGAATATCGCGCACGTATCGTATGGCGTCGTAACCTTGATCATGCAGTCATTTTGTAATGCGATGTTGTAACGGGCGGTGGTGATTTCTTGGGCTTTAGGATATCAAGAAAAAATTGCCGGGCCAATTTTGGTGCGACTTGTGAATACAAGTGAATATAGGAGAGCGCAGGGCCTGTCCATGAAAAATCACATTGCATCGCATTGCGTTGTAGCGTCTGCCAGATCGACGCTTGTTGATACAGCGCGAGTGCGCGTTCTATTGCTTGTTGCATGTCTTGTGGTGTTTCACCGTCAAACAAAATACCGTTTGCATGGCTGTTGATGCCTAAGTCGACCCCAACATCGGTAATGGTGTCGCACAAGCCACCGACGCGCGAGGCGACTGGGATCGTGCCGTACAACATCGAGTAGATCGGGGTTAGGCCAAACGGTTCAAACCGTGTTGGATGCAGCAGGATATCTGCGCCAGCATGCAAGGCATGCGCATGTTGTTCTGTATATCCGAGATGCAAACCGACGCGATCAGGGTATGCGTCAGCTAACTGGCGGAATGCCTCTTCATACTTTGGTTCACCACAACCGAGTACGGCAACTTGCACGCGTGGATGCTTGTCGAGAATGGTTGGCAATGCATCCAAGATTACGTCTGCCATTTTCTGATGCGTGATACGGCTACCGATCGCAATCAGTGGCGTGAACTGCTGAATCGGTAAACCAAATATTTTTTGTAAATCGCGTTTGCAAGCCGCTTTACCCGCCATGTTGTCGACGCTGAAATTACGTTTAATTAATGTGTCTGTAATGGGGCTCCACAAATCGGTATCGACGCCATTCGGGATCGCCGATAAAGCATCCTTGCGTTTGTTCAACACACCGTCTAAACCATTACCGAATGGTTCGGTCAAAATCTCTTCGGCATAGGTTTTACTGACGGTCGTGATGCGATCAGAATACGAAATACCTGCTTTGAGAAAGCTCAACTGATTCCAGAATTCCATCCCATCAGGGCTAACCATTTCGGATGGGATGCCGAGTTCAGACGCTAACTCGGACGGGTAGTTTCCTTGAAACGCCAGATTGTGGATGGTCAATACAGAGCCGACATCGGTGATGTCTTCCACTTTTAGCAAGGCGGGAATTAAACCGGCGTGCCAATCGTTGGCATGCACGACATGGGGTTTTGGAAAGCTGGTTTTGCCAGAGCAAATACGGACGGCGGCATGCGCGAGTGAGGCAAAACTGATGGCGTTATCACTCAGCTCATGACCAGTATTGTCGACATAAGGATTGGCCGTTCGGCGATCGAAATGCTCACTACGTAGCAGTAGTACGTTGACGCCAGTGTCTGGCATTTTTCCTTGCAACAACTCAGCATCACCGCCCGGGAGGCCAGACAGATCAGCAATTTTTTTCAACCCCATTGCGGCTTCGATAGCCGCCGGATAACCCGGCATCAGGATGGTCGCATCGACTGATTGCGCATTCAAAGCAGCGCCTAAAGCACCGATTACATCGGCGAGCCCGCCAGTTTTAGCGAGAGGGACGGCTTCAGAAGTGACGAGGAGTACACGTGGCTGTGACATTTAATTTCTCCCTAATGGAAAACATGCCAGATGGAAACGCGCGGCACGTGTGGGTGGTGGGATGTCGTTAAACTAATCCGGTATATAAACAGTACAGTTTTACGAATCAAAGGCAAATCAGACACTCGCTCGATCATTTGTAAGAAAACGTTACCGTTATAGTTTTCTAAAAAGCACTATTTCTATGTGGCAACTCGCTGCATGCGCTTGTTCGGGTCATCTGAAATGGGTATAAGCAAATTTGAGACCAGTTTTTTGTAAGAAAGTTTGAAAGCGCTCTTTATTAAATAATTGGAAAGAAAATGCTGTTTTTAAACGATATGTGGATAAACGCATGGCGAATATCTGCGCTGTGTTATCCGAGGGGACGAGATTTTGCAGAAAAGGCGCGTGAAAATTTGGTGCGACACTGCAGTGGCGGCAGCTTCAAATTGAGTATTTGGTAGATTGGCGAACCGGTACTTTTGATGCTCGTCGTACCAAAAATCATTAAGTATGCAGAGTAAAGAGCTACAGCTATCGCCTGCTAGTTGATTGATGCCGAAATCGTGCGATCGGTAAGATAGGTCGATTTGCAGCATGATACGCTCGCTCGTAAGCAGGGTTTTTCTTTGCCAAACCATTGATAAATCACGTGTTTCTTCCGTCAGGCGTATAATAGTCAGTGTTTTATCGAGGTGATGGCTAAGGCCAAGCAGGTTCTGGATTGTTGCGGCATTAGATGCGCGCCCATGTTCTGCAAGACACCTCGTTTCATCGAGTCTCTATTCAATTTTCGAAAGAATCAGATCCGTCGCGGAAACCGATGTAGTTATCGGCCTGAGCCGCGCGCATTGTCTTTGGCAAAGGCAGGGATCTACTGCATACCATGTCTGAAAACCAGTCTATATCATCCGTAACTCCTACTGACGCTGCACCTGCTATCCGTTTCCAAGACTTTGGCTTAGCCCCCGAAATTTTGCGGGCGTTGAACGATCAGGGCTATGTGCATCCAACCCCGATTCAAGCCGAGGCAATTCCGGTTGTCTTGCAAGGTAAAGATGTGATGGGTGCGGCGCAAACCGGCACCGGTAAAACCGCTGGCTTCTCATTGCCGATCATTCAGTTATTGATGGCGCATGCTAGCGCGAGTGCTTCACCGGCGCGTCACCCAGTGCGTGCATTAATCCTGACGCCGACCCGCGAATTAGCCGATCAGGTAGCAGAAAATGTCAAAGCTTATTGCCGACACACGCCATTGCGATCTTTGGTGGTGTTTGGTGGCATGGATATGGCACCGCAAACTGCTGGGTTGCGGGGTGGTGTTGAGATCGTGATTGCGACGCCGGGTCGTTTGCTCGATCACGTACAACAAAAAACCATCAATCTGGCGCAGACGCAAATTCTGGTGATGGATGAGGCAGATCGCATGTTGGACATGGGCTTTTTGCCTGATCTGCAACGCATCATCAATCTACTGCCGAAGAAGCGACAAAATCTGATGTTCTCTGCGACTTTTTCGCCAGAGATCAAAAAACTGGCAGCTACTTTTTTGAAAGATCCGGTCACCATCGAAGTCGCACGCAGCAACGCGACCGCCGAGAATGTGACGCAACTGATTTACAAGGTGGAAGAAAGCGCCAAAGCTGACGCGGTTTCTTACATCATTCGTGAACGTAAGCTCAAGCAGGTGATTGTCTTCTCCAATACCAAGCTAGGCGCATCGCGCTTGGCGCGCCAGTTAGAAAAAGAAGGCGTCAAAGCATCGGCGATTCACGGTGATAAATCACAGAGCGAGCGGATGGCGGCACTGGAAGCATTCAAGGGTGGTAGCGTCGAAGTACTGGTAGCGACCGATGTTGCCGCACGCGGACTTGATATCGCTGAGTTGCCATGTGTGATCAATTACGATCTACCTTACAACGCTGAAGATTATGTTCATCGCATCGGCCGTACCGGTCGCGCTGGCGCATCAGGCGACGCGATTTCATTGTTCTCGGACAAAGATGCGCGTTTGCTGGTGGATATTGAAAAGCTGATTAAGCATACATTGGTACCGACTGAGCTGGTCGGGTTTGCACCTGTTGCCATGCAGACGCGCGAGCGCACTCCCGCACGCCGTCCGCAAGAACGCAATGACCGTATGAGCGGCAATACAGACACAGCGCGGTCCGGTGCACAAAGTACAACCAATAACGCAGCGAGAAGCGCGGCGCGTAGTAGCTACGCATCAGCACCGCGCAAGGAAAAGCTTGATCCATTCTTCACACAGCCGTATGAACCTGCAGTGCAAGTGGCAACCGAAAACAAACCTGCCGAAAAGAGCACCGCCAAGCCGAAACATAAAATGGCTGCATTGCTTGGTGGCATACCCAAGTCTTGAGTTGTATTTCATAGTAACGGCTAAATCGAAAATAGAAAAAAGGACGCTTAGAGCGTCCTTTTTATTTGTATTTATTTAATTCATTGGTTGAAGCGCTTTTGCCATTCCACAATCGCTTTTTTCCAGAATGCTGCAATCGACTCTGCGTGTTCGATCTGTAATTGCAGAAAGTGTGCTGCACGGAGTAATTCATTAAGTGGATTATTCAGATCAAGTGCTTGCGCACCGGTCTGCTTCGATAGTTTCTCACCTTGCTGATTGAGCACCACCGGTACATGCATATAGCTGGGCGTCGGCACTTTCAACAATCTCTGTAGATAAATTTGTCGGGCGGTCGACTCCAGTAAGTCAGTGCCGCGCACGATATGCGTGATGCCTTGCTCGGCATCATCGACCACCACCGCCAGTTGATAAGCCCAGAAACCATCAGCGCGCTTCAACACAAAATCACCAACTTCAGTCGCCAGATTTTGTGTCAGCTGGCCTAGCCAGCGGTCATTGAAGGTGATGGTTTCGTTTGCCTCTTCAACACCGGGCGCTTTAATCTCTGTAACGCGCAGGCGCAAAGTACGTGCTGTTTTATTTTCGCCTATGCCATTGCGGCAGGTGCCGGGATAGATCGCTGCGCCATCGGCGGCGATGCCTAATCGAGAATCAGCAATTTCCTTACGCGTGCATGCACAAGAATAAGTGTGTGTAGCGAGTTGCTCAAATGCTTGTTGATACAAAGTTTTGCGTTTGCTTTGTACCACCACGTCACCATCATGCTGCATACCAAAAATGGCGAGTGCTTGCATGATGTCGGCGGCCGCGCCGGCGACTGTGCGCGTTTCGTCGATGTCTTCTATGCGTACCAGCCATTGCCCTTGATGCGCTTTGGCGTCGAGGTAGCTGGCCATCGCTGCGACCAGTGAGCCCGCGTGCAAGGGGCCGCTGGGCGAGGGCGCAAAGCGACCTATGTATGGAGTAGTCGTGTTCGTCATTGTTTACGCCGCCAGCAACTTGCGTTGCACATCAGGGTCGGCAAGTTTAGTCAAAAACCATTTTAAACACTTGCCGCGTGCATCGGCACGCCATGCATATTGCAGCGTGCCATCGGGTTTGGTTTCGGCGGTTTGTTTTTCAATCAGTGCGCCGCTGTCGAGAAAGGGTTGTGCCCATTTTCTAGGTAAATGACCGCAGCCTAAGCCGGCGACTTGTGCCGCCAATTTGTCGCGTACCGTTGGTACGGTCAACGTAGCTTGTCCGGTTAGCAAGCCAGACGTGATACTGGGTAGCATGCGACCGCTATCGCCTACCGAAATTGCGCGATATTGCTGCACCAGATTTGCCGATAGCGGCTCGTCCATGCTTGCCAGCGGATGATTGGGTGCGACCGCGAACATCCAATCAACTTCGCCCAAAGGTCGGGCGCGAAAGCCGCCAGAACCGCGCACTTGATCGGGGCCGTCATAGGACACACCGATTGCAAGATCGGCTTCGCCATTAATCAATTTCTCCCAAGTGCCGGATAACACCTCAGTCGAAAATCGTAACTGGGTGCCAGAGCTTTGCAAATCGCACTCATTAATGAGAGGAATCAGTTTTTCATACGGAATCAAAGCATCGAGCACGATACGCAATTCCACTTCCCAGCCGGTGGCAGTGCGTTTGACGCGTTGCTCCAACTCGTTGGCGGCGCGTAGTAGATGGCGACCTTCGGTCAATAATTCTTGTCCAGCTGCCGTCAGTTTGGCGCGATGGCCGCGCCGATCAAACAGCAAGACGTCGAGGTCTTCTTCTAATTTTCGTACGCTATAAGTCAGTGCAGACGGCACTCGATCAAGCGCAACCGCTGCGGCACCGAAGCTGCCTTTGCGGTCTATGGTGTCGAGGATGCGGATCGCCTCAAGTGTCAGGTTCATAGGCTTAATTCATGCGTCAAATTCATTAGAAATAGAATATTCAAATTATTTGAATGATTTGTACGCAATTATGCCCTTATTTAACAAGTTTTGATCCTCTATAGTGATGTTCAGTTGCACAATAAAACTCACAGAAAGGAAACTATCATGCTTGAAATTCGCAAAAGTGAAGACCGCGGCCATGCCAACCACGGCTGGCTGGATTCGTACCATTCATTTTCTTTCGCCAATTATCACGACCCGCAACATATGGGTTTTGGCCCGTTGCGGGTGATTAATGAAGACTTTATCGCTGCGGATCAAGGCTTCGGTACGCATGGGCATCGCGACATGGAGATTATTACCTATGTGTTGGAAGGTGCAGTCGCCCATCGTGACAGCATGGGTAACGGCAGCACGATACGGCCAGGTGATGTGCAGCACATGAGCGCCGGTACTGGTGTGCGTCATTCGGAATTTAATCCATCGCCAGACAACAGCACCCATTTATTGCAGATATGGATACAGCCAAATGTGCTCAACGTCACACCTAGTTATGAAGAAAAGCAATTTTCTGCAGAGGAAAAACGAGGCCGCCTACGTTTGATCGCCAGCTCTGATGGTGCCGACGGATCGGTGCGTATGCATCAAGATGCGCTGGTCTATGCGGGCTTGTTTGATGGTGCAGAAACGGCATCGGTACCGATCGCGACAGGACGTCTGGCGTATGTCCATGTGGCACGTGGTACGGTGACCGTGAATGGGGTGGTATTAAAAAACGGCGATGCACTGAAGCTGACCGAGGTCGATAAAGTCGAAGTCGGTGGGGGTGAATTGGCAGAAATACTGGTGTTTGATCTGCCAAAATAATGTTGACGTATATTTTCTGCGCGCATCAGGTCTATCTGTGATGCGCGAGAGAATAGGGCGGATTGATATTGTCTGGTAACGAGCCTTGCCTATAACAGGGGCAGTGCCGATTGCGCCCGCATCCTGCAACAAGCCCAAATACGGAGTGATGTGGCGATTTATGCGCCACATCACTCCGTTGTTATATACCTCACCCCGTTTGACGATTTTGTAGTGTTGGCACGACAAGCTGTCAGTTTGCCGCTACGCGAAATAGTGTGTTCCTGCGATGGCGCGGCATGACTTAGCTCTCTATGATGAATTCATCGCGGAAATTCTGCGCTACGTCATCACAGGTGTTAACCATGAATTATCTCAACGTTCCCGAAACAATCATCTTCATCAAATTATCCAACGAATTGAAGTATTCCAACCTTGGAAACCAGGTTGGAGCGTCACGCCGACGGCTATTCAGAAGATGCACTAAAAAGGCGCGTTCAGTGGAGGTTCGCACTTAGTAGGGGAGTTAATGTTGCAGAAATGGGGCATCTTTGCTCAATATTTTATAAGTAATACAACATTGTTTCTGGCACGTTATCTGCGTTTATATTTTCATCAATCACAATTTTTAGGGGAACGGTAATGGCTTATTTAGTGCCTTCTGAGTTTGTCACCAAGATGGTGGATGCGGGTGAGTCCAAGGTATTTATGTCGACGCGCGATACATTGATCCGTGCCTATATGGCTGGGGCAATTCTCGCATTAGCGGTCGCTTTTTCAATCACGATCAATGTGCAGACAGGAAATCCGCTAATCGGTGCAATCTTGTTTCCCATTGGTTTTTGCATGTTGAATTTGCTGGGTTTTGATTTACTCACTGGCGTGTTTGTATTGACCCCGCTTGCATTATTCGACAAACGTCCTGGCGTTACAGTCAGTGGTATTTTGCGTAACTGGGGTCTGGTAGCGTTCGGTAATTTGGGCGGCGCATTAACCACAGCGGTATTAATCGCGATTGTTTTGACCTCGGGCTTTTCAGGCGAGCCCAACAAAGTCGGGATGGCGATTGCGCATATTGGCGAAGCGCGCACATTGGGTTTTGAGCAGTTGGGTGCAGCCGGTATGTTGACTTTGTTTGTCCGCGCCGTCTTGTGTAACTGGATGGTATCAACTGGCGTGGTTGGTGCAATGTTATCGACATCGGTTCCCGGTAAAGTGATCGCGATGTGGATGCCTATCATGTTGTTTTTCTACATGGTGTTCGAACACTCGGTGGTCAACATGTTCTTGTTCCCGTTAGCGATGATAATGGGTGGTAACTTCGGTATGGCAGATTATTTATTCTGGAATGAGTTGCCAACACTGCTCGGTAATTTGGTTGGTGGCCTGACCTTCACTGGGCTGACCTTGTATGCAACCCATGTTAGAACGGCTAATAAACGTGCAGTTCGTTAAGGTAAGTTTGTAATACTTTGAACTGGTAACTTAGGGTTCCATTTCCGCGAGGAGATGGAGCCTTATTCTTGCTTTACATGATTATTGATTGGCCTTGAAATTTTTCATTCCACGATGTCCAAACAATTAAAAATAACGACGGGACAGTATTCTTCCAAGGGACGCAAGGAAATCAATCAGGATTTTCACGGCATCGTTATTCCGGAAGAGCCGCAGTTGAGTACTAAGGGGATTGCGATTGCATTGGCAGATGGCATCAGTAGTAGCGATGTCAGTCAGGTTGCGAGCCAATCCGCGGTCACCAGTTTTCTTGAAGATTATTACTGTACCTCTGACACTTGGTCGGTCAAGACAGCAGCGGAGCGTGTGTTAACCGCTACCAATTCCTGGATGTATGCGCAGACGCAACGCAGCCAGTATCGTTACGATAAGGATAGAGGCTACGTCTGTACTTTCAGCGCGATGATTATCAAATCGACGACTGCTCATTTATTTCATGTCGGCGATGCACGTATCTATAGATTGCAGGGTAATGCTCTGGAACAGCTCACTAACGACCATCGTGTTTGGGTCAACCGCGAGCAGAGCTATCTGGGCCGGGCGCTGGGTGTTGATTCACAATTAGAAATCGACTATCGAACTTTGCAACTTGAGGTCGGCGACATTTTTATTTTGGCGACCGATGGTGTGCATGAATATATCGATGCAGCGGTTTGTACTTCTGCTTTGAATGCCATTACCGATTCTTCTACCGATGCCATCCAGCATCTGGACGTAGCTGCCAAGGCTATCGCCGACGAGGCATACAGCCGTGGTAGTAGCGATAATCTGACGCTACAAATTATTCGGATTGATGCATTGCCCAAGGGTGAAGTTGGCGAACTGTATCAACAGTTATCGCAGTTGAAGTTGCCATCTTTGTTAGATGCGCGGATGGCGTTTGACGGCTATACCATCGTACGGGAACTGCATGCCAGCAGTCGCAGCCATATCTATCTGGCGACCGATGATGATAGTGGCGACACAGTAGTCATCAAAACGCCTTCGATTGATTTGCAAGGTGATACGAATTATCTAGAACGATTTTTGATGGAGGAGTGGGTGGCACGGCGTATCAACAGTGCGCATGTGTTGCAGCCGTCCCCGCAAAATCGCAAACGTAATTACTTGTATGTGGTGACCGAGTTTGTTGAAGGACAGACATTAACGCAATGGATGACAGATCATCCACGGCCGGAACTGGAGGCAGTGCGCGATATTGTTGAACAGATTGCGCAGGGTTTGCGTGCATTCCATAAACTGGAAATGTTGCATCAGGATCTGCGTCCAGACAACATCATGATCGATAATAATGGCACGGTAAAAATTATCGACTTCGGTGCAGTCTGCGTCGCCGGAATCGAAGAGATCAAATTGCCAGATGCGCAGAGTCCAATTTTGGGGACACAGCAATATACAGCGCCAGAATATTTTATCGGTGATGCCGGCTCACCGCGTGCCGATCTTTTTTCTTTAGGCGTGATTGCGTATCAAATGTTGACGGGTCGATTGCCATATGGAACCAAGGTGTCACGCATCAGAACGGTGTCCGATCTGCGTAAGCTCACTTACGATCCGGTGTTGGATGAAGAGCGCGCGATTCCTATGTGGATAGATGAGGTGTTGAAAAAAGCCGTCCATCCTGATCCTTATAAGCGCTATGCCGAGTTATCGGAATTCATCTTTGATTTGCGCCATCCCAACCCAGCCTACCTGCGTAGAGCGCGTCAACCGTTGATGGAACGTAATCCGTTGCTGTTCTGGAAGGGATTGTCGTTTGCGTTGGCACTAGCTGTAATTGTGCTGGTGTACTGCAACGCACGTGGAGCTTAGTGGATTGGGTATTGTGCTGCGTATGGGGTGCGAGGTTACATCAACACGACACCAAAGCGCCGCATGACGAATGCAAAGGCGGCAAAACACGCGATTGTCAGCAAAGCAGAGGCTGCTAGCGTTGGCCAAAATCCTATTCTCGGTAGTAGCGCTGGAAACACGAGAAACATCGGCAAGGTGGGGATCACATACCAAAAGGTGTACCAAGCGTGATTCGCTATTTTTGCATCAGGTTGTTTTTCAACATACAGCCAAATCAGTGTGAGCACCGTGACTAATGGTAAAGCAGCGATAAGGCCGCCTAATTTATCGCTGCGTTTGGCAACTTCTGAAATAAAAACAACCAGTCCCGCAGTAATCAAATATTTCGTGATGATCCAAGTCATTTTTGTTTCCTATGCCGTACTGGATTTTGGAAATGCGACGTTACACCGATGCTGTTTTTGTCGCTCAGCTTAGATATTAAGCGGTGCAAACGATTTGACCAGATCGTCTAATTGCTTCAATTGGGCTAAGAACGGTTCCAGCTTCTCGAGCGGCAGCGCGCTCGGGCCATCGCATTTCGCCTTCTCAGGATCGGGATGCGCTTCCAGAAACAATCCTGCCAGACCAACGCCCATGCCGGCGCGCGCCAAGTCTGCAACTTGCTCGCGTCGTCCACCCGATGCAGCGCCACCCGGATCACGCTGCTGCAACGCATGCGTGACGTCAAAGATGATCGGCAGGTTGTCGCAAACTTTCTTCATCACGCCGAAGCCCAACATATCGACCACCAGATTGTCGTAACCAAAACAAGTGCCACGATCGCACAGGATCAATTGTTCGTTGCCGGCTTCCTTAAATTTTTCCACGATATTCAGCATCTGCGATGGGCTGAGAAATTGCGGCTTTTTGATATTGATGACGCGCTTGGTTTTAGCCAGTGCCACTACCAGATCGGTTTGGCGTGCGAGGAAAGCGGGCAGTTGCAATACATCGGCAACTTCTGCGACGACGGCAGCTTGATGGATTTCATGGACATCAGTGATAACCGGCACACCAAATTCCTTTTTTACATCTTCAAAAATACGCATGCCTTCATCCAGCCCCGGCCCACGATACGAGTGAATCGACGAGCGGTTGGCTTTGTCGAACGATGCCTTGAAGACGTAAGGGATGCCAAGTTTTTGCGTGACGCGGACATACTCTTCACACGACTTCATCGCCAGATCGCGCGACTCCAGCACGTTGATGCCGCCGAACAATACGAAAGGGGCAGCGTTGTCGACCTTGATGTCACCATTGATGTTGATCATTTTTTTCTCGGCAGGATAAATACGGAATAAATTTTAAATTACAGGCGTTAATTATTTATACAGTGCGATGTAAGGCAATGCGGACAGGATACGCCAGCAACAAATTCTGGCGCCAGTTGTTCGCGCGGTGACACGGTGGCGTTGCAATTGCCGCAGGTAACAGCCAAGGTTGGCTCTAACTTTGGATTTAAGGCGGTGCGATGGTCAAACACAAAGCAATCGCCGTTGTAGTGGTCGCCACCAACTTCTTCGAAATATTTGAGAATGCCGCCGTCTAACTGATACACGCTGTCGTAGCCGATATTTTTCATGTGTATCGCCGCTTTTTCGCAGCGTATACCGCCGGTGCAGAAGGTGACGATGGTCTTGTCGCTCAGTTCGTCTTTGTGTTGCGCCACCACATCGGGGAAGTCGCTGAACTTGTCGATGCGATAGTCGATGGTGTTGGCAAAAGTACCAACATCCACTTCAAAGGCATTGCGTGTATCCATCGTCACGACTGGCTTGCCATCATCGTCGTGACCTTGATCCAGCCAGCGCTTTAAGGTCTGTGCATCAACTGAGGGCGCGCGACCCAGCTCGGGCTTAATCAATGGATGTTTCATTGTGATGATTTCACGTTTCAGCTTGACCAGCATGCGCTTGAACGGTTGATCGTCTGAAAAACTTTCTTTTACTTCCAGATCAGCAAAGCGTTTATCACGATGTAGCCATGCGATAAAGCTGTCGATGGCCGCGCGCGTGCCCGCCAAGAACAGGTTAATGCCCTCTGGGCTCAGCAAGATCGTGCCTTTTAGCGACAATTGATTACATTTATCCAAAAAAACGGCGCGCTGCTCGACCGTATCGTCAAAGCTGATGAATTTGTAGGCGGCGATATTGACGAAATTGTCAGTCGCGTTGACCGTTGATCTGGCAGTTAGATTGTGATTCGCATGCATCTTGTGTCGAAAGTATAAATACGCCAAAACAGGCGCAAAGCGCGGCTGTATTGAACTTGAGGCTGCTCAGTGCTGGGTGAAAACACTGATGCCAAACCAGCCTAACAATATGGAAAAGACCCTCATTATAAACTTCGCTTTCGAATTACCGAAATGCCGATTTCAGAGCATCGCGCGGTAGAATACCGTCCATGACTTCACCGCAATTTATTCACCTACGCCTACATTCCGAATATTCGATCGTTGATGGTTTGGTACGTATTGACGATGCCATCCAAGCAGCCGTAAAAGATGCACAGCCATCGCTCGCAATTACCGATCTAGCCAACTTGTTTGGCATGGTCAAATTTTATAAAGAAGCGCGTGCCAACGGCATTAAGCCTATCGTCGGTTGCGACGCGTGGATTACAAATGACAACGACAGGGATAAGCCGTCGCGTTTGCTGTTATTGGTAAAAAACCGCACTGGCTATTTGCAGTTATGCGATCTCTTGTCGCGCGCATGGTTAACCAATCTACATCGTGGCCGCGCCGAAATTCGCTCTGAATGGTTGGAAGAAATTTCTCGTGCAGACGGCCCTAAGGGTTTGATCGTGTTATCCGGCGCGCATTTCGGCGATGTTGGCATGGCGATCGATAACGGCAATGTAGATGGCGCCGAGCGCGCCGCTAAACATTGGGCTGAGTTGTTCCCCGGGCACTTCTATATTGAAGTGCAACGTGCTGGGCAGCCAAATATGGATGTGCATGTACGCCAGGCCAGTGTGCTGGCGGCAAAGCTCGGCTTGCCGTTGGTGGCAACGCATCCTATCCAGTTTTTATCTGGCGATGAGTTTACGGCGCATGAAGCGCGTACCTGTATTTCGGAAGGCGAGATTCTGGCGAATCCGCGTCGCAATAAACGTTTTAATGTGCAGCAACGCTTTATGACGCAGGCCGAAATGGCGGCGTTGTTTGCCGATATGCCGAACGCGTTGCACAACGCAGTTGAGATCGCCAAGCGTTGTAATTTGGTGTTGGAGTTGGGTAAGCCGCAGCTACCAAATTTCCCGACGCCGGACGGTTCGTCGATTGACGAATTTTTAGTGCTGGAGGCCAAGCGCGGACTCGAGCACAGGCTGGCGCATTTATATCCCGATCCAGCGACACGCGAGCAACAACGCGAGCGTTATGAGGCCCGACTCAAGTTTGAAACCGACACCATCATCCAGATGGGATTCCCGGGTTATTTTTTGATCGTCGCGGATTTTATTAAGTGGGCAAAAAATAATGGCGTACCGGTTGGTCCAGGCCGTGGGTCGGGCGCCGGTTCATTGGTCGCATATTCGCTGCTGATCACCGATCTTGATCCGTTACGCTACAACTTGCTGTTTGAGCGCTTCTTGAATCCGGAGCGGGTTTCTATGCCCGATTTCGATATCGATTTTTGTCAGGAAGGACGTGATCGCGTCATTCAATATGTAAAAGATACCTACGGCAAGGATGCGGTTTCTCAGATTGCCACCTTCGGTACGATGGCAGCCAAAGGTGCCGTGCGTGACGTCGGCCGTGTGCTGGATTTTGGCTATAACTTCTGCGATGGCATTTCTAAACTGATTCCATTCAAGCCCGGCAAATTGGTGACGATTGCTGACGCCATCAAGGAGGAACCCCAACTCGCAGAGCGACAGGAGAACGAAGAAGAGGTACGTCAGTTGCTGGATTTGGCGCAGCAGGTCGAGGGCATTGCCCGCAACATCGGTATGCATGCTGGTGGGGTGTTGATTGCACCGGGCAAGCTGACGGATTTTTGTCCTTTGTATACGCAGGGTGGTGACGCTGGGGTGGTGTCGCAATATGATAAGGACGACGTTGAAGCCGTTGGTTTGGTCAAGTTCGACTTTTTGGGTTTGACCACGCTGACGATTCTGGATAGAGCGGTACGCTACATCAAGGATCTTGATCCGGCGCTGGCGGATTTTGATTTAGCTAATTTGCCGCTCGATGACAGAGCATCGTATGAATTGCTAACCAAGGCCAAGACGGTCGCCGTATTCCAGCTGGAAAGTCGCGGCATGCAAGGCATGTTGAAAGATGCGCGTCCGGATCGCTTCGAGGACATCATTGCGCTGGTGGCTTTGTATCGTCCTGGTCCTATGGATTTGATTCCGGATTTTTGCAAACGTAAACATGGTGAGGCGTTTGAATATCCGGATCCACGTACCGAAAAAATTCTATCCGAAACCTACGGCATCATGGTGTATCAAGAGCAGGTGATGCAGATGGCACAGGTGATTGGTGGCTACTCATTGGGTGGCGCGGATTTGCTGCGTCGCGCGATGGGTAAAAAGAAGGCCGAAGAAATGGCCGAGCATCGCGAGTTGTTCCGCGAAGGCGCGGCCAAGAATGATTTGTCTTCGGAAAAAGCTGACGAAATTTTCGATTTGATGGAAAAGTTTGCGGGCTACGGTTTCAATAAATCGCATGCCGCCGCATATGCACTGCTGTCGTATCACACTGCTTATTTGAAAGCACATCATCCAGCCGCCTTCATGGCAGCCAACTTGTCACTGGCGATGGACGATACCGACAAGATCAAAATTTTGGTCGAAGACGCGATAGATATTTGTGGGTTGAAGCTGTTACCGCCGGATGTCAATTTGTCCGACTATCGTTTTACACCAGTTGGCGAGCCCGGCAAAAAGGCGACGCAGATCCGTTACGGTTTGGGTGCGGTCAAGGGTTCTGGCAAAGGTGCGATTGATGCGATTGTGGTGGCGCGACAGGGCCAACCATTTACCGACCTGTTTGATTTTTGCAAACGCGTTGATAAGAAGCAGATCAACCGCCGCACGATAGATTCGTTGATCCGCGCTGGTGCGTTTGATTGCTTCAATATTGACCGTGCGATTTTGCTGGCATCGGTTGGTTTTGCGATGGAATGTGCCGAGCAGGCTGAAGCATCGGCCAATCAAGTGAGTTTGTTTGGCGGCGATGATAGTGATTTGGAATCTGCTCCCGAGTATGTAAAAGCGACGCCGTGGAGCGACAAGCAAAAGTTGACAGAAGAAAAAGCCGCGTTGGGATTTTATTTATCCGGCCATTTGTTCAACGTGTACGCGGAAGAAGTACGTCGATTTGCACGTACTAAGCTGGCTGACATTGCGGCAACGCGCGAACCACGTTTGATTGTGGGCGTCATTTCAGGATTGCGCAGTCAAATGACGCAGCGCGGTCGCATTATGATTGTGACGCTGGACGATGGCAGTGCGACCGTCGATGTGACCGTGTACAACGAAGTGTTTGATGCCAATCGCAGCTTGTTCAAAGAAGATGAATTTCTCGCTGTGGTTGGGAAAATATCAGAGGATAGATTCTCTGGTGGTTTGCGCGTAACCGCTGAGAAGGTGATGGACATCGCGGCAGCACGCATACAATTTGCCAGTTGCGTACGGCTATCACTGGAAGAAAACGCCGACGTTAGCGTCTTGATGGCGGCCTTGCAAAGTGCAGTGCGCGCCGATGGCAGCCCGGTCGTGATCCAATATCAAAATGCGCAGGGCGTATCAGAATTATGTTTGCCGGAACAATGGCGCATTAATCCTGATGATGGCATTAAGCAAAAATTGATTGATTTATATTCGCAGGAAAATGTGCAGATTTGCTACGAGTGAACTGAATCACAAGATTCGACAGCGTCATCATAGCTAGTAATACCAATCAGTTATATCAAACAAGAAAAATTCGCTGCACAGAATTGAAATGTCAGTGACCAATAGAGGATGAATCAATGAAGTTGTCGCCGCATTTGAAACGCCTGTTTTGCATGCTTGTGCCGTATAAGAAGCGCTTACTATTGGCGCTGCTCGGCATGATCTTGACTGCGCTGACAGAGCCGATGTTTCCGGCTGTGATGCGCCTGCTATTGGATAAGGGTTTTGGCGGAACGCCGACTTTTTCGCTATGGCTAGTGCCGTTGGCAATTATTGGCATCTTCGTCATGCGCGGTATTTCTACCTTCATGACAACCTATATGATGACCTGGGTGTCGTCCCATTTATTAAGTGTGCTGCGTCAACAGATGTTTACGCGCATGCTGGATGTCCCTATGGGTTTTTACGCTAAGCATTCAGTCGGACGCGTGATTAATTCGATGATGTTTGAAGTACAGCAAATCATCGACATGATTAGCAAGGTTTACACCTCATTGATACGCGACACGTTGACGGTGGTCGTATTACTGGGGTTTTTGATGTGGCTGAACTGGCGTCTGACCTTAGTGGCATTGGTTTTATTGCCTTTAATCGCTATTGTGGTGCGCATGACAGCCAAGCGCGTGCGCCGTCTGACGCGCGAGTATCAAACTGTGAATGCGGAATTAACGCAGGTATTGGAAGAAACCACGCGCGCCAATCAAGTCATCAAGATTTTCGGTGGGCAGCAATATGAGCAAGATCGATTTGAAAAGCGTACCGATAAATTACGCAGCTACACGATGCGCATGGTCAAATCTCTGGCGGCTACCACGCCCGTCACGCAAATCATGGCCTCGATTGCAGTTGCAATCGTGATCGTGATTGCGTTGATACAATCAGGTCAAAATCAGACCACGGTGGGCGGCTTTGTCTCATTCATTACCGCGATGTTGATGTTATTGGCACCCTTAAAGAGTTTAGCTGACATCAATGGACCTTTACAAAAAGGACTAACGGCAGCGGAAGCGGTGTTCGCGGTGATCGACGCGATGCCGGAACGCACTACAGGCAAGATGTTAAACGCGCGCGCCACCGGTAAGCTCGAATTTGTTGGGCTTGATTTTTCTTATCCAGAGCAGCAACAATTAGCACTGAAAAATATTAATCTCACCGTGATGCCGGGCGAGACCATTGCTTTTGTCGGTATGTCGGGTGGTGGAAAATCGACGCTGGTTAATCTAGTGCCAGGATTTTATCCGGTAAGCACCGGTGAAATCCGTCTGGATGGTGAGTCTATCGATGAGATCGCACTGATCAGCTTGCGACAGCAAATCGCGATGGTCAGTCAACATGTGGTCCTGTTTGACGATACGGTCGCCGCCAATATCTCATACGGTGACGCCACGCCAGATCGAGTGCGCGTGTTGGCGGCCGCTAAGGCTGCGCATTTGGATGACGTCATTGCCGGTTTGCCGCAAGGATTGGAGACCGTGATCGGCGATAATGGCAATCGTCTATCCGGAGGACAACGCCAACGTCTGGCAATTGCGCGCGCGATATACAAAGACGCACCGATACTGATTTTGGATGAAGCGACTTCCGCATTGGATACAGAATCGGAGCGCGCGGTACAGGCTGCATTGGATGAATTAATGCGTGGCCGTACTACTTTGGTGATCGCCCATCGGCTATCGACAATCGAGCGTGCAGATCGTATTGTGGTGCTGGTTGAGGGGCAGATCGCGGAAGCGGGATCGCATAAAGAGCTGCTTGCGCAAAATGGCGCTTATGCAAATTTGTATCATCTGCAATTCGCCAAAGATGTAGTTTAATGCGGTAACGTAGTGTCACTGACGCGTAAAAAAAAGCAGCGATCTAATGATCGCTGCTTTTTTTTAATCAAGTAATTCGAAGAAATTTTTTAGAGATTTTCTTTACTCTAGTCGCATGACTTTGCCGTCTTTTGCGTGATAGGCGATGATGCGTCTAGCTAATTGGCTCGTTGCGATATTGCTTTCAACCAGTCCGGTATAGGTAGCAAGTTCATGCATTTCGACCTCGGTAGGTTCGCGACGACGATTGATATTACGAAAACGTAGATATTCCTGTAATGCCCACAACAATAACGCGCCACCCATTGCGAACACGATCATTGAGTAAACAAATGCTAAATGCTTGAAATTGATTAGCTCCGCGATGTACAGCGCCTCGTTATACGAGTGACGCAAACCCAAGGTCCAGGCGATCAGCGTAATCAATGGCATCCAAAGATAAGCAAACAGCGCCCAAAATATGATCGTGAATATACTGCTGCCGATCTTTTTGTGGCGCGCAACCAGATCGGGCATGTTGAGGATCAGTTTATAGCGCGGTTTTTCTCTTCTGTTCATCTGTTTCTCTTAATTCGATTCGTTTGGCTTAACTTCAGGTGGTGTATTGGTATAGCTGGCAGCACTGATGCCGCGGTCAGGGCTAACCCATACCGCGCGCTTTTTTCTGCTGCGGAAAATTGTCTTAGGCATCGCCCAAATGGTGGTGGCCATATTCAGGGTCCAGTAGAACAGCGGATACCAAATCATCCAAAAATATTGGCGGAAAGATTTATGATCGTAGTGACGATCAAGGATCATGCCGGTGAGTACTTGCAATAGACAGGTCGTGCCGATCAGCACACCATGCCAGCCCGGAATAATCTGCACTTGCCAATTTGCGGGTAGCGTGACAAACAGACTGATTGCCCACAACAACAACACGGATCCCATTGAGAATGCCCACAGGACCGACATGATGTATTCGAAATACACCAACCACATGCGGCGCAAATGCCAATGCTTAAACACATGCGCGTATTTAAATACGGCTTGGATGCCACCCATCGCCCAGCGTAAGCGTTGCTGCCATAGACCTTTAATCGTTTCCGGCATCAAAATCCAGCACAGCGCACGTGGCTCAAAGCGTACGTCCCAGTGATTGATCTGTAGCTTCCAGCTGATATCGATATCTTCGGTCAGCATTTCTGGACTCCAAAAACCGACATCCAGCAACGCGCGCCTACGGAACATGACAACCACACCGGATACTGTGAACAGACGGCCGTAAATACGCTGGGTGCGCTTGATCAATCCAACGATGGAAGAAAATTCTCCGACCTGTAGACGTCCGAGTAATGTCGAGCGCGTGCGAATCCGCGGATTACCAGTAACGGCCGCCAGACGTGGGCCAGTCTGAAAGTGGCGTAACAACCAGGGAATGGCATCGGGATCGAGAATCGCATCACCATCGATGCACATCAAAAACTCGCTGCGTGCAATTAATGCTGCGGTATTGAGTGCGACCGCCTTGCCTTGATTGTGCGCTTGATGCACCACGCGCAGCCTGGGGTAATAGGCCATCAGTTCATCGAGAATAGCGCCGGTGTTGTCGGAGCTGCCATCGTTGACGCAGATAATCTCGTAGTCAGGATAATTTAAGCGCGACAAGGCATCGAGAACATCTCGAATGTTGTCACCCTCGTCAAAACATGGCACCACCACCGATACTGACGGATGTGCGGTTAACTCTCCCATCGCATCGGTGATACGTAGACTACGTCGTTCGTAGCGCAGGTAGTAAGCGATCCCGCCAATGATCCAGACATATGCCATGAACATCGGATAGTAAAACGTATAGCCAAATAAAATATTTTCAAATTGCATGACTTACCTTCTGACAGGATGGGTTTCGATCGAGATTTCTGGCTTGATCACATCCTCTTGCGGTTGATTATTATGAAAATCGTCTGGGTAGTAGCCAAGATTGCGCGCGCCCGCCAGATGCAATTGACGTAATTGAGCCGCCAGTACCCTGGATGGAATTGGCGTGCCGGTTCTCCAATCGCGGCTTTGCAATTCAAACACCGTAGTGCGTAGTGCATCCGGTTGCGCTTTGACCTTATCCATCAATCGCGCCAACCAAGCAGTGGGGTCGCTCGCACCTTCCATATACGGCATCGCCATGATTACCGTGTAGTCGTAGCTCGCAAGAAAACTCGGCAAGCTTTGTGCAAACCAATCTTGCGAAGCGGGGTCGATTACTGGTTGCGCATAAAGATTGCGCGCAGTGAGCAGTGCTGGTTGATACATGCGTAAAGTAGCGGCCAGCTGGAGCGTGAAGTCGTTTAGATATGCTGTTTTCTTTGCTGTCCATTGATTGCGCAAGCTGGGATCGTTGCGAATCTCTTCAACAGAACCGGGTAATTTCCATTGTTCGCGATAAACTTTCAGCGCTGCAGGGCTGGCATCTTCGTAGTCGGACAAGGTCGCATCGTCATGGAATAGCACCCCATTAAATATCGCGTGCTTACCCAAATCTTCATAGATTTCAGTAATGACTCGGCGCGCCGCCGGATCGAATGGCGACAGGCGGTGATAACGTTGTTGCGAAGCAGTCGCGGGTGCGCCAGGCATGGTCTGTACCAGATGTGTCGCCACTGGATTGTTTGCGGGTAGTTTGTATGCCATCACCGGCATCCATGCATACACCGTGACACCTGCACGCGTCTGCAATTGCCACGCGACGCGGCTGAATAAATCAGTACGCATCGGCATGTGGCGATTGGGAAAATACAAGGCGTCGGCGACGCCATCACCGTCTGGATCTGCATATGCCTGGAGATAAACTGTGCTTGGATGCAGACGGTAAATACGATCTAGTAGTGCGGATAAGTTGGCCTCTTGTACCACCGGATCGGCATCGTAGACATAATCCAGATCGACATGGATCACGCGTTGCAACGGTTGCTCAGCGCCGTCGTAGCGAGCTGGTTGACGTAATAATTCGATCAAACCACTCAAGCCAGTATCAAACTCCACCAGCGCGCGGCGTATGCGATGGGGGTCGTCTTGTGGTGTATTCGGCCCCGGATTTAAATTCATTGAATATGGCATGCCGGCTTGTGCTGCCAATTTTTCGACGAGTGCATTATGTGCACCATACGGCCATACCAAAGCGCGTGGACGCTTACCCGTTTCACGTTCAATCAGATCTGCGCTGCGCTGCATGTCGTCACTAATGCGTTGCGTGTAGTCGGCATCATTTTCATACTGCATTTTCTGTGGCGAGTACTGACGACTTACGGCTGCAGGTAGCAGGTTTCCTTGGGGATTCGTTTGTATCCCGGTATGCAAGCTTTGTGAATGCGAAGCGACTTCTATCAGGCCAGACTTCATCATCTCGCGGACCTGATCCCAGTTGATAAATGCTGAGCGCGGCACAGTGATGTCGCCGTATTGGACAGGTTGATTCTGTGGCGTCTGAATCCAGTCGCCGACCAGAGCGATGACAGCAGGATAGTTAAACTGCTTCAGCAAAGGGAAAACTTTGCTGTAGACGCTTTCATAACCATCATCGAAAGTTAGTAATAGCGCTTTCTCCGGTAAAGGTGTTTTGCCAGCGCGTGCATCGATGATTTGTTGCAAGCTGACCGGGTGAAAACCGTTCTGCGCAATCCATGATAGTTGTTGCGCCAGATCTTTGGTGTCAATGGCGGTTCGTTCAGGCCAAGTTTGGAAAGAATCTCGTACATTGTCACGTACGTCGTGCCACGCCAGGACACGATAGCTTTGCGCCGGAGCGTTGACTGGTTTAAGTGTTTGCAAGTACGGCGTGCTGCTGCCAGCGATAGCAGCAGTCGAAGGTTGTTGCGCATAGACGGTCGAAACTGACAAGGATGTCCACAACAACATCAGTGTCGCCAGAGAGGTCGCTAGTTTTTTGATGAAACTCATTTAATTGCCCAGTTCAAATTCAAATAGCCGTAATCGCGTTTCTCACGTACGCCGTCATAAGGATGTGAGCTAACACCGATGCCGTAGCTGACGCTAAAAACATCATCGATAGCCCATTCGTGGCCATATTGCGCACCGTAGGTGCTGCCGCCGCCAAAGTCATCTTGCCAATAGCGACCACTAAAGATTTGAACCTGTTGTGTGAATGAACGTCGGTAGCGACGCCAAGTGCGCCATTCGCCTTTCAGCGTGGCACTTGCTTCGTGATCATTTGCAGGATTGAAATATGCGGCGTTGCGTAAGCTATTCTGCGATGCTGCTACGCCAAGAATAGAGTCGAGCTTGAATACCGGACCGCTGACCCAGCGCTCAGTCCACGCGATCTCAGCACGATCTCGTTGATTGTTATCGCTGAAATGGGTAGTCGACACTTCCATATCGATGTTGCGGGATTCGTTTGCCTGCCATAGCAAACCAGCGGTGAGGCGATGAGCGCTGACACCGGCATCAACTGCCTTAGCCGACAGATCGTTGACGTTGGTGTCAGCTTCCAAACGGGCATGCCACGCATCGGAGAAATCCTTGTTTAACGACAGTACGACACCAGTACGGCTGACATTCTCAATCGCATGATTAATCTCGGCCGCCAGCGTCAAATCACGGACGCGATAGTCGATACCCACACCAGCACGAGTACGTGACACATTACGTTCTCTATTGTTGTCGGCATCGAACTGACCATTGGCATATGAGGCATGCGTGAACACGCGATAGGCATCGCCGAGTGAGTTGCTCAGTGGAGCGGAATAAAGGCGGGCGTCAACGATCGATTCCGCACCCGCTTCGCCGCCGCCGTTACCGAACGTGCTAGTCACTTGTAAAAACGGACGGTCATAAATATCAACTTGACGTTTCAAATTTTGTACGTCTTTGTGTTCTGGATAGTCGCTTTCCAATGCGGGCAAGTTGGCTTTGGCTGCAGTAAAATTATTCAACGCCAGTAAAGCATTCGCTTGACCTGTTTGTGGAGCGACTGCTTTTGGATAGTCGACGCGCAGTAATGAATATTCTTCTAATGCTGCACGCGGCTGTTCGCGCGACATGTGCAGATCGGCCGAGGTTTGTCTGATTTGTTCGTTAAATGGCGCCGCCTCGCGTAGCGGCGCTAGTTTATCTTCCGCTTGCTGTAAGCGATCGGCGTACATGCGTATCTGCACTGCCAATAAAGCGGCATATGGATAATCGTCGTTTGGTGCTTCTATTCCAGGAATGCCGCGATTCGCTAAAGGTGGTGTTTCAGGTAAAAGTCGATCCGCTTCGGCGATTGCGGCCTCGTGCTGTTCCGCCTCCGAATAGGCGTAAGCGAGCGCAGCATGCCAGGAATTGACGTCTGCAACATCACCTCGTTTGGCTTCGTCGATTGCGGCGCGATAAAGATCGCGCGCTTTTTCCGGTTGTTCCAGATACAAATAAGCATCGGCCGCGGCCGCTTTTGCATAGGGTGGCATGGCGACGCCCTGCACCAACAACGCTTGGTATAGATGCACTACTTCTTTCATCTGCTGTCGATCGCGCAATGCAACCATGCGATCAAATTGCGTACTCGCTTGTTCGCCGAACAGCTTGGTTACTTCAATATTTTCATTTAACGCGGCATCGGTAGTGGCAAAGCGTGGCGTTTTGTGGTCGACATTGATTTGCGCTTCGCCATAGATGACGGTACGACCAGCTGCAGTATGCGCGAACTGCCTTTTTTCTTCAGCCGAAAAATAATCTGCATGTTCTTTAGCGACACGTTCTGCCAGATAGGGCATGCCCGCAGCGGCGAGTGAAAACGCGTAACCACGCGATGCATCGCGCGACTGTGGTGCCAATCGCAACGCATCTTGATATGCAGTGACGGCTTTTAAGTTCTCTTCACGTTGCGTGTAAATCTGCGCCAATAACATGATCATTGGCACGTCGCCAGATTGATATTCAGAGTTAAACGCCGGCAGATAATTTTGCACATATTGCAGTGCTTCGTCTGAGCGATGCTGCCCCAATAATGCATTGACCAAACCACGACGTGATTCGAGGTCATCTGGCTTTCTTTGTAGTACGCGGCGATAAATTTCTGCGGCGTCAGCATAGCGTTGCACCTGATTGGCGCAATACCCTAAGGACTTCAATACATAGTCGGGTGTGTCGGTGGCACTTAGAAGTTGATCACGGAACGCGAGAGCGCCATCAAAGTCGCCCGCCCAGCCCAACACAACCGTAAGGTCATACAATACTTTTCGATTATTTGGAAAGGCTATATGCCAATTGCGTAATTGTTCTATTGCGACGTCTGTTTTGCCATCGCGCGCCGCGCTGATGAGATCGGAATACTCTTTTTGAGCTATGCCAGCATGTGTCATGTTGGCAGATATGGCTAATAGGCAAAACGAAAATCCGGAGACAAGCTGCTTGGTACAAAAATACTTTTTAATCATCTGTTTTTTTTCGCGCGATATTTTTCTCCAAATGAATGGCAGATTGCGCGCGATATTTTATTGAGTTACGGGTTAGGTACGCAGCGCGAAAATAATTCGCATTGTGTCCAAAATAATGATCGAATTAACAATCTTGTAGGGGAACGCGAAGATTAATTGCAAGATCGTCAGACAACGACGTGAGGTTGTAAGATAAATTGACGTTTTATATTTGATGGAATCTGCGGTGCATGCAATCGCACGCCAGGGTCATGCTCGTCCGCTTTTGGTTTAACGCAAAGGCGATTGACGCTACTCCGATAGCGTAAAAATGTTCGGCGTAGATTGACTAGCAGCGGGTGTACGAACCAGCATCTGAAAGGAAGAGCACGGTTGTTGTATCGCCTCATGCGTATTTGTCCTTGGCGGTGGCACCGACACGCGATAGAGCGGATAAGCCAACGCTTGTTCAATGCACGTTTCTGATTGTGTGTTTGAGCGCAGGTGCATTTGACCGAGAAGACGTGTCGCGCGTTATTTGGTGATAACCATATTCGTTAACTACGCAAAAAATTGCGTTGGCCAAGACCATGGGCGGCAGAAGAAAGCATCGATTTGTTTACGCTCCATGGAATTAAAAAACGCCCGTATCCTTGGTCCCGTCGTGACGCAAATCAAATTGGGATTTCAGAAGCCGAGGTATTCGAGCTTGGAGGATTGAGGCGCCGCTAGGGCCGATGGAGATCGTTTACTCTCCACGCACAATCGTTGCGCAACTTCATAGTCATGCACATGCCGATGCCGCGCTGCTACCTGGTTGACGAGCCATCAGTTGGTGGATGCTGACATAGACAGTGCAGACCGAGCATTAGCGAGTACGCGATAAAGTGGTCGAACATAAGCATTACATCAACAGTTTGGTGAAGATATGTCGTTGATTATAAAAATGATAATGTGGCTAAAGAGTAGGCGAACGTCGGTTTTTGCTGATTATTTGATCTGGCGCAAATAAGTTTCCGCAAGGAGATATAAAATTCTCCTTATTCGCATACATTTATAGGTATGCGCTATGTGCGACATAGTCGTCGAGCTATCTAGGAGAAGTTATGCGTACCAATTTACCTGTCACCAATATCGAGCATGTGTTGAGAGACGGCGTGTCTCTCGTTTCTAAAACGGATATCAAAGGGCGGATCTCCTACTTCAATCCCGCCTTCATGGAGGCCAGCGGCTTCTCGAAAGAGGAGTTGACAGGAGCGCCACATAACCTCGTGCGCCATCCAGATATGCCAGAAGAGGCCTTCAGTGACATGTGGCAAACACTGAAGTCTGGTTTGCCGTGGACCGGTTTGGTAAAAAATCGACGTAAAAATGGCGAGCATTACTGGGTCTATGCCAATGTCACGCCGGTGCGGGAAAATAATCAAATTGTTGGATACCTTTCCGTTCGTAATAAACCGACACGTGAACAGATCGACGGCGCATCCAATCTGTACGCGCGTTTTAAAGCTGGCAAGGCAAAAAATTTGGCGATCAAACGTGGCGATGTTGTTCGTACTGGTTTACTCGGCAAGTTAGCTACCTTGCGCAATATCGGACTCAATGCCCGTATCGGGGTCGGTATGAGTGTGATGATGGCGTTAATGGCAGGATTGGGATACGCCGCAGTATCGGCGGTTGGCGAGAGTAGCGATTCATATTGGTACGGCGCAGCAAGCATGATCGGGATTCTGTTCGCACTGCTTATATGGTACGGATTGTATTCGTCGATAGTGCGCCCATTAAGAACCATGACAGCAGGTATGCGAACGCTCGCAGGTGGCGATCTGCGGATAAATTTTTATACCAATCGACACGATGAAATGGGTCAGTTGCAGCGAGCCTTGCAGCAAATGAATATTAATTTGCGCTCGGTCATGAGCGACGTGCGCACCAATGTCGATTTCATCAACAACGCGACGCACGAAATTGCGGACGGTAATATGGACTTGTCGAGACGTACCGAGTCTCAAGCATCGAGTTTGGAAGAGACGGCAGCAAGCATGGAGCAGTTTTCGTCGGCGGTTAAAAATAATGCAGAAAACGCTCATCAAGCTGATCAACTGGCCATCTCGGCATCTCAAGTTGCTGAAAAGGGTGGCGCGGTTGTTAGTAAAGTGGGTGCCACAATGGATGAAATTAGTACGTCGGCGAAGAAAATTGTCGACATCATTAGTTTGATTGATGGCATCGCATTTCAGACCAACATTCTCGCTCTGAATGCAGCGGTAGAGGCAGCTCGCGCGGGAGAGCAGGGTAGAGGGTTTGCGGTGGTCGCAACCGAGGTGCGGAGTTTGGCGCAACGTTCTGCCAGCGCGGCGAAAGAAATCAAGGTACTGATTGATGCGTCTGTGGAGAAAGTCGAAGCTGGAAACTGTCTGGTTAGCGATGCCATGACGACGATGAACGATATTGTTACCTCGATCAAAAATGTGAATAGCATCATGAACGAGATATCCGTGGCCAGCCGAGAGCAAAGCGAGGGTATTGCACAGGTCAACATGGCAGTGTCGCATATGGATGAGGTAACCCAGCAAAACGCAGCATTGGTTGAGCAATCAGCAGCTGCGGCGGCGAGCCTAGGGGATCAGACCTTGCACTTACTTCAATCGATTTCTTTGCTTAAAACTGGCCAAGAAAGTGAAGGAGCGATAGTGATACCCTTCGGGAAAGCTAAGCAACGCTCAGCCTCTGCTTCTACTCCCCAAATCGCTAAAGACACGATCTTGCGTATAGCAAGATCAAGCTAATCACCGCAGTTTCTCGCGATCATTCTTTGTATAGGAGTGGTCGCGAATGACCTCCTGTGAAATTACCCACTTCACAATCCGTTGATTGATGATGTGCCAACACAATTCGTATCGAGCTTGTTACCGCATGACTCGATTGAATTTTGATCCAGATCATGATGGCAATTCTCAGCATTGCTACATTCTATTCATCCGCAATCTACAGGAATAGATCATGTTGCAAACTGCATTGCCACTTTTAAAAATAAAAGATAAAACCCTACTACCTATCGTGCAAGGAGGCATGGGGGTGGGTGTGTCGGCGCATCGTCTTGCAGGTAACGTCGCCAGACTGGATGCAATTGGGACGATATCGAGCGTTGATTTGCGCCGACATCATGCTGATTTGATGGAGCAGACAAAAAAATGCCGCGATAAGAGCGCGATCAATGCCGCGAACTTAGTCGCCTTAGATCGAGAGATTTGTATGGCGAAGGAGATTGCGCAAGGCCATGGCATGATCGCCGTCAACATTATGAAAGCGGTAGCTGAATATCCAGCGTATGTTCGACAGGCTTGTGAGAGTGGCGCCGATGCGATTGTCGTCGGCGCTGGCTTGCCATTGGATCTGCCAGACTTGACTGCGGATTACCCACATATTGCATTGATCCCGATTTTGTCGGATGCGCGTGGCATCGCGCTGATTCTGCGCAAGTGGATGCGGAAAAATCGTCTGCCGGATGCGATCGTGATCGAAAACCCAAAATTTGCGGCAGGGCATTTGGGCGCGGCAAGTAAAGAAGATGTCAACGATCCGCACTATGCATTTCCAGCCGTATTGCAATCGACACTTGCATTGTTTGATCAGCTCGGTATTGCACCAGGGCGTATTCCATTGATTGTCGCTGGTGGCATTCATAGTCATGAGCAGATTTGTGCATTGATGGAGATGGGCGCAAGTGCGGTGCAGCTAGGCACGCCGTTTGCCGTGACGAAGGAAGGCGATGCGCACGCCAATTTCAAGAAAGTCCTTGCTGATGCCACGCCTGAAGATATTGTGACCTTTATGAGTGGTGCAGGTTTGCCAGCGCGAGCAGTGCGTACCCCATGGCTGAGTAATTACCTTGAAAAAGAAGCAAAACTACAAGGCAAAGCGTCGGTGCGTGCATGCACGGTTGGCTTCGACTGTTTGCAGCAATGTGGGTTACGCGATGGTATCGCCAAGGCTGGACAGTTTTGTATCGATACGCAACTGGCATTCGCACTGAAGGGCGATGTCAATCGTGGACTTTTTTTCCGCGGTTCTGAAAAACTTCCGTTTGGCAGTGCAATCAGGCCAGTGAAGGAGTTGATCGAATACTTGCTCGATGGTGGGCGCGCTAAACTGGCTTAACGCTGTCGGATGAAAACCGCTTGGATTGTCGATCCAAACTAGCTGCGTTCCTTTTGATGTATGTCAAGGCGGGCGACGTGCGGACTTTCTACACTGCATGTAATGAATCATCTGCATCCGCAACGTGATGAGTGGCAGGAGTCAAATATGGTTGTAGCTGGAGTTTTATCACCCTCCACATCGACAGTCGAGTTCGACTTATCGGTAGTGCAAAAAATGCGACAGTCTGGTCCTCGTTATAAATCTTATCCGACTACAGATCGTTTTACGGATGCTTTCGACTACCGGGATTATCTGCAAGCAGTGGCGAGCATGCGCACGCATGGCACCAAGAAGCCATTGTCTATCTATGTGCATATTCCATTTTGCGATATGGTTTGTGATTATTGCGACTGGAACAAAGTTGTTGGAAAGAAGGTCGACAAGGCGGCGACTTATCTCAGCTATTTGAAGCGCGAGATCGCAATGCAGGGCCAGCTTTTTGTGGGGATGAACACAGTCGAGCAGTTGCATTTTGGTGGGGGCACGCCGACTTATATTTCTGATGCACAGATGGATGATTTGATGACGCATTTGCGACGCTGGTTTCGATTTTCATCGGATGAAATCGGCGAATATTCAATTGAAATCAATCCACTAACTACCTCAGCAGATCGCGTGCATTCTCTTCGGCGGCAAGGATTCAATCGCATTAGTTTTGGTATACAAAACTTAGATGAAGAAGTGCACAAGGCACCTAATCACATCCAACCCACGGCACAAGTATTCAGTATCCTTGGTGCCGCACGCGATGCTGGTTTTCGCTCAATCAGCGTCGATCTCATGTATGGCTTTCCGCTACAAACCATAGAAACCATATCGCGGACGCTAGCAGCTACCATTGATGCCAAGCCGGATCGCATCGCAATTTACAACTATACGCATTCGCCGCATTTGTTTAAGCCGCACTGCAAGATGACAGGTGATGCGTTACCAAATACAGAAACCAAGTTGGATCTTCTCGCTCTATGCATCCGCACTCTGACTGAGGCCGGATATACCTATATCGGTATGAATCATTTTGCCAAGCCAGATGATGACCTTGCGATCGCGCAGCAACAGGGACGCTTACATCGCAATTTTCAGGGTTACTCGATCCATGCTGATTCTGACATGGTGTCGTGTGGCGTGTCGGCGATCAGTGCTGTTGGTATGACTTATAGTCAAAATGTCAAAACATTGGAAGCCTATTACGATCGGATAGACAAGAACGAATTGCCAATCGCGCGTGGGATCAAGTTGAGTATGGACGATGTGTTGAGAAGACGCATTATTCAAATGTTGATGTGCAATTTTGAATTGTCGATTAGCTCAATTGAGTCGGCGTATCCAATCGTGTTTGCCGATTATTTTTGCGCAGAGCTAAAAATTTTACACGAGCTCGAGCAGGACGGTTTGCTGAGCGTCGACGATGGATGGTTAAGCGTTAGTGGAAAAGGTCGATTTGTGATTCGTAATATATGCATGATATTTGATCATTACTTGGACGCCTTCGATAAGCAGCAGGGATTTTCCAAAACCCATCTGATGTGACATTTAATTTGTACCCTGAATTGACATCAACTACACCATCATCTGGACTTTAATGACTGATCTTGAAAATATCTCTCTTGCCTTGCGTCGCAAGGATTACAGCCGAGCTGTCTTGGATGAGTCTGATCTGCCTATTGACCCGTTAAAGCTTTTTAGTCAATGGTTCGACGAAGCGCTGTCTGCAAAGCTTACTGAGCCAAACGCAATGAGTGTTGCCACAGCAGACATTCATGGTCGACCGTCCTCGCGCATCTTGCTGATCAAAGAATTTGATCAGCGGGGATTCACTTGGTTTACCAATTATCAGAGTCGAAAAGGCATTGAGTTAGACGGTAATCCTTACGCCTCCTTATTGTTTCACTGGAGCGAACTCGAGCGGCAAGTACGCATAGAGGGCAGTGTCGAACGTGTGTCCGCGGCAGAAAGTGATCGTTATTTTGAAAGCCGTCCGCCTAATAGTCAGATAGGCGCGATTGCATCACGACAGAGTCAGCCTATTGCGAATCGAGAAGAGCTGGATCAGGCGCTGGAATACGTGAGTGAACAATATGCGAATTATCCGACGCGGCCACAACATTGGGGCGGTTATCGTCTGATCCCTGATCGGATCGAGTTTTGGCAAGGGCGGCCATCGCGTATGCATGACCGTATTTTGTATAATAGGTCGAGCGGGGGAACTTGGTCCACCCAACGACTACAACCGTGAGACTAAAATGAAAATTGAATCTACTCCAATCAAAGTCCAGAAAGACTATGTCTGGTACATGTATCCGTTATCGGTAGTGTTGATGTCGCTGACAATGATGGGCATTGCATTTAGTTCTTACACGGCCTATCTTGGTGTCGCCGGCGGATATTGAGATCGCAAGTTTTCTGTTACATCGGGCTGCAGGCTTCGGTACCAGCCGCGATTGCCTTCAGCATCGCAGGATTCAATAAAGTGACTTCGCGTTTGTTGATCTCAAGCCAGCCTTGCGATTTAAAGCGTGACAATAAACGGCTGATGCTTTCGATCGTTAACCCAAGATAATTGCCTATGTCTTCTCGCGACATACGCAATTGGAAGCTAGTAGATGAATAACCCCGTGCAGCATAACGTGAAGCCTTGTTCACAAGAAACGCGGCGAAGCGTTGTTCGGCGCGCATGTTTCCAAGTAACAGCATGACGTTTTGTTCACGCGTTATTTCCTGACTCATGATGCGGTGAAATTGTCGCAATAGGCTCGGTACGCTGCTGAACAGTTCCTGCAGTCGCACAAATGGAATTTCGCATACTTCACTATCTTCCAATGCAACCGCATCGCAATGATGATGATCGGAACTAATCGCATCCATACCCAGCAACTCGCCCGCCATCTGGAACCCGGTAATTTGTTGTTCACCACCTGCATTGATCTGATAGGTTTTAAAGTGACCAAATCGTATTGCGTATAGATTGCGGAAAGGGTCATCCATACGGTACAAATGCTCGTCTCGCAAGACACGTCGACGCTTGCCGATTATCTGATCAAGCCGGTTGATGTCTGCATCGTCTAAGCCCATTGGAAGGCATAGTTGATGCAGGCTGCAACTAGCGCAACTTGCCTTTAATGCACTGACGTTTAATTCAGCGGTTACGGAGATCGGAAGAGAGTGGCTCATGGAATGACTTTCGAGCATTTACGGTCGGTTTGAATACAAGAGAAGTTAATGTCATTTCAAGCTGATGAACTCTTGTGCTGCGCGTTATGTCATTTAAGAGTACGCCGATTGTAATGTGTTCTCAAGCCAGGTTCTGACATGCGCTTAAGATTCTTAATCCTTATGATGCATTTTTGTGCAATAGGCAGCAGTTTTTCATATCGAAATTATTTATTGCGATACATGCTAATAGAACCCTTTAGCTGCTTTCTTGGAAGAGAAAACGCGAGATTTGATATTTTTTGCGTTATTTGACTGAGTCAATCCATACGCTAACGCCTGTGTGGACTATACGCTTATTAATGAAAGGAATTAACTTGTTGAACGGTAGATAAAGGATTTAAATTGGCAGAGTGTAAATTAGTTCATAACTGACAAGTAATGATTGTGGTTAGCAATGCTTGATAAGAATAAATAAAAAGGGCTCATACATGAGCCCTTTTTTGTTGCGTGCAGAATTAGTTTACTGCGTTCGTTCAGGAGTCGCCAGAAGAAATCTGACGATATTTCTCAAAGCGTTCGCGTGTTTGATCTTCATTGCGTTCGCCAAAGGCGTAGTTTGCTTCTAACCACATCACATTGATAATGCCAAACGATAGTGCCGCGGCTAAGCCAAGGATCCAAGTGAAATACCACATAGTTTTCTCCAGTTAATACAATGAATGCTGATCTGCGACCACGCCTTCGTTAGTCACTTTGCCTCTGAGAACCCGATACACCCAGCTGGTGTAGACAAGGATGATAGGCAGCATCACAACGACAACCCAGAACATGATGCCAAGACTTTTTTGACTGGCGACCGCGTCCCACAAGGTTAGGCTGCTGTTTGGCTCAAGCGAAGATGGCATTACGAAAGGAAACATCGAAGCGCCAGCTGTCAGAATGACACTGCTCAGTGCTAAACCACTTGATAGAAAGGCGGCCATTGCTTGCTGTTTTTTGCTGAAAATTGCGCATAGCAATGCACCCGCTATGCCGGTAAAAGGCAGTAGCCACAGCGCCGGCCAGTGTGCATAGTTATCCATCCACGATCCGGTGAGCCGCGTGACCAATTTGTCGATAGGCATAAATGCCGTGTTGGCATCCGGCATAGCGGCAATGTGATAACCCTGTACTTGGAGTGCAACCAGCAAACCAGCTGCCACAAACAGAATAGACATGATGCTTGAGGCAATTACTGCCGCTTTGGCTGCGCGTTGCGCAACAAAGCCATCCGATTTGATTTGCAGAAAAGCGGCGCCATGCATCACAAACATAGAGACGCTGATCAAACCTGCGAGCAAGCCGAGCGGATTAAGCAGATCAAAGAAGTTGCCGGTATATTCCAGGCGCATCGTATCGTCATAGTGGAAGGGCACGCCGAGCAACAAATTGCCAAATGCGACGCCGAAGATCAGTGCGGGTACAAAACCACCGGCAAACAGTGCCCAGTCCCACGCACTTCGCCACCGCGGATCGGCGATTTTGCTGCGGTAATCAAAGCCGACCGGACGGAAGAACAAGGCGAACAACAGCAGCATTAAAGCGACGTAGAAGCCGGAAAATGCGGCCGCGTACACGAGCGGCCAGGCCGCAAACAGCGCGCCGCCGGCAGTGATAAACCAAGTCTGGTTGCCTTCCCATGTTGCGCCAACCGTATTAATGACGACGCGTCGTTCGATATCATTGCGGCCGACAAACGGTAGCAGCATGCCGACGCCTAGATCGAAGCCGCCAGTGAGTGCAAATCCGATCAGCAGTACGCCGACGAATCCCCACCAAATGAGTTTGAGGGTGTCATAGTCAAATAACATGATCGAATCTCCTTATTGTGCGCTGGTCGATGCAGGCAACGCGAGTTGCGGCTGTTCGAAATGGTATTTGCCCGTGTGTAAGCTGCTTGGACCAAGACGCGCATACTTCACCATCAGATACATTTCGATGATGAAAAGTAAGGTGTAGAAGCCAAGGAATCCAGCCAAACTGAAATACAGGTTGCCGCGTGATAGCGTCGATGCTGACAAATGCGTTGGCAACACGCCCGAGATAGTCCATGGCTGACGACCATATTCGGCGACGAACCAACCGAATTCGATGGCGACCCAAGGTAGCGGTATGCTGAACAAGGCAAGTTTCAACAGCCAACGTTGCGGGGCAAGTTTTTTACGGATCAGGAAATAAAACGATGCCAGGAAGATAAACAAGAACAGCATACCGAGCGCTACCATCACGCGGAATGACCAAAACAGCGGCGCTACTTTCGGGATCGTGTCATTGACAGCGAGTGCAATTTGTTCCGGCGTCGCATCGACCACGTTTTGCGTGTACTTTTTCAGCAGAAGTCCGTATCCGAGATCGACCCTCAACTTGTCGAATTCTGTTATTGCTTCTGGCGAATGATCGCCCCCTTTCAGACGCTTCAAAGCCGCATAGGCTTTCATGCCGTTGCGGATGCGTACTTCATGCTCTTTTTTTAGATCCTTTATTCCTTCAACTTCTTTATCGGTCGAACGCGTGGCGATCAGGCCTAATGCATAGGGAATCTTGACGGCGTAATCGGTGCGTTGCTCCTTGTCATTTGGCATGCCAAAGAGAGTGATGCCAGCCGGCGCAGGCTGGGTTTCCCATTCGGCTTCGATTGCTGCCAGCTTGACCTTATTGACTTCGCCAGCGGTATAGCCGGATTCATCGCCGAGTACGATGACCGACAGGGTTGATGCTAGTCCGAACGCAGCAGCGATCGCAAATGAGCGTAATGCAAATCCTGTGTCGCGTGCTTTCAGCAGATAGTAGGCAGAAACGCCGAGGACAAACATGGAGGCTGCGACATAGCCCGCTGCCAGCGTATGAACAAACTTTACCTGCGCTACTGGATTAAAGAAGACGTCGGTCAGGCTAACCAGTTCCATGCGCATGGTGACGAAATTAAAATCGGCACCAACCGGATTGTTCATCCAGCCATTCGCAATCAGGATCCACAACGCCGACAGATTGGAGCCGAGTGCAACGAGGAAGGTAACGCCCAGATGTTGCACCTTCGATAGTCTGTTCCAGCCGAAGAAGAATAAGCCGACAAATGTTGACTCCAGAAAAAACGCCATCATGCCTTCGATCGCTAGCGGCGTGCCAAAAATGTCGCCGACATAATGCGAGTAATAGGCCCAGTTTGTACCGAACTGAAATTCCAGAGTAATACCAGTCGTCACGCCCATCGCAAAGTTGATGCCGAACAGTTTGCCCCAGAATTTTGTCATATCGCGATAGATCTCGCGTCCGGTCATTACATAGGCGGATTCCATGATGACGAGAATCCACGACAGCCCGAGCGTGAGCGGGACAAAAAGAAAGTGATACATCGCTGTCGCAGCAAATTGCAGCCGTGACAAGTTAACGACGTCGTCAATGGGAATCATGTGATACCTCGTTGGAAAGCGGATTGGAAGAAGGAATGACGTGTGAGAGTTTGTCGGCAATGATGTGCTTATCCATCTGTACTGACGGAACTAGCATGTGTTTGGCAAGAGGCTGCGAAAAAAACGCAAACCAGAGTCCATAAAGGATCAGCGCTTTCACAACCACGATCAGCGTAATTTCGACCACAAATCGATTGCGGCGAATGCGTTTGCAATGCGCAATAAATCGTTGAATTGGAGAGAGCTTTACACTCGGCTTTGGATAGTCATCGCTGCCTTGCTTGCGTGTGTCATCGATATGATTGGAAGCAATCGCTTCTTGAGCATGCATACTAGTCTCTAGTTTGTTTGGCTATGTTTATTTCGCGCACGAAAGATTCACCATAGAGCGCGCAATCGTTATTCTTGCAAGGTCAAATTTTAGGACGGCGGGATTTTGGGATGTTGATGTAGATCAAGTAGTGGATGTTTATGTGCAGAGAGGCATGTTTGTTGATGGGCATCGAAAACAGAACGTGGCGAGAACACAATTTCCGATGCTGGAGCAAGCAGGAATGCGCTGCCCGCTAGCATCGGGCATCAAGGAGAGGTATGGGGAGTCAATCAGGACGGCATAATCAGAGTCGCCGTGTTGCACGTCATTGACGTTTCTATCATTCAGCGCAAAGACATGTTCGGTTGAACTGGCTCATTCCATTGCAATAAGCGGCAATGCGCTGAATTTTCTTTGTTGGCTTGCGGTCAGGCGATTGACGGACAGAGAGTTAGTCAGACTGGAGCAGGTTACATCAGGATGACGTCGTATTGTTCTTGGTTATAGACGGACTCAACTTGTAATGAGATTGGCTTGCCGAGGAAGGCACTCAACATTGCCAGATGCTGTGACTCTTCTTCGAGAAACATGTCGATTACAATCTGCGAGGCAAGAATGCGGAATTCGCGCGGATTAAATTGTTTAGCTTCGCGCGTGAGCTCACGCAAAATTTCGTAGCAAATGGTATGTGCGGTTTTAACTTGTCCTTTGCCTTCGCATGCCTTACACGGCTCGCACAAGATATGCGCGAGCGATTCGCGTGTGCGTTTACGTGTCATCTCGACCAAGCCCAGTGCAGAAAATCCAGATACGGATATCTTGTTGCGGTCACGCAGTAAGGCGCGGTTAAGCTCGCTCAGCACAGCATTTTTATGCTCGCTGCTTTCCATATCGATGAAGTCGAGGATGATAATGCCGCCCAAATTGCGTAGTCGTAGTTGACGTGCAATCGCGTGTGAGGCTTCCAGATTGGTTTTGAAAATAGTGTCGTCAAAGGTGCGGCCATTGACAAAACTGCCGGTGTTAACATCTATCGTCGTCATTGCCTCGGTTTGATCGACGATCAAATAGCCGCCCGATTTCAGGTCGACGCGACGTCCCAGCGCTCTTTGGATTTCCTCTTCTACGCCATATAAATCGAACAGTGGTCGTTCACCGGGATGATGGAATAATCGCGGCAATAGTGAGGGCGTGTAGAGTTCGGCGAATTGCTGCAGCTTCAAGAAGTTTTCCCGGGAATCGACTTGGATGCTGTTGGTTTCTTCGTTGACAAAATCACGCATCACTCTTTGTGCCAAGTCGAGATCTTGAAACAGCAGTGATGGCGCTGGTTTGGTTTTTGCCAATTGGGTGATGTTGTTCCACGTTTTACGCAGATACTGGATATCGGCTTGTAGCTCGTCGTCGGAAGCATCTTCTGCCATGGTACGAATGATGAAGCCGCCGTTTTCTTCTGGCTGCGTCAGCTTTTGCACTTTCTCACGCAAACGCTCGCGCTCGGCTTCATTCTCGATGCGTTGCGAAATACCAATGTGGGTATCTTGCGGCAAATACACCAGCATGCGGCCAGCGATAGAAATTTGGGTCGACAGTCTTGCGCCTTTAGTACCGATCGGATCTTTGATTACTTGTACGGTAATGGCCTGACCGTCATATAACATACGTTCGATCGGTAATGGTGTGGTGGCGGTGCCATCACGCGAACGGGCATCCCAAATATCTGCCACATGCAAAAACGCGGCGCGCTCCAAGCCGATATCGACAAACGCTGACTGCATGCCGGGTAACACACGGACTACTTTTCCCAGATAGATATTGCCGGGAATGCCGCGCGAATGCGTGCGTTCTATATGCAGCTCCTGCACGGCACCCTGTAACACGAGTGCGACGCGCGTTTCTTGCGGCGTAACGTTGATCAGTATGTCTTCGTTCATAGTATTTGCAGGCCAGCCTGCTCTAGTAATTGTCCGGTTTCAAACAGCGGCAGGCCCATGATGCCGGAGTAACTACCCGCGATATCTTGTATGAACAACGCTGCCAAGCCTTGAATGCCGTATCCGCCCGCCTTGTCGTAAGGCTCTTTAGTGGCGCAATAGGCGTGAATTTGTTGGTCAGTGAGCGCGATGAAGGCGACGTCGGAGCGCTGCGTGATCTGGAAGGTTTTGTCGTCCTGCAAAATGGCGACATGCGTCAACACCTGATGTGTACGGCCTGACAAACTGTGAATCATGTCCCTGGCCTCGCCTTCATCAGCCGGTTTTCCCAGGATGCGCTCATCAACCACCACCGTGGTATCAGCGGCGAGGATAGGCCGCTGTGGCAGTTTGCGCCACCACATGGTTTGTTGCGCAAAGTGGGCTTTTTCAAGCGTTACGCGTTTGACGTAATCGGAGGCCTTTTCACCGGGCCTCACGTCTTCACTAACCTCAGGTCCGCGCGGGGTTTGGTCACGCAGCATCAACAGTTCAAACTCGATTCCTATTTGTCGCAGCAACTCGCGACGACGCGGGCTTTTGGATGCGAGATAAATTTTGTTGGGAATCGGTTTCATGGATGGGTTTATTTACCGTTTTATACGGTGGTTGTACCGTAACTTATACCGTGCTTTAAACCCGATGATAAGGATGATTTTGGGTAATTGACCAAGCACGATACAACTGCTCGGCCAACATCACACGCACCATCCCGTGCGGCAGCGTCATGCTGGAAATCCGAATCAACATGTCAGCGTTTTTCTTAAACTCGGGATCCAATCCATCGGCTCCGCCAATCACGAAACTGACGTCACCACCGTCTTGCTGCCATTGCGTTAGATGCTGCGCCAATTGAACCGAGGTAAGATCTTTGCCATGCTCATCCAACGCAATAATGCGTGTGCCTTTTGGGAGTGCTGCCTCGATTTTTGTGCGCTCCAGCGCCATCGCGGTTTCCGCAGTCTTGCTACCAGACCGTTCGACCGGCTTGATTTCTTTTAATACGATGCGGCAGTCTGGTGGCATGCGCTTCGCATATTCACCAAACCCGCTGGTTATCCAAGCGGGCATTTTGTGACCAACCGCAGCAATCACGAGCTGCATAACTAGCCTCGTTTACTCGTCTGATTTAACTTTTGGTTTTGCTGGGGCACGCGTTTTGCTAGCGGGTTTTTTAGCAGCAACTTTTTTTGCAGGCGCTTTTTTCGCTACTGTCTTTTTATAAGCTTCTAGTGTTTTGGTCGGTTTAACTTTAATGGTTTTACCGACTGCCTTTTTTGCAGGCGCTTTTTTCGCTGCGGTTTTCTTGGCCGCAACCTTGCGTGCTGTTTTGACGGGTTCGTCGTCTATCGTCGTTTGCGTAGCAGTCAGATGGCGACCGGCTTTTTTCGGTGCTTCATCGTCATCAGCATCGCGGTTAGCGGTGCGCGTCGTGGTGCGTTTCGCGGCGCCGAACTTAACTTCTTTATCTCCCCAGATTTCTTCCAGACGATAGTAAGCGCGGATCGCAGGTTGCATGATGTGGACGATCATGTCGCCTAGATCGACCAGTACCCATTCGCCGGTTCCTTCACCTTCTACGCTGACAATGTCGCCGCCATTGGCTTTGACCTTGTCGCGTACAGAGGCGGCGAGGGCTTTGGTTTGACGATTGGAGGTGCCAGAGGCGATCGCAATGCGATCGAATAGGCTGGTGAGATGGACGGTGTCATACACCTTGATGTCTTGTGCCTTGACGTCTTCTAGGGCGTCGATGACGAGAGATTGCAGTTTTTTAATGTCCATTAGCTTTGATATAGGTGATGTTGTTTAATATAGTCTAGCACCCCAGAAGGCACCAGTGAAAATGGTTGTTCGCCGCGTGCCAATGCGGCACGTAGCATGGTGGCCGATAAATCGATTGCAAGATCGTTTGCCAAGTAGCTAGCACCATGCGGCGTGCTACGGATTTGCTCCGGACTTGCTGCGCGGCGCGAAAATTCCTGTGCTACTTCGCGGGGTATGGCGGCCGCATCCATCGCAAAACCCGGTCGTGAAGCCGCGCACAAATGTGCATAGTCAAATAATTGTTGCCAGTTTTGCCAGCTATTCAGATGTTGCAGTTGATCTGCGCCCATCAAAAAAACCAGCGATACCGCCGTGCCTAACTCCTTGCGTAACGATTGCAAGGTTTCCAGCGTATAGCTTGCATTTGCGCGTTGTACTTCTTGTTCGTCTATACATACTGGTACCGCTTGCGTGCAAAATGCCAAGCGCACCATCGCTACTCTGTCTGCTCCCGAAGCTTGCAAACCTTGTTTTTGCCATGGATTGCCAGTCGGAATCACGCGCAACTGATCGGGCTGTAATACATCAATGAAATAGTCGGCCAGCGCAACATGGCCATTATGTACTGGGTCGAAACTACCACCCAAGATGGCAATACAACGCGGCTTGGGCTGATCGGCTTTGCTTGATTCTTGCGCTACCTTATTTGCCAAGTCAATTGCCACTTTAATTGTCACTTCCGGTCCAGTCGCGCGCCGGTAAAAAATCTGTGGTCAGCGCGGCCTCTGGGCTACCTGCTTCGGGTTGCCAGTTATAGCGCCAACTGGCTTGAGGTGGCATAGACATCAAAATTGATTCTGTGCGCCCCCCAGATTGTAGGCCGAATAAGGTGCCGCGATCATAGACCAGATTGAATTCGACATAACGACCACGGCGATACAATTGAAATTCACGCTCGCGCTCACCATAGGGATGATCTTTGCGGCGTTTCAATATCGGCAGATACGCATCAAGAAAATGATCGCCTACGCTTTGTTGCAGCGCAAAGCATGATGCAAATCCATCTTGATTTAAGTCGTCAAAAAAAATGCCGCCGATGCCGCGCGCTTCCTGCCGGTGTTTTAGATAAAAATATTCATCACACCATTTTTTGTAATCGGAGTATTTGTCTGCCCCAAACGCTTGCAACGATGCGCGACAGGTTTGATGAAAATGTTGCGCATCTTCTGTAAAACCATAATACGGCGTTAAATCCATGCCGCCGCCAAACCACCAAACCGCTTCTTTGCCTTCAGCGTGCGCAATAAAAAATCGCACATTCATGTGTACGGTTGGTGCATACGGATTATGTGGATGCAATACCAATGAAACGCCCATTGCCTCCCAATTGCGTCCAGCGAGTTCTGGTCGGTTGGCCGCCGCCGATGGCGGTAAATTTTTTCCCATCACATGCGAGAAGCCGACACCGCCGCGCTCTAATACGCGACCGTTCTCGATAATACGTGAAGTGCCACCACCACCTTCGGCACGATCCCAAGTTTCGGCTTGGAAAGCATTGCCATCAGCATCTTCAAGCGCACTAACGATGCGTGTTTGTAATCCGAGTAAATATTGGCGGACGGTAGCGGAATCGGGCGGGGAATTGGTCACGTGAAATCAAAAAAATAGCAAAGGTTCAGGCCGGATTGTACTCTGCGTCCACTTAGATCGGCGATTTTGCGCAAATCAATACAGCTAGTTGCGACAATTAATGAGGCTTGATGGTAATTTTATTCGTCAACTTGCAGGCTCAAGGCGTCGGCTGTACTGGAAAAGTACGTAAATATGCAATTAAATCAGTAATTTTTTGCTGGTCACTAATGCCCCAAAAACGCATATTCGTACCAGGTACGACGTCGCTAGGGGCGCGCAAAAACGCGCGTAATTTATCTTCAGTCCAAACCACGCCAGAGTTTTTCATCGCTTTTGAGTAGCGATAGCCCGTTGCGGTCGCCGCGGGTCGCCCTATGATGCCATTGAGTTGCGGTGCAAAACTGCTGCGGGCGGTAGGGCCGACCTGATGACATTGCACGCACAGACGAAAAGCCGCTTGCCCTGCGGTGCTACTTCCAGCTGCGACATTTCCCTCGGCAAAAGCAAACACGCAGGGCAGTGTTAACAGTAATGCCGGTATCACGCGAATGCTTGAGCGAAATACTGGTAGCTGAGCTAAGCGCAAACAAAAACTAAAATTTAGCTGAGCGATGTTTTTGGAAAGTGCCAGACGATACGTCAAAGCGAAAATTTTTTGAGTAGCTCGCACATCAGGTTTTTTTGAGTGCGCGCCAGCCAATGTCGCGACGGAATTGCACGCCATTAAAATGAATTTGATCGGCGACCTGGTAAGCCTGCTTTTGCGCGACTTTGACGCTGTCGCCTAAACCGACCACACACAACACGCGGCCACCGGTGGTGGTCAACTCATTGTTCTGCAACGCAGTACCCGCATGGAAAGTGACGCTATCTGCGGTTTCGGCTGGGATATTGGTGATGGTGTCCCCTTTGCGTGGCGCATCGGGATAACCGGCCGCAGCGAGCACAACGCCCAGCGCGGTGCGTCTGTCCCATTCCAATTCAATCGTGTCCAGTGTGCCGTTGACCGCATGTTCCATCACGGTGACTAAATCCGTTTTGAGACGTGCCATGATTGGCTGGGTTTCTGGGTCGCCCATACGGCAATTGAACTCCAGCGTTTTTGGATTGCCTTTGTCGTCGATCATCAAACCAGCGTACAAGAAGCCGCTAAAAGGAATACCGTCTTTAGCCATGCCTTGCACAGTGGGTTGAATGATCTCGCGCATCACGCGCGCATGTAGTGCTGGCGTCACGATAGGGGCTGGCGAATAAGCGCCCATGCCGCCAGTGTTAGGGCCTTCATCGTTATCCAGCAGACGTTTGTGATCCTGGCTGGTCGCGAGCGCCAAAATGTTTTTACCATCGACCATCACGATAAAGCTGGCTTCTTCACCGGCTAAAAATTCTTCGATGACGACGCGCGCACCTGCATCGCCAAATTTGTTGTCAGATAGCATGGTGTCGACAGCTTGATGCGCTTCGTCCAAGGTCATCGCCACAACGACACCCTTGCCAGCGGCTAGACCATCGGCCTTGATGACGATAGGCGCCCCTTTTTGCTGGATATGGTCATGTGCGACTGTCACATCAGAAAAAGTCTGATATTCGGCAGTCGGGATCGCATGCCTATGCATAAACGCTTTGGCGAAATCTTTGGAGCTTTCGAGTTGTGCCGCTTCTTTGGTTGGGCCAAAAATTTTCAAGCCCTTGTCACGGAATAGATTGACGATACCGGCAGCTAAAGGGATTTCTGGGCCGACTACGGTCAAGGCAACATTTTCACGTTGCGCAAACTCGACCAATTGTTGCGGATCGCTGATATCGATGTTTTGCAGACGAGCGTCGAGCGCGGTGCCGCCGTTACCCGGCGCAACGTAGACCAGTTGGATGCGTTCCGATTGAGCCAATTTCCAAGCAAGTGCATGTTCGCGGCCACCTGAGCCGACTACCAGAATTTTCATGAGATCTTATCTACGTTTAATGTGTTTTATCGAGAAATGCGTCGGCAATTTTTGATCTAGCAGTTAGATTTGTGTGCTTATTTCGCATGTATATTGATGAGCAGAGGCGTCGACTGCTTGTTAAAACTACTTATTCAAAAATGACATGCAGACGATATTAACGAAGCGGAATCATTCCGCTGCTCTAACTTCTATTGCTCGATGATGGCGTTACTGTATATCTCTTGCACGTCATCGAGATTTTCTAGCGCATCTAATAATTTTTGCATCTTGACCGCGTCGTCACCACTAAACACGGTTTCGGTCGCCGGCTTCATCACGACTTCGGCCAGTTCCGGTTTAAACCCAGACGCTTCTAACGCATCTTTGACGGCAGAAAAGTCGTGCGGTGGGCAGAGTACTTCAATTCCGCCTTCTTCATCGGTACTGACGTCGTCTGCACCCGCTTCCAGCGCAGCTTCCATCAATTTGTCTTCATCGGTACCTGGAGCAAAGAAAAACTGGCCGCAGTGCTGGAACAAAAAAGCGACCGAGCCTTCGGTGCCCATATTGCCACCAAATTTGGAAAAGGCATGACGCACCTCGGCCACGGTACGCACGCGATTGTCTGTCATGCAATCGACAATGATGGCGGCGCCATTGATGCCATAGCCTTCGTAGCGAATTTCTTCATAGTTGGCGCCTTCCAAGCCACCACTGCCGCGTTGAATCGCGCGCGTGACATTGTCTTTGGGCATGTTGGCGTCGGCCGCTTTGTCTACCGCCAAGCGTAAGCGTGGATTGGCAGCGACATCAGCGCCCCCCATGCGCGCAGCGACGGTAATTTCTTTAATCAGACGCGTCCATACTTTTCCGCGTCTTTCATCTTGTCGGCCTTTACGATGCTGAATATTGGCCCATTTACTATGTCCTGCCATGAAGATCTTTCCCAGATGAGTTTCGTGACTATCAAAATCACCGCTGACAGCGTTGCTGCTGCTTGCCGCACACGCGTACTGTCTGCGCCAGCGCGCCTTGTCGTCGATGTTTTGCCAGGCACTCTTGGCTATAATGAGGCAGCGATTTTACCACATCGAGATATTTCAAAATCAGCGTGCTGGCGTCGCCAATACGCTAAAAATGCAGCATAAGTTCAAACAAACTCAGGATAATTCCATGACGCATCCGCTGTTAGTCGCAAAAAATAACCTGCAAGATATCAATCTGTTGCCAGCGCTGGCTAATCGCCACGGGTGTATTACAGGTGCGACTGGCACGGGTAAAACAGTGACTTTACAGACCTTGGCGCAGCAGTTTTCAGATATCGGCGTGCCGGTGTTTATGGCTGATGTCAAAGGTGATTTGTCAGGAGTTGGAAAGCCTGGTGGCGATAACGCTAAGGTTAAACAGCGTTTTGCGTTGCTAGGTGTGCCTGAGCCGGAGTGGCTCGGCGCGCCGGTCACGTTCTGGGATGTGTTTGGAAAAAAAGGCCATCCGCTAAGAGCGACGATTTCTGATCTGGGCCCTTTGCTGCTAGCGCGAATGCTTAACTTGAACGACACGCAGCAAGGCGTGTTGCAGTTAGCTTTTAAAATTGCCGACGATCGCGGCCTGCTATTGCTGGATACCAAAGATCTACGTGCCATGTTGCAGTATGTGGGCGACAATGCGGCAACTTTTAAAACTGAATATGGCAATATTTCCGCGGCCAGCATCGGCGCGATCCAACGCGGTTTGATCAATATAGAAGAGCAAGGGGGCGATGTTTTCTTCGGTGAGCCGATGCTCAATATCGAAGATTTACTGCAAACCGATGCGCGCGGCAAGGGCGTGGTGAATATCCTCGCTGCAGATAAGTTGATGAATGCGCCACAGCTGTATTCGACCTTTCTACTGTGGTTGCTGTCCGAACTATTTGAGCAGTTGCCGGAAGTTGGTGACGTCGAAAAACCAAAACTGGTGTTTTTCTTTGACGAGGCGCATTTATTGTTTAGCGAAGCGCCTAAGGTTTTACTGCAAAAAATTGAGCAAGTTGTGCGCTTGATCCGCTCAAAAGGTGTGGGGGTGTATTTCGTCACGCAGAACCCTCTCGATATTCCGGACACTGTATTGGGTCAACTCGGTAATCGGGTGCAGCATGCGTTGCGCGCCTATACCCCGCGCGATCAAAAAGCGGTACAAGCAGCTGCCGAGACCTTCCGTCCCAATCCGGAATTAAATACCGCGCAAGTGATCACCGATCTTGGGGTCGGCGAGGCCTTGGTGTCATTTCTTGATGAAAAAGGTCGACCTCAAATCGTTGAGCGCGCTTTTGTATTGCCGCCAGCCTCGCAACTTGGACCGCTAAGCGACGCGGAGCGCAGCGTATTGATGATGCAGTCCAACGTCGCCGGTGTGTATGAAAAGGAAATCGACCGCGAATCTGCCTATGAAAAACTGAAAGTGCGTGTCGCAGACACAATGCCAGACACGGCTGAGCTGTCTAAGAAAAATAGAGGCGCGGCCTCATCCGAGGCAGCGGATAGTGGTTTTGGTGACGTGCTGGGTGGTATTTTTGGTGGCGCACCCGCAAGCAAACGTGGGCGACGTAGCGATAGCATGATGGAAACTATGATGAAATCTGCGGTGCGCACGATAGGTTCAACCGCTGGACGCGAACTTATTCGTGGGGTGTTGGGTTCGTTGATGAAACGCTAGGGTCATCTAGTTTGGAAATCTCAACCGTAGTTTGTTCAACAAAATATTGCATCAGCCAACGCCCGGCTGGACCGGGCGCGTCATCGCTGCGATTGATCATGTGCAGCGTGTAAGCGCCACTGATCAAGTGTGAAAAGTGTAGATGCACTAATCGTCCTTGCGCGAGATCTTCGCGCACCATTTCTTCCGGCATCGAGCCCCAGCCTAATCCATTACGTAGCAACATATGTTTGGCGCCCAAATCGCCCAAACGCCAATCGCGTAACGCCACCACGCCAAAATTTTGGCCGCTGGTAAGCTGACTACGATCAGTTAACACCAACTGAATATAGTCGCGTGCCAATTCGGTAGGAATGATGCCGTCAATTTGCGCCAGCGGATGGGAAGGCGCTGCGACAGGAATTAGTGTGATGCTGCCGAGCTGCTGATGCTGGAACTGATGCGGAAAGTCCAGCATTGGGCCGGTGATGCCAATTTGGCAGATACGCTCGCTCACCAGATGTTGGACCGCACCTAAAGCTTCGATGCGCAAACGCAGAGCCACGGTAGGAAATTGTTGTTGAAACGCCTTTAGTGCTTGCACCAGCGCGCAGTTGGGAAACATCACATCAACCGCGATCGAGACTTCCGCCTCTAATCCCATTGCCAGCATCTTGGCGCGTGCGCGCATCCCATCGACCTTGAGGCCAACCGTGCGGGCGTCAGCCAGCAAGGCTTTGCCGGATTCGGTCAGCGTGGGTTTGCGCTTACTACGGTCGAACAATACGACGTTTAATTGGGTTTCTAAATTGGCGATGGTGTAGCTAATCACCGATTGAGTGCGGTGTAATTCTTTTGCGGCCTTAGAAAAACTGCCGCAATCGATGACCGCGACAAACACGCGCAGTTGATCAAGAGTAGGAAGGCCGGGATCTCTCATGCTTAATAAAATTATCGATTAAATCGATTATAAATAGCTAAATTATATGGGTTTTATAGATGGTAGCTCTGTTCTACACTTCTTGCAACGACATACAAACATGTCGAACAGAATCCGCCCAGCTGGGGCTGTGGCGCACTTAACTAGCAGGTAGTCGACCAAGAAAGCGAGTCCATCATGACTAAGATCCTCCATATCAATAGCAGTGTTCGTAACAACGGCTCCATCTCACGTAAAGTGACTGAGGAGTTTTTAAGCAAATGGAAAGCCAAAGAAGCTGATGTCGTGATCGCCGAGCGTGATCTGGCGGCGCATCCATTGCCGCATTTGACGGAACAAACTTTGGGCGCGTTTTTTACGCCAGCCGAAAATCGCAGTGCCGAGCAAAAGCAGATTGCCGCGTTGTCCGAATTACTGGTGCAAGAATTGTTCGATGCGGATGTGATTGTGATCGGCGCGCCCATGTACAATTTTTCGATCACCTCGGGTTTGAAAGCGTGGGTTGATCATGTGGCACGTGCTGGCGTGACATTTAAATATGGCGAAAACGGCCCAGTCGGTTTGTTGACGGGTAAAAAAGTCTATATTTTCACCACCAGCGGCGGCGTCTATAGCCAAGGACCAGCGGCCGTAATGGACTTTACCGGTACTTATTTGCGTGCGGTTTTAGGCTTTATTGGACTCACTGATATCGAGGTGATTTACAGTGAAGGCTTGGCAACTGGCGATGTCGGCGTTGAAAAAGCCTTGGCGCAAACCAGCAATACTATCAACGAATTGCTGCCAGCCTGATATCCTTCGGGTTCTGAGTAAAACGCTGTACAGGTGAAAAAGCTATTACAAGCTATCTGTACAGCGTTTGTTGATAGCCGAATTTTTTAATGATGAAACCTAGCCTGACCCCTGCCATCGCTGTCATGAGTACAGCGGACTCCTCCGAAGTTGAACTCGACTACGTTGCCTCGTGTGATTTGCCGATGCCGTGGGCAACGTTTCGTTTGCATGCTTTTGTTGAGCCAGCGAGTGGCAAAGAGCATGTTGCCATTACTTTAGGTGAAGTTGGTAACGGCGAACCGGTTCTTTCGCGCATCCACTCCGAGTGTCTGACGGGCGACGCCTTGTTCAGTCTGCGCTGTGATTGCGGTCCACAATTGGAAGCTGCATTGCAAAAAATTGCGGAAGAAGGGCGCGGCGCCTTGTTTTATCTACGCCAAGAAGGACGTGGTATCGGCTTGGTTAACAAGATTCGCGCTTATCAATTACAGGATGCTGGCGCCGATACGGTGGAGGCAAATGTTGCGTTAGGTTTCAAGCCGGATCAACGTGATTACCGTTTGTGTTTGCCGATGTTGCAGCATTTACAGATTGAACATCTGCGCTTGATGACGAATAACCCGCGAAAAATTGCTGCGCTGGAAGCCTTGGGTCTGAATGTGAGCGAGCGTGTACCATTGTTGGTGACGCGTAATCCTTTTAATGAACGCTATTTGACTACCAAGGCAAACAAACTTGGACATTTGTTTTAGTCGTTACCGCCGTTCTTCATCAATCTAGGGCCTATCATGCAAAGTGATCAAGACAATCCGCGCACCGCGCATGAGGTGGCGCCGGCAGAGTCGGATGGTGTACCAAAGTTTGGCAAGTTATTGATTGTGCTTGCTTTTGCTGTCGCGATCGTGGTTGCGCTGACGTACGGTTCAATGCTTTATTACACGAATTAATTCGTATGATCGCCATTAATATGGATGGCGCGTTTGAACGTAAAAAAAGCGACCAAGGGTCGCTTTTTTGATCCGCATTCGCCTTTACAGCAGCGTCGTCAGTTGATCGCTGATCTTTATTGCTGGTCTTTAATCTCTAACGAGATACGCCGTGGCACCCCATTGCGGCCTGGGAAATCAGCAAATGCACTGCGCACCATATAAGGCATGGCAAATGCCAGTGAACTATTGCCGCCGTTGCCATCTACCGTTACTTCATATAGCTTGGTATCGTCTTTGGCGCGGGTAATCAGAATATTCAGTTGGCGTTTGAACACTTGGTATTGCCGTTGTTGATAGGCGACTGCGGGTGTATCCCAAAATGGATCGTAGAAAGGGCTGTAATAGCCGCGGTATCTCGGGCCGTAATATGGCGCGCCATACCAGTATGGCCACGGATCAACGATAACAGGTTCGACCACGGTCACATCTCGCGCATCGATGCGGTAATCCATCGCCACTTTAAGATAAGCATTGCGAGCAGTAGAGGCTTCGTTAAAACCTAGGCGTCTAAGTTCTGCACGCACCAGGTTTTCGTAACTTTGATGTTGTAGATTATTTTTTTGTGCCTCGCTACGTACAAAAACATAGCTTTTATCTGGCAGATTTGCGGGCCATTGATGAAACGCAATCACATCGTTGCGCACATACGATGCGCATCCGCTCAAAAACAAGCTTGCTAGTACTAACACTATCCACCAACGCCGCATAACCTACTCCTTCAACTTTTTTGCCTATGCTTTACAGGATACCTGTAAAGCTAATTTGTACCGTTACATTTTGTAAGTAGCGGTTTGCTTTTTATAGATCAATAGCCCACCGCGTCTTGTTTCTACTGTCCTTGTTACTGAAACTATTCCTCGCAAAATGGCTCAGACAGGCAGATTCCATTTCTTTCGCCATGATTGGTAAAATGGCATTCCCCATCCTGTCTTTTGGACTAGTTTTCATGCGTACTGACACTTCGACTACGATTTACCGGAAAGATTACCTGCCGCCTAATTATTTAGTGCAGACCGTGGAGATGGGCTTTGATCTAGACCCAGCCGCAACCAGGGTAGCGACACGCATGACGATGACGCGCAACCCGAGTGGCGTTGCTTCGACCGTCACGCTGTATGGCGAAGAATTGCAATTGGTGCAACTTCGCTTGAATGGTAAGCCGCTGACTGCGCGCGACTATCAATTAAAAGACGGTGTATTGTCGATCGGAAATGCGCCTGATCGCATTTCGCTGGAAATCGAGACGCTGGTCAAACCAGACAAAAACACCTCGTTGATGGGTTTGTACGTATCGAACGGCAATTTTTTTACGCAGTGTGAAGCTGAGGGCTTCCGCAAAATCACCTATTTCCCTGATCGCCCTGATGTGATGGCGACTTACAAGGTAATGTTACGCGCCGATAAAAAGAAATATCCGGTGCTGTTATCCAACGGCAATCTGATTGAGGAAGGTGATCTGGGCGACGGCCGCCATTACGCCTTATGGGAAGATCCATTTAAAAAACCGTCTTATCTATTTGCGCTGGTCGCTGGCGATCTGGTCTGTCAACAAGAAACCATCCGCTTGCAATCTGGCCGCGAAGCTGTATTGCAAGTTTGGGTCGAGGACGGCAATCTGGATAAGACCCAGCATGCAATGGATTCGCTGATTAATAGCATCCGCTGGGATGAGCGCCGCTTTGGACTTGAGCTCGATTTGGATCGCTTTATGATCGTCGCAGTTGGCGATTTCAACATGGGCGCGATGGAAAATAAGGGTCTGAATATTTTCAATACAAAATATGTATTGGCCAACCCTCGCATCGCCACCGATGTCGACTACGCGAATATCGAGGCGGTAGTCGGGCATGAGTATTTTCATAACTGGACCGGCAATCGTGTGACCTGCCGCGATTGGTTTCAGTTGTCGCTAAAAGAAGGACTGACGGTTTTCCGTGACCAAGAGTTTTCTGCCGACATGATAGGTAGTGATAGTGGTCGCGCGGTTAAACGTATCGAAGATGTGCGTGTACTGAGGCAAGCGCAATTTCCGGAAGATGCGGGACCGATGGCGCATCCAGTGCGCCCTGACTCTTTTGTGGAGATCAGTAATTTTTATACCGTCACGATTTATGAAAAAGGCGCAGAAGTTGTGCGCATGTACCAAACCTTGTTAGGCCAAGACGGCTTTCGCAAAGGGATGGATTTGTATTTTGCGCGGCATGATGGTCAAGCTGTCGCCTGTGATGATTTCCGCGCAGCGATGGCAGATGCTAATAAGCGGGATCTGACACAATTTGAGCTGTGGTACAGCCAAGCTGGCACACCGCGCGTAGCTGTAAAGACGCGTTACGATGCAGCGGCGCAGATATTTGAAGTTACATTGTCGCAATCTTGCGCTGTTATCGACGCCCATACGTCGTTGCCGTTTCATATTCCGGTTGCGGTTGGTTTGTTGGATTCGCATGGCAGAGACTTGCCATTGTATATAGCGGGTTCGGACGGGCAGTCGCACACTGCAGTATTGGAATTGACAGAGACGCAACAAGAATTCCGTTTTGAGCGCGTAACCGAACGGCCTGTTCCATCGATTTTGCGTAATTTCTCAGCGCCCGTGGTATTAGATATTGAATACAGCGATGATGAATTGGCCTTTCTGATGGCACATGATAGCGATGCATTTAATCGCTGGGAAGCTGGGCAGCGCTTAGCAACACGGCGCTTGTTGGGGCTAACGTGTTTGATGCAAAAATCCGCAGATACTAACGTGGACCAAGCTTTGAGTGATAGCTTCCGCGCGACCTTGAACAATGAGGCATTGAGCGCGGCATTTCGTGATGTGGCGTTGAATTTGCCCGCAGAAGCAGTCATCGCTGAGCAGATGAAGGTGATTGATCCGCAAGCGATTCATGCCGCCCGTCGGTTCTTGCGACGTGCTTTGGCGCACGACTTACGCGATGATTTTCTGAGTGCGTATGATGCCAATCGAACCACCGGCGCTTACAACCCCGATGCGGTTGATGCTGGCAAACGTGCGTTAAAAAATCTTGCCTTGTCTTATTTGGGTGAATTGGACGATGTCGAAGTTCATGGCATGATGCAAGCGCAATACGATAACGCAGACAATATGACTGATCGCGTAGCAGCCTTGTCGGCATTGGTTAATAGCAGTGCAATCGGCAAGGATGCGGTGTTGACGCGTTTTTATGAAGAGTTCGCGCAAGAGCCGTTAGTAATTGATAAGTGGTTTTCGTTGCAGGCGATGGCGCGCAACACCGATGTCGCGGCCGTGCGTAAATTGATGCAGCATCCAGCCTTCTCGATTAAAAATCCAAATCGCGCACGTAGTTTGATTTTTAGCTTCTGCAATGGTAATCCAGCGCAATTCCATGCGCTTGACGGCAGCGGTTATGACTTCTGGGCTGAGCAGGTGATAGCCCTGGATTCGATCAATCCACAAGTGGCGGCGCGGTTGATGCGCACGCTGGATCGTTGGCGTAAATACGCACCGCCGTTGAAAGAGCAAATGCATGCTGCTTTGGAGCGCGTGGCACAGACAAAAAAATTATCCAAAGACGTAACAGAAGTCGTGAGTAAATCGCTCGCAGCTGATACGAAATAGCCGCAACCATTAGCGAACGGCAGTCAAATACCAGATACACGCCGCAAAACGTGGATCACATGCAGCAGATTTTATTTTTCAGAGAAATCGCTAGAAATGTAGCGTATTCATTTTTGCTACATTGCTTGACTAACAGTATAAGGAAGCCATGAAACGCATCAGCCTCACACAATATTTAATCGAAGAACAAAGGTTGCATAACAATATTCCTGCGGAATTACGCTTGCTGATAGAGGTAGTTGCGCGCGCTTGCAAAACGATTAGCCATGCGGTGGGTAAAGGTGCGCTGGGCGAAGTGCTCGGTAGTGCACAAAGTGAGAACGTGCAGGGCGAAATCCAAAAAAAGCTCGACATTATCTCTAACGAAATTTTGCTCGAAGCCAATGAGTGGGGCGGTCACTTAGCCGCGATGGCATCAGAGGAGATGGAAACCATTCATCCGATTCCGAACCGTTATCCCATGGGTGAGTACCTGTTGCTATTTGATCCGCTCGACGGCTCCAGTAACATCGACGTCAACGTCTCGATCGGTACCATCTTCTCGGTACTGAAAGCATCCGATGAAATGACAACACCGAGTGAAAAGGATTTTCTGCAAGCCGGTCGTCAGCAAGTTGTGGCCGGTTATGCCTTGTACGGTCCGCAAACGGTCTTGGTGCTGACCACAGGTAACGGCGTGCAAAGTTTTACGCTGGATAGGGAAATGGGTTCGTGGGTGATGACGCAGAAAAATATGCAGATTCCCGCAGATACACAAGAGTTTGCCATTAATGCATCCAATGCCCGCCATTGGCATCCACCCGTCAAACGCTATATTGATGAAATGTTGGCAGGCACCACTGGCCCGCGCGGCAAGGACTTTAATATGCGTTGGATTGCATCAATGGTTGCTGACGTGCACCGCATCCTGACGCGTGGCGGCGTATTCATGTATCCGGCGGATGAACGGGAGCCCGACAAACCAGGTAAGTTACGTTTGATGTATGAAGCTAACCCGATGGCATTCCTCGTCGAGCAGGCTGGAGGCGCCGCAACCGATGGTGAGCAGCGCATAATGGATATCCAGCCAGAGAAAATTCATCAGCGTGTGCCAGTATTTTTAGGTTCAAAAAACGAGGTTGAGTTGGTAACCCGTTATCACCAAGCCAAATAGAAATAATCCCTTCAAGGGTGCAACCAACGGCTCGCTATAGCGAGCCGTTTTCTTTTGTCGCATGGAAAAGAGTGAAAGAAATTGAAATTAGAACTACCTCATCAACGACAGCGTTAATACAAGTGCGATACGAGCACCGAAATAGATATAGCCAAAGCGTTGAAGTTAAAAGGGGGGGGATTTAGTGAGATAAAAAGAAGATTAAAAAGCGGTGATTAAAGAAATTTAAAACTTTTATTGGAAAGTACTTGCCATG
>CAXBIF010000005.1:0-200275 GCA_963975775.1 uncultured Herminiimonas sp.
AACTCCCGACCTACGCCTTGTAAGGGCGCCGCTCTACCAACTGAGCTAAGCACCCGCGCAATGCTGTTTCAACGTTTATTGACGACGGCTTTGCTGCGGTTTGGAACACTAATTTCTGCCCCGCTCAGTCAAGTTGTGCTGACGTCGATCAACACATCTGAAGGGCCCGAAGTATAAAGCATAAAAAATACTTTGTCACCTTGATTCGACGAAATTTTTCACTTCAGCGAAATAAATTTGCTTGTAAATCGGATTATGCAGTGACCGCAGCAGTATGGTCGCGCTGAGCCGCTACATGCTGATGCGCACTAATCGGCAAATCAGGTGAGATACGTCGGCGCACTTTATAATGACGCGTTGCTCCCTTTATCTGAAAGTAAGTTTATTAATACTCTGCTACGACGCGTGATTCATGCGATTTTATTTGAAGTCTGTGCGCTGATTATTTTGGTGCCGATGATGTCGTATGGTTTCGGCATGGATATGCTGCACTTTGGCGCGCTGGCAGTGGCGTTGGCTTTTTGTGCGATGGCCTGCAATATGATCTACAACCATGTCTACGAAATAGTCGAAAAACGCTACGGCTGGCGTCGCACCGTCGCTAGAAGAGTGCTGCACGCGGCAGGCTTTGAGGCCTTCTTTATGGCAATCGCGTTGCCCTTGACCGCGTGGTGGTTGGAAATGACGATCATTGATGCGTTCATGCTGGATCTGTTGTTCTCGGTTTTTTATTTGCTATATGCGTTCAGCTTCAACTGGGTCTATGACATTGTGCGTTACCGCGTCGGCAATAAAGACGTGCCAATGCGCTAAGGCCTGCGGTGCCATGCCGCAGCGCGCATGCATGCGAGACCTTATCTAACCATGGCTGGTCAATTTTAATCTCCCAGCTCAGTCATCCAAGCCGTGTTGGGTTTGCTTGGATGACCGCACTGGATGATGGCTAGGCTTTCGGGCTTGGGTTCGGAGTCGGATTCTGCGTAGAAGCATGCAAATGTCGACGTTGCATCGACATTTGCAATTCAGACGCCACGTGCAGTGTGGTGGTTGGGTAAGCAAAGCCAATCTTGTGCGCTTCACAAAACCGCATCAGCTCCAAATTAATTTGCTGCTGTATGTCCATCGCCAGCGGATATTCCGGTTTCAACACGAAATACACCACTTCAAAATCCAAGCTGCTATTGCCTAGCTTAGAAAAATGGGCGCGATCCAAACGCGTCTCGGGAATCTTGGCGATGATGTCTTTTACCGCTTGCACTACTTGCGGGATTTTATCGATTGGGGTTTCGTACAAAATGCCGAAGCCGAAAACAATACGGCGTTCCTGCATGCTCTTGTAATTACGGATGACCGACTTCAGTAATTCTGAATTGGAACGGACGATCAGTTCGCCTCCTAGGCTTCGCAGACGCGTGGTCTTGACGCCGACATATTCGACGGTACCTAACATGTCATCGACGATGATGAAGTCACCGATTTCAAATGGTTTGTCGAGGCCTATCGATAAAGAGGCAAACAAATCACCCAGGATATTTTGCAAAGCGAGTGCAATCGCAATACCACCGATCCCGAGGCTGGCGACAAACGCCGTGATGTTGATGCCCAAGTTTGCGAGCACGGCGAGCACCACGGTGAAGATCACCGCTATGCGCAATAAAAAAACCATGGTGGTGGTGGTCGCACGATTGCGTAGATCCGGCGTGCCGCTCTCACTGCCCATGCGCTGAACCCACGCGTTAATGCCGCGATTGAGCCAAAAAATGATCTGCAGCCCGATCAGGATGATATTGACTTGTGTCAGCCGCAGTTCGAGCGTAGCGGGTAGATTGACCATGTTCAGGCCAATCAAAATAGCGATCAGCGTGATCAGGGAATGTTTGGTGGCACCGAGTGCGTCTGCCAAGATATGGCCGAAGCGCTTATTGGTGCGCTTGGCGAGCGCGTTCATGCGCTGTGTCACAAAACGGATCAGCAATTCCATCACGACGTAGCTGATTGCAGCCAAGATCGCAGCCTTGCCCCACGTCTCGAGTGAAATACCTAAAACAAACCATTCTTCCAACAATTTCATCATACATACTCTCCAATTGGTATGGCCGCGCTAGGGCGAGGTAGACAGCAAACAAGTTAGCAAAGCCACATAACAATAATCTGAGGCGTCCGCGGCCAAATAGTTCGTCTAATGCGGCATCGTGCGCCGATGTTTCAGGTTTGCACTTTATTTTAATACGCAGATGTCGCATGCTCGACTTGCATCGTAGCGACTTTAGATACAATCATAAGACATCTTTTGAGGAATCCATGTCCGCCACTTTTGCCAATTCACCTTTGTTCCCAGCATTGTCGCCGTATCGTAGCGGGATGTTGCCGGTTGATGAGATACACACATTGTACTGGGAAGAATGCGGCAATCCCCAGGGTGTACCGGTTCTGTTTTTGCATGGTGGTCCAGGTGGTGGTTGCACTACGACGCATCGTCGTTTTTTTGATCCAGCGTATTATCGGATTGTGTTATTCGACCAACGCGGCGCGGGCAAATCCACGCCGGCGGCAGAACTAGAAAACAATTCGACGACGTTGTTGGTTGACGATATTGAGAGATTGCGCCAGACACTGGAGGTTGATCAGTGGCTGGTGTTTGGCGGCTCTTGGGGCGCAACGCTGGCGCTAGCCTACGGGCAAACTCATCCGCAGCGATGCTTGGGATTTATTTTGCGTGGGATATTTCTCTGCACGCAGGCCGAGATCGATTGGTTTTTACATGGTATGGTTTTTTTCTTTCCGCAAGCGCATCAAGCATTTGTCGCACATATACCGGTTGCTGAGCGCGCAGAACTTTTGCAAGCATATGCGGCACGACTTTTTTCCGCAGACGCGCAGCTAAGCTTGCCAGCCGCACGTAGTTGGGCGCAGTACGAAGCAGCGTGCTCGTATTTACGCCCTCGGCGGCCCAGCAGCGACGATGTATGGGATGATCAAGCATCGCTTAACTTGGCGCGATTGGAAGCGCACTATCTGTTGCATCGCGGATTTTTAGAAGACGAACAGTTGATTAACAACATTGCGCGTGTAGCACATTTGCCAGCGATGATCGTGCAGGGGCATTACGATGTCGTTTGTCCACCGACAACCGCTTATCGTTTGCAGCAAGCGTGGCGCAGCGCTAGATTGCAATTAATCGCAGATGCCGGTCATGCAGCATTAGAGCCGAGCACCGCAGCCGCACTCGTTGCCGCAACCGAGCAATTTAAGCATCAGCGTTGTTTCGATTGATTGTGTATTGATGACCTGTATTGATAGTGCGCACTGAGGTTGCACACCGTAGCTAAATATTGATTGTTGACCGTTGAGGACGCCATGAAAATCAGAAACCAATTGCTCTTGTTATCGACTGGATTGCTTTTATCAGCGTGCGGCAGCGCGCCACCAGAAAAAGTTGGTACGACCTCCGATGGCACCTCCAAGGCGGACAGCGCGGGTGAGTACCGCGTGGCGCTGGCGCAGCGCATCACACAGACCAATTCGATCAAGGTGTATATCGGCCGCCCACAGGCATTGCTGCGCTCGGTCGTGGTGGTGAAATATGTGGTCGACGCAAACGGTCGGTTATTACATAGTGAAATTTTGCGTTCTAATCGTGACCGTGCAACCGAAGCAACGGCATTGTCGTCGCTAAGAGTGGCGGCACCTTTTCCCAAGCCGGCGTCAGAATTATTGCGTAACGGCAGGATAGAGCTGATGGAGACGTGGTTGTTTAATAATGACGGTCGTTTTCAATTGCGCACGATCGCTGAGCCGCAGATGGATCGATAATCGTTGCATAGGTTGCGGCTAGCCATAAAAAACGAATAAAAATCGACAAGATGGCGCACCCGTATTACGTGCGCCATCTTGTTTTCAAAAACAGAGATCAAATTAAAACATGAGTACAAGCTGGATAATTAATACGGTTATCAGTGCGCTACTGTTGCCGCCATTCAGCTTAATTCTGCTCTGTTTGTTTGGCCTGTACTTGCGGCGCCGCTGGCCGCGTTGTGGTTTGGCAGTGTCGATTGCGGCGCTGTTAGTACTGACCTTATTGAGCACCTATCCCGGCGCGATGTTCGTGGTGAGGCCATTAGAAAAAATGAATCAGCCGTTCAACATTGCTGATGTTGGCGGCGTGCAGGCAATTGTTGTATTAGGTGGTGGTCGTCTCAGTAGTGCACCAGAGTTTAATGGCCACGATCTTCCGAGTGCAATTGCTTTGCAGCGTTTGCACTACGCGGCGTTTTTACAGCGCCAGACTGGTTTACCTATCTTGGTGTCGGGTGGGCAGCCAGATGGTTCTGTCGCATCGGAAGCGGCCATCATGGCGCGTGTATTGCGGCAGGATTTTGTGGTGCCAGTGCAATGGCTGGAGTCGCAATCAAACAATACCGCTGAGAACGCGCGCTATTCGGCAACGTTATTACAGCAAGTGGGTATCGAGCGAATTTTGCTGGTGACGGATGCACTACACATGCAACGAGCAAAAACCGCATTTCAAAAAGCCGGTCTAACTGTGTTACCCGCGCCCACGATTTTTCTCTCGTCAGTGCGTCCCACGATTGCAGATTATTTGCCGCGCAGCGCATGGTTGCAGCGTAGTAGCTATGCTTTGCATGAATGGCTGGGCATAGTCTGGTACAACGTGCATTAACACAAGTCTGTGTAAGTCATAAGACGAAAAATTGTAAGTCACTTAGGCGTGCTCGCGCTGATGGCTGCTGGCGGTTACAGATATTTACACTGTAAACATTCTTTATATTTCAAAGACTTGCAAGGTATTAAGCGGTGCGCCGCGCGCTATCGAGCTGATACTGACGAACCGATTCTGCTCACCCGCCTCCAATCAACAAGTGTGCGCAGTTCTGCGTACGCATATCTATTATTAGGAGTCACCATGAATACAAAGAAAACGATTCAATCTCTGGCATTTGTCGCTGCAACCTCGTTGGCATCGTTTGCCATGGCGCAAAGTGGCGGTGTGGGTGTCGGTGCGGATGTCGGCGTAGATACCAATGCGGCTTCGGCTAATGCCAACACGGGCGTTAAAGCAGGTGCGAACATGGGCGCGCATGATGGGGTACGTGCTGGTACTAAAGCGCATGGCGGCGTTTCGGCTAAGGGTGTTCAAGACAGCACGCAGTCAGCAGTAGATAAAACTGCCGATTCGGCATCCGATGCAAAGGCTGCTACCGAGGCTAAAACCAAGTCGACAGTAAAGAAAACCAAAAAGACAACCAACGAAGCTGCCAGCAAAAAGCCGGCCGTGAAAATCGATGCCGAGCAAAGCACGGATATCAAGGCACAGTAAACGCCTCGAGTTGTTAGCAAGCTTGCGCGATGGCGCGAGCCAGATATTTGTAAAAAGAGCGGCCTTCGGGTCGCTTTTTTTGATTCCGGTACTATTTGCTTAGAGCGATCTTTAATTACGTATTAAGTGACGAATGAAGAGGAAAGCGATGTCTTAAATAGAAAGTTAAAGACAAATTTAAATTCAATTTCAAAGCAGCAGTATGCGGCTGTAGCAATTGCGAGCAATGTCAATTTTTACTAGGAGCGCACGATGGCACATATTGATAATAAGCGCCCCTCTAAGCTGTATTACTTTTCTGAAAAAAAAGCGTTAGAACGTACCCTTGCATTGGGTGAGTTCAAGCTTACGCCACCCTTGATGAGCTTGCCCACACCCGCCAATTTGAATAATGCAGAATCCTATCTAACCTTGAGTCTGACGCAAAGTTGGGATGGCACACTGTTTGACGCTAATGCCAGTGTGGATGCCTATATAGTGATTCATGACGTTGAAGAGTTTGGTGAGCGTATGCATCGCGCGGCGCAAAAATCATTGCCTAATTGGGCGGGGATTGATGCTGCGATTTCTTATGGTGCGCCTAGCCCACTCGGAAAGTTATTCTCAAAAGCTAAAAATTATGCACATGAGAACGAGTGGCGGTTTGCATGGCGCCCGATTCAAGCCAGAGTATCGGCCAACCCAGTGGTGATCAAGATTGGAAGTTTGGCCGATATCGCCGAGCTGCATGTGAAGGATCATTAAGCCATTCGTTATTGCGCTGACTATTGAAAATTAAGATTACTTGCATCGAGCGTTTACTTAGTCAAAAAACGTGCGAGATCGTGCATAACCAAGATGGCAAGCGCGTAAATAAAACGCAATGATGGAGAGACGGTGATGGATACACTTAAATTTGATGTCGCAATTATCGGTGCCGGTACTGCCGGCATGACCGCATTTCGGGCCGCCAAGATGCACGGCAAAAATGTGGTTTTGATTGAAGGTGGGGTCTACGGAACAACGTGCGCGCGTGTCGGTTGCATGCCGAGTAAATTATTGATTTCTGCTGCTGATGCCGCGCATGCTGTAAAAAGCGCCGCTGCCTTTGGTGTACGGGTCGAGACATCAACAATAGATGGACGTGCGGTGATGCAAAGAGTGCGTGCCGAGCGCGATCGCTTTGTTGGCTTCGTGGTCGCGGGCGCCGAGAAAATTCCGGCAGCAGAGCGTTTGCATGGTCATGCACGCTTCGTTGATGCGCATACTTTGCAACTTGAGACTCAAGATAATAAACAACAGCAAGTTCAAGCTGGTAGCTTTGTGATTGCGACCGGCTCGCGACCACGCATCCCGGACGTGTTGCAAGGTCTTGGCAAACATCTAATCGTCAATGACGATGTATTCGCGTGGGACGATTTGCCCGAATCAGTGGCGGTGATAGGTAGTGGTGTGATTGGTTTGGAGTTAGGACAAGCCCTGCACAGGCTGGGCGTACGCGTAGCCATCTTTGGTCGTAGTGAAGGCGTGGCGCAAATTGCTGACCAGAAAGTGAATCAAGTTGCGGTCGCTGCGCTCAGTGCTGAGCTTGATTTGCGCTTGAATGTCGAAATCGTTTCTGCCAAGCTAGACGACGGTGGCGTCATACTGGGCTCTAAGACAGTCGACGGTAAACAACAGACCGAACATTTTCAGTACGTGTTGGCAGCAACTGGGCGTATTCCTAATGTGGCGCAGTTAGGTTTGGAGCAGGCCGGTATCGCGTTGGACCAACGGGGTGTGCCGCTTTTTGATAAGAACACCATGCAATGTGGGGATAGCGGTATTTTTATCGCTGGCGATGCCAATGCGGATAAAGCAATTTTGCATGAGGCAGCGGATGAAGGACGGATTGCTGGTGACAATGCGGCACGCTTCCCTGCGGCCGTCCACCACAAGCGCCATGTTGCAATGGGCGTTGCATTTACCGATCCGCAAATTGCGACGATTGGTAAAACCGGTAAACAGCTTGCCGATATCGAGCATGAATACGGCGAAGTATCGTTTGAAGACCAGGGCCGTAGCCGCGTCATTTTACAAAACCACGGATTGTTACGTGTGTATGGCGAGCGCGGTACGCATCGCCTGCTCGGCGCTGAGATGGTGGGGCCGCGCGCAGAGCATTTGGCGCATTTGCTCGCATGGTCGTGCGAATGTGAGTTGACGATTGATAAAATGTTGACGATGCCGTTCTATCACCCTGTTGTTGAAGAAGGCTTGCGTACGGCGTTGCGCGATTTAAAAGAAAAATTGATGCATCAAGTCGATCCGGTCGAGCACTGCGCTGACTGCACACCTGGCGTTTGATATAAGCCTCATACGTTGTAGTGTGATGTCGATATGCGGCAGGATTTATAGTCGCAATGTGCGGTAACGCTTGTTCGATAAATTGGCAATGTGGTACAACTAAGGTGTGCGACTAGCTGATCTCCCGTCAAGCGAAGGGGTGCTTGCGTGATTATCGTGCCGTATTGCGATCGCGAGAGCACATCTCCGAGTTGATAATGTGTGATTGATGGGTATATAGTTAGGTCACGCAACCAAAGAAAAAAATAAATGTCCGACTATCATCGGGCTAATCCGATGTTCAGTTACCTGCTTACTCTTTCTACCAGAGGATCAGGCAATAAAATAAAAGCGCAGCGCCAACTGGTAGAAGTAAAGATGGCGGCTGTTTTTACTAATGAATGGATATCACAATGAAAGCAAGCATTTTGAAAACCACACGTACCGATATGAAAAGCCTGATCAAGGATGCACAACAATTGTTCCAGGAAGCCACCAGCGTCACCGGTGAAAAAGCCGACGTTTTACGTAGTCGCGGTTTGGAACTGTTAGATTCAGCAGCGATCAAGGCACACGAAGTGCAGGTTGCAGCGATTGAAACCGGCAAAGAGTTGGCCGAAAAAACGGACGACTATGTGCAGGAAAATCCATGGCGTGCAGTCGCCATCGCTGGTGGTATCGGCGTTTTGTTTGGGTTCTTGATTTCCCGCAAATAAACTACTTAGAGGGATGACATGGAGCAGCAAACTTCGCACTCGCAAGATCCACGTTCCAGTTTGATCGGTGGCATTACTGGTTTGGTCAAAAGCATGTATGGCTTGTTGATGGGACGAGTAGAAATTGCCGCAATTGAGCTGGCGGAAATGCGCACCAATTTGCTTAAATTGTTTGTTGTGTTTTCGTTGGGTGTTGTCGCTGCGTGGTTTGCAATCGCTTATTGGACGGTTCTGGTGGTATACCTGAGCTGGGATGATTTAGGTTGGAAAATCCTAATGCTCATCGCACTTTTCTTTACTGCGGTTGCTTTGGGCGTGTTTTTTTATATCCGTTCGCATATCGCCAAAGGCGTGTTGGCCATGCCAATAACAATGGAAGAGTTGCGCAATGACCGTGATGCGTTGTTATAACCCGAAAGGTTACGTATGACAGCACTGCATGTACCTGATCCTATAGAAACCTTGGCGCAACGGAAGACACGGTTGCAGCAAGAATGTTTAGATTATCGTTCAGGCATCGCTTACTCCCGGCGCGTGATCCGCAGCAATCTCGGGGTGGAATCGATTGCTAAATCAGCTGTTGGGATAGTTGGTATGCGTGCACAATCAGCACTCGGTCGCGTGACAGATTTGTTTGATTTAAAACATCTGGACACTGACAAAATACGTCGTGCATTGCCAGTGATAATCAGTACCTACTCTTTATTGTCGAGACGTGCATTGCTAAGACCGATATTGCGTGGCGCAGCGGTGGTTGGCATTGCGGGCACAGGATTGTATTGGTATTCGCGTCGCAAGGCGCAGCAGAAAAAAATAGAGGCACAGGCGGAAATTTTGCGTCAATCGTCTTTTGAAAACGATTAACCTGTAGTGCGACCAGAACTTTGTGGGAGCAATCAAGTTAAAGTGCTGAAATAAAAAAGCCGACACAACGTCGGCTTTTTTATTTGGTGCTTTATTTTTATGGTGAGCCGATTAGAATTGGCTCGTCGTCATGTTTTACTTTTTTTCAGCTGGCGTATCTGTTGGTGCTGTGGGATCTGCTACTTTTCCCTCTTCCATTTTTGTATCAGCTTCGGTTTTTGGTGCTGGTACCTTAGGTTCCGCAAATTTTGCGCCGGCAGAGTTGGCCATCATCACTACGACTCGTTCAACTTCGACATCATCCAAATCCGGATTGCCGCCTTTGGCTGGCATTGTGCGCACACCTTGGATAGCGTGCTTAACCAAGGTATCGTAACCTGCTGCAATTCTTGCCTTCCAAGCGGCGGCGTCACCCAATTTCGGTGCGCCTGCTGCCCCGGTGTCATGACAAGCAGCGCAGGTTGCTTTGTAGACGGCTTCTGCGGTTTTCAATACTTTAGGCGCATTGGCATCGCGTAAAGTAAAGTCTTCGTCAGCCACCGGACGTATGCGTTGCTCAATACTGGCAGGTGTATCGTCAGAGCCAGCGCCCATGCGGCGATCATTGGTGACATATTCCACCAATAACACGATGCAAATAATGGGGACTATAAAGCCAGCCAGAATGGCTAGGATGAGTTGTTTTGGCGTTTTAATTGCTGATTCTTCGTGATGTGCGTCGCTCATTCATTCCCTCGTCTCGTACATTTTTAGAAATTATCAGACGGCGCATGCAACTTGTTTGCCGTGCGTTCGGGGCGCATTAGAACCAATCACCCCGTTAGACCGTTGATTATAGACACAAAATACGCGCTCGGGAATGATAAAAAGGAGACGTTGCGTGGACGACAAACAGGAAAAACGGTATCCTTGCAAACCTTTGCAAGATTCTCCCTCAATGCGGCTGTAGCTCAGTGGATAGAGTATTGGCCTCCGAAGCCAAGGGTCGCTGGTTCGATTCCAGCCAGCCGCACCAAGTAGCCTGACAGTATTGCCAATTATTTCAACGCTTATCTAATGCTTAGATAGACGCATTCCAGCGTGCTCTCCATGCAACAAACTCGTCGCATGGCATAGGCTTGGCAATGAAATAACCTTGTGCCTCATCACAATCAAGCTCGCGTAATTTATCTAGCAGTGCTTTGTTTTCCACGCCCTCAGCAACCACAGACAAGCCGAGATTGTGCGCGAGATCGATGGTGGAGCGAACGATCTTGGCATCACTTTCGTCTTTATCCATTGCCATCACGAATGATTTATCTATCTTGAGTTCGTTGACGGGCAGGCGCTTGAGGTAGGCGAGTGAAGAGAAGCCGGTGCCGAAGTCGTCAATTGAAAGCTTGAAGCCTTGCTCAGATAATTTATACAACGTAGCCTCTGCACGTTGCGGATCATCCATGATGGCGCTCTCGGTAATTTCTAGGCAGAAGGCGGAAGGTGATACGTCGCTATCGTGCATGATGCTCGTTAAGCGTTGCGGAAAATCGAGATCCATCAAGTCGCGTGTTGAAAGATTGATGGCGATACGTAAATCGCCTTCTGCCGGTTGAAGACTGCGCCACTGTTGCGCTGCAGTTTCAAACATCCAGATAGTCAACTGCCGCACGAAACCAGTTTGTTCAGCAAATGGGATAAAGTCCATTGGCGGTATCAGGCCGCGCTCCGGATGGTGCCAGCGAATCAAGGCTTCGGCTGCGACGACTTGCTTGCTGGCGGTAGCAATTTTGGGTTGCAAGTACAAGCGTAATTCGCCATTTTGCAAAGCATGCCGTAAATCACTGAGTAGCGATAACGTCAGCGTGCTGGACGAATCGAGTGTCGGTGTATAAAACAAGACGCCGGCAATTTTGTTTTTTGCGGCATGCATGGCGATTTCAGAGCGGCTTAGTAGAAAATCGGCGTCAATTGCATCCGCTGGCCAACATGCGACGCCCATGCTGGCGCTTAGATCGATGGTCTGCTCATGCAGCGCTAAGGGTGCTTCAAATGCGTTGGTAATTTGCGCGGTAATCGCCAGTGCGTTCTGTGCATCTGATTGCGCCAGCAAAATCGCAAACTCATCACCTGCCAAACGTGCGACAAGATTCCGTTCGTCAGGCACTTGCTGCTGTAAACGTTCAGCTACTGCCTTGAGTAACTCATCACCGAAAGCGTAACCCAACACATCGTTGACGTGTTTGAAGCGATCCAAATTTAATGTGATGACGACTAATGATGTTGCACTATCTTGATTGTTGTCGATTGTTGTTTTGAGCGTCTCCCGAAATTTTTCCCGGTTTGGTAAACCGGTTAATCGATCCCAATATGCGAGACGTAGAATTTCCTCTCTTTGTGCCGCAATGCTGGCGCGCATGCTGTCGAATCCATTGGCGAGCAGACCGACTTCATCGCCCCTATTTCTCCCAGAAACAGCGACGTTGAAATTGCCAGATGCCAGCGCTTTGGCCAACTGCGTCAATTCTTTTAGCGGCTGGGTAACCCAGCGCGCAGCACGTTGGCTGCCGATCGCAAACAACAATACGCCACCAAGGGTAATCAAACCCAACATCCATTGCAGTTTGGCAAATGGTGCATTGACCTCGGCAATGGAGCGCATCAACACCAGTTGCAGCACGCCGCCCAACGCATCGATCGCCACGTAACGTGCGACCATGCTATCGCCGTTGATTTTTACTTCTTGTGCGCTGATTTGCGCAGCACGCAGAACGGCGTCTTGCTGTTCGGGCAAGGTCGTTAGCTTCAACTCATGGGTGTCGATATTTTTGCCGGATAGCAGCGTAACGTGTACGCCAGCCAAGCGTTTCAAATCATCCAGCAAAGGTTGGCTGACTGGAAAACCCATCAATACCCAACCGACCGTCAAAGGTGCACGTACGGGCACCATCACGAATTGATAGACGCTGCCATTGACTAAAGCAAGTCGGCTGCCGTCGACATCCTTGGATAAAGTGGTGGCGACATCGCTTAAAACATTGGCGATCATGGCATCGCTGCCACCGGCCTGAATCGAGCTAACAAGATTGAGTTTTGGACCGAGTAGAGCAGTAATCGATGCACCGATACGCTCACCGCTATTTTCCAATGCAGATGCAATGGTTTCTTGATCGCCGGTGGTCACCGCAGAGCGAAAGCCGTAGTCTGCCGCGAGCACGACGGACGCCTCACGCAAACGCTGTGCATTTTGTTGCAGCAAGCGGCCCCAGATGCGCTCAGCAACGGTGAGATCGGATGCAATCTCATTGCTTACTTGGCGCTCAACCGCGACCTGTACCGCCCAAAAACCGGCGACCTGCACCGCCAGTAGCAAGGCGAGCATCACGATGACAATGCGTGAAGAAAGGCTCATGCCATTGAGACGTTGTTTCCAGACGCTCATTGTGGCCTTACTCCTTTCAAGGTGACTTTGATCGTTGCCTCGCTGCCATCAATTTTTAAAGACTGTTTTAGCGCTGCGGCACCAACTGGCAAGCGGCTATGCCAAACCCGCAAGCTGTAATCTCCAGATGGCACGTCGTTGATAGTCACTACGCCATTGTCTGGCGCGATACCGTAGAAGGGGGTGTCAACAACGAGAATGTAGGCAATCATTTGGTCGTGGATATTGCATCCCATGACGACTACGCCAGCCTTGTCGAAGACGACAGGATTGGCTGGTGTGCCTACATATAATTTGAGCTCAAAACGCTTGGCAGGCGAAAACGAATACACATGGTGACGCACCGTATCGATATTTGGAAAAGACACGCTGGTACCCGTTGGAATAATCAGGACGGATGGCGTAAAGGCTTTATCCTTTTGCGCCATTTGTGCAAAAGGCAAAGGTTTCGTTAGGCGTTTGGCCCGGGCAGATTCAAGAAAAACCGCCGCATCAAGCAGGGGCTTTCCGGATTCGTCCAGCACAGTCACGCTGACATTGCCTGCAATTGCGCTGGCAGTAATTAAACCGCCAAGTAGCAAGCCAAATAAAGATTTCGCCGCAGCTGTCATGGCTCGATGGCTAGGCCTACAACCGGTTCACCATTCCCCAATGTGCCCAAAAGCTTTGCATGCCCTGATTTCAAATCAATTTGCACTAGGCGGGTATGTTTGGAATTTTTCGTTCGTACCGCGGCTAAAGACAGATTGCCAACATCCGCGATATCGAAAGATGCGTCTAATACCTTACCGAGACCGAGTGAGCCTACGGTCGTCAACTGCCCTAAATTAGGCGATAGGATAGGTTGCGCATCTTCTTGCGAGCCTTGCATCAGCAACGCGCCCAAGGAGCGATCGATCACATAGTTGGTCGTTAGCTTTTCATTTTTTTTGTTATAGGTATAAGCGGCTGCAACCGCATCTGGTTTTTTGCCAGCATTGATATCGCCGGCGGCAAAACGCAACGATGGATCTGCTTGTACGCCATTGGTCTTAGGATCAAAGTCGACTTGCGCACCGGTTTCAGGATGAAATCTTAGATTGATGCCGCTCGATGAGATGACGCGAATGCGATCGGCTGCCGGATTGAAATCAAAGCCCATCGTTTGGTCTTGCAAGCCAGGAATCGTCGCAGTCGCACCAACCGGCAAAACATCACCAGTGGTTGTGTTGATCGTGTAGATACGGCCGATCTGCGTCAAGCCAAACAACACGCCGCGTGACACGCGGTAATCAATACCCACCAGATTTTCGCCTTTCATCAGGCCTTTGATCGGTTTGCGTTGCAACACGATGCTCGGCGATGCAGCGTTTACTTGAACTAATTCGTCGTTTGCAGTGACAGCCCAGACCGACGCAGGTAATTTGGCGACGGTTGGTTGTGAGGTTTGTGCCCATGCGTTGCTGAGACATATGACGCTGGATGCTGTGATCAGGGCAACCGATAAGCCACGATTTAAGGAAGTGCGTGAACGGTATTTTGCTGGTTGCATGACGGCGATTCCTTAAGGGAGCGTGGGCTAATTGCGCAGATTTACGCTGAGATAAATTTCACCGCGACGGATTAATGCCGCAAGGAATCTAAATACTACAGGAAAAGAGTTGGCCGTTTGCCCAACATGCACGAGGAGAGGGTCGTATGGGGTTTAAAAATATTGATTTAACAAGATTTAAAATTAAGCCGAGATAGCCTGACTTTATTAACGGCAGCATCATTTAACGCGCAAACGCGATGCAACTTGCGTAGCCAGCACCGGTCAGACAGTTTTACATGAGAGGAAATGCCATGCATACGCCACCGCCTAGCCCGCCCGAAATCCCGGTAGTGCCCGATCCACAACCGGAGATTGCGCCTTACGATGTACCGCAACCCGAGTTGCCGCCGGAATCGCCTGATCCGATCACGCCACCGGGTCCGCAAGTGCCAGAGATAGAGCCCAATCGCTTTCCACCGGAAGCGCCGCCTGCGCCACCAGAGCATGCGTGATAGCAGAGTAGGATGAAAAAGTTGGCGTAAAAATTGTCCCCGCGTTTTCCGCTATGAAAATTAACGCGCGATCTTTTACGCCGCTCTGCCACTGCACACTATTTTTGCGGCGATTTTTTAGTCTTACGCCCTTGGTGTATATCGTTTCGCGATTTGATGAAAGTGCCGTGCATTTCTGGGCAGCATATCGAGCTCGTCTTCTTCCGACCGCATCTCCAATTGAGAAGAAACGCAGCCCAATTCCGCTTATCGTTTTCAGCAGGCACCGATGCCAATTTACCTTGGCCTAAATTATTTTCCCTGTTTTCAAACACCACTCTTTGTCGGCAGCGTCTGCAACAAAAATTCATACTCAGACGCAGGGATAAATTTGCGCACGCAGCCTTGATGGTTTTGGCATGCGATAACCTCTTCTGCGACAAAGTACAGACGCCAAGCTGAAGTGCTAACCACGAGCCCATCTTTTGGCGGTGGCGCGAAGTGGGGCGACCAACCCATCTTGTTCGATTTAAGCCATTGGTCTAAGCGTGCGTACGCCGGACTGCGCGATGGAAGTTCCCAAGCGGTGGTATCACCTGCTGCGGTCATTAAATTGAGGTTGAGTGTTTCACCGGGTTTGAGCGTGATGGCGTCCTCGGACGAACACCCGCAAATTAGCAGCGTGAAAAGAAGTAGTGCAGAAACACGGAGTAGCGGCATGTGTACTAACGTTGAAGGTAAGGGGCCGTCTGGAGGCGGCACGCCGGAAGACGGTCCCGCTTGACCGAAGTGTTAGGGCCAAACATTTTGTTCTCCATACTGCTTTAACCAAAACAATACGTCCGGCCCGCCAATGTCGCTGTACTCGAAGTGTTTATTTCCCACCTGCCTAAGGTCAATTGATATTCCACCAAACTCATAAACTCGCGCATATCGCTCTTGGGTTATGTTCCAGCGCGGTTCGGAAATATCGTGAGCGAAGGCATTGCGGATTTGATAAACCACCGAAGCAAACTGATCTTGTTCAGTAGCAATTGGGTTTGCCAGAGTGAGCCCTGCTTCCTCTCGGCATCTATTCAACGTAATGGCCGCTGCACCAAACGCGACCGATAGGCTGTTTTCAAGCGCAACAATCATTTCACCTTGATCATGAAATACCTTGTCAGGAAGAACAAGAACCATACGGCCTTCTTGAAAAGTAATTGGTTGGTCTAACTCTTCAAGATTGATCTTTCCATCCAGCGCATAGCTGTAGAGTTTCCAGGCAAAGGACAGTTGTTTAAACGCAGAGTCGACAAAGTTCACTGGTGCTCAGCCCTAACGTAATGTATACCGCAAACCCTGCAGTATAAAATCGGTGCTGCGGTATACATTGTTTACACAAATCGACTGAAACTGTTGTGCCATATCGCTCCCCTCGCTACAGGCTGTGTTGTTGCACAAATAAAAATCCTGTGAAACCCCGCACATCTGCTTTGCGGTCCGCTCGTTTATTTAAATAGATTCTGGAGCGGCTTGGTTATTTGAATTGCATTATAGCCACAACAACGAAGCCAAAACCAGACACAAATGAAAAGGGCGGACAAAGTACTCAGTACACTGTCCGCCCTTGATGCGCGTTATGACTTCAGTCGTGCTTGCCTGCCACCTTACGCCGCCACCCGCATCGCAATATGCGCCAATGCTTCCTCTACCTGATCAACCAGGATCAAACACAAATCGCCGGTTTTCAATGTCGCTAATGCGGTATCAATAGCGACCAATTCGCCTTGAATTTCGTTAATGTTGCGCGTGCGTTTGGCGTTGGCGAGGCCAGAACGCAGAAGGGCGATTACTTCGCCGTCGGCGCGGCCACGTTGGCATTGATCTTCATAAAGGATGACATCGTCGAAGGCATCACCGAGGATTTCTGTTTGGCGGCGAATGTCTTCATCACGCCGATCTCCGGCGCCGCTGATGACGACCATGCGACGTTGTGCGGGCATGCCTTCTACCGCGCGCGTCAGTGCTTCGATAGCGTCGGGATTGTGGCCGTAATCGGCGATCACGGTCGCGCCTTTGTGTGAGAACAGATTAAAGCGGCCGGGTGTATTGTTGGCGTTGTTTTCAAAAGTGCTTAAGCCTCGCAGGATGATATTCCAATCCAGGCCCAAGCCCCAACCAGCGCCGATAGCTGCCATTGCGTTTTCAACTTGAAAACCAATCACGCCGCCATGGGTGATCGGGATTGCGTTGACGGCGATGCGATGTTCAAACGTGCCTTCGGTTAGCACGATGTCGCTACCATCCAGATGCAGCGTACGGTTGCCTTGCGCGCGATGCGTAGCGAGCAAGGCGTGATTGCCGTCTTGTGCAAAGAAGGTGACACGCCCCGGGCAGCTAGAAGCCATGTTGGCGACCATAGGATCGGCTGCATTCAATACTGCCATGCCGTTAGGCGCAACGTTTTGCACGATCACGCGTTTGACGACGGCGAGATCTTCAACGGTGGAAATAAAGTTGAGGCCGAGATGATCGCCGATGCCGATATTGGTGACCACCGCGACATCGCAACGATCAAAGCCCAAGCCTTCGCGCAAGACGCCGCCACGTGCGGTTTCAAATATCGCGGCATCTACATCCGGGTGCATCAACACGTTACGCGCGCTGCGTGGTCCGCTGCAGTCGCCGGTGTCGATGCGCTTGTTTTCGATGTAGACGCCATCGGTGCTGGTCATGCCCACCCGATATTGATTACAACCCAACATGTGCGCGATTAAACGCACAGTGGTGGTTTTGCCGTTGGTGCCAGCCACCGCGACTACTGGGATGCGGCCGTCGTCGCCTTCTTTAAACATGGTCGAGACGATCGCCTCACCGACCGCGCGGCCTTTACCAAATGACGGTGTGATGTGCATGCGCAAACCCGGTGCGGCGTTAACCTCGACGACGCCGCCACCTTGTGCTTCCATCGTATTGAGTACGCTTTCGCAAACGATATCGACGCCGCAAATATCCAGACCAATCATTTGCGCCGCCTCGATTGCGCGCGCGGCCATCTCGGGGTGTACATCGTCGGTAACATCGGTGGCGGTGCCGCCAGTGCTGAGATTGGCGTTGTTGCGCAAGATAACGGGCTCGCCTTTTTGCGGAATGCTATTCGCGTCGTAGCCGCGTTGCGCGATGGTAGCGAGCGCAATACTGTCGAGCCGAATTTTAGTTAGCGGACAAGCGTGGCCGTCGCCGCGCATTGGGTCAAGATTGACCTGTTCGACTAATTCTTGAATGGTTTTTTCACCATCGCCGATTACTTCTGGCGGTGTACGACGTGCGGCGGCGACCAGTTGTTTGCCGACCACCAGCAAGCGGTAATCTTGCCCTGACAAATAACGCTCGACGACAACGTCGCTGCAGATTTTAAAAGCGACCTCAAATGCGGTCCGTATTTCGGCTTCGGTTTTTAAATTGACGGCGACGCCTTTGCCTTGATTACCATCGCGTGGTTTGATAACGACCGCGGCTTCAATTTCTTGTGCGGCGGCCCATGCATCGTCCGCTGTAGAGACTGAGCGTCCGTCTGGTACCGGTACGCCAGCAGCGGAAAGCAGCACCTTGGTCATTTCCTTATCTTGTGCAATCGCTTCAGAAATCGCGCTGGTAAAGCCGGTTTCTGCAGCTTGAATCCGACGCTGCTTACTACCCCAACCAAACTGCACCATGCTGCCTTCGGTCAAACGACGAAAAGGGATACCACGCGATACGGCAGCGTTGACGATGGAGGCGGTGCTAGGTCCGAGCCGGATGTCCTCATCCAACTCGCGCAAACGCGTCAACGCTTCGGCTAGATCAAACGGAGTATCTTCAAACGCGGCGCGACAGAGCGTGGCGGCGATTTCAAATGCGAGACGGCCAACTGCCTCTTCGGTATAGGCGACCACTACTTGGTAAATGCCGGTATCAACAGTTTGTATCGTGCGGCTGAACGTAACTGGGCAACCGGCCTGTGCTTGCAAGCCGAGCGCGGCGCTCTCCAATGCATCCGCCATAGAAAACGAGTTTTCCAGTCGCGCTGTCTCAAGGAATTTTATTTCTGGAAAACGTGCACGCAAGCGATCTTCAAAACCGGCAATGGATGCGATGTGCTGTTCGTTTTCAGCACAGGACACAATCGCCTCGATTGAGGTGTGGCGACTCCAAAGATTGGGACCACGCAGCGCGCGGATGCGGGAAATTTCCATGAATACGTTTCCTTTTTGGCAGCGTGCGCAAGATCGCACGGCGTCGAATAATTGTTTTTGCTTTTACTTTGATTTGTTATAGGTAAGCTTGTTGTGCGGGCTTACACAATCGCGGCCACTTGTTCTTGTTCAAAGCTTTCTATACCGGCACGCATTAAATCTGGCTGGATGCCAAGCGCCCAAGTTGCGGCAATTGCCGGCAATGCCTGCTCCAACGTGCAGCGCAGTGCATGTTGTGGTGCCGTAAAGCTGATCAAGGTTTCTGTTGTGCCTTGCGCCAGCACGATACTGCTGTCGCGGACAAATACGCAGCGGTCACCCGCAGCCTGATGACTTAACAAGGCCGGCGCATCGGTAGTGGCCGAAAAGAAAATCACGCTGCCATCACACAACGAGGCAAGATCGGCGACGCGTGGATCAGCGGCATTTAATACGGCGACGCCACTGGGCAATACGATATCGACTTGGGTGCGCGTTACCTTACACATTTGGTCGGCATCATGGATGTGATAATCCGGTAAAGCATGATCGGGCGCGATATCGGTGATAACCGCGACATCACACCAATCGTAGGCCAGGCCTTCATTCAAAATGGTGGCGCTATCGTTTTCAAACACCGCTGCTTCGACCATACGATTGAGTAGCACCTGACGCGCTGCCGCCCAATTAGCGCTGTCGCGGGTTTTGATTTTGCGCTGACGTAAAAACAGCCCATCACGGCAAGCGAGCCCGACATAATTCCCTTGGAGGTGCAGCAACCATGCAATCAGACGCGAAACGATGGTGGTGTCGTTGGTGCCGGTGACGCCGATGATAGGGATGCGACCGCTTTGATCGGCCGCAAATAAATGCTCTACAATCGCCGCGCCAACCGGACGCGCGGGACCGTTAGACGGTTTTAAATGCATTAATAATCCGGGGCCAGCGTTGACTTCAACAATAGCGCCACCTTGTTCTGCCAACGGTCGTGCAATATCTTCTGCCACTAGATCAATGCCGGCGATGTCGAGGCCGACGATGCGCGCTGCCAAGGTCGCTGCTTCGGCGACTTCTGGATGCACTTGATCGGTGACGTCAAAAGCGACGTTGCCGTTGCGTTGTATTAATACGCTTTGGCCCGCAGGGGGAATCGATTCAGTGGTGTAACCCTGACGCGCCAACTCCAACAACACCACGCCGGGATCGTCGGCGTCGTCGATCAGGATCAGATTGAGCGGGCTTGCTTCGTCGCTGCCGCGGCGCGGATCGCTATTGAGTTGCAGGTTGATTAACTCGGCAATGGTGGTGTGACCATCGCCGATGATCGAGGCAGATTCGCCGCGTGCGGCAGCTACCATGCGGTTGCCGACGACCAGCAGACGATGTTCTTCACCGCGGATAAAACGCTCGACGATGACGCTGCTGCTTTCCTTCTCTGCCAATTCGTAGGCGGCGATGATTTCTGCTTGCGTGTGCAGATTGGTCGAGACGCCGCGGCCGTGATTGCCGTCTAACGGTTTAACCACTACTGGCAGGCCGATATCGTTGGCTGCGTCCCATGCTTGTTCTGCGCTCTCGACGATGCTGCCTTCCGGCACTGGTACGCCGCAGGACTGCAGTAACGTTTTGGTGAGCTCTTTGTCGCTCGCGATGCTTTCTGCAATCGCGCTGGTCTGGTCGGTTTCTGCGGTCCAGACGCGGCGCTGACGCGCACCGTAGCCGAGTTGCACCAGATTGCCTTCGTTTAACCGTATGGTCGGAATACGTCGCTCGGTCGCGGCTTGGACGATGCAGCCGGTGCTGGGGCCGAGCGCCACATTTTCTAAAATGCTGCGCAGATGATCGACAGCAGCTTGTACGTCATACGGACGGTCCTGTATCGCCGCCATCACCAGATCGCGCGCTTTTACGAGAGCGACGCGGCTGACTTCTTCATGACGCGAGCGAACCACGACCTTGTAAACCCCACGTTGCCCCGTTTCGCGCGCTTTACCAAAGTTGCCTTGCATACCGGATAGGTTTTGCAACTCAATCATCACGTGTTCCATGATGTGTGCCGGCCAAGTGCCTTCACGCAAACGCATCAAAAAGCCACCGCGCTCACCGACGCCGCAATAATGCTCAATTAGCGTCGGCAGCATCGCGGTCAAGCGTTCGTAAAATCCGGGAATGGTATTAGAGGGCGAATCTTCGAGATCGCCAATGTCGACCCATGCCTCTAAAACGGGACGATAGGTCCACATATTCGGGCCTTGCAGGCACTTCACATCGAGGATCTCGATGGTTTTATTGTTCATTGTGTAATGAATTCGTGATGAATGTAGAAGAAATGTAGCTAAATCTGAATTGCCACTCAAAAGGTGTCAACGCATTAGCCTTGTTTTTGGTTTACCTGTGGACTGATTTTTTATTGATATTTTTGTTGATAATCGTCGGGTCGATAACTTGTGTCAAGAATTTATGTTCTGATCTTATCGCCCTGAATATATGTTGCGAATACTAGCAAACAAGTTAGGGGGTTTGGATATACTTGCCGTCTGTTGACAAAAACATGTCAGATACATCAAACAGGCCTCGCATAACCCTAGCCTTAACTGTTATTTTCGCTTTCCCGCACGCGCGCATCACTAACCTAGTCATTTTGAATGAAAATTGCTGCTTCCTCTCCGCCGTCCGCCGGAATTGACTTGCCGGTGCAATGGCAGGATGTCCAAGCTGAGCTGGGTCCGACTGAAATCATACTCGCGTGGCTAGAAATCGATCTAGACGCGACCTTGCATTTTTCGCCAGGCGCTGTGGTGTTGACCAATGAACGCTTACTGTCGCGACATGCGCACAGCAGCACTTGGCAAAGTTGGACGCATCAGCATTGTGCGCTACAACATCACGATCACGCTGGAGTTGGCACCCTGGAGCTGCATAGCGCCGAGGCGCGCCTTAGCTTTTGGCGTTACACGCTGACCCACAACCCAGAAGCCTTACGCTTAATCGACGCCTTCGATCAATTGCATGTGCGCTTGACACAGGCGAACATCGCTCCAGCACAGCCCGAGTTGTTTGACGCGGCGCTGGATGGCGAAGAGGAGGATGAAAATGGCGAAGGTGAAATCGGCAGTGGCAGCGCAGAGGACAAGCCGCCGTCAACCGCCTCGCTATTTCGCCTATGGCGTTTCGCGCGTCCGTATCGTTGGCAATTGTTGGGCGGCTTTTTACTGACGCTGGCAGCGACCGCGGCGACGTTGGTGCCGCCTTATTTGACGATGCCGTTGATGGACAATGTATTGATCCCCTATCAAAACGGTGTGCCGATCGAACCTTCGGTGGTCGCTTGGTATATGGCGGGTTTGTTTGGCTCCGCCTTATTGGCATGGCTGCTGGGTTGGGCGCGCACTTATATTTTGGCACTGGCAAGTGAGCGTATTGGTGCCGATTTGCGCACCACCACGTACGAGCATTTGTTACGCCTGTCGCTAGAATATTTTGGTGGCAAGCGTACGGGTGATTTGATGACGCGGATCGGCTCTGAGACCGATAGAATTTGCGTTTTTCTATCGCTGCACTTGCTGGATTTTTTCACCGATGTCTTGATGATCGTCATGACGGCGGCGATTTTGGTGTCTATCGATCCGTGGTTGGCGATGGTGACGTTGCTGCCATTGCCGTTTATCGCGTGGATGATTCACGCGGTGCGTGAACGCTTGCGCAATGGTTTTGAAAAAATCGACCGTATCTGGTCGCAAGTCACCAATGTCTTGGCTGATACGATTCCCGGAATACGCGTTGTCAAAGCGTTTGCGCAAGAGAAGCGCGAAGCGGCGCGCTTTCGCGTTGCCAATGACCATAATTTAGTCATCAACGACAAGGTCAATCGTATCTGGTCGTTGTTCTCACCGACCGTCACTTTTTTAACCGAAATTGGTTTGTTGATTGTGTGGTCGGTCGGCATCTGGCAAGTATCCAAAGGGTGGATTACGGTTGGTGTATTGACCGCTTTCCTCGCCTATATCAGCCGTTTTTATACGCGACTGGATTCCATGAGTCGCATCGTCTCGGTAACGCAAAAAGCGGCCACGGGTGCCAAGCGCATCTTTGATATTTTGGATCATGTTTCCAGCGTGCCAGAGGCAACGCATCCGATACATCTGAAAAAAATTGAAGGCAGAATCACCGCACGTAACGTTGGCTTCCGTTATGGTAATCGTGCAGTCATTCGTGGTCTGGATCTGACGATCCATCCGGGCGAGATGATCGGTTTGGTTGGTCACAGTGGTTCTGGCAAGAGTACGTTGGTCAATTTGATTTGTCGTTTCTACGATGTCGCTGAAGGATCGATTGCGGTTGACGGCGTCGATGTGCGCTCGATACCGATTGCGGAATATCGCAGCAACATCGGTTTGGTATTACAAGAGCCGTTTCTATTTTTTGGCACGATTGCTGACAATATTGCCTATGGCAATCCAAGCGCGAGTCGTGCTGAGATTATTGCTGCTGCGCGTGCAGCACATGCGCATGAATTTATTTTGCGTTTGCCACATGGCTACGACTCGATGGTTGGTGAGCGTGGGCAAACCTTGTCTGGCGGCGAGCGGCAACGTATTTCCATCGCCCGGGCGTTGCTGATTGATCCGCACATCTTGATTTTGGATGAGGCAACATCGTCGGTCGATACCACCACCGAACGTGAGATTCAAACCGCGTTGGATAACTTGGTACGCGGTCGCACGACGATTGCGATTGCGCATCGCCTGTCAACGCTGCGTCGTGCTGACCGCATCGTCGTGATGGATAGAGGCAAGATCGTCGAAATCGGTTCACATGATGAACTGCTAACGCGCAAAGGCGCCTACTACAAACTTTACCAAGCGCAGGCGCGACAAGCCGAACAAGACTTTCTTGACGATGGTGCGCCAGCAACGGAGGTGGTGCTATGAGTAACGATGTGAGCTACGACATCAGCAGTGGCAACACCCTAAAGTTTGGGCTTGCGCGCGATAGCTTCGGTAAGCTCGTGTTTTCTAATGCCAACGGTGAAACGCATAGTGGAGTGATTCCGATTCGTGCTTTTCCGATTGCCGCACCGGAGCAGGGGATTGCGATTGTTAGTGCGGAAGGCAAAGAGCTGGCATGGATAGAAGCATTGTCGGATCTATCAGATGCGCTCCGTACCTTGGTGCTGGATGAATTGGGTAATCGTGAATTTCTGCCCGAGATCTTCGCGATCACGCATGTGTCGGCGTTTGCTTCACCCAGTACCTGGCAGCTGCAGACCGATCGTGGGCCGGCTAGTTTGGTGTTAAAAGGCGAAGAAGATATCCGGCGCATAGGCGAATCATCGTTGATGATTGCGGATGCGCACGGTGTGCAGTATTTGATTAGAGATACTAAAAAACTTGATCGTAGCAGCCGCAAATTGCTAGATCGTTTTTTGTAGCGTTAGCATTCCTCGCCTCGGCGAAATCATCAATTGGGGACTCATTGTTCAGCACGTTCTAAAGTGTAAACGGAGTTACAGGTACGACTGCTTACGGAACTTGCATCGCTTTTAGTGTCTACATCCAATCTTGGGTATACAGAAGCTCAATGAACGCCCTTAAGTCTGGCCGATTCCCTCTGGTTACTGCGGTACAGGTTTTCCTAACGGTTGAATGGATTGTTAGCACCCAACTCAGTGAGTCCTAAACGAGTTCCATTGATGAGTATCGAGCTCGAATGCACAGTAAGGCTCGAACAAATACAGCTCAAGTGGATTCTCGATTTCGACCCATGCAACTTGCAGCGACCTTAAGTAAGCTTGCGCTTCAGCGAATGAAGTGCCAAACAGCGGGTCTAACATTGCGGTTGAGCGAGTAAGCTTGGCAACGGTCTCGTCGGGATGTTTTTTCATTGCTATTCGAAACGCCAAGCTAGCGTCAAAGTGAGTCTTTCCGAATACGTGTTGCCTCAGGCGACCAATTACGCCCCTTGAAATTCCGACGTAAATGGGCTTCTCGTTTTCTTGCAGTACATAACAGCCAGAGAAATCCTGACGAAGCTCGAACTCTTTGAGTAGTGCTTTGACACCCACTCCAGACTGTGCAAATGCCCCCATTTGCCGTGGGTCGGCAAGTGCGGATTGCATTCGAGCCATGTGAGCGGGGAGAACAGTGGCAGCTAGTTCTTCGAATGTGTGAGCGCAATCGTGAAGTGCCATTGGGTGCTAACGTTGGAGGTAACCGGCCTGCCGAAGGCAGGTCCGGTTGATCGAAGGGTTGGGCGGTAATTTACAGGTCACTAGTTTTTGTAATCGCGTCATAAACCTTGCGGTTAAAGTTGGCAGCTTCCGCAATTACTCGAGCGTCAGAGGGCCGAGCTTTCCCGTTCTTTGAAAAGTATTGTCCGACTTCTACGGCTTCTCTCCATAACGCTCCACATGACGGCGTACTGAGTTGATTTCGCTGATTGAGTATATGGGCCGCGAGCCCACTCATAAAATGGTCGTTCGCACCCGAGTAGTAACCGCCCGCCGTGCATATTTGTTCTGCGCTCTCCGCGTAGCAAAACGGGGAGAGACCGGCAAGGGAAAAAGCGACGATGAGTTTTCGGATCACAGGTCTATCTCCTTTGACGCCTAACGTAATGTATTCCGCGAACACTGCGGGATAAAACGGGCGCTGCAGTATCCATTGGGCATAAAATTCATTCCGTTGCCGGATGATGATTGGCGATAAAGCATCTTATTTGAATAGCGAGGGAAGTGACAAGAAAATTAAGGGCTAGGTGCGATTTTAGTTACAGGAACGGTGCCTGATCCTGAAACACCTAGCCTAAGCAGAGTTTGCATCTGCTCCGCCATCACTTTTAGAGGCCGAATTGTGCGCCAGCGCCGAGTAGGGTCGCAAGGCCTAGCAAGGCAAAAATCACGGCGGCGATCCGATGTACTAAGGTCACCGGCATGCGACCCGCGAGCTTGTTGCCAAAGTAGACGGCAGGCACATTCGCCAACATCATGCCGAAAGTGGTGCCCGCTAGCACCGGCCAAAACGCATCAAATTTTGCTGCCAATGCGACCGTTGCAATTTGCGTTTTGTCGCCCATCTCCGCCAGAAAAAAAGCAATCAACGTGGTCACAAAGACGCCGTACTTGGCTAATTTTTTGTCGTCCTCATCTAGCTTGTCTGGAATCAATATCCACCCGGCCATCGCGATAAATGAAATACCGAGTATCCAGCGCAAAGTGTCTGGGCTCACGAGCGTGGTGACCCAGCTACCGATGGCGGCGGCAAAGCCGTGATTGAAAATGGTGGCGATCAGAATCGCGACGACAATCGGTAAGGGGCGGCGAAATTTTGCGGCGAGAAGAAAAGACAGTAATTGCGTTTTGTCGCCAATTTCAGCGAGTGCGACGACGCCAGTCGAGAGGAGAAATGATTCCATCAGAGTAAGAACTTTCCAGGGCCGGACGAATAACCAAAGCGCAAACGGCGACCCCGGCCCAACTGTGGTCGTCATTTGAGCTATGGTCTCGCCAAGTCGGTTGACTATCTGCACCATGGCCTGCGGGCCAAGAATGTTGATACAGATGTTTCTATTGCTAGAAACCGGCTACTCCCCAATGTTCGGAACGAATAATATCAGACTCTTCAAAGTGCCGTTTTGCTTTGTGCGGTGGCGTACTGTTGTGCCGATTAGCATCGCTTATGCTTGCTTATATAAAACCAAGTTAGAGATGCCATAACCATGACAGCTTGTAATGATCTGTCAATTGCACAAGGACACCATGATGGCTAATAGAGAAGATGAAACCAAGGTTTCGACCACCAAGCGCCCCGATGAAAAAGGATCCGCCTCGCGTCACGCTGGCGAGGATGACGATACACCGCACTTGCCGCACGAACGCGATGAGGGTTCATTTGAGCAAACTGACAATAAGCCAGATAGCAAAATGAAGCAGGCGCACGACGATATCGAAGAAGGACAAATGGATACCGATAGACGCGGCATCCCGGGCGTAGAGGAGGTAGAGCGTAGCAAGTCTAAAAACGCACAGTCCGATATTCCAGAGTCGTCCAGAATGCCCGCTAGCACGCCGCCTAGTACATCAAAGAAATAGTGATGTTATTAGTGAATGGTGACTGTGGCTCCACGCGGATCGCAGGGCGTGGCGTAGCAGTTCGCACGATTTACTTTGCTAGATATCGTTGCTTAGCTAGTCGCTGATGCGTATATCGGCAGAAGCCGCTGAGCGCGTACCGGCGATGGGCTGATTGTGAGCGCCATGATAGACAAACGCCACTGAAGTTTTTACGGCGTTAGTTTGATTGACGCCAGCCGCATGAAATAAATGGCTATGAAAAAAAACGACATCGCCTTGATGTAAGGATAGCGCCAAGCCTTGCGCAAACAGAGCCTGATTGTCGGGATGTTCAGGACGCAAAAATAGCAATTCATCCAGCCTCTCTGATGAGATAGCGAGACGATGCGATCCGGGAATAAAACATAAGCCGCCATTTTTTTCGTTCTCTTCATCTAACGCTAGCCAGACGCAGATCAAATCGGGCTCGGTAAAAGACCAGTAGCGGATATCGCGATGCCAACCGGTCGCAGTGCCATATTGCGGATGCTTGGTCATGACGCAGTTGTGATGCGCCAGCGTCAGATAGACCGGACCATTTATCAGTTGGTGTAATTTCCCGACGATGCGCGGTTTGCGCGCCCACTCTTGAAATATCGGCGCACGATCATAGGCGCCGCGTAAACGACGGATGGTTCTTCCACCTTCAGCATCCAGCGAAGCAGGCGCCCCCGCGTAGCCCAACTCTGCTTCATATTCCAATGGTGGCGTTGCAGCTTGTAGTTGCTGTTGCGCGACTTGTAGCATTTGCGCGCAGGCGCGCTGCTCCAGCATGTTTCGAAAAACAAGATAGCCATCGCGTTGGAATTGCGTAATCTGTTCGTCGGACAGCGTAGTGTCCGGCGCTGTGCTTGCCTTGCTCATGTTATTTTTTTTTGAGACGAAAATTGTCAGATCAGTGTAGCGCTATTCTTTTTCGCGTGCTGACCAACACGCGTGCAGATAATCACTTGCGGGTTGGCCCATTGGCGGTCGCGGTTTCGGTGCGATTGCGGCCATTTGATTTTGCTTGATACAACACCTTGTCAGCACGGGCAAAAAATTCCTGCAAGCTTTCATTCTGGATATATTCAGCGACCCCTAGGCTTGCGGTGAGCGGCGTGCCAGAAAGCACGGAAAAATTATGTGCAGCAATGGCGTTACGTAATTTTTCTGCGATGGTAACGGCTTGCGATAATGAGCAATTCTTCAGCAAGATCAAAAATTCCTCGCCGCCCCAACGAGTGACGATATCGTTGATACGTACGGCCTCTTTGGTGATCATGGCGATTTCTTGCAATACGCGATCACCTGTCAAATGACCATGACCGTCATTAACCATTTTGAAAAAATCAATATCGAACAAAATCATCGACAGCGGCTGCGCACGTCGTTTGTTATCCAGCATCGCTTGCTGAAATAACAGTTCAAACGCCTGTCGATTTAATAATCCGGTCAACGAATCAGTTCCAGCGACGGTTTCCAAGCGGCGCTGATAGCGGTTAACAACTAACCAAGCAAGTACAAGAATGATCACAATCATGCTGGCACCGACGGCGAGGTTGGAGAACAAAATGCGTTTTATCGGAAGCACATCCGCGCTGATGTCTTGCTCGACCACTAAAAACCAATCCAACTCTGGAATAAAACGCGCGTTAACTAAGGTGGTGGAGCCATCGCGCTCATATTCGAGCTGTTGTGACTTGCCAGAATTGTTTTGCAAAATGCGTTCGGCAATATCGGCAATGCCAGGCATGGTTTTTATCGATCCTTGCGTGTCTTTAATTGCTCCACGCATTGATTTTCCGCTTAGCTTGACGGTACCTTGCTGATCGACAAAATAGATGTTGCGATGGAATTCGTTTTGATAGTTGTCGATCATGCTGGCAACTGTATCTAGCGTCAAGCCAACGCCCGTGGCGCCGATATAATTACCGTTATAGTCGAGTACGCGATGATTGATGAACACCGTCATCGTGTCGTGATTGGCCATATCGAAGTCGACATTTGTTTCATAGTCTGCCTTCATATTGCGCACGCGGTAATACCAAGTATCACGCGGCTCTTTTTCACTGATTGTTTTCAGCAATCCGTCAGCGTAATAATAATGTCCGGATTTATCCGACACGACAAAGCTGGTGATGGTGTTGTACTTGAGTTTTACTTCCTTCAAGAAGCGCGTCACCTGCGTGGTATCGGTTTCACCATTCAAAATCCAGTCGCGCAAAAAGGTATCACTCGCCATCAATGAGGAGATGAAAACAGGGCGCAAAATGTCTTTGCGAATTTCCGAATAGATGTTGTCGCTGGTAAGAGGCAATGACTGGTCAGCAACATTTTGAACAATCACGTTGCGCGATACCACGTAGCTGGAAATGATGGTGACCAGAAAACCGAAGACTAAAAGTAATCCTAACCAGGAGAGTAGACGGGGTTTTTCAGTGGCGAGAGGCATAACACTTAAGCGTAAAAAGAAAAATGGCGCGGAAATGCAATGCCGGCACAGTAGATGTAAATTGGTAAGTCATTATACGGAACCATCCTTTTGCTTTTCCATTTCTTAATCAAATGTCAGGAAAAACAAGGCGTAGCGGAAAAACGAATAGCCACGATGAGGTTTTAAATTTTGGAGCCAGTAGGCTGATAGTGATTGCCCGCTGCGTTCCATTTATCAACATGCCATTTCCAGTTGACACGACCGGTGACGTTGCCATCTTCGTCCAACCCCTCCACTGCACCGTGAAACACTGCAAACATCACGGCGCCGTTAGGACTAACGGGCTGATGTACAGCGCCGTCATCTTCCCACAAATAGCAGCCGGCGTTAAATGGACGCTCGGGCTCGCCGTGATAATGAAAGCCGCCTTCCAGCATATAACCTTGCACTGCGCCAAGATGGCGATGGATGGGCGCTTGAGCACCAGGCTCAAACTTAATCAGCAAAGTAAAGCAGCCACTGGCAGCATCGGCGTGCAGTAGTTTGAAATGTGCGCCCGGCATTGCCCACGCAAGCCATTCCATTTGCTCTGGATGACAGGTATGCAAGGTGCCAATATTAGGAATGGGTTTGGAGGGCTGGGTCATTTGGATGGCTGATAGATGAGGCAAATACGCTGGAATAAAATAACAAAATGTTTTTACGACGTTTGTTTGGTCTGACAGATCGTCATGTGCATAGTAAGCATACGTATAATAAAAGCAACGATCGTTCAGCCAGAATTAGCAAGGGTTATATGGTAACTCGCGACGCAAAACAAGGTGGTCGTGCTTTTGCAAGCTAGGCGGTAATGCTAACGAATTTGAAAGGACAGTATGCGTACAACAAAACTTCCCTCCGGACTCGCCGTCCCAACGCTTGGCCAGGGTACTTGGTATATGGGTGATGATGCGCATCGTCGCGCAGAAGAAATTGCCACCTTGCGCTTGGGTATGGATCTGGGTATGACCTTGATCGATACCGCCGAAATGTATGGCGATGGCGCATCGGAAGAATTGGTCGGCGCGGCCATTGCCGGAAGGCGTGACGAGGTATTTTTGGTCAGCAAAGTTTTGCCCAGCAATGCGTCTGGCAAAGGCACGATCGCCGCGTGCGAACGCAGCCTGCGGCGCCTAGGCACGGATTGCATTGATCTGTATTTGCTGCATTGGCGCGGTCGCACCCCGTTTGCAGAAACCATTGCGGCATTTGAGGCATTACAAGATGCTGGAAAAATTCGTCACTGGGGTGTCAGCAATATGGACGTCGACGATATGCAAGAATTGGCACGCACTCGCGGAGGTGAGGCGATGGCGGTCAATCAGGTGCTGTACAACCTGATGCGACGCGGGATTGAATATGATCTGCTGCCGCAGGCACAGGCAGCCGGCTTGCCTTTGATGGCGTATTCACCCATCGAGCAAGGTCGCTTGATGCATTACCCAGAATTGCAAGAGATTGCAGATCGGCACGACGCCACTGCAGCGCAAATTGCATTGGCGTGGGTGTTACGACAAGAGGGTGTGATTGTGATTCCAAAGGCATCGAAGCAGAGTCACGTGCAGCAAAATCGCGCCGCGCTCGATATCAAATTAACGGATGACGATCTGGCAGAACTGGATGCGGTATTCCCGCCACCAGATGGGCCGGAACCACTGGAAATGATTTGATGTAAGCTATCATCAGCGCGCAGCCTATTTGTGCTGATGATGGCTGAAGACAATCGAGAGTGTTTATTTTATAGGTCGCTGCGGTCTTCCATTGCGCCGCGCAATAGTTCAAATGCCGCATGTGTAAACACTTCCGCCTGACTGCATTTCATCTTTAATTGCAGCGTCACTTTCTCGCCGTACTCTACCGTTAATACTTCCACTTGATGTTGTTCACAACAATGTCTTAACGTCGATTCATCGGCAAACGAGACCGCGAAGCTTCGCTCACACATGGCTTCCACTGGTACTAATTCTGCATTCTTGATCGCCTCCGAGATCGCTTGGCCATAGGCGCGCGTCAGCCCACCCGCGCCCAGCTTGGTACCGCCCCAATAGCGCACCACCACCGCCAGCACATTTGATACGTCTTTGTGTTCCAGCACGTTGTACATCGGACGCGCTGCAGTGCCGGAGGGTTCGCCGTCATCATCCAAACCAGAGTCGCCGTCGCAAATCAGTACCCAACAAAAATGCACCGCATTCGGGTGTTGTGCACGTAACTCGACCAGCTTGGCGCGCGCTTCTGCGCGCGTTGTCAGTGGATACAGCAAGCCGATGAAACGACTTTTCTTGATTTCGATTTCAGCGCTGGATGCAGCTGCGAGTTGATGCATGGAGAACAAGCTTGATGCGATAACGATATATTGCATGCCATGCGGTGCGACACATCGTTATCAGAGAAGAGGATTTACCAACGCAAAACGCGTGGCCCTATCAGTGCGCCGATCCCAGTCGGGATCAGGATGCCGACCACATACCAAAAACTGACAAACGGCATCATCATTTCCGGGCAATGCAGACAATATACGATCGCGGCTGCACCACCCGCTGTTAAACCAGCGGCAGCACCGGCCAGGCGTAAGCGCGTCGGCGCAAGTTCACGCATTGCATGCAGCAGCACGATGAAGATAGGCAATGACAGGCCGGCGATCAACAGTGGACATGCGCGCCACGTACTGCCCCAAAACATATGGGGGCGTGTGTCCGGTGCGGCCATCATCAGTTGGACTGCGGCGATGCTCCACATGATGACCAGGGTGGCTGTAATCATCAGCGCTACTTTGCCAGCTTGTTTGCCCGGCGAAGATAGACGCATGGTCGCAACCCAACCAACGCGTGCCAGCGCGACGACGAATACGACCTTGAGCCAGAACGCAGGCATCAGTAACACCTGAGGCAAATTGGAGCGCACACCGAGTATGGTTGCCATCAATATGACGGTTGCCAACAAGCCGAGCGCAATGTGCAGCGCGATGCGCCGCTTTGGAACGGCTTGAGGCCGAACATCGCCGCTTGCCAGCATGGTGATCAATTCATCTGTTTTCATGTTTCTTCTCGCATTTTTTCTGACAGTGTTTTCAAGCCGCGATGGACGGCGACTTTGACAGATGCTTCCGATATCTGCATCGCATTGGCGGCTTCTCGTACTGACCAGCCATCAATTTTTGTATGGATAATGGCGTTACGTTGCTGCTCCGGTAATAGCACTAGCAATTTTTTTAGATCGCGCTGTGCGTCTTGGGCGTCTGCATCGGCAGTCGAGAAAAGTTCATTCTCGTCATCCAGCGTATCGTTAAAGATCTCTCGCCTTGCATGGCGCCGCAACCAGTCGATTAGCTTGTACTTGGCAATCGCATACATCCACGCGGTAACTGGCGCGTTGCGGTCATAACTGGCGCGCTGGTTGTGTATCGCCAGCAGCGACTCTTGCACCAAATCTTCCACTTCGTCCGGCCAGCGCTGCAATCGCCTTCTGAGGAAAGCGCGTAAATGGGTTGCCGTTACCTGCAAAAAATCGCGATAGGCTGTCTCGCTACCATCCAGACTTTGCGCCATTAGCGCATGCAGACGGTCTTCAATCGCCGCATTGCGCGCATTGCTGTCCGCTTCTCTATTAGGTATTCGCTGCATTGATGCTTTCGGTAACAGGGTTTGCAAAATAAATTTCGCACTATCAATTTTAGTGGGCCAATTTATCGTGCGGCGAATTTGTTTTTCATTATATTTTCAATTTTTGTAACCAAACGCATTTTCCTCGCGAACTACTGTTCAGATCATCACTGAAATAGATTCGCATCATGAAGCCACTTATCCCGACCGTTGTTGCTTGCACATTTGCCCTGGCATTTGCGTCGCCATCGTATGCAGGTAATAGCTGCCAAGTCAAAAGCGGCGCTCGGACTGCCGCGCTGGTCGAACTTTACACTAGTGAAGGCTGCTCCAGTTGTCCGCCTGCCGACAAACAATTGAATCATTTACAGCAACAGCTCAGTGCAGATGCGGTCGTAGTGCCACTGGCGCTGCATGTCACCTATTGGAACTATCTGGGTTGGCAAGATGGGTTGTCGCAAAAGATTTTTGATGCGCGTCAAAGTGCATTGGTAGCGAGTACTAAGAATAACGGCGGGACTGGCGTTATCTACACGCCGCAATTTTTTGTTAGTGGTGAAGAATTACGCGGTTGGCGCAACGGATTGCCGCAAGCGATACAAAAAATCAATGCCAAACCAGCGCCGGTGGTCATTACGCTGACAAGTAAAACAGTAGGTACTGACCGCATCATGCTTGATGCAAGCGTTAAAGCTGCCGACGCGGTAGACAAGACAAAAATCAATGGCGCGCTTTACGTAGCCATCAGCGAAAACGATTTGGTGTCGCAAGTCGGCAGTGGTGAAAACCGCGGTGCCACGCTCAAGCACGATGATGTCGTGCGCGCATGGTTTGGCCCGATCCAGCTGACGAATGGGAACGGACGTTTGCAGCAGACGATTACGGTACCGTCCGCATGGAATCGTCAGCATTTGCAGTTAATTGCTTTTGCGCAGGATCAGCAGAGTGGTCAAATTTTGCAGGCGCTGAGCACGCAACAATGTACGCAGACGAAAGGCTAGTGATGACCGCACACGATAAAAAAATCATCCATCCGTTCTGGCTGCGCATCACACATTGGGTCAATGCCCTCGCGGTCGTGATCTTGGTCACTAGCGGTTGGCGCATCTATAACGCTTCACCATTTTTCCCTTTCACGATTCCATCTGAAATCACGCTGGGTGGTTGGCTCGCTGGTGCCTTGCAATGGCATTTTTTTGCAATGTGGTTATTGGTGATCAATGGCATTGCCTACCTGCTGATCAATTTTTTCTCCGGACGTTTGCGGCGTCAATTTTTCCCGGTTTCTCCACGCGCATTTTTAACAGACATGGGCGCAGCGCTGAAAGGCAAGTTGTCGCATGTCGATCCGCGCAAATACAACACCGTGCAGCGCGTCGCCTATCTGTTTGTGATGCTGGATATTTTGCTAGTGGTGCTATCCGGTTTGGTGTTGTGGAAGTCGGTGCAGTTTCCATTGCTGCGTGAAATGATGGGCGGTTACGAATCAGCGCGCCGAGTGCATTTCATCGGCATGTCGGCACTGGTTGCTTTTGTGGTTGTGCACATAGTGATGGTGGCACTGGTGCCACGCACCTTGTTGACGATGCTGCGCGGCCGCTGAAAAAGATTGGAGAGCGAACAATGATCAAGAAAAGAATCGTGATGCCAATTGAAGGCGAATTGATGTTGCGCGATGCGATCCGCAAAATCAAGCAACCATCACGGCGCGCATTTTTGGAACGTACGGTGACCTTAGGTGGTCTATCACTGCTGACTGGTTGCTCGATCAGCAATAACGAAAGCATAGAAGCTGCATTGACTAAAGTCTCGCAGTGGAATGACAAAGCACAGGGTTTGCTATTTGACCCTACACAGTTGGCGTCCACTTATCCCGACTCGATGATTACGCAGCCGTTTCCGTTCAACGCGTATTACAGCGAAAATGAAGTGCGCGAAATTGACGGTGATAGTTGGCGTTTGGAATTGAGTGGTTTGATTGCAGATCGCAAACCGTGGAGCTTGCGCGAATTAGGCTTATTGCCACAAACCGATCAGGTGACGCGTCATATTTGCGTAGAAGGTTGGAGCGCAATCGGTAAATGGGGCGGTGTGCCATTTGCCACTTTTCTCAAGCGCATAGGCGCGGATACCAGCGCCAAGTATGTCGGCTTTAAATGCGGTGATGATTACTACACCAGCATCGACATGGCGACCGCATTGCATCCGCAGACATTGATGGCGCTGACTTATGACGGAAAAACTTTGCCGCCTAAGTACGGCTATCCGATGAAATTGCGCATGCCGACCAAACTTGGTTATAAAAACCCTAAACATATACAAGCAATGTTTGTCACAAATACCTACCCCGGCGGTTATTGGGAAGACCAAGGGTACAACTGGTTCGGTGGCAGCTGACAACAAAGACGCAGCGGCCCTGAAGTTTTAGCAACAGCAGTACTTTTTAAATCTAATCAAAGGAAATCAACGATGAAAACCATTACTACTGCAGTACTCTCCGCTTGTTTGATGATGTCTGGCGCAGCTTTTGCGATGGATCACATGTCTAAAGATGGCATGGAAAAAGACAGCATGTCTAAAGATCATATGGCGAAAGATGGCATGAAGAAAGATCACATGGCTAAAGACGAAATGAAAAAAGACCATATGAAAAAAGATGGCATGATGAAAAAGGATCACATGTCCAAGGATGAAATGAAAAAAGACGGCATGATGAAAAAAGACGGCATGATGAAAAAAGACGATATGTCTAAGGACAGCATGAGCAAGTAATTGCTGCAGAAATATTGCATGAAAAATGCGAAGCAGGGATCATTGTGAAATGAAGGGGAGCCGATTATAAATCTGCTCCCCTTTTAAATTTACAGTCCGCTTGAGGGTGGTAGGTTTGGAAAATGAACCTCTGCTGCAGAAAGCGACAGGGGGCACATTAGCGATGGACGACAGTGTCCGAGTCCAAGATGTTGGGCCATTGATTGACCCAGCAGCAGGAATGATCGGCGTCCGGCACCATCCGGATGGTAGGGCGATGGCTGGCGGGGAAGCGGTTGGCATAAGCATGTGTGACGGCCGCGCTGACATTGCGATCGCGCGCCCCGACCAAGTGAAGTTGCGGGACATCGAGCAACTCGCGCCAGCCATCGGCCGGATTCAATGAGCCGGTAAGTGGGCTGACATGATGCAGCCGAGTCCATGCATCCGGATCTAGATTGCCGGCAACGGTTACTAGCTGCGCGATGTCCGTACGTCGTGCGGCAACCAGCGCGGCAATCGCGCCGCCGCCGGAATAACCTACGAGAATCAGACGATGCGCACCGAAGCGGGCTTTCAGAGCATCAATGGCCTGATTGCTGGCATCTATCACTTCTGGCGCAAAGCGCTTGTTGGTCCAATAGGCGACATCGCAGCCGCGCGCATTGGCACCATCAACATACTGACATGGACGTGCCAGATAGACCGCAGATCCGGGAGGGGTGCGCATAGCCAAGCGCAATCCGACCGGGTTACGCGGGATTGGGTCCGTTGACGGTCGCGACGACGTTGCCCATGAAAACCCATCGCCTTCAATATAGATGCTTAGGATGTCGTCGTGTGGCGTGACCGGTGGCAGATATGCGGCGAGCACAAAATGATCGGTTGGTAACAGCACCTTATGCCATTGCTGGGTAACAGCTAATTCATCCACATGCGCACGTCTCGCTTGTGGCGAAATATCGGCACAAGCGGCGAGCGTCAACGTCAAGGCAAAAAGGATAAGTCTGTTTAGCATGCGCGGATCGTGATCAAGAAGCGCAGTGGTTTAACAGACTGTCGCAACACATCGTATTACGTCGTCAGTGGCTTATAGCGTATACGCTTAGGCTTGGCACCTTCTTCACCGAGACGTTTGCGTTTATCGGCTTCATATTCTTGATAGTTGCCATCGAAGAAGGAAACTTGTGAATTGCCTTCGAAAGCGAGGATGTGCGTTGCGATGCGATCGAGGAACCAGCGATCATGCGAGATCACTAGCACGCTACCGGCAAACTCCAATAGCGCATCTTCCAGCGCACGCAGAGTTTCCACGTCGAGATCGTTGGACGGTTCATCCAGCAACAAGACGTTACCGCCCATCAGCAATGTTTTTGCCAAATGCAAACGACCGCGCTCACCGCCGGAGAGGTTGCCAACGATTTTTTGTTGATCGCCACCCTTGAAGTTGAAGCGACCCAAATACGCGCGCGATGGCATCTCAAAACGTCCGACCGTCAGAATGTCAGCGCCGCCGGTCACATCCTCGAATACGGTTTTGTCATTGTTGAGTGAATCACGCGATTGATCGACGATGGAGACTTGTGCGGTGGTGCCAATGACGACTTCGCCGCTGTCTGGCTGTTCTTTGCCGGTGATCAGTTTGAACAAGGTTGATTTACCCGCGCCGTTAGGACCGATGATGCCGACAATGGCACCAGGCGGAATGCGGAAACTCAAATCATCGATCAGCAGTCTGTCGCCAAAGGCTTTCGAGACATTTTTGAACTCGATCACTTCATTGCCGAGGCGCTCGGCGACCGGGATGAAAATTTCCTGTGTTTCATTCCGCTTTTGATATTCGTGTTCCGACAATTCATTAAAGCGCGCCAGACGTGCTTTGGATTTGGCTTGGCGCCCTTTCGGATTTTGACGTACCCACTCTAATTCTTTGGCAATCGTCTTTTGGCGTGAGGATTCGGTGGCCTCTTCTTGTTTCAGTCGATCGCCTTTTTGTTCCAGCCATGAGCTGTAATTACCTTTCCACGGAATGCCGTGACCGCGATCCAGCTCCAAAATCCATTCGGCCGCATTGTCGAGGAAGTAGCGATCATGCGTGATGCCGACCACGGTGCCGGGGAAACGCTGTAAAAATTGCTCCAGCCAATCGACTGATTCCGCATCCAAATGGTTGGTCGGCTCATCCAGCAACAGCATATCGGGCTTGGATAACAGCAAGCGGCACAGGGCGACGCGACGCTTTTCGCCGCCGGACAAGACGCCAATCTTGGCATCCCATGGTGGCAGGCGCAGCGCATCGGCAGCCATTTCCAGTTGCTGCTCTGGGTTATCGCCAGCGGAGGTGGAAATGATTGCTTCGAGGCGTGCTTGTTCTGCCGCGAGGGCATCAAAGTCGGCATCTGGCTCGGCGTAAGCGGCATACACTTCATCTAGTTTGGCTTTGGCTTCGAACACTTCACCGAGGCCGCCTTCCACGACTTGACGTACGGTTTGCTCCGGATCGAGCTCTGGTTCTTGCGGTAGATAACCGATATTGAGATTAGGCGCTGGACGTGCCTCGCCAATGATGTCTGTGTCAATGCCAGCCATGATTTTTAGCAGCGTCGATTTGCCGGAGCCGTTCAGACCCAGTACGCCGATTTTGGCGCCCGGGAAAAAGGATAATGAAATGTCTTTCAAAATTTGACGTTTTGGCGGCACGATTTTGCCGACGCGATTCATTGTATATACGTAATTTGCCATGAGATGTGTCCACTAAGGATGGGTGCAAAGTAATGCAAGGTCATGCTGAAAATACTGCAAGCAGAGACCGCAAGGATAACCGATGCGGCATGATTTTCGTGCAGAGGTGATCGATCAAGATGATGACAAGCGCAATTGCATCAATGCCGCAAACCGGGAATCGATAGAATCTAACCCGCTTGCAAAGGCTTGAAAGGGGGTAAAATCAACTCCCTTGCTTTTTCCAATGCACTATTTTATTGTCTTAAGCGCATGTCGGATTCATATCCGAAGAATAATATGCAGGGCGATATAAAAAGTAATACGTAGAATGATGCGCAGAGCACGACACAGCGTGGCATGCAACGCGTCACGCAATACATTACATTAACCGCGAGCTTTCTCTTTGTCTTCACCAGATAAAAAAAACAGTCTTGCCGTCTTGACCTTAGCCGCCGTCGGCATCGTCTACGGTGACATCGGCACCAGCCCCCTCTATACGATGAAGGAAGTGTTCTCCAAGGAGCACGGCCTGACCCTGACCCCAGAAAACATCATTGGCGTGGTGTCGTTGATTGTGTGGGGACTGATTATCATCGTTTCGCTTAAATACGTGATTTTGATGTTGCGCGCGAATAATCGAGGTGAGGGCGGCATCATGGCGCTGACCGCGTTGGCGTTGTCTTCAGTGACGCGCAAATCACGCTGGTATGTGGTGCTGATGGCGATGGGGCTATTTGGCGCGACGCTGTTTTACGGTGATAGCGTCATTACGCCAGCCATCTCAGTGCTATCGGCGGTGGAGGGATTGAGTGTTGCAACCACTGCCTTTGACCCTTATGTGGTGCCGCTGACAGTGGCGATTCTGGTTGGTCTATATTCGTTGCAATCAAAGGGTACCGCCGGTATCGGCAAATGGTTTGGCCCCATCATGGTGCTCTGGTTTGCCTCATTGGCGGCGATGGGTATCGTCAATATCATTGATGCGCCTCAAATTCTGCGCGCACTGAATCCGCTGAATGCTTTGCATTTTCTGGAGGGTAATCGGGTATTGGCATTTATCTCGTTAGGTGCGGTAGTGTTGGCATTCACCGGTGCTGAAGCGCTATACGCAGATATGGGGCACTTTGGCGCCAAGCCGATTCGCATGGCGTGGTTCACGGTCGCTTTTCCAGCGTTGGGGCTCAATTACATGGGGCAAGGCGCGCTGTTGTTGGTGCATCCCGAGGCGGTCTCTAATCCTTTTTATCAACAGCTGGGTGCTTGGAGCATCTATCCGTTGGTGGCGTTGTCGACAATGGCGACCATCATTGCCTCGCAGGCGACGATCTCCGGCACTTTCTCAATGACCAAGCAGGCAATTGCGCTGGGTTTCCTGCCGCGTATGAACATCGAGTTCACGTCCGCCAGTCAAATGGGACAAATCTATATTCCTACCGTCAATTGGTTGCAGATGGTGGTGGTGATTCTGGCAGTGATCGGCTTTGGTTCTTCCTCCGATCTGGCTGCGGCTTACGGTATTGCGGTGACTGGCACGATGACGGTGACCACCATCCTGACTTTCTTTGTGATCCGTTATCGCTGGGGTTACAACCTGCCGTTATGTATTCTCGCGACCGGTTTCTTCTTTACGATTGATATCGCTTTCTTGTCGGCCAATATGCTGAAGCTGTTTCACGGCGGCTGGTTCCCGCTGTTGCTTGGTGCATTTTTGTTCATCATGATGCTGACATGGAAGCGCGGTCGCGAACTGGTGTTTGAGAGTTTGCAAAAGCACGCTATTCCATTACAAGATTTTTTAACGTCGTTATTCCTGTCGCCGCCAGAGCGTGTGCCGGGTACCGCTATTTTCTTGCGCGGTGAATCCGATGGCGTGCCGCATGCGATGTTACATAACCTGTCGCACAACAAGGTTTTACACGAGCGCGTGGTGTTTTTGACGGTGCATATGAAAGATGAGCCGTATGTCGCCGCAGAGGATCAAGTCAGGATCGAGTTTCTTGGTGACGAGTGTTATCAAATGAATGTGACTTACGGCTTTAAGAACGTTCCGGATATTCCTGGGGCAATGTATTTGGCTAAGGATCAGGGGCTGGATTTTGAAATGATGGAAACCTCATTTTTTATCGCGCGTCAGACCGTGGTTGCCAACCCGACGCGTGGTATGGCTTTGTGGCGCGAACATATCTTTGTCGCGATGTCACGTCATGCACGTGGCGCGTCGGATTATTATCAGATCCCTTCTAATCGTGTGATTGAGTTGGGCACCAAGATCGAGATCTAAGCTTGTCGAATTAAGGTGCTGAAACAAGAAGTACTGATAAAAACTGCACTGAAAGCAGTACGTAAAAAAGGCAATGCGATTTTATCGGCATTGCCTTTTTTATTGTACGGGGAGAGGGCGTTAGTCGCTAGATGGCTCTTCGTCAAAGAAAAATTCGGCTTCTGAGGCGCTGCTTTCCTTCACAGTTTCGATTAAACCTTGATCACATAATTCATTGTAATAACAGACGCGATTACGACCGTTTTCCTTGGCGTGATACAAAGCTTGATCAGCATGCCCGAGGATGACAACCGGTGTTTCTGCACCGATGCTGGTAAAGCCGATGCTGACGGTCACTTGCCCAACCTGCGGGAAATGGTAGCTTTCAACGCTAGTGCGGAAGCGCTCAAAAATCATCCGAGCATCATCCAGCGTGGCCGAGCGCAGCAAGACAACAAATTCTTCGCCACCAAAACGGAATACGCGATCATGCGAACGGAACGCGGAGCGCAAGATATTAGCAACCAAGATTAGCACTTCGTCGCCATACAGATGACCGAACTTGTCGTTGACCCGCTTGAAGTGATCGATATCGACTACCGCCAGCCATTGCGTGCGTGCATCGGGCGACATGCGACGCTCATTGTCCGTGGCAGGCGTGACCATATCGGTCGATTTGTTGATCATGCGCGAAAATTTTTCGTCGAAGGTCTTGCGATTGAGCAGACCGGTTAATGAATCTTTTTCGCTGTACTCCAGCAGGCTTTGATAATTACGGTAGACCGCCAGCACACCTTCAATCATGCATAGCATTTGTTCGCTGAATGCCTGATCGTGGGAAATTTCCAGGCAGGTCGATACTTTGTCGTTCTGCCAGATGGGGATCCACAACGCGTGTTGACCGTCATTACGCTGTTCTTCATGACGGGTTTTGTGTTGCGCGATACAGGCAACCAAACCGGGGAAGTTGATGATAGGCTCGCCCGCTTTTTCATTCAGCGGACTGTCTTCATTTACTTTACCTACCTTGCCATCTGCGACCCACACACGGGGGCGCACATACAAATCACCACGGAATTGAAATAACTCCATCACGCGTGACTGCGTAATGCCGGCCACATTGAGTAGCGCCGTCATGACGGATATGTCGAGTAGATCGTGGTCGCGATGACCGGTAATCTCTACCATATGATTCAGTAGAGATTCCATCATGGCGGGAGCCGGCTTATTCACAAAATTTCCCAGCAAAGCCGACTGGCCCACGTAATATTTGAACCTGTTTAAGCATGTGAGCGTGATTTCTGAATATTCATCAATCGAAGCAACAGCGTGGATGCCGGAACCATGACTACTTATTATTTCAATTCCGACAAGTGGAGTATTTTATAGGAAACGATGTGATGCACCAGAACAATACGGCTTGAAAAAGCATATTTCACGTTTGCAACCACTTCGCCCCCACGCAAGGTGTCGCGTAAATCAAACAAGGTGTTACTGGAATTAACAAATATATTTCCTTTGAGAAATAATTTGAGGTTTTGCGGTTTTTATTTTTGTTAGAGCGATACTCGCCTTAAGGCCGTAGACTATAAAAAGAGACGCATATGTTGGCCATAACAAGCAAAATCAGCGACTATTTTTTTTGAATAATCGCTCGCGCTTGACCTTACCGCGACAGGAAGCTCTACACTGTGGTTTTACTATGCAACGGAGAATCTTATGTATCAGCTCGATGTGGCAAAAATGAGTTGCGGCCATTGCGTCGCTACCGTGACCAAAGCGGTGCAAAGCGTCGATACCAGTGCCAAAGTTGAGGTTGATCTTGGGCAAGGCAAGGTCAATGTGGCGTCTAGCGTGTCGCTAGACACTGTGGTTGCCGCAATCGTTGACGCTGGTTATCCGGTCACGGCGCGCGCGATCGTGTGATGTACTTGCAAGCAATATCGTGTGCACGTTGTGCAATGCGTAATGCAGACGAGATAGCTAGGTGAGGGCGATGCGTTTCGTAGGTGAACGCATCGCATCCGATGTGCGACGCTAAATTTTCGGGTTGAGATGGCATGGTCTTTGAAAAAGAGGCGATGTCATCAATGTGTTTATCGCGTGGCATCTTGAGCCAACATTTCTGCCTATTTTTTAATCAGATCTTCAGTTTTACTTTTCCCGTTTGCGTTATTGGCCTTTGGCCCTAGCATCGCCAAATCCTGCAAGATGGGACAATCTGGTCGGCCATCGCCGTGACAGTGTCGGGCGAGATGCGTCAGCGTGTCGCGCATTGCGCTTAATTCAGCAATGCGTTGTTCAAGAGCCACCACATGCTGCTGTGCGATAGCCTTGACGTCAGCACTAGCACGCTGCGCATCATTCCACAGCGACAGTAAATCGCGAATCTGTTCCAAAGAAAAACCTAACGAGCGTGCGCGCTTGATAAAGCGCAAGGTATGTAAATCGATATCGTTATAGATGCGATAGCCAGCGTCGCTACGTAAGCTGGGTCGTATCAATTTTATCGCTTCATAGTGACGGATCATCTTGGCCGTCACGCCGGAAAATTTTGCTGCTTCACCAATGTTCACAGAGTGCTCCTTACTTTATTCTTGGCTATACCTGGTCATTTGCTATTTAAAATTCAATGCAGCGATGTCAATCGACTAAAGACATGCGTACGGAGATGGATTGGTCTTAGTTTCATTTCTTCGGTTTCCAACGTCGCAACAGCAATGCATTGCTGATGACGCTGACCGAGCTAAATGCCATTGCCGCGCCGGCAAACATTGGATTGAGTATGCCAAACGCTGCAAGCGGGATGCCCACCGCGTTATAAATAAAAGCCCAAAATAAATTTTGTTTAATCTTGTTATAAGTACGATGCGAGATGTCGATGGCATCCGCAACCAATGCTGGATCACCCCGCATCAGCGTGATGCCAGCAGCATGCATCGCGACATCGGTACCAGTCGCCATCGCGATACCGACATCGGCAGCAGCTAGAGCAGGCGCATCATTGATGCCATCGCCAACCATTGCAACGACGCTGCCCTCTTTTTGCAAAGCAGCGATGCGTGCAGTTTTGTCTGCTGGCAGCACTTGCGCGATGACCTGTTTAATCCCTAGTTGTTTACCGACCGCATTGGCACTGCCTTGATTATCACCACTTAGCAAAACAGTATTGATGCCGAGCGCATGCAGTCGTGCAACTGCTGTTGCAGCGCTTTCTTTGATTTGATCGCCAAACGCAATCATTCCCAATAGCTGGTTTGGTGTCCCCGCGTCGGTGCTGATTTGCGCGACCCATGAAATCGTGTGACCGCTATTTTCTAATGCTTGTGCTGGCGTGCTTAGCTCACCCTGATCCAGAGCGAGTTCCTGCATTAGTCGCGCACTACCCAGTTGCAAATCGCGGCCGTTGACAGTCGCGCATAAGCCGCGTCCCGGCAGCGCTTTTACATTGGTTGCGGCGAGTAGCTCGAGATGTTCTTCTTCGGCGCGCAGCATCACCGCGCGTGCCAAAGGATGTTCGCTACCGTTCTGTATCGCTGCTGCCAGTTGCAATAACAACTCGGTAGAAATATTCGCTACTGTATTTGGTATCAACTCCACCACGCGTGGCTTGCCTTGCGTCAGTGTGCCGGTTTTATCAAATACAACGGTGTTGATGCGATGTGCGGTTTCCAGCGCTTCGGCATCTTTAATCAAAATGCCGTATTGCGCAGCGATACCAGTGCCAGCCATAATCGCCGCTGGCGTTGCCAAACCCAATGCGCAAGGGCAGGCGATGACAAGCACGGTGACTGCATTGATGATGGCGATTTCCAATGACGCGCCCTGCAACCACCAGCCTATGCAAGTGATCAATGCGATTAGCAACACTACCGGCACAAAGATCGCACTCACTTGGTCGACTAAACGCTGAACCGGTGCTTTGGCTGATTGCGCATTCTCCACCATGCGGATGATGCGCGACAATGTGCTTTCCGCGCCAACTTGCGTGGTGCGGATCAGCAGCAACCCGTCCGCATTGATCGCAGCGCCGGTTACCTTGTCATCGATTTCTTTTGCGACCGGCAGGCTTTCGCCAGTAATCAGCGATTCGTCGACATGGCTGCTGCCTTCAATCACGATACCGTCTACCGCAATGCGTTCACCTGGGCGTACCACCACAATATCGCCGGTGCGCACACTGTCGATGGCGACGTCAATATCCTTGCCATCGCGACGTACTCGCGCTGATTCGGGACGCAATTTTTGTAGTGCGCGAATCGCTGAAGCGGTTTGCTTCTTGGCGCGCGCTTCCAGCCATTTGCCAAATAAAATCAATGTGATGACAACCGCCGATGCCTCGAAATACAAATGTGGCATTGCGCCTGTCCCATTGAACAGTAAATACACACTTAAACCATAAGCAGCGCTGGTACCGAGTGCGACCAGCAGATCCATATTGCCGGTCTTAGCTTTTACTGCACTCCAGCCTGCCTTATAAAAGCGTGCGCCTAACCAAAACTGCACCGGTGTCGCCAGCGCCCATTGCAGCCAACCCGGTAGCATTAGATGCACACCAAATGGTTGCAGCAACATCGGCAATACCAGCGGCAGAGAGAATAAGGCGCCCAGCGCAACCGGCATCCAATCTTTATTGCCGCGTTCGCCAGCAGATGCAGCAGAATTGATAGGGATCAACGTCGCTTCGTAACCGGCTGCTTCGACCGCATCAATCAAAGCATTATTGTTGGTGCCGCGCACAATCTGGACGCGTGCTTGATCGGTCGCCAGATTGACACTGGCGTTGAGTACGCCCTTGGTTTTGCGCAAGGCTTTCTCAACACGCCCCGAGCACGAGGCGCAAGTCATGCCGCCAATGCGCAACGAAACTTCATCCTGCGGCACGCTATAGCCAGCTATTTCAATCGCTTGTTGTATGGCTGCTGCCGTAATATTCGCATCCGCTTGCACCGCGACCGTATCGGTCGCTAAATTGACACTGACCTCGGCAACACCAGCGATGTTGCGAATCGATTTTTCCACTCGTCCAGCGCAGGAGGCGCAGGTCATACCCTCTATCGCAAGGCTAATGTTGTGTAGTTGAGTTGATGTGTGCTCGTGCGATACGGCAGTCATGAGAAGACTCCAAAATGGGCAGTAGGTACAAACAGTATTGACCTTACCATCATGGCAAGGTCAAGGTGATTTTCAAGAAGTTCTGAGTGGGTCATATGTAATAAATGAAGAGGAAAGGCTTAGGCCGACTCCTCTTTTTTACTTCCACTCGGGGAATTTACGGGGCTTGGTTTGGATGCGGCGGCGTCGCTCAGCGATATTTAAAAGTATTCAGGTTTAAAGTAATCAACAGGTCGCCTAACTAAGTTTTAAGACCTTCGAATCTTCGTAGACATCCAAGCACTTAAATGATTGCTGAAAAGCAGCAATCAACCAAGAGGTTGATCGCAAGAAAAATACAGCAGCAAGTTTTGATCAACATTTTGTTCAACTGATTGATGTATATCAACTAATTGAGTTATTGAGACGTTTGCGTAATGCCTTGCCAACAATCTGCATTATCTTCTGCCACTAGTTATGGCATGAACCGATAGGACTCACAATATTATTGTGATAAATATCTCTTCAAATCACCCCGTGACAGAGTAAAGCTCTGGCTTTCAGGTTGTTGATTCATAGATATCGTCGTTTGCGATTTGCACATTGAGCGACACGACGATAACGTCGTTTCAAAACTTTGCATCGCAAGATTGGCGTACACTGGTAGCAATACGAATGCCGTTCGCGGTATGCATCTTTTTTTTACAAAATCACCTTTTATCTGAGTCAGTCGTCGATTTTTGGACGTGAATACTGATTCAGACCTACAGCAAATCCTGCCATTCTGCGTGTGACATGGAACACGCAAACCCGAATTAAGTACTTGCCCGTCGTTCCCACTCACCGCTTTCAGTATGTCTGTAGCGCAGGTGATCGGCGTTTATTACATCGGTACAAATCACGCGTTTACTTTTCGAGTGCGACTAGTGCTCGCGATGTTTGTTTTGGCCGGATGAAAGATGCAAATCGTGAAATCAAAACAAATACAACTTAAAGACGAATTACCATTGCGGGCTGAATTGTTCAGCGCCTTGCAAATGGAACAGCATGGACGTGTTCTAGCCAACGCACACAAACTTAGTACGGTGGACGTTCCCGATAAATTGCTGTCGCGGTTGGCCGATAATGAAGCGACCATTAGTGAGGCCTGTACACGACTTACCGACGCCATCAAGGCCGGTCGTCAGATAACGCCGGCGGCAGAATGGTTGCTCGACAATTTTTATCTGATCGAAGAACAGATTCGTACGGCCAAGCGCCACCTCCCTAAAAATTACAGCAAGGCTTTGCCTCGTCTGCTGCACGGTCAGCCTCCCGGCAGTCCACGCGTGTACGACATTGCGCTGGAAACAATTTCGCACGGTGATGGTCGTGTCGATCCAGAAAGTTTGAGCCGTTTTGTCATCGCTTATCAGCAAACTACGACACTCAAGCTGGGTGAGCTGTGGGCGATTCCGATTATGTTGCGCTTGGCCTTGATAGAGAACCTGCGCCGTGTTGCGGCACATCTATCCATCACGCTCGCGTATCGTAATCTGGCGCACCAATGGGCTGACACGATGTTGGATGTCGCCGATAAGAATCCTAGCGATCTGATCTTGCAAGTGGCAGACATGGCGCGTTCTGATTTGCCGCTGGAGAGTGCATTCGTGGCGGAACTGGTACGACGACTGCAAGGACAAAGTCCAAGCTTGACGTTACCGCTGACTTGGTTGGCGCAAAGATTATCCGCCTCCGGCGATAGCATAGAACATATGGTGCAGCAGGAAAGTCAGCGCCAGGCTGCAGATCAAGTATCCGTCAGCAACAGCATCGGTTCGCTACGATTTTTGAGCAGCATGGATTGGCGTGAATTTGTAGAGACCATGAGCGCGGTAGAACATATCTTGCGCGCAGATCCGGGTGACACCTATGCGCGCATGGATTTCGTTACGCGCGACCGGTATCGTCATGTAGTAGAAGCAACGTCCCGCCAAGGCATCCTCACCGAAGAAGACGTGGCGCGGCAGGCCACCGCGCTGGCGCGCGAGGCGGCAAGGCAAGTGGGCAAGGATGATAGGCGCGCGCATGTAGGTTACTACTTGATTGGGCCGGGACTAAAACAGTTACAGGTGGTCGCGGCAACGCGTTTAACCACACATCAAAAGTTGGCGCGACTGACAACGATGTCGCCGGTAACGCTCTATCTCGGTGCCATCTCGCTGATAACGGCACTTGCCACTTGGCTGATATTTGCAGAGGCATATCGCAACGGCACCTATTTTTGGCACCCGTTGTGGCTGACATTATTTGGAATAATGGCGGCGCTACCTGCCAGCCAACTGGCGCAAGCGATTGTCAATTGGCTGGTGCCTCTACTGGTGCCGCCACGCCTGCTACCGCGTATGGATTTGAGGGCCGGTATTCCACCTGAGTACCTTACGCTGGTAGTGGTGCCTACCTTGTTAAGCAGCGCTACTGGCACAGAAAGTTTGGTCGAAGCGCTGGAGGTTCGGTTTCTTGCCAATCAGGATGCCAATCTGCGTTACTGTCTGTTGACCGATTTCGCAGATGCGAAAAGTGAAAACATGCCTGGCGATGCCGCATTGTTGGCGATAGCGACACAACTAATAACCGACCTTAATGCGCGCTATCCGCGTGTGGGCGGTGACAATTTTCTGTTGCTGCATAGACCGCGTCGTTGGAATCCTGAAGAAGCAGTCTGGATGGGGTATGAGCGCAAGCGTGGCAAGTTGAGTGAGCTCAACGGCTTTTTACGCGGCGTTGGACGGGAAGCTTTCTGCGCTATCGTCGGTAATACCGATGGTCTGCTCAGCACCCGTTACGTCATCACGTTGGATACCGACACCGAGTTGCCACGCGACGCCGCGCGTCAGCTTGTCGCCACCATGGCGCATCCGCTTAACCGGCCTTTGTACAACGCTGCGCAAAAAAGAATTAGTGAGGGTTACGGCATTCTGCAACCGCGCATCGCGGTCAGCTCACCGAGCGCGCAAGCATCGCGCTACGAGCTGATGTACGGCGGTGAAATTGGCATCGATCCGTACACGCGTACCGTCTCTGACGTTTATCAAGATGTGTTTGGCGAAGGCTCGTTCGTCGGAAAAGGTATTTATGACATCGATGCCTTTGAACAAGTGTTATATGCTCGTATGCCCGAAAACCGCATTCTCAGCCACGATTTGTTGGAAGGTTGTTATGCGCGCGCTGGCCTGATTAGCGATGTCCAATTGTATGAGCAATATCCATCGCGCTACAGTGCCGACGTTAGTCGCCGCCATCGTTGGATACGCGGTGACTGGCAAATTTCTGCATGGCTATGGCCGCTCGTGCCATTGACTCGCGCGAGGGTTGATACATCGAGCACTAAAAACGCGAGTATTGACACTTCGACTGCAAATAACGCCGAGAAGGCACGCAACAAAAAACGTCGTTACGAAAAAAATCCGCTATCAACTTTGTCGCGTTGGAAGTTGTTCGACAATTTGCGCCGCAGCCTGGTCGCACCGGCGCTCACTGTAATAACAGTAAGCGGCTGGATCATGTTGCCGCAAGCTTGGTTTTGGACCGGCGCGGTACTAACCGTAACATTGGCACCGTCGCTCTGTTCATGGCTATTCAATTTACTCAGAAAACCTGAGGAAATCCGGCTACAACAACATTTGTCGGCATCGTTGACGACACTCGTTGCACAGCTGGTGCATACCGCCCTAACGATCAGTCTGTTGCCCTACGAGAGTTGGTATCACCTCGATGCCATCGTTCGCACGCAATGGCGACTGCGCGTTTCGCACAAACATTTACTGGAATGGAATAGCTCCGGCGAAGCCAATCTACGTGCTGGCAACACGTTGCGCGCATACTATGCAGCGATGTGGCAATCGCCGTTGCTGGCAGCGGCGACAGCCGTTTACCTCTACCTGTGGCAGCCATCGGCGTTACTCGCTGCGGCACCTTTATTGCTGCTATGGTGGCTGGCACCATTCATCATGTATTGCATCAGTCAGCCCATTAGTCGACGGGCGCCGCAACTGGACGAGGCGCAACAGCGCTATCTGAGCACGCTGGCGCGCAAGATATGGTTATTCTTTGAAACCTATGTGGGGCCGGCCGACAATTGGCTGCCGCCGGATAACATGCAAGAGCATCCGGTAGAAGTGTTGGCGCGACGTACCTCGCCAACCAATATTGGTCTTTCGTTGTTGGCTAATCTGACGGCCTACGATTTCGGCTACATTCCGAGCGGACAATTGCTGGAGCGTACCCGCAATACCTTCCAAACCATGGCGGCGTTAGAGCGTTATCAAGGCCATTTTTATAACTGGTACGACACACAATATTTACACCCGTTGACACCGGCCTATGTGTCGACGGTGGACAGCGGTAATCTAGCCGGTCATTTGCTGACCCTGGTGCCAGGCTTACAGCAATTAGCTGATGCGCCAGTATTGCATCCAAAATTGTTTGCCGGTATTCGCGATGCTTATCTGATTCTGGATGAACTGTCACTGGCCTTGCCACTGGCTTCGGTGCAGCAACTGTCGCCGCAGTTTGCAGCTGAGCTCGACCTTGCGTGCCAAATCCTACCGTCATCGCTGAGCGAGACGTGCGGCACTCTTGAAAAATTGCATCACCACGTGATCGAATTTGCACGGCAATTGAGTCAGGTGAGTGCGCCTGTTGCCGTTGATCCAATTGGCGGAAAATACCATCAACGTCTGGCTCAAATACGTCAATGGCAACGCGCGCTTGAGAGTCAATGCCGTGAAGCGTTGAACGAGTTGTACGCGCTGGCACCATGGTTGCGTAATCCGCATTTCAAGCGCTGCCGCGATCGGTTGCCACAGTTGGTCGCCGCACTCGACGGCAACTTAAGCTTGCGCCAGATTGCGCAACTGCCTGCACAACTGCAGTTAGTCGATCATATTTTTGACAGCGATGTAGCGGAAAATGATGTGGCTTTGCGCGCGTTGCAAAGCTGCCTCAAAGAAGCTAGCGCGCTGGCAGTATCAAGACTGGCCGCTATCGACGTGCTGGTTACGCAGGCGATTGAATTTTCGCGTATGGAATATCGTTTCTTATACGATCCGACCACCCATTTGCTGGTGATTGGTTACAACGTCACTGAACGTCGTCGCGATACCGGCTTCTACGACTTGTTGGCATCGGAAGCGCGACTCGCGACGTTTGTCGCCATTGCACAAGGTCAGTTACCGCAAGATAGCTGGTTTGCTTTAGGTCGCCAACTCACGCTGGCAGGTGGTGAGCCAATATTGTTGTCGTGGAGCGGCTCAATGTTTGAGTATCTGATGCCGCTGCTGGTGATGCCAAACTTTACTGGCACTTTGCTGGATCAAACGTATCGCTCAGTCGTCGAGCGCCAAATTAGTTACGGCGCGCAGCGCGGCGTCTATTGGGGCATGTCGGAGTCTGGTTATAACAGCTTCGATGCCAGTTTGAATTATCAGTACCGCACTTTCGGCGTGCCAGGACTCGGCTTCAAGCGTGGTCTGGGTGACGATTTGGTGATTGCGCCGTATGCATCGATGATGGCATTGATGGTGGCGCCTAAACGCGCATGCAGCAATTTGCAGCAGATGAGTACGGCCGGTTTTGATGGCACTTTCGGTTTGTATGAGGCGATCGACTACACGCCGTCACGTGTGCCACGCGGCCAAACGCATGCTGTCGTGCGCTCGTTCATGGCACATCATCAAGGTATGGGATTCTTGTCGCTGGCCTATCTGTTGTTGGATCAGCCGATGCAAAGGCGCTTTGAATCTTATCCTTTGTTTCAAGCCACCATGTCGCTCTTGCATGAGCGGGTACCTAAAGTCACTGCCAGCTATTCCACTGGCTCGGAGTTGACAGACATGCGTATCGTCGCCGGTGCGCAGAATCAGCAAATCCGTGTCGTGCATCGTCCAGATCCGCGCACGCCGGAAGTGCAACTGTTGTCCAACGGCCGTTATCACGTGATGGTTACCAGTGCAGGCGGTAGTTACAGTCGCTGGAACGATTTGGCAGTGACGCGTTGGAGTGAAGATACGACGCGCGATCATTGGGGCAATTTTTGCTATGTACGCGATCTCAGCGACGGTAAATTTTGGTCTACGTCTTATCAACCTAGTCTGACACCGCCTACGCAATATGAGGTGATTTTTTCAGAAGGTCGTGCCGAGTTTCGTCGCAGCGATCGCGATATCGACATGCATACCGAAATCGTCGTTTCACCTGAAGACGATATCGAACTGCGTCGTACCAAGATCACCAATCGCTCACGCTCGACACGTACTTTGGACATCACCAGCTATGCAGAAGTGGTGCTGGCCGCATCTGCCGCGGATGCGAGCCATCCTGCATTTAGCAATTTGTTTGTGCAGACTGAAATTGATGTCCAACGTGGCGCGATTTTGTGCACGCGACGCGCACGCTCTGATAATGAAACTGTGCCGTGGATGTTTCATCTGATGGCGGCGCATGGCGCTGTCGCAGGCGCAGCATCGTACGAAACGGATCGCATGAAGTTCATCGGCCGTGGCAACACCACCGCGCATCCACAAGCGATGCGGCAAACAGGTGGGCTGTCGGGCAGTGCAGGCTCTGTGCTCGATCCGATTGTCGCCATCCGTCGCCACATCACGCTAGAGCCCGAGCAATCGGTGACCATCGATATGGTTACCGGGGTCGCGGCTAGCCGTGAAGCATGCGAAGAATTGATCGGCAAATATCAAGATCGTCATCTGGCTGATCGCGTGATGGAATTGGCTTGGACCCATAATCAGGTGGTACTGCGCCAACTCAATGCCAACGAGGCCGATGCACAAGTTTACGGCCGTCTCGCAAACTCGGTAATCTATGCCAATCCATTACTGCGTGCCGACGCCAGCATTCTGGCGCGCAATCGACGCGGTCAGTCGGCGTTATGGAGTTATGCGATCTCGGGTGATCTGCCTATCGTATTGGTGCAGATTCGCGACATGGTCAATATCAAGTTGGTACTCCAACTGGTGCAGGCGCATGCGTATTGGCGCTCCAAAGGACTAGCAGTAGATCTGGTGATCTGGAACGAAGACCACGCCGGTTATCGTCAAGTGTTGCAGGAGCAGATTCTCAATCTGATCTCTTCCGTCACTGGCGCACACACGATAGATAGACCAGGTGGCATCTTTGTGCGCCTGCTGGATCAGATTTCGGACGAAGACCGCATATTATTCCAGTCTGTAGCACGGGTTGTCCTAAGTGATAGCCACGGTACGCTAGCAGAGCAAGTAAATCGACGTGAAGTGTTAGACGTCAAAGTACCTTTGCTCAAGATTGAGCAAATGGTGGATGTGAATGCGCCACCTGCTGGCGTTGTGAGTTCGGTAGCGGCGAATTCGACCAGACTGTTCGACAACGGTATCGGCAGCTTCAGCGCGGATGGCCGTGAGTATTTGATCAAGACTGGCGACGCTCGTTATACGCCAGCGCCATGGAGCAATGTCATCGCTAACGCCGAATTCGGTACGGTGGTGTCTGAGAGCGGCCAAGCTTATAGCTGGGCCGACAATGCGCATGAATTTCGATTGACGCCGTGGGCAAATGATCCGGTCAGCGACGGCGGTGGTGAGGCATTTTATCTGCGTGACGAAATGACTGGTATCAGTTGGTCGCCAACGCCATTGCCACGCCGTGGCAGCGGCGATTATCTGACGCGCCACGGTTTTGGCTACAGCGTGTTTGAGCATAGCGAAAGTCAGATTTGTTCTGAGCTGACTATGTTCGTCGCACTTGACGCGCCGGTGAAATACGTGGTGCTGCGTGTACGCAATGACTCAGACCGCAAACGACAATTATCAGCAACTGGTTATGTCGAATGGGTGCTTGGTGATTTGCGTGCCAAAACCGCGATGCATGTGAGTAGCGAGATCGATATAACGACTGGCGCGTTGCTGGCCTGTAATCACTACAACACCGAGTTCCCGCAACGCATGGGCTTCTTCGATCTTGACGTCACTAATCGCACGGTTACTGGAGACCGTCATGAATTCATTGGACGTAATCGCTCACTGCGAAATCCGGCAGCTTTAGATCGTCAACGCCTGTCCGGAAAAGTAGGTGCGGGTCTCGATCCTTGTGCGGCGATCCATACGCTGTTTGAGCTCAATCCTGGTCAAACGCGTGAATTGGTGTTTCTGCTCGGTGTTTGCGATAGACGTCAAACTGACGCTGCTGCACTGATTATGCGGCACCGCGGTAGTGCGACCGCACAGTCAGCCCTGCAAGCTGTCAAGAACTATTGGCAGCACACCCTGAGCACGATACAAGTGAGCACACCGGAAGCGTCGCTCGACGTGCTGGCCAATGGTTGGCTGCTGTATCAGACGCTAGCGTGCCGCATGTGGGCGCGTAGTGGCTATTATCAATCTGGTGGGGCATTTGGTTTCCGCGATCAATTGCAGGATGCCATGGCGCTCGTACATAGCGAACCGACCTTGGTGCGTAAACATATATTGTTATGCGCCGCCCATCAGTTTGTTGAGGGCGATGTCCAGCATTGGTGGCATCCACCAACCGATCGTGGTGTACGTACCAAATGCTCGGACGATTATTTGTGGTTACCTTTGGCTGTGCATCGCTATGTCACCACCACTGCCGATAGCAGCGTATTAGATGAGGTCGCGCCTTTCATCGAGGGGCGACCTTTAGGACAAGATGAAGACTCTTATTATGATTTGCCCACGCGCTCGGCTGAAAGTGCGACCGTTTATCAACATTGCGTGCGCGCCATTCAACACGGCTTGCGTTTTGGCGACCATGGTTTGTCACTGATCGGTTCATGCGATTGGAACGACGGCATGGATAAAGTGGGTGAGCACGGCAAAGGAGAAAGCGTCTGGCTCAGCTTCTTCTTCTATGAAGTATTGATGCGCTTCGCCGACATCGCGTTGCAACAACAAGACAATGCGTTCGCAACGATTTGTCGCGACAACGCAGAGCAGTTGAGAAAAAACATCGAAAAAAACGCGTGGGACGGCAATTGGTACTTGCGCGCTTACTTTGATGATGGCACGCCGCTGGGCTCGTCCGCCAATGCCGAATGCCAGATTGATTCGATTTCACAGAGCTGGGCAGTGTTGTCCGGCGCGGGTGACACAGAGCGTACACAGCAAGCGATGCAATCGGTACGCAAGCGTTTAGTGCGCGATGAGGATAAGTTGATCCAGTTGCTGGATCCACCGTTTGATCGCGCCGAAAAAAATCCCGGTTATATCCGTGGCTATGTACCTGGGGTACGTGAAAACGGCGGCCAATATACGCATGCGGCAATCTGGACCATCATGGCATTTTCTCGTATGGGAGATTACAAGTCAGCGTGGGATCTGATGCGCATGATCAATCCCATTCATCATGGCAGCACTGCTAAAGAAATCGCCATTTATAAAGTCGAACCTTATGTAGTTGCCGCCGACGTCTACGCCGTGACACCACATACCGGTCGCGGTGGTTGGACTTGGTACACCGGATCGGCAGGCTGGATGTATCGTTTGATGATCGAGTCTTTACTTGGCCTGCATATCGAAGGTGATCAGTTGACGATCAACGCTTGCATGCCGCCCGACTGGGATAGCTACGCAATCGACTACCGCTATGGGAAAACGCAATATCACATCGCCATTATGCAAACTACTGGCAGTGGCGAGCAACCGTCGGCCGTGTCATTCCGACTCGATGGTGTTGCGCTAAATGACACAGCGATCAAGCTGGTCGACGATCAAATCGATCATCGACTCGAGGTCACACTATCACGACGGGCGGAGTGAATGGATGCGAGTTGCCTAATAAAGAATCAGCGGTTGCCTGAGGGCGCTTGTATGCGGCCGCACATTTTTAGTGTCCTCCAACAATAATGGTTAATTTTCCTTGCCCTGTAGTATCTTGTTCTTTGATCAAAAGCATCATCCCAATGTTGATCACAATTAAGGGGAGATAAAAAATGACGTTTCAAGAATCTATCCGTACCTGCTTTACGAAATATGCGGACTTTGCTGGACGCGCGGGACTATCTGAATACTGGTGGTTTGCGTTGTTCACGTTTATCGTCAGTGTGGCGTTGTCGATGTTTAGTGAATCAATTGGCGGCTTGTTTTCGCTAGCGACCTTGTTGCCATCCCTTGCGGTGGGGGCGCGGCGTCTGCATGACACCCATCGCAGTGGATGGTGGCAATTGCTGTGGTTTGTCCCGATCATCGGATGGATCGTGCTGATTGTATTTCTGGCGCAGCAAAGTAAGTCGGGGATGGAGAGTCTTTAACTTTGCGCCAACCTAGGTGGTTGCATGCAGAATGCGGCGACCTAGGTTGGATTAAGTACGGCGCTGGGCCAGAAAGCGATAACCGATAGTAACGATCCTTGCGATGATCCGCGGCTACCAATGTAATCAGCTCATTCATCATCTTCTGTGCCGCCCGCGGCTTCAACTTGCCAACCTAAATTAAAATCGAAGCATGCCATCGCGGAAGCGAGGGTCTGGCGAGACATAGGCGGTAATTTTTTGTTTTAACAAACCGGGTGGTGCGACGCGATTCAACTCAAATGAATCGATGCCCCAACCGATAAAATTCCACGCAAACATCTGATTGCCCACAATAAAGCGCACGATTTCTCCCCCTTCGACATTGACCCATGTCGTCTCTGGCGTAATCACGATGGTTCGGATCGCTGCTGTGACGGGCGCCGGCGAACCAAGTAAATCTAGCGGTGGTGGACCACCTAAAGGCCTCATGTCCTGACAGGCGGAAAGCAATAACGGGCTAAGCAGGGCGATAATAAGTGCGAAACATTTGGTTTTCATTTTGATGTCCATCGGCGTTTTCATCATGGCCTCCATTCAGCAGCTGGTTTTGCATAGAGATGAATTTTGTTAGATAGTTGCAATGCCCCTCCGCGTTTGGATGCGCTGTGGCAATTCCTGTCGTCAGTATTCTGGTTTTGAGAATCAAAGAAAAAGTGAGCGATGAATCTAAAATTCATGAAGGTGCGTATGCAGTTTTTTAAAAAACTGTTTGCGGGGATAGCATGCTCAATCCTGTTTTTTTCCAGCCCAGTGTGCGGCGCCGCCGTTACGGTCAGTGGTAATGCGGCGGAATTAAAAATAGGGTTGGCTGCCGACGTCTCGTCTTTAGACCCGCATTATTTGAATGTAGCTTCGAATGTCGCGTTTTCATCGCACGTGTTCGATGCTTTGGTCAATATCGATGCGGATGGAAAATTGGTGCCGGGTTTGGCAACCTCATGGCATGCGGTTGATGCGACACATTGGGTATTCAATTTACGACGCGGCGTAAGATTTCATGATGGTTCCGAGTTTAGCGCTGAGGACGTAATTTTTTCACTGGATAGACCCGCCACTATCACCAATAGCCCGGGGCCTTTTAGCAATTACACCAAGCAAATAGTCGCCAAACGTATCATCGATCCTTACACGGTGGAGTTGACTACCGCTGCACCTTACGGTCCGCTTGCGCTGGATGTCAGCACCATTTTCATGGTGTCGAAAAAGGCGGCCTTGCATGCAAGTACCGAAGATTTTAATAGTGGTAAGGCGATGATAGGCACTGGCCCGTATCAGTTCGTCAGTTTCCGTCGTGGCGACAAATTGGTGGTTAAGCGCAATGATCATTACTGGGGTGAAAAATCTGCTTGGGATAAGGTTACCTTTCGCATCATTACGAGTGCGGCACCGCGTTTGGCTGCTTTGCTGGCCGGTGACGTGGATGTGATAGAAGGTGTGCCGACGGCTGATGTAGAGCGATTAAAAACGGATCATCGGTTCCGCATCGCGCAAAAAATTTCATGGCGCACTATTTTCTGGCAACTTGATCAGCGAGAAAAGACACCAATTGAAATTACCGACCTCGCCGGTCGACCGCTACCGCATAATCCATTAAGTGATGTGCGTGTGCGACGTGCGCTGTCGATGTCTATCAACCGACAAGCGCTGGTCGACCACACGATGGAGGGCGTTGCGGTACCGGCGTCGAATATTGTTGGCCCCGGCGCGATTGGTTATAACCCAAGTTTGGAAGTGCAAAACTACGATCCAGAAGGCGCAAAAAAGTTATTGGCGCAAGCTGGTTATCCGCAGGGTTTTGCCATGGTGCTGCATGGTACTAACAATCGTTATATCAATGATGCGCAAGTCGTGCAGACGGTCGCGCAATTCTTTAATCACATAGGCATACGCGCAAGCGTGCAAACCTTGCCGCTATCGGTGTACTTCGGCAAAGCGCGCACGGGGATCTTTGATGCAGCGATGTTGGGTTGGGGCACCTTGGCCGGTGACTTTGCTTTGCGTGCATTGGTGGCAACCAAAAATCCTGAGTTGGGATGGGGCTCATGGAACTGGGGTTACTACAGCAATCTGGATGTTGATCGTGCAATGCAAGCCGCATTGTCGTCGGTAGACCAAACCAAGCGTGCAGCGTTTGCACAGCAAGCGATGAAAGTCGCGATGGAGGATGTTGCTGTGATTCCGCTGTATCACCAGTATGCAACCTGGGCAATGCGCAAGGGCTTGCAGTACACTGCGCGTACCGATGAATTTACTTTCGCACATCAATTTCGTCCGCAATAATCGGTGCTATCGACCCACGATCTCATTGCTTCGACGTCGTCTTACTGGCGTGGCATGGCTTGATTTGGCCTTGACTTAACTACGATTTGACTATGACTGCATTCATCATTCGTCGCCTGTTGCAAAGCATCGTGGTGTTGCTCGTGATGTCCTTGCTGGTATTTGTCGGTATCTATGCGATTGGCAATCCGATCGACATCCTGATCAGTCCTGACGCAAGTCAGCTAGAACGCGCGCACATGATCACCGCTTTCGGTTTGGATCAACCTTTATGGCGACAATACTTATTGTTTGTGCAGCACGCCTTGCAAGGTGATCTCGGGCGATCGTTTGCTTTCGGCACGTCGGCGATGGCGCTGATTGCCGAACGTATGCCAGCGACACTGGAGCTCGCAGCAACCGCGATCGTGATTGCGATTTTGCTGGGCATTCCTTTGGGCCTGTGGGCGGGATTGCGACCGCATAGCTTCGCGGCCAAGAGCATCATGGGTTTCTCGATACTCGGATTTTCATTACCGACTTTTTGGGTGGGCATGCTGCTGATTATGTTGTTTGCAGTGTATCTAGGTTGGTTGCCATCCGGTGGCCGTGGTGAGACGACCTTGCTGCTTGGCGTGCCGGTTAGTTTTTTGACCTTGGATGGTCTGCGCCATTTATTACTGCCGGCATTTAATCTCGCACTATTTAATATCGCGCTGGTAATTCGCTTAACGCGCGCCGGTACGCAAGAAGCGCTGTTACAGGATTACGTCAAGTTTGCGCGTGCTAAAGGGCTGCGCAACAGTCGCATTATTGGTGTGCACGTATTAAAAAATATTCTGATTCCTATTATTACCGTGATTGCCTTGCAGTTTGGCTCCATCGTCGCGTTTGCGATCGTCACTGAATCGGTCTTCGCCTGGCCTGGCATGGGTAAGCTGATCATCGACTCGATCCGCGTGTTGGATAGACCGGTGATCGTCGCTTATTTGCTGTTGACGGTGACGCTGTTTATCTTCGTCAATCTGCTAGTGGATTTGCTGTACTCATGGCTGGACCCACGTGTGCGCTTGTCGGAAGTGGGGGCGTGAGTATGGGCGAGGACATGGAACAGCGTCTGCCTGATCGCGGACAAAATTCACAGAAACCGACATTAGCAAACAGTTTGGCGGTGGAAACCCCGTTGCGTAGGTTTGCTCGCAATTATTTTGCCAGTCGCGTCGCGACGATCAGTTTGATCGTATTGATCATCATTGTGCTGGCCGCGATCTTTGCATCGTTGATTGCACCACAAAATCCTTACGACTTGTCGCAGATCGATATTCTCGACTCGCGCTTGCCGCCGGGCGCGCATTCGACGATGCATTCCACTGCACATGAACTTACCTATCTATTGGGTACCGATCAGCAAGGGCGCGATATGTTGTCGGCGATTTTGTATGGCGTGCGCATTTCAATCACGGTTGGCGTGGTCAGTACCGTCGTTGCGCTTGCGATTGGTTTGGCCTTGGGTTTGTTTGCTGCGTATGTTGGTGGTCGGACCGAAAATTTCATCATGCGCGCCGCTGATATTCAGTTGTCATTTCCATCGATTTTGATCGCACTGATTTTGCTGGCTGTGATGGGACCGGGTTTAGGAAAAATTATTTTTGCATTGATCGCGGTGCAGTGGGCTTATTACGCACGCACTGCACGCAGTGCAGCATTGGTGGAGCGCGGCAAGGAATATATGGAAGCAGCGCGCGGTTTGGGATTGTCATCGACACGGATTATTTTTCGCCATCTTTTGCCCAATTGCCTACCGCCATTGATCGCGATCGCGGCATTGCAGGTGGCGTCGGCGATTACGCTAGAGGCGACGCTGTCTTTCCTCGGGTTGGGGTTGCCGGTAACCGAGCCATCGTTAGGATTATTGATCGCGAATGGTTTTGAATATCTGTTGTCGGGAAAATATTGGATCAGCTTATTCCCTGGCATCGCGTTGATGATTACGGTCGTGGTGATAAACCTAGTTGCCGATCAGCTGCGTGATGTTTTGAATCCACGGTTGCAGAAGCAATGACGATGAAAACTGCCCGCACAATCGACTTCGCCATCAACGCCACCATCCGTTCTGCCGATCCCGTGCTGGACGTATGCAATCTGCAGATGCATTTCACGTCACGCGCCGGTGTGGTCAAAGCAGTTGACGATGTGTCGTTCTCCGTCCACGCGGGCGAAATCATGGGTCTGGTAGGGGAATCCGGTTCGGGCAAATCGATGACCGCGTATTCGATCATGCGCCTGATCGATGAGACCGAAAATGCCGCTGGCAAAATCGTTGGTGGCAGAGTAATGCTGAACAATCGCGATCTGGCGCAATTGTCAGAAGAAGAAATGCGGCAAGTGCGTGGTAATCGTATTGCGATGATATTTCAAGATCCGATGATGACGCTTAACCCGGTGTTGCGGATAGATACGCAAATGATCGAGGCGATCACAGCGCATCAGCATGTCAGCAAAAAGACAGCGCGTGAGATGGCGATAGCAGCACTGGCGAAAGTCGGTATTGCCTCGCCGGAACAACGATTGCTTGCCTATCCACATCAGTTTTCTGGCGGTATGCGACAGCGCGTGGCAATTGCGATTGCCTTGTTAAACAAGCCTGATTTAATTATCTGCGATGAGCCGACCACTGCGCTCGATGTCACAATCCAAGGACAGATCCTGCATGAAATGCAAACGCTATGCCGCGAGTCGGGCACGGCCTTGATTTGGATCACGCATGATTTATCGGTGGTAGCTGGATTAGCGGACTCCGTAAGCGTGATGTATGCAGGGCGCATCGTCGAGAGCGGTAGCGTCGCCGAGGTATTGCAAACGCCACGTCATCCGTACACACAGGGCTTGATCGCGTCTTCGCCCTCTAACAATCAACCCGGCCAGGCTTTGCGACAGATTGCAGGCACCACGCCATCGTTATTGAATCTGCCTAGCGGTTGTGCGTTTCGTACACGTTGCGACGATGCGGATGAAGTATGTAAAAACACGCCGCCACTGGAATTGGACGGCTCGCGCAGCTGGCGTTGCTTTCATCCGTTGCGCGCATCCATTGAGACGCCCCTCAGTGCCGATAGCACCAGCGAGCGTGGAGACGCCAATGATTGACCATAATCAAACGTTGCTTGCGCTGCAAAACGTTAGCAAGCGCTTTGCCAAACCAGAAGACATGATCGCGCGCGTGCTGCGACGCATCAGCGGCAATGCCGCACCAGATATTGTACATGCGGTGGATGACGTGACTTTCAATATTCAACGCGGTGAAGTTGTTGGCTTAGTCGGTGAATCGGGTTGTGGAAAATCGACGTTGGGCAGGATGGCAGTTGGCTTGCACAGTCTTTCATCAGGTCAGCGGCGTTGGCTGGGACACGATATCGCTCAACTCTCGCACGCAGAAAAGCACCAAGTGCAATTGGCGATGCAGATGATTTTTCAAGATCCGTATGCGTCACTCAATCCGCGTATGCGCGTGTTAGACATCGTCGGCGAAGCACCAGTGGCGCACGGCATCATCACGCGCGCACAGCAAAAAGATTATGTAGAGGAATTGCTACAAAAGGTCGGTCTGGAAGCGAGATCAGATAACGGGTCGAGAGCAGAAACGCAAACCACGCTGGCAACAGAATCATTGCGTCGATTTCCGCATCAGTTTTCTGGTGGTCAGCGTGCTCGTATTGGTATTGCGCGTGCACTCGCGGTCAAGCCAGAATTGTTGGTATGTGATGAGGCGGTGGCGGCACTCGATGTGTCGATACAGGCACAAGTGCTGAATCTATTCATGCAATTGCGTGATGAGCTGGGTCTGACCTATTTGTTTATCAGCCACGATCTTGGCGTGGTACGGCATATCTCTGATCGTGTGCTGATTATGTATTTGGGGCGCATCGTCGAGTCTGCGCCGACGGTGGAATTATTCTCCCAAGCTAACCATCCTTATACCATCGCGCTATTGGCATCGGCGCCCACGCTTATCGTCGGCAAAAGGCAATTTGATGCGGTGAAGGGTGAGATCCCGTCACCGTTACGGCCACCGTCAGGCTGTCATTTCCATCCGCGTTGTCCGCATGCGATGCCACGTTGCAGCGTCGAGCAACCGTTGCTGAAAGAAATCGCGCCGCAACATTTTTCTGCCTGTCATTTGAACGATCAGTAATAGCAACAGCGATAATCAGCGAACGGGCGAGGCCAACAGATAACGCGTTTTCACTGTTTTAGAACGCAGTGGGATCAACCCTTACTTCCGATTCTTCTGCCGTTGTAGGAGTAGTTCTCTCTCCTGTCGCGTGACTTGCCCGGGCAGTGGCGGCGGCAGTTGCCGTTGCTTCCGCGATGGCGTTGGCTTGCAAACCCGCTTGTGAACCATGCTGTTGGGCAAACACACGCGTGAATTCTGCTCCCAGCAAAAATATTTGCGCCGAATAATATATCCACGCGAGCAACACCACCAGCGAACCTGCTGCACCAAAGCCAGATGCCATATCGGTTTTGCTGAGATACATGCCGATTGCCCATTTGCCGACTGTAAACAATATCGACGTCACAAATGAACCCACCCAGACATCGCGCCAAGAAATTTTTACACTTGGCATAAATTTATAGATCATCGCGAACAGGCCGGTAATGATCAAAAAAGTGACGCCATAATTCAACAGATCTAGCACCATGCCCCAACCGCCGAGCACGCTGCCCCACCACTTGCTGAAAGCGGCTAATGCCGCGCTTAAAATCAGGGAGATCAATAACATAAAGCCGAGCCCAAGCACCATGCCGAATGACAACAGGCGCTTGAAGATTAAATCCTTGATGCCGCCGCGACGTGCATTTGGCACTTTCCAGATGCGGTCGAGAGCGCTTTGTAGTTCGCCAAATACCGCAGTGGCGCCGATCATCAGCGTGACTGTGCCGACGGTGGCCGCAATAATGCCCTTGCCTGGCTCACTGACTGATTGCAGCAACGCTTCAATTGCGCTGGCAGCAGTAGCGCCGACCATATCGTTCAGCTGCGCAAAAATTTCGCCCTGCGCGACTTGTTCTCCAAAGAAAAAACCAGCGACAGCAATTACGATCACCAGCATCGGCGCGAGCGAAAAGATAGTGTAATAGGCGAGGGCTGCCCCCATGCTGGGCGCAAAATCTTCTAGCCATGCACTAAACGCATCGCGCGGCAGTTCCCATGCTAAACGCCATTGTGATTTCTTCATCGTTGCTATCGCTTTCTCTTACAAAGAATATCTCGCTTGGACATTGCGACAATACATTCTTTAATTTTGTTCATGATAGACAGATTATCGGTTGCTCGACAAGCGCTTACGGTACGGTAACGAACAGGCGTGATACGTCGATTCAGATCGAAATTGTTTAGTGCCATGCCTGTTATGCTTGGACGTTAAATTTTGATTTGCGTATTTACTCCTGTAATAGATGCCGCCTCGCCACCACCATCACGTCTATGTTATCGAACTGTCGCCGGCGGTTTTGCATGAGCGGCGCTTTCGCAAATCCAATCCCGACTATATTAGTGGAAAACCTTGTGTGTACGTCGGCATGACTGGGCTAGATCCAGATCTGCGTTTCGACAAACACAAGGCTGGCATACAAAGTAACCAATATGTATTTAAATTTGGTTTGCGGCTGCGCCCCGATTTATATGCGATTTACAATCCTATGCCGTATCACGCAGCGTGTGAAATGGAAGTAGAACTCGGGATCGCTTTGCGTGAAGCAGGTTATGGCGTCTGGCAGGCTTGATAGAGCATATTTTTTACGTATGGCATCCGCAACGCAAGGCAAAAAGATACGCTTTATTTTGCGACCGGGATACTGCCTTTACTGACGCTTTCACCATCGGTGGCGCGTAATGCCCAGAATGAAAACGACGATAGTACGGTGATGCCACCCAGCGTCAGAAATGCGTGATGCAATGCGTTGCCTACTGCCAGCCGGTCAGTTTGCGGCAAATCGCCGAGATACCATGCGACGATCAGCGAGCCGCAGGCGAGACCGAAACTCATCGACATTTGTTGCAGCGAGCTGGCGATAGTGCTGGCGGCGCTGGAATCATCGGCACTCACGTCGGCATAGGCCATCGAGTTCATGCTGGAAAATTGCAGCGAATTGAAAAATCCTAACGACAAGCTGAGCAACACGATCATCGTGATCGATGTATCACTCGTAACGAGGGAGTAGGCAGCAATCGTCAAGCCGATCATCACGGTATTGACCAGCAGTACGCGACGGTAGCCGAAGGCGCGCAGGATCCGCGTCGACATGACTTTCATGAACATCGCCGCCGCAGCGGTTGGCATCATCAGTAACCCTGATTGCCATGCAGGCATGCCAAGGGAAAGTTGATACAACAGCGGTAAAAGAAACGGCAGGCCGCCAATACCCAGCCGCGTAATAAAACCACCGATCACCGAAATACTAAAGGTGCGTATCCGAAACAGCGTCAATCTCAGCAACGGATAAGTCGTCTGCCTTGCATGCCAGACGTAGCCGATGAGTAAGCTTATCGCCAGACCGAACAGAATTGCCGCCGAAGTGATGTCGAGTTGATGTTCGCCAAAAACTTCCAGCAACCAAGACAACAGCGCCGCACCTGAGCCAAACAATACGAGACCAACGACATCTAATGGACGTGCCTTATCGCCACGATAGTCGGGCATATGTTTATGGATGAGAAACTGTGCCGCCAGGCCGACCGGTACATTGACAAAGAAAATCACCCGCCATGAAGTCCAATGCACAATCAAACCGCCAATGGTCGGGCCTAACATCGGGCCGATCAAGGCGGGGATGATGACAAAGTTCATCGCGCGTAATAGTTCGGATTTTGGAAAAGTGCGGATGATGGTTAATCTTCCAACCGGCATCATCATTGCCGCTCCTATGCCTTGCAATATGCGTGCGGCCACGAGCATTGGTACATTCAACGACAAACCACACAACACCGAAGAAAACGTAAACAGTGCGATCGCTGCACTAAACACGCGCCGTGTGCCAAACCTGTCGGCCATCCAGCCGCTAATCGGAATACACACGGCGAGACTCAATATGTAACTGGTGATGACTGCTTTTAAACTCAGTGGCGTCACTTGCAAGCTGGCTGCCATCGCCGGCACTGCGGTGTTGATGATGGTCGAGTCTAGTTGTTCCATGAATAGCGCGATCGCTACCACCCAAGGTAGATAGCGTTTGATCTCGGATTCATTCATGGCGCAGCGGTGTGATTGGCGGTAGGGGAGGACATAACAAACGGATATTACCGGTATCTTGTAAAACAAGCAGAAAGCGCTGTTTTACATCAAGGCTGCGGCACGATTACATGCCGCAATCCATTCTGCTCAAGCTTTCTTGTATCGAGCTGCCAGTCAATTTTTCTTAAGCACGCGCCGGTCAAAAAATTAACGATGCGTTCTGCATCAGAGAGCTTAGCCGCCCGCTTGTTCTTTCTTCTTGCTTTGATCGGTTTTATCCAGCGCTGCTTCATTATCTTGCACTAAATTGTCAGCAGCTTTCCATCTTGGATCGTTTGGATTGCCGCGCGTCTCTTCTGTTGCTGGTTTGGCGGGGGTTATTTGATCATCGGTTTTTTTCTGTTCGGACATCGGATTCTCCATTTCTGTAAGTGCATGACAACGGTGATAACCACATTGGCGATAAGAAGTCATCAGCAGAAACTTATTCAGTTTGCACATTAAAAATACAAAAAATCTGGCTACTTAACCGTTCGATTTTTCACATACTCGGCTAAATGAGGTCTTGTTCTGGCTACAGAATTTTTCAGCTTTTCTCCGAATGTTTGAATCCAATTGCTAACGACGGCCGTATATCGCTACCTGACGCCGCAATTAATACCAATTTTCCGAAAGGAAACATCATGGCAAAACGGAGCTGGCATCCTTAACGGTGAGGAGGGTTTCTGGCATTGAGCGAGACCAATGAGCGCGCTGGCGACATTTATCGCTGGAAAGGAAACATGCGATGTACGTACCTAGGTCTGAAATAGTCCAGCAATCACCTTTCATGCTTGCAGCCGTCTTCCGCTTCACTGATTCGACAGAAGGGGCGAGGATGAATTTTTATAATCTGCTGCAATTAGATAGCAGCAAGCTTGCTCTGCGTATAATGAATTTCACAGCAATGTGCAGAATGGATGATGTTGGCAGACGGTGCCGCCGCTATTCTGTTTCATCTCCTCGCAATGGAATGGATCAAAAATTGGCGACTTCAGAATCTCAGCAGCGCGCGCGCGAAAAATTAGAACACGGGTCGGAACCAGTGTCGGATCAACTGAGAGTCTGGCTACAAGCGACCGCCAAAAAAGACGCACAGGCGTTTCGACAACTGTACGATGCTGCTTCTCCAAAGTTGCTTGGATATGCAATACGCATGCTAGGCAAGCGCGAGCTGGCGGAAGAGGTTCTGCAAGAGAGTTTCGTAAACATCTGGAATAACGCTGCCACGTATCAGTCCAGCTTGGCCGCGCCGATGACCTGGATGACGACTATCTTGCGCAACAAGGCGTTTGATGTGTTGCGTCGCACGGATCATGCCGTTGAAATGGATGCGGATAGTTTTAACGACAGTGGCATGCAGCAGATCATGGATGCCATAGTAAGCCCCGAACCTACGCCAAGCGAAGCAATGCAACATAGCGAAAATGCAAGTGCGCTTGCTAAATGTATGTCGCGTTTGGAGAGTTTGCACAGGCAAGCGATTGCGATGGCATTTTTTCACGATCTGTCGCATAGCGAAGTGGCCGACAAGATGCAACTGCCGCTGGGCACCACTAAAACCTGGATACGCCGAGGCCTAGAGCGCTTACGCTTGTGCCTGAGCGCGCCGGGAGGTGCGCAATGAATATTCAACACAATGAAAACCTGCGCGAAAAACTCGCCGCCGAATACGTGCTGGGCACACTTAAGGGTGGCGCACGCCGCCGGTTAGAGTCGTGGTTTGGCAATGACGCGGCATTGCGACGCGCGATCGCTGAATGGCAAGATAGATTGTGTCCGCTGGCCGAATTAATGCCTGCGGTGCAACCATCTAAGCAAGTATGGCGCGGAATTATTTCGCGGATAGAAGATGCAAGTCTACGTGCAAGCGTAAAGCAGGGCTGGCGCGATAGCGTGCAATTCTGGCGTGGTCTTGGCATGGTCTCCACTTTGGTGGCGGCATTGTTGGTGGCCGTGATGTTGTTGCGCCAACCGACAGTAGAAGTAGCGCCGTCAACTTATGTTGCAATGCTGACCAATGAGCAGGCGCAAGCCGCGATGGTGATTGTGGGCGATCCTAAAACGCGTCAACTGACTGTCAAAGTGGTGATGCCACAAAATATCGCCAGCGATAGAAGTTTAGAGCTGTGGTCATTGCCGAAAGATGGGCTACCGCGGTCACTAGGTTTGGTGGCGACCAATGGTGAAGTCACGTTGACCTTGCCAGACAATATCTCACCAGAGAACGTTGGTACGCTGGCGATTTCGTTGGAGCCTAAGGGTGGCTCGGGTAATCCGAACGCAGCGAGCGGACCGATCTTGTACAAAGGCGATTGGATACAGATTTAAGTTTGGTCGCCCTAGCGGCGGGCGAATGTTCTGGTGCGTGCTGGCGCAGTTTGTAAAATCGTAGAGGCGATTGCAATTGGCATGGCGAACTAGTCGATGACAGCCTACATATTTGTACTTGCGGTGGGTTTGGTGGCGGGCATGATCAGTGGCGTGATCGGCGCCGGCTCATCCATCATGTTGCTACCGGTGCTGGTCTACAGCTTTGGCGCCAAGCAGGCGGTTCCCATCATGGCGGTGGCCGCTGTTATGGCGAACTTATCGCGCGTTATGGTGTGGTGGCGGGTGGTCGATTGGCGCGCTTGTTTTGCTTATTCGATCACCGGCATCCCCGCTGCGGCATTAGGCGCGCGCACTTTATTAGCGTTGCCTTCACATTGGATCGACATTGCGCTGGGCATATTTTTTATCAGCATGATCCCATTCCGCCATTGGTTGATCGATCGCAACCTACGTCTGCGTTTGTGGCAGTTATCACTGGCTGGTGCCGTGATTGGTTTTCTGACAGGAGTGGTGTTATCGACCGGCCCTTTGAGCGTGCCGGCATTTACCGCTTATGGTTTGGTCAAGGGCGCATTTTTAGCGACCGAGGCAGCGAGCTCGCTGTTTTTATATATTGCAAAGGTACTCACGTTTCGCGAACTAGGCGCGATGCCATTATCTATTTTTTTGCAGGGTTTGCTGGTGGGCAGCTCACTAATGGCCGGCACCTTTATTGGCAAGATGCTGGTATTGCGCATGAGTGAACGTACGTTCCAGCATTTACTTGATCTGTTACTTCTTTGTTCGGGCCTGTCACTGTTGTGGGCAGCACTGGGCTGATGGTTCTAGAAAATTTAATGCAGCCAAAAATCGATACGTGGTCGTAAAGCAAGGTATTCTTCTTTTCTCAATAATGGATCTCCCATCTTTTGCTTGCGATCAAATGGCAAGAGCGGATTCCCTAGAAAATCGTTTCCATTTTCTTCATGACCATCGAAAAGCGCATCCCTTTAGTTGAACGTAAACCGCGCTCACGCCTCGTCAAGATGCTGTATGGTTTTGCCGGCGGGTTAGCGTTGGCGCTGGGTGTGATCGGCATATTTTTGCCAGGGCTACCGACTACGCCATTTATTTTATTGGCAGCAGCCTGCTTTGCTAAAGCATCGCCGCGCGTACATCAATGGATGCTGCAGCATCGTTTGCTGGGACCAATATTGCGCAACTGGGATGAGCATCGCAGCCTGACACGGCGCACAAAATATGTGGCAATCATTTCGATGCTTCTGATGATGGGCGTGTCGATCTGGACCTTTTCCGGTCAAGCGTGGATACAATTGATTTTGCTAACTTTGGGGGCGATCGGCGCCGTCGTGGTGTTGCGGATACCGACGCGGAATTAATTCGCGTTGCATCGCTCACATCACAAGATAGTTGATGATGTTGGCAACGGAAGATTGACCCAGTGACGCTCTAATACCTTGAGGTTGCTATCCAAGCGATATACCAACGGCACGCCATTCGGCACATCGAAATTGGCAGCGACGTCGTCAGAGACGTTTTCTAATAACTTGACCAATGCCCGTTGGCTATTGCCGTGCGTAGAGATGATGATATCTTTGCCAGCGCGCAATAAGGGCGCAATTTCTTGTTCCCACAAAACGCGTACGCGATCGACGGTGTCAGCGAGTGATTCGCCCAACGGCAGCGTCTCAGCGGCCAACTCACGATAGCGCTGATCATGAGAAGGCGCACGCAGATCACTTTTCTCCATCAATGGCGGACGGCTGTCGAAGTTGCGACGCCATGCCCATACCTGATCCTCACCAAATTGTGCAATTGTTTCGGTACGGCTGAGGCCAGTCAAGGCGCCGTAGTGACGTTCATTCAGACGCCAGTGGCTGAGGATGGGTGTGGAGAAGGCATCCATTTCTTCCAAAATCAGCCATTGTGAGCGGATCGTTCTTTTTAGCATGGAGGTGATCGCGAGATCAAAGCGAAAGCCTGCCGCTGCTAATGCTTTACCAGCGGCGCGCGCTTGCATCACCCCTTTCGGGGTGAGATCGATATCAGTCCAGCCAGTAAATCGGCCTTCCATATTCCATTGGGATTCGCCGTGGCGCACGATTACGAGGCTGCTCATACTTTTTCCATGGCGTTTGCCGTTAAAGCTAAAACTAAATGACATCAAGAAGATCACTATTTGTACAAGCGTATGTTACCGCGAGCTGGTATTTTTCACATCCAAAGTGGTTGCACAAAATTTGTAGCAGACTGTTGATTTTGCATTTGTGTTTTATGATCGGCAGTATTGAAGGCGTGTTGAGACGGCAATAAGCAAGGAATCAATAGGTTGCAAGGAGTAACTAATGCGGTTTTGATCGCGCTTTTTATCGAGAGGACTTGTCATGGATAACGAAGAAAACGCGCAGCATGAAGCAATTGAGATGGTCGTGGTGCCGCGTACGCACGATCTTGGCGATAATTTTGAAGTGCGGCGTGCAATACCGACTAAGCAAAAGCGCATGGTTGGCCCGTTTGTATTTTTGGATCAGATGGGACCTCATATGTTTACCGCGGGGCGCGGTTTAGATGTGCGTCCGCATCCGCATATTGGCCTGGCGACGGTCAGTTATTTGTTTGATGGCGAGATGGTGCATAGAGACAGCGTCGGTTCTTTGCAAACCATACTGCCGGGCGCGGTCAATTGGATGACAGCAGGCAGTGGCATTGTGCACTCTGAGCGCACTGGTGATTTGTTGCGTACCAGTGGCTCACCCTTGTTTGGCCTACAGTGCTGGGTTGCGCTACCAAAAAAGTATGAAGAAATTGCACCTAGTTTTCTCCATATTGGTGCACCACAATTACCGATTATCGAAGGCGAAGGTGTAGTGGCCAAGATCATTGCCGGTAATTTTTTTGGACAACGCTCGCCGGTACCGACATTGTCGGATTTGTTTTATGTCGATGTTACTTTGCAGCCTGGCGCGCGTTTGCAGATGCCCGCTGAGTATCCTGAACAGGCAATCTATATTGTGCAAGGCAAGCTCGATTTAGGTAAGGATGGTGTGCATGCGGCCGGACAATTGCTGGTGCTAAAGCCAGGCGCAGCATTGGAGTTACGCGGAGCAGGGACGGAAACGACGCGCGTGATGCTGTTGGGTGGTGAGCCTATGGATGGTGCGCGTTATTTGAGTTGGAATTTTGTGTCAAGCTCAGTTGAACGGATAGAACAAGCTAAGCAGGATTGGCAACAACAACGTTTTGCTAGGGTGCCGGGCGAAAGCGAATTTATTCCTTTACCCGACCAATTAGGTAAACCGGTCGCTTATCCGTAGCGGGTTTGGTCTAGTGTATTAGCGACACATAATGTACGCGTATAGTAATGCGGTGAATGCGCAATATGTACCGATAAATTATGAGCAGAAATTCACACTGTGAATCTTCTAGCTGATATTGAAGTTTGCGTTACTAAGTAAACTTGTGCGGTATCTCAGGTTAACAAACGAAAGGAAATAAAATGGATGTGAATGTTTATCGCGGTGAAGGCAAGTTGCAACATGTGGTGGAAGTTGGCCCGCACAAGCTGGTCGCTGATGCGCCCTCGCAGTATGGCGGCGAAGATGCTGGTTTTACGCCTCACGATATCTTAGCCGCATCGTTAGGCGCGTGCACTGCGTTGACGCTGAATATGTATGCGCAACGCAAGGGTTTTACGATGGAGAAGGTTGATGTGAAAATTGAGCACGCAGAAAAAGATGGCGCCTATGTTTTCAATCGTCATCTGACTTTTTACGGCGACTTGACGACAGAGCAGAAAGAAAGTCTGACCGGCATCGCTAACAAATGCCCAGTCCACAAAATATTGTCAGGACAGATCGAGATCGTGACGGACTCGAACTGAAGACGCAGTAACGCTTTTCAAAAGTCCAAAAAAAGACCGACTATGTCGGTCTTTTTTTGTTGCGCATAATGCTAGCAGCCATGCACGCATATCGCTATCACGGCAGCTTTTTCCATCCGCGTTCCATGTTGTCCTGCACCAAGTCGTCTGCGCCGATACGATCACCGATCAATGCACGAGCAAAACGGCACAAACGGGAGGCATGCAAGCCGACGGTCGTGTCATCGTGCATGACTATTTTTCGTTATCGATGTTTAATCTTTGATGATGTGCCAGACGTTATTGATGTTATCGCCGTTACGGTCGCCTGTTTTGCTGTCGGAAGCAAATCGATAGAGCGGCTTGCCTTTGTAGGCAAGTTGCTTCGATCCATCATCGCGGGTCACGATCGAATAAGGTGCTTTCACGCCAGCATCAGTGGCAACAACCGGAGGCCATGCGGTGGCGCAACCACCGTTGCAGACACTTTTACCGCTATTGGTATTGTCTTTGTCGAAAGTGTAGACCGTCATGCCGTCAGCGGTGACCAAAATACCATCCGATTTCTTGATCGATGCGGGATCGGCGAAAACAAGGCTGGAGCATGTCAGCATGAGCATGATGGGAAGGGCACGAGAGATTTTCATTTTTTGCTTTCTTTTCGTTGAGGGAAATAAAATTCAAGAACTTGACGTGAGGTTGGCATAGGCAATATCGCACTTTGCTTCACCGTACACGTACATAAAACCGATTTATTTCATTCGCGGGAAAAATGTGAAGCATCCGCATGCTTGACTATAAAGGAGATGTTTTTCTTGGTCACGAAATATCGTCGTTACAGGCAGCGCGAGAAAAGTCGAATGAACGGTGCGCTAGACGAGCGCAGGACGCCGCAAGGTGATTTGATGTGATTCGGGCGATTCACATGTTGGGATCGATTGCCGGCAAGATCGGTTCCAACTGTGCGCTGCGCCCCAGCCCCTTACTTTTGGCAAGGACGAGCGCATCACCCGCACGGCGAATTATTTTCTCTGCATTATCGTCCGGCGCATTGGTTGTGATGCCGGTAGAAAAGCTGACTGCAACGGTAGGCTTGGTACTATTCCAGTTGATATCCGAAATCGCATTGCTTAACCGCACAAACGGTTTCTCGCTTTGATCGAGCCAGGTGGTTGGCAGGATCACGGCAAACTCATCGTCGCCAAGATGGGCGAACGAGTCTAGCGAGCGGAACAGTTTGAGTGCTGCTTGCGTCACATTTTGCAGTATCTGATTGCTGGCCACAGTTCCATATTGCTCGGTCAGCGCGGCAAAGCGGTCAATTGCGATGACGGCAAACGAAAAAGGATGGCCAGTGCGTTTGGCTCTATCCAGTTCAGCCGTCAATTTCTCTATTAGCCCGCGGCGGTTTAAGGCGCCAGTGAGGCTGTCATGGGTAGACAAACTTTCAATGATGCGTAAAGCTTGCTGCAATTCTTGCAAGATAGTGTCGCCTGGCAGCCCATCTTTTACTTTATTGGCCAAATCCGTCAATTGTGTGGTCAGATGTTGAAAATTTTGCGTGGGTTGAATTGGCACGACAGTCTCCAGAACTATTGATGGGGCGGGGTAGCCACCAAGGGCACACAATCACCAGCATGCAGATAATTGATATACAAAAGGAAGTGGACTCTACTTTTGTATATTACTCATTAGTTAGCCATTGAAGCGTATCTTTAATTGCTTGGCAACAAAAACAGCTTCGCTTTTACCAGACAGCACGAAACTTGCTTGTACTCGCGCTTAATTGCCAACACTTTTTCGACACTTTATTAACTTTATTTTATGAAGCCAACTATCGACTCATCCCGTGATTTTGCCATGCATCATACCGAGCGTGGCGCACAGTTATGGCGCGAACGTCTCGATCTACTGCTGGAGTCTACCGGTGAGGGCGTGTTTGGCGTCGACATGCAAGGTAATTGCATTTTCATCAACCGTGCCGCGGCTGAGATGATTGGCTGGACCCAGGATGAGGCAATGCAACGCAATATGCATGCGCTGATTCATCATTCGCATCACGATGGCCGACATTATCCGGTTGAAGAGTGCCCGATCTTTCATGCTTTCCGCCACGGCCTGCCCTGTCATATCGAAGATGAGGTGTTGTGGCGCAAGGATGGTAGTGCGTTTCCAGCGGAATACACGTCACATCCCATCGTTGAGCATGGCGCGGATGGTGAAACCATTCTTGGCGCCGTGGCGACCATCAAGGATATTTCGGCGCGCAAGCATGCAGAAAATTTGCTCAAGCAAACCAATGATGCGTTGGAGCATCGCGTCAACCAACGCACAGAAGAGCTCACGCGCGCGCTAGCGGATTTGCGTGAGTTGGCAGCCTATCTGGAAACCGTACGTGAAACTGAGCGTACCCGGATTGCCCGTGAAATTCACGACGAACTCGGCTCCTTGTTAGTAGCGTTGAAAATGGATGTTAACTGGTTGGAGAAGCGTGTCGATGATAGACCGCCACTGATACAGAAATGTCAGAACATGGGATCGTTGATCGATACGGCAGTCGACAATGTGGGGCGCATCATCACGGATCTGCGTCCTAGTATCCTCGATCATCGTGGCTTGTGGGCGGCCTTGGGTTGGCAGGCGCAGGAATTTATTAACAGCGCCGAGTTGCGCTCCGATATTCAGATGCATATCGCCGCCGACGTCGGCAATCCAGAGCGTGGGCAGGCGACCGCGGTATTTCGCATCTTTCAGGAAATCCTGAGCAATGTTGCGCGTCACGCTCGCGCGACGTCTATCGTTATACGGGTGTTGGTAGATGAACCGCCGCAACCGGTGTTGTATATGGAGGTGCGCGATGACGGCGTCGGTGCCGCGCGCGACGAACTCAACAGCCCACAAAGTTATGGCGTGGCGGGCATGCGCGAGCGTGCTGGTTATTTTGGCGGGACGCTGACGATAGATGGTTTGCCGGGGCAGGGTACCTGCGTCAAATTAGTGATGCCCTTATTAATGCCTTTGACGATGGAAGCGGAAAATCATGGGTAAAGCGAAGATTAAAGTACTGGTTTGCGATGATCATTTGATCGTACGTCAAGGCATTAAACAGATACTGGCCGATGCCGACGATATCGAAGTAGTGAGCGAAGCCGCGAACGGGCCAGATGCCATTCGTCAAGTACGTGATGCAGATCAGAAAATTGCGCAGGGAATTGATGTTGTGTTGCTGGATATCGCGATGCCGCAACGCGATGGGCTGGATATGCTCAAGCAGTTTCGTAATGAGTTTCCAAAATTGCCGGTGCTAATACTCAGCACCTACTCTGACAAGCAGTACGCGGTGTTCAGCTTAAAGCTAGGTGCGGCAGGTTATCTAAACAAGAGCGCCGATTCAGAGCAAATGATTGCGGCGATTCGCAAGGTCGCGCAAGGTGGCTTGTTCATTACACCGTCGGTGGCAGAACTGCTGGCGTCCTCGATCGGTGCCGGAGCGATAGATCGCAGTGACAAGCCGGTAGACGAGTTGCTTTCGCATCGTGAACATCAGGTCTATCAACAACTATCAAAAGGCCAGAGCGTGGGTGAGATCGCGTTGCAGCTTTCGCTGTCACCAAATACCGTCAGTACGTACCGCGCGCGCATTTTGGAGAAAACCGGTGTGCGCAATGATGTCGAGCTGGCGCTTTATGCGATGCGCCATGCTGCGCTTGAATAATCGCATCAGCTGCGTTTGTAGTGCTGGCACTACAAGAGATCGTATTGTCGCTACAAGAAATCGGGTGCTCCTACGATGGTGCGCGATTGCGCACATCCCTATGATGAATCTATCGCAGACACGCTGCGTCTACAGATCAATATTCATCACAGGAGCTCACAATGAACCGCCTCGACGTTACCGAAAAAATTATCACTGCCAAAGTATCCCGCGGCTTGTCATGGTCCGAGATTGCCACCAAGGTTGGCCTAAGCAAGGAGTGGGTCACCGCCGCCTGCCTTGGTCAAATGACGTTTGATGCCAAACAGGCAGATATAGTCGCTGGCATTTTTGGCTTGAGCGATGAAGAAAAAAAATGGTTAATGGTGGTGCCTTACAAGGGTTCTTTACCGACCACCGTGCCGACCGATCCCGTGATTTATCGTTTCTATGAATTGGTGCAGGTGTACGGCACCACATTCAAAGAGTTGATCCATGAAGAATTTGGCGACGGCATCATGAGTGCGATCGACTTCAAGATGGATATGGCGCGTGAACAAGATCCTAACGGCGACCGTGTTCGTATCGTTATGAGCGGCAAATACTTGGCATATAAATCGTTTTAATTTTTGAACTTTTGCGTCCGAATTGATCCGCTAGCTGATTGATTCGGACGTACTGTCACTATCAGACTGCGCACTCTCTGCAAATGCATCAATCTTCCTGACGACTGTCATTCTACGTGACAGTTTTGCTTGTCTATCCTCTTCCAAGATCACGGCGCCGTTGTATTTCTTGCGTGCCGATTGCATCGCCTCTAAGCTGCGCGACCCATGCATGCGCGTAGATTTTTCCGATACACGACATTTGCGAAATTTACGTAGTATCCACAAATTTTTTACGTGGTTTCCACAATTCCAAATTTAAATTTTGACGAGAATACGTGATATCCACAACGTGAATACCAGACATTCTGCGTTTTGGCGATTGCGATTGAGAACGCCTTATTTAATAGTGATGGCGTTGAATTGAATAAACATGCTCGCAGCGAGATGGCCAAACATTTTTTGCTTGATTGATGTGAGTTGTAAATGATCGGTATGAATCAATTGTTTATTGCAACGCGGGCACTGAATCTGTGCAGTGCATTTTCACTTGAGAGTTGAAAGAGACAAACATGAATCAAACAACTACTACGGCAAACTCGGTCGCGACCGTTAGCCGTTCTGCATCCTACCGTTGGATGCAACTCGTTCTAGGTATTATTGCAATGGCGATGATCGCCAACCTGCAGTATGGCTGGACCCTGTTCGTTGACCCTATCGCGGCAAAACACGGCTGGAGCCGTGCTGCCATTCAGGTCGCATTTACTATTTTCGTCGTAACCGAAACGTGGTTAGTCCCGATTGAAGGTTGGTTCGTGGATAAATTTGGTCCGCGTCCTGTGGTTCTGGTTGGCGGTATTTTGTGCGGCTTGGGTTGGGTGATGAACTCGTACGCCGATTCGCTCGCGATTCTATACACCTCGGCTGTGATCTGTGGTGTCGGCGCCGGTGCGGTTTATGGTACTTGCGTTGGTAACGCGCTGAAATGGTTCCCAGATCGCCGCGGTCTGGCTGCTGGTCTGACTGCTGCTGGTTTTGGTGCTGGTTCGGCCGCCACCATCATCCCAATTTCGACCATGATCGCCAGCAAGGGTTATGAATCAGCTTTCCTGTACTTCGGTATTGGACAAGGCTTGGTCGTTATTTTGATCGCTTTATTTTTGACGCGTCCGCCTAGCTACAAAAAAGGCGAAACAGCAGCAGCCAAAGTGCAGCAATCGACCAACGAATACAAGCCATCTGAAGTTTTGCGTGAACCAGTGTTCTGGGTCATGTATGCAATGTTCGTGATGGTGGCTGCTGGTGGTTTGATGGCAACCGCACAATTGGGTTCGATTGCGCGCGATTTTAAAGTGTTTGAAGTCAACTTCAATATCATGGGCATGGTGTTGCCAGCGCTGACCTTTGCTTTGGCAATTGATCGTGTCTTGAACGGTTTGACGCGTCCATTCTTTGGCTGGGTATCCGATCACATCGGTCGTGAGCCAACCATGTTTATCGCGTTTGGTATTGAAGCAGTTGGTATTCTGGCGCTGTATCACTTCGGCCATGATCCAATCGCGTTCGTCGTATTGACCGGTATCGTGTTCTTCGCTTGGGGTGAGATTTACTCGCTGTTCCCGTCTACCTGTGCGGATACCTTCGGTGCTAAATATGCGACTGCTAACTCCGGTTTGCTGTACACCGCAAAAGGTACCGCTTCGTTGCTGGTTCCTATCTCGGCAGTATTGGCCTCGGCAACCGGCGGTTGGTACGCAGTGTTCGTAGTAGCCAGTATCTTGAATGCTGCCGCAGCATTGATGGCTTGGTTTGTATTGAAACCGATGCGCGCAAAACACATGAGCCAGATTACCCGTCCAGAAACGGACTAATCGCTCGACGTCATACCTGTTGTAACTTTGACCGGCCTTGCGCCGGTCTTTTTTTGCCTGTCTTTATCTGGCGACGACTGCCAAATACCATGTCCAAACCTATTTCGTGTAGCAGGCCTTGGTTGAGAGACGGTGATTTATGTGAGTTTGGTAGCTTACAGGCGCATCAGGATCGGGTAGCATGAGTCGATAATTGTATTCACCCACCAAAAACACATAAACAGACATGAATACTCCGGCCATCCAGCAAAAATTCTTTCTGCTGTTGCTCACGATTTTTACATTGGCCTTCATCGGCATATTGCTACCTTTCTACGGCGCAGTATTTTGGGCTTTCGTGCTGGCGATTTTATTTTCGCCGTTTTATCGGAAAATGCTGCGAAAAATGCCAACTCACGAAAATATGGCTGCGGTGCTGACATTGCTGATCTGTATTGTGGTGGTGGTGATTCCGATGATCTTGATTTCCATCTCGCTGGCGCATGAGGCCTCGGGTGTCTACGAGAATATCCGCTCGGGACAACTTGATTTTGGCATTTTCTTTCAAAAAATCATTGCGGCGATGCCTGGTTGGTTGGTTAATTTGCTCGAGCGTTTTGGCCTTACTGATATTACGAGCTTGCAGGAAAGATTGACGAAAACGGCAGTGCAAGGCAGTGAATTTTTCACCAAGCAAGCGATCAGTTTGGGACAAAACACATTCCGCTTTTTGGTCAGTTTTACCATCATGTTGTACATGCTTTTTTTCCTGTTGCGTGATGGCGATCATCTGGTTGCTAAAGTGGAAAAGGCGATCCCATTAAACGGTAAACATAAACACCAGTTGCTGGCCAACTTGACCACGGTGATTCGTGCCACCGTCAAGGGTAACGTGGTGGTCGCTGCGGTTCAAGGCTCGTTGGGTGGTTTGGCATTCTGGTTTCTTGGTGTTGAGGGCGCATTGCTGTGGGCGGTCTTAATGGCTTTTCTATCGCTGTTGCCCGCAGTTGGTGCGGCGATCGTATGGGCACCAGTGGCGATTTATTTCCTGTTGATTGGCTCAATCTGGCAAGGCGTCACTTTGATTGTTTTTGGCGTTGGTGTGATTGGATTGGTGGATAATATTTTGCGCCCTATGTTGGTTGGAAAAGATACCAAAATGCCTGACTTTGTGGTCTTGATTTCGACTGTCGGTGGGATGGCGCTATTGGGCTTGAACGGGTTTGTGATCGGCCCATTAATTGCAGCCTTGTTCATTGCAATGTGGAGTTTGTTTGCGTCTGAAAATCAGAAGCCGGATAACGGCAAACTGTTAGAGCCAGATTAAGTGTTGACCGCCTAACTCGGCGGTCTTTTTCTTTCTCGCCGCTTGTTCCGCAAGAAAAGTATCTGTCCTAATATCGCTGTGAGCAGCAGAAATGTGTTGGTCGCTACAAACACCCAGTTCGCCACCAAGGCGCTATAGACGACGAAGCCAGTGGAAGCGCTGATTTGTCCGATGAATAGCCAGTTTGAGACGCCTGCAGTACTGCTTGAGCGCCATTGCTGAAAAACCTGCGATGAAACCGTGAGTAATAATATCAATGCACTGGCCCAGCCGACAATCTCGTTTTGCATCGGATTCCTTTCGAGCGCATTCTATTTTGCAATAGCGGCGTGGCAGAAGAAACTGGAGGGCGTAGTCATCCCTCGCGGCATCTCACCGCCATACTATTGATGGCGAAACAAACCATCCTAGTCAGAGATGTGGACTCTGAACTAGGATGGTATTGAAGCCAACATCAAGCAGCGATTTCTGCAATCAGCTCTTCTTTACGTTCCACCATTTGTGCGCCTAAATCGTCGAGATCCATTTTGGATTTTTTTGCTTTGGGAAACATTTCAGTTTCTTCCTCTTCGACGTGATGATCGATGTATTCGCTTAATACTGTCATCTTGGCGTCATACATTGGATCATCGCCATCCATACCTTCTAACTGCGCGATCAGGTCTTTGGCAGTGTCGTGTTCGACTGTTGCTTCATTCAGCAGATCGTCATCCTTGATCGCTGCGCGCGCTGCCGGATAAAAAATTTCTTCCTCCAGCATCGTGTGGATCGTCAATTCCTCGAAAATTTTATGTGCGATTTCGACTTTCCCTTCGACATCATCTTTTTTGCTGGCTTGTTCATAAGTCTTGAATAATTTTTTAACTTTCTTATGATCGTCGGTCAGAAGCGACACGGCATCTTCATGGCTAGAACTTGATGATTTGCTGCTGGATTTAGCGGCAGACTTGGTGGCGGTTTTGGTGGCTGGCATAACAATCTCCTCAATGATTGAAATAAATGGCTGGCTAATGAAACGCAATCTCATCGAAGCGTTTGCGTCTCCGATTTCGTTTTGTGTCGAAGAGATCATGCCCGTATCGCGGTTAGGCATCTATCAGATATTGGCTTCAAAACATGTAAGACATTTCTGAGCGCCACTTGCCCTCGGATAACTTGTTCCGCACTTCATACAAATCTGCGACAATTTCGGCCATGAATGCATATAGCTCTTCCTCGCCCGACGCCGTGTTTCACATTGCGTTTTATAAATTTGTGCGCCTGCCAGATCCAGAGATGGTGGCGACCACCTTGCGCACGCTAGCAGCAGATTTACTGGGTAGCGTATTGGTAGCGGAGGAGGGGATTAATGGCACGCTAGCTGGTAGTACACACGCGCTGGATCGCTTTGAACATGCGTTAAAAACAGAAGCCTGTTTTGCAGGCGTTTTTAGCGATCTGGTTTTCAAGCGCAGTGCGTGCAAGACGCCGCCTTTTGGACGACTAAAAATTCACCGTAAATCGGAGATTGTTTTTCTCGGGGTCGACAATGTCGATGCGATAGCCAACAAGGGGATCGATGTCAGTCCGCAGGATTGGCGTGAATTGATTGCGCAAGATGATGTGGTGGTGATTGATAACCGCAATAGTTTTGAATTTCGTCTTGGCAAGTTTAACAATGCGATCGATCCGGGCGTTGATAATTTCCGCGATTTTCCGCACTACATAGAGACGCATGTACCTGAGTGGAAGCAAAGCGGCAAGCGAGTTGCAATGTATTGCACGGGGGGCATACGCTGCGAAAAAACCAGCGCCTGGATGTTGGAAATGGGCGTTCCGGTGTATCAACTAGAAGGTGGCATCCTGAATTACTTTCAACAAATACCGGACGCAGAAAAGGATTGGCAAGGCGAATGCTTCGTCTTTGACAATCGCATCGCTCTGGATACGCGACTGCAAGAAACCGCAAGCACGCCCGACGATGTCTACGGCGGTGAGCCGGATTGGGAGTGGCGTTTGCAACGCGCACGTCGCTTGGAAGAAGATAGTGAATAAGCGGCATGACAGATTGCCTCGAGTACCGCATAAGCAACGCATGAGTACGATATGAGCACGCATATTCAATCGCCGCCCAGCAAGCAAGGGGTCGGCGCCAGTCGCGTCGCATTGCCGCCTGGACCGTGGTTGAAACTGATTGATTTTTTGGCGCAGCAATTTCCTGCGATCAATCGTGAGGAATGGCAGGCCCGCATGCAACGGGGCGAGGTGCTAGATGAAAATCAACAAGCCTTGTCACCGACCGCACCTTATCAAGCGCATCGACGCATCTTCTATTACCGTAGCTTGCCGGACGAGCCGCGCATTCCGTTCGACGAAGTGGTGTTGTATCAAGACGACTATCTAGTGGTGGTCGACAAGCCGCATTTCTTGCCGGTCACACCAGCCGGCCGCTATTTGCAACAAACTTTACTGGTACGGTTAAAGCGCTCACTAGGCATAGAGACGCTGACACCTATGCATCGCATCGATCGAGAAACGGCTGGTTTGGTGTTATTCACGATTCAGCCACAGACACGCAACCTGTATCAATCCTTGTTCCGTCAACGCAACGTACAAAAATACTACGAAGCGATTGCGCCGTGGCGACCAGAGCTAGTGCTCCCTCAAGTGCGATGTAGTCGTTTGGTTGAGAGCACTTCGTTCATGAAAATGATCGAGGTCGATGGCGAGACAAATGCCGAGACCGCGATTGAATGTCTAGAGGTGTGCGGACAATTAGCGCGCTATGGGTTGCATCCGGTAAGCGGGCAGAAGCATCAGTTGCGTGTCCATATGGCAGCCCTTGATATGGCTATCATCAATGATCGCATCTATCCACATCTCTACCCAGATGAGGGTGCGCAACAGGATTACCAACATCCATTAAAGCTACTGGCAAAGTCGATACGCTTTATTGATCCTGTTTCAGGTAAAGAGCGCGTCTTTGAAAGTCGGCAACGACTGGATTTTAAATAAAAATATTGGGGAGCTGAGATGCAGCTATTGGAGATGGCCTGTGGTTTTGTGATGAACCTGTCGGCGCCGTTTGCTGAATACCTAAGCGAAAAATTGGCAGATCGTTTTGGTCACGGCGGGTCGCTATCACGCAGGTTTGTGATTCAAGCGCTGGTATTTACGCTATTTATTTTTCCATTGATGCTGGTGACGATACTGCTGTTAGCAGGGTTGATTTTTATGCTGCACTGGCTTTTTACCAGTGCAGCATAAAAAGTGAAATTGATGCTGAGTCTTAGCAAAAAAAATACGGCGTAAATTGGTCCTTATGCCGCTTGTGGCAGTCGGTTTTGGAAGCCTGTCATAGCGACACTCGCAGTAGCTTGTTTCCATTCGGCGTGCGCCTGTGGCGACGTCCAAACATCGAAATGCAACTGCGACAGAAATAGTGGATCGCTGAGCAGCGCATTTTTCTGTGCATCGGGCACTGCCGTATGTCCGTGGCGCACAATGGTATCGATGATTTGCGTGCGTATTTCATGTGCTGCAGCGGTGCGATGCGGATGTACTTTTCCGCTCACGCACATGACCGCGTTAAATAACGGATCGACCACAGCAGTGACAAAATCCATTGAGGCCGGTGAAGTATCCAGATGCGTTTCCATCGCGACCAGTTCCACCGGCACGTGGTATTCCTCAGGAATCACAAACAGGTTTTTACGGCGAAAGCGCAGACCGTTGGTCACCTTGCTGGAGTAAATCGAAACCGGGATGGCGACCACTAGCGAGCCAACTATCGGCAGTAACCACGGCAGGAATGTCGGGTTGAGCCAGAAAATGCCGCCACCCCATAATAGTCCTACTAAAGTATGAAAACCGTGATGGCGAATCGCCTCGCCGGAGGTGGTTTCTGCGTCATCACGCGATGGCGATTTCCAGCGCAAGGCCCAACCCATGAAAGCCGCCACCACAAAATGGGTGTGGAACAGCATACGCACCGGTGCAAGCAACATCGAGAACAGCATTTCGATCAACATGCTGAAAAACAGTTTGATTTTGCCGCCAAACTGTTTTGCGCCTTGCGCCATGATCAGCAGCACACTTAAAATTTTTGGTAAAAAGAGCAGTGTTGCGGTGGCGCTAAATAGCGCAATTGCTTTTTCCGGATGCCATTGCGGCCAGATCGGGAATAGTTGCCATGGCTGGGTGAAATAGGTTGGTGGCGTTAACGTATGTTGTGCCAGTAACGCGGTCGACAGAATCAAAAACAGCAACCATAGTGGCGCGGATAAATACGCCAGCACACCCGTGACGAACACGGCGCGATGGACCGAATGCATTCCGCGCGACAAAAACAGACGGAAGTTCATCAGGTTGCCTTGGCACCAGCGACGGTCGCGCTTGAGCTCATCCAATAAATTTGGCGGCATTTCTTCGTAGCTGCCGTCAAGATCATAGGCGATCCAGACTTTCCATCCCGCGCGGCGCATCAGCGCAGCTTCAATAAAATCGTGCGATAAAATTTCGCCGGAGAAGGTGCCCTTGCCTGGCAATAACGCCAACGCACAATGCTCGATAAACGGTTTTAAGCGAATGATTGCGTTATGTCCCCAGTAGTGCGATTCACCTAACTGCCAGTAATGCAAGCCAGCGGTAAAGAGCGGGCCATAAACACGCGTCGAAAATTGTTGGATGCGGGCATAGAGCGTATCGCGGCCAGCAGCGCGTGGAGCGGTCTGAATGATGCCAGCATCAGGATGTGTCTCCATCGCTTGCACTAGTTTGCTGAGGCAATCACCGCTCATCACACTATCGGCATCCAGCACGATCATGTAGCGATACTCGCCACCCCAACGACGGCAAAAATCGTCGATGTTGCCGCTCTTGCGGCGTACGCGGCGTTGACGACGACGATAGAAAATACGGCCAAAGCCATCGACCGCCTTGCATAAGTTAGTCCATGCAGAAATTTCATCCGCACAGGTGTCGCTATTACTACTGTCGCTCAAAACGAAAAAATCAAAGCGATCAAGGTGTGGTGTGCGAGCGACTGATTCGTAAGTCGCGCGCAAGCCGGCAAACACGCGCGCGACATCTTCATTGCAAATAGGCATCACGATGGCGGTTCTTGCATCGGCCGCAATAGGCGCATCAGTGACGACCGTCTTTGTGATCAAAAACGGATCGTTACCGCGTGCCAACAACAGAAAGCCCGTCATCGCCGTCCAAAAACCTGCTGACACCCAGCAAAACAGCAATGCAAATAAGGCCAGAATTGCGATTTCCAGTTTATGTGTGCCCTGATAAGGCATCACGGTGCTCATGTAATAAGTCGCTAATGCGGTTTGCCCCAACATCAGAAACAGCAGGACTAATCTTCGCAAGCCACCACTTTTCCCGTGTTTGATCACAGGTGCAGCATGATCGATTTTTGCGGTCTTGTTTTTGCCGAGCGAGCGCCACCATCGTGTGATCGGATTTAAATCGCCCCATGGTTCCGGCACCATCGGTGTGCGTTTAACTGGCGGCGCGAGATTAAATTGAGGCGTTTGCAGCGGTTGCAAGTTTGCAAGCGGCTCGCTGCTTGGCGGTCGGATGAAAGCGTGTGTGCTGATACTTCCCAGTGCACGTTGCGCGCGCGCCGCCACCGAGCCAAAAGCCGGGTGCTGTGGGTCGATATTTTGTTGCGCGAGTAATTGATGCAGTTGCGTCATCGCCGCGCGTGGCGTCACGGTATCTGTCAATTGCGCTTCGATTGCAGCGCGCGCTTCTGGCGCTAACGCCAGCTTGTGCAGATAGTGGCGACAGGCTGACGGAATGTAAGAAGCAGCCATCAGTTTGGCGGCACGATGTAACTCCACGTTTCGGAGAGCGTGGTGTTATTGGTTTGTAAAAAGCCGCGCATTTCAACCGGCTTGGTGTCATCGGTGCGACGCAGATGAATCACCGCGCGATATCCATTATTCGCTTTGTTGGCGACAACTTTTAAACCAAGAATTTCCGCATTACCATCGGTGGATAAGCGCATGCCGACTTCTGCATCCTTAGGTAATTTTTTAAAGTTTTGTCCAGCAAAGTCGACCATCAAAGCGATGCTGTCATCTGGCTTGTACTTGTAGCCGTGCCCGCGGCGCGTTTGCGTTACCCACGCCAGCGGAGGTCTATGTGCAGAAGCATCACCCCAGCTCATCGTATAAGTCATATTGATGGCTTTGCCTAGTTTGGGTAATTCTTCCGGAATCCAGTAGGCCACAATATTGTCATTACGCTCGTCTGGTGTCGGAATTTGTACCAGTTCTACGCGGCCTTTACCCCATTTCCCGTGTGGCGTAATCCAGGTGCTTGGGCGGCGTTCATATTCCGATTCCATGTCTTCATAGTTGGCTGTTTGGGTATCGCGCTGCATCAAACCAAAACCGCTCGGATTGCTGAGGCTGAACGACGTCACCAACAAACGTTTTGGATTAACCAATGGGCGCCAGATCCACTCACCGGTACCGGAGGCGATCGACAAGCCATCCGAGTCGTGTACTTCAGGGCGGTAATCCTCGACAGCTGGGCGCTGGTTTTCGCCAAAGAAAAACATGCTGGTCAATGGTGCGATGCCGAGTTTAGTTACGTTCTCACGTAGATACAGTTGCGCTTTCACTTGTATCTTGGTCTGCTGGCCTGGTAATACGGTAAATCGATAAGCACCCGTCACGCGTGGAGAATCGAGTAGCGCATAGATAACCAGTTGCGTGCTGTTGCGCGCTGGTTTTTCTATCCAGAATTCTTTGAAGCGTGGGAATTCTTCGCCGGAGTTGAGCGCAGTATCGACCGCGAGGCCGCGGGCAGATAGGCCATACACTTCATCTTTGCCAACGGCGCGCAGATAGCTAGCGCCGAGAAAGACCAGCATTTCATCTTTTTTCTTGGATGAATTGATCGGGTAATTAACGCGGAAGCCGGCAAAGCCCAAGTCTTTTACATCGTCTTTGCTGAGTTTGGTGTCGCCGTAGTTAAAAAAATTCGGATTGAAGCGAATTTTTCGAACCTGATTACCGACAATTTCATTAATCTGAACGGGGCTGTCGTACTGCCGTCCTTGGTGGAAGAAGCTAAGCTCAAACGGCAGTTTCTCTTTGCGCCAATGGGCGTCATTCGGCTTGTATTGGATTGCGCTGTATTGCTCGTAGCTTAAGCCTTCCATTGTCTTGGAGATATTTTTCTGTGGTGCTTGATAGGATTTTTTTGCAAGTTGCTGTGCATCCTTGACCACCGAGTCGAGATTAAAGGCGAGAGCGGGAATGCAAGGCGCAAGCGCGAGAGTAAAGATGGCGACTCGACGGCGCAACAAAGCGGTTTTTAAAAGAATGCTAAACATGGGTTCCAATTTATTTCATTCGGCTAGATATTGGTAGCCGATTATTTTGCCGCACCGCGGACATGATGCGTCACTCCACTTATTTAGTGTCGTGCGTATCGCTACCTGCAGATTGTTGAAGGGTATTGCTGAGAGTTCATCATCCAGACTGCTTGCGTAATGCTCATCGCGCGCATACTGGGTTGGCCTCGAACGAGACCGCCAGCACCAGATTTTGTGTCAAGGTTGCGTAGCCAGTTGTATTTGTTACAAACAATGAGTGCTTTGCCTGAAAAAGGTTCCTTATTGTATAAAAAATGTTGGCAAAAAATGGAGGGTCATTTTATTTGATTCATGCTCATCGCGTCGTAGACAAAGGGAAAGAGGGAGGCACTAAGCCCACCCTCTAAAATAATGGCCTGATGATAGCGGTTATTCCGCGCGCAAGTAGGCTATTTCTTGAGTTGGTTTATTTGTGTTCGAACATCGCTGACGCGGCTTTTAAAGCGGCGCTGGCAGCTTCCGCTTCGGTGGCAAATACGCTTTCCACTGCAACGCGCTGATGCGGAAAAACGCTGCTGCGATGCATCGGGTTGGGCGAGGGTCCATAGACTGCTGCGTAAGCTGCCCAATCTTCGCTATCAGGGAGCTGTTCACCCCCGTATTCAATCTCGTAATCACCGATTTGTTCAGTTTGCATGATGTCTCCTGTGATTGCCCTAATTGCGCAGGACCCGTGTGTAGCATAATGCGGTTTTGTTTTTCTTGCGCAGTATCTCTCTGTTCGGCGAGTAATTTCAAAGTAAGGACACGCTATCTCGACGAACTCATGAGTGACTTTGCTGTCTGAATTTGACGTCTTGTAACATGCAGGGCTAAAACTACAACAATATGAAAGGGAAATAATATGCCAGTAGCACAATACACAAGATTGACCGGTCAGAAGCTGACTTACAGCATTAGTTATGATCAGGCCGAGTACTTTATCGAACGCGATGGACAGATGAAAAAATCGATGCCGGATGCATTACCGATGGGGATGGATCCGCATGAGGCAACGCCCGAGTTGATGTTGGAAACCGCGAAGGCAGATATTGAAGGTTTGTTTGGAATGGAAGAATAAGCTTGTAAAGGTAGGTTGTAGCGACCAGTTGTAATGCAAATGTAACTGTGGTTGTGACTGAAATTTAAGCTTTAAAGCCGCGTTGTCCGCATAGGGGCTAGTACTTTAAATCGGCGCTGAGGCGCCGATTTTGTTGCACAATAGCGATACATGAATGCCTCGCGATGTGCCAAGCGTCATGCACAAAACAGGATAAAAAATGACAATGACGTATGAGCAGTATCTGGATGAAGTAACGACGCTGATACATGAACAGTTTGATGCCAGTGAAGCCGAGGCGATCAAGTTTGTGATGCGTGCGCAAGCAGCAGATTTTTTTTCGGCACACGATGAGCAACCGGACATGCGTACGCAGCAACAGGCAGAACTGGATGCCAAGACGGTGTACGAACAGCGTAATAAATCGAAGCCCGGCATTTATCGGAAGTAATCGGCGCGAATGACCTCCGAAAAAAAGTGGCGCTATGGCGGCAGCGGGTTACGAGGCGTTGATGCGGTCATTGTATTAACGCTCGTATCTAAAAAAATCTTTTTTCAAAAAATCAGCTAATTCTGCAGTATCTTGAGGCCTAGCTGACAAAGTCACTGTACGTCCCAGGCGACTTGAGTGCCACGTAAAGTCGCCAGATTTTTTTTCGCGTATCACTTCAATTACCTTGCGGATGATGGCGCTATCGATGTCGCCACGCAAACCAGCATCGATTTCAATGAGTTGACTATGCTCACGGCGGCGGCGTTGGTCCCAGCCATAAAACACCAGTTCTGCGGTGCGCACGCCCTTGAAGCGTAAATCGAATAAGCCGCCACCCTCATTATTGCCGCGCGTACGTTGCGTACTGAACTCGATATTCGCGCGTGCAATCGCATCCGGATCATCAGCAGCCTTGTTTTGCTCAGGATTGTCGTTCGCGTCCGGCACGTCATTGGCACGACGTTTATCGCGGGCGGCTTGCAACATTTCCATCATGCTCGTCGGCGCCGTTGCTTTTGATACGGGAGTGGGATTTTTTGCTTCCGGTTGCAGCGCTAACGGTTTGGACGGGGTTGCGGGGGTTTTCTTGGGGGCGCTTTTCTGTTGTGGTTTTACCGGCTTCGTCTGTTTTGGCTGTACCGCCTTTTGCGCGCGCTGCGTCACCATTGATGGCGGCAAAAGCGTGATGCTGAGCGGCGCATTAGCGTCGTTGCCCAGATTTTGCACCGGCGTGGGCGCCTGCTCAATAAAGAACAACGCCAGCGACAAATGGAGCAACAGCGACAGGCTGAGCCCAACAATGTTGCGATTACGCTTGGTGGCAAGGACGGAGTGAAACTTCATGAACGACGATAAATTGAAACAGCGCTCATTATGACTGCGCTGCGGATTTTTGCCTGACTATCGCAGGAGAAGGTGTAAAGCATGCTTGCGGGGAAATAGTGCAGCCTTCGTGTTTTCCCTATTTCGAATATTTCGCAGAATCAAAAGATCGAGTATCAAAAGATCGTACATCAAGGGCGAATAAGTCATGCGTGCATCACGTAGACAGCTTTGGCAGAAAAAGATTTCACAATGGAAGATTGCTGCCAGCTTTCGAGCGGCAGTTCGGCAACTCTCTGCCGGTCGATTCAATCGTTTCAATTGCACTATTCAATTAGTAAAAACTCCCTTTGTAATAAGAAATTCGCATTTTCCGATCTAATGCCTTCTCCTATCTGAATTCGTCGCTTGAATTCAAATTACGGCGCAATATCCCAATGCTCGGACCAATCAGTCTCTTCTCTGACGATCACGCGTAATAATTCGAAAGCTTGTTGCAACGGTTCGGATGCCTTCTCGCGTGAATAAACTAAAAACACTGGATAAGAAAATTCTGGTGCGTTTTTAATTTTTTCTACCCATCCTTTTTCTAATGCACGACGTACCACACGCGTACGGAAATAACCGGTACCGCCATTTTTGAGTAAATACTGGAAGGCGAGAGGGCCGAGGCTGAACGAAACCGTGTTGCGTGATTTCTCTGGCAATGCAGCATCGTGTGCTTTACGAAAATTTTCTCCCCAATCGACATACACGTACGGTTCTGGATTTTGTGTCGACGCAACTTGAATTAGTTTTTCTTCTAGCAGTTGCTCCACCTGCATACCAGTCCAATACTCGGGTTTGTGCACCAACGCGGCGTCCAGCAAGCCGCGCTCTAATTTGCTTTGTAGCGTCGTGCCGTCGGCGACTTCGATGCGTAAAGCATGCGTGGGTAATGTCGCGCGCAACTGCGTAGACCATTGCAGCACCAGTGGATTACACAAGCTGACCTCGCAGCCCAATGACAGTGAATCCCCGATGCCATGCGGTAACGGTAAATCTCGACGCGCTGCATCCCATGTTTGCACCAGCTGGTTGGCGTAACCGACAAAGGTTTCGCCGTCGTCAGTCAGCCGCGCGCCGGCACGATTGCGCACGAACAGTGAGCAATTTAACTGCGACTCCAGATTCTGCATGCGAGCAGTCACTGTGGTTTGTGTGACATGCAATTGGTTAGCGGCAGCGATGAAGCTGCCGGAGCGAATGATGCACAAAAAAGTGCGCGCCAGTTCTATATCCATTTAATAGCAAACCTTTTGATAATAAATGCCAGATTTATTCATTATTCACACGATTTTTAATATGCATAATATATACATGTTTAAAGAAAAGCGCGACGTAAAGAGGTGCGTGTGCTTTCCGAAACAATTTTTCTTTGAATCACTATTCAAAAAAAGGGGGAAAACAGCTATGCAATCGCAAACATCTACGTCACATGCCGTCACCACGACATTACCGTCGATTACACGAAATCAGCGATTGCATCGCGCCACTGTGGAGTTATTGGGAAAGGCCGCGATCAACGTCAATGGTTCAGCACCGTGGGATATGCAGATCAAGGCGGCCGGCGTGCCAGAGCGGGCATTTTCCCAAGGCAACCTCGGCTTAGGCGAGGCCTACATGGATGGCGCATGGGAAGCTGAGGAGCTGGATGAATTTTTTGCGCGTTTATTAGGCACGCGTTTGACTGATCAGATCCAACCGTTGCGCCTGTTGGGCTATGCGCTCACGGCAAAACTGTTGAATCGGCAAGACAAGAAGCGCGCTCGTATGGTGGGCGAGATGCACTACGACCTTGGCAACGATTTTTATGCAGCCATGCTCGATAAACGCATGACTTATACCTGCGGTTATTGGCCGGATGCAACGACCTTAGAGCAAGCGCAAGAAGCAAAACTAGATTTGATCTGTCGCAAGTTGCACTTAAAGCCTGGTATGCGTTTGCTGGATATTGGCTGTGGCTGGGGAAGTTTGATGGCATACGCAGCACAGCACTACGGTGTTGAGGCGGTCGGCGTAACGATTTCAAAAGAGCAGACCGAGTGGGCGCAAGAACATTACGACGATAGTTTGCCGCTGACTTTCCGTCTGCAAGATTATCGAGATTTGGATGAGAAGTTTGATGCGATCGCGAGTGTCGGCATGTTCGAACACGTAGGACGGAAAAATTACCGCACCTATATGAAAGTCGCACATCGTTGCTTGAATGATGGCGGCCTGTTTTTACTGCATACGATAGGCAAGAACATGCGCAAATCTGTGCCCGATCCTTGGATCGATAAATACATCTTCCCAAACGGTGACTTGCCATCAGTAGGACAAGTTGGTGATGCTGCAGATAATTTATTTGTTGTCGAGGACATGCACAATTTTGGCGCCGATTACGACAAGACTTTGATGGCGTGGTTTAAAAACTTTGATGAAGCATGGCCGCGCTTCGAGGCCGATTTAGGTGAGCGCTTTTATCGTATGTGGCGCTATTACTTACTGTCATGTGCGGGCGCATTCCGTGCCAGAGATATCCAGCTATGGCAGTGGGTATTGTCAAAAGAAGGTGTGCGTGATGGGTATCGACGAGAAAAGATTTGAATGACTGGTTCGCACTCGAGCGAAGAAGCAAAACGCGCAAGTTGGGATCAGCAAGTCAATAAGTAATCAGGCTTGGCCGGGCAAGTCATTGTGATGTGGGTGCTACCCCGGATTTGTGGTTTTCCTAAACAGGAGGTTGATATGACTGTCATCGAAGAATTTAAGGTCCAGAATAAAGCTGGAAAAACAGTGATTTTGCAAAAAATCGGTAAAGGGATCAGCTATCTTGATTTTGGCTCTACACATTTACCCCGCGATTTTGAGGGTTACAAAATCAAATACAGCGATCGAGTGGTGCAACCACAAGACGGCGACAACTTCTTAACTAACGATAGCAAAGAAATATTTAGCCGTTTGTAACACATAGACGTCATTGCAGTTCAGTAGTGATGCATTGCTTTTAGTTAGTAGCCCCGGCTGGTCATTTCAGTCGGGGTTTTTCACGTAAATCATGCGACTTGGCGTTTGAAATCAAGGGATTCGTGTGGACCCAGAGCCACAAAAAAGGTCGATCGCTTTGAGTACTGGTGACTTAGGCGATGTTTAAGTTGTCGTTTTAGCGTGTGGCACGGCTTAGATAAACCATCAAAAAAGCAGGTGCTTACCTGCAATACAGGTTGTTTACTCCGCAACAGAGTAAACTATGGCTCATCTTTCGCATTTCCGCGATCTGAACATTCTTGTGAGCCATCATGTCTGAAGCATCCTCCCCCCTATTTTCCGACCTTAACTTGAGTGAACCGCTGCTGCGCGTACTTAAAGAGCTGGGCTACGAGGAACCATCGCCGATCCAAGCAGCGACGATTCCGCTGCTGTTGAAAAATCGCGACGTATTGGGGCAGGCGCAGACCGGCACCGGCAAGACGGCGGCATTTGCACTGCCGATTTTGTCGCGTATTGATATCAAACAGACTGCGCCGCAAGCGTTGGTGCTGGCGCCGACACGTGAGCTGGCGATTCAGGTGGCGGAAGCTTTTCAGCGTTACGCCGCGCATATTCCCGGTTTTCATGTGTTGCCGATTTATGGTGGCCAGAGTTATGGCGTGCAGTTGAGCGCTTTGCGTCGTGGTGTCCATGTTGTAGTCGGCACGCCAGGTCGCGTGATTGACCATCTAGAAAAAGGCTCGCTCGACCTATCCAAGCTGAAGACCATGGTGTTGGATGAGGCTGATGAGATGTTGCGCATGGGCTTTATTGATGACGTCGAAACCATCTTGCAAAAGACGCCAGCCTCGCGCCAAACCGCTTTGTTCTCGGCGACCATGCCGTCAGCGATCAAGCGCATCGCCACGACCTATCAACAAAATCCGGAATTAATTACCGTCGCTGCCAAGACCGGTACCGCCGACAATATTCGCCAGCGTTATTGGCTGGTGAGTGGCATGCAAAAACTGGATGCGTTGACGCGCATCCTGGAAGCAGAAACTTTCGACGGCATGATCATCTTTGCGCGTACCAAACTTGGCACGGAAGAGTTGGCGAGCCGGTTACAGGCGCGCGGCTTCTCCGCCACGGCGATCAATGGCGATGTGCAGCAACAGCAACGCGAGCGCACGATCCAGCAACTCAAAGATGGCAAGATCGATATTTTGGTGGCGACCGATGTGGCAGCGCGCGGCCTCGACGTGGAGCGCATTAGTCACGTCATCAATTACGACGTGCCGAACGATCCAGAGAGCTATACCCATCGTATCGGTCGTACTGGCCGTGCTGGTCGCAGCGGCGAGGCGATTTTGTTTATCGCACCGCGTGAGCGTAATTTATTGAAGGTGATCGAGCGCACTACGCGTCAGCCGATCGCACCACTGGAGTTGCCGACGATCGAGGCAGTCAATGATGTACGAATCGCGCGTTTCAAGGAACAGATTGCGGACACCATCGCCGCCGGTGGATTGGAAATCTTTCACTCTTTAATAGAAGATTATGAGCGTGAACACAATGTACCTGCGGTGGAAATCGCGGCAGCGTTGGCCAAAATGGCGCGGGGCGAAGTGCCGTTGATGTTGGAGAAGAAGCATGAGGCGCGCGAGCGCTCGTGGTCAGAAAATAAACCTATCTCGGGCGGTCGTTTTGAGCGTGCTGATTTTGCGAGTCAGCGCGCAGAGCGTCCAGAACGTTTTGAACGTGCGCCACGCGAAGCTCGAGGTGATAGTCGCAGTGATAGTCGTAATGACAGCCGAAACGAAAATCGCGGTGAGCGCGCGGCTTTTGGATCCAAAGAGCGCGTTGCACGTCAGCCAGATGAGGGTATGCAAACTTTCCGTATCGCAGTTGGTCATGCACACGGCGTCAAGCCCGGCAACATCGTTGGTGCGATTGCCAATGAGGCTTCGCTGGATTCAAAATACATAGGTCGTATTGAAATTTATGATGACTACAGTACTTTGGATCTGCCAAACAGTATTCCCGGCGAGATGTTGGATCATTTGAAAAAAGTGTGGGTCGCAGGACAACAGTTAAACATCCAACTTGATGCTGACACTGGGATAGAAAAAGCAGCAGAAAAAGCGTTCACTAAAAGAGCGAGCGCTTCCGACAAGCCAGCACGCACAGAGCGACCAGCGCGTACGGAGTTTTCTGCTCGCAAAGAAAGTGCGCCGGTAGCACCTGCAGTATCCGCCGTGGCCGCTGAAAAAGAAGCGCTGCCTAAAAAAGAACGTGGCAAAACCAAACCCGGCGCGATTGCGATGGAAAGCTTTCGTGTTGAGGTCGGACATGCGCACGACGTCAAACCCGCTAACATCGTCGGCGCGATTGCCAACGAGGCAGGGTTAGAGGCTAAATTTATCGGCCGCATTGAAATTTTCGAGGACCATAGTTTGTTAGAGCTGCCGGCTGGCATGCCGGTTGAGGTGTTTGATCAATTGAAGACAGTTGCTATCGGACCTAATAAATTGCGTCTCAGTCGTTCGGATTTGGCGCCAATGCCGCAAACTCCGTTGGATAAACGCGTAACCTTGTCGGCTACCAATAGCGGTGCCGAGCGACGCGTAGCGGGCAAAGCGCGCAAAGACGGTAGCGGCAAACCAAAATCGAAGACGCATCGCAAAGGTGCTTGAGCGAACGTTGCGTTTCAGTAATCGAAAATCAAATCGAGATCGCGCCATAGCAAGCAAGATTTCGGTGCGGCAATCATATTGATAGCGTGCAGCGCAATATTTTGCATCATGGTTAGCGCTGTATCGCGAACAAAACGAGGACAGCATGGATCCATGGACTGCAGTCAATCTAGCTGTGACAGGTTTAGATTTGTTAGAGAAGGCGAAAAAATTTTTCTCTTCCAGTAAAACGATAGAAGAAGCACGCGAGATGTCCGCGCAGGGAAGTGCGCGTACTGAATCTTTGCAAGAGCAAGTGCGCCTAAACCAGCAGATCATCGACAAGTTGATCCAGCAAGCAGAGGAAAATAAACTGCTGCTGGAAAAACATAACGACATTTTGATCAACAGCGAAAAAGAATTGCTGCGCTTAAATGATGCTGTAAAAACGCATCGCAGAATGACCAAGCTTGCGCTTGGCATTGCGACCGTGGCGATCATTTCAGTGATAGTGATGAGCGTGGGATTTTATCGAGTGGCTTGAATCTTTTAGATAAATAAGTATTGCAGACATCAAAAACGCCGTTGCTGACATGCTGGTCGCAACGGCGTTTATATTTAAGGTTGCCAGGTTTGCTTTACATTATGTTGCGTTAGTTGCGCAATCGAACGACCAAAGCTGCCAACGATGCTGCCGTCGCCAAGGTGACTACCGCAGGCCAGCCCCATTGCGCAAGCGCCAAGCTCCCGAGTATTGCGCCAGTTGCCATGCCGGTAAACATGCCAACAAACAGCAGCGCATTCAAACGGCCACGCGCCGCCGGTTCGAGACCGAAAATCATGGTTTGATGCGCGACCAAAGTAGCCTGAATACCAAAGTCGAAACCGATGGTGCTGATGACAATCAATGCCAGTTGCAAAGGTGGTGACAGTAATGGTGCAAACCACATGATGGCAAACGAAATGGCTGTCAGCCCAGCACCAAGACGTGTCACCAATTCAGGACCGCGCCGATCCGCCAAACGGCCGGCCAATGGTGCGGCGAGCGCGCCAGCAGCGCCAGCAAGACCAAAGGTGCCAGCGGCACCGCTGCCGAGATGAAACGGCTCGGCGTGCAGCATGACTGCTAGCGTCGACCAAAATGCGCTAAAACCAACAGCTAATAATCCTTGTGCAATGGCGGCGCGGCGCAACGCGCTATAGCGTCGCCATATTTGAATCATCGACCCCATCAGTGCGCGATAGCCAAGTTGGGTGGTCGGATGAAATCGGGGCAGTCCGCGCCATGCGGCGACGCCGATCAGCATAATCGCAAACGCGGCAATCACATATACGGCGCGCCAGCCGAATTGTTCGGCGCCAAAACCACTGATGACGCGCGACAATAAAATGCCGAGTAGCAGGCCCGTCATCACGGTGCCGACGATTTTTCCGCGTTGCGCGGCAGGCGCTAACGTGGCCGCAGCCGGTACGATATCTTGCGCCATGGTTGCCGTGATACCGATAGCGAGACTTGTCGCCAACAAGCACAAGATGCCGGGAGCGAGTCCGCTGAACAATAGCGCCAACGACAGCAATCCACTCTTAATCAAAATAATCGTACGTCTATCGTAACGATCACCAAGTGGTACCAACAGCAAAATGCCGAGCGCGTAACCCAGCTGGGTGAGTGTCGGTATCAGACCGATCATGCGATCACTGGCATGGATATCGGCACCAAGTATGCCAAGCATGGGTTGGCTGTAATACAGCGAAGCAACGGCAAAGCCGGCACCACTTGCCAGCAACAGTACGAGTGAAGCAGGCAGGTCGGCTGCTGGAGGCTCTGATTTGGTATTTATATTCTGCATAACCGACATGATAAACCTTTGAAATTTGACGATGAAAGCATTGTGCTTGCGACGTTAATCAGTTGGTAGTGGTCTCAATCGTAGATTTGTTATACGCTTAACGTATGAAAGAAGCAGGCAATCCCGGCGTAGACCGGATCGAATTGATGCAAACCTTTGTCCGTATTGTCGAGACCGGCAGTTTATCGGCTGCCGCAGAGCAATTGAAAACCAGTCAACCCACAGTTAGTAGGCGCTTGCAGACGCTGGAGCGCTTGCTGGGTTTGCGATTGCTGCAACGCTCAACCCATGTGATGAAGCTGACTGAAGATGGCGAGCGTTGTTATGCACATGCCAAGGATTTGTTGGATAGCTGGAAAGCGATGGAAGCCGACCTGCGCGGCACCCAGGATGAGCCGGAGGGCAACTTACGGGTGTTAGTGCCGCATGCGTTTGGACAGGATCAATTATTAGTGCCATTGGCTGACTATTTAATGCGGTATCCAAACGTTTCAGTCGAATGGTTATTGCATGATAGACGTCCTGATTTTATTGCGGAAGGAATCGATTGCGCGATTCAGGTAGGGGAGGTCGACAATCTTTCGGTGGTCGCAATTCGCTTATTCGAGGTGCCGCGTATTGTGGTGGCGGCGACCTCATTGATGCAAGATAAGCCGATGGATTCTGTCAAGGATTTGCATTCACTACCGTGGCTGGCATTGAGAACCTTTTATCGTGATCAGGTCACCTTGACAAGGCAGAGCGATGGTAGCGAGCATCGTTTTGAAATTCAACCGCGCATGAGTACTGATAGTTTGTACGCGCTAAGAAATGCAGCATTAGCCGGATTGGGCGTGGCGATTGTGTCGTCGTGGTTAGTAAAAGAGGATATACAGCAGCAACGGCTGGTGCAGTTGATGCCGGATTGGCGTGCAGCATCTTTGCCGGTTTCTTTGGTATATCCGCATGCACGGTTTTATCCAGCAAGGTTGCGGCTATTTATCGACACCATACGCAAGACAATGCCTTTGACGGAAGACAATGCTTTCAAGGCCAAAGCCCGTGCATGAACGCTCTGCGCGACTGGATTTACCGACACGCTGTATAGTGACTGATTACCTTAGAGGTTTTATGAAAAAAATTATTGTTGGCTTGGTTTTGGCAGGTACTTTTGTTGTGGCGCATGCCGATGCGGACATGAATAGACAATCGTATTGCGCTTCTTACGGCGCAATGTTTATGACCATCGCTGCATGGCGCGATACCGGCGCAACACCTGAGCGCACGCTCAGCCTGTTAAGTGGCGTTAAGGGTGTGCCGCAACAGGTGAAAAAAGATTCGGTCGACGTCATGTATCAAGACAAGACCCTTGCCAATGCGCGCGGCACTAAGCTAGGAGAGGTGAGGCGGAAGGAATGTCTCGATGCTAAATGGGATTGGTGATGTTAAGGGAATATAAAAAATATCGCCTATATTAGTTCTGTTTCATCGTGACTCTGCCAGCCAGTTTCTCAGTTAACTGTTGCCGCGCTTCGTTTACTGCCAGCGCTACCGCGTCCGGCCCGAATACCAATCCTTGTAGCGGAAAAAAATGCACATCGTTAATGCCGATCGAACCCAGCGCATAGCGCAAATAAGGGCTTAGAAAATCGGCTTGCTTTGCATGCTCACCAACATGGAAACCACCTGAGCTCACCAACACAAAGGTAGGGCGATCTTGCATCAGGCCGATTTTTCCTTCCGGCGTCGAGCGAAAGCTGCGGTTGATGCGAATCACCTGATCAATCCACAATTTCAATGCGGCTGGCACAGTGAAGTTGTGCATGGGTGTGACAATAAAAAGTACATCGTGTTGCTCCAGTTCGACGATGAGTCGTTCCGACCATTCGAACTCTTTTGCCTCGTGCACCATCCGTGAGGTGACGGCGAGTGCATAATCGCGCCCAATTGGCGGGATTGGTGACGTCACAAGATCCCGCTCGGTAATGTGCGCGTGGGCGATACCTGACGCCGCTATCGTTTCCATCGCTAATTGATAGCCATGGCTGGCATCACTGTGCGGACTACTGTTTAGTAACAAGATACGTGTCATGTGCTGGTGCCCTAATTTCTATTGTGAAAGTGGTTCGACAAAATGCATGCCTTTTGCAAGCAAGCCTTGTCGAAAGTAAAAGCGTTGTGCCAGCGCCATGTGTAAACCGGTGTCGAGTACCAGATGGGCACAATGTAGTGCGATCGCCTGCTCTCGTACCGCTTGTAGCAAACGCTCACCAAGCCCCGAGCGCTGTAAGCTGGACGTCACTACCAGATCATCAACATAAATGAAGTGGCCGTACAGCAGATTATCCTGCAAGCGATAACCGACCAAACCGACGATGACATCGTTGTTCCAGGCAGCTAACAGTTGATAACCCTGCGTATGCTGCTGCTTGATTTGCTCGAGGTAGGTGGCGCAGTCTTTCAGGTGCGGGCGCAGTTCCTTCATAACGCAAAACGATTCTTCCAGATCGACGTCACGTTCGATAGGTTTGATATTCATCGGGGATTGCCTACATTTTTTGGATTGATGTTAATTCGGATGGCGTGTTTATTACGCTGACTTCGATTTGGCTAACCATGCATCGAATTTGCTGGTTCCCAGTCGTGCTTCGCCGAGAGGTGTCAGCGATTGATCATTGATCTGTGCGCCGTAGTAAGCTGCATTGACATCTGGTACAACAATACGTTTATCGTCGAGTGCAAGCAGATAACGTTTCATCAATTCGGCGAGGCCAAATTTTTCCGGGCCGGCTACATCGAAAGTAGCGTTGATTGCCTGCGGCAGAGCTGCGTCAGACATGATTGCGGCGATGTCATCCGAGGAAATCGGTTGTACTTGTGCTGGCGATAGCCGAATCTCGTTATTGACTGTGCCATATTGCGCAATGCCACCGAGGAATTCGAAAAACTGCGTGGAGCGCACAATGGTGTACGGCACTTTGGATGCTTTGATCAGATTCTCTTGCGCCATCTTGGCACGGAAGTAGCCGCTCTCAAGCATACGATCTGTGCCGACCACCGACAGAGCAATGTGATGTTTGACGCCTGCAGTTTTTTCCGCTGCGAGCAGATTGCGACCGGAGGTTTCAAAGAAGTTGAGCACGGCTTGGTCTTCAAACGATGGCGAGTTGCTCAAATCAATGACAACTTGGGCACCTTTGACAGCATCTGCCAATCCCTTGCCGGTCAAAGTGTTGATGCCTGTGCTTGGTGCGCCAACCAATACTTCATAACCGAGCTGGCGAAGATTGGCGACTACTTTAGAGCCGATCAGGCCACTGCCACCGATAACAAGAATTTTCATATAAACCTTTTCAATGTGCCCAGCGATGGGCGAGGGACATGCGTGTAGTTAAAGGTGTTGGTTAAACTACTGATGCGTTGCCGATAATTACGCCGGCATTTTGCGAAACGCGATCGCAAAGCGATTCCAGCTATTGATCGAGGTGATCAGCGTTGTCAGTTCCATTAACTCTGCATCGGTGAAGTGAGGGCGCACTGCTTCCCACACGGCATCGGGTACATGGTTTTGTGAAACCAGCGTTAGGGCTTCTGTCCATTCCAACGCGGCGCGTTCGCGCTCGCTGAAGAACGGTGTTTCACGCCATGTAGAGACGGTCGCGAGGCGTCGTTGAGTTTCGCCAGCTTTGATGGCGTCGGTCACGTGCATGTCGAGGCAAAAAGCGCAGCCATTGATTTGTGATGCACGCAAACGGACCAGTTCTTTGGTCAAGATTTCGATAGTGCCTTTAGAGATCTGGGTTTCAACGCCGATCAGTGCTTTCATAAAAGCGGGTTCTGCAGAGTAGAAGTCGAGGCGAGCTTGCATTTGATTCTCCTTAGTTTAAGTACATCGGTTGATGCGGTCGGGGTAATAAGTTCGGTAACTAAGTGGGGGTTTCCTTTATGTGTAGTATGCGAATATCGTGGCCATGTTAGAAGGGCCAAGAAATGTAAAAAGGACTAGTCCATGGGAAAGTCATTGGGAAGCGTACTAAGCACGCAAATTGCTAAACCAGAGTTCGCTCTGCAGATAGATCGCAGCTTGGCGTTGCCTATGTATTTACAGATTTGCCAGCGCTTTAAAACTGCGATCGAGCAAGGACATTTGCATGCGGGTGATCGTGTACCGGCGGTGCGTGCGCTGGCGACCGAGTTGAATCTGGCGCGCGGCACGGTAGAAATGGCGTATCGGATCTTGGCGGATGAGGGTTATCTGCAGGTCAGAGGTGCGGCTGGTACGGTGGTCTCGCCATCGTTGCCGCCGCTGACGATTCCTAAGACGCAATTATCGACGGTCGCGCCAAGTTCTACCGTGATAGTCGATCACGATGGCAAAGCACCGCGGCCTTTGCAAATGGGTTTGCCTGCACTCGATGCATTTCCGCGTAAGGTGTGGAATCGGCTGGCTGGACAACGTTTGCGCAGTAGCGAGCCAGCACGACTGGGCTATCCTAATCCTGCTGGTTATGAGCGCTTACGTGAAAAAATTGCGACTTATCTGGGCGTGTCGCGTGGCGTTGCGTGTTTGCCGGAACAGGTGTTTATCACGACTGGTTTACGTAATACGCTGGAGTTGACGCTAAGTAGTCTGTCAAAAGTCGGCGACGAGTTTTGGTTTGAGGATCCCGGTTATATTCTCGCGCGTCCGTTTTTGCAAAATGCAGCAGTCAAGATAGTGCCGGTGCCGGTCGATGAAAACGGCTTGATAGTCGACCAAGGAAAACGCCTTAGCCCTTATGCAAAGTTTGCGATGGTCACGCCGTCGCATCAAAGTCCACTCGGCATGACTTTGTCGTTAGAGCGCAGGATGGCGTTGTTGGAGTGGGCTAGTAGCGCTGGCAGTTGGATCATCGAAGATGATTACGACAGCGAATTTCGTTATCAAGGGCGGCCGTTACCAGCACTAAAAAGTTTAGATCGTGACGACCGCGTGATTTATTCCGGTACTTTTAGCAAGGTGATGTTTCCTGGTTTACGACTGGCTTACGTGGTCGCCCCGATCAGTGCAGTGGCGCGCTTTCAAGCAGTCGTTTATAACTTGAATGCCGGTTGTCCGTACTTGTATCAAGCAGCGGTTGCCGACTTTATGGCGGAAGGCCATTTCTTTCGCCATTTGAAAAAAATGCGTTTGTTGTACGCACAAAGACGCGCGATTACGCAGCGTGTGTTTCAAGAAGTGATTGGTGATCGCATACAGATTGATCTGCGTCCAGGAGGCTTGCATATGCTGGCCAAGTTAGCCGACAGCGAGAGTGATGTTGTCTTGGCAGAACATGCCAGCGCAGCGGGTTTGGCGCTCCATCCGTTATCGCGTTGGTACACGCATGCACCGGTGCGACAAGGATTGTTGTTGGGTTTTGCGAATGTTGTCGATGAGTCAGATGCGCTACGTTTGGCAGAAAAACTCAAACAAGCAATGTCTTAAAGTTTACGAAGGTGTTTGATGCTTGGGGCGTATCACGCATCGCCTGATGCAGGGTTTGCAGCGTCGCGAGTGTTCGTTTGTAACTTACGCAATTCGGTTTGTACGGCATTGAGTAAATCGCCTTTGCTGATACCGCCCGTCATATCATCCGTCACGGTGATGCCGTAGCTTTTTGCTGTGTCGAGGTGGCTAGCATCGGCATCGTCTTCTTGGTCTTCGCGCACCGCGATCGATTGGCGGATAGCGTATTCCAACGCGATTAATTGTTCTATTAAGGCATTCGCATTCACTTTGTTTTCCATCATCACTTTCCTTTTTGGACTGAGTAAGCCAGTTTCGATGCGAGCATAAATGTTAATACCAAAAGCTAGCCAGCGCGCGATGATGCGCGGCTGGCGGCGGTGCGGGCGGCAAAATAAATTTAAGCTTCTGTGTTTTCTAGATGTTCGACTTCTAGAATTTTTAGGGTTGCTTCTCCATACGGCAGTTGAACCTTTACCAGTCCGTTTACTTTTCTGCCTATCAAAGCCATCGCCAGTGGCGCAAGTATCGATATGCGCGATTCGGCGGCACTAGCATCTTCCGGGCTGACGATAGTCATTGCGTTGGTCGAGACTTCACCGTCGGCAGTTTTACTGAAAGTGACTTTCGAGTTTAGGCCTACACAATTTTTTTTCCGCACATCACCTTGGACCAATACCGCACTCGACAAAATGTCATCGAGTTTTTCAGCGAGTTCTGCAGCGCCTAGGTTCGATTGATGTTCTGCAAGTCGTTGCAACACAATCGCATCTTTTTGATTCAAATATCGTATAGCAGTCATGATTACTCTCCTTGTCTATTCCCTATGGAAAGACGTAGTTGGTCTAATGGGAGCAAGTTCGCTCTTTTTATTGGCGCTTTGATGTTTGCTCGGATATCTTCGGGCGCGTGGCCCGAGCGTCGTTATCCGAGCCTAGAAATGTGCGACGAGACCTCTGCCATTGAGCAGAGCAGGGATTAGCCACCTGAGACGAAGAATTGAATAGTTACGCATGACTATTTTTTTATTCAAATACCAGAGAGCCAACTGTCAAAGCGACCAAAACCACGGTTGCGACCGTCGTGATATGACGACGCAAGCGACGTCGTTTGACGACCAAGTTCGAGGCAAAGATGCGCTTGCTAGTGCGACTTTCTCGAAATAGAAAATTCGTATTTTTCAAGTGCGCCACAGATGACGCCGACGGCAATGTGGACTTCAAGTCACTGAAATTTTTAGTGTTTTTCATGTTGAAAACTCCCAGCCTTACGCAGGCCTTAATGACATAACACGTCGCGCCGCAAAGGTGCGAAGTGGACTGTATTGAGGGAGAGCTCGGTCTTAATCCGCTTTGGCTAATGCGCCAAGTGATTGTTGACCGAGCTTAAGAGAGGCAGGCAGTACCTCTTTCAGACAATTGCTCACTACGCAGCTTTGGCAAAAAACCAAAGTAGGAAGTGCTCAACCGGCAGAGAGATGCGGTAAGCGAAGCGATCAGGCGCAAGTATCCCTGACTCAATAAAGAGCCTTTCGAAATCAGGAATATGAAAGGAAAATTTTTCAACTTGGCGCGACGCATAAACAAAAGATAGTGTTCTGAGTATAGCAGAGTACTACGAATAAACTAAATCACTCGGCCACCTAAAGCTGCAGTCGCCATGCATGGTTGATTGGCCGCATCAGATTGAACATAGTATTAAAAAATCTTTCTCCGCCCACTTTTTTCCGCTAAACGGAATCAAAAAAATTGCAGTTAATTTTCTTGTTGAAGTTTAGTTCATGCATGTAACGAAATAAATTTACAAAGCAAAGTACATAAAAAATAATGGCGAAAATAAAAAAAGATAAAAATAAAAAAAGATAAATAAAACCGTAGCTTGGTTTTATTTATCTTGCGAGCTGAGCTTATTCAAACATTTGGAGTCTTTGAATTTAACGTTGCAGTTAGATAACGTGATTCCGTTGTTGAGAGGAAATACGTGCTTATGCTAGGTCGTAGCTCGGTACTAAGTGTTAAGAAAATTTTTTGCAGTGCTAAATTGCAGATACATTTTTCTAGTTGTACGATTTGGAAATATCAGTTATTATTTTTGCCGGGTGTTCGTGGCGACCGCTACGAACAGGTTAATACGCTGGTCGGGCCGCCGCGTGGAGTATTAACACATGTATACCCATTTTTTGTCCCTTGGGCGTCTAACGCCGTCTGCAGATTTTTCTAAGCTGCTTTTCTTATCTCATTTATGCATTCGTCCGTTTGGAGAGCTTTCTCTCTAGCACTGCTTTGACGCTCCGGACGCGCATCTCTCTTATCTAAGTATTTGTCGGCCGGTTTACGTTTGTGCATGCGGAAGTTTGCATAAAAATTTTCATTATGAAAATTTTTCCAAGGCAATTTATTGCCTTGGAAACTCATGAGAATTTTTATAATTTTTTGAAATATTCGGAGGCGTAACTAAAGAATTATTTTTAGAAGTGAACACACAGACTTACAGACACAAAGATACAGGCTGCCAGTAACGATGCTTACTGCGAACAGTTTTGAAATGGAGATTCAAAGTAATGACTGCTACAACAACGAATGACGCCGGCATGGTTAGCGGCGAGAAGAAAGAAACAATACGTCTGAAGGCGCCCGGCACAGGTTTTATGGACACCTGGCGCGCAATGGGCCCTGGCGTTGCTGCAGCAATGACCGGTATTGGTGCTAGTCACATCATGCATGCACCTACTGCCGGTGCAAAATATGGCTACGACCTTTTGTGGGTTATTCTCGCTGCATATATTTTGAAATACTGCGCATTTGAATTTGCACATCGTTATACGATGGTCAAAGGCGAAACGATCATCAATGCGTATCATCGCAACGGTAACTGGCCGCTGTGGTTCATGATTTTTCAAGGGTTTGCTAATACGGTTGGTATCGCTGGCCGTGCACTGGGCTGTGCGGCGATGTTGTGGGCGGCTTTCCCGTTCATGCCATTGGAAATGTGGGGGGCAGCAATTCTGCTGATTGTGATTGCGATTCTGTGGCTCGGTAGTTACAAAGCCGTTGAAGGTATTTGTAAAGTCCTGATCATTATTTTTGCCTTGTCTTGCTTTATTGCGTTTGCATTGCAAGCACCGCCGCCGATGGAATATCTGTCGCGTCTAGTACCTACGTTGCCACCGATTGGTGCGATGTTGCTGTTTGGTTCGATGTTTGGTTATTTCCCAACCACACTTGAAGTCGCACCGATGCAGTCAAACTGGGCGGTAGAGAAAAAGGTCGGCATGGTTAAGGTGAATGAGCTGCGCGCTGATGGCCATACCGTGGATATGGATAAGGACTATATGAAAAATAGTCTTATTCTTTTCAAACGCGATATGAACATCACGTACTTCATCTCGATGGTTACCGGTATGATTTTCCTGATCGTCGGTGCGTCGGTGTTGAATCCAATTGGCTTGGTACCAGCAGGTAGTCAAATGGGTGCAACTATTGCACGTATTTATACCGACACCTTTGGTCCTTGGATTTTCCCAGTCATTATTTCGGGTGGTGTTGCTGCACTTTTCTCAACCGTGTTTACGTATTTTGATGGTCAGGCACGCGTTACAGAAGAATGTACAGTCCGCTTGTTCAAAAAATGGGACAAACCAGGTCCACGTAAGTTGATCTATCGCGGCATGCAAGTGATTTGGTTGATCGCTGGTATCGGTATTATTTACGGATTGCCAAAACCAATTTTTGTGGTGCAGATCGCATCGGTAATGGCATTGGCATTCTCGCCGATTCTGTATTGGTTGACGATTAAAGCGATTAAAGACAATTTTAAAACTGACTTTGAGCGTGAACTGTTGCCATCTAAATTCTTGATGGCGATGGCATGGATCGGAACTGTCTCACTCGTGTTCTTGACGATTTATGTGTTGTACATGAAGTTTGGTTAAGAACGCGTAGTAATACTTTTGGTGGCTACGGCCACCAAAAGGTGCGTTCAACATTGGAGTGACGAATGTTTTTCTCACTTCTATCTGATTTATAAGCTGAACGGAAAACGGCTTGCGAACGGCAAGCCGCTTTTCTACCGCGCGTTTTCATTGTTGCTCACGTCGTAAAAAAATATGTCAAACATTTCTAATATTGAGCTTATTGCAGCGATCCTTTTCGCCATCGCTCTTATTCATACATTTGCCGCTAAATCGTTCGAACGTTTAGCGCATAAAAGCAAGAATCACTCTGGCCTCTTTCATTTGCTGGGTGAGATCGAAGTTGTCTTCGGCCTGTGGGCCTTTGTACTCATCGGCGTAATGGCCTTTGTTGTGGGCGGTCAAGAAGCACTGGACTATGTCGAGTCACGCCATTACACAGAGCCTCTGTTTGTATTCGTGATTATGATCATCGCCGCGTCCCGGCCGGTGCTTGAGTCCATCAAGGGCTTAGTCGCCGTACTCGCAAAAATGCTGCCGATTCGCACAGCGGTTGCGCGCGTCTGGCTGTGTCTTTTCATGGTTCCGTTGATTGGCTCTCTGATTACCGAGCCGGCCGCGATGACATTAGCCGCCCTTATGCTGGCTCCGCTTGTCTTTCATGACGGCATGCCGGAATGGAAAAAATATGCGACGCTCGGTGTCTTGTTCGTCAATATTTCAATTGGCGGGACGCTTACCTCATTCGCGGCACCTCCGGTCTTAATGGTCGCAGCAACCTGGAATTGGGATAGTGCGTTCATGGCGAGCACATTTGGGTGGAAGGCTGCGATCGCGGTTTTCATCAATGCAAGCTTTGCAACCATGCTGATTGCCAAGCATCTTGTCGATACGTCTGCTGCGGAAGAAAGAATAGAGCGGTTACCGATGCCCGTCAGCGTGGCGATGGTGCATTTACTAGCGCTAGCAGGCGTGGTCTATTTTGCGCATCATCCAGTGGTTTTTATGGCGATTTTCCTGTTTTTCCTTGGCTTCACAAAAGCGTATGAGCCTCACCAAAATCCATTGATTCTGAAAGAGGGTTTGTTGGTTGGCTTTTTCCTTGCCGGTTTGGTGGTGCTAGGGGGAATGCAACAATGGTGGTTGCAACCGATCGTTTCTGGACTCGAGCCGACCGCGCTGTTTTTCGGTGCTCTTTTCTTGACCGCTATTACGGATAATGCTGCGTTGACTTATCTGGGATCGTTGATTGAAGGCATGAGTGACGCGGCAAAGTACATGTTGATGGCGGGTGCTGTCGCTGGTGGTGGTCTGACAGTCATTGCAAATGCACCGAATCCTGCTGGCGTGGCGTTGTTACGTAGTGGATTTCAAGGTGGCGCAATCAATATTTTGGGGCTGGTTGCCGGTGCCATCGTGCCAACCTCGGTAGCGGCAGCGTTGTTTCTCATTTTCACCCCGTGAAGATGGCATTCATACTAGTTAGCAATTGCGTTCGTCATTAAATTGTTGGTTTTCAAAACGTATTTTTAGTGCAGGGCCGGTCATTTCTTGATCAGCGCCTGCGCTGAGAATCGTTCCTCTAGAAGTAAAATCCTTATTTCAAGTGAACGCCTGTTCACTAAAAAATCTCGGAGGAAGTATTCGTTGCCAGAGAGGCGCTGATTTTTCACAGCGCTTCTCTGCATTCCGCGATATTTGATTTTGCAACATCGTGCGTTGCTTGATCAGCTCACTTCACGTTTTTTTAAAATGACTTATTCGACGGTGACAGATTTCGCCAGATTTCTGGGCTTGTCTACATCGGTGCCACGCGCGAGTGCTGTGTGATACGCAAGTAATTGCAACGGTATCGTATGCAATATTGGTGATAACGCGCCATAGTGTTCTGGTAAACGGATCACGTATAAACCTTGCATCGGTGTGATGTAGGAATCACCATCAGCAAACACATACAGCTCGCCGCCGCGCGCACGCACTTCCTGCATATTTGATTTGAGTTTTTCTATTAGTGCATCGTTAGGGGCGACTGTTACTACCGGCATTTCTTCGGTGACGAGCGCGAGTGGGCCATGTTTTAGTTCACCAGCCGGATAAGCTTCTGCGTGGATGTATGAAATCTCTTTGAGTTTTAATGCACCCTCAAGTGCGATTGGATAATGCAATCCTCGCCCAAGGAACAAGGCGTTTTCTTTGCGGGCAAAGGCATCGGCCCACGCAATAATTTGCGGTTCCAGCGCTAACACGGCGCTAATGGCGACCGGTAGATGGCGCATTTCTTTCATGTACGCATTTTCTTGCGGCTGGTCGAGACGTCCTTTGACTTGCGCTAAAGTGAGTGTCAGCAGGAACAGCGCCGCTAGTTGGGTGGTAAATGCCTTGGTCGATGCAACGCCGACTTCGACCCCTGCGCGGGTGATGTACGCGAGCGCACACTCACGCACCATCGCACTGGTAGCGACGTTGCAAATTGTGAGCGTGTGCTTCATCCCTTGCGATTGCGCATGGCGCAGGGCGGCCAAGGTATCGGCGGTTTCGCCGCTTTGTGTAATGGTGACGACCAGTGCATTCGGATTGGGCACGCTATCGCGATAGCGATATTCGCTCGCAATTTCGACATCAACACGGACACCGGCGATCGCTTCTATCCAATACTTTGCGGTCATGCCGGCGTAGTAACTGGTGCCACAAGCGAGGATTAAGACTGAGTCAATTTTCTTAAAAATGTTATGCGCTTGGTCGCCAAAAATATCTGGCGTGATGTTTTCTATCCCTTCCAAGGTATCGGCAATCGCACGCGGCTGTTCGAAAATTTCTTTTTGCATGTAGTGGCGGTACGGCGCCAACTCTACTTCGCTAGTATGTGCGTGTACAGTTTTGACTTCGCGTTCTATCTGTTTGCCATCGGCATCAACGATCCATACACGCTGCAATTGCAGATCGACGACATCGCCTTCTTCTAGGTAAATGATTTGGTCAGTCGTTCCTGCTAATGCCATTGCATCGGAGGCAATGAAATTTTCACCGTCACCGACGCCGACTATCAGGGGTGAGCCGCGCCGCGCGCCGACCACGCGATGTGGTTCATCGCGCGAAAACACCGCGATTGCAAATGCGCCGAGCAGGCGTTTGGTTGCGAGTTGTACCGTTTCAAACAAATCTCCGGTATATAAATGATCGACCAAATGCGCGATCACTTCCGTGTCGGTTTGGCTCTCGAATAGATAGCCAGCTTTTGTTAGTTCATCGCGCAGTTCGTCGTGGTTTTCGATGATGCCGTTGTGTACGAGTGCGATGCGTTCGCGCGAAAAATGCGGATGCGCATTATGCGAAGCTGGTGCGCCATGGGTTGCCCAGCGAGTATGGGCGATGCCGGTAAAGCCTTGCAGTTTTTCACTGGCAATTTGCTTTTCCAGTTCGGCGACGCGCGCGGTACTGCGTGAGCGCACTAGCTTGCCATCAATGTGAAGCGCGACACCGCAAGAATCGTAACCGCGATATTCCAGACGTTTTAGACCTTCAAGCAGGATCGGGTTGATATTGCGTTGCGCGACTGCGCCGACGATACCGCACATAGTGAGCCTTGTATAAATTGATAAAACTAGGGAGTAAATAGTGTTTTGCTAGGTGAAGGGTAGATACTAGGCTTCTAAGTATGAAATAAGCTTTCAAAATTATATTTAAAATAGATTATTATTTCTTGAATAATGTAGTATGAAATTTAATTTCAAATTTTACGAAATATTTTATTTATGATTGAAAATATACTGGTATTAGACGATTTGGATAAGCGGATTTTGAATACGCTGCAGTCCGATGCGTCGCAAACTAACAACGAACTAGCGCGGCATGTCCATGCCTCACCACCAACCTGTCTGCGGCGCGTTAAGCGGATGGTGGACGCCGGCGTCATTGAGCGGCAAGTTGCGATTGTGGCGCCGGCGGCGGTGGGCGCGCGTTTGACCGCGATTGTAGAAATTACCTTGGATAATCAGGCCGCGGAGCGTCAGACCGAGTTTGAAAATTTGGTGGCCAATGAAGTTGCGGTGTTGCAGTGTTACCGCGTTTCGCCAGGGCCGGATTTTGTCTTGATTCTACAAGTAGTCGATATGCCTGCTTATCATGCATTGGCTCATCGATTGTTTGCAACACATGCAAATGTGCGAAACGTGAAGAGTTTTTTCTCTACCCATCGTAGTAAGTTTGAAACGCGAATTGCCGTATAAGAAAAATACGGCAGCAGTTTTAGCACTGGGTTTGGTTTATTGAAGCAGAGCGTCAAATAAAAACGCCGACATTCTTCATGTCGGCGTTTTTATTTTGGCGTATTGATAAGCCGCACGTTTGTAGCAGCTACATGAGGCAACACATTTTTTGCCTACTTTTTAAGTTTAACGGGGCGTTGCCAATTTTCGATCGTAATCTGTTTTGCGCGCGATACGGTTAGCTTGTCCGCTGGTGCATCTTTGGTCAAGGTAGTGCCTGCACCGAGTGTGGCACCGCGACCGACGCGAACCGGCGCGATCAACTGCGTCGCGCTACCGATAAACACATCATCCTCAATCACGGTACGGGATTTGTTGACGCCATCGTAATTACAGGTAATGGTGCCAGCGCCGAGGTTGACGCGCGAGCCGATTGTTGAGTCGCCGACATAGGTCAGATGATTCGCCTTGCTATGAGCGGCAATCTCACTGTTTTTTACTTCAACGAAATTGCCGATGTGAACATCTTCGGCCAGTACGGTGCCAGGGCGCAGGCGTGCATAAGGGCCGATGATGCAGGCTTCGCCAACAGTTGCCTGCTCAAAATGAGAATACGGTCTAACGTGCGTTTGCGTACCGATGCGACTGTTGCTGATCACGCAGTATGCATCTATGCGGACACCGTCAGCCAATTGAACATCGCCTTCGAAGACGCAGCCGACATCGATGCTGACATCGCGGCCACATGTGAGGGTGCCACGAATATCGATGCGTGCCGGATCGATGAGCGTGACACCTTGCTCCAGTAAAGCATAGGCGGTGTTGCGTTGTTGTATGCGTTCCAGTTCAGCCAGTTGCAATTTGCTGTTGATGCCGCTGGTTTCCCATACATGATCGGGTTGCGCTGAAACCACTTCAACACCATCGGCAACTGCGCTGGCGACGATGTCCGTCAAGTAATACTCACCCTGCGCGTTATTGTTGGAAAGCTTGGCTAACCATTTTTTTAGTTGCGCGGTCGGCGCGACCATGATGCCGGTGTTGACTTCGCAAATGGCGCGCTCTTGATCGTTGGCATCTTTCTGCTCAACGATGCGTCGGATGAGATTGCCGTCGCGCACGATACGGCCATAGCCAGTTGGGTCTTCAAGGTCGACGGTCAGGACGCCTAACTTATTGTTGCCAGCGATGTCCAACAACCGTTGCAGAGAAGCGGCAGTAATGAGCGGTACGTCACCGTAGAGAATTAACGTTGGTGTGTGATCGTCAAGTTGCGGTATCGCTTGGGCGACCGCGTGACCAGTACCGAGCTGTGGCTCTTGTTTGGCAAAGACAATGTCAGTTGCCTTCAATAATTGTGGCACCTGTTCGCCACCGTGACCGTAGACCACGGACAAAGAGTTCGGCGCCAGTTGGCGTGCAGTGTTGATGACGTGTGACAACAACGGCTTGCCCGCCAGCGGATGCAAGACCTTCGGCAGCGCGGATTGCATGCGCTTTCCCATACCAGCAGCAAGAATGACTATATTCATAGGAAGACAATGATAAGAATGCAAAATTTTAGCACGTGGCCCGCGCGTGGCATCGTGAAAAAGCTGATGATTTTTGGCTTAGTCGCGGCATTGCTTGGTTGTGGTGTTGCGCGTTTGGGTTATCGCAATGGCGAGACCGTCACTTATTGGTGGCTGAATAGCTATATTGATTTTGATAGTTCGCAGAAATCGTGGGTGAAAGATCATATTGATGAGCTTTTCCGCTGGCATCGAAAAAATGAATTAGAAGATTACGTGAAGGCCATCGCACGCATGCAGCGCCGCGATTTGACGACGATTACGGCAGATGATTTGTTGCGTGACTATAACGAGGCGAAAACCCATGTCTTGCTGATTGCAGATCGCGCTGTACCTGACCTGGCTGATCTGGCGTTGTCGTTGACACCAGAACAAATTGCGAATATTCAGAAGAAGTTTGATAAATCGAATGAAAAATTCCGCGATGATTATCTAAAAGGTGACGATAAGAAAAAGCAAGAATATCGCTACAGCAAAACTATGCAAAAGATGGAGTATTGGTTTGGCTATTTCACGCGTGATCAAGAAGAAAAGATACGCGCTGCTTCTTATGCGCGGCCGCTCGACAATAAATTAATGATGGCGGATCGCCTGCAGCGTCAGCAAGCGTTGATTGTGATGTTGAACAAGATCCAAACAGAAAAAGCGGACAGGGCGGCTGCTGAAAAATGGATACATCAATACATAAGGTCGACGGTGAATCATTTTGGTGACACCAACAAGCAAAACTATTTTGATGAATATAATTTAGCAACGGCAAAAATGGTGGCGATCGTGATGCGCAACGCTACGTCCAAGCAGAAAGAACATTTCATCAAAGTGTTGCAGGATTGGTCTTCCGACTTTAGTCGTCTGGCAGCGGAAGCCAAATCCTGACAAAAAATTATTGCGGAATCAGCATGACCAATTTGTAGCTATGGCTAACGGCGAGATTGAAGCTGATCTGCTCAAACTGCAGGGATCCTTTAATGGGATGCGTAAATTGTCTTAGTCCGCCATCGCGGCTGACGACATGTTGCGCATTCCATAAATCCCTAAAGCTCGTACTACTGCGCATTAACGACGCTATCATGCCGGCAAGTGGCTCTTGCTCGGCTTGCTTGCCGCAATCGGCGCGAAACTCCGCTACCAGTCTTTGTGCGCGATCCGGCCAATCTGCGATGAGGCCGCGCGCACCTTGGGTCATAAACATAAACGCAAGCAGATTAGGATGTTTGGGCGAGCGATCTTTTTTGCCATCCAGCCAACCGGTGAAAAGCGCGGTTGCGGCGGAGTTCCACGCAACCGCGTCCCATTGGCGATTCAAGATATAGGCTGGCACCGCAATGGCGGTAACGATGGGATCGAGTTTGATTGTGGGTTGTTGGTCTACCGGCTCGCACGGATCCAGCTTGTTTGCTAGTTTGAATAGATAACTGCGTTCCGCTGACGAGAGCGCCATCACTTCGGCTAATCGATTCAAGACTTTCGTCGATGCAGATACCGGTCGACCTTGTTCTAGCCAGGTGAGCCACGTCGCGCTGACAGCGCAAAGTTGCGCCAATTCCTCACGTCGCAAACCGGGCGTGCGTCGAATGCCGATATCATGCAAACCCACGTCTTTGGGTTTGATGCGCTCTCGGTGGGAGCGTATGAACTCGCCTAACTGCTTATCCATCCTCACTCCGTCGCGTATTTTTATCGAATCTTAGTTATTGTCGTCAAATTTTTCAGCGCATTTACGTCGCTGAGGGCAGCGATGGTCGGCGAGTCATTGCTAAGCTGGTGTTAACTATACCAGTATAAATGCTTATCTTGTTACAGGATATTTAATTGTCTATGCTGATACAGCGGGATGGGCACTGGGTCTTAACTGATGGGCAGTTGCTACGTGCGCATGGTGATGTTCACTCAATTGGAGAAACAAGATATGAAGCAATCAGCATTGGCAGAGCAGCAATTTGGTAGTACGGCGGCATCCTATTTGACCAGCGCAGTTCATGCGCAAGGGGCTGACTTGGCAGCCTTGAAAAAGATCATGTCGGACACAGCGTCCGCTGGCATTGCGCCAACAGTGCTGGATTTGGGCTGTGGCGGTGGTCACGTTAGTTTTGCGGTAGCACCTTTGGCATCGTCAGTGGTTGCCTGTGATTTATCGGCGAAAATGCTGGACGTGGTAGCGGCAGCAGCGTTGCAACGTAATTTATCGAATATTCAAATCAAATGCGCGGCCGCAGAAACGCTGCCATTTGCGGATGCGAGTTTTGATATCGTGATAACCCGCTTTTCCGCGCATCACTGGTCGGATGTGCCAGCAGGATTGCGTGAAATGTATAGAGTCTTGCGGGCTAATGGCGTGCTGGTGGTGATTGATATTGTTGCGCCCGAAACCCCATTGCTTGACACGAGCTTGCAAGCAGTGGAATTGCTGCGGGACGCATCGCATGTACGTGATTATCGCACTACCGAATGGGTAGCCATGCTGAGCACAGCCGGATTTGAGCCGCAGCAGAAAAGCAGTTGGAAGCTGAAAATGGTGTTTGATGAATGGATTGCGCGCATGCGTACACCGCCTGAGCGTGAAGTAGCGATTCGTCATCTGTTGCGTTCGGCTCCTGAGGAAGTACGCGCTTATTTTTTAGTCGAAGACGATGATTCGTTTTCCATCGACGCAACGATGTTTGAGGCAAAGAAGGTTTGAGGCTGAGAGACGTAAAAAAGCCTGTCCGATTAGGTCAGGCTTTTTATTGCATGCATGGTTAAAAGTGCAGTCAATCGTCATCCGAACGCAATGGAATTACGCTGGAAATCGTTGTACCGCTTGCGCACGGCTCATCGTCAAAAGCAATGTCACCGTTTGAGATAGCCTCACCGCTGATTTGCAGATCGGCAAAGCCAAATAATGATTTATCCATGAGGTGCGATGGCACCACGGTCGACAGCGATGAAAAAATATTATCGACGCGACCAGGATGGGTTTTTTCCCATCCGCGCAGCATATTTTTGATCTGCTTGCGTTGCAGGTTCTCTTGGCTACCGCACAGATCACAAGGGATGATCGGAAAATTCTTTACCTGCGCGTAGCGCTCGGTATCAGCCTCCTTCACATACGCGAGTGGGCGAATCACGATATGTTTGCCGTCATCGGACTGTAGTTTCGGCGGCATGCCTTTGATTTTGGCGCCGAAAAACATATTGAGAAAAAAGGTTTCCATAATGTCGTCGCGATGATGGCCAAGCGCAATTTTGGTGGCGCCCAACTCATCGGCAACCCGATACAAAATGCCGCGCCGTAGACGTGAACACAACGAGCAGGTGGTCTTGCCTTCTGGAATTAGGCGTTTGACGATGCTGTACGTATCTTGATTCTCGATATGGAAAGGAATCTCGAGCCGCTTCAAGTAAGCTGGCAAAATGTGATCGGGAAAATTTGGCTGCTTTTGATCCAGATTGACAGCAACGATCTCAAAATTAATCGGTGCGCGTTCGCGCAAGGTCATTAAAATATCGAGCAGAGCATAGCTATCTTTGCCGCCCGACAGACACACCATCACCTTGTCACCATCTTCGATCATATTGAAATCGCCGATTGCCTGGCCGACCTGACGGCATAAGCGTTTATGCAACTTGTTGTTTTCGTAGACGACCTTTTCGTTTTGCTTGAACGAGGTTGTTGTAGCGGTGGTAGCAGAAGCGGCAGCACTAGTTTCGGTCGACGGGTTGAGTGACGTTTGCGGCATGATTTTATTCCTTGATCTGGAACACTTCGACGCCTACTGACTGGCAGTCAGGGTAGACATCTGGTTTTTCTGTGGAAACGCGTGCGGCTAAAACTTTTGGATGTGCCAGCATCGCTTTGACGACATCGTCGCACAGCGTTTCTTGCAAATGTATGTGGCCCTGCGCCATGCGTTTGGCGATGGTGCTACGCATAAAATCGTAGTCAACGACTTCTTCCAGCGAATCTTCTTTTGGCGTCGACTCGGATAAGGAAATAAACAAATCAACGTTGATCAGAACGCGCTGTTCGCCTTTCTTTTCGAAGTCGTGCACGCCGATGTTGATTTGCACTTCGTAATTATTCAAGAAAAGACGGCGGCAATTGACAAGCTTGGGATGGAACAGGAACGAATTCATATGGATAATTGAAGTGAATAGCTTGCGCCGTAAATAAGGTGTGGGTTAGGTTGCGACGAACATGACGTCTCGTTGCATTGGTAACAGGTGTTGTCCGCCGTCGACCACTAACGTGGTGCCGGTGATCGCCGGCGATTCTGCAACAAAACAGACGGTGGCGGCGATATCGTCTGGCGTACTGGAGCGGCCAAGTGGTGTGACCTTGTGCGCACGCGCGAATTCTTCTTCGCTCTGGTCGCCGGATACCAGCGTGATGCCGGGCGCAATGCCAACCACGCGCACTTTCGGTGCCAGCGCCTGTGCCAACATGGTGGTGGCGCTGTGCAGTGCGGCTTTTGACAAGGTATACGATAAAAAATCGGGATTCAGATTAAATAATTTTTGATCCAATAAGTTGATGACCACCGCTTGCGTATCTTCTTTCACGGCGTCAAATAAAGCCTGTGCCAATATCACTGGTGCGGCGACATTCACTTGCATGTGCGCTTTTAATGAGACGCTGGAAAAAGTCTTGGCATCATCGTAGTCGAACAGGGAGGCGTTATTAACAACGCAGCTGATGGCGCCTAAAGCTTGGCTAGCCAGCGGCAATAGAGATTTAACAGCGGCCTCATCGTCGAGCTCGCAATGCAGTGCGACCGCGCGCTGTCCTAACGCCTCAATCTCCTTCACCGTCGCTTGCGCTTCGTCAGCGGAACGAGCGTAATGCACCACCACATCCCAGCCGCGTTGCGCCAGTGCGAGGGCGATCACGCGTCCGATGCGCCGCGCACCACCGGTGACGAGGGCGGTTTTGTTTGAAGAACTAATGTGCGTGGTTGACATGGATGCTTGTGTGTTTTCCTGATTTCTCTACAATACGTGTCATGCAACTGCAACTGCCGGAACCTTCTCCCGACGCCTTGGCGGCGTCGCACGCTCTCCAGAATCTGATCGCAGACGAAATCGCGCGTCATGACGGCTGGATTTCATTCGCTCGTTATATGGAGCTGGCGCTCTATGCGCCCGACCTTGGCTATTACAGCGGCGGTGCCGCAAAACTCGGGAAAGACGGTGATTTTACAACCGCACCTGAGATTACGCCGCTTTTTGGCCAAACCTTGGCACATATCGTTAGTGAGCTGATGCTGCAAAGTGTGCCGCAAGTGCTGGAATTTGGCGCCGGCACCGGTAAGCTGGCGGTAGACATTTTGACAGAATGTGCGGCTGCCGGTATCACCGTCGAACAATATTACATCGTGGAGCTCTCCGGCGAATTGCGCGCGCGCCAACAGCAAGCCTTGTCTGAGTTTCCCCAAGTGACTTGGCTGGACGATTTCCCACCTGCATTTTCTGGGGTGGTGCTTGGCAATGAAGTCTTGGATGCGATGCCGGTGTCGCTGGTAGTTAAAGGTGAGGCAGGATGGTTGGAGCGAGGCGTGAGCATAGAGGCGGGACGTTTGGTGTTTGTTGATCGCCCCTGTGATGTCGAGTTGGTAGCGCAGATTCCAGAGGCAGAAAATTTGCCAATTGGTTATCTGACTGAGGTACATCCGATCGCGGTCGGTTTCATGCGCTCGTTGGCGACCATGTTTGATGCTGGCTTTGAACAAAGTGGCAAAGGTGGCGCCGCGGTGTTGCTTGATTATGGCTTCCCCGCGAGCGAATACTATTTAGATCAACGCGCAACGGGTACCTTGATGTGCCATTATCGTCATCACTCGCACGACGATCCGTTTTATCTGCCGGGCTTACAAGACATCACTGCGCACGTGGATTTTAGTGCGATGGCGTATGCCGCAGTACGTAGTGGCTTAGAAATGGTGGGTTATATGAGTCAAGCAGGATTCTTGCTGGCCGGTGGTTTAGCGGAACGTCTGTTGCAGACCTCGCCAAATGATGTCTTACGTTATTTGCCGCAAACCAATGCAGTACAAAAACTGACTTCGCCAGCGGAAATGGGCGAGTTGTTCAAAGTGCTGGTATTGGGTAAAAATGTCGTGTTGCCAGATCAGTTTGATCGTGCCGATCAAAGCCATCGTCTTTAGCAAGTTGAGTAACGGTCGACGAGTACTGTTTGCAGGCGTTTGCGACGTTCATTTTCTGCAGACGCAATAGTGAAGTACGTAACATCACCGAGTGGTGAGATAAGTGAGGAACGCCGTGATTCGTTGGGTATTGGTGATTTTTATAGCGTTGACGGTGTTCTATGCTTTGTTGCCTTGGATATTAGAAAAGGTCGGCGTCGGGCGCGTGATTGGCGATATCCGCTTTACTTGGCATAAGCGTGTCATGGTTCTACCATTTGGTTCCACGGTAGTGTGGTCTGCAGTAGCATTTTTGATTGCGACCATACTTAAAAATATTGAGTGAGTTTGTTTTTGGTAGATGCGATTGTTTTTGTTTACGCTGTTATTCCAATCAATTTGGATAAAAACCACGCGCTCTTGGCGAGTAGTAGGGCGCTAATGATATGATTCACGACTTATCAACAATAGGGCTGGCAGGATTAAACTGCAAGTTCCCTTCGTAGTGGACATATTAATTATCCTGGGTCTGATCCTGATTAATGGCGTCTTTGCCATGTCTGAGATCGCGATTGTGACCGCCAAACGTATTCGCCTTCAAAAATTAGCTGAAAATGGTAGTCGTGGCGCCAAAGCCGCGCTGGAACTTTCAGACAGCCCTAGTCGTTTCTTTTCTACCATTCAAGTCGGCATCACGCTGATCGGTATTTTCAACGGTGCATTCGGTGAAGCTTCATTGGTTGATCAATTGAAGCCGCATGTTGAGCAAATTTCATTTCTCAGCATTTATGCGCGTGAAATTTCGCTCGGTGTGGTGGTGGTCGGCATTACCTTTGCCTCGCTGATTTTGGGCGAGCTGGTCCCCAAGCGTATCGCTATGCAATACCCCGAAATTATTGCATCGATTATCGCGGCACCTATGCTGTGGCTGTCGAAGTTAATGGGCCCATTTGTCAAAATATTGACCGGTTCGACCGAATTTATTTTGCGCATACTCGGTATGCATCATAAAAAAGATGATGCTGTCACTGAGGAAGAAATTGCAGGCATGTTTCGCGAAGGCGCAGACGCGGGCCTGTTCGAAAAAACCGAGCATGACATCGTGTCGCGGGCGCTACGTCTCGACGACCAGCGCGTCGGCAGCTTGATGACGCCACGTATGGATGTGGATTACATCGACATTGAAGATCCGATAGACATCAATCTAGCCAAGATTGCTGAAAGTTCATATAGCCGTTTCCCAGTTTGTAAGGGCGATTTGTCACACATTATCGGCGTGGTACATGCCGGTAGTCTGTTTGACCAAGCGATTAACGGCAAGGCGATTAACGCTGTTGACATCGAGTCCGCTGCACGTCCGCCGTTGTTCGTACCTGAAACCATCAGCGCGATGCAATTGCTGGAAACTTTGAAGAAAAATCGCGCTGAACTGGCGCTGGTGATTGATGAATACGGTGAAATTGAAGGCGTGGTGACCCTGAGCGACGTGTTAGGTGCGCTGGTTGGTGATGTCTCGGTAATCGACGAGCATCATGAAGTCGACGGTGTGCGTCGTGAAGATGGTTCTTGGTTGATTGATGGCGGCGTTTCTTTTGATCGTTTGCGTGAGTTACTGGAAACCGAAGTGCGTTTTCCAGAAGAGGCGTCGGGAACTTATCATACGTTGGCAGGTTTTGTGATGACTTTTCTCGGACACATTCCGCAGATGTCGGAAGCGTTTGAGTGGGCGGGCTATCGTATTGAAGTCGTCGATATGGATCGCAACCGAATCGATCGCCTGTTGATTACGAAGCTGGATCCGCCAGAGATTGACCCAGCTGATGCAGGTTAGGGTTGATGTAGTCTAACTGAGTAAATCAATACAGCCCTCACTGTGTAGCTGCCTATATGCAAAGGCCGATAATTTTTTATCGGCCTTTCTTTTTTCTCGCGTATACGCTGCACCTTCTGGTTTCCCGCTTTGCTTTAATAGTGTTATGCATGCGAATAACAGCGGCTTTGCAATGTGATGTGAATGATTTCATCGTGCATCGCAATAGGTGTTTATTTCATACGTAATTTAATGTGCGAGCAGGATTCTTGCGACGTTTTCTGGCGGGCGTGCAATGATGGCGCGCTCGTCGTAGACAATAATCGGGCGTTGTAACAGGATCGGATGGGTCGCTATGGCGGCAAACAACACGTCGTCAGTCGCACTGTGTAAGTTTAGTTGGCTGTAAATATCTTCATTCTCACGCATCATTTCCGGCACGCTGACGGCATTTTCCGACTGCAAGAGATGGTGTAGTTTGAGCAATTGACTTTCTACGAGCGGTGTTATTTGATAATCGATGACATTTAGTGCGAGGCTGTTCTGATCCGCAAATTGTTGTGTCAGCTCGAGTGCCTCGCGCGATTTTGAGCAGCGTGGATTGTGATAAATGGTAAGCATCGCAGTCTTTCTTAAAAATCTGTGTAGGTTTGCATTATGCTGTGATTCGACCAAACACGAAAAACGCGTCACCGGCGACGGTCTGCATGTGGCGATTTGACGCGTGGTGTGGCGCGATACACGCCTATCCATGTGGAAAAGTGTGCATGAGCAATGTTTGCGCTAATTTTGTTAAAGTTTAAACATACGGATAATTTATTCGGATTCGCGGTCTACCTTTTTCCTTTTTTTAAAGTGATGTTATGTCTGATACCCCTGCTAGCAATACGCCCGCACCTGCTGTAACGATTGAGACCACGGAAACTACGCTGAACGAAGCTGTGCCGAGCATACACGCAACTTCGTCAGCGCCTACCATTGAGCGTGTCGCTTCAGCACCGTATGTGCCGCCAGCAGCACGGACCAGTTTTGAGAAGAACAGTACGCCTGCGTATCAAGCCGAGGGCGAAACGCCGTGGCAGCACATTTGGCGTGTATTCAAAGCGCGTATTGAAGGTTTGTCGGATCAAGCGGGGCGGAGGTTGACGCAACGCACACTCAAAATCGGCGTCTCCGCGCGCATTTTTCATCCCGAAGCTGGGGCTCAGGGTTTGCAGGGTAAAACCTTGCAGTATCTGGAAGAGTCAATTGCACAGTGGGTAATGTCACGCGATGTGTTGGTATTTATGATTCCCACTGTCAATACCAACGGGCTGCTGCATCCGAGCAAGATCCGTTTGCGCGATTACGCCAAACATCTGGATGGCTTGGTTTTACAAGGCGGAGCAGATGTTGCGCCACAGACTTATTCACAAACACCGACGCGCCCTGAATGGATAGGGGATAGCGCGCGCGATATGTACGAACTAGAGTTGCTGCACGAATTTGTTGAGGCAGGTAAGCCAGTATTGGGGATTTGCCGTGGTTGCCAATTGATCAATGTCGCATTCGGTGGCACTTTGTACCAAGATTTGGCGTCCGATCTCCCTGACGCAGAACAGCATGTCAATGAGTTGTACGACAGCCATCGACATGCTATCGAGTTTCCGGCTGGTTCGTCGCTGGCAGCAATGTTTTCGCAGGAGCGCGCGCCGCTAGTCAACTCGATTCACCATCAAGCAGTGCGAGACCTAGGGCGTGACTTGCGAGTGGAGGCGGTCTCGCAAGGGGATAATGTAGTCGAGGCGGTGCGCCACACCAAATCTCGATTTGTAATGGGCGTGCAATGGCATCCAGAGTTCCATCGTGCCAGCGGCGCAGAATTGCTTGACTGCACGCCATTACTAGATAATTTTTTGCGCGCAGCGCGAGAAACGCGGTTTTAACGCCGTGTTTGCGTAGGCGGATGCCTGCGCTTTCTTCCATCCTTTTCGTTTTGTTAATTCCATCTTGTTCGTGGTTGGATTGGCTCAAAAATAATGTAAGTAATTCGATTGTAATTGTTGACAAGGTGCACCAACTCCCATATAGTTTGGGGTTCCCCACGGAGGGGTGGCCGAGTGGTTAATGGCAGCAGACTGTAAATCTGCCCTCTTGCGAGTACGCTGGTTCGAATCCAGCCCCCTCCACCATGGTGTAAGAAGTAATGCCGCAGTAAGTGCGGTGGTGTGGTGAAAATAAGTAGTTGAAATAGTGTTGAATAAGTTGGTGGTAATTGTAATAAATAGGTGTTTGCGGTGACCCTCGCGGGTGTAGCTCAATGGTAGAGCTGAAGCCTTCCAAGCTTATGACGAGGGTTCGATTCCCTTCACCCGCTCCAGTTTTTAAAGGTTGGACGTGCCGCGCTTTTTAGAAGATGGGTATCGGACGGCTAGTTTGCCCTTTTAGCTCAGTGGTAGAGCACTCCCTTGGTAAGGGAGAGGCCACGTGTTCAATCCACGTAAAGGGCACCAAGAAATTTAGTGGTGCTTTAGTAATTAGCGGTGCGTAGTGCGAATTCAGTAGTGAGTTTAAGTAAATCGGTCGGGCGTGTGCCTGAACATTCTCATCAAAATTGTTAGGAGTGCAAGATGGCAAAAGGCAAATTCGAGCGGACCAAGCCGCACGTGAATGTAGGCACGATTGGACACGTTGATCATGGTAAAACCACGTTGACAGCAGCGATTGCGACAGTATTGTCGAAGAAATTTGGCGGCGAAGCCAAAGGCTACGACCAAATTGACGCAGCGCCAGAAGAAAAAGCGCGCGGCATCACCATCAACACCGCTCACGTTGAATACGAAACCGCCAACCGTCACTACGCCCACGTTGACTGCCCAGGCCATGCTGATTATGTTAAAAACATGATCACCGGTGCGGCACAGATGGACGGCGCAATTTTGGTATGTTCCGCAGCAGATGGCCCAATGCCACAAACTCGCGAACACATCCTGTTGTCGCGTCAAGTTGGTGTGCCATACATCATCGTGTTCCTGAACAAGGCCGACATGGTTGATGATGAAGAACTGCTTGAGCTGGTTGAAATGGAAGTGCGCGAGCTCCTCTCCAAATACGACTTCCCAGGCGACGACCTGCCAATCATCAAAGGTTCGGCAAAGTTGGCGCTCGAAGGCGACACCGGCCCACTCGGTGAGCAAGCCATCATGGCCCTCGCAGAAGCCCTCGACAGCTACATTCCAACACCAGAGCGCGCAATTGACGGCGCCTTCCTGTTGCCAGTAGAAGACGTATTCTCGATCTCCGGTCGCGGCACCGTTGTGACCGGTCGTATTGAGCGCGGTATCGTCAAAGTTGGCGAAGAGCTCGAAATCATTGGTATTCGCGACACCCAAAAGACCACCTGTACCGGTGTTGAGATGTTCCGCAAATTGCTCGACCAAGGTCAAGCAGGCGACAACGTCGGTGTCTTGTTGCGCGGTACCAAGCGTGAAGACGTAGAGCGCGGTCAAGTCTTGGCCAAGCCAGGTTCGATCAAGCCACACAAACACTTCACCGGTGAGATTTATGTCTTGTCGAAAGACGAAGGTGGCCGTCACACCCCATTCTTCAACAACTATCGCCCACAGTTCTACTTCCGTACCACGGACGTGACTGGTTCGATCGAGTTGCCGAAGGATAAAGAAATGGTGATGCCGGGCGACAACGTCTCGATCACTGTGATGTTGATCAACCCGATCGCGATGGAAGAAGGTCTGCGCTTCGCGATTCGCGAAGGCGGTCGTACCGTCGGTGCGGGTGTGGTTGCTAAGATTATGGAGTAACAACTGAGTGCTAATGGCGATCTCTTGTAGGTCGCCATTTGTAATTCAGATGGTTGTAGCTGTAGGGGCGTAGCTCAATTGGCAGAGTGACGGTCTCCAAAACCGTAGGTTGGGGGTTCGAGGCCCTCCGCCCCTGCCACCGAATTTGGTGCAGGGAATCGAAAGTAGAAAGTATGTCTAATCAACCCGTACAAACCGTTGGCGCAGCAGGCGACAAGATTAAAATTATCTTGGCGCTTCTTGCTGTTATTGCCGGCGTTGTCGGATTTTATGTATTGTCGGACAAGGCGACCGCAATCCGTGCTGCTGTATTGGTAGTCGGTTTGCTGGTGGCAATTGCTTTGGGCTGGACGTCGGCGGCAGGCCGCGATTTCATGAATTTCTCGAAAGAGGCAATTCGTGAAACTAAAAAAGTGGTGTGGCCTACGCGTCGCGAGACCTTGCAAATGACCGCGATCGTATTCGTGTTCGTGCTTGTGATGGCGCTGTTTCTGTGGAGCACCGACAAAGTGCTTGAAGTTGTGTTGTACGACCTCATCCTGGGCTGGAAACGATAATGGGCGACAATATTCAAGATGAAGTGCAGGGTGATGCTTTGAGCGCTGCTGCAGATTCTGTTTCTAGTGCTGCTACAACTGCTGCCGCAACCAGTAAAAAACGTTGGTATGTGGTGCATGCTTATTCCGGTATGGAAAAAAGTGTGATGCGTGCGCTGACTGAGCGTGTGGCGCGTGCTGGCATGCAGGATCAATTTGGTCAGATTTTGGTGCCGACCGAAGAAGTCATTGAAGTCAAGAATGGCCAAAAATCGGTTAGTGAGCGTCGTTTCTTCCCTGGTTATGTTTTGGTTGAAATGGAAATGACCGATGAAACCTGGCATCTGGTGAAAAACACCAGTAAGGTGACGGGTTTTATTGGTGGAAAATCAAACAAGCCGACGCCGATTCCGCCGCATGAAGTCGATAAGATCATGCAGCAAATGCAGGATGGGGTTGAGAAGCCTCGGCCTAAAGTGCTGTACGAAGTGGGTGAGTTGGTGCGCATCAAGGATGGTCCATTTACCGACTTCAACGGTAATGTAGAAGAAGTTAATTACGAGAAATCTAAGGTGCGTGTGTCGGTGACGATTTTTGGTCGCGCCACCCCGGTAGAGCTCGACTTCGGTCAGGTTGAGAAAGTCTGATCTAGGCAAAAAAGTATGCGCGCCGGTTGAAGCGCAGACATCGAAAGATGGCTAAATTCGGCAAGGCAGTAAAAAGAGGAGCCCTAGTAGTGTGTCGCAAGGCAAGCGAACAGGCGCTACCACTCAATCAATGTAGGAGCCATCATGGCAAAGAAGATCATTGGTTTTATCAAGCTGCAAGTGCCAGCTGGTAAAGCAAACCCATCCCCTCCAATCGGACCTGCTTTAGGTCAACGTGGTTTGAACATCATGGAATTCTGCAAGGCGTTCAACGCGCAGACTCAAGGTGTTGAGCCAGGTATGCCAATTCCGGTTGTGATTACCGCATTTGCGGATAAGTCTTTCACTTTTGTGATGAAGACGCCGCCAGCAACGTACCTGATCAAAAAGGCTGCGAACATCACCAAAGGTTCGCCTAAGCCACATACCGATAAAGTCGGCAAGATTACACGTGCGCAAGCTGAAGAAATCGCTACAACTAAACGGCCGGATTTGACGGCTGCCGACATGGATGCTGCTGTGCGTACTATCGCCGGTTCCGCACGTTCCATGGGTATCACGGTGGAGGGTCTGTAATGGCTAAGTTATCAAAGCGCGTTAAAGCGTTCAAAGAAAAAGTTGATCGTACCAAGGCATATCCATTCGACAATGCTGTAGCGTTGATCAAAGAATGTGCTTCGGCTAAGTTTGATGAGTCCATCGATATCTCGGTGCAACTTGGTGTTGATGCTAAGAAATCGGATCAAGTTGTGCGTGGTTCGGTTGTATTGCCATCGGGTACGGGTAAGACTGTTCGTGTTGCAGTATTTGCTAGCGGCGAAAAAGCCGAGCAAGCTAAAGCGGCAGGCGCAGACATCGTCGGTATGGAAGATCTGGCTGAGCAAATCAAAGCCGGCAACATGCCTTTCGACATCGTGATTGCATCGCCAGACACCATGCGTATCGTTGGTACTTTGGGTCAAATCCTCGGCCCACGCGGCATGATGCCTAATCCGAAAGTTGGTACTGTGACGCCTGACGTTGCTACCGCAGTGAAAAATGCAAAAGCTGGTCAAGTGCAATATCGTACTGACAAGGCTGGCATCATTCACACCACGATCGGTCGTAAATCATTCTCCGATGAAGCGCTCAAAACCAATCTGTTGGCGTTGATCGATGCATTGAACAAAGCTAAGCCAGCGACCAGCAAGGGTGTTTACCTGCGCAAGGTGTCGTTGTCGTCGACGATGGGCGCAGGTGTTCGCGTTGATCAATCGACCTTGGCCGCATAAGAAATTGAATTAAGTCCCGTTGCTGTGATGGCAGTGGGCGAATCTTTGGGCTGGATTGGTTTGATGATTGCAGGTGATGTGTTTTGTCGTCTCAACCATTAAGCGAATTCAGACAATCAAAGACCGTTGGGCGGCGTGCAGTAGCTAATGTGCAAAGTTAAAACGGGGTTGGTAACAACTCTTACCCAACGCAGATGGTGACCCCGAACAAGTTTTGCAGTCTCTTCGCTGGCTCGCCAGTATGAACTCCTAACTTCGGACGCCGTGTTCGAACCGATGCAAGGCAAACAATCAATGATGATTGTGTGGGCGCCGAGTATCATTTTTGGAGGTTGATCTTGAGTCTCAATCTGAATGACAAAAAGGCCGTAGTCGCCGAAATCTCTGCACAGATCGCATCTGCACAGACTATCGTCGTGGCCGAATATCGTGGCATCCAGGTTGGTCACTTGACACAACTGCGCGCCAAAGCGCGGGACCAAGGCGTCTACTTGCGCGTGTTGAAAAACACACTCGCACGTCGTGCCGTTGAAGGTACCGCATTTGCCGACCTCGCTTCTGAATTAACCGGCCCGTTGATCTATTCGATCTCGGATGATGCCGTTGCAGCAGCCAAAGTCATTAGTGACTTTGCTAAAACCAACGACAAATTGGTTGTTAAAGCAGGTAATTATGCAGGTAAATCGCTTGATAAAGCGGCTGTTACTGCATTGGCAAATATTCCTAGCCGTGAAGTCCTGCTGGCCCAAGTCTTGGGCATGATGCTGGTTCCGGTTGCGAGCTTTACGCGTGGTCTGGCTGCTCTTGCTGCTCAAAAATCTGAAGGCCAAGCGCCTGCAGCTGCAGCAGAGCCAGTCGTCGAAGTGTCCGAAGCAGCTGCGGAATAACAGGTCGCTGCATAAGCGGCCTGCGCTCTTGTTTCGACGCTTCGCGTCAGTACCAATCAGATGTAATTATTGAAAAAATTTAGGAGTTTCAAATGGCAATTAGCAAAGACGACATCCTGGAAGCCGTAGGCAACCTGACAGTCCTGGAACTGAATGACTTGGTAAAAGCATTCGAAGAAAAATTCGGCGTATCCGCTGCTGCAATGGCTGCTCCTGCAGCTGGTGGCGCTGCTGGCGGCGCTGCTGCTGAAGAGCAAACCGAGTTCACCGTGATCCTCACCGATTTCGGCGCGAACAAAGTTGGTGTAATTAAAGCAGTTCGTGAAATCACCGGCTTGGGCTTGAAAGAAGCAAAAGACCTGGTTGATGGCGCACCGAAACCTTTGAAAGAAGGCGTTTCGAAAGCGGATGCAGAAGCAGCACTGAAGAAGTTGGAAGAAGCTGGCGCAAAAGGCGAACTGAAGTAATTCGCTGTTTAGCGCTTGTTGATGTTTTTCATCAGCGCATGAGTCAAAGCACGACATCACTCGAAAGGGTGGTGTCGCTTTGGCTTCTTTGTCGTTTTTGAATTTAATGTGGCTGCAAGCAAGCTTGATCGACTTCATGTAATCTGGCGTGTTGCAAGTCTGTTTAAGGGCAGAGACTTGAGGTTTCAATGTTCGAATTGCAAAACAGCAATTCTGCAATGTAGCCTGAATCCTGAATTCTCTATCCTTTCCTAGTCACTCACGGAGTGTCCATGCACTACTCATTTACTGAGAAGAAGCGCATTCGCAAATCATTCGCGAAACGCGCTAACGTCCACAACGTTCCGTTCTTGCTGGCTACCCAGCTTGAGTCCTATCATGACTTTTTGCAAGAGGACAAAATACCGTCTCAACGCAAAAATGAAGGTTTGCAATCTGCCTTCACGTCAATTTTTCCTATCGTTTCGCACAATGGTTTTGCGCGTCTCGAGTTCTTGTCCTATGTGCTCGGTGATCCGCCGTTCAACATTAAAGAATGCCAACAACGTGGCTTGACGTACGCGTCACCGCTGCGTGCCAAGGTGCGTTTGGTGATTCTGGATAAAGAATCGCCGACCAAACCAGTGGTCAAAGAAATGAAAGAGCAGGAAGTCTACATGGGCGAACTGCCTTTGATGACGACCACTGGCTCGTTTGTGATCAACGGTACTGAGCGCGTTATCGTGTCGCAGTTGCATCGTTCGCCAGGTGTGTTCTTTGAACATGATCGTGGCAAGACGCATTCGTCCGGTAAATTGCTGTTCTCGGCACGTATTATTCCTTACCGTGGTTCATGGCTGGATTACGAGTTCGATCCGAAAGACATCCTGTTCTTCCGCGTCGATCGTCGTCGCAAGATGCCGGTCACGATCTTGCTGAAAGCCATCGGCATGACGCCGGAACAGATTCTCGAAAACTTCTTTGTTTTCGATGACTTCAAGTTGCATGATGACGGCGCAGAGATGGCTTTTGTTGCTGAGCGTCTGCGTGGCGAAGTTGCGCGTTTTGATATCGCTGACAAAGCTGGCAAAGTTATTATCGCCAAAGATAAGCGTATCAACAGCAAGCACGTACGTGATGTTGAAGCGGCCGGTGTTAAGCATATTTCGGTGCCAGAAGACTACCTGTTGGGCCGTGTATTGGCTAAAAACATTGTCGATTCCAGCACTGGCGAAGTGATTGCCAATGCCAACGACGAGTTGACAGAAGAGTTGTTGGCGCGTCTGCGCGAAGCAGGTGTGGCTGCAATTCAGACCCTGTATACCAATGATTTAGACCAAGGCGCTTACATTTCGCAAACCTTGCGTATGGATGACACCAACGATCAAATGGCGGCCAAGGTTGCTATCTATCGCATGATGCGTCCAGGTGAGCCGCCAACCGAAGATTCGGTTGAAGCGCTGTTTAATGGTTTGTTCTACAACCCTGATCGCTATGATCTGTCGGCTGTCGGCCGCATGAAATTCAATCGTCGCATTGGTCGTGACGAATTGACCGGCGACATGACTTTGTCGAACGATGACGTACTGGCTGTGATCAAGATTTTGGTCGAGTTGCGTAACGGTCGCGGCGAAGTCGATGATATCGATCACTTGGGCAATCGTCGTGTACGTTGCGTTGGCGAATTAGCCGAGAATCAATTCCGTGCTGGTTTGGTGCGTGTTGAACGTGCAGTGAAAGAACGTCTCGGCCAAGCCGAGGCGGACAATTTGATGCCGCACGACTTGATCAACTCCAAGCCAATTTCGGCTGCGATCCGTGAATTTTTCGGTTCGTCTCAGTTGTCGCAGTTTATGGATCAAACCAACCCATTGTCGGAAATCACGCACAAGCGTCGTGTTTCTGCCCTGGGTCCTGGTGGTTTGACCCGTGAACGTGCTGGCTTTGAAGTGCGTGACGTCCATCCTACGCATTACGGTCGTGTCTGCCCAATCGAAACACCAGAAGGCCCGAACATTGGTTTGATCAATTCGTTGGCATTGTATGCACGTCTGAACGAATACGGTTTCCTCGAAACCCCCTATCGTAAAGTCGAAGGTAGCAAAGTCAGCAATCAGATCGATTATTTGTCGGCGATTGAAGAAGGTCGTTACATCATCGCGCAGGCGAACGCGACCATCGACAAATCCGGTATTTTGTCGGACGAATTGGTTTCTGCACGTGAAGCCGGCGAAACAATTCTGGTCTCGCCAGAGCGCATTCAGTACATGGACGTAGCGCCAGGTCAGGTGGTTTCGGTTGCGGCTTCGTTGATTCCATTCCTCGAACACGATGATGCGAACCGCGCATTGATGGGTGCCAACATGCAACGTCAGGCGGTGCCTTGCTTGCGTCCAGAAAAAGCATTGGTCGGCACAGGGATCGAGCGCACCGTCGCAGTCGACTCGGGCACTACGGTACAGGCTCTGCGCGGCGGTGTGGTTGATTACATCGATGCAGGTCGTGTTGTGATTCGCGTGAATGACGACGAAGCACAAGCGGGCGAAGTCGGCGTTGATATCTACAACCTGATCAAGTACACCCGTTCCAATCAGAATACCAACATCAACCAGCGTCCTATCGTGCAAGTTGGCGATCGCGTTGCCAAAGATGACGTTATCGCTGACGGTGCATCGACAGACTTGGGTGAACTCGCTCTTGGTCAAAACATGTTGGTCGCGTTTATGCCGTGGAACGGTTACAACTTCGAAGATTCGATTTTGATCTCTGAAAAGGTTGTCGCCGATGATCGCTACACCTCGATTCATATCGAAGAGCTGTCGGTCGTTGCGCGTGACACCAAGCTAGGTGCAGAAGAAATCACACGTGATATCTCGAATCTGGCGGAAAACCAAATGGCGCGTCTGGACGAGGCTGGTATCGTCTACATCGGCGCCGAAGTTACCGCTGGTGATACGCTGGTTGGTAAAGTGACGCCTAAGGGTGAAACCCAATTAACGCCGGAAGAAAAGTTGCTGCGCGCAATTTTCGGTGAAAAAGCATCCGATGTAAAAGATACTTCGTTGCGTGTACCGTCCGGCATGGTCGGTACCGTGATCGATGTGCAGGTTTTCACGCGCGAAGGTATTGTGCGTGACAAACGTGCGCAACAGATTATTGACGATGAGTTGCAACGCTATCGTCTGGATCTGAACGATCAGATGCGTATCGTTGAAGGCGATGCCTTCCAGCGTCTGGAAAAAATGTTGATCGGTAAAGCCGTCAATGGTGGCCCTAAGAAGATCGCTAAAGGTAGCAAGATCACCAAAGAATATTTGGCTGATCTGGATAAATACCACTGGTTCGATATTCGTCCATCCGATGATGCTTCGGCTAACGCGTTGGAAGCGATCAAGGAATCGATCGCTGAGAAACGTCATCAGTTCGATCTGGCATTTGAAGAGAAGCGCAAAAAACTGACGCAAGGCGATGAGTTGCCGCCGGGCGTACAGAAGATGGTCAAGGTCTACTTGGCAGTCAAGCGTCGCTTGCAACCAGGCGACAAAATGGCGGGTCGTCACGGTAACAAAGGTGTGGTTTCACGCATTGTGCCAGTTGAAGACATGCCTTACATGGCAGACGGTACACCAGCAGACGTAGTGTTGAACCCATTGGGTGTGCCTTCGCGTATGAACGTCGGTCAGGTGTTGGAAGTTCACTTGGGTTGGGCGGCAAAAGGTCTGGGCCTGCGTATCGGTGAAATGCTCAAAGCGCAAGCTAAGGCGACCGAAATGCGCAAATTCCTCACCACGATTTATAACGAATCGGGTAAATCGGAAGAGCTCGATAAGTTCTCCGACGAGGAAGTGCTGATCTTGGCCAACAATCTAAAACAAGGTGTGCCGTTTGCGACACCAGTGTTTGATGGTGCCAACGAAGCTGAAATCGGTCGTATGTTGGATCTGGCTTATCCGGACGAAGTTGCCAAGAACCTTGGCATGACGCCGTCGAAAAACCAAGTCACGATGTATGACGGTCGTACCGGGGAAGCGTTCGAGCGTTCGGTGACGGTGGGTTACATGCACATGTTGAAACTGCATCACTTGGTTGATGACAAGATGCATGCACGTTCTACCGGTCCTTACTCGCTGGTGACGCAGCAACCATTGGGCGGCAAAGCACAGTTCGGTGGTCAGCGTTTTGGTGAGATGGAAGTCTGGGCATTGGAAGCTTACGGTGCGTCTTACGTCTTGCAAGAGATGTTGACAGTGAAGTCCGATGACGTGAATGGTCGTACCAAAGTGTACGAAAATCTCGTCAAAGGTGATCATGTTATCGATGCTGGCATGCCGGAATCCTTTAACGTTCTGGTTAAAGAAATTCGTTCGCTCGGTATCGACATTGATCTAGAGCGCGACTGACGTAAATTAAGCAGGTGGCGAGATGCGCAGGTATTTCGCCACTTAGCTGATCGTAAAAATTTAGTTGTACAGAATTCGGTAATGCAGACTTCTGTAAGGCAAGATTCAGCAACACGATTTTAGTAATACAGGTTTTACAAAATTTAAGTAATTGCAACAAGTAATTGCAGTTAGGAAGTGTCGTCTGTCCCGGTATGGGCGGAACTCAGTTTGTGAAGCTAGACTTGACAAGCTCAGCTCTCCCGCCTCTGCGAACAGGGTTGAAAACAGCGCCGATACAACCTTCTATCATCTAGCGTTTTTCACGCCACTGGAGTGATACATGAAAGCACTGCTCGATCTATTCAAGCAAGTTCAGCAAAACGAACAATTCGACGCGATCAAAATTGGTCTGGCGTCTCCTGAGAAAATCCGTTCGTGGTCCTACGGCGAAGTCAAAAAGCCGGAAACCATTAACTACCGTACCTTTAAGCCTGAGCGTGATGGTTTGTTTTGCGCCAAAATCTTTGGCCCAATCAAAGATTACGAATGCCTGTGCGGTAAATACAAGCGTTTGAAGCATCGAGGTGTGATTTGCGAAAAATGCGGCGTCGAAGTGACGTTGGCTAAAGTGCGTCGTGAGCGCATGGGCCACATTGAGTTGGCATCGCCAACCGCGCACATCTGGTTCTTGAAATCACTGCCATCCCGTTTGGGTATGGTGCTCGATATGACCTTGCGGGATATCGAACGTGTTCTTTATTTCGAAGCCTATGTTGTTACCGATCCTGGTATGACGCCGTTGAAGCGTTGCCAGATTATGTCGGAAGACGATTACGCAGCTAAATACGAAGAATTCGGTGACGACTTCACCGCATTCATGGGTGCAGAAGGTATCCGTGAATTGCTGCGCGCGATCGACATCGATAGAGATGCAGAAACTTTGCGCCAAGATTTGAAAGAATCCAAGTCTGAAGCCAAGATCAAGAAATATGCAAAGCGTTTGAAAGTGCTTGAGGCATTCCAGCGTTCTGGCATTAAGCCAGACTGGATGATCATGGAAGTGTTGCCAGTGTTGCCGCCAGAGCTGCGCCCACTGGTGCCGCTGGATGGTGGCCGTTTCGCAACCTCGGATCTGAACGATTTATATCGCCGCGTTATTAACCGTAACAACCGTTTGAAGCGTTTGATGGAACTCCGCGCGCCGGAAATCATCACCCGTAACGAAAAGCGTATGTTGCAAGAAGCGGTCGATTCGTTGCTGGATAACGGCCGTCGCGGTAAAGCGATGACTGGCGCGAACAAGCGTCCGCTGAAATCACTGGCAGAAATGATCAAAGGCAAGGGTGGTCGTTTCCGTCAAAACTTGCTGGGCAAACGCGTCGATTACTCGGGTCGTTCCGTTATCGTGGTTGGTCCACAACTGAAATTGCATCAATGCGGTTTGCCAAAATTGATGGCGTTGGAATTGTTCAAGCCATTCATTTTCAACAAACTCGAATTGATGGGCTTGGCAACCACGATCAAGGCTGCGAAAAAACTGGTTGAGATTCAAGAGCCAGTGGTGTGGGATATTTTGGAAGACGTGATCCGTGAACATCCGGTCATGTTGAACCGTGCACCTACTTTGCACCGTCTTGGTATTCAAGCGTTTGAGCCGGTCCTGATCGAAGGCAAGGCAATTCAGTTGCATCCATTGGTTTGTGCTGCGTTTAACGCCGACTTTGACGGCGATCAAATGGCGGTTCACGTTCCATTGTCGATCGAAGCGCAGATGGAAGCACGTACGCTGATGCTGGCGTCGAACAACATCTTGTTCCCATCGAATGGCGAACCATCGATCGTGCCGTCGCAAGATATCGTGTTGGGTCTCTACTATGCAACGCGCGAGGCGGTCAACGCCAAAGGCGAAGGCATGATGTTCCCGGACGTGTCCGAAGTGATCCGCGCCTACGACAACAAGCAAGTTGAATTGGCAACGCGTATTACCGTGCGTATTACCGAGTACCCAAAGAATGCGGAAACCGGTGAATTCGACAAAACAGTGACGCGTTACGAGACCACCGTTGGTCGTGCGATCCTGTCGGAAATTCTGCCTAAAGGCTTGCCGTTCTCAGTCTTGAATCGCGCGCTGAAAAAGAAAGAAATTTCACGCTTGATCAACTTGTCGTTCCGTAAGTGCGGTCTGCGCGCAACGGTAGTCTTTGCTGATCAATTGCTGCAATCAGGCTTCCGCTTGGCGACCCGTGCTGGTATCTCGATTTGCGTCGACGACATGTTGGTACCACCACAAAAAGTGGACATCATTGCGACTGCCGAAGGCGAAGTTAAACAGATCGAACAGCAGTACTCGTCCGGTCTGGTCACTTCAGGCGAGCGCTACAACAAAGTGGTTGATATCTGGGGCAAAGCAGGCGACGACGTCGGCAAGGCCATGATGGATCAACTCAAGGTTGAAGACGTTACCAAACGTGACGGCACAAAATCGACACAAGAATCGTTTAACGCGATTTACATGATGGCCGACTCCGGTGCGCGCGGTTCCGCAGCACAGATTCGTCAGTTGGCCGGTATGCGTGGTCTGATGGCGAAGCCGGATGGTTCGATTATCGAAACGCCGATCACCGCGAACTTCCGCGAAGGTCTGAACGTTTTGCAGTACTTCATCTCGACTCACGGTGCACGTAAAGGTCTCGCTGATACCGCGTTGAAGACCGCAAACTCAGGTTACTTGACCCGCCGTCTGGTTGACGTGACACAGGATCTGGTTGTTATCGAAGATGATTGCGGCACAGCAAACGGCGCATTGATGAAGGCATTGGTTGAAGGCGGCGAAGTGATCGAAGCCTTGCGCGATCGTATTCTCGGCCGTGTGGCAGCGAATGACATCGTCAATCCTGAAACACAAGCAACCTTGTACGCCGCAGGCACCTTGCTCGATGAAGATATGGTCGAAGAAGTTGAGCGCCTCGGCATCGATGAAGTAAAAGTACGTACCCCATTGACGTGCGATACACGCTTCGGCCTGTGCGCAATGTGTTACGGGCGTGATCTTGGTCGCGGTTCGATGGTCAATGCGGGTGAAGCAGTTGGTGTGATTGCAGCGCAATCGATCGGCGAGCCAGGTACCCAGTTGACGATGCGTACTTTCCACATTGGTGGTGCAGCATCGCGTGCGGCAGTTGCTTCGTCGGTGGAAGCCAAGTCCAACGGCACGGTTCGCTTTACAGCAACGATGCGTTACGTTACCAACGGTAAAGGTGGTCAGATCGTCATTTCCCGCTCCGGCGAAGTATTGATCACTGATGATCACGGTCGTGAGCGTGAGCGTCACAAGGTGCCGTACGGTGCGACCTTGGCGGTTAAAGATGGTCTGGTCATCAAAGCCGGCACCGCGTTGGCGACATGGGATCCACTGACCCGCCCTATCATTACCGAATACACCGGTACGGTGAAGTTCGAGAATGTGGAAGAAGGCGCAACCGTCGCACGTCAAATTGATGAAGTTACTGGCTTGTCGACACTGGTTGTAATCGATGCCAAACGTCGTAGCGCGGCTGCCAAGAGTGTTCGTCCGCAGGTCAAACTGTTGAACGAGCAAGGTGAAGAAGTGAAGATCGCCGGCACCGAGCACGCAGTGACAATTGGCTTCCAAGTTGGTGCGCTGATTACCGTTAAAGACGGTCAGCAAGTTACCGTCGGTGAAGTGCTGGCGCGTATCCCAACCGAGTCGCAGAAGACGCGTGATATCACCGGTGGTCTGCCGCGTGTCGCCGAGTTGTTCGAAGCGCGTTCGCCAAAAGACGCTGGTATGTTGGCGGAAGTCACCGGTACGGTTGCGTTCGGTAAAGAAACCAAGGGCAAACAGCGCTTGGAAATCACCGACATGGATGGCGAGAAGCACGAATTCTTGATCACCAAAGACAAGCAAGTGTTGGTACATGACGGCCAAGTCGTCAACAAAGGTGAGATGATCGTGGACGGTCCAGCCGATCCGCAAGACATCCTGCGTTTGTTGGGTATCGAAGCCCTGGCACGTTACATCGTCGACGAAGTACAAGACGTGTATCGCTTGCAAGGCGTGAAGATCAACGACAAGCATATCGAAGTGATCGTACGTCAGATGTTGCGCCGTGTTGCGGTGGTTAATCCAGGCGATGCTAACTACATCGTTGGTGAGCAGGTCGAGCGTTCGGAATTGCTGGACGAAAACGATCGCGTCAATGCGTTGGGCAAGATTCCGGCAACCTACGAAAACGTATTGCTGGGTATTACCAAAGCATCGCTGTCGACCGACTCCTTTATTTCGGCTGCATCGTTCCAGGAAACCACACGTGTTCTTACCGAAGCGGCGATCATGGGCAAGCGCGATGGTCTGCGTGGCCTGAAAGAAAACGTTATCGTCGGACGTTTGATCCCAGCTGGTACCGGTCTCGCGTTCCATCGTGCACGCAAGGAAAAAGAATCATGGGAAGCGGAAGAGCGCACGGCATTGTTGCAATCCGAAAAAGCTGCTCGCGCAGCCGAAGCGGAAGCGCACTTTGTTACGGAAGTTGCTGAAGAAGGCAGCATTCCAGACAGCGATACTGACGCATCCTGACTGCAGTAGTGCATAGCAACGGCATCGGAAATTTCCGATGCCGTTTTTTATGGCAAATCGACTCGACACAGGCGCGTCGATTTGCCAAATGTGTTTGAATGACAATATTTTTGCAGCGATTAAAGTGAAAATAAAGTCGAAATAACCCGTAGTTTGGTGGTGGTGGCGTTAGTTTGATGGTGATGTATTTTGTCTCTATTTAGTTCGCCATCGTCGATTGCGGTAGTTGACTGCTGAAAAATACAAGGATATACTCGCGAGTTCTCGATTTTAAGCTCTGCTGGGCTTAAGCGCTCTTTGGTCTGTAGTTCTTCCCTGTGCGCTTCATCCTTCATGGTCTGATCGGGCCGCGCGTTGAATTCATTCTTCCGCAAGATTCTTGGTCCCGAACAATTGTTCGGGTTCGTATTATTAATGTATTACTAGCTGGATAGAGAGCGATGCCAACCATCAATCAACTGATTCGCCAGCCGCGTGTTTCTGCACGCGTCAAGAGCAAATCGCCGGCGCTGGAAAACAGCCCGCAAAAACGTGGCGTATGTACCCGCGTTTACACCACAACTCCAAAGAAGCCTAACTCGGCTTTGCGTAAAGTTGCCAAAGTGCGTTTGACCAACGGTTTCGAAGTAATTTCGTACATCGGCGGTGAAGGCCATAACCTGCAAGAACATAGTGTCGTGCTGTTGCGCGGCGGCCGTGTAAAAGATTTGCCGGGTGTGCGTTATCACATGGTTCGCGGTGCTTTGGATACTCAAGGTGTCAAAGACCGTAAGCAGGCGCGTTCGAAGTACGGTTCGAAGCGTGCAAAAGCTGCCAAGAAATAAAACTGCCAGTAATTAGTCAGTTCAAAAATAACTTTCGTGTGGTTTGCGAAATAGGTGTCGGCTCCCAATGGGCCGAGTAAGTGGGTGATTATGATGGTCGCCCGCGAGTGCGCAGCAATAACTAGTTGCAGGCGCCTCAACTGAAGATTGAAAGGAATTAAAATGCCACGTCGTCGTGAAGTTCCCAAGCGGGAGATTTTGCCGGATCCTAAATTCGGCAATGTAGATGTAGCCAAGTTTGTTAATATTTTGATGCTTTCCGGCAAAAAGTCGGTTGCAGAAAACATTATTTACGGTGCGTTTGATCATATCCAGACCAAATCGGGTAAGGATCCGCTGGAAGTGTTTAATGCTGCTATCAACAATTGCAAGCCTATGGTGGAGGTGAAGTCTCGCCGTGTTGGTGGTGCAAACTATCAGGTGCCGGTTGAAGTTCGCCCGATCCGTCGTATGGCTTTGTCTATGCGTTGGTTGCGTGAGGCAGCTAACAAGCGTAGCGAAAAATCGATGCCGCAACGCCTTGCAGGTGAGTTGCTGGAAGCGGCTGAAAGCCGTGGCGGTGCGATGAAAAAGCGCGACGAAGTGCATCGCATGGCAGAAGCAAACAAGGCGTTCTCGCACTTCCGCTTCTAATAAATTGGTCGATTGCGTTTGCGCGAGCAAGGCAATCCACTACATGTGTAATTTGTTCGAGGCCGGGCACATTTTTTAAAAAAATGGCGCTCGGTTTTGTTCATTAAAACGAATTAGGAATAATTATGGCCCGCAAGACTCCCATTGAGCGTTACCGCAATATCGGTATTTCTGCTCACATTGACGCTGGTAAAACCACGACGACTGAGCGCGTTTTGTTTTATACCGGTGTAAATCACAAAATCGGTGAAGTTCATGATGGCGCGGCAACCATGGACTGGATGGAGCAGGAGCAAGAGCGCGGCATTACGATTACGTCTGCTGCGACGACCTGTTTCTGGAAAGGTATGGCGAACAACTTCCCAGAGCATCACATCAACATCATTGATACCCCAGGGCACGTTGACTTTACTATTGAAGTTGAGCGCTCGATGCGTGTGCTTGACGGCGCGTGCATGGTTTACTGCGCGGTTGGTGGTGTGCAGCCACAATCCGAAACAGTTTGGCGTCAAGCTAACAAGTACAAGGTTCCACGTTTGGCATTCGTCAACAAGATGGATCGTACCGGCGCAAACTTTTTTAAAGTTTACGAGCAAATGCGTGCGCGTTTGAAAGCTAACCCAATTCCGATGCAAGTACCGATTGGCGCTGAAGATTTGTTTGAGGGCGTTATCGATCTGGTAAAAATGAAGGCGATCTTCTGGGATGACTCATCGCAAGGTATGAAGTTTGATTACCGTGATATCCCAGAGAATCTGCTGGCTGACGCTAAAAAATGGCGTGAAAACATGGTTGAGGCCGCTGCTGAAGCATCAGAAGAATTGATGAACAAGTACCTGGAAGAAGGTGACTTGAGCGAAGCTGAAATCAAGGCTGCGATTCGTCAGCGCACCATCGCCAGCGAAATCGTGCCAATGATGTGCGGTACAGCTTTCAAAAATAAAGGCGTGCAAGCCATGTTGGACGGCGTGATCGAGTACCTGCCATCCCCAGTGGATATTCCACCGGTTCCTGGCATGAACGAAGATGACGAGCCAGTTGTTCGTAAATCAGAAGATACCGAAAAATTCTCGGCACTTGCTTTCAAGATTGCGACCGATCCGTTTGTCGGTCAGTTGTGTTTTATTCGTTGCTACTCCGGCACCTTGAATTCGGGCGATACAGTTTATAACTCGGTTAAAGAGAAAAAAGAGCGTATCGGTCGTATCGTTCAGATGCACGCTAATCAGCGCGAAGAAATCAAGGAAATGCTCGCTGGCGATATCGCTGCGGTTGTTGGCTTGAAAGATACGACAACTGGTGACACCTTGTGTGATGACAAAGCGATCGTTATTCTCGAGCGCATGGTTTTCCCTGAGCCGGTGATTTCGCAAGCGGTTGAGCCTAAGACGAAAGTCGATCAAGAAAAAATGGGCTTGGCTTTGAATCGTTTGGCAGCAGAAGATCCATCGTTCCGCGTGCGTACCGATGAAGAATCAGGCCAAACCATTATTGCGGGTATGGGAGAGTTGCATCTGGACATTATCGTTGATCGTATGAAGCGCGAATTTGGCGTTGAGGCGACTGTCGGTAAGCCGCAAGTTGCGTACCGCGAAACCATTCGCAAAACTTGCGAAGAGATCGAAGGTAAATTCGTTAAGCAATCCGGTGGTCGTGGTCAGTATGGTCACGTGGTTTTGAAAATTGAACCGCAAGAACCAGGTAAAGGTTTCGAATTCATCGACGCCATCAAAGGCGGTACGGTTCCTCGTGAATACATTCCTGCAGTTGAAAAAGGTGTGCGCGAAACACTGACTTCCGGCGTGCTCGCTGGTTACCCAGTGGTTGACGTTAAGGTTACCTTGTTCTTCGGTTCTTACCATGACGTCGATTCGAACGAAAATGCATTCCGTATGGCTGCATCGATGGCGTTCAAAGACGGTTGCCGTAAAGCCAGCCCAGTTATTTTGGAGCCAATGATGGCGGTCGAAGTTGAAACGCCGGAAGACTACGCTGGGACTGTCATGGGCGATTTGTCCTCACGTCGCGGTATGGTGCAAGGTATGGACGAAATCGCGGGCGGTGGCGGCAAGATCATTAAGGCCGAAGTACCTTTGTCCGAAATGTTTGGTTATTCGACAACGTTGCGTTCTGCAACCCAGGGTCGTGCAACCTACTCGATGGAGTTCAAGCACTATGCTGAAGCCCCTAAGAACGTGATCGATGCAATCGTCACGTCGAAGGCGCCAAAGTAATTGCAGCACTATTGAAATTAGTTTAAGGCCAAGTGAGTCGAGCAGTCTCTGCAAAAACTCCTTGGCCGGTGGTAAATAACTGTCAAACGATGCTCCCAACGGACATCGAAAATTTAGATAAATCGTTCTTTTTGAAGGAAGAATAAAATGGCAAAAGGCAAATTCGAGCGGACCAAGCCGCACGTGAATGTAGGCACGATTGGACACGTTGATCATGGTAAAACCACGTTGACAGCAGCGATTGCGACAGTATTGTCGAAGAAATTTGGCGGCGAAGCCAAAGGCTACGACCAAATTGACGCAGCGCCAGAAGAAAAAGCGCGCGGCATCACCATCAACACCGCTCACGTTGAATACGAAACCGCCAACCGTCACTACGCCCACGTTGACTGCCCAGGCCATGCTGATTATGTTAAAAACATGATCACCGGTGCGGCACAGATGGACGGCGCAATTTTGGTATGTTCCGCAGCAGATGGCCCAATGCCACAAACTCGCGAACACATCCTGTTGTCGCGTCAAGTTGGTGTGCCATACATCATCGTGTTCCTGAACAAGGCCGACATGGTTGATGATGAAGAACTGCTTGAGCTGGTTGAAATGGAAGTGCGCGAGCTCCTCTCCAAATACGACTTCCCAGGCGACGACCTGCCAATCATCAAAGGTTCGGCAAAGTTGGCGCTCGAAGGCGACACCGGCCCACTCGGTGAGCAAGCCATCATGGCCCTCGCAGAAGCCCTCGACAGCTACATTCCAACACCAGAGCGCGCAATTGACGGCGCCTTCCTGTTGCCAGTAGAAGACGTATTCTCGATCTCCGGTCGCGGCACCGTTGTGACCGGTCGTATTGAGCGCGGTATCGTCAAAGTTGGCGAAGAGCTCGAAATCATTGGTATTCGCGACACCCAAAAGACCACCTGTACCGGTGTTGAGATGTTCCGCAAATTGCTCGACCAAGGTCAAGCAGGCGACAACGTCGGTGTCTTGTTGCGCGGTACCAAGCGTGAAGACGTAGAGCGCGGTCAAGTCTTGGCCAAGCCAGGTTCGATCAAGCCACACAAACACTTCACCGGTGAGATTTATGTCTTGTCGAAAGACGAAGGTGGCCGTCACACCCCATTCTTCAACAACTATCGCCCACAGTTCTACTTCCGTACCACGGACGTGACTGGTTCGATCGAGTTGCCGAAGGATAAAGAAATGGTGATGCCGGGCGACAACGTCTCGATCACTGTGATGTTGATCAACCCGATCGCGATGGAAGAAGGTCTGCGCTTCGCGATTCGCGAAGGCGGTCGTACCGTCGGTGCGGGTGTGGTTGCTAAGATTATGGAGTAAGCGTTAGTTCATTACACGCTTATTGAATAGTCGCTACATTATTTGACGGCTACCGTCATTTACTATCGCTGCGAGTGTTTATCAATTACTCACTCGCGGCTCGCTCTTTTAAGGAATGATCATGTCAACAGCACCAAAAGCAGCAGCAAAAGCGGCACCAAACCAGAAAATCCGTATTCGTTTGAAGGCATTTGACTATCGTTTGATCGATCAGTCAGCACTGGAAATCGTGGATACCGCTAAGCGTACCGGCGCAGTGGTCAAGGGCCCAGTGCCGTTGCCAACTCGCATTCAGCGTTTTGACGTTTTGCGTTCGCCGCACGTCAACAAGACTTCGCGCGATCAGTTTGAGATTCGTACCCACGTGCGTTTGATGGATATCGTTGATCCAACAGACAAAACTGTAGATGCTTTGATGAAATTGGACTTGCCAGCTGGCGTGGACGTCGAAATCAAGTTGCAATAATTCCCGAGGACAATGCGTAGACCTGTCTCGCATTGTCGTCAAACACAATAATTGCCGTATTTAATTGTTGTGGAAAGGTGATTTGCCGGTTATAATTTCCGGCTTCGCTAAGAATTTTCGCTTCGAGCAAGTTTTCAGCTTGGGTAGTAGTAGTTTTAGCTAGTAGTTTATATAGTAGTTCCCAATATCAGCCCCGCCCAATCGTAGGTGGGAATGGAGAAAAAATGAACCAAAACCAAGATAAAGGCCAAGGCCTGCTTGGTCGCAAGGTTGGTATGATGCGTATCTTTACGGATGAAGGGGATTCGATTCCTGTCACCGTTTTGGACGTGTCTAACAATCGTGTGACGCAAATCAAAACATCTGATGTCGATGGTTATTCGGCTATTCAGGTGGCTTTCGGCGCTCGCCGTGCATCGCGTGTCAATAAGGCTGCAGCAGGACATTTTGCTAAAGCTGGTGTTGAGGCCGGTGTAACTCTTAAAGAATTCCGTATCTCTGCTGAAGCGGCTTCTGAGCTGAAAGTCGGCGATGTTATTTCCGCTGGCCTGTTCGAAGTTGGTCAGAAGGTGGACGTGCAGGGTGTAACGATTGGTAAAGGCTATGCCGGTACCATCAAGCGCCATCACTTCTCTTCCGGTCGCGCGACACATGGTAACTCTCGCTCGCACAATGTTCCAGGTTCGATTGGTATGGCGCAGGATCCAGGTCGTGTTTTCCCTGGTAAGCGCATGACTGGTCATCTGGGTGACGCGACGCGCACTACCCAAAATCTTGAAATCGCTCGCATTGATGCTGAGCGTCAGTTGTTGCTGATCAAGGGTGCGGTGCCGGGTGCAAAAAACGGCCAGGTAGTTGTTTCGCCTGCTGTTAAAGCCAAAGCAAAGAAGGGGGCTTAATTCATGGAACTCAAGCTCTTAAATGATCAAGGTCAATCGTCTTCTAACGTTGCTGCGCCGGATACCATTTTCGGTCGCGATTATAACGAAGCATTGATTCACCAGCTCGTCGTGGCTTATCAAGCCAATGCCCGTAGCGGTAATCGTAAGCAAAAAGATCGTGAAGAAGTGCATCACACGACTAAAAAGCCATGGCGTCAAAAAGGTACGGGTCGCGCTCGTGCTGGTATGTCGTCGTCGCCTTTGTGGCGTGGCGGTGGTCGCATTTTCCCGAATTCGCCAGACGAAAATTTCTCGCATAAAGTTAACAAGAAGATGTATCGCGCAGGTCTTTGCTCGATTCTGTCTCAGTTGGCGCGCGAAGGTCGTTTGTCCGTTATTGAAAGCCTGTCAGTTGATGCGCCAAAGACCAAGCTCTTGTCGCAAAAATTGAAGGATATGGGTCTGGATTCTGTATTGGTTATTACTGACAATCTGGATGAAAACCTGTTGTTGGCGTCGCGTAATCTGCCTAATGTGCTGATTTGCGAGCCGCGTCATGCTGATCCAGTTTCGTTGGTCTTCTACAAGAAGATTTTGATTACGAAGCCAGCGTTGGCTAAGATTGAGGAGATGCTGGCATGAGCGCAGTTATCAAACACAGCGAAGAACGCTTGATGAAAGTGTTGCTGGCGCCAGTTATTTCCGAGAAGGCGACTTTTGTTGCCGAGAAAAACGAGCAAGTCGTTTTCCTCGTGATGCCTGACGCGACCAAGCTGGAAATTAAAGCTGCGGTTGAGTTGCTGTTCAAGGTTCAAGTTGAATCTGTTCAAGTGGCTAATCGTCAAGGTAAGCAAAAGCGTTCAGGTCGTTTCAACGGACGTCGCAACCATACGCGTCGCGCATTCGTGTCGTTGCAGCCTGGTCAGGAAATCAACTTCACCGAGGAGGCTAAATAATGGCACTCGTTAAAGTCAAGCCGACCTCGCCTGGTCGTCGCGGTATGGTCAAGGTCGTTAATAACGACCTGTACAAAGGCCGCCCGTTCGCAGGTCTGATCGAGCCGCAATCAAAAAGTGCTGGCCGTAACAACAACGGTCACATCACTACCCGTCATATCGGTGGTGGTCACAAGCAGCATTACCGCGTTATCGATTTCAAGCGCAACAAGGACGGTATTCCGGCCAAAGTTGAGCGCATCGAATACGATCCAAACCGCACTGCTAACATTGCCTTGCTGTTGTACGCAGATGGTACGCGTACCTACATCATTGCAACCAAAGGCATGGCGGTTGGTGATCAAGTGATGAGTGGTTCGGAAGCGCCGATCAAATCGGGTAACTGCTTGCCAATCCGTAATATTCCGGTTGGTACGATCATGCACTGTGTCGAAATGTTGCCAGGTAAAGGCGCGCAAATGGCGCGTACCGCTGGTGCTGGCGTAGTGTTGATGGCGCGCGAAGGCATTTATGCTCAAGTGCGTTTGCGTTCCGGTGAAGTGCGCCGTGTACACGTTGAGTGCCGTGCAACCGTGGGTGAAGTCGGCAATGCCGAACACAGCCTGCGCAAGATCGGTAAAGCGGGTGCAATGCGCTGGCGCGGTGTTCGTCCTACCGTTCGCGGTGTGGTCATGAACCCTGTCGATCACCCACATGGTGGTGGTGAAGGTAAAACGGCGGCTGGTCGTCATCCTGTATCCCCGTGGGGTCAGCAGACCAAAGGTAAGAGAACGCGTCGTAACAAGCGCACGACCTCTATGATCGTCTCTCGCCGCGGCAAGAAATAAGGATAAGACATGACACGTTCATTGAAAAAAGGGCCGTTTTGCGACGCCCATCTGGTGAAAAAAGTCGAAACCGCGCAAGCGAACAAAGACAAAAAGCCAATTAAAACATGGTCCCGCCGTTCGACCATCATGCCGGATTTCATTGGTTTGACGATTGCTGTGCATAACGGCAAGCAACACGTCCCAGTGTATGTTTCGGAAAACATGGTTGGTCACAAACTTGGCGAATTCGCGTTGACCCGTACGTTCAAGGGCCACGCTGCTGACAAGAAGGCTAAGAGATAATGGAAACTAAAGCTATTCTCCGTGGCGTGCGTCTGTCGGCTCAAAAGGGTCGTCTGGTCGCCGATCAGATCCGCGGTAAAAATGTTGAGCAAGCACTCAATATCCTGCAGTTCAGCCCTAAAAAAGGTGCTGGCATTATCAAGCGTGTACTCGAGTCCGCCATTGCGAACGCCGAGCACAACGATGGTGCGGATATCGATGAGCTCAAAATTACGACGATTTATGTCGAAAAAGGTGCGGTCCTTAAGCGCTTCACAGCGCGTGCAAAAGGCCGTGGTGATCGTATCTCAAAACAATCCTGTCACATTTACGTGACTGTCGGTAATTAAGGAGTCACGATGGGACAGAAGATACATCCAACCGGTTTTCGTCTAGCAGTAACGCGTAACTGGTCATCACGTTGGTATGCCGGCAATAATAACTTTGCCACCATGCTCAACGAGGACCTTAAAGTCCGCGCGTATCTGAAGAAAAAATTGAAGAACGCCTCTGTTGGTCGCGTTGTTATTGAGCGTCCAGCTAAGAATGCCCGCATCACAATTTACAGCTCACGTCCAGGTGTCGTGATCGGTAAAAAGGGTGAGGACATTGAGGTGTTGAAGTCGGCATTGACTAAAATGATGGGTGTGCCGGTTCATGTGAATATCGAAGAAATTCGTAAGCCAGAAACCGACGCACAATTGATCGCCGATTCGATTGCTCAGCAATTGGAAAAACGCATCATGTTCCGTCGTGCGATGAAGCGCGCCATGCAAAACGCGATGCGTCTCGGCGCACAAGGTATCAAGATCATGTCGTCCGGTCGTTTGAACGGCATCGAGATTGCACGTAAAGAATGGTATCGCGAAGGTCGCGTACCACTCCACACCTTGCGCGCAGAAATCGATTATGGTTTTGGTGAAGCGGAAACAACCTACGGCATCATTGGTATCAAAGTCTGGGTTTATAAAGGCGATCGTCTTGCTAATGGCGATGCACCAGTAGATCTGACTAAAGAAGATGACACCAAGCGTCGTGGCCCACGTCGTGATGATGGCAAACCAAGTGCTCGCCCACGTGCTGCGCGCCCTGAAGGCGCACCTGGCGCTGCACCAGCAGCTGCTAAACGTGTTCGTGCCAAAAAGCCGGAAGGCGCTGCTGATGCAGCACCGGCTGAGAAAGCAGGAGAATAATCATGCTGCAACCAGCACGCAGAAAATATCGTAAAGAGCAAAAAGGCCGTAACACCGGTATTTCGCATTCACGCGGCACCGCTGTGTCGTTCGGCGAATTCGGTTTGAAGGCAATTGGTCGCGGTCGTATCACCGCGCGTCAAATTGAAGCGGCGCGTCGTGCAATGACCCGTCACATCAAGCGCGGTGGCCGTATCTGGATTCGGATTTTTCCGGACAAGCCAATTTCGAATAAGCCTGCCGAAGTCCGTATGGGTAACGGTAAGGGTAATCCGGAATATTACGTGGCTGAAATTCAGCCGGGCAAAATGTTGTACGAGATGGATGGTGTGGACGAGGCTCTGGCGCGCGAAGCGTTCCGGTTGGCTGCAGCTAAGCTGCCGCTGTTGACCAAGTTTGTCGTTCGTCAAGTCGGCCAATAATAGGGGCGAACATGAAAACATCTGAACTCCAAGGCAAAGACCAAGCGGCTTTGACCAAAGAACTGAATGACCTGCTGAAAGCGCAGTTCGGTCTGCGTATGCAGATCGCTACGCAGCAGTTGAACAACACTTCGCAACTGAAGAAAGTACGTCGCGATATCGCACGTGTGAAAACAGTGATGAATCAGAAGGACGCCAAATAATGAACGATCAAGTAAAACAATCGCTCAAGCGTACGTTGATTGGTAAAGTCGTGTCCGACAAAATGGACAAGACCGTTACCGTGCTGATCGAGCGTCACGTTAAGCATCCGCTGTACGGCAAAATCATTATGCGTTCGAACAAGTATCACGCGCACGATGAAAATAACCAGGCAAAAGCTGGTGATACGGTCGAAATTCAAGAAGGTCGCCCTATCTCCAAAACTAAAGCTTGGACCGTCACGCGTGTGGTGCAAGTAGCACAAATAGTTTAATTAGTTGTTGCGAGCCTGCTATTTTGATGTAATAATAGCGGGCTTCGTTCTTGTATTTCTTTGCGAGAACAAGGGTTTTAGCGCAAATTGCTAGCGCTAATCAAAGTTTAAGAAATCGTCCAACTCATCAGTTCGCTCTCGGCGGACTGCCGGGACCAAGACTGACTGTGTCGTACATTGTGTGCAATGCAGGTTAAGTTGGGAAAGAAAATACTATGATTCAAACTGAAAGCCGGCTAGAAGTAGCCGACAACACGGGTGCTCGTGAAGTCATGTGCATCAAGGTGCTCGGCGGCTCAAAGCGCCGTTATGCTGCGATCGGCGACGTGATTAAAGTCACAGTCAAAGTTGCTGCACCGCGCGGTCGTGTCAAAAAAGGCGAAATTTATAACGCAGTGGTTGTGCGTACTGCTAAGGGTGTGCGTCGTCCAGATGGCTCCTTGGTTAAGTTCGACACCAATGCGGCAGTTTTGCTGAATGCAAAGCTGGAGCCAATTGGCACCCGCATTTTTGGACCAGTTACACGTGAGCTGCGCACTGAGCGCTTCATGAAGATCGTGTCGCTTGCGCCTGAAGTTCTGTAAGGAGTCGTGATGGATAAGATTCGTAAAAGCGACGAGGTCATTGTATTGACTGGTAAAGATAAGGGTAAGCGTGGCGTTGTTCAACGTCGCGTTGACGCTAACTATGTAATCGTTGATGGTGTGAATGTTGCGAAAAAAGCGACCAAGCCAAATCCGATGACTGGTGCAACTGGTGGTATCGTCGATAAGTTGATGCCAATTCATGTGTCAAATGTTGCGTTGTTTAACGCGGCAACTGGCAAGGCAGATCGCGCAGGCTTTAAAGATGTGGACGGTAAAAAAGTCCGCATCTATAAGTCAAGCGGCGAAGCAGTGAAGGTTTAAGAGATCATGGCCCGTCTCCAAGAATTCTATAAAGAAAAAGTCGTTGGTGATTTGACTGCAAAATTTGCATACAAATCGGCAATGGAGGTGCCGCGTATCCTGAAGATCACCCTGAATATGGGTTTGTCGGAAGCGATTGCGGACAAAAAGATCATTGAACATGCAGTTGGTGATTTGACCAAGATTGCAGGTCAAAAGCCAGTTGTGACAAAAGCGCGTAAAGCGATTGCGGGTTTTAAAATCCGTGAAGGTTATCCAATTGGTTGTATGGTGACTTTGCGCGGCGCGCAGATGTATGAGTTTCTTGACCGTTTCATCACAGTTGCGTTGCCACGTGTGCGCGATTTCCGTGGTATCTCGGGTAAGGCATTCGATGGTCGTGGTAATTACAATATCGGTGTGAAAGAGCAGATCATTTTCCCCGAAATTGAGTACGACAAGATTGACGTGTTGCGTGGTATGAACATTAGTATCACGACAACTGCGAAGACCGACGATGAAGCCAAAGCGCTTCTCGCCGCATTTAAATTTCCGTTCAGAAACTGAGGTTGCCATGGCAAAACTGGCACTGATTAACCGTGAGCAAAAGCGTGCAGACCTGGTAAAGAAATACGCCGGTAAGCGCGCCGAGTTGAAGGCAATCATTGATGACCAATCGAAGTCGGAAGAAGAGCGCTACGAAGCGCGCCTGAAATTGCAGGCGTTGCCACGTAACTCGGCTCCTACTCGTCAACGTAACCGTTGCTCGATCACCGGTCGCCCGCGTGGCACTTTCCGTAAGTTCGGTTTGGGCCGTATTAAGCTCCGTGAATGCGCCATGCGTGGCGAAATTCCCGGTATGACAAAAGCCAGCTGGTAATAGGAGAATAAGCAATGAGTATGAGCGATCCTATCGCCGATATGCTGACCCGTATCCGCAATGCGCAAGTTGTTCAAAAAACTTCGGTAGTGATGCCGTCGTCCAAGGTCAAGATTGCCATCGCCAACGTCCTGCGTGACGAGGGTTATATTGAAGATTTCGCCGTGACAGAAGCTGCTGGTAAAGCAGAACTGAAAATCGGTTTGAAATATTATGCCGGCCGTCCAGTTATTGAGCGCTTGGAGCGCGTATCCCGTCCAGGGCTGCGTATCTACAAGGGCAAAGACGACATTCCAAACGTGATGAACGGTTTGGGTGTGGCCATCGTGTCGACGCCTAAAGGCGTCATGACTGATCGCAAAGCGCGCGCTACCGGTGTCGGTGGTGAAGTGATTTGCTACGTCGCCTAAGGAGTGCAAGATGTCCCGAGTAGGTAAAATGCCGATTGCACTGTCAGGTGGCGCAGAAGTGTCCATCACGGCAGAGCAAATTACAGTAAAAGGCCCGTTGGGTTCGCTGTCACAGTCATTGAATGGCTTGGTGAAAGTTGAAAACAGCAACGGCGAATTGAATTTCAAGCCGGTTGATGATAGCCGTGAAGCCAATGCGATGTCCGGCACCTTGCGTGCTTTGGTCAACAACATGGTGAATGGTGTTACCAAAGGTTTCGAGAAAAAGCTGAACTTGGTAGGCGTTGGTTTTCGCGCTGCTGCTCAAGGCGACAAATTAAATTTGTCACTAGGCTTCTCGCATCCGGTTGTTCATCAAATGCCACAAGGTATCAAGGTTGAGACGCCAACCCAGACCGAAATCCTGATCAAGGGTATCGATCGCCAGCGCGTCGGCCAAGTTGCTGCTGAAGTTCGTGCGTACCGCAAACCTGAGCCTTACAAAGGTAAAGGCGTTCGTTATTCGGACGAAGTGGTTGTGCTTAAAGAAACCAAGAAGAAGTAAGGGTTGACGATGGATAAGAAACAATCACGTCTGCGCCGCGGACGCCAAACTCGGGCGAAGATTGCCGAGTTGAAGGTGGCTCGTTTGGCGGTACATCGTACCAACTTGCATATCTATGCCAACATCATCGGTCCTGATGCCAAGATTTTGGCTTCAGCATCGACGTTGGAAGCAGAAGTCCGCAAAGAGTTGGGTGGGCAATCGGGAGCTGGTGGTAATGCAGCCGCTGCCGCATTGGTCGGTAAGCGCGTTGCAGAAAAAGCGCTGAAAGCTGGAATCTCCGAAGTTGCGTTTGATCGCTCCGGTTTCCGTTATCACGGCCGCGTTAAAGCAGTTGCTGAAGCTGCGCGTGAAGCTGGTCTGAAGTTCTAAGGAAAATTCGTCATGGCAAAAATGCAATCCAGAATGCAAAGCGACAAGCCTGATGATGGCATGCGCGAAAAAATGATCGCGGTCAACCGTGTGACCAAGGTGGTCAAGGGTGGTCGTATCATGGGTTTCGCAGCATTAGCTGTTGTTGGTGATGGCGATGGTCGCATCGGTATGGGCAAGGGCAAGTCGAAAGAAGTGCCAGTTGCAGTACAAAAGGCAATGGAAGAAGCCCGTCGCAAAATGGTTAAGGTCACGTTGAAAAACGGTACTTTGCAACACATGGTTACCGGCAAGCATGGTGCGTCATCAGTTTTGATGCTGCCAGCCAAAGAAGGTACTGGTGTGATCGCAGGTGGTCCAATGCGCGCAATTTTTGAAGTAATGGGTGTGACGAACGTGGTGGCAAAATCTACCGGTTCTACCAATCCTTACAACATGGTGCGCGCCACGATCGAAGGCCTGTCAAAGATGAATACCCCTTCAGAAATTGCTGCTAAGCGCGGCAAGTCTGTTGAAGAAATTCTGGGCTAAGGTGAACACAATGGCAAATACAGTCAAAGTTAAATTGGTCAAGGGTCTGATCGGTACACGCGAAACACATCGTGCTACCGTTCGCGGCCTCGGCCTGCGCGGTATCAACTCGGTTTCTGAGTTGGAAGATACGCCGGCAGTGCGTGGCATGATTAACAAAGTAGCGTATCTCGTGAAAGTAGTGTCGTAAGCCTCGGCTTAGACACGGAGAACATCATGGAATTGAATACTATTCAACCAGCTGACGGCGCCAAGCACTACAAGCGTCGCGTCGGTCGCGGTATCGGCTCTGGCCTGGGTAAAACCTCGGGTCGTGGTCATAAAGGTCAAAAATCCCGTTCAGGCGGTTTCCATAAGGTCGGTTTCGAAGGCGGTCAAATGCCTTTGCAACGTCGTTTGCCTAAGCGTGGTTTTAAATCGCTGGCAACGCCTTACAAGGCAGAAGTTCGTTTGTCTGATTTGGAAGCATTGCCAGTCGGAGAAGTAGATATTCTGGCTTTAAAGCAAGCTGGTGTGATCGGTGAATTGGCGCGCGTGGTGCGTGTGATTCTGTCCGGCGAACTCACTAAAAAAGTGACGCTCAAAGGTCTGATCGTAACCAAAGGTGCAAAAGCAGCGATCGAAGCCGCTGGCGGTTCGGTTGCTTAAATCTGTCATTCAGATAACGGAGTAAACATTGGCAACTACTCCTCAGCTTGCTAAGGGTGCAACCAAGGGTTTCCCTTGGGGTCGTTTGTGGTTCTTGCTTGGTGCTTTGGTGGTGTTTCGTATCGGTGCACACATCCCTGTGCCGGGTATTGACCCTGCCCAGTTGGCGCAATTGTTTAAGCAAAATCAAGGCGGTATTTTGGGCATGTTTAACATGTTCTCCGGTGGCGCCTTGTCCCGCTTCACGATTTTTGCGCTCGGTATCATGCCTTACATTTCTGCGTCGATCATCATGCAGTTGATGGCGGTCGTTTCGCCGCAGCTTGAAGCGCTGAAAAAAGAGGGTGAAGCTGGTCGTCGCAAGATTACGCAGTACACGCGCTACGGCACTCTGGTGCTGGCCTTGTTTCAAGGGTTGGGTATCGCGGTTGCTTTGGAATCGCAACAAGGTTTGGTGATTGATCCTGGCATGGCTTTCCGTTTTACGACGGTGGTAACGCTAGTGACTGGCACCATGTTCTTGATGTGGTTAGGTGAGCAGATTACCGAGCGTGGTTTGGGCAACGGCATTTCGATCATCATCTTTGCTGGTATTGCAGCAGGCTTGCCTAGTGCAGTGGCGGGATTGTTTGAGTTGGTACGTACCGGTTCGATGAGTGGTTTGGCAGCGATTTTGATCTGTTTGGTAGTTGCTGCGGTAACGTATTTTGTAGTGTTTGTTGAGCGTGGCCAACGCAAGATTCTAGTGAATTATGCGAAGCGCCAAGTTGGTAACAAGATTTACGGTGGACAAAGCAGTCATTTGCCATTGAAGCTAAATATGGCGGGTGTTATTCCACCGATTTTTGCTTCGTCGATTATCTTGTTCCCGGCGACAATCACCAGTTGGTTTACTTCAGGTGAAAGCACGAGTCCGGTAGTGCGCTTTTTGAAAGATTTGGCGGCATCAATGGCGCCAGGTGAACCGATTCATGCTTTGCTGTATTCGGCTGCGATTATTTTCTTCTGCTTTTTCTATACCGCATTGGTATTTAACAGCAAAGAAACTGCCGATAATCTGAAGAAAAGTGGCGCGTTTGTACCAGGCATCCGTCCAGGTGATCAAACTGCACGCTACATCGACAAGATTTTGACGCGTTTGACATTGGCCGGTGCAATTTACATTACGCTGGTTTGCTTGATGCCAGAGTTCCTGATCGCTCGCTGGAAAGTACCGTTTTACTTCGGTGGCACATCACTGTTGATTATTGTGGTGGTGACGATGGATTTCATGGCGCAGGTACAAAATTACGTGATGTCGCAGCAGTATGAATCGTTGCTTCGCAAGGCAAATTTCAAAGGCAGCATTCCGACGCGCTAAGCGCGAGGATAACGGGCAAACGAATGGCAAAAGACGACGTAATTCAGATGCAGGGTGAGATTCTTGAGAATCTTCCGAATGCAACATTTAGAGTCAAGTTGGAAAACGGGCACATCGTGCTTGGTCATATTTCAGGAAAAATGCGTATGAACTATATCCGCATTCTGCCTGGCGACAAGGTGACGGTTGAATTGACACCGTATGATTTAAGTAGGGCACGCATCGTGTTCCGCACGAAGTAACGATTAATAATGTCGGAGCAGGTTATAATTACCGGCTCTGCAATTTTAGTGTTGAAAGAAAGAGGGCAAAAATGAAAGTGCTCGCATCAGTTAAGCGGATCTGCCGCAACTGTAAGATCATCAAGCGCAAGGGCGTCGTTCGAGTAATTTGCATCGAGCCGCGTCATAAGCAGCGCCAAGGTTAATTTAACGTTATTGATTTGAGGAATAACGAATGGCACGTATCGCAGGGGTAAACGTACCCAATCATCAACATACCGTAATCGGCCTCACGGCTATCTATGGTATTGGCCGTCCACGTGCACAGAAAATCTGTGACACAACGGGTGTTTTGACCACTAAGAAGGTCAAGGATCTGGACGATAACGAGCTGGAAAAGCTCCGTGACGAAATCGGCAAGTTCATCGTTGAAGGTGATCTGCGTCGTGAGCTCTCGATGAACATCAAGCGTTTGATGGATCTGGGTTGCTATCGCGGTTTGCGTCATCGTCGTGGTTTGCCACTGCGTGGTCAGCGTACTCGTACCAATGCGCGTACTCGCAAAGGTCCACGTAAAGCAGCGCAATCGCTGAAAAAATAATCCAAACGGACAACGATAATCGTTGTCGGATTCAAGGAAATTATCATGGCTAAATCACCAAATAACGCTTCAGCGCGCGCGCGGAAGAAAGTTAAAAAGAATGTTGCTGAGGGCATTGCACATATTCACGCATCCTTCAATAACACCATCATCACGATCACTGATCGTCAAGGCAATGCGCTGTCATGGGCAACCTCGGGTGGTGCAGGCTTTAAGGGTTCGCGTAAATCGACCCCGTTTGCAGCGCAGGTTGCAGCTGAAGCCGCTGGTAAAGTTGCGCAAGAATGCGGCATCAAGAATCTGGAAGTGCGTATCAAGGGCCCAGGTCCAGGTCGCGAATCTTCGGTTCGTGCGCTGAACAACCTCGGCATCAAGATCACCGAGATTCAAGATGTGACGCCAGTACCGCACAACGGTTGCCGTCCGCCTAAGCGTCGTCGTATCTAATTGTTGTTCTAACGGTTGCTGTTTCGCCGTAACCTGCCCGCCAAAGACCTTGGCGGGTTTTGTTCTTAGTAAGCCCACTGTCTGATTGCATGTTGATCAGACTAGCGCTCAGTGAATTGCCATCGATCTATCGGCAAAAATTCATTTGGGGCGTCATTTAATTAAAGGAAATTCTCGTGGCACGTTATATTGGACCTAAAGCAAAACTCTCCCGTCGTGAAGGTACCGACCTTTTCCTGAAAAGCGCACGTCGCTCGCTGGATTCGAAGTGCAAACTCGACTCCAAGCCAGGTCAGCATGGCCGCACTTCTGGTGCACGTACCTCCGACTACGGTAATCAATTGCGCGAAAAGCAAAAAGTAAAACGTATGTACGGCGTTTTGGAGCGTCAGTTCCGCCGTTATTTTGCAGAAGCTGATCGTCGTAAAGGCAACACCGGTGAAACCTTGTTGAAGTTGTTGGAAACGCGCCTCGACAACGTCGTCTATCGTATGGGCTTCGGCTCGACACGTGCAGAAGGCCGTCAATTGGTTTCGCACAAAGCATTCACCGTCAACGGTATCGTCGTCAACATCGCGTCGTACATGGTTAAGCCAGGCGATGTGGTCGCTGTTCGTGAAAAATCGAAGAAGCAAGTTCGTATCGTTGAAGCCTTGTCGTTGGCCGAGCAAATTGGTATGCCGGCATGGGTTGCAGTTGATTCCAAGAAAATGGAAGGCACTTTCAAATCGATTCCTGATCGTAGCGAAATCGCTAACGACGTCAACGAATCGCTGATCGTCGAACTGTATTCCCGTTAATTCTGAATCCCGGGCCCACCAATCGGTGGGCTTTTCTCGTAATGCCATCAGCCTTATCGGTGTAATGAGCCGAGGGTATTGAAAAGGACATTTCATGCAAAACAGTTTGTTAAAGCCACGTATTATTGAAGTCGAAGTGCTAGGCGAAGGCCATGCTAAAGTCGTCATGGAACCGTTTGAGCGTGGTTATGGCCACACCTTGGGCAATGCCTTGCGTCGCGTATTGTTGTCATCGATGGTCGGCTATGCGCCAACCGAAGTGACCATCGCTGGTGTGGTTCACGAGTACTCGTCATTAGACGGCGTGCAAGAAGACGTCGTTGATCTGTTATTGAACTTGAAGGGCGTTGTCTTCAAATTGCATAACCGTGACGACGTCACCCTGATCCTGAAGAAGGAAGGTGAAGGCGCGGTATTGGCATCCGATATCGAATTGCCGCACGATGTAGAGCTGGTTAATCCAGATCACGTGATCGCTCACCTGACCGCTGGTGGCAAGCTGGATATGCAGATCAAGGTCGAAAAAGGCCGTGGTTATGTTCCAGGTAACGTACGTCGCTTGGCTGAAGATACCAACAAGACTATTGGTCGCATTATTTTGGATGCTTCATTCTCACCAGTGCGTCGCGTTTCATACGCAGTGGAATCGGCACGGGTTGAGCAGCGTACTGATCTGGATAAGTTGGTTATCAATATCGAAACCAATGGGGTCATCACACCAGAAGAAGCGATTCGTCAATCCGCACGCGTGCTGGTCGATCAATTGAACGTATTTGCCGCATTGGAAGGCACAGAAGCGCCTGCAGATGCACCTTCACGTGCTCCTGCAGTTGATCCTATCCTGTTGCGTCCAGTCGATGATTTGGAATTGACAGTGCGTTCTGCAAACTGTCTGAAAGCAGAAAACATTTACTACATTGGTGATTTGATCCAACGTAGCGAAAACGAGCTGCTGAAAACGCCTAACCTCGGCCGCAAGTCCTTGAATGAAATCAAGGAAGTATTGGCATCACGTGGTTTGACCTTAGGCATGAAGCTCGAAAACTGGCCACCTGCCGGTTTGGAGAAGTAATTTAGCAGTGAGATTGGCAATGGTGTGTGAAATATGTTTTGCACACCGTGCCAATAGCAGTAAGAGCTAAAGAGTAACAACCAAGAGTAATAAGGAATTGGGCTTTGTAGTAAAATCGCCCGTCTCGAAAAGTAGCGCCTAAGCTGTATTAACTATTTGTAGTACCTAATAAATACCGGTCCGCGTCTCTGCTTGCATGTATTGATGGCAGCGTCGATAGAAGAACTGGATTTAAAACTAACCGAAAGGAATTACCATGCGTCACCGTCACGGCCTCCGTAAATTAAATCGTACCTCGTCCCACCGCCTCGCTATGTTGCGCAACATGACCGTGTCGTTGCTGCGTCACGAAGCGATCAAAACCACTTTGCCAAAAGCGAAAGAACTGCGTCGCGTGATCGAGCCGATCCTGACCTTGGGTAAAACCGACAGTCTGGCAAACAAGCGTCTCGCTTTCAATCGTCTGCGTGACCGTGAAATGGTCGTCAAGCTGTTCGCTGAACTCGGCCCACGTTATGCAAACCGTAACGGTGGTTACTTGCGTATCTTGAAGATGGGTTTCCGTGTTGGCGACAACGCACCTATGGCATTTATCGAGTTGGTTGATCGTCCAGACACCACCGAGGCAGTAGAAGACAACAGCGGCGAATAATCGCGACGTTGCAGTGCCTTATCCAATAGAAGCCAGACAAAAGTCTGGCTTTTGTTTTTTGTGGCGCCATAATAGTCTTTGTAACTAAAAACAGAGTGCCAACGAATTAGAACAGGATATGGATCCATCGGTCGATACTAATAAAGCTATTTTGCTGATGACCAATTGCTCTGATGAAGCATCGGCAATTATTTTGGCGCGCAAACTGCTTGAGCAAAAGCTGGCAGCGTGCGTCAATATCCTACCGCGGGTACGCTCTATGTATCATTGGCAGGGCGAGATAGTAAGTGAAGACGAGTTCACCGTATTGATCAAAACGGTACGCGCGCGCTATGCAGAACTGGCGCAGATGATAAACGTTTTGCACCCGTATGAAGTGCCAGAAATTATCGCGCTGCCGATCATCGCAGGATCGGCTGAATATCTGGAATGGCTGATTCAGGAAACCAGCAGGGATGAAGATGTTTGAGCACTTTTTTAGATTACAACGTCAAGCAAGGAGACACCGGGCCGCAGATATCGACGAACCGAACGGTGGGGCTGATGGGACGCGCGCGTTTGCCTGTCGTCCGTATAGGATCGATGATTTCACGTTGTTGGTGCGGCGTTATTTGTTACTCTTTCTTTGTGGCGTATTGGGCTTTACAGCGCCGGCTAATGCGGACGAAGATTTTTTGGCGCCTGAAGTGGCTTTTCAGCTTTCTGTACAGACCGTTGATACGCAAACGGTTGCGCTGACTTACAAAATCGCTGATGGTTATTACATGTATCGTGAGCGGTTCTCCTTCACGGCTGATCATGCGACGCTGGGTGAGCCGCTAATTCCTGAAGGTAAAATCAAGTTCGACGAAACGTTTCAGAAAAATGTCGAAACCTATAGAAACGCACTGACGATAATTCTTCCCGTTCAGGCATCGGGCCCATTCATCTTGCATGCTACTAGTCAGGGATGTTCGGATAAGGGCCTTTGCTATCCGCCGATGACAATTAGTAGATCATTTGATGCGGCCATGCAGGCCGACATCAATCGAGATATAACTGGTTCGTCCAATGCTGTGCCAGCAAGTTTATTTGACCTAGATGGCACTGGAAAAATTGCCGAATCTTTGCGTAGTGGCAAGCTGCTGCTAATCTTGCCCCTATTCTTTCTGCTTGGTTTGGGGTTGGCGTTTACGCCATGCGTGTTACCGATGTTGCCAATTCTATCTAGCATTATTGTGGGAGAAGGGACGCAGGTGACACGTACGCGTGGATTTTTGCTGGCCGTGACGTATGCGTTAGGGATGGCAGTTGTCTACACGTTGCTCGGTATTGCTGCTGGGTTGGCGGGAGAAGGGTTGGCGGCCAACTTGCAAAATCCATGGGTGCTCGGCGCATTTGCTTTAGTGATGATTGCGCTTGCGTTGGCGATGTTTGATGTCTACAAATTGCAGATGCCAACTGCAATACAGACGCATTTGACGACTGTATCCAGCAAACAATCTAGCGGTAAATTGATTGGCGTATTTGTCATGGGGGCGTTGTCTGCATTGATCGTCGGCCCTTGTGTTGCGGCGCCGTTGGCAGGAGCACTCGTCTATATTAGTCAGACACGCGATGTTGTTATCGGCGGCAGTGCGTTGTTTTTTATGGCGATCGGCATGAGTATTCCCTTGCTTGTATTGGGCGTGTCAGCGGGCAGTTTGTTGCCGCGCGCTGGTATTTGGATGGAGGCGGTCAAGCGATTTTTCGGTGTCTTAATGCTCGCGGTAGCACTATGGCTAGTGTCGCCAGTTATACCTGCCGCAATACACATGCTGGGATGGGCGACGCTCGGGATAGCGTACGGTGCGTATCTATTATGGGCAACTCAGGGGCGTTGGTTTGTCAAAGCGCTCGGCATTTTGTTCTTGGTGTTCGGCATCTTGCAATTGGTCGGCGTGGCGACTGGTGGGCGCGACGTGATTGCGCCACTTGCGCATTTGCGAACCGATAACATAGAAAAAATAAATTTTAAACCAGTGAAGACGGTTTCAGAGTTGGACGCCGTGTTGGCACAATCCGGTGGTAAAAATGTGATGCTGGATTTTTATGCCGACTGGTGCGTCTCATGCATAGAAATGGAGAAATTGACTTTTACAGATCCGCGCGTGCGTTCGCAATTAACCGATATGGTTATATTGCAGGCAGACGTCACTGCTAACGACGAACAAGACAAGGCAATGTTAAAGCGCTTTAATTTGTTTGGGCCACCGGGAATTATTTTTTTCAATAAGCAGGGACAAGAAATCCAAGGTGGTCGCGTAATCGGCTTTCAAAAAGCGGACAAATTCACCCAAGTGCTCGAAGCAGTTGCCCGTCACTAACGGTTGGCTCGCTTAGGCGTGTTCGCGTTGCGAATGCGTTATGATCATAACGTCGCGTTATTTGCATAATACCTATTTGTAGTTGGGAGTATCCGCAGGTAACGCTATAGTCAAAACTTGATGAAATCAAAGGAGGATGATATGTCTTTGCGTTTAGGTGATACTGCCCCCGATTTTGAACAGGATTCGTCGATCGGTAAGATTAAATTTCACGAATGGGCAGGCGACTCATGGGTGGTTTTATTTTCTCACCCAGCTGATTTCACTCCGGTATGCACGACGGAACTGGGTTTAACTGCTAAATTAAAGCCAGACTTTGATAAACGGAATGTTAAGGCGATTGCGTTATCGGTCGACTCTGCTGAGCAACATCTTGGTTGGATCAAGGATATTGAAGAAACGCAAAAGACCGTGGTGGGCTTTCCTATCGTCGCGGATTCAGATAAAAAAGTTGCTGGACTTTACGATATGATTCATCCGAATCAGTCGGCAACCGCTACCGTTCGTTCGCTGTTTGTGATTGATCCACAAAAGAAAATTCGTTTGATCATCACCTATCCGTTGAGTACAGGCCGCAATTTCGATGAGGTGTTGCGTGTTATTGATGCATTGCAATTGACCGATAAGTACACAGTCGCTACACCTGGTAATTGGAAGGATGGCGATGACGTAATTATTCCGCCTGCGATTCAAGATGAAGCGGTCTTAAAAGAAAAATATCCGAAAGGCTTTAAAGCAGTTAAGCCGTATTTGCGTTTTACACCACAGCCAAACAAGTAGCCCGATAGTTTGTGCAACAAAAAAGCGTCCTTCTAGGACGCTTTTTTATGCTCGTTTTGAGCCGATATTTTTGTGAATATCTCTGAGGGGAGTTTAGAATTTCCAATCGTAACTAATCGTTAATGGCGCATGATCGCTAAAACGCTCGGCTTTGTAGACGCTTGCACTTTGCGCCGTCGCAGCAAAGGCCGCGGTCGCAACTTGGTAATCGATGCGCCACCCTACGTTATTCGCCCAAGCTTGGCCACGGTTACTCCACCATGTGTAGCATTCGTCGGTGGTCTCTGGATGCAGCAGCCGATAGCTGTCAACCAACGTTACTTCTTTTAGTACGCGTGTTAGCCATTCGCGTTCTTCTGGCAAAAAGCCCGAGTTCTTGCGGTTGCCTTTATAGTTTTTTAGATCGATTTCGTTATGTGCGATATTCCAGTCGCCGCAAATAACAAACTCACGCTCTTGTGCGCGCAATGCCAGAAGATGAGGCAGAAACAAATCCATAAAGCGGAACTTCGCCTGTTGCCGTTCTTCGCTGGATGAGCCGGAGGGGCAGTACACCGAGATTATGCTCAGATTGCCGAAATCACATTGCACATAACGGCCTTCTGTATCAAATTCTGGGCAGTTAAAACCGATCTGTACGTGATCTGGCTTGAACTTGCTGTAAATCCCGGCACCGGAATAGCCTTTTTTTTCTGCGTAATGAAAATAGCCAAAGTAGCCGTCAGGCGTCAGAAATTCTGGTGTCATGTCGGCAGCCTGTGCTTTTAGCTCTTGTACACAGACAAAATCGGCGGCTTGCTGAGCCATCCAGGGAAAGAAGCCCTTGCGGGCAGCAGAGCGTATGCCGTTCAGATTGGCGGAGATAATTTTTAACATGGGCGTGACGAGGAAATAAGTCGATCAGGATACCCGAATTGGGACGGATGCGGCGTGCCGAATGTTGCGCGTTGCACGCCTATCCTGCGTCGGTTGTTACGACTATTTTTATTGTCAAAACAATCAGGCATGCCCTTTGCATTTACGTGCATAGCGGTCGATAACGATTAAAATGTGCGATGGGTTGCGCAATCAGCGACAAATTTTGTCACTTTTTATTCGTTGTGAGGTTGTTTTGAACAATTTACGGCAGGAGTTTATTCAGTTTTCGGTAGAGGCTGGCGTGTTGCGCTTTGGCGAGTTTGTGACAAAAGCAGGGCGGACCTCGCCCTACTTTTTCAATGCTGGTCTTTTTAACCAGGGAAAGACGCTGGCACGCTTGGCTGACTTTTATGCGCAAACATTACTCGATTCCGGCATCGAATTTGATATGTTGTTTGGCCCTGCATATAAGGGCATTACGTTAGCGTCAGCGACGGCGGTGGCGTTAGCCCATAAAGGCCGCGATGTGCCATTTGCCTTTAATCGCAAGGAGGCAAAAGATCATGGCGAAGGTGGCACGATGGTGGGTGCCAAGCTGCAGGGTAAGGTAGTGATTATCGACGACGTGATTTCGGCTGGTACTTCGGTGCGGGAATCAGTCGATATGATAAGGGGTGCTGGCGCCACCCCTTGCGCGGTGTTGATCGCCTTGGATCGGATGGAGCGATCGGGAGCAGAGGGCAAGCTCTCCGCGCTGTCGGCAGTGCAGGAAGTTAGTGCAACTTACGATATGCCGGTCATATCGATCGGTAATCTGGCAGATTTGTTGGAATATATATCGAAGGCGGGCGCAAGCTCGGAGCAGGCGCAGTATAAACAAGCTGTGGCCGACTATCGCGAGAAATATGGCGTGATGTCGATGTGAAGTTTTACAAAGGAGAGTCGATGCAATTCGTCATAGGTTTGCTGGTAATGTCGATCTCGACAATGGCGAGTGCGGAAATCTTCATGTGCAAGGATTCCGCAGGGCATACCTATACTTCTGACAGACCGATTCCGGAATGTGCCGGCCAGGCAATACGTGAATATGGAAAGAGTGGCATGTTGAAGCGACGTATTGCCGCGCCACTAACGCCAGCTCAGCAACAGGAAAAAGCTGAGCAAGAAGAAAAAAAACTGGCTGAGCAGCGCGCACAACAAGAACAGCGGCATGCAGATCGTGCATTGTTGGCGCGCTATCATAGCGAGCACGCCATAGCGCAGTCTCGGCAGCGGGATACGCAGTCGATCGAAAAACAAATTGAGCAGCAAAATGCCGCGCTCGCCATTGCAGAAAAAGAGCAGCAAGTAGCGCAAACGGCATTGAATGCACGTATGGAAGCGGGATCGATTCCGGCTAGTTTGAAATCGCGCGCAGCGCGCGCGCTGCAGGCATTACGTACAGCGCAAACTGAGCTTGATGATAGCAAAGCGAGATTGGATGGAGTGAATAAGAAATATGATCTACTGCTGCAACGTTATCGAGAACTAACGGCAATAACAGAAACGGCGACACTGCGATAAATGCGGCTGCTGAGATTACTATGTTTTCTTTGGACGCGCAGGTAAGTAGCGGCCAGTTTCTTGACCTTGTCGGGTTTGTGGATGCCTCGATAGAATGTATGGCCGCATCAATCAAAACGTAGCGGAAGCACGATTTTTCCTGATGTGAGACGCAAGATTTCGTTCAATATTTAAAAGTGGTGGCTTTAAGTTGGACTGTAATCTAGCTATTAAATTATTCCTGTGTTTTTTGCAGACGCGCGCGCAAGCCCGTGTCTGTTTTCTTTTGTGCCGCAATTTTGTAGACGTCGATTTGTTTCTCCGCAGAAGCATTGCGTCGCGAGAGCTAAAAGGTAAAATATGGCGCAGTAAAAATTTAACAACTACATACACACAAGAGATTATCGATGAAAAACTCGTTTTTTGCAGCAAGCCTTATGCTGTTGCCAGGCGCCGTTTTTGCAGCCAATGGCGCGCATTGGGATTATGTTGGTAACGCTGGCCCGGAGAGCTGGGGCAAACTGACGCCAGAGTACGGTGCCTGTTCCGGGCGCAATCAGTCGCCAATCAATTTGACTGGAATGATAGATGCCAAGTTGCAGCCACTGGTCTTTAACTACGATAAGCAGGCGGGGGAAATTCTCAACAACGGTCATACCGTGCAAATTAATGTTGTCGCAGGTAACAGCATCAAGCTTGATGGCACGCAGTTTGATTTGAAGCAGTTTCACTTTCATGCGCCCAGCGAAAATCTGATCAAAGGTAAATCCTATCCACTGGAAGGCCATCTGGTGCATGCAGATAAGGATGGCAATCTCGCGGTGATCGCAGTAATGTTTAAAGAAGGTAAAGCCAATAAAGTGCTGACGCAAGCATGGAAGCAAATGCCAAAACAGGCGGGTGACAAAGCGTCATTGGCTGATCAGGTTACGGCGATGGATCTGCTGCCGGCGAAGCATGATTATTATCGTTTCAATGGTTCGCTGACGACGCCGCCATGCTCCGAAGGTGTGCGTTGGATCGTGATGAAGAATCCAATGACTGCATCTAAAGAGCAAATCGAGGCCTTTGCGGGTGTACTCACCCATCCCAATAATCGTCCGGTGCAACCACTCAATGCGCGCACGGTGATGGAATAAAGTCGTCATCGATAAGGTGAAACGTAAAATTACGTTTGCAAAGAAAAAGGGACAGCTTGCTGTCCCTTTTTTTATTTTATCTATCGTTTAGGCCGATAGTTTCTTTTTCAGTAGCTCGGTCAATTGCGCCGGATTTGCCTTGCCTTTACTCGCCTTCATTGCTTGGCCGATCAACGCATTAAATGCTTTCTCTTTGCCGGCACGGAATTCTTCGACGGATTTTTGATTAGCGGCCAAGACTTCATCAACTATTTTTTCCAGTGCACCGCTGTCAGAAATTTGCTTAAGACCTTTGGACTCGATCAACTCGTCAGCGAGGGTAGGGCTTTCTGATTTTTCTTCCCACATTGCGTTGAAGACTTCTTTTGCAATCTTGTTGGAGATCGTGCCGTCGCTAATACGATGCAACAGCACGGCCAGTTGCGGCGGCGACACGGGGGCATCGTCTATGTCGATGTTGTCGCGGTTGAGTGCTGAGGCAAAATCACCCATCAGCAAGTTGGCAGTCGGTTTGGCTTGATCGGGGCCGGCAACAGCGCAAACTAATTCAAAATAATTCGCCATGCCTTTGGATTGCGTCAACACTGCTGCATCGTAATTTGACAGACTGTATTCCTCTGTAAATCGCTCGCGCATCGCACCTGGAAGTTCTGGCATCTCGGCTTGCACACGCGCAATCCATTCTGCACTGACAACCAGTGGTGGCAGATCCGGATCTGGGAAGTAGCGATAATCGTGCGCATTTTCTTTGCTGCGCATTTCACGCGTTTCTTTTTTGTCGGGGTCGTACAGGCGCGTTGCTTGCACCACCCGACCACCATCTTCAATTAGTTCGATCTGGCGACGCACTTCATAATTGATCGCGTCTTCGAGGAAACGGAACGAGTTAAGATTCTTGATCTCGCAGCGGGTGCCGTATTCTGTTTGTCCAACTGGACGCACTGAAACATTGGCGTCGCAACGGAATGAGCCTTCCTGCATATTGCCATCGCAGATGCCTAGCCACGTAACCAAGGTATGCAAAGCTTTGGCGTAGGCCACAGCTTCCGTTGCACTACGCATATCTGGCTCGGTCACGATTTCCAGCAGCGGTGTACCGGCACGATTAAGATCGATGCCAGTCATCCCTTGATAATCTTCATGCAGTGATTTACCTGCATCTTCTTCCATGTGGGCGCGCGTTAGTTGCACTGAGCGAATTTCGGTCTTGCCGTCGACTTCCATTGGGAAAGACACGCGGCCACCTTGCACAATCGGCAAATCCATTTGGCTGATCTGGTAGCCTTTGGGCAGGTCGGGATAAAAATAATTTTTGCGCGCGAACACCGAGTGCGGCGTGATCGTTGCGCCGATAGCCAGACCAAATTGAATCGCACGCTCAACCGCCCCGCGATTGGCAACCGGCAACGAGCCTGGCAGCGCCAGATCAACTGGTGAAGTTTGTGTGTTCGGCTCGGCGCCAAAGCGCGTTGATGCACCGCTGAAGATCTTGGTTTGGGTGGTCAGCTGCGCGTGCGTTTCTAGACCGATGACTACTTCCCACTGCATGATGTGTCCTTACTCGCCTGCTGGCGCTTTACTGTTTGTTACGGCATCTGCCGCTTTTCAATGACGGTGCGTCTTTGACGTTTTTTGAACGGCCTGGATGTGCTGCGTTGCGTGTTACGCATTAGGTTAAATCTTTTACGTGTTATCCGGTTGACGCAAATGCCAGTCGGTCACTTGTTGGTATTGATGTGCGACGTTGAGTAACTTCGCCTCCGCAAAATAATTGCCAATGATTTGCAGTCCGACTGGGCGTTTGCTGTTTTTGTCGCCTTGACCAAAACCGCAAGGAATCGACATGCCCGGCAAACCGGCCAGGCTGGTCGACAGCGTGTAAATATCGGCTAGATAATTGGCAATCGGATCGTCGGCCTTGTCGCCCAGATCCCATGCAACTGTCGGCGATACGGGGCCCATGATGACGTCACATTGTCGGTTCGGCCCCGACAGCGCTTGCTGAAAATCCTGTGCGATTAACCGGCGAATTTTTTGTGCTTGCAGATAATATGCGTCGTAGTAACCGTGGGACAGCACGTAAGCACCGACCAAGATGCGGCGTTTGACTTCATCGCCAAATCCTTGCGCGCGGGTCTTGCAGTACATGTCGGACAGATCTTTATATTCCTTGGCGCGGAAGCCATAACGCACGCCATCGAAACGACTCAGATTGGACGAGGCTTCGGCTGGTGCGATCACATAATAGGTTGGGATCGATAGCTTGGTTTTTGGCAGCGAAATATCGACCAAGGTTGCGCCAAGTTTTTCGTATTCCGCCAGTGCTGCACGTATTGCGGCTTCTACATCGCCCGCCAGTCCGTCTCCAAAGTATTCTTGTGGAATGCCGATCTTCAAACCTTGCAATGGCGAGTTGAGATCGCGGGTGAAATCTTCTGCTTCGCGTTCCACGCTGGTGGCATCGCGTTCGTCAAAACCAGCCATCGCATTCAACAGCAACCCGCAATCTTCAGCGGTTTTGGCAATCGGCCCGCCTTGATCCAGCGACGAGGCGAACGCGATCATACCGAAGCGCGAGACGCGTCCATAAGTCGGTTTGATGCCAGTGACGCCACATAGCGCAGCCGGTTGACGGATTGAGCCGCCAGTGTCGGTTGCCGTCGCGGCTGGTGTTAGTCGCGCGGCAATGGCGGCGGCTGAGCCACCGGAAGAGCCGCCGGGGATGGCAGTTTTGTCCCACGGATTTTTGACAGCACCGAAGTATGAATTCTCGTTAGACGAACCCATCGCAAACTCATCGCAATTTAATTTTCCGAGATTGACCATGCCAGCTTGATTGAATTTTTCAACCACGGTTGCGTCGAACGGGCTGACATAGTTATGCAGCATCTTCGAAGCGGCAGTCGAGCGCCAGTCACGCGTGACAAAAATATCTTTGTGCGCAATCGGGATGCCGGTCAGTGCGGTGGTATCGCGGCTAGCCAATCGTTGATCCGCAACTTTGGCCTGCGCCAAAGTCAAGCTGTCATCGACATGCAGAAAGGCATTTAAATCGCTGCTCTTGATGCGCTCTAAGAACAATGTTGCCAATTCAGTAGCGGAAATTTTCTTGTTCTGCAGAAGGTCGGAATATTCTTTGAGTGTTTTGGTGTGCATGGTGAATTCTGTGTGAGGCTTAGGCGGACAAGCTGGCCTTTTAATCTGCGGCTAGCGTGGTCTGATGCAATTCATCTGATTCAATAAATTTACTCGATAACCTTGGGCACCAAATACAGACCATCCTGCGTCGCTGGCGCAACTGCCTGATAGTCGTCGCGGCGATTGCTCTCGGTCTGGACATCCTCGCGCAGACGCAGCGACAGGCTTGGAAGAATGGCGGCGATCGGGTGATTAAGTGGCTCGACACCAGTGGTATCGACGGCACGCAATTGCTCGACCAATGAAAAAATGCTGTTCAGCTTATCCAGCGTTTGGCTGGATTGCGCCTCGGTTAGCTCGAGCTGAGCAAGCATAGACAGGCGTTGTACGTCGGAAAGATCAAGAGACATGGTGGAAAGCGGTTGCGCCGCTGATCAAAATTGAAAAATGGGGATATGTGCAGATTTTTGCAGACTTTCGAAATTGCACAAAAAACCGCGTATATCAGAACCCCTAACGACTATTTTTGGGGTTTTAGAGCACTAATTTAGTGTAAATTATAAGGTAGAATGCTCGGTTATTGCCTTGCTTGCGCTGATAGCGCTGTCGTTAGTGATTTGTTGCTGAGCTTTCGTCTGGTCATTATCGATGCATCGCCGAGCAGTTCTGGTAATTAACCCCTTCTTTTACTTAAGCGCACATAGTAGCGCCACTGGGAATAAATTCATGTTTGGATTTCTGCGTAGTTATTTTTCTAATGATCTGGCAATTGACTTGGGTACTGCCAATACTCTGATTTATGTGCGTACTGCGGGCATCGTACTGGATGAGCCTTCGGTAGTGGCGATTCGCCAGCAGGGCGGTCCAAATGGCAAAAAAACCATCATGGCTGTCGGTAAGGAAGCTAAGCAGATGTTGGGTAAGGTGCCGGGTAATATCGAGGCGATTCGCCCGATGAAGGATGGCGTGATTGCCGACTTTACCGTCACCGAGCAGATGCTCAAGCAATTTATCCGCATGGTACATGACACCAAAATGTTTAAACCGTCGCCGCGTATCATCATTTGCGTTCCTTGTGGCTCTACCCAGGTTGAACGTCGTGCAATTCGTGAGTCGGCTCTGGGTGCCGGTGCTGCGCAGGTGTATTTGATTGAAGAACCAATGGCTGCAGCTATCGGCGCTGGGCTGCCGGTGTCGGATGCAACTGGTTCGATGGTGGTTGATATTGGTGGCGGCACCACCGAAGTTGGCATCATCTCGCTCGGCGGCATGGTCTACAAGGGCTCTATCCGCGTAGGTGGCGACAAGTTTGATGAGGCGATCGTCAATTACATTCGTCGTAACTACGGCATGCTGATTGGCGAGCAAACTGCTGAAACGATCAAAAAAGAAATCGGTTCCGCGTTCCCGGGCTCCGAAGTGCGTGAGATGGAAGTCAAAGGCCGTAATTTGTCTGAAGGTATTCCCCGTTCATTCACGATTTCCAGCAACGAAATTCTGGAAGCATTGACCGATCCACTCAATAACATTGTTTCCGCAGTTAAAAACGCATTGGAACAAACCCCGCCAGAACTGGGTGCCGACATCGCCGAAAAAGGCATGATGCTGACTGGTGGTGGCGCTCTGTTGCGCGATTTGGATCGCCTGCTGATGGAAGAAACTGGTTTGCCGGTGATTGTGGCAGAAGATCCGTTGACTTGTGTGGTGCGCGGTTCTGGCATGGCGCTGGAGCGGATGGATAAGCTGGGCTCAATCTTTTCGTACGAATAATTACCAAGTTAAGCCCTAAAACTTTCTCGCTGACAGAGTATTCCGAGTTGTGTCATGAATGTGAAATGTCTGGAAACACAATTGATTGTCACGGTCTACTGTCGCTCGGTGATGCGATTCAGTTCGACATATTGCAATCGGCTCGGGGGTTAAATGGAGTTTAGTGGGCCGCCGCCACTTTTCAAGCAGGGAGCTTCAGCACGTGTCAAAGTGGTTGTCTTTTCTACATTGGCGCTGTTGTTGCTTTTTGTGGATTCTCATTTGAGCACTTTGTCCATGGTGCGTCAGAGCATTGGAACGGTTTTGTACCCACTGCAGGTGTTAGCGATGACGCCGCGCGATGCCTCTTATCAGATCAGCGACTATTTCAGCGCACTCACGGAGCTGAAGTCGGAAAACGACAAACTCAAATTGCAGCAAACCCTGGATGCGCAAGTACTGCAGCAGGGTAAACATCTGCTGGCAGAAAATGCGCAACTGCGACAACTGCTTGGAACCAGCCAGCAGTTGCCGGTGAAATCCATCCTCGGTGAAATCCTCTACAACACGCGTGACCCCTTTACCCGAAAAATCGTGCTTGATCGCGGTGTGCAACAAGGCGTGGCATTAGGGCAGCCGGTGATTGACCATGTTGGTGTGGTCGGGCAAGTAACCAGAGTATTTCCATTTACCTCTGAAGTGACCTTGCTTACTGATAAAGATCAAGCGATTCCGGCACAGGTGGTGCGTAATGGGTTGCGCGCGGTAGTGTATGGACGCGGCCAATCTAATACGCTGGACTTACGTTTCATGCCGACCAATGCCGACATTCGCAAAGGGGATGTATTGGTGACATCTGGTATCGGCGGTATTTATCCGGCCGGTCTGGCAGTTGCGACCGTCACAGAGGTCGATGCAAAATCAGCTGATTCGTTTTTACACATCTTGTGTGAGCCGATTGGCGGGATTAACCGTCATCGGCAATTGCTCATTTTGTTGACGCAGGATTCATTATTCCCCCATGGTCTGGAGGATGCGAAATTTGCAAATGGCGAAGATGCTGGCGCCGCGGGCAAGGCCGAAGCAAAAAGAAAAGCTGATCTGAAGGCTGAGCGCAAGGATGAAAAGAAAAAAGAAGTAGAAAAAAAAGAGCTTGAGAAAAAAACTGAATCGAAAGTAGAAAAAGAGGCAGCAGAAACCGCAGGTGCTCAAAAGAAGATACTGAAAAAAGCGGGAGCAGAAGCGGATGCAACAGCGATCGCTGGTTCAGAGCCTAGGTCGACCGCTAAGACAGAATCTAAGGCAGAGCTAAAGCCAAGCCCAGCCACAGCAAAACCATCTGCAAACTCTCAGCAGCAATCTGAGGCGATTAAAAAATGAACCATGCGCCGCATTACATTCTGCTGCCAGCCAATCCCTGGTTTATCGCTTTAAGTTTGGCGGCGGGATTTTTTTTAAATTTATTGCCTTGGGGGCAATGGCCTGGCGTGCCAGATTTTGTGGCCTTGGTACTGGTTTTTTGGAGCATCCATCAGCCACGCAAGGTCGGTATCGGTGTGGCGTTTTTTATGGGTTTGCTAATGGACGTGCATGACGCTGCACTCTTGGGTGAAAACGCCTTGTCGTATACCTTTCTGTGTTACTTCGCGATCATGATTCATCGACGCGTATTGTGGTTCCCTTCTGGCACGCAGGCATTGTATGTTTTCCCTTTGCTGTTGACGGCGCAATTGGTGTCGCTGATTATCCGCATGCTGGTCGGTGGTCTTTTCCCAGGTTGGCTGTATTTTGTCGAAAGTATCGTGGCCGCCATGCTATGGCCGTTGTTGACTTGGATACTGCTCGCACCTCAACGTCGTGCTATTCACCGTGATGACAATCGTCCACTCTAACTGGCACGAGCGTGTCGCCTTCTGTAGCGCTATTGCAATGCATGCCTGCATGGATACGTATAAAGCCGCATGACTGAATTAAAAAATGCCGAGCAAGAAGTTCATCTTTTCCGTCGCCGACTATCGGTGGCTGGCGTGGTCGTCTTCATTTTATTTTCCTGTCTATTGAGTCGTTTTATCTGGTTGCAGGTATACAAGCACAAAGATTACGTTGCGCAGGCAGAAGACAATCGTATTTCAGTGGTGCCGATTGTGCCTAATCGTGGTTTGATTCTGGATCGTAATGGCGTGGTGCTGGCGCGTAATTTTTCTGCTTATACATTAGAGATTACGCCGTCAAAAATTCAAGGTGATCTGGAGAAGGTGATTGATGATTTGGCTAAAATCGTTGACATCCAACCTAGGGATCGCAAGCGTTTCAAAAAATTACGCGAAGAGTCGCGCAATCTTGCCAGCACCCCAATTAGAGTTCGTCTGACGGATGAAGAGGTGGCACGTTTTACGTCGCGACGTTATCTGTTCCCCGGGGTTGATATTCAAGCACGTTTGTTCCGCCAATATCCATTGGGTGAAGTGGCGTCACATGTTATTGGCTATATCGGTCGCATCAATCAGCGCGAGGCCACTCGCATAGACGAAAGCGATGATGCTGCTAATTACAAGGGCACCGATCATATTGGCAAAGAGGGATTGGAAAGAAGTTACGAGAAAAAACTGCATGGTAAGACTGGCTACGAAGAGGTAGAAGTATCGGCGGGTGGCCGTCCAGTTCGCGTCTTGTCGCGCACGCCGGCAGTATCTGGCGATAATTTGATTTTATCGATTGATATCGAGTTGCAAAAAGTAGTGGAGCAGGCCTTTGGTGATAAACGTGGGGCGCTCATCGCGATAGAGCCGGATACCGGTGATGTGTTGGCCTACGTATCGATGCCTAACTTTGATCCTAATCTTTTTATCGAAGGTATCGATCAACAAAGTTGGGATGCGTTAAATAACTCACCTGATTTTCCATTGTTGAACCGCCCTTTATCGGGCACCTATCCTCCGGGCTCGACCTACAAACCGTTTATGGCTTTAGCGGCGTTGGAACTAAATAAACGCAAGGCCTCGGATGCTATCAATGATCAAGGATATTTTATTCTTGGCAACCATCGTTTTCGTGATGATAAGCCGGGTGGACACGGTGTGGTGGATATGTACAAGTCGATCGTCGAATCGTGTGATACCTATTATTACCAGTTGGCCAATGAGCTTGGTGTCGATGCAATACATGATTTTATGGTGCCGTTTGGTTTTGGTGAAAAAACCGGCATCGATTTAGTGTACGAGAGCAGCGGCGTGTTGCCATCGACCGCATGGAAGCGTAAAGCATACAGAACGCCTGAGCAAAAGCGATGGTATGCCGGTGAAACAATTTCGATTGGCATCGGCCAAGGTTATAACTCCTTTACACCGTTGCAATTAGCGCATGCAGTGGCCACATTGGCAAACAATGGCGTCGTGATGAAACCGCATCTGGTAAAAATCATCGAAGACGCGAGTACGCATACTCATACGCTTACAGTACCAAAGGAAAGTTATCGGATTCCATTGAAGCAGGAAAATATCGATATCATCAAAAATGCAATGATTGGTGTCACGAAAGAAGGCACCGGAGCACGCGCATTCGCCAACGCGGCGTATGTGTCAGGTGGTAAAACGGGAACGGCGCAGGTAATCGCTATTAAGAAAAACGAAAAATACGATCCAAGCAAAATGCATGATCGTCATCTTGATCATGCTCTATATACCGCTTTTGCGCCGGCGGATCATCCGCGGATTGCGCTGGCAGTAATCGTGGAAAATGGCGGATTTGGCTCGGTATCGGCGGCGCCGATTGCACGTAAGGCGCTCGACTATTATCTGTTGGGCAAGCGCCCTGAGGCACCCCCGCAGAAGTCCGTTAAAGCTAAACCGGAAGAAAAAATTGCAGACTAAATCGCAGAGTCAATCGCCGTTTATGTCGCCACCTACGAAGTCACATGTCGGTGACGCAGCCCGGATTACTTGCGCCTATGAATAAGCGTCCGTTGAGCCAAGTGGTGCGCCCTTATGTCGCGGTCTTCGATGGCCCATTGATGTTGATCGTTTGCCTGATTTTGATTGCCGGCTCGATCACGCTCTATTCAGCAGGCATTGATTTCCCGGGACGCTTTGAAGACCACGTGCGTAACGTGATGATTGCACTTGTCGTGATGTGGCTGGCCGCTTTGATTCCACCGCAGACGTTGATGCGTTTTGCAGTACCAATCTACGTGATAGGCATAGTGCTGTTGCTGGGAGTAGCTGAATTTGGTTTGATTAGAAACGGCGCGCGACGCTGGCTTCACGTAGGGGTAATTATTCAGCCTTCCGAGCTAATGAAGATCGCGATGCCTTTGATGCTGGCCTGGTTTTTCCAAAAACGTGAAGGCGTGACGCGTTGGCACGAGTTTGTGGTGGCGGGGATATTGTTGATGGTGCCGGTTGCTTTGATCATGCGACAACCGGATCTGGGCACTTCTTTGCTGGTCATGGCAGCAGGATTTTATGTGATCTTTTTTGCTGGCTTGTCGTGGAAAGTAATTGCTGGAGGCATCGTGGCAGGTCTCGCGAGTTTGCCCGTGGCCTGGTCGATGTTGCATGATTATCAGCGCGAACGCGTAATGACGTTGATCGATCCGACTACTGATCCGCTGGGAAAAGGCTTCCATATCATTCAGTCGACGATTGCGATTGGTTCTGGTGGCATCAACGGCAAGGGTTGGTTGCATGGCACACAGGCGCATTTGGAATTTATTCCTGAACGTACTACCGATTTTATTTTTGCGGTTTTTTCAGAAGAGTTTGGCTTGATTGGCAATTGCATATTGCTGACGCTGTACTTGTTATTGATCGGCCGTGGCATGATGATCGCTGCAAATGCACCAACATTATTTGCGCGACTGTTAGCTGGATCGATCACCCTGATTTTCTTTACGTATGCGTTCGTTAACATGGGCATGGTGAGCGGCATATTGCCAGTTGTTGGCGTGCCGTTGCCTCTTTTCAGTTATGGTGGAACGGCTTTCATGACCTTGGGTGTGGGTGCGGGCATACTGATGAGTATTCAGCGGCATAGAAAATTAATGCAAAGCTGAGAGCTTGCATGAGGATTCAATCACGATGCGTGACGTGCGGACAAAGCGGCGTTATTTTTTACAGGAGTGACAATGGTTTTAAGTCCTGCCATCAGATTTCGGTGTTTGGCGCTATCTTTTTTGTTGATACTGGCCGGTTGTAGCAGTACACCACTGAGATCCTCCAAGGTTTCTGATGAGAGTAGTGGCGCCTATCCCGCTTTGCCTCCTGCCGGCTCAGGTCGTGGTGGCTATTACATGGATGATGGCCCTGGGGATGTAACGCCAGCCGGTTTGGAAAAGGTGCCGGATGCTGAGCCCAAGGTGGAGCCTTATTCGCGTTACGGCAATAAGCCTTATGTGGTTTTTGGCAAACGTTATGTCCCGATCACCGATGACCGGCCGTTTAGCCAAGAAGGTTATGGCAGCTGGTACGGCAAAAAATTCCAAGGTCAGAAAACATCTTCCGGCGAGTTGTACGACATGTACAAAATGACTGCCGCGCATCCCACGCTGCCATTACCTTCCTATGCGCGCGTAACAAATCTGTCAAATGGTAACCAAGTGATCGTACGGGTTAATGATCGCGGTCCTTTCCACTCTAGCCGCGTCATCGATTTATCTTATACCGCAGCATTGAAATTAGGCTACATAGGAAAAGGCAGCGCCAAACTAAAGGTAGAGCGCTTACTGCCGGCTGATATAGAAGAGATCAATGCGAGTAGTGCGCAGCGCGGACAATCCTCTGATGAAAGTCAGACACATACCTTTGCGGTTAGTACGGTGAGCATGCAATCAGATACAAGGGACGTTTCACCAGAGATGTCGCAATCTACATCGGCGACGGCACCTCGGTTGGCGGCGCAACCGGCGATTGTGTCTAGCCATTTGGCTCCGCCGACAGCGACACAATCAACCGCACAAGCAACGCCGCCAGTTACACCGCAGGGGATAACAAATCCATCGGCTGTTAGTAGAGGAATGGTGGCCACTGCAGGTTTTTATCTACAGTTTGGCGCGTATTCGCAATTGAATAACGCAGAAGCTGCTCGCAGCACGTTGTCACAAAATATAGGTGCAACACTGCCCGCATTGACAGTGGAATCATCGAATAGCTTATATAAGGTTTTCAGCGGCCCGTTTAGTAGTCGCGAAGAAGCCATGTCTGCCGCCATGCGTGCGCAGCAGGACGGCATAGTAAAACCGGTAATCGTGCAGCGATAACGTCCTCAAGGAGTGTCGTCGTCATTTGCATTTTTCATCTGTAACGCAAGCTCGTACAGTGCGTTTTTCTTTTGTCCGGTAATTTGCGCGGCAATGGTAGCGGCTTGTTTGACTGAGCATTCTTGCATCAGAATTTTTAGAATACGAAGCGCCTCTTGCGTATCACTATTGACTGCGATAGCAGCACCTTCGAGCACGATCACATATTCACCTTTTTGCCGGTTTTGATCCGCGCCGATCCACGCGACTGCTTCCGATAACGGACAACGATGGATCTCTTCAAATAATTTACTCAGTTCTCGTGCAAAGATGATCTGACGCGCGGGATCGAAACTGGCCGCAAGGGCCGCGACAGTTTCGCTAATACGATGCGGTGCTTCGTAGAAAATGATGGCTGCCGTGAGACCTTGCAGCTTGGATAATGCAGTATCACGCTGTCTTGCCTTGGCGGGTAAAAAGCCAAAAAAATGGAATTGCTCGTCGAGCAAGCCGCTCGCAGAAAGGGCAGCAATGGCGGCGGAAGCACCAGGCAATGGGATAATACGTAGGCCTGCCTTACGCACAGCATCGACGATGCGTGCGCCAGGGTCGGAGACCGCTGGTGTACCGGCATCGGAAACGAGTGCAATACGTTCGCCAGCTTGCAAACGATGAATTAATTTTTCCGCAACCTCGCGTTCATTGTGCTGGTGTGCTGCAATCAGATTCTTTGATAGGCCATAGCGCGATAGCAGATGGCCAGTGTTACGCGTATCCTCACAGGCGACCGCATCGACAATGGATAAAGTGTGCAAAGCGCGCAACGATATGTCACCTGCATTTCCGATCGGCGTGGCCACCACATATAATGTCGCCTCAGGATAAGTTTGTTGGGCAATATCATGCAGAATCGGCAATATCGTTGATGTGCTGTCGGTAGTTTGAGTCATTGGAGAATCAGATGTTGGGAAATATTGCGAGAATGCTCGTGTTGGCAAGCGCGATCAGTGGATTGTGCGCGTCTGCGCTGGCAAATACAACTGCATCAAGCGCAGTAAATGCGGTGACCGACGAGACGATGGTAGCGCCAGCACAATGGCCAACTTTTCCGCAACTGGCGCAATCTGATTTGTCATTGCCGATATTGACGCCGCCTGAGTTGGGTGGCACGCCGTTCGTCGGCGTTGTGACATCCCCATTGTTGGAGTCGCCGCCGGTAAAAATAGCGTTGTTATTACCAACACGTTCAACATCATTGGCACGTGTTTCGGATGCAGTACGTGCTGGTTTTATGGCGGCCTATCAAAAAGATCCGGGTAACGTCAGCGTCCATTTGGTTGAAACAGGTGATGCGCCTAAGGATGTACTGGCCGGCTACCGTGATGCCGTTGCTGCCAACGATCTGGTGGTCGGGCCGCTCACTCGCAGTGGCGCAACTGCGATTGTGCAGGACCGCGCAGTTAGTAAACCTACGATCTTGTTGACGCAATTAAATAATACCGACAGCACAGGTATTGTGACGCCATCGAACATGTTGGTGATGGGGTTGTCGATTGAGGATGAGGCGCGCCAGGTTGCTGATTGGGCAGCGCAAAGCGGAGCGGCAAAAAGCGCATTTGTGATTTCGACCAGTGCATCTTGGCAGATGCGCGCGGCTAGAGCTTTTGCAATCGAGTGGAGACACGTAGGGCAGACCGCGGAATTGATGCAAATTAACATGGAAGGTGGTTATCTCGATGCCAACGCGCTGCTGCAATTGCGCACGCGTTTGCAAACCGACCGTCCACAGTTGATTTTTGTGGCGCTGGATGCCGTACAGGCGATTCAGTTACGCGCCGCGATTGGCAAGGAAATGCCGATGTATGGGACCTCCCAATTAAATCCCTTAACGATGAACGAATGGGCAACGGCAACACCCCTCACTGATATGGAGGGCGTGCGTTTGGTCGACATGCCATGGCAGCTACAGGTGGATCATGCCGCTGTAATGGCGTATCCGCAATATCTGCAGATTTCGGGTGAAAATCGTAGCCCGGATGTGGAACGTTTATACGCGCTTGGCATTGATGCCTATCGTGTGGCTCGCAATATCGCTTTGCAAAAGGACGATTTTCAACTCGATGGTGTGACGGGAAAACTGACGGTTCGGTTTGGTCATGGCCCCTCGTATTTTGATCGCGTTGCGCAACCGGCAGTGTATGTAAATGGTGTTGTACAACCTTTGCAAGCGCCATAAGTTGTGCGTCTGCCCACGGCCAAACAGCGAGTCGGGCAGCAGGGCGAGGATGATGCGTTGATCTATTTGCAGCAACGGGGTTTGCAATTGATTGAACGTAATTTCCGCTGCAAAGGTGGTGAAATTGATTTGCTGATGCAGGATAAAAAAACGCTCGTGTTTGTAGAAGTCCGAAAACGTGGGCGCAGTCAGTACGGTGGCGCGGCAGCGAGTGTAACAACAGCCAAGCAACAACGCCTCATCATTGCGGCACAGTATTATTTACAGCGCTATACGATGCCGCCGCCCTGCCGGTTTGATGTCATTGCGATTGATGATGGCGCAATATCCTGGCTCAAGAATGCAATCGATAGCTGAGCGCTTATCGTTAAATGATTACAAGCTGCCGTCTTGGTATTGGCGTCGCTGCACTATAATCATTCTCCATGATGAATCAACGCATACTTAGTCACTTCCAAGAAAGTGCAGAATTAAAAATTCAAGCGGCTGCAGAATTGGTCTATCCGATTGAGCAGGCGGTGGAACTATTGTTTGCCACTTTGTCTAATGGCAACAAGATTCTTGCCTGTGGGAATGGTGGCTCGGCCGCTGATTGCCAGCATTTTTCGGCGCAATTGGTAGGGCGGTTTGAACGTGAACGTTTGCCGCTGCCAGTGATGGCACTGACCACTGACACCTCTATTTTGACGGCGATCAGTAATGATTTCAGTTATCAAGAAATTTTCAGCAAGCAGGTACAGGCTTTTGGTCAACCGGATGACGTATTGTTAGCATTATCAACTTCAGGCAATTCTGCAAATGTCATCGCTGCGGTTGAAGCCGCGCTGGAGCGGGACATGCGAGTCGTTGTTTTGACCGGCAAAGGTGGTGGCGCGTTGGCCAAGCTGGTGACCGATGCTGATGTCCATATTTGTGTGCCGCATGATAGACCGGCGCGCATCAAAGAAGTCCATTTATTAATATTACATTGTTTGTGCGACGGCATTGACGTTGCACTTTTTGGAGGTGATGAGCATGATTGAAATCAAACGCGGCAAGTTAAAACGCACGTTGGCAACTGCTGTGTTGTGTGGTGCTACCGCACTGTCATTGCAGGGTTGCTTCACCCTTGCAGTGGGTGGTGCGGTAGTTGGCACCATGGCGGCAACCGATCGCCGAACATTAGGTGCGCAAACAGAAGATAAGGCCATCGCGGTCAAGGGCGAAATTCAAATATCGAAAATCGTTGGTGACTACGGTCATGTCAATATCGCCAGCTTTAATCGCAAAGTACTGTTGACAGGTGAAGTACGCGATGAGGAAATGAAAGCCAATGTTGCGCGTGAAGCAGCGGCGATCGAAGGCGTTGAGTCAGTAATTAATGAGCTGGCGATTCTTGGTCCATCAAGCTTTACTGCGCGCTCCAACGACACCTTGATTACCGGCAAGGTTAAAGCATCGTTTGTCGATGAAAAGCACTTGGCGGTCAATTCCATCAAGGTCGTAACGGAACGCAGTGTTGTGTATTTGATGGGGCGCGTGACACAAAACGAAGGCATATTAGCAGCACAAATTGCCAGCGGTGTCAGCGGTGTGCAAAAAGTAGTTAAAGTGTTTGAGTACATCAGCGAAGAGGAATATCGGCAGCTGATAACAACATCAGACAGCAAGAAAAATTCGCCGCAAGGTGCGCAATAGTATCGACATGACGGCGCACAATAAAACGCGCAATAAAATATGCAAGGAATCAAGCAACTAGTAGTTTGTCGATAGCATGGGCGATTAGCTAATTTGGTTGAATTGGGAAGAGTTCCTGCATATGGCATTGGTGGCTAGCCAGTCGTTTTAGAAAAAACCGTACGCACAAGCGTGCGGTTTTTGTTTTTTGCAGGTCTGTACTTTTAGATATTTAGACGTGCATCTGATATCTCTGGGGCCGCGCCATTTCCTTCTGTGCACAAGCTGCCGAAGCTGGGCGCAGCAAGATCGTTTAATATGAGCGTCAGTTATCCCTATAACCCGAGAGCGATCATGCATATAGCACCATCTTCTTCCAAGCGCGGATTTTCCCGTATTGCGGTCTTACTCGTGTTGGTCATTGCGATTGTGGGGGTGGCGGTTTATTTTTCTTTGAAGCGCGATGCGATTCCAGATGTCACTTTCATCGACTTGCAGGGACAACAAATCACGACGCAGGATCTGCAAGGCAAGGTGGTGATGGTCAATTTTTGGGCAACGTCGTGCACGACCTGCGTGAAGGAAATGCCGGAGTTGGTCGATACTTATACCAAGTACCATAAACAGGGTTTGGAATTTATCGCAGTTGCCATGGCTTATGATCCGCCGAATTATGTATTGAATTTTGTCGAGACGCGTAAATTGCCCTTTATCGTGTCATTGGATACGCAAGGAAAACTGGCACAGGCATTTGGGAATGTGCAACTGACGCCAACCACTTTCGTTATCAACAAGGAGGGCGAAATACTCAAGGTGTATGTTGGCGAGCCGGACTTTGCGGCCTTGCATCAACTCTTGGAAAAGGCGCTCGCTGCTTAAGTTTAGAAAATTCAGCCGCGCTTTTTGCCGCCGCTAACCCGTTCTATCTCAGCAAGATCGCGCCAACTTTGTATCTGCTCAAAGTCGGCTGCCTCCAGCAGATTGCGCACCGCTTGCGCTTGATCATACCCATGCTCCATCAGTAGATAACCATTAGGCGACAGATAGTGCGCAGCATGCGCGCTCAATGTGCGTAGCGCCGACAAGCCGTCTGCATGATCGGTTAATGCATCGGTAGGTTCAAAGCGTAAATCACCTTCGGTCAGATGGTGATCGCCCGCGACGATGTAGGGTGGGTTAGACACGATCACGTCGTAGCGCGCCGCCCGATCTAAAGCAGCAAACCAGTCGCTGCAAATAAAGGTGGCGGGAATTCGATGATGATCGGCGTTTGCTTGTGCAATTTGCAATGCCTCTGCACTGACATCCAACGCTGTGACACTTACGTCCGGACGCTGGTGCGCAACAGCAAGAGCGATTGCGCCGGAGCCGGTGCCCATATCCAGTAAGTGACCAGCAGGAGGTAAATTTTGAATTGCCAGCTCAACGAGTAATTCAGTTTCGGGTCGCGGAATTAATACCGCAGGACTGACCTTGAGTGACAACCCATAGAACTCTCGCTGTCCGCTCAAATAGGCAATCGGCTCACCGAGTAGGCGACGCTCGAACAAGGTCTGGATCTGCAGTATTTCTGCATCGCGTAACACTTGTTCTGATTGCGTGATCAACTGTATGCGTGACATGCCAGTGACGTGGCCGATCAAAATACGGGCTTCCAGTTGTGGGATTGGCGAGGCCCGCAAAATGCTCGCGATCGTATGCGTGCCATTTAGAGAGTGCATGTGGTGTTTTATTTCGCGTAGTTATTTTTTGCTCGCGTGCGCTGCAAAGCGCTATGCAGTAGCGCGACACCCAGCACCACAAACCAGATTAGCGACCATTGCGGGATCGAGAGTCCGAGTATCGGTGGATAGGGCGTCGCACACAAACCATCTGCCTTGAATAGAAAAGGCAGTAAATCTGCGCTCGGAAATTTATTCAACGCAGTTTCCAAGGGGTCGATGCCGCATGAGATATTTGGATGCGCTTTGATATAAATATGCCAGCCAGCGACACCCGCACCCGCTAACGCGACTAAGCCAGCTAAGCCTGCACTCACCTTATGCATGGTCCGTGGTAGACCGAGCGCGATGATGCAAATCAAGGCGACGACAAAAAACGCATAGCGTTGAATCACACACAATGGGCATGGCTGCATATGTTCTACATATTGCAGGTACAAAGCAAATGTAAGCAATGATAGCGAGACGAAAGTGACCGCGAGTAAAACAGGTTTGGTGGGTTTCATAGCTGTTCTCGAAAAGGAATGCGCAGTATGACTGCGGACCGTCGTGATAGTTTCCAGGGCTTGTTTCTACTACTTGCTTCTATGTGGCGCTTAGTGCGTGTTAGTACATACTCAGTCATCGTTTAATAGCACCTAATTAAAGATTACTCGGCATCCCCCAACGCAGCCAGCAAGTCTGCCTGATGCTCCGCTGCCAATGCATTGCATAGCTCAGTCAAATCACCATCCATGATGAAATCAAGCTTATATAAAGTCAGATTGATTCTGTGGTCGGTCATTCGACCCTGCGGGAAATTATACGTGCGTATACGCTCACTGCGATCTCCTGAGCCGATCAGTGATTTGCGGGTCGCGGCTTCTTTTGATTGTTGCTCGGCTAATTGACCATCCTTGATGCGTGCCGCCAGCACCTTCATCGCTGAGGCCTTATTCTTGTGCTGGCTGCGATCATCCTGGCATTCGACCACCATGCCGGTGGGAAGATGGGTGATGCGTACTGCCGAATCGGTTTTGTTGATGTGCTGCCCGCCAGCACCCGAGGCGCGGTAGGTGTCGATACGCAGATCTGCTAGGTTGATGTTGACGTCTTCTAGTTCATCCGCTTCTGGCATGATCGCAACCGTGCAGGCCGAGGTATGGATACGGCCTTGCGTTTCGGTGGCTGGCACACGTTGGACGCGATGACCGCCCGATTCAAATTTTAATTTGGAGTAAGCGCCATTGCCGATGATGCGAACGATTACTTCTTTGTAACCGCCGATTTCAGATGCAGATTCAGAAACCGTTTCGACCTGCCAGCGATTACGTTCGGCAAAACGCATATACATACGCAGCAGATCGCCGGCAAACAGCGCTGATTCGTCGCCTCCGGTGCCGGCACGAATTTCGAGAAAGATGTTACGGTCATCATTGGGATCTTTGGGCAGCAGCATTTTCTGCAAGTCTGCTTCCAGTGCGCTCATGCGGGCTTTCGCATGGGCGATTTCTTCTTGCGCAAACTCCTTCATATCAGGATCGGACAGCATCTCTTCTGCCGCAGCAATATCGTTGCCGGCTTGCGTGTATTCACCGTACAGCGCAACTAATGGGCCAAGCTCCGCATGTTCGCGTGTCATTTTGCGATAGTTGTCCATATTCGATGTGACGCCTTCCTGCATCAGCAACACATCAAGTTCGGTCAGGCGTTCAGTTAACTGATCGAGTTTTGTGAGCATCGATGGTTTCATTTTTTCCTTGTTTGGCGCAGTAAACGTGCTTTGATCATCAGGGCGACGATTAATCGTGATGACGGTGCCGCCTTTTGCGATGCGATTTTCAATGATTTTGCGGAAATGTGACGGTGATTTTATGAAGTGTCACGGTCGTTTCGCTCTGATTGCGTGTACTTATGAGCTGAGGTTAGCGTCGCTAACGCTTGTGGCGGAATAACTGTGGCAATAGCGCGGCGAGACGTTCACGTTCTTCGCCTTGCGCATGATTTAAAGCTTGTTGCGAACCGTGCAAAAATTTAGCAGTTAACCCTTTGGACAGGGCGTCCAATACGGTATCGATATCTTCACCCTTTGCCAGCAAGCGACGGGCGCGATCCAATTCCATTGTGCGCATCAATTCCCCCGCTTCATGCAAGTCTTGAATAATCGGTACCATCGCACGTGCATCGACCCAATGCATGAATAATTGCACGCGATTTTCGATAATGGCTTCGGCTTGCGCGACCGCTGCCTGACGATTCTCCATACCGGATTGCACGAAGCTTCCGAGATCGTCTACCGTATAAAGAAAGACATCATTCAGTCGGCCAATTTCTTCTTCAATGTCGCGCGGTACTGCCAGATCGACCATGAACATTGGTTTGTGGCGGCGCGCCTTGATGGCGCGCTCGACCATGCCCAGCCCGATGATCGGTAGTGAAGATGCGGTGGACGACACCACAATATCAAACTGCGCCAGCATGTCCGGCAGCTCTGCCAAGCGAATCGCGCGACCGTTAAAGCGATGCGCAATGGACTCGCCGCGGTCGAGGGTGCGGTTAGCAATGGTAAGCGATTGCGGATTTTGTGCGGCAAAGTGGGTGGCGCATAACTCAATCATTTCGCCGGCACCGATGAACAAAACATTTTGTTCGCTAATGGTGTCAAAAATACGTTGTGACAAGCGCACCGAAGCTGCTGCCATCGATACACTATGTGCGCCAATTTCCGTGGTGCTGCGCACCTCCTTGGCAACCGCAAAAGTGCGCTGAAACATTTGGTGCAAATAGGTACCCAGTCCGCCTGCTGCATCGGCCTGACGTACGGCATCTTTCATTTGTCCTAATATTTGCGGCTCGCCAAGCACCATTGAGTCAAGGCCGGAGGCGACACGAAACGCGTGACGCACCGCATTGTCGTGCGGCAGGGTGTACAGATGAGGGCGCAAATCGCTATAAGACAGCCTGTGATAATCGGCCAGAAAATGTGCCGCTGCATCGATTGCCGTATCAACGCCGCCGCTCAAATGGCTGGCAGCATACAATTCGGTACGATTGCAGGTCGATAAAATCGCGGCTTCATCGGCGTGAGGCGTTGTTTCACTACGGCCAAACCAAGTGCGTGCAGACACCACCGCCTGACCGAGTTGGTCGGCAGGAAAGGCGACCTTTTCACGCAAAGAAATGGGTGCGGTCGTATGGTTAAGGCCAACGGCGAGAAGTTGCATTGATGGCGCGGATATTCGGCTATGTGACAGATGGCTATTATAGCCCGTTGTCAACCAACTTTAGCGGTGTGGTTGGTGGGTGTGGCGAAGGCGCTGTACCAGTTTTACCTATGATGCAGCTTGGGAGGACGGTGATGAGCAAGGTAATGTCACAGTAAAAATTGTGCCTTCGCCTAGTTTGCTGCTAAAACTGATGTTGCCTTGATGTCTTTCAATCACCGTTTTTACAAATACGAGACCTAATCCCACGCCATCGTGGCGTGCTTGATTGGGTACATCGACGCGCTGAAACCGCTGAAATAACTTAGCCTGATCAGCGTCCGCAATGCCGTAACCATGATCGCGAATGCTGCAAACGATTTGTGCCAGCGCTGGGTCGCGAGGCGGGTTATTTTGCAAGGGTGCCTGTAAGTGTAGTGAGCACAAGATGCTGCGCCCTTCTGGGCTGTAGTTGATTGCGTTTGAAATTAAATTGGCCAACGCGCGTGTCATTAGCGTGCGATCAACGGTCACATGGTAATCATCTTCCGCAATATCGACTGAGAGCGTAATATTTTTGTTTTTTGCAAGTGACCACATTTCATCGCTTGCATCAAATAGCAGGTCTTGAAAGTCCGTTTCTTCCAGTCGATATTCATGCGATTCGGCACGGGCTAATTGCACAAAATTATCGGCCAGTCCCAGCGTTTTGCGTGATGCTTTTTCGATGCGAGTGAAAAATTCCTGCTGCGGCAACGCCGAGGAGGCTTCGCTTTGTAATTCTAGTAATGCCAGGATGGATGCTTGCGGCGCCCGCATATCATGCGATAAAAAACGTAAGGTTTCATCGCGACTACGCTCGGCTGCGCGCAAAGTAGAAATATTAAGAATGCTGATAATCCAACCGGTTAAACGTGTGCTGGCAGATAAACAGGCCGCACTTTTAACTAATAGATCACGTCCGTGTTGATCCTGTACCGAGACCCCCGCATGTAAGTTACGCATGCGAGCCATATTCATTAAATCGGGCCAGGTAAACGACAGATTGACGGCTTGGTCAATCGGTTGTGCCTTGTCAACGCTGAGGTGGTTCAGCAGATCAAGAACGGAGAGGCCGTGTATGTCGGTAACGCCTAGCGAGCGGTAATAAGTATGTGCCTGTTTGTTAGCGAACAGTATGCAGCCATCGGTATTAGCGAGCAGCGTCGCATCGGGTAGATTATCCAGATTATCGGAAACAAACTGCCGCAGATCTCGTACGCGATGCGCGGCATTTTGCATCGCTGAAATTCGTTGTTCGAGTACATCTGCTATTTCACTACTATCTTTCGTCTGTGGTTCTTCCGGCAGTAAATGTGGCTCTTTATCAAGGCGGATAAACTCTTGCCCCAAGTAGGTAATTGCGGCTTCTAGGCGCCGCCAGCTCCACAGCGGATATGAAATAACCAACATAATGAGAGCCGCCGATGGTGCGATCCACACTCCATGATGCAGCGCAAAATAACTGCCGGTAATCACCAGCAGTGCCCAAGCGATCATCGCCAGCAACCCGGCTCGAGGTGACAGCAGCAGATAGCCAAGCATGGCGAATAACACGGGTATGACTGTCAGAATTGCGGTTAGCCATGGGGGTGAAATATAAATGCTTTTACCATCCAGCAAGCTGGATAAAATCTGCGCATTGATTTCGATGCCGGGCATCGCACCTGAAGAACTGGAAATCGCTGTGGGATAGGCATCGGCCATGCCGAGTGCGGTCGCACCGATCAATACATATTTATCGGTAAAAAAAGCGCTTGGCACTTCGCCGCGCAAAACCGATACATACGATATCGTCTTGAAATCTCCAATGCCGCCGCTGAACGGAATATGCAATTGTGAGGTCCGCTGCCATTGTTTGTTTGTAGCGATGCTTGATGGTCGATTTGAGCGTGACGGTTCGACGACTTGCCGTGCCGCTTTACCGGCTTGTAGCAGCGCTACAGAAAAATGTGGCCACCATTTATCACCCTGGCCTTCATACAAAAACGTGCTGCGCACCACGCCATCACTATCATGTTCCAAATTGATATGACCAAGTCCTTGCGCAGCTTGCGCTAATTTCGGGACGGGTGGGTTGGCGGTCAGGCCAAATCCGAGATTTGTCATCGTGATCGGTAAAACGGTATGGCCATTTTCGCGTATCGCTGTTGCTAATGCATCATCACCGCTGCTGCCAGCTTGCGGGCGCTCTGCTTCTGACAGAATGACATCAAGGCCGATCGCACGAGGCTTGGCTTTATTCAATTCGTTGATCAGGTCTGCGTGTAGCTTACGCGGCCACGGCCATCGTCCTAATTGAGACAGGCTGTAATCGTCGATGGCAATAATGATGATGTCATCATGTACTGCTTGATTGTTGGTGGACAAGAAGAGATCGTAACGTGACTGATCCAGTCGCCCCAAGCCGTTTTGCCAGCCGAGTATGGCAACCAGAAACAATAAGCCTCCGAACAGCACCAGCCATTCGCGCAAACTCAGTTGTCGCAGTAGTGGAGAAAGCCAGCGGGCCTTCAAACGTTGGAAAGACAAGACGCTATCGCATTACGTTGCGCAAGGTTTTTTTCGGTCGCTGTGGATGCCCTTCGTTGATGATCCATTGGTCGGTCACAAGTAGAGCCTGCGCGAAAGAAAAAGGCGTCGTACTACCATCAGGGTTAATGCTTTGTACGCGCGCAAAGTAGGTGCCAAAATCGGGGCGAGGGAAGTGAACCTCATTACCTTCAACTTCGCTGGTGTAGAGCAACCAGCTAAATTCAAGATCGCGTGCTACTTGGACTTTGTAGCGCTGCTTATTCTCTCCGGGCCAACGCAATACTAATTCATGCCGCTCGCTTTGCATCACCGATGGCGATGCCTGCTTTGGTGCGATGATCCCTTCTTTGATGGTCACTGCCATGATGCGAGGCAAACCTTCTAGTCCATGTTTGTCGATTGCCGACAGCCGCAAGTAGTAATTGCCAGGCGCAATATTGTCGATTTGGATGCCGTCCGCAGAACCGTACTGCTCTGCCAGCAATGGTAGTAACTGTGGATTGTCTGCGATTTGCAAGTGATAGGCATGTGCGCCGACCATAGTTTGCAGGCTGAAGTGTGCGGTACCATCGTCGGTGGAGGGAACTGATTTCAATTCAGGTGCTGCTAACAGATCAATCGCTGGGCCAACTATGTTGTTGGTGATGATATTGCCCTTTGCTAAGCCCAGTATGCGTACATTGGTTGACGTCGGCAGCCCAACCGCAACGCTACCTTCTAGCACTTCGGTCATAACTTTTTTATCTTGTAGGCCAACGCGAAAATAAGTACCACGGACACCTGCCACTGAGCGTGGCGTACTTACCTCAAATTGTCCTTTGTTGGTATTCAATGGCGAGACACGTGAAACCACTTTGCCCTGCAATAGTCTGATTTCCGTACGTGGACTGCCGGTGTAAAGTGTCTTGCGCAACCTGGCTAACTCTACGCTGCTGTTGGATGGCAATGAAATTCTTGATGCATCGGACAATTGTAAGGTCAGGAAACTATTGGCGGCAGTGCTGATTTTTGAACCCTCATTCAGCTTGCCGCCAACAGTCAGTGTGATGGATGTGCCATTGATATTGGTAGCGACGACATTGCCGGTACGCGCAATGATGGTTGCACTTGCAGGTTCATCGGCTAATAAATTAGCGGGGATGAGGATGCCGGTACCAATGGGGATATTGCTGTCTTTGCCGATATTGTTGATTTTTCCCAGTGCGACCCAATTAGATCGGCTGGTGGTTAGTTCGCGCGCAATCGCAATCAGCGTGTCGCCAGGCTGGGTAGTATAGACAATGCCGGACGGATTGATGGTGATATTGCCGGAACTGTTCTGCGCGAAAGCCGGTGCGGTGATCAAGCAGGTGATCACCAAGCCCAGAAAAAAAAGTAAGTGTCGAAGGGTGCTATGCATGCGTGTCGGCATCCTTGCAAGGTGTGCGCTTCGTTTAGCTGGCTATTTGCTCCAGACGATAGCCATAGCTATAAACCGGCGCCAGTCGGAATCCATGTTCCGGCCTTAATTGTAACTTGCTCCGCACGCGCGAAACATGGGTATCCATCGTACGTGACGGAATTTCCACATCGCGCGCCCAGACCGCTTCCAGAATATAGGCGCGTGACAAAGGGCGTCCCAGATTGCGGAAGAATAGCAGAGCCAGATCAAACTCTTTTTGCGTGACCTCGATGGTAGCGCCGCCCATGGTTAAACGGCCAGTGCGCGCCTCAAATACAAAATCGCCAAACTGGATTTGTTCGATCGGATTTTGACTAGGATAAGCGCGACGCAGCAAGGCTTGTACGCGTGCCAGCAATTCGCCACGACGGATGGGTTTGATCATGTAATCGTCGGCACCCGCAGCGAGGCCAGCGACGATATCATCTTCACCGGAACGACTGGTCATAAACAGGACTGGCAGATTAGGCGGCAGTTTTTCGCGCGCCCAACGCAACACATCTGCGCCGCTAAGATCAGGAACCTGCCAATCAATGACCAGCATGTCGAAGCTTTCGCGACGCAATTGATTGAGTAATTCTTTTCCGCTTTGAAACGGATAGCAAAAATGTCCAGCCGCGCCGAGTACTTGACAGACTAAGTCTGTCTGGCTGCGGTCATCATCAAGTACGGCAATTCTCATAGTGGCAACGTTTCAAGGCGGGTGATATCTCGTTGCTCTAATTTAACAAAGTATTCCTGCTGTGAGTCTCTGCGCACCCTAATGTGACAATATTTCACAAATTCAGAAGGGAATAGACATACTTTATTGTTTTTTTGCATCATGTCGGTGAATTTCCTACGACATCTAGACGATATTTTACCTATTCACCACACAACTTCCGGCTTTTTGTTGGGATTGGCAGCTAGCATCAGCTGATTGCGATACTGATGAGCGTTAGGTGATTTTGATGTTGGAAATCAAGTTGCTTCAAAATGAGGGGAATGAAAAGCAAAAAAGCCCAACCGAAGTTGAGCTTTTTTACTGTTTTTCTCTTGGTGGCCCGGGGCGGAATCGAACCACCGACACAAGGATTTTCAATCCTCTGCTCTACCGACTGAGCTACCAGGCCAAGGCGGGCAAGTATAGCAAACCTGAAGGAATATGCAAGCACGTAATGCAAAAAGATTGCAGCGCGCCCGCTATAATAACGATTCACTTGAGCTTGCCACATTGATGTTCAAACAAAATTTCACGGGTTTGGTTTATGCAACTACAAACTGATATTTGCATTATCGGCGATGGCGCGATTGGTAAAACCGCCGCATTGGGTTTTGCGCAAGCGGGTTTAAAGGTGACGTTGTTAAGCCCTGCTGCAATCACGCAAACACCATCCGTCGCGCATCCTGAAGAGTGGGATGTACGCGTCTACGCAGTCAATCATGTGGCGCGTACCTTATTGTCGTCGCTCAAGGTATGGGATGCACTGGACGCCGCTCGGGTGCAGGCAATTGATGCGATGGAAGTGGCTGGTGATGGTGATCAGCGTGCGGGCTCGCTAGCATTTGATGCCTATGGCGCACGCGTTGATGCGTTGGCTTGGATCGTTGAAGATCGTAATTTAAATCAGGCGCTAGATACGGCGTTAAAGTTTTCTACCAATATTCAACGCGTGCAAGGTCGCGCGAGCACTTTGCAAATTGATGATCAACACGCCAATGTGCAACTCGAAAATGGCGACACCCTTTCTGCGGCGTTATTAGTTGGCGCTGATGGGGGGGCATCGTGGGTGCGCTCGCAGTGCAATATCGATCTGGATTATCGCTCTTATGGTCAGCGCGCGATTGTCGCTAATTTTTCTTGCGCCATACCGCATCGCGGTACCGCGTATCAATGGTTTTCTGCGGAGCAGGGCGTGATCGCATTATTGCCTTTGGCTGGACAGCGGGTATCGCTGGTATGGTCGGCCCCAGAAAAGTTGGCACAGACCTTGTTGCAAGAATCGGTATTCGAACTCGCTGCACGGCTGGCAGAATTTGCGCAGCCAGAACTTGGCTCATTAACGCCATTGCAACCAGAAACTATGCGCGCCTTTCCGCTTGCATTGATGCGCCCACATGCGATCACCGCCTCCCGCGTGGCGCTGATTGGTGATGCCGCGCATGTGATTCACCCGCTGGCCGGGCATGGGATGAACCTAGGTTTCGCTGATATTAATGCGTTACTCGCAGCGGTTAATGCGCGTGAATCCCATCGTGATTGCGGTGATGCACGGGTACTGGCGCGTTATGCGCGTAGTCGCAGAGAAGATAATTTGATGATGCAAATCACAACCGATGGCTTGGCGCGTTTGTTTGAGTCTGATTTTGAGCCTGTACGCATAGTCCGCAATTTGGGATTGAACTTGGTGAACAGATTGCCTGTCCTAAAGCGGCGTCTGATCGGCCATGCATTGGGCAAAAGTAGATAGTTGCCACTCCATTGCAGCTAAATATTTATGGCGGTGAGGGTTTGTATGGTTCTTTGCCTTTACGTCATCGTATTTGTAACGCTACTGAATCGTCACTAGTCATTTATTCATAGAAACGGAATACTCATGAAATTAATCAAGTGTGCTTTGATCGCAATGCTGGGAATGATGTTTACCCATGCTTTTGCCGAAACTGCGCAAGAGAGTGCAGTCAGAAAAGCGGTAACGCCACGCTTGGGACCAGATGCCAAAGTGGTATCGGTAACCAAAACACCGTACTCAGGATTGTTTGAAATTGTGGTTAACGGCGATGTGATTTACACCGATGCCAAAGCGCAGTATTTGTTCGTCGGTCGTGTGGTGGATACCCAGACTTTTCAGGATTACACGAAGGCGCGACTGGACGAAGTCAATCAAGTTGCCTTCAGTGATTTACCTTTAAAGTCGGCGCTCAAGCGTGTCAAGGGAAATGGCAAACGAGTGATCGCGGTGTTTGAAGATCCGAACTGTGGTTATTGCAAACGCTTTAACCAAACCTTGCAAGATGTTGACAACATCACCGTCTATACCTTCATGTACAACATCTTGTCACCTGACTCGGTTGCTAAGGGCCGCGATATCTGGTGTTCTGCTGATCGTAGTCAGGCTTGGGAAGACTGGATGTTGCAAGGTAAGTTGCCTGCCACCGCCCCTGATAGTTGCAATACGCCGCATGAACAAGTGCTGGCGTTGGGGCGCAAGATGCGCGTGACGGGTACGCCGACTATTATTTTTGCGGACGGCTCACGTATTCCGGGAGCGGTAGATGCAAAGGGACTGGAAGCCAAATTGGCGACAGTCAAATAACAAGAGCGAGTCAACTATCGCTATTTAACGGCCACGTAGATTTTTAGAATCTACGTGGCCGTTTTTGTTGATGGCATGCATTAATAGCGTGACATGGTGACATTGTCGGTGACAGTACAAACTATGAAGCTGCAAATACCATCGGATACCGCTACACTAACGTTATTGTTTTTTCTCTAGATCGCATGAAACACGCTATTCATTACACCATCATTGCTAAAGATCTTGCGGCGCATTTATTTGCTGTCAGCGTGGTTGTCGATAAACCTGACCCAGACGGCCAAATTTTCCGATTGCCGGCATGGACACCAGGTAGTTACATGATGCGCGAGTTTGCAAAAAATATTGTGCAAGCAACGGCGTCGTGTAACGGTAAAAAAGTGAAGCTGATAAAACTCGATAAGCACAGCTGGCGTGCAGCAAAATGTGATGGTCCGTTGAGTGTGCAATATGACGTTTACGCTTGGGATTTGTCGGTGCGTGCGGCGCATCTGGATCAAACCCATGGCTTTTTCAACGGCAGCAGCGTATTTCTGTCGGTGAACGGTCGCGAGGACAGCGTGCATCTGGTTGATATTCAAAAGCCATTGGACGAGGGCTGCCAAGCATGGCGTGTAGCGACGGCGATGCGGCAATTAAAAGCGAAGCGTTATGGTTTCGGTACTTACATCGCGTCCAATTACGATGAGCTGATTGATCATCCGGTCGAGATGGGGACTTTTACGCTGGCAACCTTCAAAGCGCATGGCGTTCCGCATGACATCGTCTTCACTGGGCGTGTTCCCAATCTTGATTTACCTCGCATTACGGCAGATTTGAAAAAAATCTGTGAGACGGAAATTGCTTTTTTCGAACCAAAATCTAAGCAAGCACCGATGGATCGTTATGTCTTCATGACCATGGTTGTGAGCAACGATTATGGGGGGCTCGAACATCGCGCGTCGACCTCATTGATCTGTGCACGCGCCGATTTGCCTGTGAAGGGTAAAGCTGAAATCAGCGACGGTTATCGCACTTTCCTTGGCTTGTGCAGCCACGAATATTTTCATACTTGGAACGTTAAGCGCATCAAGCCAGCCGCGTTTGTCCCTTACGATTTAACCACCGAGGCGTATACCCCGTTGTTGTGGCTGTTTGAAGGGTTTACCAGTTATTACGATGATTTGATGTTGCTGCGTAGTGGCGTGATCAGCGCAGCTTCATATTTGAGTCTGGTCGCCAAAGCAAACAATAATGTGCTGCGCGGTGGTGGGCGTCACAAGCAAAGTGTTGCAGAGTCCAGCTTTGATGCGTGGATTAAATATTATCGTCAAGATGAAAATTCGGCGAACGCGGTGGTTAGTTATTACACCAAGGGTTCGCTGGTAGCGTTAGCACTGGATTTGACGATACGCGCTGAAACCAAAGGTAAAAAATCATTGGATGATGTGATGCGTGCGTTGTGGCGAAAATACGGACGCGATTTTTATCAAGATGGCAAAGCAGGAATTGGTGTGACGGATGCAGATGTCGATGCTTTGTTTGATGAGGTCACCGGTCTTAAATTGAAGCGCTTGCTGGACACATGGGCGCGCGGCACCACGGAATTGCCATTGTCGACTTTACTGCCGACCTTTGGTATTCGCTATAACGATCAGCGTGCAGCAACGCGGCCGGTATTAGGAATTCGTACCGTGCGCGAAGGTTTGGATTGTCGCGTCAGCAGCGTGTATGAAAAGAGCGCCGCGCATAAAGCCGGCATCGCAGCAGGCGACGTGCTGGTGGCGATCGATGGCGTGCGCGTGAGCGTGACGATGGATAATCTATTTGGACGTTATTGCGTAGGCGACACGATAGAGATTCACGCTTTTCGGCGCGACGAGTTGCGCGTTTTCAAAGCAAAATTGGTTGCCGACGATACGCCGATGGTGATATTAACGACAGAAGAAAAGCCATCAATTGCAGCGCGACAATTACGCAAGGGCTGGCTAGGCAATATCTGAGGGATGCATTTCATGCGTCGATAGCATCAGCAGTTAAATATCAGGAAAAATAAAAAAGGCAGAGCGCATGCTCTGCCTTTTTTATTTGAAGATGGCGCGGCGTGTGCGATTTACTGAAAAAGCTGCTGTAATGCTGGCCCCGGTTCCTGCGCACGCATAAATGCTTCGCCAACCAGAAAGGCGTGCACATCGGCATCACGCATACGTTTGACATCGTCCGGTACCAAAATGCCGGATTCTGTGATCGCCAATTTTTCTGCCGGTATGCGAGGCAAAAGATCCAATGTGTTTTGCAACGAAGTCTCGAAGGTGCGCAGATTACGGTTATTGACACCGAGCAGCGCAGTTTTTAGTTTCAATGCCGCGTTCAACTCATCTGCATTGTGGACTTCTACCAGCACATCCATCCCCAGCTCGTGAGCGCAGGCTTCAAGCTCCGCCATCAAACCATGATCGAGTGCCGCGACAATCAGCAGCACGCAATCCGCACCCCATGATCTAGCTTCATAGAGTTGATAGGGATCAATGATGAAATCTTTACGCAAAACCGGCAACGCGCAGGCGGCACGCGCTTGTACTAAATACTCAGGCGAACCTTGAAAAAATTGTACGTCGGTTAGAACTGACAAACATGCAGCACCATATTGCTCGTAGCTGACCGCAATTTCTGCTGGTTTAAAGTCAGGACGCAACACGCCTTTGGAAGGCGACGCCTTTTTGATTTCGGCAATTACGCCCGCCATGCCGGCAGCAATCTTGGCGCGCAAAGCTGCTTCAAAACCGCGCAGACTTGCGCGCGCTTGCTTGTCTGCTTCTACTTCGCTACGCAAGCTGGTGAGGCTACGCTGTTTTTTTGCCGTAGCGACTTCATCGGCTTTGACGGCGAGGATTTTGTTCAGGATGTCGGACATAATTTTGTTTTGTAAAGAAGTGCAGCTTGTCTTGGTTGTTCAGGATTGCTGGCTTAGCTGTTGTGTCACACTGACAAATTGTTCTAGCTTCGCGCGCGCGGCACCGGAGGTGATGGCTGCACGCGCTTTTTCCAAACCGTCAGCAATGGATGTGGCGACGCCTGCTGCATACAGCGCAGTACCGGCATTCAGTGCGACGATATCGCGGGCAGGCCCCGCGACGTTGTCCAGTGCTTCAAATATTTTTTCTTTGGATTCAGCCGCGTTGGCAACTTTTAAATTGCGACTGGCGATCATCTGCAGACCGAAATCCTCAGGATGGATTTCATATTCATGAATTTCACCGTTGACCAATTCGCCGACCATGGTGGCGGCGCCCAGGGACACTTCATCCATATTGTCACGCCCCCATACGACGATCGCGTGTTGTGCACCCAAGCGTTGCAGCACGCGAACCTGTATGCCTACCAGATCCGCATGAAACACGCCCATCAAAATATTTGGTGCACCGGCCGGATTAGTCAGTGGTCCGAGAATATTAAAAATCGTGCGTACGCCCAGCTCCTTGCGTACTGGCGCCGCATGCTTCATAGCTGCATGATGATTCGGCGCAAACATGAAGCCGATACCGGTTTGCGCAATTGATGCGGCAACTTGCTCGGGTTTGAGGTTGATGTTGACGCCAAGTGACTCCAGCACATCGGCGCTGCCGGATGATGAGGAAACACTGCGACCCCCATGTTTGGCAACGCGCGCACCGGCAGCAGCGGCAACAAACATCGACGCGGTTGAGATGTTGAAGGTGTGCGCACCATCACCACCAGTGCCGACTATATCCAGCATATTGGTGGTGTCAGCGAGCGTAACCTTTGTTGAAAACTCGCGCATCACTTGGGCGGCGGCGGCGATTTCACCTATGCTTTCTTTCTTCACGCGCAAGCCCATCGTCAGCGCGGCAATCATCACTGGTGACATTTCGCCGCTCATGATCTTGCGGAACAGATGCAGCATCTCGTCATGAAAAATTTCACGATGATCGATGCAACGTAGCAGGGCTTCTTGGTCGGTGATCGGCATGGCGGTTTCCGTTTTTAATTTTTCGCGGATGCTGTTCATAGTTGATGCATCAAACGAGGAAATTTTTTAGCAAGGCATGACCGTGTTCGGACAATATCGATTCGGGGTGAAATTGCACGCCTTGTATATCAAAGTCTTTGTGGCGCACGCCCATGATTTCACCATCTTCTGTCCATGCGGTTACTTCCAGGCAGTCGGGCAATGACGCACGTTCTATCGCCAGTGAATGATAGCGAATGATGGTGTAAGGGCTGGGTAAATCCTTGAATACGCCGACACCGGTATGCTCAATTTGCGAAGTCTTGCCATGCATGACTTGCTGCGCGCGAATCACCTTGCCGCCAAATGCGGCACCAATCGCTTGGTGCCCAAGACACACACCGAGTATCGGAAGCTTGCCGGCGAAGTGCTTTAACAACGGTACTGAAACGCCGGCTTCATGTGGTGTGCACGGGCCGGGCGAAACGCAAATGCGGTCTGGGTTCAGTGCCTCAATTTGCTCTAGCGTAATTTCGTCATTGCGGACGGTGTGTACATCCTCACCCAGTTCGCCAAAATACTGCACCAGGTTGTAGGTGAACGAGTCGTAGTTATCGATCATCAGTAACATTTAAATCTCCCCGTCCAAACCATCTTGTACTTGTTCCGCTGCTCGTAATACTGCACGTGCTTTGTTCTCGGTTTCTTGCCATTCCATTTCAGGGACTGAGTCGGCGACGATGCCGGCCGCCGCTTGCACATACAACATGCCGTCTTTGATGACGCCGGTGCGGATCGCAATCGCCAGATCCATTTCTCCGCCGAAGGACAGATAACCGCAAGCGCCGCCGTAGATGCCACGCTTGGTTAGTTCCAGCTCATCGATGATTTCCATCGCCCGCACTTTGGGCGCGCCGGATAGTGTGCCAGCAGGGAAGGTTGCTTTCAATACATCCAGATTCGACAAGCCATCTTTCAGCGTACCCTCTACATTTGAAACGATGTGCTGCACATGCGAATATTTTTCGATCACTAATTTATCGGTAACTTGCACGCTGCCGATTTCGGCAATGCGACCGATGTCGTTGCGCGCGAGGTCGATCAGCATCACGTGTTCGGCGATTTCTTTAGGGTCGGCCAGCAATTCTTTGGCCAATGCCACGTCTTTTTCCGGTGTTTCGCCGCGCGGGCGTGTGCCGGCGAGTGGGCGTATCGTAACTTTTTTCTTGTCGTCACTAATAGACTCATTGCGCACCAGAATTTCTGGCGAAGCGCCGACAATCTGCATATCGCCGAAATTGTAGAAGTACATATACGGTGATGGATTGAGCGAGCGCAATGCGCGGTATAAAGTCAGCGGCGCGTCGACGTAAGGTTTTTTGATGCGTTGGCCGATCTGCACCTGCATTAAATCGCCAGCCATCACGTATTCCTTGGCTTTCGCAACCGCGGCCAGATAATCTTCTTTTGCAAACTCTCGTATCGTATCGGTGCGTACCGAGGCGCTTGTCACTGGCGCTTCGACCGCTCGATGCAGTTTGTTGCGCAACTCTTTCAGCCGTTGTTTGCCTGCGCTATAAGCTTCTGGTTGAGTCGGATCAACATAGGCAATCAGGTAGAGCTTGCCGGATAAATTGTCGATGACGGCCAGTTCTTCTGTCAGCAACAGTTGAATTTCCGGTAGCCCTAAATCATCCTTGGGCGTGCTGTGCGCAAGACGTTTTTCGACATGACGCACAGCGTCGTATCCGAAGTAGCCGGCGAGGCCGCCGCAAAAACGCGGCATGCCTGGCATCACCGCGACCTTGTATCGCGCCTGAAATTCGGCAATAAAATCGAGCGGATTACCTTCTAGCGTTTCGACGATTGCATTATTTTTCACGACTTCTATGCGGGTGCCAAAGCTGCGCAACAGTGTGGTCGCTGGCAAGCCGATGAAGGAGTAGCGACCGAAGCGTTCGCCGCCGACTACCGATTCCAGTAAAAAGCTGTTCTTGCCTCCGTTCTGGGTTTGCGCCAGCTTGAGGTACAGCGATAGGGGTGTTTCCAGATCGGCGAATGCTTCGGCGATCAATGGAATACGGTTGTAGCCTTGCGCGGCTAGCGATTTGAATTCGAGTTCTGTCATGAGGTTCTCTCCGGATCGCTATTGTAGACGAGCGATTTGGTACTGGCGGTTTGGTACTGGAATCAGTACAGTAAAAAACGTTGCTGATTGCGCTGGAGATTAAAGCCAAGTTAAACGGCGCAGACAATCAGCGGCAATTGGTGTTTAGCACCAGATTTGCCAGCTCCGCCATAGCCAAGCCTCATGCGTGCCTGGCGTTGTGAGTCGTTTTTTGTCGAGAGACATGATGATTAGCGTGAAATTAGTTGCGCTGCTTCTAGCAGCGAGGAAACTATACCATCGGAGTCAATCTCTTGTACAGACTGGCCGTGGTTATAACCATACGGCACCATCAAGATACGACACCCGGCAGCTCGCGCCGCTTGTGCATCGTTGATTGAGTCGCCGATCGCGACAATTTCGGTAGCGGGGAATGCAAAATCGACGCACACTTGCAGCATCGCCATCGGATCAGGTTTTTTCTTGGCAAAAGAATCACCGCCATAGATGATGTCGAAATAATCGTGCAAACCGGTTTTTATGAGCAGTGGCAGCGTAAAGGTGAGCGGCTTGTTGGTAACGCATGCTAAACGTAAACCTTGCGCGCGCATTGCTTGTAATCCCTCTAGTACGCCGGGATAAATTTTCGCGAACTCGCCGTTGATGTCGTGATAGTGGTGATTGAACAAACGCATTGCGCGTGCATGCAACTGCTCGGTTTCTTCTACGGATCGATCAACTTGCAGCGCGCAGCGCACTAAATGTTCTGCGCCTTTGCCAACAAAGCTGGTAATGGTGGCCGGAGCAAGCGGAGCTAGAGTAAGATCGTGACGCATACGATTGATGGTTTGCTGCAAATCGCTGGCGGTATCCAGCATCGTGCCGTCGAGATCAATAATGACACCGCGTATGCCGTGCAGCATGGGCGGTGATTGTTCGCTCAAAGTGCTTCTTGGCGCGCTCATACCTTCGCTAGCTGCTGACGCATGGCGTCGATCACGTCTTTATAATTCGGTTTGCCGAAAATGGCGGAGCCAGCAACAAAGGTATCGGCGCCAGCTCGGGCGGCGGCTTCTATATTATCGATTTTGATGCCGCCATCGACTTCCAACATAATGTCGCGGCCAGAGGCGTCGATAAGTTTACGGGCCGCCGCGATTTTTTCTAGTGTATGCGGAATAAATGATTGCCCCCCAAAGCCTGGGTTGACCGACATCAGCAGAATGATGTCAAGTTTGTCCATCACATGCTCTAGATAATTCAATGGCGTCGCCGGATTAAAAACCAAGCCAGCTTTGCAACCATGGTCGCGTATCAATTGTAAGGAGCGGTCTATGTGTTCGGTCGCCTCAGGGTGGAACGTAATGATGTTGGCGCCTGCTTTGGCAAAGTCCGGGATGATGCGGTCTACCGGTTTGACCATCAGATGCACGTCGATCGGCACGTCGACATGAGGGCGGATTGCCTCACATACGAGCGGGCCGATGGTCAGGTTGGGAACATAATGGTTGTCCATCACGTCAAAGTGAATCATGTCGGCGCCGGCGGCGACAACGTTGCGGACTTCTTCGCCGAGACGGGCAAAGTCGGCGGACAGAATGCTGGGAGCGATGCGATAGTTAGGCATAGTCGTCATTGAATAAGATAAGCGTCTATTTTACCCTGCACTGTATCGTCAGCATATGAGTTGATGCCTTGCGTAGTATGCAATTTTCGTGTGCAATGAGGCGCTATCAATTAACTGATGCCAAGAATTAAGATAAAAAAATGCTGGAAAGCCCGTACCCAAAGGAATTAAATGGCATTTTATGAATTTAAAGTGAATGTGCAAACGCAGTATCTGGCAGAGCAATCTGATCCGGATGCCTCACATTATGTATTTGCTTATGAAGTAACGATCCGCAATACCGGCCAAATTGCCGCGCAACTTATTTCGCGGCATTGGGTCATTATCGATGCGAACAATCAATCTGAAGAAGTACGTGGTTTGGGCGTGGTGGGAAATCAGCCTTTGTTACAGCCTGGTGAGCAATTTCAATATACCAGTGGCACCTCATTGACGACGCCACAAGGTTCGATGAAGGGTGAGTATTTCTGTGTTGCCGAGGATGGCGAGCGTTTCGAGACGCCGATTCCGGAATTCGTCCTGTCGTTGCCGCGCACCTTGCATTAAACAGCGATGGGATTGATTTACTCGTTAACCTAAATCAGATCCGTTTGTTGACCTCTGCTATTAGCAACGCTATTCAACTGCAATAGCGAGCAATAGGCACTTTTATTGGTGTTGATTTATTCTTCTTCCGTACTTGTTTTGCGATTTTTGGTTTGTGTCTCATTTTTCGGCGGGATTGTTGGCGGCTTTTGGCCGGAAAACATCGTCCACCATACGATAAAGATCAGTAGACATAATGCGAAACCCGCTTCCACAAAGATTAGCCACATTACAGAACGCTCCCATGTCATTGATACGTTTTAGCTTACTTGCATCTATTTTAGTCGGACTTGCCTCATGTACATCGGTGCCGCCCAAAACAATAGGGCCGGAGACACCAGGCGGTGAGGCAGCTACCACCCCGGAGCCGGGGGTGATTCCATCGATCCCGCCGGGCGCAACGACGTTTCCACCAACGACGATTCCACGCGCGCCCATTAACGCGCTATTGCGTCCGGCTAGTTTTGCTTCCTTGCCCGGATGGTCGGCAGATGATCAGCGACAAGCATTGCCCGCGTTGATGGCATCGTGCGCCGTGTTGAGTCGTCGCGAAGAGTGGCGTGCTCCCTGCATCCATGCGGCGGCGCTCGGCAAAGCGGATCTCGAAACAGTAAGAGATTTCTTTGAAAAAGACTTTAAACCATATCGCGTGACCAACCCCGATGGCAGCACGCAAGGTTTGGTAACTGGGTATTACGAGCCGTTATTACACGGTTCGCGCAAACGTGGCGGTCCATATCAAACACCGTTGCACAAAGCTCCTAACGATCTGCTGACGATTGATTTAGCCAGTGCGTATCCGGAGTTCAAAGGCATGCGCCTGCGCGGCAAGGTGGTCGGCAATAAAGTTGTCCCTTATCCGTCGCGCGAAGAATTGATGCGTTCTAATGCTTTGTCGGGAGATGAGATTTTGTGGGTCGATGATCCGATTGATGCGTTCTTCTTGCAGGTTCAGGGCTCGGGGCGCGTGCAATTAGCTGGCAGTAACGAGGTAGTGCGCATTGCCTATGCGGATCAGAACGGTCTGCCATACAAGTCAATTGGTCGCTATTTGATTGATAAGGGCGAATTGACTTTAAGCCAAGCCTCAGCGCAAGGAATTAAAAAATGGCTGGCAGCACATCCAGCGCGCGAGCAAGAATTATTGAATGCGAACCCGCGTTATATCTTTTTTAAAGAAGAAAAATTAGTTGATCCGAACGAAGGCCCCAAAGGTGCGTTAGGCGTACCTTTGACGCCGATGCGCTCGATTGCGGTCGATCGTGATTACATACCTTTGGGCGCGCCAGTGTTTTTGTCGACCACAGAACCTAACAGCTCCGTGCCCCTAAGGCGGCTGGTAATGGCGCAAGACACGGGTAGCGCAATTAAAAATGCGGTGCGTGCCGATTATTTCTGGGGCTTCGGTGATGCCGCGGGCGAAGAGGCCGGCAAGATGAAGCAGCGCGGTCAGATGTGGGTTTTGTTGCCTAAATAATTGTTTTTTTCGATCTGCCTGATTTTGTTTCGTGCGCCGGAATGTTGAAACATGAACATACGTCAGAAAGTGAGCAAATAGTAGTGCAAGATTTTCTTAAAAGGTTGGTTCGAGACTATAGCTGGATACATCTTTCGCTTGGTGTTATTGGCAATGTGAGTTTCGTTGTCGGTAGCTTTACATTTCTGCCAAGATTTTCCGAATACAAAACCATAGGTGTCTGGCTATTTATTGTGGGGGCTTCGTTGATGCTGATTGGCGCGTTAGGGCAATTGCTCATCAGTGTGTGGAGAAATAAATAGATGTAAAGCATGAATTGCGTCAAACGGCCCGCTTTAGCGGGCTTTTTTTTTGAAAAATAAAGAAGATTTAAAAAGCGGTGATTAAAGAAATTTAAAACTTTTATTGGAAAGTACTTGCCATG
>CAXBIF010000006.1:0-142173 GCA_963975775.1 uncultured Herminiimonas sp.
ACACCGTGTCAGGTATTCTTCAAGTCAGGTCTTGCACTTCAAATTTGAACTCGCGTAAGATTGTTAGTCAGTGAGATTGCCCTCCATATGCCCAAGAGTTCTTAAACATGCCAAGCCTCGATCAATATATTCATGCCGCTACAAGTGATAATACGCGGCAGAGCTATCGATCAGCCGTGCGTCATTTTGAGGTCGAATGGGGTGGATTTTTACCGTCCACAGCAGATGCCATTTCACGATATTTGGCTAGCTATGCAAAATCGCTCGCAATCAATACGTTACGGCAGCGACTGGCAGCACTCTCACAATGGCATATTGATCAAGGGTTTCCAGACCCAACGAAGTCGCCGATAGTTCGGAAAACATTTCGCGGCATCCAACGATTACATCCGACACAGGAAAAACGTGCCAAGCCCTTACAACTCGATCAACTCGAACAGATAACAACTTGGCTTGATGGCGAGATAGCCACAGCAGATGCGACGAATGACCCCGTCGCACTGTTGCGCCATACAAGAGACAAAGCGATAGTCCTACTTGGTTTCTGGCGTGGATTCCGTGGTGATGAGCTAGTAAGGTTGGAGGTGCAATACGTTACTGCTGTTTCAGATGAAGGCATCACGTGTTATTTACCCCAGACCAAAAGTGATCGTCAGTTCAAAGGCAGTACATTTAAAACGCCGGCTTTGTCTCGTCTTTGCCCGGTTTCGGCCTATCAGACATGGATCGATTTAAGTGGACTGGAGAGTGGCACTGTCTTTCGATCAATTAACCGCTGGGGCAAGATCAATGCAAACGGATTGAACCCGGCGAGCATCATCCCGTTGCTACGATCGCTCTTTGGTCGAGCTGGCATTCTTGACGCCGACGAATATAGTGCACATTCGCTTCGTCGTGGATTTGCCAACTGGGCGACCTCGAACGGCTGGGATATAAAAACACTCATGGAATATGTCGGTTGGAAAAATATACAATCGGCAATGCGCTACGTCGATGGCGTCGATCCTTTTAATAAAGCCCGCATCGAGCATATGCTGGCACCGTTGACGCTGGCAATCGAGCCAGATGAAAAATCAACTCTCTAATAGGGAATAATCATGGCAAGTTCTAGGAAAGAGCGTCTGGAATTGCTCCCCCAACATGGCGCCGACATAGCGCGCATACAGCATTGTTTGATGGTCGGCGCCCATACCGTGACGCCACTGCAGGCGGTAAGCATGTGGCTGAATTATTCTGAAAGTCATTTCGCGATGTGGCTGCAGTTGCCTAGCCACGATAAAGAATTGCTCGAGATCTTGATTGAACATTTGCCCAGCACAACAATGCTGCAATCGAATCCATCTATTTGGCAGGCAAAACTTGTCGACGCTGGTGATGATTCCGGCGATGTAGTGCTAGAACTACCTGATGAACTACTAATGCAGATCGGTTGGGACGTGGACGATATGCTGGAAGTATCGCTTCATGACGATCAAATTTCAGTAGCCCGAAAAATTTGATGCGAGGTAGATCGTGGGTGCGTACCTCGCTTCTGCTATTTCCAAGGCGCACTCAATACACATGCCGTTGCTGCGCAACGTACAGTTCACGCCAATTTTTCTGAAGTGATGAGCATTCCTTAATGCATGCAAATCAGACTTTCTCTTTTCTGTTTCTATCTGATCGTAGGTTGTAAGCAACGCTGACTATCACAGTCAAAACAATCAGAAGTTGTGCAATCGTCGTCTGCATGGTCGGGTGGATACCAAGCCAATCGATCTGTGGAAATGCAATGGGGGTGATGTCAAAGACACCTACTTTTTGTAGTGCGGCTACGCCCTTTCCAATCATCACAAAGGCAAGAATTGCGACCAATGCTGAGCTAGCGGCAAAAAACTGACTGATAGGAAGACGTGCGGACGTTCGCAAGAGTACGAATGCGATCACGGCCAAGATCAAAATGGCAGCGGCCATTCCCGCCAACATGTATCCGCCATTGCCGCCGGTCCAGAGTGCCGCATAAAACAAAACAGTCTCAAACACTTCACGATAAACAGTAACGAAGGAAAGGACAAAAAGCATGAGGACGGAACGACGATTCAATGCCGATGAAAGCTTCTCTTTTACATAAGCCTGCCAACGACCGGCCATACTCTTTTGATGCATCCAAATGCCGACTGCTAGTAATACGACGGCAGCAAAGATAGCAGAAAAGCCCTCTGTCATTTCTCGACTCGCCCCGCTCAGGTCTACGACATACGTAGCGACCGCCCAAGTAACACCGCCACCGGCTAACGCCACGATCCATCCGGCATGAACATATTTGAGTACATCGCGCCGATCAGATTTTTTCAGAAAAGCTACCATGGCCACGATAACCAGTAAGGCCTCTACCCCTTCCCGCAGCAATATAGTGAAAGCACCGAGAAACGTGGAAAGTGGGTCCTCCACTGCGGTAGTCAGCGTACTTTGCGCTTCGCTCAACATCGTTTGCAATTTTCCCTCGGCTTTTCTCGCTTCACCAAGCTGACCTGCCTTAACGATAACGCGGAAAGCACCCATGCTTTTTTCAAGAGCTTCAAACAAGTTTTTATTTTTGGCCGCCAATGCTGGTTCAGCGATTTCAAATCCATCAAGATAGGCTGATAAGGCCAAACGTGAGGCACTTTCTTTATCACCTGATGCCAGTGCCTTAACGCTTTCAGCCAATTTCGTCTTGGCCAGAGCCAAACTGTCTTGGTTAGAACCAGCGACAATATTTGGTTCGCTTCTCAAATATGCGAGTACGGGGCCTGCAGTCGACGGTAACTTCTTGGACAAGGCAGTTTCTGATGCCTGCGTTAATGCGCTTAGATTTGGTATAGCGTCGTGAATAGAGGCGTCAGATTCCCATGCTGATTTTCCGTCTTGGCGATCGGCATCGCTGTATGACAAAGTAGAAGCAAAGAATGCAATCGCCCAACGATCATCCTCAGACAAGTGTGCAAAACTAGGCATAGATGTGCCGGCAACACCATGAGAAATAATCTGCTGTATTGAAAAGATGCTTCGCTCTTTTGCTCTATCGTGTCCTGAAAGTGCGATCGGCGGCGGATTGAGCTGCGCTGATAATGGACCATCACCATGTCCTTGCGCGCCATGACAAGAAGCACAATTACTTTGATAGAGTGCGGATCCTCGAGCTAAATCAGGCACTTTTGACGGAGACAAAGGAACCGGATAAGTTTGTAGTACTTGAACCGCTAGCGCCCTCGAAAGCAAGGCGACCTCGTTTGCCAAGGCTTTGTCGGCGATTAGTTTGCGTAACTTTCCTGCCTGTAGCAACAAATCGGCATTTGCGTCTGTTTTCGGCAAACTCGCCAATTGTTTTTCTGCATTTTCGGAAAACTCCTGCATTTCAGCGTATTCGTTCTTACTTACTATCGCACCATTTTGTACTGCAGAGCCATAATCTACTGCAAGGTAATCTAAGACCTGCCAGATTTGTTTCGCCTTGTCTTGCGTGGCTGCATCTTGCGCAATTGCGGCTTGTGTCGAAATTGCGCAAGATAGTATAAGGAAAATTACAGCGATGAATTTTTGAAATGAGGGCATGATGCCGTGAATGCAAATGAGAATGATTGTATTTTACAGTAGTTGCTACAGTAAAAATGCGAACTTGCATCTCTACCTGTTTTGGCTAAGAGTAATGCCATCTCTTCTCGGAATAATACCAATGCTTCCAATCTTGAACGGCTGGGTTATTTCGGGCTAGTGACGCTGACGCAAGGCGATTGTGCCCAAGCCTAACAACGCGATGCAGCAAAAGACTGAACCAGCATAAAAGGTAGTCATAAATAAAAATATGACTAAGATTGTGAATGCAAAAGATCTAGTAATCAGCGTGCCTATAATATGTTTGCGTGACGTTCTGTATTCTTATCAAAAAACTTGCAAGAAATAAATGACGTAATTATGTTTACTGAACTATCTTTTCTTTCTTGTCCTACGCTTCTTTCCATTAGGTACTCGCTGCTTTACATGTCGTATCTTCTTATTAGTAGGATCCGATCGACTCAGCCAATACAGCGTGCCGAAAATAACTAATATGATGAGAAGCGTTACAACAAGCAGCGTATTTGCTAGCGCCATTGGCACCCAACGATTTCCTATGTACATAATTATTTAGTGAAATAAATATTTGTTGAATGATTTCCTGTGCACATGGATCACTACTCTTTCTTATGTTGAAGGGCCGAAAGAATGATCCAGAGTGGCCTGTTCACACGGTTCCGCCTCAATTTGTATGGTGGTGTGGTGAATTTCAAATTTTTCAGTAAGTAACGATTCAATTGCCGCTAACAATGCGGGACGCATATTCTCGGCATCCTCACTAACTACATGCATTGTCAAACTTACTCTTCCACTCGAAATTGACCATACATGTAAATCATGCAAACTTTGAACACCTGGAATCTCAATTAATAACTGCTGTATTTTTTCTAGATCCATACCTTCAGGCACACCTTCGAGTAAGACATTGATGCTCTCTCTTAGCAATACCCAAGTTCGTGGTAATACCCAAAAACCAATTCCAACCGCGATAACTGAATCTACCCACGTCCAACCCGTAAAACGAATAACGAGTGCGCCGATAATGACCCCGACGGATCCCAACATATCGCTCCAGACCTCCAAATACGCGCCTTTAATATTGAGACTTGAATCTTTGCCGGCACTAAGCAATTTCATACTGATCAAATTAATGACCAAGCCAAGCGAAGCAACGATCAGCATGCCGGTCGATTCAATTTCTATAGGCGAACGAAATCTTTGGTAAGCCTCATACAAGATGTACATCGCCACCAAGAAAAGCAGGATCGCGTTAAATGCTGCAGCCAGAATCTCAAAACGTAGATAGCCAAACGTTCTTCGCTTATCCGCTGGTCGTTTGCCTATCTGAATGGCCACCAACGCAATTGCTAGCGCACTTGCATCGGTAAGCATATGTGCGGCATCGGAAAGCAAGGCAAGGCTGCCAGTAATGAAACCTGCGACGACTTCCGCTATAAGAAAAGTAGATGTCAGCCCTAAAGCAATCAGTAAATATTTCTGATTTTGTCCTGTCGGTAACGCATGGGTATGGCCGGCGCTCATAAGAATCCTCGGTTCTATCAAACAAAATTAACGTTACATATGTCAGTGCAAATTATTTGCGCTCCATGCCACACTGGCCGCAGAACTTCATTCCACCCATCATTTCCGCATTACACCCTTCACATTTCACTGGAATCAAACAGGTACCGCATTGTTGACAAAACAGTGCTACTGAATTATTTCCCGTTCCACACACTATGCAGGTCATTGTTGGCGTTGAGGTGTGGCGCGACTCTCTTCCTCCAGAATCAGTTTGATTTTTCGACGTATTAATGTCGTAGCGTTCGTGGTGTCCACCGCCAAGACGGCGACCATGATCGCCGCCCATTAATCTTTCAAAGGTTCCCATTTTTTCTCCTTCAATTTTGGATCGATTCACTGTCTCTATTCGCTTCCTGGATTGCATTCCGAAACTTCTTTAGATGTCGCTTTCGCGTGAATTTTTTCCAACCAGGAACATGTCAAAGGACCAATATTCCATACATAAGTGTCGTCGTTAATATCGCTAGAACATACATACCGAATGCACAGGCCATTCCGATCGATGCTGTTGCCCATAAAGTTGCAGCAGTCGTCAATCCTTCAATACGTCCTCGCACATGCAATATCACCCCAGCTCCCAAAAATCCAATACCAGTTACTAGTTGTGCGGCAATTCTGGTCGGATCTCCACCAACGACATGCAGTGAAACCAGACTGAATGCACAAGCACCTATTGAAATTGCCATGCAGGTACGAACTCCCGCATCACTTCCTTGAGGCTCGCGATCCAGACCAATGACCGTGCCAAGAGCTGCAGCAAGGACAACCCGACCAGAAAACAGTATTTCCAATCCAGTTTGTGTCTCATCTTTGAAAATTCATTAGTGACACTCGTTTGCTAATGAGGATGCTGACCCAAGCTACGATGCCAGCATCCATTACAGAGAAATATCTAACTCCTGCGCAATATCAATACTGATCAGATCATTTCCAAAATGCGAGTCGCTGCACGAAACTGCGTGTTCCAGTAACTTGAGTCTGCGGTTCGTCTTCATCGCTTTGATGTGCCATTTGATAAAGCAGTGGCAATACCAATAAGGTCAATAAAGTTGATGACAAGATGCCGCCAATGACAACGGTTGCCAAAGGGCGTTGTACTTCCGCGCCTGTACCCATAGCCAAAGCCATCGGCACAAATCCCAATGAAGCAACCAACGCTGTCATCAATACGGGTCTTAACCGGGTCAATGCACCCTCATGGATCGCATCATGAAGTGATCTTCCTTCTTCGCGCAGACTGCGTATGAATGAAATCATCACCAGTCCGTTTAGTACGGCGACACCTGACAACGCAATAAATCCGACTCCTGCCGAAATAGACAATGGAATATCACGCAACCATAAAGCGGCAATCCCGCCAGTTAATGCGAAAGGCACACCGGTGAAGACCAACAAGCCATCTTTCACGTTACCGAACATGGCAAACAGGAGTAGAAAGACCAACAGCAGTGCTAGAGGTACGACGATTTTCAAACGATCTGTTGCTGACTGCAGTTGTTCGAAGGTGCCTCCCCAAGAAATCCAGTAGCCGGTTGGGACTTTCACCATTGACTGCACTTTCTGCTGTGCCTCGGTAACGAAAGAGCCAATGTCACGTCCCCTGACGTTGGATGTCACTATGACCAGACGTTTACCATTCTCACGACTGATCTGGTTAGGTCCAGGGGCCAGTGTAAATGTAGCGACGTCACCGAGTTGTGTATAGCCGGGCGTACCTGTCTGAGTACCTTCCAGTGTAGGCAAACGGATAGGAATTTTTTTGATAATTTCTATATCATTGCGTACCGACTCCGGTAGACGAACAAGGATATCGAAGCGCTTGTCGCCCTCAAACAGTACGCCAGCCTCCCTACCACCCACTGCGATGGATAAGGCATCCTGTACATCTCCTACGTTGACGCCTAGACGCGCAACTCTTTCTCTATCGATCTGAACGGTAAGCATCGGCAAGCCGGTGGTTTGCTCTACTTTTACATCCGCAGCACCGGATACGCCGGACAGCACATCGGAGATTTGGTCGGCTGTGACGTTCATCGCATCCATATCGTCGCCAAATACTTTGACGGCAACGTCACTACGCACACCCGAGATCAATTCATTGAAGCGCATCTGAATCGGTTGCGTGAATTCGTAGTTGTTGCCTGGCACCTTGCCCACCACTTCTTGCATCGCGACAATCAACTCTGCCTTGCTTCTTTTGGGCTCTGGCCATTCCGATTTCGGCTTGAGAATAATGAAGGTGTCCGCAACATTCGGTGGCATCGGGTCCGTTGCGATTTCCGCTGTGCCCAGTTTGGCAAAAACACGACTTACCTCCGGAAAACTCTTGATGTTACGTTCCAGCTCCATTTGCATGTCGATCGCTTGCGTCAAACTGGTGCCCGGTATGCGCAAGGCATGCAATGCGATATCACCTTCATTCAGGCTAGGGATGAACTCACTCCCCATACGCGTCATCAGCAAACCACTCAATACGACGACAACGCCGACTACGGTCAACACCAAAGGCTTGCTGATCATTACCCAGTTCAGCATCGGCTCATAGCGACGCTTGGACCAAGTCATCAGACGATTTTCTTTTTCGCTGACTTTGTCGCCTATCAGCAAGGCAACGGCTGCCGGAATAAACGTGAGCGAAAGTATCATCGCACCTATCAGCGCAGTAACCACCGTAAACGCCATCGGCTGGAACATCTTCCCTTCCACGCCAGATAAGGCAAAGATCGGTAAGTACACCACCATGATGATTAGCTGTCCAAAGATTAATGGACGACGTGCTTCTTTGGATGCTGCAAATACTTCATGGAATCGCTCATTGCGCGTCAAGGCACGTCCGGCAATAGCTTGTGCATGCGACAGGCGACGTATGCAGTTTTCAACAATCACGACTGCGCCATCAATAATGATCCCGAAATCCAGTGCGCCCAGACTCATCAGATTGGCGCTGACCTGGTTATTGACCATGCCGGTAAAGGTAAACAACATAGCCAGTGGAATGACCATCGCTGTAATGATCGCCGCACGAATATTGCCGAGGAATAGAAATAGAATGGCGATGACTAACAATGCGCCTTCCATCAAATTCTTTTTCACGGTTGCAATTGCTTTATCGACCAAAACAGTTCGGTCATAGACCGTGTCGGCAACAATGCCTTTAGGCAAAGTTAGGTTGATTTCTTTCATCTTTTTATCAACCGCTGCCGCTACAGAACGACTGTTTTCACCGATTAGCATGAACACGGTACCCAGCACGACCTCTTTTCCATTCTCGGTCGCGGCCCCAGTGCGCAGCTCCTTACCAATTACAACGTCGGCGACATCTCGTATGCGCAAAGGCACGCCTTGGCGAGTGCTAATCACAATGTTACCGATATCGTTGATATCAGTCACTTGGCCCGGTGCACGAATCAGATATTGCTCACCGTTTTTCTCGATATAGCCTGCTCCAACATTGTTATTGTTGCGCTCGAGGGTCGTGATTAAATCCTCCAGCGACAGACCATGTGCTATCAACCTGTCAGGAAACGGTGCAACCTGAAACTCTTTAGCATTGCCACCGATAGTATTAATCTCGGTCACACCCGGCACATTGCGCAACTGTGGCTTGATAATCCAGTCCTGGATTTCTCGCAAATCTGTGGGTGTATAAGGCGTGCCATCTGGCTTGAGCGCACCGGGCTTGGATTCAACCGTCCACATGTAAATCTCACCGAGTCCGGTTGAAATCGGGCCCATGCTTGGCGTCACGCCAGGTGGCAGTTTCTCTTTTGCTTCCTGGATGCGTTCGTTAACCATTTGCCGCGCAAAATAAATGTCAGTGCCTTCCTTGAAAATGACGGTAACTTGCGACAGGCCATAACGCGATATCGAACGAGTCTGTTCCAACATTGGCAAACCAGCCATCACTGTTTCGACAGGAAAGGTAATGCGCTGCTCCGTCTCAAGTGGTGAGTAGCCCGGTGCGCTACTATTGATTTGTACCTGTACATTGGTAATGTCAGGTACTGCATCAATCGGCAACTTCTGATAGTTATAAATACCTAGTGCAGCCATACCGATTGTCATCAACATGACCAGCCAGCGCTGGTCGATGGCAAAGCGAATAATTTTCTCAAACATGAATTTTCCTTGAACTAGAGGGCCGCGTCGCCGCGTTCGCCACTATGAATGCGCACAATCTCTTCGAGAGCCGTAACAGCAATCAGACCGTCGCCCGGATTGCCGGTATGAGATGCAGCTCGAATAGCCTCAACAGCATCTTGAGTAATGTCGTCGGGGCAAAACATCAGTAGCACGATGTGCTCATGCGTATCTGGGTTCCACTCATCCGCCGTAAAGGTATGCTGAGCACCGTGGCCGCGAGCATGTCCTCGTGCAGGAAATAAAGTAAAGCCGGGTAAATGACTCATGCCATGCAAGGCTTGCTCAACCATCTCGAGTCGATGCGGTTGAATGATTGCAATAATCTGTTTCATATCGATCTCCTTAATGATCGTGGCTGGCACTTGCCTTGCCGAGTTCTGCCTTGATCAGAAAACTATTTGTTCCCGCATATTTTTCATTAGCACTCAGTCCATCGAGTACTTCGACATACTTGCCGTCGCTACGACCCAACTCTAGTGGACGTGCTTCCAGCAAATTGCCATAGCGGCCGAATACGACGGTCCAATCGCGTACTGTTTGAATAGCGTCTACAGATACAGCAACTGGCACGTCTACTTCGCCAGCAACCAGCTTCACGTTGACGGGCAAGCCTGGACGCCAGATGCCCTTAGGATTGGCAAGTACAAGTCGCGCCTTGGCGGTACGCGTTTGTTCTCCAACTAATGCACCGATATACGACACTGTTCCTGTATCTTGTGCATCGAAAGCACTGGATTTAACGGTCCCTTTTTGCCCAGTCTTCAATATATTGATATCCTCCGCGCGAACAGTCAGATCGACCCATACGGTAGACAAATCGGAGATAACAAAGATATTGGCATCTTCTTTGGTGACCGTGCCTGTTGAAATACTCTTACTGGTAATGACACCATCGATAGGTGAACGGATTTCATATTGCGTCAGGTTGGAAGATGAAGGTGATGCGCCCAACGCTGCCAGCTTCTGCTGCGCACTCTGGGCCATGATTTGAGCTTCCTGCATAGCGGCGCGAGCTTGCAGGTAATCTTGCTCAGCCGATATTTTTTCTTCCCACAAAGTCTTTTCACGCGCGTAGATCGTGCGTGCTAGCGACAAGCGTTTCTGCGCTGCCAAGAGTTCGCTACGCTGATCTGACAGCGACTGACTTGAAATCACGGCGAGCACTTGGCCTTTTTTTACCTGGTCGCCGGCATTGGCGCGGACCGACTCAACTATGCCGGACAGCCGTGGCACAACATGAACTGTACGATCTTCGTTCAAACGTATCTCACCGATTAATTGCAGGCTTGTTTTGATACGCGCCGGGCCAGCAGTCATGATCTGCACGCCGTTTTGTTTCAGTTGCTCGTCAGTCATGGTGACCCTTGCTTCTTCCTGCGAGTAAGCAAACTGATACGGCTTATCGTCGTAGCGCGCATTAATGGTTACTTTGAAAGAATGCGGTTCTTCGACGATGGCATTCCCTTTCAGGTAATCGCCTTCTTTCACAAAAGTGAATATCTGCGGTTTGCGACCCAGACGTTCCAAAGTCACGCTAACTTGGCTAGCACTTGGATCGAGTGGCTTGCCGTTCTTGTAGGCGTACAAACGGAACTCGGGTTCCACATCTTTTTCAAAAATGGTCACTTCAAGCGCGTAATCATCTTTGGTAAACAACTTGCCACCGTGTGGACCTTTTTGCGGTTCGGTTGAGGCCTGGCCCTTTTCATCAGCATGCTCTTTTGTTTCAGTGTGTCCAGATTCCTGTTCTTCACCCGGCGGTTGTGCTTTACCCATTCCCAAGATCAAGCCGCCTAGCAAAAGGCCAACGACGACTACGATAATGATGATGGTGGTTTGTTTATTACGTTGTTTAAATTTCATCATGGCCTCTATTACTTGATGGCAGAAAATGGTTCGCCCAGCAGACGGTCTATGTCAGTTGCGGCACGGTAGGTCTCAGCTAAGGAGCGCAAGTACTGCGATTTGGCTTGGAAAAAAGTACGTTGCGCGTCGAGCACTTCTAGAAAGCTGAACTTTCCAAGTTCGAAGCCTTTTGTGGTCGCTTCGTAGTTGCGTTGCGCGCCCGGCAGGATTTCCGTTTTTATTAATTGGGCTTCTACACGCGCCATACTCAAGCGACCATGCGCTTGTCCCAGCTCCAGGTTTAAATTGACTTCAGTCGCTACGAGTTCATCGCGTGCTTTATCGGTTCTGCGTAGCGATTCCAGTACATTGCCTTGATTACGATCAAATACAGGTATTGGTATCGATAAACCGACAATCGCCTGATTCCGTCCCATCTGTTCATCGCGTTTGACACCGAAGCTGAGCGTCACATCGGGAATCCGTCGAGTGCGTTCAACTTCCGCCATTGCCTTCCTGCGCTCTACCTCAATTTTTGCGCGCAGCAAAGTCGGCGACTGCTGCAAACGTTGGGTCAATTCAGGTAAGGGCCAAAGGGTTGGAAGATCGCTTGCCGTATTTTCAACAAGCTCAAAGCGATAGCTGACGCCTCCCCATGTCGCAGCTAATAGACGTCGAGCAGATTCCAACTCATTTGCTGCTTGAGCTAATTCAATACGAATGCCAGATTCGGCCACGCGTGCGCGTGTCTCTTCAACGGGTGAGGTTTTTCCCGACAGCACACGTCTGGCTGCAATCAGTGTGGCGCGTTTAGCTAGTTCGACTGATCCTTCAGCTAAACGATAGCGCTCCTGACCAACCAGAACATCGTAGAAAGCCGAAATAACTTTCGCGCGGATGTCGGCTTGTTTGGCGTTTAGTTCCATGAAAGCGAAATCACGCCCGCGCTCTGCCGCAGAAATACGTGCGCCGCGTTTTCCACCTAGCTCGATGACTTGATTTATTTGTACAGTCGTAGTGCGCGTATCGCGCTGGGTGTCTTCGACCAGGGTTGCCAGTTCTGGATTAGGGATGAGACCTGCTTGCTGAACCGTTCCCTCAATCGCTTCTACTTCGCGACGAGCGATCGCGATTTCGGGATTGGCGTTATACGCCAACTCCAATGCAGCCGAGAGCGTCAGACGTGTTAATGGCGACTCCGTAGGCATGCCTTGAGTCGCCATGTTGGAATAAGCGGAGGTATGCGACATCGGCTGCGCATACGCTGGAAATGCTGTTGTGACTACTGCTGATGCCGCAATTAAAAGCGGCAGTAAGACCTTTTGCATCGAATCTCCTTGTGGAACAGACAAAGGGGATCCGACGACCTGCGCTGGAAACTACATCAAAAGTAGGGAAATAGAACGAGCGGGCGCCGGATCAGGAAGCGGCGGTTGCCCATTTGGGACGTTCAGGTCGCGAAGGACGACTTGAAGCAAGAAGAGGATTGCCAGCAATAATTGATGACGCACTAATAAGGTCCAACGCCATCATTGGTATTGGCATGTTCAGGATTGCGATGCCTCCCAGATGGCAGGTAGGGCAATCGCCGTCAACCGCTGCGGCTGATTTTGACGTTTCGGTTTTTACCTCATCAGCAGACGCAATGTGTTTATGCTCGTGATGACCAAAATGCACGCTAGATAGATTAGTTTCATGTTCGCAATAGACTGCAGCCGCTGCCCAGCTAAGCTGGAGCGGAACAATCAAAAACATTAAAATAATCAATAGGCGTTTCATATATACGAGGATTATAACTTTTTTTAAAATTTTCTAGTAAAGAATTATGTTGGAAAAATATGTGGAAGTAACATTAACAGCTTTGATAGCTATGACGTTTAGTCAGATGCGAAATTAGACGTAAGATTTTTTCAGTAGCCTTAATCCATTGAAGACAACCAAGAGACTCGCGCCCACGTCGGCAAACACTGCCATCCAAAGCGTCGCTATGCCCATAAAAGCCAATACAAAAAATACTGCTTTAATACCAATTGCTGCGCTGATGTTTTGAATCAAAATGCTACGGGTTGCACGGCTTAGTTTGATAAAAATGGGAAGTTTCCCAAGGTCGTCATTCATCAACGCGACATCGGCTGTTTCAATAGCGGTATCGCTACCTGCTGCCCCCATCGCGAAGCCAACATCAGCTTGCGCCAACGCTGGCGCATCGTTAATGCCATCGCCGAGCATGCCTACTATGCCATTGGTGGATTGAAGGTTTTTGATTTCCGTCAGCTTGTCTTCTGGCAGCAGTTCCGCCTTGATGACACTGATACCAACATGCGCACCTATCTGCTGCGCTGTACGATTGTTATCGCCGGTCAGCATGATGGTTGTAATGCCGAGTTGATTCAGTTGGCGCACCCCTGCGATAGCGCTCTCGCGCAAGCTATCGGAAATGGCAATAATACCCACGACCATTTTGTCCGTTGCGAGCATTACTGCGGTTTGTGCAGCACCTTCTATCTCATCCAGCAGCGCTTCAATCGCTGGACTGCAAACCTTCAGCTCTTCGATCAGACGGTGATTTCCCAGATAGTAAATCGTGCCGTCGATCCCACCTTTCACGCCACGCCCCGGTAAGGCTTCGAAATTGGCAACGACTTTATGCATTGAACTTTCAGGACCTGCTTTCACGATGGCATTTGCCAAAGGATGATCGGAGTTCGCATCCAGACTTGCCGCAAGTAACAAGACGCCTTCACGCTCACTATTACCTATGGTTTTCACGTCAACCACAGATGGCTGACCGGCTGTCAGCGTACCTGTCTTGTCCAATGCAATAGCTTTTAACTTGTAACCTACCTCAAGAAACTCTCCACCCTTGATAAGGATGCCGAGTCTTGCTGCAGCGGTCAGGCCGCTCACCACGGTTACCGGCGTAGAAATGACCAGCGCACATGGGCAGGCGATTACGAGCATGACCAAAGCCTTGTAAAGCCACGGTGTAAATGCCGCGCCGAATACCAACGGTGGTATGACCGCAACTAGGATAGCCATCACCACTACTGCAGGCGTGTAATAACGGGCAAACGTATCAACAAAACGTTGGGTTGCGGCCTTGTTGTTTTGCGTCTCTTCAATGACGCGAACAATTTTTGCCAAGGTGCTGTTGCCGCTATTGGTGGATACCTTGATATCCAACAAACCACGCTCATTGATACTCCCCGCATACACAGGATCACCTGTACGTTTGTCCACCGGCATACTCTCACCAGTGATGGGTGCTTGATTAACCGACGATTCACCACTCGCGACGACACCATCGAGTGCGATACGCTCACCGGGCTTGACGCGCATCATGTCGCCAACAACAGCAGATTCCACAGGCTTTTCTTGCCAGCCACCATTGGCGTCCTGCAAGGTCACGACATCTGGAGCCAGTTTCAACAAGCCATGCACAGCATTGCGTGCACGATTCAGGGAAAGACTCTCGATCAGTTCTGCGACCGCAAAGAGAAATACCACCATCGCAGCTTCAGGCCATTGTCCGATTGCCATAGCGCCGATAACGGCCAAACTCATCAGGAAATTGATATTGAGCGTGAATGTTTTTAATGCAATCCAGCCTTTTTTCAATGTCGGCAATCCGCCTGTCGCTATTGAAATAAAGGCCAGTGCAATCACCAGCGGCGATCCATCGGTATGAGTTGTCCATGCAAGCACTTCTGCGGCGAATGCTGCAACACCGGAAATAGCCAGCAATATTTTTTGTACCGACGATAACGACGCTGATTCTTGGGCTTTTGACTGATACGCTTCGCTATCGATTAACTGCGCATCCATACCGATAGCTTTTAGTGCTGAGGTAACGGATTCGAGACTATTTAATTGATGGTGAACATCCAGGATTCGATTCATCAGATTAAAGTCGAGACGAACAATTCCATTCATGCCTTCCAGCTTGTTACGAATCAATTTTTCTTCGACCGGGCAATCCATGTTTGAGATACGGTATTGGGCCGATTGTGCATTGGATGGAACTTCCGATGAAGCTGGTTGGGTGGCAGTATTGGATACAGTCTGGCAATCACTAATTGAACAGCAATCCGCAATACCCTGCTTATTCTGAGGACGATGTATTTCAGCCATTCTTTGCTCCACTTTCCAGATGATGTATGCTGAGTAGACACCCTGTAGCTGCTACAGGGTCAAGTATTTTTGGAGACTCTTATGAAAATCGGGGAATTGGCTACGAAGACCGGCTGTGATGTGGCCGCCATGCGTCAGGGTGAGTAGTCCCGTAAATTCATGCGGTTCAGGAATTTCGTCTATCGATTCAAGGAAACCATCGCGCTGTGTAAAGGCAAATGATTGCCTCACACTCCCGGCGCGGATCGTAAGCATTGCAATCTCACCAGCTTGCCATGAATGTGCCTGGGGTCCTTCTTCATACAGACGGAATCGCGGGGGCACACCTTCCTCAAAAACTTCCACTCGAATGACACCATGTCCCGTATCGATCCGTTTGGTTTCCTCATCTGCATGCGTATGTGTGTCGTCGTGCGAATGAGCATGCGCTTTCTGAACTTGTGATTCACGCCAAGTTCGCCAAGCCATCCAGATTGCAATACCAATGATGAGTACGGACGAAGCTAGTTGGAGATACGGCTCTCTCGCCTCTGCGTTCCATTTGCTGCCGAAATACATGCCGACAAAAGCAATCAACCAGACTAAGGCTGTATGTGAAATTGTCGCAGCTAAGCCGAGCATCACTGCTTGCCCGACAGTACCGCGGATGGCCACGATGAACGCGGCCATCATCGTTTTGGAATGTCCTGGCTCCAATCCATGCAAGGCCCCTAGCAAAATGGCGATGGGAATGAAAAGCCATGCATTGTTTGCCCCTTGCTGCAATAGCGTCGAAAAGTCTGTCATGAATCACTGCCTTATAGATATTTGGTAATTTCTTTGAATTCACGAATGGCTGCTGCGGAATCCTTCGCGCTGTCACCGATCGCAACCACCGCTAAGGTGTTTCTCTCGGCTAAAGGATTGCAAATGAACTTCGTACTCCGATCAGTAATATGCTTACACAGACTCACGTTGTCTTAAATCAGAGTCGCAGTGCTGCGGATTACCGGGATTCTCTCAGCTCAAACGCAGAGGAGCTTCAGCGACTGGGGAATACCATCTCGGACATGCTCTTTCTGGTGCAAACAGAAAACGGACTTGCGCTTCCTTCCGTAGCAAAACTGAACATGGCGCGAGAGTGCCAAGCTTTGTTGGAATTCTACGAAGCCTTAGCCGAGGAAAGAAAAGTGGTCTTGCGATGCGAAGGCGATGCTGTCGTTATCGGGGATCAGCTTATGTTTCGCCGCGCTTTAAACAACTTGCTATCGAATGCCATCCGGTATACACCATCGTACGGAACTATTTCTATAAAGATAAAGTCAGCGGAAACAAGTACGACCATTACCGTAGAAAACGACGGCGAGGACATACCTACCGAAATTCAACCGCATTTGTTTGATCGTTTTTTTTCGAGCTGATAAATCCCGAAAAAATCTGAATCTGACTCGGCCGGCTTAGGTCTTTCTATAACGCGCGCCATCATGCAGGCGTATGGAGGCAGTGTCTCTGTGGCCTCTCGGGATAGTAAGACTGCATTTAGCCTCTATTTTCCGTCACCACAACAAACATAGTTCGAAATTCTCGAAAATGGCATACTAATAGCGCATGCCAAAGTCTTCCGAGTTACTTGCTCGATCAGCGAAGTATTCGTCCCGGCAAAGTTATTTTTGCACAGACAAAACAGTTACTGTCGCGGTACCTTCGATGTTCTCGACAGTGAATTTCACCTTGTCACCCGCTTTTATATTTGAAAGCAGTGCCTGCTCTTTCACTGCAAATTGCATGGTCATCGGCCCCATCTCTACCGTCGAACTTTTAATGCGTCCATGTTTCAGCGTAATTTTTTTGTTTTCTTTGTCGACGGCTCTCACTTCGCCATCCGATAAGGCGGGTGCGCTGGTTGTTTTCGCTGGCATCTTGTCCATTTTCATACCTTCCATCTTCATTTCTGCCATGTCCATACCTGTGCTGTTTTGCTCAGCATATGCATTAACCGCGATCAAAGAAAATCCACAGACTGCCACCAGATTTAAAAACGACTTCTTCATTTGATACTCCTTAGTAGTTAAATTGATTTGAATTTATTTGTCTAGTACTGCTAAACGTAGTTTGCGTTCTTGAAGCAAACGCCATGCTGCTGGAATCACAAACAACGACAACAATGGTGCGGTAATCATGCCGCCGACCATCGGCGCAGCAATTCGCTGCATTACTTCAGAGCCAGCTCCGCTACCGAACATAATTGGGATAAGGCCAGCCAATATAACTGCCACGGTCATGGCTTTGGGGCGCACACGTTGCACGGCCCCTTCTCGTATCGCTTCCGCTATGAGTTCTTTACTCAACGGTATCCCGGACTGCAATCGCTGATTCAATGAATTGCGTAGATACACCAGCATCACGACGCCGAATTCAGCAGCGAGTCCTGCCAATGCAATAAATCCGACTGCAGTGGCAACCGAAACCGCATGGCCGAGCAACCACACAAACCAGAATCCTCCAATAAGTGCAAAGGGCACCGTCAGCATGAGCAGCAATGCTTCCGATACTGAGCGAAACGCCAAATACAGAAGGATAAGGATGACGGCCAACGTAAGTGGAATGACCGTTTGCAACTTGGCGACAGCTCGCTCCAGATATTCAAATTGTCCAGCCCAGCCTATCGAATATCCCGGTGGCAGCTTTATTTCTTTCGCCACCGCTGCCTGCATTGCCGTTACGGCTGTATGCAAGTCCGTTCCTCGCACATCGACATAGACCCAACCAGAAAGCCGTGCGTTCTCGCTACGTATCATTGGCGGCCCATCGGTTACCTTGATGCTCGTAATATCACCCAGCCTTACCTGCGCACCTCTCTCTGTGACAATAGGAAAGTCACGTAGTGTCTGCACAGAATTACGGTAGTCCTGAGGATAACGGACATTGATAGGAAAACGCTGGCGCCCGTCCACAACTTCGCCAATGTTTTCTCCACCAATCGCAGACGAAATCACCGATTGCACATCCGTTACTGCAAGGCCGTATCGCGCTGCTTTAGCTCGGTCGATATCGACATCGATATAACGCCCTCCACTTACACGCTCTGCCAGTGCAGAACTCACCCCGGGCACATTTTTTACGACCGCTTCGATTTGCGTGGCGATTTTATCGATTTCCCTTAGCTCAGCACCCGATACCTTCACACCGACCGGCGTCTTGATACCGGTTGAAAGCATGTCGATACGATTACGGATAGGCGGTACCCAAACATTCGATAATCCAGGAACCTTGACTATTCGGTCTAGTTCTTCAATGAGTTTTTCAGCCGTCATGCCTGGACGCCATTGATCTTTTGGCTTGAACTGAATAGTCGTTTCAAACATCTCCAAAGGCGCAGGGTCTGTTGCGGATTCAGCGCGACCGGCTTTACCAAATACCGTTGAGACTTCAGGAACCGTCTTGATGAGACGGTCGGTCTGTTGCAACAATTCGCTAGCCTTAGACGCAGACAATCCGGGGAGCGCAGAAGGCATATACAGCAAGTCACCTTCATCCAAGGGTGGCAAGAACTCCCCCCCCAGATTGGACAGAGGAATAAATGTCAGAGCAAGAGCGATAGACGCAATTGCTATCGTCCATTTGGGATGCGCCAGGCTTGCATTCAACCATGGTCGATACATACGTATCAGTGCGCGGTTAATCGGATTCGATGCTTCGCTGGGAATACGCCCACGAATCATGTAGCCCATCAATACTGGTATCAATGTAATCGCCAGACCGGCCGCAGCTGCCAGCGTGTAGGTCTTTGTATAAGCAAGTGGCGCAAATAATTTACCTTCTTGCGCTTCCAATGCAAAGACAGGAATGAAAGATAAGGTGACGATGAGTAAGGAGAAAAATAGCGCAGGCCCAACTTCAATAGCCGACTCTGCAATCAAGTCCCAGCGCTCTTTCCCACTTATTTCCTGATTCGGATGCATATGAGAATAAGCTTCAAGATGTTTGTGCGCATTTTCAATCATGACAATTGCCGCATCGACCATCGCACCCACGGCAATGGCAATGCCACCCAACGACATCAGATTGGCATTGACGCCTTGGTAGCGCATCACAATGAAAGCCGCGAGCACACCTAAAGGTAGCGAGATGATGGCAACCAAGGCACTGCGCAGATGAAATAAGAATATCGCGCAGACCAGTGCGACCACGACAAACTCTTCAATTAATTTGTCACGAAGGTTGGTCACTGCGGCCGTAATCAGTTTGGAGCGGTCGTAGGTCGTGACCACTTCCACACCCTTCGGAAGTGAACTTTGCAAAGTGGCGAGCTTTGCCTTCACCGCTTTAATAGTTTCCAGCGCGTTCTTACCGGAGCGCATGACGACGACACCACCAGCCACCTCACCTTCCCCATTCAATTCCGCAATTCCACGACGCATTTCAGGGCCAATTCGAACTGTCGCTACATCCCTGAGCAATACCGGCGTACCGGCATCATTTGCGTTTAATAGAACATTACGAAAATCTTCCAGTGAATGCAAATACCCGTTAGAGCGCACCATATATTCGGTTTCGGCCATTTCGACGACCGAACCACCTGACTCCTGGTTTGCTTTCGCCAAGGCACCAAGCACCTTGGCATGCGAAATACCGAAGGCACGTAACTTGTCTGGGTCGAGGATGACTTGGTACTGCTTTACCATGCCACCGATGCTGGCGACCTCGGCTACATCTTGAACGGTTTTTAGCTCAAATTTCAAAAACCAATCGTTTAAAGTCCGTAACTGACCGAGGTCGTTTTTCCCCGTACGGTCGACCAGTGCATATTCAAATATCCAGCCCACCCCGGTTCCATCTGGACCAAGTTCCGCCTGTACACCTTGCGGCATACGGCTTTGCACCTGACTGATATATTCCAACACTCTGGAGCGTGCCCAGTATTGATCCGTCGCATCATCAAAAAGTACATAGACAAACGAGTCACCAAAGAAGGAATAACCACGGACAGTCTTGGCTCCCGGGACAGCTAACAATGCGGTAGTTAGCGGATAGGTAACTTGGTCTTCCACTAGCTGCGGAGCCTTGCCAGGATACTGAGCACGAATGATGACTTGTGTGTCCGACAGGTCTGGTAGTGCATCTAATGGTGTTTTGTTCAATGACCATAGACCCCATCCTGCGATGACGATCGCAGCAAGCAGTACCCAGATTCGATTGGCAATAGACCAGCGAATAATTCGCGCAATCATTGCTTGCCTCCAACTGGTTTGACGCTTTCGAGCAGGTAGCCGTCGTCGTTTTCTTTGAACGAGAACTCAACTTCCTGTCCTGCTTTTATCTCGTTGAATAGCTCCGGGCTCGATTTATTAAAGTCCATCGTCATCGCACCCCACTCGAGTTCAGGAATCGGCTTGTGCGAAAGGGTCAATGCTTTTGGCGTTACTTTCTCTACCGTGCCAATACCCCGATGAACAGCAGACGCTGCTGGCTGCATCGCTGGCTTTTTACCGGCAAACTTAGGCAGTACCGACTTCAAACTTGCTTCTGAATCGATCAAGAATTGTCCAGAGGCGACCACTTTTTGGCCCTCACTCAAGCCACTTAAAATCTCAGTGTCGTTTCCTGTATCCAGACCTATCGTCACAACTACAGGCTGCATGCTGTTGTTTTCGCTCGCCACCAGAACGATGGATTGCTTGCCGTTTGCAATTACGGCTTCACTCGGCACCAGAAGACGCGAAACTGCTTTCTCAGCATCGAGGCGAACGCTCATGAGCATGCCAGGCGTGAGGCTGCCATCACGATTATCCAATTCAAGACGAGCCTGCAAGGTCCGTGTCGTAGTACTGATACCCGGCAGGATTTCGCGAACCTTGCCACTGTATTTTCTATTCACGTCACCGGAGAACGTCGCCTCCACCGTCATGCCAGAACGAACTGCATTGCTCAGAGTCTCTGGCACTTCTGCTACCAGCCACACCTTGCTTAACCCTGCTACTTTAGCGATGGTCATGCCGGGCGTTACCATTGCCCCATCGCGTACGGACAACTCGGTGATGACGCCGGCAACAGGGGATGCCAGCGTGAAGTGCTTTTGTGATTGTCCGGTACGGTCTGCCTGATTGACCAATCCATCCGGAATAGACATCGCTCGCATTCTTTGCCGAGCAGCTGCTGCCAGTTCGGTATTACCTCCGCGCTTGAGGGCCAGATATTCCTCCTGCGGTGCAATCCAGTCAGGAACAAAAATAGAAGCTATTGCTTCACCGCGCTTGATACGCTGCATAGGCGAACGGGCATACAGTTTGTCGATATATCCTGTCACGCGGCTTTGTACGACTTCCGATGCACTCTCATCAAACTGCGTTGTGCCGACCATTTCAAATGCATCCTGTACATTTTCACGTCTTACAGTTGCAAATCGGATGCCAAGATTCTGTTGAAGTGAAGGGTTGATTTTTACGCCACCATCTGCCGAACCTTCATCCACGTACATCGGGACCAACTGCATATCCATGAAAGGACTTTTACCAGGTTTGTCGAACTTGTTTCCCGGAACCATCGGGTCGTGCCAATACAGGACTTTACGCCCAGTCTTCGGGTCAACTTTCTCAGTTGCTGTGCCCGATGTAGCGGCATCCATATTTCTTTGCGTGCCAAACCAATACCCACCAAATACGAGACTGGCACCTGCTAATGCCAACACAACCACTTTCAATACGAATTTAGGTTTCATTTCGTTTCTCCTACAGACACCGTGTCATGTGGAACCACCTGATATTCAAGCGCCGCCCAAGTCAGCGCTGCTTCTCTTTCAAGCTCTACTATTTGAAGTCGTCGTTCCAACAACATCTTTTTTGCATTGAAAACAGCGCTCAGACTGCCTGCACCTGAACGGTAAGCGGCAGTTGCCAGTTCTGCTTGCTGCGATGCCGCGGGCAACAATTGCGCATTGAGTTGCTGAATACGCTCTTTAAGGCTTTCTAATGTCGAAGACTGGCTCTCGATGTCCGTCTGCAGGTCACGCAAAGCTTCTTCGTATTGCATTCTTGCTTTGGTACCCAAAGCCGATTTTTCAGCGATGTCACGGTTTTGTTTTTGCGCACGATTAACGGGAAGAGGAATGCTGATGCCAAAAGAGACCATGTTTGAGTACTGGCTGCCGCGCTGGCTGTAAGCGGCTTCAACTGACCAATCTGGATTGCTTTCGCGGGTCGCAACGGTACTATCAGCGTCGGCTAAATTAATTGCGCGACGAGCCGTCAGTAACATCGGGTGGTACTTTTCAAGTTCATCGATAGGTAATCCCGGCACGTGCGAAATCAGTTTTGGGGTCTCGTCGCTGACAATTGCAGCAGGCATGCCAGTCCAGCGGCTGAGTGCAAGTCGCGCATTCCGCAAATCCTGTATGTTTTTGCGCGATGCATCTTGCGCTTGCGAGAGTGACAATTGCGCTTGCATCACGTCTGAAGCGTTTGCCTTGGCACCACGATGCGCCGCATTCACCGCATTCAAATCATCAGACGCTTCTTTTTCCATCCCACTGACCAATGCCATTGTGCGCTGACCGTACAGCACATTGACCCATGCCTTGGCAGTTTCTTCCCTTACCTTGGCAACGCTTTCCAGATAAGTGCTTTCTTCCATTTCGACGGCGCGTTGAGCACGTTCGGACCGTGCAACGCGTTTGTCAGAAGATACCCATTGCTGTTCGATACCAACTCGACGCATGGTCATGAAGTCACTCGTAATGCTGTAACGGTCGCTACCCGTCACCGGTATATTATCGATGCCGACTTTCAACATAGGGTCAGGCAATTGGTCAGCTTTCGCTGCTGATTCGCGGCTGGCCAGTACAGATGCGTTAGCGGCTTTGGTCAGCGATGAACGCTGCAGGGACAGCTGCACTGCTTCGTTTAAAGTGAGTCCATTGGATTGGGCGTGAACAAATGATGAGCCAAAAGCCAGCGCCAGTAAAACGCTGATTCGACAGAGCGCGCGCGACTGATGATTCAGTGGCGCGTAGATACGCAAAAACATATAACCCCCCGGTAATGAAGACGAACGCCAACCACGGCACATGCCGGTTAGCTACACAAACGGGAGTTAAATCAAATACGGAGTCGTTGGGTTCGGAGATAAGGCGGGTCTATGCGTAATTGCAGAGACGCACTTGTCCAAGATGAAGATAGGACAGCAAAAGCAACCGGAAAAGGTGCCGGTATGACGAATGAAATGATGGTTGGTGCCAGTAATGGAGCGACGACCAAATGTTCACGTGCGAGCTGTCTACCCGACAGTTGGGACGCGCAATGAACCGGCTTTTTGACATCCATTCCTGCACAGGGCATATCACCCATTGTCATTTCTTGCACAGGAACCGTAATCTGCTGGCAGACGTAGGCAGCCATTGCTATTCCTGAAGTCAGAACGGCCATGACCAGAAAGCAAGCAATTAGACGGTGAAAAGATCGAAAGGAGTGTCGGCACATTTGGCGGTACTTATAAAACATTTTCGAGTTTAGCGCAATTCATTTATGTGCCACCACCAGGTTGACCGACGGATTACATCTTTGTAATACATGTTGTCCTGTTGTGTCGCTGCCAAATTTCTACAATTCATCTTGATACATTAGATCGGTAAACAGCTGAACAATGTATCTCATCAATTTCGTATTTGAATTATTGGACTGCTAACAATCTAATAATCACTATTATTTACCTTGATAATCGATTGCTTCTTTTGTATGAGAAGCAATCGATTTCTATAATCAAAAACTAGCAAAAACTTTTGGCGCAAAAGAATAATCTAGATAATAAACATTGATTGGCCCCTTTTTATTACCGGGCATACCAGGTGCACCCAAAGGCATGCCAGGGACAGATAAGCCCTTGATCGATTTGCGCTCATTGATAACCTGTTTAATATTTTCTGCTGGTATTAGCCCTTCAAATACATATTTACCAATCACCGCAGTGTGACATCCCTCCAGTTTTTCCTGCACACCGTATTTTGTTTTGATTTCAGCCATGTCATTCGTATTAATCAAACTCACATTAAAACCGTTTTTGTTGAGATAGTCCGCATAGCTGTCACAACACCCGCAATTGGGGTTTTTATACAATTTAACGGGGATGTTCGCTGCCAATACAGGTAGTTGCACACCCAAGAACAGTGTGGCTAATAGTGTTTTCTTCCATGCTTTCATCGTATGCTCCTTCAGTTGCAGTTATAAATCTGTGGGGTTCAATTTGAACCCTGTTCATTGGATTGTTTTGCTTTTGGAAAAGGATGTCCTTTGCTTTCTTCCTTTTGAAAAAGGCGTTGCTCTGGTGTCCATAGCGTTTTCAAATAAATAGTGACCTCCTGTATTTCCTTATCCGAAAGAATTTTTTTAAATGCAGGCATCGTGATACGCATCGTTTTATTGAAAGGATCGCGCCAGCCATTCTTTATAATCCGGAGCAGCATTTCATCTGAATGTTTCCACGTATGCCCGGATGGCCCATGCGGAGGTGCTGGCAATTCCCCGAGCGCGTTACGCTGCTGCCAATCTGGCTGGCCTTCCCCTTGCACGCCGTGACATGCCGCACATCGTTGCAGGTAAATTTCGCGACCGGTATCGATACGCTGTTGATCGGATGAAACCGTTGCCTGCGTTAATGGCGCCACAAAAAATGCGGCTGCCATACACAAAAAACGCGCCTTATGGAGCATCGATCTCCTCCCATGTCATGCCCTCATCACGACTTCGAAAGAGGCTGTGATTACCACCAACGTATAACCATCCAGACAAAGTACTGATTATTGTGCTGAGACCGTCATGTGGGAGACTGCGATGTGTCCATTCCTCGCCGCCATCGGTACTGATAAGGAAATCACGCTGTGTCAGCGCATAAACATGCGTAGGTGCACGAAGGTCGTAGGAAACAGCAAGTACTGCCTCAGGTAAAGAACCTGCGTTTTGCCAGCCGCAAAAACAATCCATCGAACGTGCTACGCCATTTTTTGTGGCGGCAAAAAGCCAGCCTGTCTGCATGCTTCCAGGCATATTCGTATGAATGAATTTCTGAATTTTTTGACGTGGGCCCTTATCCATCAGACGCCAATGCGCGCCAGAATCCTCACTACGGTAAATTCCATGTTCTGCAATATAGGCATAAATGGTATTTGGCAGATCGGCATGCGCCGTCAATGCGACAACGTTTTTATTCGGGAGCTCGCTATTGCATTTAGTCCAACTTTTGCCGCCATCCGTCGTGCGCAGGATGCCAATGCCTTGCGTGGCGACATACCAAATATTTTTACTTTTTGCTGCCACGGCCAAAGAAGTGATGGCGTTTTTTGATCCGGATTGAGGCAGTTTTATTGCAGCCCATTTTTCCCCCTCATCGTCACTGCGATAAAGCTTATCGTTGCTTGCCTTGAGAAGCAGATTGCCCCCATCTGTAGCAAGTAAAATCCGCTGTTCATTAACGGATACCTGTTGTGCGGCATAGGCTTGGCTGAAGCAAAGCAGCGATATGCCGGACAGTATCAATACGCTTTTCAAACGTCTTAATTTAGTCAGAAAATTCGTAAGCTCCACAAAGAAAAAACCACTGCTGAATTTTCCAGTGCTACGCATGACGCCAAATAAGTTCATATTCATTCCTCTTTTGTTGACTTTAAAATAGCGTCAAGTCGCTTAATCAATTTCTCTGCATTCACAAAACCGATGACGCGATGGCTTAATTCCTTACCTTGTTTGTCAAAAAAAATAATGCCCGGTGGTCCAAACAGCCCGAAACGCTTTAGCAATGCCTGATCGTCAGCATTATTGGCAGTTACATCTGCGCGTAGCAGGAGCACGTCTTTCAGTCTGTTTTGAACCAGTGGATCACTAAAAGTAAAACGGTCCATTTCTTTGCATGACACACACCACTCTGCCCAAAAATCCAGCATCACATAACGGCCTTGTGCAGCTTGTAACTGCGCATCCAACTCTGACAAATTTTTAACGGACTGAAATTGCATCTCAGTCTTTTGTACGCCACCATCATTGCCAAAAGCAGCCAGCGGCTGTAGTGGATCGCGGCCACCAGCTAGTACGCCTATCAACAATGCCGCACCGGTTATCAAGGCAATAACACCCATGCCTTTCCAGAAGCGATTTAGTCCTGACGCATCGTGCGGTAATGGATCTATTGCGCGCAAATAAATTGCCCATATGATCAACAAAAATGCCCACAGCAACATCTGGAGTAAAACCGGAATCACAGGAGAAACAATGTAGATAGCAACGGCTAAAAGCAGGATGCCAAAAAAGCTTTGAATCGATTGCATCCATTTGCCAGCTTTCGGCAGAAATGTGCCAAACGCTGTCCCTATGATCAAAAGAGGGATACCCATACCTATTGCTAATGAAAATAGAGCGAGGCCCCCCATCAGCACATCATGTGTTTGTCCGATATACAGCAGCGCACCGGCTAAAGGCACGGCTACGCAAGGGCTAACAATCAATGCCGACAACATCCCCATAAAAAATACACCAAGGACTTTTCCGCCCTTGCGCTTGCCTACCACCTTGTTCAGGAATGTTTGTATTGATGCAGGAAGACGTAGTTCGTAAAGACCGAACATTGAAAATGCGAGTACGACAAAAATCAGAGCGAACCCGCCGAGCACCCAGGCGTTTTGCAAATAGGAAGATAAGAGTGTTCCAGCTAGTCCTGCCGCCACGCCGACGAAGGCATAGGTAATAGCCATTGCAATCACATAAACGGATGAGAGCATAAAGGCTTGCTTACGGGTTATCGGGCGGTCTTGCCCAACAATAATCCCGGATAGGATCGGAATCATCGGCAACATGCATGGTGTAAATGCCAGGAGTAGACCCAAACCAAAAAATATTGCTATTACGAGCCATAAGTTACGTTGCTCAAACAAATGGCCAATATCATCTGTACCAAAATTGTCAGATAAAAAACTTCCTGACGTCGTTGGCTCTTTCTGCAATCCGCTTGAAGGTTTATAAAATATTTTTGCGGCGCTCTGCGATAAATTTGGTGCATCTAATAAAAGAGTAAAAGTCTTTACGTTGGGTGGATAGCAAACACCTAATGGTTCGTTACACCCTTGATACGCGACTCGTAATTTCAACGAACGAATATTCGTATTTTCTCGATGCAATGCGATTATTGCCTCTAGAGGACGGTAGTAGACTTCTTCCAGACCAAACGCAGGGTCTTCTTTCATGTCACCCTGCGGCAAGCTGACGTTGGAAACGTTGATTCCCGATGTGTCTACGATAGAAAATTCAAGTCGACTACGATACAAATAATAATCTTTGGCAGGTATCAGCGTAGCGACAAGCGTGTTCGCATCTTTAACGCGAACAGACACTTGAAATGCCTCTTCCGCCTTCAGTAATTCCGATGACGATCCATTGAACCAATTGGAGACAGAACCCAGAACACTCTCGGCATCCGATACGCCATTGGACTGATGGTCTTCCTTGGCAAATGCTACTGACGTAGGCGGCGAGGCTTCAATTGCGTGAGCCCAAGTAGAAACGAGGAATACAAGAAGAAAAATGAAACGTCTCATATCAGACTCACGCCTCTATTTCGTCAAAAGCATTTGTGTTTTTCAATGCGGTCATATTTGTCATCTTCAATAAATTCGTCTTCATGATCATCGCATCCAGGTATCCATCATTGCGAACATGCCAAATATGCAAAACGTAGCGATAAGCCCGATTGTGGCAAATACGAATACAACGATTTTTATAATATTTTTATTCATGCTTAAGTAGGCTTCCCATCACATTCATAACGATGAAATACATGCCATTTTTTCAAATTGGCAGTGAGCATGGTTGAACATGGCCCACTGCCTCATGCCAAAAATTCACAGGAAAATCTTCGCTATCTCTCTGTATGAGCGATGGAAGGAGTAGAGGCAATTGGCTCTGCCTCTGCATTACTTTGTTTTTTGTCGCATGTACTCATGCCTTTCATCATGAATATCATTGCCAACGGACAAATCAGTGATATCAACAGTGGTGCACTTGCGATAACCAAGGTGCGCATATTTGGAAAAAAGATATAGGCAATCGCAAGCATCACCGCAATCCCTATCCCCATTCTGATCATCATTTTTTTATTACATTGCATACCTACACTCCTTCAAGATGAGATCTGTTGTGTGCCATTTGCAAAACGAAAAGCAATCAATTTTTCTCCGTATTGGGAATTTTTTCTGCGTACTTTTCCATAATATTTCCCATCGATTGCATCATTTCGGCATGCATCTGCGCATTCAATTTTTCATTACCTGAAGGCAGATCTGGCATCATTTGGCCTTTATTCATCATGCCCTTTCCCATCATTCCCTTCATTCCTTCGCAGGACATCTTGTCTTCCATTTTTTTATGCATTTCAGTCGGATGTTTTGCTGGGGACGAATCGGCAGCAAAGGCTGCACCTGTAGTTAATAGGACGAACGACGATAGCGTCGCAATCAAAAGACGATTTTTGTTCATGGTGTACTCCATTGAATAAGATGTAATTTACTAGCCATGCTGTCGCACCGCGAAGACGATTTCGCAGCGGCATGGCGAACGCCACCCCTGACTTAATACGTCAGAGGCATTTCAAACAAGTAAATGATTAAATCTGAAAACTGCAGTGCAGAATGGAGAGCGGAACAGGAAGAGGACGCGGGGAAGGTGTAGGCGTAGGTAATTCCGCCAAAGCAATACTGTTTGAGTGGGGAAGCCACGCAGTCTGCTCTATTGGGAAGTAAGGAAACGTAGGCGCAGATGAAATATGCGCCGTAGACACTGCCTTTTGCGATTGAACAACACAGTCTTCTAGATTATTGTTAACACCAACTGTGCAAGGAACATTCAGCTTGGTATTTTTGTCGCTAGTCGAACACGGATTATCGCCAACCATCGACGACATCACTACTTGGGACTGGAACAATGCACAAGCCTGCACCGCCGGCGACAATAGTCCCAACGCAAACATCATCAGTATGATGCGTGCGGTATTAACCAATAGTCGTGACGGTGTATGTGTCATGTCGTGCAGTATAAACGGATTTTTTCAACCCAAAAATAATTAAACTTCTGTACGCATAAAAAGTTCGATTCATGCTCCGATTCATGCTCCCTTATGCAAGAAACTTTTCGCTGTAAGGAAAACATGCGCAATTTTCCTGATTGCTAAAGTATGAAAGGGATAATCGCTTTGGTCGTTCTCTTGTACAAAGCATATTGACTATAACAAGTCAAAAGCATCTTTTCTTCTCGACAAATTTTCAGCCAAAATAAAAATAGCAATAAACCGGTCAGTATCCACTTCCACCACAAACCAAAAAACAAACTAGCGCCTAATGCACAAAGGGTAACCGCTAGGTACATAGGATGACGTACGTAGCCATAAATTCCCGAAGTAATCAATCTCCCACCCGCTTTAGGTTCTGGAAAAACGGTAAAGGTGTGTCTTCGCATCGTTATCAGAGCGATAAAAAAGATGACAATTCCGCTTAAAAACAATCCAATACTTAAAATACTTAAATAACTGATGTTCGGTAAAAATGAGGGGTACCCAATCAACAGAATAAAAAGAAACTGTAGAAAAACGAGAAGCCTAGACATAAGATTACTCTTCAATTACAACGCTCTGTGGAACCGCTATCGGAATCTCGGGGCGATTCAATGGCTAGGTAAATACCTGCACTAAATGCACGTTGGACGGCAGCACACCAATGCATCCGCAGCGCTGTTCAATAGTTCGTTTTCATCTGCCCTTATTGCTGTATCCGGTACGCTATAGGCCGGCGAGAATCCTCCACCTACCGTACGAAAATTCGTGGTCTGTCCTTGATACAAACGCGCGGCAGTCCATTGAAGCTGGCTGTCATAGACGTAAGCGCGAATGTCAAATTTAAGCATTTCCGAGTCCTCTTTGCTTCCACTGACTCGTTCTCCTGGTGCCATGATTGCTTGCGCCACGTAATCTCCCGCTAAAATTTCAGTCCATACTCGCTTAGTTAGCTTATCTCCCCGATACGTCGCGCGAGAACCAAAGCCTGCACGTGGTTTGAAAAACAAATGACGGCGATCTTTCCATAGTTGCTCGGCATTGATAGCCGTGACAATTGAGGTACGTGGAATATTCGATAACAAAATTTCCTGAACATCAAAAGGAACACCAAGCTCTTGCAACATTTTTTCATCAGTAAGCAATGCGAGATTATATTTGTCGGCATATAGCGCATGCGCTTGCGGATGTGGCGTCAATACCACTGCTTCGGACAGATAGGCTGCGCGTAAGGCGGCACACTCCTCTGTTTCCAGCCTGAAATCGGTTAACCGGTTATAGACCAGATCGATGAGCGTATCGCCGAACCATAGCTTCCCTTGACGCCAATCCAAATCGGAAGGATCAACAATGACTGCCTGTATCCCGTGCCGCTTGAACAACTGCTGGAATAACAGAAACTCAGGATACATATATTGCTGCTGCGGGTGCTTGTCGACAATCGCGATCGTCTTGAGCGTTTTTTCTTTAGCCGATAAGCTCCATTCACTTTGAAACATATCGATGAAAGTTTTTTCAAGCACTGCAGCCGATTCGTTAGCTAATGCCATGCGCTTCGGATCCAAACAGCAGGATTGATGCACACGTGCCATGACGGCATTGAACATCGCGCCACCAGCGTTAGTGTTAATTTCAATGAGTCCCAAACCATCGTTACTTAGATGAAAGTCATAACCAAAAAAGACACCTTTTGCTCCACCCGGATCATGCCTAACAATCTCGGAGGCATTAGCAAAAATATGTGTCCGATAAGCTGGCAACGCAATCACCGACTCAATCGCCCTGATCACGCTTACCATACGTTCAATTTGGCTATCGGAAACGAATACGGGTCGAGCAGAAAATAAATACGGGCAACGTTCTTCGACCAGAGTCATTAATTCAGCAGAATCAAGTTCAATGCTAAGTGCATGCTTTAGTGCGTCGCTATCCAGACTGACGCAAAAGCATGCACGATTGAACTGCTCGCTAAACTGACCGATAATCTTTTTTCCCTGAAGTGTGTGCGTCATTAATTTCCGTCTGAACGTATCTGTAAAAGAATCATTGAATTTCCTCTGTTTCTTAGGCTATCGTACGTCTGCAAAAGCATCCCTCAAAAAACTTACGGAGCTACTTCGAGCGTAAACGCAAAGCATTAACAATCACAGAAACTGAACTTAAACTCATCGCTAGCGCTGCAATCATCGGTGACAGTAAATGCCCCGTAAATGGATATAACAGACCTGCCGCCAATGGAATACCCAAGGAGTTGTAGATAAAGGCAAAACCAAGATTCTGGTGCATGTTGCGGACAGTTTCTAAGGACAAAGTCCTTGCTTTGGCAATCGCCCGCAAGTCTCCTTTGATCAAGGTCAGATGCGCGCTATTGATAGCAACGTCGGTGCCGGTACCCATCGCGATGCCGACATTGGCTCGGGCTAGTGCCGGCGCATCATTGATGCCGTCGCCCGCCATGGCCACAATTTTCCCTTCTTTTTGCAAGCGTTCAACGAGCGCCAATTTGTCCTGTGGCTTGACCTCGCCATAGAATTCTGCAATCTGTAATTTTGCCGCTACCGATTTAGCGGTCGTCACCCCATCGCCAGTCGCCATGATGACGTTAATGCCCGCATCGCGTAGCGTAGTGAGCGCCTCTTCTGTCGTCGCCTTGATGGGATCGGAGACCGCAATCAATCCAGCGAGCGCACCATCCAGCGCTAAATACATGACGCTTGCACCTTCGCTACGTAGTTCTTCAGCAGCTTGCGACAAAGGCTGCCAATCGACTTTTTCTTCATCCATCAGCGCTGTGTTGCCAAGTGCAATGCGCTTACCATCTACGGAGCCACGCACACCAATGCCACTGGCAGACTCAAAATTTTCCGGCTTGCTCAACGTCAATTTGCGTTCACGTGCCTCCGCCACAATCGCATGCGCTAGTGGATGTTCACTGCCCTGATCAATGCTAGCGGCGATCTGCAATACCCTTTCCTGCTCCATACCTTCTGCAGCAACGATGCGATCAAATGTCGGTTTACCTTGCGTTAGCGTGCCGGTTTTATCGACGATCAAGGTATCCACTTTACGCATATCTTCAATCGCGGCGGCATCACGAAACAGCATGCCCTGTGTTGCAGCGCGTCCTGTTGCCGCCATGATGGACATTGGGGTTGCTAGACCCAAGGCGCACGGGCAGGCAATAATCAACACCGATACCGCGGTTACAAAACCGAACACCCAACTAGGCTGTTCGGGGCCGAAAAATCCCCAGCCTAGCAGGGTGAGCACTGCAATACTAACCACCACCAAAACAAAATAGCGCGCTACCTGATCCGCTAATCGCTGCATCGGTGCGCGTGAACGTTGTGCCTGTGACACCATTTGTACAATTTGCGACAACATCGTTTGTGAACCGATTTTTTCGGAACGAATCACCAAACTACCGCCAGTATTCAGCGTCGCCCCAATGACCTTGTCGCCTACCCGTTTAGAAACTGGCATCGGCTCGCCTGTCAGCATGGATTCGTCTATCGCGCTTTCGCCCTCTTCCACGACGCCATCTACTGGCACTTTTTCACCGGGACGCACGCGCAATTTGTCATCGACATGGACGTTGTTGAGCGGGATATCTTCTTCAGAGCCATCCTCACGGATACGGCGTGCGGTTTTTGGTGACAGGCCGAGTAAAGATCTAATCGCGGCAGAAGTTTGTGAGCGTGCTTTTAATTCCAATATCTGCCCCAACAGTGTTAACGAAACAATCACTGCTGCCGCCTCAAAATAAACGCCAACGTTTCCATGCACGCTCATTGCAGCTGGAAAAAAATCCGGTACCAGGGTGGCGATCACGCTGTATAGATAAGCCGCTGAAACACCCAAACCAATCAGTGTCCACATATTAGGACTGCGTTTTGCAATCGAGTGTATGCAGCGCACAAAGAATGGCCAGCCAGCCCACAAAACGACCGGCGTACTCAATGCAAACTCTATCCAGTTCTGATTAGGTATTCCTTGCGGAAAAAGACTATGCCCTGCCATTGCTAGCGTGGTGACAATGACTGTGAGTGGTAAAGTCCACCAAAATCGGCGACGAAAATCCACCAACTCTGGATTTTCTTCCTCATCCAAGGTAGGCATGACAGGTTCGAGTGACATGCCGCAGATAGGGCAACTGCCGGGAGCTGGTTGTCTAATTTCTGGGTGCATCGGACAGGTATATATCGTCCCTTCAGGCGCATCCTGTTCGGTTTCCGATGATTCCTTATGGACATATGAGGCTGGATTCGCATCAAACTTATGCATGCAACCGGCGCTGCAAAAATAATAATCTGATTCTTCGTACACACGCTTTTTTTGCGGGTCGGCTTTGACCTTCATCCCACAAACAATATCCGTATACGGTTTATCCGTCGTCGAGCTTTGCTTGTCTGTATCTAAATCCGCATTAGCATGCACATGACCGGTATGGGCATGATCGTGATGTGTGTCTTGAGTCATGGTTCCATCCCTGCATGAAGGTAGCTTTGTATAGTGGCAGAAATATCGATGCAACTGAAGTTAATCTGATAATGAGCGATTAAAAAGATGCGGGTGGTTGCCGTGAGGTAAGCACTGCGGCGGCGATCAGCACACCGAATAGCACAATTGATTCGATCCGCAACACTGTCAACGCATATGATTTTTCTGGTGCGTGCACAAAGGCAGGGAAACCGATGAATTTATTGTATCCACCCAGCAGTATCGCCACACCAACGAATACAAGCTTGATGATTAATGCGGTGCCGTAGGCATTACCGAACAAATCATCGATGCTGCCCAAACGATGCCATGCGTTATAAAGACCTGTCGCCACAATACCGATCAGAGCGATCATGGCCGCTAACGATAACGACTCCATATAAGGTCGCAAATGCGCACCCTGCTGCGCACTAGGCTCGCTTGATATGCGCGCAATTGGCAACACGATCCAAGCCGCGATTGCCACACCACCCACCCATACGGCGATCAATACCAAATGCAGCCACTCGACCAATACACTTAAACTGAACAAGCCATTTTCACCAGAATGACTGACTGATGCCCTGCTTAATGCAAAAGCGCACAGCACAATCACCAATAAAAAGCTGTAAAGACGCGCCCTGTCCCAAAGAATAAAAAACATAACACTCAATGCCAGCAAGACCAATCCGATCAAGCCAGTCTGGCCATAGGCGGTTTTTGTCAGCATCAGACCCAACATATCGCTCGCTTCTGCTAGTGGTTTGCCGCTCATGACTGCGGCGGCAACCCATAGCGCTGCACCACTGGCGATTAGACATAGAGCCGCAGCCACCACACCTAAACGTTGTAATGCAACGTGTACGGTGCGATGATTTTTTTTGTCGCTATGAAGCAACCAAAAACGGGCAGACAACACCCCGATCATCAAGGCAAAGCTTGCATTCAACAGTATGGTGGAAGCAAGTTGCGACTGTGCAACCGCATCCACTTACTTCACCGTAAACGTGAATTCACCCTTGCGACGGTGACCATCGTGGCCGACCCCAATCCATAACACCTGATAAGCGCCAGCATTCAAGCTAGGCACATCCACGCGCAAGATACCTGCATTTGTGGCGTCTTTACGTAGCTTGCCAAGTTCGATATTTTTACCCGCGGTATTTTTGAGCGCCACTGAACTAAATGCGGGCTCAACATCCTCGTTGAATGTCAGCACAATTTCCTTAGGTGCGACGTCAACCGTAGTGCCGGCAGCGGGTACCGAGGTTTGCATCGCCGCATGTGCAAAGACGACTGGCGAGGCTAATGCGCTCGCCGACAAGGCGAGGGTAAAACTTAAAACACGTAGAAGTTTCATGATGTTTCCAATTGAGGTGAAAATATAGGAGAATTTCAAACAAGGTCTTACTCTGCTCATTGCCATTAAGGGAAGGTCAAGTAAGCATTAAAACAACGACTAATACAGCGCGCCGCAGCAGCTTTTATCGTTAAAACCAGAATCGCACACCGGCGACTAAGCGTGCTTCATTACTTTTTTCACCGGCAAGTCTGGCGTAATCGGCGCTGCCGCCGAACTTGTTTTCCCACTCCAAACCTATGTAAGGAGCTAGTTGGCGACGAATTTCATAACGTAGGCGCACGCCACTTGTAATATCAGACAAGCCGCTACCGATGTCTCGCTCGGCATCATCCTTGCCGTAAAAGTTGGCTTCAATTTGCGGCGTCAAAATCAATTTTTGCGTGAACAAAATGTCATAGCTGGCAGCAAGGCGTAACGCCGTTCTACTATCACTGCCAACATAAGCGGTGGCCTCCACATCAAACCAATATGGTGACAAGCCCTCCACGCCAAAAGCCAGCCAGCCGCGGCCGGGGCCAACCCCACTGTCATAACGTAGACCTAATTGGGTATCCCAATAAGGTGCGATTGCGTGCCCCCATAAGATTTCCGTACGAGCGTCTTGCAACTTGCCTTTATCGATATCGCCTTCGGCCTTGAGTACTGCTCGATCGTAGTCGCGACCAAACCATGCTTTTACATCGTAGGCGGCTGAGGTATTGTCGGTCGTACGCACGGCTTCCAGTTTTTCTACCAGCAATGAGCCAAAATTATGCTGGTCACCCATAGGCGGCATGCCATTTGGCTCGTATCCGTCGGCATAGGCGTTCGGATCGCGTGCATCTGGCGGAGCAGAGCCACCTTGCATAGGTGCCATTTTCATCTCACCATCTTCAGAAGTTGGCATGCTCTTGGATTGCATCCCAGTCATCGCAGCTGGTGATTTATTTTGCATCGCCGGCACTTTGTCATGCTGCATGCCATTGTGATCCATGCCTTTCATCTGACTGTGATCCATGCCTTTCATCTGGCTGTGATCCATGCCTTTCATCTGGCTGTGGTCCATGCCTTTCATCTGACTCTGGTCCATGCCTTTCATCTGACTCTGGTCCATGCCTTTCATTTGGCTGTGATCCATGCCTTTCATCTGACTATGGTCCATGCCTTGCATCTGGCTGTGATCCATACCTTTCATCTGGCTGTGATCCATATCCGACATGTCATCTTTTTTTGTATCCTCAGATTGCATTGTCGACATGTCGTGCTCGGTGTGCGCTGCCATATCTGCGCTCCATGCCGGTGCTTGCATCAATAGCAAGGCAGCCGCCAACAGTGATAATTGCTTGTTCATTAAACGTTTCCCCATCATTTTGTTAAGCGCATTAAGCAACCACGACTTCGCGGAACATACCTGCTTCCATGTGATACAACAAATGGCAGTGCCATGCCCATCGTCCTTTTGCATCGGCATTAACTAAAAAACTGACGCGTTGCGCGGGCTGAACCACGATGGTGTGCTTGCGCACCTGAAATTCCCCGTCCGGTGTTTCTAACTCACTCCACATGCCATGCAAATGCATGGGATGCGTCATCATCGTGTCGTTGACAAATACCACGCGCAGCCGCTCGCCGTAGCGGAAATGCACCGGCTTAGCTTGTCCAAACTCCAGCCCATCGTACGACCACGTGTAACGTTCCATGTTGCCTGTCAGATGCAGTTCAATTTCTCGGCTGGGACCGCGCGAGTCAAGCGGACCACCAATCGTGTGTAGATCGGCATAGGTCAAGACACGACGGCCATTATTTCTTAAGCCAATCCCCGGATCGTCCAAATTCATCCTAGGCATATCAACATGCATATCGGTACTAGGACCATATTCTGTTTTAGCGTGACGCACAGGTGGTGAGCTACCACCACTCATACCAGTATGCTGACTATGATCCATTGCCATACCACCATGCTTGCCGTGGCTCATACCTTGCATACCAGCCATGTTTCCCATGCCGCCCCCCATACCACTCATGCCACCCATGTTGCCCATCATGTCGGTCATTGTCAGCGGCACAGGTTTGTCCAGCGCAGGGACTGGCGCACTCAATCCGACTTGCGTAGCCAAGGTGCCGCGCGCGTAACCCGTTCTATCCATAGACTGAGCAAAGATGGTGTGTGCGTCGTCGTTTGGCGTGACCAATACATCGTAGGTTTCTGACACACCGATGCGGATCTCATCGACCGTCACTGGCTCAACGTCCTGTCCATCGGTCTGAATTACCGTCATTTTCAAGCCCGGAATTCTTACATCAAAAAACGTCATGGCGGAACCGTTGATGAAACGCAATCTGACCTTTTCACCTTTGCGAAATAGACCGGTCCAGTTGCCTGCTGGCGACATGCCATTCGCCAGATAGGTGTAGGTATATGCAGAGATGTCGGCCAGATCGGTGGGGTTCATCCGCATCTGATTCCACATCTTGCGTTTGTTGAGCGCAGCGGACAGCCCCATTTTATTAACATCATCAAAGAACTGAGGCGCAGTCGGTTGATTGAAGTTGTAATAATCACTCTGCTTTTTTAACTTGGAAAACAACGACATTGGATCTTCATCCGACCAATCCGACAGTAGCATCACATGGTCACGGTCCGCCTTGATTGTGTTGCCGTTGCGCGGTTCAATCACGATCGCACCATACAACCCTACCTGTTCTTGGAAGCCGGAATGCGAGTGATACCAGTAGGTGCCGCTCTGCTGCACCTTGAATTGGTAAGTGAAAGTGGTACCTGGCGCAATCCCATTAAAGCTCAATCCAGGCACGCCATCCATTTGGAACGGCAGCAAAATGCCATGCCAATGTATCGAGCTTGAGACGTTCAACTTGTTGGTTACACGCAAGGTAATGGTGTCGCCTTCGCGCCAATATAAGGTCGGCGCAGGTAATGATCCATTCACCGTCGTTGCTCGGTGTGGCGTCCCGGTGATGTTGACCATGGTTTCGGCAATCGTCAAATCAAAGCTAGTACCGCGCAAGCCTTGCGCATCTGACGGCATAGACATGGCGCTGGCCCAAGGGGAGATACCCACCAGTGCGCCGCCAGCGGCGAGCCCTTCGATAAAGCGCCGGCGGCGCAAATTAGGTAAGGCTAATGACATGTGACTTTCTGTTTTCATCGCGGACCAAGCTCCCTGTTTACACGTTATCCAAATTGTAGCGAGGAAAGATGCGCCGATCATTACAATCACATTACAATTTTTGTTCGAGCATCAATCTATGTGAAAAGTCATGCACAATAAAAAACTAAACCGAGCAAAAATATTTATCCACTAACTAAAAACAGCGAAAACCCAGAAGCACGCATGAATATTCTGATTGTCGAAGACGAAATCAAGATTGGCGAGAATCTGCGGCAAGGCTTGCGCGAGGCCGGCTTCACAGTGGACTTGGTGCAGGATGGCACCGACGGCCATACTGCTGCCATGCGTGGCGCGCATGACTTAATTATTTTGGACATCATGTTGCCCGGCATGGACGGTCGTCAGATTTTGCAAGCACTGCGTCATTCTGGCAATCACGTCCCAGTACTTTTTCTCACAGCAAGTGACAGTATCAATGATCGCGTACAGGGACTAGAGTTGGGTGCCGATGATTATTTGGTAAAGCCGTTTGCTTTTCCTGAGTTGCTGGCACGGGTGCGGACTTTGTTGCGTCGGGAGCGTACAGAAACAAAATCCCAGCTACTCACCATCGGTGATTTACAGCTTGACCTGACACGGCATCAGGCCACCCGCGGGGGCAATAAAATCAAATTAACTGCTAAGGAATTTTCACTACTGGAATTATTGATGCGGCGACAAGGGGAAGCCTTGCCACGCTCGCTAATCGCGGCACTGGTGTGGGACATCCACTTTGACAGTGATACCAATATCATCGATGTTTCCATCCGCAGACTGCGATCCAAAATTGACGATGGCTTCGAACTCAAACTAATACATACCGTGCGCGGCATGGGCTATCTACTCGACTTGCCGGATCAGCTATGAGTAACATAACTTATCGACCCGCCTCGCTTGCATTACGACTAACCCTGACGATAGGGATCGTCGCCGCGATTGTTTTTTTGACCTTTGGTTGGATAGTCAACCGCTCTATCGAGCACCACTTTGTGCAACAGGACGCGGGCGAACTCGCAGTGCTCAGTCAAACTATACAACGCGCTTTGATGACGACTGCCAGCGATGACAAGGACAAACTACAACAGCGTTTAAGTGACATATTGGCTGGCCATGAGGGCATGTACTTGCATCTAGCTAAGCAGGATGGCAAAACGATTTTCTCCAATGCTGGCATTGATTTTTCAGCTGTGATGGCATCGACCACACCGAGTACGCAGTTTGATGAAAACAATCTGCATATATGGAAAATTGGTGAAAAATCATATCGTGGCGCCATTCTGCAAGTCCATTCCAACGATGTAATGCCGTACACGATGGTCGTTGCTACCGCGATCGATTTCCATTTGCACTATCTGAGCGGCATTCACCATAAATTATGGCTTTTGATATTGGTTAGTCTCTTGATCATGCTTGCGCTGGTTTGGCTTGCAATTTATCAAGGACACGCACCATTACGACGTATTACGTGTGAAATTCGGCAGATTACGACCGATCAATTGCACGTGCGCTTAGCACCAGACTCCGTGCCAGCAGAGCTCGCGCCACTTGCTATATCTTTCAACACCATGTTGGAACGTATCGAAGAAATGGTAAATAGACTATCCAATTTTTCTGCCGACATCGCGCATGAACTACGCACACCGGTGACTAGCTTGATGACGCAAACGCAGGTAGCTCTCGCCAATGTCCGTAACGTCGATGAGTATCGCGAAGTCCTGTATTCCAATCTAGAAGAATATGAACGCATCGCGCAAATGATCGGCGATATGCTGTTTCTTGCGCAACGCGACAGAAACCTGATCAGCGCCAATGTGGTGGCGCTAGATATGGCAACTGAAGTCCGCTCACTGTTTGATTATTTCGAGGCATTAGCAGACGAACGACACATCGTTTTGCATTTGGAGGGCGAGGCAAGTTTGCACGGAGACCGACAGATGTTACGCCGCGCACTAAGCAATCTGCTATCTAATGCGATCCGCTATACGCCTGATGGGGAATCAATTTATATTAAGCTGGGAATGTCCTCAGATCAACGGCTGGTCAACATTACGGTAGAAAATCCCGGCCAAGCGATCCCGTCAGAACTGATTCCGAAAATATTTGATCGGTTTTATCGCGCAGATAAATCGCGCACGCGATACGGTGATGGTGCGGGCTTAGGACTCGCCATTGTGAAGTCAATTATCGAAGCGCATAGTGGACACATTACGGCGCTCTCTCAAGATGGGAGAACTTTCTTCAAAGTTGTATTGCCCATAGGAAGCATTCCGAGAGTGACGGTATAAATAGAATTTTCGCCGCGCGCTATGCACAACATAGTGCGAGATTGTTCCATTAAAGAACTTTTATTCTGCAGCACGTCTAATTAACAGCACAACTACAAGGAGATGAAAATGAGCAAGTACGCCAAATTTTACCTGATGATTGCCACATCTACATTCATCATGTTTGGTCTAATGTATTTAAATACTTATCAGCTCGATCATATCTTTTTTAGTGAAACACGCGCCTATATGGCACTTGTGATGGGCGCGACCATGGCGGTCATCATGCTGGGCTTTATGCTGAATATGTATACGGACAAACGCTTCAATGTCTTCATACTCGTCGCTAGTATTGTTATTTTTGCGGCTTCACTCTGGCTGGTGCGCAGCCAAAAAACCATTGATGATGTAAGCTGGATGAAAGCAATGATTCCGCATCACTCCATCGCCATCCTGACTAGCGAACGTGCCAACATTAGTGATCCTCGTGTGAGAAAGCTAGCCGACAGTATTATTGAAGCACAACGTCGTGAAATTGGTGAAATGAAAGCGCTGATTAAAGATATCGAAACTCAGCGATCCAGATAACCTAATAGCTCGGAGAAGTCTTATGGCCACATCCAAATTATTTAGTACTAATGATGTGAGAGGACATCCGAAGTCATTTCTTTTTATCTTAAAGGAAGACCACCTATATCCACTGAGCAATGATGATTACGTAGCCGTCAGCAGAGGAACAAAAACGTTACCGAAATTCTCTGGCGAAAACGTTAAGCTTTTGGACTTATATGTGGAAATGATAAATGACGAGCCGCGTAAAATAATTAAACAGACGTGCACTTGGATTAGTTTTGATCCCCAGGGCAAGTTCGTCGTTATTCCAGTTTTAGACTTGCCAAAAGCCAGTCCGTTGGCTTCGACATCGCAAATTGATTTGGTAAAAAATATTCTTTTCGAAAAAACAAAGACGCGTTAGGCAACGTTGTAAAAAACGGGAAATTTATTTGGCCATCTAACATGTTGCAACACTGTGTAAACTGTTGAAGCAACTCTGCACCAACTTATTTCAAAATTCACAGCATCTTGCGATTAATTAAATGCAGAAAAGTGGAGGATTTATCTTGAACATATCAACGCATACCCAAAAATCCACGCTGTATCGAATGGTCATGCCAAAGCATGTTTGTCCATATGGGCTAAAAGCGCGGTTTCTTTTGAAACGTAAAGGCTACTCAGTTGATGATCATTGGCTCAAAACGCGAGATGAAACGGATCGCTTTCAAAAAGAAAATGACGTCGACACTACGCCTCAGATCTTTATAGACGGAAAGCGTATAGGCGGCTATGACAATTTACGTCAATTTTTTGGGTTATCGACAGGTGAAGGCAAGTGGGACGCTTATCGTCCTGTTCTAACGATTTTCGTCGTCGCTTTACTGATGTCGGTCGCCGTTACTTTTGCGGCGGAATATCCTCGATCGTTCATAAACACCATAATATGGTTTGTCTCCTTCAGCATGTGTTTGCTAGCGATGACAAAACTTCAGGATGTGGAAAAATTTTCGACGATGTTTTTAAATTACGACCTGCTAGCAAAAAAATGGGTGCCCTATAGTTATATTTATCCTTTTGCGGAGCTAATTGCAGGCTTGCTGATGATTACTGGCAAACTGTCTTGGCTATCAGCTCCAGTCGCTTTATTCATCGGTTTGGTAGGAGCTATCTCCGTGTTCAAGGCGGTGTACATTGACAAACGAGAACTAAAATGTGCTTGCGTGGGAGGTTCGAGCAATGTGCCGCTTGGATTTATCTCACTGACCGAAAACTTAATGATGATAGCGATGGGAACATATATGTTTTATGCCATATAGGCCATCTGCATCGCAGCTCTGAACCCCCGACTTAATTCGAGAACGCGACAAAGCCTGTGATTAAAAAAATTTTCGGAAAATCACATTCATGTCATATTGGACTGCTTACGGAATTAAGATACATCAGGCTCTCAAATTGAGGCACGTTCAAATGCCTCGGGGGCTGACGCCCCCCAAAATGGGAGTGACGTAGTTGGCGATTGTCCCCCACGGGGACTTCCTGCGGGGCGTAACAGATCTCAATGTAGTCGAACACATCAACAAAGCCGATCGCTGGTGGAACGAGCGACGCGGTTTGTTTTTTAAACCCGCAGCAGGATACGGAAGCAAGGCGGCTTACCGCGGCGATAAGATTACGAAGCGCGTTTGGCAGGACATCCTAAGAGGCGACTACATTGCTCAGCATCTGGTAGCCCCTGGAGTCCGAGTCTCTGGAAAAACAGAGAGCCCGACGCATTAAAATACGAGCTGCGCAGTTATGTACAAGGCACAAGTCCAATAGACTGCAGCGAGGCTATATCAGGGTCAGACTACCGATTTTCGACCCTGGGATGGGGGATTTGCGCCAGTGTATAGCATGCCTGACCATCGTGTAAGCGAGGAGCTCGATATAATAAGTGAATCAGTTGGCAACTGACGTGCTACGCCAACATTTGACGCCGAGATCAGGCTCATCGTATATCGCATTCGTCAAGCCGCTTTAACTGCGTTGTTTCAAGATACCCATCCTTTTCTACCGCGGCTGGCCCAATGACACAACAAACTCGAGCGTGATCTCGATTAAATTAATCGACGATCTTTTTTTAAAAGGGACTTGAATAATGATTAATTTCGACAGAAATATGAACAAGCTCTTCATGGATACTTAACCGCGCTTTGAAATAATCTGGTTGCACATCCTCTTGGGTAGCCAACGATACGATGCAAGCATATTTTCCTTGGCCTACACGCCAAACATGAAGGTCGCACAACGCCGCCTTGATAGGACTAGCAGCAATGACTTCGCGTATTTCTTCAACTACCGGCGCATTCATTTCAGCATCGAGCAAAACTCGTCCCGAATCACGTATTAATCCAAAAGCCCAAACTGATACTAGACCTGCACCTACGATTCCCATAACCGGGTCAAGCCATCTTGCATTCCAATACATGCCACCTATTAGAGCCAATATCGCCAGTACTGACGTCGCGGCGTCAGCGATGACATGGATATAAGCTGCTCGAAGATTTAAATCGTGATGATGGTCATGGGAGTGGTGTTCATGATGATGATGGTGGCTATGCCCGTCTTTTAAAAGCCAAGCACAAGCGATGTTAACCAATAAGCCAACCATTGCAATAGCAATGGCTTGTTCGTAGTGAATAGGTTGAGGTGTTATCAGTCGTTCCACCGATTGATACAACATCAGTCCAGCTACCAATACCAACAATATGGCACTTGTGTAGCCACCCAAGACTTCCATCTTCCACGTACCAAAAGAAAACCGACTGTCATTGGCGAAGCGACGCGCAGCCGCATAGGCAAGCACGGACAGCCCTAAGGCTAGTGCATGTGAGCTCATATGCCAGCCATCCGCTAACAGGGCCATGGAGTTGAATACCCAGCCGCCAGTGATTTCTACCACCATCATGATCGCGGTTAATACGACAGCCCATAAGGTGTTCCTCTCGGCCAAAGGATTTCCCTCATTGAATACATGGGAATGCGACCAGTTTTCACGGATGGAGGATTGCATGATATCGTAGCTTTTCTGATAAAAAATATACTATACCCCAGTATATATTGATTATACAAAGTCTATGTCACACGCCATCAAAAGTAAAAAATCATTACTCACACGAGTCCGTCGCATTAAAGGACAGGCCGAGGCATTGGAAAAAGCGTTGGAAAAGGAAGTTGAATGTATAGATCTACTTCAACAAATCGCCGCAGTGCGTGGTGCGGTCAACGGGCTAATGGCGGAAGTACTGGAAGGACATATACGAGAACATCTTGGGCCTGATGCAACTGCTGAAGACCGTCATGCGGATTTGGATAGAGTAGTAACAATTCTTCGCTCCTATCTGAAATAAAGTTGTCTGATCTGGGTTCGATATTTAGATCGTCGGCGTTATTTTTTCTTGCGAAAAGCAGATTTCTTTTTATTTATCTTTTGCTTATTTTCAAGAGGGCTTTTAGAAGATGCTGCGGCATGACTTAGCCAAAATAACACTCCCATAATAATGAGGGTTATACAAATCCAGATGACAAACAAAGTTTTACCCAGCTCCGTTAGTATCCAACGATTTCCTGAAAACATAGTTTCTTCGGTACTGTTTAATTAATACCCATCCGGCGGTATTGACATCAGAAATAAGAATCTTGCTAGTTGCCCGGTCTTTCGACTAAAGCTGCGCATCTAACCCTTGAGGCATGTGGGTACAAACCTTCTTCCGAGCCTTCCAAATCCAGAAAGGACGACAATTTATCAAAATTAGGCTGTATTACGATATGCCAACAGCTGTTGCGATCGAACCGAATGTCATGTATTGGCGCGAGCGCATTCTGAAACAAAGTGACGAACTTAAAACGGCAGAGGCCTTGCTGCGGCGTGCTACTGCGGAGGCAGATCGCGCCCGAGGCAACAAGACACCTGATCCAACCATTGGTGCATTCACAGCTTCTGAAGTTGGCGAACGTGAGCGTATTACTGGCATTTCGATCAGCATCCCAATTCCAAGTGGACAGCGCAATGAGCGTGCAATTCAGGCCGTGCATGGTGCCGAAGTAAAACGTCAACTGGAAGCGGACATCGATAGCAATGTTGCTACCGCATGGGGCACTTACGAGAGTATGCAAATGTCCGAAACTGGTGCGGCAGCCATGCATGATAATGCAAAGTTGATGCAGCGCGCCTATTCGCTTGGAGAGTCAGATCTGCAGGCTTTGTTGACAGCACAGCGGCAAGCAACAGCGGCAGCGCAAAATTCGCTCGCCTCTAAGACCGCCGCACTAAAGGTTATTACTTGCTGTTGATCGATGCGCATTTGGTTTGGGATCTGGATAATGAGTGATTCGGCCATAACCAAAGAATTGCGTACATTAAGGTTGAACAGGCAAGACCTCTTCAAGGATTGCGACGACATCATCTGTTGAAAATGGCTTTACCAGAAATGGCTCATTTAAATTAGGCAACTCATCGGTTTTACCCGTCATGTAAATGAATGGCGTTTTGCGGAGGCATTCGTCCGCCAGCATTAGAGTACGGAGTCTCATTCCATCGCCTGCGGGCATGTGTATGTCAGAAATTACAACATCAAAAATCTGACTGCGCATTAAAGACAATGCGGTCTCAAGAGATGTCGCATAGCTGGCAGAGTATCCGAGCATTTGTAAGAGTTCGGAAAAAGTTTCAGAAAGGTCAATTTCGTCATCTACTACGAGAATGTGCTGAGCCATGGCGTGGATGAGAAAAACACAATTCTTAATCTTGCCATGAAAAAATGCATCTGTCTTGCTTTGCATTATTTAATGCTCGCCGGTAAAAAAACGGGGCAGGACAGCCCGTTTGGAAATCCACTCAGACGTCCGCTATTGCCCACTGAATTCAACCAAATATCCGCGATTGCTCACGCTAACTGCAGACATTTGTAAAGTGAGACAACAACAACTCTTGATTGCGGCGCTTACGTAGTCGCTAAAAAATTGTTTGTTTAAATTGTATTAAATGAAATTAATGTTTCGTTGATCACGGGAAATTTTTGTCTGGATTCTGATTGGAGGAATCTGCCGCAATGAAGATGATGCTTACTCATGCGGTTGAATGATTTCCGCAGTCTTCATTACTGTCCTACTGAATTTACTCGCGACATCTTGAGACTTCAGAAATTTATTATTAATCAACGCATTGATTGCATCAGGATCTTTAGCAATGGATTCGTTGACGCGTTGTTCTACAATCTTCAACGAATCTGCCAAATGTCCGGTGAATACCTTATTCCATAGACCAAATTTCACGCCCAAGATCAGCGTGGAATCCGTCAGTACTGAAGGTTTCGAAAATCGAGATTTTAAGTAAGTCGTACTCATCGATATCTCCCGAGAGCATAAATCTTTTTAACAAAAGGTCTTACTGATGCTATACGTCATTCCGCAAAGTCAGGGCCGAACAAATTACAAGTTCTTCATTTACGCCTATTAAAGATCTCTTCAATCCCGGCTAATTCTGGGAAAGCTACATTTCCTACCCAAGTGTTATGTTGATCAATGGATTCTATTTTTGAACGCAAAAATAAGTAAGTATCATCACAGTAAGAATGGTCAAGGCTAATATCAACTTGGTTGTGGTTGCTTTTTAGTATGCGATAGTACCAAGACACATAAATAGCTAGAAAAACGGCAAACCAAGCTCGACGAGGAGTACGATTAAACCATGACTCAATTTCTACTGTAGGTTGATCTTTTAATTGCAGCTTACTTATATCGAAGTTCCGCCATTGTCCTCCGTTGTTTTCAAGCTGTCCGCGCATAGCATGCAACGCCAATAGTCTTTTTGGACATTCGCGGATTGTCGATTGTAAAGATCCTACGAACGCATCATTAAATTCAGACTCGCCCCAACATTCATACTGACATATCCATTTCTTTAAAAAGCGCAGCGTACACTTATACACGGCGGTGGGTATTCTGACGCGTTCAGACCAAGAATTGCGGGGTACAGATAAAAAATGATTTGGGGGATCTTCAAAAATCTTTATCTTCCACTGCAAGGTTGTAATATTTTGATATAAAGGTTCCGTGCATAAAAGTGGCAAGGCTAATCCTTTATTTACAATGCTTCGAATGAACGCTTTATTTTTACACCAAGTATTGGTATGCGAAGCGTAATAATACAATTTTGGATCCAATTCGTAAGCGCTCAATCTTAGCTTTAAAGTCTGTTTCCACCAGTTCATATAAGGCATAAAAGTTTTAGATAATAGAGGTGCTTGATAGCGGAACTCCAAATGCAAATTTAACTCTGGCCGAACACCACTTATAGGCTCGCGACAGTTGACGCAATAAAATGGTTTGTCGAATAGTGATTTTGAAAAGCCGTATGGTGGCAGTGTTTGACAACAACAATGACATTTTGTAGTTAAAGGTATGCGATGAATCGGACATAAATTTAATGGTAAAAACTGATGCCAAAAGCTGTGATAGCAATGTTCCAAGCATAAAGGGCAATATCGGAATTTTCTTTCAACCCAAATCTCATTATCGAGATCTAGTGAAAAAGTAAACACTTGTTCATCAGCACTTGGTATCTTCCAGGTGGACTTTTCTAAAAATATTGATTGATTAAACCAATAGTTATTATCAAAAAAATCTTTTTTTGGGTAAGTTGCCTGTGAAGTGCAAATATTCTTAAGCCTTTTTGCATCTAGTTTATTTCGCCACGCAAACCTCCACAGACAACTAACGAGAGATTCATATGGCAATGGGGTTAAATCAGTTCCAGCCCAAGATGAAGGTGAGTTCGTCATTTTTCATCTTATTATTCTAGTTTTTGATGGTTGTCGTGGTGCTTGCATCAACACCATTGCTTCTCCCATAGTTGAATAGCTAACTGCCTTATCCCACGCGTTTACTGGCAATTCCATTTGCTCTGCATCGAAACATGCATTGTCGATCATGAATGTTCTAATCGCGACAAAAGTTTGTCTTGCTGGAAAACTGAAATTTGGAGCCTCTCTTTTCGGTGCGACAAATTTTATGGCGGTCCAAAACGCTGAGGCTTCATTTTGAAGCCGGAACCCTTGCTTGAATGCTTTTGGGAAATAGAACTCAGTCCATGAAATATGAGATTTCTCTGGGAATACTGCCTCATCAATTCCTGTCAAAATCATTGAAAGGTCATTTAAGCTGTTATAAGCCCTAAAAGGTAAAATGCGCATAGCAAATCGGCCGATGAGGTCCAGACGATTTGAATGTTTCAAACGTTCAATTACCTTTAACAGGTCAGGATCTTGCCCCATTAGAACCGTTACTAGCTGAACCCCCTCCCGATGCAGGTCGTTATATACATCTTTTAAAAAATCAAAATCTTGCGTTGCCATTGCATGCGCTTCGTCAATAGACAGCAGCACCATATTTAAACCACATATTCTGGCTTCGTCGATTAACCAATTAACAACTCGTTCCCTTAAGTCATAAGTTTCCCCTTTTTTTTCTTCATGCTTTATCGTGGAAAGAAAGTGCTTGAAAAATGCTCTTATCGATGGAAATTGCTGGTTATGTGTGTCATGTTTAATTATGCAAAGATCGGGCATCTGGACCTTAAGTAGCGCCGCTACCATGTCAAGTGCAGATGTTTTACCTACACCGCTAGCAGCTGCAAAACAGCAGCCTGTCTCACGTAAAACAACGATACGTCTAATGACTAAAAATAACTCTTTAATTGGAGGGGTTGGGAGCAACACCGTTTGAGTGATTAACGGATGATGTAATGCGAGTTCTGCTCGGTTTTGCCCGTTTAAATTATCACCAGAATTCTTAATGTATGCATTTGGTTCTTTACTAATTCGAGGATTCGTATTATTCATTAATTTCCCCTAGTAACTGGAACCATATCGGGAATATCCATTAGTCCAAAGGGATCCTGCCGATTTTTTTGCTGCTCCATAATATTTGGAGAAAGAGCGTCAACATGCTCTGTAAATTTGTTAATTGCTGACTCGGTTTTACTAACACGCGCCAAATTCAATGCATCACTAGATGATTTTTTCTTTTGTGATTTGGGCCGAGCTTGAAGAGCCTTCACTTTTCCCTCTTTCCAATCTTCCACAGGATCGTGAAAATCATTGGAATATCTATCGGCAAAGCCCGCTTTATTGAACATCTTTCGATCGCGCCAAGAGCATTGACTTCTGGCCCGCCACCCTCCGGGGACCATCAATCCTAATTGCTCGCCTGTCTCTATTACAGTGGCATAAACGATCCGGCATTCACGACGATCAGTATAAGTAAGTAATTTTTTCCCAATAAGCCAAAAAGAATTTGCGAGTGCTTGGTTTGTATAACGCCAGCGATCGAGGTTGAAGTATGGGCGTTCATTTTTTTCTATACTTCCGCGTACCGTAACCTCTTCTATATGCTGCATTAGTCGCATATTTTCTTGCATATCACTAGGGAGGGGCTGAATAAACAATCCACTTTTCGGGTTTGACAAAGCTGCTTGAATGCACTGAACTGGAGAGCTCCATTGAAGTTTTTCAGTAAGCTTGGTATTGTGTAATTTAATGCACGCATAAATTACATTAATCACTTCTGACAGTAAAATTCGGAATTTTATTGCCTGACTGTTTGGATCATTGACTCTGCAATCTCCAGGACCGACTCCGTGTGAGGATGGGAGACGCTGAAGCCCTTTAGCAGTAAGCTCACCAAAAATACTCTCGATTAATTGTCGTCGCCACCAACCTCCTACTTGCCCATAATTTACTGCACAACCGACTGTATCAATAATGTTATTCACTACTTCATGCGCAATATTAGACGTTCCGTTATCTACTTTTAGAACTGAAAAACATTGATAGGCTAGTTCAGGTATGAGTCGATTCAATAATGCTTGCCCTTGTATTACAAGTTGTACACGGGGATCGTCTGTTTCATAATCTTCAGGGCGCAAAGCACTTTCAACTACTTCTAAAACGCTGTCGCCACTGGGAGTTCTTTCAAGAACTACGTAAGCACCAATGACAGCGCCAGAAAATTCCTCTATAGCGAGGCCGATATGCCAACGCGACAACGGAACCTCCAGTTCGACACCGAACTCATTACGCAAAATAATGATGGTAGCTGCATCGACTTTGTGAAAATCCAGTTGTACAAAACTAAAAGGCCGAAGGCATGGAATCAAAGGACTGAGCCCTGAGCCGACGGCGCCCCTCTGTGATGCCAAAAAACCTGATCGCCCTAAAGCAGCAGGCTGTGCATTTGCAAGTCGCAACTCGGTACAATAAGAACAAATAGCGTTATACCCACAATTTTCTGTGTTAAACGGCCACTGATTGTCTGTCACGCCATGACTTCGCAATGCCAATTTGAATCGATTATGAATTGATACTATCGGCATTCTGGTTTCAGGAATCAATGTCCTAGATCGTTTTCCAAAATATAATTCTTGTACTAATAGTTCAAGCTCTGGAAAACGTTCGAATATCTGGGTGAGCGCGCCTGAACATCCTCCTGGCCCTTCACCCTTCTCATGTGATACCACGCTTTTGCGTCGATATGGCTTTATTCGTAATCCTTTGATACACGCATAGAAACCATATATGTTTCCGCCATTCTTCAGGATTAAACATCGCTTTACAATACGTTGAACTTCATCTTCACCGATACCAGCGTGCTTTTTTATCTCTGAAAAACTTTCTCCGTTGGCATACATTTCTACCGCTAATTTCCTTGATCGAAAGACTTCTTTGGCATGCAATGCAAACACATTAAGGTCGGGCACAGGCCATCTAGCCAAATCCGAAAATGCATGAGGTATTAGATGACGCTTCATCCCTCGAGTCATGAGCCACTCCTTATGAGCATGGAATCGTATCCAAATCGAGTGGATTTCAGTTCAGTCGTTATTGCGCCAGCTTGCAGAGCGGAAGCGACCGCTGCATGCATCTGGGCAGCATCAATTGAAGTTTCACCTAAGAGTGAGCCGAAGCGGATTGATTTTTGCTGGGAGAGACGATCAAATAAATATTTCATTTCGCGATGTATGGATTGCGTTCTACACCGTGTTATACAGGCGCATAAAGTGAGCCAATTATCGAATAAAATCTCTCTATGTTTGAGATCAAAATCAGTTTTTACGCGGTATGCCATACCCGCCGTGGAGGCGGCCTGGGCTTGCGCGCTCAGTTGTGGCTTGCTACGACCAGATCGAGATGGACCAGTATCTTGAAGACGTTTAAATTCCCACCACTCTATCCTTCTATCTTTAAAGAAAACATGCGCATCTAGAGTCGTTTGACGGGTTTCTCCATCCACTATTGTGTAAATGGGATCAGGAGTTGGATCATATCCTTCGACTAATGTATCTCCCTCAAGAAGAACGATATGCATGAAGGCAACATCACCTGTTATAACGAAGCGACGCTTTATTTTCGGTGAGTCAAAAAGCCAAATATTGGAATGATGTTTGCGACGTTTTTTTACCGCTGAGTAGACGGGTGCACGCCGCGTAAAATCTGCTACCGAATTATTGAAAGTCGAATCCATTACCCCCTCACTTTGAAATACTATGTAACCGAAAATTTTGTCGCTATTTCGAGTACAAGAAAAACTCAAATGCGCACAATTAATTGCAAATATCCAATGTGTGGGATGTGTCGAGCCAAAAATCAGCAGTGTTTCACCGAATTATTTTGGCTTTCCAATCAATATTTCAGTAGTTACTTTTTAGCCCATCACAAAGTGAGGATTCAAATGAGTTTGATAGTGTCAAGATTATTTAACCACTGTAGTAGATGTTTTGTAATATGCAAATTTTAATTGACGGATGCATCTGTAGTAGCAGCTAACAACAGTATCACCGGCGGTCAAGATGCAGTGAAAAAGTGAATTGCCCGCTACTATTCCACAACTAAAATTCACATATTTTTTACCCGTTACAATTACATAAATTGGGCAATTACCCGTTATATTCAGATACTCTGATTCAAACATAAAAATAGCGGCGGAAAAATATTTGCTACGAAACGGTGCCCATTTTGGCCTGATTTTTACCCGATAGATTTACATTAGAGCGTTTTTCCTAAGCATTACTAAATAGCCTTCTACTTTGAGTGCTCGCCAAAGTGACTGGCATAATTTTCCAATGAAATTGAACTGTCTTGCTAGAGATTAATCTATTGCATTCCCGTGCAGAAAAAAATCACGGTCTATTTAAAATGCTGATTGAGGAAGTAATGACCACAGGTTGTCCGCAATTTTTCATTGGCAGATCGTCGTACAGTTTTATGCGACCAGTCGATGTTTTGATTTACTTTTAAGGTCACGCTATTTTTCAGTCACCCCATCCCAACACTTCAAAACCACCGCTCTATTTTGTGATGAACGGCGGTTCTGGCCGTCATAACGCCGACGATACGCGCCAGGTAATTGAATCGGCCATGCGATCAGCTTCGCGTGCATATCGCATCTTTGTTATTGAAGACGTCAGCCAGATCGCGGCGACCGTGCAGCAAGCTGTTGATGCTGCGAAGGGTCAACACGCAGTTGTTGTGGCTGTCGGTGGTGATGGGACGATTAACGCCGTTGCTAACATCGTACTTTCCAGTGGCTGCCTGTTTGGTGCGATACCACAAGGTACTTTCAATTATTTTGGCCGCACGCATGGTATCCCTGAAGAAATTACGGAGTCGTTGCAGGATTTGCTGCATGGCGCACCCGTGCCGGTACAAGTCGGGCAAGTAAACGGCCACGTTTTTTTAGTCAATGCGAGCGTGGGCTTGTACCCGGAGCTGCTGGAAGATCGAGAAGTTTTCAAGCAAAAGTATGGCCGCAGTCGACTGATCGCGATCTGGTCTGCGATTGTCACTGTCTTTAGTCCTCACCGGCAATTGCACATAACGCTAGAACAAGACGGCAAGCGTGTCTCCATGCGAAGCACTACGCTCTTTATCGGTAATAACAGGCTACAACTAGAACAGGTTGGCATGCCCCAAGCAGAGGCCGTCATGCACGGAAAACTTGCAGCCATTGCTGTGCGTCCTATCGGTAAACTTGCGATGTTGTGGTTGGGCGCTCGCGGCGCACTGGGGCGCTTGGGCGATGCCGAAAATGTCATCGGCTTCAGTTTTCACTCTCTCGCAGTCGCACCTCGTACAAGGTTTCGTGCCAAGAAGGACGTGTCAACGGCTGCTCGTAAAAGTATCAATAAAAAGCTTCGTAGCAAGCTGATCAAGGTCGCTGCCGATGGTGAAATAATGTGGCTGCAGGCGCCGCTGGAGTTTTGCGTGGCCGCGAAGCCCTTGCTGTTAATTAAGCGAATGCATTCATCCACGGCAGATGACCAATTTGGAGGTCACGCTGCATGAAGACGATGCTGCATATTTCCGATCCTCATTTTGGCACCGAGCGCCCGCTCGTCGTCAAGGCGTTGGAGCGACTAGCGCATGCGCACACATCTAATTTACTCACTTTGTCGGGCGACATCACGCAACGCGCACGCGCTATCGAGTTTAATGCAGCCCGCGTTTTCGTCGAGCGCTTGGCGATTCCTGCTCGGTTAGTTATCGCGGGCAACCATGACATTCCCTTATTCGATCTCGCGACGCGTCTTTTGCTGCCCTACTCTCGTTACTGTCGTGCTTTCGGCGACGATCTTGAACCCATCTATGACACGCCCGATTTGCTGGTAATTGGTGTACGTACTACGCGGCGCTATCGACATATTGAGGGCGAGGTTTCGAGTAAACAGATAGCACGTGTCGCGCAGCGGTTAAAGCATGCCAATCAAAACCAGTTGCGCATTGTCGTCACGCATCAACCTGTCCATGTGACGCATGAGGTCGATCAGGAGCATCTATTGCGCGGTCATCAAGATGCGATCAACAGATGGGCAGAAGCTGGTGTCGATTTGATACTTGGCGGCCATATTCATCGCCCATTTACCAGCGCGTTGCACGAGCATATTGCGAATCTACCGCGTCGAGTATGGGCGGTGCAGGCGGGTACGGCAGTATCAACACGCATACGCCATGACTCCAACAATTCAATCAATCTGATCCGTTACGGTTTTGAGGATGCGCCACTGCGTTGTGTTATTGAGCGCTGGGACTACAACAATGAGGCAGATGATTTTCTGCTATTCAACAGCGTTGAGTTGCAACGATCTGACCATACTTAATGCTGCCGAATAGTTTGATGATTTCATCAATACTCTCTGTTACCAGTTCAAGCTACTCTTTATCCTTAAGAATAGTCCTATCCTCGAATCTCGATATCTATCGGCTTAAACGAATAGTTATTCGACATTTCAGCGGAACATGCTGTTACGCCGACGATCAAATCCATCTCTGCGCGTAATGCAATAAACTGCCCTGCTTTTGAGCGCGGTGGATCGATACTGAGTTCGCCATCCGGCGCGATACCAACGTTCATAAAAATATTAAACGTGGTTGGGATGCGATCTGGCTGGATGCCAAAATCATTGAGATTCTCAACCAAATTGGCAAAGCAGCTAGGGTGATGGGCGTGATTCTTATAAATGATCTTGAAAGTCTCTGGGCTGCAAGGCGTCAACAAAAAGTCATGGCGCCCCACTTGATCTTCAATGATCGAGAACATGGGATTACTGCGATTGGAATATAAAGTGTGGCCGGTCGTCAAATAAATCGTGTTGGCGTAATCAATGCTGCGACCAGATGACAGCGACTCATCAACGTCATGTTGATTGAAAGCGATGAGATCCGAAACCTGTTCTCCGAGCGGGTCAATCACTCGTAATACTTGACCTTTTTTAAGTGTAAAGCCGGTACCAGTTTGCGCTGCAATATGGCGCTGTTCAATTTTTTCACTCATAACTCTCCCTCAACTCCGTCAATTATTTTTACTTTTAAATGGGCACTGCCAATCATCCTCTAACGGACGACCAGAATATTGGCGCGCATCAGATTTTGTTCCGTGCTCCCATAAGTTTTCATTGATTGATCCTTGCAATGATTGCTCGCGCGAGCGGATAACTTCTTGCATCCGACCAAACTTTCCCTCTTCTCTAAGCTTTTCAAATTGTGCGTGCAGGTTAAATACCATTGTTGGCCACGCGAAACGACGGGTATATCTAGACGCTGCAGGATGTATCCCAACCACAAAGAAACTTTGCTCCGCAAAACTGAAAGCGAAATGCGGATCGTCAGGATCATCACTGACTGTTGGATCCCAATGATGCAGTTTTACGTCGGCTTCATGGAGTAATTGCAGTTGCTCCCAAAGAAGTTTTTCAAACTGCTCTTCGGAATTAATCACAGGTTGGGAAAAGGTCGCGACAAAGGTAGAAAACTCGCCTTTAAGGGAAGGTTGATCGTCTAAGAAACGATACAGGTCATGCGCCAACCCCGCGGTTGCCGCCGGCGTCGCTAGTTCTTCGTAATGACCAATGCGATAGCTACCGTTTTGAATCGCTGACTTGGCTCCCACGCAAGAAAATTGCGGGTTCAGAATGAGCGCACGGAAAGAGTCGTGGACAAAATCCAGTAAAGGTTGCGGTTTTTCATCAAGCTCCTCACCGGCGACTAATTTTTTGTCGACATAGGCACCGTAATTACTATTTTCGATCGCTTGATCACTATCGAAAGGATTATCGCCACTTGGTTCTGCAATGGTAGACATGATATGAGTCGACAGTTTTGAATGCCTACAACATAACGTGGCTCACATAATTCCGATATAGGAGATCGCCCCAATGTAATGTAGGCATCGCTGAACTCATGCCTCGTAACTTATTTATTAGATCGTTGTTCAGCTTGAGTAATTCTGGTCGGGCTCACCTTTGCATGAATATCTTTACGAGCGATTTTGCCTGTAGCCATCAATTTTGGCTCATTACTATTTCCTCAAATCCTACGAAAACTCTCGACATCGTCCTATAGGTAAAGTTTGCTCAGCTGGTTACATTTCACATGTCTCAATGCAAGTCATAACAACAAAGAAGCGTCGTGATCGACACGACTCGTTTTATACGCTGTATTTTTTAAAAGGTGAAATTATGATTACTCGTACGCTGCACGATCACACGCTAGAGGCGAGCGGATCTAGCTCGTCAGGCGTTTCTTGGGGAGCAATACTAGCCGGTGCCTCTGCGGCTGCGGCATTGTCTTTCATCTTGGTTATCCTCGGTTTTGGGCTGGGATTTTCGTCAGTTTCACCGTGGTCTGGTAGTGGATTGAGCGCTAAAACCATAGGCTATTCGACCATCGCGTGGGTCGCCTTCACGCAAATTGCGGCGTCGGCAATTGGTGGCTATATGGCTGGACGCTTACGCGTCAAGTGGACTGCCTTACATACTGATGAAGTCTATTTTCGCGACACCGCGCATGGTTTTCTTGCCTGGGCAATCGCCTCATTAGTAACGGCAGCCGTATTGAGTAGCGCCATGGGCAGTGTGTTGGCCGGTGGTGCAAAAGTGGTGGGGTCGACCGGCGCGGCTGCGGTAGCGGCGGGCAGCGCAGCAATCAGTGCTGATGACAATGCCAATGGCAACTCCGACGGAATGGCCAGTTATTTTATCGACTCGTTATTTCGCGTCCCGGCAACAGCCTCATCGAACAATGGTGTAACGCCTGAATCTCCGACCACGCTGGCGATGCCGAGGGTGAATAACAACGACCGCTCGGTAACGCCACCGCAGAAAGCCGAAGTAGCGCGTATTTTTGCTAATGCTATTCGCGTTGGCGAGTTGCCAGCAGCGGATAAAACTTATCTTGCCCAACTGTTGGCGAGTCGCTCGAGTGCGACCCAAGCGGACGCCGAAAAACGCATTCAAACTACCTTCGATACCTACAAGCAGAATGTCGATAGCGCCATCGCTAAAGCAAAAGAATCTGCAGACGCTGCACGCAAAGCAGCTGCTTATGGCTCGTTATGGATGTTTATCGCCTTGTTATGCGGTGCGTTTATTGCCAGCTTAGCGGCGACCTATGGCGGCCGCCTTCGTGATCGCGTGGATTTCGATGCAGTCGACATGCATCGTGACGACACCGTTCAACCTGTCACACTTTCTTAGGAGATCATTATGGGAGCAATTCTGCTTTGGTTACTTGGTATCCCTATTCCGATCATTATTTTGATCGCAATACTTACCTAAACATTAAAATGAGATGTTAAAAAGCCGCGCTGACAAAGCGCGGCTTTTTTATGGCTGGATAATACTTAGGTAATAGCCAAGAACTCCGAGGATTGTGGGCGATAGCTCGTTAATGCTATCGAATATCAAGTCCCTATCTGGTTTTAAGTGCAGTGGCTGTCCTGCCGCATTTTCAGCGAACCTAATCAGGATTAGGTTTCGCAGTGTTTTAAAGCCAAGCAGATTCAGGAATCTTTCCTAAATCTCTAAATGCTGGTTTTGCGAACCAATAACCTTGCATTAACGTGATGCCGATACTCAAAAGAAAATCGCGTTCAGCTTTGGTTTCTATACCTTCGGCAAGCACACGAATTTTTAGATTTTTGCAAATGCTTGCGACACCGGCTACGATCGCCTGGCGCGGCAGGTTGGTATCAATATTCCGAATCAGATCCATATCAATTTTGACGACATCTGGTTGATACTCAGCCAACAAATTCAGCCCCGCATAGCCGGCACCGAAATCATCAATCGCGGTTTGAAATCCGAGACGACGATATTCCTGAAAAATATTAACCAAATGCGGTCGGTCTTGAACATGCTCACCTTCTGTCACTTCAAAGATAATCTTTTCAATCGGAAAGTTGTGCTTTTGTGCTGCCGCAAAGGTCGTACGTATGCAAACTTCGGGACGATATACTGCATTGGGTAGAAAATTAATCGACAAGAATTCAGTCATGTTTAATCTAGCAGCGCCTTCTACCGCCTTCATCCGGCATGCTTGATCAAATTTATAACGATTGTCGTCATTAACCTGCGCCAGAACACTGGCGGCCGATTCGCCATTTGGACCGCGTACTAAAGCCTCGTAGCCATAAATGGATTTGGTCGCGCATTCCACTATTGGCTGATAAGCGTAGTCAAATTCAATATCTAACTTAGTGGAATCGTTACAGCCTTTACAGCGCTCACTCTGGCTCTCGTTATGATCAAAGGAATCTGGAAAAATTGTTGTCATAAAAATTCCATCAATACTAATTTGGCAAAAACTAATGGTGAAAAATTAACAAAGGTTACGTTAATAAAAATGACGTATTTTGAAAAATGAATATGGAATAAGAATAGCTGATATACGCATTTATTTTAGCGATCGTGATTAAAAAAATTACTCCTACAGATAGCGTGAGCCCATTTGATAAAAGCCCCCCTTCTCTTCTCACTTTTAATTATTCCATCGAAGCGATGGTCGCGAAAGCCCCAGTTGGCTCACAACTTTAGAGCCTTCAAGTCACTACATTAAACAACATATAAATCGCCATAGCGATCATCATCAAATTCTCGGTGAGTGAAATAAACCCGAGCGGAACATTACTGGAGCCGCCAACGCAAGCGCATTTCAATTCACGTTTATCAATGTAGACCGCTTTGAAGACAGATACAGCGCCGACTGAACCAATGAAGAATGCGACCGGGATTGAAATAAAAAGTAGAACGTTCGCAAGCATCAGCACGCCAGCAAGCAACTCTGCAAAAGGATAAAAATAGCCATAAGGCACCCAGCGACGTGCCAGCAGATCGTAGTTGAGAAACATCGTTGAAAATTTTTCTACGTCCTGTAGTTTGGTCATCGCCAGCAGACACATCGTAATCGCGATAAACCACGTCACCGTTTTAGCGGTAAGGATCGAATTACTAAGGGCGTAATTGGCAGCCGCCGACAGTAACAGTGCAACGACGAATATTGTGATGACCGGGCGATAAGCATCCCATTTGGTTTCACCATTGGATAGACCAAAATAAAGTCTTAAGTCATCGTAGCCACCGATCCGTTTGCCATCAATAAAGGTCTGCGGTGTGGTTTTAACTTTATGCTGTTGCTGGAAGCGCTCCGTTTCTTCCTGCGTGGTAAGCCAATAGTCATCTATCTGGAAGCCTTTGCGCTTCAAAAGGTAACGCGCCTTTAATCCGTAAGGACAGATATGCTCAGGCATTACCATGCGGTAAAGGGATGCCTGCTTTTGCGTGGTTGTCATCCTGCCTCCTTTGAACGATCTATAAAAAGATGACCATTTTTTTATATTTAAAATCCTCACATAGCCAAGTTAAAAGACTCAACTAAAAATATGAAGCGCATAGATTGAGGAGATGGCCCGTTTTTTAACAGGTGCTAAATTTCTACACAGCACCTGCGAAAGACAGATGTAACACTTCTAAATTTCTCTAAATAATCATTAAATATCAATTAATTAGGTGAATTTTGCATACTCCACTTTAAATATATCTTTGAATATTCAGAGCAGTCACTTTAGTTTGGTGTACTAGTTAACTCCTGTTATTGTGGGGGAACATGCTTGCATTGATAATCAATCGGCATAGATAACAAATTTTCTGTCCACGGAGAGGCTTGTGAGCATCACTAAGCGTATTTTTTCCTTATTTCTCGCAGTCCTTATCGTCGTCTTTGCTTGGTATGGCACGATAGACAACAATGCAAGCCAGCAGGTTGATGCTGGGCTAAAGCGTGCGTTAGTCACGTTTGCGACCGCGCGCACCTTGAATGCCGTGATTTCGGTTGCGCAAGGCACCGAGTTTGCACTTGAACCCGGCGGCGTCGGCTTGAATTTTGCGCCTGGACAATTATTAGATCCGGTCAATGATTTAGTGGAGCAGTTTTCTAACGTGATGCTGTTTGCCAGTGTCGCTTTTGGTGTAGAAAAATTATTGATCAGCATTGGTGCCCATTGGGCGATTTCGCTGGCATTGAGCCTGGTCGTGCTGCTCTGGCTGGCTTTTCGTCTGCAGGGGCGTGCTGCACCGCACTGGCTGACTGGCGGTTTGCTGATCTTTTTGATGCTGCGTTTCGCGACACCGGTTGTATTGGTGGGCTCGGATTTGATCTTTACGCATTTCATGAGTGATGAGTACGCACAGAGCGAACAGATTGTGAGTAATGCCTCCGACAAAGTGTCCGCACTCAATGCAGAAAACAAGAATATGCCGACCAACCCTTCTTTGTTCGACAAGCTCAAAGGCCTGTCGTCCAATTTTGATGTCACGGCAAAGGTCGAGCAACTCAAGCAGATTGCCGAGCAAACCACCGAACACATCATCAATCTGATCGTGCTGTTTCTGATGCAAACCTTGCTACTGCCGTTGGTACTGCTATGGGGCTTGTATGCATTTGCCAAATCCATGCTGGGTGCGAGCTTACGCGTTTCATAACGCAACTCAGCATGGACAGTAAAACACCGCAGATACTATGCAGCGACGGTAAGGTAGTTAGTTTGTGTAGCCATTTATCAGAGATAATGTCGGATTAAAGTGCAGCCCCATCCTTGAGCCCATCATGAAGTCCCCTGCTGTTCTCCCTTTCGACGAAATTCTGCCTGCGCTTGCACAGTTCGATGCGATCATCGATGTGCGTAGTCCGGCAGAATTTGCTGAAGATCATCTGCCTGGCGCAATCAATTGCCCAGTACTGGATGACGCACAGCGCGTGCAGATCGGCACCATGTACAAGAAAATCAATGCGTTCGAAGCGAAAAAGCTGGGTGCAGTTTTGGTGGCGAAAAATATTGCGCATCATATAGAAACGCAGTTTCTCGACAAACCACATGACTGGAAGCCGCTGGTCTATTGCTGGCGTGGCGGCAATCGTAGCGGCGCGATGGCGCACATACTGGCCAAAGTCGGTTGGCGTGTGGTGCAACTGGATGGCGGTTACAAGGCATACCGTTCGCACGTCAACACTTCATTAAGTGTGCTGCCGCAAAATTTGCATTTTCGCGTACTCACCGGCCCGACTGGCAGTGGTAAAAGTCGGTTATTGCAGACCTTGGTTGCGCAAGGTGCGCAAGTGCTTGATCTGGAAGACTTGGCGCAACATCGTGGCTCAGTCCTCGGCAATCTGCCTAGTGCGCCGCAACCCTCACAAAAACGTTTCGAGAGTTGTCTGTGGGAGTTGTTGCGCAACTTCGATGCAGACAAACCGATCTTTGTTGAATCTGAGAGTAAAAAAGTTGGCAAGCTGCGCGTGCCAGAAATCTTGATGGATAAAATGCGTGCCTCGCCTTGTGTGGCAGTGTCACTCTCGAGTGCGCATCGCGTGCAGTTGCTAATGGGGCAGTACACGCATTTTGTACGACAACCTACCCTATTAAATGCGCAGCTCGATTTGCTGATTCCTTTGCACGGAAAAGAAAAAATCGCGCACTGGCAGCAGCTTGCATTGTCCGGACAGATGACGGAACTGGTGGCCGAGCTTCTAGAACGACATTACGACCCAGCTTATCTACAGTCAGTTAAACGCAATTTTCAGCACTTATCTGAGGCACAACCACTGTCGCTGTCGGATATTTCGGAACAGACCTTTGAGCAGGCGGCAGCAGAGTTGGCCGTACAGTTGCCAACGCAATCCTCAGTATAGAGCCCTACTGTTTCCATCTGATACCAGCGTATTTATAAAATTACCTATTAGAGATATTCATGAACGACGCATCTACTGCAGCTCCACCTTCCGATATCAGATTGACTTCGTTCTCGCACGGCGGCGGTTGCGGCTGCAAGATCGCGCCCGGCGTGCTGAAAGAAATTTTGCAAAATAGTGGTGGCTTTGCGATCCCGAAAGAACTTCTAGTTGGCATAGAAAGCTCTGACGATGCCGCTGTCTATCAACTCAATGACGAGCAGGCATTGATCGCCACCACTGATTTTTTTATGCCTATCGTTGATGACCCGTTCGACTTTGGTCGCATTGCGGCGACCAATGCCATCTCCGATGTCTACGCAATGGGCGGCACACCGATCATGGCGTTGGCGCTAGTTGGTATGCCAATCGACAAACTGCCGACCGAAGTAATCGGTAAAATTCTCGCCGGTGGCGAAGCGATCTGCGCGCAAGCCGGCATCCCGATTGCTGGCGGCCACACGATTGATTCGGTCGAGCCAATCTACGGCTTGGTAGTAATGGGCTTGGTGCATCCATCCAAAATTAAGCGCAATACCGGCGCCCAAGCTGGCGACCAGCTTATTCTGGGCAAACCACTTGGCGTCGGCGTCTTGTCGGCTGCATTGAAAAAGAATCTGTTGGATGAGTCCGGCTATGCATCGTTAATAGCCAACACCACCAAGCTCAATACACCGGGTAAAAAACTGGCACTATCAGATGACGTGCATGCATTGACTGATGTCACCGGCTTTGGTCTGCTGGGACATTTACTAGAACTATCACGTGGCGCTGGCTTGTCTGCGCAATTGAATATGTCGGCGATCCCGCTGCTGCCGCAGGTACAGCAACTGGCAGAGCAAGGATGTATCACTGGCGCGTCTGGACGCAACTGGCAAGGTTATGGCCACGAGGTCTCACTAGCATCAACAATTACATCGTTGCAACAAGCTTTACTCACCGATCCGCAAACTGCAGGCGGTCTACTGGTATCATGCGCTCCGCACGCAGTAGAAAAGGTACTGACTTTGTTTGCGGAAGAAGGCTTTGCCGAAGCTGCCGTTATCGGTGAAATGAAAAGCGGAGCAGCGGGCGTTGTAGTCGTCTGAGCGTGCTATTTAGGTTTGCTGCTCCAGGCTTTGACTAAGCACCGTCACTTCAACACTGCCGCCGTCTATTTAGGCATCTGGCATCACGTCACATCAGAATTAGTATTCCAACCCATCTAAAGAGGTTTTACTCATGCATCGTTCGATGACCCATCAATTCAAATCAAAATTGTCCGCGCTGGCTGCAATTTCCATCACTGCCCTAGCTTTGGTTGCTAGCGGTGCTGCGTCTGCACAGCAAGTGTTGCGCGTCTCCGCTATCCCGGATGAGTCGCCGACCGAGTTGCAGCGTAAGTTCAAGCCATTGGGTGATTATTTGGCGAAGAAATTAAATATGGAAGTCGTCTTTACACCAGTGACCGACTATGCAGCCTCAGTAGAAGGTCTCATCCATCACAAGCTGGACATGGTCTGGTTTGGGGGCTTTACTTTCGTGCAAGCAAATGTGCGTAGCGGCGGCAAAGTCATCCCGTTGGTACAGCGTGAAGAAGATCAAAAGTTCAAATCCGTTTTCATCACGACTGATCCAGAAATCAAGACACTGGCAGATCTGAAAGGCAAGAACTTCACTTTCGGTTCCGAGTCGTCGACATCCGGTCACTTGATGCCACGCTCTTACTTGCTGGCGGCACAGATCAATCCAGATACCGATATGCGCCGCGTCGCGTTCTCCGGTGCGCATGACGCAACCGTCGCCGCTGTTGCCGGTGGCAAGGTCGATGCAGGTGCACTGAATATCTCGGTATGGGAAAAGTTGATCGAAACCGGCAAGGTCGACCCCAAGAAAGTGCGCGTGTTTTATACCACGCCAGGTTATTACGATTACAACTGGAGCGTTAGCGCAGACATGGCGCCGGCTGTACGTGAAAAGTTGAAAGCCGCGTTCCTCGCGCTCGACAGCAGCACACCTGAAGGCAAGGCCATTCTTGATCTGCAACGCGCGACCCGTTTCGTGCCGACCAAGGCAGAAAACTATGTCGCGATCGAAGCAGCAGCACGTAATGCTGGCTTGTTGAAATAAGCACCCTATCGTCTAACCTTCCTATCATCGTCACGTTTTCCTGTATTCGAAAACGCGACGATGAGCAGGTCGTAATACATTGACTACGTTTATGCTTCCCGCATGACTCTCGCTCTACAAAATATTTCCGTTCGTCACGCTGGCTCAGCCCATGCGGCATTCGCGCTGCATCAGCTATCACTGTCTATACAGCAAGGCGAACAACTGGTATTGATCGGACCTTCTGGTGCTGGCAAAACCAGTCTGCTGCATACGCTTGGCTGTGCGCTAAAACCGGTTTCCGGTGAATTCAGTCTGTTCGACAATCAGCCATGGCAGATGAATAGCGCGGATCGACACCTGCTACGTTCGCGCCTGTTTCTGGCACCGCAAACACCACCGATGCCACCACGTCAGCGCGTGGTGAATGCAGTACTAGCCGGTGTGCTGCCGCAATGGAATGCATGGCGTGCTTTGCGCTCGCTAATCAAACCAATTGATGCTCGCGTTGCATTTGACGCTTTGAGCCGATTTAATCTGCAGGACAAGTTATACGCTCGCGTCGACAGATTGTCGGGCGGTGAGCGACAACGCTGTGGCATGGCGCGTGCGCTAGTTTCTAAAGCTGAAATGTTTCTCATCGATGAACCTTTGTCGGCACTCGATCCGACACTCGCAGTGCAGACATTGAACGTGCTGCAGCAGGAGGCGCGCACACGTCAAGCCACGCTAGTGTGCAGCCTGCATCAGATCGATCTGGCGCGTAGCTGCTTTCCTCGCATCGTCGGCTTACGTGACGGCCGTATCGTGTTTGACGCTGCGAGCGACGATGTCAGTGATGCGATGATCGCCGCGCTCTACGAGAATGCGATGAATACCTCTAGTGACAATGAGACCGAATCAGCACCCAATATCGCCAGCGCGATGCCGCGCTGCTGATGAGCATGACGGATTTGAAACGTCATACCGTTCAACCAAACCCCACGTTCTCTGATCGTGATCCCGCTTGGCGTGGTCGCTTGATTGGTGCTGCGCTGGTGTTGATCGTGTTATGGCCGATGCTGGTTATGGCAGAGTTCAAACCGTGGATTTTGTTCGATGCACAAAGTCTACGCGCCACCGGTAATTTTTTAGCCAGCTTTTTTCCGCCTGCACATTCACTCGAATTCCTGAAGATGGTTGCCGGTGCCACTTGGGAAACCATCGCGATGGCTACCGCTGGCATGGTGTTGGCATTAGTAGTCGCGATTCCAATGACATTGTTGGCGACCGAGCGTTTGTCGATTTCCGCGATTGGTAGTGGTCGCGCCTCGCTGATCCCCTCTATGGTTAGGCAAACGGTGCGATGGATATTGGTCCTGCTGCGCAGCGTACCTGAGCTGGTCTGGGCGTTATTGCTGGTTCGCATCGTTGGCCTCGGCCCGACGGCTGGCGTGGTGGCGATTGCGCTCACCTACAGCGGCATGATCGGCAAGGTCTACGCCGACATACTGGAATCGTCGGACGACTCCGCCAGCGCAGCTTTGTTACGCAATGGCAGTGGCCGTTTAGGCGCATTGCTGTATGGCGCATTACCGGAAGCTGCTGCCGAACTGGTGTCTTACACAATCTATCGCTGGGAATGCGCGATTCGTGGCTCGGTGGTGATGGGTTTTGTCGGTGCCGGCGGTCTCGGACAGCGCATGGATGAATCAATCAAGATGATGGCTGGCGGCGAGTTGGCGACCATGCTGTTGGTGTTCGTCGTGTTGGTAGCTGGCGCGGACGGCGTCTCTGCAATGTTACGCAGGCGGCTCGCATGAACATCGAAACTTCCGCCCCATCATCAATCACATTGCCACTTGCGCCGACGATGCGCTGGTCGACTATCGCGCTGTTGCTGGGACTAGTTTTGATGGTGGTGGCGAGCTTCGCTTCGTTGCCACTGAAGTGGCATGAATTCTTCACGCAGGGTGCGATTCAAGGCAGTCTCGATTTCTTGAGGGGTTTTGCACCGCCGGACATGGCACCGAGCTTTTTAACAAAAATCGGCATCGCCACTTTAGAGACCCTCGCCATGTCCGCCGTTGGCACGTTGCTCGCACTCGTGTTTGGTCTGATCCTCAGTTTGCCAGCCAGCGGCCGCTTTGGCTTAACTGCACGACTCATGACACGAGGCCTGTTCAATATTCTGCGTGCGATACCGGAGTTGGTGTGGGCATCTATTTTATTAATTGCTGCCGGCCTCGGTCCGTTCGGCGGTACCCTAGCGTTGGCGTTACACACATCCGGCGTACTTGGTCGCCTGTTTGCCGACACTTTGGAAAACTGCCCTCCATTGGCAGAACAAAGTTTGCGCATCAACGGCGTACATCCGGTTGCGGCATTTTTCTACTCGACGCTCCCGCAAAGTGGTCCGCAAATCATGTCCTACACGCTATACCGCTGGGAAAACAATATCCGCGCCGCGGCCATCCTCGGTGTGGTCGGCGCAGGTGGTTTGGGGCAAATGCTCAAATACCATCTGTCGCTGTTTCAGATGCAACAAGCCGCTAGTGTCATCATTGCGATGCTATTGATGGTTGCAGCGGTCGATGGTATGAGCTTCCTCTTGCGGCGCTTAATGATGCGATGATGATGCGATGACGATGCGTGAATATGCATCACGCATGCAGCGCATTGATATCACCGGCAACATCACTTATCCCTGTCGCGACAAAATAGCTCCCCCTACTCGACTCCAATTAACGACACTGGGTTCAAGGAGTGGGTTTGCTTTCCTGCTCTTGATCTTGTTTCTGCTCTTGATCTGGGACTGGCGAGGAGACCGTCGGTGTTTCTTCCTTCTTTGCGCTTTCTGGATCCAAAGCTGGCAAAAACATTTGTGTTGCTGGTATCGCGGTACGCCCTAAATATCTCTCCACCAACTGAAAAAAACGCGCATAGAATTTTTCTGTTTCTATCGTTTCGCTGGCAACTCTGACCATCGAATCATCACTAAATGAAAATGGCAATGATAGCGAGCCCAACGCACCGACTCCAACACTGGCAGAGTTATTAATTTTCTTTACGGCATAGCGATCTTCCAACGCAGTCACAAACACAGTAGATCGCATTTGCCCAGAAGAACTATCATTGGTACAGACCACCCGGAATGCAATCTCCACATGAACATCATTTGCCGGTTGAAAACTTTTATGGCCGTCAACCTGCGTCGCGTTCGCCGTATTCACGATGTAACCCTGACTCAGCAGAGTACGATTGACCGCTTCGCAAGCGGCGGCTGGCGTCACTGGGAAGCGGCGTGAGTAAATATCGGTCGTATCGAATTTTTCCGTATGGTAGGCAACTGGAGCCTGACCGGCACAAGCGCTGACTAAAATAGCCGGTAGTAATAATAAAAGCCTACGCGTACTGATCTGCATAGATGGGTTCTTCCTAGATGAGAGAAGTACGAAGCAGAATGAGAAATCGGTGATGTGCGATGGACCGTCATTTACAACAAAAATTCCGTCGGCAGACGCGATCAACGAGAATCTATCAAATAACGCATGTCAGCCTTGCGCAGATAACTTCGTTTCTGTTTACTTCTCTCTATCGAGGACAACGCATACGGCATGGAAATAGCATCAATCGTGATGTTTTTTAACCCATGCCACGTATTTATCCATCCATTTCTGCAAAAAGCGTTGGCTGTCTGCCCCGATGTCACCGTTGTCGTCAAACAAACCATCTTTGACCTGAATAAACGCTTCCGGATGTGCCATGGTTGGCATATCCAAGGCGGTCAACACGTTGCGTAAGTGCTGCTGCGCCATTGATGTACCGCTCGTACCAGGCGACGCACCAATCACACCGGCAGGTTTGCCTAACCACGCACTATCACCATACGGACGGGATGCATGATCAAGCGCATTTTTCAGCACACCTGGAATTGAGCGGTTGTATTCCGGCGTTACGAACATGACACCTTGCGCCGCAACAATTTCTGATTTCAAACGTTTAACAGACGGCGCTTGATTGGCATCATGGTCCTGGTTGTAGAGCGGCAAATCATCGATCTCAAGTTGCTTAAATGAAAAATCGGCAGGCGCTAGCTTTGCGATTGCAGTCGCCAGCTTACGGTTAAATGAATCTTTGCGCAGGCTACCAACCAGCACAGCAATTTGATATTGAGTCATGAGATCTCCTTAAAGTTGGGTTGAATAGGCGAACAACATACCAAGCATGGATTGAATGGCTTTGTGACTTAGAGTAAACGGAATTTCATTTTCCCGCACAGTTGATTGCGCCTGAATTACCAACTGCACGTGTCATTCAGAAATTTTTCTGCAAACCGACCATGCGGAATGTTTTAATTTTTCGAGGTGCGAAAATTTCGCCAAAACCAGCTAGACGCAGTAGTTGAAGACCGCGGGTTTGATCTATATAAATTTGGCTATTGATTTAGCTTAAGTTTGACAGATGCGCGCTGACGGGGCTCATGACGCCAGTGGCGGGATGACGCAGCTTGCTGATGCGCGCAAGCAGTACCGGATGCAGCTGCGCCGGTGTTAATTGGTGTCGTTGTAGCAGGCTGTCATCGATTTCAATTTCTGCCTTGAGCGTACCCTCGGTGTCTTTGCCAAATTGCGATAGGTCGACTGCATTGACACGGCCGAATAAGTCGATCTGAAGACCAGTCATTGGATTGCGAATATCAATCAAACGAGGCTCAATAGCATTGATGAATTGTTGCTCGGTGAGTCCTTGTAAAACCGGATAGGCACCGAAGATATCAATCGAAATTTTCATGGTTCTATAATTCTTATTGCCAACTCATATCTGGGCGAACACGGATAGCGCGACCAAAAACGCCATCAAAAATGTGCATCAGCACTTAGCCGCCGTAAAGATCTTCCATCCGTTGTTGCTTTTCTTCTTTCTCACTCGGCGTTTGCTGTTGTGGGTTAAACAGTCGCTCCCAGAAGCCGCGTTGTTCGTCGACATCCAGCGATTTAACAGCAGTGACGCTGTCTACATATTCGTTATATACCCAGTCACCATCAATCTGAGTAAGACCTGAAGGTGGTGTGATATTTAGTACGGGTTGTCCACGTAATGCTGTACGCATGTAATCAATCCAGATCGGCAACGCGACGGTACTGCCAAACTCATGCGAGCCTAGCGAGCGTGGCTGATCGTAACCCATCCATGACACGGCGACGGTATTGTGTCCGAAACCGGCAAACCATCCATCTACCGAATTATCAGTCGTGCCGGTTTTACCCGCTAAATCCGCGCGTCCTAGTTTTTGGTTTGCCATATAACCAGTGCCAGAACGTACAACGTCACGCAGCATCGAAGTCATAATAAAAGCGTTACGCGGGTCAATCACGCGTACGCCCTCATCCCCTGCTTTCGGATGATTTGCTTCCAACAATACATTGCCTTTAGCGTCGGTCACCTTCTGAATCAAGTAAGGCGCAACTTTATAACCGCCGTTTGCAAACACCGAATACGCGCCAGCCACCTGCAATGGGGTGGCGGCACCAGTGCCCAGCGTCAACGTCAGATTGCTTGGTTGCTTGTCCGCATCGAAACCGAAATGTGACAAATAGTCTCGCGCATACGGTGGTGTGATTTTGCGCAATATACGAATGGAAACCAGATTCTTGGATTTTTTCAAACCCGTACGCATGGTGATCGGGCCATCATATTGACCGTCGTCATTTCCTGGCTTCCATGCCTTGCCGTTCTGCGATGTATCGCTAGCATCTTCTAATGGCGCATCATTAATAATCGTTCCAGGCGAAAAACCACGATCTAAAGCCGCTGAATAAATAAAAGGCTTGATGGTGGATCCCGGCTGACGCCATGCTTGGGTGACATGATCAAACTGCCCCAAAGAAAAATCAAAACCACCAACCATCGCCAGTATCGATCCATCCTTGGCATCAAGAGAAACGAGCGCCGCGGATACTTGCGGCAATTGCGCGATGCTCCATTTTTCTTTCTTGTCCTGAATCACGCGTATCACTGCGCCCGGAACTATTTTTTTCTCTTTCGCCGCTTTACTTGCCAAAGCTGAGGCAGCAAAGCGCAAGCCGACACCGGATATTTCAATACCATCACCCGAGCGCACGGTGGCATGAACCGCCTTGCTTGATACAGAGGTAACAACTGCCGCTAACAATTCATCACTATCAGGATGTTTTTGCAATACGTCTTCTATTTCTTGTTGACGATCATCTTCATTACGACTCAAGTCAATAAAAGCCTCGGGGCCGCGATAACCGTGACGGCGGTCATAATCGAGTACGCCGTTCCGTACTGCTGTATAGGCAGCGGTCTGATCTTTACTGTCGATGGTGGTATACACATTAAAACCTCTTGTGTAAGCATCCTCCTTATATTGCGCGACCATAAACTGGCGCACGTTTTCCGCTGCGTATTCCGCATGAACATGTAATGCATTGCCATTTTGCAGAACCTGCAATTTTTCTGCTAATGCATGTTGATATTCTTTTTCCGTGATGTATCCCAAATCATGCATGCGTTTAAGCACGTAGTGCTGGCGCAGGGTCGCCCGCTTAGGGTTGGAAACCGGATTATTGCTGGAAGGCGCTTTTGGCAAACCAGCCAGCATGGCCGATTCAGCAATCGTTAAGTCCTTAATATCCTTGCCAAAGTAAATCCGCGCTGCGCTGCCAAAACCAAAGGCACGCTCGCCCAGGTAAATTTGATTCATATAAAGCTCAAGAATCTGGTCTTTACTCAGCTCATCCTCAATCCGGTATGCCAGAATAATTTCGTGCAATTTACGGCTATAAGTCTTTTTACGCGACAATAAAAAAGTTCGGGCAACCTGCATCGTGATCGTTGAGGCACCTTGTGATTTACTACGGCCGAGATTGGCCAGCCCTGCACGGACAATGCCGAAGAAGTCGACGCCGCCATGATCGTAAAAATTATTATCCTCAATGGCAATCAAAGCATTTTTCAAGCTGCCGGGTATTTTTGCGATCGGCACGAAATCTCGACGCTCTTCGCCAAACTCACCGATCAGTACGCGATCCGCGCTATAGACGCGTAAGGGAATTTTGGGATTGTATTCAGTCAGTGAGGTGATTGATGGCAGATTAGGAACGACAAATATAAAGATATATGCGGTCAATAAAATCAAGGCGCTTGCCGCCGCGATGCTAGCGACGATCGCTGCTTGTAGTGCACGCGTTTTTGGCGGACGTTTTGCCCAATCCGACAGCATGGTGGAAATAATAGTTAAAAAACGCAATGCGAGCCCCTCAATAATCTTATTTGCGCCGTCACTGTAGCAGGCCTTACCGGTTCAAGTTGAAAGCAATTGTTAGCAAAACGAAACTAGCTTTCATTTCATTCAGGCAGATACATCTCAACGCACAGGTTCCAGCATGCAAGTTTGGTCGTACCACTGGCACGCGTATGCACACCGCTTAGCCAAACGTTTACGCAATGCCAGAAAAGGCGCTATTTTACCGCATGCGATGTCGCTACGAATTTGATATAGGGCAAGTGAAAATATCATCCCGAACAGATAAAACGTTTTCTTAATCGGGTTTCTGCAGCATCTTCCAACAAGCAATACAATCTGGTGCATTGTTTATTGCAGGAGCACCCGTGCCGTCCATTATTTCAGTCCAAGGCTTGACCAAGACCTATGCCTCCGGCTTCCAGGCACTCAAGGGCATTAACCTCGATATTCGTCGTGGTGAAATTTTTGCCCTGCTCGGCCCCAACGGTGCCGGCAAAACTACGCTGATCAACATTATCTGCGGCATCGTCAATCCCAGCGAGGGCTCGGTGCTGGCCGATGGTCACGATGTCGTCACCGATTATCGTGCAGCGCGTAGCAAGATCGGCTTGGTGCCACAGGAATTATCCACTGATGCATTTGAAACCGTATGGGCGACCGTCAACTTCAGCCGCGGCATCTTCGGCAAGCCCCGCGATCATGCACATTGCGAAAAAGTCCTGCGTGCGCTCTCATTATGGGATAAGCGTGATGCCAAGATTTTTGCGCTGTCCGGTGGTATGAAGCGCCGCGTCATGATCGCCAAAGCCTTGTCGCATGAGCCTCAAATCCTGTTTCTCGATGAACCTACCGCCGGTGTCGATGTTGAGTTGCGCCGCGATATGTGGGAAATGGTGCGTGGACTGCGCGAAAGCGGTGTCACCATTATCCTGACGACGCATTACATTGAAGAAGCAGAAGAAATGGCGGATCGCATCGGCGTCATCCGCAAAGGTGAAATCATTCTGGTCGAGGAAAAACAAGCGCTGATGGCCAAGCTGGGCAAAAAACAATTGCGTCTGCAGCTGCAACATCCTCTAGCTACTATCCCGGCCGAACTCGCCACCATGCAACTCGAGTTATCTGACGATGGCAACGAGCTCGTGTATACCTTTGACGCACAAAGCGAACAGACTGGCATTGCCGCTCTGTTACGCAAACTGGATGAACATCACATCGACTTTAAAGACCTGCAATCCAGCCAGAGCTCGTTGGAAGAAATTTTTGTTAATCTGGTGAGGAACTGATCATGAATATCTACGCTATCCGCGCCATTTACCATTTCGAACTGGCACGCACTTGGCGCACGCTGATGCAAAGTATCGCGTCGCCAGTCATTTCCACCTCCCTGTATTTCGTCGTATTCGGCTCGGCGATCGGCTCGCGTATGGTCGAAGTTGGTGGTGTCAGTTACGGTGCTTTTATCATCCCCGGCCTGATCATGATGGCGCTGATGACGGAAAGTATTTCGAACGCCTCGTTTGGCATCTTCATGCCTAAATATGCAGGCACCATCTATGAAGTCCTGTCGGCACCGATTTCGCATGTGGAAATCGTGATTGGATATGTGGGCGCTGCAGCGACCAAGTCCGTCATCCTCGGCATCCTGATTCTGGCGACGGCACGCCTGTTTGTCACGTTTGAGATTGCGCACCCATTCTGGATGATTGCTTTTCTGCTACTCACCGCGATTACCTTCAGTCTATTCGGATTCATCATTGGCGTATGGGCGACCGGCTTTGAAAAACTGCAGGTAATTCCGATGATGATCGTGACGCCGCTGGCTTTCCTCGGTGGTAGCTTTTATTCGATCAGCATGTTGCCACCCATCTGGCAAAAAATTGCGCTCGCCAATCCGGTGGTCTATCTGATCAGCGGTTTTCGTTGGAGTTTTTATGACATGTCTGATGTCAGCGTAGCGCTCAGCATAGGCATGACGTTAGTATTTCTGGCAGCATGTTTAACCGTGGTTTGGTTGATATTCAAAACGGGCTATCGTCTTAAAACCTGAGGCGCAGAAAATGCAAATCTAACATCAATTTTGTAAAAATTAGTTAAACCTCCATAGATAAATAGCGCGGAGATAACACAAACTAGCCAATATTATCGACGTGTTAATGGACGAAAGAGCCTTATCGCTATATCATCGCGCCTAACATTTAACACTCGAGTACGTTGCCGATCGTAATAAGCGCAATCCCTGTGCAAAATAAATCTGGATGCAGTGCATCCATTTGGTGAGTTTCTGCGTATATAGATTAGATACCAAGATTAGATGCGGTAAAAAATTGCTACAGAACAGGCTTTGCTGACCAAGTACTGCAAAAGCAAAAAAACAGAACAGCTACCCATGATTGCGCGCCTTACCAAATGTTAGTTTCTCAGTACGATCCTTTGTTGGTCTGTGTCTCCCTGCTGGTCGCTATTCTTGCATCTTATACGGCACTCGATATGGCGGGACGCATCAATGCGACCCGCGGCCAAGCCGTATTTGTTTGGCTCACAGGCGGTGCATTAGCCATGGGTATCGGCATCTGGTCCATGCATTTTATTGGCATGCTGGCATTCAGCTTGCCAATCTCGCTTGGCTATGATGTCGGCATCACAATTTTGTCACTGCTCATTGCGATTTCTGCTTCCGGCTTTGCTTTATGGCGGATCAACCAGCCTCGGCTTACTTTGGCGCAGTTATCCGGCAGTGCGGTGCTAATGGGGGGGGCAATCGCTGCCATGCATTACACCGGCATGGCGGCAATGCGTATGACGCCTGCGATAGATTACGATCCATTGTTATTTTCTTTATCGGTCGTGATTGCCATCGCCGCTTCCGGTGCTGCGCTGTGGATCGCCTTTGTGCTACGTAAAAATATGCCGCATGTGCGTCTGGCGCGCGCTGGCTCTGCCATCGTTATGGGCACTGCTATCGTTGGCATGCATTACACCGGCGTGGCCGCCGCGAACTTCCCTTTGGGTAGCGTTTGCGGTGCCACCTTGAATGGTATCGGCACCGGTGCGCTGGCGATCGTAATCACTGTCGTGACGCTTTCAATCCTGGCCATTGCGCTACTCACCTCTGTGTTTGATGCACGCCTGGAATCCAAAACTGCCAAGTTGGCGCGCAGCTTGGCGAATCTCAATGCCGAGCTGACCCATCAGGCATTGCATGACAATCTCACCAATTTACCCAATCGCAGTTTGCTGGAAGATAGATTGGCTCAGATACTAGTCAAAGCGGCGCGTGAGCATAGCCACTTCGCATTGATGTTCATTGATCTTGATGGATTCAAATCCATCAATGACTCGCTTGGCCATCACGTTGGGGATTTGCTGCTGATTGAAGTGGCTCGTCGTTTTCGTAACACCATACGCGCGCAAGACACGGTCGCTCGACTAGGTGGCGATGAGTTTGTGGTACTGATCGAAGTCGGTGATCCAGAAGATGCTGCGCCGGTTGCTGACAAACTCATCAACATCATCAATCAGCCTTTTGTGATTGGCGGCCATAATTTAGGTGTCTCTGCCAGCGTCGGTATCGCTGTTTATCCAGAAGATGGTACAAGCAGCCACGATCTACTCACCAATGCAGATGCAGCGATGTACTACACCAAGGCTGCGGGTCGGAATAGCTATCGCTTCTTTGAAGCCTCGATGAACGTCAATGCACATAATCATTTAGCGATCATGCAGGATTTGAGATTAGCGATGGAACGCGATGAATTTCGTTTGCATTATCAGCCTAAATTTGATGCGGCGACTGGAGCAGTGATCGGCGCAGAAGCCTTATTGCGCTGGCAGCACCCGAGCCGGGGCATGATCTACCCTGATGATTTCATCGCGCTGGCAGAAAAAACCGGGCTGATTATTCAGATAGGTGAATGGGTGTTGGATCAAGCCTGCCGGCAAATGCGCATTTGGTATGACGAAGGCAAGTCCGATTGGAAAATGGCGGTCAATCTGTCTACTTTGCAATTTGCCCAAGATAATCTCGTGGCTATCGTGCAAAACAGTCTGCATCGTCATTCGGTGCCAGCAGCCTGTCTCATTCTGGAGATTACGGAGTCAACCGCGATGAGTGATGTAGACGCAAGCATTGCAATTCTTAATCGTCTGGTGGACATTGGCGTGCAGATTTCGATTGATGATTTTGGGACTGGTTATTCCAGTCTCCTATGTCTGAAACGCATGCCCACCTCAGAATTAAAAATCGATCGCGCTTTTATTCAGGAACTCGACACTGGCTCTGACGATTCAGCAATTGTCTCCGCCATTGTCGCACTCGGCACTTCGCTCAATCTACGTGTTGTTGCAGAAGGTGTGGAAACAGAAAAACAGCATCGCCATTTAAAATCGCTAGGCTGCACTGTCATGCAGGGATTTTTGATGGGGCGTCCGGTGCCAGCTGATCAATTCATGTCCGTTGTCGATACAAGTTTTGCCAGCATCTAAAGCTACAGATTTTTATCCGCAAAGAAAATGGGCTACACATAGATTCAATGCGTAGCCCATTTTGCGTTTTGCTCGTTGCTAGTTGTTGATGATTAGCAAAAAATACGTCCTACGCATTCACAATCCATCTGTTTATCAACCGTCATACAAAATCCCGTTAAGTACTAATCAGCTGCCAATCGCCAATGCCGGATAGTCGGTATACCCTTCCGCCGATGGGCTATAGAAGGTGCTAGGACGCGGCTCATTCAATGGCGCCTCCAATTGTAAACGCCGTGGCAAATCTGGATTGGCAATGAATAATTGACCAAAAGCGACTGCATCAGCCTCTCCTTTTATCACCACTTGCTTAGCCATCTCACTCGTCATTTTTTCATTCGCAATATAAACGCCGCCAAACGCCTTTTTCAACTGTGGACCGAGGCGATTTTCACCGACTGATTCGCGCGCGCAGACAAAGGCAATACCGCGTTTACCTAGTTCTTGTGCCAGATAGCCGAAAATCGCCGCTGGATCTGAATCACCCATCGTATGCAAATCGCCTCGTGGAGACAAATGCATGCCGACACGTGATGCGCCCCATACATCAATACAGGCGTCGGTGACTTCTAACATCAGGCGAGCACGATTTTCGATAGACCCACCATAGGCATCAGTGCGTTTATTGCTCCCATCCTGCAAAAATTGATCGAGCAAATAACCGTTGGCCCCGTGCACTTCAACGCCATCAAAGCCAGCGCGCTTGGCATTTTCAGCCCCTTTACGATAAGCCGCAACGATGCCTGGAATCTCATCCAACTCAAGCGCACGCGGCGTCACATAATCACGCTGCGGGCGCACTAAGCTAACGTGTCCTTGTGCAGCAATCGCGCTCGGCGCAACGGGCAATTCGCCATCCAGAAACATCGGATCGGAAATGCGCCCCACATGCCACAATTGCAGGAAGATCAAACCACCAGCGGCATGCACAGCATTAGTTACTTGCTTCCAACCCGCCACCTGATCTTCTGACCAAATACCGGGTGTGTCGGCGTAACCGACGCCTTGCGGGCTTACAGCAGTTGCTTCACTCAAGATCAAACCAGCAGAAGCACGTTGCGCATAATATTGAGCCATCAATGCATTTGGCACGCGTCCGCCTCCGACCGCGCGCGAACGCGTCAGCGGCGCCATGATAATGCGATTTGCTAGCGTCAAATCACCAACCTTGATTGGGGTGAATAAAATATCAGTTGTCATACAAACTCCTTAAGTAACGTAATGCGTAACATGAATGAAGAGATTGAATCAGTAACGTAAGTAAAAAGTGCTACGCCATCGCAGCACAAGCGCTGTGACGCTTGGCAGTGATGGCGGCAAAATAAATGGAAACGCGCATTGCCAACATTGCGGCCAGCGCCAAACCGGCGGCCGCAAGTGGCACTGCCTGCAGTCCGAGTCCCTTGCCTATTACTAGACCGCCAATCCAGGCACCCAAAGCATTGCCGAGGTTGAAGGCGCCAATGTTGAGCGTCGCAACCAGATTCGGTGCCGCCTTGCCAAAAATCATCACATTGACCTGCAAGCCAGGCACTGCCGAAAATGACACCATCGCCCACAGGAAGAGATTGACTTCGGCTGGTATCAAATTGGGGCTAGTCCAGCGCACCAGTGCACTGACCAGTGCGAGTGTTAGAAAAATGCCGGTCAAAGCAGCGCCCAGCTTCCAGTCGGCCAGACGACCACCGATGTAATTACCGAGCGTTAGTCCCAGACCGATCAAAAATAGCGTCCATGTCACCGCATGTGGTGACAGATGCGTGACGTCTTCCAACAACGGCGCCACATAGGTAAACAATGCAAAGACAGCCGCAGAAAACAACATGGTGGTGGTCAGCGCCGCCCACAAACCAGCGCTACGCAATTGCATGAACTCGGCACGCAAATCCGTTTTCGGTTCATTTTTTTGGGACGGCATCACGCGCCACAAACCGATCAGCGACAGCACACCTAATACCGCAACCGCCCAAAACGGAATCCGCCAACCAGCAAACTGTCCCAACGCGGTTCCCAGCGGTACGCCCAGGACATTCGCCAGCGTCAAGCCGGTAAACATCAATGCCACTGCCGATGCCTTGCGATTGTCTGGTACCAAACTGGCTGCAACCACCGAGCCGATACCGAAAAATGCACCATGACACAAGGCCGTAATGATGCGCGCCACCATCAAAAAGTTGTAATCCGTGGCCATGGCACACAAGCCATTACCGACGATGAAAATCGCCATCAACAACAGCAACGCACGTTTACGTGGCAAGGATGCGGTCGCCACCGCCATGATCGGCGCACCGATGGCAACCCCCAGCGCGTAACCACTAATCAGCCAACCAGCACTAGGAATCGACACTGATAGATCACGTGCGACATCCGGCAACAGACCCATAATGACGAATTCGGTGGTGCCGATGGCAAAGGCACTCAGTGCCAGCATAAGAAGAGCGAAAGGCATTAACGACTTTCAAAAAATGTGTTTGATTCAGAGCTTGTATTAAAGATCGCCATTGATCGCATGCAAAAAAGCCTGAATCGTGGCTTCGTTACGCTTGAAAAAAATCCACTGTCCGATCCGTTTGGGCGTAATCAAATCCGCTGCCTGCAAGGTCGCAAGATGCGCGGAAGCAGTCGATTGCGACAAACCACTGCGCTTATTGATCATGCCGGCACACACGCCGAAATCCAGCGGATGCTCCTGCTCGGCAAAATACAGCTCTGGCGTTTTCAACCAACCCAGAATTTCGCGCCGTACCGGATTGGCCAGCGCTTTGTGTACGAGATCTATATCCATCGTTATATCCATTGTTTCGCTCAAGAGCGAATTTAATATCGTCATTAATTGAAATATGAATCGTAATTATACGATATATAAATTTGGCGTGCAGCGATTCGTTTAATGACATGCCAAGTGACACGGCAATTGAGATTTTTGACGCCTGAGATGTAAGTGGATTAAGACTCAAGCGGCTTTAGGACGCAAACGTGGCCGACATCCGCCACAGGAATCTCCTCCTGGCCTTCTGTAAGGTAGCTACTTCACGCTACTATTTGTGTTCAGAAACAAACTTGCATGCTTGTCCCTGCTACTGAAAATCCCTGCTACTCACCGATAAATCTCCCAGCAATTCGGAATGATCCACAATTCGCTTGGCAACCAGATGTCGCACCTCGTCCTTGCTTTGCCATATTCCATAAACCGTCATCAGTTGTGAATTCAGCACTTCTTTACGCTGCTTTTCGACCAGCGCCGGCCAAATGATCACGTTGGTGATGCCAGTCTCGTCTTCCAGCGTGACGAACATCGTTCCCTTGGCGGTAGGCGGCCGCTGTCGCATCGTGACGATGCCTGTGGTGCGCGCAATCTTGCGATCCGCAAAGCCTTTCATTTCCAGCGCAGTGGACAAGTTCATCTGCTTCAGTCGCGGACGCAACAAGGCCAGCGGATGGCGACCCAGTGTCAATCCGGTACTGGCGTAATCTGCAACGATCTCCTGCCCTTCGCTGGCAGCTGGCAATAACAATGGCGCTTCCAAGATAGGCGCATCGCGCAACAGTTTCGGTGCCGGCACCATCGCGGCTACTTCCCATTTGGCCTGGCGTCGATGACCGGATAAGGGCAGCAATGCATTCGCAGATGCCAATGCACCTAACTCATGCTGATCAAGCAAGGCGCGGCGTGCCAGATCGTCGACGCTCTCAAAAGGCCGACAGTTGCGTACCTCGATGATGCGTTCTGCGCCAGTAGACGACAGTCCTTTAATCAAGTGCAGACCAAGACGCACGGCAGGATAACGGTCATGGATATCTTCCATGGTCGACTCCACCTCACTGATGCTCACATCAACCGGTCGTACTTGGACGCCATGGCGTTTTGCATCCTGCATCAGTTGCGATGCCGAATAAAAACCCATAGGCTGAGAATTCAGCAACGCAGCAAGAAAGGCTGCTGGTTCGTAACACTTAATCCATGCAGAGACATACACCAGCAATGCAAAGCTTGCTGCATGGGATTCCGGAAAACCGTATTCGCCAAAGCCTTTTATCTGTTCGAACAGGCGATCTGCAAATGCCGGATCGTAGCCATTTCTGGTTAATCCTTGCTTCAGCTTGTCTCCGTGTTTTTCCAGATTGCCTTTGCGCTTCCATGCGGCCATAGAACGGCGCAAATCATCTGCTTGGCCGGGTGTATAACCGGCCGCCAGTACCGCAATCTGCATCACCTGTTCCTGGAAGATCGGCACGCCAAAGGTACGTTTCAGTGCCTGCTTGATTTCCGGCCCCGGATAGACGATCTCTTCAGGCCGCATGTGCCGCTGTTTCAGATAGGGATGCACCATGCCACCCTGAATCGGGCCGGGCCGCACGATCGCCACCTGCACCACAAGATCGTAAAATTTACTCGGACGTAGTCGCGGCAACATCGACATCTGCGCGCGCGATTCAATCTGAAACACGCCGATGGTATCGGCCGCACTGATCATTTCATAGGTCAGCGCATCTTCCGGTGGGATGTCCTGCATCTCGAATGTCGTTCCGCGCCGCTTGCCAATCATTTCCAGCGCCCGCCGTATCGCCGACAACATCCCGAGCGCCAGCACGTCAACCTTCAACAGGCCAAGCGCATCCAGATCGTCCTTGTCCCATTCGATGACGCTACGATCCTTCATCGATGCATTCTCAATCGGCACCAAGCGTGCAAGACTGTCGCGCGCAATAACAAAGCCACCAGTGTGCTGAGACAGGTGGCGCGGAAAGCCGATCAACGTTTTCGTCAATTCCACCAGTTTCTGCACAATCGGTGCCTGCGGATCGAAGCCGCCTTCCAGCAGTCGCTCCTCGCCGATCTCGCGGCCGTCCCACCATTTGTGCGATTGTGACAAGCGATTGACCTGTTCGAAATCCAGCCCCAAGGCTTTGCCGACATCCTTCATGGCGGAACGCGGGCGATAAGTAATCAATGCTGCCGTTAATGCCGCACGATGGCGGCCGTACTTGTTATAGATGTACTGCATGACTTCTTCACGACGCTGATGCTCAAAGTCCACGTCGATATCAGGCGGCTCGTTGCGCTCGCGCGAAATGAAACGTTCGAACAGGACATTGCTACGTGCCGGATCGACCTCGGTAATACCAAGGCAATAGCAGACCACCGAATTGGCGGCAGAACCCCGCCCCTGACACAAGATGCCCTTGCTGCGGGCAAACTTCACGATGTCATACACAGTGAGGAAATAAGGTTCGTAACCGAGTTCTGCGATCAGCTCAAGCTCGCGCTCAATCTGCTGTTGGATATTCTCCGGAATACCCTGCTTGAAACGCCGTTGTGTCGCGCCTTCATAGGTCAGCCGACGCAGGTAGCCGGACATGGTTTCGCCTACCGGCACGATTTCTTGCGGATACTGATAGCGCAACTCATCCAGTGAGAAAGTGCACTTCTTCGCGATGCTCAGCGTTTCCTGCAACAGATCCGATGAATAGATCTGCGCAAGACGCATACGGGAACGCAAATGCTGCTCCGCATTCGGTTGCAGTTCCATACCGCATTCGGCTAACGATTTACCCAGACGCACCGCAGTCAAGGTGTCCTGTAATGGTTTGCGCGAACGTACATGCATCAGCACATCGCCCATCGCCACCAATGGCAACCCAGATGTGACCGCAATCTGAGTCAGCAAATCGAACCGCTCATCATCGTCGGAACCATGCAGCAATTCAACTGCAATCCATGCACGGTCAGTAAATATGCGCTGCAGCCACGCAGCCTGTCGCGCAAGTTCTTCGCCAGAACAATCGCGTTGCGGGACAAGAATCACCAGACAATCGCGCAAGCCGGCCAGATGATCGAAATTTATTTCCTGTTGCTCTTCTGGATCGAGATCGCTGCGATGCAGCGTATAAAAACCTTTACCGGCCCGCCGCCGTCCAAGCGTGATTAGCTCGGACAGGTTGCCGTAACCATTGCGGTCAGTCGCCAGAAAAATCAGCTTTGTGCCGCATGACAGCTTGATCTCGCTACCGATGATCAGGTGCAGACCTTGTTTTTTTGCCTCGACATGCGCGCGCACGACACCCGCCAATGAACATTCATCAGTAATCGCCAAGCTTGCATAACCCAGATCGCTGGCGCGCTGTATCAGTTCTTCCGGATGGGAGGCCCCATGCAAAAAAGTGAAATTGGAGCGGCAATGCAGCTCGGCATAGTTGGGAAGAAATTCAGGAAGAAAACTGGAAAGCAAAGAAGACATCGTGCATCGCTTCCCAATTCAAGCAAAGAAGCCATGTAAAAACCAACCGGAGCCAGCGGCTTCGTCCACTGTCCGCAAACGGAATATCCAGAGCAATTGATGCCGGTCGTTTTGCGCGATGAAATAATCGCGCGATGCCAGCGCATCATCCCACCAACCCGATTCGATGCGTTCCGGTCCGGTCAGCAAGATCAGCGGGCTTTGATAGAAAGGTTTGTGCTGTCTTGTGGTCAGCGCAACAGGTTGTTGCAACAACCATGTCGGGCGTGCCGATGCGCTCTGCGACACGACTTCTTCCTTACTGCGACGCTGAGGCTGTCCAGTCACTGGTGGCAGTGTCACGCTTCTTTCCGGTCTATGATCGGCGATCATCGATAACTGGCACACGGCCTCAGCTCCCAGGCGGCTTTGCAGGCGCTCCACCAATCGGCCGGTGCTTTCCGCATCGGATGCCGACGTCGGAAATAATTCGGTATTTGGTGCTGCCTGCCTGACGACCTGATTGGCTTTCAGCGTGATTTCGATCACTGGCGCCATGAGTACAAGCTGTGTTAACCGTTCGCGCAATAGCAAGGTTAGATGATCGATATCGCGGCTGGGCATGCCAAGAACAATTGTCAGCGGCGAGCTACGATGATCATGACGCGGGCTCGATTCATGATGCAGCAACAAGGTAATGCTGATGACTGCAGCATGTCGCGCCGTCAGCCACCCCGTCAGTTGCAGCAGCAAGCGACGCGCAGCGAACAGCAGAGCTTCCGTACTTTCTACACGTGAAGGCAGTTCAAGTTTCGCATCGAAGTTGATCGGCACTTCAAACCATTGATGGACTTCGGCTTCCTCACCATAGGCGCGATCAAGTTCGCGCAGTAATTCCTTGCCGAAACGACGCGTCACACCTGTCCTTGGCAATCGTCGCAACTGGCCTACCGTGTGACAACCAATACCGTCGAGTGTAACCATATGGACCTGGGCTGCAGCCAGTACCTGCAAGGGAAGCGAATCAAGCGCCTGAGGGACGCCGTCTACAAATATTTCTGGTAGATCATCGCATTGCGCACGCCACCATGCGCCGGTTGCTGTCGAGGCGCCAGCCAGACGCGCATGCAGACCAAGCTCGGTAAGCCCGGACAATAACTGCGATGCAATCGCTTGCGGGCCATGAAACAAACGCAGACTGGCGGCGACTTCCATCATGAGACCGAATCGACGCAGCACGACATGCGGCGTGAAACGCAAGGCCCATAGCGCAGCTTCCTGCAAGGCTTGCGATTCCTGGCGCTCATCCCGAGGAAACGACTGCAACTTGCTAGCCAGCGCATGCGCGTTGGCTTCCGACATGCCCGACCGTATGCCTGCTTCTTCGGCATATTGATTGCACCAGCCGATGCGCTTGTTCTCGCAGATTGCGACCGGCATCTCCACGAGCGGATCAGGCTCGCCGGCTGCCGATCTAAACCGCGAGCGCAGCACGACGTCGAGCGGCAGTTGCGGCAAGTGAATAGCGATCCACAGCATGAGATGGGAAATTCAAAGTTGGTATAAGGGGTGGGCGTGCAGCCAATGGCTTGATCAATGTCGATGGAAGCGACAATGGCAAAACAATCGCCTGCGCATGAACAGGACCACGGCGTTTGAAGATTTCTACCGACAGTTTGCCGCCCGGCGCCGCCTGACAGAGCAGGCGCAACGGTGACGGCGACGATTGATCCTGCGCCGACAAAGGACGAAAAACAAAGACCAATCCTTCGCCGCTAGCGGCAGCCAGTTGCAAGCGACGCAAATGATCTGTTTTTACTTGCGGCAGCCAGCACAGCAAGGCCCCGAAGCTGCTGCTTTTCAATGTCTGTTCCGCTGCCCACACGCGATCAGTCGGTTTGTCGGCATTGATCAAAATGATTTTTTTCAAATCGAGGCCGAGCTGCTTCAATGCCGGTGCAAATGGTATATGCGGCGGCGCCAGCAGGATGAGCGTTTTGCCGGATTGCGTCAGCGATGCCAAGGTCGGCGCCAGTAGACGCAGCTCACCCATACCAGGAGAATGAAGCAACAGCTCGACCAATACAGAGGGCGGCCAGCCGCTACCGGGCAACTCCTTATCCAAATCGGGGTATCCGCTTGCCACAGGCGTAGCACGATACGAACCTAACTGGTCGCCGCGCCAAACCGAATCCGGCAAGGACAAGCTGCTTGCATTACTAAGGTTAATAAGGGCTGGCAATACCGCGGCCATGAGTGCTCCAAAAACGAGGTGGGGCTCACCAATATACTGTATATATACACAGTATAAAAGCCTTTTCTATCCACCTTGTTCTCTTTATTTTCGAAACTTTCCACGAAGACAATTATCTTTGCGCATCACTAGCACGCGCGCCATGACGCTGTTCTGACCATGCTTCCAAGCGAAATCACAGCCACGATTTAGTTGCTATATACTGTACGCATAAACAGTATCGTGCAGGGACGGGTTTTTCCGCTCTCGTACTTAGTTTTCGTATTTTCGTATTTTTCGTTTTTTGTTTACCGATGCCCGTCACCCTGCCCAACCCTTTCTATTACCTAGACAATTTTCAACTTGTCTTGGACTGGATTACGCAACGCTACAGTGATTTACTGTCCAGCGAAGAGTTGAATTTCATTGCAACGTTTCGCGCCTTGCCACAAGCATCGCGTGCCTTGCTGGTGCGAATGGTGATGCGCAAAGGCACGCTTTTTCGGGCTGGCAAACTTTGCTATGACGAGATCGCCTGTCCTGATCACGCCGCGTTACCCTTGCTTGAACAAGGCTGGCTGGTGCGCGATCCTGTGATGACGTTGGATGAAATATTCGGCTTGCTGACGAAGCCGGAAATTACGATCATATTTCGTTTGAATCCAGTGACGAAAGCTGCGCGGAAACAGGAATTGCTGGAAGCATTGCGCACTACATTTCCTCAAGCGCGACGGTTTTCAGAATGGCACGCGGAGACTGATGAATGCGTTTATCAACTCAGCATCATGGCAATGTGTGAACGCCTGCGCCTGATGTTCTTCGGCAATCTGTATCAGGACTGGTCAGAATTTGTTTTGTCAGATTTGGGCATCTATCGTTACGAGCAAGTCGAATTCTCGCCCTCTTCGCGCGGTTTTCTATGTCGTCAGCAGGTGGACGACTATTTGCATCTGCACCGATGTCGTGAACGCTTGGATCAGGGCGATTGCCCTGACGACATCCTGCTCGATATCCCACTGACGCCTTTTGAAAATACATGGCTTGAGGGCCGACGTAATAAGCTGCTGTTTCGCTTTGCCCAGCAATATGAACGAAGCATGGAATGGCAAAACGCACTCGACATCTATCGGCGCTGCTCTTATCGGGGGGCGCGTCTTCGAGCTATTCGTGTACTGGAACGTCGCGAAGAAATCGATGCGGCCTGTGACTTAGCGAAGATTGCCTTCGATGCGCCCGAAAACGAAGCCGAGCAACAGGCCTTGCTGCGCATTTTGCCGCGTCTGCAGCGCAAGCTAGGTTTTGCCAGATCGCTCCCCGCCAAACCGCCTGCGGTTGAACGTATCGACCTGCGCCTACCCTATCCGGCACAAGCCACCACAGTCGAACATATAGTCTGCGCACATTATTCCTGCGACCACGCGCCGGTGATGTATGTCGAAAACACCTTGATCAATTCACTGTTCGGCCTGTTGTGCTGGCAGGCGATCTTCGCGCCCTTACCTGGCGCATTTTTTCATCCATTTCATCATGGTCCCGCCGATTTGCACCGGTCCGATTTCCATCAGCGTCGCGCGGAATTATTTGCTGCATGTCTGTCGCAACTCGACAGCGAGCTATACAGGCAAACCATTGTTGATAATTTCCATGCCAAACAGAACATGCAGTCTCCGTTTGTGTTCTGGAGCGTGCTGGATGAGAAATTGCTAAAGCTGGCGCTGGATTGTCTGCCGGCAAAACATCTGAAGAAATGGTTTGAGCGCATGCTGCGCGACATCCCCGCCAATCGCTCCGGCTTTCCCGATCTGATCCAGTTCTGGCCGGTAGAAAAACGCTATCGCATGCTCGAGGTCAAGGGGCCGGGCGATCGTCTGCAGGACAATCAGATACGCTGGCTGGATTATTTTGTCGATCACGACATGCCGGTAGCTGTCTGCTACGTGCAATGGCTGGAGGGAGCAGCGTGAGCGATGCCGTAAATTACAGCGTGGCGGTACGTGCGCTGTGCGAGTTCACTGCAAAGAAAGGCGATCTCGATTTGCGCTTTACGCCCTCGCCTTCCGCACTGGAAGGTATGGCCGGCCACGCCACTGTGGCATCGCGTCGCGCAAAGCATTATGAATCTGAAGTCAACCTCAGCGGCGAATACAAACACCTGAGCGTACGCGGTCGTGCTGATGGCTACGATCCAAAGCGCAATCGCGTAGAAGAGGTCAAGACCTTTCGCGGCGATTTGCAAAAGATGCCGGACAACCATCGGCACTTGCATTGGGCGCAAGTAAAGATATACGGCTGGCTTTTGTGTCAGACGCGCGGACTGCCCGAGATTAACGTGGCACTGGTGTACTTTGACATTGCTACGCAAAAAGAAACGATGTTGGTCGAAACTCATTTAGCAGAGACGCTGAAACAATACTTCGAACAGCAATGCGAAAATTTTATTGCCTGGGCAGATCAGGAATCGGAGCATCGTATAGAGCGTGACGCTGCGCTGTCGCATTTGAATTTCCCGCACGCGGATTTCCGGCACGGGCAAAGACAATTAGCAGAATCCGTTTATAAATCAGCAGTCTCCGGACGTTGCTTGATGGCGCAGGCGTCAACGGGTATAGGCAAGACCATAGCCAGCATTTTTCCTTTGTTGAAGGCCAGCCCTGCCCAGAAGATAGACAAGATTTTTTTTCTAACAGCAAAGACATCCGGTCGCGGACCGGCATTGGATGCCATCGATTTGATTAAGAAAAATACTCCGTATTTGCCGTTGCGCGTGCTGGAGTTGGTCGCACGGGATAAATCCTGCGAGCATCCTGACAAGGCATGCCACGGGCAGTCCTGTCCACTGGCAAAGGGATTTTATGATCGTGTCGGACCGGCGCGGCTGGCCGCTGTGAATGCACAGAAGCTCGATCAATCTTCCCTGCGTGCCATCGCGCTGGAACATCAGGTTTGTCCCTATTACCTCAGCCAAGAGCTGGTGCGATGGAGTGATGTGATCATCGGCGATTACAACTACTATTTTGATACAAGCGCCATGCTGTACAGCCTGGCGACAGAGGATCAATGGCGCGTAAGTCTGCTGGTGGATGAGGCTCACAATATGCTGGAACGTGCGCGCAAGATGTATTCTGCCGAACTGAATCAAAACGACTTTCGCTTTGTGCGACAGTCGGCACCGAAGACGTTGAAAACAGTGCTCGATCGCGTCAACCGGCAATGGAACGCATTGCATCAGGAACAGATTGACGACTACCAAGTGTATCCCGCGATCGCCAGCAAGTTTCTGTTTGCGCTGCAGCAAGCTAGTTCCGAGATAACGGATTTCATGGCCGACAATCCGGAAGGCCTGCATCAAGACCTGCAACGGTTCTACTTCGATGCGTTGCATTTTTCACGCTTGGCAGAATTGTTTGGCGAACATTCACTCTTCGACATCACTAAAAATTCGGTGCAAGGTGGTCGTACGAATTCCGTTCTTTGCCTGCGCAATGTCATTCCCGCACCGTTTCTGCAACAGCGTTTTGCCGCAGCTCATTCCGCCACGCTATTCTCCGCTACGCTCAGTCCCTGGCATTTTTATGCCGATACACTTGGGCTGCCAGAGAACACTGCCTGGATAGACGTGGCATCGCCATTTGAGGCGATGCAATTGGCTGTACATATTTCAAGAAATATTTCGACGCGTTATCAACATCGTGATCACTCCCTTGCATCGATTGTGGATCTGATCGCGCAGCAATATCTCCAACAGCAGGGAAACTATCTGGCCTTCTTCAGCAGTTTCGACTATCTGCACAAAATCTGCGACTTGTTTGTCGATCGTTACCCCAACATTCCCATCTGGCAGCAATCGCGGCGCATGGATGAAGATGAACGCAAAGTATTCCTGAGTCGCTTTACCCTGAATGGGAAAGGCATTGGATTTGCTGTATTGGGCGGCGCATTTGCGGAAGGCATCGATCTACCAGGAAACCGACTGATCGGTGCTTTCATCGCCACGCTGGGCCTGCCTCAGGTGAATCCAATCAATGAGCAGATGCGACACAGAATGCACGCCGTCTTTGGCGATGGTTATGACTACACCTATTTGTATCCCGGTTTGCAAAAAGTGGTGCAGGCGGCAGGACGGGTTATTCGGACACAGCAGGATCGTGGTGTGATCCATTTAATGGATGATCGCTTTGCCCGACCCAATATTCTAGAACTACTGCCAAATTGGTGGGAGATCGCAGGCTGTCCGTCTAGGCCAAGCCGGCTTTGATATTGATCGTTTTTTTGATAGTCCCTCACCTGCCGATCTTGCGATCAAGACGTGAGGGACCTAACGGTAACTGCGTTATTTAGCGCATCGCATCCAAAGCATTGGTCAGGTGGGTCACGGTGCGGTCTATGTTGTGCAACTTGTCCAAGCCAAACAGACCAATGCGGAAGGTTTTAAAGTCTACTGGCTCATCACATTGCAAAGGTACGCCTGCCGCTGTCTGCAAACCTGCAGCGACGAACTTTTTGGTGGACTGCAGGCCATCATCGTTGGTATAGCTAACCACCACGCCTGGCGCCTCAAATCCTGGCGCAGCAACGCTCTTGAATCCTCTTTCAGCCATCAATGCCCGCACACGCTTACCCAGTTCCTGTTGTTCGGTACGCACTCTTTCAAAGCCATAAGCCTCGGTCTCGGCCATCGTATCGCGCAACACGGTTAGCGCATCGGTCGGCATTGTGGTGTGATACGCGACGTTGCCTTGCTCGTAGGCGTCCATGATCTGCTGCCATCTGCGCAAATCACTGGCGAAGCTGGTACTTTGCGTCGTATCCATCACGCTATGAGCGAGCTTGCTTAACATGATGAAAGCACAACCAGCGGAACCGCTCCAACCCTTTTGCGGCGCGCTGATCAGAATATCCACGCCGGTTTTTTCCATATCGACCCAAAGCGTACCGGAGGCAATGCAATCCAGTACGAACAAGCCATCAACTGCATGTACAGCATCAGCGACCTGGCGCAGATAATCGTCAGGCAACAAAATGCCTGAGGCGGTTTCCACGTGTGGGGCAAACACGACGGCTGGCTTGGTTTTGGTAATAGCGGCGACGACTTCTTCTATCGGGGCTGGCGCAAATGGCGCTTGCGATGTGTTCTCTATCGGGCGCGCCTTCAAAATCGTGGTCCCAGAAGGAATGTTACCCACATCCAGAATCTGGCTCCAGCGGTAGCTGAAATAGCCGTTGCGTAGTACCAAGCAAGGCTTGTCAGTGGCGAACTGGCGTGCCACCGCTTCCATGCCGAAAGTGCCGCTGCCGGGCATGACGATCGCTGTATCAGCGTGATAGACCTGTTTCAGAGTGCGGGAAATATCGCGCATCACGCCCTGAAAGCGCAGCGACATATGGTTGACGGCACGATCAGTGTAGACGACGGAATATTCAAGAAGACCGTCGGGATCGACGTTGGGTAAGAGACCAGGCACGTTTGCTCCAGCAAGAATGAATCGAATTTGACTTGATCGGGATGGACTCAGTCAGATCACATGAGACGAAATACCGTAAAAGAGAGATTTTACCAAATTGGGTATGAATTAGGTTGATACATACTTGGTCAATTTGCCCATGGTTCAACGCGGCGCACATCTTTAAGATTCTCCACAGACAAATATGAGTCATAAAAAAAGATGATCAGCAGATTTTTTTTAAAATTCCAGGGTCAATCAAGGACACCACCCAATAGTAGGCATTGAGATTGCTTGTACTCTCTACTGCGCCATGCTTTAACAGATGCTTTACAAGAAACGTTTTATTTTCGGGAGTATTTGAATGGATATGTTTTTTCTATCCAACGTTCCAGAAGGTCCGCTCCGCTCCGGACTGGTGGTTATCGTTAGTGCCTTTGTCGCTCTGGTACTCGCAGTTATTACACATCGTGCACTGATTGCAGTGTTAAGGAGGCTGGCGCGCAAACGGCCCTTTACCACTAATCTTACTGTTCTCACCTTTAATGCAAGCCGCAGCTGTATGATCCTGCTGGCTATACGTCTGGTTCTGGCTGGCGCACCTGAAGAGACGCCCTTCCTGACGCAGATTTCGTATGTAACCACCGTTGGTTTGATTGCCTGCCTCACCTGGTTTGCTATGTCGTGCATAGAAGCGGTGGCGACAACGGTTATTCAGTTGAATCCTTCTGATGTGCAGGACAATCTAAAAGCACGCCGTGTACTGACGCAAACACGGGTGTTAGCGCGCAGTGCACATTTCATTGCTGGTTTGCTCGGCCTGGCGTTTGTATTACTGACTCTTCCAGGAGCCAGACAATTTGGAGCCAGCCTGCTCGCATCCGCCGGCGTCGCTGGATTAGTGGCCGGTATCGCAGCGCGCCCAGTACTCGGGAATTTTATCGCTGGACTGCAAATTGCCTTTTCCCAGCCCATTCGAATTGATGATGTGTTGATCGTGCAAGGAGAATGGGGCCGGGTCGAGGAAATCACCGGAACCTTTGTCGTCGTTAAAATTTGGGATGAGCGTAGATTAATCGTCCCACTGCAGTGGTTTGTCGAAAATCCGTTTGAAAACTGGACGCATTCGTCGTCAACTATTCTCGGCACAGTGTTTTTATGGCTGGATTTTTCCGTCCCTATCGCACCATTGCGGCAGGAATTCGAGCGTATCTGTACGTCTTCTGAATTATGGGACAAACGCGTATGCGGCTTGCAGGTGACGGACACCAACGAACGTGCAGTTCAATTGCGCTTTTTAGTCAGTGCTCAAGATTCGGGACGCGCCTTCGATTTACGCTGTCTGATACGAGAAGGCATGATCACCTTCATTGCAGAGAATTATGCGCATGCCCTGCCTCGCCTACGCTCATCGATTGATTTATCCGAAGACCCGCAACAGATGCTTCAGCAATTGCATACTCAGGACGGGACATCGCCCAAAGAGCCCAATTCACCTGCCGTCTTCACATAGAAAAGCGTAAAAATGTGATTTGAAATCCGTTCATATCCAGCCCCTTTTCACTACTTCACATTTTTTCATTAATCATTAGACTTTACGTCCCAACGTATCCTGAAAATACGCGCTCGACAAAAGCTTGGGAATCAAAGAGATGACAAAAATCATCTCAATCCAAGCTTTGTCGTAGGGCAGGTATTGGGCGCCATCTAAATACGTTATCCACTACTGCGTTGTCTTTTGCTGAGGTGTTATTTGTGGCGATGACACGGGTTTGGTTGATACAGGTTTGGCGCTGAATTGTGTTATTGCAGCACGTAACTTGCGCAGCTTTGCTTTAACGATACGCGCATTCTCCACGCCAATGCGCAACATGATTTTTTGCCCAGCCGAGCGGCTTTCCAAATCGGCATCCGCAAATTGATAACGCACCTTGTTCTGGATTAACTCGATAGGCCCTTCAGGCTCGGGGGCAGCTAGCATGTCATCAATCGCGACCACTAGACGATCGTTGAAATAGGCATCTGGATAACCCAGCTCTTTATAAGCCTGCTGGAACAATGAATAAAACTGGCGATACACGGTTACCAACTTATCGACGGAGAGTTGCTGCACCATGGCGACATACGGCGCATAACGCTCTGCATTAGCAGGATCCAGCGTCAAACTCCCTTCTGTTCCTTTGGTTTTTATCCACGATCCAGCCGGACGTATTGGCCACATTTTGGAAGGTGCTTCATGACGCGGCAAATTATCAACCGTCGCCACAATATGACGAATCAATAAATCTGGAAAAAATAGCGCCTTCCACACAGATGGACCCACCACGTCGCTTAATGCCTCACCTAATACCTTGTCACTATCTTGCACAGTGGGTAACGGCTCTTCAGTCGGCGGTGGCGGTTCTATAGGGTGCAATATCGGCGGCGGTGTCTCGACAGCTGGTGGCACGACCACTGGCTCAGGAGCAATCACTGAAGGCGCTACTTCTGTGATGGTCTCTGGCTGCTGTTGCTGCTGCCACCAGTTATATCCGAACAGTGCTGCCACGCCCAATAAAACGATGATTACGATTCCCGAGATTACTTTTTTCATCTACCCGCCTTTGTATTGAAGGTGCATGTCGCAAACGACACTTGCAAACGAAGCTTATACATTTGCTTGAATGAAAGGTTTGCAGCGTATAGAGAAAGTCTACAGCACAGAGGAGAAGAACGTCGAGAGCAGGAAAGCTGACACGGGTGGTACGAAACCATCACTCGAACAAAAAGACACGTCGATCTGAGCGGCCTAGGTAGCCTACGAAAGGCGTGAGCCTTTGAGCAGATGATTTTCTTGCTTGATCAAGCGGCTTGCGTTGATATCCGCGACAGTGAGGCAATCAGATCGGTAAAACGCTGTCCTTGAATCATGATGTGATCACGCAATAATTCACCAGCGACATCGCTCTTACCTTCGATAATCGCGTTGACCACGGCGTCATGCTCAGAAAACGAGGTGCTGATGCGACCACGCACACGTAACTGTAAACGACGATAAGGACGTAAACGACGATGAAGTGTACGTGCCTGCTCAATTAAGAAAGCGTTGTGGCTGCCAGCGTAAATACAATCGTGAAATACCTCTCCACGATAAAAATATTCATCTGGATCAGGGGCGTTACGCGCTGCTTCGCAAGCATGATGTGCTGCCAACAATTCAGTATGGTCGGCGGGTGACATCCTGCGTGCCGCAAGTCGAGCGCACATTGCCTCAATTTCTGACATCACTTCAAACATTTCCACCAATTTGTGCGGGCTGATTTCTGCAACCACGGCGCCACGCCGCGGTCGCACTTCGATAATACCCATGGACGCCAACTGAATAAGCGCCTCACGTATAGGCGTGCGCGACACGCCGAATTCTTTTGCTAATTCAGTCTCGTCAAGATGATGCCCAGGTTTTAGTTTGCCGATGGCGATTTTTTCTTCTATCGCTTCGCGCAGCATTTCGGAACGGTTTTTCACTGATGACTATTTTCCAGCTATTAATTGGAGAGAACAAAGCAAATAACAAAGAAGCAACTATATATACATGAGTAATTATAAGACGCATTTAATCCTTGACTGCGTATTTCTTAAATGTATTCTTGTATACACAAAACGTCTTAAAGAATATAAAGTGCGATGCAGTGCATAAAACATGCATCGTATTTGAGGTGTTTTAAGATCAATATCTGTAAAAACCGATGATCTGGTCAATGGCATAAACATGCCAATGGAGCGACGGATTTATCTGCAGCATCAGCATCACAAGAAGGCATAGCAGAATCTTTTGTACAAAAATTCATCAAGGAGACTGAACATCATGAATAACAAGTTTTTAAAAACCACGTTGGCGTCCGTCCTGTTGGGCGCACTAACAGTTGGTATGGCTGGTGCTGCAGTTGCTGCACCGCGTGTCATCAAAATCTCGCATCAGTTTCCAGGTGGCGATGATCCTAGCGCTGATTTCCGCCATCGCCTAGCCGTCAAGTTTGCCGAAGAAGTAGAAAAGCGCACGAACGGCGACCTGAAATTTCAAATTTATCCTTCGGCCTCGCTTTTCAAACCTAAAGCACAATTTTCTGCCATGCAAACCGGCGCGTTGGACATGACCGTGCTCCCACTAGCTTATGAAGGCGGCAAGATTCCCGAAGTCAATCTGGGTCTGATGCCCGCACTGGTGACGAGCTACGAGCAAGGTCTGCGCTGGAAAACCGCACCTATCGGCAAAGCGTTGACAGATATTGTCGACAAAAAAGGCGTCAAGATTATTACTTGGGTGTGGCAAGCTGGCGGCGTGGCGTCGAAAGGCAAACCTATCGTGCAACCAGAAGATGTTGATGGCGTACGCATCCGTGGCGGCAGCAAAGATATGGATACGATGTTTAAAGGTGCCGGTGCTTCTATCACCAACGTCCCTTCTTCGGAAATCTATAACGCGATGCAAACCGGTGTATTGGATGCAGCAGTTACCTCAAGCACCTCGCTATTGAGCTTCCGTCTGTATGAAGTAGCGAAATCAGTTACGACGGCACGCAAAAATACGTTCTGGTTTATGTTTGAGCCACTGTTAATGGCCAACAGCACCTACGACAGCCTGACACCTGCACAGCAAAAAATCGTGATGGAAGTTGGCGCAAGCTTGGAACAATTTGCGATGACGGAATCCAAAAAAGACGACCAGCGTCTGGGTGAAGTGTATGCAAAGAACGGTGCTGAATCAGTCGATATGGATGATGCCACTTTTGCTAAATGGCGCGCGTTGGCCAAGAAAACCGCATGGAAAAATTTCGAGGACAGCGTAAAAGACGGTAAACATTTGCTGGAAATGGCCGAAGCGGTCAAATAAGTTCTTTGCTTAATAAAAATGCCTGCAATGTAATTGCAGGCATTTTTTCAGGAATTTCACATGCACTCTTTACTCCGTTTTATTGGTAACGGCTTGCGCTGTTTCAATCGCAGCATGGCCATACTTTCCGCCATGCTCATCGTGCTTGCCACCCTCGCGCTGGTTTACGAAGTCATTACCCGGTATTTTTTGAACATCGCCACTGACTGGGTGATTGAGTTTTGTATTTATCTTTTAATTGCAGCGACTTTTCTTTCTGCTGCTTATACGCAATCCGAACGCGGTCATGTCGGGATTGAAGTGTTGGAAGAAGTGATGTCTGCAAAATGGAACCGTATCCGCCTTTTGTTGGGGGATGTTCTGTCAGTCGCCGTCATTGCCTTTATTGCCAACAATGCGTGGCATTACAGTTGGGATGCGTACCAGCAAGGCTGGACTACTGATTCGACTTGGGCACCACCACTATGGATTCCTTATTTATTGATGGCATTCGGCATGACCACACTTGCGCTGCAAATCATTGTGCAGATATTTGAAACACTTACGCTGCACGCCTCTGAAAGCGCGCAAAAAAAGAATTTGCAGGGAGCATAGGATGGGACCGCTAGAACTTGGATGTCTGTATATAGCTGTCACGCTACTCTTGCTGTTTTCCGGCATGCCGATCGCTTTTGCGTTGGGCGCCAGCGCGCTTGGTTTCATGTATTTTTTCATGCCGCGCATGAACTTGGAGATACTTGCAGAGACGCTGTATGGCGAGCTGGATAACTTTACGTTATTAACGATTCCGCTTTTTATCATCATGGGTGCCGCCATAGGTAAAACACGGGCAGCGGTTGACTTATATGAATCTGCTTATCGCTGGATGAACCGCATGCCAGGCTCGCTCGGCGTTGCCAATGTTATCGGCTGCACGGTTTTCGCTGCACTATGCGGATCCAGCCCTGCTACTTGCGCAGCAATCGGCGGTATGGGTATTCCAGAAATGCGCAAGCGCGGGTATTCCGATGCGCTAGCTACTGGCTTAATCGCCGCTGGCGGCACGCTCGGCATTCTGATCCCGCCATCGATCACGTTGATTATTTACGGCCTCATTACCGAACAGTCGATAGGTAAATTATTTCTCGCTGGCGTGATCCCCGGCATTTTGCTTGCCACTTTTTTTGCCACGTATGTGGTGTATCGCGCTTCAAAAGAAATCCGCATGGCGCATGCAGCCAACGCAATAGAGGCCGGTAGTGGCAGCGCGCTTGCCAACGAAGATCACTTTAGTTGGAAAGAAAGATTTGAAGTGCTGCCTAAGCTTCTACCTTTCGCATTGCTGATCATCGCAATCATGTATTCGATGTATGGCGGACTAGGAACGCCGTCTGAAATTGCCGGCGTCGGCGCATTTGGCGCGATGTTATTGGTGGCGACCGTCTACAAGTGCTATCGATGGAATGATGTTCGTGCGATCTTCCTGGGTGCGGCAAAAGAATCATGCATGATCATGATGATCATTGCGATGGCGTTTTTGTTTACCTACGTGATGAGCTATCTGCGTATCACGCAAAGCACCGCAGAGTGGATGACCTCGCTGGAGATGTCACGTTGGGCCTATCTGTTTTGGGTCAATGTGCTGTTGCTGGTGCTAGGTTGTTTTTTGCCGCCAGTCGCGATCATTCTGATGGTCACGCCAGTGGTGTTACCTGGCATCATTGCGCACGGCTTTGATCCGATCTGGTTCGGTATCGTGTTGACGATCAATATGGAGCTTGGTCTGATCACGCCGCCGGTCGGCCTCAACCTTTTCGTGATTAAAGGCATCTCGCCTGAGATACGCAATAGCGAAATTCTCAAAGGCGTGATCCCCTTCATTCTGATCATGATTGGCTTTATTGCATTGCTGGCGATCTTTCCGCAAATCGTGACCTTTTTACCAGGCATGATCGGATAAGCATGAAAAACTGGAATATCCTGTCTGAAAATCGCCAACGCCGGATAGACCGTGGTCTGGCTGTTACCAGCAGAATCGTCGATCCCGACAAGATCGTGCCTTTGCTGGAAACACTGCTCGAATCAGGCGATCGTGTCTGCCTCGAAGGTAATAATCAGAAACAGGCCGATTTTCTCGCCAAGGCATTGTGTCAACTCAATCCAAGTCGTGTGCGTAATTTGCATATGCTGATGTCGGTGCTGGCCTTGCCGGAGCATCTGGATTTGTTCGACAAGGGCATTGCATCCAAACTGGACTTTTCCTTTTCTGGTCCGCAAGGCGCGCAACTGGCGCGATTGGTCAGCGCGGGAAAAATCAACATTGGTGCGATCCACACCTATCTCGAACTGTTTGGCCGCTACTTTATCGATCTGACACCGCGTGTCGCATTGATAGCAGCGCAGGCAGCGGATAGAGACGGCAATCTTTATACCGGTCCTAATACAGAAGATACGCCAGCGATCGTCGAAGCTACCGCCTTCAAGGGTGGCATCGTGATAGCGCAAGTCAATGAAATCGTCGAGTCATTGCCGCGTGTTGACGTGCCAGCGGGTTGGGTCGATTTTGTCGTGCAAGCACCGACGCCGCATTACATAGAGCCTTTGTTTACGCGCGACCCAGCGCTGATCACCGAAGTGCAAATCTTGATGGCAATGATGGCAATCAAAGGTATCTATGGCGAATATGGTGTCGAACGACTGAATCACGGTATCGGCTTCGATACCGCAGCGGTAGAACTGATCCTTCCAACCTATGCCGAGTCGCTGGGGCTTAAAGGAAAAATCGGACGTCATTGGGCACTCAATCCCCACCCTGCGATGATTCCTGCAATTGAAGCCGGCTTTGTTGAATCCGTACATTCGTTCGGCTCCGAGCTGGGTATGGAGCGCTATATAGAATCGCGTCCCGATATTTTCTTTGTCGGACGCGATGGCAGCATGCGCAGTAATCGCGCGATGTGTCAGGTCGCTGGCATGTATGCCTGTGACATGTTCATAGGTTCGACCTTGCAGATGGATTTACAGGGCAATTCATCGACTGCCACATTGGGTCGCATTTCTGGTTTTGGTGGTGCGCCGAATATGGGTTCCGACGCGCGCGGCCGACGTCATGCTAGTCCTGCATGGTTAAAGGCTGGACAACAAGCACAAGGTGGCAGCAATAAAATGCCACGCGGTCAAAAGCTGGTGGTGCAAATGGTCGAGACTTTCCGCGAGCATATGCAACCGGCGTTTGTCGAACGTCTCGATGCTTGGCAACTGGCAGAACAGGCAAATCTGGCGATCCCACCCGTGATGATCTATGGCGACGATGTCACACATATCTTGACTGAAGAAGGCATTGCCAATCTGCTGCTGTGCCGCACCGAAGAAGAACGTGAACAAGCTATCCGCGGTGTCGCCGGTTACACGCCAGTTGGTATGGCGCGTGATAAAAGGATGGTGGAGAACTTGCGCGACCGCGGCATCGTACAACGCGCAGAGGATCTCGGCATCGACAAGCGTATGGCAACACGCGATTTGCTGGCAGCAAAAACAATGAAAGATCTGGTGCGTGCATCCGGCGGTTTATACACACCGCCCAAGCGTTTCAGAAACTGGTAAGGCGCAAATGGAAACCTTGAATTTTCGTTTTAAAAACGGCACGCGTGAACTAACGCCACAAGCCCATTTAGTCGGCGTAGTCAGCTCTGGCAATCTGGAAGTGATGATAGAAAGCGTGATGCTGAATGGTGAGTGCGAAATTGAAATCAGCACTGCGGCAGCTGGTTTTGCAGCGATCTGGCAAGCCGTACTAGCCGATTTTCATGCGCGCTGGCCGCTCGCGAATGTGCGTATTTCAATCAACGATGTTGGCGCCACGCCAGCAGTGGTCAGTCTGCGCCTCGATCAAGCGGTCGAATCGATGACTGGAGCTGCGTCATGAGCAACGACATGAATCAAAGTATGAACAGTTATCTAGAGGCCAATGCACGTCAACGCATGCACGCCCTGCTCGATCAAGACTCCTTCACTGAATTTTTACCGCCGAGCAAACGCATCGTCAGCCCGCATCTGGCGCAATTAGATTCGCCAGTTTCATTTGACGACGGCGTTGTGATCGGCTCCGGCACGCTGCACGATCATCGCGTCTTTGCCGCAGCGCAGGAAGGTGGCTTCATGGGTGGTGCAGTTGGCGAAGTGCATGGCGCCAAACTGGTCGGTCTGCTCAAGCGAGCGGTTGTAGAAAAAGTTGATGCCGTCATTCTGATGTTGGAAACCGGCGGCGTGCGTCTGCACGAGGCCAACGCTGGCCTGATCGCGGTGTCCGAAGTAATGCGTGCGGTACTGGACGTGCGTGCTGCCAACATTCCAGTCATCGTGTTAATTGGTGGTGGCAACGGCTGCTTCGGCGGCATGGGCATCGTCGCCTGTTGCGCCAACAAAATATTGATGTCGGAAGAAGCACGACTGGCGATGTCTGGTCCAGAAGTGATCGAAACCACGCATGGCGTGGAAGAATTCGACTCACGTGATCGCGCATTAGTGTGGCGCACCACCGGCGGCAAGCATCGTTATCTTTTGGGCGACTGCGATGCGGTGCTGCCGGATGACACCGCAGCGTTTCGTCGTGCCGCGCTCGATATGCTGTTGCAATACAAAACCGAGTCCGCCGAGTTAACGCTGCAAGAATTGGAGAAAGAACACAAGCAGTTAAGCACACGCTTAGAAAAATTCGGCGCGATGACAGAGCCGATGAATATCTGGTCGGCGCTCGGCATCCAAGACCCAGTTGGACTGCCACTGTTGGAAGCCGCAGCTTTCATGAAATCAGCAACGCCGTTTCGGGCAGGAGAATGAAGATGGATTGGCATACGCTCGCTGACGCCTTATTCCCGCAAGGTCATAGCATCGTTGAAAATGATTGTTTTCTATCCGGCACCGGCACGGTCGAAGGGCAGCCAGTCAGTGTCATCGGCACCACTGGCCATACTTCGATAGGCGTCGAAATCGCATTGGCGCAAGCCAGCGCGATTCTGGCGACCATGCGCGATTTTCCGCAACGTCCGCTCATCATCTTGGTCGATACGCAAGGTCAGCGTCTGCGTCATCGTGATGAAATGCTCGGCATTAATCACTATATGGCACACCTGGGAAAATGCATTGATCTGGCACGTCGCCGTGGTCATGCAGTGATTGGCCTCGTTTACGATCAGGCGCTCTCCGGTGGATTTATAACCAGCGGTTTGATGGCGGATGCCTGCTATGCGGTGCCCGATGCAGAAATTCGTGTGATGGGCTTACCAGCAATGGCACGCATTACCAAAGTGCCGGAAGACGTGCTGGTCGAACTGGCAAAAAGCAATCCTGTTTTTGCACCCGGTCCAGAAAATTATTTACGCATGGGCGGCGTTGAAGCGTTGTGGAAAGATCAGCTTGCAAGCTGTCTCGCCGATGCGCTAAAACAAGCCGATCCAAGCGATCAACGCAGCGCACGCGGATTGGAAAGAGGTGGCCGCAAACTCGCACAGCCGGTCGCGCAAGCTGTATTGCACGGGCATGATGTTCGCCCGTCATAATCGAGTCTGGCTCTCCAAAGATGGCTGGGCGCGTGCGGCCGATGTGCACAGCACGCATGCACATATATTGATGCAATGGGCAGAGAACGACTGGCCAGTGATCGTGCGCAGGCGGGATGTCGATATGCCGCTCAACATGGTGGCACTAGGCATACCATTGCCACCCGATATCGCCAGTAAGAAAAAAGGTCGTATCGCTTTTACCGCGCACCGCGATCAAATCCGCTGCAATGAAGGCGCATTGAATGTCCATGACATTCAAACTGCACTACCCTCGCGTTGGCAGCATATCCATGCGAGGCTATGTAAACAGGCCGTATCAACGCAACTAGAATTCCGCGTATATGGCTCACTCGCGATGCAAGCGTTAACCGGATTACCTTATTTGACAGATCAATCGGATATCGATCTGTTGTTGGCGCCGCGCTCTCGTGCCGAACTCACGAATGGATTGGCGATGCTGTCAGAGTACGTGCAGCTACTGCCGCTTGATGGCGAAATCGTTTTTCCTTCCGGACGCGCGGTTGCATGGAAGGAGTGGTTGCAGGTCGACGATACCGGACAAAATATTTATGTACTCACCAAAAGTATGGAAGCTGTCGCGTTGGTCCGTGCTGAGGAATTGCTGGATGAATTACCAGATGAGTTATCCACTGCGTTACCGGACGAGTGGAAAACAAGATGATGGACAACCGCGTCTATTTTTCCTCTTCGTTGCCAAGCACTAACGAGCACAAAGCAGATGTGAAAGCTGACGGCACAATTGATGTCATAGCTGCTGCAGCGGCCAATACACAACGTCCAAGCGCGCTGATAATCGCGCGCCATGCGATCAAAAGTCTGCATGCCGAACTACTGCTCTATCCTAAACCCGGCTTGGTTTCTCCGCTAGATAACGGTAGCCACACCGATATGGATAGTCACTTATTCATGCGTAGCATTTTTTCATTGCGACATTACTTTCTCCGCATGGCGAAAGCTGGTGCTGCAGAAGCACCTTTCGTCGAACTCAAGCAACTCGGCATGCAAGCCGAGCAACGCATGATGGCGGCAACCGGCGGCATCAATACCCACCGCGGCGCAATTTTCTCACTTGGATTGTTGTGTGCAGCGGCAGGTTATTGTCACGCTACGCGGCCTCTTCTACCCTTGACAGCCAATTATCTGCGCCGCATGCTACTTGCATTATGGGGCGAAGCATTGGCCACACATTCGATTGTCAACACTACACGCTCCAACGACATACTTTCTAATGGCACACGCGCAGCAGCACAATACGGCGTATCCGGTGCACGTGAAGAGGCAGCGCAAGGATTTCCATCCATATTTGACATCGCCTTACCGCGCTTGCAACAAACACTGGCCACAGGGCGCAGTGATACCGATGCGCAGATCGATGCGCTATTCAGTCTGATGGCAAACATGAACGACACCAATATCTATCATCGTGGCGGCACAATGGCAGCGAGTCTAGTCCGGCAATCAGCTCAGCAGTTTCTTGCTGCTGGTGGCACTGCGCATTCGGATTGGCGCGCTACTGCATCCCGTTATCACCAGCTGTTTGTGCAACATCGTATTTCCCCCGGCGGCGCTGCAGACCTATTGTCTGCGAGTTGGTTCGTGCATCTGCTGGTTGCTCACAATACTGTTGGCGATACTGCTAACGCAACAGACCGACTTCCGTCCCAGTATGAGTAATCGACTCGCCATACTCTGCTCAGGTCAGGCGGGACAGCATGCGGGCATGTTTGATCTGGCAAAAGAGGACCTTGCAGTCGATGCTTTATTGCAAAGCTGGCCGCTGGAAGCGGTCTGCAAATATCCGTTATCAGAAATTCTGAGCAACGATAAATTACTTTACGCCAATCTAATTGCGCAGCCGGTCGTGGTCGCATCCAGCTTGGCAACGTGGGAAGCGGTCAGAAAATTATTGCCAACACCTGTCATCGTCGCTGGTTACAGCATTGGTGAACTTTCGTCTTGGGCAGTCGCCGGTGCGTTGAGTGTAGAAGAAGCCATCCACCTAGCGGCACGCCGTGCCCAGCTGCTGCAAGCCTGCGTCGTCAATGATCAGCCCCAACTGATGATGGCCATTTCACTCTCCCACGCTTTGTCGACAATCAGTGATTTACGCGACATTTTGCACATCCATGGTTTTCATATCGCGATTGAAGTGGATGAAGATAGCGTGATTGTCGGTGGTCTGGTCGAGTGTGCCGACGCAGTAGAAACCGCGGTAACGAAATTAGGTGGCAAAGTGAATCGCCTACCGATTGAAATCGCATCGCATACGTCCTGGATGAGCAAAGCCGTTACGCCATTTAAACAAGCGTTGATCGACAGTCAGATACAAGATCCAAAATTTCCTGTGTTGGCCGGCATCAACGGTACACGCCAGCACACTAGAGAAGATGCATGTTCCTCGTTACCTAGCCAACTGGCCGAAACAATACGTTGGAATGCGGTGATGGATAGTGTGAATGAAGCTGGCGTCACCATGGCGCTAGAAATTGGCCCGGGCGGCGCTTTGGCCAAGATGTTGAAATCACGCCATCAACATATCGAAAGTCGCTCGGTAGCCGACTTCAGGTCCCTGTCGGGATTGCAAAAGTGGATAGAACGATGTGAACAGACATAACAGTTTATTTCTTCCTTAATACCAAACAAACTGTCATGTTGTTCTAACGCCGATCCAGGCATATATCTAAAAGATGCCGGCCTCGATCAGTAGGATGATCTGCTAATTTAGATCACCTTGTTCGGCGTTTCTTGCGACACCCCTTGCTGCAAGGCTTTCGCAACACCAGCACCATAAGCCGGATCTGCCTGATTACAATTGGCGATGTGGCGCTCCTGTATCGCCTTCGAGGCACCGCCAACCGAGCGAGCGGTATTCTCGAACAAAACCTGTTTCTGTTGATCGTTCATCAGATGGAACAAGGCAGCAACCTGTGAAAAGTAGTCGTCATCAACACGATGGTCCCAATGATCGGCAGCACCTTCCAACGCTAACGGCGGCTCACGAAAATCAGGTTGCTCTTGCCATTCGCCTTTGCTGTTCGGCTCATATCCAATCGTGCCACCGTGATTACCGTCGGTACGCATCGCGCCGTCGCGATGATAACTATGGAACGGACATTTGGGTGCGTTGACTGGAATCTGATGATGATTAACACCCAGACGATAGCGATGTGCATCACCATATGAAAACAGACGCGACTGCAACATTTTGTCAGGCGAAAAGCTGATGCCTGGCACCACGTTAGCCGGAGAAAATGCAGACTGCTCGACTTCGGCAAAGTAGTTTTCCGGATTGCGATTGAGCTCAAGCATGCCGACATCGATCAACGGGTAATCACCCTTAGGCCAAACCTTGGTCAAATCAAACGGATGATAGCGATAAGTCGCAGCATCCTTTTCTGGCATCACTTGAATCGCCAATTTCCATTTTGGGAAATCGCCGTTTTCAATGCTGTTGAACAAATCGCGTTGATGACTTTCTCTATCCTTGCCGACCACTTGCTCAGCCTCTTCATCAGTCAAATTTGCAATTCCTTGCTGACAAACAAAATGAAACTTGACCCAGAAGCGCTCGTTTTTCGCATTGATCAAACTGAAGGTATGACTACCAAAACCATGCATGTGACGATAGCTACGCGGAATACCACGATCACTCATCACGATGGTGACCTGATGCAGCGCCTCGGGTAACAGCGTCCAGAAATCCCAGTTGTTTTCTGCACTGCGTAGGTTGGTTTTTGGATCGCGTTTGACGACATGATTCAGATCGGGAAACTTCAAAGGATCGCGAAAGAAAAATACCGGCGTGTTGTTACCCACCACATCCCAATTCCCCTCTTCGGTATAAAACTTGACCGCAAAACCGCGAATATCGCGCTCTGCATCGGCTGCGCCACGTTCGCCTGCAACAGTAGAAAAACGCAAAAATAAATCTGTCTTCTTGCCAACCTCGGAAAATATCTTGGCCTTCGAGTATTGCGTAATATCGTTGGTCACCGTAAAAGTGCCATAAGCAGCCGAACCTTTAGCGTGCATGCGACGCTCGGGAATCACTTCACGTGCGAAATTGGCCAGTTTTTCCAGATGCCAGACATCCTGCAGCAGCACCGGACCACGTGGCCCAGCTGTTTGTGTATTCTGATTATCGGGTACCGGCGCACCGGCTGCTGTCGTTAATTTTTTCTTGTCCATACGATCTCCACAGCGAAGGGTTGAGAAATTGAAAAGCTGACTAGCAGCGTAACAAAATAACCCTATTCAAGTGATGGAAATACGCTATCAAGACGATAGCTTTACAAACAAGTAGTCACTGCGTCAAACATTTAAGAAATCGAACAGGCATCAACATTCTTCCTGACATGTCCTCTATCAATCGCCCGTTTAGCGGTAATGCGCGCAGATATTTTCAAGCGCGCGACAGCCACGACGCGTCGCCTCTGTACTGGCATGCTCAATCACGTCTGCATAACTTAGTTAGGCGTAATGGGCGCACTCAGCGCTGCAGGCGTACGCACATCGAATGGCAATGGTGTCACTTGCGATACCGCTGAGATCAATGGGTAAAAAATCTCTCGATATAGGTTTCTGACTATACATGTAACGCTTGAGTCGCAAGCATTCACGCCATTGACGGACCATGCAATATCGCTATGATGAAATACCATCTCGTTGCACACGCTCTCACCGGGCTGCTAAAATAAAGTAGCAATTTAAATGCATCAATTGCCAGACGTATCATACTGTGATGTAATGACTGTTTTGTAGAGTTTCTACGCTTTTTTCGTATGCTTAAAACGACCCTCTTACGGATTCACCACGCGCTGCCAGAACATTTGCGCATTTTTTTTCCAGCATCAGGTCCGGTCGATCGATTTGAGCGCATGCGCGCAGCAGCAGGCGCACTGTTTGGTTTAGTCATAACCGGTTACTGTACGTTCTTTATTCTTGGCGCGGATTCACCGAGCGCACTGTGGCTATTAGCACCGATGGGTGCATCTTCAGTGCTGTTGTTTGCAGTGCCATCCAGCCCATTAGCACAGCCTTGGTCCATCATCGGTGGCAATTTAATCGCCTCTTTGGTCGGTGTTACCTGCGTCAAAATCTTCGGCGGCACAATCGTTGCCGCAGGTATAGCGGCAGGTATCGCGATTGCACTGATGATCATGCTGCGTTGCATTCATCCTCCCAGTGGGGCGGTTGCACTGACCACGGTGCTTGGTGGTGCCGCTGTACACGATCTCGGCTATTTTTTTGTTTTGTCGCCCATCATGCTCAACTCTTTTCTGCTGTTGGCGACTGCTTTGTTTTACAACAATTCAACGGGGCGGCGTTACCCACATGCCGGATTGGCGACGCTGCCAAGGGATACCAAAGACGTTGCACCGAGCGAGCGTCTTGGTGTAACACACGCAGATATTGATGCCATATTGGCTAGCTACAATCAGGTGTTGGCAGTCACCAGAGAAGATCTGGAAGAAATTTTGCAACGCGCAGAAATCCTCGCCTATAACCGTCGCTTCGGTGGAACAAGCTGCGCTGACATCATGTCGAAAGATTTGATTACTGCCGAATTTGGCACCACATTGGCTGAAGCGTGGACGTTATTGCATGACAATAAAGTGACAGCACTGCCGGTGATCAATCGCGGCAGGCGGTTGATCGGCATTGTTACCAAGGCGGATTTTTTCGATCATGCCGATATTCATCCGCAAAAGGGGTTTCGCCAGCGTCTATCCAACATGGTTCGTCCATCTAGTGTTTCGCACACCGACAAAAATGAAGTCGTAGGACAAATTATGACCAATAAAGTGCATATTGCCACGGCCGAGCAACCCATCACAGAACTGGTAAGCTTGATGTCAGATAAACGATTGCACCAAATTCCTGTGGTCAATGACGATAATGTTTTGATCGGCATCATTACGCAAACCGATATGATCGCCGCTCTTTATGACACTGCATTAACCAAAGGCTCCATACCCTCAACAAACGGTTAATTGCGCTACAACCAACGCTTAACTGAACGGTTAACTAACGCTTGATACTAAACGTTGATGACAACTTAACGCATAAGCCAGCCATTTCAACTCTTTACGGAGAATCAGCCATGCCAACGACACCTGCTACCGATCCTACTCTTTCTCACCAGATCGTCGAGCAATCACCCGACGCCATCATTTTTGCAGATACCGACGGTGTAGTGCGCTTATGGAATGGTGGGGCAGAACGTATTTTCGGCCACACTTCTGCGGATATGATCGGTCATTCTATGGATATCATCATCCCGGAAAAACTGCTGCAAGCACATAACAACGGCTTCCATCATGCAATGAGCAGTGGCGAGATGAAATACGTCAACAAGGTGCTCACTACGCGCGCGGTGCACAAGGATGGTAGCGCCATGTATGTCGATATGAGCTTTGGCATGGTGCGTGATGCTGACGATAAAATTTTGGGGGCGATGGCGATCGCACGCGATTGTACTGAGCGCTATAACGCCGAGAGAGCCCAACGCGTACGCATGACAGAACTCGAAACGGCAGCTAAAAGCAAATAACCTAACCGAACGAACCTCCACTCACAAATAAACAGACCGCGATATTTCATCAAAGTGTCGCGGTCTTTTTTATGCTCGTTTCACACAGTTTGCGTACTAAGTGATTGCACATCTGCAATATGGTCATCAAACTTCATTTCACAGCGAAGGTTACGAACGCTAGTGTTATGACCGCTTAGTCTTAAGAACGTTTACGTAAGCGCGCATCAAGCAAGCGTTCGCGCACATCAAGCAAGCGTTCGCGCACATGCTCTTCATGAAACGCACCATGCGATGGTTTTATCAGATCGCTGCGACTAATAAGACCCAATAATTTCATCGAATTCGGCTCAGCAATAACCGGCAGACGCTCTAAATGATGCATCGCCATACGACGACCAATGACCTGACAGTTCTCGGTAGCCAGTGCGTAATGAAAATCAATATTTTCAAATAGCTTGGCAACATCAGTCGCCTCGCTCAACGCAAGCTTGCCGTCTTCTAGCATCTTGCGATCAAGAATACCAAGTACCTGACCTTCTTTATCTACGACAGGAAAACTCCGATGTTTTTGTATTGCGCAAAAATAGTGTTGTGTCACTTCTGCTAGCGTGGTGCCCGCTTCTATTGTTAATAGATTCTTTGACATCACATCGTGTGCAAATACGCGCTCCAGAGGATCAACGCTGTATTCACGATAAATGTGCAAGCCGCGGCGCGCGATTTTTTCGGTCATGATAGAACGTCGCATGGCAAATACGGTAAAGCCATAGGAGACGCCGGTGGCCAGCAACAGCGGCAGCATGGCATTGAAGTCGCCGGTCAAACCCAGTGCAAAGATGGCGGCTGTTAGCGGCGCGCCCAGCACACCTGCCAAAACTGCCGCCATACAAACAATTGGCCACAATTGCGGATCACTACCTGGAATCAATTGTGCAATCACTACACCTAAGCCGGCCCCGAGCATCAATAATGGAGCAAGTACTCCACCAGAAGTACCAGAACCAAGCGCAATAATCCAAATCCCCGCTTTGACTAAAAGCAGTGATAGCACGACCGCAAGTCCCAGATGATTGTGCAATAGATCGGCAATTACATCGTAACCAACGCCGAGTGCGCGTGGCTGAAAGTAACCACCAATACCGACCACCACACCACCGATTGCCGGCCACCACATCCAGTGCAGCGGCAACTTGTGATACCAATCCTCTACTTTGTACAGTCCGATTGACATCAGCGAAGCCAACGCACCACTCAACAGGCCAGCCAATATGCAGATGAAGAATGCGGTTAATCCAACTTCTTCTGTGTGTAACGGGAATAAGGGGCCACTTCCGATCAGTAAGGGACGGGTAAATGCCGCAATCGCACAAGCGAGAAGCACAGGTAGCAAACTACGCGGACGCCATTCAAACAGCAACAGTTCAACAGCCAGCAAGACCGCGGCAATCGGGGTGCCGAATACTGCAGTCATGCCTGCTGTCGCGCCCGCCACCAACAGAGTCTTACGCTCACCCGCACTAAGAGAAAAGTGCTGCGCAATCAAAGAACCAATTGCGCCGCCCGTCATGATGATCGGACCCTCAGCACCGAACGGACCGCCACTACCGATCACAACGCCGGAGGTTAAAGGTTTAAGGACCGCAATTTTTGCCGACATTTTGCTTTTACCAAACAGGATCGTTTCAATCGCTTCTGGTATACCGTGACCACGCACTTTTTCACTGCCATAGCGAGATATCAGGCCGGCGATTAAACCACCTATGACAGGGACGGCGATCACCCATAAACCCAGCGTATGCTCCGCAGGTGAACGCTCAACAAAGGAAAAAGTTTGAAAGAAAAATAGATTAGTAAAAAAATGTATTAAGTTGAGTAATGCGAATGCAGCACCGGTGCAAATGACGCCAATCACGCTTGCGATCAAACATAAAAACAGCACGCGTGGGTCAAAGTTAAAATCACGTAAATGAGCAGCCATAAGATAATGTGCGGATAAATTTAATGATTTAAATTTTTATATTAAGAGAGTGATTAAAGCGATTTTCTGCCATCAACCCGGGGGAGATTATTATTCTCACCATCCGCATCACCAGCGTCATTAAAGGCTGAAATGCGCCCCACCCTAAATACCGCACTCAATGAGCGCAGTTCATTGCGATGCAGTTCTGCCAGATGATTCAGTTGCTTGTCTCCGATCGCTGTCAACTTGACGCAAACTTGTCGCCGATCTTCTGTACTGGGTGAACGCTTCACCAAACCAGCTTTTTCGCATCTTGATACCAATGCGACCGCACCATGATGTTGTATTTGCAAGCGCTCAGCCAATTGGCCTATAGTGAGCCAATCCTTATTTGGAAAACCTTTGATATGAAGCAGCACTAGATAATGCAAAGGCGTTAAACCCTCTGCTTGCGCTGCATCTTCGCTGAACTTTAAGAAGCGACGTAACTGATAGCGAAATTCAGAAAGCGCCTCAAAATCCGCTTTCTCTAGCGGCGATAGTGTCGACATGATAGAGAGTTAATTATTAAATCAGCTGATAATTATATCATAATGTGATCTAATTTTTTGATCTCGAACGAACGACCTGCACGCAGTCAAGATGAATCAACATGTCCGATAGCGCATGAGCTGGTGACTTTACTTGGACGGTGCGGAAGGAAAATCAAGAGAGGAAATGCCAAGGGCCAGAAATACATAAAACGGATTTTTATGGGCGCTTAGCAGCGCTCGCGATGGTCACGACGGTGCCAACATATCGGACTGTCAATATCGTACCATTTCGGTCTTCCGCCAAATAAAGTGCTCCATCAGTGCCCATCTTGATATCAACGGGTGCACCCATAGCTTGATTCTTGCGTGCGCCCCAACCACTCACCAAATCAATTTTTTTACCGAGCGGCGCACCCGTGTCATCGGCCATCAGTGCCACAATGCGATGGCCATGCGATCGATAGCCATGATAGGCAATGATTAAACTTTGTCGAAATGCTGCGGGAAATTGTAGTCCTTCGTAAAACACCATACCGAGTGGTGCAGCATGTGCTGGCAACAAGCGCACTGGTGCCTTAAAACGTGAGCAGTCGGCTTGTGGATATTCCGGGCTACTGAGATTATTATCAAAACAGGTGGGCCAACCGTAATGCGCACCTTGCACGACTCGGTTTAATTCATCGTGCGGTAGATCATTGTCGTTTGCCAGCCCTGGCATTGCGCGATGAATCGCATCACGTGAATTTTCAGCTTGCCACAAAATATCCGAGTTCGGTTGAAATGCCAGCGCCATCGAGTTGCGTAGGCCAAACGCATAATTGACCCAATTTTTGACTGTCCCGGTCGGCCACTGCATCGTATATTTGCGTATCACACCACGGGGATTGTCACCCTGCGTCTCTGGACATACTTGGCTTGGATTCGGCGCCTGATTATTTTCTTGCTCGCAATGATCAGTACTGGAGCCGACATTGACATACAAATCGCCATGCCGATCAAAAATCATCGCCGTCAATGGATGTCGTCCAGTTCCAGGTAGCGCAGATACCTGCGAATTACCACCGACAACGTCGGTCAATGTCGCCTTTGGATCGCGTAAATCAAAACGCATGATGCGACCAACTAAACCAACATAAATCAAACCATCCGGACCACGCACAATAGCGTTAGGCCTATCCAATTTTTCAAGTAATTTATGTTTTTGATAGCCTGATGTCGTCTTTTTCAACAACCACACGGTGCCACGATTTTCGACCCAACCACCCAGATCGGCGACTAGAAGATCACCATTTTTCAACGGCAATACGCCGCGTGGATAGGTCAGGTCTTGTGCAACCAAGCCGACACAGAAGCCGGCAGGCGTCGTGACATCAATGCGTGGTAAGCCATCACAGGTACCAGAACTCGGATAAGTGGGTTTGGCTTGTGCCGGACTACATACCGCAATCACTAAACCGGTCACGAGACTAGTGACAAAAATGCGTAATCTGACTCTCAATCCAACAGGCATGACAATCACCTTATTTATTTGTACCTGCGGTCGGCGCTCTCAATTTCATATGGCGCAAAAAGGCAACCAGCACAGGACCATGTAACAAGCGAATCTTATTTTCTACGGCAAACTCTAGCGCCACCTGCGTAAATGTGCCGCCAGTAACATAAATACATTCATTCGCCTCATGTTTTTCCATGGCTTTGACAAGCTCACGCAACGGTTCAATTCCTACGGTTGCGGCCTTCCATCGTTTGCACGCGACAACACCGGTGTGCACGGTACCACTCAGCAAATAGTCTGCTCCTGCATCACCATCTAAACGGGACACAACAAAACCGTCCTTGCGCAATGCTTGCTCAATGCCCTCGGAAAAATCTTTCCACGACAGTGCGCGAATCGCCTGCATTTTCCCTTGTATATGCCCGTCACTCGGCAAGCGCATTTGTCTAAAGCCCGCCATGGCAGCTACAACCCAAAATGGCAAACTTGCCATACTGGCAAAAATTCCATATTTGGCTGGTGCCACCGCCCATGCAACCACCGCAATGAACGTCGCAATACCCGCACTAGCCCACCACGGCGAACGCAACAACATGGCAAAAATCGAATCATTTGACTTCTTGACACTCACGTTTGTACTCCTCATTTTTCTGTGTCGGCATGATAACGCAGTTCTAGTATTTCCACTCTCACTGCAGAGCATTGTCGTCATCGTAAAATCATCGTAAGCTAAAAGATAGAAACTGCGTCGGGCCACTAATTTCAAAAACGATATCAACATTTTCCATGAACTGAAATATGCACATACCAGTCGAGCAATATCAGGAAAGAATCAAGCGAGAATTCGATCGTTTGGGAATTTCTCTAGAGGTAATTGTCCAAAAAGGATTGCCGCTTTACCTCGAAGCGGAAAAACTAGTCACCGGAGATGTCGGGACAGATGGTCAGGATCATCTGATGACGCCCGAAGCTGCGCATGCGTGGAATAGCATGAAACAGGCCGCACAAAAAGAGCAGGTGATTTTAGAGGTGGTATCGTCTTTTCGGACGATAGAGCGACAGATTGCCATCATCCAGAACAAGCTCAATCGCAACATGCCTATCGAGCAAATCCTTACCTTAAGCGCCCCGCCCGGTTATAGCGAGCATCACACTGGGCGCGCGATTGACATCAACACGCCAGGTTGCACTGCCACCGAGGAAGAATTTGAAGATACCGCTGCCTTCCGCTGGCTGCAGGAAAATGCCCGTAATTTCGGGTTTACACTCTCCTACCCTCGTGGCAATGCTTTAGGCTTTATTTATGAGCCGTGGCATTGGTGCCACCAAATCTAGGCGATCTGCCAAAGGGATGAGCGCTGACAATTCAGATATGACGTGTAAATTTTAAAGGTTTGGTTGCTGCCATATCTTCGGCAGCATTTGACGAGCCTTTGTCAGGATTGGACTCACAACTCGCGCAGGTATTGCATCCGCTGCCACATCCACCCCCTGACGTTGTCGTCGGCTGAATGAATTTCCCTAAACGACGAGACAAATTCGAACGTGAAGGTAAGCTTAAGATTTCCGCTAACGCAGTTTGACGTCCATATGTCCAATTCGGTGCCAGTTTACGTGTAACGTGCAGTACACTCATCGCTAAAATAATTGCGATGACCAATGCTTGCAATACATCGTACAGAGCAAAACCGAATAAGGTCATTGTAGGAGCCTCGTAATTTGATAGGTCAGGAACGACGCGAAATAAGCTAAACCAAACAAGTACCCCGCCGATATCGCCACCGTTCGCCAAGAGTTAGTCTCGCGTCGAATCACTGCCAGCGTCGACATGCATTGCGGCGCAAAAACATACCACGCCAGCAACGACAAAGCGGTCGCCAATGACCATTGCGTCGCAATCACTTGACCAAGTTGAGTGGCGATGGCGTCCTCGCTGCCAGACATTGCGTATACGGTACCCAATGCCGACACGGCCACTTCACGCGCAGCCATCCCTGGTATCAGGGCCACGCAAATCTGCCAATTAAAACCAATCGGTGCAAACACCACCTCAAGCGCATGACCGATGCGACCCGCCAAACTGTAGTCAATCGCCGGCAAGGTTGCGCCTGGCGGCGGCCCTGGGAAGGTTGATAAGAACCAAAGAATAATCGTCACTGACAAAATAATGGTGGTGACGCGACGCAGAAAAATCAAGGTACGTTCCCACAACCCAATCGCAACGTTGCGTACGCCCGGCAAACGATACGACGGCAATTCCATCAACAGCGAATGCTCGCTCTTGTCTTTACGAATATATTTAATAAAAGCGGCGACGCAAAATGCACTGACGATACCGGCCACATATAAGACAAATAAAACAATGCCTTGCAGGTTAAACAGATTCCACACTGTGGTTGTCGGGATAAATGCGGCAATTAACAAGGTATACACCGGCAAACGTGCGGAACAAGTCATCAACGGCGCAACTAAGATCGTAGTCAATCGATCGCGCGGATCTTGAATACTGCGCGTCGCCATGATGCCGGGGATCGCACAGGCGAAACTCGACAATAAGGGAATGAACGAACGACCTGTCAGGCCGACCTTGAACATGATGCGATCGAGCAAAAACGCCGCACGCGGCAAATATCCGGATTCTTCCAGTACCAGAATAAACAAAAACAAGATCAAAATTTGCGGCAAAAACACCAGCACGGACCCCAAGCCAGCAAAAATGCCATCTCCGATCAAGCTGCGCAGCAAACCGTCTGGCATGGCCGATGTAATGAATGTACCAAGCGCCGTTACACCGCCGGTAATTCCGTCCATCAAAGGCTCAGCCCACGAAAAGACCGCCTGAAAAATAAAAAACATGATTGCTGTCAGAATCGCGAGACCGAAAACTGGATGCAAGAAAATTTTATCCATGCGATCGTCGAGCGCCGAAGTTGCGCTCGGCATCGTGACCGCTGCAGCCAGTATCTGCCTTACTTGTGCATGCACATCAAGGTCTTTATCAGCTTCATCCAGCTTAGCAAGCTGCGTTCCCACCGTACGATCCAAATGATCAACCAGCGCTTTGGCACCATTAGCCTGGATCGCCACCGTCTCGATCACATCCATCCCAAGCTGTCGTTCCAACTCGGCTCTATCGATTTGAATGCCGCGTTTGCGCGCCGCATCCATCATGTTCAGCGCCAGTACCATAGGGCGCCCCAAACGTTTCACTTCCAACACGAAACGTAGATGCAAGCGCAGATTAGTAGCATCCGCCACACAGACGATTAAATCCGGCTCTGCTTCACCCTGCATACGTCCGAGACAAACATCGCGCGTAATAACTTCGTCTGGACTGGTTGCCTCGAGACTATATGCACCGGGTAAATCAAGCAGCTTGAACAAACGACCAGATGGCGCAGTAAACCGCCCTTCTTTTCGTTCCACCGTCACGCCAGCATAATTCGCCACCTTCTGGCGGCTTCCGGTCAGCTGATTAAAAAGAGCCGTCTTGCCGCAATTAGGATTGCCGACGAGCGCTATAAGAGAAGTAGCCATGAACTTTGTGCTTAGTTTGCAAGGTGAATCTGAACACGTTGCGCCTCAGAGCGGCGCAACGCAAAACGCGTGAATCCTATTTGCACCAGCAAAGGATCGGCACTAATAGGACCGCGCGCCACGATACGGACTGGCTCACCAGCAACAAAGCCGAGATCACGCAGACGCCGAGCGATTGGGTCTGCTTCCGTGCCGCCGTCGACGTCGTCAATGACGGCAGATATAAATGGTTTTAACTCTGTCAAATTCACGAATAGCCAATACAAATAACAATGATTCTCATTATTATATAATCGTTTGCTATTCGTCACAGAGAATTCATCGGTCAAAGTGACGATGTGAACAATCAGATACTTTTAGGTCGTCGCCCCATCAAAGGTAACCCGAGAGCGACAGGCGGAGGCATCAACCAAATCAATACACATCAAGCTCACATCAAAATATTTTAGCGAGCATCTTCATTACGCTCGACTACTTTCTTCGCTATGATCGTAGTTCCATGCATGACGCCGCCTCTAATACTTCCTCCCAGCAACGTCTACGATGCACGCAGTGCTTGCGTCCACAAAGCACATGTATTTGCAAATGGGTGACGCCAATTGCATCGTCAGTCGAGTTACTGTTATTGCAGCATCCTTTAGAGGTCGGCAATGCGAAAGGAACGGCGCAACTTTTGCACTTATGTTTACCTAATAGTCATCTGATCGTCGGCGAACGATTCGACGACGCTGCGTTACAGACTTGGCTGTTTCAGCCTTTCGCAGATATAAATGACAATAAAAACGCGGTAGAAATTTATCCAATTCTTTTATATCCGCAGAGTGCACATCAGTCAGACAACCTAGAAACGGTACAAAACAAAGAAATAAATCAGCTGACAAATGGCGCAGGAAAAGAGGAAATCAAAGAAGTCGCGAATGAATCAAACGCAGAACGACGCTATCGGCTCATTGTGTTGGATGGAACATGGCGCAAAAGCAGAAAGATGTTGGCGCTCAATCCATTGCTGCAGCAACTGCCACGATTAGCGCTGCATAATCCCCCTATCTCACATTACACAATACGTAAGGCACACCGACCAGAGCAGCTATCGAGCTTTGAAGCGAGTTGTCTTGCCTTAATGCAGTTGGAAAAGAATAGCGAAAAGTTTCGCCCCCTGCTAACCGCTTTCGACGGCTTCATCACTCAGCAACAATCTTATATTTCTGCGGCACAGTCGCCCAAGGAAAAATGAACCTGACGTCGCGCAGATTGACCGGGTCGCAACCCTTGCGTCGCTGTCAGCAGAATTGCCGCAAGCGATAGTAAAGTGCCAAGCGATGCGTGCACACAACAAAATAATATTTTCAAATAAACATATTTATGTTTTTCCCTGTTAAAGAGCGCTACTATTGCCAATCGGAAAATCTCTTTTGCTGGTGCATCTTCATGATCAAGTCGCTGCTTCTCGTTGTTATTTTCGTTTGCTCCTCAACTGCCTCGGCTGTTTCATTGGGGTCCAAACATGCGATCATGGTTGACGAACATTCCGGACAAATCCTTTATCAAAAAAATGCTACCGACATCGTACCGATTGCTTCTCTGACGAAGTTAATGACGGCGATGGTGATCTTAGATGCGCATCTAGATATGGATGCCTTGATTACAATCACAGACGATGATGTCGACACCCTTAAGTTCAGCTCTTCCCGTGTACCGGTTGGATCAACGTTCGCTCGATCAGTATTGTTAGAGCTGGCACTGATGTCATCCGATAATCGTGCTGCTCACGCATTGGGACGCACCTATCCCGGCGGAATGCACCATTTTTTAACCGCCGTACGCAATAAGAGCATGGCACTCACTCTGCGTCGTACCAATATCGAAGAACCAACCGGCTTATCCCCATACAACACCTCTACCGCAAGTGATATGGCGAAAATAGTGTTGGCAGCCGCCAACTATCCAGAAATTGGTCAGATCACGTCCACCTCTGACGACATGATTGATGTCGATGGTAGAGCGACCCATTACCACAACACTAATCGTCTGGTTAGCGACAAAGGCTGGTCAATCTTGTTATCAAAAACGGGCTTCACCAACGAGGCTGGACGCTGCATTGCTATGCGTGTTCATGCCGCCGGACGTAATGTGATCATGGTCTTACTGAACGCGCATGGCAGCGTCAATCGCACCAACGATGCCAATCGCCTACATCAGTTGCTCATCGACGGTCGATCAACAGAAGTCATGGCAGAGCTACGCTACAAATAATGGCAGCTGTTGCTCTTAGTGCCTCGCAATAAAAAACCCCGCCATGGCGGGGTTTTTTATTGATGCGAATTCTTAGGATTCCAATGTTGCATCCAATGTAATTTCCGCATTACCCTTAAACAGTTTAGAAACAGGGCATCCCACTTTTGCATCGTTCGCAATTTTGGCAAATGTCGCCTGATCTGCGCCCGGTACAATACCCAGCAAATCGAGATGAATCGCCGTGATGGAAAAACCATCAGCTGATTTATCCAATGTCACCGTCGCGATGGTTTTCAGACTATCCGCCGTCAATCCGGCCTTGCCAAGCTCAACCGATAGCGCCATCGTAAAACAGCCCGCATGAGCGGCACCAATCAATTCTTCTGGGTTGGTACCTGGCCCGTTCTCAAAGCGCGCCTTAAAGCCGTAAGGCGCATTCTGCAACACCCCGCTTTGCGCCGAAATACTGCCGATACCTTCCGTAATGCTACCGGTCCACGCTGCTGCTCCGGTTTGTTGTTTCATACAGTCCTCCTGTAAAACTTGGGTTAATAAATAGGTGAATGAATGACTTATTGATAGGAGTGTAACGAACCGCAGCGGTTCCCCCAGAGAGATTTTCCTGTACGGATGACAGGAAAATAAAGATATAACTTTGCGTTTTTAATTTAATAATCTACATTAAATAAAATATTTAAATCATTGATATTAATAAATAATTGCAAAATTTAATCTGCAAATTTCCAAAAAGAAAGTGCGTAAGAGCCCGGAGTTGAAAAGATAGAGGCAATCTCGCCGTCGTTACAACAGCCTTATAGCTCCAAGAGAGATTGGCAACATCAGACTGCGATCTCAAACATACGTTGGTAATGGCATCAATAAAAACGATGCGCCTACCGCACGCATCGCATAGGAAGTTTGAATGTGGCTCGCTTGAAAGTGTCTTACTTGATCCCGCCGAACACCTTACTCAAGATCGCACTGCCAGTGCCAAGCGGATCGGCGCGAATCGCTTTTTCCTCTTCGGCGATGATCGTGTATAGCCCGTTTATTGCTTGCTCTGTAACATAGCCTTCTACCGTAGACTCCTTGTCAGAAATTAGACCGCTTTGGTTAGCCTTACCCATTAACGTATTGTATTTAGACGAAAGATTGTTTTTGTCCGTAATTTTTTTCACTGTGGGCAAAAACTGTTTATTCAAAGATACCGAAGTTTTACTGCGAAAAAAATCCGTCACAGAAGTCTCACCTCCGGTCAAAATATTTTTTGCATCTGTCACAGACATAGACTTGACGGCACTCATCAGTAGTGGTTTGGCTTGTGCTACAGCAGACTCTGCTGCGTGATTCATTTGCACTTGCAACTCATCCAGTTTTTTACCTTGTCCCATCATGCGTAACAATGGCATTGCTTGTTCAACTGCATTAGGCAAGCCAATTTTCACCTTGTCATTATTTAAGAAGCCATTTTTAACACCAAGTTTCTCGACCGCGACATCCGCTCCCTTTTCCAAGGCCGTTCTCACGCCTGCCGTCGCGTCCTTGTTGCTAATATCAGCCAACGAAAAAGCATAGGCAATCGATACCGTGCTCAAAGCAAGGGCTAACACTATTTTAGAAAATGAGCGAGTAAACATCATGCCTCCAAGACTAGATAAATAAAATGCGCGTGTAATATGACATGATTATATCGTCGCGCTTCAAGACTTCTCCTCACGTACACGCAGAAAAGTAGCAAAACGCGGAATACCACTGCGATTTACGCCACGATAACGATAGGTGATCACGCTACCGATTGGTGGCGGTGCAGCACGCTCGGCATCACTCAAGCCACTCCCTAGCTTAAACCGCAGACCCTGCGACGTCTCAACTAATAGCGCACCGAGGCGTCCCGTATATTTCCCCTTCCCCGGAAAATACGCAACCACTACCGCTTCGGCATCCTCGTACAACTTTAACTTCAGTAGGTCATTGTTACGTTCAGCGCGATACAACGAACTGCCACGATGCAGCATGAGCCCCTCCCCACCTTGCGCAACAGTTTTTTGCAGCATCGCCAGCAACAGCTGGTGACTCTCAACTTTCACTTGTTTGACTGCTTGCACCCACGGAAAGTTGATTTGCTTTACAAGTAGGTTTAAAGCCAACAAGCGCTCATCAAAAGTACCGCCGCGCGTTGGCAAATCAAATACCATGAAACGTATGCGTCGCCATGCTGCATCGTCCGGGGTTTGCTTTCGTATCGTAGAAACGGCAACAGGAAAACTTCCACGCCCAGCCCACAGCTCGCCATCCATCGCAGTGGCCGGCCAATCTTTAACAAACCAAGCAGGTACCTTGATAATTTCACCACCGCGCGTCAATAATTTTTTGCCATCCCAGTATCCGCGCACACCATCATATTTTTCGCTCACCCAGTAGTCCGTCAAATCGACCCCATGCTGATAGCTATTCGCCAGCATTACTGGCGCGGGCGACGGCTTTACCTGTTGTGCTCCCGCTTTCGAAGCAAATAGTCCGGCGACGATCGTCAAAAATATTAATGCTATATAAGTGTCATTCCGATGAGATCTGATGCGCGGTGCATTTTTTACAGAGTATAAAAATGTAAATTGCATAGCGCATCCTCATCAATGAGTAAAATTTAGTATAGGCGCGATGGCGGACGCGCAATTGTTCGATAACGATTTGCATCAACGACGCATTGCCCTTTCAGGATCGCCACATAATGCGTGAAAGCACATTAGTCAGCCATCCCAAAAACATGGCAGTTAGGCTAAAGTCCTTCTGTACGCGAGCGCCATCATTTCGGAACGACGATAGCCGGAGACGATATAATCCGCGAGATGCTGATTGCCATGCGATGACGTCGCTGGTCATTTTTATCCAAGCTTTACAGATCCACTCATTACCTCAATCGATTTCAAAGTCGCCGCTTCTTTATGAAAATCATTTTTGTTTTGCATAGCCATGGTGCTGGTGGCGCCGAGCGACATTTACTCCAATTAATGCAAGGCTTGTCTTCAAGCGGCATTGAGTGCGTTTATGCTGGACCATTAGATGGCTGGCTAGGACAGCAATTGCTAACGGCAGGATTTCGCTGCACACAGATTTCATTTACCGGATTTTTCGATCTTCTATCGTTGTTACGTTTGATACGCCTGATCCGGCGTGAAAAAGCCGACATCGTGCATGGTCATCTGACACGCGGTGCGTATTACAGTGGTTTGGCAGCGAAATTTTCAGGTGTCGTGAATATCGCAACGGCACACTCCACCAATGCGGGCAAATGGTTTGGACGTGCACACCGCATCATCGCGGTTTCAGATGCAGTCAATCGCTTCCTTGTGCAATGTGGTTATTCATCAGAAAAGATTGGCACCGTCCATCATGGCGTACCTGACTATTCCACCTTGCCGCGAGAACAGCGTGATGCCCTAAAGGTTGACCTGAATATCAACGAAGGGCCGATTTTGACAATGGTTGCACGCTTCATGCCTGCTAAAGGACATGATATTGCGCTACGCGCGCTCGTGACAATCAAACAAAAGCCGTGGACGTTAATACTTGCAGGCTCACTTGAAACGTCTTATGCAAAGGAAATGCAAGCGTTAGCGCAGGACTTAGATATTGCAGATCGCATACGTTTTATTGGGCATCGCGACGATGTGCACAATATCTATGGCTGTACGGATATTTTGCTTGCACCTTCGCGCAGGGAGGCACTATCGCTAACCTTGCTGGCAGCCGCTGCCTTTAGTTTACCTATTGTCGCTACCGATGTCGGTGGCATCAGCGAAGCGGTTGCGGATGGAGAAACTGGTCTACTGGTTGCCAGCGAAAAGCCGCAAGCACTCGCCGATGCGATCACTACTCTGCTGGAGCACACCGAGGTGCGACATCGGATGGGCCGCAATGGCCGGCAACGTTATGAGCGCCTTTTTACCTTGCAAAGCATGACGAACAATACGATTGCGGTATACAACAGTGCATTGTCAGCGGGAGAATGATGTGAATCGCATACAAGTTTTGATGTATCACCAAGTGGGGGATTTTCCCGCCATGAAAACACATCGCGCAACATATTGTGATCACCACCGCTTTGCAACGCAGATGGCGTACTTGAAATTGTTCGGCTATCAGGTGCTCAGCATGAACGAGGTCGCTCAATGTTTGCAGGGTAAAAAAGTGATTCCGTCGCGCGCTGTTGCGCTTACCTTTGATGACGCCTACGAGAATTTTTACGAATACGCCTTGCCGATCCTGCAGCGCCATGGTTTTCCCGCCACTGTGTATGCGATTGCCAGCATGTTGGGACAATCAGCAGATTGGTTAATCGCCGATGGCCACGCCGCACCACCATTAATGACGGCTGCTCGCCTACGCGAACTACAATCTGCCAATATCGAAATTGGCTCTCATTCCTTCAGTCATATTCGGTTGGCGGAACAATCTGCCGACCTGGTTTTTGATGAAGCACTCAAATCAAAAACCATATTGGAAGATGCGCTTGGCACCGCTGTAAATCACTTTTGCTATCCGCATGGCAGCCACAACCTGCAGACTGTTGAGGAAGTTGCCAGAGCCGGCTACATGACGGCAACAACATGCGAGCGTGCACCAGTGACAGTCGATGACGATTTGCTGACATTACCGCGCAAAGCAGTCGCTTGGGGCGATTCATTGGTCGGCGTCTGGTGGAAAATGCATATGAAAAACACGCCAAAACGCGCTTTGATACGGCGTTAACTCTCGCTTAGCGGCTTTCCGCCTGACACTTGCATCCAGTACGTATCGTTGGCCTTCTTGTTTATGATGCAGCGCGTTTGCATACTTGCGCTGCGATGAAGGTTCAAACAGGCGCAACAATAACTCGCATCTCGTCAGGACAGCATTGCACGATGCGCTACTAATAAAAAAAACCGGCAGAGAGTTTTCTCTTGCCGGTTTTTCAATCGTCCAGAATCAAGACGGTGTTGCTATCTTGTCCGCCAATGGAACCACATCAGAATGCAAGGGCTGCCAGCCTCCGCCCAGCGCGCGAATCAACGCCACCGATGCCACCGCGCGCTGGCCTGCACTGCGCACGCGCGAACGTTCGGACGTTAATCTTGAACGCTCTGCATCGATCACTTCGATATAGCTGGCCGACCCATTGCGATAGCGAGAGTTGGCCAAGCGCGCCGCCAGTTGTGCCGAGCTGATCGCTTGATTCTCAAACGCCATCTGCCTATCTAACGTCCGCAAGGCACTCAGGTTGTCTTCGACATCGCGAAAGCCGATCAATACCTGTTGGCGATAGTTGGCAACCAACGCATCGTAGTTGGCGTTGCTGCGCGCCAGATTAGCCTTGTTGCGACCACCATCCAGAATCGGCACACTTAAAATCGTACCGAGTACCGGCCCCAATATCCAACTGCGACTCGACCATTTGAACAGGTCACGCAGCTCGTTCGATTCGTAACCCGCTGCACCAGTCAATGTCAACGAAGGGAAAAATGCTGCCTTGGCCGCACCGATGCGTGCGCTACCCGCCGCTAGTTGCCGCTGCGCCTGAGCGATATCTGGACGGCGCTCCAGCAGATCCGATGGCAGACCCGGTGGCACGTTGACGACCCGCGCCGCCAGCGGTGCCACGGCCAGCGTAAACTCGGCCGGCATCTTACCAAGCAAGCTCGCCAATGCATGATCGCGTTGCGCGCGCTCGCGCCGTACGCCTTCCAACTCCGCGCTAGTGATTGCCCATTCGGTTTTTGCCTGGGCAACATCCAACTCGCTGGTGTCACCGGCATCGTAGCGATGCTGTGCCAGCGATAGTGCCTCATTTCGCAAGCCGACTGTCTTTTGCAGCACATCAATTTCAGAATCCAGCGCACGAATCGTGAAGTACTGCTGCGCCACATCGGACTGTAACGCCAGCAAGACAGAACGGTAAGCTGCCTCCTGCCCTTGCGCATCCAGCTGAGCCGCCTTGCTCGCATCGGACAAACGCCCGAACAAATCAACTTCATACGAGAACGTCAATGGCGCACGGTATTGCGTCGAAATGTTTTGGCTGTCACCAGTACGCGTGGGACCGAACCCGGCACCGAGCAGCACACCACGATCAGCATCAATGATGCCGGCTTCTGCACGCGCCTGTTTTACCCTTGCCAATGCAACCGCCAAATTGTTCGTTCTTCCCAAGATTGATAGCGTTGACTTGGTACGGCATCTCAATTTCTTCCAGCATGATGGCTGGTTTTCGGCCGTTAGGCGTAGTCCACGTGTATAGGGTGATCATTGTGCGTCCTTAGTCTTATGCGATGTCGATAGCGACTTTAATCGTATCTGGAATCCGATTTGTCTGCCAAGCAGCAAACCAAATCCGCTCAGCGCCATCAGATAAAATCCAGACGAGTCGAGTATCAAGAGTGCAGAATGAGGAGTTAAACGCATCAATTGCACGCAAGGATTGCGTACAGATACCGGTGCGCTGTGACGATCAATAGAATATTAGAACGAAGAACCTGGCGTTTTTAAAAAGACACGTTCTGCATCGGTACAAGCACGTTCAAGAATTGCATTGCGATGAGGGAATCGTCCAAAGCGGGCAATTACGTCACGATGTCGCTTTGCAAATTGCACGAACCCAACAAAGGTTTCTATGTGTTGTGTCGGCACATCGGCGAGTAGTTTTTCAAACAAACCTACTGCGTGCTCTTGGTGAGCCAGCGATTCAGCATGTTCCAGCGGAAGATAAAAAAAGACGCGCTCTATGGGTCTTAGTTGCTGATCGATGCCTTCAGCCAGCCCCCGTAAACTCCAGTTTAAAGCATGAGCATCAAAAGAAAATGACTTAGGCAAACCTCGATACATATTGCGTGGGAATTGATCTAGCAAAAGAATCAGCGCTAAGTGACCTTGTGCCGTTAGGCTCCAACTATCAAGTTGGCCTAACGCGGCCGCTTGCGTGCTAAATGAAAAGCGCTTCGCTACGGTAAGATCGGTTTGACTATCTTTAGCCCACCATAAGCGACTTTTTTGTTGCGCAACGACGCTATCATCCTTGTTCTCACCGAACCAAAATGTATGTATGGACTCTGGATTTTCTATCAATGTTGGTGGATCTCGAGGTGTGGTCATCGCCCGCTAACAATCAGGCAACCGTGTTGATATTTTGCCCTAGATGCGCAGGCAAATTGCCCCCGGCTACCGGTGCGGGCGTGAGTGAAGCAATCATTTGACTTGCTATCACAGTTTGTATATCCATTGATTTCTTTAACACCGCAAGCGATACCGCATCGTCGTTGCGGTTTTGTGCCATGCTGGTCGCTAGATTCGCTATGACGCTGACATCCATCTTAACCTCGCTTTTCCGCCGCTATTAACTCGATACTGTTTAGATTGTTTGTATTAATTACGGTATCTGAATTGACACCCTTCTCGTTTTGTATCGGCATATTTGCAAAATTCTTTAGTGTTCTGTTTTGTATCATTGTCATCAGCATGCTCTTTTTACCTCTCCCTACCGATATCAATCTCGCTCAAATACGCTGCCAGTTTGTATCAAATCCACAGCAAACACTTGCAAATCAACAAGCATGTACGCTAACGCACATCCGAGCATAAACTTGCCGTTCATCATGGTCATCTGTCAGCGACCTCAAACACAAAACCTATGCAAACATCATCCATTTCGCCTGTCGGAGCACAGAGACAGTTATCACTTCGTCGCGTTTGCCAACGGCTGCTGTTACCGATTTTGAGCCTATCCTTAGCAGCCTGCGCTTCGTTACCGGACGTACGCTATCTGAATCATTCACTTACCGCGGAGGCCCCTACCACTGCGACAGTAAAAACGGCGGATGGCGAGTTATCAAAAAGAAATGCAGAATCATTGCTGTCCCAACGCCTACGGTCCACAAAAGTAGATGTGCCAGAACTGGCCGCACTGGAAGAGGCGGCAACCAATAGTCCCCTTATCGCTGGCAATAAGTTGACCTTGCTCAACGACGGCCCTAAAGCGATGTCGGCAATGATTGCGGCGATCAAAAATGCCAAAGACCATATCAATCTTGAAACCTATATTTTCGATCAGGGCGAACTAGGTGATGAATTTGCCAACGTACTGATTGAAAAACAAAAAAGTGGCGTTCAGGTCAATATCATTTATGACAGCGTAGGTTCGCTCAGTACGCCAGCACAATTTTTTCAACGCCTGCGCGATGCAGGTATTAGCTTAATCGAATTTAATCCAGTCAATCCTCTCAAACGAGTCGGCACTGCATGGCGACTGAATAATCGCGATCATCGCAAGATCCTGATCGTTGATGGAAAAATTGCTTTCACAGGCGGCATCAACATCAGTGACGATTACACCTCTGGATCTTTATTCCAATCTGGTTCGCGCAACAAATCAAATTTAGGCTGGCGCGATACGCAGATTCAAGTTGAGGGTCCAGCGGTTGCCTCATTTCAATGGTTGTTTCTAGAAACATGGATAAGCCAGAAGTCAACCGAGCTCACGTTACGTATGTATTTTCCTAAGCTGAAACCAGAAGGTAACAAGGTTGTGCGAGTGATTGCGAGTGCCCCTGGCTCAGGTTATGCAACGTACAAAGCTTATGTGCTGGCAATGCAAGAAGCAAAGATATCTATCCATATTACCAATGCCTATTTCGTGCCAGATGTGCAATTGATAGAAGCGCTCACCGATGCCGCCAAGCGTGGAGTTGATGTCAAACTGATTTTTCCGAGTATGTCTGACACCAATCTAGTAATGTATGCAAGCCGTTCTTTTTACGCCCCGCTGTTAGAAGGCGGCGTTCGAATTTTTGAATTGAAAGCCTCGGTACTGCATGCCAAAACCGCAGTCATTGATAGTTACTGGTCCACTGTCGGATCGACCAATCTCGATATGCGAAGTTTTTTGCACAATAGAGAAGTCAATCTGATTGCAATTGATCAAGACTTTGGCAAAGTGATGGAAGATGCATTTAGCGAAGATCTTAGAAATTCTGATGAAGTCACCGCCGAGGTATGGAGACGGCGTCCCATAACGGATCATTTGCGTGAGTGGTGGGCGCGCCGCTTTGGTTACTTCTTGTAAACGTATCCATCACTTTGAGTATACGCAGATGTGTATTGCGATAGTCTTGTGATGTTTTACAACATTACAAAAAAGAAGCGCTCTCTAATAAACATATTCTGCATTCGGCAAGTAAAATGATGCAGCACTGCTAGCCTCTTTTTGCTAAAAAATTTCTGTCGCAAGAAATAATAAGCAATAGAAACAAAGAAAAAAATACACGCAACCTTTTCAGCATGACTTCGCACGCACTACTTATTTCACCGAAAGATCTTCGCAAAACACCCCGGATACTATTTCGTCGCTCTGCACTTTTGCGTCTCAATGCCGATAAAATCGTGACGGCCAAAACCATTGATATCTCTTCCGGAGGCATTTGCCTGCTTACAGATATCTCCATCAATTCGGGTGCGATCTGCACGGTAGAATTCAATGCATCCTATACGCAGGAACCAATTATTCTGCGCTTGCGCGCGCAGGTAGCATACTGCGTACTAGCTGGACAAGATGGATTCCGTCTTGGCTTCCATTTTTGTGAGCTTGATCAGCCGGCGAAAGACCACATTCAAAAAATCCTTGCCAAGCAAAAGTTTTAACTTTGTCGAGAAATTATCCTCTCGTTACCAATATAGAAAATTTGCGTAGGCAAGGCGCGCAGCCATATCCTGTCTACCGCTGTATCTTTGGCATATTTGAACATCGGGTCTTTTATTGTGTGTCAGCGACATAGATTATCGCTGCGCTCTAACAGTCAGCGACGTCCCATCACTATCTCTGTCAGAATGTCGTTTTGGTCAGCATTTCGTGTAAAACATACATGCTTGGCCAGCACATTTATCAAGGATATGCATGCCGAAACCATTCGATTCACAAACTTTGCGCATTGCCAATCTGTCGTACGCCAACTCGTTCGCGTCTCTACCCGCAATGCATTACACAGCTCTGCAAACAACGCCGTTACCTGAGCCCTATTTAATCTGCGCAAGTGAGGCTAGTGCGACATTGATCGGTGTAGACGTCAATGATCTACAAACTGAAGCCGCAGTGGCACTGTTAACTGGCAACCAGTTGCCTGCTGATACAAAGACCTTAGCGGCCGTATATTCGGGTCACCAATTCGGTGTGTGGGCAGGTCAACTCGGTGATGGTCGCGCGATTTTGCTGGGCGATGTCGCCGCCCCTTCTATCAAACCATCTGGCCGCATAGAACTACAATTAAAAGGTGCTGGCCTAACGCCTTACTCGCGCATGGGCGATGGTCGCGCTGTGCTGCGCTCGTCAGTACGTGAATTTCTGTGTTCAGAAGCGATGGCGGCGCTCGGCATCCCGACCACACGTGCACTGTGTGTCACCGGCTCCGATCAGTTAGTAATGCGTGAGCAACCTGAAACGGCAGCCGTCACGACACGTATGGCACAAAGTTTTGTGCGCTTTGGTTCATTCGAACACTGGTATTACCAAAAGAATGTCGCCGAATTAAAAACTTTGGCCGATTATGTGATTGCTAATTTTTATCCTGCTCTCCAGGAGCATGACAACCCCTACAAGGCATTATTGACTGAAGTTACCTTGCGCACCGCAGAAATGATTGCGCATTGGCAGGCAGTCGGCTTTATGCATGGCGTGATGAATACTGACAATATGTCGATACTCGGATTGACGCTGGACTACGGCCCGTTCGGTTTTATGGAAGCATTTGATCCGCTCCACATCTGCAACCATACCGATCAACAAGGCCGCTATGCTTACGCGCGCCAACCTCGCGTTGGCGAATGGAATTGTTTTGCGCTGGGCCAGGCGCTCTCCCCTTTAATCGGTAGCGTCGAAGAGACGCAAGCTGCATTAGCAATCTATAAACCTGCGTATTTCGAAAAATTTCAACAATTGATGCACGCTAAACTCGGCTTGCAAACCGCAGAGCCAGACGACAGCAAATTATTTGATGACATGTTCGAGATCATGCAAACGAGTCATGTCGACTTTACCCAATTCTTCAGACGACTTGGTGAGCTGCAACGTGACAACATCGAGGCTGATGAGCCGTTACGTGACCTATTTATCGATCGCGTCGCATTTGATCGATGGGCAGTACAATATCGCAGCCGTTTGCAAATGGAAAACAGCATTGACGGTGAGCGCCGCCTTGCAATGCATGCGGTCAACCCCAAATACGTGCTGCGTAACTATCTGGCGCAAATTGCGATTGAGAAGGCGCAGACCAAAGACTTTTCTGAAATTACAAAATTACTCCGCATACTGGAAAAACCGTTTGAAGAACAACCCGAAAATGACGCCTATGCCGCGCTCCCGCCCGACTGGGCCAACGACCTAGAAGTGAGTTGCTCATCATGACCAATAAAGTAATCAAATCCGATAATGAATGGCGCGCCATGCTGGACGCCGAACAATACGACGTAACACGACATGCCGCGACTGAAGCACCATTTAGCGGGCGTTACTGGGATCACCATCAAGCGGGCATTTACACCTGCGTATGCTGCAATACGCCATTGTTTGCATCTGATACCAAGTTTGATGCTGGTTGCGGCTGGCCTAGCTATTTTGCGCCACTGAATCCGGATAATGTCTTGGAAAAAGTCGACGATACGCACGGAATGATACGTACTGAGGTGATTTGTAATGTGTGCGATGCCCACTTGGGGCACGTCTTTCCGGATGGACCCGCACCAACGGGTTTGCGCTATTGCATCAACTCTGCTTCCTTACGATTCGACGCGCAAGACGATCTAGATAATACGAGGAAATAATGAAATTTTTGTTTGATCTTTTCCCAGTCATTCTATTTTTTGCCGTATTCAAATGGGGTGAAAGCAATGCCGCAACTGCGCAAGATATAGGACAGAACTATTTATCCTCCTTTATTTCTGGTGGCCAAGTCACGCTCACGCAAGCGCCTATTTTATTGGCAACCGCCATCGCCATCATCGCGACAATCGTGCAAATCGGCTATCTGCTAGCGCGCAAGAAAAAAGTGGAAGGTACGCTGTGGATGTCGTTCGCGATTATTACCGTATTTGGTGGCGCGACAATTTACTTCCACAACGAAAGCTTTATCAAGTGGAAACCGACCGTTTTGTATTGGTGTTTTGCAGCTGTCTTACTGTTCAGCAAAATGTTTTGGAACAAAAATTTGATCCGCAGCATGATGGAAAAGCAGATGACATTACCAGAGCCGATATGGCATCGCGTCAATCTGTCATGGGTAGCATTCTTCATCACCATGGGATTGCTCAATCTATATGTCGCTTTTAACTTTTCAACCGCTAGCTGGGTCAACTTTAAATTGTTCGGCGGTATGGGCTTGATGTTTGCCTTTATCATCGCGCAAAGTTTGATGTTGTCGAAATACATGAAAGAGCCGCAGTGAAGGAAGCATTTTGAGCACACGTATGGAAACCATCAAAACGCGGTTGAACGCAACCTTTTCCCCATTGGAGTGTCAATTGGAAGATGAGTCCGCACTGCATGCCGGTCATGCTGGCGCGGCCTCCGGCGGTGGACATTTTCGCCTTCGGATTGTTTCTGCAGATTTTGAAAAGCAGAGTCGTATCAACCGTCACAGGCTGGTGTATGATTGCCTAGATGACATGATGCATAAGGAAATACATGCATTGGCCATTACTGCATTAGCACCATCCGAGCTTTGATTTTTGCTTTAATTTGATTGCAAAACTATTGCCAATTATTAGTGACAGAACTTAATCGTAGAACTTAAGCGTAGCCGTATTTCAATACAATTATTCCTTTAGGAAACTATATGATCTTTAAACCTGCTCATTTGCTGGTCGCTGTACTCGTATCCGCATCATTGCCAGCTATGGCGCAAAATCTTGCGGTCGTCAACGGCAAACCGATTCCGTCATCGCGCGCCGATTTGCTGGTCAAGCAAATGGTCTCGCAAGGGCAACAAGATACGCCTAAGCTACGCGAGATGGTCAAAGACGAATTAGTGAATCGTGAAATTCTGGTGCAAGAAGCAGAGAAGCTTGGACTCGAAAAAAATGCTGACGTTAAAAACCAGATGGAACTGGCTAAACAGTCGATCTTGATCCGCGCGTTGGTGAGCGAACAAGTCAAAAAGAATCCGGTCACTGATGCTGAAATCAAGGCCGAATACGATAAATTCCATGCTCAAGCCAGCGATAAGGAATATCACGCACGTCACATTTTGGTGGACACCGAAGAAGAAGCAAAAGACATTATTAGCAAGCTCAAAGGCGGCGCTAAATTTGAAGACTTGGCCAAGCAATCGAAAGATCCTGGTACTGCCGGTAGCGGTGGCGACCTCGGATGGGCAGTTCCTGCATCCTTCGTCAAGCCGTTCTCTGACGCAATGATGTCACTGAAAAAAGGTCAACTTCTGGAAACGCCAGTCAAGTCCCAATTCGGTTATCACGTGATTCGATTGGACGATGTACGCGCTGCAAAAATTCCAACCTTGGCTGAAATAACACCGCAGATCAAGGAATCGCTGCAACAAAAGAAATTGCAAGCCTATCAAGCTAAGTTACGTGAGAATGCAAAGATCAAGTAATTGAATCTGGCAGAAAGAAGTTTATAGCTGTAAAAAAGGCGCTCCTAGGAGCGCCTTTTTTGTTTACATAGATGACAACGGATTTAACCCAAATGTCACGAAGGCCTGACGAAAACCTCCCGCAACTTTTGTGTCAGCGTGAATTCGTCGGAGGCACTCATCTACTGATCAAGGACCGTTAATCAATCTTCACACTCAACCCACCCATTTACGCGCATTCCGGAACATTCGCATCCATGGTGAATCCTCGCCCCACGCAACCGGATGCCACGATTGCTGCACGGTACGGAATACTCGTTCGGCATGCGGCATCATCACCGTAAAGCGCCCATCAGCTGTGGTGACCGAGGTAATACCGTGCGGTGAGCCATTTGGATTGTATGGATACTGCTCGGTGGCAGCGCCTTTATTATCAACAAAGCGCATCGCAACCAGCGCTTTATCAATGTCGCCGGTCAACGAGAAGTCTGCATAACCTTCGCCATGCGCAATCGCGATTGGTGTCTGGGTACCATGCATACCATCAAAAAATATCGATGGCGAATCACTCACTTCAACCATCGAGAAACGTGCCTGGAATTGCTCGGCTTTGTTACGGGTGAACTTTGGCCATGCCTGCGCACCTGGAATAATCGACTTGAGATTGCTCATCATCTGGCAACCGTTACAAATACCTAACGCAAACGTATCCTTGCGGTCAAAGAATCCAGCAAATTGCTCGGCCATTTGCACGTTAAACAATATCGTTTTAGCCCAACCTTCGCCTGCGCCTAATACGTCACCATAAGAGAAACCACCGACCGCGATCATGCCCTTAAAGTCGGCCAGGTTTGCACGTCCAGTGATCAAATCACTCATATGCACATCCACTGCTTCAAAACCGGATTTATGCATCACGTATGCTGTTTCTACTTGTGAATTCACACCCTGCTCACGCAAAATCGCGACGCGTGGACGGCTACCGAGGGCAATGAAAGGCGCAGCAATATCTTGCTGTGGGTCAAACGTCAGTTTCGGCGTGATACCGGGATCAAGTTTGTCGGTTATACGATCGTATTCTGCATCGGCACAATCCGGGTTATCGCGCAAACGCGCAATACGCCAACTGGTTTCACTCCAAAAGCGATGCAGATCAATGCGCGCTTGGCTATAAATGATCTTGGCATCAAGCGTAAATTCAATCGCATCATGATCATTGAGCTTGCCAATAATATGACTGCAGCCGCCTAACTCATGAGCACGTAAAACATTCATTACTTCAGATTGCTCGCTAGTGCGTACCTGAATCACTGCACCCAGCTCCTCACTAAACAATGCGCGTAAAGTTTGATCATTACGACGAGCTGATACTTGATCAGCCCAATTTTTCGAATCGCCCCAGTCAGCTGCATGCTCGCCTTCTAGGGTCAAAATATCCAAATTGACGGAAACACCGACGCGGCCAGCAAACGCCATCTCGCACAAAGTGACGAACAATCCGCCATCCGAGCGATCGTGATAAGCCAAGAGTTTTTGTTCGGTGTTCAGTTGTTGAATCGCGCTAAAGAACGCTTTCAAATCCTGTGCACTGTCAACATCTGGTACCTGATTACCGATTTGCTGCATGACTTGTGCCAGCGATGATGCGCCAAGTCGATTCTTGCCACGCCCCAAATCGATCGCGATCAAGGTCGTATCACTCAGATCAGTGCGTAGTTGCGGCGTTAGTACCTTACGTATGTCATAAACCGGAGAGAAAGCCGACACAATTGCTGATACCGGTGAAATGACTGCCTTGTTTTCACCTTCTTCGTTCCAGGTCGTGCGCATGGACAGGGAATCTTTACCGACTGGAATGCTGATACCTAAAGCAGGACACAACTCTAATCCCACTGCTTTTACAGTGTCGAACAATGCGGCGTCTTGGCCTGGTTGGCCGCAAGCTGCCATCCAATTTGCTGACAACTTAATGTTACCGATCTCGCTAATGGGTGCCGCCGCGATATTGGTGAGCGCCTCACCTATCGCCATGCGTCCAGAAGCAGCAGCATCAATCACCGCCAATGGCGTACGTTCGCCCATCGCCATTGCTTCGCCCAAATAACCTTCAAAGCTCATGGCGGTAACGGCACAATCGGCAACCGGCACCTGCCACGGACCGACCATCTGGTCACGTACCGACATACCACCCACAGTACGATCACCGATCGTGATCAAAAAGGATTTGTCGGCTACCGTTGGCAAGCGCAGCACCCGAATCGATGCTTCCAGCAAATCAATGCCGGTTAAATCGATTGCTGGCAGCGTTTGCTTGCTATGCGTGACCTCGCGATGCATCTTCGGTGGCTTACCCAACAATACATCCATTGGCATATCGACCGGGTTCGTATTATGTTCGGGGTCGATAACTTTGAGTTGACGCTCTTCGGTAGCTGTACCCACCACTGCAAACGGACAACGCTCGCGCTCACACAATGCATTGAACTGCGCCAAGCTATCTGGTGCAATTGCCAGCACATAACGCTCTTGCGATTCATTGCTCCAGATTTCTTTTGGAGCCATGCCACTCTCTTCTAGCGGCACGGTCCGCAAATCAAAAATGGCACCCCGTTTGGCATCATTGGTAATTTCTGGGAATGCATTCGACAAACCACCAGCACCGACATCGTGAATCGATAAAATCGGGTTATGGTCCTGCATCGCCCAGCATGCGTTGATCACTTCCTGCGCCCGACGTTCCATCTCTGGGTTACCACGCTGTACCGAGTCAAAATCCAGATCAGCAGTGTTAGTACCGGTTGCCATCGATGAAGCCGCACTTCCGCCCATACCGATACGCATGCCAGGGCCACCGAGTTGGATCAGCAAACTACCGACAGGCAGATCACATTTTTTCGTGTGCTTGGCCGAAATACTGCCAATGCCGCCAGCAATCATGATGGGCTTGTGATAGCCGTACACCGTCCCGTCGACGTTCTGTTCGTAGGTGCGGAAATAACCACCCAGATTAGGGCGGCCGAACTCATTGTTAAATGAAGCGGCGCCGATCGGCCCATCTATCATGATTTGCAAAGCGGAGGCAATGCGATCTGGCTTGCCGTACAGCGACGCTTTCTTTTTGTCTTTACCAGATGCAAGGCCGTTAATGGTCACGTCTTGCGCATTTTCCCAGTGCTGCACGGCATCTGGTAACAGCAAGTTGGAAACAGTAAAACCACAAAGGCCTGCTTTAGGCTTGGCGCCAAGACCAGTTGCGCCTTCGTCGCGAATTTCTCCGCCCGCACCAGTCGCGGCACCGGCAAAAGGTGAAATCGCGGTCGGATGATTATGCGTCTCCACCTTCATCAGAATATGGGTCAATTCTTCCGACGCCGCGTAAACATTGCCAGCTTCTGCCCCGCGCGGATAGAAACGCGAAACGGTCGCGCCCTCGATCACCGAAGAATTATCGCTGTAGGCGACTACCGTGCCTTTCGGCGACAGCGCATGCGTATTGCGGATCATGGCAAACAGCGAACTATCCTGCTGCTCGCCATCTATAGTCCAATCCGCATTGAAAATCTTGTGACGACAATGTTCGCTATTAGCCTGCGCAAACATCATCAGTTCGACATCTGTAGGATTACGCTTTGCTGCGGTAAATGCATGCAGCAGATAATCGATCTCGTCATCAGAGAGCGCAAGCCCCAACGTCTGGTTCGCATCGGTCAGCGCATTTTTACCGCCCTGCATGAGATCGATGAAAGCGAGTGGCGCGCCAGTCAACTCGGCAAACAAGCCGTCGGCAGCATCTTCACTACGCAACACCATCTCGGTCATACGGTCATGCAACAACTCCGTCACACCAACATCACTACTTGCAGACAGGTGTTTGTGCCCACCCAGCAAACCACTCTTTACATGTACGACATAGCGAATGCCGCGTTCAATCCGGTGTATCTGTTCCATGCCGCAGTTGTGCGCGATATCGGTAGCCTTGCTAGCCCAAGGCGAAATTGTGCCAAAGCGTGGCACCACGATAAACGCGTCACCTTCCAACTTATTGTCAAAGGGCTCGCCGTAGGTCAATAGACCTTGCAACCTCTGAGAATCTGCTTCTGATAATGGCGCAGTAGAATCTACAAAGTGCAGATAACGACCGCTGATGTCGACAATAGTGGAATCAATACGCTGGAGTTGCTGCAAAAGGCGTTCAGTACGAAAGGCGGACAGAGCGTTGGAACCGGGCAAAATCAGCATGGCAAGAGATGGAATTGAGAGATGGAATGAATGCCAACAGACAAACCAGCTGTTGGCGTCATGCGCGTTAATTCGCACAGCGTAATTATACCGCGACGCGCACTATCCATTGCGCAAACTACATCGTCAGCGAGCGCTGTCGACTGAATTTTTGGCCTAATCATACGCAGTACTACTCTCCAAGCAGTTCTGCCACCCCCTGCATACCTTCCGCATGTTCGGATATCACCTTGATAATGACCGTGATCGGGATTCCCAGTAGCAAGCCCCATATGCCCCACAGCCAAGCCCAAAATAACAAGGACACAAATACGGCGGCAGTATTCATTTTGGCGATTCGGCCGGTCATCCAAGTCGTGACAAAAGTGCCGACAATCGTTGAAATAACCAGTGTAGCGACCGCCACCGCCACGATTGCAGAGATCGTACCAAACTGCATAAATGCAGAAACACCAGTGGCAACCATAATCAGTAAGGGGCCGAAATACGGAATAATATGCAAGAAGCCAGCCGCCACAGCCCATGCGCCTGAATTTTCTAAACCAATCAAGCGGAATGCCAGCCACAACATCAGTGCAAAAATCACGTTCGTGATCAATAACATGAACATGTAGTTCTGAATGGATTTGTTAATCCCATCCAGAATATGTACCGTAATTTTTCGACTCGACAATGTCCGGCCACTGATTCTGACCAGCTTTCGTTTGAAAGTATCACCAGACAAAAGGAAGAAAAACACCAGAAAAATCACCATGGTGACCTGTCCGACAAAACTAATCGCCCCCATCGAACCAGCCAATAGCAGCTGTTTAAAATTGAAAACAGACTGTTCTGGCGTGCGTTGGGGCTTCACACCTGCGGCTTGATTGGTCGCCTTTTCAATTGCGTTTGCTGCGTTTTGCACCTGTTCTATCGTGCTGACTTGGCCGCGCTGGGCGGCTTGTATCGATCGCATCAACTTATGCGTTGCTGTCGGCAAACTTACTACGATGTCGGTAAATTCATCTTTTAAATTATTCGCCATCAGCAACCCACCGCACACAATGGTGACGATCACGATTGACGTGCCGAGTATTCGTGGAACACGAATATGTTCCAACCAGACCACCACAGGGTTGAGCGTATAAGCGATAAAAATGCCGAATAACAAGGGAATAAAAAATTTATCCGCAGCAGAAAGCGCAAAGACAACCGCGACCGTCGCCAGAATACCGAGACACAGCCCACGTGCATTGATGGATGGTAGCAAGTGAGTCGGCGTCTCAGCTTCTACAGTTGGATGGGTAGTAACGAGGCTACCCGCTCCGGTACTCATCGAACTATCAATTACTGGCTTTTCATTGTTATCGCTCATGCGGCATCCAAACTTGTTGCTGGTTTTTATTGTGACGATGGATTGCGTCGCCTGCTTATCAAAGCCGATACAGCTATCGACAAATTGATTCTTCCATACGCATAGACATAAATCTTTGCTAATTTTTTTGCCAAGCGCATTGCGCCGCTTATGTTCGTTAGCGTACAGAGCATAGGGATAAAAACCTTGCTAAAAATAGCATAACGACAAGCATAAATTTATTCTCTATTTAATCATCTGTACAACCACATTATCTGTCCGCTTGGTAACATAGCGCCTTAAATTTAAAAGGCAGATGGAATGCGAGTAGCAGTTGTTGGTGCAGGGGTAATCGGCGTCTGTACTGCCTATTTTTTGGCCGAATCAGGACACGAAGTGGTTGTGATCGAACGTCGCAACAATGTCGCCGAAGAGGCGAGCTTTGGTGAGCCCGGCATCCTGGCTACCAATAGCATTGCGCCATGGGCAGCGCCCGGAATGCCGTCAGCGTTGTTTGCTCAATTATGGAAGTCGTGCTCGCCCGTTAAGCTCGATAACAAGTTAAGTCCCGCCATGTGGCGTTGGATCAGATTATGGAAAAAAGAGTGTGAACTCGCACGTTATCAGATCAATCGTGAACGCATGCGCAGGCTCACCTCGTATAGCAGCGATATCATGCAGCAATTACGTGATCGCTATCAGCTGGATTACGAACAAAGTAGTGGCTTACTACAGTTATTTCGTAGTGAACAAGATCGTCAGCTAGCACAAGCCTCCGTTAAATTTCTCACTGACCATGGCATCACGCATGCGGAGCTAGACGCAAATGGCGTGCGGCAAATTGAGCCAGCGCTGGGTACGCTCGCCGCATTGACTGGCGGCATATTCTTTCCAGACGACGGCGCAGGCAATTGCCCTCTTTTCACACGACAAATGCGCTCGTTAGCGCAAACACTTGGCGCACAATTTCACTTTGGCGCTACCGTGCGCTCTATCTCAACGCAGGACGGTGGTGTTTCCTTGCAAATAGATGAGCAGAGTTTCTCGGCAGATGCGGTGGTATTGGCAACAGGTGCCGATAGTGCTGCATTGCTAAATGGACTTGGTGTACATCTACCTGCTTATCCAGTTAAGAACTATGCGGCTACTGTCGCCATTCGTAATTTCGACGCCGCACCGATTGCCGCATTAGTAGACGAACATTACAAGGTTGCCATTACTCGAATGGACAACCGGATTCGGATTGCCGGAACTGTGGGCCTCGGCACACGCAAAACAATACGTGACGACAATAGCGCAATCCAAATTGGCGCACTGCATACTTTGCTCACCGTCGCCAACGATTGGTTTCCCGATGCGTGCAACTACAACACTGCTTCATTTTGGTCGGGTAGCAGCTTGATGCTACCCGATGGCCCGCCTGTGATTGGAGAAACCGCGCGCAAGAATGTGTTTATCAATCTCGGTCATGGCACCAGTGGCTGGACCATGGCAGCAGGCGCAGGCAAACTGGTCGCAGCCCTAGTCTCTAATGAGCAAGCTGAAATAGATACGCACGGTCTCTCTCTGTCCCGCTTTGCATAAATATATCGATTCGTATCCGCACTCACTGGGCATCGAACTACAATAAGCGCTTAATGTATGCCTGTTCGTAGCTAAAATCTTATCGATGCCATGACCAATTCCGCTCTGCTTTACTCGGTTGACGCTATTCGTCAAATCGAACAAACCGCTCAAGCGCAACTAGCGCCGTACACACTAATGCAAAATGCTGGTGCGGCAGCAGCGCAACTTGCATTGCAATTAATCAATCGCCCTGATCATTGCGGTAGAGTCTTAATCCTCGCCGGGCCCGGCAATAATGGCGGCGATGCCTTAGAAACAGGCTTACGGCTTGATCTGGTCGGTATCGAGATCAGTATCGTATTTATTGGCAATGCCGACGCCCTGCCCAACGATGCACGCCACGCTTGGCAACGCGTACAAGGAAGTCGCTTGGTCTTTATCGACCCAGCGGATCATGACGCCATTGAGCAAGGTAATTGGGATCTCGTCATTGATGGATTATTCGGGATAGGACTGCAACGTGCAATCGACGGCATCGCTTATGAATTAATTTCATTGGTGAATACCCTCCCATGCACAATCCTCGCTTTAGATGTTCCCAGCGGGCTAGATGCCGATCACGGCTGCGTAGTTGGCGGCAACAACGGGATAGCAATTGCGGCCACACATACACTCACTTTTATTGCAGACAAACCAGGCTTGCATACTGCAGATGGGCGTGACTACGCAGGTGAAGTACAGGTCGCAAATCTGGGCATAGAAAATGATAGTTTTCCCTCTTCATCGTCGATCCAATTGAGCCAAATCGCGCTCTTCGCGAACGCACTACATGCGCGTAAGCAAAATTCGCATAAGGGTAACTTTGGCAAGGTATTTATCATCGGTGGCGCACACGGCATGATAGGCGCCGCAATCCTCGCAAGTCGCACTGCGCTCAAATGTGGTGCTGGTCGCGTCTATCTCGCTAGCCTAGATCCGGATTTTTCTTGCGATGTTGAGCAACCAGAACTGATGTGCCGGCAACCACAAGATATAGAAGCTGACGATACCACTTTGGTGGTCGGCCCTGGACTAGGCATCAGTAGAGAGGCGCATGATTTGGTGGCGCTAGCGATCACTAGCAAAGCGCCATTAGTACTCGATGCTGATGCATTGAACTTGCTGGCAGCAGAGCCAGGCCTACAACATAAACTCACCAATCGCGACGCGCCGACATTGCTGACGCCGCATCCATTAGAGGCAGCTCGCTTATTGGGAATCTCCAGTGCACAAGTGCAGGTAGACCGACTGCGAAGTGCCACAACGATAGCGAAAAAATTCAATGCCGTGGTCATACTCAAGGGGTCTGGAACCGTGATTGCCAAGCCAGATGGCAATATCGCAATCAATCCAACCGGCAATCCTGCGTTAGCCACTGCCGGCGTCGGTGATGTGTTGTCAGGATTATGTGGCGCATTGTTGGCGCAAAAGTGGCCGCTATGGGAGGCCGCAACTGGTGCGGTATGGCTACATGGTAAAGCGGCAGATGAGATGGTCGCCAACGGCATTGGACCGATTGGTATCACGGCCAGCGAATTAATTCCGTATATACGACAGACTTTGAATCAACTAGCGCGACGACAGGCGGCGGCGTAAATAATGCAGATGGCATTACGCAGGCGACCTTAAGTTGACTCCGCCAAACGCCCCGCAGTAATCGTGATGGTGCGCGCGCACAAAGCTGCGATCGCAATATCATGCGTCACCAGAACCAACGTCGAGCCACGTTCCTGGTTTAAATCAAACATCAGTCGAATCACCGACTCACCGGTGGCGGCGTCGAGACTACCCGTTGGCTCATCCGCAAACAGCAGAGGCGGTTCATTGACAAATGCGCGCGCTAATGCGACACGTTGCTGTTCGCCACCTGACAAGTATTTCGGATAATGTTTGAGTCGAGAAGATAGCCCAACACGTGCCAACATCGCTTCGGCCTTTTCGCGGGCTTGTTCGTCACCACGCAATTCCAACGGCAACATCACGTTTTCCAATGCAGTCAAATGGCTTAATAATTGGAAAGACTGAAACACAAAACCCAGCTTCTCCTTACGCAAGATGGCGCGACCATCTTCATCTAAAGCAAAAATATCAATGCCATCTAATTTGACTGTTCCCTCTGTCGGAATATCCAATCCAGCTAATAATCCCAATAAAGTAGATTTACCAGAACCTGAAGCACCAACGATCGCAAGCGTACTACCGCCCTCCACGGTAAAATCAATCTGACGCAAAATATTTAACTCGCCACTGGCATCGACAACTTGCTTACTCAGGTTGATGACTTCTATAGCAGGACTTAAGTTTGAGGATAAAGGCATGCAGATTAACTTTAGTAGAACAGAACAGTTAAGAAACAAAATGAAAAACTTCTTGCGCGCCGCAAGCTATGTCGCGCTTTTGACGCTAAGTATGAACGCTCATTCTGCATCAAAACCCATACTTGTGCTCGGCGATAGCCTGTCTGCCGAATATGGTTTAACCCATGGCAGTGGTTGGGTTGCATTACTAGAGGAGAACATACAGGCTCAATACAACGATGTAACGATTGTTAATGCCAGCATCAGTGGGGAAACGACTAGCGGCGGCCGCAGCAGATTGCCAGCACTTCTTAAAAAACATCAGCCCAAAATTGTCGTGATAGAACTTGGCGCAAACGATGCATTGCGTGGCTTATCGTTGACAGCGACACGCGCCAATTTACAAGCGATGATCGATAGTGCGAAGGAAAACCGCGCCAAAGTATTGTTGATAGGGATGCAGATTCCTCCTAACTACGGCACTGCTTACACTCAACAGTTTGCCAATCTGTACCCTAAGTTAACGAAACAATCGAAAGTAGCATTGGTGCCTTTTATGCTCGAAGGTGTGGTGGGCAACCCAGATTATTTTCAGTCGGATCGTATTCATCCCACAGCTGAAGCCCAACCACAAATCCTGCAAAACATCTGGCCACACTTAAAACCGCTGTTACAAAAATAAAAGGCGAAGAGTTTTATTTTCTTAGCGATTTTTTATGGCTACGTGTCACGTACGCCATTGCACTATATAAAAAAGCCGCATGTCTTTAGTCGACATACGGCTTTTTTATTAATGCATAAATTTATGCCAATAATCTCGGAACACTAATTCAGTAAATTTATTCAACAGCTGCTGGTGCATTCGTAACTGGCTGCAATATTTTCACCTTGCCTTTTTGCTTAAGCGTTTCGATATACGCTAACATTTCTTGTTGCGCTAAAGCAGAATCAAGTTGTTTCTTCTCCGCTTGACGCTTCGCTTGATCAACAGTTTTAGGCTGCGCTACTTTGATCACACGTACAATACTATAGCCTTGGCTAGGCAAAGCGACGCCGGCATAGGCAGGCAACTTGCTACTATCTGCCTTCATCGCTGCTAAGAAAACGCTAGGATTAACCCCTTTGCTTTGCGCACGCGAGATAGTTTGTGCTGAAGCAAAACCAGCAGCGCTATCCTTTTCTTTAAGCGCGGCGAGTTTTGCTTCACCAGCCTGAACGGCCAACTTCTCCGCCTCTTCTTGCACAAGCTTCGCATGCACTGCAGCCTTCACTTCAGCGAACGGTCGCTTGCTGGAGGGCTTGTAATTAACGACATGTCCAGCAATCAACGTATTCGGCGCGACTTCTACCGACTCGGTATTGTGCTTACCTTTGAGCGAGTCCGCAGCAAACAAAGCTGTCAGGAATTTTTGATTATTGTATAGTTCGCTCGCTGGTGCGGTCGGGCTAACTTCACGTGTTAAATTTTCTGCAGTTTGAATTTTCAAGTTCAACTTATCTGCAACCGGTTTTAAGCTTTCGGGCTGTTCATAAACTGTATTATTAAAGACATCAGCGGTTTCTGAGAATTTTTTCTCCAACATCTGATCTTTGATATCACTCGCGATTTGATTTTTCACTTCGGCCAGCGGCTTTTCTACGCCAGGCTTGATTGCTGTCACTTTGATGATATGAAAACCAAAATCCGACTGTACCAAACCGCTGAGATCACCCTTTTTCAATTTGAAGGCAGCCTCCTCGAATGGTTTAACCATCATGCCTTGACCAAAAAATCCTAGATCACCACCAAGCTCTGCAGAGCCAGGATCGTCGGAATTATCTTTTGCCAGCTTTTCAAATTGTTCGGGATATTGCTGCAGCGTCTGCAGCAGTTTTTCTGCTTTTTCTTTAGCCGCAGCCTTGTCAGCCGCAGATGCATCTTTATCAACTGCAATCAAAATATGGCTAGCACGACGTTGCTCTGGGGTCCCGTACTGCTTCAGGTTTTGTTCATAATAGGATTTGATATCAGCATCACTTACATTGATTTGTGCTTTCAATGCATCAGCCGTCAGAACCACATAATTAATATTGATCCGCTCCGGCAAATCAAAGGCCGAACTTTTTTCGTAATATGCCTGAAGCATCGCATCAGTCACTTTGACTTTAGCGACATAATCAGCGGCTTTAAATGTAAGTTGCTGTACTTCGCGCTCTTGCTCACCTAATTCAGACAAACGCTGCGCGAGTACATCCGGTGTAAATGCAGTCGTCTGAATTGCTGCGTTGAGTTGTTGTACCGCTAATTCTTGACGCAAACTCGCTTCATACATCGCTGGTGTCATACCACGCGCTGCCAGAATAGCCTTGTATCGTTCAGCATCAAATTTTCCGTCTGCTGTTTGCAACCCGCCCATTGATAAAATGGTGCGTTGCAAGGCTTGATCAGAAATCGAGAGTTTGTTATTTATCGCCTCAGTCGCTAAAACGCGTTGCGAAATAATATTATTCAGAATTGCTTGTTTTGCTTCTGGTGTGTCGAACATTTTAGGATCGAACTGATCACCAAACATCTGACGCAAACGAGACATTTGCTGACGTTGTGCCTCACTCCATTCTGCTTTGGTAATTTTTTGGCCATAGACTTCAGCAACCGTATCATCGGTGTTCTTCATGCTCGTATAGCTCTCCAAGCCAAAAAACGCAAACGATGGAAAGATCAACAGCAATAACAGAAACATCATCAAGCGCTGATGTGTGCGGATATATTCAAACATGGCTAACCCATCGTAGACAGAACAGAATCTCGGATATGAAAAAAGGCGAACTCTCGTTCGCCTTTTTAATTTTGGCGGAGCGGACGGGACTCGAACCCGCGACCCCCGGCGTGACAGGCCGGTAT